>NZ_DAINDJ010000002.1:36847-1657697 GCF_036731925.1 Sphingomonas sp.
AGCAGCTGACTCTTAATCAGCGGGTCCTTGGTTCGAGCCCAAGTGTGTCCACCACTTCTTCTTCTGCCCAGACGCGTTCCGGTATGGACACATAGCTCAGTTGGTAGAGCAGCTGACTCTTAATCAGCGGGTCCTTGGTTCGAGCCCAAGTGTGTCCACCACGCCTTTTCCCGATCGATTGATCCCGATCCCTCGGCACGCGCGCCGTGCCCGGACGATCCGCGATCGCTGGCAATGGGTGCATCCTCGCTGATCGGGCGCTAGGAGCGACGGCATGCTGCACCGCCTCCCGCCGATTTCCGCCTGGTCCTCCGCCCTGATTTCTGCCCTGATCGGCTTTGGCGGCACGGTCGCGCTCGTCGTGAAGGCAATGACGGTGCTCGGCGCCTCGGCCGACCAGACCGGATCGGCGGTGACCGCCCTGTGTTTCGGAATCGCGGTGGCCGGTGCGCTGCTGACGCTACGGCTGCGCATGCCGATCGTGCTGGCCTGGTCGACTCCCGGCGCAGCACTGCTCGCTGCAATGCCGCCCGGGTTCGCGTGGCCGGCAGTGATCGGCGCCTTCGTCATCAGCGGCACCCTGATGGTCGCGCTCGGCGCCGTACCCGCGCTCGGACGGCTTGCCGCTCGCATCCCTGCCGCAGTGGCCACGGCAATGCTTGCCGGCGTGCTTCTCCCCTTCTGCCTGGGCCTTTTCCGCGCCGCGGCCATCGACCCGCTGATGGTGGGAATCGCCGTCGCGATCTTCTTGGTGGCGCGCCAGCGTGCCCCTGTGCACGCGACCCTGCTGGTGCTGGCGGCGGGCATCGCCCTGTCTATCCTGCGCCACGATATTGCGGGCCTTTCGTCAGGCGCCGCACTCGGCCAGGTGACGCCCACCGCACCGCGCTTCGACCTCGCCGCGATGATGAGCATCGCCCTGCCGCTCTTCCTGGTCACGCTCGTATCGCAGAACCTGCCCGGCCTCGTCGTACTGCAGACGGCGGGCTATGAGCCCCGATCGGGCGTGCTGCTGGCGGGCACAGGCCTCGCCTCCGTCCTCATGGCACCCTTCGGCGCGCATGCGATCAACCTTGCAGCGATCACCGCTGCCATCTGCACGAGTAGCGACGCACACTCCGATCCAGCGCGTCGCTGGATTGTCGGCATTCTCTATGCCGGCTTCTACCTGGTGCTGGGATTGTTTGCCCCGATGCTCGTCCGCCTGTTCCTGGCACTGCCGCCCAGCACCATCGCAACTCTGACCGGTGTGGCGCTCACCCCCGCCCTGGCCGGCGCGCTCGAGGCAGCCTTGGCGCAAAGGGAGGACCGCGACGCGGCGATAGTGACCTTCCTCGTCACCGGATCGGGGATGGTACTGTGGGGCCTGGGCGGCGCGTTCTGGGGGCTGATCGCGGGCTTTGCGGCACTCGGGGCGAAGCGGCTGACCCGCCCGCCGGCACCAACCGGCACCCGCCCATAGGGGCGTAGCGGCGTAGCAGCACGGGAATGTCACAGCGATAAAAAGAGAATATGGCGGAGAGGGAGGGATTCGAACCCTCGGTACGGTTACCCGCACAACGGTTTTCGAGACCGCCCCGATCGACCACTCCGGCACCTCTCCGCATGGGAGGATACGCACTCTCGGGATGGGCCCGAACCGCGTACCGGTCGCTGTGAGGCGCGGCCACTAGCGCAAAGTTTTGGGGCCCGCAAGCGGCTAGTTCCAAGTTTTTTCGCAGTCCGGGAAGCGGCGGTGACCTGCTGCTCCCTTCCCGGATCGGGAAGGCCGATGCGCGGCACCGTTGCCGTCCTGCGTCTGCACCCCTAGATTGGTGACATGTCAGAAACCAATGGTTCGCTTCTTTCCATCGACTCGGGCACGCCGATGCCCCCGATCGCCAGTGCGCGCTTCGCCATCGGCGACGTGGTGCGGCACCGCCTGCTCGATTTCCGCGGCGTGGTCTTCGACGTCGACCCGGTCTTCGCCAATACCGATGCATGGTATGATTCGATTCCCGCCGACATGCAGCCCGCGAAGGATCAGCCCTTTTATCATCTGCTCGCCGAGAATGCCGACTCGACCTACATCGCCTATGTCAGCCAGCAGAACCTGGTAGCCGACGACAGCGACGAGCCGGTGGACCATCCCGGCATCAGCGGCCTTTTCGACAGTTTCGATGCAGGGCGCTACCGGCTGAAGCCGAACCACCGACACTGAACCTTCCGCCGGGCCGCAGTGACTCGGAAAATCGCAGTTTCGTCTTGCGGAACGGTTGACATTCCTGCCCCCCTCGCATAGTTGCGCCCTTCCTCCTGCCGAGGTGCAACCTTGGCGGGCACATGCATTTGAACCAGAGAAGAGACCGATGTTCGCTATCGTGCGCACGGGCGGCAAGCAGTATCGCGTTGCCGCAGGAGACAAGATCGTCGTCGAGAAGCTCGATGGCGAAGCCGGTTCGTCGGTGACGCTGGGCGACGTCCTGCTGGCCGGCGAAGGCGGCGAGCTGAAGGCTACTGACGGCCTGACCGTTTCTGCCGAAATCGTCGCGCAGGCGAAGGGCGAGAAGGTCATCGTCTTCAAGAAGCGTCGTCGTCACAACTATCGCCGCAAGAACGGCCATCGCCAGCAGCACACGATCCTCAAGATCACTGCTATCGGCGCGGCCAAGTAAGCGACTGACGAGACACGAGGAGTATAGACAATGGCACATAAGAAGGCAGGCGGCTCGTCCCGCAATGGTCGCGACTCTGCTGGCCGTCGTCTTGGCGTGAAGAAGTTTGGTGGCGAGACCGTTCTCGCCGGCAACATTCTCGTGCGTCAGCGCGGCACCAAATTCTACCCGGGCGTGAACGTGGGCATGGGCAAGGACCATACCCTCTTCGCGCTCACCGACGGCCGCGTGTCGTTCAAGGAAGGCAAGCTTGGTCGCAAGTTCTGCTCCGTAGACATGATTGCCGAGGCGGCCGAATAACATCGGGCGACCGCACGGGTTGCCCACCAGGGCGACCCGGGTTCGACGAACCAACGCGAAAAGGGAGACGGGTCGCCCCGGTCTCCCTTTTTTCTTGCTCCCTGACACCGCGGTGAAACAGCCATGCCATAGGGCGTGCGCAAAGAAGCCGCAGGACCGAGGAGAGTGGTCATGTTCGTGCGGACCCAAAGATTGACGTTACGTCCCGGCTGGCCCGAGGACGCCCCTGCCCTGGCCCGGGCGATCGACCACGAGGCCGTCGTGCGCAACTTGTCGCGCGCGCCCTGGCCCTATTCGATCGAAGCGGCCGAGACCTTCCTCGCGCATTGGACCGACATGCGTTTCCTGGTGTTCGAACATCAGGGCGGCAGCGTGGCGCTGATCGGCTGCGTCGGAATCGATCCGGCCGGCGCAGAGGCGCATGAACTCGGCTACTGGCTCACGCCCTCCGCCTGGGGCAAGGGCTATGCGACCGAAGCCGCGCGGGGCGTTCTAGCCGCCGCACGTGCTTCGGGCATTCGCCGGGTGACCTCGCGCCATGCCGTGGACAATCCCGCCTCGGGACGGGTGCTGCGCAAGCTGGGCTTTCAGCCGACCGGCAGGGTCGAGCCGCTCTGGTCAAAGGGCCGCGGCTGCGAGATGGCGTGCGTGGCATTCGCGATGGACCTCGACGCCGAAGACTGCCGATCCGGCCCCGAACCGCGCCTGGCGGCATAAATCCTGCGCCGCCTCCCCGGCCTTGCCGGGGAGGCCGCTTTCCCCCGCCGCCAAGCTCGACTAAGCCGTCAACGAATGGACACAAGGCCGACACGTTGACGATCAAGGCGGCGCGCCGGCGCCTCTCCCCAGAAGAATCGCGCGACGCAGCGCTCGAAGCCGCGCGTACGTTGCTGATCGAGGACGGGCCGCAGGCGGTCACGCTCAAGGCGGTGGCGGCGCGCATCGGCCGCACCCACGCGAATCTGCTCCACCATTTCGGCTCCGCCGCCGGCCTGCAAAAGGCACTGGCGGCAAGCATGGCCGAGGCGGTTACAGTGAAGATCGGCGAGGCGGTGCTGCGCGCGCGCAGCGGGGACCACAACCTGCGGGAGATCGTGGATCTGACCTTCGATGCCTTCGGCCGCGAAGGCGCCGGTGCGCTGGCCAGCTGGATGCTGCTCACCGGCAACCAGGACGCGCTGGATCCCATTCTGGAAGCGATCCACCGGCTGGTGGACCGGATCAGCGAAGGCCAGGATGCCCGAGCGCCGCTCCGCGAGGAAACGCTGCAACTGACGCTGATGGCACTTGGCGATGCACTGCTGGGAGCTCCCATGGCGCGTGCCCTGGCGCTGCCGCGGGACCAGGCGCGCGAACTGGCGGCGGCAATGCTGCGCGAGCGCATTGCGGCCGCCGACTAAAAGCGCGGCTGGAACATCGCCCCCGCGCCGCCAGCCTAAACGAAAAGAAGCCGGGATGGCGAACCATCCCGGCCTCCTCCAAGCCTTCGGCCCCCAGGGTAGGGCCTTGGGCTATTAGCGGAACAGCGAAGTGATCGTCTGCGGCGCCTGGTTGGCGATCGACAGAGCCTGAACACCGAGCTGCTGCTTGACCTGCAGAGCCTGCAGTCGAGCCGATTCCTTCGCCAGGTCGGCGTCGACGAGGTTGCCGATGCCGCCTTCGATCACGTCCGACAGCTTGCTGGTGAAGGCCGACTGCGCGTCGATCTTGCGCGAAGCGGCGCCGAGCGTGCTGAGCGTGGTCTTCAGGTTGCTCTGCGTGGTCGTCAGGGTGTCGACCATCGCCTGCGCATTGGCCTGCGAGCTGATGTTACCGGTCGAAGCAATGGTGATCGTCGTACCGCCGAGGTCCAGACCCTGGTTCGCCACGCTGAGCGAATCCGGGTTCCAGGTGGTGGGCGAGCTCGTGTCCGAGTCCTGCAGCGACTGCAGCGCGGTCACCTGACCACCCGAAGCCTTGAGCAGGTTCGTGCCGTTGAAGTCCGAAGCGTTGACGATCGTGCTGATCTGGTCGCGCAGCGCGGTGAAGTCCTTGTTCAGGGCGTCACGGGTCGCGGTGTCGATACCAGCGTCAGCCGCCTGCGTGGCCTTCGCCTTCATCTGGTTGACGATGTCGGAGATCTGCTCGGCACCGGCAACGGCGACGTCGGTCACGCTCTTCGCGCGGCTGAGCGACGACGAAACCGCCTTCAGGCCACCCAGGTCGCCGCGGAGGCCCTGAGCGATCGTGTACTGTGCCGAGTCATCCTTGGTCGAGGACACCGCCATGCCGGTGTTGATGCGGCTCTGGGTGGTGGCCAGGTCCTTCTGGGTCGAAGTCAGGCTCTGGAGAGCCGCCATCGCGCCGACGTTCGTGTTAACCGAAAATGCCATGATACTTTCCTTCTAGGAACTATGGCCGCTTCTGCGACCAAGGGTCGGAACTGCCGACCAACGACAAGACGCTACTGCCCCCTGCCGGTCCCCTTTGGAGGTTCAATCGTTATCAGGTTCTTTATGCCAAGAAATTTATATGGTTACTTGAAGTTTAAGAGATTCACCGGAGGATGATCTGGGGCGCAGGTCTCGTTGCGGCGGTGCCCGCGAGAACGCCGTCGAAATTCGCGCCGTCGACTACGTCAAAGGCGTGTGCCGGCGACGGTGCCCGCCGCAGGAATCGATCGCGGCACCCAACTGCCGCCGCCCTATTCCGCCGCTTGCGCCACCCGCTTGGCCTCGCCGGACACGGCTTCCCGCACCGCCCGCGACAGCGCCGCCACGGTGAACGGTTTGCGCAGCACGGGCCGGTCGCGGAGCTGTTCCGGGCTCGCTTCCCCGGTGAAGCCGGTGACGAACAACACCGCCGCACCGCGCAACTGCGCCTCGATCGCGGCGATCATCTCCGGCCCCGTCTGTCCCGGCATCAGGACGTCGGTCATTATCAGGTCCAACGCCGCCATCGCCTCGATCGCGGCAGGCGCGGCCAAGGGATCAGCGCAGCCGACCGCACGATGCCCCAGCTCGCGCAGCGCAGCCAGCGTTGCGGCAAGGACGCGCGGATCGTCCTCGACGACGAGAATGTCGTAGCTGTCGCCGCTCTTGTCCTCGGTCAGATCGATCTTGGCCACCGCCGCCGGAGCGCCGGTCACCGCGCCCTTGTAGCGCGGCAGATAGAGCGTCACGGTGGTGCCCTCGTCCGGCGCCGTCTCGATCGTGATGCCGCCCCCAGACTGGCGGACGAAACCGAAGATCTGGCTGAGCCCGAGCCCGGTCCCCTTGCCCACCGGCTTGGTGGTGAAGAAAGGCTCGAACACGCGCTCCAGCACTGCCGGCGTCATGCCGCAGCCGTCGTCGCGCACGGCGACCGAAACATAGTCGCCCGCCGCGCAATGGCCGACCTCGTTCGCCGCAAGCCGCGATTCGCCGGTGGTGATCACCAGCGTCCCCCGGCCGTTCATCGCATCGCGCGCGTTGACCGCGAGGTTGAGCACGGCGTTTTCGAGCTGGTGGCGATCGACCCAGATCCGCCAGCCCATGCCGCGATCCTGCGCCTCCACCCGAATGGCGTCGCCCAAGGTGCGGTCGAGCAGATCGCGCATGCCGCGAATCAGCGCCCCGGCATCGACCGGCTCGGGCGCGAGCGACTCGGAGCGCGAGAAGGCAAGCAGCTGACGCGTGAGCGCGGCAGCGCGGTGCGCGCCCTCCATCGCATTGTCGAGATGGCGGGCCGCTTCCTTGGGATCGCTGTCGATCTGGCGCCGCGCCAGCTCCACGCCGCCCAGCACCACTGCGAGCATGTTGTTGAAATCGTGCGCAATGCCGCCCGTCAGCTGGCCCACCGCGTCCATTTTCTGTGCCTGGCGGAGCTTGGCTTCGGCGCCTTCCCGTTCGCGCGCTTCCTCGCGCAGCTGGGCCGTGGCGGCGGCCACCGCCTCGCGAAGCTGGCCAGCGCGCTCCCGCTCCCAGGCAGCATCGGCATCGGCCAGCGCGCGATCGCCCTGCGCCTCGATCGCCAGCCAGCCGAAGACGACCGCGCCCAGCGCGATTACCAGGCCGAAGCCGCTCAGCACGCGCGAGGCATAGCTGCTGTTCTCGATCAGCTGCGCGGCAGACCGGGTACGGTCCCGCAGCAGGCGCCGTTCCTGCTCGACGATGTTGTCGAGGATCGACTCCACCTGCTTGCGCGCCGGGCTCTCGCGCACCTGATAATAGGCGCCGAAGGCATCGCTGTTGCGCTTGAAGGTGGTGTAGAGCGCGGTGGCGTCGAGCTCCTTGCCGCGTTCGGCAAAGACGCGCTGGAGCTGGCGGACCTGCGCGAACAATATTGGGTTGTCGCCGGTCAGCTGCCGCAGCCGCTGCAGCTGCTCGCCCGCCTTGCCCCATTGATCGGCATATTGCTGGCCCAGATTGCGGTCGGCACTCACCACATAGCGGCCGAGCGCCGCCTCGGCCGAGGCAATGCCGCCCGACAGCTGGTTGGCGCGCAATATCACTTCGAAGCTGTGCTGCTGGAGCGCGATGGCGCGATCGCGCTCGAGATCGGTGCGCTGCTGGATCAGGATCAGCGCGCCGAGCACGAGTACGCCAGCTACTGCCAGCGCTGCCAGCAGTACCAGGCGCCAGTTCTTCGCGTGAACCGAACGCTCCAGAGACGGGATCGCTTCGCTCATCCGGCCTCGACTCTAGGCGTTTGAAACGACCGTGAAAAGCCGGTTAGGCAATCACCCCGACGGCCTGGCCGGCCGCGCGGAACATGCCCAGCACGCGCTCGATCTGCTCGGGCCGATGCTCGGCACACAGCGAGCAGCGCAGCAGGAACGTGCCGGCCGGAGTCGCCGGCGGGCGCGCCATGTTGACGTACAGGCCGTTCTCCAGCAGCGCCTGCCACATCATCACCGCCTGTTCCTGGTCCTCCAGGATCACGGCGATGATCGCGCTTTCGGGCGTTTCGGTGCCGAGCTTGAAGCCCATTTCCTTCAGCCCGCCGTGCAGCGTACGGGCGTTTTCCCACAGCCGCGCGCGCTTCTCGTGCGCGGTCATCAGCTTGCGGATCGAGGTCGCCGCGGTCGCCACCACGCTGGGGGGCAGCGAGGCGGTGAAGATGTATGCGCGGCAGGCCAGGCGGATCGCCTCGAACTTCGGGTGATTCGAGATGCAGAAGCCGCCGACGGTACCAACCGACTTCGAGAAGGTGCCGACGACGAAGTCGACGTCCGCTTCCAGTCCCTGGTCCTCGTACACGCCGCGGCCGTTGGGGCCGAAGAACCCCATCGAATGCGCCTCGTCGACGAGCACCATCGCACCGTGCTTCTTGGCAACGGCCACCATTTCCTTGAGCGGCGCGATGTCGCCGAGCATCGAGTAGACGCCCTCCAGCACCACCAGCTTGCCCGCTTCTGCCGGCAGCCGGCCGAGGCGCTTGTCGAGATCGGCCACGTCGTTGTGGCGGAAACGGACGATCTCGGCATTGCCCTGCTTGCAGCCGTCATAGATCGAGGCGTGGCTGTCGGCGTCGAGGATGATATACTCGCCCTTGCCCGCCAGCGTCGAGATCATGCCCAGATTGGCCATGTAGCCGGTCGAGAACACGATCGCGCCGGACACGCCGTAGAAGTCGCGCAGCGCCTGCTCGACTTCCATATGGTCGCGGAAGGTGCCGTTGAGCATGCGGCTGCCGTTGGTACCCGAACCGAACTGATCGAGCGCGTCCTTGCCGGCCTGGACCACGTCCTTGTCGAACGTCATGCCCATATAGTTGTAGGTGCCGAGCAGGATCGTGTCCTTGCCCTTGATCACCGCCTCGGTGGGCGACTTCACCTGCTCCATCACGATCGCGAACGGATCGATCACGCCGCTGTCGAGCAGCGCCTGGCGCTCGGCGATCAGCCCGTCGAACTTGCTCATCAGGTCGGTCATCGCGGTCAGCCCTTGAGCTTCTGCACGGCGTCAACCAGCTGGCCGACATTCTCGATCTCGGCCTGCATGTTCATGGTGATGACGATGTCGAACTCGTCCTCGATCGCGGCGACGAAATCCATCACCGTCAGGCTGTCCCATTCGAGATCGCCGGCGAAGCTGGTGGTTTCGGTGAGCGCGACGCCCTTCTTGTTGAAGGGTTCGATCTGCGCGGCGACGATGTCGAAGATTTCTGCACGGTCAGTCATGCGGCCGGTCCTTAGATTGATCGGCCGCAGGTGCCAAGCGAATGCGGCGAAACCGGGCCCGTGGCGGGGCAGTGCCCCAAAGGTCAGGCCGCGGCCGCCGCTTCCTCCGCGCCGCCGGTGAGGACGCCGTGCACCCACAGATCCATCTGGGCGGCGATCTTCTGGAGCAGGCTGGGATGGAGATGCGTCACGTCCGCCATCTCGTCATAGCTGTCGAGGAGGTCCGCCATTTCGAGGAGGAAGATGCGGCCGGGATTCTCGCGCGCCACCTGCCGCCAGACGGCGTTGAACATCCGGCAGCGTTCGGGTGAATGGTTGAGCCCCAGGCGATATTTGTCGATCGGCGCATCCTCCGGCGGCAGCACCACCAGCATCCGCAGGTCGTTCTCGATCAGGTGGATGCACAGGCGCAGCACGCATTTCTGGTACACCCCGCGTTCCAGCAGGTGCCACTTGCCGGGCCAGCGATTGTCCAGATAGTCGATCGTGGCCCCGTAGACGAGGAAAGGCGGGAAGTGCTGCGCCTTGTAGCGCTCGTCGTCCATCATCCTTAGCGCGAACAGCCGCGGATTGTTGTCGAAATCGATCGCGGGGCGATACCGGCTGTAGTGCGCGATGCCGCCGGACTGGCAGTCGAACATGACGCGGATGCCCGCCTCAGCCACCGGATCGGCGAGCAACTCGGCACGGATCGCGGCGCGCACCTCGGGCTCGTCGAACCCGTGGTCCTCGATCCAGTCGGGCGTCGCCTGGCTGAAGCGGCTGTCGAGCGCGCTGAAATCGGCGTCGGGCCAGTTCACGCGAATCTTGTTCAGCGCATAGGCCTCCAGCCCCATGTGCATGGCGCGGCAGGAGAAGGTGAAATGGACCAGCCGCTGTTCGACCCGGTCATACATCACGAAGCCCACCAGGCCGTAGCGGCCATATTTGTCCCAGGCGAAGATCGACCAGCTGTCGTGTCGGGTGACGTTGATGATGTCGCGTTCGAGCTGGGCGGGCTCGACGCGCGACTGGGTGTAGTTGAGCTGGTTGGCGCGGTTGATCAGTTCGGCGATGCGCGGCACGAACTCGAGATTGTCCATGATGAACGGCGCGCAGGCGCACAGGCCGGAGGCGCGCAGGAAGGCCTCGTTGGACTGACCGGCCACGGCGGTGCGGTCGCGCTTCTTCGCCTCGAGGATGCGGTAGTCGGCGACGCGGCTGCGCGTGCCGGTCTGGATCGCGAGAAGGCCGGCAAGCTGTTCGTCGGCGTCTGCGGCGGTGGCATCCAGCGTCTGGATCTCGGGCAATGCGTGGCGGACTTCGGCGAGGTTGTGCGGGTTGTCGTCGATGAAGAGGACGTTGACGGCGCGCAGCTGCATGTCAGCGATGATCCCGCGGCTCGCCTCGGCTTTGGGCGTGAAGGCGATGTGCGGGAAGACGAATTCATCCCACAGTCCGAAGGCCTCCAGCTTCGCCCGCGCCGCGTCAAAGTCATTCTTCGAGCAGATCGAGGAGACCACGCCGCGCGCATTGAAGGCGCGGACCAGCTCGGCACGCTGCTCGAACAGCACGACCGCATCGCCGTCGGCGAGCGTGCCTCCCCACAGCGTGTCGTCGAGGTCCCAGAGGATGAGCTTGATCGGGGCGGTCCACATGCCCCCTTTATAGAATGGTTAAGCAGAGACTGCGGTGCGGGAACCCGATCGCGGGCTCAGCGCGCCTCGACGCGTACCAATGGAATGCGGCCCGAGCCGATGGCCGAATAGGTGAGCCCCACCTGTTCGATGTTGCGCCGCTCCCCGCGCAGATCGATCGGGCGGGTACAGGCCCGCCCCTCGATGCGCTCGCGGACGCCGACATCCTGTCGGCCACCATTGGCAAAGCGGATTGCTACCTCGCGCAGGCGGAAAGGATGGTTGACCGAGCAGACGCGGATCTGCCGATCGCGCCGCTCGCCGCGAACGCGGATGATGTCGCGGTCGCCCTTGCCGTTGATCATCTGGAGGCCCACGCTGCGCCAGCGCCCGCCATGGTTCCCGCCATGATGGCCATCATGCCGCTCCTGCGCAGCCGCCGGCATGATCGAAACGGCAGAAACAGCAAGCAATCCCAAGAATTTCTTCATTATTCCCTCCCTGCGAACAACTAGTGCATACGCTCAGGA
Organism: Sphingomonas sp.; assembly: GCF_036731925.1. Taxonomy (GTDB): domain Bacteria; phylum Pseudomonadota; class Alphaproteobacteria; order Sphingomonadales; family Sphingomonadaceae; genus Sphingomonas. The sequence goes on from NZ_DAINDJ010000002.1 coordinate 48,090, forward strand.
TTCCCGCAGAAAGACTATAGCGGTAATACTGACGTCAAGACAACTATGCCGTCCGGACAGGGTACTGACGGTGGTGAAGGAGAATATCGGCCGGAAACGGCCACCCCTTCCTTCAGGATCAGAGCAGTTCCTGCTGCCGATACCAGCGTGCCGTTGCAACCAGCCCCGCCTCGGTCTCCACCTGCGGCGTCCAGAGATTGGCGGGCGCGCGGTGCGCCGGGTTCGCCACCCAGTCCGGATGGCAGAAATAGGAAACGCGATCGGGTGTGAGCTTGGCGCGCTTGCCCCGCAGCGCCCGGTCGACATAGGCGCCGGCCATCAGCACCGCCTTGGGCAGCGACAATGCCAGCACCCGCCGCCCGACCGCGCGGCCAATGGCACGGGCGAACTCCGGATGGCTCCAGCCCCCTGCCCGACCGTCATCGGGGTCAATCTCGCCGGGGAAACTCTCATTCGCCGCGAGCGCCAGCAGCAGGCGGCCGAGATCGCTCACTTCGATCACCGAAATGCGGCCGCCCGGCGGCAACAGCGCCAGCCCGAAGCGGGCGACGCGGAACAGCTCCAGCATCTCCAGGTCGCCGGGGCCGTAGATCGCCGGTGGGCGGACGATCGTCCAGTCGAGCCCGGACTGGCGCACCAGCTTGTCGGCCTCGCCCTTCGACCAGCCATAGGCGGAGAGCTCGGGCTCCCGGCTGGCGAGCGAGGAGACATGCACGTAGCGCCGCACCCCTGCACCCTTCGCCGCGGCCAGCATGTTCGCCGTGCCGTTGATGTTGCCGCGCGCGAAGCCCTCGCGGTCGGGCGCGTTCACCACGCCGGCGACATGGATCACCGCATCGGCGCCGGTGCACAGATCTGCCAGCGCCGCCGCCGCGTCGAGATCGCCGCGAACCCAAGTGACGCCGTCACGCGCCGACTGGTCGCGACGGGTGAGCGCGCGAACCTGGTGCCCCGCTTCCAGCGCGAGGTCGATCAGCCGCGATCCGACGAAGCCGGTGCCGCCAGTTACCGCCAAGACGCTCACAGCAGCGCCATGTGGCTGCGGTGGACCAAAGCGGCGCGTGGCGCATAGCCGAGGATCTCGACCAGATCCTCGCTTCGCCGCCCGACGATTCGGGACGCATCGACATGGCCATATTCGGCGAGCCCGCGCGCGAGGTGCCTGCCGTCCGGCCCCACCACCACGACCAGGTCACCGCGCGCGAAGCGGCCCTCGACCCGCGTCGCGCCAGCCGAGAGCAGGCTGCGCCCTTCCTTCAGCGCCTGCGCGGCGCCCTCGTCGATATGGACTGCGCCCTTGGCAGTGAGCCCGCCGCGTAGCCACGCCTTGCGCGCCGCCGCGCCCTTCTGGCCGAGGAACAACGTGCCGCGGCGGCTCGTCGCAAGCCGCGCCAGCGGATGTTCGACCCGGCCATCGGCGATGGCAAGGTGCGCGCCCGCGCTGGTCGCGATCCGCGCCGCCTCGATTTTGGAGACCATGCCCCCCGACCCCATGCCCGAGGCCGAGCCACGATCGGCCATCGCCTCGATCCGCTCGTCGATGATGTCGACCAGTTCGATCAGCTGCGCATCCGGATGGGTGTTAGGATTGGCGGTGTACAGCCCGTCGACGTCCGAAAGCAGGATCACGCCGTCCGCATTGGCGGCACTCGCCACGCGGGCCGCCAGCCGATCATTGTCGCCGAAGCGGATTTCCTCGGTCGCGACCGAATCATTCTCGTTGATCACCGGGACCACGCCCAGCCGCAGCAGCCGGTCGAGTGTCGCCGAGACGTTGAGATAGCGGCGGCGATCCTCGAGATCGTCGAGCGTCACCAGCATCTGCGCGGCAGTCATGCCCTGATCGTGCAGCAGTTCGGCCCAGATGCTGGAAAGCGCGATCTGGCCGGTGGCGGCCGCCGCCTGCGCATCCTCCAGACTGGCGCGTCCCCCCTTGGGCAGCTTGAGCCGCCGCGCACCGAGCGCGATCGCGCCGGAGGAGACGATGACGAGCTGCTGCCCCTCGCGCGCCCGCGACCCGAGATCCGCGGCGAGCGCGGCAAGCCAGTCGCGCCGGATCTGCCCCTCTGGGTCGACAAGCAGCGAGGAACCCACCTTCACGACCAGCCGGCCGCAGGTGGACGGGCTGAAACCGATGGCGTCGGCATGGCGGGCGAGCGCGGACATGGCTGCGCTCTTAGCGGTGCGGTTCGGCATCTGCCAAGCCGATCAGACGATCGATTCACGCTGCAGGTCGCTGCAATGGCCGACCCCGCTCGCCTTCAGCCGTGCGAGCACGGCGTCCCGCGTGTCGCTGTCGCCGGCGCGGATCTCGCCCAGCTCCGCAGCCGTCAGCAGCACGACCGGCACCGCCCGCACGGCACTGAGCGGCATATCCTCGATTCGCGTATCGAAATCGGGCTCCGGCCCGCCGATCATCACGCCGAGCACGTCGTCTGCGGTGAGAAAATGGGCAGGCAATCGCGCCGCGATCGCCGCAGAGCTGGAAACGTTCGTCAGTTCCAGGGGGATCGGGCCGTGGCGTTCAAGCGGGCGGAGGATGCCCTGCTCCTCGGCGACGATCGCCGCCACGCGGCGCAGCACCTCGAGCATCCAGCCATCGCCCGCCACCTGCGTGGGCGCACCCTCGCCCGGCCCTTCGACGAACAGCTCGATCTCGAACCCGTTGGCGGTTGCGCTGTCGTCGAACGGATCGGACAACCCGTCGGTCGCGAGCAGGATCGCATTGCCGCGATGGATCAGCCGGTAGGCCTCGTGCCCGCCCGGCCATAGCGAACCGGCCGGTGCGGAGGACAGGATGCGGTCGCTTGCGGGGCCGAGCGCAGACCAGAACAGTCCCCGCGCTTCGGACGAGCGTTCGGCGACGCTCGCGATTCGGTGTGGTTCGGGTCCGCCAACCGCCTGCGCCTTCGCACCAAACAGTCTCCGTAACCAGCCGAACGCACCCATCCGCGTCTCTCCAAAAAGGAATCAGACGCGAAGGGTTGCCCTAGAAATGCGTCAGACCGGCGACCATTGAACAGGCTCTTCACCATCTTCGAAGTCTTCGTCGGCCGCCCGGTTCTCGTTCGGGCCGATCGCCTCCAGCAACTGGTCAAGCACCCAGTCGACACCGGTGCCGGCGGCGCCGGACAGCGGAATGACCTGCGCGCCGCTCGCTTCTTGCAGCTCTGCCGAAAGCGCGGCGATCAGTTCGTCGTCGAGCGTGTCGATCTTGTTGAGCGCTATCACCACCGGCTTGTCGGACAGTCCTGCGCCATAGGCCTCCAGCTCGTCGCGGACGATCTGGTAGCTGGTAGCCACGTCCTCGTCGTTCGCGTCGATCAGGTGGAGCAGCACACGGCAGCGCTCGATATGGCCTAGGAAACGGTCACCGATACCGGCGCCTTCCGCCGCGCCTGCGATCAGGCCGGGAATGTCGGCAATGACGAATTCGCGCTGCTTGTGGCGCACCACGCCCAGCTGTGGCCGGGTGGTGGTGAAGGCATATTCGCCGACCTTCGCCTGCGCGTTGGTCACTGCGTTGATGAAGGTGGACTTGCCGGCATTGGGCAGCCCGACCAGCCCGGCATCGGCAAGCAGCTTCAGGCGCAGCCAGACCCAGGCTTCCTCGCTCGGCCAGCCGGTGCCGTGCTGGCGGGGCGCGCGGTTGGTCGAGGTCTTGTAGGTCGCATTGCCGCGGCCACCGTCGCCGCCGCGCAGGAAGACGATGCGCTGGCCTTCCTTGGTGAGGTCGGCCAGCAGCGTGCGCTCATCGTCGTCGGCGAGGATCTGGGTGCCGATCGGCACCTTGATCACCAGGTCGTCGCCGCCTGCACCGGTACGGTTCGAGCCCGACCCGCCGCTGCCGCGCGGCGCGCGGAAATGCTGGGTGTAGCGGAAGTCGATCAGCGTGTTCAGGCCGGCTACCGCTTCGAAGACGATGTCGCCGCCCTTGCCGCCATTGCCGCCGTCGGGGCCGCCATATTCGATGAACTTCTCGCGGCGGAAGCTCACGGCACCGGGTCCGCCGGCACCCGAGCGGACGAAAATCTTGGCTTGATCGAGGAAATGCATCGCGGGCCCATAGACGTTCGGCGCGATTCCGTCACCCCCGGCAGACTCTTTGGCGAACTTGCCGGTGCCGGAATGACACTTTCCGGGTGGCATCGGCGTTGAGCACCGCTATACGCGACCGGATCGCTTCCGCCCATTTTCCGTTACAGGGGCGCAAGGATCCAAGCTCTGAAGGACGTTCAGCGAACAGCATGAATTCGATCGATCGCTACATGGCGCGGCTGATCGCAGTGCCGCTGATCTCCACCCTCATCATCTCCGCGATGCTGCTCGTGCTCGATCGCATGCTGCGGCTGTTCGAGTTTGTCGCGACCGAGGGCGGCCCCGTAAGCGTAGTCTGGCGCATGCTCGCCAACCTGCTGCCCGAATATCTGGGCCTCGGCATCCCGATCGGGCTGATGCTGGGCGTGCTGCTCGCCTTCCGCCGGCTCGCCACCTCGTCGGAGCTTGACGTGCTGCGGGCGGTGGGCGTCAGCTACACCCGCCTGCTGCGCGTGCCGTACATGTACGCGATCGTGCTGGCCGCGGTGAACTTCGCGATCGTCGGCTTCGTCCAGCCGACCTCGCGCTACAATTACGAGCAGCTCCGCTTCGAGCTGCGCTCGGGCGCACTCGGCGCCTCGATCAAGGTCGGTGAATTCACCAGCTTCGGCTCGAAGATGACGCTGCGGATCGAGTCGAGCCAGGACGAGGGCCGCGACCTGCGCGGCATCTTCGTGGAGATGACCAACAAGGACGGCACGCCGCTCGCGGTCACTGCGCAGAAGGGGCAGTTCCTCCGCTCCGACGACCCCGACACGATCATCTTCCGCCTGTCCAACGGCACGCTCGTCCATTATGACAAGAGCTCGCCGGTGCCGCGGGTGCTGACCTTCACCACCCACAACCTGCCGATCCCGCTCCCGAAATACGAGCAGTTCCGCAAGCGCGGCGACAGCAACATCGAGCGCACCCTGCCCGAACTGGCAGTGATCGGCCGCAATCGTTCGGCACCGGAGATTGATCGCGAGACCAGCCGCTCGGCCTTCCACTATCGCATGGCGGAAGTGACGACGATGTTCCTGCTGCCGATGCTGGCGGTGGCGCTGGCGATCCCGCCCAAGCGCTCTACCTCGATGCTCGGCGTGTTCCTGTCGATCCTGATGATCGTCACCTATCACAAGGTGAACGAGTATGCGCAGGGCGTGGGCAGCCTGGGGCTGGTCGATCCGATCATCGCGCTATGGGTGCCCTTCTCAATCTTTGCGGGGCTTACCGTCTGGATGTACTACACCGTCGCCTATGTGCCCGGCGGGCAGCCGATCGGCGCGCTGGAGCGCGTATTCTCCAAGACCGCGAAGCTGATCGGCAGGCTGCTGCCCGGCAGCAAGCGCCGACGCCGCAAGGCGGAGGCGGCGCGATGAGCCTGCGCGGTTTGTTCCCCTCGCCCACCATCTCGCTGTACATGGCGCGGCTGTTCGTGTTCCGCACCTTCGCGCTGCTCGGCGCGCTGGTGCTGGTGCTGACCTCACTCGACCTGCTGACCGAAAGCGCGGCGATTCTCGCGCATCCCGGCAACGGCAACGCCGAGATCCTGCGCTACGTGACGCTGCGCGTGCCGCAGATCGTGTCGACCTTCCTGCCCTATTCGGTGCTCGGCGGCGCGATCTTCACCCTCGCCCAGCTCAACCAGAACAGCGAGATCGTCGCGCTCAAGTCCGGCGGGCTTTCGGCGCACCAGGTGCTGGCGCCGCTGATGATTTCGGGCCTGATCGTCGCCGGTCTTTCCTTCGCCTTCAACGACCGCATCGTCAGCCGCGCCACCGCCACGCTGGAGCAGTGGAAGAAGGTGGAGTTCGCCCCCCTGCCCGTCGATCGCGGCGATCGCGCGAATGTGTGGGTGCAGGCGAGCGGCAACCTGATCAACGTCCAGCAGATCAAGGGCAAGGGCGAGGCCGCCCAATTGTACGACATCACCGTCTATCAGCGGACGCGGGGCTCGCTTACCGCGATCCTCACGGCCAAGCACGGCGTTCGGGCCGGCGATGGCTGGCGCGTCGATGGCGTGAAGCGGTTCGATATCGCCGCCGGCACGCTCACCCCGGTGGGACCGACCATGATCGGCGCAGGTGTGCGGCCCGACCAGTTCACGCTGGCCCATGTCGATCCCGATTCGAGCTCCTTTTCCGAACTCCGTCTCGCGATCGACGAATTGAAGGCCGCCGGCCGCCCTACCAAGGCCCTGGAAGGTTCGCTGTGGCACAAGCTCTCCGGCCCGCTTTCAGCGCTGCTCATGCCGCTGCTGGGCGGAGTCTCCGCCTTCGGCCTTGCGCGCTCCGGCAAGCTGTTCGTGCGCGTGGTGATCGGGATGGCGCTTGGCTTCCTCTATTTCGTCGCGGACAATTTCGCGCTGGCGATGGGCAATCTCGGCGCCTACCCGCCCTTCCTCGCCGCCTGGGCACCGTTCCTGCTGTTCCTGATGATCGGCGAGGCGGTGCTGCTGCGGACGGAGGAATAGCGTGGCCGGCAGCATGACGCCGCGATGGTATGCCTGAGATCATGACGACAGCGCCATTCCGCCTGCTTGCCGCGGCCATTTTCACCCTCGCCCCCGGCGTCGCCTGGGCCGGACCCGACCAGCTCTACCAGGGCACCGTCGGCACCGCGCGCATCGTGATGACGCTGAGCGAGGACAAGGCCGAGGTCTCCGGCCAGTATTTCTATCTGTCCTCCCGGCTGGACATCGATCTTTCGGGGGCGGTGCAGGGCCAGACGCTCGACCTGGAGTCGCGAACGACCGGCGACAAGCTGCACCTGACGCGGCGCGGCACGAGGCTCGACGGCACGCTGACCACGGCGAAGGCACGACGCCTGCCCGTCAGCCTCCATGCGGCCGGCACGCCGGCGGATCTGCCTGCCGATCTGCCGCCCAAGCTGAGCGCCTACGAGCGCTGGCACCTTACCGGGCTCCAGCTCACACCGCAAAAGGCGGAGACGATCAACGGCAAGACGATCCGCTGGTATCGGGAGGCGCTGTCGGGCATCCGGCTGTTCCGCATCGAGAGCGGCTATGCGGCGCCGGCGCTGGCGGCGGTCAACCACGCGCTCGCCCGCAACCAATGGGCCAATGTATCGGCGTGGTTTGCCTGCACCGGGTACGAGGGCGGACCCGGCACCGACGTGGCCGAGGCGAAGCGGCCCTGGCTGGGCGCGAACCATGTCAGCTATGTCTGGAACGGGAGCTGGAGCTGTGCCGGCACCGCGCATCCGGACTTCGGCACGGCCGGGTACAGCTACGACATGCGGACCGGCCGCGAACTGAAGCTGGACGACCTGCTGCATTTCGGCTCGGGCCCAATCCCTGCCGAAGACAGCGACGCCTGGTACAGCTACCGCAGCAAGCGCTTCGCGCCCGGCGTGGTGGCGCTGCTCAAGCGGTATCATCCCGAAGACATGACAGCGCCGGCCGCCGGCGATGAAGACGAATGCGATTATTCGGATCCCGAGGTCTGGGATTTCCCCGCCTGGGCGCTTTCCGACAAGGGTCTGTGGCTCGGCGCCTATTTCGCCCGCGTGCAGCGCGCCTGCGACGCACCGGACTGGGCAATCATCCCCTGGTCTGCACTGGGACTGAAGCCAGGCGAGAAGCCTTAGGCCGTGCCTGGTCGCGGCGTCGGTCTCAGGGGTGCGCCTTGGCCCAGTCGAGCGCCCCCTGCAGCGTCGTCACCCACACCTCGCCGCGATGCGCTGCCAGCCACGCGACGAACTTGCGGTGCTCGGCATCCGGCACCGCCAGATAATCCCCGCCGACGCCGTGGAACAGGAACACGGCCCAGCCGCCGCCCTGCTCCGCCTCGCGAACATAGGCGATCATCTTTTCCGCCGTCGCACCCTCGCCGAACCCGCGCGCCGGGATGTGCATGGGATCCACCTTGGCCACGTTCGCCCGGGCATCGTCGGGCGTATCCACCACGCCGCGCACATAGGTGACCAGCCTGGCCCTGCGCAGGTCGTCCAGATAATCGGCGCCCCCGGCCAGGCTCTGCCCGCACGGGGTAGCCATCCCATGGCTTTGCCGGCCGTCCAGAGCATGGAGCAAGACGTTCTGCTGCTCGATCTCGCGGAGCATGCTGGCGGGGGTATAGGCCTCGCTCACATAGCGGGGATCGGCCGGATAGCTGGTCTTGCTGCAGGCGTGGAAGACCGTGTGGTTGCCAAGTTCATGGCCGCCGGCGGCGACCTTGCGCCAGCGGTCGACATGCGCCTGCTGGACATTGGCGAGGAAGAAGGTCCCCTTGAACCCTTCGGCATCCAGCGCCGGCACGACATGATCGAGCTGCGAAGCCAGCGCATCGTCATAGGTGAGCACCACGGTTGCCTTCGCACCGTTCGGCCACCGGGTCTGCGCCACCGCCGTCGGCGCGACCGCAGCCAGCACGCAGAGCGCAGCGGCCTGCAGGAACATCGCTCGCATCATCCTCTCCCTGTTCGTCGCCGATCAGCCTGGAGCATTTTCAAGTTGACCGTGCACGGTCAACGGCTCGGAAAATGCGGCAATCAGCCTAGCGCGGCGGCGCGGCGGGGCAAGGTAGCGGGATCAAAAGAAAGGGCCGGCGCACCGCCCGGTGCCCGGCCCTTTCTGCTCCATATCATGCAGCGATCAGCGCTGGCGCATCGTGCCCTGCGCCAGCTTCACCACCAGCCCGGAGAGCGTGGGGTAATTGGCCTTGTGATAGGCCGAGCTCGGATCGAGTGCGGCAGCCAGGCGGCGATGCGCCTCCCCCAGCGAGTGGTACGGCACCGCCGGCAGCAGGTGGTGCAGCGCGTGATAGCGCAGGCCCACCGGCGCCCAAAGATAGGGCAGGATGCCCGGCTCCGGCACGTTGACGCTGTCGAGATACTGGGCGGTCACGGTCAGCGGCTCGCCCTCGTTCTCCCACAGATGCGCGACCAGCGTGCGGATCTGGTTGAGCACCGCCGAACAGGCGACGATCACGACATAGGCGAGGAAGGCGCGCAGCGGCAGGATGCCGGCAACGGTGATGCCGATCAGCGTGATCGCGAACAGGCTGGCGCCCAATTCCTGCCAGAACCACTGGCGGCGGAACGCGCCTTCGGGCGCGCGGCGCTCGAACGAGGGGTTGATCTGCAGCCCCGAATAGCGTGCGACGACGAGGCGGCGCAGCTTCGGCGAGAAGAGCGACAGCGGCGTCAGCACGGCGAAGCGGATCAGCAGCCCGATCGGCATCAGCACCGAGACGAGCAGGAACAGCGGGAGCGTCCACGGCTTCATCCGCGCCAGCGGCAGATATTCCGGATCCTGCTCCGTACCATAGCGGGTGCGGGCATGGTGGATCGTGTGGATCCCCTCATACATGAACGAGGGCAGCAGCAGCGGCACGCCCACCAGCGCATTCCACGCCGGGCGGAAGCCGGGCAGCAGCGAATGTTTGAGATGGGTGATCTCGTGGATGAACAGCTCCGCGCGATAGAGCGCGAGCACCGCGATGATGCCGCCGATCACCGCCACCCAGGGCGAGGCGGCGAACATTGCCGTCGCCATGCCGGCATAGCCGATCGCCGCCGAAAGGAAGCAGTCGGTCCAGTACATTGCCTTGTTCGGCGTGTGGAGATCGCGGGTCAGTTCCGCGGCGGCGCGCAGCATCGCGCGATCGTCGGGAACGCCCGAAAGCCGGATGCGCGCGATCGTCGCCGAGACCTCGGCGTCCGGATGATCGAAGGCTAGCGATTGGGTCATGGGTAGTGCCATTGGCCTTAGATAGTGGCTACAAGGTGGCATTACAGGGCGTCCATGGGGCCGTTGCGCTGCACTGCATGCCTGGCGCTTGACAGGCGCCTTCGGACGCAAGACTGCATTGCGCCGTATCAAGAATTTCTGGGGGACTCCGCGTGGCTAGTGCCGATCTCAAGGTCCGGCCCGTTTCGGGCAAGGCCGACACCAAGGCGTTCATCGAGCTCGCCTACCGCCTGAACGGCGACGATCCGAACTGGGTCGCGCCGCTCCGCGACGAAGTGGCGGGTACCATCGATCCGAAGAAGAACGGCTGGTTCAGCCATGCCGAGGGCCAGCTGTTCCTCGCCGAGCGCGGGGGCAAGGTGGTCGGCCGCATCTCCGCGCATATCGACACGCTGGCGCTGCAGATGCCGCCCGAGCAGGGCTTTGGCCCCGGCACCGGCTTCTGGGGCCTGTTCGAGGCAGAGGATGCCGAGGTCGCCGCCGCCGTGATTGCGCAGGCCGAGGATTGGCTGCGCGCGAAGGGCATGACCAAGGCCTTGGGCCCGGTTAGCCTCTCGATCTGGGAAGAGCCCGGCCTGCTGGTGAAGGGCCATGACCATGCGCCGACGGTGCTGATGGGCCATCATCCGGCGCGCTACCAGGGATGGATTGAGGCGCGGGGCTATGCTCCGGCCAAGAAGATCGTCACCTATGAGCTGGACATCAGCAAGGAGTTCCCGCCGATCGTGCAGCGCATCGTCGCCGCCGGCGAGAAGAATGCGCGCATCCGCATCCGCGAGGTCAACAAGGCCAAGTTCGCCGAGGAAGCGGCGATCATCCTCGCCATCCTCAACGATGCCTGGGGCGACAATTGGGGTTTCGTGCCGCTCACCCAGCCCGAGGTGGACGATGTCGGCAAGAAGCTGAAGCCGCTGGTGTTCAACGACCTGATCCGCATCGCCGAATATGACGGCGAGCCGGTGGCCTTCATGGTGACGCTGCCCGACCTCAACGAGCCGCTGAAGCCGCTCAAGGGCTCGCTCTTCCCGTTCGGCTGGGCCAAGCTGCTGCTGTGGCTGCGTCGCCCCAAGGCGCGGACGATGCGCGTGCCGCTGATGGGCGTGGTGAAGCGGCTGCAGAGCTCGCGCATGGCGAGCCAGCTGGCCTTCATGATGATCGAATATATCCGCCGTGCCTCGGTGACCAAATATGGTGCGACGCGCGGCGAAATCGGCTGGATCCTGGACGACAACCAGGGAATGATCGCGATTGCCGACGCGATCGAAAGCAAGATCAACCGCGAATATCTGATCTACCAGAAGGCGCTCTGATCCGGACCGGGGCAGCGGGCGGTGCTGTCCGCCCGCTGCCGGCCGATGCTTAGCGGCGGGGCGCCAGCGGATCGATGCCGGTGTCCTTGATCCACTCGGCGCGGCTCTTGCACTGGCGCGGCGGGGCGATGCGGGTGCCGGTCATCGCTTCCTGCTGCACGCACACCCGAACCGAACCGGCCTCCGTCTGCGCAGGCGCCTCGACGCGCTTTTCCTTGTCCGAGGCGGCACTGGCCGGAACCGTGCCGATGGCGATCAGGGCGCAGGCGCCGAACAGGGTGGCGCCGATGCGAGCGGTACGAGCGAAGTTGGTCATGTTGCTTCTCCTGAAAATGGCGTGCGGGATCGTTCCGCCGCACGCGATGCGTGGGTTGCTGGGCTTGCTGCGATGTCAGAGGGGGTGTTGGGCGATCAGTATTCGCGGAGGGGATCGTTGCCTTCGCGGATCCAGTCGCCGCGGGTCTTGCACTGCTTGATCTTCTTGGTCGCGCCGTCGGTGGCCTTCCGCTCGACGCACCAGACGAGGCGTCGTTCGATCGGGTCCAGCGTGCGAAGGTCCTTCTTTGCCGCGACCTTGGCCTGCTCGGGCTCCGATGCTGCCTGGGCCGATGCAGCCGCAGTCAAGGTCGTGGCGAGCAGCACGGCGGCCGGTATCAGGCCGAGGATGTTGGTGGTGCGAATTGCGCTCATGTCAGGTTCCTGTCTGCTTCGAGGTCCGACGCTCCTTCGCTTTCGCCGGTACTCGATGTTTTGCAGGACCCATGCCAGTTTTGACCGGCGAGCATTTTCAATGACTTAGCTAAATTCGTCAAAGTGCCATAGTACCACAATACAGCACTTATGGCCAAAGATTGGCGCCAGACGCCAACGCGATCGCTGCTTTACAGGAAACGCGCTCCGCCTAGCGCAGCGTCACCCATGTCGGCGCATGATCGCTGGCCTTTTCGCGGCCGCGATAGTCCTTGTCGACACCGGCGCCGGTGAAGCGGTCGGCCGCCTGCGGGCTGAGCAGCAGGTGGTCGATGCGGAAACCCGCGTCGCGCTGCCAGGCGCCTGCCTGATAGTCCCAGAAGGTCCATACCCCGCCCTTGGGAAAGCGCGTGCGCAGCGCATCGGTCCAGCCCCGCGCGAGCAGCATCCGGTAGCGCTCGCGCGATTCCGGCTGCATCAGCGCGTCCTCGGCCATCGCGCGCACCGAGAAGGTGTCGTCGTCGTTCGGAATGACGTTGAAATCGCCCGCTAGGATCGCCGGCCGCTCCTCCGCGAGCAATTGCGCGGCGCGATCGTACAGCCGATCCATCCAGCGCAGCTTGTAATCGAACTTCGGGCCCGGTTGCGGATTGCCGTTCGGCAGGTAGAGTCCGCCGATGATCAGGTCGCCGACCTCCGCCTCGATATAGCGGCTGTGCGCGTCCTCGGGATCGCCCGCCAGGCCACGCTGGCGCTCGACGGGCTGCTGCCCCTTGGCGAGGATCGCGACGCCGTTGAAGCCCTTCTGGCCATGCCACACGGCGCCGTACCCCGCCGCTTCGATCGCGGCGACCGGCAGCGTGTCGTCCGAGCTCTTCAACTCCTGGAGACAGACGATGTCCGGCTGCTGCTCGGTGAGATACTCAACGAGGCGATCGATCCGCGCCTTGATGCCGTTGACGTTGTAGCTGACGATTTTCAAAGGCTTGTGCTCAGATCGAGAAGCTGGTGCCGCAACCGCAACCGGATGCCGCATTGGGGTTGGTCACCGCGAAATGCGCGCCGCCGAGATTGTCGATGAAATCCACCTGCGCGCCCCGGACCAGGTCCAGGCTCACCGGATCCACCACCAGCCGCACGCCGTCGACTTCGGCGACGCTGTCGTCCGCTTCCACGCCCTCGGCCAGGCCGAAGCGGTACTGGAAGCCCGAACAGCCGCCGCCTTCCACCGAAAGCCGCAGGATCGCGGGCTTGGCCTGCTTGGCGGCGATCGCCGCAACGCGCGCCGCAGCGGCGGGCGTCAGCGCAATGGCGGACTGGTCGAGAGAGGTGGTCATGGGCGTCAGATAATGCGCCGGCGCCCGTCCGGCAATGCGGTCGGCGCTCAGCGCGGACCGCCCACCCCGCCGCCGGTCACCGGTGCCTGCGCGATATATTCGCCCGACTGGATGAACGGGATCGGATTGATCGCACGGCCGTCCAGGCGAACCTCGTAATGGAGGTGCGTGCCGGTCGAACGCCCCGTCGAGCCCATCAGCCCGATGATCTGGCCGCGGCGGACGCGCGTGTTGTCCGCCACCAGGATCTTGGAGAGGTGTCCATAACGGGTCTCGAGGCCCCGGCCATGGTTGATCTCGACGAGGTTGCCGTAGCCGCCCTGACGACCGGCATGGGCGACGATTCCATCGGCCGTTGCGTAGATCGGGGTGCCCAGCTCACCGGGGATGTCCACGCCCGCATGCATGGCAGCGGTGCCGCGGAACGGATCCGAACGGACGCCATAATGCGAGGTGAAGCTGACATGCTGCACCGGCTGCATCGAGGGGATCGAGATGGTGCCCGATTCAATCGAGTCGAGCTTCTTCCAGGTCTCGAACAGCGAGCGGAACTGCGCATCGGCATCGGCGCCGGTTGCGACCGCGGCGTCTTCGTCGCTGACCGGCTCATAGGGGCCGCCCATCGCGACGCTGACCTTCACGAAGCGGCTCGGCGCGAGGCCGAGATGCTGGAGGCGCGCGGCGGCCTGACGCACCCGCGCCTCGCCGACCTTCTGCGCCTGCGCGGCGAGCGCCACCTGGCGGCTTTCCACCTTGCGCAGCGGCGCGACGATTTCTTCGGTCAGCGCGCTGGTCTGCTTGGGGCCGGTGGCAAGATCGGCCTCGAGCACCGAACGATCGGCCTTGCCGGACACCACGGCGTTCAGCACCGCCTGGCGCCGCTCGATCTTGGCGGCCTGGAGCCTGGCGGCCTCCTTCGCGGCAGCAACCTCGGCGCGCATGCGGGAAACTTCGGCACGCATCGCGGCGACCTGCGCCTCGGGCGATCCGGCAACCGGTGCGGTATAGGCGATCGCGCCGGCCATAGCCTGCGACATGCCGTAGCCCGAGAACAGCACGGTCAGCGTCGCGGCGCTGGCGAACAGCGCCTGCGAACGACCGCCCACGCTGAAGCGGCGCAGTTTGCCGCCGTCGTGGAGAATCACATCACGGGTGGTGAAGAAGTCCCGGAACTTGCGTGCGAAATCGTCGTTCTTGCGTTCAGACGGTACAGCCATGAGTCCCCGGCGCATTCATGGAAGCGAACCCGGAGCGACCCGACGTTTCACTTCAAGATGATGCGGACGGCTTGGGCAGCCCCTGACCTTGCCGTCCCGCTTGGAGACTCTTTTGGAGGATAATCAGCCAGCGGCAAGCGCTTGGTAGTAATCCCGCGTCAGACCGGCTGCTTCGCGCGCCGAGTCGTTGAACGGAGGCTTAACGGCACCCCGAAAGTGGGTACGCACCAGCGCCTGCCAGGTTGTTTCGGGCGCGCAATCAGCGGCCTTGCAGGCCGACTCAAACCACTCCGTACCAGCCCTTACATGGCGTATCTCGTCGTGCACGATGCGGGTCAAAATCTTTGCGGTGACGCTGTCATCGGCTGCCTGAAATCGTTCGATTGTCGCCGGCGTGACGTCCAGTCCGCGCGCCTCCAGCACCATCGGCACGATCGCCAGCCGGGCCTTGGCATCATAGGCGGTTTCGGTCGCCGCATCCCACAGGCCGTCATGCGCCGGCAGCGCGCCATACTGGCTGCCGAGGCTGCGCAGCCGCCGGTCCAGCAACGCGAAATGCATCGCCTCGTCGGCGCCCACCCGCATCCAATCGTCCGTGAAGCCCGTCGGGAACTGCGCGCCGAAGCGGCCGACCAGATCGAACGCCAGGTCGATCGCGACGAACTCGATATGCGCCAGCGCATGGATCAGCGCGATCCGGCCACGTTCGGAGCCCCCGCGCCCGCGCTTGGGCATCCGGTTCGGCGGCAGAAGCTCGGGCGCGGCCGGGCGTGCGGGCCGATCGGGCATGGCAACGTCGAAACGGAAGTCGAGCCGCCCCAGCCGCCAGTCGCGCGCGGCGGCGCGGGCGGCCATCACCTTCTCGGTCGGCTCGGCGGCGTCGAGCACCGCCCGCGCCGCCTGCCCTACGCTGCGTCGTCCGGTCACCCGAGCGCCTTTGCCGCGTCCAGCACCTCGGCGGCATGGCCCGGCACTTTCACCTTGCGCCAGCTCCGAGAAAGCTTGCCGGAAGCGTCGAACAGGAAGGTAGAGCGCTCGATGCCCATATATTTCTTGCCGTACATCGACTTCTCGACCCACACGCCCAGCGTTTCCATCAGCGCGCCGTCCTCGTCGGTGGCAAGCGGCACGGCGAGGTCATATTTGGCGGTGAACTTCTGGTGCTTGGCGGGCGGATCCTTGGAGATGCCCAGCACCTTCACGCCCAAAGCGGTGAATTCCGGCATCAGGGCGGTGAAGTCCTGCGCCTCGCGGGTGCAGCCGGAAGTGTCGTCCTTCGGATAGAAATAGAGGACGAACGGCGTGCCCTCGCCCCATGCGGGAAGCGCCAGCGCGCTGCCGTCCGCCGCCACCAGCGCGCTGTTGGGGAGCGCGTCGCCCTGCTCGATGCTCATTGCCTGGTCTCCGTCAGCTTGGGGCCTGGATATCGGCCCAGCATTGGCGCACCTCCTGCCGCGTCGCATCGAGCGTCGCAACCACCGCTTCCCAATCGGGCAGCGCCAGCGAGCGGGCGATCAGCGCTCGCGTGCTCTCGCCCGGCGGCTGCGCGTCGGGCGCGACGAGGCGGAGCGTCACCAGCAGCCGCGTCAGGAAATCATGCGCCGCACGCAGCGCCGGCGGCACGATGCCCTGCCCCACCAGCGCATCGATTGCCCGGCCCAGCTGCGGATCAAAGCCGCTACGGTGACAGAGCTGCTGGACGTGGACGGCGAATTCCAGGTCGACCAGCCCGCCGTCGAGCAGCTTGGCGTCGAGCGGCCCGGCCGGCGGCTTGTGCGCGGCCATGTCGGCGCGCATCTTGCGGGCGTCGGCAAGGATGTCGCGTTCGGGCCGGGCGCCATGCAGGACGCGATCGATGATCGCCTGCACCTGCGCCCGCGCCGCCGCCGAGCCGAACACCGGCCGCGCGCGAGTGAGCGCCATATGCTCCCAGGTCCAGGCGTCCTTCTCCTGGTAGCTGGCAAAGCCTTCGAGCGAGACGGACAGCGGCCCCTGCGTGCCCGAGGGCCGCAGCCGGGTATCGACTTCGTAAAGCGGCCCCGCCGCGGTAGGCACGGACAGCGCGGCGGTGACCCGCTGCGCCAGCCGATTGTAGTAGGTGACCGCGCCCAGCGGCCGCCGCCCGTCCGATTCCGCCGCATAGTCGCCGGTGAACAGGTAGATGAGGTCCAGATCCGAGGCATGGGTGAGCGCCGCGCCCCCCATCCGCCCCAGCGCCAGGATCACCAGCTCGCTGCCGGGCACTTGCCCATGCTGGCTCGCGAATTCCTCGATCGCGGCAGCGGCCAGCACTTCGATCGCTGCCTCCGCCACCCGCGCATACCCGGCGGAGACTTCCAGCGCGTCGCTGGCGCCGGCGACGATCTGCGCGCCGAGTGCGAACCTCTTTTCGTTGACGATGCGGCGGACATGTTCGAGCCGCCACTGATAGTCGGCACCGCGCTCCGCCGCGGACATCGTCGCCACCAGCTCGGAAACCTGTCCCACCGGTGCCAGCGCGGTCGAATCGATCAGGCCGTCCAGCAGCTCCGCACGGCGGCCGAGCTGTTCGGCGAGAGTCGGCGCATGGCTCAGGATCGCGCTGAGCAGCCGGGTAAGCGCGGGTTGCGCTTCCAGCAGCCGAAAGATGTTCACCGCGCTGGGCAGCCGCTTGAGCATCGCGTCGAACCGGGTGATCGCATGCTGCGGATCGGGCGCGCCGCCAAAGCCCGCCATCAGCGTTGGCAGCACCGCTTCGAGCGCGCTCTGCGCGGCCGGGCTGCGCAGCGCCGGATAGGTCGCGCCGCGCCAGCCTTCCACGACGCGCCGTGCCGTTTCGGAATCGGGGAAGCCGGCCTTGCCCAGGCGCTCGCCGAGCAGGTCCGGATCGGTGGGCAGGCCGCTGCCACCGCCCTCGGCCAGTGCATCGTAGATGCGCCCCACCCGCTCGACATGCGGCTGGAGCAGCGCGATCAACGCTGGCCCGTCCGCCACCCCATGGAGCCGCGCGACATGATCGAGCGCGGCGGGATCGCTCGGCAAGGTATGCGTCTGGCGATCATCGATCATCTGCAGCCGATGCTCGATCGTCCGCAGGAGGACATAGGCCTCGTCCAGCGCAGCAGCCTCGCCGGCGTCGATCCGCCCGGCGGCGGCCAGCGCGGCGAGCGCGTCGCGGGTGGCGGGCACGCGCAGTGCGGGATCGCGGCCGCCATGGATCAGCTGGTGGATCTGGGCGAAGAACTCCACCTCGCGGATTCCGCCGCGCCCGCGCTTCAGGTCGTAGCCCGGGCCGAAACGCTGCCCCTGATGGTGATGGTCGCGGATGCGGCGGGAGATGTCCTGGATCTCGCGGATCGTCCCGTAATCCAGCGCGCGCCGCCATACGAAGGGCCGGATCGCGTCGAGAAAGCCCTGCCCCAGCGCGATGTCGCCCGCCGCCGCTCGCGCCCGGATGAACGCGGCGCGTTCCCAGGGCAGCGCCTGGCTTTCATAATAGCTGATCGCCGCTTCCACCGGCAGCACGATCGGCGTCACCTCCGGCGAGGGGCGTAGCCGCAGGTCGACTCGCAGCACATAACCGTCGCCATCGCGTGCCTGGAGGATCTCCAGCACCCGCCGGCCGATCCGCACCGCCGCTTCTTCGGGCACTTCGCGCGGGCGGCACGGCAGCGTCGCCGGATCGAAGATCAGGATGGGATCGATGTCGGACGAGTAGTTGAGCTCGCGGCTGCCCTGCTTGCCGAGCGCGATCGCAGCGAAGCCCCGCGGTTCGGCCTCCGGGGTTCGCTCACGGATCGCCGCACGGATCGCGCGGTCGAGCGCCTCGTCGGCGAAGTCGCTCAGCAGCCGCGTGGTGCGGCCGAAATCATAGGCACCGGACAGGTCGCCGATCGCCGCGATCAGCGCCAGCCGCCGTCGCTGGAGGCGCAGCGCCCGGGGCTCCGGCAGCCCTTCGCTCGGCGCGCCGGCGACGCCGATCGGGTCGTCCAGCGCAGCGGCGGGATTCTCGGCGATGTCGCGCTCGCGTTGCAGCGCCAGGCCAAGAAAGGGCGAATGTTCGGAAATCCGCTCGATCGCGGAGGAAGATGCGGGGTCGATCACGCCGAGACTCATTGTCCTAAAACGGTAAAGCTGCGGTGAAACGCAGACATATCAGGCAACGAATGCACCACATGACCGTTTTGTGGCCGTGGTTCAGACGATACCCTCCAAGGCCCAAGAGGCAAGCGCGGCGACTCCCTATCGCATCGAGGCGCCGCGCGCCTGTGACGGGATCGGGCGCGCGATTGCCAATGCGTATGATCGTGACCAGGGCTTGCCGCAGGACATGGCGGCGCTGCTCGCCAAGCTGAACGACCGCGATCCTCGCTGCATCTGGTGACGCTCACCGGCCCTGCATGTCGCGGTGGGCCGACGGCATCCGCACCGTCAGGCCGTCCAGCGCATCGCTGAGGACGATCTGGCAGGCGAGCCGGCTGGTCCGCACGGCGCCGATCGCCAGATCGAGCATGTCCTCTTCCTCCTCGCTCGCCGGCGGCAGCCGGTCGAAGTCCGCGGGCGCGACGATCACATGGCAGGTGGAACAGGCCATCTGGCCCTCGCACGTGCCTTCCAGCGGCTGCCCGGCATTCTGCGCCACTTCCAGCAGGCGCGCGCCGGGCGGAGCCTGCACCTCCTGCACCGCGCCCTCCCGTGCACCTTCGAACCGCACCCGGATCATGCGGCCACCCGCTGGGCGTCAGCGGCGGCACAAATGCGGTCGAGTGCGGTCATCAATTCCTCCTCGGTAGTCATCCGGCCGAAGCCGATACGGATGC
The DNA here is from genome assembly GCF_036731925.1 of Sphingomonas sp. Classification (GTDB taxonomy): domain Bacteria; phylum Pseudomonadota; class Alphaproteobacteria; order Sphingomonadales; family Sphingomonadaceae; genus Sphingomonas. Next base: position 67,236 of record NZ_DAINDJ010000002.1, read on the forward strand.
TCGAACGCGCCTGCGCGTCGGAAAGCCCCAGCGCGCGGAGCACGTGACTGGACCGCCCCGACCCGCTCGCACAGGCCGAGCCTGCGGAGAAGGCGATGTCGCGCAGATCGGACATCAGGCGCGCAACATCCAGGCCGTCGCGGCGGATGTTGAGATTGCCGAGATAGCGCCGGGTTGCCGATCCGTTGCGCTGCCAGCTGCTCGCCAGCCGCGCGACCGCTGCCGCATGGAGCTGCGCCACATGCGCGGCATCCTCCTCCTGCCGCACAGCCGCAACCTTCGCCGCCGCGCCGAACCCGGCGCACAGTGCCGGCGACAGCGTGCCCGATCGCCCGGGCGCCTCCTGCCCGCCGCCATGGAGCAGCGGCGCCAGCGTCACCCCATCGCGCACCCACAGCGCGCCAATGCCCTTGGGCCCGTGAATCTTGTGCGCGGAGATCGCGATCAGGTCGCAGCTCGGCGGGATCGGTACCCGGCCATAGCCCTGCACGGCATCGCACAGGAACAGCGCGCCCGCCGCATGGGCAATCTCGGCCAGCGCCTCGACGGGCTGGACCACCCCGATCTCGTTGTTGACCAGCATCACCGCGACGAGGCCGGTGCCCGGCACGATCGCCGCCCGCGCGACCTCCAGATCGACCAGCCCGTCCGGGCCGACCGGCAGCACGGTTGCGGGTCTGCCGCTCGCCGCCACCGTATCCAGCACCGCGGCATGCTCGGTGGCGAGCGTCACGATCGCGCCGGTCGTGCCCTTGATCGCCCAGTTCAGCGCCTCTGTGGCGCCGCTGGTGAAGGCGAGCGTGCCCCCCGGCGGCAGCAGCGCCGCCACGTGCCCGCGCGCCACTTCCACCGCCGCTTTCGCCGCGCGGCCCGGCGCGTGGGGCGAATGCGGGTTGGCATGCTGCGACTCCAGCCAGGGGAGCATCGCGGCCAGCGCTTGCGGATCGAGCGGCGTGGTTGCCTGATAGTCGAGATAGATCATGCCGCCCGCGCCCGCGCATCGGCGAAGGTGGCGCACCAGCGTTCGGCGAAACCGTCGACATCCGCTTCCGTGGTCGTCCGACCGAAGCTGACCCGCACCACTTCACGCAGCGCCGGTTCCGCCCAGCCCATCGCGGTCAGCACATGGCTTGGCCGCATGCTCCCCGAGGAGCAGGCGCTTCCCGCCGAAACCGCGATGCCCGCAAGGTCGAACCGGATCAGCTGTGCCGCAGCGGAAACGCCCGGCATCCTGTAGGCGCCGATCAGCGCGCTGCGCGGGCTCTCGGCCCCGACGACCGCGCCGCCGGCGCCGACGATCGCCGCCTCCAGCCGCGCCCGCAGCCGCGCCATTTCGGTCAGGTCCTCCGGCACCGCAAGCGCTGCCGCATAGCCGAGCGCCCCGGGCAGGTTCTCGGTCCCCGGCCGATAGCCCTTCTCCTGCCCGCCGGTCGGCAGCAGCACGCCCAGATCGCGCACCAGCAGCGCGCCGATTCCCGGCGGCCCGCCGCGCTTGTGGGCGGATACGGCCACCAGATCCGCGTGGCGGAGCACCTCGACATCGGCATGCGCGGGCATCTGCGCGGCGTCGACCAGCAACAGCCCGCCCGCGCCGTGCACCAGTTCGGCGATGGCCGCGATCGGCTGGCGCACGCCCGTCTCGCTGTTGGCCCATTGCACACAGACCAGCGTCCGACCCGCGCCCTGCAGCGCGGTTGCCAGCGCGGCGGCATCCAGCAGGCCGTTCGCCGCTACCGGCAGCACGTGCGCGCCCTCCCCGAGCCGCAGCACCGCATCATGTTCCACCGCGGTGATCAGCCGCCGCGCGGCGACGCTACGGCCCATTGCGATCGCCAGCGATTCGCTCGCCCCGCTGGTCAGCAGCAGCTCGTGCGCCCAGCCATAAGCGGCCGCGATGCGGCGCCGCGCATCCTCCAGCGCGGCGCGCGCCGCGCGACCGTCGCCATGCGGAGACGACGGGTTCGCCCAGCACTGCATGCCTTCGACCACCGCCGCCACCGCCTCCGGCAGCATCGGGGTCGTCGCGGCGTGATCCAGATAGAGTCGAGCGGCCAATGGCGTTCCAATTGCGTGAAGGGACCGGCTGCCTATATAGCGGCCAAGTTCCTGCGCTCCACCGCGCATCTCCCTATTGAACAGGATCCGCCTTGCCCGAAGTCATTTTCCCCGGACCCGAAGGCCGCCTCGAGGGCCGCTTCGCCCCCGCTCCGCGCCCGCGCGCACCGGTCGCGATGATCCTCCACCCGCATCCCAATGCGGGCGGCACGATGAACAACCGCATCGTGCAGGATCTCTACAAGACCTTCCAGCGCCGGGGCTTCGCCACGCTGCGGTTCAATTTCCGCGGCGTCGGCAAGAGCCAGGGCACCTTCGACAACGGCATCGGCGAGCTTTCGGATGCCGCCAGCGCGCTCGACTGGGTGCAGAGCTTCCACCCCGAAGCGTCGTCGACCTGGGTCGCCGGCTTCGGCTTCGGCGCGTGGATCGGCATGCAGCTGCTGATGCGCCGCCCGGAAATTCGCGGCTTCATCTCGGTCGCGCCGCCGGCGAACATGTTCGACTTCACCTTCCTCGCGCCCTGCCCCAGCTCGGGCATCATCATCCAGGGCGAGCAGGACGAGGTGGTGACGCCCGGCGCAGTGCAGAAGCTGGTCGACAAGCTGCGCACCCAGAAGCACATCACCATCCACCACGACACCGTGCCCGGCGCGAACCATTTCTTCGAGCACGAGATGGATCAGCTGATGGGTTCCGTCGACCGCTATCTCGACATGCGGCTCGACCCGAACTGCCCGATCCGCTGAGGATCGACTTGGCTCAGCGCGGCGCGAAGGTTGCGCTGAGCCAGCGATCGACGGCGGCGGTGGCGGGAGAATCCGCCTCGCCGAGCTGGCGGTTCATCGCCACATGGCCGCGCAGGCCCCGGCCTTGAAAGCCCTGCAGTTCCACCTTCGATCCTTCGGCACGCAGCGCTGCAGCCAACGCGGCGGCCTGGCGGGCGCCGTCCTCGCGCTGGACGTGCAGAATCAGGAACGAGAGCACGTTGGGACCCGCCGTATGCGCGATGGGCGACAGCGTGCGCTGCCGCGCCGGGTCACTGCCAAAGGCCTTTGCATAGATCGGCGCCATGAAGCGCCCGGCATCCGCCATCTGCGCCGGCACGTCATAGGCGGCGCCATCGAGCAGCACGACGCCGCGCAGCTGGTCGAGCATCAGTTTCTGCCCGTGCATGTAGCGCGGATCAGTGCCGACCAGCGCGGCGAGATGCGCACCGGCGCTATGCCCCATCAGCACCATGCGATTGGGATCGAAGCCCAGTTCGCGGGCATGCGCCACCAGCCAGGCGATCGCCGCCGCCACGTCCTGCGCCTGCTGCTCCACGGTGGCGCCCGGCACCAGCCGATAGTTGACCGTCGCCAAGGCATAGCCCGCTTGCGTGAAATGCCGGATCTTGGCCGATCCGGTCGCATTGTCCTTGTTGCCGTGTTCCCAGCCGCCGCCATGCACGAACAAGATCAGCGGCGGAGCCGTGCGGGTGCGGGTGACCGGTGGGAAGAAATCCAGCTTCTGCTCGGCCAGCGCGCCATAGGCCAAGTCCCGCTTCGGCGCGATGGCAACCGGCGATAGCGACGCCGCCTGCTGGTGCGCGAGCACCGGCGCCCCGGCGAGAAGCAGCCCAGCCACCATCCATCCGATCGCGCGCATTCCGGCATCTCCCGCTGTTGATGCATCCTATCGCAGGAAGACGAGCAGGAACGAATCAAAACAGGTCGCAAGATGTAACGACCTGCACGACCTGCCTACTCCTTCCGCCTGCGGCAGGAGCCGAGGAAGGACTACCGTGGGGAGCACGCGGGCGGCTCTACACCGTCCAGATCAGCACGTTACCCAGTATCACCAGCGCGCAGATCAGCATCAGCACGCCCCTTTGCCGGTCGCCGCGCCGCAGTACCGTCACCCCGCCCCAGGCAAGCGCCAGAACCGCCAGCACGGCGATGCTCGTCATCAGCGGATGCAGCCCGGAAAGGCCGCTCAGGTCGCCACCACCCATATCGTCAGCCCCGTGACCAGACAAACGCAGCCGCACGCCGCGGCCGCCGCAACCCGAGGCTCGCTGCGATAGGCGATGCGGAGCGCGAACCAAAGGAAGTGACCGAGCGCAAGCGTGCCGATGCTGGCCACGCGAGCAATGGCGCCGCCGACGGGATTGCCGAGATCATTTCGTGCTCCCGAGCGTTCGCGCATAATCCTCCTGGTCCACGTTGCCGCCCGAAACGATCACCAGCGTTCCAGGTTCCGCCGGGATCTTTCCCGCCAGCAACGCGGCGATACCCGCCGCCCCGCCGGGCTCGACCACCAACCGCAGCTTCGCGGCAGCCCAGCGCTGCGCAGACCGTATCTCCGATTCGCTTACGGCGACGCCCGTCGCGCCGCGGCGGGAAAGCACGTCGAAGGTGAGCGACGAAACCCGCTGGGTTTGCAGGGAATCGCACGAAGTGGGCGGCGGGCTGTCCCCTACCGGTTCGATCCAGCCGGCCTCGAGGCTGCGGCGCATGTCGTCCCATCCCTCGGGCTCGACTGGCACCACTTCCGCCTCGGCAAGCGCCAGTGCGATCCCGGCGGAGAGGCCGCCGCCGCCACACGGCACCAGCACCCGCGCCGGCGCCTCCAGCCCCGCGTCCGCCATCTGCTTCGCGGCTTCGATGCCGGCGCTGCCCTGCCCCTCGATGATCCAGGGGTCGTCGAAGCTCGGCACCAGCGCGGCACCGCGCGCATGGGCGAGCTGCTGGGCGATTTTCTCACGGCTCTCGCTGCGGCGATCGTAGCGCACCACTTCCGCGCCCAGTGCCAGCGTCGCCTCCAGCTTCACCTTCGGTGCGTCCGCCGGCATCACGATCACCGCGGGAATCCCCAGCCGCTTCGCCGCCCAGGCGACGCCCTGCGCATGGTTGCCCGACGAGAAGGCGACGACGCCCTTGTCCCGCACCCGATCGTCCAGCGCCGTCAGCCGGTGCCATGCTCCCCGGATCTTGAAGGCGCCGATCGGCTGCAGGCTTTCGGCCTTGAACGCGACGGGTACGCCGCGCACCGCCTGCACCAGCAGAGGCGTCGGCGGCAGGATGGCCGCCACCTTGGCGGCCGCATCGCGAACGCCTGCGCGGGTGGGCTGTCGCAAAATCGTCACAGGGCATCCCTCACCGTGAAAAAACGGACCCCGGAATCACTTTACACGGGGGTCCGACGCGCATATGTGCGCTCCTCCGCTGCCCCATGGGACTTCCAACCGCAAGGCAGCTTTTCGTCAATGTTTGCCTCACGGCATTTGGAGGTCCCTTGAGTTGCACAAGCATCATCGCGCGCTGGGGTTAGCGACCACCCTCGTCGGCACCACCCGCGTGGCCGATATCGCTAAGCTTCGTCCGGTCCAGCCGGTAACGCTCGTCCGCCCGCACGCCGCATCGCGTGCGGCCCGGTTCTTCGCAGAGAAGTTCCCGGGTCGTTCGATGTATGCCGTGAAGGCCAATCCTTCGCCGGATCTCATCAAGATCCTGTGGGAGAGCGGAATCACGCATTTCGACGTCGCATCGATCGCCGAGGTCCGCCTCGTCGCCGATGTCGCGCCGGAAGCAACCCTGTGCTTCATGCACCCGGTAAAGGCTGAGGAAGCCATCGCCGAGGCGTATTTCGAGCACGGCGTTCGCGTCTTCAGCCTGGACAGCATGGAAGAGCTGGACAAGATCGTCCGCGCCACCAAGGGCGCCACCGATCTCACGCTGTGCGTACGCCTCCGCGTTTCGTCGGATCACTCGAAGCTGAGCCTCGCGTCGAAGTTCGGCGTCGGCCCGGGCGAGAGCAAGGACCTGCTGATCGCGGTTCGCCAGGTGGCGGATGCCCTGGGCATCTGCTTCCATGTCGGCAGCCAGGCGATGTCGCCGGAAGCCTATGCCAATGCGATGGAGCGCGCCCGCGCCGCCATCGTCGAGGCGGGCGTCACCGTGGACGTCGTCGATGTCGGCGGCGGGTTCCCGTCCAGCTATCCCGGCATGGAGCCGCCGCCGCTCGAGCGCTATTTCGCGACGATCCACCGCGCCTTCGAAAGCCTGCCGATTTCCTATTCGGCAGAGCTGTGGGCCGAGCCGGGCCGTGCGCTGTGCGCCGAGTACAGCTCGCTGATCGTGCGCGTCGAGCGTCGTCGCGGCGATGAGCTGTACATCAACGACGGTGCTTATGGCGCGCTGTTCGATGCGGCCCATATCGGCTGGCGCTTCCCGGTCCGTCTCCTTCGCGAGCCGGATTCGAACGCCAAGGACATCGGCTTCAGCTTCTATGGTCCCACCTGCGACGACATGGATCGCATGGCGGGCCCGTTCGAGCTGCCGGCCGACATCCAGGCAGGCGACTATATCGAGATCGGCATGCTCGGCGCCTATGGTGCGGCGATGCGTACGGGTTTCAACGGCTTCACGGCGGGTGATACGGTGATCGTCGATGACGAGCCGATGGTCTCGCTCTACACCGGCGAAGACGAGGCGGCTGCCGCCACCCCGTCGAACGTCGTCAAGCTGTAATCTACACGGCCTATCCGACCTCGCTCCCCTCCCGCTTGCGGGAGGGGTCGGGGGAGGGCATGGCGTATTCCTGGTTGGGAGCGGCCGAACAGCCCCTCCCCTAACCCCTCCCGCAAGCGGAAGGGGCATTATGGGTTTCCGCGTCCCCTTTGAATGACGGCGGCCATAGGAAGTATTGGGAGTTCCCATGTCCGACACCCTCACCAAGACCGCGGCGGCCAACGCCCCGATCAACGATACCCGCAAGGCCGAGCTGCTTTCCAAGCAGGTCAAGCACATCGACATCAAGAGCTTCGACGCGCGTCCTATCGTCGACGCGATGAGCGACATGAGCTTCACCAGCCGCGATCTCGGCCGCGCGACCAAGATCTACAACGACATGCTGGCCGACAAGGACTGCACGGTCTGCCTCGTCATCGCGGGCTCGACCTCGGCCGGCGGCTGCATGGACCTCTATGCGGATCTGGTGCGCAACAACATGGTCGACGTGATCGTCGCCACCGGCGCCACCATCGTCGACATGGATTTCTTCGAGGGCCTGGGCCACAAGCACTATCAGGCGCTTGAGATCCCCGACGACGACACGCTGCGCTCGCTCTATATCGACCGCATCTACGACACGTACATCGACGAGGAGCAGCTCCAGGACTGCGACTTCACGATCAACAAGATCGCGAACGAGCTGGAGCCGCGCGCCTATTCGAGCCGCGCGTTCATCCGCGAGATGGGCAAGTATCTGTCGGAGCACGGCAAGAAGGAAAACAGCCTCGTCAAGCTCGCCTATGAGCATGACGTGCCGATCTTCTGCCCGGCGTTCGTCGACAGCTCGGCCGGCTTCGGCCTCGTCAAGCACCAGGTCGACCAGATGAAGGCGGGCAAGCCGTACCTGATGATCGACGCGGTGGCGGACTTCCGCGAGCTGACCGAGATCAAGATCCAGGCGGGCACCACCGGCCTGCTGATGATCGGCGGCGGCGTGCCGAAGAACTTCATCCAGGACACCGTCGTCTGCGCCGAAATCCTCGGCCATGAGGACGTGGAAGTGCACAAGTATGCGGTGCAAATCACCGTGGCCGACGTGCGCGACGGCGCCTGCTCGTCCTCGACGCTGCAGGAAGCCGCCAGCTGGGGCAAGGTGAACACCGGCATCGAGCAGATGGTGTTCGCGGAAGCCGGTTCGGTGATGCCGCTGCTGGCCAGCGACGCCTATCACCGCGGCTACTGGAAGGACCGCGCCAAGCGCGGCTGGGCGAAACTGTTCGCCTGAGCCGCACAGGGCGAGCCCCGCTCGCCCTGAGACGGCGAAGGCCGGCCGGCGCGGCGCCGCCGCGTCCGACGTCGCGGGATTAACTCCCGCGACGGCCCATCCGGAAAACGAAACGGCCGGGGAGCGATCCCCGGCCGTTTTGCTGTGGGCATATAGCCCCTCCCCTTCAGGGGAGGGGTTTTGGGGTGGGGCCGTGTCTCGCAGAGACCAAGCTACGTTCTGGAATCCCTCCCCCCCAAACCCCTCCTCCGAGCGGGAGGGACTTAAGAAGGGTGGCTCACCCCTCCACCGCCTCGCGCTCGGCCTTGGCGAAGGACGTAAGCTGCGACAGCGTCTCGTCGAAATTGCCGTTGCGCTCGGCATTGCGGAAGGCGCGAACACGCTCGACCAGCACTTCGCGCGGCGTCGGAGTTCCGCCCAACAGCGCCATCACCTCGTCGGCGAACGCCTCGAGCGGTTGATAATGCGGGCGCTGGGCCTGGCCCGGCGTGAGGTCCGTCTGCACGCCCGGCGGCGCGAGCTCGATCACTTCCACGCGCCCCTCCAGCGCCGCGCGCAAGGCAACGGTATAGCTATGCAAGGCCGCCTTGGTGGCGCTGTAGGTCGGCGTCGTCACCAGCGGCACGAAGGCGAGCCCCGAGGTCACGTTAACGATCGCCGAGTCGGGCGTCGCCGCGAGATGCTCGATCAGCGCATCGATCAGCCGGATCGGACCGAGCAGGTTGGTGGCGATGGTCGCCTCGGCATCGGCGAGGTCCCGCTTGGTGTCCAGCGCCTCGAACCGCATGATCCCCGCATTGTTGACCAGCACGTTGACGTTCGGATGCGCGGCGAGCAGCCGGCTCGCGAAGTCCGCCACGCCGTCGGCGCTTTCCACGTCGAGAGTCAGCGCATGCAGGTTCGGACGCCCTTCGCACGCCGCCTCCAGTGCCTCGCGCCGCCGCCCTGCGACGATCACGGTGTTGCCCGCATCGTGGAAGCGGTGCGCGAGTGCCGCGCCGATACCGGAGCCGCCGCCGGTGATCAGGATGGTGTTCCCGCTGGTCTTCATCATAGCCTCCAATGCTGAATTGCTGGCGGCGATGTACGCCGCTAGGCTCCTAACGAAAGAAGGCACCCGAAAGATTTATACGCACCTGAAAGAGAGTGACCCGATGGCCGCCCTTCCCACCGCTGCCAAGCCCTGTCCCGCCGAAATCGATCCGCGCGTCGAGGCATTGGTGACGGACGTGATCGGGCGCGTCGCCGACAAATGGACGATGCTGATCCTGGAGGCGCTGGCCGAGCAGGGCGAATTGCGCTTTACCCAGGTCGGCAAGGCAGTGCCCGGGATCAGCCAGAAGATGCTCACCCAGACGCTGCGCCAGATGGAGCGCGACGGCCTGGTCATTCGCACCATCCATCCGGTGATCCCCCCGCGCGTGGACTATCGCCTTACCGATCTTGGCCAGAGCCTGGGCGAGGCGTTCTGCGGGGTGTGGCTGTGGGCCGCCGCCAATCTTGAGCGAATTGAAGCGTCACGCGCGGCGTTCGATCACCGCATCACCAAGGGGTGATATTCACGTCGCGTACGGGTCCGCGATATCACTACCCGGAGATGCTCTCAGGGCTGCTGCTCCAGCCGCGCCACCATTCGCCGCACCGCGTCGATCTGCAGGCCGTGCCGCAGCTGGAAGCCGAACGGCTCGCTATAGCCCCACCAGTCCCAGCAGCCTAGCGGGTTACCCTCCGCAACGGTTGTCTTGTCGACCTGCGGATAGAGCATGATGATCCGGTTGCTGTCCGCCCAGCGGTTATAGCCGAGCCGCGCATAGACGATGTCGCTGCCGAGCGTGTCGGCACTCTGCAGGCAGCCATGGAACACCACATGCACCGCGCACGCCGCACCTCGTTCCCGACACGCGGCAGGCACAAAGACAAAGCCGGTGTTCGCCAGCATCGCCGGGCGTCCCCGGTACAGGCGCTGGTCGAACGGCGTCGGCGCGGCGGAGAGGACAGCCGGCGGGCGCGCCTTCAGCCCATAGATGTGGTTCAGGATTGCGTAGGGCTGATCATAATAGCCCCCTTCGTAGCGGCACGAGACGACGAAGCTCGCGTTCGTGTCGCCGCATTGGCCACCGACAATGGCTGCGGAAACAAAGGCATGGCTCGCCGGCAGCGTGTCGACATTGCGCAGCGCGGACCTTGGAACGCCAGCCAGCGCGTAGAATTCGCGGAGTGACTGCATCACCGCCGGCGCCACCACCGAATCCTTGCTGCCGCTGAACAAATAGACGCGCTGCCTGGCGATGTTGGCCGCCCGATCGATCACGCGATCGCGTGCGAACCCGGTTACCGCGTCCCAGCTCCGCGCGGGGGACCAGGCCCGGTCCATGCAGAACGGCTTGGCCCCGGCCGCGCGAAACACGGCACCACAGTTGTACAAGCCTCCCGCGATCACGCCGACACCCCTCACCTCACTCGACCAGGCGACAGCATATTGCACCGCCATGAAGCCGCCCGAGGAAAGTCCCGAGACGGAGACTTTGGCAGGATCCGCACCCAGTGCCGGAAGTTCCTGAGCAGTGACAAAGCCCGGCCAGCACAGCGCAAGCGACGACAAAAACATGAGAAAGGCGCGCATCTTCACCCCCCGGTGAGTATGACGAAATGCGTCTCGGCTGCTCGCGGCAGCCGCTGAACGCGCATGCGACCTGTCGCTTCCTCTATCACATCGCGCTGCGCCCGCGAAGTGAAATGAACTGCGCCGGGCTGGCGCTCGCAATCGACCCGAGGGTTGCGTACAAAAAACGGAGGGCGACGCTCCGGCCGCTTCGCAAGAACAGGATTGCACCGATGCACCGCTCGATATTGCCGCTCTTGCTGGTAGCCGCTGCGGTTCCCGCGCTCGCCCAATCCGATTCCCGCAGCATTCTCAACGCGGCAAAGACCCGACTGCCGGAACCGACGCTGATCGCCCGCTACGGCGCCGATCCGCTGCAGAAGGGCGAGTTGCGCCTGCCCAAGGGCAAGGGCCCCTTCCCGGTCGCGGTGGTGATCCATGGCGGCTGCTGGAATGCAGGGATGGAGGATTGGCAGGGCACCGCGCCACTCGCCGAGGCACTGGCAGCGCGCGGCATCGCCAGCTGGAACATCGAGTATCGTCGCACCGGCAACCCCGGTGGCGGCTATCCCGGCACCTTCGAGGACATTGCCGCGGCGACGGATTATCTGGCGGTGCTCGCCGCCGCGCAGCCGCTGGACCTCACGCATGTGGCGGTGGTGGGCCATAGCTCGGGCGCGCATCTGGCGCTGTGGGTCGCCTCCCGCCCGAAGCTCAAGGACCCGATTGCCGGAACGATGGCCGTGCGCCCCGTGACGGCGGTGGCGATCGACGGGCCGGGTTCGCTGGCGCCATTTGTGGGGATCGACGCGGACCTATGCCGCACGCCGGCGATCGTGTCGTTCATGGGCGGCACCCCCGCCGAGCGGCCCGCGGCCTATGGACTGGCCAGCCCGCAGGACCATCTGCCGCTCGGCGTCCACCAGCTGATCGTCGTCGGCGCGCTGGGCATGATGACGACGCCCTACACCCAGGCGGCGCTCGCCTCGGGAGATACGGTGGTGAAGCTAGCGCCCGGCGGTGCCGACCATTTCAACATCATCACGCCGGAGACGCCGCAAGGGAAGCAGGTGGCGGATTTCATCGCGGCGCACGCATTCGACGATTAGCTACCGCGACTTGTTGAGACCGATTCTCGATACTATTGAGAACCTATCGCAACAACTACCCGCCCGCCCCCAGCAGATCGTGCCGGCGCAGTGCGTGGCGCAGCTGGTCGTAGGTGAGCCCCAGCGCCTCGGCGGTCGCGCGCTGGTTGAACCGGTGTTCCGCCAGCGCCTGGGAGAGAAGCTGCTTCTCGAAGCGCGACACCCGCGTCTTGAAGTCGCCGCCCAGGTCCGCAGGCTCGGACGCTGGCTGCGCCGCCGGCGCGGGGGGCGCTGCAGCCTCGGCCGGCCTTTCCATGGGGCTCATCGACGACGCCATCGGCCGCGGGCGATAGGGCGAGGCGAAGGGATCGATCTCGATGCGGTCGATCGGCCCGCCCTGCTCCCAGCGATAGACCGCCCGCTCCACCACGTTGCGCAGCTCGCGGACATTGCCCGGCCAGTCATAGGAAAGCAGCGCATCCAGCGCGTGCGGGCCCCAACCCGGCCACTCCTGCCAGCCCAGCTCGGAAGCCATGCGGCGGCCATAGAAGTCCGCCAACACCTCGACGTCACCACTGCGATGGCGCAGCGGCGGCAGCGTCACCACCTCGAAGCACAGCCGATCGAGCAAATCGGCGCGGAACGTGCCCTTCTCTACCCGGTGCGGCAGATGTTCGTTGGTCGCCGCGACGATGCGAACGTCCACCCGCACCGGGCGCGAGGAGCCGATCCGCGTGATCTCGCCATATTCCACCGCGCGCAACAGTCGCTCCTGCGCGCCCATCGAGAGCGTACCAAGCTCGTCGAGAAACAGCGTGCCGCCATCGGCCTCCTCGAACCGCCCGGTGCGCGCCTTGGTGGCACCGGTGAAGGCACCGGCTTCGTGCCCGAACAGCTCGGCCTCGATCAGCGTCTCCGGCAGCGCGGCGCAGTTCATCGTGACCAGCGGCTGGTCCCAGCGCGGGCTTAGGCGGTGGAGACGCTCGGCGACCAGCTCCTTGCCGGTCCCGCGCTCGCCGATCACCAGCACCGGCCGGTCCAGCGCAGCCGCCCGGCTGGCGCGTTCCAGCGCGTCTAGAAAGGCCGAGGATTGGCCGATGACCTGGGTAGTCCGCTCCATTCCCCAAGCTTGGCGAATTTTCCCAACTGTTAGCAAGCCTGTTTTTGTGAACTACATTTGTAGTCGGAGTCAAAATGACGCTTTTCCGTCGTTTTCAGAAACTGGCACGCCTCCTGCAAAGATGGAGGCAAGCCCGATGACGGGCACCAACTTCAACCTACCAAGGTTCAGGAACAAGACGATGACCAACCAGATCCACACCCTCCGCAACGCCTTCGTGGCGGTTTCCTTCGCCTTCCTCGCCAGCGTGGTTCTCACCGCTGGCGCGGTGGCCCCGGCGATCGCCTGAGGCGGGCACACGAGGTCTCCCCGGCACGACATTCCCTTGCCGTGCCGGGGCCGCCGGAAGGGCCCCCATCCCTTCCGGCGGCACCCCCAAAGAACATACGAAGGAGCGCAATATCATGGGTATCTTCTCGCGAACCCGCGACATCATCGCCGCCAACGTCACCGACCTGCTCGACAAGGCCGAAGATCCGGCGAAGATGATCCGCATGATCATCCTCGAGATGGAGGAAACGCTGGTCGAGGTTCGCGCCAGTGCGGCTCGCACCATTGCCGATCAGAAGGAAATGCGCCGCCACATCGCCAAGCTGGAAAAGCTTCAGGAAAGCTGGACCGAGAAGGCAGAGCTGGCCCTGTCGAAGGACCGCGAGGACCTCGCCAAGGCAGCACTGGTCGAACGCCAGAAGGCCGCCGACATGTGCGACCAGCTGCAGCAGGAGATCGCGGTGCTCGACGACGCGCTCCGCGCCTCGGAAGAGGACATCAACAAGCTGCAGAACAAGCTGCGCGAGGCGCGCGTTCGGCAGAACTCGGTCGTCGCCCGGCTGGAAAGCGCCAACAACCGCGCCCGCTTGCGGGAGATGACCAACGGGTCGAAGATGCAGGACGCCTTCTCGCGCTTCGACATCCTGGAACGCCGCGTCGATCTGGCCGAAGGTCGCGCCGATGCGATGGGCCTGGGTGGCAACCCGAAGACGCTCGAAGAGGAAATCGCCGAACTCCGCTCGTCGGAAAAGGTCGATGCCGAACTCGAGGCACTGAAGGCTCGTCTCAACAAGGGAGCCTGATGCGTGAACGACTTCCTCATCCCGGTCTTCATCTGCGCTATCCTCTTCATCGGACTGCCCTGGATCGTCTTCCACTATGTGACCAAGTGGAAGCAGGCCGGGACGATCACCCGGGAAGACGAGAACCTGCTCGACGACCTCTACCGCACGGCGCGGATGCTCGAAGACCGGCTGGTGACGGTCGAACGCATCATCGCCGCCGACAACCCCGACTACCGCCCGCACTCGGCGCAACGCCCTGAGCCGGCCCCCTACGATCCTTCACGGAGGAACTGAGATGTCCGCTCGCACCAAATTCTATCTCGACAAGCAGAACCGCAAGTTCATGGGCGTCTGCGCCGGCCTGGCGGATTACACCGGGATCGACGTGACCTGGGTGCGAGTGGCCACCGTGCTGCTCACCGTCGCCACCGGCTGGGTAGCCTTGGGCTATTTCGTGATCGCCTGGATCGCGAACCCCAAGCCGGTGGGCCTCTACGACACGCCGGAAGACGAACGCTTCTGGCAGGGTGTCCGGTCGAGCCCCAAGCGCTCGACCGCCGAGGTCCGCTCGAAGTTCCGCGACATCGATCGCCGGCTCGCCGACATCGAGCTGTTCTACACGAGCCGCAACACCCGGCTCGCCGACGAGATCGACAGCCTGCGCTGAGGCGCAGGCGGTCAACAGGGAGGGAAGAGGATGGACTGGAGTGGCCCCGGCTTCGTGATCGCACTGGTAGCGATCTCCACCCTCGGGTGGCTGGCCAACAACTGGATCCGCGCCAGGCACGGCTATTCGATCAGCGACGACAACGGCAAGAATATCGACAAGATCGATGCCGACGCCGCGAGGAAGATCGACCTGCTCGCAGCCGACAACGAACGGCTCGCAGGCCAGATCAGCCGGCTGGAAAACCGGATCGCCGTGCTCGAACGGATCGCCACCGATCCCGCCGAGCGCACCGCCCGCGCCATCGACGCGCTGCGCTGAACTCGAGGAGACCACCGATGATCGAACTAGCCCTCGCCCCCTTCCTGCCCTGGATCATCCTTTCGGGCATCGCCATGGGATTTGCCGCTGTCGCCGGCTGGCTCTTCACCACCTGGCTCCGCGTCAAGAACGGCTATCCGCTGGAAAACAGCTGGGGCAAGGCGGTGTACCCGCAGCGCAACGACGAGGCGATCGAGCGGATCAAACTGCTCAGCCAGGAAAATGCCCAGCTGCGCGCCGAGCTCGGCTCGATCAAGGACCGGCTCGCCAATGTCGAACGCATCGTGACCGACGGCGCGCACCAGCTCGATCGCGAGATCGAAGCGCTCCGCGGCCGCTCGAACTGAAAGGAACGCGATCATGCTTTCCCCCATTCTCATCCCGATCCTCGGTATCAGCTGCGGCCTCGTGGCGATTATCGGCGGTGTCTTCTTCCGCCCGCTGTTCAAGCTCTGGGAACGCCGCATGGAAATCGAGGCCCAGATGACGGCTGAAAAGGCCGCGCAATACGCCGCCCAGACCGCACGGCTGGAGCAGCGGGTCCAGGTCCTTGAACGGATCATCACCGATCGCGGTATTGGGCTGGCCGAAGAGATCGAGAAGCTGCGCGATGCGCCGCTGAACTGAAGAAACGTTTACACCTTCTTCTAAGCAAGGAAATTTCGATGATTATCATGCTCGCAGTGCTTGCCGCGCTGTGCGGGGGAGCTATTGCCCTCGCCGAAAGCCGCGATCGCCCCCGCCGCCGCGCCCTCCGCGCTGCCGAGGCAGCGCAGGCAGCAAACTGAGGCGCCGCATGCGCCGATTAGGGGAGTAAGGTGCAATGAACCCGTTCGAAATGGTCGTGGCCATCATCGTCGTGATCACGATCGGCAAGGTTCTCCAGGCGCGCTACGGCGTTGTGAAGGGCCGCGACGGCCGACTGGAAGGACTGGCAAGCCGCGATCCGGCCGAAAAGCTCGAGGCCGAACGACTGCGCGACGAGATCCGCGCCCTCAAGGAACGCGTCCAGGTGCTGGAGCGCGTCATCACCGACAACGAGAACAGCCTGCGGCTCGACCACGAGATCGAGAAGCTGCGCGACAAGAACCGGATCTGAGCCATGTTTCTGGGAGCGAACCCCATGACCGTCGACCCGCAGACCACCATCACCCTTGCCGTATCGGGCCTGGCCGGCCTGGGCATGATCACTGCCGCCGCGCTGTCCGGCTGGCGCGGCTGGCTGGCGCTGAAGCACCGCGAACTGGTGGAGCTCCGCCGGCCCGAACCAGTCGCGACGATGCCCAGCCCAGCTTCCCGCATCGAGCTGGCCGACCTCAAGGAACGTATCCGCAAGCTGGAAGCGATCGCCGCCGGGGTGGACCTGTGAGCCAGGCAACCCCGCCGGTGGCGGAGGCCAAGCCCGCCCCGGCGCCGGTGCGCCCCCCCCGCCCCCGGCTCGGCCTGCGCTACGACGCACCGATGGCCAAGTAAGCACGAGGCTGGAAAAGCGCGCGGGCTCAGGCTAGCGCGGACGCCATGACCAGCCTCGACGATCTCCAGGAAGAATACGGGTTTCTCGACGCCGACGATCGCTATCGCTTGCTGATCGATCTCGGCAAGGCACTCGAGGCGATGCCCGAACCGCTCAAGACCGATGCAACGCTGGTGCGCGGCTGCTCGGCCGCGGTATGGGTCTATCCCACCCGGCTGGACGACGGCCGGCTGCACTTCCTGGCGGATTCCAATGCTGCGATCACCAAGGGCATCATCGCGCTGGTGCTGCTGACCGTGCAGGACCGCACGCCCGCGGAGATCCAGGCAACGGACATCGAGGGCGCGCTGGCGCCGTTCGACCTGAAGGCCCAGCTCAGCTCGAACCGGACCCAG
This sequence comes from Sphingomonas sp., assembly GCF_036731925.1. Classification (GTDB taxonomy): domain Bacteria; phylum Pseudomonadota; class Alphaproteobacteria; order Sphingomonadales; family Sphingomonadaceae; genus Sphingomonas. The sequence goes on from NZ_DAINDJ010000002.1 coordinate 83,794, forward strand.
GGCATCCCCAACATGATCGCACTGATCCGGGAAACGGCGGCGCGCTACGCGTAAAACCCCTCTCCCCTCCGGGGAGAGGGAGGGGCCCGCCGCCAAAGGCGGTGGGAGGGAGAGGGGCACAGCGAGGCGCTGCCTCGCGCGACGCTGACGCGTCGCTCACCCTCTCCAAGCTGCGCTAGGCGGCACGCCGCCAAGCTACGCTATCCTCTCCCTCAAGGGAGAGGAGACGCTACGAGAGCCCGAGCTCTTTGCCGACCTCTTCCAGATCGGCGCCCTTCTTCACGATCAGCCACTCGCGGGCCTGCGCGCCGTTCACCACGGTCACCGCGCCCCCCGGGCACACGCCCAGGCACTTGGTCTCGACCACGCCGACCTCCGCCTTGCGGCCCTTGCCGAGCCCGAACTCCTTGCGGAGCGCCTTGGTAAGCGAGGTCTTGCCCTTGGGCCCGAACCCGCCGCCGAGCTTCTTCGAGCATTTTCCGCAGACCAGCACCGCATTGCCCCAGTTAGAGGCGACCAGCTGGGTCATTGCGGCTTCCACTGGCGCCGGTCCTCGGCGGTCTTGAGCACGTCGTACGCCGCCTGGATCGCCTGGAACTGCTTCGCCGCGGCGGCGTCGTTCGGGCGCACGTCCGGGTGATATTCCTTGGCGAGCCGTCGCCAGGCGCCGCGCACCGCCTCGAAGCTCGCGTCGACCTCCAGCTCCAGCACTTCCAGCGCCTTCATCTCGTCGCGCGAGCGGCTGCCGTCGCCCGGGCCTGCCCAGCTGTTGGTCGCCGAATGGGCATAGCCGTTCGCCGTGCGGCGCTCGTTCGCTTCGCGCTGCGCCGCCTCTTCCGCGGTCAGGCCGGCGAAATAGTCCCAGTTGCGGTTGTACTCCGCGGCATGTTCCTCGCAGAAATACCAGCGATCCGGGTTGTTCGGCGACTTGGGCGCGGGCCGGTCGCCCGGCTTGTCGCAGCCGTCGCGGTCGCACAGGCGCACGCGCGCGGCCTCGCGCTCCGAGCCATATTCGCGCCAGCGGGGAAAACCCCAGTCCATCGATCGCGTGTGTCGCGCCATAACTCGCCCAAATAGGCATGGGGGCCGCCAAAGGCCAGAGCCTGCCGCACCGCAGCACCTGCCAAAATCAAATGCCAGAGGGTCTGTAAGCCGGGTTCTGTCCACCCCTTGCGAGGGATAGGCGACCATTCCTCTAGGCGACGGATTGCTCCGCCGCTCCAGCAACCAACCCGGACGACGCGCCGGAACGAGGCGCATGTGCCGTCCCTATTCGGTCTTGCTCCCGGTGGGGTTTACCAAGCCGCTTCCGTTACCGGTCGCGCGGTGCGCTCTTGCCGCACCCTTTCACCCTTGCCCTTACCTCGGCGAACCGAGGCAGTGGGCGGTCTGCTCTCTGTGGCACTTTCCCTGGGGTCACCCCCGGCGGGCATTACCCGCCACCGTCGTTCCGTGGAGCCCGGACTTTCCTCCCCTTGCATCGCTGCAAGCGGCGGCCGCCCGACCCTCTGGCGCGGACCGCTCTAGCGGCTCCGCGCCGGCGCGCAAGCGGTTCAGCGATCCGCAGACGGGGCAGAAGCGGGCGGTGGCGTTCCGGGATCGGCCGAACTGCCCGTATCGGCGCTCGCCTGCGGGGCTGCGGCCGCATCGGCCTGCTGCGTAGCCGCCTGTTCCGTCGCCGCGCTATCCGCCTTCGCCTGCGATACCTCGTCCCGCGCATCCTGCGCGTCGCCGGCCTTCTTCGCCGCGTCCTGGTCCTTTGCCTTCGCCTTCGCGGCCTCGGAATCGCGCTTGTCCTCGGCATCGTCGCTTGGTTCGGTCTTCACGGGACCCATCGCGGTCCCCCAGGCCTGAACCTCGATGCGCCACTGCGTGCTGGTCGTCCCGCCGGCGAGCGCGGCGCGACGATAGTCCGCAGCGACGCTCACCACCTTGTCCGCACCCGCGACGCGCGCCACGCGGTGGAGTTCGGCCGTGGCCTCGGCTGCAGTGGGCGCGTTGACGATGCCGATTCCGGGGCCCTTGTCGTCGCCGCGAACCAATCCCGTCAGCCGTACATGTACCGGCCCCAACGGGGCCGCTCCACCGCGAATCGACATGCTCACCGTTAGTACCTCCGGTGGGCACCACACCAGAATTCGCTTAGAATTCCGTAACCAATCATGGTTACCGGAGGGCGATTCGCCGTTCTAGTCGTCGCCTTGCGGGCGGGGCAGCAGCAGCGCGAGCAGGATGCAGCGGCACTCCATGTCGATCTCGCCGTCGATCAGCTCGGGGCGGAACCGCCGCTGGAAGGCGGTGACCGCCGCCACAGGATCGGTCACGTCATAGCCGAACCGCTCCAGCGCCAGCATGAAGCCGCCTTCGGGCCAGCCGGGATCGACCAGGTTGCGCGTCGGCCGCGGCAGCGCGAGCCGCAGGCGGGCCAGCGCGTGCCAGTTGAACAGCTCGCCCGGGTCCTGCTTGCGCGCCGGCGCCACGTCCGAATGGCCGACGACGTTGCCGCGGGTGATGCCGTGGCGCTCCTTGATGTCCGCGACCAGCGGAATCAGTGAGCTCATCTGCTCGGGCGTGAACGGCCGATACCCGAATTCATGGCCCGGATTGACGATCTCGATGCCGATCGATGCCGAATTCACGTCGTCGATGCCGCGCCAGTGGGCCCGGCCGGCATGCCAGGCGCGCTTGTCCTCCCCAACCAGGCGGAAGATGCGACCATCCTCCTCGATCAAATAGTGCGCGGAGACCTGCGCCTCGGGATCGCGCAGCCGCGCCAGCGCCGCCTCGCCACTTTCCATGCCGGTGTAATGCAGCACGATCATGGAGACGGGGGACAGTCGTTCGCCGAAATTCGGCGACGGGGCGTCAAGGATATCCAGTCCGCTGGTCATGCATTCTTCTACTGCGCGTGTCGGCGCTGGCAATCCGCCGCGATCAGCCCGCCACGGCCAACGTCGCGGGCCCCGCATCGGCGGGACGGTAGAAGCCGCGGAACGCCTCGCTCGGGGTGAAATGCTCGGTCAGCCCGATCACCGTCTCCCCCGCCCCCAGCACCAGCAGCCCGCCCGGCTGGATCGCAGTCGCCAGCCGATCGAAGACCTGGCGGCGCAGCGGCAGCGAAAAATAGAGCATGACGTTGCGGCACAGGATGATGTCGAACCTGCCCGGCGGCGGCACGTCGGCGGTGAGGTTCTGCTGGCGGAACTGGATACGGCGCACCAGCTCCTGCCGCGCGACCCAATCGCCGCCCTCGGTGTCGAACCATTCGACCATCCGGCGCACCGGCAAGCCCCGCTGGATCTCGAACTGCGAATAGCGACCCGCTTTCCCGCGGGCGAGCGCGGCGGCGGAGACGTCGGTTGCCACGATCTCCGGCGGCGTGGGGAAGGCCTCCGCCTTCTCGGCGAACAGCATCGCCAGGGACAGCGGCTCCTGGCCCGTGGAGCAACCGGCCGACCAGATGCGCAGCCGGCGGTGGCCGGCCTCCGCCTGCATCGCCACTGCGGCGGCCGCGATCTGTTCGAGCACCGCCACGTCGCGAAAGAAGCTGGTTTCCTGGTTGAGCAGCACGTCCACTACCTGATCCGCAAGTTCGCCGGATCGCGCGCCCAGCAGCTGCCCCACCAGCGCATCGAGGCTCGGCAGGCCGCGCTCGCGCAGCACCGGCTTCAGCGCCGTTTCGATGCGCCATGCGCGATTGGCGGCGATCTGCTGGCCGGTGCGCTGTTCGAGCAGCGCGCCGATCAGCTGCATCGCCCCGCCACTGAGCGCCATATTCTCGATCATCGCGCGCCTCCCCGGCCAATCAGCCGGCCAATCTCTTCCGGCGGCAGCACCGCACTCGCGCGCCCCGCCGTCGCCACGGCACCGGGCATCCCCCACACGACAGAGGTCGCCTGGTCCTGCACCAGCACCTTGGCACCGGCATCGACGAGCCGCCCGGCACCGTCACAGCCATCGCGCCCCATGCCGCTCAGCACCACGCCCAGCGCACGGGCGCCGAACACCTCGGCAATGCTGTCGAACATCGGGTCGACCGAGGGCATGCAGCCGCTGCGCACCCATTCGGTACTCAGCCGGATCGCGGCTCCCTCCGACGTGCGGACGACCTTCAGATGCGCTTCGCCGGGCGCGATGACGATGCGGCCGGGCCGGATCCGCATCCGATCCGTCGCCACGTCGCACGGCCGGCTGCCGAGCACGGCAAGCTGGGTCGCGAAATAGCTCATGAAGCTGGGCGGAAGATGCTGGGTGACCAGGATCGGCAGCTGGAAGCTCGCCGGGATCTGGCGGAACAGCTGGCTGAGCGCGTGGATGCCGCCGGTGGAGGCGCCGATCGCGACGATGTGGAAGGGATCGAGCTGCACGGCGGCACCGGCGCTTGTCACCCGCGGCGACGCTGCGGTCGCGCAGGTAGCGACAGGGTCGCCCGGCATGTCGAACAGCTTGGCGAGCCGTTCCTCCAGCACCTCAGCGAAGCGGCCGCCGAATGCGCCCACGCCCGGCTTCACCAGCGTATCGGCAGCGCCCAGCGCGAGCGCCTGCAACGTTGTCGCAGCGCCTTCGTCTGCCGAGGAGGAGACGATCAGCACCTTCGCGCCCTTGCCCGCAGCGACCACGTCCGGCAGCGCAGTGAGCCCGTCGATACCGGGCATGGCGATGTCGAGCAGGATGATGTCGACAGTCTCGCGGGCGAGATAGTCGAGCGCCGCCCGCGCCTCGCTCAGCGCGGCGGCGACACGGAATCGGCGCGTACCCTCGATCATCCGGCTCAGCACCGAACGGGCGACGACCGAGTCGTCGACGATCAGCACGCGGCCAGGTGCGAGGGCAGTGGCCGGCTCCGACGGATGGGGAATGGGCTGGCTCGTCACGCGGGCGCGCTCCGGCGGAGAGGTATCAGGCGACGCCGACGATCTGCAGCTTGCTTTCCAGCGTTTCGCGATCGAACGGCTTCATCACATATTCGTCGGCGCCGGCTTCAATGGCCGCGCGGATATAGGCCATGCCGTTCTCGGTGGTGCAGAACACCACCTTCGGCCGCTGTTCCAGGCCGGAATTCTTGAGCGCGCGCAGGAAATCCATGCCGCTCATCACCGGCATGTTCCAGTCCAGCAGCACCACATCGGGAGGGGTGGCCAAGCAGGAATCAAGGGCTTCGCGGCCGTCGCCGGCCTCGCGCACTTCGAAATCAAGGGTTTCGAGGATGTGCCGGGCAACTTTCCGGATCACTTTCGAATCGTCCACGACGAGGCACGTCTTCATGGTCCCTGATCCCCTGGCAGGCGTCTCTGAAATTCCACAGTACGTGCGAAGGTGTAAGCGTCGCGTTAATCGCGTTCAGGAAAGCAGCGCCGATGCCGGGACCAGCGCCGCCAGATCGACGACGAGAATCGGCTCGCCGTCGCGTTCGACCAGCCCGCGCGCCGCATCGCGCCAGCTGCCCTCCAGCGCGATGCCGGTGGCAAGCGGGCGCAGCTCGAACGGCGCCACGTCTTCCAGCGTATCGACCAGCATCGCATAATGGTGCCCGTCAATCTGGGTGATCACCGCCCGACGTGCCAGCGTGCAGCCGTTCAGGCCCAGCGCCGCCTCGGTATCCACCACCGTGACCACGCGGCTGCGCAGCGCAGCCAGCCCGCGCACCGCCTTTGCGGCACGCGGCACCGCCGTCACCTCGCCGATGTCGACCACCGATTCGACCTGGTCCGAATCGATCGCGACGGTGCGGCCCGCCACCTCTGCGATCAGATAGAGCTGCTGTGCCATCAGCACCCTCCCCGTGCGCCGACCCGCGCCTCCAGCGCGAAGAGCAGCCCGGCACGGTCATAGCGATAGACGCTGTCGTCGCCCGGTTCGGCCTGGCGCTTGCGGCGCAGGCGCACCACCGGCGCAGCAGGGGTGACCGGCTCGGCGGCATCGGCGGCAAGCACCACCGCCGGGATCTCGCCCGGCTCGAGGTGCGCCGCCACGCGATAGCCTGCGGTCTCCAGCAGCGGCCGCACGAAGGTCGCCAGCCAGCCGTCCTTGTCCCCCGCGAGCAGGCAAAGCGGCGCATCCGCCGCCGCTACGCGGTCCACATGCGTGTCGAACACCCACAGCACGTCCAGCACTTCGATCTGCTCGCCTTCGACCAGCGCGACTCCCATCGCAGCGCCCGGAGAGCGCGCCGGGGCGATCTCCGCCGGCAGGGTCACGATCTCGATCGCCTCGTGGATTGCGTAGGCGACTTCGGCATCCTCGTCCTTCAGCCGCAGCACGCTCAATCGCTCGCGCCCGTCGAGTGATCCCTGCATCGCCAGCGGCACGATCCGCCCGTCAATCGCCAGCCGGTGACTTCCCGCAGCCAGCTGCACCTGCGCGGCCGAAACCTTCTCGACCCGGTCGACGGCGGTCAGCGGTACCGCCCGGCGCACCCCATCCAGATCGTCGAACAGCAGCGCGGGCAGGCCGGGTGCGACGACATCGGCCGCCGGATCGCCGAACGCGGCGTTCAGGTCGCGGCTGAAATCGAGCCCGCCCACGCGCGCCATGCCCGCGCAGTCGAGCAGCAGCATCGGCAGGCCGGAATCGGGCAGGGTCTGCCCGGCGTAGATCCCCGTCGCCATCACCGCGGGCGACGCCGGCTTGATCACCAGTTCCTCGTTGTCGAGCACTTCGTCGACCGCGAGCGCATAGCTCCCCGCGCCTGCCCCCACGATCACCAGCATCCGCGGCCCCTGTTGCCCGCGGTTCAGGCACAGCTCCAGCAGATGGCCCAGGTCGAGCAACGGCATGCGCCGCTCGCGCACCGTGGCGATCGGCGTCCCGCCCAGCTGGTCGATCCGGATCGCATCGCCCCGCTCGCTGACGATTTCCTCGATCGACTGACGCGGAATGGCGAAGCGCTGCTTGCCCGCCCCGACGATGATCGCCGAGATGATCGACAGCGTCAGCGGGACATGAATGGCGATGCGGAGGCCCTTGCCGGGGATATTGTCCAGCTCGACCCGGCCGCCGATCTGGTCGATGCTCGCCTTCACCACGTCCATGCCGACGCCGCGGCCGCTGACTTCGGAGACGCTGTCCTTGCTCGACAGGCCGGGGTGGAACATCAGCTCCAGCTTGGCGGCGTCTGGCAGCGCGCGCAGGTCGCGTTCGGAACGCACGCCGCTCGCCGCCAGCTTCTGGATCAGCCGCTCGACATTCACGCCGCGCCCGTCATCGGCGATTTCGACGATGATCTGATTGCCCGACTGGCGCGCGGAGACGGCCAGCCGCCCCGCCTCGCGCTTGCCGACGGCGCGGCGCTCGGCCGGCGCCTCGATGCCATGATCGATCGCGTTGCGGATGATGTGAACGAGCGGATCGCGCATGACCTCGATCATCTCGCGGTCCAGTTCGACGTCCGATCCGTCGATGTGCAGCGCCACCGACTTGCCCAGACCCGCAGCCGTATCGCGCACCATACGCGGCAGGGGCGAGAACAGCGCGTCGATCTTCTGCATCCTGGTACGCGTCACCGTGTCGCGCATCTCGCCCACGGTCAGCGAGAGGCGCTCCAGCGCCGCCTCCACCGCCGGATCCACCTCACCCGCTCGCAGCCGGCGGGCGAGTTCGTTGCGCGCCAGCACCATCTCGGACATGCCGCTCATCATCCGGTCGAGCAGATCCACGCCCAGCCGCACGCTGCGCGAAGGGGCCCGCTGCGCAACCGCCGCCGGCAGCACGATTTCTTCGGATCCTTCTTCCAGTGCAGCGATCAGCAGTTCCTCGCCGCTGTCGGCCAGTGCCACCCCGGCGTCGATCGCCTCGACGATCTCCCCGATCCGATCGACCACCGCCAGCACCGCATTGACCAGCGCGCGATCGGGCACGCGCGCGCCGTCGCGCACCTGCGCCAGCACATCCTCGGCGGCATGCGCCAGCCGCTCCAGCCGCGGCAGGTCCAGAAAGCCGCAGCTTCCCTTCACGGTGTGGACGAAGCGGAAGATGGCATCGAGACGCGCGCGGTCGTCGGGCTGCGACTCCCAGGCAACGATCTCGCCCGAAAGCGCCTCGAGCGTCTCGCGCGTCTCGGCGATGAAGTCCTGCAGCAGGTCGTCCATGGGGCCCCGGTGGAAATTTCCAGGACCACCATGGCGGCCGAGGGTTAATTCCGGGTTAGCCGCCGCCTGACATCCATCGGGTTTCACCGATGGGTGTTGCGGCGGGCGGACGCATCGGTTATTACCGATGCATGATCGAGCAGGACGCCCTCGCGGCACTCGCCGCCCTCGCCCACCCCACCCGGCTGGCAACCTTCCGGCTGCTGGTGCGCCATGCGCCCGACGGTCTTGCCACCGGCGCGCTCGCCGAAGCGATCGGGCTGCCGCAGAGCACTTTCTCCACGCATCTGGCGGTGCTCGCCCGCGCCGGCCTCGTTACCGCCGAGAAGCAGGGCCGCCATCTCGTCCAGCATGCCGATCTCGACCGGCTGCGTGCACTGATGGTGTTCCTCGCCCGCGACTGCTGCGAAGGCCGCGCCGAGTTGTGCGAGCCGCTGCGCACCGAACTCACCTGCTGCTGAAGGGAACCGCCATGGCGACCGATATCGTGATCTACCACAATCCGGACTGCGGCACCTCGCGCAACGCGCTGGCGATGATCCGCAATGCCGGCATCGAACCGCATGTGATCGAATATTTGAAGACCCCGCCCGCCCGTGCGCTGCTCGCCCAGCTGATTGCCCGCGCAGGGCTTACCCCGCGCGACCTGCTGCGCGAGAAGGGCACGCCCTATGCGGCGCTCGGGCTCGACGACGCGACGATGGACGACGACGCGCTGCTCGATGCAATGCTGGCGCACCCGATCCTGATCAACCGTCCCCTGGTGGTGACTCCGCTGGGCGTGGCCCTGTGCCGCCCCTCGGAGCGGGTGCTGGACCTGCTGCCCGCGCCGCAACAGGGCGCCTTCGCCAAGGAAGACGGCGAACGGGTGATTGATTCTACCGGCACAAGGGTCGGCTGATGGCGACGCTGACCCCTGCCCCCGCGCGCCCCCCCATGGGGACATTCGAACGCTATCTTTCGGTCTGGGTGGCGCTGTGCATCATTGCCGGCATCGCGCTCGGCCAGGCCCTTCCAGGTCCCTTCGCCGCGATCGCCGGAGCGGAGTTCGCTCGGGTCAACCTCGTCGTTGCCGCGCTGATCTGGCTGATGATCATCCCGATGTTGCTCAAGATCGATTTCGCCGCGCTCGGATCGGTGCGCCGGCACTGGAAGGGCGTTGCCGTGACGCTGGTCGTCAACTGGGCGGTGAAGCCGTTTTCGATGGCGCTGCTTGGCACCTTCTTCCTCGCCCACCTCTTCGCGCCGCTGCTGCCGGCGGAGCAGATCGGCAGCTATATCGCCGGATTGATCCTGCTTGCCGCCGCGCCCTGCACCGCGATGGTCTTCGTCTGGTCGAATCTGTGCGACGGGGAACCGAACTACACGCTTGCCCACGTCGCGCTCAACGACGTGCTGATGGTGTTCCTGTTCGCGCCACTGGTCGGGCTGCTGCTCGGCGTCGCCTCAGTCAGCGTGCCGTGGAACACGCTGCTGCTGTCGGTGCTGCTCTACATCGTGGTGCCGGTGATCGCGGCGCAGCTGCTGCGGCGCGTGGTGCTGGCGCGTAGCGGCCAGGCAGGGCTGGAGCGGCTGCTCGGCACCCTCGCACCGCTGTCGCTCGCCGCACTGCTGGCGACGCTGGTGCTGCTGTTCGGCTTCCAGGGCGCAGCGATCCTTGCCCAGCCGCTGGTGATCGCGATCATCGCGGTGCCGATTCTGGTGCAGGTCTATCTCAACGCCGGCATCGCCTATTGGATGTCGCGGCGGCTCGGCGTGGCGTGGTGCGTGGCGGCACCGGCGGCGCTGATCGGCGCGTCGAACTTCTTCGAACTGGCGGTCGCCGCCGCCATCTCGCTGTTCGGACTGCGCTCGGGCGCGGCGCTCGCCACCGTGGTGGGCGTGCTGGTCGAAGTGCCGGTGATGCTCTCGGTCGTCGCGATCGTGCAGCGCACGCGCGCCTGGTACGAGCGGGGCTGAGCCCCGCTCAGCCGACCGGGAAGGACGCGCCGAACAGCAGGACTTCGGAATCCGGCGGACTGACCTGCAGCTGGCCACCATGCTGGACAACGAGCTCGTGCGCCAGGAAAGCGGCCGCCGCGCGCGGCGTGATCGGCGTCTCTTCGCGGCCGCCGGCCAGTGCGCCGCGCAGCTCGGGGTCGAGCACGATGCGGGGGCCGTCGGCGCGGATCACGATCTCGATCGTGCCTTCATTGGTTTCGGCGCCGATATCCAGCTGGCCGCCGCGGACCAGCGCATCGCCGCCGATCAGTGCCAGGTTGAGCAGCACCTTGATCGCCTGCTTGGCCATCACCGGCTCCTCGACCATCCAGCCGATCTTGACGCGGTGATTGTCGCCGAACAGCCCTTCCAGCGCGGCCTGCGCCTCGCGCGTGTCCACCGTCTCGCCGAATCCGCCTGCGGCCCCGAAGGCGAGGCGGAAGAACTTCAGCTTGTTGGCGCTCGCCCGGGCGCTCTCCGCCAGCAGCTCGAGGCAGCGGGCGCGCATCTCCGGATCATGTTCGTCTGCAAGCAGTTCCAGGCCATTGTTGAGTGCCCCGACGGGGCTCAACAAGTCATGGCACAGGCGCGAACAAAGCAGACTCGCGAATTCGGTAGGGCTGATATTCAAGTTTCGGGCTCCAGCTGTGGATCCCCTTTGGCGCAGCCGACATGAAGCTGCAAGCAGTCGTGGCGCCCGCGTCGCGTGATCGGAGTCCCGCGTCGGACGAACCGGGATTGCGGCGCCGGGGCGACGCCGAAACGCGTCGCAGCGCTGCGCTTGCCGGAGGGGCAGAAAATCGTCGCCGGGCGGTACATGTCCGGCGTCGTCCGGCGGGGTGCATCGGCGCCCCGCCGGACATTGGTCAGACTCTGCGGCCGGTGAAGAGCTGGATCAGGCCGATGACCAGCGCGATAACCAGCAGGATGTGGATGATGCCGCCGGCGATGTGGAACGAGAAGCCCAGCAGCCACAGCACGATCAGAATTACGACAAGCGTCCAAAGCATTGCATCACTCCCTGAAAGTCGGTCGGGTCAACGTGAGGAGGGGCGCGATCGTTCCGCCTCGCGCCGTAATGTTCGACTTTTCAGATGCTTCGCGCTGGGCTAGCCCGGCACCCGGACCCCAAGGAGCACGCCCATGCCCCGAATGCTGACGATCGACTTCGTGTCCGACATCGTGTGCCCGTGGTGCGTGATCGGCCTGAAGGGGCTGGAGGAAGCCCTGGCACGCGCCGGGGACGCGGTAACCGCGGAGATCCGCTTCCATCCCTTCGAGCTCAACCCGGCCATGGCCCCCGAAGGCGAGAACATCGTCGAGCATATCGGCCGCAAATACGGCGCCACACCCGAACAGTCCGCCACCACGCGCGCGATGATCCGCGAGCGTGCCGCTGCGCTCGGCTTCACCATGGTGATGGGGGACGAGTCCCGCATCTACAACACCTTCGACGCGCACCGCCTGCTCCACTGGGCCGGGCTGGCGGGCGGCCAACGGGCGCTCAAGCTTGCGCTGTTCACCGCCTATTTCACCGAGGGCAAGAACCCCGGAACGCGGGCCGTGCTGCTGGCCGCTGCCGAACAGGCCGGGCTCGATCCTGCGGAAGCCGCCCGCGTTTTCGACGAGGGCACCTATGCCGACGCGGTGCGCGCGGAAGAAGCGCTATGGCAATCGCGCGGAATCCAGTCGGTGCCCGCGATCGTGATCGATCAGCGCTACCTGATCTCGGGCGGGCAGCCGCCCGAGGCATTCGAGCAGGCGCTGCGCCAGATCGCAGCCGAAGCAGCGTGAGACGCTACGCCCGGCTTTTGTTACGGAATCGAATTGTTCCCTATAAAAGTAACGTGCTAGTGCGCGTTTAGTACATGGGGGGTCGAAGACGGTGCTTCAGGCGGCAACAACGAATCCGGAGCTATTGCCTCCGCGATGGGTCGAGGTCGCAGGGCACCCCAACTTTGGCTTCGCGGCACGGCGTTTCGCCAGCAACATTCTTGCCGTCGCCTGTGAAGACAAGACCTTGGCGGCGGTATTTAAGGATGCTGGCCATTATGTCGTGGCCATGTCGGCTGCCTATCTTGATACGCGCGGCGGCCTGAACCTGACGCTGTTGCGGCAGATTTGCGCCGCAACCGGCCTGCTGACGGCCAATCGCGCCGCGGCACTGATCGACTTCATGCTCCACATCGGCGTGCTCGAAGCCGCGCCGGATCATTGCTATCGAACCACCCCCGCCTTTCAGAAGGCCTGGTGCCGGCACATTCAGGCGGCGCTGGAGCCGGTCGCCCTGCTCGACCCTGCGCTGGCCCCGGTTCCCGCAGCGCTCGACGACCCGGGGATGTACCAGCATTTCCTCGCTATCCAGGCCTGCCGCCTCTACGCGCTGGCAAGCGAGCCGGACCCTTTCCCCAGCCTGCGCGCCTCCTTCCTGCACCCGCTGGCCGGGTGCGCCATCCTCCACACGCTGGCGCTCGCCTGCACCGATGAAGGCTTCGTGCCGATCGAGGGCGCGACGGTGCCGTTGACGGCGCTGTCGCAGCGCTTCGCCGTCTCGCAGCCGCATGTCCGCCGCCTGCTCAAGCGGGCGGAAGCCAACCGCTTCCTCCTGCATGTCGGACCCAGCCGCCGGGCCTTCCACCCTGAGGGCTTCCCGACGGTCCGCTACCATTATGCAGCCCATCTGGCCGAGCTGATCGAATGCGGCAGGCTGCTTCTGGCGGGCCGGGCGGACGAAAGCGCCGCGGCGGAAGAGCAGCTTGAATGCACCGCGGTCTGAGCACCTGTTTTCGCTAGACGATCGTCCACGCCTCGGCGGCGAAGCGGCCCCAGAGCCCGGCCGCGCCCGCCCGCCAGCAGGTGACTGCGCCGCCGCCCAGGATGACCCACAGCTTGCCGTCCGGTGCTGCCATGGCCGCATCGGTACGCGAGGGCGTCGCATCGCCGCTCGGGTGCGAGTGCCAATAGCCAAGTACCGCCGGCCCGCCCGCCCGTTCGGCCCGAAGCGCGGCGAACAGCGCCGCGGGCTCGATCTCGAACCGGATCTCGGGCACTTCGGAAACGTTTGCACATTCCGTGAAGCGTTCGATTTCTCGTCCAGCCCCCAGCAACAGCCCGCACGCCTCGCGCGGCGCGGCCGCCATGGAAGCTTTTTTCATACCGGCCAGTATAGATCTTGAAATCGTAACGCCCATGCCCATTTCCGGTAAAACATGAATCAGGGGGTTTCCATCTTAGAAGCGCGGATCGCGGACGAGGCGCATGGCTGGCGGCTGGACCGTGCCCTGACCGACGCGCTGCCAACGCTGTCGCGCGAACGCGTGAAAGCGCTGATCTCGTCCGGCGCTGTCACCGGGCCGGATGGCATGCTCGCGCGGGATCCTGCGCGCAAGGCGACCGGCGGGGCGATCTTCCAGGTCGTGGTCCCAGATCCCGCGCCTGCGCACAACGAAGCGCAGGATATTCCGCTCCAGGTGGTGTTCGAGGACGAGCATCTGATCGTGATCGACAAGCCGGCGGGCCTCGTCGTCCACCCGGCAGCGGGCAATCTCGACGGCACCTTGGTCAACGCCCTCCTCCACCACTGCGCCGGCCAGCTTTCCGGCATTGGCGGCGTGGCGCGCCCTGGCATCGTCCACCGGATCGACAAGGACACCTCGGGCCTGATGGTCGCGGCCAAGACCGATCCCGCGCATGTGGGGCTTGCACACCAGTTCAAGGCGCACACCATCGATCGTCGCTATCAGGCGATCGCCGGCGGCAAGCTCCGGCTGGCCCAGGGCACGGTGAACGCGCCGCTTGCCCGCTCGCCAAGCAATCGCAAGAAGATTGCGGTCTGTGCGGAGGGTCATGGCAAGCATGCAATTACCCATTGGCGCAAAATTCGTGAACTTCGCGATGCAACCTATGTAGAATGCAGGCTGGAAACTGGCCGGACACATCAGGTGCGGGTTCATATGGCGTCGCTGGGCCACCCGCTCGTCGGGGACCCTCTATATGGAAGTATGCGTTCCACCCATCGCGGACTTCTGGCAACCTTGGGTTTCCAACGCCAGGCCTTGCATGCGGCACGTCTCGGGTTCATCCACCCGATAACAAGCAACGCTTTGTCGTTCGATAGCGAAATGCCTGCAGACATGCAGGAACTGTTCAACCAGCTTATCGTATGAGTTTATGGCGCTCGCATCCCGGTGGGAGGGGCGCCTGAAGGAAAGGGAGAAACGATCATGGCTACCGGCAGCAACGTCCCCGCGACGATTCCGGCGCTCGGCGGCGAGGCCAGCCTCAATCGCTATCTTTCCGAGATCAAGAAATTCCCCATCCTGAGCCCCGAGCAGGAATATATGCTCGCCAAGCGGTTCCAGGAACATGGCGACACCGATGCGGCGGCGCAGCTGGTCACTTCGCACCTTCGCCTCGTGGCGAAGATCGCGATGGGCTATCGCGGCTATGGCCTGCCGGTGTCCGAGCTGATCTCCGAGGGCAATATCGGCCTGATGCAGGGCGTGAAGAAGTTCGAGCCCGATCGCGGCTTCCGCCTCGCCACCTATGCGATGTGGTGGATTCGCGCCTCGATCCAGGAATTCATCCTGCGCAGCTGGTCGCTGGTGAAGATGGGCACCACCGCCGCGCAGAAGAAGCTGTTCTTCAACCTGCGCCGGATGAAGGCCAAGCTCGACGCGTTCGAGGATGGCGACCTTTCCCCCGAGAACCTGGCCAAGATCGCCACCGATTTGGGCGTGACCGAGGACGAGGTCACCTCGATGAACCGCCGCATGGCGATGGGCGGCGACACCTCGCTCAACGTGCCGATGCGCGAGGATGGCGAGAGCCAGTGGCAGGACTGGCTGGCCGATGAAGGCCCGCTGCAGGACGAGGCCGTTGCCGAGGCGCAGGAGGCGGACGTCCGCCACGACATGCTCGTCTCGGCGATGGAAGACCTGAACGAGCGCGAGAAGCACATCCTCACCGAGCGTCGCCTGACCGACGATCCCAAGACGCTCGAGGAACTGAGCCAGGTCTATGGCGTGTCGCGTGAGCGCGTCCGCCAGATCGAGGTGCGTGCGTTCGAGAAGCTGCAAAAGGCGATGATGCGCCTCGCAGGCGACCGCCGCCTGCTCGCCACCCACTGATCCCGGCGCGCGGTTCCTGCCAGGTGATTGCAGGAACCGCCCCGGCTGGGGCATGGCGGGTGCGTGAGCAAGAATCGCGTCCGCCCCTCCTCCCCCCGCCGCTCTTCGGCCCGCCCGCGCAAGCCCTGGTGGCGCCGGCTGTTCGTGCTGGGGTTCCAACTCGTTCTCGGCTTCGTGCTGCTGTCGCTGCTGATGGTGACGGTCTATCGCTTCGTGCCCCCGCCGATCACCTGGACGATGATCGGGGACGTGTTTGGCGGGCACGGCGTGACCAAGGACTGGATGAGCCTCAACCGGGTGGACCCGAGCATGGCGCGCGCAGTGATCGCCGCCGAGGATTCACGCTTCTGCCAGCATAACGGCTTTGATTTCGCGGCGATCGAGAAGGCCTATCAGCGCAATGCGCAGGGCAATCACAAGATTCGCGGCGGCTCGACGATTAGCCAGCAGACCGCCAAGAACGTTTTCCTGTGGCAGGGCGGCGGCTATTTCCGGAAAGGTCTCGAAGCATACTTTACGGTGCTGATCGAGAATATCTGGGGCAAGCGGCGGATCATGGAGGTGTACCTCAACGTCGCCGAGACCGGCATCGGCACCTACGGCGTAAATGCCGGGGCGCAGCGCTACTTCCACCACGACGCGTCGCAGCTCTCGGACCGCGAGGCGGCGCTGATCGCCGCGGTGCTGCCGCTGCCCAAGAAGCGCGCGGCGATCGACCCGCGCGGGTTCACCCGGCGCTATGGCAATAAGATCAATGCCCGGATCAACGTGGTTGCGGGGAACGGGCTGGATCGGTGTTTGAAGTGAGCGGACGCTTCGGCTCCTGCGCTCCCCTCCCGCTTGCGGGAGGGGTCGGGGGGAGGGGCTGAAACTTAGCAGCGCTTCTACCACGTCAGCCCCTCCCCCAGCCCCTCCCGCAAGCGGGAGGGGAGTTTAGAGGGGCTTACTTCGCCGCGTCCTTGGCCGCGTCCCCGACATCCTTCGCGGCATCGCCGACGCTGCTCGCGGCGCTGGTCACCGCGTTGGTTTTGGCGTTCTCGCGGGCATTCTGGTTGAACAGGTAGAAGGCGCCGACCACCACCGCGATCAGTACGGCGAGGCCGATCAGCGCCATGCCGGCACCGCCCCCGCTGCGGCGCTCGATCACCGTGGTGTGGGTCGCGCGGTCGGTCGCCACACCGTCTTCAACGATACGTTCGGCCATGATCGTCTCTCCTCGGTTATACTGGCGACAGCAACCGAGGGGACGAACTTCTGGTTCCCTAACCTATTGTCTCAGAACGGGAGCTTGAAGCCCGGCGGCAGCGGCAGGCCGCTGGTCATCTTGCTCATCGCTTCCGACGAAGCGGCATCGGCCTTGACCCGCGCATCGTTGAACGCGGCGACCAGCAGATCCTCCAGCATCGCCTTCTCGGCGGCGTTGACCAGCGAATCGTCGATCGCGATGCCGATGATGCGCCCCTTGGCGCTGGCCGTCACCTTGACGAGCCCGCCGCCCGAGACGCCCTCGACCTCAACCGAATCGAGGCTCGCCTGCGCCTTGGTGAGTTCGGCCTGCACGTTCTGCGCCATGGCCATGATATCTTCGAGACTCTTCATCCGTCACTCCCGGTCTTGGTCCAGCCGATCAACTCGGCATCTGGAAAAGCGGCAATCGCGGCGGCGACGATCGGCGAGGCGAGCACTGCCTCGCGCTCGGCCGCTTCCTTCGCCGCCTGTTCCTCGCGCAGCGTCATCGCCGTGGCGCCGTCGACGAGGGTAATCTTCCAATGCACGCCCGTGCTGTCCTTCAGCGCGCCGCCCAGTTCGCGCACGAAGTCCTGCGGCAGCGGCCGCGCTGCGCCGAAATCGATCTCGCTGCCCTCGAACCGCACCGGGCGCATGTAATCGCGCACGAACATCGCGAGCTGAAGGCGGCGATGTTCCTCCAGATGCTCGGCCAGCTCGCTCAGGTTGGTCGGCAGCACCGGCCCGGTTTCCTGCACCGTCGCAGGCGCGGGTGCGGTGACCACGGCCGGCGCAGCGGCGGCAGGCGCCCCCGCAGGCACCGCAATGGTGCCGCTCAGGATCTGCTTCGCCAGCTCGCCCGGATCCGGCAGCTGGGCGGCATGGATCACCCGCAGCAGCGCCATCTCGGTCGCTTCGATCGGCAGCGCCGCCTTGGCGACTTCGTCATGCCCGCGCAGCAGCAGCTGCCACAGCCGGTGCAGCGCCGGGAAGGACAGTCGGCTCGCCCAGGCTTCCATCGCCTCGCGTTCCTCGGTCGACTGGCCGGAAAGCCGGTGGGTGCCGAGCTTAACGAGGGTCACGCCGTGCACCGTCTCCAGCAGCGCGCGCAGCACCGCCAGCGGATCGACGCCCAGATCATATTGCGCCCGCAGGCCAGCGAGCGCCTTCTGCGCCTGCCCCTCGACCAGCGTGCCGAACAGATCGCGATTGGCGCCGCGATCGGACAGGCCGAGCATCTGGCGCACGGCTTCCGCCTTCACACCCTCGCCTTCCAGCCCGGCATGCGCGATGGCCTGGTCGAGGATCGAGAGGCCGTCGCGCGCCGAGCCTTCGGCCGCGCGGGCGACCAGCGCCAGCGCCTCGGCTTCGGCCTCGACATGTTCGGCTTCGCACACGCGCGCGAAATGCTCGGCGAGCAGCTCGGCCGGGATGCGGCGCAGGTCGAAACGCTGGCAGCGCGACAGCACTGTCACCGGCACCTTGTTCACTTCCGTGGTCGCGAACAGGAATTTCACATGCCCGGGCGGCTCCTCCAGCGTCTTCAGAAGCGCGTTGAACGCGTTCTTGGACAGCATGTGGACTTCGTCGATGATGTAGATCTTGTAGCGCGCCGAAACCGCGGCGTAGCGCGACGCCTCGATGATCTCGCGCACGTCGTCGACGCCGGTGTGGCTGGCGGCGTCCATCTCGATCACGTCGATATGGCGCCCCTCGGCAATCGCGCGGCAGGGCTCGCACACGCCGCACGGATCGATCGTCGGGCCGCCCTGCCCGTCCGGGCCGATGCAGTTGAGCGCCTTGGCGATCAGCCGGGCGGTAGAGGTCTTGCCCACGCCGCGCACGCCGGTCAGCAGGAAGGCGTGGGCCAGCCGGTCTCGCCGAATCGCGTTGCCCAGCGTGGTGACCATCGCATCCTGGCCGATCAGCGCGCTGAACGTCTGCGGCCGGTATTTGCGGGCGAGCACGCGATAGGCTTCCGCCTTTGCGGGCTGCGGCGGTTCTTCAAGGCCAAGCAGGGAATCGGACATCACGCACCTATCTAGGGGGCCGCGCGGCGTTTGTCGAAGTCCGGCACGGTGATCGCCCGACGACCGGCGGGCGAAACCAGCGCCCAGAGCAGCAGCGCCCCGCCCCAGGTCATCACGATCGCGGAGAGGCCGGACTGAAGCAGTGCCCCGCCCTCGGTCGCGGTGCCGAAATTATAGCCCATGTGCCACAAGGCAGCCGCCAGCACGCTTCCCCGTGCAGCCGTGGTCACCTGCGCGAGCACGAAGCCGCCCAGGACCAGCCCCAGTCCGAAGCCGAATATCAGCATGCCCGCGCCCATGCCGCGATAGGTCGCGACGATCCAGAACAGCGGCGCATGCCAGACGATCCAGATCGCCGCCTGCGCCAGCACGCCGCGCACCGGGCCGAACCACGCCTGCAGCCGCGGCAGGAGATAGCCTCGCCAGCCCGCTTCCTCGCCATAGCCGTTCACCAGAAACACGATGGCGACCAGCAGCGGCGGCGAGAGGACGGGCAATCCGCTGAACCGTTCGAGCGACTCGAGGTGCACCGGCCGGCCGATCAGCGCCGCTCCGCCGCAAAAGCCGGCGATGGACAGAAGCGGCATCAGCGCGAGCAGCCAGCCCCACACGCCGCCGGGCAGGCGGATCAGCCGGCGCAACCACTCGGCGCGCGCGGCCCTGCGCGCGGTTGCCAACATGCACACCGCCCCCGCAATCCACGGCCCCAGCAGCCCGGCAAAATGGGTGGGCAGCATGCCCGGCCGCACGATCACGCCGCGCAGGGCCATCGGGAGCCACACGGCCCAGGAAATGCCGAAGGCCACCAACAGGAACAGCCCGATCTCGCCCGCACGCCGCATGCCCGCTCCTTTGCCCTGCATGCACGGCTTTTCGCCCGGGGCACGCACGCGCGCCATCGGGAGCTTCACGGATCCAGCGATGTGGGGTGATGGGTGGGAGCCGGAACGACCCGGGACGAAATCGTTACGGCTGCTTCCTTCCGGACCTGACCGGGTTGGCGACGATCCCGTCCGCCCGACTCCCGCGGCGCATATGGGGGAAGCCGCCGCGGGTGGCAAGGGCCGATTTCAGGGGGTGACGTGCCGCTCAGCCGGTGACCTGGAACAGCTTCCACAGCACGAGCCACAGCATGGCCACCATGGCGATCAGCGCGATCGCGCTTGCCGCTGTGGGCCCGAAGCCCGATTGACGATGACTGGAACGATCGAGACGCATGAAACCTGCCCTCCTGCAAGGAAGGGCAGGTTTTCACGATGTGCTTGCGGCCACGATAGGGAATGTCCACAGGCCCGTGGACGACCGCCTCAGCGTTCGCGGCTGAGATCGTCCACTTCGCCCATGATCGTGTCGAGCGCGGTACGCCCGTCCTCGTTGAGCGCAGTCGAGCGTCGCGACGGCAGCTGCCCTTCGGACATCAGCGCTTCCAGCGCCACGCGGCCGCGGGCGACACGGCTCTTGATGGTGCCCACCGCCACCTGGCAGATTTCGGCCGCTTCCTCATAGGCGAAGCCGCCCGCGCCGACCAGGATCAGCGCCTCGCGCTGCGGCTGCGGCAGATGGAGCAGCGCGCGCTGCATGTCCGCCAGCTCTACGTGGCGATCCTGGCTTGCCGGCGCGGCCAGCAGCCGATCGGCGACGAGATCGTCCCACTCGCCCTTGAAGCGCGCGCGGCGCATCTGGCTGAGATAGAGGTTGCGCAGGATGATGAAGGTCCAGGCACGCATGTTGGTGCCGGCCTGGAAGCGCTTGCGCGCCGCCCATGCCTTAAGCAGCGTTTCCTGCACCAGGTCGTCGGCGAGGTCGCGGCTGCCCGACAGCGAACGACCGAAGGCGCGCAGGTGCGGAATGACCTGGGCCAGCTGCGTCTTGAACTCGGGATCCGACAGCGAAACATGTTCCACCGGGGCCGCAGTCGCGCCCGGCTCGTCGTGATCCGTGTGGGTAGCTTCCGTCATGCAATCCCGTTCGTTAGCGCGCTGGGCGTCGCGGTTCGTTGTCAAGCTGGGGTCGGACGGCTTGATGTCAAGCATCGTGCTGTGAAGCATTTCGCGTCAAACCAACAAGATAACAGCAAAAATCACAATGACCAGCAGGGTGCCGATGATCAGCACATAGCGCGCCACTCCCGGGGTAGTGCCGGCGCGGGCACGATCCGTGGAGAGGGAGGCGGGTTCATCTTGCTCAGCCATGACATGCTAAACACACGAAAACCGTTTAGGGTCCGTACCGGGTGGAACCCGCCTCATTTTCTCGTTCAGGCAGGCACGGTCGCTTCGTCGAAGAACAGCGCCTGGCTGATCGTTGCCTTCACCGTTTCCCGCTGGAACGGCTTGGTGATCAGGAAGGTGGGCTCGGGGCGTTCGCCGGTGAGCAGTCGCTCCGGGAAGGCAGTGATGAAGATCACCGGCACCGCGAATTCGGCGAGGATGTCCTTCACCGCGTCGATGCCCGAGCTGTCGTCGGCCAGCTGGATGTCGGCGAGCACCAGGCCCGGCCGATCCTCCATCGCCAGCGCCACCGCCTCGTCGCGCGTGACGGCGACGCCGGTCACGTCATGACCCAGGTCGCGGACGATCTGCTCGAGGTCCATCGCGATCAGCGGCTCGTCCTCGATGATCATCACGCGGGTGCGGGTCTGGCGCTCGATTTCGGAAACCGCCTCTGCCACGAGCTCGGAAACGCGCGCCGTTTCCTCGCCGATCAGATACGCCGCATCCTCGGGCGGGAAGCCTTCCACCGTCGTCAGCAGCAGCGCCTGGCGCGACAGCGGCGTGAGGCGGGCAAGCCGCTTGCGCGCAATCGACTCGGCGTCGTTGCCCTGCTCGACGGCATCGATGCTGTCATCCCACTGGCTCGACTGCCAGATGACCTGGAAGGTGCGATACAGACCGAGCCGCGCGTCGACATCGCGGGGGAACTGATCCGGGGCCTCCACGATTGCCTCCAGGGCGGCGCGGACATAACGATCGCCTTCGCCCTGGTTGCCGGTGAGCGCACGGGCATAGCGACGCAGGAGCGGAAGGTGCGGCGCGAGTTGCTGACCAAGCGACATGAGCTGTGTATTCTCCATCGAGTGCGGGAGCCTTGTCGCCCCCGGCGGGCCTTATTTCAATTGATTCCGTCACCCGAAGAAGCCCCTCCCCGGATTTCGCATCGATGGTGGAACAATCGAGGCGCTCTTTGGTTTCATCGTCCGGACCGCGTGAATGGCTGCCGCGACGCCGGGTGCTTGCACTCGGCGTCGTTCGCGGTATTCGCGGTAGCGGTCACGTCGTTCATACGTCCGGGTGTCCGGACATTTCCGGACCCTTGAGGGGGAATTGGTGCATTCCGCTAAAGATGATCAGGGCAAGCAGCCGAAGCCGGAGCAGGGAGGCGACAAGAAGCCGCGTCCCAACGCCGACGTGGGGGACGTATTGCGCCGCGCATATGACGAAACGCTGAACGAATCCGTGCCGGATGATCTGCTCGACCTGTTGAAGAAGCTCGATTAAACGAATCCTCGCATGAACGGCCTGGATTCCCCACTCCGCGGCCGAGGTTTCTCGGCGGCGCTCGGGCGGTTGCCCACGGGCGCCAAGGTATTCCTGATTCTGGTCGGCGCGCTGCTGCCGCTGGCACTGATTGCGCTGTTCACGACGCTGCAGACGACGCGCAGCGCCGACGACGAAGCGCGCGAGCGGCTGAGCGTCACTGCGCAGGAGAGCGCAGGCAATCTCGAAAATCTCCTTGCAAATCACGTCGCGCAACTCGGCGAAGCGCTCGCTGCGCTTGAACGCAATCCCGAGGATGCCCCCAGCTGCACGCGCCTCGCCGGCACCTATGCGGCACAGGGACAGGCGCATTTCGTCGTCCGCGACAGCCGCGGGCGCACGCTGTGCGGCCGTCCCTTCGAACAGGCAGGAATGCTCGATGCCCCGCGCGGCGACGTGGCCGCGCGCATCGTCCCCGGTGGCCTCCTTCTGCGGATCAGCGGCGGCAGCGGCGCGAACGCTACTGCCTATTACCCGCGCGACCTGCTCGCCGGGCTCGCGCGCCCCAGCGGGTTCGTGCCAGAATATGGCGCGGCGCTGATCGGCCATGGCGATCGACTGACCCTGCGCGCGCTGAAGGACAATGGTCCACTGGATCGCGGCAAGAGCCTGCGCAGCAACCTGGGCGTCGACGATCTCGCGCTCGAGACGACGATGCCCGGCGCGCCGATCACCTCGCCGCTGGTTATCGCAACGGTGCTGCTGGTGCTGATGTGGATCGCCGCCGCCGCGATCGGCTGGTTCGTTGTCGACATCCTGCTGATCCGCCCGCTCCGGCGGCTGCGGAGCAGCGTGGCCAATTACCAGCCGGGGGACGTGATCGACACGGATCGTCTGGGCCCCATCCCGGCGCAGGAGATCCGCGAGCTGGGCGACACGTTCAGCGAGATCAGCCGCACCGTGCAGGCCCATGAGGCCGATCTTGCCAAGGGGTTGGTGCAGCAGACGCGGCTCACCCGCGAGGTGCATCACCGGGTGAAGAACAACCTGCAGGTCATCTCCAGCCTCATCAACTTCCACGCCCGTGCCGCCAAGGGCGAGGAGGCAGCCAACGCCTATGCCTCGATCCAGCGCCGCGTCGATGCGCTCGCGGTGGTGCATCGCCACCATTATGCCGAGATGGAGGAAAATCGCGGGCTGGAACTGCGCTCGGTGATCGGCGAACTGGCCGCCAATCTGCGCGCCACCGCGCCGGAGCAGGCGCGCGGGCTGGGCATCACGCTGGAAGTCGAATCGCTGCTCGTCACGCAGGACGTGGCAATCGCCGTGGCGTTCCTGCTGACCGAGATGATCGAACTGGCGATCACCTGCAATCCGGCCGCGCAGATCCGAATCTCGATGAAGGCGCCCGAGAACGGCGACCGCGCGGTGGTGCGCGTCTCCTCGCCTGCGCTGGTCGGGGGCCCCACCTTCGAGGGTCTGGTGGAGAAGCGCTATGGCCGGGTGTTGATGGGCCTCGCGCGGCAACTGCGCACCCAGTTGCACCATGACCCGCTTGTCGGCGCCTACGAGACGACGATCGCGATCAACGGCCGCTTCTAAAAATCTGCGGGGATCGCCGGAACCACCCGCCAAGATTGGCGTTCTGAACTTCGGATAGTGACCTTTTGCCCCCCCGCTCTCGCTATCCACGACATGGGCCCGGAAGCGTCTACCCTCCCCCCCCCGGTGGCGCTTCCGGGCCTACTACGTTCCAGCATCTTCGGTATCGAACGTCGCGCCCCGCTTAAGCGATGCGCCGCAGGAACGTTTCCATCTGCGCAGCATTGAACCTCCCGTCCCGTACAACGGGGAATGAAGGAGATGTTCTATGCGTACACTCATCGCCTGCGCCGCGCTTGCCGGCACGCTGCTGATCGCCGCCTGCAACACCGTGGAAGGCGTCGGCAAGGACGTGTCCTCGGCGGGCGACACGGTCGCCAACACGGCCGAAAAATCCAAGTAAGGATTTCAGCGCGCCCCTGCCGCATGCCTGCGGCGGGGGCATCGCTCATTCGGCGGACTGGGTCTCGCCGTCGATATCGGTTGCCGCGCTGCGCTCGCGGCGGCGCCGGGTGAAGTAGATCGCCACCAGCGACAGGAAGTACAGCCCCACCAGCGGCCCGGCCAGCAGCAGCTGCGAGCCCACATCCGGCGGCGTCAACACCGCCGCGATCGCCACGGCGGCCACGATGGCATAGCGCCACGCGCCCTTCAGCTGCTCATAGGTGACGATGCCCGCATGCTCGAGCAGCATCAGCAGCACCGGCAGCAGGAACGACAGCCCGAAGCCGAAGATGAACTGCATGATGAACTTGAGGTAGCTGTTCACGTCCGGCAGCGCTTCCTGGACGACCCCGCCAAGCGGCCCCTGGAAGCCCAGCAGGAATTTCAGCGCGACGGGGATCGCGACGAAATAGGCCATCGCGGCGCCCGCGGTGAACAGCACCGGTGTCGCCAGCAGGAAGGGCAGCAGCGCCTGCTTCTCGCGGCGATACAGTCCAGGGGCGACGAACTGCCACAGCTGGTTGGCAATCACCGGGAAGGCGATCATCAGTCCGGCGAAGAACGCTACCTTCACTTCAACCAGGAAGCCGCCGAAGATCTCGGTGTTGATGATCTTCACCTGCCCGGCAGCCTTCAGCGGCGCCACCAGGAAGCCGAGAATACCGCGCGCGAAATAGAGGCAGCCGCCGAACGCCACGAGCAGCGACACGATCGACCAGATCAGCCGACGGCGCAGCTCGATCAGGTGGTCGAGCAGCGGTGCCTGGGTATCGTCGATCTCGCTCACGGCTGCACCTCGCCTGCGGGCGGCACCGGCCGGGCGTCGGTCGTTGCCGGCTGGGCAGCTGAAACTGTCTCGGGCACGGGATCGGGATGGATGTCGGGCTTCGGCGTCATCACCGGACCCTGGTCGTCCTCCGTCGTGCCATCCTGGGGCAGGTGCTCGATCGCGGCGGGCGTGGCATGCGCGTCGGGCGCAGCCAGCGCATGCGGCGGGTATTGGCGCATGATTCGCTCATTCTCCGCTGCCCACTGCTTCTCCAGCTCGGCCAGTTCGGCCTCGCGCACCATTGAATCGAGTCCCGAGCGGAACTGGCGGGCGACGCCGCGTGCCTTGCCCATCCATTTGCCGACGAAATGCATCGCCCGCGGCAGGTCCTTTGGGCCGATGAATACCAGGGCTACGATGGCCACGAGCAAGAACTCGCTGGGCGCGATATCGAACATTCTTTCGGCGTTTCCACTCGCACGGCATGTGCCGGAACTTCCGGCACACTGCGATCAATCTCCGGGCTGCCGGCCCGTGGCCGGCGCCCGAGGGCGGGCTTAGCGCTGCTCCTCGCGGGCGCGCTCGGCTTCGGGGGTATAGCCGGGCTCAGGCGCGGCCTTTCCTTCGATGCGGGTCGGCGGCGTGACGGTGTCGTCCTCGGCCATGCCCTTCTTGAAGCTCTTGATGCCCTTGGCGACGTCGCCCATCATGTTGGAGAAACGGCCGCCGCCCAGCAGCAGGATGGCGATGATGCCGACGACCAGCCAGTGCATCAGGCTGAAGCTACCCATGAGAATTCTCCTTGATATCCCGACCTATCTAAGGCCCGCGGCTCCCCACGGCAACGGTTGATCACCCCCAGCGGGCAATGGACCGGCCGAATCGGAGAGGATGCGCCTATTCCTCGTCCGTGACAGTTTCGCTTTCAGCCGCCGCCTCCGCGGCATCGAGCTGTTCCAGCGCGAGATCGACCGGGTCCAGCAGGCCCGCCGCCTTGAGGTCTTCGATGCCGGGGAGGTCGCGCCGGCTGGCGAGCCCGAAATGGCTGAGGAAGCCCGGCGTGGTAGCATACATCAGCGGTCGCCCCGGCACTTCGCGGCGGCCGGCGGGGCGCACCCAGCCCGCCTCCATCAGCACGTCGATCGTACCCTTGGAGATCTGCACGCCGCGGATGGCCTCGATCTCGGCGCGTGTCACCGGCTCGTGATAGGCGATGATCGCCAGCGTCTCGATGCCCGCGCGGCTCAGCCTGCGGCTGTCCTCGCGGTCGCGGCGGAGCAGATGGGCGAGGTCAGCGGCGGTCTGGAAATGCCAGCGGTCGCCGCGGCGTACCAGCTCGATACCCCGCCCGGCATAGACGTCGCCAAGCACCGTCAGCGCCGCGCGGACATCCACGTCCGCACCGACATAGGCGCGGATTTCGTCGACGCTGAGCGGGGCCTCCGACGCGAACAGCACCGCCTCCACCGCGCGCACGGGGTCGCCCGCGTCGATCATTGCGGGATTGCCTTGAGGTAGAGCGGCGCGAACGGCGCGTCCTGGCGGATCTCCAGCCGCCCCTGCCGCGCCAGCTCCAGCGCCGCGGCGAAGGAGGAGGCAAGTGCGGACCGGCGATAGAGGTCGCTGGCGCCTTCGGGCAGGAAGCTTTCGATCACCTCCCACTCGATCCGCGTGCCGAGCTGGGTGGAGAGCCGCTCCAGCGCCGCCTCCAGCGTCATCACGTCGCGGTGGGCGACGACGTGCATCACCGGCCGCGTGCGCGCGCTGATCCGGCCATAGGCGGCGATCAGGTCGTAGATCTCCACTTCCCACTTCGCCTGGCGCTGGACGCGGAGCCCTTCGGGCGCGCCGCGCGGGAAGACGTCGCGCCCCATGCGGTCGCGCGCAATGAGCCGCGCCCCCGCCTCGCGCATCGCGCTCAGCCGCTCGAGGCGGAGTTGCAGGCGCAGCGCCAGCTCCTCGGGGCTCGGGCTCTCGGCGGGGTTGCGCGGGAGCAGCAGCGCGGACTTCAGATAGGCGAGCCACGCCGCCATCACGAGATAGTCGGCGGCCAGTTCCAGCCGCAGTTCGCGCGCGGCGTGGACATAGGCGAGATACTGCTCGACCAGCTCGAGGATCGAGATCTGGCGCAAATCCACTTTCTGCGTACGCGCCAGCGCCAGCAACAGGTCGAGCGGGCCTTCCCAGCCCTCGACCTCGATCTTCAGGATATCGTCGCCCCCGTCCACTGGGCTGGTCATAGGAGGGGGGAGCGAGACGGGCAATCGCCGAGCAAACTTAAGCCCCTCCCCTTCAGGGGAGGGGTTGGGGTGGGGCTGTGTCTCACCGAGACCAACAGAAGTTCTGGAATCCCTCCACCCCAACCCCTCCTCCCAGGAGGAGAGGCTTAAGGGAGGTCACACCCCCAGCAGCGCATCCCGCTTCGCCAGCAGCTCGGCAAGCGGCACGTCCTCCGCCTCCCCCACCGAGCCCATCGCCCGCGCCAGTCGCTCAAGGCACGCCGCCGGTGCATCCGGAATGCGCGCAACGATCTCCACCATCTCGCGCATCCGCGCCCAGCAATCGAGCACCACGTCACAGCCCGCCGCCAGCGCCCGCTCGGCCTTTTCGCCTGCAGTGCCGGAGAGCGCCTTCATGTCGATATCGTCGGTGAACAGCAGCCCGTCGAAGCCGATCCTGTCACGGATGATCTCGCGGATCACCGTAGGTGACAGCGTCGCGGGCAGTTCCGCGTCCCAGGCCTCGAACACGATATGCGCGGTCATCCCCATCGGCGCCTGCGCCAGCCGCTGGAACGGCAGCAGGTCCGCCTCCAGTTCCTCGGCGCTCGCTTTCACGCGCGGCAACTCCAGGTGGCTGTCGACCATCGCCCGGCCATGCCCCGGCATATGCTTGACGATACCCACCACACCGCCGCGATGCAGCCCGTCGAGCAGCGCACGGCCCAGTGCCGCCACCCGCATCGGATCGCGCCCGAACGCGCGGTCGCCAATTGCGGCCGTGCCGCCCTCGACGGCCACGTCGAGCAGCGGCGCACAGTCCACGGTAACGCCCGCTTCGCGAAGAATGTGCGCCAGCGCCTGGCCGT
The DNA here is from genome assembly GCF_036731925.1 of Sphingomonas sp. Lineage (GTDB taxonomy): Bacteria > Pseudomonadota > Alphaproteobacteria > Sphingomonadales > Sphingomonadaceae > Sphingomonas. The sequence goes on from NZ_DAINDJ010000002.1 coordinate 111,626, forward strand.
TCGCCCGCGCCGCCTCGATCGCGGAGATCGGCGCGCGTTCGTACAGCGCATCGAACGCAGCACCCGCCGGGAAGGTCGGCCAGACCGGCGGCTGCATCCGCGCGACGCGGCCGCCTTCCTGGTCGATCAGGATCGGCAGGTCGGCTCGCCCGCTCAGCGCGCGCAGATCATCGGTGAGCGCCCGCATCTGTTCGGGATCGACGCAGTTGCGCTTGAACAGGATGTAGCCGAGCGGCGCCGCCTCGCGGAAGAAGGCGCGTTCGTCGTCGGTAAGCGTCGGGCCGGACAGGCCGAAGATCACGGGCTTCATGGGGAGCAGGCCTAGCCGATCCGGCTCGCCCCGCAACCCCTGTCAGCTCGCGACGAAGCAGTTCTCGCCGGCGACCTTCAGCTTGCCGCAGATCTCGCGCGCCTGGCCATTGCTGCCGGCATTCACCCGCAGCCGGTAGACGGTCTTGCCTTCGGGCGTGGCGAACGGCACCACCAGCTTGCCCAGCGGGGCGAGATAGGCAAAGCGCTTCGACATCCGCGTCCAGGCGATGTTCGCCGCACCTTCGCTCGGGAAGGCGCCCAGCTGCACCAGCGCGCCAGCGCCCTCACCCGCGCCGCTCGCCGCCGCCACCACCTTGGGGCTCGGTGTCGGCTTGACCAGCGTTGGCGCGGGCAGCGCGATCGTCGCGCTGCTGCTGGCCTTCGGGCCCGCCTGCGCGCTTTTCTGGGGCTTCTGCCCTTCCACCGGCGCCTCGGGGAGCGCGCCGACATTGATGCCCGCCTCGCTCGGCCCGCCCTGGCTGGTGCGGAAGACGATGTCGCCCTCGCCGTCGACGCGCATCCCGCCGGGCTGGTCCGGCCGCACCTTGTAGGGCTCGGCCGGGGCGGCGATCAGCGCGCCATTGCCGTCGCGCGATGCCTGGTGCTTGAGCCAGTAATAGACGCCGCCCGCCGCGCCCAGCACGAGCAGGGCGAGGAAGATCGTGACGAACACGCGGCCCTGCCGCGGCTCCTCATAGGCTTCCTCCACCGTCTCCAGCCAGGGGAGCCGCTCGCTGTCGTCGTACCGGGCGCCCATCCGCATCACATCTCCTCGACCGCCTCCACGCCCATCAGCGCGAGGCCGTTGCGGATCACCTGCTGGATCGAGCGGCCGAGGAACAGCCGCGCGCGGGTCAGCGCCGGCTGCTCGACCATCAGGAAACGCCGATCGGCAGAGTCGTTGCCCAGATTGTAGAGCGCGTGGAACTCTGCCGCCAGATCATAGAGATAGAAGGCAATGCGGTGCGGTTCGCGGGCACTTGCCGCCGCTTCCACCACGCGCGGGAACTGCGCGGCGAGCTTCGCGACGGCCAGCTCGCGCCCGTCGAGCAGCGCCAGGTCCGCCGCCTCGTCCAGGCTGATCCCCGCCTCGGCCGCGCGGCGATGCACCGATGCCACGCGGGCATGGGCATATTGCACGTAGAAGACCGGGTTTTCCTTGGAGGTCTCCAGCACCTTGGCGAAGTCGAAGTCCATCTGGGCGTCGGCCTTGCGGGTGAGCATGGTGAAGCGCACCACGTCCTTGCCCACTTCGCGCACTACGTCCGCCAGCGTGACGAAATTGCCCGCGCGCTTGGACATCTTCACCGGCTCGCCGGCGCGCAGCAGGCGGACCATCTGGACCAGCTTGACGTCGAACCGGGTCTGCCCGCCGGTCAGCGCCTGGACGGCGGCGACAATGCGCTTGACCGTGCCGGCATGATCGGCGCCCCAGATGTCGATCAGCTGGTCGGCCGACTGCGCCTTCTGGAAGTGGTAGGCGAGATCGGCGCCGAAATAGGTCCACTGGCCGTTCGACTTCTTGATCGGGCGATCCTGGTCGTCCCCGAACTGGGTCGAACGGAACAGCGGCAGCTCCACCGGCTCCCAATCCTCGGGCGTCTCGCCCTTGGGGGCCTCCAGCACGCCGTCATAGACGAGCCCGCGCTCGCGCAGCCATGCCTCGGCCTGCTCGGGCTTGCCGGCGGCCTGCAGCTCCGCCTCGGACGAGAACAGGTCGTGCCGGATGCCGAGCAGCGCCAGATCGTCCTTGATCATGACGAGCATCGCCGCGACCGCCGCCTTGCGGAACAGCACCAGCCATTCGCTCTCGGGCGCATCGACATATTTATCGCCGAACTCGGCGGCGAGCTGCTGGCCCACCGGCTTCAGATAGTCGCCCGGATAGAGGCCCTCGGGGATCTCGATCGCAGCACCCAGCGCCTCCCGGTAGCGCAGGTGCGCCGAGCGGGCGAGCACGTCGACCTGGCCGCCCGCGTCGTTGACGTAGTATTCGCGGATCACTTTGTGCCCGACGAACTCGAGCAGCGTCGCCAGCGCATCGCCCACCACCGCGCCGCGGCAATGGCCCATGTGCATCGGACCCGTAGGGTTGGCCGAGACATATTCGACGTTGACCGTCGTCCCCGCGCCCAGCGACGAGCGGCCATAGTCGGCGCCGGCCTGCAGGATCTCGGTGACTTCGCCGCGCCACGTGTCCTCGGTCAGCGTCAGGTTGATGAAGCCCGGGCCGGCGACCGACACGGCCGAAACCTCGTCCAGCTTCTCCAGCTCGGCGACCAGCTTCTCGGCGAGCGCGCGCGGATTGGTGCTGGCGGGCTTGGCGAGCACCATCGCGGCATTGGTGGCGAGATCGCCATGGCTCGGATCGCGCGGCGGCTCGACCGTGACCGCGCGTCGCTCCAGTCCCGCAGGCAGATCGCCGGCGAGGACGAGCGCATCCAGGGCCAGATTCAGATGCGCGGCGAAACGAGCATAAAGCGTCATTGAGCAATCCAATGGGGAATGGGAGCGGCGGCTGTAGCGCAGTGGCGCGGCGCCGTCATCCCTATTGGGACCCCGGATACATTACTGCAAGCGTAGCTCACAGACCAAAAACTGACGGCGGTTAGCGTGGACGGTAGGTTCAACCCCTCCGACGCAACGGCAACGCCATATCCACCGCTCCGCACTCGTGAGCACAGCATCAGCCTGTGCGCGGAGACATACGCTACGGGAGAAGCAATCGGCTTCGGGACTTGAGAGTTTAGGAAAGCCTAAAACGGAACGTCATCATCCAAGTCATCTGGAAATCCACCGAACGAAGGCGGTGGCGCCTGAACCAGCTTGGAGGTGGGCCCTGGGGGCGGGGGCAACATATGAGTGGGTGCACCCAAACGCTCACGCTCTCGTTCCTCGGCGTCTTTGTCCTGACCGATCCATTTCAGAATAGAACCGATTGTCTGATAGGCATTAGGCGCATCTGCCAACGTCGACGTAACACCTTGAACCCCAGCCAGAAAAGCGGTTGCGATAACCGCTATCGCGGCGTAGTTTAGCCGCGTGCGATTAAGTTCGATCGCAAATTCATCTAGCTGAGCGATTAGTTTGGTTCGACGCTTAGCTGGCATGTCGGAGTTCTCGACGAAGCTCCGCAATATGGACAGCTGCCCTTCGATCTTGGCCTTTGTCGACGTGGCAAGTTGCACGGATTGCGGGCCCGCCACCAACTCGCTGTTCAGCATTATCCCTGCGATGACGCCCTGAACTTTGAGTGAAAACGCCTGATACTCCTCCCATTCCCTTTCGAAATGGCCATCAGGATACGTTACACCTGGGATACCAAGCGCACTCGCCATAGCGATAGTCAGCGTCATATACTGCGTACGCAGTTCCTCGGCCAAATTCCCGGACTGCGTGCTGTCCATTATCTCGTTCATGCGGCGCCTCGCCGCTTGCTCCAGCACTGCAAACTTGCGATGCGGCTCGGACGGAGCGCGCTCGTAGTCGTCGAGTTCCAAAAGAGAGTAGCTCATTATCCGACGCTAACATGGTGTCGGCGCATCATTCCATACTTTAAGTAGTGGCTGTTGGCACCTGTCAGCACCGTTTCTCTGAGGCTTCAGCTCCTTCGATCGCTCAAGGCGAACAACTGCCCCCCTATCCCCGCACCAACCCTTCCATCGCCGCCGCCGTGGTCATCGCCGGGAACAGCGCCTTCGCCGTCCGCTCGGGTGCCAGCCCGAAATGCCGCGAGACCGCGCTCGCGATCAGCACGTCGAGCGCGGTGGTGGGCTTCAGGTCCCGTCCCTCGTACAGCGCCGCGTCGCCCAGCCCCGGCCAGTCGGCCTGAACCCGGCCGCCCTGCACCGCGCCGCCGAGCAGCATCGCGACCGAGCCGGTGCCGTGATCGGTGCCGCCGGTGCCGTTGGCTTTCACGGTGCGGCCGAACTCGGTCGCCACCACCACCAGCGTGTTGTCCCAGTGCGGCCCCAGCCCGGCTTTCAGCGCCGCGACCATCGCGTCGAGGCCCTTGAGCTGCCCGCCCAGCCGCCCGCGCTGGCCGGAATGCGTGTCCCAGCCGCCGGTCTCGATCATCGCGATCGGCGCGCCGCCGGGGGCCGAGAGCAGCTTGGCCGCCAGCGTGCCGGTATCCGCCGCCTTCTTCCCCCCGTCACTGCCGAGGTCGCCGGTGAGCATCCGGGTCGCCATCGCCTCCTGCCAGAGCGGGTGGAGTTGGCGGTCGCCTTCGTACATCGCCGTCACCCGCGCGAGCAGGTCGTCCGAGGCCTCGGGCAGCGAGGAGGGCGCGTAGCTCGCCACCTCCACCGGCCCGCGCAGCGCCATCGGCACCGCGGCGGCGAGCGCGATCGCCTTGTCGCCTTCAGGCAGCAGGCGGAGCAGCCGGTTCATCCAGCCGTCCTTGAGCTGATAGGCCGAGACGCCGCCGGTCTCGAGCACGTTCTGCCCGTCGAAATGCGAGCGGTCGCGGTACGGCGAGGCGACGGCATGGACGAACAGCGCCTGCTTCGCCTGGTAGAGCCCGAGCGTGTTCGGCATCGCCGGGTGCAGCGCGAACATGCCGTCGAGCCTGGGCGCGCTCGCGAAATCGGCGGCGAGGTCGCCGCGCGCCCCGGCATAGGCGGGGTCGCCCACCGGGGCGACGATTCCCAGCCCGTCGGCTGCGCCGCGCTGGATGAGGAAGACGAAACGGCGTTCGGTGGGCGCGGCGGCGAAGGCCATGCGCGCGCCCAAGGGAGATACCATCAGCGCGGTGGCGCCGGCGGCGAGCAATTGGCGACGATGGAGCATCATGACGCTATCTCCGCAGGAACTCGGGTGCGACCAGCAAGAGCGCGACCCCCTGGCTGTTGCTTTCCGCCCGCGCGATCGCCTGGGTGGTGGCGGGGCTGAGCGCTTCCGGGAACATCGCCGCGGCGCGGGCGCGCGGGTCGATCTGGTCACGGGTGCGCTGCGCCATCCGCTCGGCGGCCTCGACCCGGCGGAGCACGGCATCTGGCCCGGCCCAGGCGCCGGCGACATCGTCCCATCCCGCCGGCGAGCCCGGCTTCCACACCGGCTGGCCGAGCTGGTTCATCAGCCCCGGCACGGCATTGGGCTGAAGCTGCTGGGTGCCGAGCGCGCGCATCGCCGAGATCGACCATTCCCAGGGCGACTTGAACTTCACCGCCCCCGGCGTCCAGCATTCCGGGGACGCGATCAGCGTGCGATAAAGGCTCGGCAGGTCGCCGCCGGTCCTGCGGAGATTCGCCTCCAGCCGCGCAACCAGCTTCGGCGGCGGATCGTCGCCGGCAAAGTGGCGGGCAAGCTTGGTGGCGATGTGGCGCGCCGTGGCGGGGTGCGTCGCGAGATGGTCGAGCACCGCGGCTGCCTGCGCCTCGCCCGCCTGCGCCCATTGCTTGCCGAGGATGGTGCGCGTGCCGGGCTCGTGCAGCGCATCGGCATAGACGAAGTCACCCTGCCGCCCGGTGCCGCCGACAAATTTCGCCACCGGCCCCCGCCCGAAGCCGGCGATCGTCCAGCCGGTCAGCGCGCGGGCGAACTCGGTCACATCCGCCTGGCTGTAGCCGGCGCGTACCCCCAGCGTGTGCAGCTCGAGGATTTCGCGGGCGAGGTTCTCGTTGAGGCCGAGGCCCCGGCGCGCGGCGGGCCGGGTCGCCGCGCGCATTGCGAGGGCGCTGTTCGGCCCCACCGATACCGCCTGGTCGAGGAACAGCAGCATGGCCGGGTGCCGCTCGACCGCGAACAGCATGTCGCGAAAGCTGCCCATCACATGCGGGCGGATCGCCTCGAACTCGAACGCGCCGGCGAGGTTGGTGACCTCCATCTTGTCGCCCGAGACGGCGAAATGATTGGCCCAGAAATGCACCAGCCGCTCGGCAAAGGGTGCGGGCGACTGGATCGCGGCGAGCGCGCGGGCGGTGACCGCGCCATTATAGAGCTCGCGGCTCGCTTGTCCGAATTGCTTGCGGAAGGCCTCGGTCGGATCGTCCGCCGCCGGCACCACCGGCGGCTGGGGAACCATCGGACCCGTGCCGCTGGCCGGCGCCGCAGGGGTCGCAGGCTTTTTGAGCTGCGCCAGCCGGTCGCGATAATCTACGAAGCGCGCGACGAGCGTGCCGCTGCCCGGCTGGTCCGCCAGCACCGGCGGCACCGCGACGTAGCGGCTGAGCTGCTGATCCAGCCAGGCGCGCGGATCGGCGCCCGTTTCGTCACCCGGGCGCGCACCCAGGCCAAAGCGGTTGTACGCGATACTCTTGTCCGCCATGGGCGAAGCCTCCGCACTGTCGCAGCCTTTCTAACTGCCGAGTGTCGCAGAAGTTTGCCAAGGCAAACGGCTCATCGCATCGCCGCACCGTTCGTCCCGCAACAACACGGTTGCGCCACATGCAACCAAGACCCGCGTGCTTTGCGGTTGCCGAATCTGCTGCACCGCAACATTTTGTCTATCAAGAACATACGAAGGATGCCGATCTGGCTCTTTTGGACCCACGAAGGAGAAAGATCGTGACCCGTTTCACCATCGCGCTCGCAGCTACCCTCTTCGCCGCCGCTCCGGCTTTTGCCGCTGACAACGCTGACACCCGCAGCTTCACCCGTGACGGCGTGACCTATGTCTACACGTCGACCCCGAAGGGTGACGCGCAGATCCTGGAAGGCGTCGCAAAGCCGGGCAACCAGAAGTTCCGCCTCGTCGTCCGCAACGGCTGGGTCGATGGCAACGCCGCCGGCACCCGCGTGTCGTTCCGCGTGCCCAAGGTGACCAAGGTGCAGGTCGCGTCGCGCTAAGCGCCGCCTGCCCGCAACACTTTCGAAAAGCCCCGCGCTCGCCTGGCGACCGCGGGGCCTTTTCGTGTTCGGCGAAGACCGCCGGACCAACCGGCCTCGTCTTGCGCGCATAAAGATTGCCCCACGGTCGCCGGGGCGGCCGTGGGGCTTTCCGTTCTGGGGGGACGGAAACTGAACTTAGTTGGCGGTGCCGATCGCGCTGCTGCCGCTCTCGCGGCGCGCCGTCTCGGCCGTGGCCTTGCGGGGCGGCAGATATTGCTGCTTGCCGGCCTGGTGATGGGCCTGGGTGGCCTCGGCCTTGTGGCCCTTCATCCGCCATGTAACGACATGGCTCTTGCCGGCGGGCATCCACACCCGCTCATGGGTTTCGTGGAGTGACTGCGCAGCCGCGGGAGCCGCGACGACGGTCGCGGAAAGCAGCGCGATGGTGGCAAGCTTCACGGTGCTGGTCCTCATGGTTGGGCATCTCTCCTTACCCCACCGTTTACCCAACCGGCTTTGCCTCTCACTTGCGCAGCTGTAACGAACTGTTGCTTGGCGCTGCTTTCCGAGACAGCAACACTTTCTTACATTTCAGCCATGAATTGGACATGCTGCACCGCAATGATCGGAAGTGGAACGACAGGCTCGTCCTAGAGAACGAGTCGCCGTGCCACGCAGGCTGGAACTTCACTCGCTACCGAGAGGGAATGTTCCATGAAGATTCGTCTTGCCGCCGCAGCCCTGCTCGGCCTGTCCTCACCCGCCTTTGCGCAGGAGAGTGATCCGCCCAAGCCCGTCACCGTCTCCGGCAGCGTTGCGCTGGTTTCCGATTACCGCTTCCGCGGCGTTTCCCAGACGGACAAGCAGATGGCCGTCCAGGGCGGCCTCACCGTCAGCCACGAAAGCGGACTCTACGGGTCGCTCTGGGGCTCCAATCTTTCAGGCTGGGGCACCTTTGGCGGCGCCAACATGGAGCTGGACGTGGTTGGCGGCTACAAGCTGCCGATCGGCAAGGGCGCCGCGCTCGACGTCGGCGTTACCTGGTACATGTATCCGGGCGGCGCGTCGAAGACCGACTTGGCCGAACCCTATGTGAAGCTCAGCGGCAGCATCGGCCCTGTCTCCGCACTCGCCGGCGTCGCCTATGCGCCCGCGCAGCAAGCACTCGGCAATTGGAGCAACACGCCGCAAAGCAGGGCCGGCGACAAGGAGGACAATCTGTACCTTTGGGGCGACATCAGCACCGCCGTGCCCAAGACGCCGATCACGCTCAAGGCGCATCTCGGCTATTCGGACGGCAATCCAGGCTTGGGGCCCAACGGCACCAGCGTCGCGCCAACGGGCAGCTATGCCGACTGGCTGGTCGGCGCGGATCTGGCGCTGGGCAAGGTCGTGCTCGGCGTCGCCTATGTCGACACCAGCATCAGCCGGCGCGACAGCGACTATCTGCAGCCGAACTTCTCGAGCACCAAGGACGGCTCCACCATCGCCGGCAGCCAGGTGGTGTTCTCGGTCAGCGCGGCATTCTGAGCAACGGCGCCCCTCCCGCTCGCGGGAGGGGACGCACGATCAGAATCCCTCGGGGAGGTCGATCGTCCCGCATATCTCGCGATACCGGGCAATGGCGTAGCGGTCGGTCATGCCGGCGATGAAGTCGGCGATGTGGCGGCTGCGCCAGGGCTCTTCCGCCGGCAGCGCCTCGCGCCACTCCGCGGGCATCAGTGCCGGATCGGCGGCATAGGCGGCAAACAGCCCCGACACGACCTGCCGCGCGGAGGCCGCCGCGGCCAGCTGGCTCGGATGATGGTAGAGGTTCGCGTACATGAACCGCTTCAGCCCGCGCTCGGCATCGCGCATCGCGGGCGAGAAGCCGGCCAGGCAGCGGCCTGCCCCGCGCACATCCGCCACCGTCTCCACCCCAAAGTCCGCGATCCGCGCCCGCGTCTCCGCGATGAAGTCGTTGACCATCAGCCCAATCTGCGAGCGGATCAGCTCGCCCGTCAGCCGCTTGGCGCTCACGTGCGGGAAGCGGGCCTGCACGTCGGCCCAGGCTTTTGCGATCATCGGTACGGCCATGATCTGATCGAGCGTCAGCAGCCCGGCGCGCAGGCCGTCGTCGATATCGTGATTGTCATAGGCGATGTCGTCGGCGATCGCCGCCACCTGCGCCTCCAGAGAGGGCCAGCTGTCCAGCTCCAGCGGAAATTCGGCATCGGCGGCGGTCAGCGCCCATTGCGGCTCGTGGATCGGGCCGTTGTGCTTGGCGAGGCCTTCCAGCGTGTCCCAGGTGAGGTTCAGCCCGTTCCACGAGGGATAGGGGCTGTCGAGCAGGGTCAGCGTGCGCAGCGTCTGGCCGTTATGGTCGAACCCGCCCCGCCCGGCGAGCGCCACCTCCAGCGCATCCTCGCCGGCATGGCCGAACGGGGAATGGCCGATGTCGTGGGCGAGGCACAGCGCCTCGGTGAGATCCTCGTTCAAGCCCAGTGCACGCGCAATGGCGCGGCCGATCTGCGCCACTTCCAGGCTGTGCGTCAGGCGCACGCGGAAATGATCGCCGTCCGGCGCCAGAAACACCTGCGTCTTGTGGCGCAGCCGGCGGAAGCTGATCGAATGGATGATCCGGTCGCGGTCGCGCTGGAAGGCGTCGCGCGGGCCGCGGGCGCCGCCACCCGCTTCGGGATGCAGGCGTCCGCGGGACAGGCCGGGCATGCAGGCCCAGGAGGAAAGCTGTTTCACGGCCGCGGCCCTAGCCCAAGCCTTGCCCCATGTCGAAGGGTCAAGGCGCGATCTTGGAGACCTTCTGCCCCGCCTCGCTGGTGACGACGAACGCCGAGACGCCCTCCCCCGCCAGCTTGTTGACGAAGGCCTGCGCCTCCCCGCTGGTCTTGAACGGCCCCGTCACGATGCGGTTTGTCGCCTTGAACGGCATCCACCAGCCGCCGCGCGCCTTCAAAAGCTTGGGCGACTTGGCCGCGACGCTCTTCCAGGCGCGATCCACGGTCGATTCGTTTGCGCCGCTCGCCACCTGCACCCAGACGCGCTCTGGATCGGCCTTCTTCGGATCCGGCTTCTTGGGCTCGGGCTTCTTGCCCTTTGCCGGCTTCGCATCCGCCTCGTCGCCAGGCTTTGCGCCCTTCTTGGCACCGGGCCTGGCCGGCTTGGCATCCGCTTCGTCTTCTACCCTGGCGCCCTTTTTCGGCGTCGGCTTCGCGGGCTTGGCGTCTTCCGCCTCGGTCAACGGCGCACGCTTGGGCTCCGGCTTGGGGCGGACGGTGGCCACCGGCTTCGGCGCAGGCGCGGCGACAATCGGGCGGGAGGCAGGCGCGCGCTCGCTGGCCGGCACGTCGATATTGGCGATGATCGACGCGAGCGGCGAGCTGGCGGGCGCGACATGGCGGACTTCGGGCTGCGGTGCCGGGGTCGGCTGCACGACGGGCCTGGAGACCGGGCTCGGCTGGGGCACCGGCGTCGGTTGCCATGCCGGGCGCGGCGCTGACGTCGGCTGCGCGACGGGCTGCGGCGCGGGTTGGCTTGCTACCGGCCGCGCGACCGGCACGACCTCGGCCCTGGCCACCTGTACCGGCGCAGGCTGCGGAGCAGTCTTGCGGGTGCTCGGTGTCGGTATCACGGCGGAGGGCTGGGTCTGCGCGATCTGGACCGGCGCCGGACCGGCATAGGCCGGCAGCGAAGGCGCCATCCGTGCGTCCGCCAGCCGCGCCGGCGTGGGCGACAGCTCGCCGAAATGCACGGCAAAGGCGCGGTCGGCAGGCCCCAGAGTCGCGATCCGCCGGAAGAAGGGCAGCAGGTTCTTGCCCGCCGCACCCGGCAGCACGGTGCCGGCGATCTTTTCGGCCCCGGCGACGTCGCCGTTCATCGCCAGGATGAAGGCGCGGTCTCGCCACGCGGCACGATCCTGCGCCCGCAGCAGCGCATCGAGCTCGCGTTCGGCCTCGACTCGGTGCCCGCTGATACCCAGCGACAGCGCGTATCGCCGCACCACATCGTCCTCGCGCCTGGTGACAAGGGCGACCTTGTAGTCACGTTGCGCGAGCAAAGGCTGGCCGAGCAGATCATAGGCGAAGCCGCGATCGGCGGCGAACTCGCGTACGTCGACGCCCTGCTGCTCCGCCCGCTGGAACAGCCGCAGCGCCTCGCCCGGCCGCTCCTGCCGCACCAGCACCGCCGCACGGTTGCTGGCGATGCGCGGATTGCTCGGATCGACGCTCTCGGCCCGCTGGAGCAGCGCCAGCGCGCCGGTCAGATCGCCCAGCCTTGTGCTCAGCCGGGCCGCCGCCAGCAGCGCCTCCACGTCACGCGGATTCTCGGCGAGCACGCGCATCTGGGTTGCGAGCGCGTCCGCATCGGGATTGTGCGCCTGGACGATCTCGGCCTGCGCCCATACCGGCGACGCGCCAAGGAGCAGCGCCGACGCGAACGCGCCGATGCCGAGATGTTTCTTGCTGATCATGTCGGGCTAACCGCTAGCGAGGCGGCGCTGAACGGCCGCTGAAAAGTGCGACGGGTGGCCGGCGAACCGTGCCACCCGTGCGCTGTCTTACTGGTTGTTCTGGCTGCGCAGGAAGCGCGGGATGTCCAGCGGATCCTTGTCCTCTTCCTCGGTGGCCTTGGTGCCACGCGAGGCCGACGCCATCCGCTCGAACAGCGTACCGCCGGTCTTGGGACGCGGTCGCGTATCGGCATCGTCGTCACCGCCGGTCAGCCAGCGGCGGCGGCCGGCCGGTGCCTCGGGCGCCGGTGCGGGGGCAGCCGCGGGCGCCGCCTGTGGCACCAGTGCCTCGGTGCCGAGCAGCAGCTCGTCCGAAGCCGGGGCCGGCGGGGTCGGCTCGGGCGCGGGCGCCGGTGCGGCAGCGACGGGCTCCGGCGCGGGCGCGATCGGCGCAGGTGCCGGTGCTTCCTCGGCCACCGGTGCGGGCGCAGGCGCGACCGGCTCCGGCGCGGCGGGTGCCGGTGCGGGAGCCGCAACCGGCTCGTGCGCGGGCGCAGCCGTGGTGCGGCGCGGGGTGGAGAAGGAGAAGACGCGCGGCTGCTCGGCCGGTGCTGCCGGGCGGTTCTCGACATTCGCGTCGATGCCGGTGGCGACCACCGACACGCGGATGCGGCCTTCCAGCTCCGGGTTGAACGCCGAACCCCAGATGATGTTAGCGTCCGGATCGACCAGCTCGCGGATATGGTTCGCAGCCTCGTCCACCTCGAGCAGGCGCATGTCCTCGCCGCCAGTGATCGAGACGATCACGCCCTTGGCGCCGTTCATCGAGACGCCGTCCAGCAGCGGATTGGCAATCGCCTTCTGGGCGGCGATCAGCGCGCGGTCGTCGCCGTCCGCCTCGCCGGTGCCCATCATGGCCTTGCCCATCTCCTGCATCACCGAACGGACGTCGGCGAAGTCGAGGTTGATCAGGCCGGGCATCACCATCAGGTCGGTGATGCCGCGCACGCCCTGCTGCAGCACCTCGTCGGCCATCTCGAACGCTTCCTTGAAGGTCGTGTTCGCATTGGCGATCAGGAAGAGATTCTGGTTCGGGATGACGATCAGCGTATCGACATATTTCTGCAGCTCTTCGATGCCCGCCTCGGCCGATTGCGCGCGGCGCTTGCCCTCGAACGCGAACGGCTTGGTCACCACGCCGACGGTCAGGATGCCCATCTCGCGCGCCGCCTTGGCGATCACCGGCGCCGCACCCGTGCCGGTGCCGCCGCCCATGCCGGCGGCGATGAAGCACATATGCGCGCCTTCGAGCGACTGCTGGACCTGCTCGATGGTCTCTTCCGCCGCCGCACGGCCGATCTCGGGCCGCGAGCCTGCGCCCAAGCCTTGCGTGATCTTCGCGCCCAGCTGGATGCGCTGCGGGGCGACCGACTGCTTCAGCGCCTGCGCATCGGTATTGGCGACCAGGAACTCGACGCCCTGCACCTCGGCGCGGATCATGTTGGCGATGGCATTGCCGCCAGCGCCGCCAACCCCGATCACCGCGATCTTCGGCGTCAGTTCGTCCACGTCGGGCGGAAGGAAATCGATACTCATTCTATGGTCTCCCGTGGCAGCGCACGCGCACGCTGCACAGCCTGATATTCTCTGATGCACGAAGCGAAGCGACGACTCCAGCCATCCCTAGCACCCCGGCATTCGCTTTTCTTCAATAATTCGCCCGGAACGCAGCGATCAACCGCTGGAACAGAGCGCCCGGGCTCGCCCGCGTCACCAGCTGGTGCCGGCTCGGCTCCAGGGTACGCAGGTCGATCGGATCCGCGGCCGCGAATTGGGTGAGCCCCGCCAGCGTCGAGAAGGCCGGGCCGGCATGCGCGTTCGGCATGGCGAGCAGCCCGCGCGGCCGTCCGACGCGGACCGCATTGCCCAGCGCCTGCTGCGCATAATCGGCGATCCCCGCCAGCTCCGCGCCACCGCCGGTGAGCACGATCTGGCGCCCCACCGGCTCCTGGAAGTTGAGCTTCTTCAGCTCCTTCTGGATCTCGGCGACGATGCGCTCCAGCCGCTGGCGGATGACGGTGTTGAGCGCTGCCTTGGTGATGCGCGGCCCTTCGATCCCCTCGTCCGCCGTGGCCGGTGCCACGTCGATCGTTTCGCGATTGTCGCGCGGGGAAAGATTGGCCGAGCCGTGGAAGCATTTGGTCCGCTCTGCCCAGGCACGCGCGGTGCCGAAGGCGGCGGCGATGTCGTCGGTGATGTCGGCCGAACCCATCGGAATCGACGCCAGCCCCGCCAGCACGCCCTGCGCGAAGACCGAGACGTTGGTCACGCCCGCGCCGATCTCGACCAGCGCGACGCCCAGCTCGCGCTCCTCTTCGGTAAGGCAGGCGAGCCCGGTAGCCACTGGCGCGGCGATGATCGAGCGGACCTCGAGATGCGCCGAGCGCACACACAGGTCGAGATTGCGCACCGGCGATCCCTCGGTGGTGACGACATGCACGTCGACGCCCAGCCGATCGGCATGGAGCCCCAGCGGCCGCTTGACCCCGCCAAGACCATCTACGGTGTAGCGCGTCGGCTGCGCGTGGAGCACCATTCGCCCCTGCGGGTCGATCGCGCCCCGCCCTGCCTTGAGCAGATCGTCGATATCCGCCTGCTCGACCCTATGGCCGCCCAGATCCGCCTCCACCTTGACGACGCTGGAGACCAGCCCGCCCGCCGAGAAGCTGACCCACACATCCTCGATGTTGAAGCCGGCGATGCGCTCGGCCTGCTCCACCGCCTCGCGGATCGCGATTTCGGTGGCGTGCATGTCGGCGACATAGCCGCGCTTCACGCCCCGGCTCTCGCGCTGGCCGGTGCCGAGCACGATCAGATTGCCCTCGTCGGTCCGCTGCGCGATCAGCGCGGAGACCTTCGACGATCCCACGTCGAGCGCGGTGATCAACCCTTCGGGTGCTACTTTCGCCATCAGCCTTCCCCCGTGCCGGTGCCCGCCGGCGGCGTCGTCGTCGTCGTTGCAGGCGTGGTCGGTGCAGTCGTCGTCGGCGCCGTGGAAATCGGCGGCGGCGGTTCGATCACGCCCTGCCGGCGCACAACCAACTTGTTTGCGACCCGCATGTCAAATCCGCGATTGCCGCGGCCCAGCAGACGCTGCGTTCCGTCGATCGAAACGAAGGTCTTGAGCGCGGCCACCGCCTCGTCCTCTCCCTCGGGCAGCTGCAGCTTCTCGCCCGAGGTGAAGAACACGTCCCAACGCCGGTTGCCGACCCAGCTCATCGCCTTGACGAGCGGCTTGAGGCCCGGCTGGGTCTCCAGCAGATGCTTGCGCGCCGCTTCCTGCGTGTTTGCGCCTTCGCCGATCAGCAGTGGCAGGTCCGGCATCGCGTCGGGCGATACCGCCTCCAGCGGCACGCCCGAGGGGTCGATCAGCATCAGCTGGCCGTGGTTCTGCCAGACGGCAGCAGGCGCCCGCTCCTCGATCGCGATGTGCAACGTGCTCGGCAGCCGCCGCGACACGCGCGCGTCCTTCACCCAGGGAAACTTCAGCAGCCGCTGCCGCACGTCTTCCAGGCTGACCAGCGGCATCGCCCGCGAATCCTGGTCGAGCACCTGCTCATAGACAGTCGCGCGGTCCATCCGCTTGAGCCCGTCGATCTGGATCTCGTCGACCTTCAGGCCGGCATCGCCCACCGCCTGCGCGAACCCGACGCCGATCATCTGCGGCACGCCGGCAAGGATGCCGATCGTCAGCACCACCGCGCCGACGGCGCCGACAATGCTCCAGGTGGTGACCTTGTGCAGCGTCTCCGGGCTCATCGGCAGGCCGGCGATGGCCTGGTCGAGCACGCCCGCCCGCTGCGGCCGGCGCGCGGTGCCGCGCGGCTTCGGCTTGTCGCCGCGCCGGGTGGTCGCGCGCTGCGCTTGGGCGGGCCTGCGGCTCACAATGCCTCCTCGACGATCCGTTGCACGAGACTAGCATAATCGATGTTCAGATGGCGCGCCTGTTCGGGCACCAGGCTGAGCGGGGTCATGCCGGGCTGGGTGTTGACCTCGAGCAGGAACAGCCCCTCCACGCCTTGCGTGTCGTCCCAGCGAAAATCGGCGCGCGACGCGCCCTTGCAGCCGAGCAGCCGGTGCGCATCGAGCGCGATCCGCTTGCACGCCTCGGCCACCTCGTCCGGGATCTGCGCCGGGAAGACGTGCTCGGTCAGCCCGTCGGTGTATTTGGAATCATAGTCGTAGAAGCCGCTCTTGGGCTTTAGTTCGGTCACGCCCAGCGCCTGGTCGCCCAGCACCGCCGTGGTCAGCTCGCGCCCGCGGATGAACGGCTCGGCGAGCAGTTCCTCGAACTCCTGCCAGGGCCCACGCGCATCCGGGTGGATCGGGTTGCCGACATTGCTGTCGGCGGTAACGATCGCCACGCCCACCGACGAACCTTCGTTGACGGGTTTGAGCACATAGGGCCGCGGCAGCGGGTCCTGCCGGTACAGCTCCTCGCGCGACACCATCCGTCCGCCGGGCATCGGGATGCCGTGCGGCACCAGCGCCTGCTTGGTCAGCTGCTTGTCGATCGCGATTACCGAGGTGACCATGCCGCTATGCGTGTAGCGGATGCCCATCAGGTCGAGCATGCCCTGCACGCTGCCATCTTCGCCCGGCGTACCGTGGAGGGCGTTGAACACCACGTCCGGCTTTGCTTCGGTGAGGCGCGCGGCGACGTTCCGGTCCATGTCGATCCGGGTGACGCGGTGGCCGAGGCCCTCCAGCGCGTCCGCAACGCCGTTGCCCGACATCAGCGACACTTCGCGCTCGGCCGACCAGCCGCCCATCAGCACGGCGATGTGGAGAGCCTCAGTCATTACGCGCAACACCCACTCGCTGAATCTCCCACTCCAGTTCCACGCCCGACTGCGCCTTGACGGCTGCACGGACGTCCTCGCCCAGCGCCTCGATGTCGGCGCTGGTAGCTTCCCCCAGGTTGAGGAGGAAGTTGCAATGCTTTTCGCTCACCTGCGCGTCGCCGCGGCGCAGTCCCCGGCAGCCGGCCGCGTCGACCAGCGCCCAGGCCTTGTGCCCTTCCGGGTTCTTGAAGGTCGAGCCACCGGTCTTCGAGCGCAGCGGCTGCGATTCCTCGCGGGCGGCGGCGATGCGGTCCATCTCGGCCTGGATGTCCTCCGAGGTCTTGGGGAAACCGCGAAAGGTAGCGCTGACCACGATCGCGCCCTCGGGCAGATTGCTGTGGCGATAGGTGTAGCCGAGATCGGCATTGGCCAGCACGCGGCGTTCGCCCGAGCGGAGCACGACCTCGCACTCGACCAGGATGTCGCAGGTCTCGCGGCCATAGGCGCCGCCGTTCATCCGCACGAAGCCGCCGACGGTGCCGGGGATCGAGCGGAGAAACTCGATGCCGCCAATGCCCCAGTCGCGCGCCTTCGACGAGACGAGGATGCCCGAGGCGCCGCCGCCGCAGCGCAGCGTGGTATCGTCGATCTGCTCGACCGCGGCAAAGGCCTTGCCGAGACGGATCACCACGCCCGGCACGCCACCGTCGCGAACGATCATGTTCGAGCCGAGGCCGAGGCCCATCACCGGGGTTTGCGGGTCCAGCGCAGCGAGGAAGGTCGCGAGATCCTCGGCATCGGCGGGCTCGAACAGCCACTCCGCCGCGCCGCCGCTCTTGAACCATACGAGCGGTGCAAGGGGCGCGTTCGGGGTGAGCCTGCCGCGAACGGGAGGCAGACTACTCATAGCCCCTCCCCTTCAGGGGAGGGGTTGGGGGTGGGGCATGACAGAGAGGCGAGGCCTCCGCACGTAGCGGAGTCCCCCACCCCAACCCGTCCCTTAAAGAGGAGGGGCTTAAGAAGAAGAACCATCGCCAAGCTCACGCATCCCCCCGCGCAGCCGCGATCGCGGGCGCCAGGCCCGCCGCCCATTTGGTGATGTCGCCCGCGCCGAGGCACACGACCATGTCGCCCTCACGCACGACGCCGCCCAGCGCATTCGCCAGCGCGGTCGCATCCGTGGTCGACGCCACCGCCCGGTGCCCGCGGTGCGAGATCTGCTCGACCAGCGCATCGGCATGGACGCCCTCGATCGGCGCTTCGCCCGCGGGATAGACCGGCGCCACATACACCATGTCCGCGTCGTTGAACGCCTGGGCGAACTCGTCCATCAGATTGCCCAGCCGCGAATAGCGATGCGGCTGCACCACCGCGATCACCCGGCCGCGCGTGCTCTCGCGCGCCGCCGCCAGCACCGCGCGGATCTCCACCGGGTGATGCCCGTAATCGTCGATGATCGCCGCGCCCGCGACCTCGCCTACCTTGGTAAAGCGGCGCTTGACCCCGCCGAACTTGGCGAAGCCCTGCTGGATCGTCGCGTCGGGGATGCCCAGTTCCAGCGCCACGCCGATCGCGGCCAGTGCATTCTGGACATTGTGGCGGCCGGGCATCGGCAGCTCGATATTCTCGATCGAGCGCGTGGAGCCGTCGCGGTGGCGGATGATCACCTCGAAACGATTGCCCCCGCCGTGCGGCGTCACGTTCACCCCGCGCACATCGGCGCTGGCGGCAAAGCCATAGGTGACGATCCGCCGGTCGCGCACGCGCGGGATGATCGCCTGCACTTCCGGATGATCGAGGCACAGCAATGCCGCGCCGTAGAAGGGCACATTCTCGACGAACTCGACGAACGCCGCCTTCACCTTCTCGAACGAGCCGTAGTGATCAAGATGCTCGGGATCGATATTGGTGACGATCGCATAGGTGCCGTCGAGCCGCAGGAAGCTGCCGTCGCTCTCGTCGGCTTCGACCACCATCCAGTCGCTGTCGCCCAGCCGCGCATTGGAGCCATACTGGTTGATGATCCCGCCGTTGATCACCGTCGGGTCCACCCCGCCCGCATCGAGCAGCGCGGCGACCATCGAAGTGGTCGTCGTCTTGCCGTGGGTGCCGGCCACCGCGATGGTGGACTTCAGGCGCATCAGCTCGGCGAGCATCTCGGCGCGACGCACCACGGGGATGCGGTTCTGGTAGGCGGCTTCCACCTCGGGGTTGGTGCGAACGATCGCGGTGGAGACCACCACCACGGCCGCCTCGCCCAGATTCTCGGCGGCATGGCCGATGGTGACGGGAATGCCGCGGTCGCGCAGGCCCTGCACGACGTAGCTGTCCGCGACGTCCGAGCCCTGCACCTTGTAGCCGAGGTTGTGCATCACCTCGGCAATGCCCGACATGCCGATGCCGCCGATGCCGACGAAGTGAATGGTACCGATGTCGGTGGCGACGCCCTTCATGCGCCAAGATCCTTACGCAAAAGCAGGCCTTCCGTTCTTGTTGGCTTTCTGCACCTTCCCCACCGGGGCCTTGGGTGCATGGATCGATTCGACGAGGTCGGCCAGGTCGCGCACCGCATCGGGCCGGCCGACGCCGCGCGCCCGCGCCGCCGCATTCTCCAGCGCCTTGGTGTCGAGCCCCAGCTTCTGCATCTGCTTGGCGAGCTCGGGCGCGGTGAAGGCGCGCTGCGGGATGGTCCGCGCGCCACCTGCCTCGGTGATCTCGCGCGCATTGGCCGTCTGGTGATCGTCGGTGGCGCTGGGCAGCGGCACCAGGATCGCGGGACGCCCGGCGGCGGTCAGCTCGGCGATGGTAGAGGCCCCTGCCCGCGCGATCACCAGATGCGCCCAGGCGAGCCGCTCGGGCATGTCGGGCAGATAGGTGGCGACCTCGGCGGGGATCTCGTGTTCCTGATATTTGGCGCGGACCATTTCGATGTCCTCGATGCGCGCCTGGTGCGTCACCTGCAGCCGGCGGCGGAAATGCACCGGCAGCAGCGCCAGCCCGTCGGGCACCACCTGGCTGAGGATCGAGGCGCCCTGGCTGCCGCCGGTGACGAGCACGCGGAACAGGCCGTCTTCCTCGAGCATCGGATACGGCTTGGCACGCAGTGCCAGCACCGCCTCGCGCACGGGGTTGCCGGTGAGATGCGTCTTGGCCTCCCAGCCGGGCTTCATCCGCTCGACCTTGTCGTAGGAGGTGCCGATCGCCGCCACCCGCCCCGCGACCAGCCGGTTGACTCGGCCGAGCACGGCATTCTGCTCGTGGATCACGGTGGGGATGCGGGCGCTGAACGCCGCCGACAGCGCCGGGAATGCGGGATAGCCGCCAAAGCCGATCACCGCGGCCGGGCGCAGCTGCTTGTAGAGCTTCCGCGCCATCGCCCGGCCCGCCATCATCTGCCGCGCCGCCTTCAGATAGCCGATCGGGCCGCCGCCCAGCCGTCCGGCGGGCAGCACATGCGTCTCCACCCCCTCGAACAGCCCGGGGAAGCGCACGCCGCGCTCGTCGCTGACCAGCGCCACCTGATGCCCGCGCCGTGCGAGCTCCACCGCCAAGGCAGCCGCGGGCACCATGTGCCCGCCGGTGCCACCGGCGGCGAGGACGTAACTACGGCGTTCGGTCATGCGGCTTTGCTCCAGCGGCCGGTATAGGGGGAGCGCTTCAGATACGGGTTTCGTCGCGTGAAAGCGAGCAGCAGCCCATAGCCGATCGAAAGCGCGATCATCGACGAGCCGCCATAGCTGATGAACGGCAGCGTCATGCCCTTGGACGGCGCAATGCCGGTGTTCACCGCCATGTTGATCAGCGCCTGCACGCCGAACTGCGAGGCAAGCCCCGCGGCGGCGAGCAGCCGGAACGGATCCTCCTCGTCCAGCAGCTTCATCAGCACCCGCACGACGATGGCGAGATAGAGCAGCACGATCACCGCGCAGGCGATCAGCCCGAATTCCTCGCCGATCACCGAGAAGATGTAATCGGTATGCGCTTCGGGCAGGCGGAACTTGATCTGGCCGCTGCCCGGCCCCGCGCCAAACAGCCCGCCGGCGGTCAGCGTGTCGTGCGCCATTTCCACCTGGTAGCGATCGGCGAGCGCGGCTTCCTTGGTGGGGAACAGAAAATTGTCGATGCGGGTGCGCGCGGTGCCGTAAAACAGGTACGCCGCGACGACCCCCGCCACCGCCATGCCGCCCAGGCTCGCGATCGCGGCGGGCGAGATGCCGGAGAGCATCAGCAGGATCACCCACACCGTGCCGAACAGGATGGTCTGCCCGAAATCGGGCTGGAGCATCAGCAGCACCGCGATCAGCGCGGTGATCGCGCCGGTGACGATCATCACCGGCAGTTCGGGATCCTTGGCCCGGAAGGAAAGGATCCAGGCGGTCGAGACGATGAACAGCGGCTTCAGGAACTCGGAAGGCTGCAGGTCCGAAATGCCCAGGCTGATCCAGCGCTTCGCCCCGTTCACCTCATGCCCGACGATCGGCAGCAGCATCATCAGCACAAGGAAGACCAGCGCGCCCGCCAGCGACAGCCGCCGCGCCGCCGAAGTGGGCAGCATCGAGACGATGATGAGCACCGGAACGCAGATGCACACCCACATCAGCTGCCGCCAGAAATAATACATCGGCTGGACGATGTGCGCTGCATCCGAATAGCGCCGCGCGGTGGCGGGCGAGGCGGCGGCGACCGCCACCAGCCCGATCGCGATCAGCAGCAGCGGCAGGAAGAGGAGCACGCGGTCCACTTCCCAGAACCACATGCCCGCGCGAGACTTGCTGGCGCGGCTGAGCTGGTTGGAGATGCGCGGTAGTCCGGCGTGCTTCTCTTCCCCGTCCACGGACTGGCGGCTCACCCGAGCGACTCCACGGCGGCACGAAAGGCATCGCCCCGCGCCTCGAAATCGCGGAACTGGTCGAACGAGGCGCAGGCCGGGGAGAGCAGCACGGCGTCCCCAGGCTGGGCCTGAGCGGCGGCGGCGCGGACGGCGGCCTCCAGCGTGCCGGACTGCTCGACGGGCATGTCGCTCTCCAGCAAGCCCGCGAACAGCGGCCCCGCCTCACCGATCGTATAGGCGCGCACGACATGGCCGAAGCCGGGGCGGCACGCCTCCAGGCTGTCGGTCTTGGCGACGCCGCCGAGGATCCAGTGGATGCGGGGATAGGCGGAGAGCGCGGGCGCGGTCGATTCCGGGTTGGTCGCCTTGCTGTCGTTGACGAACAGCACGCCGTTGCGGGTGGCGATCCGCTCCATCCGGTGCGACAGGCCGGGGAAGGTCTCCAGCCCCTTGTCGATCGCGGCGCGGTCGATGCCCAGCGCCTCACAGGCGGCGATCGCGGCAAGCGCGTTCTGGGCGTTGTGCGGCCCCTGCAGTGCCGGCCAGCGGGACTGGTCCATGCACACGCCGGGCGCGATCCTGGTCACGTCCTCGCCACGCCCGGAAAGCGCGACCTGGCGGGCAATGTTGGCCGACGCGGCGTCGCCGATGCCGATGATCGCGGCGTGGCCCTTGCTCTGCATGCCGAACAGCCGCGCCTTGGAGGCGGCATAGCCCTCGAACCCGTCATAGCGGTCGAGATGGTCGGGCGTGATGTTGAGCAGCACCGCGACGTTACAGTCGAGGCTGTGGGTCAGGTCGATCTGGTAGCTCGACAGCTCGAGCACATAGACGCCGCCTTGCGGAAGCGGCTCCTGCCCGAGGATCGGCAGACCGATATTGCCGCCGAGGCGGGTGGGAATGCCTGCGGTCTCGATGATGTGATGGATCAGCGCGGTGGTGGTCGACTTGCCGTTGGTGCCGGTGATACCGACGACGCGGTGCGCCGGCAGATCGGCGCGCGCCTGCGCAAACAGCTCGATGTCGCCGATCAGCGGTACGCCCGCCCCGCGGGCATGCGGGGCGATCGGGTGCCGGTTGAGCGGCACGCCGGGGGAGACGACCATGCCAGCATAGCCGGTGAGGTCGGATGCGAGGGGGTCGGCGAACTCGATAAGCCCCTCCTCCTCGGAGGAGGGGTTGGGGTGGAGGGATTCCAGAACCTCTGTTTGTCTCGGTGAGACACTGCCCCACCCCAAACCCCTCCCCTGAAGGGGAGGGGCTTTAGAGAGGGCATCCCGCGCCGCCTCATTCGAATCCCACGCCAGCACCCCCGCCCCGCTCGCCACCAGCGCGCGCACGGTCGCTGCGCCCGAGCGTGCGAGCCCGAGCACCGCGAAGCGTTTGCCGCGCCAGGCGGGGCTGGTGATCACCGCAGCTTGAGCGTTGCGAGACCGGCCAGCGCGAGCACGAAGGCGATAATCCAGAAGCGGATCACCACGGTCGGCTCGGACCAGCCGAGCTGTTCGAAATGGTGGTGGATCGGCGCCATGCGGAACACCCGCTTGCCGGTGCGCTTGAAGAAGAACACCTGGATGATGACGCTCAGCGCCTCCATCACGAACAGGCCGCCGATGATGCCGAGCACCAGCTCATGGTGGGTGGTGACGGCGATGGTGCCGATCGCCCCGCCCAGCGCCAGGCTGCCGGTATCGCCCATGAACACCGCCGCCGGCGGCGCATTGAACCACAGAAAGGCGAGCCCCGCCCCAATCATCGCGCCGCAGAAGATGGCGAGGTCGCCCGCGCCATAGACGTGCGGGATGCCCAGATAGGTCGCGTAGATCTTGTTGCCGGCCAGATAGGCGATCAGCATGAACGCCATGCTCGCGATCACCACCGGCATCGTCGCCAGCCCGTCCAGCCCGTCGGTCAGGTTCACCGCATTGCCGAACGCCACGATCGTGAACGCTGCGAACGCGACGTAGAAATAGCCCAGATCCGGGTGCACCCAGCTGAAGAAGGGCACGTAGAGCTGGGTATTGCCCTCCGCGAAGAGGATGATTCCGCTGGCGATGCCGGCGATGATGAACTCGCCGATCAGTCGCACCCTGCCGGAGACGCCCGCCGTCTTCTGCTTCCGCACCTTGTCGTAATCGTCGAGGAAGCCGATCGCGCCGAAGCCCAGGGTGACGAACATGCACGCCCACACATAGGCGTTGCGCAGGTCCATCCACAGCAGCAGCGACAGGGTAAGGCTGGTCAGGATCATCAGCCCGCCCATCGTGGGCGTGCCGCGCTTGGCGAGGTGGCTCTGCGGTCCGTCGGTGCGGATCGGCTGGCCCTTGCCCTGGCGCAGCCGCAGCCAGCCGATGAACTTCGGCCCCACCAGCAGCCCGATCAGCAGCGCGGTCGCCACCGCCCCGCCGCTGCGGAACGAGAGATACCGGAACAGATTGAGGACGCCGGGGAAGCCCAGCTGCTCCGCGATCAGATAGAGCATGTTTGCCTTTCCGCCAGCGCCGCGACGATCGTCGCCAGCCGCACGCCGTTCGACCCTTTGATGAGAACCGCGTCGCCCGGCGCGAGCGTCGATTCGAGCTCTGCCTTCGCAGCTGCGGCATCGGCCACATGGACGAAATCCAGCCGACCCTCAAGCGCAGCGGCCAGCGGCGCCATCGCTTCGCCCACCAAAATGGCACGGCTCACCCCCGCCTCGGCGATCGGGCCGGCCAGCTCGGCATGGAGCGCATCGGCATGCACCCCTAGCTCGCGCATTTCGCCCAGCACCGCGATCTTGCGGCCGGGCTCTGCGGCCAGCACCTTCAGCGTCGCACGCATCGAGCTCGGATTGGCGTTGTAGCTCTCGTCGATCACCAGCGCGGTGCCGTCGCCCACCGGCACGGTCATCCGCGCGCCGCGGCCGGCAAGCCCGCCAAGCTCGGCCAGCGCGAGGCCGGCCACTTCCAGGTCGCCACCCACCGCATCGACGGCGGCAAGGATCGCCATGGCGTTCGAGACCCAATGGTCCCCCGGCTGGGAAATGGTGAAGCTCAGCTCGCGATTGCCGAAGCGCGCCATCACGAAGGTGCCGCCGCTCCGCGCCCGCATCGTCTCGACCGCGCGGTAATCGGCGCCCTCGCCCAGCCCGAAGGTGACGATCCTGGTCGCATGGGGTCGCGCGGCATCGAGCAGCCGATCGCGATAGGGGCTGTCGAATGGCACGATCGCCGTGCCGCCTGCCCCCAGCCCCTGGAAGATCTCGCCCTTGGCATCCGCGATGGCTTCCACGCTGTCGAAGAAGCCCAGATGCGCCGGCGCAATGGCCGTCACGATGGCGACGTGGGGGCGCACCAATCGGG
Organism: Sphingomonas sp.; assembly: GCF_036731925.1. GTDB lineage: Bacteria > Pseudomonadota > Alphaproteobacteria > Sphingomonadales > Sphingomonadaceae > Sphingomonas. The sequence goes on from NZ_DAINDJ010000002.1 coordinate 136,172, forward strand.
TCAATTGCGCGAGTTCGCCGGCATGGTTCATGCCCATCTCGAACACGCCGTAGCGCGCGCCCTGCGGCATGCGGGCGAGGCTCAGCGGCACGCCGGTATGGTTGTTGTAGCTCTTCACCGAGCGGTGCGCACAGCCGGGATCGATGCGGTCGAGCGCGGCGAACAGCGCTTCCTTGGTGCCGGTCTTGCCGACCGAGCCGGTGACGCCGATGATCTTGGCGGACGAGCGCTTGCGGGAAGCGGCACCCAGCGCGTTCAGCGCCGCAGTCGTGTCGGCGACACGAACGCTCGGGTGGTCGGTCGCGTCGGACACGACCGCGCCCACTGCGCCCTGTGCAAAGGCCTGGTCGAGAAAGCGGTGGCCGTCGGTGCTCTCCCCCTTCAGCGCCAGGAACAGGTCACCGGGACCGACCTCGCGGGAATCGAACGCGACGCCCGAGACGGCGAAGTCGGCAGAGGCGGTGCCGCCCGTAGCTGCCGCGATTTCGTCGGAGGTCCAAAGCGTGTTGGTCATCTTCAAATCCTCCCTTGCAAGGGGAGGTGGCAGCCCGAAGGGCTGACGGAGGGGTGTCCCCGCCCGAAACGAAGGACCGCCTCTCCAGCGACGACACCCCTCCGTCGCTTCGCGACACCTCCCCTTGCAGGGGAGGATCGAAGGAGACGCCCCCTCACGCCGCGCACTCCCGCGCCACGGCGACGTCGTCGAACGGCAGCACCATTTCGCCCACGATCTGCCCCTGCTCATGTCCCTTGCCGGCGATCAGCACGATGTCGTGCGGTTCCGCCATTGTGATCGCTGCGGCAATGGCGGCGCGGCGATCGCCGATCTCGGTAGCGTCGGGCGCGCCCTTCAGGATCGCGCGGCGGATCTCGGCGGGATCCTCGGTGCGGGGATTGTCATCGGTGACGATCGCCACGTCCGCGCCGGACGCTGCGACCTGCCCCATCAGCTCGCGCTTGCCCGGGTCTCGGTCACCGCCGGCGCCGAACACCAGGATCAGTCGACCTTCGGTATGCGGCTTCAGCGCCGCGATCGCCGCCTCCAGCGCATCGGGGGTATGGGCATAGTCGACATAGACCGGCGCGCCATTGGCGGCGATCACCGCCCGCTCCAGCCGCCCGCGCACCGGCTGCAGCCGTGCGCAGTTCGCCAGCGTCGCGGCGACGTCGCCGCCGGTCGCGATCACCAGTCCGGCGGCGGTCAGCGCGTTCGCCGCCTGATACGCCCCGATCAGCGGCAGCTTCACGGTGTGCAGCTTGTCCTCCGCTTCGATCTCCAGCGTCTGGCCGAGCAGCGTGGGCGTGCGGCCCACCAGCCGCAGCGTCTGGCCGTGCTCGCCGACGGTGATCAGCCGGTTGCCGCGCATCCGCGCGAGGTCCTCGACCTGGGGCGCATGCGGGTCGTCCGCCCACACCACCGCCGTGCCGTCGTCTGCGAGCACCTCGGCGAAGAGGCGCATCTTGGCGGTGAAATAGGTCGCCATGTCGCCATGATAATCGAGATGGTCGCGGCTGAGATTGGTGAAGGCCGCCGCGCGCACCGGCAATCCCTCGGTCCGGTACTGCGACAACCCGTGCGAGGACGCCTCGAACGCGACATGCGTCACGCCCTCGCGCGCCAGCCCGGCGACGTTCGAGAGGAAGGTGACGATGTCCGGCGTGGTGAGCCCGGTGGAAACGCGTTCGTCCGCCGTGGTGACGCCCAGGGTGCCGATCGAGGCGGCGTGGAAGCCGGCCATCCGCCACAGCTGGCGAGTCATCTCCACCGTGGAGGTCTTGCCGTTGGTGCCGGTCACCGCCGCCGTCACCGCCGGGAACGGCGCGAAGAACTGCGCCGCCAGCCCGGCGAACCGCTGGCGCGGATTGGCGTCGGCTATGCGCACCGCGCCCTCCACCCGTGCCTCGGGCCGCGCCACGACAGCGATCGCCCCGGCCCGCACGGCCGCCTCGATGAAGTCCTCGCCGTTGACGCGCGCGCCTTCGAACGCGCCGAAGATCGTGCCCGGCGCCACCTTGCGATGATCGATTGCGAAGCCGGTGACGACCGCGTCGTCCGCAGTGCCGATCAATTGTCCCAGTCTCATTCGGTTCCCGCTCCCGGCGCCGGCGAACGATCGACGAGCGGCAGCAATTCGCGCTCGTCGATGTCGCGGGCATTGTCGGGCGCGATGCCCAGAAGTGCACCCGTCCGCGCGATCAGGCGCGAGACGACCGGCGCGACGGTCCAGGCCGCGGTGGTGCGCGGCGTGTTGGCATTGGCCTTGGGCGAGTCGAGCATGGCGACCACCACATAGCGCGGCGCCTCGATCGGGAAAGCCGCCGCGAAGGTGGAGACGTTGCGGTGCTTGTCATAGCCGCCCTCGCTCGCCGCCTCGGCGGTGCCGGTCTTGCCCGCCACGCGGTAGCCCGGCGCCTCGCCCTTGCGGCCGGTACCCTTGAGCACGATCAGCCGCAGCAGCTGGCGCATCCGCGCGCTGGTCGATTCCTGCAGTACGCGGCGCCCCTGCACGGGATGCTCGGCATCTACCTTCATCAGCGTCGCAGGGTGCCACATGCCCCCGTTCACCATCGCGGCATAGGCGGCGGCGAGGTGGAGGGGCGTCACCGCGATGCCGTGGCCATAGGCCGTGGTCATCACCGTGATGCGGCCCCAGTTCGCCGGCCAGAGCGGGCGGACGGCGCCGATCTCGATGCTCGGCCGCTGGTCGAAGCCGAGGCGGCGGAACATGTCCTGCATCTTCTCCGCGCCCAGTTCGTCGGCGATCCGCGCGGTGGCGATGTTCGACGAATAGATCAATGTTTCCGGGATGTTGAGCCAGCGAAACTGCTCGTCGCCCGGATCGTCATGGATGGTGAAGCGGCCGACCTTCATCGGCGCGGTCGCATCGAAGCGCCGCGACATCGACGTGATGGTGCCGGAATCGATCGCGGCCGCCACCGCGATCGGCTTGAAGGTAGAGCCGAGCTCGTAGACGCTCTGCGTCACGTTGTTGCGCGGCGGCGGGCCGCCCAGCGCGTTGGGGTTGAAGCTCGGCAGCGACGTCATCGCGACCACTTCGCCGGTGTTCACGTCGAGCACCACCGCCGCGGCGCCGCGCGCCTGCAGGTCGGTCATCGCGCGGCCCAACTCGCTCTCCAGCGCCGCCTGCACCCGCGTGTCGAGCGACAGCGTCACCGGCTTGCCCCGCTGTGCAGGATCGGTCAGCCGCGCTTCCAGCACCTTCTCCATGCCGGTGACGCCGCGACCCTTGTCGTCGAGATAGCCGAGGACGTGCGCCGCCATGTCGGACTGGGGGTAGAGCCGGTCGGTCTCGCGCTGGAACTCGATCGCCGGCTCGCCCAGCGCGTTCACCTGGTTGACCAGTTCGGGAAGCGCGCGGCGCTTCAGGAAGGCAAAGCCGCCGCCGCTGTTCAGCAGCGCATAATATTGCCCCTGGCTGCGCTCGGGCATCAGTTCGGCGAGTTTCTGCGCCAGCGCGGCCTTGTCGCCGATCACCTGGTTGGGGTGAATCGCGATCGTCCAGGCGTCGATGCTGCGCGCGAGCGGGGTGCCGTTGCGGTCGACGATGTCGCCACGTGCCGGCAGCAGCGCATTGGAGAGGTCGCGCGGACCGGCCGGCCCCGCCGACAATGCCAGAAAGGCGAGCTTGCCGAGGATCGCCAGCACGCCCGCCCCGAACAGGATCGAGAGGATCATCAGGCGCAGTTGCGCCACCGCGACGAGCGCCTCGCGCCCGCCGCCCGATCCCCGCGCACGCGCAGGAGGGGCGACGACGACGATCATCGCTGTGCCGTTTGCTCGCGCTTCGCCACCCGGCGCAGATCGCTGATCGTCGCAGCACTCAGCAGCGGCCGGTCCGGCTTGGCCAGCCGTGCCTTGTCGACTTTCTGCATCAGTCGGCCAAGGTCCTGCGCGGGCTTGCTGTCCGCCTGCGCGACCCGCACCACGGTGGAGGCAGCGGGCTTGGCGGCAGGCAGCTTCACGGGCGTGGCGGCGGCAGTCGCGACCGGCTTGGCGGCAACGACCTTCACCGCCACGGCAGCCGCCGTCGCGACCGGCTTCGCAGTCTCCGGCGCCACTGCCGCGGTCTCCACCGGGCGGGTGCCGGTCGGGATCACGAGCGCCGCCGTCTCCACCTTCGCGTCGCCGCCGGCCGCGGGCACCGCCGCTGCCGGCTGGTCGAGTGCCGCCAGGCCGCTTGCGCTCGCCAGATATTGCTGCGGCTGAGGGGCGTTCATCGCCAGCACGTCGCCGTTCCAGCGCTCGATCTGGGCCATGTTGGCGCGGGTGTCGAACTCCGTTTCCAGGCCACGAATGTCCTTGTGCGCCTGCACGATGGCGGAGTCCATCGCGCGCAGCTTCGCGCGCTCCGCCGCGCCGTGCGACGTCACCATGTAGCAGGTCGGCGCGACGATGACGCCGCACAGGAACCAGCCAAGCCCCCTGAAGCCATGCACTGCCATCACACCTTGTCCTCACCCGACCACGGCGCCGCGCTCGTCCGCCGCGCCGCGCGCAACGTGGACGAACGGGCGCGTGGGTTACGCACCAACTCCGCCTCGCCAGGGCGCACGGCCTTGGCGGGCGTCTCAAAACTCGGTTCCGCCCGCGGCCCCACGGCCGGGCGGTGCCGCGAACCCGCCGGCGTGCTGCCGCTGCGTTCACGGAAGAAGCGCTTGACCAGCCGGTCCTCCAGGCTGTGGAAGGTGACCACCACCAGCCGCCCGCCGGGTTTCAGCACCCGCTCCGCCGCCGCCAGCACGTCGGTCAGCTCGTCCAGCTCGCGGTTGATGTGGATGCGCACCGCCTGGAAGGTCCGCGTGGCGGGATCCTTCTTGTCGTGCGGGCGATAGCCGAGCGCCTTGCGCACCACCGAGGCAAGGTCCGAGGTGCGGGTCAGCGGCCGCGCGCCGACGATGAACTTGGCCACCCGCCGGGCGCGCGGTTCCTCGCCATAGTGGAACAGCACATCGGCGATCTCGCCCTCGTCGGCGCTGTTGAGCCAGTCGGCCGCGCTCATCCCCTCGCCTGCCATCCGCATGTCCAGCGGCCCGTCCTGCTGGAACGAGAAGCCGCGCTCGGCCTGGTCGAGCTGCATCGAGGACACGCCGATATCGAGCACGACGCCGTCCACCGGCGCCAGGCCGCGCGCACCCAGCTCTTCGGCCAGCCGGCTGAACGGCGCATGGATCAGCTCCAGCTTGCCGTCGCTCTCCGCGACGAGCCGCGCGCCATTGGCGATGGCGGTCGGATCACGATCGAACGCCGCCACCTGCGCACCGGCGCCGAGCATGGCGCGGGTATAGCCGCCGGCGCCGAAGGTGCCGTCGACATGGGCCTCGCCGGGCTGAATCGCGAGCGCATCGAGCACTTCGTCGAGCAGCACGGGGATATGAGGAGCGTCGGTCACATCGCCCCCTTCTGCTGCATCAGGAATGCGCAGATTTCCTTGAGTTCGGGATCGGCCGTCTCGCTCGCGAGCAGGACGTCGGGCGCCCAGATGTCGAACGTGTCGCCGCTGCCGACGAAGAACGCCCATTTCTGGATCTTGGCCTTGGCGCGGAAGAAGGGCGGCAGCACGAACCGGCCGCTATCGTCATAGGGGGCCTTTTCGACGAGGCCGAAGGCACGCCGCTTGGGAGCCGCGCTGGGCTGTTCGCCCCGGTCGAGCGCCTGCTGGTCGAGCTTGTCGATGCGATCATACTTCTTCTGCGACCAGCCGGTATCGTGCGCGGAGAGGCACGGATCCTCCGCATGCACGCCGACGACGATCTGGCGGACATCCGAATTGCGCTCGGCAGCAGCGCGCAGGTCTGCGGGTATGGCGACGCGACCTTTCTGGTCGACCGCCTGGAGCGCAAATCCCTCGAAGAGCTCCCTGTCTGCCACGCCAAACCCCAAGCCGGGCACGACTCTCCCGCCGCCGGAGTCACGCGGATCGTGCTCCAGCTGGTGATGTTCGGGAGAAAAAGGGTTCGTGCCCCCCTTTAGTGTGCCCTTTTAATCACATTATAGCGCGGGAGACAACGGGACAGTTGGGGATAGCACGGGAATTTCAGCCACTGATCGCCACCTTTGGCCGCTTTTCCTGCATTGATCCCGTTATGTTCTCTTTGTGATCCTGCCACCGCGCCCGTCTGTCCGGTTAATTCCTTAATCCGGCGCACAATCAGTCCATCCGGCAAAACCGGCTCCGGAACGCGGCCGTTCGCGCAAGAACCCGCAAGTTACAGAAACTGAAGCATTTTTATCACGACATCAGATGGGCGATCGCCGCGCGGCTTCAGCCGCCCGTGAAAGTGGGGCGAATTCCCCGTCGTTCCCCGAGATGCAATTGCAGTGGGGGACGAATCCCCGCCGAGTCGATGGCCGCGGCGTTACTTGCCTGCGGCGTCGTCGCGATGTGCCTGTTCGCGCGCCTGGGCAGCGCCGGCCGGATCGTCGGTGCTGGGTGCCACGCCCAGTTCGGCAAGCGGTTCGTCGCGGGAGCGATCCGCCGCGACATTGTCGACTCCCGTCAGGTTGGCGACGACGGACGCATTGGATGCCCCCGCCGCGCTGACCGGTGCCTCGCGATTGGCCGAGGAGAAGATCGCGAAGGACAGCACCATCAGCAGGATCACGGCCGCGAGTCCGGTCATGCCGACGCGGATGCGCTGCATGGCCTGGGCGTGATCCTGGTGCGGGCCGATTTTCATGACTGTGGCATAAATGTAACGCACAAGCGCGCGCTTGTCGAGCGCAGCCTCAACCGCGCGTCAACCATGGCGGCACCGTCAGCCCCTTCGCCTGCAGCCATTCGGCATTGTAGAGCGTCGAGAGATAGCGGAAGCCGGTGTCGCACAGGATCGTCGCCACCCGCTTGCCCGGCCCCAGCGCCCTGGCCAGCCGCACCGCGCCGGCGACGTTGATGCCCGAGGAGAGGCCGAGGCACAGCCCCTCCTCCGCCAGCAGCCGGCGCACCCATTCCAGCCCCTCCTCGTCGGAGATGCGGAACTGGGTGTCGATCGGTGCGCCTTCCAGATTGCCGGTGATCCGCCCCTGGCCGATGCCCTCGGCAACCGAGGAGCCCTCGGCCCGCAGCTCGCCGCAGGCATAATATTCGTAGAGCGCCGCGCCGTGCGGGTCGCTGAGCGCGATGGTGACGGCCTCGTCCTTGGCCTTCAGCCCCAGCCCCACGCCGGCGATCGTGCCGCCGGTGCCCGCCGCGCAGGTGAAGCCGTCGATCCGGCCGTCCATCTGCGCCCAGATCTCTTCCGCCGTGCCGTAGATATGCGCCTTGCGGTTCGCCGTATTGTCGAACTGGTTGGCCCAGACCGCATTCGGCGTCTCCTCCGCGATGCGCCGGCTGGTGTGGACGAAATGGCCGGGGTTGGAATAGGGCGCCGCCGGTACCAGCACCAGCTCGGCGCCGAGCGCGCGCAGCGTGTCCATCTTCTCGCGCGACTGGGTCTCGGGCATCACGATGATCGTGCGATAGCCCTTGGCGTTGGCGACCAGCGCAAGGCCGATGCCGGTATTGCCCGCCGTTCCCTCGACGATCGTCCCGCCGGGCGCGAGCAGGCCGCGCTCCTCCGCATCGTTGACGATGTACAGCGCGGCGCGGTCCTTCACCGAGGCGCCGGGATTGGCGAATTCGCACTTGGCGAAGATATCGCAGCCGGTTTCGTCGCTGGGGCCCTTGAGGCGGACGAGCGGCGTGTTGCCGATCAGCGCGAGCGTGTTCTGGGAAACGTGCATGGGCGCTAGATAGGAGCCCGCCCCCGGCAGAGGCAAGCAACGCAATCTATTCCGCGACTCCCGCCCGCTTCAGGTGCGGCCCCAGCCGCCCGCCGATCCACAGGAAGAACATCCGGTAATCGGACCAGAGCGACCAGAGCGGATAGGTGAAGGTTGCCGGCCGGTTGCGCTCGACGCCGAAATGCGCGCCCCAGGCAAAGCCGTAGCCGGCAAGCGGAATGGCGATCAGCCACCAGCTGTTCAGCAGCAGCCCGGCGGCGAGCGCGGCGAAGGTCAGCGCGGTGCCGATATAATGCAGCCTGCGCGTCGCGGGCCTGGCGTGCTCGCGCAGGTAATGGGGCCAGAAATCCCGGTAGCGGGTGATCGTGCGGGCCATGGCGCGAGCATAAGCGCTTTTGGATCTCGCCGGAAGGGACCAGGCGCCAAGGCGCGCCCGGCCCCGCCCCGATCAGACGAAGCGCACGGCAACCTTCGTCCGCCGCCGCAGCACCGCGCCCAGCATGCCGAACCCCAGCACCATCATCGCCCAGTTCGCCGGTTCGGGCACCGCAGACAACGCGGCGCTGAACTGCGCCGAGGCGTCGTCATCGTTCGAGAAGATCAGCGTGCCCGCGCTCGTCTGGAATTCCGTGCCGAAGTTGAGGAAATCGATCGGCCGGTTTGAAACGGAGGTGACGCCGGTCTTGAGATCATAGTTCAGAAGGCCGGAATCGCGCACGTCGATCAGGTCGTTGCCGAATTGCTCGGCCTCGGTGAAGCCCACCAGCGCGCGCTGCCCGCTGCCGCTACCCAGCGTAACGCTGAACGCATTGAACAGCGTTGCGAATGTGCCCGAGACGCCGTTGATGGTGAAGGAAAGCGCCGCCGGGCCCGAATTGTACAGGCTCGGCCGGAAGTCGGGCCGCGGCTGGAACACGGTGTCCGTGTCGGTAGCGAGCGACAGGACATAGTCGCTCAGCGTGAACGCCTGCCCGTTCAGCGTGCCGCTGATCTGTCCGGAAAAGCTGTAGAGGATCGGTGCGGCCTGTGCGGTGCCGCCGACCGTCATCAGGCCGAGTGCCGCCGCCATCACTGTCGTGCGCATGTCATTTCCCCTCATCCCAGGGCCGGCTTCTTCATTGCGGAGAAGCACTGTCGCCCACGACAACAATTGCTCGAAAGACACTGAGATCACGAAGCATTTTCTTCGTTGCGAGCCACGCGGTGCGCAAAACGCGGTGAAGCAGAAAGCGCATCGTTTGCACCTCGAACGTCGTCCATGCCCGCCGCTGGATTCCTGCTAGAGAACGCCGATGATTCGCCTGCGAACCCCGGCCCTGCCCGCCCTCGCCCTGCTCCTGACCGCCGCCGCGCCGGGGCTCTACACGCCCCCGCCGGGCAGCGCCGAGCGCAGCGCGATCCTCAAGGTGCTGCATCATGGCGATGGGCGCCTCGCACCGCGCTTCACCTTCCGGAGCTTCCGCGTTTTCCACCAGGGTGCCCGCGCGCTCGCCTATGTCCAGGGCAGCGGCCCGGTCGGCGATTTCGAGGCGCTGCTGGAGCAGAACGGCAAGGGCCCGTGGCGCAAGGTCTGGGGCGTCGGCGACGGCGGCAGCGACAGCTGCGAGGCCGGTGCGCGCCATTACGCCTGGGCGGTCCGGCTGATCCGGAGCTATGGCCTGGCACCCGACACGCTGATCCCCGGCATCACCGGCCTGGCGCGCGATCTTGCGCACCAGGCGAAGACCGATCCCGAGCTGCAATGCGTCGGCGATCTCGACGGCGGACCGGACGGACCGGACGATCCCGACGCTTGACGCCTGCCGCGCGCGGATCAGCCCGCCACGTCTTCGCGTGCCAGCACGGTCTCGAGCATTTCGCCGCCCACATCTTTGCCGTCGAGCGAAAGCGTCCACTCGCCGTCGGTGCCGGCAAGGCCGTAGCTGCCGGTGACGACGCCGAGCAGGACCTCCCGTCAGCGCGTCGAGTTGCGCCAGCAAGGCGCCCTGCCGGAGCGGACTGGGCTCGTCCGCGATCTGCTGGCGCAGCATGTCCACCGCCGACGTTCGCACGTCGCCGTCGCGCGCACCGGACAGCCCCGGGAAAAGGGATTGCGGGTTGAGGCTGCTCGCGCCGATTGCGCGCATCATGGCCATGTCTCCGTTTCAGCTCCCGGAGAGCATGCCGACAGCGACGATGACTCGCCCTCAACGCATCGATGAGGCGCCGAGCCTGTCCGCCGCATCGCGCCTTGCGGATCGCGACGGGGTACGTTGGCGGCAGGTCGATCGCACGCTATGCGCCGGAAGGATCGGGGCGTGCACGGGCGGCACTTCGGCTGCCGAAGCGAGCGTTGGCATTGTCCGGCATCGCCGATGACCGCCGCTTGCTCCGCTGAAGAAGGACCGGGACCCGCATGACCGAGCGCAAGCACAGCTTTCCGCCCGTCGTGGCGCCCGACACGCGGCTGCTCGTCCTCGGCTCGCTGCCCGGCGAGCGCTCGCTGGCGGCGGCACGCTACTATGCGCATCCGCAGAACCAGTTCTGGCAGTTGATCTCACCCGCCGCCGGTCGCGATCTGGTGCCGCTCGCCTATGAAGCGCGGCTGGACGCGCTGCGCGCGGCGCGGATCGGGCTGTGGGACGTCGTCGCCAGCGCCACCCGCCCGGGCAGCACCGACGCCGCGATGCGCGACATCGAAGCGCACGACATCGCCGCCCTCGCCTCCACCCTGCCCGATCTCCGCGCGATCGCCTTCAACGGCGCCACCGCACAGCGCCACGGCCTGCGCCAGCTGGGCCACGCAGCCGCGCGCTACACCATTCTCGGCTTGCCTTCTTCCAGCCCGCTGCATACCGTCGGCCTGGCTGCCAAGGCGCCGAAATGGGCGCAACTTTCCGCATTCTCGCACGCGCCAAACGTTGATAACGCTTAGCAATAGCGCATGTAGTCGCGACTGTTTCGCAATCGACTGATAGTCAGTAGCAATACGGAATGGCTGCAGGGTCAGGTGGGGCATAGCCCTTCTGCCAAGACCTTATCATGCTGAACCGCCGTAGCGCCCTTTTCCGCCCCAGCGGCCAGGCCCCCGATGCGGCAGGGGAGGATGCGCCACCCTATCGCTTTCTCGAGCTGCTTGCCGTCAGCGCCAGCGACCTGCTCCAGGCCGAGGATCTCGCCCCTGCGCTGGACCGCATTTTCGGGCTGATCCGCAGCGAAGTCGAGCTCGACGTCTTCTTCCATTATGCCTTTGACGGCCAAGGCCTGGATCTCAGCGCCTGGGCCGGGATCACGCCCGAACAGGTCGTCGACTGGCAGCATGTTCCGCTCGGCATCGCCATTTGCGGCGGCGTGGCGGAAAGCCTGACGCCGATGATCGCCCGCGACATCCAGCAGTCGGACGATCCCCGGCTCGCCTATGCGCGCGACATGGGGCTGGACGCCTGCTTCTGCACGCCGCTGCTCCACAAGGACGTGCTGCTCGGCACGCTCGCCTTCGGCCGGCGCGGCCGCGCCGGCTTCAGCGACGCCGAGATCCAGTTTCTCCAGACGCTGGCGAGCTATGTCACCCTCGCCAAGCATCGCATCGGCGTTGACCAGGAACTGCGCACCCGCCTTCAGGAGCGCGAGCGCATGCTCGCCGAGCGCGTCACGATCGAGCGGCAGATGCTCGAGCTCACCCGCGCCAGCGCGCTCGGCTCGATTGCCGCAACGGTAGCGCACGAATTGAACCAGCCGCTTTCCGCCGCGGCGAACTACATGGCGGCAATCCGACTGTCTCCGGACAGTGACGCGCGGACCCGCGACCTCAGCGGCGCCGCCGAGCAGCAGTTGCAGCGCGCCGGCGAGATCATCCGCCGCATTCGCCGGATGGTGCGCCACGACGATCTGGTGCTGGAGACCCGCTCGGTTGCGACGAGCATCGAGGAGGCACTCCACCTCGTCCGCGCCGCCGCGCCGATGCTGTTGCCGCCGGTGACGATCCGCGTTGCGCCGGAGGCGCAATTTGCCCGGTTCGACAATGTCCAGATCGTCCAGGTGCTCGCCAACCTGCTCCGCAATGCGGGCCAGGCCTGCCAGCATCATGCCGATGCCGCCATCCTTGTCACCGCAGAGCGACAGGCCCCGGCTGAAGTCACCATCCGGGTAATTGATCGCGGTCCGGGCGTCGCGCCCGCGCAGCGCCACGTCTTGTTCCAGCCCGGCCTCGGCAACGGCCGCTGCGACACCGGCGGCGGGCTCGGCCTGGGCCTGGCCATCTCCCACCACCTGATCGAAGGCCATGGCGGCCGGATCTGGGCCGAGGAGACGCCCGGCGGCGGTGCCACCTTTGCCTTCACCATCCCCGCGGGGCAAGCTCCCGCGGCGTAGCCCGCCGCCGCATGCCCGCCGCCGCATGCCTCAGCGGGGCGCGAACCCCATCTCCACGCCGGTCTTGTCGTGGAGCGCGAAGCGATCGACGATGTCCGCACTGGCGCGGTTATAGCCGACGACCTCGACCGATCGGCCATCGCGGCGGAGCCTAGCGACGATCTTGTCGAGCGCGCCCACGCCGGAAATGTCCCAGAAGTGCGCCGCCGAAACGTCGATCTGCACGGCGCGCGCCTGGTCTTCCGCCTGGAAAGCGCGCGTGAAGCGATCGACCGAGGCAAAGAAGATCTCGCCGGTCACCCGATAGACGGCGCACGCGCCGTCGTCGGACAGCGTGCGCTCTACCGCGAACATGCGCTGCACCTTGCCCGCGAAGAAGATGCCGGAGAGCAGGACGCCTGCCAGCACCCCGAGCGACAGATCGTGGGTCGATACGACGACAGCGACCGTGGTCAACATCACCACCGAAGACGGCAGCGGGTGGCGACGCAGATTGGCAATCGAGTTCCAGCTGAACGTGCCGATCGAAACCATGATCATCACCGCGACGAGCGCCGGCATCGGCACGCGTCCGACAAAGGGGCCGAGCACGGCCAGCAGGAACAGCAGGAACGCGCCCGCCACGAAGGTGGACAGCCGCCCGCGCCCGCCCGAGGTGACGTTGATGACGGACTGGCCGATCATCGCGCAGCCGCCCATGCCGCCGAACAGCGCCGCGACGATGTTCGCGCCGCCCTGCCCCGCACATTCCCGGCGCTTGTCGCTGTCGGTATCCGTCATGTCATCGACAATCTGGGCGGTGAGCAGCGACTCCAGCAGCCCGACCGCCGCCATGGTCAGCGCATAGGGAAAGATGATCCGCAGCGTTTCCAGGGTAAGGGGAACCTGCGGCAGGGCGAGGCTGGGCAAGCCTTCCGGCAGCTTGCCCATGTCGCCCACCGTATGGACCGGCAATCCTGCGAAGATGCTGATTGCACTCAGGATAATGATCGCCACCAGCGGCGAAGGCACCGCCCTGGTGATGCGCGGGAGGCCGTAGATGATCGCCAGCCCGGCAGCGACCATCGCATAGGTCTGCCAGCCCACCCCGAGGAGCTGCGGCAGCTGGGCGAGAAAGATGAGGATCGCGAGCGCGTTGACGAACCCGGTAATCACCGAACGCGACACGAACTGCATGACCAGGTCCAAACGCAGCAGCCCGGCCGCGATCTGGATCACGCCCATCAGGATGGTCGCGGCGAAGAGATAGTCGACGCCATGCTCACGGACCAGCGGCACGACGACGACGGCGACTGCCGCGGTCGCGGCCGAGATCATCCCCGGCCGGCCGCCGATCAGGGAAATGGTCATGGCGATCGCGACCGAGGCATACAGCCCGACGCGGGGATCGACGCCGGCGATCAGCGAGAAGCCGATCGCCTCGGGGATCAGCGCCAGCGCGACGACGATCCCGGCGAGAATATCCCGGCGGGCGGCGGTACCGTCCGTGAACCACTGACGGCGGTAAGCAGCGAAATTGAAGGTCATTGAGGTTCCACAACAGGGCACGTGGCGCGAAGGCGCGCCTTACGATTTGGTGCGTGTTGTTGTCCGGCGGATCGGCGGCCGGAATAGCCACCCGGAGTTTCACCGGGTCCTTGCGAATGGCCGCCGCATACGCGCTTTGCCCCGCGCGGGCAAGCTGGCGGCGACCCGCTTCACCGCCGATCCTGGTCGCGCCTAGTCGGCGCTGCTGTTGTTGCCGCTGTCATATGGCACGGCGAGCGCTTCGTTATACATCTCGCGGTGGACCTGCTCGACGGTCATCGGATGCGCGCAGCCCTTCAGCGTGGTCGCGCCGATCCGCACCTCGGCGCCAAGCGGCGCGCCCTCGGCACAGGGGCCAGGGCGCAGCGTGATTGTCACGGGGATGCCGTCGGGCGTCTGGGTTGGATAGGTCGCGACACCCTGCGCGAGCCGCGGGGAGACCGGATAGAAAGGCATTTGCTTGGCGCCCTCCTGCTGGAACTGGATGCGTCCCGGCGCCAGATCCAGCGCCCAGTCCCTGCCTTCGGTGGGGCGGATCTGCAGCGGGGTGGAAAGGTCGACGCCGCCCAGCATCGGCCCGGGCGCTACCGCGGCGTTCGCCGGATCTTCCGCCATGTTCTCGGTCGGGGCGCCACCGCAGGCCGCGAGCAGCGCCAGCGGCATCAGGGGCCAGGCCCGTGTCCAGCAGATCCTCGGCTTCATGCGCACTCTCCTCGGCCCGTCTCCCTGCGCAGTCGCGCGCATCGGGTCAAGCACGGTAAACGTCCCCTTTCCGATCGCCTCTGCAACCTCCACGACTGTCATGCATGTCCGATCACGCGCAACATTGCGTCTGTTCCGTTGCGGCGCACCATTTCGTGTGACTCTGTCACCTGTTTTCGCTTGACGATGATTACCGCCTAAGGAAAAGCACCTCACGCTATGAAAAACCCCTCCCCGATCGCACTCTCCGCCGCGGCGCTGCTTTCGCTCGCCGCTTGCAACAACAAGCCCGAAGTGGTCGACAGCCGCGCGCCGGATCCCATGGCTTCGCAGCTTGCGAACGCGGCGCCGGTCGAAACCCCGCCGACGATCGAAAGTTCGGTGAGCTTCCGCTGCCAGCCGGGCAACACCCTGCTGTTCGTGGACTTCTTCAAGGAAGGCAAGATGGCCTCGCTGCGCGAGAAGAAGGATTCGATGAAGTCGGTCCTGCTGCGCGCGCCGGAAGCCGGCAAGCCTTTCACCGCCGAGGGCGGCTACAAGATCGACGGCAACGCCAAGGCGGCCAAGATCACCCTGGCCGACGGCTCGGTTCACAGCTGCAAGGCGTAAGCCTGCATTCCGCTACGAAAACAAAGCCCGGCGGCTATTTCCGCCGGGCTTTTTTCATGCCAGCTTGGCCCCGGAGGTAACGCGCTTGGCGACGATAGCGGTGTACAGCCTGAAGGGCGGCGTGGGCAAAACCACGCTGGCGATCAACCTCGCCTGGGCCTCCGCCATGCGTTCGGCCCGCCGCACCCTGCTGTGGGACCTGGACCCGCAGGCCGCTTCCACCTTCCTGCTCGGCGGAGAGACCAGCGGCCGGCACCCGGCGCAGGCGATCTTCTCCAGGGACGTCGCCGCCGCGAAGCTGATCCGCGCAACCGACGTCGATCGCCTGGCGCTGCTGCCCGCGGACACCTCGCTGCGCCAGCTCGACCATCTCTTCCACGCGCTGGACAAGAAGAAGCGGCTGAGCAAGCTGCTCGAGGATCTCGCGGAAGATTTCGATCGCATCCTGCTCGATTGCCCGCCGGGCCTGACCGAGACGAGCGAGCAGGTGATGCGCGCGGCAGATCTGATCGTCGTGCCGGTCGCCCCCTCCCCGCTTTCGCAGCGTGCCTTCGCGGAGGTCGCTGCGCACCTTGCCCGGCGCGGCGCCAGGGTGCCGTTGATGCCGGTCCACACGATGGTCGATCGTCGCCGCAAGCTCCATGCCGAGGCGGTGGCGCTGCATCCGGACTGGCCGGTGATCCCGATGGCCAGCATCGTCGAAGCCGTGGCGGTGCGGCGCGCGCCCGTGGGCAGCTTCGCGCCGCGCAGCGCCGCCGCGCGCGCGTTCGACGCGCTATGGAAGGCGATCGAGCAGGCCCTCGCCGGGCGCGCCCGCTGATGGTGGGGCATCGCCGACAGCCGCCGAAGGAACTCGATCCCGCGCTGGTCCTGCGCGCCTATGCCATGGGCGTGTTCCCGATGGCCGATGCGCGCGATGCCGGGTCGGTTTACTGGGTGGAGCCGAAGCTGCGCGGCGTGCTGCCGCTCGACGGCTTCCATCTCTCGCGGTCGCTGCGCAAGGTGGTGGCCTCGGATCGTTTTCATGTGACCGTTGACCGCGATTTCCCGGCGATGATCCGGCTATGCGCCGAATCCGCACAGGACCGGCCGGACACCTGGATCAACGGCGCGATCGAACGCGCCTTCATCGAGCTCCACCGCCGCGGCTATGCCCATTCGATCGAGTGCTGGGAGGGGGATCGGCTGGCCGGCGGGCTGTACGGCCTGGCGCTGGGACGCGCCTTTTTCGGGGAGTCGATGGTAACGCGCGTCCGCGACGCCTCGAAAGTCGCCCTGACGCATCTGGTCGCACGGCTGCAGGCCGGGGGATTTCGCCTGCTCGACTGCCAATTCATCACCGACCACCTCGCCTCGCTCGGGGCAATCGAGATCCCGCGGGACGATTATGTCGCGTTGCTGGGGGAGGCGCTGGGCGATTCGACCGGAGCGGTCTCGTTGCCGCCCGCCGCTTCGGGCGACCTCTTCGCGCTCGACGCGCCCGGCGCGGAGGCGGGCACCGTGTCCGGCCCGGTCTCGCGGAAGGTCATCGCGCAGCTCTTGGGCCAGACGTCGTAGATCGGGTTCTGGACGACGTTGAGCGCCGGCTGTTCCTTGTAGAGCCAGCCGGAGAAGACGCGGTGCCAGCGCTGGTCCTCGCGGCGCACGTCCATCTGCACGAAGGCGCCGGTCAGCCGGTCCTGTTCCCAGGGCGCCGTGCGCTCGCAGGCGCGCAGTCGCACCGTCACCTGATCGTCGATTCGCGCGGCCTGGCCTGGCTTCAGCGTGATCTCGCGCTCCACGCCGTTGCGCTTGTTCAGCACGCCCAGCACGGCAACACGCTCCCGCATCGGGGTGGCCGCAGCATCCATGGTGGCATTGTCGGGCCCGACCGACACGGTGTCGACGCCCTGCGCGTCGCCCCCGCCGGTGATCACCAGCTCGTCGCCGGCATTGTCGCCGCCGGCAGCGCCATTGCCGCCCCCGCTACCCGAACAACCGGCCAGCGCGAGCGCGAGCAGCGCCGCCGCAGCCTTCATGCGTCGGGGGTCCAGGCCTCGTAATCGCCGGTGGCCTTGACCCGACGGGCGCCCTTTTCGAGCGCGCCAGGGGGGCGATAGGCCAGCTCGGTACCCGTCAGGTTCGGTTCGGCGGGCTTTTCCCACGCGCGCACCGGCGGCAGCGACTCGTCGGGCGTGCCGTCGATCTGGTGCGACAGCCAGCTGAACCATTCCGGCGGAATGCGGCTGGCGTCGTTGGATCCCTTGTAGATCACCCAGCGGCGCGGAATGCCGTTGGGATCGCGCCCGCCCTCGAAATAGAGGTTACCGAGCGAATCCTCGCCGACGCGCTTCTTGCCGCGCAGTCCCATGCGAGTGCCGAACGTGGCGCCGTTCCACCAGGTGAAGATCGGAAAAGGAAGTCCCATGGCTGTGCCCGATACCGCCAAGCGCGACGCTCGGCAACTCCCCTCAGAGGGGTCTTTCGACTGCAACGGCGAGCGGACCCTTTTCGCCATCGACGATCCGCGCGCGGAGCGGCTGGCCCGGCTCCACTTCCTCCACCCCGGCTCGCCGAAGCGTCTCCATGTGGACGAAGATATCGGCGGTGTCGCTCGTACGGACCAGGAAGCCATAGCCCTTCAGGCGGTTGAACCACTTGACCGATACCGATTCAAACGGCCCGGCCTCGCCGATCAGCTTCAGCCGCTCCACCCGCTCGGTGGGGCGCTTCATCGGCTCCACGGCGGTGGTCAGGTCGATCGAGAGGACGGTCTTCGCCTGCAGCCCCCGCTGCCGCTCCACCGCCACGCATTCGATCCGCGCCCCTTCCGGTACGCTGCGACGACCATGGTCCTGGAGGACCGAGAAATGGATCAGGATGTCGCCGACGCTCGGATCGTCCGCGACCAGAAATCCGAAGCCTCGCGTCACATCGAACCATTTGACGACGCCGCGATACACTCGCTCGTCCATGGCAGAATCACCCGCGAACCGAACTTCCCCCTCGGACGCGACCGGATAGTGTTCAGACGCTAGCTGTTGCTCAGCACGCATTATCGTTATCCCCCAAGCCAGCAACATTAACACAGCATTACCGTGGAGGGGAATCGCTTTGTGCGATTAGGAATGTCCCACCTCGGGCAGGTCATCCAGCTCCTCTCCTGGCATCATCTGCAATATTCTATGCACAATCTCAGGCGGATGGCCCGCCCGTAAAAATGCAGCGACTTGCTTTTTGCGAAGATCGCGATCCGAGAGGGAAACGGCGAAAGGTCCGAATCGGCGGCGACGTGCAAACACCAATGCGCTTCGGAACGCATCCGCCTCGATCGCCTCGGCCAGATCGGCGCTGTCGTCCGCATCGATGCCGTCGTGGCGCAGCGCCATCTCGACGCGGCGCGCGCCCAGCCCGCGGCGGCCCATCGATCGCACCCGCGCCTCGGCAAAGCTGCGATCGTCGACATAGCCGCGCGCGGCCATCCGCTCGGCGACCGCCATGGGATCGGGCATCCCCTCGCCCGCCCAGCCGCGCTCGCGCAGCTTGCGGGTGAGATAGGCGGCCAGGCGCGCGCGCGTGGTGGCGAAACGCTCGACATAACGGAGCGCCAGCCGATCGAGATCGGCGGCGACAAGGGGTGGCTTGGAACGGGACGGTTCGGGCATGCGCCTTGATTGTGCCACACTGCCAACCGATTTTGAACGATACTGCGTAGCAGAGCGCATACGGAAAACTGCGTTGTGGGGGCACAACGAACTGCTACCTCACAGGGGCACGAGAAAAAGAATGGTATTGGACGAAACGGGATCGCTCGAAACAGTGGACATGGCAGCGCTGACGCCCACGCCCACGGAAGACCGCCTCCCGCGCCGTTTCGCTGATTTCGAAACGCTGGGTGCCGCGCTCGATTATGCAGCGCAAGGGCAGCGCGGACTGAATTTCCACGATGCGCGGGGCAAGCTGGTGCGGCCCTATCGCTTCGCCGAACTGCGTGCCGACGCGCTGGAACAGGCGCGCCGCCTGATCGCCGCCGGCATCCAGCCGCAGGATCGGATTGCGCTGATCGCCGAGACGGGCGCGGAGTTCGCTTCGCTGTTCTTCGGCGTGATCTATGCCGGCGCCTGGCCGGTGCCGCTGCCGCTGCCGACCAGCTTCGGCGGCGCGCAGTCCTATATCGACCAGCTCCGCGTGCAGCTGGAGAGCTGCGATCCGACGCTGCTGATCTATCCGCCCGAAATCGGCAGCATGTGCGCCGAGGCCGCGCGGCTGACCGATGTCGCCGCGACCGACTGGGACGCCTTCTCGGCCAACGCGGCCCCCGAGGCGCCGCTGCCCCAGGCCAGGCCGGACGACATCGCCTATCTGCAATATTCGAGCGGCTCGACCCGCTTCCCGCACGGCGTCGCGATCACGCACCATGCGCTGCTCAACAATCTCGCGGCGCACAGCCACGGGATGGAGCTGGTCGATGCCGATCGCTGCATTTCGTGGCTGCCCTGGTACCATGACATGGGCCTGGTCGGCTGCTTCCTGTCGCCGGTCGCGAACCAGGTCTCGACCGATTACATGAAGACCGAGGATTTCGCCCGGCGCCCGCTCGCCTGGCTGGACCTGATCAGCCGCAACCAGGGCAACAGCATCTCCTACTCGCCCACCTTCGGCTACGACATCTGCGCCCGCCGCATGTCCAGCCAGACCAAGGCGAGCGATCGGTTCGATCTCGCCCGCTGGCGCATCGCCGGCAACGGCGCTGACATGATCCGCCCGGACGTGATGCAGCGCTTCGTCGACGCCTTCGCCGATGCCGGCTTCAAGGCCACTGCCTTCATGCCGAGCTATGGCCTGGCCGAGGCGACCCTGGCCGTCTCGATCATGCCGCCGGGTGAGGGCATCGTCGTCGAGCTGGTCGAGGAAACCCAGCTCTCCGGCGGCACCGCCCGCGCCGATCGCCCGCAGCGCTACCGCGCCGTGGTGAACTGCGGCAAGCCGGTGCGCGACATGGCGATCGAGGTCCGCGAGGAAGACGGCACGCCGCTTCCCGAAAAGGCGATCGGCAAGGTCTGGTGCAAGGGCCCGTCGGTGATGGTCGGCTATTTCCGCGACGAGGCGGCGACCGAGGCGTGCATGGCCGATGGCTGGCTGGATACCGGCGACATGGGCTATATGTCGGACGGCTATATCTACATCGTCGGCCGCGCCAAGGACATGATCATCGTCAACGGCAAGAACCACTGGCCGCAGGATATCGAGTGGGCGGTGGAGCAGCTGCCCGGCTTCAAGCAGGGCGACATCGCCGCTTTCGCGATCACCACCCCGGGTGGCGAGGAGACGCCGGCGGTGCTGGTCCAGTGCCGCACCTCGGACGAGCAGGAGCGGCTGCGCCTGCGCGACGAGATCCGCGAGCGCGTCCGCTCGGTCACCGGCATGAACTGCGTGGTCGAACTGGTTCCGCCGCGCACGCTGCCGCGCACCAGCTCCGGCAAGCTCAGCCGCGCCAAGGCGCGCAACCTCTATCTGAACGGCGAGATCAAGCCCTACGCGGTCGCCGCCTGACGCAACGCTCCGGCCGGGCCCCGCGCCCGGCCGGAAGGCGCGTCGCTCCCGCTCGCCGGGGGCATGTCGCGATGATGGACCTGCTCACCGCCATTTTCGCCCCACCCTAACCTCTCGCTAACCTCGCGCAGCTATATATGCGCGGTGAGCAGCTCCTCCACGACACCGCTGATGAAGCCGCGAGTCGACACGCGTGCGCTGCTCGGGCTCAGCGACCCCAGCGACGCGATCGACTGGCCGCGGATGCGCGCAGCGCAGCTCCAGGCGGGCCGGCGCACCGCGCTGCTGTTCTTCTCCGCCCATGTCGGCGCCGCCGCGCTGGCGGCCCTGGCGCTCGCCCCGCTCGCATCGCCTGGCATCCTCTTCTGCTGGATGGCGCTGGTGCTGGGTTCGTCGGCCTGGGTAACGCTGCGCCGCCTCGGCTGGCGCGACCGGCACCTGCTCACCGCCACCGTGGCGGAGATACGGCGCACCGCCGCCGAAGGGATCGTCATGGGCCTCGCCTGGGCCATCCTGCCGCTCGCATTCGGCGCCACCGCCACCGCGCGGGCCAGTCTGGACATCTGGGCGGCGACGACGATCGTCCTCATCGCCTCAGGCATGACCATGGCGGTGCTTCCGCTGGCCAGCCTTTCCTTCACCGCGCTGCTGGGCGGCGCCTGCATCGCCACGCTGGTGATGGCCGGCGCACCCTTCCTTGCCGCGGCGGCGGCCTTCCTGGTGCTTCTGGTGAGCTTCGGCAGCTTCACACGCGCACGCGCGCTGGTGCTGCTGCGCGCCAACCAGATGGCGCTGGCCGAGCGGGACCAGACCGTCAGCCTGCTGCTGCGCGAATTCGAGGATGCCGGCTCGGACTGGCTTTGGGAAATCGATGCCCAACGCCGCGTCGTCCGCGCCAGCCCGCGCCTCGCCGCGTCGCTCGGGCTGGAACCAGGGACGCTCGGCGGGATGCCGTTCCTCCAGCTCCTCGCCGGCCCGGCCTGGGAAACCGGCCGCTTCACCGCCGAACTCCACGACTTAGCCGACAAGCTCAAGAGCCGGGAGCCCTTCGCCGACGTGCCGATCCCGATCGACATCGAGGGCGAACGGCGCTGGTGGCAGATGTCGGCCAGCCCCAAGTTCGACGAGCGCGGCGCCTTTGCCGGCTTCCGCGGCGTCAGCTCCGACGTCACCGAGCAGCGACGTGCCACCGAACAGATTCACCGCATGGCCCGGTTCGATACGCTGACCGGCCTGCCCAACCGCCTCCACATCAACGAAGCCCTCGCCACCGCGCTGGCCGAGGCGGACAAGTGGGGCGCGCGCTGCGCCTTCATGATGATCGACCTCGACCGGTTCAAGGCAGTCAACGACACGCTCGGCCACCCGGTCGGCGATCGCCTGCTCCAGCGGGTGGCGCGGCGCCTGCGCGGGCTGGTCAGCGACAACGAGATGATCGGCCGCCTGGGCGGCGACGAGTTCGCCGTGGTGGTCCGTGACGCGCGGGACACCGCGCGAGTGGAGGCGCTGGCGCAGTCGATCATCGACACGATCTCGCGACCCTACGAGCTGGACCAGCACACCCTCTATATCGGCGCGTCGGTCGGCCTGGCGCTCGCCCCGCGCGACGGGCGCACTGCCGAGACGCTGGTGCGCTCGGCGGATCTCGCGCTCTATCGCTCCAAGGACAAGGGCGGCGGGGTCTTCCACGCCTATGAACCCCAGCTCCACGTCGCCGCCGAGGAACGCCGGGTGCTGGAGATCGCGCTGCGCGCCGCGGTGGAGCAGGGCCAGATGCAGCTCGCCTATCAACCGGTGGTCAATGCGCGCACCGGCGGGCTGCTGGGGTTCGAGGCGCTGCTCCGCTGGACGCACCCCGAGCTGGGCAGCGTCCCGCCGTCCAAGTTCATCCCGCTGGCCGAGGAAGCCCGGTTGATCGGCGCGATCGGCGAATGGGTGCTGCGCACCGCCTGCCATGAGGCCGCAAGCTGGGAGATGCCGGCCCGCATTGCGATTAACGTCAGTTCCGAACAGCTCCACAACCCGACCTTCGCCACCCTGGTCGCACAGGCGCTCGCCGCCTCCGGGCTCGACCCGGACCGGCTCGAGCTGGAGGTGACGGAAAGCGTATTCCTGCGCGAAGGCACCGCCGCCATAAGCGTGCTGGAACAGATCCTCGATCTCGGCGTCCGGCTCAGCCTGGACGACTTCGGGACGGGCTATTCTTCGCTCGGCTATCTTGCGCATACGCGCTTCAACGCGATCAAGATCGACCGCAGCTTCGTGCAGAACGCCGCGCGCGGCACCCGCGAGGCGATCGCGATCATCCGCGCCGTCGTCGCGCTCGCCGAAAGCCTGGGCATGGCGACCACCGCTGAAGGCGTGGAAACCGAGCAGGAACATGAGATGGTCCAGGCGCTCGGCTGCACCCGCGCGCAAGGATATTATTTCGGTCGGCCCCTGCCCGTGCACGAGGCCCGGATGATCGTGTCGCGAAACGGTAACGAAACAACCCGCGCTCGCGCGTGAGCTGCGGTGAACCGTTCCCAGATTGAGACATAAGTCACTTTTTTTCTTGGAACTTTGGAACCCGCCGGAAGTCTCGCCTGCACTGCAATGGTTCACTTGCCGTTAAGGGAGACACCCCGAATGTATCGTACGCTTATGACGGCGGCTGTTGGCGCCGCAGCGCTCATCGCTGTCGCGCCTGCTCAGGCCCAGACCTATTTCGGCCCTGCCGACATGAACATCGCGCTCAGCGCCGATGGCTCGATCTCGACGAGCTTCGGCCAGTCGGGCATCACCGCTGGCAACTTCATCCACATCTACCAGTTCACCCTGCCGCAGGACGGCCTGGCGAGCGGTTCGATCATCACCAGCGCCGTGACGCTGAACAGCTCGAACGACCTCGATCTGAAGTCGGTCTTCTTCAACGGCGTGCAGCTGACCGGCTTCTTCGGCAGCGGCATCAACGAGTTCGTGTTCGCCAACGCGGTGCCGATCAAGGCCGGTGTGCAGAACGAAATCACGATCAACGGCTTCTCGCGCGGCAACGGCTCGTACGGCGGCCAGGGCGTGTTCGCGCCCACGGGCGTGCCTGAGCCGGCAGCCTGGGGCATGATGATCGGCGGCTTCGGCCTGGCCGGTGCCGCGATGCGCCGCACGCGCCGCACGCGCGTCACCTACGCGAACGCCTAAAACAAAAAACAACCTCACCCGTTGCAGAGGAGGCGCCGTCACGGAACACCGTGGCGGCGCGTTCTTTTTGGCCGTTCAATTCGCACCCGGGCGCATCTTGGCTCTTGCCCGAAGCCAAATCGGCCGATAAAGGGGCGGACCGCACAGGGGTGTAGCTCAGCTGGTTAGAGCGTCGGTCTCCAAAACCGAAGGCCCTCGGTTCGAATCCGAGCTCCCCTGCCACGGACTGATCTGACTCCGCAGAGGTTCGATCCGCGCGGCTTTTGCCCGCTCCACCGCCATACCACGGCGGTCCCGTACATCGGCGTCAACGGACACTTCCACTGCTTCTCGTGCGGCACCGGCAAGATGCGGTCGAACGCTCAGTCTCCCTGCATCCAGGCGGCACGCAGATGATCTTCCACCAGCATGGCCTGCTCGGTCATATCGCCGTGCCGCGCGACAAGCGCCCGTGCGAAGGCGCCATGCTCCTGGCGCTTGTCCCCACTGGCAAGCTGCAGCGACAACGTGACGAAATCCGCACCGTCGCGCGCCTTCAGGCGCTCGTCCCGCAACGTGAACACCAGCTGCATTTCGCTGTCCGGCGCCGGCTGCATCCATATCACGGGCACGCCATGCGCCTGTGCTTCCAGGCACGCATTGCCGCCGGGGAAGGGAAAGGTGTCGAGGAAGACATCAATACATTCGCTCACCAGGTGGCCGTCGATGAATTCGTCGTAGAGAATGATGCGGTCGCCGACAGGCGATGCCGCCCTGCGCTCCACCACCATGGCGATCGAGCCCGTGCCGCCGGCGAAGAAGATCGCCTGCGGATCGCGCTCCAGCATCTCCTCGACGAGTGCCATATAGGCCGGCGTGATCTTGGCCATGCGGCCATAGAATCCATAGATGACGCTCGGCTCCGCAACTCCCGTCCCCGCGCACAATACCTTGCGCAACGCATCGATCTGGTCTTGCGGCCTGGCAACGCAGTGGAAGACCGAGGCGGTGTTCCGGGGCGTCTCGTGCATCGCGACGCGGTCGTCGAAAAGGCCAGGCGTCGGCCTGGTGATGCCCATGAACGCCAGGTCCAGCTCCGGAATTGCCCAGGGCGCGAACCCGTTCTCGTGGAACGCCTGCACCCGGCAGGGGCGCTGCTGCAGCACCATCGTCGCAACGGCGCAGTTGCTGTCGGCGATCAAAATGTCGATCTCGTCCGCCTCGAGCTGCGACAAGATCGCCCGCGTCATCTGCGAAGGCGTTGGGCCGGACAGGTCCCGTACCCGGAGGCCGGTTTCGGCGGAGAAGTCCCACAGATTCTGCACGGGCTGCTTGATGCAGTACAGAAAAGGCCAGTCCTCCGGCGCGCGGATCGCGTGCTGGCCCAGCATCAGCGAAACGGTGGTCTTCGCCACCGCATTCGTGCTGAACAGGTCGCTCGTTTCGGAGAGATACGCGATGCGGGGCACTGCGCGTTTGGCAGGACGAAGCGGTCGCTTCGGAAAGTGCCGCGCGAGATAGGCCGCGAACGGCAACACCACGTCGGTGTTGAAGCGCTTCAGCTCGCCGATGTCCTGGGTGCTACGCCACAACAGGATATGGATGAGCGTGTAGAGGTCCGCCGCCCGGTCGACATCGCTGGCGGCGGCGAGAAAGCGCGGAAACAGCGAGGCGAAATCGCGATACAGCGCCTCGAGGCGTGCGCGCTCGCCCTGCTGCACGGCCGGCCAGCCGACCTCATTGATCACGGCGCTTAGTGCAGCGCGAAGGGGTTCGGGCCAGGGACCGCCGGGAAGCTCTGCCTGCAGCCAGCTGAACCGAAGCGGGCCAGGCGAGGCGGAGGCCACTGCCCCGCTCAGTCGTGCCGACATATCCTTACTTTCGCTGGCGATCATCGCGGATACGGTAAAGAAAACCGTTTAACGCGAGGTTACGACCGGCACCGCGCCAGCCGGGAGCCCCCCCCTCAAACGCGCTGTATGAACAGGCAGTCGCCCGCCACGAAGGCGCGCGCGGCCTTGTCGCCCCACAGCCGGAGCAGCGCGTCTCCCGCCTCCTTGGGGCCGTCGCCATAGCGCCAGTTATAGTCGTCGATCACCACCCAGCCGCCGGGCGCGACGTGCGGGGACCAGAGCATGACATCCTCCGCGGCAGCCGATCGGTCGTGGTTGCCGTCGATATGCAGCAGCGCGATCTTACCTGCCGGGCGCGAGGCCTTCGCCGGCTTCAGCAGGCGAACGGCTTCGCCATCGGCCTCGCCACGATAGACGGCGTGCCCGGAGGCCGAGGGCGTACGGTACACGGTCATCGCGCCGGCCGGGGCCAGCGCCGCGAACGTCGCTTCGAACGCGTGAGCGACGCGCTCCAGCCCGGCCGAACGCGTGTATTTCTGAAGCGCGACCGGCATATCCTGCTGCGCGCCCGCGTCCGAACACCAGGGATCGAACACGAAGATATTGCGCTCCGCCACCCCGAGCGCGCGGCCTGCGAGCAGCACGCTCGCGGACCGGCCGAACAGCGAGCCGATCTCGACGATGTCGCCTTCCGGCGCATCGAGCAGGCAGGCCAGCAGCGCGGCGAGCTTGTCGTCGTAGGATTCGCCGAACAGATCGAAGGCAAGCCGCACGACGCCGGCGACGAACGGAAGGCTGGGCTGCGGCTGGGCCGGCACCAAGGCCTCGATGAACTGCGCCCACCGTTCCGCCCGTGCGAAAATGTCGTTCCACCGCTCGAACTCCAGCTCGAGCGCCGAGCGGTTGATGATCCGTAGCGGACCCAGGTCGTGCTCCTGCAACAGATTG
This sequence comes from Sphingomonas sp., assembly GCF_036731925.1. Classification (GTDB taxonomy): domain Bacteria; phylum Pseudomonadota; class Alphaproteobacteria; order Sphingomonadales; family Sphingomonadaceae; genus Sphingomonas. The sequence goes on from NZ_DAINDJ010000002.1 coordinate 162,590, forward strand.
CGGAGGGCGGCGTGGACGATGTGCGCCGAAGCATGGATCCGCGTGACGTCATGCTGGCGCACCACATCGGTGAAAGCGTCCAGGAACGCCGGTTCGCTGACCAATGGCAACCGTATCCAGGGGGCCGCACCATTTGTAGGATCGCTGACGTCGCACGATGCCGTCACCACCGGCTCTCCCCGCTCCAGCGCTTGCTTGAGATAGGCCCGGCCATCCGGGGTGGAGACGGGAAAGACCAAGGTCACAGACATTTCGTTCATCCTGTAGCGCAGAAGATGCGGCCATCCCCATTATAGCGGCCGTTCCCCGGAAGAGACGTCCGGCTGCCGCAACGGCAAGCAGGTCCAAGCCCCGCGTGACGGCCTCCCGCGATCGCCCAGCCGGCCTCCGCGCGCTGAACGTGCCCATCGCGCTGCGACACTTTTGTGTCCCGTTCTGACGCACGTCCTATAATGGATCGAGAGGCGCAGCGTTCGATCACCGGCAGGCCGACTGCCGTCCCGATGCGCAGCGTGCCCGGGTGGTTCGACAGGTTCTAGGCACGAAGCAAGATGGTAGGGGATGAGTCAGATGATCGGGGCTGCGCAGTGACAACGCCTTCCATTCTAGTCATCGGTCCGGGCCTGATGGGCCTGAAGCATATCGAGATGATCCAGGCGCATCCGCGTTGCGAACTGGCCGGGATCGTCACACCTGGGCACAACGCCAGCAGGAACATTGGCGAACGCTTGCCCAATACGCCGATCTTCGACACGCTCGAGGCCTGCCTTGCCGCGCAAACCCCGTCTGGCGTGATCATTTCGTCGCCCAACGAATTTCATTATGCGCAGGCGAAGCTGTGCATCGAGCGCGGCATCCCGGTGCTGATCGAGAAGCCGATCACCGCGGATCATGACGAAGCTCTCGATCTGGTGGATCTCGCGGCGCGGCGCGGCGCGAAGGTTCTTGTCGGTCACCACCGAGTCCACTCCCCCCTGCTGACCACCGCCAAGGCGATCATCGACAGCGGGCGGCTCGGGCGACTGGTCGCCTTCCAGGGGAGCGCGATCTTCTACAAGCCGCCGGAATATTTCGAGGCGGGCCCCTGGCGTACGCAGCCTGGCGGCGGTCCGATCCTGATCAACCTCATCCACGAGATCGGCATCATGCGCACCTTTTGCGGCGAGATCGCCGCGGTGCAGGCGATCGCGTCCAATGCGATCCGCCAGTACCCCGTCGAGGACACGGTGGCGATCAATCTGCAGTTCCGCAACGGTGTCCTCGGCACGTTCCTGCTGTCGGATGCCGGCGCGTCGCCGCATAGCTGGGAGCAGACGTCGCGGGAAAACCCGGTCTATCCGACCTATCCCAACGAGGACTGCTACAGCGTCACCGGCACGCTGGGGACGCTTGATTTCCCCAGCATGCGCTTGCTGTCCCACCCGGCACCGCAACGTCCGTCCTGGCATACACCGCTTGTGGAAGAGATCATTCCGGTCACGCGGGAGGACCCGCTTGCCCGGCAGCTCGAGAACTTCCTGGAGGTCATCCTCGGCACCGCGACGCCGATCGTCCCGGCCTTCGACGGCGCGCAGAATCTGCGGGTGGCGGAGGCAATCCGAAGGTCGGCCGAAACAAGGTCGTTGGTGGAACTCGACGCCTGATTGTCCCGCGAATTTCCGTGAAAGGCTGAATTGATAATGGCTGTCGCCATCCTCCTCGACACCAACGCTGCTTCCGTGCCGATCTATCGGTATCTCGTCGATTCCGGCCACGAGACGTATGTTGTCGGGGACAAGCCGGACAACGCGCTCGCCAAGTCCGCCGACAACTATATCAAACTCGACTATTCGAACGTGGAGGCAGTCACGGCGCTGGTGGAGCGCGTGGGTGCGGACTTCCTCATCCCCGGTTGCAACGATCTCTCCTACGAGACCTGTGCCGCCATCAATGCCAAGCATCCCTTTCCGGGCATCGACCCGACCGAGACCGTTCGCATTCTCGGCAACAAGCAGGATTTCCGCCGATACGCAGAAGCCGCCGGCGTTCCCGCCCCCCGCCGGATCGCTGAAGGCGATGCGCTTGCAGCGGGTCCGGTGATCGTCAAGCCCGCGGAGGCCTTCAGCGGTCGCGGCGTCACGGCCCTGCCGGCGCCGTCCGCCACGGATCTTGCCGCAGCGATCGAGCATGCGAAGGCATTCTCACGAAACGGCGCCTGCCTGATCGAGGAATTCGTGGAGGGGCAGCTGTACAGCCACTCCGCCTTCCTTGGCCCCGATGGCATCCTCACCGATTTCTTCGTCGAAGAGCATGGCTCGGTCAATCCGTTCGCCGTGGACACCAGCTATGTCGTTCCGGCGTTCGACCCGGCGCTCGCGAACAAGGTGCGCGCTTCGATCGAGAAGATCGCGCAGGACCTGCAGCTGACGGCAGGTCTGATCCATACCCAGTTCATCGTCGATCGCGAGCGCTTCTGGATCATCGAGATCACCCGGCGATGCCCGGGCGATCTGTACAGCCAGCTGATCGCAAGCTCGACCGGCTTCAACTATGCCGAAAACTATGCCCGCCCCTTCCTCGGAGAAGGGTTCGACGGGAGCCCCCAATCCTATCGCCCGATCCTGCGACACACGATTTCGCTGCGCGCGCCGCAGGTGTTCTCCAGCCTCCAGTTCCACCGACCGATCGATATCGAGATGTTCGTATCGCTTGCGCTCACCGGCGATCGCATTGCGGCCAGCCCGTTCGGTCGCATCGGCATCCTGTTTGCGCGGGCAGCGGACGGGGCCGCGCTGAACACGCTGATGCGCGCCACCCTGGACGGCGAACTATACTCGGTACTTGGCTAGGATCGAAAGACGAGATCATGACGAAACAGGATTTCAGCGCCATGCTGGACTCGGCGATCGCAGCCCCTGCCGCCAACCAGGGCCTCGCCAGGGACCTCCTGGCCGCGGGCCAGGACCGGCCCTGCTATGTCATCGGCCGAAATGCCGAGGCGCTCGGGCTGATCGGCCGATTGCGCCTGGACGGCATTGTCGATGATTTCGCGCCGGCCGGTGCCGTCTGGAATGGCCTGCCAGCGATCGGGATGGCGCAATTGCCGCCCGAGGCTGCCGTCATCAACTGCTCGACCTCGATCAGCCCCGTAGCGGTCGAGCAGAGGCTCGCGGATGCCGGGATCCAGTCGGTCCTTTCCATCCAGGAACTCGCCCAGGCGTCGGACGGCGCCATCGCGCACGCCACTGTCGTTCGCGAGCAGCGCGAAGATTGGAACCAGTTCGCATCGGAATGGGCCGACCTCTACGATACGCTTGCGGACGAAGCCTCGCGCCAGACGCTGGCCGATGTGCTGCGTTACCGCCTGACGGCAAACGCGGCCTTCATGCGCGGGTATGCGGTGCGCACGCACGAGCAGTATTTCGAGCCCTTCCTCGACCTGCGATCCGAAGCGTTCGTCGACGCCGGTGGCTTTGATGGCGATACCACCGAGGAATTCTGCCGGCGCTGCCCCGACTATCGGCAGGTGCACCTGTTCGAGCCTTCGGAACGGAACCTCCGCGCCGCCAAAACCCGCCTTGCCGGCCATCGCGACATTGCCTTCCACGCCAAGGCGCTTTCCGACGCGGCGGGGCAGATCGCCTTCGACAGCGAGGCCGGATCCGCCTCCGCCGTCACCACCGGCGGCAGCGAATTAGTCGAAATGACGACGTTGGACGAGGCGATCCCCGATCCCGTCAGCTTCATCAAGATGGATCTCGAAGGCTGGGAAATAAAGGCGCTCGCCGGGTCCGAAAGGCACATCCGCCAGGACCGCCCCAAGCTGGCGATTGCCGTGTACCACCGCGCGAGCGACTTCCGCGATATATGGCGGTATGTCCGCTCCATTCATCCCGACTACCGGGTCTACCTTCGGCATTACACCCAGGGCTGGTCGGAGACAGTGATGTTCTTCCTCTAGCGGTGCAACCGCCGCCCCCTCCCTTCCTCGTCGATAGTCGGAACACTCTCATGCCCGTTCAGCAATCTGCACTAGACCCCGCGCCGATCAGCGACCCTGCCGGCCTGTTCGATCATTGCGAGACGCACCGTGCGGGCGTCGTGGCGATCAAGCCCAAGGTCCTCTTCCTCAAAATCGAGGCCGAAAACGCAGGTCCGGTGCCCATGAAGATCAACGTGCCGTCCAGCGGGCTTGGCAGCGTGACCTTGCTGGAAGCGGCCGCGCTGATCTCGATCGTCAAGCTGGTTCAGCCGCGGAAGATCTTCGAGTTCGGGACCTTCCTCGGCTACTCCACCGCACTGCTGGTGGAAAACTCGAACCCGGACTGTGCGATCTACTCGCTCGACCTTGGCGACAGCCATGCGTCCGAGGAAGCCGCCGAGTCCTACGCCGATGCGGATTTGCGGCGCGACGGCAACATCAACGACGACTATCTGCGCGCCGTCCAGAGTGCGTCCGCCCCCCGTTACCTGGGCGGGCTGTCCGATGTGGACGAATCCCGGGTTACCCTGCTCCAGCAGGACAGCCGTACCTTCGAACCCGCGGCGCACGGGCTGGTCGGCGGAGTCGACCTCGTCTTCGTCGATGGCGGCCATGATCTGGAGACGGTGGCGATCGACACCGCCAATGCCAGGAAGATGATCGGCGACAGCGGCGTGATCCTCTGGCACGACTTCAAGTCGACCATTCATGGGGACGTGACCACCTTCGTCGAAGAGCTCGCGAAGGACGCGCTGGTGATCCACATCCAGCACACGATGATGGCCATGCTGCTCGTCGGGGACATCCGCCGGCAGTTTCTTAGCATCGGCGTTGATGGTTCCCTGCGGGACACGGCCTGATGGAGAGGATCGATGGCGAGGTAGGCGGGCTCAGGCTTCTGGATCGGGACGCCTATCGCCGCTGGTCCCAGAAGCGGGATCTTCTCGCCGCGCTGTTGATCGCGATCCGCGTGGCGTTCCATGCCGGCTTGCTGGCTGCGGGTACGCTGCTTTTCGCGCGGGGCCATGTCTGGGCGTCGCTGCTCGTCCTGATCCCGCATTTCCTCACCTGGTCTTTCCTCGGCTGGGCGGGCATCGGGCATGAGCTTTTCCACCGGTCGGTCTTCACCGCGCGGCGGCCCAATGTGGTGCTCTTCCGGCTATTCTCCATCCTGACCTGGAGCAACTACGGCTATTTCGAGGTGACGCATCCGCAACACCATCGAACGCCGCTGGGTGCCAACGACCTCGAGGCCTCTCCGCAAGAGCATCTCTCCTATTGGGGTACGCTGGCGCTGCTGACGGTGGACGCCGCCGCGATCTGGCGGCGTGTTCGCGTGCTGACGCTGAACGCGGCGGGCAGGATTCCCGAGGGCCGTTTTGCAACGCTGTTCGCGCCGGGATCCCGCGAGGCGCTAAACCTGCGGAACGGCGCCCGTGCGGTGCTTGCGGGCCAGGCGCTGATCCTGGTCGTCAGCCTCGTGCTCGGCGGTCCCTATCTCGCCGCCGCCATTTGTCTGGCGCCGTTCTGCCTTACCTTTCCCAACAGAACCCTGGCGGCGCTGCAGCACTTCAATCTGTCCGCAGACGACATCCGCGGGCGGTACGAAAATTCGACACGCACCGTGGTTCTGGATCCGGTCACCGCGTTCTTCTACGCGGACATGAACTACCACCTGGAGCACCATCAATTTCCGTCGATCCCGCACTATAATCTGCGGGCGGTCCACAAGGCGTTCAAGCTGCAGGGTGCACACCGACACATCGAGTTCGGATATTGGCGCGGCGTGGCCCTGCTGGCGCGGGAGGGCTTCTTTACCGCCGGCCGGACGCCGCGGGGTACGCTGCGTCGCGGACGCTAGCCCGCCACCGGTCCCGCCACATCACGGCTTGGCAGCGCGGCCGTGGGCAAAGCCGAAGTCCCCTGGTTATTTCGGGACATGTTTTTCGGGGAACGGTCAACGATCTATAAAGATCAGATACCATCCATCCGAAAGCGGCGCGATGCGAATTCAGACGAATGCGGCAGTACGAGCGAACGCGATCGGCAGCAGAGCCAAGCTCTCCGTCGTGCCTACCGGCGACCTTCCGGTCCTGCGCCCCCGCATGCCCCGCGCCGAAGCCCTGATGCCCTATCTGCAGCGGATCGACGATCGGCGGAGCTATTCGAATTTCGGTCCGCTCGTAACCGAGCTGGAAACCAGGCTGGCGCAGCGGCTGGGCGTGGATCCGGACTGCATCATCACGGTGGCCAATGGCACCGCCGGCCTGACGCTTGCCCTGCAAGCAGTCGTCGAGAACCCCAGTGGCTATTGCCTCATTCCGTCCTGGACCTTCGTTGCGACGGCGCACGCCGTCAGCAGCGCCGGCCTGACGCCGTTTCTGGTCGACGTGGACGAAGGATCCTGGGCGTTGACGCCCGAGATCGCACGCGACGCCCTGGCTCGGATCGACGGTCCCGTGGCCGCGGTGATGCCGGTCGCGCCCTTTGGTGCACCGATGGACACCGCAGCCTGGGATCGTTTCACGGAGCAGACCGGCGTTCCGGTAGTCATCGACGCTGCCGCCGGCCATGACGCGGTGCGCGTCGGCACCTCCCCCGTCGTGGTCAGTCTGCATGCCACGAAGATTCTCGGCGCGGGCGAAGGCGGCTATGTCGTTTGCCGCGCGCGCGAAGCCATCGCCGACATCAAGCAACGCAGCAATTTCGGTTTCCGCGGCAGCCGCGACGCGGGTACCGTCGGCACCAACGCGAAGATGAGCGAGTATCACGCCGCGGTGGGTCTGGCGGCGATGGACGCCTATGCCAGCGATCTCGAGGGCTTCCGAGCAGTCGCAGCGGCCTATCGCGAACGCCTGGGCCGGCGGCAGCAGGTCGCATTCCAAGCCGGTTTCGGCAACGAGTGGTACGGTAGTGTCTGCGTCGCCCGCTTCTTCGGCGCGGACCAGGAGCGGCTCATGTCGCGGCTTGATGCGGTCGGCATTAGCAGCCGGGCATGGTGGGGTGCCGGCGTCCATGTCCAGACCGCCTTCGCCGACCTTCCGCGCCTGCCGCTTCCGGTCACGGAGATGCTTGCCCGAGAGACCCTGGGGCTCCCCTACTTCGTCGACATGACCGAAACGGATGTCGAGCGCGTTTGCCGCGTCATCGAACACGCCTTCTGATCGTCCGCGCCCCGGGAAAGCGAAAGACGCTTCCGGCGGACCCGCGACGGCGTGCGCGACTGCCCGCGTACCGGTCTGCCCACGGAAGTGGGACGGAAGCTTTTCCGAACGGCGGATAGACGCCATGTGGCGCATCCGCGATCGCTTCCAGAACTGGGCAGGCCAGCCCTGGAAGCCGAGCGGCAACAAGCTGGTACTGGATGATTGAGCGGGGCGACTGGTCTTGCGTCGACGAAGTTCGGGTGCAAGACGCGCAAGGGCGTGATTGCAGTTGCCGGTGCCGATGCTTGTCCTGGCAGCGCCATCGTGAAGATCACCGGGGGACGGGACATGGAAACGAGTAGCGTACAGACCATCATCGATCACGGCGCCGAGGTGATCCGCGCCGAGGCTGCGGCATTGACGTTGCTTGCCCGGGAGCTGGGCAGGGACTTCTCCGCCGCCGTTGATCTGCTGGTCGGCGCACCTGGCCGGATCATCCTCGCGGGCATGGGCAAGTCCGGCCATATCGCCCGCAAGATCGCGGCGACGCTTTCCGCCACCGGGAGCGCGGCCTATTACCTGCACCCGGGCGAAGCATCGCACGGCGATCTGGGCATGATGCGCAGCGGCGACGTGTTGCTGGTCCTTTCCAACTCGGGCGAGACGCCAGAAGTCGTCGCGGTGCTGACGCACGCACAGCGGCTGGCGGTGCCGGTCATCGCCATGACGGCGGGTGCCTCGTCGATGCTCGCGCGCAAGGCCTCGATCACGCTCGTCCTGCCCGCGTGCGGCGAGGCTTGTCCCGAAGGCGTCGCGCCGACCACCTCGACCACGATGATGCTCGCGCTCGGCGACGCGCTGGCGGTGGCGGCAATGCGCAAGCGCGGCACCTCGCGCAACGAACTCGCCCATTGGCACCCGGGCGGACGGATCGGCTGGGGCCTCCAGACGCTGGACGCGCTGGTGCGCCGCACCGAACCGCTGCCGCTGGTCCGCGCAACCGCCTGCGCCCGCGATGTGGTGCTCGAAATGACGTCCTGCGGCAAGGGCGTCGCCGGCGTGGTCGATGCCGCCGGGGACCTGATCGGCGTGATCACCGACGGCGATCTGCGGCGGGCGTTCGACCGCATGCTGCTTGCCGTGGCGGGCGAACTGATGACGCGCGATCCCGTGACGATTACCAGGGACGCCACGGTCGACGAAGCGATCGCCCGGATGCAGGAGAACAAGATCACCGTGCTGTTCGTGATGGAAAAGGCCGGATCGCGCCGCCCCTGGGGGCTGCTCCACATCCACGATCTGCGGCTCGGCGCCTGAGCACGCCGGTCATGGAGCCGAACCCGATGCCCCGCGGCGTGATCGTCATTCCCGCGCGCTATGCCTCCTCGCGCTATCCCGGCAAGCCGCTGGCCGCGGTGTCGGGCGCGAGCGGCGAGGCCCGGCCCCTGATCGCGCGCTCGATCGCTGCCGCCCGGCGCGCCGGGCTCGGCCTGCCGCTGCACGTCGCCACCGACGATGCACGGATCATGGCGGCGGTGGAGGCGCTGGGCGAACTGCCCGTGCTGACGCCGGAGAGCTGCGCGAACGGCACGGAGCGGGTTGCCGCCGCGCTGGAGGCGCTCGGCATCGAACCCGACTACGCGATCAATTTCCAGGGCGATGCGCTGCTGACCCCGCCGGACTTCGTCGCGGCGCTCGCGGCGTGGATGGAGGATCGGCCCGATTGCGCCGTCGCCACGGTGGCGATGCGGTGCTCCGCCGGCGTCTATGCCCATCTGCTCGCCGATCAGGCGGCGGGCCGCAGCGGCGGCACCACGGTGGTGACCGACGCAGCAGGACGCGCGCTGTACTTCTCCAAGCGCGTGCTGCCCTTCCTCGCCGAACCGCCGCGCGAAGGCGCCAACCCGGTGCTGCTGCATCTTGGTCTCTATGCCTATCGGCCCGAGGCGCTGCGCCGCTACCGCGCGCTGCCGCCCTCTCCTGCCGAACAGGCCGAGGGGCTCGAGCAGCTGCGCTTCCTGCACCACGGCATCCCCATCGACGTGATCGCGCTCGATCCCCCCGGCTGGGACCCGATCGAACTCAACAACCCGACGGACCTCGCGCCGATCGAAGCAATGCTCGCCGCACGCGGCATCGCGTGATGGCACGGCCGCAGCCGGCCTTTCTGCGTATGCCGCCCTTCCCGCGGGCGCGCGTCGCGCCGCTTGCGGTAGCGAGCGCCGAAGCCAACGGCCTCGGCGCCGCACCCCGGCTTCGTCTCAAGCCTGGCCAAGCTGCTTGCGCAGCCGTTCGTTTTCCTTCGTCACGTCGAGCGTCCAGGACGCGATGCCGAACCGCTTGACGTCGACCTGGCGCCAGAACAGGCCCGGGTCGCGCGTCCACAAGTGGCGGTTGGCGAGCGCATTGGCGCATTGCGAGCCCATGTCGATCACCTCGGCCAGCTCCGGCAGATAGAAGGGCAGCAGTCCGTCGCCCTCGCCAAGTTCCTGACGATGATCGCGCCCTGCCGCCTGCAGGGTAATTTCCACCCCGCGCTCGAACCATTCCCAGGCGACGTCGGCGTCCTGTTCCGCGAGCGCGATACGTGCCCTGAAAAACGCCGCCCCGATCGCCTTGGTCGCCAGAATCGTCGAGAAATGCTGCCAGTCGTCACCCGCCGCACGGGCATACCAATGCTTGGCAACGTTGCGCTCGCCGACCATCTCGGCCAAGCGGCCTGCCAGAAAGGCGAGCGACACGCGCCAGCGCACAACATGCGCCGCATCGCCGCCCAGCTGCCAATAGTCGTGGAACGCGCCCAGCAGGACCGGCACGACATCTGCTGCGCGCGCCTCCAGCACGCGGTAGCCGAGCACCGCCAGCGCCGCGCCTTGATCGGCCGAGCCGGGGCGGGCGTTCGACGCGACCTCTTCGGCGAGACGGACCAGCAGATCCTCATCGGCCAGCCGCTCGCCCATCTGCACCAGGGTGCGGTAGAGCCAGGGATTGTCATAGCCGTCAGCAAAGCCGGCAAGCGGCGCCTGCGATGCGCCGAAGGCGGGATGGACGAAGCTTGCGCGCGTTTCCTCGCCGCCAAAGGGTGCCTTTGCCGCAACTGCGACACGCCAGGTAAGGCCGTTGACTTCACCCTGGGGAACATCCTGCGGCACGATGATCCCGGGAGCCTGCACAAACTGGCTCTCGACCAAGAATGCACCGCTGAGCCCCGCATGCAGACTCGCCCAGTTGCCAGGCTTTTGTGGATTGTCCTCTGACCAGCCGACAACCAGACGACCGTCGAGCTTCAGCAACTGCGCATAGCGGTCCAGATTTTCCGCCCAGTCGCCCGGCGCATCCATCGCGACGATGATGTCGAAACTGCGCGGCGCAAGCAGTGCTGCGGGAGCGTCGACGTGCACGCTCGCGACCCGCGCGCGGGCCTCCAGCAGCGCCTGCCCGTCGGCCGCGCCCGGGCCGCACAGCAGCGCGCGGTCTCCGGGCCGCACGCGCTCTGCGGCGAGGTTCCAGCGGCCGAGAGCCGACAAAGCGTCGGCGTCGCTCGCGTTCAGCAACCCCTGATAGCCGTTCGGCGCGCGTTCGTAGAAGCTGGGCTGAGGCGCTTCGCCGCGGGCCACATCCAACAGCGCCGGCACGCTGATCGCGCTGGGCAGCCGCCGCCAGCCTGCCTCGAACAGCGCCGCATCAAGCACCGCGGCCTGTACCTGCCGGGGCAGCACCACCAGCGTACGCGCCGCCGGATGTCGGGCGAGCAGGGAGGCAGACAGCGCGTTCGACGCCGCCACCACAGCATCGGCGGAGACAGGCTGGGTATCGCAGCCCAGCAGCGCCAGTTCGGCGGCCAGTCCAGGTGCTGCGCGTGCCTCCACGGCGATGCGGCAGGGTCCGAGATGGCGTACGATCGACGCTGCGATTTCAATACTCAACGCTGTTACTCCGTGATTTAGGTCGGCGCTCGTTCACTATGCCTTCACTATAGGCCATCGGGATCAACGGCGGCGTGCAGGGGCAAAAAGCCGTGGTGCAGCCCGCCCACCGGTCTCGCTCAATCGAGGTGGAGGAAGTTAAGGAACCTACCCGCAAGCGCATCTCGATACGCGCTCGCCTTGCCGGGGGAGTGGCCATCCGATGCAATCACCTCCGCGGTGGCCATGCCAAGCTCCCCCATCGGACAACCGAAGCTGGTGGTACGCTGCCGCTCCGCAACGCACCACGATGTTGCGCTTTCGTCATGCCTGGCAAACTTCGGCCGCGCGAGCCGCGCTGCAGCCCGAACTTCCAGGTAGGAAAATTTCTTTCATCTCTGGACGCGCGCTGCGATAGGCGCGACGACCCCGGGAGGAAGACCATGCCCCAGCACCGCACCCGCCTTCGCGCCGCCGCCAGCCTCTTGGCGGCTGCCCTGCTGCTCGCTGCTGCGGCCGAGCCGGATCCGCCCTATCGCTCCAGCCCGGAGCGGCGCACCGTGGAAGACGCGCGCGACTGGGGCCGCTGGCTGGGGCCGTTCCGGGCCAAGCTGGTCCCCAGCATGATGCAGGATTTCGGCGAACGCTATCTCTACGCCGCCGCCAATGCCGCGCTGCCGCCGCCCAGGAAAGGCGAGGAACGCGTCGTCTTTCTCGGCGACTCGATCACCGACGGCTGGGATCTGGCGAAGAGCTTCCCCGGCAAGCCGTACATCAACCGCGGCATCGGCAGCCAGGTCACCGCCCAGATGCTCGTGCGCTTCGAGCAGGACGTGGTGGCGCTCCACCCCCGCGCCGTCGTGATCCTGGCGGGCGTCAACGACGTGACCGGCTTCCTCCAGGTGGAGAGCCCCGAGTCGATCGTGGCCAATATCGAGGCGATGGCGGACATCGCCAGCGCCCATGGCATCGCCGTGGTGCTGTGCTCGATCCTGCCGGTGAACAACTATAGCGAGGCAGCCCGATCGGTCGTGCAGGAACGCAAGCCCGACGAGCTGCGCGCGATCAACGCGCGGCTCCGTTCCCTGGCCGCACGTCGCGGATTCGCCTTCGCCGATTATGACGCAGTGCTCGCGGACCATGCGGGCCTGATGGGCGCAGCCTTCACGCGCGACGGCGTTCACCCCCTCCCCGCGGGGTATGCCCGAATGGCGCCCGTCGCTGCCCGCGCGATCGCTGCAGCGTTGCACCGAACACGCTAAGGCATTGATTCTACTGCGGAAGACTCTGTTAACGCTAACCAGGTTTCATTCGTGAACCAGAGTTTCACATAAATGTTGCGATAAATCGGATGCGATGGTAGCGCAAACATCGGATGCCGGGATCACACCGGCACTGCCGTGTGGTCGCCCTTTGATGAAGCGCCCCGGCTTTATCATCTGCACCGAGCGCGCCGTGCGCCGAGGGAGGGGACTAGTGACCAACCGCTTCACATCATCTTCGCATGCATCGTCGATCACCGCCTGGCTGCGTGCCGGCGCTTCGCTGGCAACGTTGTCGCTGCTGAGCGTGCCGGGCGCCGCGCTTGCGCAGACCGCGGCAGCCGCGCCGCAGGGCAGCGAAACTGCCACCCAGACCGACGAAGCCCAGACCGATACCACGCAGGACGTCGTCGTCACCGGCATCCGCGCCTCGCTGCAGAGCGCGCGCAACCGCAAGCGCGACGCCGAACAGGTGGTCGACTCGATCACCGCACAGGACATCGGCGCCCTGCCCGATCGCTCGGTGTCGGAAGCGCTCCAGCGCGTGCCGGGCGTGACGCTCCAGCGCACCAACGAGAACCGTGACCCGGCCCGCCTCTCGTCCGAAGGCGGCGGCGTGTTCATCCGCGGCCTGTCCTGGGTTCGCTCGGAACTGAACGGCCGCGACGTCTTCTCGGCGAACAACGGCCGTGGCCTGTCGTTCGAAGACGTGTCGTCGGACCTGCTCGTCGGCGTGGACGTGTTCAAGAACCCCTCGGCGGAGCTGGTCGAAGGCGGCATCGGCGGCATCGTCAACCTGCGCACTCGCAAGCCGTTCGACGCGTCGGGCTATGTTTTCGCGCTTTCCGGCGACGCCAACTATGCCGATCTGCGCAAGAAGACGTTCTGGTCGGGCAACGCCCTTGCCAGCGGTCGCTGGCAGACCCCGCTCGGCGAGATGGGCCTGTTGCTGAGCTATTCAATCAACAACATCGGCAACCGCACGGACAGCATCACCGCGGGCCGTTATGATCGCGGCACGCTGTCGCAGCCGCAGAGCGGCCTCGCCGCCGGCACCAATGTCTACATCCCGAATGGCATGGGCCTGCGCCGCATCGACTGGCAGCAGAAGCGCACCGCGTTCGACGGCTCGTTCCAGTGGAAGCCGAGCGACACGCTGACGCTGACTCTGGAGGCGCTGGTCTCCAAGGCGACGCCGCACGACGTCGAATATGCCATCGGCGACTACGACATGCCGGGCTCGGACAACTCTACCTACAAGTTCGGTCAGAACCGCGAACTCCTGTCGGGCGTGATCCAGAACCGCAACCTCAACCTCGACACGCGCGCCGGCAGCCAGGACAAGAAGACCCAGGACTTCTCGGGCAACCTGCGCTGGGTCCCGAACGAGAACTGGGCGGTCAGCGCCGACCTGCAGTACATCAAGTCCACCGCCAAGGTGTACAGCATGACGGCGTTCACCGGCGCCAACATCCCGACGACGATCGCGTTCGACTTCAGCGGCGACGATCCGTCGATGACGTTCACGCCGACCAACAGCGGCCAGTCGCTCACCAACAAGAACCTGTACTGGTGGGCTGCCGCGATGGATCACATCGAGGACAACGAGGCCGACGAGTGGGCGACGCGCGCCGACGTCGAATACACCTTCACCGACAGCGAGTTCCTGAAGTCGTTCCGCGTCGGCGGCCGCTACACCGATCGCGCCGCTACTACCCGTCAGAGCAACTACAACTGGGGTCTGCTCTCGGCGCAATATTGGCAGCCGAACACTGCGGTGTTCCTCAACCAGACCGGGTTCGCCGGTGGTCCGCAGAATGCGGCGCTGCCGAACCAGACCCAGTTGGTGAACTACAACAACTTCTTCCGCGGCCAGGCGCCGAATCCGGGTGCCGGCTTCTGGTTCCCCTCGGCAAGCCTGGTGCAGAACGGCACCGCCAACGCCTATGACTATCTCAAGAGCACGCTCTCGAGCGGTTGGGGCTGGTCGCCGCTGAGCGACGACTACAGCAAGAATCCGGGCGGCATCAACGACCAGACCGAGAAGACCACGGCGGGTTATGCCCTGCTGCGCTTCGGCATGGACCAGAGCCCGCTCGGCCACTTCGACGGCAATATCGGCGTCCGTGTGATCCGCACCGAAACGGGTTCCAGCGGCACCCCGATCACCATCGGCGCACCGACCTCGTCGCCGAGCCTGTGCGTCGTCGGTACGCCGATCACCACCGGTCCGCGTGCGGGCCAGACGGTGAACGCGACGGATTGCGCCAACTATGCGGCGGCGTTCCGCTTCGCGGGCGGGTCGATCACGCAGCCGACCACGGGCAACGGCTCGTACACCGACGTGCTGCCCAGCCTTAACCTGCGCTTCTTCCTGAAGGACAACCTCCAGCTGCGTCTGGCGGCAGCCAAGGCGATCGTCCGACCGACCTTCGCGCAGCTCAACCCCTATGTTGCCCTGGGCTACAGCTTCGATTCGGTTACCGGCATCGGCACGGGCACCGGCGTCAACGGTCGTCTGACGCCGTTCACCGGCAGCGCCGGCAATCCGAACCTGCGGCCGACCCGCTCGAACCAGTTCGACGTCAGCCTCGAATATTATTTCGGGCGCTCGAACAGCATCACGTTCGCCGGCTTCTACAAGGACATTTCGAACTACATCTTCGCTGGCGTGACGCAGCAGACGTTCACCGCCAACGGCCAGACCCTGACCTTCGACGTGACGCAGCAGACCAACGGCTCGCACGGCAAGATCAAGGGCTTCGAAATCGGCTACACGCAGTTCTTCGACATGCTCCCCGGCGCGCTGGGTGGCCTGGGCTTCAGCGGCAACTACACGTTCGTCGACTCGTCGGGCGGTCAGAACACCGCGGTTAATGTGTTCGACACGAACCAGACGACCAATGCCGGCCTGGCTCTGCCGCTCGAAGGGCTCTCCAAGTATTCGTACAACGCGGCCCTCGTGTACGAAAAGTACGGCATCTCGGCTCGCGCCGCCTATAATTGGCGTTCGCACTATCTGCTGACGACCTCGGCGGCGAACATCAACTATCCGGTCTGGTCGGAATCCTATGGCCAGCTGGACGCGTCGATCCTTTATTCGCTCAACAAGCACATCAAGATCGGCGTGCAGGGCTATAACCTGCTTAACTCGCGGACCTTCCTTGATGTGGGCGATCCCAGCCTGAAGCCGCGCTACGGCTGGACGGATACGGACCGGCGCTTCGCCTTCCTGTTCCGCTCGGTCTTCTAACTTCCTCCACCTCCGCCCCCGGACACCGCATGGTTTCCGGGGGCGCATTTCATTGTCGGCCGAATCTGCCTAGGCTGGCCGACATACGGCAGCTTGGGACGGACGCACGGGTGGCGCAGCATATCATCATCGCCGGGGGCGGCAGTGCAGGCTGGATGGCGGCAGCGCTGTTCGCGCGGCTGCGGCCGGCACCGGATACCCGCATCACGCTGGTCGAATCCGATGCGATCGGCACGATCGGCGTCGGCGAGGCGACCATCCCGATCCTGCGGGAGTTCAACCGCCTGCTCGGCCTGCACGAACCCGATTTCGTCGCCGCGACGCAGGGCAGCTTCAAACTGGGCATCGAATTCGTCGGCTGGGGCGAGGCGGGCAATCGCCATTTCCACGGTTTCGGCGATTTCGGCGCGCCGATCGAAGGCATCGGCCCCCATCATCACTGGCTGCGGCTGCGTGCCGCCGGTCGCATCGCCGACCCGATCGACGCCTGGTCGATGCCGGCGCTTGCCGCCGACCAGGACCGGTTCGCGCCGCCCGAGGCGCTGCACGGCGAGGCAGCCGAATATCGCTACGCCTATCATTTCGACGCCGGGCTGTACGCGCAGCTGCTGCGCAGCTATGCCGAGGCGCGCGGCGTCACCCGTACCGAAGGCCGCATCCTCGCCGCCGAGCGCGATCCCGCGACCGGCGACCTGACCGCGCTGCTGCTCGAAGGCGAGCGCCGGATTGCCGGCGACCTGTTCATCGACTGCACCGGCTTTGCCAGCCGCCTGCTCGGCGAGGCGCTGGACACGCCGTTCGTCGACTGGTCCCGCTGGCTGCCCGCAGACCGCGCGCTGGCGCAGGGCTGCACGCGGGCGGGCCGCTTTACCCCCTTCACCCGCTCCACCGCCCATCCCGTGGGCTGGCAATGGCGGATCCCGCTGCAGCACCGCACCGGCAACGGGCTGGTCTATAGCAGCGCCCATCTCTCCGACGACGAAGCCGCCGCGCGGCTCACCGCCAATCTGGACGGCGAACCACTGGGCGATCCCCGCCCCTTGCGCTTCACCACCGGCCGGCGCGAGCGCTTCTGGGCGCACAACGTCGTCGCCATCGGGCTGGCCGCGGGCTTCATGGAGCCGCTGGAATCGACCAGCCTCCAGCTTGTCCAGACCGGCCTGGTCCGCCTCACCGAACTGCTGCCGAACATGGGGCCCGCCGATCCCGCGATCATCGCCGAATATAATCGCGAGACGATCGGCGAATATGAGGGGATCCGCGATTTCCTGATCGCCCATTACTGCATCAGCCGCCGCCCCGAGCCCTTCTGGCGCGACATGGCGGCGATGGCACTGCCCCATACTCTCGCCCACAAGCTCGCGCTGTGGGACGCGATCGGCAGGGTGCCGCTCTACGGCCGTGAATCGCACGCCGAGACCAGCTGGGTGGCGGTGCTGATGGGTCAGGGACGGATCCCGCGTGGCCATGAGCCGACCGCCGACCGGCCGCCGCTAGACGCGCTGGCCCAATTGTTCACGCAACGCCGGGCCGTGCTGGAGGCCGCGCTGCCGCGCCTTCCGTCGCATGACCATTTCGTCGCGCGCACCTGCCGTGCGCAGGCGGCATGACGGCGCCGCTTTCCCGCGTGGTGATCGCCGGCGGCGGCAGTGCCGGCTGGATGGCGGCTGCGGCACTGTCGCAGGCGCTCGCCGGCACCGGCGTCGCCATCGCGCTCGTGGAGTCCGAGGAGATCGGCACGGTCGGCGTCGGCGAAGCGACGATCCCGCCGATCCACGGCTTCAACCAGATGATCGGCGTGGACGAAGCCGAATTCGTGAAGGCTACCGGCGGCACCTTCAAACTCGGTATCGAATTCGTCGACTGGGCGAAGCGCGGCGCGCGCTACTTCCACCCGTTCGGCCGGTATGGCGACGATTTCGGGCTGGTCCCCTTCCACCAGCAATGGCTCGCCGCCCGCGCTGCGGGCGACCGCACGCCGCTGAGCGCCTATTCGCTTTCCACGCTCGCCGCGATGGACGGGAAGTTCGGGCTGCCGCAGGGCGGCGCGCAGACGGTCTTCGCCACCTATGGCTATGCCTATCATTTCGATGCGGGCCGCTACGCCGCCTATCTTCGCCGGCTGAGCGAGAGCCGCGGCGTCGTGCGACACGAAGGGCGGATCGACACGGTGGAGCGTGACGCTCAGACGGGCTTCGTCCGCGCCCTGCGGCTGCGGGACGGCAGCGTGGTTGCCGGCGATCTGTTTCTGGATTGCACCGGCTTCCGGGCGCTGCTGATCGGGGAGGCCTTGGGCGTTCCCTATCAGGACTGGTCGCACTGGCTGCCCTGCGACCGCGCCGTCGCGGTGCCCAGCGCGACGGCCGGGCCGCCCCTCCCTTACACCCGCTCCACCGCGCGCGATGCCGGCTGGCAGTGGCGCATTCCGCTCCAGCACCGGATTGGCAACGGCCACGTCTATTGCAGCGGCTTCGCCACCGATGCGGAAGCCGAGGCCCTGCTGCTGGCAAACCTGGAGGCGGCGCCGATCGGCGATCCGCGCCGCCTGCGCTTCACCACCGGCCGCCGGGCGCGTGCCTGGGAGGGCAATGTGGTCGCGGTGGGACTCTCGGGCGGCTTTCTAGAGCCGCTGGAATCGACCAGCCTTCACCTGATCCAGAGCGCAATCAACATCCTGCTACGGTGGTTCCCCGACAGCAGCTTCGATCCTGCCGTGCGCGCCGAATATAATCGCCTGGTGGCACGCGAATGGGACGCGATCCGCGATTTCCTGGTGCTCCATTATGTCGCGACGGAGCGGGACGACACGCCGTTCTGGCGCCACTGCCGCAACATCACGCCGCCCGATACGCTGGCCGAAAAGATGGCGCTCTTCGCCCGGACCGGCAGGCTGCTCGAACGCGAAGGCGACCTGTTCGTGGAAGCGAGTTGGCTCTCGGTGCTGCTGGGCCAGGGGGTGACGCCGCAAGGGTTCGACGTTCTCGCCGCCAGCATTCCCGCGCCGGTGCGTGCCAAGATCCTCGGCGCGATGCGGCTGACGATCGCCAACGCCGCCGCCACGCTGCCTTCGCATGAAGCCACGATCGCTCGGAGCTTCCGGGCGGCTCAGGAGACGATGTCTTGAACAAGAATGTCTTGCCGCTCGCGCTCGGTGGCCTGCTGCTCGGGTTCTCGCCGGTGCAGGCCGTTGCCCAGGCGCCGGCCCGCACCGTCCGCGTCGATGTCGCCACGGCCAGGGCGCCGGTGGACCGCTTCTTCGACCTGTCGATCGGCTCGGACTATCCGGGCACCCTCCGCCGCGACGATTCGATGGCGCAGCTGCGCACCGCGCACGACGAGCTCGGCTTCCGCTATGTGCGCTTCCACGCGCTGTTCCACGACGTGCTCGGCACGGTGAAGCGCGAGAACGGCAAGCTCGTCTATGACTGGCGCGGCATCGACGCCCTGTACGACAAGCTGCTGGCGCGCGGGCTGAAGCCGTTCGTCGAACTCGGCTTCACGCCGGAGGCGCTGAAGACCTCGGAAAATTCGATCTTCTACTGGAAGGGCAACACCTCGCACCCCGAACTGGGCGGGTGGCGCGATCTGCTCACCGCCTTTGTCCGCCACGCGCGGCAGCGCTATGGCCGCGACGAGGTGCGCAGCTGGTTCTTCGAGGTGTGGAACGAGCCCAATCTCGACGGCTTCTGGGAAAAGGCCGACCAGAAGGCCTATTTCGACCTGTACGACGCCAGTGCCCGCGCAATAAAGGCGGTGGATCCCGTGCTGCGCGTGGGCGGCCCCTCCACCGCCGGCGCCGCCTGGGTGCCCGAGTTCCTGGCCGACATGCACCGGCGCGGCACGCCGGTCGATTTCGTCACGACGCACACCTACGGCGTCGATGGCGGCTTCCTCGACGAGCAGGGCAAGCAGGATACCAAGCTGTCGCCTTCGGCGGACGCCATCATCGGCGACGTGCGCAAGGTGCGCCAGCAGATCGCCGCGTCGCCCTACCCCAAGCTGCCGCTTTATTTCACCGAGTGGAGCACCAGCTACACCCCGCGCGACCTCGTCCATGATTCCTATGTCAGCGCGGCCTATATCCTCACCAAGCTCAAGGCGGTGCAGGGGGTGGCGCAGGGCATGAGCTACTGGACGTTCAGCGACCTGTTCGAGGAGCCGGGCCCGCCCACCGCGCCGTTCGAGGGCGGCTTTGGGCTGATGAACCCGCAGGGCATCCGCAAGCCCGCCTGGTTCGCGTACAAATATCTGAACGCGCTGCACGGTCGCGAAGTCCCCACCGGCGACGCGCACAGCATCGCCGCGGTCGACGGCGCGACGCTGTCGGTGGTGCTGTGGGACTGGCACCAGCCCGAACAGCCGGTGAGCAACCGTTCCTTCTACGGCAAGCTGGTGCCGGCCAAGGCAGAGGCGCCCGCCGCGGTGCAGCTCGCGCACCTGCGGCCGGGCACGTACAAGCTCCGCCTGTTCCGCACCGGATACCGCCACAACGATGCCTTTTCGGCCTTTATCGACCTTGCCATGCCGAAGACGCTGACCGAGCAGCAGATCGCCCAGCTCCAGCAGCTGACCCGCGATCTGCCCGAGCGCGACGAGACGGTGACGGTCCCGAAGAGCGGCACGTTGACGGTGCCGGTGCCGCTCCAGACCAACGACGTGCTGCTGCTCCGGCTGGAGCCGGCGGCAGGCTGATCCGGTCGACCACTCAGCGGGCGGCGCGCAGCGTCACCCGTCCGGGCAGCAGCGCCCCGCGTGCGACGGGCAGCCAGCGCGCGGGCCAAGGCGCTGGAAACTTTCGAGGAAGCGAGCGTTAGCGATAGGTACATTCTGGGGATTGGATTTGTCGCACCATGTCTGAAGGGGAACCCGTCGTGGCAGTGGCCCTTCTCACCCAGCGCGACATCGATCGATACGGCGCCAGCCTCAGCCGCTGCTACCGCATCGACGAGACGCCGGACTTTGACGGCCTGCTCCGCCTGATCGACAAGGCCGACGCCGCACTGGCGACAAACAGCCGGGAAGGTCGCGGCTGAGCACCCGCAAGGTCGCGCCCCTCGCGGCTGGCGCCGGAACGTCGCGGCGCGGCGGTCGCATGCATCGTCGGTGACGTACGAGGTCGGCTGCCGCCCGGGCAGCGCGCACTAGGCTATTGCCATCTCCCCCGCCTTGACTACAGTTGTAGTCAGACCACGGGAGGCATGGATGCTCCGGCTGTTTCTGATGCTCGCGGCGCTTTTGGGATGCCCCGCCCTTGCGCGGGCGCCGCCGCTCGGCGGGCAATGGATCCTTACGGTCGATCGCTTCGGCTCTCCCGAATATTCCACCCTCACCCTTGCCCGTGCGGGGCAGTCGCTGAGCGGCGACTGGGACGGCGATGCACTGCGCGGAACCGTGCAGGGCGGGTCGCTGCGCTTCACCGTCACCGATCGGCACGGGGCCGTCTACCGGTTCGACGCGCGCCGCACCGCGGAAGGATTGCGCGGCTCGGCCGATTATCCCGACAATAACTTCCCCGATCGCCGGCTGCGCTTCGCCTTTACCGCGCGCCGCGTGCCCGACCGGCCCGCCAGCAGCGGCCAAGTGGTGACGTTCGTGCCGACGGACTATTCGAACAGCTTTTCCGCCGATCGCGCGCCGGTCCTCACGGTCTGGCCCGGCGACGTCGTGCGCACCACCACCATCGATTCGGGGGGGATCGATGCGGCGGGAATCACCCGTGCGCTGTTCGGCAATCCGCAGACCGGCCCCTTCTTCGTGGCCGGCGCGCAGCAGGGCGACACGATCGCCGTCCACATCCTCCGGCTGACGCCGAACCGCGACTGGGCGGACAGCCTGGATACGATCGTCGGTCGGGCGATCGGCGGAACCCTCGCCGCCAAGGCCGGCGCCCTCGGCAAGCCGATCCGCTGGCGGCTGGACCGCGCCGCCGGCTACGCCGCCCCCGCCGAACCGAGTGCCGGCCTCGTCAACTACCGCGTACCGCTACGCCCGATGCTGGGCGGGCTCGCGCTGGCGCCGGGGTTCGGGTCGCCGCCGCTGTCGACCGGCGACACCGGCCGCGCCGGGGGCAACATGGACTTTCCGGAGATCGTCGCCGGCGCCACCGTCTATCTGCCGGTGCAGCAGCCGGGCGGCCTGCTCTATCTGGGCGATGCCCATGCGGTGCAGGGCGACGGCGAAACCTCGCAATATGCGCTCGAGACCTCGATGGAGGTCGAATTCCGCGTCGAGCTGATCAAGCACCGCGCGATCGCCCTGCCCCGCGTGGAATCCGCGACCGAGTTGATGGCGCTGGGCCAGGCGGGATCGCTCGACGAAGCCCTGCGGGCGGCGAGCACCGGCCTGATCCAGTGGCTGCAGCAGGAATATGGCCTCAGCCTGTCGGAAGCCGCACAGCTTCTCGGCACGGCGGTGCGCTTCTCGGTGCCGAACCTCGCCGGGCGCAGCGTCGGCGTCGCGGCCCGCATCGACAAGGCGCTGCTGCCCCCGCGCCGCTAGAGCATTTTCACGCTGGGCGAAAAGGCTCTAGCTGTTGGCGTGCCCCATTTTCCGAGCCGTTGACGGTAACTGGTCAACTTGAAAATGCTCTAGGCCCGTGCCGGCGCCAGCTTCCAGTAGGTCGCGTAGCGCTCGTGCGCGATGCGGTGATAGGGGATCATCCGCACCGGCGTGCCGTCGGCCGCGGCGAGCGTGAACTCCAGCGGCTTCGCCCCCGGCCGGATCGCCGCTGCCAGCGCCGCCGGATCGCCGGCCAGTTCGGGTACCTGCACCGGCATGTCGTTGTACCGGCCATATTCCCGCTCGTTGACGACGATGTCCGCTCCCGGCGCCAGCCCCTGGCGGCCGAGCGCGCCTGCCAGCACCAGCGGGCCGTAGGTGAAGGCAACCACCTCCGGCGCAGCGGGTGCGCTCTCGAACCCGACCTCCATCGCCAGCTGCAGTTCCACCGTATCGCCGTTCCGCCAGCTGCGGGCCAGTTCGATCCGGCTGCCCGGCGTCGCGGATCGCGCCGCCACCTTGCCGTTCACCCGCACGAGCGCGGTGCGGCTCCAGCGCGGATGGCGCAGGCTGAGCGTGAGGTCGACCGGCTTCTCCAGCGTCCAGCGCAGCATCGTGCGCGGCTCCTCGGGGAAGCGGGTTTCCTGCACCAGTTCCACGCCCTTCTCGCGCCAGCGCACCGTCGAGGGCAGGAACAGGTTCACGTACAGCGTGGCGTTGTCGTGGAAGTAGATCGAATCCCGGTACTTCACATGGTTTTCCATGCCGGTGCCGGTGCAGCACCAGAAGCTGTGCTCGGGCGTGTGGTACAGCTTCATGTAGCCCGGTCGCGCGCCCTGGAAATAGGTCGCCATGCCGCTGTCCGGGTCCTGCGAGGCGAGGATGCCGTTGAACAGCGTCCGCTCGTAATAGTCGACATATTCCGGGCGCGGCTCGTGCAGGAACAGGCTGCGGGTGAGCTTCAGCATGTTGTGCTGGCAGCAGGTCTCCGAACCCTTGGCCGAGAAGACATGCTTCTCGAAATCGGCCATCGCGAAGAAATGCTCATTGTCGCCGTGCCCGCCGGTGGCGAAGGATCGCGTCTCCGCCACCGTCTTCCAGAAGAAAGCGGCGGCGTCGCGGTACGACGCATCCCCGGTCGTCTCGTAGACGCGATGGAAGCCGACCACCTTGGGCACCTGGGTATTGGCGTGGAGCCCATCGAGATGGTCCTGGCGCCTGGCCAGCGGGGCCAGCAGCGCCTTGTGCGAGAAGCGTTCGGAAAGCGTGCGATATTCCGGCTTGCCCGTCATGGCGAAGAGATCGGCATAGATCTCGTTCATCCCGCCATGCTCGGTTTCCAGCATCGCCTCGAACGCGGCGTCGGAAAGCGGCTTGGTCGCCACCACGCCCCAGTCCGCCAGCCGCAGCAGCACCGTGCGCGCGGGCGCGCTGTCTGCGAGCACTGCGCCGTCGCGCAGCCCCGCATAGACCTTGTGCAGCGTGTACCAGGGCACGCCCGTGATCTTCTCGCCGCGCAGATGCGCCGCGACGACCGCCGCCCCGTTCGGGAACGCGGTGACGAGGCCGCTCTTCGCCGCGTCCTGGCAGGCGCCCAGCTCGGCGGCGATATAGTCGATCCGCGTGCGGTAGTCGGTCTTGCCGGTCGCAGGGAAGGCAAGCGCGCAGGCGGAAAGATAATGGCCCAGCGTATGCCCCTGGCAGTGGATGTCCGCCCACAGGGCATCCGATTCCCAGCCGCCATAGGCAGGCGCCTTGGGGCTGAGCCCGGCGTTGACGCGGAACTGGTGGAGCAGCCGGTCGGGCTCCAGACGCAGCAGATAGGCCTCGGTGGCGCGCTGGGCGTGGAGGAACGGCCCCTCCCCCAGCGTCACGTCGGCCATGTCGAAGGGCTGGAGCCTGGCGGGTGCCGCCGGCGCCGGCGCCGGCACCGCCTCCGCTGCCGACGCGGCGGCTGCGCCGCCCCCGCCGATCGCCACCGCGCCGCTGCACGTGCCGGCAAGGAATGCCCGCCGCGAAGTTTCGATAGCCATGGCGCAATCCTCTCCGTTCCAACGATTTACTCCGGGTTATCAGACGGATTCTTCCCCGCCAAGCCGGATCGACTTCGCTGCACCGCGCAAAAACAGGCTTCCCAAATGCGCCTGCCTGCCCCAACCACGCTGCCATGGTCGAAAAGATTCTGGGCGTCCTCGCCACCTTCACCATCTGGGTCATCTCGAGCGGCGGCTATCTTGGCATTGCCGTGCTGATGGCGATCGAATCCGCGTGCATCCCGCTGCCGTCGGAGATCATCATGCCGTTCGCCGGCTATCTGGTCTCGACCGGCCGGTTCGACCTGTACCTGGCGGCGACCGCGGGCGCGATCGGCTGCAACCTCGGTTCGATCGTCGCCTATGAGGTCGGCAAGCGCGGTGGCCGGCCGCTGGCGCTGCGCTGGGGCAAATATGTGCTGATCGGCCCGGGCGAGATCGATGCGGCCGACCGCTTCTTCGCGCGCTACGGCAGCATGGCGGTGCTGATCGGCCGGCTGCTGCCGGTGATCCGCTCGTTCATCGCCTTCCCGGCGGGCGTCGCGCGGATGAAGCTGGTGCCCTTCCACGTCTATACCTTCATCGGCAGCTGGCCGTGGTGCTTCGGCCTGGCCTGGGTGGGCATGACCCTCGGCGAGAAGTGGGACAGCGATCCCCGCATGAAGGCCGCCTTCCACAGCGCCGACGCGCTGATCGGCGTGGTGCTGGTCGGGCTGGTCGCCTTCTACATCTGGCACCGCGTGCGGGGCATGAAGCAGCGCTGATCCGGCCCGTTTCCGCCACCGCTTGCGCTGGACGGCATGATCCTCTAGATACAGCCCCCTAGCCGAAAGCGTGGGTGGATTGCACCGGTTCCTGGGAAGGACCGGGCAGCGGACCCATGCCCGAAGCATCAACGTTCACACGAGGATAGCCCCAGTGGCGAAGACCAGCCCCGTCGAATTCGTGAAGCAGGTCCAGACCGAGACCCGCAAGATCGCCTGGCCGACGCGCCGCGAGACGATCATGACCGGCGTGATGGTGATGATCATGACGACGCTGCTCGGCAGCTTCTTCCTCGGCATCGATTCGCTGTTCGACCTGATCGTCAACGCACTCCTCCGCCTCGCGCAGTAAGGAAAGACCAAGAACCATGTCGCGCTGGTACATCATCCACGCTTATTCCGGTTTCGAGGGCAAGGTCCGCGACCAGATCCTGGCCGACGCCACGCGCCTGGGCCTCGATCGCCTCGTCGAATCCGTCGAAGTGCCGACCGAGACGGTCACCGAAGTGCGCCGCGGCAAGAAGATCCAGTCCGAGCGGAAGTTCTTCCCCGGCTATGTTCTCGCCAAGCTCGAGATGAACGACGACGTCTATCACCTGGTGAAGAACACGCCGAAGGTGACCGGCTTCCTCGGCAGCTCGGGCAAGCCCCAGCCGATCAGCGAGGCGGAAGCAGCCCGCATCCTGAACACCAAGGAAGAAGCGGCCACCGCGGCGCCCAAGGCGAAGCTCAAGGTCGACTTCGACATCGGCGACACGGTCAAGGTCATCAGCGGCAACTTCGCCACCTTCTCGGGCGTGGTGGAAGAGCTGGACTATGACAAGAACCGCGTGAAGGTCTCGATCTCGATCTTCGGCCGCGCGACCCCGCTGGAGCTGGGCTTCGAGGACGTCGAACGGGTCAAGTAAGCCGGACCGGCCCGCAAGGCGGTTGCCATCAGGCATGAGGAAGCCGGGGTGCGAGCCCCGGCTTTTTTGTTGCGCTCAGCCCGGCTGCGGCGCGCCGCCCGCCACATCGCTGCCCATCCGGGTCATCTGGATTTCCCGGCGGATGGTGAAGCCGAGCCTCTGGTACAGGGCGATCGCGCCGTCGTTGCTGGCATAGGCATGGAGGAAGGGCACCTCCCCGCGCGACAGGATCCGCGCCGCCACCGCCTGCATCAGCGCACTGGCATAGCCACGCCCGCGAAATGCCGCATCGGTGCAAACGCCGCTGATCTCGGTGTAGCCGTCGGGCTTCATTCGTTCGCCCGCCATCGCGACCAGCCGGCCATCCACGTCGATGCCCAGGAAATCGCCGAGCTCGCGCGTGCGGGCAAAGAACGGCCCCGGCTCAGTCTGGGCCGCGAGCGCCAGCATGGCAGCACCATCGGCGTCCCCCAGCTCACGCATCAGCACCGCCGCCGCCGGCGCAGGCCGCAACTGCCTCCCGACCATCTGCACGCCGAGATCCTGCGAGACGATGCGCAGCCCCGGCGCCGAAGGCGGTGCCTCGGCCTCGAGCAGCGCGACGTCGCCCTGCGCTGTCACCAGCCGCGCAAGATCCGCGAGCCCCGCTTCGCAGCGCGCCTCGATGCCGGCAAACACGCCAACGTCCGGGTGATAACGGCGAGCCTTGCCCCGGACGACGGCGAAACGCGCCTGGCGTCCAGTCAACGCCGACAAGGCGGGATAATCGAGCGGGTGGAAAGCGGCCATTCCGCGCGCATAGCGCCGGTTGGGTCGGGCGGTCGAGAGCATTGCACGCGCCCGCCCCAAACGAAAAGGCCGGGGCTTTCACCCCGGCCTTTCCTGTTTTCAGCGCGCGTGAATCAGAGCACCGTCGGCTCGCGATAGGCGCTGCGCTCGCGCTCGATCTCGTCGCGCGTATAGGCGGGAGCCTTGTCGTCGAACGCGGTCCAGCCCGACTGGCGATAGGCCGCGCCGCGCGTCGCGGCATCAACGCCGCGGCCGTTCAGCACCGATTCCGCCTGGCTTGCCAGATCGTCGGATACGCGCGCGCTCACCAGCGTGCCGCCGCGGCGCACGCCTTCGGAATAGACGTTCGCCTCTTCCTCGCTGTGCCCGGCATTCTTCAGCGCACCGACGATGCTGCCGGTCGCAGCCCCGCCGACGCCGCCGATCGCCGCACCCGCCGCGGTCGAGGCCAGCCAGCCGGCTGCCACGATCGGGCCCAGGCCCGGAATGGCGAGCAGGCCGAGCCCGGCGAGCAGGCCGCCGACGCCGCCCAGCGCCGCACCGGTGGAGGCGCCGCGGCTGACGTCGCCATGCGCGTTGACGTCGCTCACGTCATGATCGCCATGCATGTTGTTGGCAACGATGCTGAGGTCGCTGTGCGGCACGCCCAGCCGCTCCAGCTCGCTCACCGCGGCCTTGGCGTCGGAATAATCGTCGAACAGACGCGTGATGGTCCGGCTCATGGCATTTCTCCTGCAGAAGTCTGGGGGTTAGCGCGCGGTGATGTTGCCCTTGTAGTCGAGCGTCACGGTCACCTTCTTGCCGTTCTTCATCGCGGTACCGCGCCAGGCGCCGTTCTCGGTGCCTTTCAGGCCGGTGATGCCGGTATAGCCCGCCTTGGTCAGTCGGCCCTTGGCCTGGTCCTCGGTGAAGGAGCTATGGCCCTTTGCCGGGGCTGCGACGTGATGCGCGGTCCCGTCCTTGACCACCGGGTTGTGCGAGCCCGACTGGCCGCTGTTCTGCGCAGCCGCACCCGTCGTCGCGAGGCCAAGCGCCGCGACGGCAATGATCATGCGTTTCATGCCATTCTCTCCGATACTGATGCCACGCGCACCGAACCCTCCCGGCGGCGTGGAGATTGGCTAAACCGCCGAGGGACTCGTTTGGTTCATCCGCGGCGGGCTCCACCCATCGCTTGCCAGCGTCGCAGCACCTCGCCACTGTCGCCCGCCTAACCGGGGACCGACATGCCACACACCACCAAAGCCCAGACCCGCGCGCGCGTCGTGCTCGCCGCCGTCATCGCCGCCGCCGCGCTGTGGATCGGCATGGCCTTCGTGCCCGCCGTGCTGTGGGCCGGCGTGCTTGCGATCGGCGTCGAGCCGCTGCGCCTCCGCCTGATCGAGCGCCTGCCCGGCCGCACCACCCTGGTCGCCGCGCTGCTCACGCTGGGCGTGCTGCTGATCGTGCTGATCCCGCTGTCGATCGCGATCAGCCAGGCAGTGGTCGAGGCGCAGGCGGTGGCGGCGTGGATCGCCGATGCCCGTGCACACGGCGTGCCGGTGCCGGACTGGGTGGCGCGGCTGCCCTGGGGCGCACCTGAAATCACCGCATGGTGGACCCTGCACCTCGCCACGCCGGAGGCAGCCACAGCCGAGTTCGGCCGGCTCGATCATTCGCTGTGGCTCAGCCATTCGCAGGCGCTCACCCACACGCTGGTCCGCCGGGTGGTGGTGTTCGCCTTCACGCTGGTCGTGCTGTTCTTCCTGCTGCGCGACCGCGACACCATCGTCCGCCAGCTGGAGCGCGGCGCCACCCGCGCGTTCGGCGATGCGGGCGACCGGCTGGGCCGCCAGATCTTCGCCGCGGTGCGCGGCGCGGTGGACGGCATGGTGCTGCTGGGGCTTGCCCAGGGCATCCTGATGGCGATCCTCTACGCGGCGGGCGGCGTGCCGCATCCGATCCTGCTCGGCCTGTTCTCGGGCTTCGCCTCGATCATCCCGTTCGGGCTGGCGGTGGTGCTGGCGCTGGCGGTGCTGCTGCTGCTCGCCAAGGGCGCGGTGATGGCGGCGATCGTCGTCGGCGGGATCGGCTATGCGCTCAACTTCGTGATCGATCATTTCCTGCGCCCAGGCCTGATCGGCGGCACGACACGCCTGCCCTTTGTGTGGGTGCTGATCGGCATCCTGGGCGGGGTGGAGACGATCGGCCTGCTCGGCCTGTTCGTGGGGCCTGCGGTGATGGCGGCGCTGGTGCTGCTGTGGCGCGAATGGGTGGCCGAAGGCGATATCGGCGGTCCGGACGCCGGGCATACGGCCGAGCTGCACCCCTGACCCTGCCGGCGCCCGGACGATCCCGGGCCGCGGCGCAGAAAGCGCGGCTCCGCCAGCGCACGCAGGAGCCGCTACGGGAAGGCTGCTCGCCCGCCGGGGCGTCGAGCGGGATCCCCGGTAGCCGCTATGGCATCCCCCCAGCCTGCAGGTCTTCGCGCCCCCGGAACCTGCAGGGCTCTGACGATTACCTCGTCGGAACAGATTCCAAAGTGATGGATTTTCCCTGCTGCTCGTCAACTTGAGAGTGGAGTATGCACGCGACCCCTCATCCGCTTCAGCCGCTGCTTTCCAAGGTGAGACGGATCGCGCGCATAAGCGCGGAAGACGAGGCCTCACTGCTGGCGCTACCGCACAGGGTCAACCATGTGGGAGCGAGCCGCTATATCATTCGGGAGGGAGACATCCCGCGGGAATGTTGCCTTCTTGTGGATGGCTATGCTGCGCGCAGCAAACTGGCTGCTGACGGTGGCCGGCAAATTGTTTCCTTCCACATTGCGGGAGACATTCTCGACCTGCAGCACTTGTTTCTGGAACGCGCGGACCATTCGGTGCAGGCGATGACGGAGGCGACACTCGTGTGGCTGCCCATGGCCGGCCTTCGCGCCCTGATCGCCGAGCGTCCCGCAATTGGCACGGCACTGTGGCGCGACGCGCTCGTCGACGCCTCGATCTTTCGCGAGTGGGTCCTCAATGTCGGCCGGCGGGATGCCAAGACCCGGATCGCGCACATGCTGTGCGAATTCATCGTCCGAAGCGAAGTGGCCGGACTGGGCACGGTGGACCGGATGCGTCTCCCCTTCACCCAGGAGCAGATCGGCGACGCCACCGGGCTTACCGCGGTGCACGTCAACCGGATGCTGCGGGAGCTTACCGACGAAGGGCTGATCGAGCGGTCTCCCGGTGTTCTCCGCGTGCGGGACTGGGCGGGCTTCAAGCGCGCAGCAGCCTTCAACGCAGCTTACCTCCACGCGGCCGCATAAGCCGGCGAAGCACCAAAACGGATACAAGCCGAATGGGTCGCTACTTTTTCCATCTCCAGGACGGGCGCCGTCTTCTCGAGGATCATGAGGGCCGCGAGTGCGGATCCCTGGAAGATGCCAAGACGTACGCCATCGCTACCGCGCGGGACGTGATGACCGGCGAGATACGCGCAGGCCGGCTGAACCTGGGCTGGACCATCGTGATCAGCGGCAACGCGGGCGATGTGATCGACCGGCTACGCTTTGCAGAGGCCGTCGAGATTATCGAGTGCTGACGGGCAGCTACGCGTCCGAACGCATTTGTGTCAGATCCGGGCGCAGGCGTTCGACGACGCGGACACAAGTGCTGCGCGGGTTGTTGATCGAGCGAGAAGCAGCCTGCGAGCAGGAAAAACATGTCCACGCAAGATCCCGTCCTCGCAGCTTTGGTGCCCGCAACGGAGCTTGAACGTCTTGGCAAGACATTCACCCGCTTCTGCCCGGTCGATGAAGCCCCGACCTTTGACGACCTGCTGCGGAAGATCGACGAAGCGGATCAGCCCCGGCTCGACGACGCCCGCCGTTTGTGATGCTCAATCCAGATCGAGGGCCGTGATGACGAGTTCGGGAGGGTGTGCGCCATCCGCCTCGATGAGCCGCTGCGCGGCGCGGACGATGCGGGAGGACACCTCGGGCGCGAGGGGATCGAATTCGGCGATACGGTTGCCCAGGAGCTTCATGCGCGCGCTGCTGTGAAGCGAAACGGACACGGGCCCGCCTTTGCTCACCCCCGTTAGCATCAGCCGTCCATTGGGTGCGACAGGTTTCAGTTGCGGTTCGCTCAACGGCGGCCTCCTTACGCAAGCGGCAGCCTTGATACGACCGTCAGCCGGCGCCGTGCTCAGACCCTGGCCTCCGGTGATTTACCTATACTACAGCCGCGGAGCCCCTGGCTTGATGTCCATCAAGGCTTGCGACAATTCCGCATCCTGACGCATGGTAGAGGCGCGACACGGCGCCTTCGCCGCCCCCTTGCCTTCCCGCCCCCTTTCCGCTAGGGCCGCGCGCTTCCAAGCACATCAGCTCGGGAACCATGCGGGAGGCGCCCTGACGGTCGTCGCTTGTACCGCTCGACTTGAAAGAGAGTGACATGGCTAAGAAGATTACCGGCTATATCAAGCTGCAGGTGGCTGCCGGCGCCGCAAACCCCTCGCCGCCGATCGGCCCTGCCCTGGGTCAGCGCGGCGTGAACATCATGGAATTCTGCAAGGCGTTCAACGCCGCGACCGGCGACGTCGAGAAGGGCACGCCCCTTCCCACCGTCATCACCGTCTATGCGGACCGTTCCTTCTCGTTCGAGACCAAGACGCCGCCGGCGACCTATCTCCTGAAGAAGGCGATCAACCTGAAGTCGGGCTCGAAGGAGCCGGGCAAGGCCGTTGCGGGCAAGATCAAGCGTTCGCAGCTGTCGGAAATCGCCCAGGTCAAGATGAAGGACCTGAACGCGAACGACATCGAAGCCGCGACGAAGATCATCGAAGGTTCGGCCCGCGCGATGGGCCTCGAAGTGGTGGAGGGCTGATTCCATGGCAAAGCTGACCAAGAAGCAGAAGGCATGGACGATTCCGGCCGAGAAGCTGCACGCCGTTGACGAGGCGATCGCCCTCGTGAAGCAGCATGCGACCGCCAAGTTCGACGAGACCATTGAAGTCGCGCTGAACCTGGGCGTCGATCCGCGCCACGCCGACCAGATGGTCCGCGGCGTTGTCACCCTGCCCGCCGGCACCGGCAAGACCGTTCGCGTGGGCGTGTTCGCCCGCGGCGCCAAGGCCGAGGAAGCCCTGGCTGCCGGCGCAGACGTTGTCGGCGCCGAAGACCTGATGGAAGCAATCCAGGGCGGCAAGATCGATTTCGATCGCTGCATCGCCACCCCGGACATGATGGGCCTGGTCGGCCGTCTCGGTAAGGTGCTGGGTCCGAAGGGCCTGATGCCGAACCCGAAGCTCGGCACCGTGACCATGAACGTCGGTGAGGCCGTCAAGGCCGCCAAGGGCGGTCAGGTGGAATACCGCGTCGAAAAGGCCGGCATCATCCACTCGGGCATCGGCAAGGTGAGCTTCTCGAACGAAGACCTGCGCCGCAACTTCGACGCACTGGTCGACGCGGTGGTCAAGGCCAAGCCGGCCGGCGCCAAGGGCAAGTACCTCCAGAAGGTCGCGCTCTCGTCGTCGATGGGCCCGGGCGTGAAGGTGGACACGGCCGAAGTCGCCGCCGCCTAAGTCCTTCGGGAACCAGAGAAACGGAAAGGGCCGGGGAGCGATCCCCGGCCCTTTTTGCGTACGCGCAGGACCAAGCGACATTGTCATCAAATCGCAACAGCTTGGCGCCCGCGTTTCACGCGATTGCAATCAAACCGACACCGTAACGTTTCTCGGCCTCGCTAGGGGCGCTCCCACAAGACCAATAAGGGTCCAGGGAGAATCCAGTCATGCAACCGCACACCGCGCTGCTTCGCGCGTCCTCGGCGCTCGCCCTCACGCTGGCGACGCTCGCCCCCGCCTATGCCCAGACGACTCCGCCGCAGGATGATGCGGGCGGCGAGGAGATCGTGGTGCGCGGCAGCTATGCCCGCAGCCTCGCGGCGGCGACCGATGCGAAGCGCCGCGCCGACTATGGCCTGGATTCGATCAACTCCACCGATATCGGCAAGTTCCCCACCCAGAATGTCGCCGAAGCGCTCCAGCTCGTCACCGGCGTCGCGATCACGCGGCCGCGCGGCGAAGGGCTGTACGTCTCGGTGCGCGGCCTGGGGCCCCAGTTCCAGAGCACGCTGCTCAACGGCCGCCCGGTCGCGCTCAACGACCTGATCGAGAATGGCGGCGCCAATGGCCGCCAGTTCCGCTTCGAGATGCTGCCCGCCGAGTTCGTCGCGAACATCGACGTGGTGAAGACCCCCACCTCGGACATGACCGAAGGCGCGCTGGGCGGTAACATCGACGTGCGCACCTTCCGCCCGTTCGACGTGGGCAACAAGGTCACCGCCAATCTGCGCGGCACCTATACGTCGCAGACCAAGAAGGTGAAGCCGAACGCGACGCTGATCGGCAGCCACACCTTCGGCGACACCTTCGGCATTCTCGTCGGCGCGCAATATTGGGGCAAGGAAGTCCGCAACGACCGCTTCATGAATTTCGGCTGGAACAAGGGCAAGTTCGCCAAGGACGACCAGGGCAAGCTCGACGGCAGCCTCTACACCCCGGCGCGCACCCGCCCGACGATCGAGACCGAGGATCGCAAGCGCATCTCCGGCATGGTTTCGGCGCAGTGGCGGCCCACCCCCGAACTCGAGACCAGCCTCGACGTGCTCGCCACGCGCCTGGACGTCGCCTATGACGAGTTCGGCCTCGACATCTATCCCGACGACACCAGCTATCCGGGCCACAAGCCGGTGATCGTCCCCGCCTCGGTCAAGCTCGACGGCAACACCGTGGTCGGCGCGACGATCAACGACGTGCGCTTCATGGCCACCCGCGAATACAGCCTCAACCGCCACGACCTGCTGACCATCGGCCTCAGGCAGACCTGGAACCATGACCGCTTCCACGTGACGGCGAACCTCAACTGGTCGTCGGCGCACAGCTTCCACCCGAGCAACGCCGAGGGCACGGTGCGCAGCCGCGCGATGTTCTTCGCGCCGCTCACCTATGACGCCTCGGGCGGCTACAAGGTGATGCCGACGATCACCACGCCGGTGGACGTCAACAATCCGGCCAACTACCAGCTCTACACCTTCAACATCGCGCCGAAGAACAGCAAGGACTGGGACAAGTTCGCCCGGCTCGACGCGGCCTATGACGTTGGCGGTTTCCTCCGCAAGGTGGCGGTGGGCGCCGAATATCACTGGCGCAAGCGCGATTACTGGCGCCGCGACTTCACGGTCGACAAGTTCAACGGCCAGCCGCTCAGCACGCTCGGTGCGGGTGCCTCGCAGCCGCTGCCCTATGACGACTTCCTGAAGAACGTCTCCGGCAACACGCCGCGCACCTGGCTCGCCCCGGTGACCTCGGCCTATTACAACTTCTTCTTCACCGACGCCGTTGCCAATGCGCCGCTCACCGCTGGGGACAAGGCCTCGCTGTTCAAGACGACCGAGAAGACCGCCTCGGCCTATGCCCGGCTCGATTACGGCACCACGCTGGGCGGCGTGGATCTGATCGGCAATGTCGGCATCCGCTATGTCCACACCGATCAGAACGCCACCGGCTATCTGCGCACGGGCAACGACGCCAAGCCGGTCGCCTACCCCAAGACGTTCAACGACTGGCTGCCCAGCTTCAACCTCAAGGCCGAGCTGACCCGCACGCTGATCGCCCGCTTCGCCGCGAGCCGGGTGCTCACCCGCCCGAACGTGACCGACAGCGCGCCCAAGATCACGCTGTCGACCGACCAGCCGACCGCGAGCGGCGGCAACCCGCAGCTCCTCCCCTTCCTCGCCACCCAGTTCGACGGCGCGCTGGAATGGTATTTCAACCCGCGCGGCGCGCTGACCGGCGCGGTGTTCTACAAGGCGATGGACGACTATATCACCGCGCAGAACGTCTATGTCGACTTCCCCGGCCGCAGCAACGTGCTGCTCTCCACCCAGGTGAACGGCGGCAAGGCCAAGGTCTACGGCGTCGAGGCCGGGTACAACCAGGTGTTCACCTTCCTCCCCGCGCCGTTCGATGGGCTGGGCATGCAGGCGAGCTACACCCACACCTCGGTCAAGGCGAACTACACCGCCGGCGCGCGGCCGATCGTCGACCAGCTGATCGGCCTGTCGAAGAACAGCTTCAACGTGGTCGGCTTCTACGAGAAGGGCCCGATCTCGACCCGCCTTTCCTATGTGTGGCGCGACCGGTATCTCTCGGGCACCGGCAGCACCAGCCAGGCGCCGACCTACACCGCGCCGTTCGGCACGCTGGACGGCAGCATCGGCTACAAGCTGCTGCCGAACGTGTCGCTCAGCGTGGAGGCGATCAACATTTCGGGCGCCAAGCTCTACACCTATAACGACGCGTCGAACCGCTTCGGCGAGATCAACTATTGGGGCCGCACCATCCTGTTCGGGGTACGCGCGGAGTTCTGATCCCGTCGCGCGGAACAAGGAAAACGGAAAAGGCCGGGAGCGATCCCGGCCTTTTTTTTGGCTCCAAGCCGTGACCCACATTCTCGGAGCGGCCGAAACCGCCCAGTAGCGGACGTTTGTAGGATGTGCTTCAATCCTCCAGATGAACAGGTCAACACATGCTTTGATGTTGTGCATCACGCTGGCGACCGTGACTCTCCTTGAGGGCTGCAATCGGCCTGTGTCTGATTCAGCGAAGTTGAAAGCGATCAGGATGGAAGCTGAAGCCTTGATGACACAGCACCCGGTCGCCGTCGGGAAGGTCTATCGAGTACCGAAGGATGACTGGCCTCCTGTCCTTAGCGGACTACGACCAGAGATAATCACAGTTTATCATTGGGGTGTCGACGTTAGAACCAAGGCATACTTTGATGGGGGGTGGGGATATGACGTTCCGCGCAAGAAGCGCGACCTCCCCATGCCGGAAGGCTGTTACTCAGAACCAAGCCCAGGCGTCTTTTGGCACGGCCCGTGCTAATGGCAGCTAACCACCACTTCTTGACATTCAGGCGCGCTGGCGGAGGCGCCCGTGCATGACGTTCACGGCCTAGGCAGACGATACCTGTCCGAAGTCCGGACACGCCGTGGCCACAGCGAAGCCCGGATCGCTGCGAAGAAGGGCCGGGATCGTGCCCGGCCCTTCCCCCCTCCTCAGAAGCCGAACGACAGGCGCAGATAGCCGAACTGCCCCGGCAGATCGTAGGTCGTCGGGTCGAAGTTGGCGCTGTCGCAGGTGAAGCACGGCGGCGGGTCGCGATCGAACAGGTTGTTCACGCCGATCGTCAGCCGCGTGCGATGGTTCATCCAGGCCGGCGAGAAATAGGCCTGGAAGTCGCCGTAGAACACCGCGCCCATCCGGTGCTCGTCGTCGCGCTCGTCCACCCCGCTGATGTAGCGCGCAGTGAACGAGATGCCGTAGCCCGGCGTCGACCAGTCGAGGGTCGCATTGGCCTTGAAGCGCGGATAGGCCTGGTCCGGGCTGCCGCGCTCGGTGCCCGCGAAGCGCAGCGCCGGCGCGCCGAGATCGGCCGGCGGCAGCACGTCGTAGCGCAGCAGATAGGCGGCGTTGGCGTTCAGGCCGATCGTCCCCTCCCCGATCTTGCGGCTGCGGAAGGTGAAGGTGCCGTCCAGTCCGTCGGTCTTGATCGCGTTGAGGTTGAGCAGCCGGCCGCTGATTCCGGCGACATTGCCGTTGCGGGTACGGGTGATCGCCGCGCAGCTGATCGGATCGGCGTTGAACGCGCAGCGCCGCAGCGTCAGCGTCGCCGGCACCGAGTCGATCGCGTTGCTCAGCTTGATGTTGTAGTAATTGACCTCGAGGCTGAACGCGTTCGACCAGCCCTTGGCCCAGCTCGGGCTGTAGACGCCGCCTGCGGTCCAGGTCTGCGCCGTCTCGGGCTTCAGCGCGGCATTGCCTTGCGAGAAGATGCCGAGCTGGCCGCCGGTCGGCTCGTTGTAGCTGCCGTTCGCGGGCACGCCATTGGCGATGCAGTTCGCCCGCACCGTCGCGTTGGAGGTGAAGGCGCCGCCCGCCGCGCTGGTGCACGGATCGTCGATCGTCGCGTCGAAGCGCGACAGCCCGGCATAGAGCTCGCCGATGCTGGGCGCGCGCAGGCTTTCCGCATAGCCGCCGCGCAGCAGCAGGTCGGCGGTCGGCTTCCACAGGCCCGAGGCGGTGAAGGTGGTGTTGCTGCCGAAGGACGAATAGTTGGAGTGGCGCACCGCGCCGTCCAGTTCGAGCTTGTTGAAGAAGGGCGTGTCCGCCAGCAGGGGCACGCGCAGCTCGCCGTAGAATTCGTCGACGTTGAAGCCGCCCTTGGCCGGGCTGGTCGGCACGTCCGCGCCCAGCCCCGCGACGATCACCGGATCGGGATCGTAGCTGGCGAACTGGTCGCGATGCTCATAGCCGATCGCCACGCCCACCGGGCCCGCCGGCAGGTCGAACAGGCTGCCCGAAAGATTGGCGGTGGTGTCCCACATCTTCTGGGTGCTGCGGTCGCGCTCGTCGAACGCAACATAGCCGAGCATCGCCGGCGTGATCGAACCCAGCCCGCCGAAGATGTTGAACGGCACGCAAGCGCCCGTGCAGGCGGAGACCGGACCCAGCGCCTGCGCCAGCCGCGCGGCGTTGAGGTTGCCGGTGAACAGCTGCTTGGCATCGTTGACGCCGTACACCCCGTTCACGTCCCAATACCATTTGCGCCCCGCCACCTCGAACGATCCGTCGAAGGTCAGCGTGGTCGACATGGTATCGACATTCTGGGTGAAGGTGCGCTGCCCGGCCTCGACCATGCGCCGGGCGATGAACGAATAGTTGGACGCGCCGCCGTTCGCCCCCGAGGAGAGCGTGACTCCGAACGGATTGTACGGGTTGGTCGCATCCACCGAGATGGCGTCGAGCAGGTTGCCGTTGCCGGCATCGGGCCCGATCACCAGCGGCAGGAACGCCGCCTGGGTGCGCGAATAGCGGTGGTTGTAGACCAGCTTGAGGCGCATGTTGATGTTGTCGGTCAGCGCCTGCTTGAAGTTGAGGAAGGCGCCGTAGCGCTCCGACGGGGTCAGCAGGTAGTTGTACGGGGCAAAATTGAACCGGTCGGCCGCGGTGAAATTCTTGAAGTCCGCAGGATAGCTCGGGCGGCCGGAGACGGGCGCCTTCAGGGTGAGGCTTTGCCCCAGCACGTCGAACCGGCCGTTGGGCGAGGTGCGGCTGCATCCGCCAACCGGATCGGTGCAGGCGGTCTGGCCGGGATTGGGGAATTGCGAAATGTCGCGGTCGCGCGTGGAAACCGCGCCCTGCTTCACATAGCTCGCGCCGAACACCAGCGAGGTGCCGGTCGCGCGCGACTGGATGCCGTAGCTCGCCTCATATTGCTGGGTGTCGCCGTCGCCCTGGCGATAGGCGCCGTACTGGGCGGAGGCGCGCAGGCCCTCCTGCGCCTGCTTGGTGATGATGTTGATCACGCCGGCGACCGCATCGGAGCCGTAGAGCGGCGACGCGCCGGACTGCAGCACTTCCACCCGCTCGATCAGGTTGATCGGCAGCGTGTTGAGGTCGACCGAGGCGGGAATGCCGCCCGCCGCCGAGCCGTTGACGAAGCGCAGGCCATCCACCAGCACCAGCGTGCGCTTGGCGGCGAGATAGCGCAGGTCGACTTCGGCCGAGCCCGAGCTGACGCCGGTGCCGTCCGGCGGGCCGCCGATATTGCCGGCATTGTTGACCTTGGTGTTGAGCCCGCCCGCGGCGCTGGGCAATCGCTGGAGCACATCGGCGATCGCAGTGAGGCCGGTGCGGGCGATCTCCTCCTTGCCAACCGTGACGACGGGCTTGTCCTGATCAAGCGGGCTGCGCCGGATGCGCGAGCCGGTGACGACGATGTCGTCGGGGCTGCCGGCCGAGGCGCCCGGCGCGGTGCCCTCCTGGGCGAAGGCGGGAGACGCTGCCATCCCCATGGCGAGCGCAAGTGCGGCGAGACTGCAGGTGGTACGTCGGTACGATGCGTGCATGTGTGTCCCCTCGATCCAAGCCGTCCGTGCGACATCCTCTCGTTATCGTTGTAACAAATCAGACGCATGACCGCGCTGTTGGCAAGCGGTGATTGCGCAGGGGACACGATGGTTGAAATAGTGTTGCTTGGGAGACACGCTGTCCCGGACAGCGGGTTAGGCCCGGCCGTCGCCCGCGAAGCCGCGCACGAGGATCAGCCCGCCGCCTGCCAGGGTGGTCAGGCAGAGCAGCGCGGCACTGGCGCGGAACTCGCCGCGCAGCAGGAGGAGGAACAGCGGGAGCGATCCCGCGAGCGCCAGCAGCGCACCGCCCGCGGCCTCCCAGCGCCGCAGCGCCAGGGCCCAGAACAATGCGGCGGCAAGGAAGAGGTCGAGGGCGAAGACCAGCTCCACCCCCGCCCCCTCAGAACAGTCGGGTCAGCGCGTAGAACAGCGCGCCCACTGCCGCCGAGGCGGGCAGCGTGATGATCCAGGCGATGACGACGTTGCTCGCCACCCCCCAGCGCACCGCCGAGGCGCGCTTGGCGGTGCCTGCGCCGATGATTGCGCCCGTGATGGTATGGGTGGTCGAGACCGGAATGCCCAGCCACGACGCGCCGAACAGGATGACCGAGCCACCCATCGACGCGCTGAACCCCTGGTGCTGCGACAGCTTGGTGATCCGCGAGCCCATCGTCTCGATGATCTTCCAGCCGCCGCTTAGCGTGCCCAGCGCGATCGCGACATAGCAGCTGATCGCCACCCAGTGCGGCACCTCGAAGGTCCCGTGCAGCCGCCCGGTCGAATAGAGCAGCACGGTGATGATGCCCATCGTCTTCTGCGCGTCGTTCAGGCCGTGGCTCAGCGAATAGGCGCCCGACGAGATCAGGTGCAGCACCCGGAAGCTGCGCTCCGCCCGGCTCGCACTCGCCCGGCGGAACAGCCAGCTGGTCAGCAGCATGATCGCCATCGCCAGGATCATGCCCAGCGTCGGCGAGAGCACGATGGCGAGCAGCGTCTTGTTGAGCCCGGTCCACTGGATGCCCTCGAACCCGGCATGCGCCACGCCCGCGCCCACCATGCCGCCGACCAGCGCATGGCTGGACGAGGAAGGGATGCCCTTCAGCCAGGTGACGACGTTCCAGAACATCGCGCCGACCAGCGCGCCGAACACCACGCCGGGCGTCACCAGATTCTGGTCGATCAGCCCCTTGCCGATCGTCTCGGCCACCTTGTGCAGGCTCGGAAAGGCGATCGTCACGAAATAGGCGGCGAAGTTGAAGAACGCCGCGAAGGCGACCGCATGGACCGGCTTGAGCAGCCGCGTCGCGACCACCGTGGCGATCGCGTTCGCCGCATCGTGCAGGCCGTTGAGGAAATCGAACGCCAGCGCGACGATAATCAGCCCGATGAGCAGCGGCAGGGCAAGTTCATGCATGATGGATCAGGCGTGATCGATGACGAGGCCGTCGATCTCGTTCGCGACATCCTCGAACGCGTCGACGATCCGCTCGAGATGCTTGTACAGCTCGCGCTGCACGGCGAACTGCAGCGGGTCCTGCGGGCCCATCTCCTTGTAGGCGCGCTTGAGGCCCGCCGCGTGGATGTCGTCGGCATGGCTTTCCATGCGGACCAGCCGCTCGGTCAGCTCGTGCAGCCGGGCGCCGTTCCTGGCGACGTCGCGCAGCAGCGGCATCGCCTCCACGGTGAGCCGCGCCGCATCGACGACGATGCCCGCCATGTCCTTCATCTCGCGCTCGAAATGGCGGATCTCGTACAGGTCGATCGCGCGCACGGTGGCCTGCATCTCGTCGATCGCATCGTCCATCGACCCGATCAACGCGGTGATCGCACCGCGATCGAACGGCGTGAGGAAGGTGACGCGCACCGTCTGCAGCACCTGGCGGGTGATCTCGTCGGCGTCATGCTCGCGCTCGATCACTTCGCGGATATGATCGGGGCCGCCATCCTGCAGCACCCGCGCCAGCGCATCGGCGCCGGCGGCCACCGTGGCGGCATGCGCCTCGAACATCTCGAAGAAGTTGCCGGACTTGGGCAACAGGCGTTGGAACCACGCAAACATGCGATTGACCTTTGATTTATGGACAACGGTGCCGAGCACCCCCATGCGCCGCGTGGCGGCGCGAAACTCTTCGAGCCCGAACGAGCGGATCAGGTCGCGCAGGTCCGGCTCGTCGACGGCATCGGCCGCCTCCGCCAGGTCGAACCAGCGGCGCTGGCGCTCCCCCTGTTCCTTCCAGCTATCGAGCTCGCGCGTGACCGAGAAGGGAAACACCTCGACGTCCGCCATCAGCGAGGCGCCGTTGCCGCGCTTCTTGCGATAGCGATAGGAGCCGAGCGGCGTCGGGCAGATCACGCCCTGCACGCCCGCCTCTTCCTCCGCCTCCAGCACCGCCGCGGCGTGGGCGCTCAGCCCGGTGCCGGGATTCCCCTTGGGAATCACCCAGCGCCCGGTCCCGCGCGAGGTGACCAGCAGCACCTGCGTGGACGCATCGGCGCCCGAACCGAGCGTACGATAGGGCAAGGCGGCGATCTGGCGAATGACGTGGGGCTCCCCGGGGATGACGCGCGCGGTGTTACAGGCTTGCGGGGCGAAGGCAAGGGAGCGGTGCGTTGCGCCTGCCTGGACGCGGCCGGCACAGGGGGCGTGAAGGCGGCACGCGCCGGAAGACACGGCCGCAGCCGAACGCTATGAGCGCGGCATGCCCCGGCTGCTCCTGTTCAACAAACCCTTCGGTGTCCTGTCGCAATTCACGGACCGCGGATCGCCGACCGTTCGGGCGACCTTGTCGGATTTCATCGCCGTGAAGGGCGTCTATCCCGCCGGCCGGCTCGATCGGGACAGCGAGGGCCTGCTGCTGCTATGCGATGACGGCCGCCTGCAGGCGCGCATCGCCGATCCGCGCTTCAAGATGCCCAAGACCTATCTCGTCCAGGTCGAAGGC
Organism: Sphingomonas sp.; assembly: GCF_036731925.1. Classification (GTDB taxonomy): domain Bacteria; phylum Pseudomonadota; class Alphaproteobacteria; order Sphingomonadales; family Sphingomonadaceae; genus Sphingomonas. The sequence continues at coordinate 203,996 of NZ_DAINDJ010000002.1, forward strand.
GATCCGCAGGAACCGGAACTGGCGCGGTTGCGACAAGGCGTCCTGCTCAACGACGGCATGACCCTGCCCGCCGAGGTTGCCCGCATCGACGCGCCGGACCTGTGGCTGCGCGATCCGCCGATCCGCCAGCGCAAGGCCATCCCGGACAACTGGCTGAAGATCACCATCCGCGAAGGGCGCAACCGCCAGGTGCGCCGGATGACGGCGGCGGTCGGGCTGCCCACGCTGCGGCTGGTCCGCTGGTCGATCGGCGACTGGTCTGTCGCCGGGATCGCGCCGGGCCAGTTCCAGGAGGTTTCGGACCGATACCGGTCGTGAACTCATGAACGCTCGTTATGGGCGATACACCTGAATGTCCGGGATTGGTTGTTAGCTGCCGTTCGCGCTACGAATTTCGCTTGCTCTGGTATCGAGTCATCGCTCGGAGAACGGCACGCCCCGCCAGAACGAGAAGGACGCCCACGGTTCCAAAGACGGTCACGAGAATAGCGGTGACCAAGTCTGACGAGGGCTGGCCCGTATTCTTGTCGTAAACTGGCATCCCGAAGCCGAAGTGTCCAACAGCTACCGCCAGGGCAAGCGCAGTGAACGCGCACCCTATAGCGATCATCCCCTGGGGAATGCGCTTAGCGGGATAAAGACTACTCATGCCGACGAGATTGCGCCCACCGGGGAACGTCCGCAAGTGGGCGTTAGCGGACAAGCGGCTTCCGACCCGCTTGCAGCCCCTCGCAGATTTCAGCTGACCCTTACAAGACGCCACGCTGGCAGGAGCCGCCATGCCGCCAGGGCATGGTGACATGCCCGATCGTTCCGTCACCTTCACCGCAGTCGATCGCTCGCGCCTGACGGCACCGAAGGTGCAGCTAAATGCAATCACATGCAAACACAGCGCTGCGGGCGGATCACACAGAAAAAGGGCGGCCCCAATAAAGGGCCGCCCTTCCCTACAACGGTTGCGCTGGTTCAGGCAGCAGCAACAGTCGAGCTGCGACGACGACGCACAGCGGCGCCGGCCATCCCGGCGCCCGCGATCATCATGCCCCAAGTTGCCGGCTCGGGCACGCCCGACGGGGGCGAGGCGAAGGTGAAGCCGCCCGAGACGGCGGCGTTTGCGCCGCCGGTCTGGGTGAAGGCGAAGGTAAGCGACGACGCACCAGCGGTATAGCCGCTGAGCGAGCCGGTCGGGGTGAAGGTCCCCAGGGCATAGAGGTTCACGACGTTGGGGTCCGTCGCGACCGAGACTACCTTGCCGACGTACGAACCGAAGGCGCTCGAGAACGACAGGTTCGAGCCCGCAGTCGCCGTCACGGGGTCGAGGTTGAAAGTCGTGAAGAATGCGACGGGCGACAGGTCGCCGCTCGTGTTGGAGACGGCGCCGATGACCGACGAAAACGTGCTGCCGGCGCCGATCGTCGCCGTGCTGCTGGTGACGCCGAAGAGCGCGCCAGCGAAGCTGCCGTTGATGGTGGTGGCGGCCGACGCGGCGGCCGGAGCTACAACCGCTGCGGTCGCAGCAGCAAGCAACGCAAGTACATTAGTGCGCATATGATCCCCTACTTCGTTAAAAGCCGATTAACTCCGGCAGAGGAGCAGTCTCCAGAACCCATGCAGTTGTCAATGGAAAATGTTGCAACTGCGAAATCGGTTCGCACCGGTAATAATCGACGATTTAGTACAGGCAATTTACCTTACTAACTTAAGTTAGTTATTTGAGTTCCGAGGCAGAGGCAGCGTTTTCATTACGATCTTTTTTGGGGAACAGGACACAACTACCGTGGACAGTCGCGAGTTCCACACCTATCTGAGTTGTGCCGCTCCCTCCCGCGCGCATACGGGCCTTAAATCGATTGGGAGAGATCCTGATCGAAGGGGAGCGGCACCCCTCTTCTGAGCAAGCGGGCAGCTTTTTCGCGAGGCTCCCCGCCGGGGCCTAAATCAGACGCGATCTGCCATGGCAGAAAATGGTGGTTAGCTGCCATTTCCTCAATCGACCAGGAATGGCGCCAGCTTAGTCTAATAGCCCGCTTGCTGAGAGCTGCCGTTGAGTTTCGCGGGGTATTTTCTCGGGAGGATGTTAAGCGGGTTGGCGCGATAATGACGACCAGGGGTTTCTGATGAATCTAGAAGAGCTTAGGGCGACTCTGCGAGGGGTGGGCATCGTCATATCGGGTGGACACATCCCGCACTTTTCCACGGAAAGCCCGATTCAACTCGATAGCCTCGTTGCTATCGGCCCGTGTAGTATTGGAGCGTACACCTACGCATCGAACCTCTTTCTTCACTATGCTGATGTTGGTCGATTTTGCTCCATCGCGCCGGATGTGTGTATCGGGCTTGGCAATCACCGGACCGATCTCTTCAGCACGCACCCCCTTGCCGTAAAGGGTGGTAGCCAGTTTGCCTGGCACCAACACTTCGGAGTAATTCGCAACAGTTTGACTGAACCAGTCGACGCGGGGCCCGGCGTCCCGCGGACAACCATCGGACACGATGTTTGGATCGGGCGCGGCGCCTTGGTCAACGACAATGTCACGGTCGGCAACGGCGCGATCATCGGGGCCGGCACCGTCGTCACTCGCGACGTACCGGACTACGCGGTCGTCGTGGGGGCTCCAGCCAAAATCGTCCGCTATCGTTTTGGCGAAGAAGTCATAGAGAGGTTTCTACGCCTGCGCTGGTGGGATCTTGATCTATCCTCGCTGGACGCGCTCCCGGTGGAACCAGAAGCGTTTCTAGTTGCAGTGGAGGACGCATTAAGCTCGGGAGATGTGGCGAAGCTGCCTACGGAAACGGTGAATATTGGTCCAGGTTGAAGCCTGCGAATGGACGATGATTTCTCGCTGTATCTCTCGGAGAGCCGCCGCGGAGGCTTTTGCGCCAACGACGTCTGCTATTGGGCGTTTCCTGCCGTCCCCCATTATGGGTCTACGGCCGAAAAATGCCAGCGGCACGCGGGACCCATGCCGCAGTTTGGCGGGTGCTTGGGAGCCGGCCGGCGGAATTGCGGATCACGGCTGACCCTGCTGCCGGTTGCCGCCGACCGCAAAAGCTGATTTGAGGCTTCGCAAAGGGGCTTGGACGCCGTCCACCCGGCGCGTTCGCGCTGCGGACGGGTTGCTGCCACCCCCTGGGATCGGCTTCCTCGCGCAGTACCGCCTATATGGGCACATCGGCAGGTTTTTGGATTTCAATGAATTATCGTCACGCCTTCCATGCCGGCAACAGCGCCGATGTCGTGAAGCACAGCCTGCTGATCGCCCTTGTGCGGGCCTTGCAGCAGAAAGAGAGCGCGCTGACCCTGATCGACACCCATGCCGGGTGCGGGCTCTACGACCTTGGCGGCGAGCAGGCCGGGCGCACCGGCGAAGCGGCCCACGGCGTGTTGCGGGCCTTTGCCGACTCGCACCCCTTGCTGGACGCGTATCGCGCCGCCGTTCGGGCGGTGAATCCCGGGGCAGAGCCGCAGCTCTATCCTGGCTCGCCGCACTTCCTGGCGCAGCTGCTGCGCCCGCAGGACCTGCTGATCCTCAATGAAAAGCATCCCGAGGACGCCGCCGCGCTGCGCCGCGCGATGCGCGGCACGCCTGCCGCCGTGCATGAGCGTGATGCGTACGAGCTCTGGCTGGCGATGCTGCCGACCCGAACGCCCCGCGGCGTGGTGGTGGTCGATCCGCCGTACGAGCAGACGGACGAACGCGCCCGCATCACCGCCACCCTTGCCGCGGCGCACCGCAAATGGGCGCATGGCGTGACGGTGATCTGGTATCCGCTGAAAGAGCGCGCAACGCACCAGCAGTGGAAGAACAAGCTGCGCGGGCTCGGCATCCCCAAATTCCTTTCGGTGGAGCATTGGCTGTACGATGCCGATCAGCCCGGCATCTATAACGGCGCGGGCCTTTTCATCGTCAATCCGCCCTATGCCTTCACCCAGGCGCTGCCGCCGCTGCTGGAAGCGCTCCGCGCCGCCCTGGCGCCGGAGGGGCATCGGGGCGAGATCACGGCGGCGTGGCTGGACGGCGGATAAGGCGCCTGGCTGCGGCTCCGCTCACCCGTCCCGCTTCAACCGCCGCTCCACCCGGTCCAGCTCCCGCGTCAGCCGCGCCAGCGCCTGCTCACGATCGGCGCGCGGAACGGGAAAGCCGCCGTGGGCCCGCCCCTCGACGATTTCCGGGCGGCGATAGCCGAGCAGCAGCAGCGCCTCGCGCGGAGTCATGCGGGTGAGCGGATCGGTGTCGTCCAGCCGCTGCTCCCAGTCTTCCAGCACCTCCCCGTCGGGGCGCATCGATCGCAGGGCATTGTCGAGCAGCGCCAGTTCCAGCCGTTCATAGCCTTCTGCCAGCGCCGCCGCCATCGCGCGGGCGAACTCGGCCGAGCGGGCACGCCGGGCATAGATGGCACTCCAGCCGATGCCGGTTGCCTCTGCGGACAGCCGCACATTGGCGGTAGCGGCAAGATGGGCGAGGAAGCGGCGCTCGCCCTCGGTGGTCAGCAACCCCTTCGGCGCACGGCGCACCTGCAGCGCCCGCCCGCGCGAGGCGCGCACGCTATACTCGCCGCCGCCGGTGACCGCTCCGGCGCCGTCCGGCGCGACGACGCCGCGGCCGGCGGCGAGTTGCGCCTGGGCATAGGCAAGGGCCGCATCCCACTGGCTGGCGAAATCGGGGTTGCGGGCGCGGCGCTTCTGGAAGGTCTTGCGGGTCTGCCCCGCCGCCTCTGCGGCGAGCGTCACGTTGGCGGTGCGGCGCAGCGCCTGCAGGAAACGCTGGTTCTCACGGGTCCGATCGCCCTTGGTGCCGCGCATGGTGTCCCCCTCCCCCCGCCTCTTGCCCCTTGCCCGCCGGGGAAATGGTTGTTCCGTATTTGTTCCACAAGGGGCCACAGGCGGCAGCGGCGCGGCGCGGCTTGCCACGGCCCCGCTTGACTCCCCGCTCGAATCCGCTATTGGGCGCGCTCCTCTTTCGGGAGGAATCCGTCCGAGACAGCGAGGGACCGGGATCTGCCGGTCTTGAATAGCTCGCCTAGACGGGGACAGAATTTACCGGCGGCTTGCCAGCGCGGCGCGACATGCGCGGCTGGTGAAGCGTTCCGGGTCACGCCCCAGGGACTAGCGCCCCGGCCTCGTGACGATCCTTCCCCTCGGACAATTTGAGCCTGGCCCGTGTTCGCACGGGCCGTGAACCGGGGCCGCCTTGTCGCTCGCGCGCGGGGCAGCCTCATGTATGAGGAGACCGGCATGGATCGTTCCCAGAAGGCCGACGCCGTTGCCGAGCTGAATCGCACCTTCAACGAGGTTGGCGTGGTGGTTGTCACCCGCAATCTCGGCATGACCGTCAAGCAGTCGACGGACCTGCGCAACAAGATGCGTGCAGCCGGCGCGACCTATAAGGTCTCGAAGAACAAGCTCGCCAAGATTGCCACCCAGGGCACCGACTATGCGGTGCTCGCGGACCTGCTGACGGGTCCGACGGCACTGTCCACCTCCGTCGATCCCGTGGCTGCGGCCAAGGTCGTCGCGGACTTCGCCAAGACGAACGACAAGCTCGAAATCGTCGGCGGGGCCATGGGCAATGTGCTGCTGGATCCGGCTGGCGTGCAGGCACTCGCCTCGCTGCCGTCGCTGGACGAGCTGCGCGGCAAGCTCGTGGGGCTCATCGCAGCACCCGCGACCAAGCTCGCAACCATCACCCAGGCACCGGCGGCGCAGATCGCCCGCGTGCTTGCGGCGTACAGCGAAAAGCAGGCTGCCTGAGCTTCGGCTTCGAGCGACCTTTATTACTATCCCGAAACTTTGAACTGACTGGAGTTTATCATGGCTGACCTTAACGCAATCGTCGACCAGCTTTCCGCCCTGACCGTTCTCGAGGCCGCCGAGCTCTCGAAGCTGCTCGAAGAGAAGTGGGGCGTTTCGGCCGCCGCTGCCGTCGCCGTTGCCGGCCCGGCCGCTGGTGGCGCCGCTGCCCCGGCTGCTGAAGAGCAGACCGAGTTCGACGTGATCCTCACCGGCGACGGTGGCAAGAAGATCAACGTCATCAAGGAAGTCCGCGCCATCACCAGCCTGGGCCTCACCGAAGCAAAGGCGCTGGTCGAAGGCGCTCCGAAGCCGGTCAAGGAAGGCGTGTCCAAGGACGAGGCCGAGAAGATCAAGAAGCAGCTGGAAGAAGCTGGCGCGACCGTCGAGGTCAAGTAAGCACTTTCCAGCCCGTTTCAAGGCTTGGATACAGAAAGGAGGCGGCCCGGCGACGGGTCGCCTCTTTTCATTCACGCTGGGGACCTATGTGACCTGAGGCGTGTAGGCGATGGCGGAGAGCGCCCTCGGTGTCGGCCGGTCGAGCCAAATCGGTCCAGGCCTGGCGCCCTGCCCCGCAGCTCCCAGCAGAAAATCCGCGCCGTACCGATGGACGCTCAAGCCGCCGCGCCAGCGCAGGTCGCAGAGCAGCATCCCGACGAACATCGGCCGCCCGCCCAGCGCAATCACGTGTAGTTGGTCGCGCCGCAGGGTGAGGCGCACCGGAATACGCGCCCGCCCGGCGGGCATCAGCGCTATCGGATCTGCCGAAAGCTGCGGCGGGGGACCCGCGTGGAACGCCGCGCGCTGAAGGTCCTGGTCCGGGCTCGCACTGATGAGCGCAAGCGCAACGCGGAGACCCTCCGCCGGCCCTGGCTGAACGTTGACCACTTCGACTTCCAGATCGAACGCCACGATATCTTCGTACATGGCAAGGGCAGCGGTGGCGACGTGAACCTGGAACGGCGCCGCCGCGGCACCAGGCGGCAACACGGCAGGGACTGGTGTTACGGGGGCAGGAACGTTCTCGCCTTCAGAATTTGCCGCTTCGGCCAGCGCTGGCACCCGCGCCCGCCGCCGCCAGCTGACAGTGAAGAGAGCAGCAGCGCCCAATGTAGCGAGGACGAGCCACGCCCAAGACCCGAGAGGCGCTGAGGGCGGCACTGGCGCTCGACGCGGCGGCCGGGGCGCCGGCGGCGAAGTGGCAATCACCGGCGCCAGCGCAGGCGATTGCTCCGCCGAAGGGGTTATGGCGCGACCCACAGTCGGCGCGTCTGTCGGCAAAGGGCGAGGTGCCGGAGAGAGCGTCGGGCGGGGTCTGGGTCGAGGCGCAGCAACCGGGACGATCACCGGCTGCACGATTGCGCCGGCATCAGGCGTGGCAACGGGCGCGGTGGTGGGCGTTGCGGTAGGCGTTGCGGGAAGTCGGAAGCGCTCGGGCAGGACGCCCGGGATGGCTTGCGGCGTTGCATCGGCCGACGGCCGCTCTTGTGCGTGCACAGGCGAGAAGATCGCTCCAAGAACGATCCCCGCCAACGCTGTTCCATGCCTGCCCGGTCTCACGCCCCGAAATTGAGCGGCCATAGGTGAACGGAAGCTGCATCGGCGGCTGCCGCCAGTCCGCGTGCGGCGATCCGTTCGGCGTCGACGGTCAGCCGCTCAGTTCTTGCCGCCGCTGCGTGCTGCTTCGGCGCGGATGCGCTGCGAGCGAGCCCGCTCCACACGCTCGATCCGCTCACGCTCGATCCGCTCGCGCTCTTCGCGGTCGAGCTCTTCGCGCTCACGGTCTTCCCGCGCCATGCGCTCGGCGATGCGCAGGCGGATAGCTTGCAACTCAGGCGAAACGTCGTCGACACCCGCCTGCTTGCGCAGCTTGTTCTGGCGCCCCACTGCTTCCTCGGCAGCGATACGATCGGACCAGTGACGCACCGGTGCCGGAATGTTCTTGCGCTGCTGCAGCCGCAGCCAGGCCCGGCGGTACATCCGGAACATCTTCCCTGCGTGCAGGCCGGTCAGCAGCGCCGCCATGACCGCGAGCCCGATGTAAATCCCGCTATGCGGCTGCGGTGCGCGCATCACCAGCAGCACCATCAGGTAGCTGAGAAGCGTCATCAGTACGCAATAGGCGCCGAATTCCAGCGCAGTCATCAAATAGTGACGAACGGTTTCGGACTTCATGAACGCAACCCCCAGCGGCGGGCCCTGACACGTGCCCCGCAGGGCCGCCCTTTGGCACTGCATCATGAAGCAACCGCGTTAACGAATCCTAACCGGGGGTGAAACGAGCTGCGCAATCGGCGGAAGACCAGTGGGCCCCGCTTCCTTTTCCTTTTGCCATGCCTTTGCATCATAGGAGCAGGCGGCGGTCCGCTCCCGACTGACGTCCGCCATATATGCCGGGCTCGATGGGAAGAGCGCCCCTTTCCTGATCGGCATCGATCCCCGGAGGCAACGCCCGCCCTCCCCATGGGGAAGGCGGGCGTCACCTTCAGCGCCCCCGCGCCTGGCTCTGGTCCACCGGCACCACCGGCAGCAGCACCGAACTCGACTGTTCGCCGCCGTAGAGGATCGTCACCGTCGCCTTCTGATAATCCCCGGGCTTGGCGAAGAAGATGTTCTCCACATATTTCTGCGGGTTGCGATCGTAGACCGGGAACAGGGTCGACTGGATCTGCACCATGATGCGGTGTCCGGGCAGGAAGGTGTGGTTCACCACCGGCAGACGGAACTTGTATTCCTGCACCTTGCCCGCCGGAATCGGCGTGGGATGCTCGAACGAGTTGCGATAGCGCCCGCGAAAGATGTCCATCGAGATCGGGAGCTGGAAGCCGCCCATCTCCTTGCTGGTGGCAATCTCGTCCGGATAGACGTCGATCACCTTGACGACGAAGTCGCCATCGGTGCCGGTCGTCTTGGCGAAGATGTCCGCCAGCGGCGTGCCCGAAAGGCGCATTGGCGCGGTCAGCACCGGCGTCGCATAGGTCAGCACGTCCTGCCGCCCGTCGACGAAGCGCTGGTCGGTGACGAGATAGGTGCCCCAGCGGCCGTCGTTGAAATTGATCGGCCGCGGCAGATAGGGAACCGGCTTGGCGGGATCGGAGACATAGCTGTCCTCCCCTGCCCCCGGCTTGTCGAAGCCTGCACCCTCGCCCGCGCCGAGATAGAGCGGCGTCAACTCTCCGGTGAGCGGCCACTTGTTCAGGAAGTCCCAGTGGTTCTCCCCGGTGTTGTAGATGCTCGCGACCGGCGGGGTATAAGCAGGAGAGCCATCCTTCAGATGCGCGTTGAAGAAGGGCAGCAGGATGTCGCGGCGGGCCTGGAGGGCGGTGTCGCCCTCGAAGTTCAGCTCGCCGAGCTTCGATCCGTTATAGTTGAAGCCCGAGTGCCGCCATGGGCCCATCAACAGGAAGTTGTTGGTGGCCTGCGGGGTCTTCTGCAGCTCCTCCCAGGCGTGGATCGCGCCGTACATGTCCTCATGGTCCCACAGCCCCTGCTCCCACAGCGTAGGAACGTTGGACGGATTTGCGGCGAGGATCTTGTCCAACGCCTGGCCCTGCCAGAAGGCGTCGTAGGAAACGTGCTGGCTCAGCTTCTGCCAGAAGGGCAGCTGGTCATACCCATATTGCTTGGCCCAGTCGCCGGCCGAGCCGACCTTGCGGAACGTTTCATAATCGTCCCAGCCGCCATTGGGCGGCGTCGGGCCACCAGCCTTGTAGCCGGTGATGCCGGAAATCCAGCCGATGTTCGGCAGGCGGAAGGCGCCGTGGTGGAACCAGTCGTCACCCATCCAGCCGTCGATCATGGGGCTTTCGGGCGCGGCGACCTTCAGCGCCGGGTGCGGATGCAGCAGCGCCATCACCACGGTCCATCCTTCATAGGACGAGCCGAGCATGCCGACCTTGCCGTTCGATTCCGGCAAGTTCTTCACCAGCCAGTCGATCGTGTCGTACGCATCGGTGGTGTCGTCGATCTTGGTGGGGTTGAGCGGGCCCACCGGTGGCCGGGTGACGACGAAATCGCCCTCCGAACGGTACTTGCCTCGGATGTCCTGGAACACGCGAATATAGCCGGCCTGGGTGAACACCTCGTCGCCCTGCGCCAGCACCGAAAGCATCTTGTTGCTGTCCGTACGGCGGACGCGGTTGTAGGCGTCATAGGGCGTGCGGGTGAGCAGGATCGGTGCGTTCCGGGCGCCCTTGGGGATTACGATCGTGGTGAACAGCTTGGTGCCGTCCCGCATCGGCACCATCACCTCGCGGCGAATGTAATCCTTCGATCCTTCCGGCAGAACGAACTTGGCCGGGATGTCGTTGAAAGGCTGGGCCTGCTGCGCAGTAGCGGCCGGGATCAGCGCGGTCGTCGCCAGCGCGGCGAGGACGAAGGTACGAAGCTGCATATTGTCTCCCCAGAGAACCGAAGCCTGGGGTGATAGTATTACATTTCCCCCATGGGAAGCAGGAGGCGTGAAAAGGCCCGCGTCCCCTGGGAACGCGGGCCGTTGAAGAGGAAGCCGGTCAGGCGTGCGCGGGCGTACCGAGCAGTTCCGCCTCGAGGTCCTCGACAAGATGCGGCCGCGTGGCACCGATCGGACCCAGTCCGTCGGCGGCCGGTGCAGCACGGCCGATGCGGAAAGCGGCACTGGTGCGGCCTTCGCGACCGTCCGGCAGGCGGTAGCGCGCTTCGGCCACGACAACCGGGTTGAACGTGCGGCCCAGCTCGCCCTTCGGCACGGCCAAGTGGGCATCGACACGGGCACCGTCACCGGCGTCGATCGTCACGGGGGGAACGTCGGCGGCCGGACCATGGCGGGTGAGCAGCTGCTCCATCTCGCTCGGCGCAGCATCGGCGAGCAGGAAGGTAGAGATGCGGACGTCGCGGGCGGCCGTGTCGCCGGAATTGCCGACCGTCAGCTCGATATCCACCAGCGCTTCTTCCTCGCTGGTACCGGCGCGCACGGGGCGCAGCCCCAGCTCCAGCCACGGACGGTTGGCGACGGGCGCAGCCGCATCCACGACATGCTCGAGCACCGCGTCGTCTGGCTCGGCAAGCTTGGCCTCGACATGCGCTTCTGCAACCGGCTCGGTAATCGCCTGGGGCGCAGCGGCCGGCGCCATCACCGGCGCGGCAGCGACAGCCGCAAGACCAATGTCACTGCGCGGCGGCACCGGCTGCGGGGCCGGCCGGTGGGCAACAGGCTCGGCCGTGGTCGCGGTCTCGCGCACCAGCACGTCGTCCTTCGGGCGGCTACGGCGGAGCAGAACCGTTGCAGCGACCGCCGCCAGGATCACGGCAAGACCCCCGAGGATCCAGGGAAGCAGCGGGGTAGACCGCGTTTCTTCAGTCGTGGTCTGCGTTGTCTGCGTGACCTGATCAGCGGGCGCCGCGGGCTGTTGGGCGGGTTCGGCGGCCTGGGGCGGCGCTACGGGCGCGGGTGATGCTGCCCTTTCCTGTGCGGGCGCCGCCGGGGGCGGGACAGCCGCGGCCTGGCGTGGCTGGGCGGCAGCCCGAGCCTCGGGGCGCGGCGCATTGCGCCCTGCGCGCGCCGCGCGCTGAGGCTCGGCATCGGCGGTCGACGGCGCCTGATTGGCGCTGCCGGCCATTTGTTGCTCAAGCGACGGAACGGCCTGCACGACCGGCGCGGCCGGTGCCATGCGGACTTGCGGCGCAGGCGCGGCGGCCTGCGGTGGCTGCGCCTGAACGGCTGGAGGCGGCGTGACGCTTTGCTGCGGCACCGCCTCCTGAGCGAAGGCAGGGGTGGCAAGGAACGCGGCACTGATCAACAGTGCGGCGCGGGGGCGAAGCGGGGTCTGACACTGTTTCATGACGAGGGTTCAACGGATGGAACTCTCGAAACGCCCCCACTACCTGCGGCGAACCGTGCTGCGCTCCGGGTGACGCGATGCATTCACCCGTCATTCAGGCACGGTTCTTGCCGGGCGCTGCGCGAAATACACCCAGCAACCCGTTGAAAAGAAAGGGCTCGCCACCTCCTGTGCGGCAAGCCCTCCCCTGTTCTCATCAGCGCGAGATACTGATCAGAAGCGGCCGGTCAGCTGCACCCCATAGAAGCGCGGCTCGGCCGGAATGTAGGTGGGATCGTTGAACCCGCCGCCGGTGTTGCCGGCATCGAGCAGATAGCGCTCGTTCGTCGCGTTGCGCACATAGCCCGCAATCTCGTAGCGGCCTTCCGCGAAGCTCAGGCCGGCCTTCACGTTGACCAGCGTGACCTTGTCCTGCGAGATCGCTTCCTTGTTCGGGATCTCGAAGAAGATCTTGCTGCGATAGGTCACGCTCGGCGTCGCGAAGACGCGCATGCCATTGCCCACCGGAGCATCGACGGTGAAGCCCGCCGCCCACTGGAGCCGCGGCTGCAGGCGGAAGCGGTTGTTGGCATAAATGCCGTTCGACTTGGTATTGTCGATACCGCCATCGATGAAACCGGCGTTGCCGAACACCGTCAGCCAGCTGGTGGGACGCAGTTGCCCTTCCGCCTCGAAGCCGAGATTGCTGGCGCTGCCAGCGCTCTCGGTGACGCTCGAACCAACAGGGCGGCCCGACGGATCGTTGGCGTCGGTAACGGTGCGGCTGATCTGAAAGTTGTCGTACTTCTGGTAATAGACACCCAGCGAGCCCGAGAACATGCCCTGAGCGAGCTTCACGCCGCCTTCATAGTTCCACACGGTCTCTTCCGGAATGACAGAGGTGGAGGTGGCCCCCTGGTTCACGGTCGGCGAGCGGCGCCCCTTCGAGACCGTTGCATAGAGGTTGATCGCGTTGTTCAGGCGATACAGCACATTGAAGCGCGGCAGGAAGGCCTGGAAGCTGTCCTCGCTCCACAGCGTGCCCTTGGTGGTGGTCTGGCCCGGGATCAGCGGTGCGCCGCTGAGCACCGACTTCGGCGCAACCGAGACATAGCCCGACTTGCGCTGCTCGATCAGAGCGCGGACCCCCGCAGTCAATTCCAGCTGATGGCTGGGAGTCCAAGTAACTTCACCGAACATCGAATACTGGTCGTTGATGCCCTTGTTGGTGAAGATCGAGCTGTAGGGAATCTGCGTAGCCGCCCCCTTTGTGAGCATCGACGTAGCCTGCGCCGCCGTAACAACGCCGGCGGGCGAGATGCAGGCCAGCCCAGGAACCGCGCCAGCAGCGCACTGAAGATAGATGCCCTCTTCGGTCGAGAACGGCACTTCCTGCCGGTTGTTCTCGTGAAACACGTTCCAGCCGAAGCTGGTGCGGACGTGATCACCGACATAAGCGAAGCGCGACTCATGGCTGAGTTGCGAGCCATAGGCACCTTCCGCAAATTCCAGCCACCAGGCCGCCGAGCCGTCCGCATCGAACACCTCGAGCGAATCGAACGAGCGGTAGCCGTTCACCGTGGTGAAGCTCCAACCATCGCCGAGATCGTACCGCGCCGTGAGGTTGACGTCATAGACGTCGCGGGTCAGGCCCAGCTTGTCCTTGCCGAGCACCTGCTTGGAAAAGGGCGAGCCGGAAAGATTGGCGGCGCCGAACGGGTTGCCCGGGCCCTGCGAGGTAGCGAACCGCTTCGAGATGAACGGCGTGCCGCTGTTGCGCTGGCGGTCATAGGTGCCGATCAGGTCCACGGTCAGCGCCGCGGTGGGCGTGTAGCGCACGGAGGCGCGCAGCCCCAGCTGGTTCTGCGCATAGAGATCGTCCTGCGTCGGCGACAGGTTCTGGACGTAGCCGTCGCGCTTCTTGAACTCGCCGGCGACGCGCGCGGCGATCACGTCGTTGCCGACGTTCAGGTGCCCGCCCAGCAGATAGGCGTTGTAGTTGCCATAGCCGGCGGTGAGCTCGCCCGAAACGCCCGGCTGGGGCCGCGCCGAAATGATGCTGACTGCGCCGATCGTAGAGGCGGTGCCGAACAGCGTCGCCTGCGGCCCCTTCACCACTTCGATCCGGTCGACGTCGTAGATCGCCTGATAGGCACCGCGCGAGCGCGAGATATCGACGCCGTTATAGTAGAGCGTGACGCGCGCTGCCTGCTGGGCAGAGCCGCTGTCCGAGGTGATGCCGCGGATCACGATGCCCGGATTGTTGGCGCTCTGCTCCTGGATGTTGAGGCCGGGCACGTAGTTGGAAAGCTCGTCGAGGTCGTCGACGCCGATCCGCTTCATCTGCTCCTGCGTCACCGCGGTGATGGTGATCGGCACGTCGCGCAGCTTCTGCTCGAACTTCTGCGCCGTGACGATGATGTCGCCCGGTGCGGCTTCCTGCGCCGCTTCCTGCGCATGCGCCGCCGTCGCCGAAACTGTGGCGAGCAAAGCAACAACGAGACCCGATTTCTTGTTCATGGTTTCCCTCCCTTATTTGGAAGGGCGGCGGTGGCTGGGAATTGTTAAACTATCGCTGCACCGCCGAGACAGTTCGATTGCCGTCGAGAAATCGCCGACTCACCCGAGCCTAAAGCGGCGGAACTGCGGAAGCCGCAGGTTGTTGCGGAGTGCCTGCGCCGGCTTTTCCACCAGCTCCCACGAAAGCGCTGCGACCGGCAGCACGAAGAGGAAGGTAGCCAGTCCTAGCACATGCCCCTCTACGCGGGGGAAGCTAATCAGAATCACGTCCATCACGGGAAAGCTGTAAATGTAGGTGCCAAAGGAAAGGTCCGAGATCTTCGCTGACGGCTTGACCAGCACGCGGGAATGAAAGCCCAGGCAAAGAATCCAGTACAGAATAGCGATGCTGCGGACCAGATCGCCAACCATGGCGTTCCGCGTGACGAACACCAGGCCGAACAACGCCAGAGCCCCTGCCCAGGAGAGCGGAATGCGATGGCGCATCGCGTAGGCCAAGGCGCCCAGCATGAACGAGGTCCACAGCCGCCCGACCTGCTCCGGATAATAGAGGTGGCCGTGAAGGAGCGCGTCCAGCCGAGCATGTACCGGCGGATATGCGAAGAGCAGAGCGTAGACTATCGTCAACGGGATCACAAACCTGTAGAAGGCCCGGCTGCGCAGCAGTCCCAGCTTGGACAAGAGCGCAATCCCAAAATAGCAGCGGATTTCCCACGGGATCGTCCAGAGCGAACCGTTCACCGTACAGAGTACCGCACCGCCGCAATATACGCCAGTCAACGTATAGTTGTTGATGAGCACAAGGTTGGAAAAGATGAACCGCAGGGTCTCTGTACCCACAAGATATTGCGGAAGCGGCACCGTAGAGAACGGGATGAACAGGATCGTGACGACGAGGGTCATCACGGCGATCCCGGGCCAAATGCGCAAGAACCGCGCCAGCGCGAAGCTGCTGATCGAGGGCTTCCGTTCAAGGCTGCGGTACATCAGGAAACCCGAAAGCGCGAAGAAGCCGTTCACCGCCATCCAGGAGATCGGTCGCCCGAACAGCGCGATCGTTTCGTCCGTTGCATGCGTCGCCTCCAGCGAGTGCGAGTAGATAACCGACGCAGCGAGCAATATTCGCACCAGCGTCAGCGAGTTGCGATCTGCCCGCAACAGATCATCGGTGACAAACGAGAACATGCTTCCCCCCAGAAACAACGAGCTATTTGCAAGCCTCCAGCCCTTGCGCGTGCCCTCGCAGCAAGAACGCCTCAACAACTGCAGGCTAGCCCCACATCATGCCGCGCACGTGAGCCGCTGATCACGATTCTGTACGCCAAATCAGCCACTTCACAGAAGTCGCTCGCAACCCTCATGATTCACGGCCGACAAGTCCCGCCCGCTCGGGACTTGGCAGCTTCCGTCTCTTACGGCGATCGCGCCGACGATTCGGTTCTTGCAAGCGTAAACACCAGATCGTTCACTAGGCAACATATGTTACCGATTTTTTATTTGGATGGAGGACCCGACTTCGCAAAGGATGCTCTTGACTCACCTAGGGACAGCACTGCTCGCGATGCACCGTCCTCCCGCGCACAACCTTTGACATCCCCCGCCCCAGCCCCTATATCCCCGCTCTGGTCGTCCGATCGGGACATGGCACGCCGTCGCGCAGTGTGTCGTACGAATGGATCGGAACGGCTTGTCAGACGCCCCTAGAGCTGCCGAATCCCGAACATCGGGGCTCGCGCGGCCTTTCGGCGTCGATTTGCACGTCCTGGCTCCCGGACAGGGGCACCGAGTTTACGGCTGACGAGGCAACACACACCTATGGCTACCAAGGCAATCGAGGGCGGCACGCTGAAGCGCCGCATCCGCAAGGTGTTCGGCGACATCCACGAAGTGGTGCAGATGCCGAACCTGATCGAGGTTCAGCGCGAATCCTACGAACAGTTCCTGCGGTCGGACCCCTCGATCGGCTATGTGTCCGGCCTCGAGAAGACGCTCCGCAGCGTGTTCCCGATCCGCGACTTCGCCGGCACCGCCGAGCTCGACTTCGTGACCTACGAGCTCGAGGATCCGAAGTTCGACGTCGACGAGTGCCGCCAGCGCGGCATCACCTATGCGGCGCCGATGCGCGTTACCCTCCGCCTCATCGTGTTCGAGGTCGATCCCGATACGGAAGCACGGTCGGTGCTCGATATCAAGGAGCAGGACGTGTACATGGGCGACATGCCGCTCATGACCGAGAACGGCACGTTCTTCATCAACGGCACCGAGCGCGTCATCGTCAGCCAGATGCACCGTTCGCCGGGCGTGCTGTTCGATCACGATCGCGGCAAGACTCACGCTTCGGGCAAGTATCTCTTCGCCGCGCGCGTGATCCCGTATCGCGGTTCGTGGCTGGACTTCGAGTTCGACGCCAAGGACATCGTCAACGTCCGTATCGACCGCAAGCGCAAGCTGCCGGTCACCAGCCTGCTGTATGCGCTGGGGCTGACCTCGGAAGAGATCCTCAACTATTTCTACAACCGCGTCACCTTCCTGCGCGGTCCGAACGGCTGGCAGATCCCCTTCCAGGTGGAAAACTGGCGCGGTTCGAAGCCGATGTTCGACATCGTCGACGCCAAGTCTGGCGAGATCGTGTTCCCGGCCGGCCAGAAGATCAGCCCGCGCGCTGCCAACAAGGCAGCGAAGGACGGTCTTGAGACGCTGCTGATCCCGACCGAGGAAATCTTCGGCCGCTACAGCGCCTATGACCTGATCAACGAGGCGACCGGCGAAATCTACATCGAAGCCGGCGACGAAGTCTCGGCCGAGAACCTGGAGAAGCTCGACAAGGCCGGTATCGACCGGATCGAGCTGCTCGACATCGATCACATCGCCACGGGTCCGTGGATCCGCAACACGCTCAAGGTCGACAAGGCCGAAGAGCGCCAGCAGGCCCTGTCCGACATCTACCGCGTCATGCGCCCCGGCGAGCCGCCGACGCTCGAGACTGCGGAATCCCTGTTCGCGGGCCTGTTCTTCGATCCGGAGCGCTACGATCTCTCGGCCGTCGGCCGCGTGAAGCTCAACATGCGCCTGGGCCTCGACACCCCGGACACCGTCACGACGCTGCGCACCGAGGACATTCTCGAGGTCGTCAAGACCCTCGTGAACCTCAAGGACGGCAAGGGCGAAGTCGACGACATCGACAATCTCGGCAACCGCCGCGTCCGCTCGGTGGGCGAGCTGCTTGAGAACCAGTACCGCGTCGGTCTGCTCCGCATGGAGCGCGCCGTGAAGGAGCGCATGTCGTCGGTCGACGTGTCGACGGTGATGCCGAACGACCTGATCAACGCCAAGCCCGCGGTCGCCGCGGTGCGTGAGTTCTTCGGTTCGTCGCAGCTGTCGCAATTCATGGACCAGACCAACCCGCTCTCCGAAGTGACGCACAAGCGTCGCGTCTCGGCGCTCGGGCCGGGCGGTCTCACCCGTGAGCGCGCAGGCTTCGAAGTCCGCGACGTTCACCCGACCCACTATGGCCGTATCTGCCCGATCGAAACGCCGGAAGGCCCGAACATCGGTCTGATCAACAGCCTCGCGACCTTCAGCCGCGTCAACAAGTACGGCTTCATCGAGACGCCGTATCGCAAGATCATCGACGGCAAGGTGACCAACGAGGTCGTCTACCTGTCGGCGATGGAAGAGCAGAAGCACACGATCGCGCAGGCATCCGCCGAGCTCGACGAGACCGGCGGCTTTGTCGACGATCTCGTCTCGGCCCGCCAGGCCGGCGAATTCCTGATGGCGCTCCGCGATCAGGTGACGCTGATGGACGTGTCGCCGAAGCAGCTCGTCTCGGTCGCCGCTTCGCTGATCCCGTTCCTCGAGAAGGACGACGCGAACCGCGCGCTGATGGGCTCGAACATGCAGCGCCAGGCGGTGCCGCTGGTGAAGGCGGAAGCGCCCTTCGTCGGCACCGGCATGGAAGCGACCGTTGCCCGGGATTCCGGCGCCGCGATCGCCGCCAAGCGCTCGGGCGTGGTCGACCAGGTCGATGCGACCCGTATCGTGGTCCGTGCGACGGGTGACGTCGATGCCAGCGAGAGCGGCGTCGACATCTACACGCTGATGAAGTTCCAGCGCTCGAACCAGTCGACCTGCATCAACCAGCGTCCGCTGGTGAAGGTGGGCGACATCGTGCAGGCCGGCGACGTGATCGCCGACGGCCCGTCGACCGAGTTCGGCGAGCTGGCGCTGGGCCGCAACGTGCTCGTCGCGTTCATGCCGTGGAACGGCTACAACTACGAGGACTCGATCCTGATCAACGAGCGCATCGTGAAGGACGACGTGTTCACGTCGATCCATATCGATGAGTTCGAAGTGATGGCGCGCGACACCAAGCTCGGGCCGGAAGACATCACCCGCGACATCCCGAACGTCGGCGAGGAAGCCCTGCGCAACCTCGACGAAGCGGGCATCGTGTATGTCGGCGCGGAAGTGGAGCCGGGCGACATCCTGGTCGGCAAGATCACCCCGAAGGGCGAAAGCCCGATGACGCCGGAAGAAAAGCTCCTCCGCGCCATCTTCGGCGAAAAGGCCAGCGACGTGCGCGACACCTCGCTGCGTCTGCCCCCGGGCGTGGCCGGCACGATCGTCGACGTCCGCGTGTTCAACCGTCACGGCATCGACAAGGACGAGCGTGCCCTGGCGATCGAGCGCGAGGAAATCGAGCGCCTGCGCAAGGACGCCGACGACGAACGCAACATTCTCAACCGCGCGACCTGGTCGCGTCTGCGCGAGATGCTGCTGGGTCAGGTGGCAACCGCCGCGCCGAAGGGCCTGAAGAAGGGCGTCACGATCGACGAGGACCTGCTCGACAGCGTCGACCGCCACGAGTGGTGGAAGTTCGCGGTGCAGGACGATGCCATGCAGGGCAACCTGGAAGCGGTGAAGGGCCAGTATGACGAGGCCGTGAAGCGCATCAAGGACAAGTTCGAGGACCGCCGCGAGAAGCTGGAGCGCGGCGACGAGCTGCCGCCGGGCGTGCTGAAGATGGTCAAGGTGTTCGTCGCGGTGAAGCGCAAGCTGCAGCCGGGCGACAAGATGGCCGGCCGCCACGGCAACAAGGGCATCATCTCCCGCATTCTGCCGCAGGAAGACATGCCGTTCCTCGAGGACGGCACCCCGGTCGACTTCGTGCTCAACCCGCTGGGCGTGCCGTCGCGCATGAACGTCGGGCAGATCTTCGAGACCCATCTGGGCTGGGCCGCACGCGGCCTGGGCCGGAAGATCGGCGATGCGCTCGATGCCTGGCGTGCAGCCAACCCGAACCCGCAGGCCGGCGAAGCGCCGGAAGCGGTGAAGGAGCTGCTCGGCACCGTCTACGGCGACAACTACAAGGCCGAGCTGGACCGCCGCTCGACCGAACAGCTGGTGGACCTGGCGCAGAACGTCCGTTCGGGCGTGCCGATGGCCACCCCGGTGTTCGACGGCGCGGTGGAAGCCGACGTCTCGGCGATGCTCCGCATGGCGGGCCTCGACGAGTCCGGTCAGGTGACGCTGTTCGACGGCCGCACGGGCGAGGCGTTCGACCGCAAGGTGACGGTGGGGTACAAGTATGTGCTCAAGCTGCACCACCTGGTCGACGACAAGATCCACGCGCGTTCGATCGGGCCGTACAGCCTCGTCACCCAGCAGCCGCTGGGCGGTAAGGCGCAGTTCGGTGGCCAGCGCTTCGGTGAAATGGAAGTGTGGGCGCTGCAGGCTTATGGTGCGGCGTACACGCTCCAGGAAATGCTGACGGTGAAGTCGGACGACGTGGTCGGCCGCACCAAGGTCTACGAAGCGATCGTCAAGGGCGACGACACCTTCGAGGCCGGCATCCCGGAGAGCTTCAACGTGCTCGTCAAGGAAATGCGCTCGCTGGGCCTCAACGTCGAGTTGAAGAATGCCGAACTCGGCTTCGACGACGACGGCGTGCAGATCGCAGCGGAGTAAGGAACCGGCGCCCCTCTCGCCTTCGGGGGAGGGGGCCGCCAGCCGCCTGCCGACGACAAGATATCCCCTCCCCTAGCCCCTCCCGTCCGCGGGAGGGCGATGGAGTGAAGAAATGAACGAACTGACGAACTTCGCGAACCCGCTCGCCAAGCCGGAAACCTTCGACCAGATCCAGATCGGGATCGCGTCGCCGGACCGTATCCGCAGCTGGTCGTTCGGCGAGATCAAGAAGCCCGAGACGATCAACTACCGCACGTTCAAGCCCGAGCGTGACGGCCTGTTCTGCGCGCGCATCTTTGGTCCGATCAAGGATTACGAGTGCCTGTGCGGCAAGTACAAGCGCATGAAGTACAAGGGCATCGTCTGCGAAAAGTGCGGCGTGGAAGTGACCGTGTCGAAGGTCCGCCGCGAGCGCATGGGCCATATCGAACTGGCCGCGCCGGTTGCCCACATCTGGTTCCTGAAGTCGCTGCCGAGCCGCATCGGCCTGCTGCTCGACATGCAGCTCAAGCAGCTCGAGCGCGTGCTGTACTTCGAGAGCTACATCGTCACCGAGCCGGGCCTCACCCCGCTCGAGAAGTTCCAGCTCCTCACCGAGGATGAACTGCTCGACGCGCAGGATGAGTACGGCGAGGACGCCTTCTCCGCCGGCATCGGCGCGGAAGCGGTCAAGATCATGCTCATGGATCTCGACCTCGAGGGCGAGCGCAAGGAGCTTTTGGAAGAGCTGGCGACGACCAAGTCGGAGCTGAAGCCCAAGAAGATCATCAAGCGTCTCAAGGTCGTCGAGAGCTTCATCGACTCCGGCAACCGCCCGGAATGGATGATCCTGGACGTCGTGCCGGTCATCCCGCCCGAGCTGCGCCCGCTGGTGCCGCTGGACGGCGGCCGCTTCGCGACCTCGGATCTGAACGATCTGTACCGCCGCGTGATCAACCGTAACAACCGCCTCAAGCGCCTCATGGAGCTGCGCGCGCCGGACATCATCGTCCGCAACGAAAAGCGCATGCTGCAGGAAGCCGTCGACGCGCTGTTCGACAACGGCCGCCGCGGCCGCACCATCACTGGTGCGAACAAGCGTCCGCTCAAGTCGCTGTCCGACATGCTCAAGGGCAAGCAGGGCCGCTTCCGTCAGAACCTGCTCGGCAAGCGCGTCGACTATTCGGGCCGTTCGGTCATCGTGACCGGTCCGGAACTCAAGCTGCACCAGTGCGGCCTGCCGAAGAAGATGGCGCTCGAGCTGTTCAAGCCGTTCATCTACGCCCGTCTTGACGCCAAGGGTCTGTCCATGACCCTGAAGCAGGCGAAGAAGTGGGTGGAGAAGGAGCGCAAGGAAGTCTGGGACATCCTGGACGAAGTGATCCGCGAGCACCCGGTGCTGCTGAACCGCGCGCCGACGCTCCACCGTCTGGGCATCCAGGCGTTCGAGCCGGTGCTGATCGAAGGCAAGGCGATCCAGCTCCACCCGCTGGTCTGCTCGGCGTTCAACGCCGACTTCGACGGTGACCAGATGGCCGTCCACGTTCCGCTGAGCCTCGAGGCGCAGCTGGAAGCGCGCGTCCTGATGATGTCGACCAACAACATCCTGTCCCCCGCCAACGGCAAGCCGATCATCGTGCCGTCGCAGGACATGGTGCTGGGTCTCTATTACATCACCATGGAGAAGGAAGGCGAGCCGGGCGAAGGCATGCTGCTCGCCGACATGGCGGAGGTCCACCAGGCTCTCAACGCCGGCGCGGTGACGCTGCACTCGAAGATCACCAGCCGCGTGCCGCAAACCGACGAGAACGGCCAGACCTACCTCAAGCGCTACCAGACCACGCCGGGCCGCATGCTGCTGGGCGAGTGCCTGCCGCACAGCCACAAGGTGCCGTTCGACGTCGTCAATCGCCTGCTCACCAAGAAGGACGTGGGCGACGTGATCGACGAGGTCTATCGTCACACCGGCCAGAAGGAGACCGTGCTGTTCGCCGACGCGATCATGTCGCTGGGCTTCCGCCACGCGTTCAAGGCCGGCATCTCGTTCGGCAAGGACGACATGATCATTCCGGACGCCAAGGTCGGTCTGGTCGACGAGACCAAGGCGCTGGTGAAGGACTTCGAGCAGCAGTATCAGGACGGCCTGATCACGCAGCAGGAGAAGTACAACAAGGTGATCGACGCCTGGAGCCGTTGCGGTGACCAGGTGGCCGCGGCGATGATGGACGAGATCAAGGCGGTCAAGAAGGACCCCGAGACCGGCCGTCAGATGCCCGACAACGCCATCTACATCATGGCGCACTCCGGTGCCCGTGGTTCGGCGGCGCAGATCAAGCAGCTGGCCGGCATGCGCGGCCTGATGGCCAAGCCGTCGGGCGAGATCATCGAAACGCCGATCATCTCGAACTTCAAGGAAGGTCTGACCGTCCTTGAGTACTTCAACTCGACCCACGGCGCTCGTAAGGGCCTCGCGGACACCGCGTTGAAGACGGCGAACTCGGGTTACCTCACCCGCCGTCTGGTCGACGTGTCGCAGGATTGCGTCGTTCTCGAGGACGATTGCGGTACCGAGCGCGCGCTGGAGATGAAGGCGATCGTGCAGGGCGGTTCGGTGATCGCCTCGCTCGGCGAGCGCATCCTGGGCCGCACCACGGCCGAGGACATCGTCGATCCGAAGACCAACGCGGTGGTGATCCCGATCGGCACCCTGCTCGACGAGCCGATGATCGCGCAGATCGAGGCGCTCAGCACCCCGGCGGTGAAGATCCGTTCGCCGCTGGTCTGCGAAGCCAAGCTCGGCGTGTGCGCCAAGTGCTACGGGCGTGACCTCGCCCGCGGTACCCCGGTGAACATCGGCGAAGCGGTCGGCGTCATCGCGGCGCAGTCGATCGGCGAGCCGGGCACGCAGCTGACCATGCGTACCTTCCACATCGGCGGTGCGGCGCAGCTCAACGAGCAGTCGAACCTCGAAGCCCCCGTGGACGGCAAGGCCGAGTTCCGCGACCTGCGCCTGATCGAGGATCAGCGCGGCCGTCGCGTGGTTCTCAGCCGCTCGGGCGAAATCGCGATCATGGACATGGATGGCCGCGAGCTGGCCGTGCACAAGATCCCGTACGGCGCCTATGTGATGTTCGACGACGGCCATCTGGTCAGCGCCGGCGATCGCATGGCCGAGTGGGATCCGTTCACTATGCCGGTGATCACCGAAACCGGTGGTGTCGTGAAGTATCAGGACATCATCGAAGGCAAGACCATGACGGAGCAGGTCGACGAAGCGACGGGCATCGCCCAGCGCGTCGTCACCGAGTTCCGCGGTGCGGGCAAGAAGGAGGACCTGCGTCCTCGCATGACCCTCACCGGCGAGAATGCCGCCGAAGCCGCCCGCTACATGCTGGCGCCGGGCGCGGTGATCTCGGTCGAGGATGGTGCCACGGTGCAGGGCGGTGACGTTCTGGCCCGTGTGGCGCGTGAGTCCGCCAAGACCCGCGACATCACCGGTGGTCTGCCGCGCGTCGCCGAGCTGTTCGAAGCGCGCAAGCCCAAGGAAAATGCCATCATCGCGAAGGTCTCGGGCCGCGTGGTGTTCGGCAAGGACTACAAGGCCAAGCGCAAGATCGGCATCCAGCCGGAGGACGGCGGCGAGGTCGTGGAGTATCTGGTCCCGAAGTCGAAGGTGATCGACGTTCAGGAAGGCGACTACGTCAAGCGTGGCGACAACCTGATCGGCGGTTCGCCGGATCCGCACGACATTCTGGAAGTGCTCGGCATCGAACCGCTGGCCGAATATCTGGTCAGCGAAATCCAGGAAGTGTATCGACTGCAGGGCGTGAAGATCAACGACAAGCACATCGAGGTGATCGTTCGCCAGATGCTGCAGAAGGTCGAGATCACCGACGGCGGCGACACCACGCTGCTGGCGGGCGAACAGGTCGATCGCGACGAGATGGACGAGCATAACGAGAAGCTCCAGCCGGGCCAGCAGCCCGCGATGGGCAAGCCGATCCTGCTCGGCATCACCAAGGCGTCGCTGCAGACCCGCAGCTTCATCTCGGCCGCGTCGTTCCAGGAGACCACCCGCGTGCTCACCGAAGCCGCGGTGCAGGGCAAGAAGGACACGCTGCTTGGCCTGAAGGAGAATGTGATCGTCGGCCGCCTGATCCCCGCCGGTACCGGTGCGGGCATGGGTCGCCTGCGCGTCGCGGCCACCTCGCGCGATGCGGCGCTGCGCGTCGCCCAGCGCAAGATGCAGGAAGCCTCGCTCATCGCTCCGGCGAGCGCGGCGGAAGAGCGTGCGGCCGAACAGGCCCGCAGCCCGCGCGATGCGGCCGGCACCGGGGATGATCCCCTGGCGTCGGTGGCCCCCTCGGGCCACGGCACCGATGCGGATGCAGGCGAGTATCTGAACGAGGCGGAGTGATCCGTCCCGTTCGGGGGCTTGCCGCCTGACCGAGCGTGACATGAACAAAGCCGCCGTCCGGGATGCCGGGCGGCGGCTTTTTCAATGCCCTGCCCGCGCGGCGGGAAAGGTTCGCAGTCGATCAACCGCCTGCCCGTGCACCTCGGCGCGCAGTCGCCAAACAGCGTTACAGTAACGGGGAAACCTGCGGCGTCGCGGCACGGCAGTGCACGCCCACGCCTGAGGCCTCCCTGCCACCATTCCCGCCCGAGGCGGCGTGACAGGCCCGCGGCGACGGATCAGAAGGCGACCGTCGTCCGCAGTGTCCCCACCACCACCCCGCGCGCCTTTTCCAAGCCGGCGCGGTCGGTGACGAACTGGAGGTCTGGCTGGATGGTCAGCCATTTGGCGAGCCGATCCGAATAGGTCAGCTCGAAACTGGTCTCGGCACGCGATGGTCGCGCGCCCTCATCGAGCAGCATTGCCCGATAGCCGGGCGTCGTCACGCCGCGGCTCATGCCGAAGGAGAGCTGCGAATCCGGGCGCTCGGCGAAAAGCCGCGCAACCAGGAATCCGGCCTGCCAGCCGCCCTGGAACGGGGTGGTCGACCCGCCGGACATGCCGGCCCGGCCAAACGCCGTCAGCGATCGCCTGCCCTCCCCGCCGGCCAGCTCCAGCTCGGCGATCACATAGCCGCCATGGTCGACCCGGCGAATGGGTGCGCCGCTGCCATCGACTTCGGTATAGTCGTTGTGTCGCTTGCTGTAGCGCCAATAGCCGCCGGCCAGCTTGAACCCGGGACGCTCCACGCCGGCCTCTCCGATCAGCAGCACGCCGTCGCGGAAGCTGAAGTCGACGCCGTGCGGATCGCCCAGGCATCCGGCTGATCCGTTCAATACTGCCGCGCGGATATAGCCGAGATGATCGAAGCGATGCTCCACGCGCACCGTGAGAGCGGTGGACGGATAGATCGAGGGACCGTTGGGGCCCGAGGCCGCCAGTTCGGAGCCCGCGCCGAACGACGGCGAGATCAGCAACCCCGCCGATCCGTTGACATAGAATTCGCTGTTGAGGTCGTAGAGGCCGGCGCGCACCGTAGTGTGCAGGCTGATGCGCTGCTCCACCCAGGCCTCGAACAGCCGGAGATGGTGGCTCGCGACTTCGATGTTGTCGACGCCCTGGAGCGTGCCCGCCGCATCGTTGGGGCGCCCCCCCATCGTGCTCATTACATCGACATGGGCAGTAGCGCCTTGCCAGCCGACCAGCCGGGCCAGATCGGCATCGGCGGTCAGATCGGTAAAGTCGAGCACATAGACGCGGTCGCGGTCGCCACCGCGCAGAATGCTGGTAACGTCAATCGTTTCAACCAAGTTGACGTCGACATCCCTCTGGGCAAATACGTAGGTTGGCGATGCACAACCAAGTACAAGGGCGAACAGAAACCGCTTCATTGCCAAGCATCCCACCACCCCTCGACCTGTGTTTTAGGATGAACGACTCTACTTCGTGAAATATAGTCTATAATTTTGCTGGAGAGGGCGCATCGCATTGCGGATACGTCACGAGCATGGAGCCACCTCGTGCAGTCAATCGCGTATTCAACTCGGAAGCTAACGACCGCAATTATCCTGCTTTTCTTGCTGTGCGGCGGAACGGGCATCGTCTCGTCCTGGCTGCTGAGCGCGGCGCTCGACCGGCAGGCGATCGCATCCGCGCTCCTGCGCAACCACATGGAAGCGGACATGATGCACGACGCGGTCCGCAGCGACGTGCTCGCCGCTCTCGCGTCGCGGGAGCCGGGCATTGGCATCAAGCTGGAGGACGCGCGCAAGGATCTGGACGAGCATCTCGCAACGCTGCGCAAGCGCATTGCCGAGGACGTTGCATTCAAGGGCGACACCGCGATCGAAGCGTCCGCGGCGAAGGTGCGCGGCCCGATGGGCTCCTATGCGGATGCAGCGCAGAAGATCGCCGATGCGGCGGCGGCCAACCCCGCTGCGGCCAAGCAGCAGCTGCCGGCGTTCTTCCAGCAATTCTCGGCGCTCGAACAGTCGATGGCCGCCGCGTCCGACGCGATCGAGGATTATTCCGATTCCACCGCCCGCGCCGGCACCGTGCTGGGCTGGATCACCACGGCGCTGCTCGTCGCGGCGCTCGCGGCCGCCATTGGCGGGGCACTCTATGCGGCGCGCATGGCATATCGCCGGCTTGTCCACCCGCTCATCACCCTGTCCGCGACGGTGGAGCGGCTGACGACCGAGCCCGGCACCGCCTTGCCCGAAACCGATCGGCAAGACGAACTGGGCACCCTTGCGCGCGCCATCGCGGCCTTCAGCGGGCAGGTCGAAGCCGCCAATGCCGAAAAGCAGGCGATGACCGAACTGATCGTCGACACGGTCGGGTCCGGCCTGCAGAATCTGGCGAACGGCGACCTCACCGCGCATATCGACGCGGCCCTGACCGGGCCGTTCTCGCGGCTGAAGCACGACTTCAACACCGCTGCCGAAAGCCTGCGCGGCCTGATCGGGACGGTCCACAGCGGCGCCGGTTCGCTGCGGCGGGCGTCGACCGAAATCACGGCGGCGGCCGAGGACCTCGCCCGCCGCACCGAATCCAACGCCGCCAGCCTCGAGACGACCACCGCCGAGGTGAGCCAGATCGACGAGCGGCTCAAGACGTCCGTTCGCGCGGCGACCGAAACCGTGGGCCGCGCGGACCAAACCATCGAGGCGGTCAGCTCCGGCCGCTCGCGTGTCAGCAATGCAGTCACTGCAATGAGCCGCGTGTCGGACAGTGCCAAGGGCATCGACGCGGTGATCGAAGGGCTGGACAAGATCGCGTTCCAGACGCGGGTTCTTGCCATGAACGCCGCCGTCGAGGCCGGCCGGGCGGGAGAAGCGGGGCGCGGCTTCGCCGTGGTCGCCGATCTCGTTTCCGCACTGGCGATGCGCGCGGAGGAGGAAGCAGGGCGTGCCCGCGACCAGCTGACCGTCACCCAGGTGGAAATCGGCACCGCCGTGGCTGCCGTGGAGGATGTCGACGGCGCGTTCACCTCCATCTCCGAAAACGCCCAGTCGGTGCACAGGCTGCTCGGCCAGGTCGCGGCCGACAATCGGGTGCAGTCGGACTCGATCTCCCGCCTCAGCGAGACGATCCGGGTGATGGACAACTCCACGCAGCAGAATGCCGCGATGGTGGAGGAGACGTCGGCCGCGGCGCGCAATCTGATGGCAGAGATCAGCCAGCTGGTGGAACAGGCCGGCCGCTTCCGCATCGACCAGGGCGCCGCCGCTTCCGCACCGCCGACACCGCGAAAGTCCTACGCGCTGCCGATGGCCGCCGCTGCGACTGTGGACGAAGGGGAATGGGTCTAGTCGCCGAAGGCGACGATCCGGTCGCCCAGCCGCTCCGCCTCGTCGCGATCATGGGTGACGAGCAGGATCGGCAGGCCGATGCCGTCGCGCAGCCGCTCGAGCAGTGCGAGAATCTCCTCGCGGCGCGGGCGGTCCAGCGACGCCAGCGGCTCGTCGAGCAGCAGGAAGTCCGGCCCGGTCAGCAGCGCCCGGCCGATCGCCACGCGCTTGGCCTCCCCGCCTGAAAGCGTG
This sequence comes from Sphingomonas sp., assembly GCF_036731925.1. Classification (GTDB taxonomy): domain Bacteria; phylum Pseudomonadota; class Alphaproteobacteria; order Sphingomonadales; family Sphingomonadaceae; genus Sphingomonas. Next base: position 232,055 of record NZ_DAINDJ010000002.1, read on the forward strand.
CGCGGCCAGCGATCGAGGAGGTGGGCGATGCCGAGCAGCGCAATCACCCCGTCCACGTCCACCGCCGCCTCCCGCCGCCAGCCATAGAGCAGGTTCGCGCGCGCCCGCAGATGGGGGAACAGCCGCGGTTCCTGGAAGACATAGCCCGCCCGGCGCGCCTCCGGCCTGAGGTCGAGCCCGGCATCGGCATCGAACAAGGTGCGCCCGCCCACGCGGATATGCCCCGCATCCGGCCGCAGCAGCCCCGCCACCATGTTGAGCACGCTGCTCTTGCCCGCGCCCGAGGGGCCGAACAGCACGGTCACGCCGGCGCCGGGCGCAATGCGGCAGGCGATCTCGGTCTCGCCCAACCGGCGTCGCACGTCGATGTCAAAGGACATGGGTGCCCCGCCCCGTCCGCCGGGCGACCAGCTCCGATGCCAGCAGCGCGAGAAAGGCGAGCCCGATCGACACCGCCGCCAGCCGCAGCACCTGCCCCTCGCCGCCCGGCACCTGCAGCGCCGAATAGATGGCAAGGGGCAGGGTCTGCGTTTCGCCCGGCACGTTGGACACGAAGGAGATGGTGGCGCCGAACTCGCCCAGCGCGCGGGCGAAGCCCAGGACCAGCCCCGCCAGCACGCCGGGCAGCGCCAGCGGCAGGGTGACGGTGGCGAAGGTGCGCACCGGCCCGGCCCCGAGGCTGCGCGCCGCCTGCTCCAGTCTCTGGTCGACCGCCTCGAGCGAAAGCCGGATCGCGCGGACCATCAGCGGCAGCGCCATCACTCCGGCGGCGATCGCGGCCCCCGTCCAGCGGAACAGCACCGACGCGCCGCAACACCGCTCGAGCAGGCTGCCGATCGGCCCGGAGGGTGCGAAGGCAAGCAGCAGCATCCAGCCGGTCACCACCGGCGGCACCACCAGCGGCAGATGTACCAGCGCGTCGAGCAGGAGCTTGCCCGGGAAGCGCACCCGGGCGAGCAGCCAGGCGAGCGCGAACGCCACCGGCAGCACGGCCAGCACCGCCACCCCGCCCACTTTCAGCGAGAGGAGAACGATGCCCCACTCCTCGGTGCTCAGCATCCGGCCATGCTCACAGGGGCGTGAAACCGTAGCGCGCGAAGATCGCCTTGCCGCGCGCGCTGACCAGGAAGCGGCGGAACGGCTCTGCGTCCGGGCTGGCGGCGCTCTTCAGCCGCGCCACCGGGTAGCGGATCGGCGGATGACTCGCCGCGGGGAATGTCCCGGCGATCCGCACCCGGACCGAGGCGCGCGCGTCGGTTGCATAGACAATGCCGAACGGCGCCGCGCCTCGCTCGACCAGCGCCAGCGCCGCGCGGACGTTCTCGGCGCGCACGACCCTGGGCGCAAGCCGGTCCCAGGCGCGGATCTTCTGCAGCGCCGCCTTGCCGTAGAGGCCGGCGGGCACTGCATCCGGATCGGCCATCGCCAGCCGCCCCGACCCGATGGCAGCGAGCAACGGCCCCGCGCGATCAAGCGGCACGTTGCGCCGGTCCCCCGCCGCGGCCGCAAGCACCAGACGGTTGCCGAGAAATGCCGCGCGGGTGCCGGGTGCGAGTGCGCCCGCCTTCTCGACGGCATCCATCCAGGGCTCGTCTGCCGAGACGAACAGGTCGGCGGGTGCGCCCGACTGGATCTGCCGGGCCAGTGCCGAAGAGGCGGCAAAGGACAGCACCGGCCGTTCATGCCCCAGGCGCGCCCAGGCATCGGCGGCAGCGTTCATCGATTCCTGCAGGCTTGCGGCGGCGAGCACCAGCGGCGTCCGCGCGGCGGCATGGCCGGGAACGGCCAGAGCGGCGAGAACCCCAGCAAGCAGCCACCGGCGAGTCGAGATCGGCGAGACGGGCATGGGCGCAGAACCTCCGGCGAAGCAATGCGATCCGGTTCGCGGCTCGGCACCAGCCTGTCAAGCGAGCGGGCGGCGAACACCACCCGGCCGGCAAGAGAAGCAGGCCTAGCGCCGCAGCGCGCGGACGGCCCCGATCATCCCGCTGGCCAGCAGATCTGCCGGCCTCGCATCGCCCAGCGCCGCTGCTGCCGGGCGTGCTCCGATGGCATGGCGCAGCTTCAGGCGGCCCGAGCGTACCCCGGCGCGGCACAGCCGCCACCATAGCTGCGAGACGGCGCGGTCAACGGCAGCCAGCGTCTCCGCATCGCGCTCTCCTGCCGCGAAATGCACGCGCAGCTGTGCGATGCCGTCGAAGAGTCGGCGCAGCAGCGCGCGGTCACCGATCGGTGCCCTGCCCATGACATAGCGCACCAGCAGCCCGGCGATGTCCGGCGCCTGCGCCCCCATCAGGGCATGGTGACGAGCGCGCAGCAGCGTCTCGGCATGGGCCGTCATCGTGCCGCTGAACACCTGCGATGCGCCGCCGGCATGCTGGCGATAGCAGGTGAGCACCCGATCGATCTGGTCGATCCGCCCGAACGCACGCAGGCGGTGATAGAGGTCGAAATCCTCGACATAGCGGCACTCCGGCCGCTCGAACGGGTCGAGCTGCCGCGCGGCATCGGCGCGGAACATGACCGAGGACCAGACCAGCGGATTCTGCACCAGCATCAGCCAGTCGATCAGCCCGGGCGACAGCGGTCGCGGCCACTGGCCCGGCACCACCTTGCCGTCCAGCAGGCACTCGGTCGCGGTGCTCACCAGCACGGTGTCGGGATGCGCGTCGAGCCAGGCGACCTGACGGGCGAAGCGCTCCGGCAGGCAGAGATCGTCCTGGTCGAGCCCCGCGACATAGCGGCCGCGCGCAGCGGCAAAGGCACGGTTGCGCGCCACCACCGGCCCGCCGTTCACCGCACTTTCGATCACGCGGATACGGGGATCGCGCAAGGCCCGCAGCACCGCCACGGTCTCGTCATGCGAGCCGTCGTCTACTGCCACCAGCTCCCAATCGGCGAAGCTCTGCGCCTGCAGGCTGGCCAGCGTCTCCGGCAGCAGCGCGGCGCCGTTATACGTCGCCATGATCACCGATACGGTGGGCGCGGTGCTCATGCCGCCACGCGCGCGCGATCCGCCAGGATCTGATCGACGATCATTCGCCCGATGTCGTTCTGCCACAGCCAAAGCCCGTTGGCCTTGCCGCTGAAGCTCGCCTCACCGCCCAGCGGGCCGTCCGGCACATGGCCGGAGGCAAGGCCCAGCCCATAGACGCCGGGCACCGGCCGACCGCCGGCATCCAGCACCCGGCATTGCTGGTCGACCAGCCGGGGGCGGCCCGGATGATCCGCCATCAGCGGAATTCGCGCGCCCTCCACATCGTAGAGCGGCAGCGCCCGCGGCCGATAGCCGAGCGCGCCGATCACGACGTCCGCTTCTGCCAGCTCGGCCAGCATCGCCGCCTCGTTCGCGGGCGTGAGCGGGCACAGCAGCATGCGGGGATCGGGTGCACGGCCGCCGACGCCGAGCATGCGCAGCACCAGCTCCCGCGCCTCCAGCCGGAAGCCCGCCAGCCGGTAGACGAAACCGCTCAGCGGACAGATGTCCTCGGGGCCGAAATCGGTGAAGCCGTCGGCGCGCGCCTCCTCGGCCGAGCGGTAGAAAGGCCGCAGCGGCCGGCGATGATAGAGCCGCACGGCCCCTGCCCCCAGCGGCAGCGCCGGGCTGGCCTTGAGCAACAGCACTGCCGCCGCCATGGCGCTGGTGGAGCCACCGACGATCGCGATGCGCGGCGCGCGCACCGTCGCCAGCCGCGTGCGGAGCCGGTCGAGCCCACCCAGCCGCAGGAAGTCGTCGCCCGGTACCAGCCGGTCGCCGGCAAGGTCGCCAATCGGGGCACCGGCAACGGTTTCGGCTGCGACATGCGCGCGATCCTGATAGCCGCCGGTTGCGATCACCAGATTGGCGGCACGCATCACGCGCTCGTCGCCGGTCAGCAGGTTGCGCACCCGCGCCGCCCAGTCGCCCTGCGGCGTGCGGCGCGCGTCGATCACCTCGGATCGGGTCGCGACCACGCCGCCATGCTGCGCCACCACCGTGCCAAGCCGCGCGCCCGTTGCCTCCAGCAGCGGGGTGGAGCGCGCCAGCGGCACCCCCAGCCGCCCGGCGTACAGCGCCACTTCGCGGCCGGCATGATGCTCGGTCAGCGCCGCGATCTCGCCATGGACATTGTCCTTCACCGCGGTGAGGAAGGTCTCGGCGGTGCTGTCGGAGGTGATGGCGTAGCTGCCGATCTCGCCGCGGCCAAGGACCGCATCGCGCTCCACGATCGCGAGCCCGGTCTCCGCCAGCGTCACCAGCTGGTCGCCCTTGGTCGCCGCCGTCAGCAGCGCGGTGCCGGCCGGCCCGCCGCCGACGATCAACGCCGAGTGAACGGTGCGGCCGCGCCGCTCCACGCGCAGCCCGTCGAGCCCGGCCGTTCGGCAGGCGTCGATCAGCGCGGTACAGACGGTGTCGACGTCCGCCTCGGTCATGCCGTCGGTCACCGGCAGCGACAGGATGCGGCCGCTGACGTCGTCCGCCACCGGCAGCGCGCGATCGATCACACAGCTGCTGCGGAACCAGGGCTGCTCGCCCAGATGCGGGCTGAAATACTGCCCGGCGCCGATGCCCTGCGCGTCGAGCATGGCGATGATCGCGGCGCGGTGGCCGGCAAAGGGCCGCGGCAGCAGCAGCGACTGGAATTGCAGCGCCGGACGCGCGCCGTGCAGCGCCTGGAACTCAAAGCCGTGCGCCTCGGCGAAGCCGCCCAGCCGCGCGCGATAGGCGCGATCGAGCGCAGCGCGGTGCGCGGCGACGCCTTCCAGCTGCTCGAGCCTGGCCATGGCCAGGGCGCCGAGCACTTCGGGCAGCTTGGCGTTGAGGCCGGGGCTCTCGGCGGACCGCGCCCCGTCGAACCCGAAATTGCTCATCCGGCGCAACGTCTCGACAAGCGCCGTGTCCCCGCTGTGGATCAGGCCGCCTTCTGCCGTGGCGAAAACCTTGGTGGCGTGCATCGAATAGACGACAGCGAAGGGTTCCCCCGCGCCGAAGGCCCGGCCCTCGGCATCGATCGTGCCGAGCGACGCCGCGGCGTCTACCACCACGCCGATGCCGCGCGCATGATATTCTCGGTACCGCGCCAGATCGATGGCAGCGCCGAACGTCGCATACGGCACCACCACTGCGATACGGTCGCCGTAGCGATCGAATGCCGCGGCCTCGGCGTCCGCCTGCATCGCCCAGTCCTCCGGATCGATGTCGCACAACACTGGCGTCAGGCCGGCCCATTGCACCGCCTGGGCCGTCGCCGCGAAGGTGAAGGCCGGCACCAGCGCCAGCGCGCCGCTGCCGGCACGCGGGCCTGCCGCATGCCGGATCGCAAGCATCAGGCCCAGGGTCGCGTTGTTGACGGCGAGACAGGCGCCCTCGCCGCCGAAGAGCCGCGCGGTAGCCGCGGATTCAAACCCGCGCACCACGGGTCCGCCGTTCGAATAGGTGCCCCGCGCCTCGATGGCGCGAAGCGCGTCGGTCATCATGCTCAGCCGCGGCGGCTGCGGCGCGATCAGCGGCAGGCGCTGCATGGTCGTCTCTCCGAATGGTCCTCGCGGCAAGGAGCGAAGGCGACGGACCATGGCAGAGCGGCCTTAGAAAACGGTAAAATGCGGAGACCCGCCTCCGCATTCGATGCCCCTCCGGGTCCGCGGACACGTGCCGGCAGACCAGCGATCGCATGCCGGGGCTCGCGCCAGAACGCTTACGTAATTCCACTTAAGTAATAATATAGTATCACTAAAGTTCATACGTTTGAACACATCACGCATCTGCAACCGCCTATACAACAGCAAAAGAGGATCCGCATTCCAGAAACATAAGGTGAAGTTGTGAAACTGACCGGTCTCATACTCTCTCTGATCGCCTCCACGTCGATTTCCACGCAAGCGCTGGCGCAAAGTGACGCCGCGACACCGCGGGACACCAAGGAGCGTACGGCACAGGCCACGCCGGAGAAGGAAGTCTTCTCGACCGGCGTGGCCAAGGGTCGTGATCGGCTGGACAGCGCGACGTCCACCAGTTCCCTGAAAGGCAGTGAGGCGCAGAAGCTGGGGCCTGTGGGCCTGGCCGATATCCTGCGCACTATGCCGGGCATCCGCGTCGAAAACGGCGTGAGCGAAGGCAACAACAACTACACCGTGCGCGGTCTGCCGATCGGCTCGGGGGGGTCCAAATATGTGCTGCTGGAAGAAGACGGCCTGCCGGTCGTCGAGTTCAACGACCTGTTCAACATTGCCGGCGACAGCTTCTTTCGCGCCGATCTCAACATCGCCCAGATCGAAACGATCCGCGGCGGCTCCGCCTCCACCTTCGCGTCCAACTCGCCGGGCGGCCTGATCAACCTGATCTCGAAGACCGGCGACGTGGACGGCGGGGCCATCCAGGTCTCGACCGGCCTCGACTATGATTCCAAGCGGGTCGATCTCGATTACGGTGCGCATCTGAGCAAGACCGTCCGCTTCCATGTCGGCGGCTTCTACCGCGTCGGGGAAGGCCCGCGCGCAACCGGCATGACCTCGTTCAACGGCGGTCAGATCAAGCTGAACGTCACCAAGGAATTCGCGAACGGCTATATCCGGCTCTACGGCAGCCTGCTGCAAGACCGCGCGCCGAGCTACGCGACCTATCCGGTGAGCCTCACGGGCACCAACGACAAGCCGGTGATCGGCAATGTCCCGGGGTTCAACATCCTCAAGGATTCGATGTATTCGCCGAACGTGCCTACCCTGCTGACGCTGGACGGCCAGAACCAGCCGGCAGCCTTCGCGATCAAGCGCGGGCAGAACGTCGAGTCCAAGTCGATCGGCTTCGAGGCGCAGTTCGACCTGGCCGGGTGGACCTTCACCGATCGGGCTCGCTTCTCGAAGAATTCAGGCGACTTCCTTCGGGCCTTCCCCAGCACGGTGGCGCCGGTGGCGACGCTGGCCGCCTCCCTCGCCGGGGCGGGCGCGACGGCGACCTATTTCAACGGCCCGAACGCCGGGAAAGCGGTGCCGGCGAATGCGAACGGCAATGGCTTGCTCGCCAACTACTTCGCCAATGTTTACCGGCTGAAGACGGGCGATCACTTCGCAAACGACTTCCGCGCGACGCGCGTGTGGAAGGTTGGTGGCGGCGACCTGACCACCACCGCCGGGCTGTATGTCGCCGCGCAGAGCGTGGCGGTCGACGCGCTGCAGATCTCGATGGTTACCGATGTTGCCGGCGACGGCGCCAGTTCGCTGGTAACCCTCACCAACGCCGCCGGCGTGGCGCAGACGCAGGACGGCGTCTATGCCTATAGCCGCAACGGGCCCAAGCTGCGCCGCGCGTTTGACATGGATTACAGCTTCCTCGCGCCTTATGCCTCGGTGAACTACCATGTCGGCAAGCTCGCGATCGGCGGCAGCCTGCGCTACGATACCGGCCATGCCCGCGGCAGCATGGTCGGCGCCGATCTGGGCGGCGGGCGGAGCGGCACGGTCAGCTACGACATGAACGGCGACGGCAGGATCAGCGCGCCGGAAACGCGCGTCTCGGCCCTGCCGCTCGGCCAGCCGGCGCCGGTGAACTACGACTTCCGCTATGTGAGCTATTCGGTGGGCGTGAACTATCGCGCCGCCGAGCCGCTCGCCTTCTTCGCCCGCTACAGCCGCGGCGGCCGGGTCAATGCGGACAAGATCCTGTTCACCAGCGCGATCGACAATGCCACCGGCAAGCTGGTGGAGGCGCGCCAGGCCTATGACGTGGTGAAGCAACTCGAAGGCGGTATGAAGTTCCGCCAGAACGGCATCACCTTCAACGCCACCGCCTTCCTCGCTTATGCCGACGACCACAACCAGCTCAACGGCCTCGCGACGCAGACGTATCGCAAGTACCGCACCTATGGCCTGGAGCTGGAAGGCGGCATCCGCCGCGGTCCGTTCAGCATGACGGCGGGCGCTACCTATACCAAGGCGAAGATCACCAAGGACTATTTCGACCCGACGCTGACCGGCAAGGAACCGCGCCACCAGCCAGCCTGGACGCTGCAGGCGACGCCGCAGGTCGACACCAGGTACGCGACCGTCGGCGCGAGCGTGGTGACGATCACCAGCAGCTATTCGCAGGACATCAACCAGCTGAAGATGCCTGGCTTCACCACCGTCGGCGGCTTCGTAATCCTGCACCCGACCAAGGCGATCGACGTGGCGCTGACAGGGACCAACCTGTTTAATGCCAAGGGCTTCCTGGACATCAACCAGGCCAGCATGCCCAACACCGGAATCGGCTGGGCACGATCGGTGCAGGGCCGCACGCTGGCAGCCTCGGTGCGCTTCAACTTCTGATCGCTTCGCTCCCCCCGAAGAACCTTGCCCGGTCGCCCACCAGCGGCCGGGCTTTTCTCGTGCGGCAGATCAGCTGGCGGAACGGGCCGCGGTCTGCACGTGGAGCGCAGGGAACACGTCCTCGATCGGCTTGCTGTCGGGCAGCACGTACACATAGCCGCCCTTCTTCCGGTACATCGGGCTGAGCAGCTTGGCATAGAAGGCAGACGGCACGTTGATGCAGCCGAAGGTGATGCGGTTATCATCGGGCGTGGGCGACGCCAGCCGCTCGCGGCGCTTCTCCTTGCGGGCGGCAGCGCCTTCGGGCACCGGATGCAGCGCGACCGAGGTATAGTAATCGACCCACAGCACCCGCTCCTTCCCGACCGCGAGGCCGAACTTGGCAAGGAAGCGGCCGGCCGGCGTCGTCTTCTCGGCGGGCCCGATTTCGGAGAGCTGCTTGGCGCCGATCCCTGGCGTCGCATCGTCGCCCGGCGCGATCCCGATCAGCACCGGCACGGCAGCGAGCTGCTTGCCGTGCGCATCGAACAGGAACAGCGCAGCGTTGGGCTTGTCGACAATCAGATAGGGCAGCCCGTGATTGTCGCCGGCCGAAGACACCCAGTCGTGCACCCGCAGCGTCGCTGCCGAAGGCTGGAGCCTGGGCGCGTCGGGCTTGGCAACGGCGGCCTTGGGCTTGGGCGGCGCGTGCTTGCCCTTCTTGGGCACGGCCTTTTTGGGCGCGGCGGCCTTGGGCTTGGCATCTTGGAGGGGAACAACGGCGGCAGGAGGAACGAGCAGCGCCAGCCCGGCCAGCGCGAGTAAGCCTTGGATCATCGATGTCTTCGCTCAAGAAAAAGGGTGGCCGCCCCGAAGCGCGGCCACCCGGATCACGCGACCGAAAGGCCGCTACGGCAGGCGCCGCTTAGTTGCGGGCGCGCTTGCGCGGCTTGGCGTTCTGCTGCTGCACCTGCTGGGAAAGCTGCTGCTGCTGCTGATCCAGCGTGTCGACGCGGCCGTTCAGCTGGTCGAGGCGCTGGCCGTTCTGCTGAGCCTGGCCGGCAGCGGCCTGGGCCTGTGACAGCGCCTGCTTGGCCGTGCCGTCGGTTTCCTGAAGGCGGGTCTCCAGCGCATCGACGCGCTGGCTCACCGGGGCGATCTGTTCGCGGACGAACTTCTTGGTGGCGCAACCGCTCAGGCCCACCGCGCCGATCATGAGCATCGCGAGGGGAGCAAACTTCATACCAGTACGCATATACACACCTTTCACTCGTTAACTAAAACTAAGGCTTGGCCACCAAGCCGGAGCGCCGGGGCCGCAACAATCCCGATTCGGTCCGGCTGTGCTTCTTGTCCGTCGGACCGAGCCGACGACGGGGCAAAGTGTTCCTGCATCAGCGCTTGCGCCGACCTTTGGGCCGCTCGGCGAAGGGGTCGCGGGGAATTCCGTCGTCCTCGGTCGCGGCCGTCGCCGGGCCGTGCTGCCCCGCGACGCAGCGCTTGAGCTCCGCCACCGCCGCACCGCTGCCGTCGAGCGGCAGCCGCGCGACCGGTGTGTTGCCGCGATCGATGTGCAGCGCCTTCGATCCGGCGAAGGACACCGGGAACTTGGGATCGAAGGCCGCGACGAAGCCCTGCTTGCCGTCCGCAACGATGCCGATCGCCTGATGATTGGGGTAGCCGCCCTGCGTGAGGCGGAAGGTGAGCTTCAGCCGGTCCTGCGGGCGGATCGACCAGTTCTCGTTGAGCACCGAGAAATGGTTGCTGCCGTCGCGGTCCATGCCGAGCAGGAGCGTGGTACCGCCCGGCTGGTCGAACGCGCGGCTGATGAAACAGCCCGATCCGTCCTTGCTGGCCGCGATGGTCCAGTCGCCAAGCTGCCTGGTTGCGTACCCCTGCGCGATCGCCGGCGCCGCCGCGGCGCCACCCCCCAGCACCGCCGCCGCCCACAGAATCGCACCGCGGGGCGATACGGCCGGACAGGGCACAATACGGAAGGGCGAGGTTGTTGCGATCACGATCCGGTCCCTTAGGTTCGGCTCCACAACGTTCGACATGCAAAACGGTTCTACGGATAGCCCGCGGGGATCGTGCCAGGATCGGACAGCGCGTGTGCAGGACCCAGCCCATGCTGCACCGCAAGATGAAACCCACCGTCCCCTATGTACATATCGATCTACGTTAGAAACGATTTAGTATGGCCTCATATATCGTCGTAAATGTGCCACCGTGCCACGCTTTCTTGCGTGGTATTCTGGTACATTAACTGTCGATATGCACAACAGCCAGCGTCGTCTCGACGCAAGCAACAACGCTCCGCGCGACTTTCTCGACAGATGATCGTGCAGGAAAATACGCGTCCAAAGGAGAGCACCTGATGGAGACCGCAATCGTATCGCCATTTCAGTACTCGCTGATCTACAATGCCTTTTCGTTCACCTTCGCGACGATGGCGGCAGCGACCATTTACCTGTGGTTCGGCCGATCCCAGGTGTCCTCCGCCTACAAGAACGCGGTGACCATCTCCGGTCTGGTCACGGCGATCGCGGCCTATCACTATTTCCGGATCTTCGAGAGCTGGGAATCGGCGTATCACTATGTGAATGGGTCGGTATCGGCGACGGGGATCGCGTTCAACGACGCCTATCGCTATGTCGACTGGCTGCTCACCGTGCCCTTGCTGCTGATCGAGCTGGTGCTGGTGATGCGCCTCTCCCGCGAGGAGACCGTGCAGAAAGGATGGCGGCTTGGCCTCGCCGCCGCGCTGATGATCGTGCTGGGCTATCCGGGCGAGATCGCCGCCGACATTCCCACCCGCGCGCTGTGGGGAACGCTCTCGGCGATCCCCTTCGTCTACATCGTCTGGGAGCTGTTCAGCGGCCTCGGCAAGTCGATCGATCGTCAGCCTGAGTCGGTGCGCGGCCTGGTGAAGCAGGCGCGACTGCTGACCTTCGCCTCCTGGGGCTTCTACCCGATCGTCTACATGGCGCCCTATGCCAACATCACCGGTCCGGATGCCCAGACGGTGATCCAGATCGGCTATACCATTGCTGACCTCGTTGCGAAGGCGGGCGTCGGCCTGCTGATCTTCGCGATCGCCCAGCGCAAGTCCGAAGTGGAAGGTCATGGCGCAGCGCACGCTGCCTGACCTGTGATGTCCGCCGGCGCATCGGTTCTTCCCCCGGCCATCGACGGCACCGCCCGGCCCCGCGCGCTTGCGCAGGATCGAGCGGTGCCTCGTCTGTTCTGGCTCGTCGCCTTCTTGCTCGGCATCGCGCTGATCGCGGGGGTGAATCTGGGCGGGCCGGTGGCGACGCAGGCGGGCATGCTGCTGATGCTGGCCGGCGGCCTTCCGCATGGCGGCCATGACCTGCTCGTCGCCCGCAAGCGCTGGCAGATGAAAGGCAACGCACTGGCGCTGTTCATCGCCTTCTATGTCGCGATCGCGGGTGCGATGGCGCTGGCCTGGTGGATTGCCCCGTTGCTGGCACTGCTCGCCTTTCTCGGCCTCACCGCCTGGCACTTCTCCGAAGACTGGGACGCGCCGCGCGACCGCCTGCTGCGCAGCGCCGCGGGCCTCGCCCCGATTGCCGCGGCGGTGCTGGGCCAGCCGCGCGCGGTATCCACCCTGTTCGCCGCGATGACCGATCCGGCAACCGCCCGGCTCGCCCTGGCGATGGTGACCCTGATCGCGCCGGTCGCGCTGCTGGTGGCGGCGGTGGCGATCGCCATGGCCTGGCAGACCGGATCACGGCGCTGGGCCGCCGCGCAGGCGGCCGCGCTTTTGCTGCTCGCTGTGGCACCGCCGACCCTGGCCTTCCCACTCTATTTTGCGCTGCTCCATTCCCGCCGCCACATCGTCGCGATCCTCGACGAGTTCGGCACCGGAGCCGTTGGATATGACCGGCCCGCCCTCCTCGCCGCGCTGCTTGCCGCCATCGCCTGTGCCGGATGGACAGCACTCAGTCCGGGCTTCGTCGATCTGGCGCGCGGGATCGACCCCGCGCTCGCCTTCCAGCTGCTATCAGTCGTCGCCGCGCCACACCTGCTGTTCGAGGCATTCGGCAAGAACCGAGTTCTGGCGACCGCCGGCGCGCGGCCCACATGCCGTGTCGACCGGCATCAGCATCCCGCCGCGGGTGGCGATATGTCCGGAAAATCGTAGCGCGCCATGATGGGATAGGGATCGACATAGGCGTCGAGCGGGCCGATCGAAAGCCACGCTTCGGGGAGATAGGGACTGTCGCCTAAGGTGCGTTCGTAACCGTGGCGCCACGCCAGCTTGGCTTAGAGCGCGTAGGTGCTGAGCAGATGCTCGGTGAAAGCGACTTCGCGCCCCAGGCGCGGCAGGCCCTTTTCGTTGAACAGCGACAGGATCGCGGCTCGCATGCCGTCGGCATCGCCACGCGCCAGCGCGACGTAGAAGCGGTGATCGTTCAGGAAGAACAGCCCGTCACCGACTTTGGCGGGTCCGCAAGGATGCGTTCGGAACGGGCACCCAATGCGTCCCATTCACCGCGCAGCGCCAGATAGAATTGCCTGCCCCGACCACGGCGCCTCGATACGACCGCAGGCAAACCAGACCCGCGCGCAATCGACCGTGCCACAACCGAACATTGCCCCCCGTCGATCCTGCCCGCTGCACCGCGAGATTGCGATTGCCCGGCATCTTCATTTCCATTTAAGAAACGCCGGAGGGGACAATCATGAAGACTATTCATCTCGTTGCCGGCGCTTCCGCCATCGCGCTGCTCAGCGCCTGCGGAGGCGGCGGCGGTGGTATCGCCGTGGGCACGCCGCCCCCGCCCGCCGCGCCCGCGCCGACGCCGAGCCCTACCCCCGCGCCCAGCCCGACGCCGACGCCGACGCCGACGCCCAGCCCTACGCCGACACCGCCGCCGGCGCCACAGAACAGTTCGCTGCTCGATCTGCGCGTCAGCGAAAGCTTCACGACCCAGGCGACCGCGGCCGCAGCCAACTATCCCGGCAACGGCACCAGCGCGTCCTCGCCCGGCGCCGCCACGCTCACCATTCAATATGATGCGCCCACCGGCAGCTACACGATCGTGCGCCCCGGCCTTACCACCCCATTCGGCCCCGCGCAGAGCGATGCGGCCGCCAGCAATGCCGTGCTCGCCGCCTATCGGCGCCAGGACGGCACCACCACCGAAACGCTCCGGCTCACCAAGCCCGGGAAGGAAGGTGCGCTGAACCAGGAATATGTCGGTGCCGGATTCTGGCGCACCGTCGACACGGCAGGCGGCGTGGAGCAGAACCGCTTCGGATCCTTCACCTACGGCGTCCGCAGCGCCGCCACCGACGTGCCGGCAAGCGGCACCGCCAGCTTCGGCATCGGCCTGCTCGCGATGGGCGCCACCAAGGACGCCGTGGTCGACATCTATGGCACCGGCACCTTCCAGGTAGACTTCGGCGCCCACAGCTTCACGTTGCAGGGCGCGACGACCACGCGGCTGCTCAACCAGCTGGGCTCGACCGGCCCGGCCTATCTCGTCCCCGGCACCTTCAGCGGGGACGGCCTGGTCGCCGTTTCCGCAAATGCCTTCACCGGCGGCATCAAGCTCGATGGGTCCGGCACCTATACCAGTGCACTGCAGGGTTTCTTCTACGGCCCCGGCCTGGCGGAAGTCGGAGCCACCTTCTCGGGCACCTATGGTAATCTGGGCCTCAGCGGCAGCCTGATCGGCCGCCGCGGCGATACGGCACCCGAGTTGGAAACGCTCACCCGGCTGTTCGGCCCGGCGCAGGTGCAGGAAAGTACGCGGCAGCTACTGTACAACGCCAATCCCGGCGGAACGACCTTCCGCGACGCGGCCCTCGACGCTCGCACCTCTTCATCGCTGACCCTGGACCCGGGCAGCAGCAGCATCGACCTGCGCATCTACAAGTTCGGGCCGGCGGATCGGGTCGCGGCGGAATCGGACGCGCGCTTCACCACCTACCGCCTGGGCGGCATGGTGCTGCGCACGATCAAGCTCTACAATGCGGGCGGAACCAACACCGAGCTCGCGCTGAACTATGCGAGCTTCTTCTCGATGACCAATGCCGCGGTGGCCGAAGATCGCCGCTGGGACAGCTTCACCGTCTTCGGGCTCCAAACCGCGGGCGGGAACGTGCCCAGGACCGGCCATGGCATCTTCGACGGCCGGGTCTATGGCAGCGCTTTGGGTGCGGGATCGACCGCGGATCGCTTCTCGATGGATGGCACCGCAACGATGGACTTCGACTTTGCAGCGTCGAGCTTCACCGGCGCGATGACAACCGCTGCCACCAACCTCCGGACCGGCGTGACCTCGCAACTTGGCAGCTTCGCGTTCAACAACGGCACGATCGCGCCCTTCTCGCTGGCCTTCAACGCCGATATCGCGGGCACGCCGGGTAGCTCAGGCGCCCTGAACGGCAGCTTCTACGGCCCGACCGCCCAGGAACTGGGCGCGACCTTCGGGCTGATCACGCCGGGTGCGGGCACGGTGCTGACGGGCGCGGGCGCGATCGTCGGCAAGCGGCGGTAGCCGTGGGCTGCGTTCGTGCGCTAGGTTGATGCCATGACCGATCAGCGCACGAGCGACGCCCTCCCCGCCCCGCATGCAGGCGCGGCCGCCAGCCTCCGTCTGGGCAGCAGCGTGGCGCTGGAAGCACGAATCAGCACCACGGGCCTGCTCGGCGTGGCGGCAATCGTGTCGGTGGCGCTGCTCGGCTCCGCTGCGATCGTGCTGGCAAGTCGGCGAAGCGGCACCGCCACTTCGCCGGAATAACGTTGCCGCTTATTCCTCGCCCATCCGAAGTGCTGCGATAAAGGCCTCCTGCGGGATCTGCACGCTGCCATATTCGCGCATCCGCTTCTTGCCTTCCTTCTGCTTGTCCAGCAGCTTGCGCTTGCGGCTGGCGTCGCCGCCATAGCATTTCGCGGTCACGTCCTTGCGCATCGCCGCGATGGTCTCGCGGGCGATCACCTTGCCGCCGATCGCCGCCTGGATCGGGATCTTGAACAGGTGGCGCGGGATCAGGTCCTTGAGGCGCTCGCACATGCCGCGGCCGCGGCTCTCGGCGGTGGAGCGGTGGACGATCATGCTCAGCGCGTCGACCGGCTCGTTGTTGACGAGGATGCCCATCTTGACGAGGTCGCCGGCGCGGTAGCCGATCTGCTCATAGTCGAAGCTGGCATAGCCGCGGCTGATCGACTTGAGGCGATCGTAGAAGTCGAACACCACTTCGTTGAGCGGGAGCTCATAGGTCAGCTGGGCGCGGCCGCCGACATAGGTGAGGTTCTTCTGGATGCCGCGGCGATCCTGGCACAGCTTCAGGATCGGCCCGAGATATTCGTCGGGCATGTAGATCACCGCCTGGATCCACGGCTCCTGGATCTCCTCGATCCGGTTGGGATCGGGCATGTCGGCGGGGTTGTGGAGCTCGATTTCCTTGCCCTCGGCCTCGCCGGCCGACTTGGTGAGCTGCATCTTGTAGACCACGCTGGGCGCGGTGGTGATGAGGTCGAGGTCATACTCGCGCATCAGCCGCTCCTGGATGATTTCCAGGTGCAACAGGCCGAGGAAGCCGCAGCGGAAGCCGAAGCCGAGTGCGGCGGAGGTTTCCATCTCGAAGCTGAACGAGGCATCGTTGAGGCGCAGCTTGGAGATGCTCTCGCGCAGCTTCTCGAAGTCCGCGGCGTCGACCGGGAACAGGCCGCAGAACACCACCGGCTGGACTTCCTTGAAGCCCGGCAGCGCCTCGGCGGCGGGCTTCTTGGCGTCGGTCAGCGTGTCGCCGACGCGAGCCTGGGCGACTTCCTTGATCTGCGCGGTGATGAAGCCGATCTCGCCGGGGCCAAGGTCCGGCAGCTGCTCGATCTTGGGGCGGAACGCGCCGACGCGGTCGACCAGATGGGTCGTGCCGGTCTGCATGAACTTGACCTGCTGCCCCTTGCGGATCGAGCCGTCGATCACGCGGACGAGGATGACGACGCCGAGATACGGATCGTACCAGCTGTCGACCAGCATCGCCTTCAGGGGCGCGTTCGGATCGCCCTTGGGCGACGGGATGCGCTCGACGATGGCGTCGAGAATCTCGTCGATGCCGATGCCGCTCTTGGCGCTGGCGAGCACGGCGTTCGATGCGTCGAGGCCGATCACGTCCTCGATCTCGGCGCGCACCTTCTCCGGCTCGGCCGAGGGAAGGTCGATCTTGTTGATCACCGGGATGATCTCGTGGTCGTGTTCGATCGACTGGTAGACGTTGGCGAGCGTCTGCGCTTCCACGCCCTGCGCCGCGTCGACCACGAGAAGCGCGCCTTCGCACGCGGCGAGGCTGCGACTCACCTCATAGGCGAAGTCGACATGGCCGGGCGTGTCCATCAGGTTGAGGACGTGGCCCTTCCATTCCAGGCGCACGGTCTGCGCCTTGATGGTGATGCCGCGCTCCTTCTCGATGTCCATGTTGTCGAGGACCTGCTCGGACATCTCACGGTCGGCCAGGCCGCCGGTGCGCTGGATCAACCGGTCGGCAAGCGTGGACTTGCCATGGTCGATATGCGCGATGATCGAGAAATTGCGGATCTTGGTGATGTCGGTTGCCATGATTCCGCGCGCGTTAGCAGCTTGGTGAGAAAAGCCAAAGTACCCGATTGTACGGCATCGCATGGTCGCTAGGCCGCGGCGATCCATTCTGTTACGGACACGGGCGGGGGGCGGTCTTTTTCCCAGTTCTGGCCGCCTGATTGTACAGGGAGGTTTTAGTACGATGATGAAGCAGTTGCTCGGCGCCGCCGGGGCGATGGCATTGTGCGTGGGCGCCGTCCCCGCGCTTGCCCAGAGCAAGCCGACCAAGACGCAGCGCACGCAGGAACAGGCGATGCAGGACGTGCCGCACTGCGCACGGAAGCTGGGCACGCTCTCGATCGTCGACGGCGACGATCCCCGCGGCTGGACGCAATACTCGCTGGCACCGCCGCAGAAGCTGCTGAAGGTGCTGGTGCAGCGTTCGGGCTGCTTCAACCTCGTCGATCGCGGCTCGGGCCTGCAGGCGGCGCAGCTGGAGCGCAACATCGGTGGCGATCTCGGCCACCAGCGCGGCGCGAACGTCGGCCAGGGCCAGATCAAGGCGGCGGACTATGTGCTCGTCGCTGAAGTTCAGGCATCGAACCGCAACGCGAGCGGCAGCGGCGTCGCCGGTGCGGCTGGCGGCATCATCGGCGGTCCGATCGGCGGCCTGCTGGGCGGCATCAAGTCGCGCAAGATGGAAGCCAACACCGTCCTGTCGCTCACCAACGTCCGCACCACCGAGACGATCGCCACGCAGGAAGGCTATGCCTCGAAGAACAGCGTCTCCTGGGGCGCGGGCGGCGGCGTCGGCTTCATCGGCGGCGGCCTGGGTGCTGTCGGCGGCGGCTATGACAACACCGACATCGGCCGGATCGTGACGCTGGCGTTTATCGACGCCTATTCCAAGATGGTCACCGAACTCGGTCTGGTGCGGCCGGGCGACGAGGGCACCGCGCAGGCGGCGCCCACCAAGACCTTCACCGCCCAGGCGCCCGTGGCAATGCGCGCGACGCCCGCCGCAGCCGGCAAGGTCATCCGCACCGTGCCGGTCGGCGCGATCCTCTACCCCACGGGCAAGAAGGACGGCCTGTGGTGGGAAGTCACCGACGAGAACGACAATGTCGGCTGGGTGCTGAACACCAAGCTCGCGCCGTCGAACTGATCGGTCGCTAATCAAGAAGAAGGGCCGCCGCGGAGAACCCGCGGCGGCCCTTTTCGTTGGACCGCCACACCTCCCCACAGCGGGGGAGGTGCGACCGTCACCTTACTTGAACTTGCCGCTCAGCGAGACGCCGAACACGCGCGGCTCGTTGAGCACGGCGGCGCGATAATTCTCGATCACGCCCTTCAGGTTCTTCTCGCCGGTGATGTTCCGGATGAAGCCCGCGACTTCCCAGGCATCGTTCGCCGCGGTGTAGCCGATCTTCAGGCCGCCTTCGAAGTTGCCGTTCGCGGTGAACTCCCTGGTCTCGTAGAGCACGAAGTTGGTGTAACCCTGCAGGTTCCAGTCGGTTGCGAGGAACAGCTTGCCGCCAATGTCCATGGGGATGTCGTAGCGGGCATTCAGGCTCACATTATATTCCGGCGCGTTCGGCAGCGGGTTGCCGTCGATCTTCGCCAGGAACAGCGAGCCCTGCTTGCGAAGCGGGTCGAGCACAGTGCAGGTCACCGCCCCACCGAACGCGCAGACCTGCGCCTCGAGATTCTTGTCCTCGATCTTGCTGTGCAGCAGGCTCAGGCCGGCCTGGATCGACAGGTTGCGCACCGGGCGCCAGTCGACATCGGCTTCCATGCCATAGGCTTTGGCCTTGTTGGCATTGAGCAGCACGCCGTTGCCGTTCAGGTCGTTGCCGTTCAGCTGGATGTCGTCGACCGTGTAGTAGAAGCCCGACAGGTTGAAGCGCAGCGTGCGGCCCAGCTGGGTCTTCACGCCCGCCTCCCAAGAGAGGATCTTCTCCGAGTTCGCAGTGGTGAAGTCCGAGTTGAACACCGCCGAGCGACCTTGGATGGTCGGGCCGCGGAAGCCCTTGGCAACGCGGGCATAGACGCTGACGTCCGGATTGATCTCGTAGCGTGCGCTCAGATCCCAGCTCGGCTGCGTATCCGACAGACGGACGTGGCGCCGGCCGGTGTACGACACCGCGCCGGCCACGGAGTCCGCGGTCTTGAGCAGGTCGGTGGTCTTGGTATCCTCGGTCACGCGGCCGCCAGCCGTGATCGTCAGCTTCGGCGCAATCTCGTAGCTCATCTGGCCGAACACCGCCCAGCTGGTGTTCATGTTGTGCAGGCGCACCCAGTTATTCGGATTGTTGGCAGTGCCGCTCAGGAAATAGGCGCGCTGGTAGAATTCGGTGATGTCGCGCGCGTCGAAATACATCGCGCCGACCTGCCACTTGAGCGGCCCTTCACCGTTGCTGGCGACGCGGAACTCCTCGGTCCACTGGTCCAGCCCCTTCACACGGCCCATTGATTCTCCGAGGCCGGCATTGCCGAAATCGGCAGCCGCACCGCCGTCCGTGTCGCCGCGGCTATAGCCGGACAGCGTCTCGTAGCCGGTAATCGACGTGAGGGTGACCGGGCCCAGATCCCAGTTGATGTGCACCGAGCCGCCGGCGGTCTTGTAGTTCTGCGGGTTGTCGGCGCCTTCGTCCCAGCGCGCGCGGGTGAATTGCACGCCGTTGATCTGGTTGGAGCCCAGGTTCAGCGCACCGCGACGAAACACAGTGGCGGTGCCGTCGTACCAGCGGGCATGGCCGGAGGCGAGGATCGACAGGCTCTCGTTCGGCGTCGCGAGCAGCTGCGCCCGCACATCGCGCTCATTGAAGCCGCCAGCGGCATTCTTGCGGCCAACGCGGGTGCCGTCGGCCGTCGGGCCGGTGTAGCTGTTGTCGATATAGTCGTCGCGGTGCTGGTAGAGGCCCGAGATACGGAAGGCGAGCTTGTCCTGGATGATCGGACCACCGATGCCGGCATCGACATTCACGCTGTTGTAGCTGCCATAGCTCGCCGTGCCGCGGCCCTCGAACTGCTGCGAGGGGCGGATCGAGTCGAACTTGATGATGCCGGCGGTGGTGTTGCGGCCGAACAGCGAACCCTGCGGCCCGCGCAGCACTTCGATCTGATTCACGTCGAACACCGGGTTCGACTTCATCACGACGTGCTCGAGGACGACGTCATCCTGAATGATCGACACCGGCTGCGAGGCGCCAAGGTAGAAGTCCACATTGCCGAGACCGCGGATGTAGAAGCGCGGGAATATGCGGCCGGTCGAGGACTCGACGTACAGGCCCGGCACCTTGCCCGAGAGCGCGAGCAGCGTGTCATCGCCGCCAGCGGTATAGTCGCGCGCCTGCGCGGCCGGGAGCACGGCGACCGAGATCGGCACGTCCTGCTGGTTTTCCGGGCGGCGCTCGGCGGTTACGACGATTTCGCTCAGGCCGTCCTCGGCCTGCGTGTCCTGCGCGAAGGCGATGTCGGCGGTGAACAGCGCGCCAAGGGCGGCGCCGATCAGCAAGCTGCGCTTGTCGCGCGCGAGATTTAGCATTGGTCTTCCCCGAAAGAATGTTTGATCTTCTGTTTGAACGGCGCGCCAACAGGCAGCCGGGTTGGAACCGGCTGTCGCATCGACGTGGCTTTTTCGTATCCCCTTTGCCGTCGCGGCGGCGCTAGGCCCGGATTGTGAACTTCCTGTGACGCAAATCAGGCGCTTAGGCGCATTGCCTCGTGCAACTCAGCCGCGCGCGGCGAAGGCGCGGATGGCGGCAAGCGCGGCGGCGGCGCGCGCCTCCCCTTCCCCGCACACCAACGCGAAAGGCACGCCCCGCCGCTCCAGCTCGGCGCGCGAGAGGTCGAAGAACCGCCGGCGCGATTCGGCCGTGCCAAACAGCCGGGTTCCATCGGCCACCCAGGGCAGGTCGATGTCGAACAGAAGATAGAAGTCCGCCGTACCCTGCCAGGCATCGAACCACGGATCGCGCGTGCCGAACAGCATGTCAGCCCACACCGCCGTCATCAGTGGATCGGTATCGAGGATCAGCGGCGACGGCGCGGTTTCCAGCATCATCCGCGTGCCGGCGTTGTGCGTCCTGGCGATCTCCACCAGGTCGCGCATCGTGAAGTCGGTGCCGCGCGTCTCCGCATATTCGCGGCCATATTCATCGAGCACCACACCGCCGAGCCCCGCTGCGAGACGCGCAGCAACCGTGGTCTTGCCCGTGCTCTCGGGCCCGTGGAGGCAGATGGTGCGGGGAATCATGCGCGGGCCCTGGTCCAGTCGATCGCTCCCCACACCGAAAGCGCGAGGAAAAGGCAATAGAGGCCGGCGGTCAGCCACAGGCCCTTCACGAGGAACAGGGGTATCGCGAGCAGGTCCACCGTGATCCAGAGCGGCCAGCACTCCCACGCCCGACGCGACTGGAGGATCTGGGCGACGATGCTGAGGACGGCGATGGTTCCATCCCACCAAGGGAATGCCGCATCGGTCATCCGGTGCATCAGCGCACCCCAGCCGAGCGCGGCGATCGCCGCCCCGCCCGCCCAGGCGAGCCGCGCACGCCTGCCGAGCGCCACGACCGGCACCTCGCCGGCACCCGCCCTGGCGCGACGCCAGTTCCACCAGCCATAGCCGTGACGACGAAATAGAAGCCCTGGAGCAGCGCATCGCTGTACAGCCGCTCGCGCAGGAAGATCACCGCGTAGAGCGAGACCATCGCCAGCGCGAAGGGATAGTTCCACAGGCTCCGCCGGACGACCAGCGTTACATTGGCGAGCCCCAGCAGGGTGGCAACGGCTTCGATCGGCGACACGGGGCAGGGCTTATCGGGAGCCCGGGGGGCGGTCGAGAGCCGCAATCGGTGCGGCGCGGAAAAAATTCACCTGCCTGCCATTTTGCTGCAACGAACCGCTTGACGGCTCGGCCAACCCACCCTTATAGGCGCGCCTCCAAGCTCA
This sequence comes from Sphingomonas sp., assembly GCF_036731925.1. Taxonomy (GTDB): domain Bacteria; phylum Pseudomonadota; class Alphaproteobacteria; order Sphingomonadales; family Sphingomonadaceae; genus Sphingomonas. The sequence continues at coordinate 253,819 of NZ_DAINDJ010000002.1, forward strand.
AGCCGGTCTGCTCCCGAAAGCATTGTAGACCGGACTCCGTCGGGGAGTAGCTCAGCCTGGTAGAGCACTGTCTTCGGGAGGCAGGGGCCGGAGGTTCGAATCCTCTCTCCCCGACCATTACTTGCATTTGGGATAAAGCGGGTGACCTTCGGGTCGCCCGCTGCCCGCTTTTCCATTCCCCATAAGGCAGCGGCGACAGGCGTTCCTTCGCAGTCCGCACGACTGCGCCGCGCTCCGGACGCGGCGAGCCTGCCCGGCGCGTAAGCGCCGAGCGCTAGCTTTCCGCGCGCGGCAACGGCCACAGGATCAGGGTGATCCGATCATGGCCGGCCGCAATGTCCAGCACCTCCCCTGCCACCACATCGATCGGTTCGGGGAAGCTGTGCAGCACCTGCAGCCAGCCGCCGTCGTGATACCCATCGGGATGATTGTCGAACGTCACGCCGTCCCACAGATCGATCTGCATCCACTGGACGATGCCGATCGCGCGACCGCTGGCGGTTACCGGAATGGAGAGCCGCGCCAGCGTCGCGTCATGCTTCTTCTGCGTCAGGTCGAGCCGCACCAGCTCCACATCGCCCGACAGCCGCTGCCATCCGGTCATCGTGCCGTGAATCGGCAGTCGCTGCGGCGCAAAGGCAGCAAAGGCGGAAAGGTCGAAGCCCGACACGTCGTCGACAAAGGCATAGGCTGCCAGGTTCTCGCTGGCGACCAGGCAGCCCATGGCACTCGCCGCGCGTGGGATCACCATTGCGCCGGGCGCCAGCAGGCGGCGATGCGCGTCCTCGAATGTGTCGAGCACCTTTTCGGTCAGCAGGTCGCTCGACAGGATCTCGGAGACCAGGATGTCGGCGGGAGCATCCAGTTCCGCTCCCACCGCGAGTTCGGTGGATGGCCTGGCGTGGACGGTGATGCGGTCCGCATAGCCGTTCTGCGCGACGATCTGCTGCGCCATTTCGGCGATCATCGGCTCCATTTCGCAGGCGACGACCTTGCGGCCCCCCGCCCGCGCCGCCATCAGCGACAACAGTCCGCTGCCCGCACCGATATCGAGGACGCGTGCATCGGGACCGGCGACGCCGATCGCTGCCTTGATCGCCGCCTCGAACGCATCGTTGCGCGGCGCGTCGTTCATCATCGGAATGTGCCAGAAGGGTACCGCACCCGCGCCGAGCCGCCGCACCTGGTGGCGCAGGTGCAGATTGTCCGGCTGCAGCGCCAGCGCGCGCCGGAAGGTACGGAGCGCCTCCAGGTTCCGGTGCGCGTCGGCAAGCACCACACCCAGATTGCCGAGCGCCGTGGCATTGTCCGGGTCAAGCGCGCAGGCGCGCTCCAGCACCACGATCGCCTCCTCGGTGCGGTTCAGCCAGTGGAGCGTCAGTCCCTTTTCGTGGAGCGCCACGGCATGGTCCGGCTCGATCGCAAGCAGCTGGTCCCAGGCAAGCAGCGCATCCTGCGGGCGGGACAGCCGGCCGAGCAGCCCAGCCAGCAGCGGCAGGACGTCGGCCGCGCGATAGTTCTGCGCCAGCGCGGCACGATAGCGAATTTCGGCCGCCTCCAGATCCCCCTGCTCGTGCAGCGCCATCGCCTCCGCAAGGGCGGCGCGTGCGTCGATCAGACGGTCGGGAGACTCGAGGTCGGTCAAAGGGAACATCCTTAAGATTTGGCTAGGGTGCGGGTTGCTCGGGATAGGTGCTCGGCGTGATGCGCGATAGCCCCGGCTTTGCCACTTTGAAGCGCCTCTTCCTTGAAGGAGGAGATCCAGAACATGCGTAGGTTTCGCTGAGACGCGGCCCCGCCCCAACCCCGCATTAGGTGCGCCTGAAAAAGAGGGGCCAGAAAGCGAAACGCCGCCGACCCATGGGGCCGACGGCGTCGCGATCACTACCTTGGCACCAATCGTCAGAACTGGACGCGACCGCCTACCGAAAACACGAACGCCCGCGCGTTGCGCAGCTGCCCCTGAGTCAGGATCGTCGATCCCGCCGCGATCGTCGCCCGGTCGATCGGCGCGTTGGCGAAGTCGACATAGTTGGCCGCCGCGTCGAGCACGATGTTCTGCGTCACTGCATAGGAGCCGCCCGCGCCGAAATTCCAGCGGTTGGAATCGGGCACGCGCGCGTCCCGCTGGCCGTTTTGGGTCGGCGTGGTCGCCCGTTGCACGCCCGCACGCAGCGTCAGCGCCTGGGAGACCATGTAATCGACGCCGCCGGCGTAGCTCCAGCTCTCGCGATAGTTTTCCGGAAGCGCGGTGTTGAGCGGCGCGCCGAGCCGGATCGCGTCGAACTTGTCCCAGTTATAATGGACCACCTGGCCGTTGAGCGTCAGCTTGTCGGTGGCGCGCCAGCGGATGCCGGCGATCTGCTGCGCAGGCGTGTAGAAGTCCGCCTGCACGTTCGACAGGGCCATGTTATTCGGTTGCAGCGGGCCCACCAGACCGCTCACCGTCAGCTCGCCCTTCAGCTTGTGGTGAATGGCGGACTTGTAGCTGAAGCCGGCGGTCACCCGGTCGCTGTGCATCTGGAAGCCGGCGCTCCAGCCTACATCCCAGCCGTCGCCCTTCAGTTCCTGCCGCCCGTCCGGCAGGCTGGCGAGCACGTTGGGCAGCGCGTTGCTGAGGCTGGCATCGGTATATTCGACGTTCGCGGCAGCACCGACGCGCAGCCAGTCGGTCACCGACACGGCGATCGAGGGCTGGATGTCGACGGTGCGCAGCCGCGTGCGATCGGCGCTGTAGCGCGCCCAGCTGGTCGACGAGTAATCGGTGGTGAAGCTGTAGGGCGAGGTCACTGCAAGGCCGAGCGCGATCCGGTGGCCGAGCGGCACCGCGATCGCTCCCGAGGGCAGCACGCCATTGTTGATCGGATTGCGGCTGGTAGTCTCGCCGCCAATGGCGGTTGCAGGCTGTCCGCCGGGGCGGCGGATCAGCGTGCCGGTGTCGACCACCTGGCCGCGGGGCAGGATCGCCGCGGCATTGAGGTTCACCTCGATCCGATCGGCATCCGCAATCGCCGCCGGGTTCCACCACAGCGAGGCAGCGCCCGTATCGGCCGCTTCCCCCGAAAAGGCGCGCCCGGCGCCGCGGGCGGACTGTTCCTGGAGGTAGAAGGCCTGGGCATGGGCAGCACCCGCAAAGCCGGCGCTGGCCGCCAGCGTGGTGCCGGCAGCGAGGAGGAGCTTCATCTTGTTCATGTTGGTTCTCACGCTACTGGGGTTCGAGGCTGTCGCGCGGGCGACGGTCAGCGAACCCGGGTCCAGGTCTGGGTACGGCAGAATGGCTTGAACACGCAGCCGCGCAGCTTCAGCTGGTCGGGGCCGGCCAGGGTGATGTCGGCACTATAGGTCTTGCCGTCCTCGGCATTGTAGATCTTGCCGCCGCTCCAGTTGGCGCCGTCGGCGGTGAAGCCGTTCAGGATCTGGAGGCCTTTCAACGGGCGATTGCGCAGCTGGGCGTTCGAATTCTTGGTATCGCGCAGATCCGGGTTGGTGCGCAGCGCGTCCGAGGTCAGGATCCGACCGCAGATCGAAGGACCGCAGCGCTGGATCTCGACGATCGCATTGCGCGTTTGGGTCTTCCAACGGCCTACGGCACCCTCTCCGGCTTGCGGTGCTGCTACCAGCATCGCGACAAGCAAACTCATCCACATACTTGTTTTTCCATTGTCTCATGTTCCCGCCGCGGATTAACCGCAACGAGGACAGACACGGCGTATATTTACGCTCCAGCCTCTCCTGGGCTGGAACCATACCCATTCCTCAAAGTTCCGCAATGGCGGGTATGTTTCGGAAAATTTCAGGCGGTACGGCGACGATGCGCGATCCGGCGCGCAGTCTCGATCGGTGCCGCGAAGGAGGTGCCGGTGCCGGTCACGGCACGCCCATCCGCCAGGCTCGTCGGCACGTCCACGCCGCGCTGCCACACATAGAGATAGCCCTGCATCTCGGGCTCGGGACGGTTGGTCCCGGTCCAGGGCTTGCCGGCCGGATCCAGCGCGCCGACCAGCACCGCGTTGGGGAATCCCTGTCGCGCCATCGCGAGATTGCCGGGGCGCGAGAGGCCGTTGTTGCCGGCCGCAAGCACGACAACGATCCCGGCGGCGGCGGCATCGTGCACCGCGGCGGTAATCGCGGGATCGTCAGCCAGCGCGAGCGAGATGTTGATGGCATCCACCTTCAGGTCGATCGCCTTTCGGATCGCGGCAACGATCGGCGCGGCGCTCGGCTGGCAGGGCGGGTTCGCGCCGGGACGGCAGCCTGCCGGATCGTCGATCCGCAGCGAGACGATGGCCACCTCTCCTGCCGCCGCACGGCTGAGAATGGTCGCGACCATGGTGCCATGATCATAGCGCGGGCGGAAGGCGGGGCGGTCGGTGCCGGCGAGGTCATATTCGGCGATCAGCTTGCCGTGCAGCTCCGGCGTTTCCGCGACGCCGCTGTCGATGACCGCGACCCGCGGCGCCGCCGCCGGCGAGTTTGCCGCCACCGCTGCGAACAGCGCCATTCCCAGCAGGGGCATGTCCCACTCCGCCCGTTCGATCAACCAGGATGCGACGCTAGGCGGAAGACGTTAACAACTGCTTCACCACAGGCTCCGGCTTGCCCCGGGGCGCAGGTCATGTCACCGGGCGGGCGACGTTGCAGGAGGTTGTTCATGTCGAAGGCGACGCGCGCCACACGGATGCTGGAAGCAGCGAAGACGGCCTTCACCGTGCACAGCTACGACTATGACCCGGATGCCGATGCGATCGGGATGCAGGCGGCTGAAGCGCTGGGCGAGCCGCCGGCGCGCGTACTGAAGACACTGATGGCAAAGGTCGACGGCAAGCCGGTGCTCGCCATCCTTCCCTCGGACCGCCAGGTAGCGATGAAGAAGCTCGCAGCCGCATTGGGCGGCAAGTCGGCGGAGATGATGAAGCCCGCCGATGCCGAGCGCCTGTCCGGCTACAAGGTCGGCGGCATCAGTCCGTTCGGCCAGATGAAGACGCTTCCTGCGGTGATCGAGGAAGCCGCGATCACGGAGCCCTATGTCTATATCAACGGCGGCCAGCGTGGGCTGCAGGTGCGGCTCGCCCCGCAGGACGCGGCGCGCTTGCTGGACGCCAAGGTGACCGCGATCGTTGCCTGAGCCTTACAGCGGCTGGGCGTGGCGGGCAGCGTCGCGCAGCAGCTCGATGACATGCTCCAGCAGCGCCGGCCGCCCTTTTGGCCCCTGCACCACCGTCGCATAGACATAGGCATGGACCTTAGCGCGCAGCCGGGCCTCGGCTCGCAGCCGCATCCAGTCCCCCGGCGCGCCGCCGCGCCCGAGACCGCCGGCGATCGGCAGCCCTGTCGCGGCGCCGCGGACCAGCCCGGTCAGCGCCGCGCCACCGGCGGCGGCCCAGTCGCCCAGTTCCTCCATCATGTCGCGCATCAGGTTGGCGTCGACGGGCATCGGCTGCCACTGGAGGTGATGCCACGCGATCGGCTGGAGCGCGGTGGCCGCCTCCTCGATCACGCGGCGCGCCAGCGGATCGGCCACCTGCCGCACGACGGGTGCGATGCGGGCGCCGACGAAGCGGGTCTGCTCGATCAACCCGTCCTGCCAATCGGCCTGGGAAAGATCGACGTCGAAGGTCTCGACCAGGTCGGCGGCGGCCTGCTGCAGCACCGCCCGCGCCATCGCGATGTGGGCGTCGCGCCAGCGGCGGATCTCGCCCCGACCGAACAGGCGCATCAGGACCAAGACAAAGGCTCCAGGATCATCGGCGAACCAGACCAGAAATGTCGGGCAAGCTCAACCGCTCACCGCGTGGCAAAGGCAGGCACGCCTGGCGGAACCGCGGCGTTGCGCCACCGCTCCACAGGCACCGTCTCCACCTTGCCCTGGTCGGTCCGCCGCCGCTGGATCAGCGTTGCCTCCTGCTGCGACGTGCCGCCGATCGTCGCGCGGGTGCGCACCCAGAAGCTGGTCGAGCGGAACGAGCAGCCCCAGGGCAGGGTGACGTGCTGGTCGTCGAGATCCTTCAGCGTCAGATAACCCTGCCGCGCACGGACCTGCACCAGACGGCTGGCAGCAAGCGGATCCTTGAACAGCATCTGCATCAACTCCGGCTCGGCGGCGTTGAGGTTGATCGAGGTGATGCCCGGCAGCGCGGTCACCACCTTTTCCAGCCGGTCCGCGACCTTCGGGTCTATCCCGGCGAGCCGCAGCGGGCGCAGATCGGTGATCGGCCCCTGCAGCCGCACATATTGGATCGCCGCCACCACCTGCTCGGGCGGCATGTCGATGGCGTTGGCGATTTCCTGGAGCAGCACCACCGCCCCCGCCTCGCCGCTGCGCACCGAGTTGATGTTGAACCGCCCCTCCGCATCGCCGATCGCAAGGTCGAAGGTGCCGCCCTCAATCGGCGCGCCGGCCACCGCGATTTTCGCCCAGGCCTCGCGCGCGTGATCGACATCGCCCGCGGTCTCGCCGTCGCGGCGCAGCGCGACGAGTGCCGATAGCTCGCCGCCGCGCACGATCGCCTGCGCCCGCGCCGCCTCGCGCATGCGCAGGCCGCGATCCAGCGCCAGTTCCTCGCGGTCGATCATCAGCAGCACCAGCCCGCTGGCGATGGCGACGAACATCAGCACGTTGACGAGGATCATCCCGCGCTCGTCGTCGCGCGGCGCCCGGCAAGGGCTCATTGCGGCGCCTCCTGCGCGCGGGCAGGCAAGGTCACCACTCGGCGAAGCGTCACCGGCGCGCCGCCGGGCCCCGCCGTCTGCACGTCGAGCGCAATGGCGCGGGGCCAGCGCGCCTTGGCCTCGTCGCTGTCGTCGACCGGCCAGCGATCGACCCACGCCCCGTCCCAGAAGCGCCAGCGCGCGGCGGCGACCCCCGGCAGCAGCAGTTGCGGTGCCGGTGCGGCACGGAGCAGCGTGCCGCCGGCCAGCGCATAGCGGACCTGGGTCGCCGTTCCGCCCGTGCCCGGTGTGCTGCGCACGAACGAGAGGCGGTCGCCGCGCCCTTCGATGGCGCCGCTCGCCACCTGGTCCAGATCGCTGGTCAGAACAAACATCGTCCGCTGGAGCGCGGCGAGCCGGTCCAGCCGCGCCTCGGTGCGGCCATTCACCCGCAGGATGCCGTCGACCAGCGCCAGCCCCGCCACCGCAATGAGTGCGAACAGCCCCAGCGAGATCATCAACTCGATCAGCGTGAAGCCGGACTCGCCGGCTTCGGGGCGTCGGTTCACGATCCCGAACTCACCGCCACGCTGGCATAGCCGTCGCGCGAGGCGACCACGATCGCGAAGTCGCGCGCCACCGATCCGTCGGTGCGGAAGCGGACCGGCCCGGTAACGCCGTGAAACCCCCTGGCGTCGACCAGCCCGTTCATGTTCAGCGCATTGGCTTCGCGGAGCTTGTTGGCGACACCGGCAGCATCATAGGCGAGCGCGGTGATCGTGCCCGGGTCGCCACCATTCTTCGCGGCGAAGGCCTGGGCGAAGGAGGCGAAGGCACCCGGATCCGGGCAGGCAAGCCAGGCGCCGTCGAGCGCCTCCAGCGAATCCGGCCGGTTGTCGAGGCCCTGCAGCGTACCGAGCAGCTGCACGCCGCTGCCCTTCAGCGCGCGCGCGGCGGCCAGTACGCCTTCGCCGCTGCCCGGCAGCAGCACCGCATCGGGCGCATCGCCTGCCTGGGGGAGCGGCTGGCCCGGCTTCACCTGCAACACCCGCAGCGTGATGCCGATCTCGCTTTCCATCCGGCCGGCGGACAGGCTTGCAGCGGCGCACCAGGCCGAACTGTCGTCGATCATCACCACCGATCGCACGCCGCGGGTGCGGGCATAGCGCAGCACCGCGCTGGTTACCTGCGCGGCGGTGATGCCGAAGATCCACACGCCCGGCTGGCGCAGCACCGAATCGTTGCTGAACGAAATCACCGGCACGCGATTGGCCACCGTGCTGCCAACGGCAGGAACTTCGGCGGCGCTCAGTGGCCCCAGGATCAGCGCCGGGTGCTGGCGAAGCGCCTCGGCAGCGGCCCGCGCTGCGCCCTCCGCCGTACCCCCGGTGTCGAAAGCGAGGACGAAACTCGCGTTTTCCGCGAGCAACGCCGCCTGTCGCATGCTACGGCCCAGCTCCGCTCGCGGTCCGTTGAGCGGGAGCAACAGGGCGATCGGGCGCTTGTCCTTCTTCTCGCCCGCCCATGCGTTGGAGGTGAGCGATGCCGCGGATAGGACGAGGCCCGAGGGCAGCAGCCGCAGCAGGGACCGACGGTCCATTGCAGACTCCGGATTCAGCGAATGAGGCACGCCGGCGTCTTATCCTCTTCGCCGGGCTGGGCATAGGGGCCTATGCGCTGGCGATGCTGGCTACCGCGCCGGCGAGCCTGCTCGTCCGAAACGTGCCGTGGCGCAGCGGCGTGGCGGGCACGATCTGGAACGGCGAAGTGGGCGTCGCCGGCGGCAGCAGGCTCGAATGGCAGATCGCGCCGCTACGCTCGCTGACCAGCCTGGGGCTGGCCGCCGACTGGAAAGCGACGGGGCCGGACACGGACCTGGGCGGGCGTGCGCTGGTGCATCTCGGCGGACGAACGGTGCTCGACCATGTCTCCGGCGCGGCGGATGCCAGCCTGCTCCAGGCGATTCAGCCCGACCTGCCCTTTACCTGTCAGTTGGTGATGCAGGTGGAAATGGCGCGGATCGCAGTGCGGGGTGGCGACCAGATGCTCGATGGCAAGGTAACCACCGATCCCGGCACTTGCCGCCCCAAGGCCGGCGGCGGTTCGACGTCGGTGCCCGCGCTGCTGCTGACGGCCGAGCATGTCGGCCCGCGCACGACGATCCGCCTGACCCCCGCGACGCAGCGTCGGCAGGTGTTGCTCGACGCGGTGCTGGGCGAGGACGGAGCGCTCGACCTGGGCGTGAGCAAGGACGGCGCCACGGCACTGCCGTTCGTGGGGCTGCCCGGCGGTGCGCGGATTCAGGGCAAGATGTGAATTAGCCCTCTCCTAAAAGCCCTCTCCCGGAGGCGGGAGAGGGCTTTTGCTAAACCCCCACCAGGTTGTTGAGATTGATGATCGGTAGCAGGATCGCCAGCACCATCAGCAGCACCAGGCCGCCCATCACCAGCAGCACCAGCGGTTCCACCAGCGCGACCAGTGTCGAGACGAGCGCATCCAGTTCGCGCTCCAGTTCGCCGGAAGCGCGGCCGAGCGCGGGGGCGAGCTTGCCCGAGCTTTCGCCCGAGGCGACGATCGCGACCAGCATCGAAGGGAAGATGTCCGCCTCCTGCATCGCCGCGCGCAGACTGATGCCCTCGCGCACGCGCATCGCCACGCCCAGCGCCTTTTCGCGGACGAAGTGATTGGGCGTCACCGCAGCAGCGGCGTGGAGCGCCTCGACCAGGGGAACGGCGCTGCCGACAAGCGTCGCGAGGCTGCCGGCGAAGCGCGCGGCATTCATCTGGCGGCTGAAGCGGCGGAACGGCCGCCGCTCGGCAAAGGCGCGGTGAACGCGCAGCCGGTTGGCCGGCACCCGCAGCCACCGTCCGAAGGCGACGATGCCGAGGCCGATCGCGATCAGCAGGTACAGCCCGAAACCCTGCAGGAAGGCGCTGATCGCGATCAGCGCGCGGGTCAGCAGCGGCAGGTCGGCGCCGCGCGAGACGAACACCTTCACGATGTCCGGCACGACATAGACCATCAGCAGCACCATCATGCCGAACGACACGCACGCCAGCAGGGCCGGGTAGAGCAGCGCCAGTTGCAGCTTCTGGCCGTTCGCCTGTCGGTTCTCGACGAATTCCGCGAGATGGTTGAGCACGTCCGGCAGCCGTCCCGATGCCTCCCCTGCCGCCACGGAAGCACGATAGAATTCGGGAAACGCCTTGGGGTGCTGGGCCAGCGCGGCCGCGAAGCTGCGCCCGTCGAGGATCGCGCCACGCACGTCGAGCAGCAGCGAACTCACCGCCGGCTGCTCGGATTGGGTGGCGACGAGGCGCAGCGCCTCCTCGATGGCGATGTCCGAGCCGACCAGCGTCGAAATCTGCCGGGTGACAGTGGCGAGTGCGCGGGCACTCACCCCGCTCCGCCCGAAGCGTGGCAGGGTGATCGATCCGATCGAGCGGCCGCGTTCGGCAGCGGGTTTTACGGAAAGCGGCAGCAGCGCCTGCTCGCGCAGCAGCGCGCGGGCGGCGGCGGGGCTGGAGGCTTCGATCACGCCGCGCTTGGCGGCACCGGTGCGGTCCGCCGCGCGATAGGCAAAGGCGGGCATTCAGATCCTCCCCTGCAAGGGGAAGGGGACCGCGCCGAAGGCGTGGTGGAGGGGTGTCGCGGCTGCAATGGAGGTATCAAGCCCCCAGCGGTGACACCCCTCCGTCGCGCTGGCGCGCGCTACCTCCCCTTCCAGGGTAGGATTGCAGCGTGGCCTCACGCCTCGTCTCTCACGACGCGGGCGACTTCTTCCACCGTGGTCAGCCCGGCCTGGAGTTTGGCGACGCCATCGTCGAGCAGGCTCGGATTCTCCGCCCGCGCATGGCGCTCGATCTCCGCCTCGCTGGCGCCGTCATGGATCAGCTTCTGGAAGGCGTCGTCGACCGCGACGACCTCGTACAGCCCGGCGCGCCCGCGATAGCCTTCGTCGTGGCACTGGTCGCAGCCGACCGCGCGCCATACCGGCGCCCCCACCGGCAGCGCGCCGCCGAGCAACACCGAATCCGCTGCGCTCGCCACATCCTCCCTACGACAGTTCGGGCAAAGCCGCCGCACCAGCCGTTGCGCGCACAGCCCGACGACCATCGGTGCCAGCAGATAGCGCTCCACCCCCATGTCGATCAGCCGCGTCACCGATCCGACCGCGCTGTTGGTGTGCAGCGTCGAGAGCACGAAGTGGCCGGTCATCGCCGAGCGCACGGCCACCTGCGCGGTCTCCTGATCGCGGATCTCGCCGACCATGATCACGTCCGGGTCCTGGCGCAGGATCGCACGCAGCCCGCGCGCGAAGGTCATGTCGGTGCGCGGGTTGACCTGGGTCTGCGCGACACCGGGAAGCTCGTACTCGATCGGGTCCTCGACCGTCATCACATTGCGCTTGCGGTCGTTGAGCCGGGTCAGCGCGGTGTAGAGCGTCGTCGTCTTGCCCGAACCGGTCGGCCCGGTCACGAGCAGGATGCCGTGCGGCCGCTCGAGCAGCCGCCCGAACACCGCCTGGTCGCGCTCGCTCATGCCGAGGCCGGAGAGATCGAGCTTCAGCGAGCCCTTTTCCAGCAGACGCAGCACCACGCGCTCGCCATGCTGGGTGGGGATGGTCGAGACGCGCGCGTCGACGTCATGGCCGCCGATGCGCAGCGTCACGCGGCCGTCCTGCGGCACGCGCCGCTCGGCAATGTCGAGCTTGGCCATCACCTTGATGCGGCTGACCAAGAGCGGCGCCAGCGCGCGCGGCGGCTCGATCATGTCGCGCAGCACGCCGTCAACGCGGAAGCGGACGACGAGGCGCTTCTCCTGCGTCTCGACATGCACGTCCGATGCGCCTTCCTTCACCGCTTCCATCAGCAGCGCGTTGATCAGGCGGATCACCGGCGCGTCGTCCCGGGTGTCGAGCAGGTCGTCGACGCTGGCGGCGCTGTCGGCGAGCGCTGCCAGGTCCATGTCGCCCAGATCGATATCCGCAGCCGCGCCCCCTGCCCCGCCATAGGCCTGGCCCAGCGCGGTATCGAATGCCGCGCCCTCCAGCCGCACGAAGCGCGCACCGGGCGCCAGCCGCTGGACTTCAAGCAGCCCCTCCAGCGGCGCATCGGCCCGGTGGACGCATTCCATTCCCTCCGGGGTCTCGCGCAGCAGCACGCCGTGCCGCCGCGCGAAGCTGTAGGGCAAGGTGGGCGCATCGAGGATCATTGGCCGAGTTCCACCGTGGCCGACACATGGCCGGGCACGCCAAGTCGCTGCAAGGTGACGCGCTGGACCCGCAAGTCGCTGGTCGTTGTCACGTCGGCCAGCCAGCGGACCAGCGAATCGTAGCTGGCATCGGCCACGCTCACCCGCACGCCGCCGGAAATGGGTGCCGTCGTCAGGGCAATGCCAAACGCGCCGGCCGACTGGGTGGCGATCGCCTCCGGTGCCCCGGTGCGCCGCTGGGGCTTCACCGCGCTGAGCGACCCCGCCGCGCGGATCCGCGCGGTGAGCGTCTCATAGGTGCGTATATCCGCCAGCGCCGCGGCGCGCGCGCCCTGGATCGGCTTCACGGCGCCGTAGACGAGCACCACCGCCGCCAGCAGCGCCGCCAGCCCCGCCAGCATCGTCCGCTCGCGCGGGCTGCGCGCCTGCCACCAGCTGCCGATGCGCGAAAGGCCGGCGTCGAGCGTCGGCAGCTGCGTGCGAAGGAAATCACTCATGCCGCACGTGCCGTAATGCGAATGGAGCCGTCTGGCGAGGCCGCCGCCTCCCCCTGGATGCGCCCGGCCCGCAGCGCCTCGGCGATCCGCGCGGCGAGATCGGGGGCGCCGGGTTCGCAGTCCAGCGTCAGCACGCTCCCCTCGTAGCGCACTGCGCGCACCGCGATGCTGCCGGCCAGCGGATTGAGCGCTGACGATACCCGCGCCAGCAGCGGCACGAAACGATCGGGCGCCCGCGTCGCGCCGGTCGGCAGCAGATCGGTGACCCTGGCCTTGAGGTCGCCTGTCAGATCGGTCCCGGGTGCTGCCACGGACACCAGCGCGCGCGTCTCCGCCGCCCGGCGCTCAGCGATAACGCTTAGCATTAGCGCATCTCCACCCGCGATCAGGATGTGCGCCGCCGCACCGATTCCGAGGATCCAGCCCAGCCGCCGCCAGCCGTTGGACAGTCGTTCCCGGCGCGCGGCGAACACGCCCTGGCGAAGATCGAGCGCCGCTGTCGCGATGTCGATCCTGGCGTGGACGTCGCGAAGATCCTCCGCCGAGGCATCCACCTGCACCGCGCTGTCGAGCGGTTCGCCCAGCGCGTGGATGCGCGGCCGGCCGGCCGCTTCCCAAGCCGAAGCCAGCAGCGCGGCAGGCACGGCAAAACCGGTTCCATCTGCGGCGAGCACCAGCGCGCGGCCCGCGCGGAGCTCGACTGTCCATCCCTCTGCCGGTCGCGGCAGCAGCAGCACGTCCGGCACCATCGCGGCGCCGGCCAGCCCGTGCGCCTCGGCCAGCGCGACCCATTCGGCCATGATGGCGGCGCGTACCACGCCCACCAGGTAACGATTCGGCGATCCGGCCGGATCGACGCGCGCGCCCAGGGCAAGGTGAAGCGACTCGACGGGCTCCGCCACCTGGTCCTCGATCGCGAAGGGCAGCGCAGCGAGCCGCCGGGCGCGATTCGGCAACGGCAGGTCGACGGCCAGCAGCCGCACCCGCTCGGTGGGCACAAGGATGGTTGCGGGTCCCTCGGCGGAGACTATGATCAGCCGGTCGCCCGCCAGCGTCCACACACCCCCGGCGTGCGGCGGCGGCAGATCCGGCGTTCGGGCGCCGCGTGTCACAGAAGCTTCATGGGTGGGACGCATGAGGCAGGGATGCGCATAAGTTTGAAACCATTTTGTGACATCGCATCGCAGCGCGCCCCGCGCAAGCTCTTGCCAGTAGGCGAGCACGAAGCCGGGCTGACGCTGATCGAGATGCTGATCGTTCTCGTGATCATCGCCGTGGTCGCGGGCCTCATCACCGCCAACGTGATCAACCGGCCGGACGAGGCACGGGTGACCACCACCAAGGGCAACATCTCCAGCATCGAAGGCGCGCTGAAGATGTACCGCCTCGACAATGGCGATTACCCCACGACCGACCAGGGCCTGAAGGCGCTGGTGGAGAAGCCCACCGTGCCGCCGGTTCCGAACAATTGGGCGCAGGGCGGCTACCTCTCCGCCCCGCCGCTCGACGCCTGGGGCAAGCCGTACGAGTACAAGTCGGAAGGCGGCGGCTTCACGATCCGCTCGTTCGGCAAGGACGGCAAGCCCGGCGGCGAAGGCGTCGACGCCGACCTTCAGGGCAAGGGCTGATGTCGCACGGGGGGGCCGTCCTGCGCGCCTCCCCCTGCTCCTCCCGGCGGCGGGAGGGGCACGCTGGCGTCGCGCGCGCGCAAACCGGCATGACGCTGATCGAAATGCTGATCGTGCTGGTCATCATCGGCATCGCCGCGAGCGCGGTGACGCTGGGGATCGGCGCCGCGACCCGCAAACCGAGCGTCGAGAGCGAGGCCCGCCGCCTCGCCGCGCGACTGCAGGCGGCGGCCGACGATGCGATGCTGGGGGATCGCCTGGTCGCCTTTACGGCCGAACCGCACGGCTATGGCTTCGCGAGGATCGGCGCGAACGGCCGGATGGCGGCGCAGACCGACGGCGCGCTCGCCCCCCACACCCTTCCCGGCGGGATCACCCTGACGCTCGACGTGCGCCCACCGGTGGTGCTGGGCGTCGACGGATCGGGCAGGCCGATCGCGGCGACCGTGGACAATGGCAGCCAGCGCTGGGTGGTGCGCTATGACGGGATGACCGCCAGTGCGGCGCCCGCCCCGACACAGCGATGACCGACGAAGAGGGCTTCTCGCTGATCGAGGCGCTGGTGGCGCTGGCGGTGCTCGCCATCGCCACGGTGGGCCTGATGCGCACCGTACAGACGCATATCGACTCCACCCGCGGGGTGGAACGCCGGGCCGCCGCCATGTGGGTCGCGGAGAACCGGCTCGCCGAGCTGGAAGCCGGCATCCCCGGCGAGGCGCAGGTCGAGATGCTCGGCGAACGCTGGCGGATCGCGGTGGACCGGCGCAGCACCGACGATCCCGAAATCACCCGTGTTCGCATCAACGTGTTTCCCGGCGTTGAGAAGACGCCGCTTGCATCGCTCGACGGCTTCGTGGACGGACGGAACGGATGACCCGCCTCGCCCTCACCCCGCGCCAGACCCGCACCGCGCTTGACCTGCTCACCGGCGCGATGGTGGTTTCTGTCGCCATCGCCCTGGCCGGGCTCACCTGGCGGATCGCGGGCCATGCCGGCACCGGGGCGATCACCGTGCCGTCAGGACGTTCGGGCCCTGCGGTCGCACTCGACGTGGCGCCGGCGATCGCGCTGGCCCCGTTCGGTGCCGCGGTCGTCGCCGATGCGCCGCAACCCACCACGCTGCCGCTGGAGCTGAAGGGTATCGTCGCCGCGGTCCCCGCCGAGCTCTCGACCGCCTTCATTGCGGTCAGCGGCGCGCCCGCCACGGCCTTCCGTGTCGGCCAGGCCGTGAACGGCGCCACCATCGCCGCCATCCAGCGCGACCGCGTGCTGTTCGACAATGGCGGCCGCCGAGAATTTCTCGCCTTCCCCGATCCCAGCCTGTCGCCCGAGCAGCGCCAGGCCGCCGCCGCCGCACCGCCGGCGGGCGCGCCCCCCGCCCCTGGCCTACCGCCTGCGCCCCCGCCGCCTGGCCCGATCCCGGGCAACAGCGCTGCCGTGCTGCAGAAGCTGGGCGCGACGCAGACCGCGGAGGGTTTCCGGATCGGCAGCAACGGCCCGCCGGGGATGCAGGCGGGCGACGTCGTCACCTCGGTCAACGGCACCGCGCTTACCGACACGCAGGCGGCCAACGCCGCCTTCGCCGCCGCACAGGCCAGCGGCACGGCCCAGGTCCAGATATTGCGCGACGGGCGGCGGATCACGCTGACCGTCCCGCTGCGCTAGAAGAGAGAAACCGCGTGAAGATTCGCCCCGCCCTCGCCTGCCTTGCGCTTGCGCCGATGCTCCTGGATCCGGTGCTGGTCGCCGCCCAGACCGCCGCCTCGCCGCAGGATGCCGCCGATGTGGTGATCAACATGCGCGGGGTGGAGATCGCCGACGTCGCCGACCAGATCTCCCGCATCACCGGCCGTACGCTGATCCTCGATCCCGCAGTGAAGGGCGTGGTAACGGTCACCTCCTCCAGTCCGCTCACGCCGAACGGGGTGTGGGACCTGTTCCAGTCGGTGCTGCGTGCCAACGGCTATGCGGCGGTACGTTCAGGCCGCGCCTGGCGGATCGTACCCGCGGCGAACGCCGTGCGCGACGGCGGCCTGCCCGCGCGCGGGATTGCCGGCCAGGAACTGATGACGCGGATGGTGCGCCTGTCGAACGTTCCCTCGGCGGACGCCGCCCGCATTGCCCGCCCGCTGGTCGCCAGCTTCGGCAGCGTCGAGCCGCTGACCGCACCCAATGCCGTCGTCATCACCGACTATGCCGACAATGTCCGCCGGATCGAATCCATCATCCGCCAACTCGACGGCGGCGGCGGGGCGACCTTCGCGGCGATCGCGCTCAAGAACGGCAGCGCGCCTGCCGTGGCGCAGGCGGTGCAGAACGTGCTCGGGGGAGACCAGGGCGGCGGCACCCGCGTCGCGGCCGATGAGCGCAGCAACACCGTGATCCTGCGCGGCACACCCGCGTCGGTGGCCGAAGGGCGCCGGATCGTCGCCTCGCTCGATCTGCCCGGCGGGTCGACGCCGATCACCCGCATGTTCCGGCTGAACTATGCCGATGCCGAGACGGTGACGGACGTGCTGCGCGGCGTGCTCGGCCTGGGCGAGAGCACGGACAATCCGGTTGCGAACAGCCTGTCGAACAGCGCGAGCAACCCCTTCGCACGGCTATCCTCGCAGAGCAGCCTCACCGGTGCCGCGGCGGGCATGACCGGGGCTGCGGGGGCGGCGACCGCCACCAGCGCCACGGGCGTTCAGGCCGCAACCGGCACCAGCACGCCGACGATGCAGTCGACGACGCCGAAGACCCCCAAGGGCTTCGCCACCCCAGACCTGACGGTGCAGCCGGCCCCGGAGCTGAACGCGATCGTCATCCGCGGTGCTCCCAGCGCGATCGCCTCGATCGAGCCGCTGATCCGCGACCTCGACGTGCGGCGCCCACAGGTGCTGATCGAGGCGGCCATCGCGGAAATCACCGGCGACGATGCCGAAGCGCTCGCGGTGCAGCTCGGCACCAGCGGCGCGGTGCTGGACCGGGTGGCGGGTGCGGCGACCTCGTTCAACGCGGGCGGCGCGTCGCTTGGCGCCATCCTGAGCGCGCTGGGCGTGCCGGCCGGGTCCATCCTCGGCACGGGCGCCAGCGGTTTTACGGGCAACTTCAAGGTGGGCGACGACTTCTCCGTGCTGCTCCAGGCGCTGGGCACCTCCAGCCGTGCCAACCTGCTGTCGACGCCGCAGATCACGGTGCTGGACAATGTGGCAGGCGAATTCATCGCGGGCCAGAACGTCCCCTTCGTCACCGGCTCGATCCTGACCAACTCGAGCTCGGCAACGCCCTACAACACTATCGAGCGCAAGGACGTGGGCATCACCCTGCGCGTCCTGCCGCGGATCAATGCGGGCGACACCATCCGCCTGCAGGTGAACCAGGAAGCCTCGGCGATCGCCAGTACCACCGTGTCGCAGGCGTCCGACATCATTACCAACAAGCGAGCGATCAACACCACCGTGCTCGCCGACAACGGATCGACGATCGTGCTGGGCGGCCTTACCGCCGACGACTATCAGGACACGCGCCAGCAGGTGCCGGTGCTGGGCAACATCCCGCTGATCGGCGAGCTGTTCAAAAGCCGCCGTGAGCAGCACCAAAAGCGGACGCTGTTCATCTTCCTCAAGCCGACGATCCTGCGCGACGGGGCCGATGCGAGCGCCGCTGCCAAGGATCGCTATGCCCGGCTGCGCGCCGACGAGGCGGAGAACGCCAAGCGCAACAGCCTGCTGCTCGCACCGCCGCCGGCCCGGCTGAAGGTGGAGATCGACGGGATCTACTGAGCCGCCGGGTCCGGATCGGCAGCGGGCAGCGGCACGCGCGCCTGCTGCCCCCCCCGGCTGAACAACGCTGCGTCGATCGACAGGGATTCGAGCCGCCAGCCATCGACGCTGTCACCGATCGCGAGGCTGCGGCTGCTTCCCTGTGCGGTGCGGACCAGCGCCACTGCATCGCTGCCGAGCCGGCCGACGATTCCGGTCAGTTGCGGCGCATCGGCCGGCAGGGCTTCGCCTTGGGCAGCGGGCGCGGCGAACAGCGGACGATCGAACACATGGGCAAGCGGCGGCTCGGTCGACGCGGTGAGCGGCGGGAGCGCGCGCGGCGCCTTGGGCTGAATGGATGCGCCGGGGCGCAGCAGCAGGCCAGGCAAGGCCACCGCCAGCAGCGCCGCCCCCGCCAACGCCGCGATCTGCGCACGCGGGATCACCGCACCGCTCCGACCAGCGTGCCGCTCAGACGCACCCCGCCGCCTTCGGCAGGCACGATGCGCCAGGTGCGAAACCGCACCAGCGGCCGCTCGCGCTCCAGCGCGTCGGCCAGCGCGACCACGGCCTTTTCCGGGCCGGAGAGGCGGAGCTCCACCAGCACCAGCGGCGGCGGCGCGGCGGCGGCACGGACCGACTCCACCAGCACGCCACCGCCGCGGGCCAGTCGCTCGATCCGGGCACGGACGCCAGCCGCTGCGGTGCCGGGAGCAAAGGCCAGCTCGGGGCGAAGGACGGGGACGTCCGCAGAAGGCGCGGCAGCGACAGCGAGGGCTGCCGCTCGGGCACTTCGCGCCTTGGCGAGCGCCCCCAAGGCCGTGCCGGTCCAGGGTGCCAGCAGCGCTGCCAGCAGCAGCCCGGCGATCAGCCCCCACAGCATGGGTCTCCGGCTCATGGCGCGGCCTGCCGCAGCAATACGTGCGTCCGCCCTTCGCTTTCCTGCTGCCGCACGTCGCGCAGCCCGGCCAGCGCGGGCACCCGTCGCAGGGCGCTGCGGAGCGCATCCGGATCGCTGGCAGCTACCTCCAGTTCCAGCGCCCCGTCGCCCTGTCGCTCGGCGCGCACCAGCGCCGCGTCGGCGGGCAAGGCGGCGGACACGGTATCCAGCAACGCCGCCGGCCCGGGCTGCACGATGGCGGAAGCAAGCATCGTGCGGGCGGCGCCCCGTGCCTGCTCGGCGCTGCGTCGGGGCGCCAGGGCGGCTTCCGCGGCAGCGGCATCGTGCTGCGCGCGCTCCGCGAGCAACGTCGCGGCCGCAAGGGTGGCGAGCGGCCCGGCGGCGATCAGCAGGGCAAGCGCCGGCATCACCCATGCGCGGGGCCGCTCCAATCCCGCAGCCTCGTCCGCGGGCGCGGGGGAACGAGCGCCGCCTGCCCGCACCCAGCCGAACGCGCGCGCGGCAAGGCTCGGCGGCGGCGAGCTGGGATCGCGATCGGCGGCATCCGGCGTCATCTCGCTGCGCTTAGCCCCTGGCGGCGACTTGGCAAGTGTCACCTGACCGCCATGCGCAGGCCGCCGATCCGTCACGAAAGATGCATGACCGTTTCACGCCCCGCGCCCATGGGCAGCGACGAGCCGGGACCGCATGCCCGCGCAACAGAGGGGACCCCAATGACCGACCTGATCGAGGCGCCGTTCGGCTATACCGATGGCGACGTGGATACCAACCGCAGCACTGCCGTCACGCTCAACGAACTTGCCGACCAGCGCTATTCGCGCCGCACGCTGCTCCGCGGCTCCAGCGCGATCGTGGCCGCGACGGTGGGCGGGTCGCTGCTCGCCGCCTGCGACGACAAGAATTTCGGGAGCGATACCGCCCCCACGGTCTCGGCCGGATCCGCGGTGACCACCACCGCTGGCAAGATGGTGACGCTGACCGGCACCGCCACCGACGACAAGCAGATCGCCAGCGTCGCCTGGACGCAGATCGCCGGTCCGCAGGTCACCCTCGCCACCCCGGCGACCAACGCCGCGAGCTTCCTCGCACCGGCCGTTGCCGCACCGACCGAATTCCGTTTCCGCTTTGCGGCCGTCGATTCGCGCGGTCAGACCTCGTCTGCCGATGCCACCGTCACCGTCGCTCCGGCGGCATTGGACTTCACCGCCGTCGCCAAGAACAAGCTCGACGTGGTGACCGTGCCCACCGGCTACACCGTGACCGTGATCAACCGTACCGGCGATCCGATCGCCGCGAACGTGCCGGCGTACAAGAACGACGGCACCGACACGAACTTCGCCCAGCGCATCGGCGATCATGGCGACGCGCTCTATTGGTATGGCCTCAGCACCGACGGTGCCGCGCGCGACGCGAACAGCTCGGCGCGCGGGCTGCTCGTGCAGAACCACGAGAACATCAATCAGCAGTATCTGCACGTGGGCGGTGCGACGAGCACCGGCGGCGTCCGCCCCGAAGCCGAGGCGCAGAAGGAAATCGACTGCCACGGGGTGTCGATCACCGAAGCCAGCGAAGGCGCCGGTCGCGCCTGGAGCGTGAAGCAGGATTCGACCTATAACCGTCGGATCACGCCCGCGACCGTGATGGCGTTCAACGGCCCGGCCAGGGGCTCGGCGCTGCTCCGCACGGCCTATTCGCCGACCGGCGTGGCGGGTCGCGGCACGATCAACAACTGCGCGAACGGCACCACGCCCTGGGGCACCGCGATCACCTGCGAGGAAAACTGGGCCGGCTATTTCCGCCGCAGCGGCGACACCGCGAACCGCACGGCCAAGGAACTGACCGCCCTCTCCCGCTACGGCGTTACGAGCGGCACCGGCAGCTATGGCTGGTCGACGGTGGTCGCGTCGGATTCGGCCAACACGCTGTTCCGCCGCTGGGACGCGCGCGCCGGCACCGGCACCGCGACCGATGACTTCCGCAACGAGCCGAACCAGTTCGGCTGGATCGTCGAGATCGATCCCTATGCGCCCAGCTCGACCCCGCGCAAGCGCACCGCGCTCGGCCGGCTTGGCCATGAGGGCTGCTGGCCCGGCGCCTTCGTCGTCGGCAAGAAGCCGGCCTGGTACATGGGCGACGATTCCCGCCGCGAATATATCTACAAGTTCGTGTCGGCGACCGCCTGGGTCGCGGCCGATGCCAACGCCGCGGATCGGCTTGCGATGGGCGACAAGTATCTGGACGCCGGCACGCTCTATGTCGCCAAGTTCGCTGCGGACGGGACGGGCAGCTGGCTGCCGCTGGTGTTCGGGCAGAACGGCATCGACGGCAACAACGCGACCTATGCCTTCGCCGATCACGCCGACGTGCTGGTGAACGCCCGCCTCGCGGCCGACGTGGTCGGCGCGACGCCGATGGATCGCCCGGAATGGACCGCCGTGAACCCCGTCACCGGCGAGATCTACGTCACGCTGACCAACAATAGCGAATCCGGCCGGCCGCTGAACGGCACCGATGCCGCCAATCCGCGCCACTACAACGACCCCAAGGGCGCCGCCCAGTCCGCCCAGTACGGCAACCCCAACGGCCACGTCATCCGCATGAAGGAAGCCGATACCGAAGCGACCAGCTTCACCTGGGACATCTATGCCTTCGGTGCCGGCGCGGACCTCGACAAGACCAACATCAACCTCTCGTCGCTCGACGACAGCAACGACTTCTCCAGCCCCGACGGGATGGCATTCGCCCGCGCCACCCATGCCGGCGGCCAGGTGAAGCCGATGATGTGGCTGCAGACCGACGACAGCGCCTATACCGACGTGACCAACTGCATGATGCTCGCAGCCCAGCCGGGCAGCGTCGGCGATGGCGGCGCGCGGTCGATCACCAACACCGGCTCGAACGGCGCGACGGCCACCCAGGCGACTCGCGTCGGTGCAGCGCCGGGCGCCAATCTGCGCCGCTTCCTCGTCGGTCCGATCGAATGCGAGATCACCGGCGTGGATTCGACGCCGGATGGCCGCACGCTGTTCGTCGGCATCCAGCATCCCGGCGAAAACGGCTCGCCCGCGGCGCCGTCCAGCCATTGGCCGGACAGCCAGGCCGGCGGCACCGTGGCCGCGACCGTGCGCCCGCGCTCGGCCGTGGTGGTCATCACCAAGAATGACGGCGGCGTCGTCGGCCTCTGAGGGCATCGCTGCCGAACAAACGGAAAAGGGGAGGTCCGGCCGGACCTCCCCTTTTTCTTTCCCGCTCCCGGATCCTCCGCGCGCAGGGCCGCTACGTCGTCACCGATCGGTGCGGCTGACGATCTTGGCCGTGCCGTCCGGCGTGATGGTGACCATGTGCGCCACACCGCCGCTGCAATTGGCGCGCCACATCGGGCTGCCGTCCTGATCGTCGAGGCGCTGCGAGCTCTCGACATGGTCGCACTTCAGGCCCGCGTCCATGATTGCGCGGATGAAGACGACGTTGCGCTGCGCGTCGTTCATCGCGATCACCTGCGCGGCGACATTGTTGCCGGTCGCGCCGTTCTCGACCACCGCGTTGGCCTCGGCCGCGTTATCCGCCGCTGCGTTGCCGGTCGCCTCGCCGCCCTGCTGACAGCCCGCCAGCGCGAGCGCGGCAACCGCGGGCAGAAGGATGTGCTTGATCATCGTTTGTCACTCCTGATGGTCCGGCGCAGTCACGTCCGCGCCGGACCCGTTCCACCTGACCGCCCAAATTCCCGCGATCGTGAAGGTTCCGTATGGAACCCCTCGGATCAGTGCTGATAGGCCTTGGGCAGCGCGCCTTCCGCAGGCTTCCAGTAGCGATCGCGCAGCCGCGTCTGGCGGGAGGTGAGCGGCTGCTCGATCCCGTCGACATACAGCTTCACCGGCGCGCTGCCGATTTCCAGCGGATCGCCGTCCCAGACTACCACGTCTCCGGCGCGGCCGGCCTTGAGCGAGCCGAACGCATCGCCCATGCCCATCGCCTCGGCGGGCCTGGAGCTGATCGCCGCGAACGCCGCGTCCCAGCTGAGCCCGGTGGCGCCCGGCACCCGCGTCAGCGCCACGAGGTTGCCGGCGAACTGCTTCTCCAGCCGCGCCTGGCGCGCCTCGTCGTCGTTGATCGTGCCGACGCCGACGAGCACGCCCGCGGCCTGCATCCGCCCGATGTTCGACTGGGTGGCCGCCAGCTGCTCGAAGCTTGCCGGCAGGTCGTTCAGCGCGTTGGCGAGCACGGGCACGCCCGCCGCGGCGATCTCCTTCGCCACCGTCCAGCCCTCGGTCGCGCCGACCAGCACCAGCTTCAGCCCCGGCGTCTCGCGCTTGAGCTGGAGCAGCACCAGAATGTCCGACGCTCGCTCGACATGGACGAGCAGCGGCACCTTGCCCTGCACCACCG
Organism: Sphingomonas sp.; assembly: GCF_036731925.1. Lineage (GTDB taxonomy): Bacteria > Pseudomonadota > Alphaproteobacteria > Sphingomonadales > Sphingomonadaceae > Sphingomonas. The sequence goes on from NZ_DAINDJ010000002.1 coordinate 276,839, forward strand.
CGGCCAGCGCCTCGGCATCGGCACGGGTGAGCAGCGCATCCTTGCCGCGATCGGCGAAGCTTGCGGGATTGCGGGCATAGTCGCGCGCCTCGAGCATGGCGTTGCGCAGCATCGCGATCGCCGCCGGGCGGCTGCCGCCGGCGACGCGACCACCGCTCTCGCCATATTCCATGAACTGGAAAGCGCGCGGGCGAGCGACGGCGTGGAGATCGCTGCGGGTATCGATCACGGCGCCCTGGCCGGCGAAGATCGAGCCTTTGCTGACGTCCGGCGCGACCACGGCGCGGGTGACGCCATCGGCGCGGTTGATCGCGATCGGCGTCGCGCGCGGATTGACCGCCGGCGACACGTCGAGCGCGGCGTTGAATGGCGAAGTGCCGGCCGCCGCATCGTTGGTCACGCCGACGCCATCGACTTCGACGATGCCCATCCGGGTGAAGCCGGCGAAGATGCCCGGCGTCACATAGCGCCCGCCGGCATCCATCGCAGGCACGCCCGCAGGCACTGCGACGCCGCGACCGGCAGCGACCACCTTGCCGCCACGCACCACCACCGTGCCGCCCTCGATCGGAGCGGAACCGTCGCCGATCACCAGCTTGGCGTTGGTGATCGCTACATCCTGCGCCATCGCAGGGGCCGCGAGCGCCACACAGGCCGCCGCGGCGAGAAACAGGGTCTTTTTCACTTTACATCCCCCTCACCCGGCTGGCCGAGCTCGAAATCGGAAACCGGGCGGCGCTTGGGATCCTTGGCGTCGTAGAGCAGCGCCCCATCGACCCACACCATCTCCGGCCGCGTGTAGACGCTGAACGGGTTGCCGTTCCACAGCACCACGTCCGCCATCTTGCCGGCCTTCAGGCTGCCCGTCTTGTCGGCGATGCCGAGCGCAAGCGCGGGATTGATCGAAAGCCATTTCCACGCCGTCGCCTCGGACACGTCGAAGCCCGCCCGGATCGCCGAGGCGCGCGCCTTGGCGACTTCCTGGTTGAGCCGCTGGATGCCGTTGGCGTCGTCCGAGTGGATCATCCCGCAGGCGCCTTCCTTCTCGAGGATGGCGAGGTTCTCCGGCACCGCGTCGTAGGATTCCATCTTGAAGCCGTACCAGTCCGCCCAGACGGCGGCGCAGGTGTTGTTGGCCTTCAGCAGATCGGCGATCTTGTACGCTTCCACCGCGTGGTGAAATGCGGAGACATGGTAGCCAAACTCCTTGGCCATATCCATGACATTGGCCATCTCGTCGGCGCGGTAGCAGTGGTTCTGCACGCGGATCTCGCCTTCGAGCACGCCGCGCAGCGTGTCCATCGCGATGTCCCTGCCCGGTGCCTCGCCGCCGTCCTTCTCGTACTTGTCCCAGCGGCGCTTGTATTCGGCCGCCTTGGCCCAGGTCTGGCGATCGACGGCGATGTTGCCCATACGGGTGGAGGGCTCGCGGCCACGGCTGCCATAGACGCGCTTGGGGTTCTCGCCGCACGCCATCTTCAGGCCATAGGGCGCGCCGGGGAACTTCATGCCCTGCATCGTGCGGGCATAGACGTTCTTGAGCACCACCGAACGGCCGCCGAACAGGTTGGCCGAGCCCGGCAGGATCTGCAGCGTCGTCACGCCGCCATTGGCAAGTGCGCGGCTGAAGCCCGGATCCTGGGGCCAGACGCTGTGCTCGGCCCAGACATCGGCGGTGACCGGACCCGTCGCCTCGTTGCCGTCGGACAGTGCGTCGACGCCGGGCGAGGGATAGTCGCCGAGGTGGCTGTGGATGTCGATCACGCCCGGCGTGACATAGTGGCCCTGTCCGTCGATCACGGTAACGCCGGCATCGGCCGTCAGGTTCTGGCCCACGGCGACGATCTTGCCGTCGCGGAACAGCACCGAGCCCTTGTCGATCCGGCCGCCCTCGCCGTCGAGAATGGTGACGTTGGTCAGCAGCGTCGGCACGCCCGGATAGGCGCGATAGGTGGAGGGATAGGGATCGTGGCTGTACCCCTTGCCCAGCCCCGGCCCCTTCTGCGCAGGCGTGGTGGAGGCGCTGGCGGGCTTGCCGCCGCTTCCCCCGCAGGCGGTTAGGGCGACGCAGGCGGCCGCCATGGCAAAGCTTCGGATCAAGCGTGACTCCCTGATGTTCTTATGATGGTCCCCACCCAATTGATTGCCGCGCCCGTGACTTTTGGCAAGCACCTGCACGAAGCGGATGGTGAAATCGGCGGAATTCCGTGCATCTCCCTATGGCTTTTCACGCGAAATTGACCGATGCTGAGCAAATCGTAGCCTCGGCTTCGACCTGTGCAGGGGCAGGTGGTTTGCACGTTGGAAGTATAGACCGGGATATGACGGGCCGTGGCGCGTCATCTGTGAACGTCACGACGGCCAATGTTCTGGCCGCAGGCGCATTGGTGTGCGGGCTTGTCACGCTCGCGGGCTGGGCTTTCGACGTTCCGATCCTGCATCGTTTTCTGCCCCGCACCTATCCGGCCTGGCCGATGTCCGCGCTGGGCTATATCTGCGTGGCCAGCGGGGTGCTGCTGGATCAGTTCCGGCGGCCGCGTCTCGCCCTACCCTGCTATTGCGCCGCCATGGCCCTGGGGGTGATCTGCACCGTCCAACCCCTGCTGGGACCCTGGTTCGATATCGGCCGACTGCTGTTTCCCGATCGCGTCGCCGCATCGGGTCTACAGCATGCCGGGCGGCCCGGCGTGAACGCCATCGTCTTCCTGTTGATGCTGCCGATCGCCGCCTTTGCCTCCCGCAGCAGATGGCGGCTGCTGCGCGAGGTGGCTCCGCTGGTCGCGATCGCCCCGCTGGCGCTGGCACTGGCATCGGCGACGGGCATGATGCTGGCGGAGCATCCGTCCGCCGTGAACCTTGGCCTTCGGGCATCGTTGCCCGGCACGATCATGGCCCTGTCGCTCACGGCTGCGATCCTGCTGGGGCACTGGCAGGTGGACGTGCAGCACTCCAGCAGGATCGAACGCTCGGACCCGCTCGCGATCAAGACCGTGGTCGCCGGCGCCATCCTGCTGCCGGCCCTGCCGGCCACGGTCGAGCTATTGCTCGAGCGCGGCGCGAATGGCGAGCCGCTCACCGGCCATCTGGTGCTGGGCCTGTTCAACGTGCTCGCAATCGGCCTGATCGCCTATTGGGCGGTCCACCGCGTCGGCCGGGAGCAGATCGCGCGCGCCGAACTGAGCCTTGCGCTCGACGGCGCCACCGTGGTGATGACCGACGCCCGCGGCAGGATCATCCACTGGTCGCTCGGCTGCCAGCAGCTCTATGGCTGGACGGAGGCAGAGGCGCTCGGTGAGAATCTGTACATGCTGCTGCGCGCCCAATGCCCCAGCTGGAACAGCAGCTACGCCCTGCCGGACGCCGACGGCGCGCAGGAACTGATCGAGCACCGCAAGGACGGCAGCCAGCTGCACGTGATCGAGCGGCTGCTGCGCTCCGCGACGCCGACCCGCGGCGCAATCGTGGTCCACAGCATCCTCGACATCTCCGAGCGCGTTTCCGCCCTGCGCGCCTTGCGCGCGAGCGAGGAACGGCTTGCCCAGGCCACCGCCGCGCACGAGCTCGGCATCTTCGACTGGGACATGAGCGGCGATCACATCAACTGGTCGCCGGGCACCGAGCAGCGGTTGGGGCTGCCGCTGGGCGCATTGTCCAGCTTCGAATCCTGGAAGCGGCTGATCGATCCAGACGATCTGGAGGGGCTACGCGCCACGGTAATCGCCACCATCGCCCAGCGTGCCGAGCGGTTCTCGTTCCGCTATCGCCTCACCGGCTGCAAGGGTGCGGAACGGACGCTCGAGGGCTCGTCGCGCTGCTTCTACGATCCCGCCGGCAACCTTATCCGGGTGGTTGGCGCGGCGCTCGACATCACCGAACGCGACGAACATGAAGCGGCGCTGCGCCGGCGCGAGGCGCAGCTTCGCACCGTTCTGGAAACCGTGCCGGACGCGATGATCGTACTCTCCGGCGACGGCGCGATCCTGCAGTTCAGTGCCGCCGCGGAGGAGCTGTGGGGCTATCGCGCATCCGAAGTCGTCGGCCGCGACTTCACGATGCTGATCCCGACCGACGAGACCGAGACCGACCAGGAAGTCCTGCACCGCTTCGTCGAAACCGGCGAGGGGCTGGTGGGCGAAGTGCTGGTGGGCACCGCGCAGACCGCCGACGGCCGGCGCTTCCCGGCGGAAATGCGCGCCGGCGCCGCCCGCAGTGACGGGCATCTGCTGATCACCGTCTTCGTCCGCGACCTGACCGAGCGGGTCGCCACCGAACAGCGGCTGAGCGAGCTCAACAACGAGATCGCGCACGTCTCCCGCCAGAGCGCGATGAGCGAGATGGCCGCCGATCTGGCGCACGAGCTGAACCAGCCGCTGAGCGCCACCGCCAACTTCCTTGCCGCCGCCCGCATGCTGATCGAGCGCGGCGAAGGTGGCCCGCGCGTCACCGATCTGCTTCGCATGGGCTCCGAGCAGACGCAGCGCGCCGGCGAGATCATCCGCCGCCTGCGTGCCTTCGTCGCGCGCGGGGAAGTGGAGATGCGGGTGGAATCGGTCGAGCGCACCGTTCGCGATGCGGTGGAGCTGGTGTTGGTCGGCACCGGCCATTTCAACCTGCGGGTGAGCTTCCATCTGGATCCCGCCGCGCGCTTCATCCTGGCCGACCGCATCCAGGTTCAGCAAGTCCTTGTTAACCTGTTGCGCAATGCCGTTCAGGCATTGAAGCTCGTGGAGCCTGATGATCGACAGATCACGATCACATCGGAGAAGCTGCCCGAGCAAATGATTGCCATCACGGTCACGGATAGTGGGCCGGGCCTTCCCGAACACGTCTTGGAAACACTTTTTTCGCGGTTCAGCACGACAAAAGGAGGTGCAGGCGGAATGGGGATTGGACTTTCGATCAGTAAACGCATTATCGAAGGCCATGGGGGGATGTTGAGTGCAGAAAATGCGCCGGGGGGCGGTGCGTCATTCCGCTTCACGCTGCCCGGTATCGAAGAAGGTGAAGAATAATGACCCGAACGATCTACATCGTCGACGATGACGATGCTGTCCGCGCTTCGCTGCACAGCCTGCTTTCGGTCCGACCGGACCTGATCGTCCGTGGCTATCGCTCGGGCGATGCCTTTCTCGAGCAGGAGAGCGAACTCGATCCGGGCGTGGTGCTGCTCGATTTCCACATGCCGGGCTCCAGCGGGCTCGACGTGCTGCTGAAGCTGGATCGCTCGGCGACATTCGTGCCCATTGTTCTCACCGGCCAGGGAAATGTTGGTCTGGCGGTGCAGGCGATGAAGGCCGGCGCGCTCGATTTCATCGAAAAGCCCTACGAGGCCGAATTCCTGCTGAAGGTGATCGACCAGGCCTTTTCGAAGCTCGAAGAAGATGGCGAGGCCGCGGCGCGCACCGCAACCGCGGAAAGCAAGATCGCCAAGCTTTCGCCGCGCGAGACGGACGTGCTGAAGGGGCTGATCGAAGGGCGATCGAACAAGATCATCGCCTATGAGCTCGACATCAGCCCGCGCACGGTGGAAATCTACCGCGCCAACCTGATGGAGAAGCTGGAAGTCCGCAGCCTTTCGGAAGCGCTGCGCATCGCCTTCGCCGCGGGACTTTTCCCCAAGGGGTGACTTATCGGACCGCCCCGCCATCCCGCAGCAATGCGGCAATGGCGGTGGCGGGTTCCTCGGCGGTGACATGGTGCAGATGCGGCGCCGTCACTTCCCCTGCCCCATCCATGATGATCAGCCGATGCCACAACGGATCCGCTGCAAGCGCCGCGAGCCCGCCGGGATGGTCCCGCGTCGCCGGCCCGTCGGCGACGAGCACCGGCGCAGTGCCGCCCAGCCGCGTGATACGGCCGGCATCCACCTGTTCCATGCTCACGACATCAATGCCGGAGAGCGCCAGTCGTGCGGCGAGCATGCTGCGCAGGCCAGCCTCACGCACCATCAGGATCACCAGCATATTGAGGACCATCGGCATCGACCCTTATTGCACGCTTGTGTCCGATCATATTCCGGATCTTGGCCGATGACCACCAGGTATCGCTTTGGTCCGCTTAGGAGCAATCAGAACTTGAAGACGAGATCGGCATAGCCGTAGCGGGCGTCGCCGCTATGGGGCGCATTGGGTGCCTGGGTGAGGAACCGGCCCTTGGCAAGATAGGCTGCGCCCACTTCGACCCGCAGCCGATCGGGGATCAGCGCGCGGCGCACCCGCACCTCCATTTCGGTGCCGGCGTGGCGCCCCGAAGCGCCGGTCTTGTCGCGAACGCCGGTGAACGCGAAGGTATCGGTGCGATCGGCGAGCCAGAGCCCGCGAATTGCCGCCATCAGGTCCAGCCGCTTGGAAGGCTTCGCCTCCAGCCGCACACCCGGCGAAACCAGGTTCGCCAGGCCGACCGGGCCGAACAGCGAGGCAGGACCATAGTCCGCGCGCCGCGCGCCATAGAGGGAATCGAAGCGGCCATACCCGGCATTGGCACCGTCGCCGCTGGCATAGTCGAAAAAGGCGGAGACACGCGGCGTCCAGCCCTTCGCGATCGTGTAGCCGCCCTCGACATGGACGAAGCCCGCATGCACGCTGAGGTCGGTGCGGTCGGTTACCGCATTGGTCACGCGCGCGTCGCCCCGCTGCAGCGCCGCTTCGGCCTCGACGTCGATCTTGCCCTTCGCCGGCGTGCGGCGGAGGCGCAGACCGAATGTCACCAGCCGGCGATTACGCGTTTGATAGCCCGGACGATCCTGTTCGGCGAGGCGATAGACATAGCCGCCGACACTCAGCTTGTGACCGACATCTGCAATGTTGCCGTCGGCGCCGTAGAACACCGTGCCGGTATCGACATGGTCGAGCTCTACCTTGTTGTCGTAGATGCCGTCCATCGTCGCAGGGAGCGCCGTGATCGGATGGGTCCAAAACAGAACCAGATCGTCCTTGTTCTTCGTGCGATATTCGACCCGCCCGCCCAGATAGGAAGGGAAGGTGTTGCCGAAATCGGCACGCGCGACGAGCCGCTGGGCGCCGAAGGTCATCGTGAAGCGGCCCGCGGTTGCCGCTAGAACATCCTTCTTGCCCAGGACGTTACGGAATTTGTAGCTGACAAAGGCCTGGAGCGGCTCGATCGTGTTGACGTCGCTCGCCTTGACCGAGCTGTTATGGCCTTCGCCATAGCCGCGTGCATCGAGCAGTTCGCCGGTCAGGTTCAGGTCGCCCCAATCGAGCTTCGCGGCCACCAGGGTGCGCAGCGATGCAAAGGCGATGCTGTCGTCGACCTTGGGCCGGAACTGGCCGTCGATGCCTTCCATCCGCGCGCGGACGCTGCCTTCGATACTCAGTTTGGGACCGGCCGGCGCGGGCGCGGCAGGCTTGGTCTGCGCACTTGCGGCACTGGAAACAAGAAGCATCGCGAGGCCAAGGCCTTGCAGCGAGTTTCGATGATTCCTGATGCCGTCCACGCGCGTGCTCCTGCCACCCTATTGATGGTTGGCCTTATAGGAAGGAAGCGCACGGCACCGTCGCATCGCGCATCGTACCAGGACTTTTCCGGAAGTTGCGGAGCGTCCATCCGTAATTGCCGAAGGTCGGGGCTGCCCGAAACCCGCCTATAATGATCAGCACGTCGCGTCCGCGGCGCGGATAAACGCTCCGGCGGAAGATCGGGGCTTGCGGGTGGAACTGTACATGTTCGCATTTCTCGATGATTGGCCCCTGACCAAGAAGATGCTGGCGGCCTTCAGTTTTCTGGGCTTGCTGCTGGTCGGCCTCGCGATCAACGGCTGGATTTCAAACCGCGAACTGACCAGTGTCGCGCGCAAGCATGTCGAGGTCAGCGTCGCGGGCATGTCCAACATGACCGACGTGATCAGCGACATCAAAGAGATGCGCATCATCGTCTACAGCCATTTCAACGCGCTGTCGGACGAGGAACGCACCAAGCTGCAGAAGCGCCTCGACACCGCTTCGGAAGAGCTCGACAAGGACGTCAAGGCCTTCGCCGCGGTCGCCGATCCTTCGATGGCCGGTGACATCGCCCGCATGACCACGATCAAGGGCCAGCTGGACGACATCAACCGCCGGATCTTCGAGGCAGACGTGGCCGACAAGGATAGCGGGCTGAAGCTGATCAAGAGCGAGGGCAAGGAGCGCTCGCACGAAGCGTTGGATCAGGCGCAGAAGATGCTGGACACGCTGCGCACGGCTTCCGAGGAAGCCAATGCGCGCGGCAATGCGTCTTCGATGACGGCGCTGGTGCTGACGATCGGCCTGTCGCTGCTCTCGCTGGCAGCCCTCGGCGTCGTCTGGCTGGCGATCAATCGCACGATTGCCCAGCCCATGGCGCGCCTGGCACAGGTCACCAAGACGCTCGCGGAAGGCGGCACCGCCACCGTGCCGAGCCTGAACCGCGGGGACGAACTGGGCGAGATCGCCCGCGCCGTCGAGCAGTTCCGCCTCTCCGCTGCCGAGCGTGCCCAGATCGACGCGCGCGCCGCCACCGAACAGCAGATGGTGACGAACACCGTTCGCGAGAGCTTGGTCCGCGTCGCCCAGGGTGACCTTACCGCCGACATCACGGCAGACTTCCCGCCGGCCTATGGCGAGCTCAAGTCGAACCTCAATGAAGCGCTTGCCTCGCTGCGCGAGCTGATCGGCTCGGTCATGGAGTCGACGCACCGCATCCGCACGGGATCGAGCGAAATCGCCCAGGCCAGCGAGGATCTCGCCCGCCGCACCGAAGCCAATGCCGCTGCGCTCGAGCAGACGGCGGCCGCGGTCACCCAGATGGACCAGCGCCTCAAGGCTACCGCCACCGCCGCCAACAGCACGGTCCAGCGCGCCGACCAGACGATCAGCGTCGTCTCGTCGGGCCGCAGCACCGCCGACGAGGCCGTCCAGGCGATGACGCGCGTTTCGGAAAGCGCCAAGGGGATCGACAGCGTCATCGAAGGCCTGGACAAGATCGCCTTCCAGACGCGCGTTCTCGCAATGAACGCTGCCGTCGAGGCCGGTCGTGCGGGCGAAGCGGGACGCGGGTTCGCGGTCGTCGCGGATCTCGTCTCCGCACTCGCGATGCGCGCCGAGGAAGAAGCCGGCCGCGCTCGCGACCAGCTGACTGCGACGCAGGCCGACATCGTCACTGCCGTGGGCATGGTCGAAAAGGTGGACGGCGCGCTGTCCAACATTTCCAGCGACGTCGGCGAAGTGCACCAGCTGCTCGGCCGCATCGCAACCGACAACCAGGCCCAGTCGTCCGCCATCTCCGAAATTTCGGACACGATCGGCACGATGGACCAGTCGACGCAGCAGAATGCGGCGATGGTGGAGGAAACCTCCGCGGCGGCCCGCAACCTCACTTCCGAGGTGGCGTCGCTCGCCGACCAAGCCGAGCGCTTCAACACCGGCAGCAACGTTGGCGGCGGCCGCGCGGCAAGTGCCGGCGGCAGCAGGCTGGCAGCCGCGCCGCGCGCCAAGAGCAAGGCCGTGGCCTCCGGTGGCGGCTATGTCTCGCCGGTCAAGCCGATGGCGACGCCGGTTGCGACGGTCTCGGCAGGTGCAGACGACTGGACGTCGTTCTGATCCCCTGACGCTGACTGCAGCATCGACATCACGGGCGCCCGGCCATGCCGCGGCGCCCGTTCCCGTATGTACGCCTGCTTGGCCCGCCTTTGTCGAGCATAGCGCCGGCTCCGTCCGATCGGAGAAGATGGTCCAGCGAGCACCGGACAACACCGTCGGTAGCGCGCGCTCAGGAAGTCTGGCGCAGGCAGTGGTCCACCCTGCATCGACCGCGCGCGCGAATGTCTCCCGCGGTCCCCAAGGCGTCCTATCCCCCACCCCGAACGGCCCGCCTGTGCAAAGGGCACGAAAAAAGCCCCGGGGAAGGACCCCGAGGCTTTTTGGTTTCCGGCTGCGGCGAGGTTCAGGCGGCGGCGGCAGTTGCCTGCGGCATCGCGCTGCGGTCCTGGAGGCCAAGGCCTTCCATGATCGTGCGATTCACCTGGATCAACTCCATGATCGATTCCCGGCCGGCGACGACGTCGCTGGTGAAGCGATCGACCCACAGCCCCAGCGAGATGATTTTCGCACGAAGGTCCACCGGCAGGTTGTTCCCGCGCGCGCCGCAATCGGTGATGAAGGCGGTCCACATCTCCCGGTTGCGATACAGCGACGGCATCAACAACGCGCCCTTCAGGCCGGCTTCGTGCGCGGTCAGCATTTCACCGGTGATCTCGCGCATCAGCCGCAGTTCCGCGGCGCGCGGCGTCTCGGCCCGGCTCCGGGCCGCCTGATAAGCATTGATCGTCATTGTCGCTCCTTTGCTCCTGCCGCCATTGTAGGAAGATTTTGCCGGGTTGGTCGGCGGCCTTCCTATAAGATTCCTGCGTCCCCTCGGTGCGGGCGCTTTCCAGGGACAGTGCCGTGACCGATTTCATCCTTCCGCATGCTATGCCGTCGGCGCTCGACGGCCGTGCGAACGTCAAACTGCTTTCGCTCGACTGCTTCGATACGCTGCTGTGGCGCGACAGCCACGCGCCCATCGACATCTTCGATGCGCTGCCCGGCGTGAACGTGCTGCAGCGGCGATGGGCGGAATCGCGCGCACGCACCGCGGTGCTGGTGCAGCATCGCCACAAGGAAGTGACGATCGAGCAGATCTATCGCGAGCTGTATCCGAATGCGCGGAAGGCGGAGATCGCTGCTGCCGTCGCGCGCGAGCTCGATGCCGAGGCGCAGCATTGCTTCGCCTTCCAGCCCACCGTGGAGCTGATCCGCGAGGCAAAGCGCCGCGGCGTTGGCGTCATCATCGTCTCGGACACCTATCTGGATCCCGCCCAGCTGCGCGATCTGATCGCGCGCGCCGCGGGGGCCGAGGTCGCCGGCATGATCGACACCGTCTTCTGCTCGTCCACGTATCGCAAGGCGAAGTCGGACGGGCTGTACGAAGACGTGCTGAAGGCGCTCAAATGTGCGCCGGACACGATCCTGCACATCGGCGATAACGAAAAGGCCGACGTCGGCGGCGTTGCGCGGTTCGGTGTGCAGACGCTGCACCTCAAGCAATTCACTGAGGCGACGGAGCAGCGGCTGCGTCTGGAATCGTCGGTCAGCGCGATGCTGCATCCGCGTCTTTCGGGTGCGATCGCCGCACAACAGCCGCACCGCGCCGCACTCGCTGCCGGCGAACCGCAGATCGCCGATCCCGCCGAAGCACTGGGCTTCTCGGTGATGGGCCCGGTGTTCCACACCTATGAACGCTGGCTTCAGCAGGAGGCCGAGGCGCTGCAGGCGGAGCGCGGCGGCACGGTCCACTGGCTGTTCATGATGCGCGACGGCCTGCTGCCGATGCGCGTCCACCAGACCGCACAGCCGGAAAACCCCGGCTATGCCGTGGAGATCAGCCGCTTCACCGCAATCGCCGCATCGTTGACCGACGCGGAAACGATCGAGCGCTATGTGCAGTTCGAGATCGGAAGCGATCCGGAAAAGATCGTGCACCAGCTGCTGCTGCCGCGCAATGAAGCGCGCGTGCTGCTGAACGGCCTGCCCAAGGACCGGACCCGGCTGCCTGCATTCCTCAATGAGATCCGACATCCACAGCGCGTCAAACAGATCATCAAGGCCGGCAACGGCTTTGCGGATCGGCTGACCGAGCATGTCCGCGCCGCAGTGAATCCCCAGCCTGGCGACACGCTGATGCTCATCGACCTTGGCTATAACGGTTCGGTCCAGAACCATGTCGACGCACTGCTGCGCGAACGGTTCGGCGTCCATGTCGCGGGTCGCTACCTGATGCTGCGCGAGCAGTTCCGCAGCGGCTGCGACAAGAAGGGGCTGATCGGCGAGGAGAATTACGATTGCCACACGCTGGAGTCCATCGCGACCAACGTTGCGGTACTGGAGCAGATCTGCACTGCCGCGCAGGGCTCCACGGTTGATTTCGAGGCCGACGGGACCCCGATCCGCAAGGCCAACAGCATCAAGGGCCGCCAGAGCGCGGTCCGCGAACGCATCCAGGAAGGGACGCTCCGCTTCGAACGCGAGCAGGCGGCGGCCCGGCTGCGTGGTACCGCGATCGACGAGATGCCGCTGTGGCGCCAGGCCGCCACGGCCGTGCTCGGGCGGCTGATGTTCCTGCCGCTGGCGCACGAACTGGCGGTACTCGCCGAGTTCGAGCACGACATCAACGAGGGCGTGGACGACACGGTCGCGCTGTTCGATCCCGCAATCGCACGGAGCGGGCTGCGCCAGCGCGGGCTGTTCTACATGAAGGGCTCCGAACGCATGTACCTGCCGGCGGAGCTGCACGGCGAAGGCATGCCGGTGAAGCTGGCCCTGCTCGCGCAAAAGCGGTTCGGCCTGCCGTTCAAATATGCCGATTTCGTCGACAGCACGATCTCCCTGCCCGTGATCGTCGCGGACGGCACCAACGTCTCGACCGGAAACGTCACCGCCACGCCGACGCATGACGGCTATTATCTGGCGCCGATCCCCATCGGCGACTGCCGCTTCTCGGTGGGCGTGCAGTTCGGCCAGCTGTTCGACTGGGTGCAGGTGGAAAGCGCCGTCTTCATGCCAGTCGAGCGGTTCCTGTCGGACATGCAGCGCCCGGGCCACGACGAGCGTGCCGCCGCGCCCTCGCTGGAAGGCATGCAGCAGGTGGCACCCAACCTGTTCCACTGCGCCGATGAATTCGCCTTCATGATGGTGCCGCCGCCGCCGCGTACGGACGACCGGCCGATGATGCTGGCGCTGGTGTTCCGCCCGATCGCCCAGCGCCAGGCAGCCGCGCAGCCGGCCGCATCTCTCCTGTCCAGCACACAGGCTGCCAACGCGTGACCAACCTACGGATCCATTCGGCGACCGTCGCAGCGCGACGGACGCACCCTGCGGCCCTTCCTGCGCGACGTGAGGTGGCCGACCAGCCTTCGCGACATCTATTATGCGCCGGAATGCAATCCCGCCGAGCAGCGCCACCTCTACGGGGTCGAGCGCAGGTGCACGCTCGACCGTGCAGACCTGCTGCCGCCGGGGTACGGCTTTCGCGGCAACGGGCATTTCGTCTGGCCGCGGCCCGAGGAATGCCCTGCTCGCCACGCTCGAGCGGAACCGGCTGCGTAACTGCCTGGCGGTGATCGATGGGCAGGATCGCCAGCGCGATCGCCTTTCCGCCTAAGCAGTTTCCCAGAACCCCCACCCCGCCGGAAACCATCCTATAATTCTGGAAAGATCCAGGGAAAGAATTTGAGCCCGCCATGCTGAACGCCGTTGGTTTCGTCATCATTCTCGTGTGCGTGTTCGGGAGCTTCATGATCTCGGGCGGCAAGTTCGAGATTATCATGCACGCCCTGCCGCACGAGATGATGGCCATTGGCGGTGCGGCAATCGGTGCCTTCATCGTCGGCAACTCGATGCCGACGGTGAAGAAGGCCGGCGCCGGCATCATGCGGGCCTTCAAGGGCGGCCGCTGGAAGGCCAGCGACTATACCGACCTGCTCACCCTGATGTTCACCCTGCTGACGCTGTTCAAGAAGAGCGGCGCCACCGGCATCGAGCCGCATCTCGACAAGCCGGAGGAGAGCGACCTCTTCAAGCCCTATCCGCGCCTGCTGAAGGACCATCATCTGATCGAGTTCCTCTGCGACTATCTGCGGATGATGACGGTGAACTTCGAGGATCCGCACCAGCTGGAATCGGCGATGGAAGCGGACATCGAGAAGCACCATCACGAGGAAACCCATCCGCAGCACTCGCTGCAGCTGATGGCCGACGGCCTTCCCGCCATCGGCATCGTCGCGGCGGTGCTCGGCGTCATCAAGACCATGGGCTCGATCGATCAGCCGACCGAGATCCTGGGCGCGATGATCGGCGGCGCGCTCGTCGGTACCTTCCTCGGCGTGCTCCTCTCCTACTGCGTCGTCGCCCCGCTTGCGGGCAAGCTCCTCGAGACGATCGAGGCCGACTCCCAGCCCTTCACCATCGTGAAGACCGCCATCGTTGCCTACGCCCAGAACCAGCCGGTGCAGGTCGCGATCGAAATCGCCCGTCGCATGACGCCCTCCGCGTACGCGCCGAGCTTCCAGCAACTTGAAACCGCTCTCGACGAGGCCAAAAATGGACTTTCCCCTGCCACCGCTTGAGGCCGGCGCGGACAACGCGCTTGCGCTCCCCGCACACGGTTCGACCGTGACGGCCGCGGATCTTCAAACCCGCCTCATCCAGGCGGTCGACGGTGACGGACCGGTCGAGATCGACGCCTCTCAGGTTGAGAGCGTCGGCCAGGCGGTGCTGCAGCTGATCGTCGCTGCCAAGGCCGAAGCCGACAAGCTCGGCAAGGCCTTCACCATCCTCAACCCCAGCACTGCCTTCACCGATCGTGTGAACCGTTGCCAGCTCGCAGCGGCGGTCGGCATTGATACCGGAGAACTTCTGTGACCAAGCTGATCCTTACCGTCGATGACTCCGCGAGCATGCGCATGCTGCTCAAGACGTCGCTGACCGCGCAGGGCTTTCGCATCGAGAGCGCGAACGACGGGCAGCATGGCCTGGAGCGCATGCACGAGGTCAAGCCCGACCTGCTCATCACCGACATCAACATGCCGAAGATGGACGGGTTCGAGCTGATCGAGGCCGTGCGCCAGGTGCCGGAATTCAAGGGCGTGCCGATCCTGGTGCTGTCGACCGAATTCTCGGACGAGAAGAAGCAGCGCGCCCGTTCCGCCGGCGCCACCGGCTGGATCACCAAGCCCTTCGAGGCCACCAAGCTGGGGGCGGCGATCCGCCGCGTCTGCCCGTGAGCGACGAATTCGACGATATCCAGGCAATCTTCTTCGAAGAGTGCACTGAAGGCCTCACGACGGCCGAGGAAGGCCTGTCGGCGATGCAGTCGGGCGATCTGTCCGGCGAAACCATTGCCGGTGTGTTCCGCGCGATCCACTCGATCAAGGGTGGTGCCGGCGCCTTCGGCCATTCGGACCTGACCGCCTTCGCGCACAAGTTCGAGAACGTGCTCGACGAAGTGCGTGCCGGTAAGATCTTCCCCTCGCCCGGCGTGATCCGGGTGATGCTGAGTTCGTTCGACGTGCTGTCGGACCATGTCGAAGCGGCGAAGGGCAATGCGTCCCGGCCGAACGACGGGGCCGCACTGAGCGCGCTCGAACAGGTGCTCGCCAACAAGGGCGTGCCGGACGGCGACGCGCCGGCCGCGGCCGCGCCTGCGCCCGCGGCAGCCCCTGCCCCTGTCGCCCCTGCGGCGCCCGCGATGCAGGAAGAGGAGGACGAGTTCGGCTTCCGCCCCGTCGGCGTGTCGCTTGACGACCTCGACGGCCCCGCAGAGGAGGCGGCCGGCTGGACCGTGCGCTTCAAGCCGTCGCGCGCCGCGCTGGCCAATGCCGGCGAGCCGCTGCTGACGGTGCGTGAACTGGAAGGCCTGGGCGCCCGCGTAGAATCGGTCGACATCAGCACGCTTCCGCCGCTGCGCGAGATCGATCCGGAAGACAGCTACTTCACCTGGGTGATCCATGCCCCGGCCGAACTGCCGGAAAGCGATCTCTCCGACTGCTTCGACTTCGTTGCGCCGGATTCGGTCATCGAAATCAAGCGCGGTGGCGAAGAGAAGCTGGCCGACGGCGCGACCGAAGCCGAGATGGACGGCGACGAGATCCCGTTCGTGCCGGTGACGGCAACGGTCGATGATTTCATGGACCTGGGCCCTGCTCCGGCGGCGCCGGCTCCGGCCCCCGCGCCTGCACCCGCTCCGGCGGCGCCCGCAGCAGCGGAGGCGCCCGCCCCCGTAGCCGCGGCAACCCCGCCGGCCGGCGGTGGCGGCACCCCCGGCGGCGGTGCGCCCGGCGGTGGAGGTGCTGGTGGCGGCGGACCGGCCAAGCCGGTCAACGAAGCCGCGCAGACCATCCGCGTGGACCTCGTCAAGCTCGACCTGCTGCTCAACCTGGTCGGCGAGCTGGTGATCCGCAACTCGATCCTGGCCGACCGGCTGTCGCCGGCCGATCGCCAGCGCGTCGAACTACCCGAACTGGCCCGCCTCACCCGGCAGATCCAGGACAACGTCATGTCGCTGCGCGCCCAGCCGATCCGGCAGGCCTTCAGCCGCGTGCCGCGCATGCTCCGCGATCTTTCGGTGGAAACCGGCAAGCAGATCAACCTCGAGACGATCGGTGAGACGACCGAAGTCGACAAGGGCGTCATCGAGAAGATCGGCGATCCGCTGACCCACATGATCCGCAACGCCGCGGACCATGGCCTGGAAAGCGCCGAGGAGCGGATCGCGGCGGGCAAGGACCCCGCCGGCACGATCAAGCTGTCGGCCGAGCAGAAGGGCGCCCGGATCTTCGTTCGCGTCGCGGACAACGGCCGCGGCATCAACCGCGAACGCGTCCGCGCCAAGGCGGTCGAAAAGGGCATTATCAGCGCCGATGCGGTGCTGACGAACGAGGAAATCGACCAGCTGATCTGCGCGCCGGGCTTCTCCACCGCGGAGAAGATCTCGAACATCTCGGGTCGCGGCGTGGGCATGGACGTGGTGCGTTCGAACGTGGAAGCCCTGGGCGGCCGCGTCGAGATCCACTCGGTGCCCGGCGAAGGCACGACCTTCACGATGATCCTGCCGCTCACGCTGGCCATTCTGGACGGCATGATCGTGCGGCTCGCCGGCCAGCGCTTCGTCCTGCCGCTCACGCACGTGCTGGAGACGATCCAGCCCGAGCCGGGCCAGGTGAAGCGTACGGCGCCCGACCATGAAGTGATCGACATGCGCGGCGAATATCTGCCGGTACGCCGCGCGACCGAGATCTTCGGCCTGAACGACGACCGCGCCATCGAGGACTCGCTGGTGGTGATCGTCGAGAGCGAAAGCTCGGGCAAGGTCGGCCTCGTCGTCGACACCATCGATGACCGCCGCGAAGTGGTGATCAAGAGCCTGGATCAGAACCTGCATCCGATCCGCGGCCTGGGTGGCGCGACCATCCTGGGCGACGGCTCGATCGCCCTCATCCTCGATATCGAGGCGCTGGTTGCCTCGCCCTCCCGTTACTCGCCCAAAGGACTGGCAGCATGAGCACCACCCCTGACACCGCCAACGATCGCAAGATCGTCACCTTCTCGCTCGCCAAGCAGATCTTCGGGATCGACATGAGCGCGCTGATCGAAATCCGCGAATGGGACGAGCCGACGCCGCTCCCGAACGTGCCGAGCTTCGTGAAGGGCGTGACCAACCTGCGCGGCAACGTGATCCCGGTCGTCGGCCTGGCCGAGCGCCTGGGCTGGGAGCCGAGCCAGCTGCATGCGCGCTCGTGCATCCTCGTCGTCAACATCATGGGCAAGCAGGCGGGCTTTCTGGTCGACGAGGTCAACGACATCGTGGGCATCAACGTCAACGAGATCCAGCCGGCACCGGCGGTCGAGACGGCGCTGGAAGAGAGCGTGATCGCAGGGCTCGTCCGCATCGCCACCCGCGCCAAGGACGGGACGCGCGACGAGAATGGCAGCATGGTCCTGCTGCTCGATCTCAACGCGCTCAGCCTGACCAAGCATCTGGATCTCGCAGCATGAGCCCCGCCGGGGGCGCCGCCGCGGCGTCCGCCGGCGCCGCGAACGCGATGGCACCAGGCCAGAACGCGGAGCTTACGCCGCGCGACTTCCAGGCCATCGCCGCGATCATGTACGACGATGCGCGCATCTCGCTCAGCGAGGCGAAGACCACCCTCGTGCAGTCGCGCCTCGCGCGTCGGCTGCGCAAGTTCGGCCTCGCCCGGTTCTGCGACTATGTCGACCTGGTGCACAGCGATCCGGAGGAACGGCATGCGATGGTGGTGGCACTGACCACCAATCACACGCACTTCTTCCGCGAGCCGCATCATTTCGATCACTTTCGCGAGACCGTGATCCCTACGCTCCAGCGGAAACAGGGTCCGATCCGGATCTGGTCTGCAGGCTGTTCGTCGGGCGAGGAAGTATACACGATCGCGATGTGCCTGCTGGGGCCCAGCCGCAGCACCGCCTCGTGGTTGCGCAACGCCGACGTGCGGCTGCTCGCCACCGATATCGCCCCGCACGTGGTCGAATCGGTGCAGCGCGGGGTCTATGCGGAGAACGTCGCGGCCGGTGTGCCGGAGCCGTATCGCTCGACCTGGATGAAGCCCACGCAAGGCGGCTTCGTCATGGCCGAGGAAGCGCGCCAGCTCGTCACCGCGAAGGTTCTGAACCTGTTCGAGCCCTGGCCGCTGAAAGCAGCCTATGATGTAATTTTCTGCCGTAACGTCATGATCTATTTCGGAGATCCCGCAAAGGAAGAGCTGGAGCATCGCTTCGTCGAGCAGCTCGCCCCGGGAAGCTTCCTGTATATCGGTCACTCGGAACGGCTGATCGGCCCGGCCGCGAGCAAGATGCGCTCGTGCGGGCATACCATTTACCAGAAGCCGGAGTAATGGGCATGAAACCAGTCCGCACGCTCATCGTCGACGACAGCGCCTCCATGCGCGCGACGCTGAAGCGGATGCTCTCGGCCGACCCCGAGATCGAAGTGGTCGGCATGGCGCCGGAGCCGTTCGCGGCCCGCGACATGATCAAGGCGCTCAACCCCGATGTGCTGACGCTCGACGTCGAAATGCCGGGGATGGATGGCCTGTCGTTCCTCGAGCGCATCATGCGCCTCCGGCCGATGCCGGTGGTGATGTGCTCCACCCTCACCGCCCGCGGCGCGGAAGTGACGATCGAGGCGCTGCGCCTTGGCGCGGTGGACTATGTCACCAAGCCCAGCGGCACGCCCGAGGACATCGAGCGCGACGCCGGCCTGCTGTGCGAGAAGGTGAAGAGCGCGGCGCGTTCGGTCGCCCGCGCCGGCCCCCAGCGCCTGCCCGTGCAGCCGAGCGTCGGCACCGCAGGCGGCGGCGCAGCTGCCCAGCTGATCGCGATCGGCTCGTCGACGGGCGGCGTGGAAGCGCTGTTCTCGCTGCTGCCTGCGCTGCCGGAAGATTCGCCGCCGATCCTGATTGTCCAGCACATGCCGGCAACCTTCACGCGCAGCTTCGCGCAGCGCCTGAACGCCGAGTGCCGCGTCAACGTCGTGGAAGCTACGGATGGCGCCCAGGTTACCCCGGGAACCGTCTATATTGCTCCTGGAGGCGAACGACACATGGAACTCTCGGGCGGTGCCAATGGCCGGATCAAACTGCTCGCCGGCGACCCGGTGACCGGCCATCGTCCCTCGGTGGACGTGCTGTTCCGTTCGGTTTCCAAACTGGGTGCCGGTGCCGTCGGCGTCATCCTCACCGGGATGGGCAGCGACGGCGCACAGGGCCTGCTGGCGATGCGTCGGGCGGGTGCCCGCACGCTGGGCCAGACGAAAGAGACCTGCGTGGTGTGGGGCATGCCCCGTGCGGCCAAGGAAGCGGGCGCGGTGGAGAAGGAAGTCGGGCTTTCGGCCATGCCGGAGGCCATTCTGAAAGCTTGTCGAGAAACGGTTAAGGTTGGGAGCGCATAACAATGCCCGCTGCATCACAAATCAAGGTGATGGTCGTTGATGATCAGACCAGTATGCGGGCGATGATCCGTCGTGCGCTGCAGGACCTGGGGTTCAAGGACGTTCGCGACAAGGCCAGCGCTCCGGAAGCGCTTTCGGCGATCAAGAGCGACCGCGTCCACCTGGTCATCTCCGACTACAACATGCCCGAGATGGACGGGCTGCAGTTCCTGGAGGCGGTTCGCGCCGACCCGGTGATCGGCAAGACCGTGTTCATCATGCTCACCGGTTCGTCCGACCGCGAGGTCGTGCAGAAGGCGGCAGCGCTCGGCGTGAACAACTATGTCGTCAAGCCTTTCGCGCCGGCAGCGCTGAAGGAAAAGATTGAACGCGTCTTCGGCGAGCTGACCTGATATGCGCAGAGTTTCCATCGTACAGGGCGAGAACGCGGTCATCGCGGAGCCCCATGTCATGATTTCGACCCTGCTCGGGAGCTGCGTGGCCGCATGCCTCTACGACCCGGTCGCCAAGGTCGGAGGCATGAACCACTTCCTGCTCGGGGAGCCGGGTGCGGACCACAAGGTCTCGAGCTCGGACATGGCGCGCTACGGCGTGCATGCGATGGAACTTCTGATCAACAGCATGATGGCCAAGGGCGCCTCGCGCCAGCGGCTGCAGGCCCATCTGTACGGTGGTGCCAACATCATCTCGGGCCTGGGGAACATCGGCGCCTCGAACGGCGCCTTTGCTCGCCGGTTCATGGAGACCGAAGGCATCGCCATCGCGCATTGCGATCTCGGCGGCACGCTCGCCCGCAAGGTCGAGTTCCTGCCGCACGAGGGCAAGAGCCGCTGCACCAAGGTGGCGGAGCGCGTTCAGGAACGTCCGGTCGCCCCCCTGCCTGTTGCCGCCCCCGACGGAGAATTGGAGCTTTTCTGATGTCCTGCCTGCCCATGTCGGAACCCTCTCACGCGCAAGCCCTGCCCGGCTACGATCCGTTCGCGGGCGTGCTGCACAGCGTCATGGCCGGCGAGATCCGCGAAATCAGCAAGAAGCTTGAAGGTCTGGCCGAAGTGCTGGTCTGCGACGAGCATTTCGCCGCCAACTATCTCGAGCAGCTCCAGGCGTTCGACTATCTGATCCAGCACGCTGACGAATGCGTGAACCTGCTGGAGCGGATTGCGGGCGGCGAGGATTCGCTCTCGGCGATCAGCCACGTCCGTCTCGGCGCTGTCCAGGAACGCCTGCGCAACGCATTGAAGGGCCAGTAACATGGCCCGCGGGGGGGACGTTCGGCCGATCATCGTCAAGAAGGTCAAGAAGGTCGCGGGCGGCCATCACGGCGGCGCGTGGAAGGTCGCCTATGCCGACTTCGTGACCGCCATGATGGCCTTCTTCATGCTGCTGTGGCTGCTCGCCAATCCGGACAAGGATCGGCTGAAGGGCCTGGCAAAGTATTTCTCGCCGACTATCGCTGATAGCGGCCCCTCCACGCCCGTGACCAACTCGGCGCCCGGCGCGGGCGGCCCGACCCGCCGTTCCGAGGCCGATCCCAGCGCCGCCAAGGGCCAGCCCACCTTTGAAGTGACCACGGCGGGCTCCGCCCGCGGCGGCACGGCCGACGTGCCGGCAACGATGCGGGTGATGGCGTCCGAACTGATGGTGGCGCTGGAAGCGACGCCGCAGTCGCAGGGCAAGAAGAATGTCGACGTGCAGCAGGACCGCGAAGGCCTGCGCATCACGCTGATGGATACCGACCAGCAGCCGATGTTCAAGTCGAACACGGCCGAGCTCAATCCCTATGCGCGCACGCTGCTCACCAAGCTTGCGAGCAAGATCTCCACGGTCGGCGCGCAGATTGCGATCGAGGGCCATACCGATGGTGCCGGCGGCCAGAGCGACGCCAACTGGCTGCTCTCCGGCCAGCGTGCGCTCGCCGCCCGCTCGGCGCTGATCGCCGGCGGCGTGACGCCGGACCGCTTCGCCGAGGTGGTGGCAATGGGCGCTACCCAGCCGGTCTATCCGGACCAGCCGAACCGGGCCGAGAACCGCCGCATCAGCATCGTCCTCAAGGGCCAGACCTCGGCGCTGCCGAGCGACACCAGCTTCAAGTTCTGAGGACCGCCCCGTGAAGAAACTGCTGTTCCTCATCGTCGCGCTGATCGCCGGCCTCGCCGCCGGCGGCGGCACCGCCTATGCGATGGTGAAGATGCTCGGCATCGGCGGCGCGCCCAAGCAGGAAGCCAAGGCCGAAGAGAAGGAAGAGCCCGCCAAGTTCGTGCCTACCGGCAAGATCCTGGTGCCGCTCGTCTTCGCGGACGGTCATCTGGCCGGCTATGCCTCGATGGACGTGCAGCTGCAGGTGGACGAGGCCAAGGCCGATTTCGTCAATCAGCGGATGCCGCTGCTGCTGCACGCCATCAACATGCGCACCTATCGCACGCCGATGGCGGCAGGTCCGGACGGCATGCTGCCCGACCTGGAAGGCTTCCGCAAACTGGTCGATGCCGCGGCGAACGAGGCGTTCGGCCCCAAGATCGTGCGCAAGATCGCAGTAACGGGCGCCAATCCCGCCTGACATTCGTAGCACTACCGAAGCGAAGCTGAACGTTCGTTCATCCTATAATATGCATAGGGGCTGCGTGTTTTGCAGTCGAACGGGGAGACAGACGCCGTGGGCGCAGCCGAACATCAGTTTGACCACAACAGCAGCCACCCCGGCCCCTGGGCCGAGCGTGCCCCGCGCACGGTGACGACGCTGATGGTCGGCAAGCTGATCTGCGCGGGTGCCGGCGAACAGCTTTGCCGCGTTCGCAACATCTCTGCCACGGGCATGATGCTCGAAAGCCCCTTCCCGCTGCGCGAAAGCGACAGCATCGTCGTGGAGCTTCGCGGCGGGCCGGTTCTCGAAGGCAAGATCATGTGGGTCAGCGCGGGGCGGGCGGGCGTGCAGTTCTCCGCACCGATCGACGTCGAGGAAGTGCTCGCCACCGCCAAGGGCAGCTCGCCCGCAGCCCGGCTGCGCCGCGCCGTCCCCCGTGCACCGCGTTTCCAGCTCGCCACGACCGCCCGAATCGTGTGCAACGGCATCTCGCACGCAGTGGTCATGGAAAACATCTCGCAGAGCGGTGCCCGCATCCGCCTGCCGAACCAGCCGGACCTCGACCGGGTTATGACGCTCGTCATCCCGGGGCTCAGCCCGCGCAGTTGCACGGTGCGCTGGATCGAAAACGACGTCGCCGGCGTCGCGTTCATCGAGATGCTTCCCTACGCCGAACTGGCCGCCTGGCTGAACGAGATGCAGGCCCCGCGCTGAGCCGCGGCGACTGCCCCCTTCCCGCTCAGGCCGCGATGGCCGACATCTGGCGGTCGCGGCGCCGACGCAGGGCCGCACCAGCCCCGGCCACTCCCATGATCAACAGAATCCAGGTCTCGGCCTCGGGCACCGCACTGATGCCCAGCTGACGCACCATTGCATCGGCGATCGCACGGTGCACCTGCGTGGTGGGGTGGATCTCGTCGAAATAGAGCGAATTGCGGCAATTCGCGATTTGTGACGATCCGCCGCCAACGATCTGGCAGGGCGTCGTCGTGTCGAGAGCGTCCGGCAAGCCGAAAGAGGACGGAGACGCGAGCAAATCATGCTCCATGGCAAACAGGTCGAAGAATTCGGCGGTGACCCCGGGCTGGCTGCCGATACCCTCGGCCGTGGCCCGTAGTGCCTGGCTAATCTGCTGGGAGCGCGCCGTCAGTTCGTCGAGGCGGCCGGGCACGGCGCCTGCGTCTGCGATCGAGACCGGCAGCAGCCCGATGTCCGGTGACCCGACGATCAGGAAATGGCGCGCGCCGAGCCCGTAGAGCGCACCCACGCCGTCACTGAAGTCGGTCAGTGCCGAAAGAAAGTTGACCGGGCCGCCGGTCGGGAGGGAATCGCGAACGTCGTTGCCGCCGAAGGTGAGCAGCACCAGCGCGTTGCTGTCGATCGGCGCGCCAACCCTGTCCCAATATAACCCGATCTGGGCGAGGAAGCTCGGGCTGCGCTCGCCTGTTACCTGCGCGGCCGTGGCGCCGCCGAAAGCAACGTTCCTGCCGCCCGCGAGTAGCGGCGTCGCCGGGTGGCCGGTGATGGCCAGGCTGAGATAATCGGCGAAGTTGAAGCCGTTCGAGAAGCGTCCGCCGGCATATCCGTCTTGGGGAGTCGCTACCGCGCCGCCCGTCGCGAGAAAGGCGTTGCCCGAATCCACCAGACTGTCGCCGAACACGTAGAGCCCCGAATAGGTCGGGCCTGCCTGTGCGGCCGCGGGTGCCAGGCACAGGACAGCAACCGCAAAAAATCGCGTGAAAGCCTTCATGACGCATCCCCTATCGTTAACTATACCTTAACGATTTCAGGAAGACGTTCCAAGTAGTTCATTTGCAGAACGCATCGAACATCAGGCACATGACGGCGCGATACTGCACTGCAGCAAATGCCGAGTGCCGGAAAAAGAACTCTCCGCTGCGGAAACGCCGTCAGACCTGGATGTCGAGCTTTGCCAGTTCGACGCGCACGCGCACGTCAATCTCGCGCATCAGCGCCGCGAGTTCGGGTTCGGGCGGGGTCGGCACGGTCTGCGACCATTCGACGATCTCGCGCAGTCGCGTGACGTTGGGCGTTCCCGCCACCAGCTCCTTGTGCAGCCGGTCCAGTGCATCGATGCCGCGTTCGACATCGCGGGCCTGCTTGCGGCGGCGTTCGGCGATTGGATTATTCGCCGCGATCGCGACCAGCATCTGCACGCTGGTAGGCGGCGTCGCCCCCGGCGCCGGGAGCGGATGGGGCAAGGCGGAGGCCTGATCCTCAAGCCGGCTCGTCAGGCTGGGCACAGACTTGGGCAACGCCGCCAGCAGGTTGCGCGCCATCATCGGTGACAGGCTGTCGATACGCACGAAATCAGGGTCCTCGCGAGCCTTATTGGCTCTCCTCTTCCTATAAGACGAGTAGCGTTAATTTTCCACTTGGCCCGAGAGGTTTATGTATCGTCTCTCCGCATCGTTCCTGGCGCTCGCGCTGGCCTGTGTCGGCGCGCCCCAGGCGATGGCCCAGACCCGGATCAAGGACATCGTCGACGTCGAGAATGTCCGCGAAAACCAGCTGGTTGGCTATGGCCTCGTGGTCGGCCTCGCCGGCACCGGCGATCGCATCCGCAATGCCCCGTTTACCGAGGAATCGATGCAGTCGATGCTCGAGCGGATGGGCGTTAACATCCGCGGCACGCAGATGCGCACGCAGAACGTCGCCGCCGTGTCGATCACCGCGACGATGCCGCCCTTTTCCCGCTCGGGCTCGCGCATCGACGTGCAGGTCTCCGCACTCGGCGATGCGACCAGCCTGCAGGGCGGCACGCTGATCGCGTCGTCGCTGCGTGCGCTGGACGGGGAGATCTATGCGGTGGCGCAGGGCCCGGTGGCCGTGTCCGGCTTCAAGGCCCAGGGTGCGGCGGCGAACGTCAGCCGCGGCGTCACCACGTCGGCGCGCATTGCCGGCGGCGCGATCGTGGAGCGCGAGGTTCCCTATCAGCTGCGCTCGGCGAACAGCCTGAAGCTCGCGCTGAAGAACCCCGATTTCTCCACCGCCGACCGCATCGCGCGCGCGATCAACGGCCGCTATCCCGGCGCCGCGCAGATGCTCGACCCCGCGACGGTCGAGCTCCATCCGACCAGCCAGTTCGCCGGATCGGTGATCGACCTCGTCACCCAGGTGGGCGACCTGGAGGTGAAGGTCGACCAGCCGGCCAAGGTGGTGATCAACGAAGCCTCGGGTACCGTGGTGATGAACAGCGACGTGCGGATCACGCCGGTCGCGATCGCCCAGGGCGGCCTGACCATCTCGGTCACCGAAACGCCGCAGGTCTCGCAGCCCGGCCCCTTCTCGCAGGGCCAGACCGCGGTGGTGCCGCGTACCCAGGTGCAGGTGAACGACGGCAACGGCGCCAGCCTCGCAGTGATCAACGGCTCGTCGCTGAAGGCACTGGTGAGCGGGCTCAACACTCTTGGCGTGTCGCCGCGCGACCTGATCACCATCCTTCAGGCGATCAAGACCGCCGGCGCGCTCCAGGCCGAAATCGAGGTGCAGTAATGACGGACGCGACTCCCCTCCCCCTTGCCGCGGGCGCGACCACGCCGGTCAAGCCGCTGCCCAAGGTGGATCCGAAAAGCGCGAAGACGGCGCAGGAATTCGAAAGCGTGTTTCTGGGCCAGATGACCCAGCTCATGCTGCAGAGCGTCCAGCAGGACGAACAGTTCAGCGGCGGAAACGGCGAAGAAATCTTCCGCGGTGTGCTCGCCGAGAAGCTCGGCGCCGAAATGGCCCGCCGCGGCGGTATCGGCCTCGCGCCTGCCGTACTCGACCAGATCCTCAAGCTTCAGCAAGGACAGAAATGATCACTCAGCTCGTCGATGCGATGATTTCGCTCACCGCCCTGATGGAGGAGGAAAGCGAGCGCCTGGCGCGCACGCCCTATATTCCCGAGCTGGGCGAAATCGCCGATGCCAAGCTTCGCCTCGCCGGCCGCATCGAAGCCGAGGTAGCGCGCCTCAAGCGCGAAAACCCGGAAGACTGGCTGGAGACGCTGGAGCCCGAACTGCGCGAACAACTTTCAGACGCGAGCCGCCGATTGCGCGACGCATCGATCGTCAACTCGCGAATACTTTCGCGCCAGATCGAATTGTCTGCCGAGATGATGGCAGCAATTGCAGCAGAGGCACAGCGCCTGACCGGAAGTCGCAGCACCACCTACAGCGCATGCGGTGGTCTTTACGGCGTCGATGCGCCCGCGCCGATCTCGGTAAATGCACGTTTGTGAAGGTAATTCTGATTCGCCGCAGCGCGGAATTGGTCGCTGCGGCGCGGAATGTGTCTGTTCCATTTCAGGTCATGGCAGCACGAGTCAAGCGTAAAACATCTCGTACAAACCCTTGATTTTACGTCGTTATTTGGCGGTTTATTTCCCGTCAACTATAATCTGGCGAAATCGGCGCTTTCGTTTATAAAGAAACGGACAGCTCGTATGGGAAGAAAGTGTTCCTGCCTGGAAACATCGGGCAGCTCCCAGCGGCTGTGTAAGCGTTAGGGAGGTGTGGATGAACAAGTTCAAGACTCTGATGATCGCGGCCGCTGCGGCGGGCGCGCTCGGCATGTCGGGCGCGGCGCAGGCCGCAGACTACATTTGCGCGAACTCGAAGCTCGCCGTTTGCGGCTTCGACGGGGTGAGCGGCGGCTGGAGCGACCTCAAGGTCGGCAAGAAGGCCACCGTTACCCAGACGTTTGCGCTCGTTCTCAACTCGCCGGGTACGCTGAACGTGAGCATCACGTCGACCTATCTCGACCTGATCAGCCTCTCCTTCGGCGGCGTCACCCAGACCAACCTCAGCAAGGGCGTCCCCTACGCGTTCGACGTGACCCCGTCGAAGCTGCCGCAGGTGCTGACCGTGGTGATGAAGAACAGCAAGAACACGCAGTACGGCTACAGCTCGCAGCTGGACTTCGCCGCGGTTCCGGAACCGGCCGCCTGGGGCCTGATGATCGCGGGCTTCGGCATGGCCGGCGGCGCGCTGCGTCGTCGCCGCACCGCGCGCGTCGCGATCGCCTGATCGCACGCTCTGCCGTGAAAACGGAAAGGGCCGCGAGCACATGCTCGCGGCCCTTTTTGTTGCCCGTGGCGCAGAGCGCCGGCGTCAGCCGCCGGCCTTGCCCAGCGCGGTCTTCAGCAGCACCATCTGCTTGCGGTAGATGTTGGTCATCGCGCTGAAATCGGCCTGCACCTTGCCCATCTTGAGCAGCTGGTCTTCCAGCGTGACGTTGTTGCCGTCCGGCTTGGTCTCGGTCACGTCCTTGTCGAACACCAGCCCGTTGCCCACCGGCTGCACCGCCCCCAGGTTCTTCATCGTGCCGGTCAGTTCGACCCGCGGCCGGGCGATGCTAATGCCGCCTGCGCCCTGCAGCAGATCGCCAAAGTTAGGCTCGGACACATCGCGCGACTTGTAGCCCGGCGTTTCGCTGTTCGCGAGGTTCTGGGCGATCACCTGCTGGCGCTGCGACAGGTTCTGCATCCGCATCTGGATCGCGGAGAAGATGGTAGGCATGTCGGACATGGATCAGAATCCCATGGTTGTGGGGGTGCCGGCGGAGAGCCGCGAAAGCGCCGCCTGATAGTTTTTCAGCTGCGCCTGCTCGACCGCGGTCGAACCGCTCTTCTTGCCGGACTTGTTCTTGCCGGAGCTGTCGACGAACGTCGCCTTGCTGTCATCCCAATATAGAGAGCGGTAGGCGGTCTGGGTCATCGAGATCGCATCGTTGATCTTGCCCAGCGCCGCCTTGGCATTGTCGATGGACGCGAGACTCAGCGACTCCGACAGTTCGAGGCCGTAGTTGCCGCCCGGCTTCACCTTCGGCGGCGTGCCCAGCACGACGGCCTGGTTGGCGATGCGCTGCGGCTCCATGCCGAGCTTGGAAAGGGCATCGGTGTCTGCGCTGCCGGCGATCAGTTCGAGTTCGTGTCCCTGCTTCATCGAAATGCGTAGGGACTGCACGCCGTCGACCGTCGTGGCGCTGACAGTGCCCTTGGACGCACCGATCATGCTCTGGATGCGCTCGGCGATCGACTTCAGCGTGTCGTCCTTCTCGATCGTCACGCGGCGGACGGCGTAATTGTCCGCCTTGATCGAGAAATAGTCGCCGGCCCGCAGCGTGGTCTGCGTGGTCACCTTGTCCGAAACGGTCGGGTTGAGCACGCCGCGGTTGAAACCCAGCGCCGACAATGCCGTGCTGCCGCCCTTGTCGGCGGCGACGCGGACGGGCTCCATGCGGGTCTGGACCTGGCCGAACTGGGTGGTGCTGGCGATCGCGCCGGTGCTCGCATCGATCCGCGTCACGAACCCGTCGACCGGCCCGCGTCGCGGCGCGCCGAGATCGCCCGTGGTGCGGCCGCCTGCATAGATGCTGCCGCCCATGAAGGCGATGCTGTCGATCTGGTCGTCTTCGGTGGTGCCGACATAGGTGGTGGTCGCACTGGTCAGGTTCGCGTCGATGCGCGTGACGAAGCCGTCGCGGCCGGCGCTGAGCCCGTTGGACTGCGTTCCGGCGATCGCGGCACTGGTCGCGCCGCCCACCCCGATCGTACCGTCATCCGCCACCGCGATCGCTCGCGCATCGGCGGTGCCGAGGCTGAAGCTGCCGAGCGTGTTCGACAGCGCATTCGCCTGCAGCTTCATCACGCTCGCCACACCCTGGCTGGAGACGAGGGCGAGCAGATTGCCGTCCTTGTCCATCGCCAGGCCGTTGATGGTGTCGCTGCCGCCAGTGTTGATCGTGCGACGCTCGGCGATCTTCCCGCTGGTGTCGATCCGCGCGATCATCGCGTCGCCGCCATCCTTGTTCGCGGTGCGGCCGGCGACGAACACCGAACCATCCGCCCCCACCGTCACGGCGCGGGCGGTGTCCATGTCCTTGGAGACCACAAGCGTCGAGAATTGCTCGTCGCCATTGGCGGCATATTTCGCGACGGCCATGTCGCCATCAGCAGTGATGCCGTTGAAGCTGCCGGTCACGGTGCCGGCGACGACCACGCCGCCGTCCGGCGCAAGCGAGACCGACGCGCCCGTCGCGGAGCCGGAAGCGCCGAGATTGCGCTGCCACACCACCTTGCCGGCGCTGTCCATCTTGGTGAGGAACAGATTGTCGTCCCCATCCGACAGGTTCGCGCCCAGGTCGCCCTTGGTGGTGCCGACGACATAGCTGAAGCCCTGCGCGTCGGTGACGCTCGCCGCCGCGGTGGTGCTGGCGTAGACGTCGCTGGTCTTGGTGGTGTTGAGCTTTACCTTGCCGTCGGGCCCTTCCACCGCGGTGGTGACGTTGGTCGTCTTGCGGGCCACGACGTTCTGCGCGGTCCCCTGCCGGTCCAGCGCCTGTATCGTCCCCATCGTGACCTTGGTATTGTCACCAGCGGGATCGTTGAGGCGGAACACCTGCGTTGCAGTCGGCGAGTCCAGCGGCGTCTGCCCCGTCGTGACGACCAGCGAGTCCTTGGCGCCCACCTGGTCCAGGCTCACCTGCTCCAGGCCGTCGGACGTATTGAGCTGCAGGTGCCACATGCCGTCCTTGAGTTCCGGCTGGAACCGCGCATGCCACTTGCTGACCGGCTCGCCCTTGCTGTCGGTCAGCACGGTGCCGTCCGTCTTGGTGGCGATCACCGAGCGGATCTGCGCGTTAAGCGCTTCCGCAACCGAATTGATCGTCGGGGGCTGCGGCCCGCTCGAGAGATCGACCGTGAAGCTCTGCGACTGGCTGCCGCGCTTGATGTTGACGACGAACTGCTCGTTGCCGGTCAGCCCGGGCAGCGGATCCGAAGCCTTTTTCACCAGCGGCTTGCCGTCGGTCTCATACGGGTTGGTCGCGGAAAGGTCGCTCGTCTTCACGGTCGAGCTCGGCTTGCCGAAGCCAAGGTTGATCTTGTCAGAGGGAGAAGAGACCAGATAGTTCTGCAGGTCCGACAATCCCTTGGCGAACGCCTTCTGATATTGGGTGCGTTGGGCGTCGGAGGTGGTCTTGTCACTGGCGGCCTCGGCCAGCACGCGCAGCTTGTCCAGCGCCTTGAACGCAGTGAAGCTGGTCTTCACGTCGTCCGGCAGCAGCGCGCCATTGCTGTCGCTGGAGACCGGCTGGATCAGCGTGCGCGCGGCCAGGATCGAGGTGAGCTGCGAGGAAGTGGCGGTGCCGTCCTTGTCCTTCCAGGGCGGCGCGGTGGGCGCGGTATTGAACAGCGCCTTGGCCGTGCGAACGGCCTTGCTCTCGAAAGTCGGCGTGGTGCTGGTCGCAAACGAGTTCTGCCCGGTGAGCAAACTCAACCCGATCAGATTTGCCGATAAATTAACCATGATCCGATCCGTCCCTTCCCCATTCATTCCTATAATAGAGGAGAGCGCGGCCTTGCGGGTGCGCGCGGACCATTTTCTGCAGGGATGAGCATGGCTTCTGTCGCCACGGTGGGTGAACCGCCCGAACTGAAGAAATTTTCAGGCCCGCAGCGCGCGGCCGCGCTGATGCTGGCGCTCGGCAAGGAACATGGCGCGCCGATTTGGGACCAGCTCTCCACCGACGAGATCAAGGAGCTTTCCTCCACGATCGCGGCACTGGGCCGCATCCCCAGCTCGGTCGTCGAATATCTGCTTGTCCAGTTCACCGGCGAAGTCGCGAGCATGGCCTCGCTCCACGGCAGCTACGAGACCACCGAACGCCTGCTCGCCGGCATCCTGCCGAACGACAAGGTGAAGGAGATCATGGAGGACATCCGTGGTCCCTCGGGCCGGACGATGTGGGACAAGCTGTCCAACGTCTCCGAAACCGTGCTGGCCGGTGCGCTCAAGCAGGAATATCCGCAGACCGTGGCGGTGATCCTGTCGAAGCTCCGCGCCGACCATGCCGCGCGCGTGCTGGCCGAGCTGCCCCGCGACTTCGCGGTCGACGTGATCATGCGCATGCTGCGGATGGACACGGTGCAGAAGGAAGTCATCAACCAGGTCGAGCAGACGCTGAAGACCGAGTTCATGACCAACCTCTCCCGCTCGCAGAAGCGCGATCCACACGAGAGCATGGCCGAACTGTTCAACTCGCTCGACCGCTCGACCGAGGAAGCGATGCTCACCGCGCTCGACGCCAAGGCGCCGGAAAGCGCCGAGCGCATCCGCGCGCTGATGTTCACCTTCGAGGATCTCGCCAACCTGCTGCCGCCGGCGATCGCGTCGATCGTCCGCAATGCGGACAAGCGCGAGATGGCGCTGGCGCTGAAGGGTGCACCGGATCAGCTGAAGCAGATGTTCTTCAACGCGATGACCGAGCGCGCCGCCAAGCTGATGCGCGAGGACATGGCCGGCATGGGGCCGGTGCGTGCCCGCGATTGCGAAGAAGCGCAGTCGAGCCTGGTTCGCCTGGCCAAGGACCTTGCCGATCGCGGCGAGATCCTGCTGGTCGATCCCAAGTCCGACGACGCGATGATTATCTGAGGAGCATGGCAGCATGAGCATCCATGTCGAACGTTTCGCCTTCGACCGCGTATTTTCGGCCCCCGTGCCGGACAAGAAGCTGGTCAACGAGGACGCGCTGATCGAGCTTGCCGCGCTGCGCGCCGAAATCGCGCTGCTCAAGGCCGATCAGGAAGCGGTGATCGCCCAGGCGCGCGCCGAGGGCTACGAGGCCGGTCTCGCCCAGGCGCGCTCCGAGCGGGAAGTGGCGCTGCTGAGCGCAGTCGACGCGCTGCACGCCGGCATCGAAGTGATCGACGCGCAGTTCACCGAAATCGCCGAGCGGGTAACCAGCGAGGCGACCGAAGTGGCGCTCGCCGCCGCCGACCATATCGCCGCGCGTGCGATCGAGCGGGCGCCCGGCGACGCGATCGACGCGGCGATCGGCCGGGTGCTCGGCCAGGTTGCGCGCGGCACGGAGCTGCAGGTGCGCGTCCACCCCGATCTGGTAGACGACATCGAGGCCAAGATCGCCGATCGCCAGTCCAGGGATCGCCGCAAGCTGAGCCTCACCGTCGCCCCTGACGCGACGCTGGCGATGGGCGATGCGCTGATCAACTGGGACGAAGGCGGGCTTGCCCTCAACGCACAGCAGCGGCGCGATGCGGTCGCGGCCGAGCTGGAAAGCCTGTTGCTGCACTGAGCACCCGCCACGGAACGGCACAACCGGCCGATGGTTGAACCCCTTCGCAATCTCGAAGGGAATCCTCCATGCCGCAGCCCGTCCGCTATTCGCCATCCGTCGAACAGCCGCAGCCCGACGAAGCCGAGACGGTCGCCGGCCTGAAGGCGCAGTTCCGGAAGATCCTCGACACGACGTCCGAGGATTACCAGCATGCCGTCCGCTCGGTCCACGCCAAGGGCCATGGCCTCGCGCGGGGCACGCTCACCATTGCGGAGGGCTTGCCGCCGGAACTGGCGCAGGGACTGTTCGCAACCCCGGGCAGCCATGCGGCGATCCTGCGCTTCTCCACCAACGCCGGCGACATTCTTGATGACTCGATCCGCCTGCCCCGCGGCGCTGCGCTGAAAATCCTCGGCGTCGAGGGCGCTCGCCTTCCCGGCAGCGAAGGCGATACGACGCAGGACTTCGTGATGGTCAATGCACCGGCCTTCGCCGCGCCCGACGCCAAGAAGTTCCTGGGCAATCTCAAGCTGCTCGCCGGCACGACGGACAAGGCTGAAGGCGCGAAGAAGCTGCTTTCCGCCGTGCTGCGCAGCTTCGAGGCAGCGATCGAGGCGGTCGGCGGCAAGTCCGCGCTGCTGAGCAGCCTGGGCGGCGCCAGGCCAGTGCACCCGCTCGGCGCCACCTATTACAGCCAGACGCCCTATCGCTATGGCGACTTCATCGCCAAGTTCCAGCTGGTGCCGGTGTCCGGCATCCGGGACTTCGCCGACGAGACGATCAACGCCACCGGCCGTCCGGATGCAATTCGCGAGGCGGTGAACGCGCTGCTCACCGAACAGGGCGGAACCTGGGAGCTGCGGGTGCAGCTGTGCACCGATCTCGAGAAAATGCCGGTGGAGGACGCCTCCGTCGCCTGGGACGAGGCGGAAAGCCCCTACCGCACCGTCGCGACGCTGCACGTGCCACCGCAAGCCGGCTGGATTTACGGCGAAAGCGAGCGGACCGAGGATCGGCTGTCCTTCGCCCCGTGGCACGGCCTTGCCGCGCACCAGCCGCTGGGCGGAGTCAATCGCGCGCGGAAGGAACCGTACCAGTTCTCGGCAGAGTATCGCGGCAAGTTCAACGGATGCCCGATGCACGAACCGCGCACCCTGGAGGATCTAGCCGCCGCCAAGGTCTGATCGGCGGGGAGCAGCCGCTCGGGGCCCGTCTTCCGATGCAAGACGCAGCATCTGCGCGCCGACGGTGCGGGCGGCAAGGCCGCTCGCCACCACCATGTCGAGCAGCGCGTCATGCTGCACTGCCGTGACGGCACCGTCGCTCTCCGGCCCGCTCCCGACCTGGTGGAACACCAGGATCGCCCAGCGCCCTTCGACGCGCGCCCGCTGCAGATAGTTGAACACGTCGAGCGGCTGCGCGTCATAGCCTATCGCCAGCGCCTGCAGGCGATAGGGGTGGCGGCGCACCCATGCCGGAGGATTGGGCGGCCCTTCGCTGTTCCGCGCGCTCTCCATCTTCAGCCCGCGCAGCATCGCCTCGTACCGCCCGCGCTGGACGTCGGGCGGGCCCGCGCCCAGATTTGTCACGTCGCATGGATAGGCGAAGTCGCGCGCCCTGCCTGGCCCCGCCACTGCATCGAGCCAAGTCTCGAGCGGCCGAAACTCGCGATCTGCAAAACTTCGCGCATCGAAGGGGCTGATATTGCAGGGATGGTGCACGGTGTGCGCACCGAGTTCATGCCCCCGCCCCGGCAGCCTGGCCCATTCATCGGTGCGCCGAGCGATGTTTTCCAGCGTCACGTAGAACGTGCCCCGCAGCCCCCGCCGCTCAAGCGCCGGCACGGCCACGTCGAGATGCGAAGGCAGCCCGTCATCATAGGTGATGCTCACCGCGCCCGCCGTGCCCGACGCGGCGGCAGCCCGCCCGGAGGCGAGCACCAGCGTCGCCACGCCGGCGGCAAAATGGCGTCGGTTCACGGGTATTCGATCTCCTTTAGGCGCCGACCCTCTAATTGCCTTGGCGGCTCCCGCCAGTTGGCGCAACCACGATCGGGGGGAGAATGCCCGTCCCGATCGACTGCAAGGCAAAAAATTCCCACCCGGCAGAAACTGCCGTTCCGTGCCCTTCCTATAAGTCCAGTAACAAGGGGCATTCCGCGCCCCGTAGCTACTGCATGGGGCGGCTTTGGAAGCGATCAAGAATCTGGTGACGCAACTCGGCACCAAGCGGCTCGCGATGATGGGCGGTGTGGCGGTCGCCTTGCTGGTGGCGCTGACCTTCGTGGCGATGAGCAGCTCCAAGTCCAACATGGGCTATCTCTACACGGATCTCGATCCGGCCGCGGCCTCGACGATCACCGAGAAGTTGAAGGCACAGAACGTGCCCTACACGCTTTCTGCCGACGGCACCGCGATCATGGCGCCGGAGGACAAGCTCGCCGAACTGCGGATGAGCATGGCCAGCGAGAAGCTGGGCGGCAAGATCGGCTATGAGGTGCTGGACGAGGAACAGCCGTTCGGCGTTTCCGCCAGCCGCGCCAAGATGAACGAGACGCGCGCGATCGAGGGCGAGCTCGCCAAGTCGATCCAGACGATCCAGAACGTCACCGCCGCCCGCGTCCACATCGTGATGCCGGAACGCGCGATGTTCGCGAACGAGAGCCGCAAGGCGACCGCCGCCGTCACGGTGAAGACCAAGGGGCATATGGGTTCGGAGCAGATCGCGTCGATCCGCTACCTCGTCTCCTCCTCGGTCCCCGAGCTTTCGCCCGACGCCGTCTCGGTCGTCGACCAGACCGGCGCGCTGCTCGCCCGCGCGGGTGATCCGGACACGGCGGGTGCTGCCGATGCCGACGAGCGCCAGCAGGCCGTGGAAGGCAAGCTGCGCGACGAGATCGAGGCTCTGCTCCAGCCGATCGTCGGCGAAGGCAAGGTCCGCGCCGAAGTCTCGGCCCAGATCGACCGCGACCAGACCCGCGAGGAATCGAACATCTTCGATCCCGACAAGCAGGTCGTGGCGCGCCAGGTGAGCGTCGAGACCGGCGACCAGAACAAGGAAACCGATGCCGGTCCGCAGACCGCCTCGGTCGCCAACCAGATGCCCGACGCCAAGGCCAATCCGGGTGCCCCGGGCAGCTCGCGCCAGTCCGCCAGCAACCAGACGTCGGAAGATACCACCTATTCGAACAGCTCGACCAAGACGGTCACGCTGCGCGCGCCGGGCAAGGTCACCCGCCTTACCGTCGCGGTAATGGTCGATGGCGGTCCGAAGGGCCTGCCGGCGGACCAGATCCAGCGCTTGCAGCGGCTGGTGGAGAACGCCGTCGGCATCGACACCCAGCGCGGCGACAGCGTCGTGGTCGAGAGCATGCCCTTCTCGGCGGTGCCGGTGGACGATGCCAAGGAGAGCTTCTTCTCCAAGCTGCCGATGGACCGCATCTGGACCTTCCTGCAGCTCGCGCTGATCGCCGGCGTCGGCCTGCTCGCCCTGCGCATGCTCAAGCCCAAGCCCGAGCCGGTGCCAATCGAGCCCGAGATGACCCAGCTCGAGGCGCAGCAGCAGTCCGATGAGATGCGCCTGCTCACCGCCCGCGCCGCGGACGGCGACCCCGAAGCGCTGGAACAGCTCGAGCAGATGCAAGCCTCCGAAACGGCGCTGCTCGACCAGGAAATCGCCCTCGCCCAGGTGGATGGGCGGATCAAGCTCTCCGCCCTGAAGCGGATCGGTTCGGCCATCGCGGCCAGCCCGCCCGAGGCCGCCTCGGTGATCCGCCAGTGGATGAACGCATAGGATTTTAGCAGATGACGATCGATCCCCACGACATCATCCCGTCGGACGGCCCCGAGCCCCAGCCGGCTTCCGTTCCGGACTTCGAAGATTTCGAATTGCCGGGCAGCACGCCCGAGGCCCATGGCGCCAGCGCCGGCCTGGAAGCGGTGCACGACGTGCCGGTCAAGGTGCAGGCAGTGCTCGGCCGCGCGCGGATGCCGATCGGCGATCTGCTCGCGCTTAGCTCGGGCACCGTGCTCGAACTCGACCGCCGGGTCGGCGAACCTGTCGACATCTTCGTCAACGATCGCCTGATTGCGCGCGGCGAAGTCGTCCTCATCGATAACGCGCTGGGCGTGACGCTCACCGAAATCGTGCGGCCCGATCGCTGATGGCAAACCCGATCCGCATGCTCCTGATCGGCGCGCCGGGCAGCGAGTTCCGCCTTGCCGCGGAGCTGGCGCGCAGCGCCGGCGCCGAAGTGGCAATGGCCGACACGCCCGACGACGGGCTGGTCGAGCTGCGTCAGGGCGGTGCCGACCTCGTGATGATCGACGTGGAGGCCGACATCACGGGCTTCATGGCGAGCATCCGCGCCGAACGCTTCACCATCGCCGTGCTGGCCTGCGGCATCGACGCGCCCGCCGAGCGCGCGGTGGCGGCGATCCGCGCCGGCGCCCGCGATTACGTTCCCCTCCCCCCGCAGCGCGAGCTGATTGCCGCCGCCATCGCTTCGGTGGTCGAGCGCAAGGCACCCGCCTGGATCGGCGGCCATCCTGCGCTTGCGCGCGCGCTCTCCCTCGCCGCCGGCGTCGCCCCCAGCGCGGCCCCGGTGCTGATCACCGGCGAGAAGGGCAGCGGCAAGGAAATGATGGCGCGTGCAGTGCACGATGCCTCGGGCCGTCCGCAGCCGATGCTGGTCGCGGAGTGCGCCGGCGTCGCACCCGACGTGCTCGAATCCGAACTGTTCGGCCACGAGGCCGGCGCCTTCCCCGGCGCCGTCGCCCGGCGCATCGGAAGGCTGGAAAAGGCCGGCCACGGCACCGTCCTGCTCCGCGAGGTCGGCATGCTGTCGCCCGCGCTGCAGGCGAAGCTGCACGACGTCCTCCAGAAGCAGCAGTTCCGCCGCCTCGCCGGCAACGAGGTGATCCCGTTCCACGGCCGCCTGATCGCCACCTCGAGCCTCAACCTGGACGCACTGGTCGACAGCGGCACGTTTCGCGCTGACCTGATGGTGCGGCTGGGGCTGGTGCGCGTCGAAGTGCCGCCCTTGCGTGCCCGCGGCGAGGACATCCTCGCGCTTGCCCGCTATTTCGCCAAGCGCCACGCCGAAGTCGACGGCCTGCCGCCGCGCGCCTTCACCGACGAAGCGCTGGCGCTGCTCCAGCGCTATGCCTGGCCGGGGAACATCCGCGAGCTGGACGAGACGGTGCACCGCGCCATCCTGCTCGGCCGCGGCGCCGCGATCGTGCCGGGCGACCTGGTGCGCGCCGACGGCACGCCGCTTGCCGAGCTCAATGCAGAGGCGAACCCCTTGGACATCAACAGCCTTGTCGGCCGCACGGTCGAAGAGGTGGAGCGCGAGCTGATCCTGCAGACGCTCGAGCGCTGCCACGGCAACCGCACTTCGGCTTCGAACATCCTCGGTATCTCGGTGCGGACGATGCGCAACAAGCTGCGCAGCTTCATCGAAGCCGGCATCGCCGTCTCGCCGGCGCCCTGACCTCTATTCCCGGTAGCAGCCCATGCCTCCCGCCGTCCTGAAGTTCCTCGACCGCATCGGCGCCAACCGCGACATGGCGCTCGCCGGTGGCGTGATCGCGATCATCGCGATGCTCATCCTGCCGATGCCGGGCTGGATGCTCGACATGGGCCTGGCCTTGTCGATCACCGTCTCGGTGATGATCCTGATGACGGCGCTGTTCATCGAGAAGCCGCTGGAGCTCAGCGCCTTCCCGACGATCCTGCTGATCGCGACGATGCTGCGGCTGGGCCTCAATCTCGCCTCGACCCGCCTGATCCTTGGCCATGGCCATGAAGGTCCGGACGCCGCGGGCGGCGTGATCGGTGCCTTTGGCGAGTTCCTGATGGGCGGCGAGACCATCATCGGTCTCACCATCTTCATGATCCTGGTGGTGATCAACTTCGTCGTCATCACCAAGGGCGCCGGCCGTATTGCCGAAGTCGCCGCGCGCTTCAGCCTCGACTCCATGCCCGGCAAGCAGATGGCGATCGACGCCGACCTCTCCGCCGGCATGATCAACGAGGAACAGGCCAAGGCCCGCCGCGCCGAAGTGGAGGCCGAAAGCGGCTTCTACGGCGCGATGGACGGTGCCTCGAAGTTCGTGAAGGGCGACGCTGTCGCCGGCCTGCTGATCACCGCCATCAACATCGTCGTCGGCCTGGGCATCGGCGTCATCTCGCACGGTGTGCCGATCGGCGAGGCATTCCGCACCTATACCGTGCTGACCGCCGGCGACGGCCTGGTCAGCCAGATCCCGGCGCTGATCGTGTCGACCGCGGCGGGCCTGCTCGTCTCCAAGGGTGGCGTCGCCGGCAAGACCGGCGCGGCGCTGGGCGACCAGCTCGGGCGCTACCCCAAGGCGTTCGGCATGGTGTCGTTCCTGATGGGAGCGCTGGCGCTGATGCCCGGCCTGCCCTTCATCCCGTTCGCCGCCTTCTCGGCGCTGTCGGGCTGGGCCGCCTGGGAGATGTCGCGCCGCTCCACCGCCAAGGCCGCGCGACAGCGCATCCAGGCGGCGCAGGAGGTGGCCCAGTCGCAGGCCGTCGAGCAGCCGATCTCCGAGACGCTGGCGATCGACGCGGTGCGCATCGAGATCGGCTATGCGCTGCTCCCGATGATCAACGACGATACCCGCGAACCGCGGCTCGACGATCAGGTCCGCGCACTCCGCCGCCAGATGGCGACCGAGTACGGCTTCGTGCTGCCGTCGGTGCGGATCATCGACAATATGGGCCTCAAGCCCAACGAGTACGTCATCTCGATCAAGGAGACCGAGGCCGCGCGCGGCGACATCCGGCTGGAGAAGCTGCTGCTGATCAACCCGGGCGGCGGCCCCGTCGGCCTGCCGGGCGAGCCGACCAAGGAACCGGTGTTCGGCCTGCCCGCGCTGTGGATCGATCGCGAGCTGCGCGACGAGGCCGGCTTCCGCGGCCTGACCGTGGTGGATTGCGGCACGATCATCGCCACGCACCTGACCGAGCTGGTGAAGGACAATATCGCCGACCTGCTCTCCTATACCGAGACGCAGAAGCTGCTCACCGAAGTCCACAAGGAATCGGAAAAGCTGGTGGCGGACATCATCCCCTCCAAGGTATCGGTGTCGAGCGTCCAGCGCATCCTCCAGAACCTGCTCGCCGAGGGCATCTCGATCCGCGACATCCCGACGATTCTCGAAGGCATCGCCGAGTCCGCGCCGCTCTCGAACAATCTCACCACCATCACCGAGCATGTCCGCAGCCGCCTCGCCCGCCAGATCAGCGCATCGCAGGCGCGCGGCGATGCGATCCCGGTGGTCACCCTCTCGGCAGACTGGGACCAGGCATTCGCCGACAGCATCCTCGGCGCAGGCGACGACCGGCAGCTGGCGATGGCACCCTCCGCGCTCCAGCAGTTCATCGGGGCCGTGCGCGAGACCTATGACCGGCTGGCGCAGGACGGCGAGATCCCCTGCCTTCTCACCAGCCCATCCATCCGACCGTTCGTCCGCTCGATCATCGAGCGCGTTCGCCCGGCGACCGTGGTGCTGTCGCAGAACGAAATTCACGCCCGCGCCCGCATCCGCGCGCTCGGGGTAATTGGCTGACCCGGAGCGATCAGATCCGGGATTGTCCTATAATGGTTTGGAACGGCCTCTTTCCGGCCGTACGCACGAGGCGACTGCATGAACGTCACGAACATCGGCTTCCCCTTGCCCACCCCCACTGCACAGGGGGGCAACGCGGAGGCCGCCGCCGGCACCGGCTTTGCCGGCTTGCTCGGCACGGTGGCGGGTGACGCCGCACAGGGCCCGGTCGCGCTCGGCATGCCGGATCTCGGCGCCGCGCTGCTGACCGCCCAGACCAACGCCCCGCTGCTGCCCGGCACCGGCGCTCCCGGTGGCGCGCTGCCCGGCGACCGGCCGCAGGTGGCGATGGCGCAGCTGCTCGCCACTTCGGCGCCGGGCGCAATGACTCAGCCGGTGGCCACCGGCGGCAACCCGCTTGCGGATGCCGTAGCCAAGGCCCTGGCCGGCGCCCAGGGCAAGACCGCCGATGCCCCCGCTGCAGCGGATACGCTGCCGCCGGAACCCGGCACCACGCCCGTACAGCCCAAGCCGACCAGCGCGAAGCCCGCGCCGGCGTCGTCGGGGACCGACGCGCTCGCCGCCGCACTGGAGCCCGCCGTCGCGCTTCCACCGGAAGCCGCCGAGCAGATCCAGCCGGGGCTGCCGGTCAAGACCGCGGCAAAGCCCTTGCGGGGCGCCAACGCCAAGGAAGCGGACCTCGATCCTGCCGGCGCGCCACTGCCCGCCCCGGAAGCCGCCGCGGCGCCCGTGCAGCCGATCGCTGTCGCGATTGCGCAGCCGCAGCCGCAGCCGCAGCAGCCTGTCGCGCAGCCCGCAACGCCCCAGGCGGTCGCGCAGAACAAGACCAGCGGCGTCGCGGCGCCGCGCTACGCCAAGACCGACGCGCCCGGCGGGAACGACGCTGCGCCGGCGCAGACCACCAACGACAAGATGGCAGACCTCGCGCGTGCCATCGGCAGCCATGCCCATGGCGGCGCCACCGATGGCGGCGGCACGGGCGATAACGGCCAGCCCGCCTTCGGCCAGCAGCTCGCCGCGGCGGACACGCATGCGGGCGGAGCGATGGCCGTGGCCGGCGCTCCCGCGCCCTTCACCGCCGCCGCGCCGGGCGCCGCCGCAGCGGCGGCGGCAGAGCCCGTCGTCAACGCGCGCCCGGGCGAACTGGGCCGCAACCTCGGCGTCGAGATCGCCCGCAAGGTCGACGCCGGCGAGGATACCCTGCGCGTGCGCCTGAACCCGGCGGAACTCGGCCGGGTCGAGGTGACGCTGGCGTTCGACGACAAGGGCCGCGTACAGGCAACGATGCGTGCCGAAAGCCAGCATACGCTCGACCTGCTCCGCCAGGACGCGCCCGACCTTGGGCGCGCGCTGGACCAGGCCGGCATCCGCAGTGATGCGAACAGCTTCCGCTTTGAAAGCCGCGACGGCAGCACGGGCACCGGCGGCAATGGCCAGTCCGGTTCCCAGCAGCAGTCGCGCGGCGGCAACCAGCAGTTCCGCGACGAACCCGAAGTCCAGACCGCAGCCTACCGCCCCATCCGCGGCGACGGGCAGGTCGATCTCATCGCCTAACGCTCAGGAGTAGCGCATGACCCTCGTCTCTTCCGCCACCGCCCAGACCACGGCACAGGGCGCCGCCGACGCTGCCAGCTCCAAGCTCACGGCCGATTACAACCTGTTCCTGAAGCTGCTGACCACCCAGATGCAGAACCAGGATCCGATGAACCCGATGGACAGCGCGCAATATACGCAGCAGCTCGTCCAGTATTCGCAGGTCGAACAGTCGATCACCCAGAACAAGACGCTCAATTCGATCCTGTCGGGCCTGAACATGACCTCGCTGACGACCAGCTCGTCCATGATCGGCCAGCCGGTGCAGCTGGATTCCGACAAGTCGGGCCTGAGCGCAATCGCGCCCGCGCAGTGGGAATGGAGCGCGCCTAACGCGATCACCAAGCTTACCGCGACGGTGACGGACGCAAAGGGCACCAAGGTCGACACGTTCAACCTGGACGTGAAGGGCACGTCCGGCCAGTTCAGCTGGGACGGGACAACCAGCTCGGGCGCCAAGTATACCGATGGTCTGTATCAGCTAACGCTGAGCGGCACGACCGATGCAGGCGCCAAGATCACCACGACGGCGAAGGCGATCGGCAAGGTTACCGACGTGCAGATGCTAAATGGTGCACCCGTGGTATCGGTGAACGGCGCCCAATACCCGACCAGCATGATCTTGCGCATCGC
This sequence comes from Sphingomonas sp., assembly GCF_036731925.1. Lineage (GTDB taxonomy): Bacteria > Pseudomonadota > Alphaproteobacteria > Sphingomonadales > Sphingomonadaceae > Sphingomonas. The sequence continues at coordinate 318,815 of NZ_DAINDJ010000002.1, forward strand.
AAAATAATTATCGCAGTTGATGTCGGCGCTTATGGAACGGCCCCTAAGTACAAATCCTGTACCTCGATAGTGCGGGTTTCGTTTCTCTGACGACCAAATTTGCGATATAACGAAATCAGAAGCAGCGAGGACGTTCCGATCCCCTCACGATCCTCGCGCTTCCCAATTTGCCGAGCACCCCCCTGCTCGGCATGGCGGCAGGTCAGTTCCCCCCAACTGGCCTGCCGCTCGCATTTGCGCCGTTGCGCATCAGCGCCTCCGGCACAGCCTCGCGGCCCAAAACACCCTGCATAGCAAGCGTTCTGCTAGCTCCTGGCGGCCTGCACGTGCGTGGCGTCGCCGCGTCGGGATCGCGGTTCGGCGAAGCCGACCCTGCACGAGACCGGCCCCGCCCTCACCCACAGTGCCGCACGCGCGCGGCAGCCGGCGGCGCTTCGTCGCCTGCACGCGCAGCGGCGCTGCTGCGGCCCTGATTGCACAGGACGCAGCGCCCCGTCCGGGCTCTCTCGATCGATGCTGAAGGTGCGGGCGGCACGCGACCGCCTGGTGCTGGGGGCGCCCACGAAGGGCACGCAGGACGCGCAGGACGCGCAGGACGCGCGGGACGCGCGGGGGCGCACCGCGCCGGCGCGCCAGCGCCGCCGTCAGTGCACGCGGGCTTCGGCCCGCCGGGTCAGTTCGCGGGCATGGGCTGCGACAATGCACAGCTCGGCATAGAGGCGATCCCAGAAGGGAGCAGCAATCTCGAGCCCGGCAGCGCCTTCCTGGCTGAGTACCAGCGCCGCACTGGGGTCCAGCTCGAGGCGGAAGCGGGTGGCGAACATGCCGTCGACATGCTCGTCCGGCAGGCCCTGCGGAACCGACAGCCGGGCCGACATGATATAGCCGGCCAGCACGTCCACGCCGTACCCGTCCAGCAGGATGCGCGGGCGCCCCCCCAGATCGGGACGCTCGACCACGACCAGCGCGCCCGAGGGATGCTCTTCGACGCTGACGCGCAGGCGTCCGCCAAAGGCATCGGTGATTTCACGAATCCTCGGAAACAACGCCGACCTCCCAGTTTCCCATCATTATAGAAGCGGAAACCATATTACCCGCGATGAACGCGGGCAAAAAAAGGGGGCCGGGATGGCGTACCATCCCGGCCCCCGCAAGCCTTCGGCCCCCCAGGGTTGGGGCCTCGGGCTATTAGCGGAACAGCGAAGTGATCGTCTGCGGCGCCTGGTTGGCGATCGACAGAGCCTGAACACCGAGCTGCTGCTTGACCTGCAGAGCCTGCAGTCGAGCCGATTCCTTCGCCAGGTCGGCGTCGACGAGGTTGCCGATGCCGCCTTCGATCACGTCCGACAGCTTGCTGGTGAAGGCCGACTGCGCGTCGATCTTGCGCGAAGCGGCGCCGAGCGTGCTGAGCGTGGTCTTCAGGTTGCTCTGCGTGGTCGTCAGGGTGTCGACCATCGCCTGCGCATTGGCCTGCGAGCTGATGTTACCGGTCGAAGCAATGGTGATCGTCGTACCGCCGAGGTCCAGACCCTGGTTCGCCACGCTGAGCGAATCCGGGTTCCAGGTGGTGGGCGAGCTCGTGTCCGAGTCCTGCAGCGACTGCAGCGCGGTCACCTGACCACCCGAAGCCTTGAGCAGGTTCGTGCCGTTGAAGTCCGAAGCGTTGACGATCGTGCTGATCTGGTCGCGCAGCGCGGTGAAGTCCTTGTTCAGGGCGTCACGGGTCGCGGTGTCGATACCAGCGTCAGCCGCCTGCGTGGCCTTCGCCTTCATCTGGTTGACGATGTCGGAGATCTGCTCGGCACCGGCAACGGCGACGTCGGTCACGCTCTTCGCGCGGCTGAGCGACGACGAAACCGCCTTCAGGCCACCCAGGTCGCCGCGGAGGCCCTGAGCGATCGTGTACTGTGCCGAGTCATCCTTGGTCGAGGACACCGCCATGCCGGTGTTGATGCGGCTCTGGGTGGTGGCCAGGTCCTTCTGGGTCGAAGTCAGGCTCTGGAGAGCCGCCATCGCGCCGACGTTCGTGTTAACCGAAAATGCCATGATACTTTCCTTCTTGGATATAGAGTCGCTTCTGCGACCTGGGTCGGAACCGCCGACCCGCGACTGGGCGAAACACCCTGCACGATCATTGTGGGAAGAAAATCAGGCCGGCCAAAATTGTCCTGAAAATTTTGATGGTTACCGCAAGATTAAGATAAATATCCGGTAAATGCGAAAAGGGCCCGCCGGGATGTCCGGCGAGCCCTTTCTGGGGCGGTAGCCTGCTGTTCGGCGTCAGAACGGGAAAAGCGCGTCGTAGATCTGCTGTCCCCAGCGCGCTTGCTGCGCGTCGGTCAGCTGGCCCTTGCCGCCATAGATGACACGCGCCTCGGCAATCTGGCTGTGCTGGATCGAATTGTCGCGGGCGATGTCCTCGGGCCGGATGATCCCGGTGACGATCAGCTCGCGCATCTCGAAGTTCACCCGCACTTCCTGGCGACCGCGGATCATCAGGTTGCCGTTGGGCAGTACCTGGGTCACGATGGCGGCCATCGTCATGTTGATCGTTTCCGATCGCACGGTGGTGCCGCCGCCCGCATATTTGGAGCCGGAGCTGGTATCGACCAGCTTCGAGGGATCGCTGCCGGTCAGCTTCTGAATCGGCTTCTGCAGCCCCAGCAGGCCGGCGATGCCGCTCGTTTCCGAGCCGCCGCGGGTGCGCGAGGTGTTGTTGCCGATGTCTGCCTTGTCGGCGATCGCGATCTTGATCGTGAGGATGTCGCCCACCCTGCCGGCACGCTGATCGCGGAAGAAGGCCCCTGCCCCGGTGCGGAACAGCGACGCGGTCGGCGCATTCGCCGGCTGTGCCGGACGGGCGCGGTTCGAGCGATCCAGCGGCGAGGCGAGCGACGGCTCGAGATCCGGCGAATCCACCGGCTCCATCGTCGTCAGCTTCGGCGCCTTGCCCACCGTCTTCAACCGGCCGACCGCACCGCAGCCCGAGAGCGTGGCGCCCAGCGCCAGCGCGAGAATGATCCTACGCATGTACTTGTCCCTCAGGGAGTGGAGATCCGCACCGTGCCGCTGCCGTCGACGATCCCGTCGAGCGTGCGGTTGGTGGCGTTGACGACGATCCGCACCGGATCGCCCTGGGCACCGCTGCCCAGCGCGCGGCCGGCGGCGGTGATCACCATCGCACCGGACACGATCCTGGCCGTGACCGGTTCGCCGCGCTTGACCAGCTGCGGCTTCATCACGTCGCCGCGGCGGAGCAGCGTGCCGGGCGTCAGCGCCCGCGATGCGTCCATGCCGACGGCTTCTTCCGGGCGGAGCGCGCCACGCGCGCTCGCCTCGGGGCGGGTTTCGATCGAGAGGTCGCCCATCTCGATCCGTTCGCCGCGCGCGACCGGCTGCTGGACCACCGCCACCGGCACGTCCTCGGCAGGTACCGCCACGCGCAGCAACAGGCCCAGCAGCGCGGACATCAGCGCAGCTGGCTGGTCGTCGCCAGCATCTCGTCGGCGGTCTTCACGACACGGCTGTTCATTTCATAGGCGCGCTGCGCGGTGATGAGCGAGGTGATCTCGGACACCGGATTGACGTTCGAGGCTTCGATGAAGCCCTGGGTCAGCGTGCCGATGCCGGTGTCGCCCGGCGAACCGACGGTCGGCTGGCCCGAGGCGGCGGTTTCGAGGAACAGGTTGCCGCCCTTCGCTTCCAGGCCGCTCTCGTTCATGAAGGTGGCGAGCTGGAGCTGGCCGAGCTGCTGCGGCTGGGTGTTGCCGGCGACGGTCACCTCGACCAGGCCGGTCTTCGAGATGTTGACGTCGAGCGCCCCCTGCGGAACCGTGATGCCCGGCTGCACCGGGTAGCCGTCCTGCGTCACCAGTTCGCCCTGGTCGGAAATCTGGAACGAGCCGTCACGGGTGTAGGCGGTGGTGCCGTCCGGCATCGTCACCTGGAAATAGCCCTTGCCCTGCACCGCCATGTCATAGGGGTTGCCGGTCTGGGTCATCACGCCCTGCTCGTTGATGCGGTAAACGCCACCGGTCTTCACGCCCGAGCCGATCTGGATGCCGGCCGGCACCTTGGTGTCGCCGCCGGTGGCGGAACCCGGACGCGAGACCTGCTGGTACAGCAGGTCCTGGAACTCGGCGCGCTGCTTCTTGAACGCGGTCGTGTTCATGTTGGCGATGTTGTTCGAGATCACGTCGACATTGGTCTGCTGGGCCAGCATGCCGGTCGCGGCGATGGAAAGCGTACGCATGGAATCTATCCCTTCGTGAAATTCAGCTGACGCGGCCGAGCTTGTCGATGGCGCTCTTGCGCATGTCGGACATGGAGTTGGAGATGCTCTGGCTGGTCTGATAGGCGCGCAGGATCTGGATCATGTCGGTCGTCTCGACGATCGCGTTGACGTTCGATCCCTCGACGCCGCCGCTCACCAGCTTGGTGGCGCTGGCCGGCAGTTCGCGGCCGCCGGTGGCGGTGAACATGCCGTTGCCGCGCGGATCCACCACCGCCTCGTCATTGAACACCGTCACCGCGATGCGGCCGAGCGGGCCGTTCTCGCCCATCACCGTGCCGTCCGCCTGGACGTTGACCTTGCCCGCTTCCTCGGTCGGGATCTTGATAGGCTTGCCGCCTTCTCCCAGGATCACCTGGCCGCCGGCCGTGGCAAGTTCGCCGCTTTCCAGCACCTTCACATAGCCCGCACGCGTATAGGCGGTGGTGCCGTCGCCGGCCTGCACCGCCAGATAGCCCGGCCCGTCGATCATCACGTCGAGCGGGTTGCCGGTCGGCTGGAACGCGCCGTTCGCGGCATCGTGGACCGCGCCGTAATCGAGCACGAACGAGGTTTTCTCGGCCGGCTTCACCGCGCTGTCGGTCTGCTCCACATATTCGCGGAACACCGGCTGCTCGCGCTTGAACCCCACCGTATTCATGTTGGCGATGTTGTTCGCCACCACGTCCATCCGGCGCCGCAGCGCCTGCTCCTGGCTCAGGAGCACGTAAGAGGAGATGTCCACCGGACCGTCCTTCGAAAAATGGTCACTAGGCAGAAATTGCCGGGTGACGCTTCTATAATAGGAGAAAATCGGACGTGCGGACGCCGCGGCCGATAAATCGGAAGGTCCAGGGTTATTATGTCGGCCGAAATCGTCGAGGATAAGAGCGCGCAGGAGACCCCGGCGCCCAACAAGAAGAAGAAGCTGATCATCATCGGCGCCGCGACTGCTGCTGCGCTGACGCTGGGCGGCGGCGGCGCCGCGTTCTTCATGGGCGGCAAGAGCACGGCCAAGACGGAAGCGCACGGCGAGGAAGCCGCTGCTGCCGACGAAGGGCACGGCGAGGGCGAAGCGGCCAAGGAAGGCGAAGGCGGGCACGGCGAAGGCGAAGGAAAGGGCAAGTTCGTCGACGTGCCGACCGTCTCCGTGAACCTGCGTTCGCCCGACGGCGCGCCGCGCTTCCTCAAGCTGCACCTTATGCTGGTTCCTGGCCCGAAGACCACCGACGCGGCGCTGAAGGACAAGCTGCCCGTCGTGCTCGACGCCTATCAGCCCTTCCTGCGCGAGCTGCGTCCCGAGGACCTGGGCGGATCGGCGGCGGTGTTCCGGCTGAAGGAAGAGCTGATGGTCCGCGCCACCCGCGTGCTCGGCCCCGGCATGGTCAAGGAAGTTCTCATTCAGGACCTGATCCAGCAATGATCGATCTAGACGATTTCGACCTTCCGGATCCCCCCGCCGCACCGATGGGCGGCGACGATATCCGCTTCGACCAGGCGGACATCGACGCGCTCTTCGGCGGCAGCGAACCGGTTCTGAAGAAGAAGGGCCTGCGCGCCGTTCTGGAATCGAAGGTCATCAGCCATGAACGGCTGCCGATGCTGGAAGTGGTGTGCGACCGCGTGGTGCGCAGCTTCGCCAGCTCGATGCGCAACATGACCTCGGACGCGATCGACGTGAGCCTGGAGGAAGTGACCTCGGCCCGTTTCGGCGAGTTCATGAACCGCGTGCTGCTGCCCGCGATGGTCGGCGTGTTCAAGATCGCGGAATGGGAAAGCTACGGCCTGATCACCGTGGAGTCCGGCCTGATCTATTCGGTGGTCGACGCGCTGCTCGGCGGTCGCGGCAGCAACACGCCGACGGTGATCGACGGCCGCGGCTTTACGCCGATCGAGACCTCTCTGGTCTCGCGCGTGCTGGAAACCGCGCTCCGCGACTTCGCCGACGCGTTCGAGCCGATCGAGCCGGTGAACATGCGGCTGGAGCGCATCGAGACCAACCCGCGCTTCGCCGCGATCGCCGCGACCTCGAACATCTGCGCCATCGCCACCTTCCGCGTCGACATGGACGGCCGCGGCGGCTGCATCACATTGGTATTTCCCTACGCCACGCTGGAGCCAGTGCGCCACAAGCTGCTCCAGCGCTTCATGGGCGAAAAGAGCGGCCGCGACAGCATCTGGGAGGCGCACATGGCCTCCGAGATCCGCAAGACCAACGTCACCGTCAACGTGCTGCTCGGCGAAAAGGCGCTGCCGCTTTCCGACCTGGAAGAGCTGCAGGTCGGCCAGACCATCGCGTTCGACAAGAGCCCCGACGACGCGCTCGACATGGCGTGCGGCGACATCAAGCTCGCCCAGGCCCAGATCGGCCAGCGTAGCGGCCGCGTCGCCGTGCGCCTGGTCAACGACGTTTCCCGCACGAGGAAGAAGTAACATGAGTATCGCGCTTTTCGCCAATGTGCTGACGATCATCCTGTGCGTCGCGGTGCTCGTGCAGAGCATGCGCATGATGCGCAGCCTGCGCACCGTGAAGGAAGGTGCCCTCACCGATGTGGTGAAGGCGCTGGACAACGCGACGGTGCAGGCACGCTCCGTGCTTTCGGACATGAAGGCCACGCTGGGCACCGATTGCGCCCGCCACGCCCGGCTGGTGGAGCAGGCCCGCGATCTGCGCGACGAGCTGTCGGACATGATCGGCATCGCCGATTCCGCCTGCGAGCGGATCGTGTCGGCGGTGAGCCTCGCCAACGCGCTGCGCGTCGCCGGAGAGGAAGCCGCCGAACAGTCGGAAGCGGAATCGGCGATCGCGGCGGAAACGCCCGTTGAAGCGCTGCCCGCCACGCGTGAGGCCGCGTGATGGCGCGCCCCTCCCTGCTGCTGCTGATGGCAGCGGCCTCCGCGATCGCCGCGGTGGCCAACGCCGCCAGCATCGCCACCGGCGATCAGGACGGCACCAACAAGACCCGGCTCGGCAACTCGATCGAGCGCGACCTGAGCGCACGCGACCAGGAAGCGGCCAAGCGCCAGCGCGCGCTCGACCTGCGCGAACAGGCTGCGAAGGCGGCCGAACAGCGGCTGGCAGCCAGCGTCGAGGCACAGCAGAAGGAGGCCGCCACCGGCGCGCCCGGTGCGCCCGGTGCACCCTCGCCTGCGGAAGCGCAGTTCGATGAGCTGGCCCGAATCTACCAGGCGATGAAGCCAGCGAAGGCTGCCGCCGTGTTCGAGCAGCTCGACATGGAAGTGCAGATGAAGGTGGCGCAGCGGATGCGTCCCGCCTCCACCGCAGCGATCCTCGCAGCGATGTCGCCCAAGGGCGCGGCCTCGCTCAGCATGGCGCTGGCGCGGAAGAGCGCGGCGAAGCCGGCAGCCGCCCCGGCCGCTGCCGCGATGGCCGCACCCGCGGGCGCCGCGCGCAAGCCGGGCTGACCGATCAACGGCATCCCGGCGAGGGCCGGGGTGCTTCCGGCCGTCGCGGCTGCCGCATATAGCCTCAATGCAAAAAGGGCATCCCGGCTGCCGCAGGGATGCCCTTTTTTTTGGTCGGGGTCCGGTCCGTCGCGGGTGCCGGCAGCCTCAGTTCTGCGAGGCACCCACTTCGACGATCAGCACACGGCCGACATCGGGCGTCACGGTCTTGAGCGCGCCGGTCAGCGTCTTGTCGAGATCCGCAACGTTCACCGCGCGGAGTGCCGAAGCATCGAGTCGCGCGAATTCCACGCCGCCGGCGATCGCCGCCATTCGCAGGTTCGGCATCGCCGCGGCCAACTTCTCGGCGGCGGCGGCGTCGTGCACTTCCAGTACCAGCTTGAAATTCAGCGTGCCCGCAACGCGATCGGAATCGACGATAGGCACCGCAATTGGCTCCATCTTTACCAGATGCACCCCCTCGCCTTCGCCCCCGCCGCCCGAGGCCAATGCACGCCCCGCGGGCAGCGGCGAAACCGCCAGTGCCACCAGTCCGAGCATCGCCAGCGTCTGCTTGCCGCGCACCAAATTTCTCCCGTCAATCGCATGGGTCGGGCCGCCACTGCGGCCACGCACGTCCTATAAATAAGGGACAAGCACTTAACGGATTCCAAATGAGCCACGATCAACGCCCCGCCCGGATGCGCGTCGTCGCCGATGCGGCAAGCCGCGGCAACGCCGTCGACACCAGCGAGATGCAGAACGCCCAGGCAGGCGGCCCGGACGCGGCCGCGCAGGACGGACTGCCGATCGTGCCCGCGATGCTCTTCGTGATCGCCTGCATCATCGGCGGTGCCGTGGTGACCTATCTCATGGCCGGAGCACATTAATGCGTCGTTTGCTGATCGTCGCGCTGCTCGCCAGCACCGCCGCTGCCCCCCCCAGCGATCCTGCCCACGCACCAGCGGCAGACCACGGCGCCGACCATGGCGCCGCACCTGCAGCTGCGGCTGCGGCTGCGGAAGCTGCCGCTCCCGCGGCACCGGCTGCCGGCCGTGCCGTACTGCCGCCGTTCGCCGCCCTCCTCGCGCAGATGCCGACGATCACCGACAGCCGCGACTGGCCGGAACTGACCGAGGAAGCCGCGTGGGATGCGCTGATCAATGCCAAGCCCGAATCCCGCCAGCTCGCTCGCTGGCGCTACGCCGGCTCGCTGATCCGCCGCGGCATGGGGGCCGAGGCGCTGGGCGTGCTGGAGACGATGGAATCGGATGACGAGGATCTCGCCCTTGTCGCGCCGTTCCAGCTCGCGAGCGGCGCGGCGCTGGTGATGATCGGCCATTACCGTGACGCGGTGGAAGCGCTTTCGCTCCCGGAGCTGGAAGGCAATGCCGAGGCCTGTGCCTGGCGCGTCCGTGCGCTTGCCGGGACCGGCGATGACAAGGCCGCCGCGCGCCAGATCAATTGCGCCGTGCCGGCCATCAACGGCCGGGCACCGCAGGAACGCAAGCCGTTCACGCTCGCCGCGGCAAAGGGCGCCATCGCCATCAACCAGGGCCAGCCCGCCCTTGCGTGGCTGAAGCTGTTCGGCGACCAGGACCCGCAGGCCAATCTGCTGCGCGGCAAGGCGCTGCTGGCTTCCGGCGACCCCGCCGAGGGGCTGTTCCGCCTGTCGCGGGCCGATCTGAGCGGCACGCCGGACATCCAGGCCGAGGCAAAGCTCGCCCATATCCAGGGCGATCTGAAGCTCCACCGCATCACCCCTGCCGAGGGGATCAAGCAGCTGGAAGCGCTCCGCTACGGCTGGCGCGGCGGTCCGGTCGAACAGGGCGCGCTACGGCTCGAATACCAGCTGGCACTGGCCGAAAACGACCATCGTGCCGCGCTGCGCAGCGCCGCCACGCTTTTCCGCTATTACCGGCCAGACGGCGACTCCAGCATGATGCTCAAGCAGATCCAGGCGTGGCTGGGCGAGATGCTGGCGCCGGACAGCGGCACGCCGCTTCCTGAAGCGGCCGGCCTCTACTGGGATTACAAGGAACTGGCACCCGCCGGTGCCGAAGGCGATACGCTCGCGCTGCGCCTCGCCGATCGTCTGGAGGCCGCCGGTCTCTATCCGCGTGCGGCCGAGCTGCTCCAGTATCAGCTGATGCAGCGCCGGCAGGACGTGGCGCAGGGCCCGCTGTCGGTAAAGGTGGCCACGCTGTTCATCCTGTCCGGCGATCCGGTGAAGGCGCTCGACACGCTGCACGCGACCGAGCAGGCCAGCTATTCGGACGCCATGCGCTTCGATCGCAAGCGGATCGAGGCAGTGGCGCTGTACAAGCTCGGCCGCGAGGCCGCGGCAATGGCGGCGCTGGACGGCGTGCCTGGTGGCGGCGGCGTACGCAGCGAGATCCACTGGCGAACGCGCAACTGGGGCTCGTTCATCACCGAGAACGAGGCGACACTGCCTGCGCCCGGCGCGATGTCCCCGCCCAACCAGGCGATCGTGTTGCGTCAGGCGGTGGCGCTGGCGATGCTGAACCAGGAAGCCAAGCTGCAGGCACTGCGCGCCCGCTACGGCGCGGCATTCAAGTCGCTGCCCAGCGCCCAGGCCTTCGACCTGCTGACCCAGCCGACGCCGACCGTCGATCCCGCCCGGATCAGCGCGGCGATGGCAGCGATCCCCGAAGCGAGCCCGACGGGCGCGATCGGGGATCTGCTGGACGCGACTGCGTCGACGACTACAGGCTAAAGCGCAGCGTCGCGCGCAGGTCGCGGCCTGCGAGCGGCGCATAGTCCTTCAGATAGCTGCTCGCGCGCCGGGCCTCGACGTCGAACAGGTTGTTGGCGGACAGAGTGAGCGTGGTGCCGGGCATCGTCGGGAACGGCTTCAGGCTGACGGTGGCATTGACCATCGTGTACGGCGACGTGCGCGTCTCGAACGCCGCGGTGCGGTTCTGGACGAAGACATGCTCCGCCTCCACCCGGCCGGTGATCCGATCCGACTGCGCCTCGATGCCGCCGAGCACGCGCGGCGCGGGGATGCGGGGTGCCGGCCCCTCGTCGACGATGTTGGCGCGAACATAGTCGCCCAGGGCGTCCACGTTGATCGTGGTTGCGCCCAGCTGCGCGACCCGCACCGAACCCTCCGCCTCGAAGCCGTAATAGCGCGCGTCCCGCTGGGTGAACTGGAAGCACGGCAGGTCGACGGTGCGTCCGCTCGGCGCGGCCGCCGCCTCGCAGATCCCCTGCTGCGTCTGGTTGTCGCTGATATAGTTGGAGAACCAGTTGTAATAGGCCGAGGCATCGAAGCTGTAGCCGTCGCCATGCGCGTGCAGCGTCGCTTCCAGCCCCCAGCTCTTCTCCAGCCGGAAATCGGGATTGCCCAGCTCATAGGCTTCGGTGCCGGCATGGGCGCCGTTGGCGAACAGCTCCTCGGCCGACGGCGCACGTTCGGTGTGCGACAGGTTGAGGCCGATGCGAATGTCCCGCGCCACGCCGTAGGACGCGCCGATCGAGCCCGACAGCGCCTGGAAGCTGCGCTTGCCGTTGAAGAAGCGCGTGTCGTCCAGCACGGGGTTCGCGGAAAGATCGGTGAACTCGTAGCGCAGCCCCGCCTCGGCCTTCAGCGCGCCGAGATCCAGCTGCTGGAGCGTGAACAGGCCGACCTGCTGGGTCTTGTTCTTGGGCAGAAAGGCCTCGTCGCCTTGCACGTCGAAGTCGCGCGCGAAATACTGCACGCCGCTCGCGCCCCGCCACGCGCCGTGATCGGCCTGGACGAGCTCCAGGCGGCCTTCCAGCCCCTTGTTGTAGAAGGCAGTGCCAACCGCGCCGTCTTCCTCCAGCTCGAAGTGCCGATAGGCGGCATAGCCCGCGCGCAGCCGCACCTTCTGGAGGAAACCGCCGCCGGTATCGGCCTCGGCGCGCAGATCGAGGCGGTTCTGGACGACGCTCAGCCGCGGGCCTTCCTGCTCCTGCCCCGGCAGGGTCGCGAAGCGGATCGGCACCCCGTAAAGGCTGTCATAATGGCTGTAGGCGATGCCCAGCGTGCCGGTCTCGGTGACGATCGCCGCGCCCGCGCCCGCCGTCCAGGTCTTGGCGGCGGTGTTGGGCAGCCGGTTCTTCACGCCTGCGTTTGCCGCGAAATCGATCGGATCGGCATCCGGATCCGCGGGCAGTGCCGCGCTCGCCAGCGCCTGCCGGCGCTTGCCCGCAGTCAGCGCATAGCCGCCGATCTTGAGGTCGTCCGACTTGGAATAGGAGCCGTCGGCATGCAGCACGAGGTGGCTGCCCACCGCCACATCCCCTGCCCCGCCGACCGAACGCTCGTTCGCCGCCGAGCCATAGGTGGCGATGCTGCTCAGCCGGTAGCCCTTTTCCGGCACGCTGCGCGGGATGCGGCTGTCGATCACATTGACCACGCCGCCCATCGCCGAGGATCCGAAAAGCAGCGCGGACGGGCCACGCAGCACTTCCACGCGCTCGGCGAGCAGCGGATCGATGATCACCGCATGATCGGCCGAGGTGTTCGACACGTCGATCGAGCCGATGCCGTCGGTGAGGATGCGCACGCGCTCGCCCTGAAAGCCGCGCAGGATCGGCCGCGACGCGCTTGGGCCGAACGAACTGGCGGAAACGCCCGGCTGGCGCGCCAGCGTCTCGCCGATCGTCGGCCGCAGGCTGCGGGTGAGTTCCTCGCCGGTGACGACCGAAGTGCCCGAAAGCACGTCGGCCTCGCTCTGGCGATAAGGTGCGGTCACGATGATCGCCGGCCCCTGCTGCGCGGGCGCATCCTTCGCCTGTTCGGTCTCGGCGGCAAGCGGCTTGTCCGAAAGCGGTTCGGCGACCGCGGACAGGGGCAAGAGCACGAGCGAGGAAGAAGCGAGAAGTACGCGACGCATCGGGATTCCACTTTCTGAAGGGAGCATGAGGCGCGCATGTACCGGGGATGATATATGGTATCAAGCTGAAATTGCTGCGGTGCAGGAGCCCGTTGCGCGAGCCTGTCATCCCCCAGAAGCGTATCCAGATGTTCGCGGGCTCCCACGGGCAAGCCCAAAGCCGCCCTGTCCCGTCGTGCCAGACCAGCACGAGAACCACAGGCCAGCGGATGGGGCCATGCACTTGGAGAGGCGGTGGTGGGTCCGCCGGGATTCGAACCCGGGACCTCTCGATTAAAAGTCGCTTGCTCTACCGACTGAGCTACGGACCCACATCCCGCCACCTAAGCGCAGGGGCGCCGCCGGTCAACCGCGTGCAGCAACGGAAGTGTCGCGCGGCCGGTCACCGGGTCCCGCCAGTCCGGCGCGATCTCGGCCAGCGGGGCCAGCACGAAGCGACGCGCGCGATACTGGGGGTGCGGTACGGTCAGCGTGCGGCTTGCCCAGCAGCCGCCCGACCACAGCACGATGTCCAGATCAATCACCCGCGCGCCCCAGCGCTGCCCCGGGCGCCTGCCAAAGGCGCGCTCGAGCGCCTTCAGCCGGCGCAGCAGGGCTTCCGGCGCCTCGCCGCTCTCGACTTCGGCAACGGCATTGGCGAAGCGGCGGATCGAGGGACCCAAAGGCGGCGTCTCGTGGATGCGGGACACCGCGCGCACGCCGCCGATCGCGACAAGTGCCGCCTGCACCTCGGCGCGTGGTCCGCCGTGGCGGCCGCGGCGGTTGGAGCCCAGGGCGATGATGTAGCTTGTGACGGACACGTACCTGCGCCTATCGCCGGGCGATGCCCACGCCAAGCCCCGAACCCGATCGCGACTGCCCGTTCTGCCCGCGCCTCGTCGCGCTGCGCACCCAGCTGCGCACCGAACAGCCGGAATGGTGGAACGCGCCCGTGCCGATGCTGGGCGACTCCGATGCAGCGATCGCCATTGTTGGCCTCGCGCCCGGCAAGCTGGGGGCGAACCGCACCGGCCGCGCCTTCACGGGCGACGAGTCCGGCACGCTGCTGTTTGCGGTGCTGGAGAAGCTTGGCCTTGCCGAAGCAGGCGTGCCGAAGGGCGTGCAGATCCTCAACGCGGTGCGCTGCCTGCCGCCGGAAAACCGCCCTACCCCGGCTGAAATCCACGCTTGCCGACCGTTCCTGGCCGGCCAGCTGCACGCGCCGGTCGTGGTCGCGCTGGGGGAGATCGCGCACCAGTCGGCGGTGAAGGCGCTTGGCGGCAAGCTGCCCAAGGCAAGGTTCGCGCACGGCGCAGAGCACCGCCTGCCAAAGGGGCAGACGGTGCTCGATAGCTATCACGTGTCGCGGTACAATCAGAGCATCGGCCGGTTGACCGAGCCGATGCTGACGGCGGTGTTCGAACGCGCGCTTGCGCTCAGAGATACTTGACGAGGCTCAGGCTGGAGAGCTGCGAGAAGACCGAATAGCTCGCCTCGAGCACGGTCTTCTGCTGCGACAGGTCGATCGCGACCTGGCCCAGATCCGCGTCCTCATTGTCCTCGATTACCTGCTGCAGCAGCAGCGATCGCTCTTCGCCGCGCGTGGTCAGGTCCTCGACCTGGTTCTGCTTGCGGCCGTTATCGGCATTGACGGCGACGAGCTGCTTCAGGCCGCCGTCCAGCTTCGAGATCACGCCTGCGAGCGCGGTTTTCTGCGCGTCGGTGAGCGTCTCGCCGATCGGGCCAATCTGCGCCATGGCACGGTACGCATCATAGATACCGGTCGCCATCGAGCTGGCGTTGACGCCATAGGTGACGTCCAGACCATCGGCCACGCGGGCGCTGGCCAGAACATTGTCGTCGTGGAAGGCCTGCGCCACGGGCACGGTCGCGGCGTCTGCCAGCGTGGTGACCGAGAACGGCGCGCGGTCGAGTTGCGAACCGCCGAACAGCGGTGTGCCGCCTTCCGACGCGTTCAGCGACGAGCGCATCTGGCTGAACGAGCTGTCCATCGCCTGCTGCAGACCGGCCGACTGGCCGGTGCCGATCGCGCTCAGGATCTGCTGGCGCAACGCGGTCGTGGCGGTCTGGATGCCTTCGATATGGCCCTGATAGAGCGACATCGTGGTGCCCACGCGCTTGGCGACGTTCGCCTGTGCCTTCTGCTGCTCCAGCAGGCTGTGCGCCGAGAGGTTGCGCACGGACTCGGTGCCGAGCGACGCGAAGTCCGTCGCCTTCTTGCCGGTCGAGAGCTGCTTCTGGGTAATCGCCAGCTTTTCCTGCGCGCCGGAAATGGCGCTGGCCATGGTGCGCTGGAGTGGAATGGTGGCAACGCGGGTCATCGGTCAGTCCCCTTAACGAACCATCTGGAGGAGCGTGTCGTACATCTCTGCGGCGGTGCTCATCACCCGCGCGGAGGCAGAATAGCTGTTCTGCAGGACGACCATCTGCGAGAGTTCCTCGTCGATGTTGACGCCGGAATAGCTGTCGCGGCGGTTCACCGCGTCGGACTTGCGGGCGTTGGCGTCGTCGTAGCGGCCCTGCGCCTGGCTGGC
The DNA here is from genome assembly GCF_036731925.1 of Sphingomonas sp. Lineage (GTDB taxonomy): Bacteria > Pseudomonadota > Alphaproteobacteria > Sphingomonadales > Sphingomonadaceae > Sphingomonas. The sequence goes on from NZ_DAINDJ010000002.1 coordinate 333,910, forward strand.
TTCCAGGCCGGCCCGGCCGAGCAGCTGAGTCGAGAAACGCCCGACGCTGACCACGCCGTCCTTGCCGAGATCCAGCGTGCTGCCGAGCTTCTCGACAAAGGCCGTCGCGCCGCGGGTATCCCCCGCACCGAGTGCCTTGGCGCCGACGGCAGCGCTGGTGTCGAGCCGGCCCAGCGGCAGCGAGCCGGGGCTGTTGACGACCTCGTTGCGAACCTTCGCCACGTCGAGGCCGCTGTTGAGGCCGCTGAGGCCGGACAGCGCCGAGAAGGTTCGGCCGCTGCCGAAGCGATCGGTCGAGTCCGAAGCCATCGACAGGGTAGCGCCCGAGAGGCCGCCGACCGGATCGAAGCGAATCCGCCCGCGGCTGTCGAGCGAGAAGGCGCCGAAATTGCCCAGCGGGCTGCCGCTCAACTGGGTGACGATGTCCCCCATCGTGCCGCCGGTGGTCGGTTGCAGCGTGTAGCTGGTCAGCGCCAGGCCCGATGCGTCGCGCAGGACGATCTGGGCGGTCTGCCCCGTGGTAAAGCCATGCGGATCCGTCGCGTTGAAGCCGGTCGGCACCAGGCTGTTGCTATCGCTGCGGATCAGGTCGTTCATGCCGAAATATTGCGACACGCCCACGCCGGCGCGGGCACTCGGATTGGCCGTCGACTGCGCGATCGCCACGCCGTTGCCGGCGCCGCTCGCCGCGAAGCTCAGCACGCCATTGGTGAAGCTGGCCGTGGCCGCGCCGCCGAGTCCCGAATTGATCGCATTGACCATGTCGGACACGGTAGCCGCGGGCCCGAGCGCGTCGAAATCGACTTCGGTCTTTGCGACCAGCGTGCCGTTGGCCTGGGCGACCGCGAAGGTTGCCTTGCCGGTGAAGCCGAGCCGGTCGCTTGCGACCAGTCCTGTCTGGCGGCCGGTGAGGCTGGAGGGCGGCGGCATCGCCGTGTTCTCGTTCGAAACCGCGTTCAGCGCTTCGGACAGCCCACTGAAGACGACGCCGAGCTGCTCCGAGAAGGAGGGCAGCGCCCGGTCACGCAGGTCGAGCAGGCCGCCCAGCTTGCCGCCTACGGCGGAGGATTCGATCTTCTCGCCCGACAATGCGCCCATCGTGCCGTTCTTGTCGGCGAAGCGAATCGAGATGTCCGGATAGGTGATCTGCGAGTTGCCGATGCCGGCACCCTTGTTCGGATAGTCGAGCTGGCGCACCCGGGAGTCGAGCAGCATCTGCCCCGACGTCGTCTCGATGATCACCCGGCCGTCCGGCTGGTCGCGGACGTTGACCGAGAGCATGCCGCTCAGTTCCTCGATCGCGCTCATGCGCTGATCGGCCGCGCCGCTCGCATTCCGCCCGAGACCGGTGGCCTGGGAGACCGTACCGTTGAGATCGTAGATGCGCTTGAGCAGCGTGTTGATCTTGTCGACCGAATAGCCGACCTCGGATTCCACGTCGGCGCGCAGGCCGTCCACGTCGCGCGTGATCTGCTGCATCGAGGAGATCGCGTCGACGACGGTGCCGGTGAAGACCGCCGAGGTCTGCGCCGAGGACTGCGACCCGGTCATAGAGATCGCGGCGCTGCTGATCGCGTCCAGTCGCGCCGGCAGGCCCGATTTGGCGCCGGGCTCGCCGAGCAGCGACTGCAGCCGGTCGAGGTAGCTCGAGGTGACTTCCGTTTTGCCGTAGTCGCCCGCGCGGCGGTAGACGGTGGCTTCCAGGAAGCGGTCGGCGACGCGTTCGAACTCGCCGACGCTGACGCCGCTGACATTGCCCGCCAGCACCGAGGTCGAAAGATTCACCCGCTCGCGCGCATAGCCGGCGACGCCGACATTGGCGATGTTGTTCGATACCGCCTTCAATCCCGCCTGCGCAGCAGCCAGGCCGGAAGCGGCGGTTCCCAGGATATCGTTCAGCGCCATGTCGAGCGTCCCCCTGCCTTAGAAATCAGCGCTTCAGATCGCTGACTTCGCGCAGCATGTCGTCGACGGTCGTGATGATCTTCGACGATGCGCTATAGGCGCGCTGGAAGCGGATCATGTTGGTGAACTCGCCCGCCAGGTCGACCGTGGAGGCCTCCAGCGTGTTCGACAGCAACTTGCCGGCACCGAGCTCGCCCGGCGCGTTCATGGTCATCATGCCCGACTGGCGATTGCCCGAATAGGCGTTGCCCGACACGCGGGTGAGGCCATTGGGGTTCGGGAAGGTCGCGACCGGCAGCTGGAACACCTTGCGGCTCGAACCGTCGTCGAAGATCGCGCTGACCACGCCTTCCTTCGAGATTTCGGTCGCTGCGATGTTGCCCAGGATGCCGCCGTCCGCGCCACCGCGCACCAGCGACGAGGGCTGGCCAAACGAGGTAAGGCCGCTGATGCCGCCGTCTTCACCCAGCGACATCTCGATCGGAACCGAGGTCGAACCGTTGGTGTAGTTGATGTTCAGCGTGTTGAAGAAGGTGCCGGTCGAACCAGCCTTGTCCAGGCTGCCGTTGCCGTTGAACTTGATTTCGCCGTTGGCCAGCAGACCACCAGTCACGCCGGAGACATCCGTCGCCGGGTTCATGTAGGTCTCGGCCTTCCAGGTGTTCGCACCCGTCTTCAGGAACGACATCTTGAGCTCGTGGCTGCCGCCCTGCGAGTCATAGACGGTGAAGGACCGCGTGAAGGTCGGCTCGATCGCGCCGCTTGCGAGGCTCCCGACGGTATAGGCCGGGGCGGCAGCGTTCGGCGGATAGGTGGCGGCGTCCGACTGCAGGTTGATGCGCGCGTCGACTTTCGTGGTCGGCGCGGCGGTGCCCACCAGATCGCTCAGACGCACCGGCGTCAGCGCGTTAACGTTGCCGGTGTTGGTATAGCCGCCGGTCTCGTTCAGACGCCAGCCGTAGAGGTAGAGGCCGGACGAGTTGCGCATGAAGCCCTGCTCGTCGGGCTTGAATGAACCCGCGCGGGTATAGGCGACAGGGTCGTTGCCCGACACGCCCGAACGGGTGATGAAGAAGCCGTCGCCGTCGATGGCGAGGTCGGTGCTGCTGCCGGTAGCCTGGGGCAGGCCCTGCTTGGTGACCTGCGTGATCGGGGTCGCCGCCACACCACCAGCCGCATAGCTCGACGACGCGCGACCATCGGTCACCAGCGTGCGGAACTGTGCTTCGACGCCCTTATAGGCGACGGTGTTGATGTTGGTGATGTTGTCGGCAACCGTGGCCATGGCACTCGACTGCGCGCTCAGCCCGGAAACGCCAGCGTAAAGAGCGGAATAGAGGCTCAAGTTCAAAACTCCTCGAGATGCCCGCGCGATCCCCACGCCGGCGACATCCTCATTGTAGAGGGGTGAAGGCGCGTCCCAAATCGGAGGGGCGATTTTGCCGCTTTTGCGCGGCAGGCGGCAAAATTTGCCGGGTGTTTGCCCAGGCGCGAGGAAAACGCAGCTATAAGTTTAGGAACGCTTATTGAAAGGCCAGTTCCATGCTTCGCATTACGCTGCGCGACGGTGAAAAGGCGATCGTCAACGGTGCGGTGCTGCGCGCCGTGGGACGTACCCAGATCGCCGTGGAGAACATGGTGTCGATCCTGCGCGGCCGCGAAGTGATGCGGCCCGAGGAAGCGACGACACCCGCGCGCCAGCTCTATTTCGCGACGATGCTCGCCTATATCGATCCGAACGGCCGCGACGCCCATCAGGATGCCGTGGTCCAGCTGCTCAGCCTGCTGATCGCCGGCCTCGGCACCGCCGAGGCGCGCGAGCTGTGCATCCGCTTCGCCAACGATCTTGCCCAAGGCGAATATTACAAGGCGCTGTCGGTCGCACGCGAGCTGATCGCGATGGAAGACGCCGCCACCGCCGACCCCGCCGCGACGCAGGCCGCCTGAGGGAGCCGCGCGATGCAGACGCTCGCCAGTGCCGCCCGCGCCATCAAGGAGATGGTCCCCGACCGTCGCTTCGGGCGCGTGGTTGCAGTGCGCGGCGCGCTCATCGAAGTCGAGGGCCTGACCGGCGTTGCCCAGATCGGCAGCCGCGTCGAGATCCAGTCTCCTACCGGCAAGGTGGAAGCCGAAGTCACCGCGCTCGACCGCGGCGTCGCGCTGTGCCTGCCGTTCGTCGATCCGCAGGGCGTGGGGCTTGGTGCAATTGCCGAGCTCGGCGCCGGCCAGTTTACCGTGCGCCCCTCCAAGGCGTGGCTCGGCCGCATGATCAACGGCCTCGGCCGCCCGGTCGACGGTCTCGGCCCGCTGGTCAACGGGGCCGATCCCCAGCCGATCAAGGCCTCCCCCCCCGCCGCCGCCGGCCGCTCGCGCGTTGCCGAACGCATCGAAACGGGCGTGCGCTGCCTCGATACCTTCGTGCCGCTCTGCCGCGGCCAGCGGCTGGGCCTGTTCGCCGGCTCCGGCGTCGGCAAGTCCGTCCTCCTGTCGATGCTCGCGCGCTGGACGCAGTGCGACGTCGCGGTGATCGGCCTGATCGGCGAACGCGGCCGCGAAGTGCAGGAATTCATCGAGGACGACCTGGGGCCGGAAGGCATGGCCCGCTCGGTTGTCGTCGTCGCCACCTCGGACGAGCCGGCGCTGATGCGCCGCCAGGCGGCCTGGACCACCCTCGCCGTTGCCGAGCATTTCCGCGATCAGGGTCTCAACGTGCTCTGCCTGATGGACTCGGTCACCCGCTTCGCGATGGCGCAGCGCGAGATCGGCCTCGCCTCGGGCGAGCCGCCGGCCACCAAGGGCTATACCCCCACCGTCTTCGCCGAGCTGCCGCGCCTGCTGGAGCGCGCCGGCCCGGGTGCGCCCGGCCAGGGAATGATCACCGGCCTGTTCACGGTGCTCGTCGACGGCGACGATCACAACGAGCCCGTTGCGGACGCCGTGCGCGGCATCCTCGACGGACACGTCGTGATGCGCCGCGCGATCGCGGAGCGCGGCCGCTATCCGGCGATCGACATTCTCAAGTCCGTCTCGCGCACCCTGCCCCATTGCCTCGAGCCCGAGCAGAACGAGGTCCGCCTCGCTGCCCGCAAGCTGCTGTCGACCTATGCCGACATGGAGGAGATGGTACGGCTGGGCGCCTACAAGGCGGGTTCGTCGCCCGATGTCGACCGTGCCGTCGCGCTCGCGCCGCGGATCGAGGCCCTGCTCAACCAGGGCAAGAACGACCAGGGCCATGCCGAGGCAGCGTTCGCCGAACTGGCGGCGATCCTGTCCGGCGAAGCGACGGGCGACGGCCACGGCCATGGCCATAACGTGGGCCTCGCCGCATGAGAACGCCGTTCGATACAGCCCTGCGCATGCAGCAGCGTGCCGTCGACGACCTCAAGGTGGCGATCGGCGCGTCGATCGAGCGAATCACCGAGCTTGAGCAGCAGGGTCGCGACCTTGTCGCGCGTGTTCGCGAGGAGCGCGTGCTCGCCCACGCCCTGCCCTTCGCATCGGATGCCTGGCTCGCCACCGCCAAGCATGCCCAGACGCGGATCGCCGAGGAAGCCGCGGCCGAGCAGGCACGCCTGCTCAACCTGCGCGAGCTGGCGCGCGAGGCCTATGGCACGGTCCGCGCGATCGAAAGCGCGGCCGAACGGTTCCGCGCCGAAGCCGAGCGCGAAGCCGAAGCCGCCGAACAGGCGGCGATCGACGATATCGCTGCGGCGCGCTTCCTGCGCGATCGCAAGCGGATGCTGGTGAAGGCCGCATGATCCACCGTACCGACCTTGCCGCGCTCACGCCGGCGCAGCGCGCCAATGTGATCTATGCGCAGGCGCAGTCCGAACTCTCCACCCGCCTGTGGCGCGCCGCGATCGGCGAAAATGATCGCGACGGCGAGAAGACCCGTTCCCCGCTGGGCGGCGGATCGGACATGGCGATGGATTCGCTGCTCGAACTGCTCGGTACCCAGGCGCCGAAATCCGCCAAGGGCAAGTGCAAGTGCCAGTGCGCCTGCTCCTGCCATGACGAGGAGCCCGACGAGGTCGCGGCGCTACCCAAGGGCCCGATGACTGCCGAGCGCGCCCGCGCCGTTGCCGAACGCCCCGTCGCGCTGGCATCCGCGCCCACGGCCGGGGCCATGGCCGGTGCAGTCTCGCTCGGCACCAACGCCCGCTACGCCGATACGCTTGCGGCAGCTGAGGCGCGGAGCGGCATCCCCTCCGCCGCAATCGCCGCGATCGTCAATGCGGAGGCGGGCAAGGGCCAGGACGGCAGCTGGAATCCGTTGTCGCGCAATCCGCGTTCCAGCGCGGCCGGGCTCGGGCAATTCCTCAGCGGCACCTGGCAGACCCTCGCCGAACAGGGCGGCACCTGGCTGAACGAAGTGGCCAAGGCGCGCGGCTGGCTGAAGGAAAACGGCAAGGTCGATCCGTCCCGCCGCAGCGAGCTGCTGGCGCTTCGCTACGACCCGCAGGCGTCGATTCTCACCATCGCCGACATGGCGCGCAACAACCTGCAGCATTTCGAATCGGCGGGCCTCAACGTCCGCGCCGATTCGGAGACGTTGGCCAAGGCGGCCTATCTGGGGCACCATCTCGGCCTCGGTGATGCAAAGAAGTTTCTTGCCGGCAATATTGACTCGGCCCGTGCGCGCCAGTTGCTGACCGCCCAGATCGGCGGATCGGCGGCCGAGCAGCGGATCGCCAGCGCCGGCGACGCGACGCGCGCGCATCGCCAATGGTTACTCGATTTCATCGACAGGCACGTCCAGCCGGACAAATTTGCCTCCTGAAACCGCCACTTAGGCCGTTTCCGCGTCCGTTAGCGAAGCTGCTGAACGGCGATTAACCATCATTTTTTCAGGCACTTGGCTCGCCAAGCGAATCGGCGTTGCTATAAAGCTTGGGAGTGCGTTTGCGGAAAACTACCTAAGGTTCGGATTAGCACTCCTTTAAAGGTTTCAGACGAAATGTGTCCCCTGTCGACGGCGCCGAAACGATCGGACCGGCGCTGAACCAGGGGAATACGAATGTCGAAGATCACGATCGCTCTCGAGGCCGCAGTCCAAACCGTCATCGAGAACTCGCCGAAGGACGGCAAGCAGACCAACCGTCAGCGCGCCGAAATCGATCGCGCCTTTGCCCGCATCCTGAAGCTGATCGCTCCCCGCATTCGCCACTTCATCCGCCAGTACGGCCTGACCGCACACTGGGACGACGCCGAGCAGTGCTGCGCCATCGCCGTGCACCGCGCCATCCAGGCCTATGAGCCGGAAAAGGCCCAGTTCACCACCTTCGTCAACTGGCAGATCCGCGGTGAGCTGCAGAGCCTGCGCTTCCGCCTGATGACCGATCAGCGCCCCTCGGCGAAGAAGGTCGAAGCCACCACCGTTTCGCTCAGCGCGATGGTCAGCTCCGCCGATGGCGACGAAATGTCGCCCGAAGCGATGATCGAGGACGAGGATGCCCTGGAGCGCACCGAGAGCGCCGCATCGGATTACCTCGCCGATGGCGCGATCTCCTCGCTGATCGAGGCCTATGTCGATCACCTCCGCAAGGTTGGCATTGAGCAGCTCCGCCGCCGTCCCCGCCCAAAGCGGGAAGAGGCAGCCCTGCGCCGCGAAGGCCCGCGCCTCCGCACCGCCACCCACGGCATCGACCCGGCCGAGCTGGAGAAGCTGGAAGCCAAGCTGGAGCGTGATCGCGAGATCGTCGCCCGCCGCGTGTTCCAGACCGCCACGCTCGACGACCTGTCGATGGAAACCGGCGTGACCAAGGAGCGCGTCCGCCAGATCACCAAGCGCGCCGCCAAGGTGATCGCCGAAATCGCCGCTGCCGATCCGCGCTTCTCGGTGATGGCCGAATATGGCGAACCCGCCACCGCCAAGCGCCGCCAGCCGGCCGCTGCCCGCAGCACCACGCCGATCCTGCCGGACGCCAGCCAGCCGCACAACCTGCTCTCCAGCGTCGCCGCCATCGACGCTTCGAGCATCGACGCGGTCGTCGCTGCCGACGCCAATCGCGAGACGGTGGAAGCCGTTGCCATCGCCGCAGCGCCGGTTCCGAGCAGCGCCGCACTGCACTGATACCCCATCGGGGCAAAAGCATTCTATAAGGGAAGCATACTCCTTCCCGGAATGATCCGATGCCCCGAGATTCCCTGACCAACGGCCGAGGTGCGATGCAGATGTTGCCCCGGTCGAACTACAAGCTGACCGAACTGGCCGAGGAAATGGTGCGCTGCGCGCAGCCGCTGCTCCCGGCCGGCGGTCGGCTTTTTCTGGGTCTACAGCAGGAGATCGACGGGTCGCTGCGGATGATCTGGTGGCGCGGCGACGATTTCCGCCTGGTCGCCGAAATCGACGCCACACCTGAAGGCTTCTGCCCCGAGGACAGCGACGAAGGCGCGCTGCAGGACGCGGCGAGCGCCTGCCTCACCTATCTCGCAGGCCGCTGGCCGAGCCCGCCGCGCCGACTGGGCGTGATCACCGACGGCACCGGAGTCGCCTTTTCTCCGGAACGACCCGCCGTGGCGGAGCCGGGCTGGCTGATCGACCATGCCGGCGGCCTGGCCGCGCTGACAGCGATCCTGCCGCTCGACACCGAAGGCCCCTGCGCGCTGCTGTGCACCCCGCCGGAGACGGCTTCGCTGCATTGAGGGTCTGGTCGCTCCAACGCCCGCAGTTGGACGCAAGGGCATCACACACCGCCGTCATCCCCGCGAAGGCGGGGATCGATTGGCGCTGAAGCTGCGGTTCCTGCCCCAGGTGTCCTGGCAAATGGATTCCCGCCTTCGCGGGAATGACGATCGTTGTGCCGCGGCGTGCTTTCCTCCCTCCCCCTCGCGCCCACGCACCACAAGTGCCCGGGGAGTCTTGATGACAACCTCTCGGACCATGCTATGGCAGCGGCATGGGTGAACTCATCGCGATCGAGGGCGCCGACGGCGTCGGCAAGAACACCGCCGCGCGCGGGCTGTGTGCGGCGCTCCAGGCATCGGGCCGCACCGCCACCGTGCTCGGCTTCCCGCGCTATGGCGAGACCGTCGCCGGGGTGACGATCGGCAAGATGCTTGCCGGCGAGCTGCCCGTCCCCGTAACACCCCATGCCGCCGCCGTCCTCTACGCGCTCGACCGCTTCGAGTGGCGGGACGCGTTGCTCGAGGCGCAGGCGAGCCACGACGTGGTGGTGCTCGATCGCTACATCGCATCGAACATGGCCTATCAGGGCGCCAAGCTGGGCGGCGACGAAGGCCGCGCGCTGATGGACTGGATCCTCGCGCTCGAAACCGGCCAGTTCGCCCTGCCCCGCCCGCGCCTGTCGATCTATCTCGACACCCCCTGGGAGCTGGCGCGCGAACTGATCCTGCAAAAGGCGCAGCGCAGCTACACCGATCGCAGCTTCGACGAATATGAGGCCGATATCGCACTCCAGCAGCGCGTGCGCGGCAATTACGAGGCGATCGTCGCCGCCGATCTGCTCGGCCCCTGGCGCGTCGTCCGCGCCAGCGAGGAGGGAGCGATGCGCGCGCCTGAAGCAATCGTAGGCGAAATCCTTTCTCATATTTGAAACTGGCGGAAAGCCCGCTATGCCGCGCTTGACATTTGCTTTGCCGGAGCGCCAATGGTAGCGCTATCACAATCCGAAACGAGTTGGTGAGAGGTCCCTTGGAAGCGCTTCGAGACATGCTGCCTGCCGATCATGCGCAGGCCATCCTGGTCGGTCGTGTGCAGACGCCCGCCGGCCCCAGCCCGGTGATCCTCCGCGACGGCCAGGTGATCGACGTATCGGGCACCGCGCCCACTGTCGCCGACCTGCTGGAGCGCGACGACATCGCCACCCTCAGCGGGACGGTGCTGTGCAGCGTCGAGGCACTTGGCACCGATGCGGCCCCGCAGATCCTCGCGCCCGTTGACCTGCAGTGCGTGAAGGCCGCCGGCGTCACCTTTGCAGTCTCGGCGCTGGAGCGCGTGATCGAGGAACGCGCCCGCGGCGATTCCGCCAAGGCTGCCGAGATTCGCGGCGACCTGGAAGCCAAGGTCGGCTCCGGCATCCGCTCGGTCGTTCCCGGCACGCCGGAGGCCGCCAGCCTCAAGGCCGCGCTGATCGAGGCCGGCATGTGGTCGCAGTATCTCGAAGTCGCGATCGGGCCGGACGCGGAAGTGTTCACCAAGGCACCGGTGCTGTCGGCGATGGGCTGGGGTGCCGAGATCGGCATCCGCTCGGACAGCGACTGGAACAACCCCGAGCCGGAAGTCGTGCTGGTCGTGGACCGCAACGGCGCGATCAAGGGCGCCGCGCTGGGCAACGACGTCAACCTGCGCGACTTCGAAGGCCGCAGCGCGCTGCTGCTCGGCAAGGCCAAGGACAACAACGCCTCGACCTCGATCGGTCCCTTCATCCGCCTGTTCGACGATCATTTCACGATGGACGACGTGCGCAGCGCGGTGGTCGATCTCACCATCGACGGGCCGGAAGGCTATCGCCTTTCGGGCACCAACAAGATGAGCGAGATCAGCCGCGATCCCACCGAGCTGGTCCGCCAGACGCTGAGCGAGCATCAGTATCCGGACGGCTTCGCGCTGTTCCTGGGCACGTTGTTCGCGCCTGTGCAGGATCGTGATCATCCCGGCCGCGGCTTCACCCACAAGCCCGGCGACGTCGTGCGCATCGCCACGCCGAAGCTCGGCACGCTCGTCAACCGCGTCACCACGTCGAAGGCCGCCGCGCCCTGGACGTTCGGCATCCGCGACCTGATGCGCAACCTCGCCGCCCGCGGCCTTCTCTCCAACTCGTAAGGTGTCCATGTCTGAAGCCGATCTCCAGCAGGGGCCGATCCCGGCCGCGCAGCGCGCCGTCTATCCGAGCCTCAAGGGCAAGCGGGTCCTGATCACCGGCGGTGGTTCGGGGATCGGCGCCGGGCTGGTCGAGGGGTTCGTCCGCCAGGGCGCTGACGTGACGTTCTTCGATATCGCCGAGGACGATTCGAAGGCATTGGTGGCCAGCCTGTCGGATGCAGCGATCGCGCCGCGCTTCTACAAGGTCGACCTCACCGACGTCCGCGCCGCGCAAGCACAGGTGCAGGCGCTGATCGAGGCGGAGGGTGGCTTCGACGTGCTGCTCAACAACGCCGCCAATGACGACCGCCACACGATCGAGCAGGTGACCCCGGAATATTGGGATAACCGCATGAACGTGAACCTGCGCCACCAGTTCTTCATGGCGCAGGCGGTGATCCCGGCGATGAAGGCGAAGCGCGCGGGCGTGATCATCAACCTCGGCTCGATCTCCTGGCATCTCGCGCTGGAAGAGCTGACGCTCTACCAGACCGCGAAGGCGGCGATCGAAGGCCTCACCCGCAGCCTGGCGCGCGAGCTGGGCCCGGACGGCATCCGTTCGGTCTGCATCGTCCCCGGCAACGTCAAGACGCCGCGCCAGATGAAGTGGTACACGCCCGAGGGCGAGGCCGAGATCGTCAAGGCGCAGTGCCTGCCCGGCCGCCTGGTGCCGGACGACATCGCAGCGGCAGCGCTGTTCCTTGCATCCGACGATGCGCGGCTGGTAACGAGCCATGAATTCTTCGTGGATGCAGGCTGGAGATAAGATGACCGACAAGGTGGTGGTTTCGGCGCCGGAGAGCGTTTGGGGGCTCAGCGCCCCGCTTCTCGAAGGCCCGGTGTGGGTGGAGCGCGATGCCGCTTTGTGGTTCGTCGACATCAAGAGCCACAAGATCCACCGCCTTGACCCCGCCACGGGCGACAAGGCGAGCTGGGACGCACCGGCGCAGGTGGGCTTCGCCTTGCCATGCGCCAGCGGCGGCTTTGTCGCGGGCCTGCAGACCGGCCTCGCCAGGTTCGACCCCGCCGACGGCAGCTTCACTCCGCTCGTCGACCCCGAGCCCGGCCTGCCCGGCAATCGCCTGAACGACGGCACCGTCGATCCCGAGGGTCGGCTGTGGTTCGGCACGATGGATGACGCCGAGAGCGAGGCTACCGGCACCATCTACCGCCTTGCCGCCGACGGCAGCTGCGTCCCATCGACGCCGAAGGTTTCCATCACCAACGGCCCGGCGGTCTCGCCCGACGGCAAGACGCTCTACCATGTCGATACGCTGGGCCAGCTGGTCTACGCCTGCGACATCGACGCGGAGGGGGCGCTGGTGAACCGCCGCGAGTTCGTCCGCATCGCAGAGGGCGAAGGCTTCCCGGACGGCCCCTGCGTCGACAGCGAAGGCTTTGTGTGGGTGAGCCTCTATATGGGCTCCGAGGTGCGCCGCTACTCGCCCGCTGGCGCGCTGGTAGAAACCGTACCGTTCCCGGTGGACGCCATCACCAAGATCGCATTCGGCGGCCCCGACCTGAAGACGGTGTATGCCACCACCGCGAACAAGCACCTCTCGGCCGAGGACAAGGCCGCACGGCCCAGCTCCGGCGACCTGTTCAGCTTCCGCGTGACGGTGGCCGGCCAGCCGGGTTCGATGATCCGCGTCGGGGCCTGAACGCCTTCCCCTGGCTCCTCCCGCAAGCGGGAGGGGCCAGGGAAGCCTTAGGGCTCCATATCCTGCTACTGGTACATCGCCCGGGTGAGGCCGGCGATTCCGCCACGCACACGCTCCCAGCCCGCGTCGTCGGACAGGTCCAGCCCCAGGAACCGACCGCTCTGCGCGCCCGACAGCACCAGCTGCTGGATCGAGGCGATCAACAGCGCATTGAGCATCGGCGCATCGATTCCCGCAGGGCGCTGCAAGGTACCCCGTTCCCTCGCAATCCAGGCGCTCAGCGCCTTGCCCCGCGCCTCGGTGAAGGCCTGGGCGAGCTTGGAGGGTGCCGACAGCTCCCAGGCCAGGATCTTCTGCGCAAGGGGATCACTGCGCAACGCGTCGAGCAACGCCACCGCGACACGCCCCATCATTTCCGCATAGGTGGCGGGCGGCGGGACATTTTCCGGCCGAATAAGCGCAGTCTCCATCCAGGCGGAGACGTCTGCTGCAATCGCCTCTGCAAGGCCGTCCATGCCGCCAAAATAGCGGTAGATCAGCTGCTTGTCATAGCCCGAGGCGCGCGCGATCGCGTTCACGCCCCAACGGGCAAAGCCCTGCTCCGCCAGCAGCCTTTTGGCCGCCTCGAGAATAACGCCCCGCGTGTTCGCCGCATTGCGCGGCCGCTTCGCCGGTGCCCCTTCTTCCACCCCGTCCGTCCCCTGTCAGTTGGTAATGGTTAACTATCACTGCCGAGTGACACTTACCACCTCCGGAATGGGCCGGAGGCGGGGACGGGATTGTGGGAGGAGGATTCGGCTAGTCGCGCTCCGCCGTGATCCGCGTGTTCGCGGAATGGCAAGGGATAAGAAAAAGGGGCGGAAGCACTGCCTCCGCCCCTGATGGTCAATGGTTGTGCCGCGGCACCTTCAGCCCGGTACCACGATATTTGGTCGCGAATTCCAACACGCCGCCTTCGTGCAGCTGGCCCGATTTCTCGCGGTACAGCTCTTCCCACGGCGTGTTGCTCGGCGGGATCGGCGGCGCGGGCTCGGCCTTGCGGCGAGCGATCTCGTCCGGCTCGACCAGCGCGTCGACACGGCCCTGGTTGAGGTCGATGCGGATCACGTCGCCGGTGCGCAGCCAGGAAAGGCCGCCACCCGCTGCGCTTTCCGGCGATGCGTTGAGGATCGACGGGCTGTCCGAGGTGCCCGACTGGCGGCCGTCGCCCAGCGTCGGCAGGCTCTGGATGCCCTTCTGGAGCAGCGCATCGGGCGGCTGCATGTTGACTACCTCGGCCGAGCCGGGCCAGCCCAGCACGCCCGCGCCGCGGATCACCAGGATGCAATTGTCGTCGATGGCGAGCGCCGGATCGTTGATCCGGTGGTGATAATCGTCCGACCCGTCGAACACGATCGCGCGAACCTCGAACACGCCCTCCTGCCCCGGCTTGGAGAGATAGCGCGAGCGGAACTGCTCGGAGATCACGCTGGTCTTCATGATCGCCATGTCGAACAGGTTGCCGGTGAGCACCAGGAACCCGGCCTTCTCCATCAGCGGCTTGTCGAGGGGGAAGATGACGTCCGCATCCAGGACCCGCGCCTCGGCGACATTCTCCGCCATGGTGTGGCCGGTGCAGGTTGCGACGCTGCCGTCGAGGATACCGGCATCGACCAGCAGCTTGAGCACCGCCGGGATGCCGCCGGCGCGGTGGAAGCGCTCGGACAGATACTGGCCCGCCGGCTGCATGTTGACGATCAGCGGCAGGTCGTAACCGGTCTGCCAGTCCTCTGGCGTGATGGTGATGCCTGCATGCGCCGCCATCGCGTTGAGGTGCGGCTGCGCGTTGGTCGAGCCGCCGATCGCGGTGAGCAGCTTGATCGCGTTGAGGAAGCTCTGCTTGGTCAGGATCTTGGACGGGCGCAGGTCCTCGTACGCCATGTCGACGATGCGCTTGCCGGTCTCATAGGCGATCTGCCCGCGCTCGCGATACGGCGCCGGGATCATCGCGCAGCCCGGCAGCGACATGCCCAGGCCCTCCGCGAGGCTGTTCATCGTCGAGGCGGTGCCCATGGTGTTGCAGTGCCCGGAGGACGGCGCGCTTTCCATCGCGCGGCGGAGGAACTCGGCCTCGTCGATCTCGCCCGCCGCCATCTTGCGGCGCGAGCGCCAGATCACCGTGCCGGAGCCGACCAGTTCGCCTTCGTGCCAGCCGTCGAGCATCGGGCCGCCCGACAGAACGATCGCCGGAATGTCGACGGTGGAGGCGGCCATCAGCGACGAGGGCGTGGTCTTGTCGCAGCCGGTGGTGAGGATCACTGCGTCGATCGGATAGCCGTTGAGGATCTCGACCAGGCCGAGATAGGCGAGGTTGCGATCGAGCGCCGCAGTGGGGCGCCGGCAATTCTCGAAGATCGGGTGGAGCGGGAATTCCATCGGGATGCCGCCCGCCGCCAGGATGCCTTCGCGGGCGCGCTTCACCGTTTCCAGGTGGATGCGGTTGCACGGCGCGATGTCGCTGCCCGACTGGGCGATGCCGATGATCGGCTTGCCCGAGGTCAGCTCCGCCGGGGTGATGCCGTAGTTCATGAAGCGCTCGAGATAGAGTGCTGCCATGTCGGCGCGGCCGGGGGCGGCGAACCATTCGCGCGATCGGAACGGACGGACGGGCGTGCGGGTCACGATATTCTCCCAAACCAAACTCCCCTCCCGCTTGCGGGAGGGGTCGGGGGAGGGGCTGAAATGGGCACCTCCCGCCTGCAATCATCCCCTCCCGCAAGCGGGAGGGGAGCACAGAAGGACGGGTCTGGAGGCTCTTACCCCTCCATCGCCTCGAGTTCCTTGCCCTTGGTTTCCTTGATGAACTTCAGGACCAGGAAGAAGCTGACCGCCGCGCAGACGGCGTAGAAGGTGTAGCTGGCGGCGAGGCCGAGCTTGGACGCCATCACCGGGAAGCTCTGCGCGATCAGATAGTTGGCGAACCACTGGGCAAAGCCGCACACCGCCAGCGCCGAGCCGCGGATCTGGTTCGGGAACATCTCGCCGAGCATCACCCACATCACCGGGCCCCAGCTGACGTTGAAGAAGATCACGTACAGATTGGCGGCGACGACGGCCGTCTTGCCCAGATCGGGCGACAGGACGAGCTTGCCCGCCGAGTCGAGCGATCCATGGCCGAAGGCATAGACCAGCACGAACAGGGTGACGGCCATGCCCGCCGAGCCGATCAGCAGCAGCGGCTTGCGACCGATCTTGTCGACCAGCCCGATGGTGACGAGACAGGCCGCGATGGAGACCGCACCCGAGACGATGTTGATCAGGAGCGAGTCATTCTCGGTGAAGCCCGCCAGCTGCCACAGCGTAGAGCCGTAGTAGAAGATCACGTTGATGCCGACGAGCTGCTGAAACACCGCGATCACCAGGCCCGCCCACAGGATAGGGCGAACGCCGCCGGTGCGCGGGTCGATCAGGTCGCGGAAGCTCGGGCGGTGATCGGCGGTGAAGCTCGCCCGGATCTCCTCCAGCTTGGTGCGCGCGGTCTGCGGGCCGAACAGGTCGGTCAGCACCTTGGTCGCTTCCTCGATCCGGCCCTTGGCCACCAGGAAGCGCGGGCTCTCCGGGATGAAGAACAGCGCAACCAGGAAGATCGCCGCCGGCAGCGCCTGCATCAGGTACATCCAGCGCCAGGCTTCGAGGCCCGCCCAGAACTTATTGGTCGAGGCACCCGCCGCACCCGCCAGATAGTAATTGACCACGAACGCGGCGGTGAGGCCGGAAATGATCATGATCTGCTGCACCGTCGTCATGCGCCCGCGAATGTTCGCGGGGGCGACTTCGGAGATATAGGCGGGAGACAGCACCGAAGCCGCGCCCACGGCGACACCGCCGGCGATGCGGGCGATGACGAAGAGCGTATGGTCATGCGCGAAGCCCTGGACGAGCGCGCCGCCGAGGAACAGCAGCGCGGCGAGCCGCATCACGTTGCGGCGGCCCATCTGGTCCGCCAGCGTGCCTGCGAAAAACGCGCCCGCGACGCAGCCGATCAGCAGCGAACCGACCGTGAAGCCGAGCCCCGCCTCGTCCAGCTGGAACGCGGCCTGCAGGCCGGGTTGCGTGCCGTTCACCGCACCGCTGTCATATCCGAAAAGCAATCCGCCGATCGTGGCTACGGCCACGATGGCGCCGATCAGGCCGATATTGGCCTTCTCCGCCGTCTGGTTCATCCGATCCCTCTCCTAGTCGCCCGGAAACGTGGCGCGATTTGTTAGCGGTAACGCTGGCCCGTGCAACCGGGAAAAGCAAGTCGGCAGGCGTGCGACGCAACTTTCTGCCAACGTTGTCGTCCAATTCCCTACGCAGCGGGCGGCGGGGCGCAGGATTCGCGCACGATCAGCTGATGTGCAAGCACTTGTTCGGCCTGCCCGCCCTGGCCGCCGGGGCGCAGCTCGTCCAGCAGCATGGTCAGCGCCGCCTCCGCCATCGCCGCGATCGGCTGGCGCACGGTAGTGAGTTCCGGCCACATCGTCGTCGCGAGCGAGGTGTCATCGAAGCCGACGACGCTCAGATCCTGCGGTACGTGGAGGCCCCGGCGATGCGCGACGCCCACCGCGGCGGCGGCCATGTCGTCGTTGCTCGCGAAAATGGCCGTCGGGGGCTCGGGCAGGTCCAGGAGCGCCTCACAGGCGACGATGCCCGAGCGGAAGGTGAAATAGCCCTGCTCCACCGGCATGGCGGCAAGGTCCAGCCCCGCCTCCTCGATGGCGGCGCAGAAGCCCCGGTAACGTTCGGCGCTGGAGGTCTGGTTCGGGTTGCCGCGGATGAAGCCGATGCGGCGGTGGCCCATGTCGATCAGGTGCCGGGTCATCGCCGCCGCAGCCGCGAAATCATCGATGCGGACGTTGCGGCACCCTTCGGGCGGCAGGCCCATCGCCACCGAGACCCAGGGGATACCGGCTGCATCGAGTTCGTCGCGCACGGCGCCGACTTCCGACAGCGGCGGGGGCAGGATCACGCCTTGCACATGCGTCTGCACGAAGCCGCGGGTCGCCTCGGCCTGTTCCTCGGCACGCTCGCCCTCGCACGCTTCGAGCACGAGATGGCAGCCGGCGCGCCGCGCGGCGGCCAGTGCACCGATCAGGAATTGCGAAAGATAGGCAGCGGACGGGTTGGAATAGAGCAGCCCGATCTGGGTGGCTTCCCCTGCGGCCAGGCTGCGCGCCGCGCTGTTGGGCGAATAGTTGAGCTTGGCGATCGCAGCGAGCACCGCTTCGCGAGTCGCCTCGCGCACATTGGTGCCGCCGTTGACCACGCGCGACACGGTCATTGCGGACACGCCTGCCTCGCGTGCCACGTCCTGTACGGTAATGCTGCCCCGGCTGCGCCGGCTAGGTTTTGTCATCCCCCCTCCTGCACCGACGCATAAGTTCGCGCTATCATGATTGCAATCGTTGCTGCAGCGCTACAGCCCCGTTGACCGCCATCATCGCGCACACCTATAGATGATAACGTTACCATCACGGCAACAGGCGACACCAGAACCGTCGCCGGCCTTCAGGGAGAGGAACATGCGCTCACTTCGCCGCTTCGCCGCGCTTGCCATCGCCGCGAGCGCTCTGACGCCCTTCGTCGCGCCCCAGCCGGCAAGCGCGCAAGCGCGCGCCGACAAGCCGCTCTACAAGGACGCCGCCCAGCCGATCGAAGCGCGCGTGGACGACCTGCTCGCCCGCATGACGCTGGAGGAGAAGGTCCAGCAGCTCCAGGCGCTGTGGCTCAACAAGGGGATGGTCCAGGACGCCAAGGGCGAGTTCGACCCCGTCAAGGCGAGCGCCAGCTTCCCCAACGGCCTTGGCATGATCTCGCGCCCCTATGACCGGCGCGGTGTCGCCGCCGGCCAGACGACCGCCGCCGGTGCCAATGCGGGCGACGTCAACCGCAGCCCGGAAGAGACCGCCCGCTATGTCTATGCCGCGCAGAAATGGGCGATGGAGAAGACCCGGCTCGGCATCCCGATGCTGATGCACGAGGAATCGCTGCACGGCCTGGTAGCACCTGGTGCCACCAGCTTCCCGCAATCGATCGCGCTGGCCAGCAGCTTCAACCCCAGGCTGGTCGAGAACATCTTCTCGATGGCCGCCAGGGAAGCGCGCGCCCGTGGTGCGAACCTGGTCCTTGCGCCGGTCGTCGATGTGGCCCGCGACCCGCGCTGGGGCCGCATCGAGGAGACCTATGGCGAGGATCCGTACCTCGTCACCCAGATGGGCCTCGCCGCGATCCGCGGCTTCCAGGGCACGACGCTGCCGCTCAAGTCCGACAAGGTGTTCATCACCCTCAAGCACATGACCGGTCATGGTCAGCCGGAGAACGGCACCAATGTCGGCCCCGCCTCGCTCGGCGAGCGGACGCTGCGCGAGGATTTCTTCCCGCCCTTCGAACAGGCGGTGAAGACCCTGCCCGTGATGTCGGTGATGGCCAGCTATAACGAGATCGACGGCATCCCCAGCCACGCCAACAAGTGGCTGCTCACCGACGTACTGCGCGGCGAATGGGGTTTCCAGGGCGCCGTGGTCAGCGACTATTTCGCGATCCGCGAGCTGATCACCCGCCACCATATGTTCAAGGATCCCAAGGATGCGGCCCAGCGCGCCCTCGACGCGGGCGTCGACGTCGAGACGCCCGACGGCGAGGCCTATACCCACCTCGTCGAGCTGGTGAAGGAAGGCCGGGTCAGCCAGGGCGAGATCGACAATGCGGTGCGCCGCGTGCTGCGGATGAAGTTCCAGGGCGGGCTGTTCGAGAACCCCTATCCCGAGGTGAAGCTGGCGGCGGCGCGCACCAACACGCCGGAAGCCATCGCGCTATCCCGCCAGGCGGCGCGTGAATCGATCGTGCTGCTCAAGAACGCGCAAGGGTTGCTGCCGCTCGACGCCAAGGGCATCAAGCGCATGGCGGTGATCGGCACCCACGCCAGGGATACCCCGATCGGCGGCTATTCTGACCTGCCGACCCATGTCGTCAGCGTGCTCGAAGGCATGCAGGCCGAGGGCAAGGGCAAGTTCGCGGTCGACTATGCCGAGGGCATCCGCATTACCGACCATCGCGAATGGTCGAAGGACGAAGTGAAGCAGGTGCCGGCATCGGTAAACGACCAGCTCCGCGCCCAGGCGGTGGAGACGGCGAAGAACGCCGATGTCGTCGTGCTGGTGCTCGGCGGCAACGAGGCGGTGAGCCGCGAGGCCTGG
This sequence comes from Sphingomonas sp., assembly GCF_036731925.1. Classification (GTDB taxonomy): domain Bacteria; phylum Pseudomonadota; class Alphaproteobacteria; order Sphingomonadales; family Sphingomonadaceae; genus Sphingomonas. The sequence goes on from NZ_DAINDJ010000002.1 coordinate 353,517, forward strand.
GCCGACAACCATCTCGGCGACAGCGAGACGCTCGACCTGCCCGGGCCGCAGGACCAGCTCGCCAAGGAACTGATCGCGCTGGGCAAGCCGGTGGTCGTGATCCTGCTCAACGGCCGCCCCTATGCGGTGAACTACCTCGCCGAAAAGGCACCGGCGCTGATCGAGGGCTGGTATCTCGGCGAGCAGACCGGCAACGCGCTCGCCGACGTGGTGTTCGGCCGCTACAATCCGGGCGGCAAGCTGCCGGTATCGGTGGCTCGCAGTGTCGGCCAGCTGCCGATCTACTACAACAAGAAGCCGAGCGCGCGGCGTGGCTATCTGTTCGGCGACACCAGCCCGCTTTATCCGTTCGGCTATGGCCTGAGCTACACGACCTTCGACATCGCGGCGCCGCGGCTGGGCACGCCGACGATCGGCATTGCCGACAAGGCGAGCGTCGAGGTGGACGTGACCAACACCGGCAAGGTCGCCGGCGACGAGGTCGTCCAGCTCTACGTCCATGACGACGAGGCTTCGGTCACCCGGCCGGTGATCGAGCTCAAGCGCTTCGAGCGCGTGACGCTCAAGCCGGGCGAGAAGAAGACGGTGCGGTTCGAACTGACTCCGGACGATCTGGCGCTGTGGAACAGCCAGATGCGCCATGTGGTGGAACCGGGGACCTTCACCATCTCCTCGGGCCCGAACTCGGCGACGCTGAAGAGCGCGACGCTGACGGTACGGTGATTTTGGCACGGAGGCTGCGAACCGCTGCAGCCTCCGTGCCGACCTTGCATAGTCAGTCCGGCGACATCACTGCCTCGGCGTCGGGTAGCGAACTTCCGACTTTGGTGGATTGTGTTGAAAAACTCCTAGTGGGCCGATCGCAGCGGTCAGCACTGAAATATCAATGCCACAAAGGTGCGCTCATTGTAACTTGATGATTCATATAAAGGGCCGCACGAATTTATATTGCGCTCTATCACCGTGGCGCTGCCGCTCGCGGAGTTTTTCAACACAATCGGTGGTTAGCTGCCGTTCCATGGTTGGGTTATAGAGCCGCATGGCTGACCGTACGATGCTCCAATTCGACTACGACAGAGTTCACGAGCGAACCGTGAACGGGGTGGTGGGACGCAGAGATGGGTCTGCCGGTTGGGATTCTATTGCCTTCGTCATCGAAAATGGTGCCGTCGTGCTTCGAGTTGATCCCAACACCGATGAAATCGTCGTCACCCTTGAAGATACCTCAGATCTTGCGGGCGACTGGATTGAAGTCGCGGAGATTGCCCATGCCGTCGGTTTTGCGCTCGGATGGTGCTGGATAGGCCGGAACTATCGTGGCTACCTCGACATGTTCACTTTGTCGTTTTCCGGCATCGACCCGCAACTCTGCTTCCTTGGCGAGGCCCCTACGCTCACCATCAAGCACATAATCGCGAGCCGCTGAACGTCTGATTTTGGGCGTGAACGGACATGCCGCTGTTATGGCAAACGACCCTACGCCCCCTCCCCTCAATCGTCCATCCACGCCGCCACCCAGAAGAACGGCGCGTTCCAGTTGATCGCGACTTCGTTCAGCGCATAGGCGTGGATGCTGTCCACCCAGCAGGTCTGGGCGACGCACTTGCCCTTGAGCTGCATCGCGACCGGGTCGCCCATCGCAGTATCGTTGGGTCCGCCCGAAAGGACGCCCGGCGGCGGCCCCGGCAGCTTCGCATCCAGCGAATGCGCCCAGAGGCGATGGTGCGGGTTCTGCAGCGACCGCACACCATAGCCGCTGACATAGGACGTTCCCATCGGGTTGCGCCCCAGCAGATAGTCGAGCGCTGAGACGATGCCCGCCCGGTATTTGGGCGCGCCGGTCAGGTCGCTCGCCACGCCGAGCAGCATGGCCTGGTTCATCAGATCGCCGTTCGAGCCCCAGGGGTAGCCGATCGGCCGATAGGGAATGGCGTAGCCGTTCTGGCGGCGCTGCTCGAGGATGCCGTCCGCCGCGGCGATCAGCGTCGCGCGCAGCTTCTGCACCTCGGCGTCGCTCAGGCCCGTCTTCACCGTTGCCAGCGTGATCGTGCCGAGCGGCGCGGTGAAGCTCCAGCCGGGCGCGCGCACCGCTTCGCCGAAATGGGGCGAGCTCGTCACCGCCTTGCGGAAGGCTTCCTCGCCGGTGGTGGCGTAGAGTTCGGCGGCCGCCCAGTAGAATTCGTCGCTCAGGCTGTTGTCGCCATAGCCGCCGCTGCCGGTGAAGCTGCTGGTGGCAAAAACCTGCGGGTTGCGCTGCGCCGCTGCCCAGGCCCGCCGCGCGGCGGTGAGGCAGCGCGCCGCGAAGGCATCGTCCACCCCGCGCCACAGCCGGGCGCACTGCGCCGCCGTTGCCGCCAGGTTGAGCGTGGCGCCCGTCGTCGGCGGATAGAGCAGCCGCTCCTCGCGATCCTTCTGCGGGGGCATCGGCAGCCCGGTCCAGTTGCGATCGGCGACCTTCTGGTGCGCCATGCCGCCCGCATCAATCTCCGCAAAGGGCGGGAAGCTCGGCTCCCAGGCGGGGCGGCCCGGCTTGGGCGCGCCGAGCGGGCCCGACGGCACCCGGGTGCGAACGCCGTCGGCGATCTGCATCCGCAGCAGGAATTCCATCTCCCAGCGCGCCTCGTCGAGCAGGTCGCTCACGCCGTTGCCGCTTTCGGGGATGCGCAGCGATCCGTCCGCGAATGCCCTGGGCCGGCGCTCATAGGCGTTGAGCAGCGTCCACAGCGCAATGCCGCCGTTGACGACATATTTGCCGTGGTCTCCGGCATCGTACCAGCCGCCGGTCACGTCGAGCGTGTAATTGCAGCCCGGCCAGACGGTGCCGCGCTCGTCGGCGCCCGAGAAGCAGCCCGCCACCTCGCTTGCGTGCCCCGCCGGACGTGCCCAGGCGGCACCGGCGAACTTCGCGTCGATCGGCGTGCCGGCGCGCTGCTGGTAGAAGAAGTTGGCGGCATCGCGCGCGAGCGACCTGTAGAGCAGCGGCGCGATGGCGAAGGGATCGCTGGTTACTCCTGCGACGGAGAGGCGATAGCCCTTGCCCGCACGGCGAAAGCCCGAAAAGTCGATCCGCTGCACCACCGCGCCCGAGCTCGCATCGGCACCGTAGACAAGCGTCTCGCCCTTGCCGACAGCGTTGCCATCGGAATCCAGCAGCTGCCAGGGCAACGGGCTCGACCCTGCCCCCCGCACTACCGCGAGCTTCACGTCGCCGGGCTCGAAGCCGATCTGGTTGAGGTCGATCGCCGGGCGCTGCTGCGCCGCTGCGGGCGCCGCCAGCGCAACCGTCGCCACAAGCCCGACCATCATGTTCCGCATTCCAGCCATCCTCATTTTCCATTCCCCGGCGCGTGCGGCGTCCGGATTGCCTTGTAGTAATCGAGCCCGTGCGGCGGGGCCAGATGGCCCGCCGGCAGCGGCCGCTTCGAGAGCGACTGCCAATAGGCGATCGAGGCGTCGCGCCACCATTGTGCCTCCGCGCGCTGGATGGCGAGGAAGTCGCGCACCTCGCCCCATCGACGCGCGTCGACCTTGCCCTCCAGCGCAGCCCAGCGCCGCTGCATGTCCTCCACCGTGGCGATGCCCGTATCGTACCGGATAACCAGGCTGTCCCACAGGGTTTCGCCCGAGCGCAGGCGATAGTCCCAGGGGACGTGGTGGAACCACAGCAGCAGGCTGTCCGGCACCGTCTTCAGCTCGCCCCAGCGCCTCGCCACTTCCGGCGCGTACTGGCCGAGTGCATCGGTGCCGGTGGCGGTGCGATCAAAGCCGATCCCGTTCGCATCGGCGCGGTGATAATAGGTGGGGTTCCATTCGGGCCGGGCGAGGTTCGACACCCAGGGCCCCGGGCCGTAATGATGCCCGGTCGCCATCACATGGCCGAGCCCGAGCGGCGTCATGTAGTTCACCACCGCCTCGCGCGATTCCAGCATCATCGCGACGATCGGATCCACCACGGCGGGATCGTGGCTCCAGGTCAGCCGCGCCCAGTCGCGGGCGATGTCCTCGGCCTTGGCGTTCGGGTCCCAGGCGAGCCGGCCATAGGCGTACCAGTTCGCCTGATCGAACTGCGATCCGCTCCAGTTCACGTCCGTCCCGATATTGGCGACACCCGCCATGCCGGTGAGCGTCCTGGACTTCACCGGCGTTTCCAGGATCTTCGCGACGGTGCGGCCTTCCCGCGGCCGGAAGGTGTCGCTCTGCAGCACCTCCTCCCACATCGTGCCGAGATAGGCGAGGTGGGTGGCGAAGCCGAGATATTCCTTGGTGATCTGCACCTCGAGCATCAGCGGCGTCTTCGGCATCGCCCCGAACAGCGGGTGGAACGGCTCGCGTGGCTGGAAGTCGATTGCGCCGTTCTTCACCTGGAGCAGGACATTGTCGCGGAAGCTGCCGTCGAGCGGCACGAACTCGTCGTTCGCCTGCTTGTGGCGATCCGCGTCGTTGTGCTCGGAATAGACGAAGGCCCGCCACATCACCACGCCGCCATGCGGGGCGAGCGCGTCGGCAAGCATGTTCGCGCCGTCCGCATGGCTGCGCTTATAGTCGGAGGGACCCGGCTGACCTTCCGAATTGGCCTTCACCAGGAAGCCGCCGAAATCCCAGATCGCGGCGTAGATCTCGTTTGCCTTGGCCTTCCACCAGGCACGCACCGCGGGGTCGAGCGGATCGGCCGTCCTGAGCCCGCCGATCTCGATCGGCGCAGAAAAGCGGGCGGTCAGGTAGATGCGGATGCCATAGGGGCGGAACACCTCCGCCAGCGCCCGCACCTTCTGCAGGTAGGGCGCGGTCAGGATATCGGCGTTCGCATTGACGTTGTTCGGCACCACCGCGTTGATGCCGATCGAGGCGTTGGCGCGGGCATAGTCGGTGTAGCGCGGGTCCTTGTAGCCGGGCAGCTTCTGCCAGTCCCATAGCGACTGGCCCGCATAGCCGCGCTCGACATAGCGATCCAGATTGTCCCAGTGATCGAGCGCGCGCAGCTGCAGCTTGGGCGCATCGCGCACGTCCAGCGCATCGATGGACGCGCGGAGCTGGACCAGCTTGAGCAGGCGGAAGGTGCCGTAGAGCAGCCCGGCATCGCTATTGGCTGCGACCAGCGTGACGCGCACTCCGCCGATCGCGACGGAGCGGATCAGGAAGCCCTCCCGGCCCAGCGACGCCAGTGGCAAGTCCAGCCCCTGCAGCAGCGGCGATCCGGCGGTGGCGAGGACCACCCCGCCCTCACCCTGCACCGTGCGCGCGTGTGCCGGCGCCAATCCGATCAACCCGGCAAGACCGCGATCTAGCTCCTCCAGCGCGGCCCGCACGGCGGGACCGCTGCCCTCCGCCACTACGTAGCGGAGCCTGGGCGCGACCCGCTGCACCGTGGCAGCATCGAGCGGCGGATAGCGCAGCCACAGGTCATATCCCGTCTCGGCGTGCCCCTGCCCCGTCATGGCGAGCGCCATCCAGATGCACAGCAACGCCCGTACTGCCGCCCGCATTGCCCTCTCCCGCTCGCGCCCGTTCACGCCGGTTGACGAAGGTGTAGCAGGCCGAGCATGGTATCGCTACCAAACAGATAGGCCCCGCAGAACGGGCTCAGGAGAGGAACCACCCCCGATGTCGCTCGACACCGTCCGCCTCGATCGCCGCACCCTGCTCGCGGGCGCTGCCACCGCCGCCGCCACGCTCCCGCTCGTCGCACGCGCGACCAGCGTGCCGCCCGGCCTCAACGCGCTGGCCACCGAGAAGGGCATGCGGATCGGATCGGCCTTCGCGTGGAGCCCGCCGGGCGCCGATGCCGGCTCCTTTGCAAACCCTGCCTATGCCGCGCTGCTCCAGCGCGACTGCGGGCTGCTGGTGCCGGAGAACCAGCTGAAGTGGCAGGCCACCCGCCCTGCCCCCGACAGGTTCGACTTCACCCATGTCGATGCGATGCTCGGCTGGGCGGAGGCGCACCGCATGGCGATGCGCGGCCATACGCTGCTGTGGCACAAGACCGAGTATTTTCCGCGCTGGCTCGTCGGCTACGATTTCGGCGCCACCGCGGCCAGCGCGGCGGAACGACTGCTCACCACGCACATCGAGACGGTCTGCAAGCGCTATGCCGGGCGGATCCACAGCTATGACGTGGTCAACGAGACGGTGGACGAGAAGACCGGGGAGCTGCGCGAGACCAGCCTTTCCCGCGCCTTTGGCGGCACCGTGCCGATGCTGGACCATGCCTTCCACGCCGCCCGCGCCGCCGCGCCGCAAGCGCAGCTCGTCTACAACGACTATATGAGCTGGGAGCCCGGCAACGCCGCGCACCGCGACGGCGTGCTGCGGCTGTTGGAGGGCTTTCGCAAGCGCGGCGTACCGGTGGATGCGCTGGGCGTGCAATCGCATATCGAACCAGCTGGCGATGCACCGGCGGGTCTGCTGGCGGCGCGGCAGGAGAAGCCTTGGCGCGCCTTTCTGGATGCGGTGACCGGCATGGGCTACGACCTGCTGATCACCGAATTCGATGTTGCCGACCAGCATCTGCCGACCGACATCACCCTGCGCGACCGGCAGGTGGCGGACTATGCGGGCGCCTATCTGGACGTGATGTTCAGCTACCCGCAGCTGCGCGACCTGCTGTTCTGGGGCATGTGCGACCGCTACAGCTGGTTGAAGGGGTTCAAGCCGCGCAAGGACGGCAGCACGCCGCGCGTGGCTCCGTATGACTCCGGGTTCCGCCCCAAGCCGCTGCGCGATACGGTTGCGGCGAAATTGATCGGCGCCGCGACACGACGTTGAACCTCGGTACGGTCCCGTTCAGATTTCGCGCGTATAGGATACTCCCGATCGGCTGAGTCGCCGAAGGATTGAGGGGAGCAGGGCGATGGCGTCAGCGGCCGTGAAGCGGCATGGACCGGGCGGGGACCTACCGGTTCCCGGCACGATCGACGTCGCGGCGCTGCACGCCCTTGCCGAAGCGACCGTGCGGGCACATGGACGCGCCACGGTGACTCCGGCCGGCGCGAGCTTCCGCCAGTCCCTGATGGAGCGCGCGCAGACCAGCGCCCAGCGCAGCGCACTTGCCCTGCAAGGTGCCGACATCGAACGTCGCGCACGCGCCGGCCGGGTCCGGCTGCTCGGCGAGGGCATGCCGCTCGACATCCTGTTCGACCTCGCAGCCGCGCTGGCTGCCTTGCTCGCACAGGATCGCGCCACCGACGCCAATATCCTTGCCAATCGCTATCTCGACCTGTCGCCCCAGGGCGCGACCGGCTGGGCGTTGCTGCCGCTGATGCTTTCGCTGCAGACCGCCGACCTGGCGGCCGCCGATCGCCTGCTCGAACCTGCGATGCCGCAGCTGATCGTGATCGGGGGTCTTTCCGGCACCGGCAAGTCCAGCCTCGCACGGCTCCTGGGCGGGCTGTACGGCCGTCAGCCGGGCGCCAGGGTGCTGCGCTCCGACGTGTTCCGCAAGCGCCTCGTCGGGCTTCCGCCGGAAACCCGCCTGCCGCCGTCGCACTATACGCGCCGCAACGATGCCGACACCTATGAGGCGCTGTTCGAATCGGCAGACGACCACCTCGCCTGCGGGTCCACGGTGATCCTGGACGCGGTGTTCCTCAATCGCAGCGAGCGCGAAGTGGCCGAGGCGCTGGCGCTGCAGGCGCGCGTACCCTTCACCGGAATCTGGCTGGAAGCGCCCGATCGCGATCGCATCGCTCGGGTTACCGCGCGCACGGGCGACGCCTCGGATGCCACGGCGGAGGTGGCGCGGGACCAGGCGCGAAAGCCGATCGGCGATCTGTTCGGCTGGCACCGGATGCGGGCCAATCGCGCGATGGAGCTGATCGTGCCGGCGGCGCGGGCAGCGATCGAGCGCCCCCGCCGATAAGCGGGGTGCGCCCCTTTCTGCGGGGTGCCGCTCAGGCGGTCTCGCTGACCTCGGGCTTCAGCAGCAGGCCGGTCGCGCCGTCATTGGCACAGAACAGATCGTTCAGCGCCTCGAGCATGCGACGCGCCTCGGGACTTGCCAGCGAGTAGAAGATCATCTGACCGGCGCGCCGGGCGGAAACCATGCCCTCGCGGCGAAGCAGGGCAAGTTGCTGGGAGACCGCCGTATCGCGAGCGCCGGTGAGCCGTGCCAGTTCCCCCACCGATTTCTCGCCATCCACCAGGTGGCAGAGAAGCAGCAGACGGCTGCGGCCGGACAGCGCCTTCAAAAACTGCGACGCGTGGTCGATTACCTCGATCATATCGTTCTTCACGGCGACCATGGCTATGCATGTATCCTATGCCAAGCAACCCGTCACGCGACAAAATATCCAAGAAATTCATAAACCTGGATCAATGTGACACATCATATATATGCAACTTTGCTGACATGTGTCTCTTTTCCCGGCGCTATTGGGGAGCATACCCCTTGTTCGAAGGTTGAGCGACGATGGCCCCTCGTCAGGCAGATTTGTTCGATGTTCCCGAGCCTTCCGGCCTGCGACTGACCGAGGCATTTCTGGACACTGCCGAGGAATCGGCCGCGATCGCGTCGATCGACTCGGACGATCTCCTCCCGTTCCAGTTCCAGGGCTGGATCGGCAATCGGCGCACGATCAGCTACGGCTGGCGCTATGATTTCGAGAATGGGGGCTTCCGTCCGGCCGCAGCCATGCCGGCATGGCTGGTGCCGCTGCGCGATCGCGCAGAAGCCTTTGCGGGTCTGGCGCCAGGCACCCTCGTCCAGGCGCTGCTGATCCACTACCCGCCGGGCGCAGGGATTGGTTGGCACCGGGATCGCCCCGTTTTCGAGCAGGTGGTGGGTATTTCCCTTGGCGCACCCGCCACGCTGCGCCTTCGTCGGCGCACGGGCCCCCGCGCCTTCGACCGCGCCGAACAGCATCTGCCGCCGCGCTCCGTCTACCTGCTGTCCGGGCAGGCGCGCCACGGCTGGGAGCACAGCATCGCGCCGATGGCGGAACCGCGCTGGTCGATCACCTTCCGCGCCCTTTCCGCGCTCGGCCTGCGCCAGACGCGAAACGGCCCGGAAGGGTCTCCCCCTCCGGGCCGCGTCGCTGGCTGAGCCCGGCCGCCGAGGCGGCCGGTGCAAGATCAGAACTTCACCGACACTTCGCCACCGAAGGTGCGCGGTGCGTTGAAGTTGCCGTAATCGCCCAGCACGTTGTTGATGCTGCCGCTGGTAACGCTGCTGGTCGGCGAGCCCGGCAGGCTGTTCGAGGGGTCGCGGCGGAAGATATACTGTTCGTTGAACAGGTTGCGGCCCCACACGCTGAACGTGACGTTCTGCATCGCGCCGACATTGATGTTGGCGAGCGAGATGCGGCCGTTGAAGATCAGCGACGCCTCGTTCTTCGTGGCGAACTGGTCGAAGGCCTGGGTCGCCTGCGAATAGTTGCCGTCCAGGTGGAAGCGCAGGTCCGCCCCCTTCAGCGGCAGCTCATAGTCGACGGAGCCGCTGGCGGCGTTGCGCGGCGTGAACACGATGTAGAAGTTCTGGTACACGCTGGTCGACAGCCCGCCCGCGGTGGCGGTGATCAGCACCGGCGGGATGCGGGTGTAGGTGTAGGCATAGGACGCGTTCAGCGTCAGGCCCTGCACGGGCTTCAGCGTCAGGTCCGCCTCGATGCCGCGGATCTTGGTGTTGCCCGGGGCATTGATGGTGACGAGGTTGTTGAAGTTGCTGCCGTTGAAAGGCTGGATCGAGCTGATGTCGACCTGGCTGTCCTTGCGGTCCATGATGTAGGCGGCGAGGTTCAGGCGGCCCTTGTGGCCCCAGAAGTCGCTCTTCAGGCCGACTTCGTAGGACTTCACGTCTTCCGGATTGAACGCCTGGTAGTTGGCGGTACGCGAGCTGGCGCCGCCGGCGCGGTAGCCGGTCGCATACTTGGCATAGGCGTGCACCGCGTCGCTCACGTCATAGGCGAGCGTGACCATCGGGTTGAAGCGGTCCCAGCTCTTGTCGAGCGGCTTGTAGCCGGCCGTTGCCGCAGCGGCAGTGTTCACGTCATAATTCACGTTGCGGGAGAAGTGCAGCACGCCGCGCTTCTTGTCGTGGGTGTAACGGCCGCCGACGGTGAGGTGCAGCGCCTCGGTCGCGTTCCAGGTCACCTGGCCATAGGCCGAATAGCTCTTCGACCAGACTTCCGAAGCGCGGTCGATCGAGCGGCAGCCCGGCTGCGAACCGAAGCCGGCCGAGCCGGTGCACGGATCGAGGATCACATAGTTGTAGCCGGTGACCTGGCCCGCCGTGTTGGTCAGCGCGACGATGCCGTTCGAGTTCGGCGTGGCAGCGTCGTCGCTGACATGCTCGTTGAAATAATAGAGGCCGGCGACATAGTCGAACTGGCCGACCGTCCCCACTGCCTGGAGCTCCTGGCTGAACTGGTTCTGGCGCAGGTCGGCGAGGCTGTAGCGGCTGAAGGCGCAGGGCGCGGCCGCGGTGCAGCTGGTGGTCACGCTACCGATGGCGGGCGTGTTGACGACCGGCACGCGGTGCGCGCCGCCCGAGTTATCCCACTGGGTGGCGGTCACGCCGCGCCATGCGGTGATCGAGCGCAGTTCGATTTCCGGGCTCACCTTCCAGCGCAGGCTGTTGGTAAAGCCATGGGTCTTGTCGATGCTGGGCTGCTGGGGAACGCCGATATCGGCGGTCTTCATGCGGCTGGAGCCGTTGACGACGACGCCCGGCATCAGCGGCTTCACCGTGCCGGTAAGCGCGGTGTACTGGGTGCCCGGCAGAGTGCAGGCGGGCACCGCCGCCTGGGCGCCGGCGACGCAGCCGTTCGGGTTGTAATTCAGCAGCTGGCTGTAGAACGGCGTGTTCGCGTCATAGCCATTGTCGTAGCTGAAATCGTTGGTCAGGCCGTCGATCGGCTTCCAGCGGACCGCGGCGCGGAAGCCGTGGCGGTCATAATAGTTCCAGCCGGCCTGGCCCGCGAGCGGGTTCTTGGTGGTCGCATCCTGGTGCTGGACCACACCGTCGAGCTTCAGCGCGAAGTTCTTGTACTCCGGCAGGTCGAGATGCGCGTCGACATTGTAGCCGCCATAATTGGCGACGCCGGCGTTGACGCGGCCGGCGAACTCGCCGCTGGGCGCGCGGCTGACGAGGCTCAGCGCACCGCCTTCGGTGTTGCGGCCGAACAGCGTGCCCTGCGGCCCCTTCAGCACTTCGACGCGCTCGAGGTCGAACAGGGCGGCGTTCAGGCCGTGCTGGCGGCCGAGATAGACGCCGTCGACATAGATGCCGACGCCCTGCTCACGCGCGGGCTGGTTGGCGTCGAGCGGCACGATGCCGCGGATGCCGACGGTCAGTGCCGACTGGCGGGCTTCAAAGGTGGCGACGCGCAGGCTGGGCACCGCGCCGTCGGCAAGGTCGTAGAGGCTCTGGACGTGGCGCTCCTTGAGCGCGGCGTCGCTCAGCACGCTGATCGAGATCGGCGTCTGCTGCAGGTTGGTCTCGCGCTTCTGCGCAGTGACGACGATGTCCGCCAGGCCCTCGGGCTCGGCAGCTGCCGCAGTCGGCGCGGCGTTGTCGGTCTGGGCCTGGGCAAAGGCAGGCGCGGCGGCGAGCGCCAGCACCGTGGCGCCCGCGAGCAGCGAGAGGCGGAAGGTCGAACGGTCGGACATGGAGTTGTTTTCCCCGAGGCAGAGTCTGTTTGGTTCGGGGGGCGCCCTAGGCAGGCGATTTGGCAGGATTGTTACATCCGGCGCAGCATCCATGACACTACGGCGTCATCTTCACTTCATGTTACAAGAAAAGCCGCGGAAATGGGCCGACAACGCTGATGTCGAACCGCTTGCGATGCTGGTTAATGTGCCAAATTGCGCCGGGTTCCGCGTCGAAAATCAGTCGACGGTGCAAAATTACCACAGCGGATCTGGCGCACCTTTCCGCGCTTCCTGGTCCTGACAGCAAAGCCGCCCGCTCCGCGAGAGCGGAACGGGCGGTCTGGCATTGCTCGCGAGAAGAAGGGAGCGGGTTTTACTCCGCTGCGGCTGCCTGTCCGCCGCCGACTCGGCCGGTGCGCTCCAGCTTCCCCCAGCCGACGAACCAGCCGCCAAGCGCCGAGCTGATCGCACGCAGCACCACCCAGTACATCAGCTGGCGGTAGACGAAACGCTGCGCCACGAGCAGCAGCGCCGGATAGCGGATCTTCCGACTGTTGAGGCGGTATGCAACCCAGCCGCAGCCCACGTCGATCGCGGTGAAGGCCACCCAGTAGATCGCCATGGTGCCGACGTCGCCGCGCGTCTGCTCCCAGCCATGCTGCGCGATCCGGACGCCGGTGGCGAAGATCGCGGAGACGAGCGCCAGGTCGATCAGCGGCGAGATGGCAGCGAAGATGATCTGGAACACCCAGGCCTGGGGGAGCCCGATCCAGGCGAGCCCGCGCGCGCTCCTGTCGCGATATAGCCCGCGGTGCTTCCAGAGGCACTGGAGGGTGCCGAACGCCCAGCGATAACGCTGCTTGGCCAGCGCCCGGAAGCTCTCCGGCGCCTCGGTCCAGGCGACCGCGTCGGGATCATAGGTCACGCGCCAACCAGCGCGCTGGATGGCGATGGTGAGGTCCTGATCCTCGGCGAGCGTGTCCTCGGGATAGCCGCCCACCGCGTCGAGTGCCCCGCGCCGCCACGCGCCGACCGCGCCGGGCACGACGGTAATGGCGTTGAACCCGGCCAGCGCGCGCCGCTCCAGATTCTGCGCGGTGATATATTCCACCGCCTGCCAGCGGGTGACGAGGTTGACCCGGTTGCCCACCTGCGCGCTGCCGGCCACTGCGCCGATCTTCTCGTCGGCGAACCAGCGGGCGAGACGGCCGATCGTCTCCGGCTCGAACTGGGTGTCGGCATCGAGCGCGATGATCACGTCGCCGCTGGCCTGTTGCAGCGCCCGGTTCAGTGCCGCCGCCTTGCCGCCATTGGCGAGGGTGAGCAGGGTGACGCGCGGATCGTCGCCGAACGCCGCCGCGACGATTTCGCTGGTGCGATCCTTCGATCCGTCGTCGGCGACGATCAGCTCGATCGCCGGGTAATCGCTGGCAAGCACCCGGCGCACGGAAGATTCGATCACCCGCTCCTCGTTATAGGCGGGAATGATCACCGACACGCTGGGGGTGAACACCGGCGGTTCGCCGCGTTCGCGCAGCCGCTGGCGCAGCGCCAGCCCGGCCAGGATCACCGCGCGGGCAATGCCCAGGGTGATCGCGATGAAGAACATCCAGCGCAACCCCGAGGCGACCATCGCGAGCGCGACGAAGATCGCCACGTCGGCCCGCACGGCCAGCAGGTCGCTGCCGCGGATCGGCGGCATCACCGCATCGTAGGAAAGCCCGGCCAGCTTCGAGACGGGCACGAAGGTATAGCCGCGCGCGCGCAGCTCGTGGATGATGCGGGGCAGCGCCTCGATCGTCTGCTCGCGATTGCCGCCGCCGTCATGCAGCAGCACGACGTTGGTGGAGTGGTCGGGCCTGGCCCCGGATACATCGTCGAGCACGCCGTGCACGATCGCATCCACGCCAGGGCGCTTCCAGTCGTCCGGGTCGACGTGCAGGCCGACCACGGTATAGCCCTGCTTCTGCGCCACCACGGCCGGATCGAGTTCGTCTGGCGTGGTCGGCTCGGCGTCTCCGAAATAGGGCGCGCGGAACAGCCGCATGCCGCGGCCGGTATAGGCCTGGACCAGCCGTTGGGTGGCGTTCAGCTCCAGCGCGGTGCTCGCCGCCGAGGTGGTGGCGAGGTTCGGGTGGGTATAGGTGTGGTTGCCCAGCTCATGCCCCTCGGCCACCAGCCGGCGGAGCAGCAGCGGGTGCTGCAGGCCGTTCTCGCCGATGATGAAGAAGGTCGCCGGCACATGCTCGGCCTTCAGGATGTCGAGGATGCGCGGGGTGTAGGTGGGATCGGGCCCATCGTCGAAGGTCAGCGCGATCTCGTTCTTCGAGGCGCCGGTGCGCATCACCACATAAGGCGTCGGCAGCTGCGGATACTGCACGTCGCGGATCATGCTGGCGGCATCGAAGCTGATCGCGCGCTGCCCGACCATCGGCGTCGAGGTGACGCGCAGGATCTCGCCCGGGCCCTCCACGTCCACATTGGTCGCGGGAACGATCCGGCTCAGGTCCGGTCGGCCGCCATGGCGATAGGCGAGCAGCGCGGTCCACACGCCGGCGTCCTCCGTGCCGAGGCGCCACAGCGCGACGCTGCCGACGCCGGCCGTGCGCACCGCCTGCAGCTGGTTCCAGGTCGCGGTGGCGTCGACCATCCAGATCTCGTGGTGCTTGCCGTTTTCGTCATAGGCGAAAGCGCTGTTGCCGCTGGTCTTGTCGAAGGTGACCTTGGCGTCGCTGTCGCGCGCGGCCGACCACGCCTCTTCGATGCTCATCGCGTCGGTGCCGTCGCCGTGATAATCATAGGCATAGCTGGCCAGCGCAACGATCAGCTTGTCCGCGCCGACCTTCGACACCGCCCGGCGCAGTTCTTCCACGAACCAGGGCTGCGAAGCGATCGGCCCGGCGGTGCCGCCCTGCCAATGCTCGTCATAGTCCATCAGGATCACGCGGTCGGTGACCGCCGCAAAGCGCTTGAGATCCCAATTGGTGTCGCCCGCCGGCACGGTGACCGCCAGCGTCTTGTCCTTCGGCATCGCCTTGTTGATCTGGTCGAGCAGCTGGGCATAGCCGGGCAGCGACGCCGGCTGCAGGCTCTCGAAGTCCATCACCAGGCCCGGCAGGTTGCGCGCCTTGACCATAGCGGCAAGGTCGCGCGCCAGCTTCGCCCGGGCAGCCGGGCTCGCCATCAGGCGGGCCGAGCCGGCGGTGTCCCAGGCCTCGTCGGATACGTTCTGCACCATCGGCAGCACACGCGGCCGGCGCGGCGCGCCGGCGACGATGCTCGCGAACTTCGGGTCGTCGAGCACCTGCATGGCGTGGTTCGGCCCGGTTACGGAGACGAAGGCCGGCACCACCCAGTCGAGATCGCCGATGTTGCGGCGGAGCGAGTCGGCGCTTGCCGGATCCCAAGGCACGTAGAAACCGACGGTGAGCGGCGCGCCCGGCCGCTTGGCCGCGCCGCCAGGCAGCCAGCGCTGCGAGCGCGACTGGCCCCGCGCGCTCAGCGACCGCAGCGCCGCCGGCTTGGCATTCTCCCAGCGGACCGGCAGGTCCTGTGCGGGCGGCACGTTGACGATGGTGGCGGCGAACACGACGGCAGCGATCAGCACACCGCCGATCAGCGCGAACACGGTGCGCATCGTCCAGCGCTTGCGGCTGCCGGTGGGATCAAAGAAAACGGGACGCGACATCGGTGCTCTTTCGAACCGCGCAGACAAGACCCCGGCGCGTATCGGGCCGGCGCCTTATAAGAGCCTGCATGAACCGAAGCTATACACCCAACGCTGGGTAGATTCCCGGAGATCGGATAGCGTCACACTGCACTGCTGAAGCGCGTGGGCGCCGCGCCGCGATACTGGTCGACCGCGCTCGCGATCACCCGCGCATAGGGCAGCGCCTCTGGCGCGAGCAGCAGCACACTGCCTTCCCAGCGCACCAGGTTCAGCGCGGCGAACCGGGCAAGCCGCAGCGCGATCGCCGCGCGGCCGGAAATGCCGGCAAGATCGGCCTGGCCCTGGCAGAGCAGTTCCTCGATCACCGCCGCGCGCCACTGGTCGTCGCTGGAGCGCCGCACACCGCGCGCAGCCGCCAGCCGGCCGGACGAGACCGCCATATGCCACCGCCCGGCATTCTTCTCGTTCTGCACGAGCAGGTCCGGAAACTCGCTGATGGCACTGGCGCCCAGGCCGATGAGCACCTCGGCTTCGTCCTCGGTGAACCCCTGGAAGTTGCGCCGCAGCCGCCCCTCGCGCGCGGCGACCGCAATGGCGTCGCCGGGCCGTGCGAAATGATCGAAGCCGATCGGGTCATAGCCGGCACCGGTCAGCGCATCATGCGCCAGCGCCGCCTGGCCAAAGCGCGCGGCGGCATCCGGCAAGGCGCCCGCATCGATCCGGCGCTGGCGCGGGATCAGGTGCGGCACATGGGCATAGCCGAACACCGCCAGGCGATCGGCGCCCATCGCGACGCTCTCCGCAATCGATGCCGCCAGCGCGTCGTCCGTCTGCCCGGGGAGGCCGTACATCAGGTCGAAGTTGATCGACTCGACGCCGGCGCCGCGCAGCAGGCCGACGGTGGCGGCGATGTCCTCGCGCGGCTGCACCCGGCCGATCGCGGCCTGCAGGCCGGCATCAAAGGTCTGCACGCCCAGGCTGGCGCGCGAAACGCCGGCCTTCGCCATCGCCTCGGCCCAGGCGCCATCGAAACCGCGCGGGTCGACCTCCACCGAAAGCACCGGCGCCGTCGCACCAAACGCAGCCTTTGCCTGCTCCGCAAGCTGGAGGAAGGCGTGGGGCGCAATCGCGTTGGGGCTGCCGCCGCCGAACGCGATCCGGCCTACCTTACCACGGCCTGCGAGCCGCCGGGCGACGCCGTCAATCTCCTCCGAGAGGCGGGCAAGATAGGCGTCGAGCCGCGCTGCACGGTTCGCCGCCCCGGTGTTGCAGCCGCAATACCAGCAAATCTCGCGGCAGAACGGGATATGGAGATAGAGCGAGACCTCCGTGTCCGGCTCCACCCGCTCCAGCGCGGCCGCCATCTCCGCAGACCCTACGCCCTCACCGAATTCGGCGGCGGTGGGGTAGCTGGTGTAACGCGGCACGGGCGTGGCGAGCAGATCGGGGTGATAGGTCCACATGATCGGGTCGCATGGACCGCGGGCACGCGAACGTCGCTTGGGAATATCCCGTATCCTTGCCGCCCGCACCGGACCGGCCTAGGCCGGCAGCATGCAACTCGACGACCAGCTAGTCCGCTATTTCGGCACCGCCGATCTCGGCGCCCTCACCCCGCCCGCGCTTGCCGCGGGAATCGAACGGATGAAGGTCGATCTCGGCCTCGAGACCGATCGCGCCCGGCGTTTCGCGCTGTGGGCGCTGCTGTTCATGCTGGGCAACGCGCCCGATCTCGACGTCACCTTCGAGGACGAGGCCGATCGCGAGGCCGCGCGCAACTTCATGGACCTGTCCGACCAGCAGGACTGATCCCCCTCCCGCAAAAAAAACGGCGGGCCTTTCGGCCCGCCGCCCCAGGTGTTGGGAGACACTTATGTTTTGGGTCGGGATCAGAAGGTGAGGCGCGCACCCAGCGTGTAGGAGCGCCCGATCGGATCGTAGATCGTCGGGAAGGTGTTGCCGCTGTTGTACGACGTACCGCCGACACCCGAACCCACCAGCGGCGGATCCTTGTCGAGCAGATTGTTCACCGTCAGGTTCAGGCTGAGGTTCTTGGTCGGTCGCACGCCGAACGACAGGTCGAAATAGTCGTAGGCGGGGATGCGGGCGAAACGCGGCAGGATGCTGCCGATCGGATCCTCCAGGCTGACATGGCTGATGTGGGTCCACAGCAGCGATGCGTCGAAGCCCGGGCGATCATAGGTCAGGCGACCATTCCAGCGCAGCTTGGCGCGCGGATTGGTGCAGCCACCCGCGCTGTACCGGCCGGTGCAGTTGCGGTTGATCGAGTTCGGGTTCGCCTGGAAGCGATAATAGTCCAGATAGGTGCCGTTGAACCCGATCGAGATCGCGCCGCTGTCCTGGATGCCGATGTCGTTCAGCAGCACGCGCTGATTGACGCCGAGATCGATGCCCGCGGTGCGGATTACGCCCAGGTTTGAATAGGTCAGGATCACGCCGGGGGTTTCGCCCGCGCCGTTCAGCGTGCCGGTCAGCGGGTTACGCCGGATCAGCGCGCAGAACGCGTTGTTGGCGAAGCTGGGGTTCAGCGTTGCCGAATAGCAGCCGTTCAGGATGTCGGCCTGGGCCGGCTGAGTGATCGCGTTCGAGACCTTGATGCGGAAATAGTCGACGGTCGCCGAGAAGCCCTTGAGGAAGGTGGGCGTGAACACGCCGCCAAGGGTGAGGGTCTTCGCCTTTTCCACATCGAGGTCGCGGTTGCCCGCGGTGGTGTTGTTGATCTGGCCCGAGCTTGGCTGCGCGATCGAACCGATGGTGCCCGCCGGCGCGCCGGTGGCAACGCAGAGCGCGGCCAGCGGCGCGTTGCTCAGCACGCCGGTGCCAGCGCAGACGTCGCGCGTCAGGTTGCCCAGCCCCTGCACCGGCGACTGGAACAGCTCCTGGATGTTGGGCGAGCGCACCGCCACCTGATAGGTGCCGCGGAACTTGAAGCCCTGCACCGGCTCCCAGGTGCCGCCGGCCTTCCACGTCGTGCTGCCGCCCGTGGTGGTGTAGTCGGAATAGCGGATGCCCGCTTCCGCAGTCAGCTTGTAGAAGAACGGCTGGTTCTCGACGAGCGGGGCGATCACTTCGCCGAACACTTCCTTGACGCTGTACCGGCCCGTGTCCGGGGGCGTGCGCGCGCCGGTGCCAAGCACTTCACCCTGCACCTGCGAGGGGCCGTCCGGCTGGCTGGCGGCAGTGATCTTGCGATATTCGGCGCCCACCGCGAACGCGATCTTGCTCGCGGCAAGCGGCGAGGTGAACAGGTCGCCCGAAAGGCTGCCCGTAACGACGGTCTGGCGCACCTTGCGGTTGATGATGGCGTCGAGATTGATGAACGCCGCCTGCGCCGAGCTGATCGAGCCGTTGGGCCCGAACAGGTTCAGCGGCACGCAGCCGTTGCTGCTGTCCACGCAGCGGATGGTGCCGCTCGCATCGCGATAGGCGCGCAGGGCCTGCTGGACCTTGCTGAACGAGCCCCAGCGCTGGCGCGTCTGGTTCTGCGTCGTCTCGCCATATTGTGCCGACACATCGTACTTCAGGCCCGTGGTGATCTCGCCACGGAAGCCGCCCTGCACCTGGAACATCTGCGATTCGAACAGGTTGCCGCGCGGGCCGAACTCGGTGAAGCGACGCTGCGCAACGACCGGGATCTCGCGATAGCCGGCCGTGCCCGGGCCGCCCTGCACTGCCGCCGCGGTCGCGCAGTCCGCAGCCGAGATCTTGGTCGCGGTGCAGAGCTGGTTGCGGATGCCGGTCGTCAGATACGGGTTGTTCAGGCCCAGCTGATAGGTGTTGTTGAAGGTGCCCGAGGAGGCCAGCTGGGTCGCGATCTGGTTCCGCGTGAACATCGCCGAACCGTAGAACTCGATCGCGTCGGTGATCTTGTAATAGCCCGCCGAATAGGCGTTGATGCGATCCAGCGGCGTCTGGAAATAGGTGCCGATATTGGTGTTGTAGGTGTCGTTCGCGGTCGCGGACTGGAGCAGCCCGGTCGTCGGGTTCACCACGGCGCCGAAGTCGCTGGGGCCGAGGCCGAGCGCGGCCACCCCGGGCGAGCCGAAGATCGTCACGGCCGCGGTGCTCGATCCGGCAAACGAGCCGGTGGTGGAGCTGATCGGCACTTCGCTGATCTTGCGATCGAGGTGGAGCAGCGGATCGGCCTTGGTGTAGCCCACCGCCAGCACGACGTTGCCGCGGCCATCGGCGAAGTTGCCGCCGACGACGAGGTCCGCCTTGAAGCGCTGGCTGTCGCCGCGCTCGGACACGCGGTAGCTCGCCGATGCATCGATGCCGGAGAAGTCGCGGCGGGTGATGAAGTTGACGACGCCCGCCACGGCGTCCGCGCCGTAGGTGGACGAAGCGCCGCCAGTGAACACTTCCACGCGCTGCAGCAGCGCAACAGGGATGTTGTTCGTGTCGGTCAGCCCGTCCAGGCCATAGGGTACCAGGCGGCGGCCATCCAGCAGCACCAGGGTGCGCTGCTCGCCGATGCCGCGCAGGTTGAGCGTCGACGAACCGTCGGAACCGTTGTTCACGCCCGCGCCGATGGACGGACGAATCGCCGGCAGGTTGCGCAGCAGGTCATCCGCGGTGCCCGGCTGCCGGAACGTGATTTCCTGCTGGCTGATGACATTGACCGGGCTGGCCAGTTCGAGATCCGGCCGCGAGATGCGCGTGCCGGTGACGACGATCTCGCTGCCGCTTTCGGCCTGCGCCTCGGTTTCGGGCACGCTTTGTTGCTGGGCGTATGCAGGCGCCGCGATGCCCGCAACCAGCATGGTCGACGCGAGCAGACAGGTTCTGAACGTGGACGTCATGAATTTTCCCTTTTCCCGGATTTTTTTCCGCAGCGGACGCAACTTTCGTGCGCCTTCACCTTGCACCATGTCTGCACGATCCGCTCAGAATGGCAACGCGGCAGACACGTGCAGAAACAAAATGTCATGACACTGTTGCCAGAATGCAATGGGTCGCGGCGGATTTGCTACCTGTCGGTACAATTGCGGGTGCGGCGAAAAGCCGATAGATGCACAGAGCCATCGACCGCCTGCCCGTGCCGGAACAGCCTCCGCGCGCACCATCGGGCGAGAAAACAGGCAAGCAGGGGATACCCATATGGATCGACCAGCCGATATTGGCGTATCGCGACGGAGACTGCTGGCGAGCGGCGCGGGCTTCGCCGCCGCAACCGCCCTTCCCGCCAGTGCCAGCAACAAGGAACCGGCCGCGCCCATGGAGACGCCCCCCACCCTACCCGTCCAGCTGAAGGTCAACGGCAAGCCGGCCGAGCTGACCGTCGACACCCGCACCACCCTGCTCGACGCGCTACGCGAGCATCTCCACCTCACCGGCACCAAGAAGGGCTGCGATCACGGCCAGTGCGGCGCCTGCACGGTGATGGTGAACGGCAGGCGGATCAACAGCTGCCTCAGCCTGGCAGTGATGCACGACGGCGACAGCGTCACGACGATCGAAGGCCTGGGCACGCCCGAGGACCTCCACCCGATGCAGGCCGCTTTCGTGAAACACGACGGCTATCAGTGCGGCTATTGCACGCCCGGACAGATCTGCTCGGCCGTGGCGGTGCTTGACGAGATCAAGGCCGGCATCCCAAGCCATGTCGCCGCCGACGTGGCTGCGAGCCCCGCATTCTCCGAGATGGAGATCCGCGAGCGGATGAGCGGCAACATCTGCCGCTGCGGCGCCTATTCCAACATCGTCGAGGCGATCCGCGAGGCCGCGGGGCGGAGGCAGGCATGAAGGCTTTTCACTACACCCGCGCCAGCAGCCCGGCCGATGCCGCCGCGCTCGCCGCCAAGATCCCCGGCGCCAAGTTCATCGCCGGCGGCACCAATCTGCTCGACCTGATGAAGCTGGAGATCGAGACCCCGGCGCATCTGATCGACGTCAACAAGCTCGCGCTCGACCGGATCGAGGAAACTGCGGACGGCGGCCTGCGCATCGGCGCGCTGGTGCGCAACACCGATCTCGCAGCCGACAAGCGCGTGCGGCGCGACTATGCGGTACTCACCCGCGCGATCATCGCGGGCGCCTCGGGCCAGCTGCGCAACAAGGCGACAACGGCCGGTAATCTGCTCCAGCGCACCCGCTGCCCTTATTTCTACGATCCCAACCAGCCGTGCAACAAGCGCAAGCCCGGCAGCGGCTGCGCGGCGATCGGCGGGTTCAGCCGCCAGCTCGCGGTGATCGGCACCAGCAAGGCGTGCATCGCCACCTATCCGGGCGACATGGCCATCGCGATGCGGCTGCTCGACGCGACGGTGGAAACGGTGAAGCCCGACGGCAGCACCCGCAAGATCGCGATTGCGGACTTCCATCGCCTGCCCGGCGACACGCCGCATATCGATAACACGCTCCAGACCGGCGAGCTGATCACCGCGGTCACCCTGCCCAAGCCGCTGGGTGGCAAGCATTTCTACCACAAGGTGCGCGACCGCGCCTCCTATGCCTTCGCGCTCGTCTCCGTAGCGGCGGTGGTGCAGAAGGACGGCACGGGCCGCGTCGCCTTTGGCGGCATGGCGCACAAGCCGTGGCGCGTCGAAGCCGCCGAGGCAGCCCTGCCCAAGGGGGCTGCCGCGGCCGCCAGGATCGCCTTCGCCGGCGCCACGCCGACGCACGACAATGCCTTCAAGCTGCCGCTGGCCGAGCGCACGCTCGCCGCGGTGCTGAGCGAAGCAAGGGGCTGAGCCATGAAGTTCGATACCCCCGCCACGACCAATCCGATCGACCGCCTCAAGGTCGTCGGCAAGCCCACCGACCGGATCGACGGTCCGCTCAAGACCACCGGCCGCGCGCCCTATGCCTATGAGCGGCACGACGTCGCGCCGGGTGCGGCATACGGCTATGTGCTCGGCTCGGCGATCGCCAAGGGCCGGATCACCGGCATGGACCTGAGCGCCGCCAAGGCAGCGCCGGGCGTGCTCGCGATCGTCACCGCCGAGAATGCCGGCAAGCTGACCAAGGGCAATTTCAATACCGCCAACCTGCTCGGTGGGCCGGAGATCGAGCATTACCACCAGGCGATCGCACTGCTGGTGGCCGACAGCTTCGAACAGGCGCGCGCCGCCGCGGCGCTGATCCGCGTCGACTATGCGCGGGCCAAGGGCCGGTTCGATCTGGAAGCGGAAATGGGCAGCGCCACGCTGCCGCCGCCCGGCTTCGGCGGTCCGGCCGAAAGCAAGGTCGGCAATTTCGAGGGTGCCTTCGCCAGCGCGCCCGTCCAGCTCGACGCGCGCTACACCACGCCGGATCACACCCACGCGATGATGGAGCCGCACGCCTCCACCGCCAAATGGGAAGGCGACCAGCTGCTGCTCTGGACCTCAAACCAGATGATCAACTGGGGCAAGGGCGACGTTGCGCGCACGCTGGGCGTGCCCAAGGACAAGGTGCGGCTGATGTCGCCCTTCGTCGGCGGCGGATTCGGCGGCAAGCTGTTCGTCCGCACCGACGCGATCCTCGCGGCGCTCGGCGCCAGGGCAGCCGGACGGCCGGTGAAGGTGTCGCTGCAGCGCCCGCTGATCGCCAACAACACCACGCATCGCCCGGCGACGATCCAGCGCATCCGCATTGGCACGAGCAAGGACGGCAAGATCACCGCGATCGGCCATGAGAGCTGGTCCGGCGACCTGCCCGGCGGCGGTCCGGAAACGGCGGTCGGGCAGACCCGCCTGCTCTATGCCGGCGAGAACCGGCTGACCGCGATGCGGCTCGCGGTGCTCGACCTGCCCGAAGGCAACGCCATGCGCGCGCCGGGCGAGGCGCCGGGCCTGATGGCGCTCGAAATCGCGATGGACGAAATGGCGGAGAAGCTGGGGATGGACCCGGTGGCATTCCGCGCGCTGAACGACACCCAGGTCGATCCCGAGGCCGCCAACCGCCCCTTCTCGCAGCGCCAGCTGATCCAGTGCATGCAGATCGGCGCGGAGAAGTTCGGCTGGGCCAGGCGCGCCAAGGCGCCCGGTGCGATCCGCGAGGGCCGCTGGCTGATCGGCATGGGCATGGCCGCGGCGTTCCGCAACAACCTCAACGGCAAGTCCGGCGCGCGGGTGCGGCTGGATGGCAAGGGCGTCGTCACGGTCGAGACCGACATGACCGACATCGGCACCGGCACCTACACGATCATCGCCCAGACCGCGGCGGAGATGATGGGCGTGCCGCTGGAGAACGTCGACGTGCGGCTGGGCGACTCCAGCTTCCCGGCCTCGGCGGGCTCGGGCGGGCAATGGGGCGCCAACAGCTCGACCGCCGGCGTCTATGCCGCCTGCGCGATGCTGCGCGACAAGGTGACCGCGGCGCTCGGCTTCAACTCGGCCGATGTGGTGTTCGAGGACGGCAAGGTCCGTGCGGGCAACCGCAGCGTGGCGCTGGCCGATGCGGCCAAGGGCGGCGAGCTGGTCGCCGAGGACTTCATGGACTATGGCGACCTCGCCAGGAAGTTCCAGCAGTCGACCTTCGGCGCGCATTTCGTCGAGGTCGCGGTGGATGCCGCAACCGCCGAGGTGCGCGTGCGCCGGATGCTCGCGGTGTGCGCGGCCGGCCGCATCCTGAACCCGAAGTCGGCGCGCAGCCAGGTGATCGGCGCGATGACGATGGGCGTCGGCTCGGCGCTGATGGAGGAGCTGGCGGTCGACAAGCGCTTCGGCTTCTTCGTCAACCACGACCTTGCCGGATACGAAGTGCCGGTCCATGCCGACATCCCGCACCAGGAAGTGATCTTCCTCGACGAGACCGACCCCACCACGTCGCCGATGAAGGCCAAGGGCGTCGGCGAGCTCGGCCTGTGCGGCGTCGGCGCCGCGGTGGCGAACGCCATCTACAACGCGTGCGGCGTTCGGGTGCGCGACTATCCGGTAACGCTCGACAAGCTGCTGCCGGGCATGCCGGCGTTCGCTTGAGGCGAACGATCCTCCCCTTGCAGGGGAGGTGGCGCGCGTAAGCGCGACGGAGGGGTGTCGAAGGCGGAGATGTCGTCCACCCTTCCGGTGGTTACACCCCTCCGTCAGCCCTGCGGGCTGCGACCTCCCCTTGCAGGGGAGGATGGGATCTAAGGGTGGTGCTCCCCGCCCTCCCCCGCTACAGCCTGCGCCGGGGGCAGGCTGAGGGAGTGCATGGACCGCCACCAGACCACCCGCCGCGTCCGCGCCATGGTGCGCCGGCACGGGCCCACTGCGCAGATATGGCGTCGCCGCGTCGCCTTCCTCGGCGGCGCGATCGTCATCGGCCTCGTCGCCTTCGCCTTTGCGGAAGCAGCCGATTGGGCTGCGCGGCGCTTCACGACATTGCAGCGCACCTGGTGGTGGCTGCCGCTCCTTCTTACGCCTGCGGGCTTTGCGCTGTTCGCCTGGGCGACGCGGCGCTTCGCCCCTGACGCGACCGGCTCCGGCATCCCGCAGGTGATGGCCGCCACGCGCGACCCCGACCATGCGATGACCAGCCTCACCGCGGCCAAGACGGTCGTGCTGAAACTCGTTCTGACCATCGGTGCCGTGCTGGTCGGCGCCTCTACCGGGCGCGAGGGCCCCACCGTGCAGGTCGCCGCTTCGATCATGGGCTATGCACACCGGTTCGCCCGGGTGCCGATCCGCGCGTCCGTGTTCATCGCGGGCGGCGCGGCGGGCGTCGCGGCGGCGTTCAACACGCCGCTGGCCGGAGTCGCCTTCGCGATCGAGGAACTCGCCGCCGCCTATGAGCAGCGGATGGCCGTGCTGGTGATGGCCGCAGTGCTGATCGCCGGCATGACCAGCCTCGGCATCGCCGGCGACTATGTCTATTTCGGCGCGATGCGCAGCACGCTGCCGCTGGGCCAGGCGATCCTCGCCGCGCCCGTCGCCGGGGTGGTGGGCGGCCTGGCCGGCGGGCTGTTCGCGCGGCTGATGCTTGCCGTCGGCGGATCCGACTGGCGGCCACTGGTCGCTATCCGCCGCCACAAGCTCGCCTTCGCCGCGGCCTGCGGGCTGGTCGTCGCGGTGCTCGGCGTGACGACAGGGCTCACCTGGGGCACCGGCTATGACGCCGCCCGCGCCGCGATCACCGGCAGCGAGATCGCCTGGTGGTACGCCCCCGCCAAGTTCGCGACGACCCTCGCCACCGCGGTCGCCGGCATTCCCGGGGGGATCTTCGCGCCGTCGCTCTCCGTCGGCGCGGGCGTGGGGGACCTCGTCCGCCCGATCTTCCCCACCGCCCCAGGAGGCACGATCGTGCTGCTGGGCATGGTAGCCTATTTCACGGGGGTGGTCCGCGCGCCGCTGACCGCGGTGATCATCATCGCCGAGACGACCGCCAGCCGCGGGCTGATGCTGCCGCTGCTCGCGGCCGCGCTGATCGCCGACTTCACTGCCCAGCTGGTGTCGAAAGAGCGGCTCTATCACGGCCTGTCGCTGCGCTTCGGTACAACGCAGGTGCAGCATGAATCCGACCAGTCGGGGAACGGATCGGGCCCGCGCGCGTAACGATCCTGTGGAGGGCGCAATTCTGGCTGCGCCCCGATGAGGAGTTGCATGCCCGACCGGGAACCCGTTTCGCTGATGCCGCCGCCGGCGGACCTGCTTGATACCGCCAGCCTGTTCCTCGATTTCGATGGGACGTTGGTCGAGCTCGCCGAGCGCCCGGAGGGCGTGGTGGTGAACGAGAAGCTCGTCGCTCTGCTCCGCGCCCTGGAAGAAAAGCTGGACGGCCGGCTTGCCCTGGTGAGCGGTCGGCCGGCGGAAGATCTGGCGACGTTTTTCGGAGAGCGCGTGCCTTCGATCGTCGGCAGCCACGGCATGGAATTCCGCTGGTCCGACGGCCGCCGCGAGCGCGCCGAACGGCCTGTGGGGCTGGAGCAGGCACTCGCCACGATGCGCGCCTTCACCGATGCGCGTGACGGCGTGGTGCTGGAAGACAAGCCGCTCGGCGCCGCGGTGCACTACCGGCTGAACCCCGAGCATGAAGCCGACGCGATGACGCTGGGCGAGCAGCTTGCCGCCGAACACGGCCTGTACCTCCAGCACGGCAAGATGATGGTCGAGGTCCGCAGCCCCGGCGGTGACAAGGGCAGCGCGATCCGCACATTGATGAGCGATCCCCGCTTCGCCGGCGGCCGGCCCGTATTCCTCGGCGACGACGTGACCGACGAACCCGGCTTCTCCGCCGTGGCGCTGCTGGGCGGTGCCGGCGTGCTGGTCGGGCCACCCCGCCGGACGGACGCGCGCTACCGCGTCGACGACGTGAACGGCGTGCTCGCATGGCTTGCCCTTGCTGCGGGAGTCGACGCATGACCACCCTGGACCTCTGGCCGATCGGCAACTGCCAGGTCAGCGCGCTGATCGACCGGACCGGGCGCTTCGTCTGGGGCTGCGTGCCGCGGGTGGACGGCGATCCGCTCTTCTCCGCGCTGGTTGGCGGCGAGGAACCCGATTCCGGCTATTGGGACATCGCGCTGGAAGGCGTCGTCTCGGTCGAGCAGCACTATCTGCGCAACGCCCCGATCCTGGTGAGCCGCCACACCGATGCAGCCGGCAACGCAATCGAAGTCACCGATTTCTGCCCGCGCTTCTCGCGGCTGGGCCGCGTGTACCGTCCGGTTGCCTTCGCGCGCATCGTCAAGCCGGTGGCGGGTAGCCCGCGCATCCGGGTGAAGCTGCGCCCCACCTGCGGCTGGGGCAAGCCCTGCGCCACCCGCATCGGCGGCTCCAACCACCTTCGCTACCTGGTCGAGCCGATGACGCTGCGGCTCACCACCACCGCGCCGGTCGGCATGGTGGACGAGGAACGCCTGTTCCGCGTCGAGAAGCCGCTGCACTTCTTCCTGGGCCCCGACGAGAGCTTCAGCGGCGACGTCGCAGAAACCGTCGACGACATGCTGCTCAACACCATCACCGAATGGCAGCACTGGGTGCGCGGCCTCGCCATTCCCCTTGAATGGCAGGACGTGGTGATCCGCGCCGCCGTCACCCTCAAGCTCTGCCAGCACGAGGAAACCGGCGCGATCGTCGCAGCCTTGACCACCTCGATTCCCGAACATGCGGGCTCGCAGCGCAACTGGGACTATCGCTACTGCTGGATCCGCGACGCCTATTATACGGTACAGGCGCTCAACCGGCTGGGCGCGCTCGACGTGCTCGAGACCTATCTCGGCTATTTGCGCAACATCGTCGACGATGCCCGCGCCGAGCCACGCGGCGGCCATATCCAGCCGCTGTACGGCGTGCTGGGCGAAGCGACGCTGGAAGAGCGCGAGGCGCCTGACCTCGCCGGCTATCGCGGCATGGGTCCGGTGCGCGTCGGCAATCAGGCCTATGAGCAGGTCCAGCACGATGCATATGGCCAGATCGTCCTCTCCAACGTCCAGGCCTTTTTCGACCAGCGGCTGTACCGCATCGCGGGTATCGAGGATTTCGAGGCGCTGGAGCGCGTCGGCGAGCGGGCATGGCAGTATCACGATTCCCCGGACGCCGGTCTCTGGGAGCTGCGCACGCGCCAGAGCGTCCACACCTATTCGGTGGCGATGTGCTGGGCGGCGTGCGACCGGCTTGCCAATGCCGCGCATGCGCTCGGCCTCGAAGATCGGCGCGCCTTCTGGCAGCATCGCGCCGATACGATCCGTAACGCCGTGTTCGACAAGGCGTGGCGGGAGGAGACGCAGCGCTTCTCCGCCACTTTCTCGGGCGACGATCTCGACGCCAGCCTGCTCCAGCTGCTGGAGATGCGCTTCCTGGCGCCCGACGATTCCCGCTTCGTCGATACCCTCAAGGCAGTCGAGGCGGGCCTGCGCCGCGGCTCGACCATGCTGCGCTACGACACCGAGGATGATTTCGGCCTGCCCGAAACCGCGTTCAACTTCTGTACGTTCTGGTTGATCGAAGCGCTGCACATCACCGGCCGCACTGACGAAGCGCGCGCCTTGTTCGAGGAGATGCTGAGCCGGCGCACCGCCGCCGGCCTGCTCTCCGAGGATATCGACCCCGTGACCGGGGAATTGTGGGGCAATTATCCCCAGACCTACTCGCTGGTCGGCATGATCAACTGCGCCGTCCTGCTGAGCAAACCGTGGAGTTCAATCCGTTGAGCCGCCTGATCGTCATCTCGAACCGCGTCACCGCACCCAACGGCTCCAATTCGGGGGCGCAGGGCGGCCTCGCCGTCGCCCTCGCCGCAGCATTGCGCGAAAATGGCGGCATCTGGTTTGGCTGGTCCGGCGAGCAGACCGACCAGTTCACCGGCCAGATCAGCATGCAGCGGAATGAGGGCGTCACCACCGCCACGGTCGACCTCGAAGAGCAGGACATCGACGAATATTATAACGGCTATGCGAACCGGACGCTGTGGCCGCTGTTTCACTACCGGATCGACCTGGCCGAATATGAGCGCGGCTTCGCCGGCGGCTATCAGCGCGTCAACGAGCGCTTCGCCGAAACCGTCCGCCCGCTGATCGAGCCGGACGACATGGTGTGGGTGCAGGACTATCACATGTTCCCGCTCGGCCAGGAGCTGCGCCGGCGGGGCTGCAAGAACCGGATCGGCTTCTTCCTCCACATCCCCTGGCCGCCGCGCCGCCTGCTCTCCAGCCTGCCCAAGGCGCACGAGCTGATCGAGACGCTGTTCGCCTATGACGTGATCGGCTTCCACACCCAGGAATGGATGGAAAGCTTCATCGACTTCGCCCGCGCCGAGATGGAAGCGGTGGTCCAGCCCGACGGCGTGCTGCGCATCGGCCTGAAGAGCGTGAAGCTGGTTGCCTGCCCGATCGGCATCGACGCCAAGGAGTTCGCGGCGCTGGCCGAGAGCGATTCCGCGCGCGAGACGTTCGAGCAGATGCGCACCAGCTCGGTCGGCCGCTCGCTGATCGTCGGCGTCGACCGGCTCGATTATTCGAAGGGGCTGGAAGAGCGCTTCCTCGGTTACGAGCGCTTCCTCACCACCTATCCGGAGCAGCGCAAGGAAGTGTTCCTGCTGCAGATTGCGCCGCCGTCCCGCGCGACGGTGGAAACCTATCAGCGCATCCGCAACACGCTGGAAGGCCTGTCGGGCAAGATCAACGGCGCGCACGCCGATCTCGACTGGGTGCCGCTGCGCTACGTCAACCAGGGTTATCCGCGCGACGTGCTGGCGGGCGTGTACCGCGCTGCAAAGATCGGGCTGGTCACCCCCTTGCGCGACGGGATGAACCTGGTGGCCAAGGAATATGTCGCGGCGCAGGACCCCAAGGATCCGGGCGTGCTGATCCTCTCCAAGTTCGCCGGCGCGGCGATCCAGATGGAGCAGGCACTGCTGGTGAACCCCTATAGCGCGGAGGAAGTGTCCGACGCGATCTGCCAGGCGCTTAACATGTCGCTCGAAGAACGGATCGCGCGCTGGCAGGCGCTGAAGGCAGGCGTCGACGAACAGGACGTGATGTGGTGGCTCAAGAAGTTCACCGACGAACTCAGGAGCGTGCCGATGGAGGCGGAGACGCGGCTTCCGGTCGAGGCGTGAAGTCGAGCAGCCCGCGGGTGCGGACCAGCGCCTCGGGCATCTCCTGCCGGATATAGGCGAGCAGCCCTTCGCGGATATCGCAGCGCAGGTCGAAGGCGGTCGAGGCATCCTTGGCCGTCATCAGCCCGCGCACTTCGATCGCCTCGGGCTTGGTGTCGGTCACCTGCAGATTGCAGAAGCGGCCGTCCCAGCGCGGGTTGGCCTTGACCAGCTCCTCCAGCTTAGCGCGCAACCGCGGGATGTCGGCGGCCGGATCGAGATACCAGAACACGCTGCCAAGCAGCTGGCTGGTCTCGCGCGTCCAGTTCTGGAAGCTCTTCTCGAGGAATTGCGAGACGGGCACCACCAGCCGCCGCTCGTCCCATAGCCGCACCACGACATAGGTGAGGCGGATATCCTCGATCCGGCCCCACTCGCCTTCCACGATCACCACGTCGTCGAGCCGGATCGGCTCGGAAAACGCCATCTGGATACCGGCGATCAGGTTCTTCAGCGCCGGCTGGGCGGCAGCACCCACCGCGAGCGCGGCAAGACCGGCCGAAGCGATCAGCGTCACGCCGATGCTGCGCACGCTGGGGATGCTCATCAGCATCAGGCAGAAGGTGATCGCAAGCACCACGAACACGATGATGCGGTGCAGGATCGAAGCGCGCGTGCGCCGCCGACGGGCCCGCAGGTTGTTCTCCACCGACACGTCGGCGCGCAGCAGCACCCAGTCGAACAGCACGCCGAGCAGCGCCACCAGCGTCCAGCCGATCAGGCCCGGCACCAGCAGCCCCGCCGCCTGCGCCCAGGCGCGTGTGCCACTTGCGCCCAGGTCCAGCCCCGGTTGCACGAAGGAGAGCGCGATCGCCATCAGCAGCCACCGCGCCGGACGAAACAGCCGCCGAATGACGATGTCGTCGAGCTGGGTGCTGGTCCGGGCCGCCGCACGTCGGGCCAGGGCGAAGGCCACATGGTGGAGGAGCAAGGCCACCGCGATGGCAAGAAGGATGGCGAAGATGCTGGTCATCCAGCCGGGAAGCTCGGCGACAAATCGCTGCAAGGCTCGCTCCTGTGCGTTGGGGAGCCCTTTGAACCCGATTTCGCACTGGACAGTTCCGGTGTTTCTCCGGTTCATTCCGTTTCCAGAACGGTCGATCTCTTCAAGGAAGCTGGTGATATGCCCGATACCACGATCCGGCCCGGCACCGCCCTGCTGCAGCGTTCGCCTCGTCGCAGTGCTCGCCGGCATTCCGGAGGCGCGCGTGACCGTCGGTCGCTATCATCAGCGCGTCGTGGCGGCCGCCGCGCCGATCCCCGGGGCCGGACTGGCAAGCTACCGCGCGCTCGAACAGCGTGCAGCCGAACGGCACCTGGCTGGGTGGTGGAAATAACGCCGCCTGCCCTTCCGCTTCCAACTCTTCCCGTCGATTCGTCGGAAACGATGCTGTCGCCGGAGGCAGAGGCGGCCGTGCGCCTCTCGGCATGGGCAGCGAAGCGGTGGAACTGGGGCATGCTGGGGGTCCCGGGGCTACCCGCCGCCGAAGCTGTGGCCGCACTCTCCGAAGACGCACCGCTGGCAACGAAACGCGCGCACGCCATCGCCACGATCCTTGCTTCAGAAGGAGTTACGGCTGCGCCCGCACCCATGGGCAGGGGAAGCTTCGCGTTGCAGCCGGCGGTGCAACGCTGAGTCGATCTAGGCTGCAACCCGTATCGTATCGGTACAGACCGTGACTTCTACGGAATGGCGGGCGGGCGAGGCTGGGGCCACATTCTTGCGAACAGGTCGCACTACCACAGAGAATGGGTTGATGAGCTCCCCCAATATGGCACCCCTTGTCAGCCACTTCCGCCTCCGCGCCGAGCAGGAGCGGGACCGTGCGGCGCGTGCACCGAACGAGCGCCACAAGCGCCTGCATCTCGAACTGGCCGCCATCTTCGAGCGCCGCGCTGCCGGCGGGCCGATGTAACCGGAAACGAAAAGGCGGCGAACCGGGGGTTCCGGTTCGCCGCCTTCCCTCTCCTCCTGCACGGCGGAGCGATCGCCTAGTCAATCGCCCGCCGCGGGATCAGTCTAGCACCGTGAGGTCCGACGAAGGGTCTGAATGAAACTCGTGCCAGATGCCGTTCAGCACGGCGACCGCGACGGCTAGGCAGGTTCCCAGGATCCAGGCGAAATACCACATGGACGTTACTCCTCAGTAGAGGTCGGGGTTGAGCCGAAGCTCTTCCCCGCTGACGCGGCCGAACATCACCTTGTACACCCAGGCGGTGTAGGCGAGCACGATCGGCAGGAAGACGAGCGTGCAGACCAGCATGATGAACAGCGTGAGGTGGCTCGACGAGGCGTTCCATGCCGTGAGGCTGGAGGCCGGATCGATCGAGCTCGGCAGGATGAACGGGAACATCGACAGGCCCACCGTGGCGATGATGCCCACATTCGCCAGCGACGAGCCGGTGAATACCAGTGCGCCCTTGCGGCTGCGGATGCCGATCAGCGCCAGCACCGGCCCCAGGAAGCCGAGCAGCGGCGCCGCCAGCATCCACGGATAGGTACCATAATTGGCCAGCCATGCACCCGGCGCCTTCACCGTCTGGATCAGGTGCGGGTTGGACGGGCCGTTCGGATCGACCACGCCGACCAGGCGATAGCCCATGTCGCCATAGGCAATGAACGCACCACCGGCTGCGAACAGCACGATCGCGAGGATCGCGGCGACGGTGCCGAAGCGCTGTGCCCGCTCGACAACGACGCCCTCGGCCTTCAGGCTCAGCCAGCCGGCGCCGTGCAGCACCAGCATCGCGACCGAGAGCAGGCCCGCGACCAGGCTGAACGGGGTGAACAGGCCGAGCAGCGTGCCGTCATAGAAGGACCGCATATCGCTATCGAGGCGGAAGGGCGCGCCCAGCAGCACGTTGCCGACCGCGACACCGAACACCAGCGCCGGCACGAAACCGCCGACGAACAGCGCCCAGTCCCAGCGCGAACGCCAGGCGGCGTCCGGGCGCTTGGAGCGATACTTGAAGCCGACCGGACGCAGGATCAGCGCCGACAGCACCAGGAACATCGCGAGGTAGAAGCCCGAGAAACTGACTGCGTAGACGAACGGCCAGGCGGCGAAGATGGCGCCGCCGCCCAGGATGAACCACACCTGGTTGCCTTCCCAGGTCGGGCCGACGGTGTTGATCACCATGCGGCGTTCTTCATCGGTGCGGCCCACGAACGGCAGCAGCGCTGCCGTTCCCAGGTCGAAGCCGTCGGTCAGCGCGAAGCCGATCAGCAGCACTCCCAGCAGCGCCCACCAGATGAGGCGCAGGATCTCATAATCGAGCGGGATGGACATGTTCTTTCTCCTTGCTCGCGCTCATTCCGCAGGAACGGCGTGGAGCGGCCGCGGCTCGGGTGCGCTGGGCACCGGGTCGTGGCGGGGTTGCCAGGGCTCGTACGTCTCGGGCCCGTGCTTGATCGCCGCCAGCATCAGGCGCACCTCGATCACGGCCATCACGCCGTACAGCGCGGTGAAGCCGAAGATCGTGGTCCAGATTGCCGCAACGGTCAGGCTCGACGTGGCGAGGAAGGTCGGCAGCACGCCGTCCACCGCCCAGGGCTGACGGCCCACTTCGGCGACGACCCAGCCGAACTCGATCGCGAGCCAGGGAAGCGGCATCACCAGCATCGCCAGGCGCAGGAACCACTTGCGGTGGAAGCGGCGCGCATTGGCGTAGTAGAGCGCGGCGGTGAAGAAGGCGATCAGCACGAAGCCGATTCCCGCCATGCCGCGGAACAGCCAGAACACGGCCGGCACGTTCGGCACGGTCGACCAGGCGGCCCGGTCCTTCTGTGCCTCGCTCGCCTGACGCGGATCGGCGACCCAGCGCTTCAGCAGCAGGGCATAGCCCAGATCGCCCTTGGCCGTCTCGAACTTGGCGCGCGCGGCGACGTTGTTGCGATCGGTCTTCAGCGTCTGCAACGCGTCATAGGCGGTAAGGCCGTTTTCGATTCGCAACCGGGCCTTGCCCACCAGCGGATAGATGCCTTCCACCTGGCCGGTAAGGCTGCGCGTGCCGATCAGGCCCAGCACATAGGGAACCTTGACCTGGAACAGCGTCTCGCGACCCTGGTTCGAGGGGAAGCCGATCACCGTGATGCCTGCGGGTGCCGCTTCGGTATGCCATTCGGCCTCGATCGCGGCGAGCTTCATTTTTTGGTTGTCGGTGAGGGCGTAGCCGCTTTCGTCACCCAGTACGACAACCGACAGCGAGGCTGCCAGGCCGAACGCTGCGGCAACCGCGAAGCTGCGCTTGGCGAGCTCGATATGGCGGCCGCGCAGCAGGTAAAAGGCCGAGATGCCGAGCACGAAGCCGCTGGCGCAGACATAGCCGGCGCTTACGGTGTGCAGGAACTTGGCCTGGGCGACGGGGTTGAAGATCACCGCCATGAAGTCGACGACTTCCATGCGCATCGTGTCGGCGTTGAACACCGCACCGGTGGGGTGCTGCATCCAGCCATTGGCAACCAGGATCCACAGCGCCGACAAGTTGGTGCCAAGCGCCACCAGGAAGGTGACCATCAGATGCTGGCGCTTCGACAGGCGATCCCAGCCAAAGAACATCAGGCCGACGAAGGTGGCTTCAAGGAAGAAGGCCATCAGCCCTTCGATCGCCAGCGGTGCGCCGAAGATGTCCCCCACATAGTGAGAGTAATAGGACCAGTTGGTCCCGAATTCGAATTCCATCGTCAGCCCGGTGGCAACACCGAGGACGAAGTTGATGCCAAATAACTTGGCCCAGAAACGGGTGATGTCCCTCCAGATCGGGCGATCGGTGACGACATAGACACTTTCCATGATCACGAGGATGAAGGAAAGGCCCAGCGTCAGCGGCACGAACAGGAAGTGGTACATCGCTGTCAGCGCGAATTGCAGGCGCGACAGCTCTACGACTGCCATATCCATAGTTGTGTCCTCAGCAAAGAGCCGGTGATCCGCGGCCTAGGCTTCGGTGGCGCCACCGCCTATGCGGGATATCCCCTATTCCGTTGCAGGGCCGAAATCGCTTGTACAAATTGTCTCATATGGCTCTTCAAAAGCACGCCGGGCTCGCCTGGATCATCGACCTTGGCGGCGCCGCGCTGTTCGCCTGGGGAATTGCCGACGGCGTGGCCGCCGCGGCCGCCGGGCACGGCGTTCCGGCACTCGCGTTCGCCGCGATGCTGGGCGGCGGCCTCGTGCGGGCGGCGACCGCCTGGGGCGTGCCGGTGCTGGCGGTGCGGGGCGCACAGGCGACCACGGCGCCGCTCCGCCGCGCCCTGGTCCAGCGCCTGCTCGGCAGCGGCGCGGCGCCTTCGAGCGGGCAATCCGCCGTGCTCGCGATCGACCATGTCGCGACGATCGAGGGATATGAGACACGTTTCGTGCCCGCGCGCGTGGCAGCCGCTGCCGCACCGTTGGTCGCGGTGGGCATCATCGCGTGCGCAAGCCTGGTCGCGGCGGGCATCCTGATCGGCACGCTCGTGCCCTTCATCTTCGGCATGATTCTCGCCGGCACGGCCGCCAAGCGCGCTTCGGAGCGCCAGCTGGCGGCACTGGGCGACCTTTCCGACCTGTTCGTCGACCGCGTTCGCACCCTGCCCATCGTCCGCCACTTCGCCGCGGAGGAACGGATCGCCCGCCAGGTGGGCGTCGCCACCCGCGAAGTCGCTCGCCGGACCGTCGCGGTGCTGCGCGTCGCCTTCCTGTCCAGCGCGGTGCTGGAGTTCTTCTCCGCGCTCGCGGTCGCGCTGGTCGCGGTCTATTGCGGGTTCAGCCTGCTGGGGCTGCTGCCCTTTCCCGATCCTGAGACGCTCACGCTCCGCGAAGCCTTTTTCGCACTGGCGATGGCGCCGGAATTCTACCTGCCGATGCGCCGGCTGGCGGCCGCCTATCACGACAAGCAGCTGGGCGAAGCTGCGCGAACGGCCATCGCCGCAGTGCCCGAGCTGGCAGCACCGGCGGCGGCACCCGCCATGTTCACGGGCGTACAGGCACATGCAGTGGTGATCGCCTGGCCCGGCCGGACGATCGGCCCGGCCGAGCTTTCGGTCGGCACCACCGGACTGGTGGCCCTGACCGGCCCCACCGGCAGCGGCAAGACGAGCCTGCTTGCGGC
This sequence comes from Sphingomonas sp., assembly GCF_036731925.1. Taxonomy (GTDB): domain Bacteria; phylum Pseudomonadota; class Alphaproteobacteria; order Sphingomonadales; family Sphingomonadaceae; genus Sphingomonas. The sequence continues at coordinate 389,383 of NZ_DAINDJ010000002.1, forward strand.
CATTGCGGGACAGATCCCCCCCAGTTCGGGCACGCTCGCCGCGCCCGGCGCCGAAGCCATCGCTTGGGCGGCGCAGCACCCCCTCATCCTGCCGGGTACGCTCCGCGACAATCTGGTGCTGGCCGCGCCGCACGCCAGCGACGCGGCGGTACAGGCCGCCATTGAACGAGTGGGCCTCACCGCAATGCTCGCGCACCGCGGCGCCGGCCTGGACCTGCCGCTCGACCATCGCGGTTCCGGCCTTTCCGGCGGCGAACGGCGACGGCTCGGCCTTGCGCGCGCGCTGCTCGCGGACCGCCCCCTGCTGCTCGCCGACGAACCGACCGCCGACCTGGACGATGCCAGCGCAGCCGCGATCACCGCGCTGCTCCGCGCCGTCGCAGAGGAGCGTGCGGTGATCGTCGCAACCCATGATCCGCGCCTGATCGCGGCTGCCGATGCCGAGGTGACGCTGTGAACCCCTTCCCCCTCGCCGCCCCGGAACGCCGCACGCTACGCCAGGCGCTTGCCTGCGCGACCATCGCCGGGCTGGCATCGATCCTGCTGCTGGCCCTGTCCGGCTGGTTCCTCACCGGCGCGGCGATCGCAGGGGCGAGCGGCGCCGCCGCCGTCGCTGCGTTCAACTATCTGATTCCGAGCGCCGCCATCCGCGGTCTTGCGATCCTGCGCACTGGCGGGCGCTATGGCGAACGACTGCTGTCGCACCAGGCCGCGCTGACTGCGATGGCCGATCTGCGCGGGCGCCTGTTCGGCAAGCTGGCCGCGCAGGACAGCCGCACGGCGCCGGACCTTGCCAGCGGCGACGCCAGCGCACGACTGATCGGCGACATCGAGGCGCTGGAAGACCTGGTCGTCCGCCGCCCGGGCCGGCCTGCCAGCCTCGCCGCCGCGTGCTTCGCGGTTGCGCTGGTGGCGCTTGCGGGGTGGAAGGCCGCGCTTGCACTGGCGCTGCTTCTCGCCGCGCTGCCGCCCCTCCTGACCCTGGCGGCGCGCCGCCTGACGGCCGGCCCCGCCGCGGAGGCCGCCGAGGCGCTGGGCGCACTGCGCACCGCCTTCGTCGACTATGCCGCTGCCCGCCCCGAGATCATCGCCTATGGCCTCGCCCCCCGCGTGGCGGACACCATCGCTGCACTATCGCGCCCGCTCGATCGCGCCCGCGCGGCGCTCGCGCGCGGTGACGGAACCGTGGCGGGGCTGCTCGCCGGCTATGGCACGCTCGCGGCCGCCCTGGTGTTCGCGCTGGCCGAAGGCGGCGCGCCGGTGCGCGCGCTGGCGCTGCTTGCCGCCGCTGCTGCGGTGGAGGCGATGGCGGCTTTTGCCCGCACGGCCCTCCGCCAGGCCAGCGTCGAGCAGGGGCTGGCCCGTCTCGCCACGCTGTCGCAGCTGCCGGGGGAACTCAGCCCGGCGCCGGCCGGAACCGCTGCCGCACTGCCCATCACGCTCGGCGAGCAGGTGGTGGCGCCGGGTGCGCGCATCGCGATCACCGGCGTGTCCGGCACGGGCAAGACGCGGCTGATCGAAGCGCTGGCCGGCCTTCGCGCGCCGGTCCATGCAATCGGCCTCGGCGGCACGCCGGCCGAGCAGTGCCCCGCCGAGGTGCTGCGGCAGCAATGCGCGCTCGCGCCGCAGGATGCCATGCTGATCGCCGGCTCGATCGCAGACAATCTGCGCATTGCCCGTCCCGGGATCACGGAGGCGGAAATGCATGCGGCGCTGCGCACCGCGTGCCTGGAGGCGACCGTCGCACGGATGCCCGCCGGACTGGACACGCCGGTGGCCGAAGCCGGCGGCACGCTTTCCGGCGGTGAGCGCAAGCGGCTGTCGCTCGCCCGCGCGCTGCTCGCCCGCCGCCCCTGGCTGCTGCTCGACGAGCCGAGCGAAGGCCTGGACGCGGCAACCGAGGCAGATCTGGTCGCCCGGCTGCGCGCGTGGCTGGACGCGACGGAAACCGGCCTGCTCCTCGTCTCGCATCGCCACGCGCCGCTGGCGCTTGCCACCGCACGGATCGACATCGCCGCCATCCCGCACCAATGATATATTGAAACATGCACGCCGCTGCAGTAGGGCAGCGGGCATGCGCCTGTTCCGCGTGCCCGATCTCCTCGCCCGGCTGCTGCCGGCGCTGCTGCTGGCGTTCGCGCTGTGCTGGCAGGCGGGGATCGTGCGGGCGCATGTGCATGCGGCGCCTAGCTGGTCCGTCGCGACCCACGCGCACCATGCGCCCAAGCAGAACGACGACGATCCGGATTGCCCCCTCTGCGACGAGGGTGCGACGGCGGCGGCCTATCTCGCCCCCCTGCCGCCGGCCTTCAGTCCTCCCCTTCCCGCCATCCAGTGGCGTGCGCGCGAGGCCGCCGATCCGGCGCAGCGCCTGCTGCGTTCGCACGCCTGGCACAGCCGCGCGCCCCCTGCCCTCCGCACCGCCTGAAGACAATCTCGCGCCGCCGATATCGGCGGCGCACCCCAGGTTCACGGAGTATCCTTTCCATGCGTACTGCCCTTCTCGCGGGCGCGGCCTTCGTCGCGTTCGTGCCCCATGCCTTTGCCGATTCCGACCCGCAGCAGGCCAACGACAAGAACGTCATCATCATCACGGCGGCGCCCTATGCCGTGGCTAGCGACGAGGTGCCGACCATCGTCACCCATGTCGATCGCGACCAGATCCTGCGCAGCGGCGGCGCCAGCATCGGCGACGCGCTGGCGCAGGAGCCCGGCATCGCCGCAACGACCTTCGCCAACGGCGCCAGCCGACCGATCATCCGCGGCATGGACGCGACCCGGGTGCGCATTCTGGAGAACGGCGCGAGCAGCTCCGACGTATCGGACATCGGGCCCGATCACGGCATCCCGGTCGACCCCTTCTCCGCGCAGAGCATCGAAGTGGTCCGCGGCGCCGGCACGCTGCGCTATGGCAGCCAGGCGATCGGCGGTGTGGTCAACGTGATCAACAACCGCGTGCCGATGAAGCTGCCGAGCGAGGCGCTCTCGGGCGAGGCGGTGGGCAGCTATGGCACCGTCTCCAATGTCGGCGAAGGCGGCGCGCTGGTCGATGCAAAGCTCGGCGCGATCGCGCTGCATGCCGACGGCTTCTACCGCGACGCAGGCGATTACGACACGCCGCTCGGCACCCAGCAGAACTCGTTCTTCCGCGGCCACGGGGTCTCGGTCGGCGGTTCCTACTTCTTCGGCGAGAAGGATGCGAGCCACATCGGCCTGTCGGTCAGCCAGTATAACTCCAAATACGGCATCCCCAGCGACGACACCTATATCGACATGCGGCAGACCAAGGTGATGTCGCGCGACGTGTTCGCGGTGAACGCCGGCCCTCTCAAGTCGATCAATGTCGACGCCAGCTATGCCGACTATACGCACGACGAGAAGGAACCGGACGGCACGATCGCGACGACCTTCCGCAACAAGGAATTCGACGGCCATCTGGAATTCCTGCTGAATCCGCTGGGCCCCATCCGCAACTCGGCGCTGGGATTCGAGGTGCAGAACCGCAAGTTCTCGGCGATCGGGGAGGACAGCAGCTACCTGTTCCCCACCACGACGCAGAGTGAAGCCGCCTATCTGTTCACCGAACTGCCGGTAGCCGACATCCTCCACCTTCAGGCCAGCGGCCGCGTGGAGCATGTCCGCACCGAAGGCACTCCGGCCTCCGACGTGTTCACCGCACGCGAGTTCACGCCGGTCAGCGGCGCGATCGGTGCGCTGCTCGATGTCGGCGCCCATGTGAAGCTGGGCCTCACCGGCTCCAGCACGGGGCGCGCGCCCGCGATCACCGAGCTGTTCGCACGCGGCGGCCATGACGGCCCCAACACGTTCGAGACCGGCGATCCCGACCTGAAGATCGAACGTGCCAATTCGATCGAGGCGACGCTGCGGGTGAACCTGGATCGCTTGCACCTCGACGGCAGCGCCTATTCCACCTGGTTCCACAACTATATCTATGGCGACCTCACCGGGCGCACCTGTGACGACGACGGGACCTGCGCGTTCGGCGGCGACGGCGACCTGAAGGAGCTCAACTATCGCCAGCAGGGCGCCCATTTCCGCGGGCTGGAGGGCAAGGCAAGCTACGACCTGCTGCGCGGGCATGACCGCACGCTGCAACTCACCGCGCTGGCCGATTATACCCGCGCGACGCTGGACAGCGGCAGCAATGTGCCGCGCATCCCGCCCTATCGCCTCGGCGGCGGGGTCAACTGGCTGAGCCCGGCGCTGGATGCGGCGGTGCAGTTCGTCCATGCCGGCAGGCAGACCAGGTTCGGCGCGTTCGATACCGAGACGCCGGGCTACAACAACCTCAACGCGCAGATCGCCGTGCGCCCGTTCAGGTCGCAGCCGGGGATCGAGTTCGCGATCATCGGCCAGAACCTCACCGACGAGGTGCAGCGCAATGCCGCCTCGCTCAACAAGGATCTGGTGATCCAGCCGGGCCGCAACGTGCGGTTCATGGTGAAGATCGCGACCTTCTGATCGCGCGGGGGCGCCGTCCGGCTCAGCTCGGCCGGTGCCCCTTGCGCCACTTCGTCCAGAGGTGCCGGGCCAGCATCGCCGGCGGCATCCGCAACAGGTGCGAGCGGAGGTAGAAGCCGAGCTGCACCGCCTTGCGCGTCGAGCGGCCCCACCGGTCGCGCGCGGTCAGCCGGCGATGGAACAACGGGTCGAGCGCGTCCCAGCCCTGCCATGCGGGCGGCGCTTCCGTGCCATAGAGCCGCACCGCCTGCCGCACCGCGCGCGCCATCGCGGCGCTCAGCCCGTGATGGGCGGCACGTTCGGCCAGTCCGCCGAAACCGAATTCGCCGAGCAGGCAGTGGATGTCCCACAGGTTGCGCATGCCCCCCGCCAGGTCACCGTCGGCGAACAGGTGCGCGGCGGCGTGGCAGAGCATGTCCTGGGGGCTGAGGATACGCAGGCCATTCTCCAGCACCACGCTGTCTGCCAGCAGCGCGCGCGCATCCGGCCGAATGCGCGCGGTGCGCGGCAGGATCGTGTGGTGGACGTCGATCATCCTGTCGCGATCGCGGTGGATCAGCGGCGGCAGCTCGTGCATCCAGCGGCGGTAATAGGCATCGTCATAGGGGTCCGGCTTCACCCATTCCCATCCGGATGCGAGCAGCGCCGCTTCCACCTCGCCGATCGACTCGCGCGGCACCAGGATGTCGAGATCGCCGATCACCCGGCCGGTCGAGGGGGACAGCCCGGCTGCGGCATAGGCGGTGCCCTTGAGCAGCACGACCGGCGCGTCGATTGCTGCCAGCGCGCGGCGCGCCATCTCGGCTTCCCACAGCGCGGCGGTGCATCCCTGCTCGGCCGAGGCGATCGCGTCCGCCACCAGCCGTGCCGCCGCCCCCGGCATCGGCAATCCCGCGATGCGATGCGCGAGCGTGCCCGCAAGCTGCTCGGCCCGCGCGACGGCCCACAGCGCGTTCCACTCGGCCGCCTGCAGTTCCGCGATCGCCGCAGGATCGCGCAGCACGCGGGCGAGCAGCCGCGCCGGGTTCATGCCAGCGCCTCCACCATCGCCAGCGCGGTCTCGGCGTCGGGATAGTCGATCGCCCGCGCGGGCACCGTCTGCACCAGCCGGGTCAGCGCCTCGAACCCGCGTTCGGCGAGCGTGACATAGTTGGTGGAGGATTGGGTGAGCCGCACGAACGCCTCGCTCGGCAGCACCGGCCGCTCTGCCGCCTCGAAGCCGAAGCGCGGGAACAGGATCAGGCTGGGTTCGGCCGGCACGTCCATCGCGGCGATGGCCCGCGCGTCGGGAACCAGATGGCGGATCGCGCCCTTGGGCGTGCCTTGCAGCAACGGGCCGAACCGCGCATCGGGCATCGCCTGCGCCACCACGTCGATCGCCTCGTTCTTCAGGCTCACCAGCCGCGGAAAGGCATGCGCCAGGCCGATTGCGCAGTCGATCAGCGCGAACTCGTCGCCCATCAGCCGCCATCCGCGCGCCATCAGCAGCGCCGCCAGCGTCGACTTGCCCGCGCCGGAGATGCCGGTCATCAGCACCGCCCGCCCGTCCCGCTCGACCATCGAGGCGTGGAGCAGCAGGTAGCGCCGCAAGCCCAGCGCCATCTGGAGGTTCATCCCCATCTCGGCGGCGAGCAGCCCCTGCGCCAGCGGCAGCGGTGCCGCGTCCGGGATCACGAAATCGCCCGCGATATGCACCGAGGGCCGCACCACCCGCCGCCAGGGCCGCGCGGCGAACAGATGGACATTGAAGTCGGCGATGCCGTCGCAGGGGCCGGGATAGTCGCGATAGAGACTGTCGAGCGCCGCGATCGGCCCGCGCCAGTGGCTGCCGATGCGGAAGCCGATCGGCCCGATCCGCAGCAGCTTCAGATGGCGCATGTCCGCTCCACCAGCCCGGCGGCGACCAGCTCGTCCAGCCGCACCGCCAATGCCGCCGGATCGGGGTCGGCGAGGTCGAAGCGCTCGCTCAGCACCGCGAGCAGGCCAACCAGATCGCGCGGCTCCTCGCCGAGTATATCAAGGATTTCCGGCACCGGCGCATCGACGATATGGGTGATGCCGGAGGCACGGTGGTAGACAAGCGTCAGCGCATCCAGCGGCACGATGCGCAGGGTCGCGGGATCGGCGGCGCGATAGAACACCGCCGGGCCCTTCAGCCGCGCGGCATCTGCAGCGAGGCGAAGCAGGTGAAGCCGCTGGTCCCGCGCTGCAGGCGGCGGATATAGTTGGTGTAGGCGCGGCTCGCCTGCGGATCGGTGCCCGGCAGGGTGCCGCCGTTCAGGGCGCGCTTCACGTCCTGCGCCTTGAAGTTTCGTCCCGGAGCCGGGAACGCGCCCGGCGTATGCGCGGGCACGACCCGCCCGTCGGACGCGATATAGCTGCCCGCGCGGCCGGGGTCCGTCACCGGAATCTCGCACTGCATGATCGAGGCGTTGGTCTGCGCCAGCGCAGGGCGGATGGAGACGATCGCGGCAGCACTTGCCGCGCCCAGCATCAGCGCACGCCGACGGGTCGGCTGATCTTCGGGTTTGGGATCGTCCATCGCCCTCTTCTTCTGCGCCCGCGCCCATTTCGCAATCGTAAATACGGGCTCGTCTTGGGACGATCGCGCGCTAGAAGGCGCACATGCTCTCGGCCCATGGCTCCCGAATCGCTCTCGCACTGGGAGTCGCCGCCCTCTCGGCGCTGGTGGGGTTCCTGCTCAACGGCGACCTGCAGGTGGCGCTGGTGCTGCTGGTCGGCGGGGTGGCCGCCGTGCTGGTCGTCGGCATCGGCGGCGATCCGGCACCGATCCCGCGCGACGACGCGGCAACCGCCGATCGCGATCCGGCCTTTGGCGAGGTGATCGAGGCGATCGCGGAGCCGGTGCTGGTGATCGCCGCTACCCGCGTGATCGCCGCCAACGCCGCCGCGCGCGCGCTGCTCGGCGACCATATCCTGGGCGAGGACGTGCGCCTTGCGATCCGCCACCCCGCCGCCGCCGAGCGCCTGCTCGACCCCGGCGAGGATCATAGCGCGCCCATCCACCTCGTCGGCCTCGGCACGCGCGAACAGCGCTGGGAGATGCGGGTGCGCACGCTGGAGACCGGCGAACGCGTCGTCCACCTGGTCGACCGCACCGGCAGCTACACCGCCGACCGGATGCGCGTCGATTTCGTCGCCAATGCCAGCCACGAGCTGCGCACGCCGCTCGCCTCGCTGCTCGGCTATGTCGAAACGCTGGCCGACGGTGCGGGTGAGGAGCCGGAGATTCGTGCCCGCTTCCTCAAGATCATGCACGACGAAGCGCGGCGGATGGACCGGCTGATCAGCGACCTGATCTCGCTGAGCCGGATCGAGGCGGAGAAATACCGCGCGCCGGCGGAATCGGTGCAACTGGCAGACCTGATCCCACAGGTCTGCGCCGAGCTTTCCGGCAGCCCCCGTGCGGCCGATCTGGTGACCGAGATCGAAGCCGTGTCCCCGGTGCGCGGCGACCGCACCCAGCTGAGCCAGCTGCTCCACAACCTGATCGGCAACGCGATGAAATATGGCCGCGCCGGCACACCAGTTACGGTATCGCTGCGCAGCGAGGGCGACACGATGGTGCGCTTCGCCGTGGCGGACCAGGGCGAGGGCATTCCGGCGGAGCATATTCCGCGCCTTACCGAACGCTTCTATCGTGTCGATTCGGGACGGAGCCGCTCGCTGGGGGGCACCGGGCTGGGCCTTGCCATCGTCAAGCATGTGGTGGAACGCCACCGGGGGCGGCTGGACATCGCCTCCAGCGTGGGGGTCGGCACCACGGTCGCCGTGCGGCTGCCGATCGAGCCCACTGTCATAAAGTCGTAACGCGATTGCCGGATGGGCGATGCGCGGGGCAAAGCGCAGACTCCGTAATCCAAATACCGCCATCCTCGGGGAGCACAAAGTGACGATGCTGGGTCGTCTAGCGCTGATCGCCTTCGGCACGCTCGCCCTGTCGGCGTGCGACGGCAGCGCTACGCGTGAAATCCGCGTCGTCGGTTCCTCTACCGTCTACCCCTTCACCACCACGGTGGCCGAAGCGTTCGTCAATGCGCGCAGCAGCCGCAAGGCCCCGGTGGTGGAATCGATCGGCAGCGGTGCGGGCATCCGCCGCTTCTGCGAAGGCGTGGGCGCGCAGTTCCCCGACATCGCCAACGCCTCGCGCAGGATGACCCGCAAGGAATATGACCGCTGCGAGGCGAACCAGGTCGGCGAGATCATGGAGATCGTGATCGGCCTGGACGGCGTGGCGCTCGCCGAATCCAACCAGGGGCCCAAGCTCCAGCTGAGCAAGCGCGACGTCTATCTGGCGCTCGCGGCCAAGCCGCTGGGCAAGCCGAACACCGCCCGCACCTGGCACGATGTAAATCCCGACCTGCCGGCCATCCCCATCCTCGTCATGGGCCCGCCCTCCACCAGCGGCACGCGCGACGCGTTCGTCGAGCTGATGCTCGCGCCCGGCTGCCTGGAGGCCGATCCCAACGCCACCAGGCTGAAGGCCGAGGCGGATCCGGCGCAGTACGACGCCGAATGCCGCCGCATCCGCGACGACGGCCCCTATGTCGACAAGGGCGAGAACGACAATCTGATCGTCCAGGGGCTGGCGCAGAATCCCAACGCACTCGGCATCTTCGGCTATTCCTATCTCGAAGAGAACCAGAACCGGCTGCACGGCGTGCAGGTTGAAGGCGTCGCGCCGACCTACGCAACCATCGCCGATGGCCGCTATCCGGGCGCCCGCCCGCTCTACCTCTACGTCAAGAAGCGGCACCTGAAGGCCGTGCCGGGGCTGAAGGATTTCCTCACGCTCTACACGTCCCTCTGGGGCCCCACGGGCCCGCTGGTGAAACGCGGCCTCATCGCCGCGCCCGAAGCCGTGCGCGCCGACATGGCCAAGCGCGTGGCGGACCTCACCCCGCTGGATCCGGCAGTCCTCAAGTGATCGCTGCCTTCGCCCCCCGTTTCGCCGAGATGCTCCGCCCGTGAACCCGTTCGCGCTTTCGTTTGTGATCCTGGGCCTCGGGCTGATCGGCTGGCTGACGGCCCGCGCGCGCGCGCTGCGGTTCGATCGCGGCGGCGCCAAGCGGCTGCACTCGCTGCCGGCGCAGCATGGCTGGTTCGTCGCCATGTGGACGGTGCTGCCGCCGCTGCTGTTCCTGGTCGTGTGGTCAGCGATCAGCCCCGGGCTGGTCCGCCAGACGGTACTGCAGAGCCCCGCCGCCGCCAGCCTGTCCGACTTCGCGTTCGAGCGCGACTCGGTGCTCGCCCAGGCACGCGACGTCGCGAAGAACCCGTACGACACGGAAGCCGATCCGCTGGCGCGGCAGCTCGCCCCGATCGTGCATGCAGCGCGCAGCCGCTACGCCTGGATCGGCACCGCGGCGGCGGCGCTGCTCGCCTTTGCCGGAGCAGCCTTCGCGCTGAGCCGCACCCGCCCCGATTTCCGCGCCCGTTCCAAGGTGGAGCGCACGCTGATGATGGGGCTGCTGGTCGCCTCGCTGATCGCGATCTTCACCACCATCGGCATCTTCGCTTCGCTCTTCTGGGAATCCACCCGCTTCTTCGCGCAGGTGCCGATCACCCAGTTCCTGTTCGGCACCCATTGGAGCCCGCAGGTCATCGACGCGAAGAACCCCGGCGCGTCGCTCGGCGCGGTGCCGTTGTTCTGGGGCACCTTCTTCATCGGCGCGGTGATCGCGATGCTGGTCGCCATCCCCTTCGGGCTGATGAGCGCGGTGTACCTCACCCAATATGCCTCGCCCACCACGCGGCGCTGGATGAAGCCGACGCTGGAGATGCTCGCCGGCGTGCCCACCGTTGTCTATGGCTATTTCGCCGCGCTCACCGTGGCGCCGGCGGTGCGCAAGCTGGCGGTGCTGCTGGGCGATCCTTTCGCCTCGTCCGAAAGCGCGCTGGCCGCCGGTCTCGTCATGGGAGTGATGATCATCCCGTTCGTCTCCTCGATGGCAGACGATTCGCTCGCTGCCGTACCCACCGCGATGCGCGACGGCAGCCTTGCGATGGGCGCCACCACGAGCGAGACGATCTCGCGCGTGCTCGTCCCCGCTGCGCTGCCGGGCGTGGTCGCCGGCGTGCTGCTCGCGGTGAGCCGCGCGATCGGCGAGACGATGATCGTGGTCATGGCCGCCTCGGGCGCCGCGACGATCACGCTCAACCCGCTGCAGAGCGCCACCACCGTCACCAAGCAGATCGTCGACCTGCTGACCGGCGAGGCCGAGTTCGACAGCCCGAAGACGCTCGCCGCCTTCGCGCTGGGCCTCACCCTGTTCGTCATCACCCTGCTGCTCAACATCGTCGCGCTGCGCGTCGTGAAGAAGTATCGCGAGGCCTATGAATAAGCCCGCCGCCCAGGCCGAGCGCCGGCCGACCGACTGGAAGGGCGCGGCGATGCAGAAGCGCATCCGCCGCCGCTATGCGGCCGAACGGCGTTTCCGCGTGCTCGGCGCCGGCGCGGTGATCCTCTCGGCAGCGTTCCTCGGCTTCCTGCTGCTCACCATGGTGGCGCAAGGGTGGCGCGGCTTCACCGTCACCGAACTGGCGCTGCCGATCGACCTGCGTGCAGACGGCCTGAACATCGAGCGCCGCCAGCTCGCCACGCCCGCCGCCGATCTGGCGCTGGCCAGCGCCGGCCTTGAGGACGCGGTGGACAATGCGGCGGTTCGCGCCTTCGGCCCGGAGGGAGACCGCTATCTCGCGCCCAGCGCGTGGCTGGCGGTCCGTACCGCAGTGAAGCGCGACCCCTCGCTGCTGGAACGCCGCGCGACGGTCTATGTCCCCGCCGCCACCGGCTTCGATCAGGCGCTGGCCGGCGAAGGCGATCCCGCGATGGAAGCGGGCGTTGCGCGGCTGCAGAAACAGGGCGCGATCTCCCGCAGCTTCAACGCGGCATTCCTCCGCGAATCCGATTCGACCGATCCGGTGGCGGTCGGCATCTGGGGTGCGCTCAAGGGCTCGCTGCTCACCATGGCGATCACCTTCCTGATCGCCTTCCCCGTGGGAGTGCTGTCGGCCATCTATCTCGAGGAATATGCGCCGAAGAACCGGTGGACCGATCTCATCGAGGTTTCGATCAACAACCTCGCCGCGGTACCCTCGATCATCTTCGGCCTGCTCGGCGTCGCGGTGTTTCTCGGCACCTGGCAGATCGGCGGCCATGTCTATGGCCCGATGCTGCCGCGCTCGGCACCGCTGGTCGGCGGCGTGACGCTGGCGCTGATGATCATGCCCGTCATCGTCATCGCCAGCCGCAACGCGATCAAGGGCGTGCCGCCGTCGATCCGCGACGCCGCGCTCGGCATCGGCGCGAGCCCGATCCAGGTGGTGTTCCATCATGTGCTGCCGCTGGCGATGCCCGGCATCCTCACCGGCACGATCATCGGCATGGCGCGTGCGCTGGGCGAGACCGCGCCGCTGCTGCTGATCGGCATGCGCGCCTTCATCGTCACCGCGCCGGGCGGCTTCACCGATCCGTCGACGGTGCTGCCGGTGCAGATCTTCCTCTGGTCCGACGAAGTCAGCCGCGGCTTCGTCGAGAAGACGAGCGCCGCGATCCTGGTGCTGCTCGCGGTGCTGCTCGCGATGAACGGGCTCGCCATCTACCTTCGCAACAAGTTCGAGACCCGCTGGTAATGACCGCCCTCTCCCCCGCCCCCCACAAGATGTCGGCTCGCGGCGTCAGCGTCTCCTATGGCGACAAGCAGGCCGTGAAGGACGTGTCGATCGACGTCGACATGGACAAGGTAACGGCATTCATCGGCCCGTCGGGCTGCGGCAAGTCGACCTTCCTGCGCACCTTCAACCGGATGAACGACACCATCGCCAGCGCGCGGGTGACCGGCGAGATCACGCTGGACGGCGAGGACATCTATTCGCCGGACATGGACGTGGTGCAGCTGCGCGCCCGCGTCGGCATGGTGTTCCAGAAGCCGAACCCCTTCCCCAAGTCGATCTTCGAGAATGTCGCCTATGGCCCGCGCATCCACGGCCTGGCGGCGTCGAAGACCGACCTGGAAGGCATCGTCGAACGCTCGCTGAAGCGCGCGGGGCTCTGGGAGGAAGTGAAGGACCGCCTGTCCGACAGCGGCACCGCGCTTTCCGGTGGCCAGCAGCAGCGGCTGTGCATCGCCCGCGCGATCGCCGTCGACCCGGAGGTGATCCTGATGGACGAGCCGGCCAGCGCGCTCGATCCGATCGCCACCGCCAAGATCGAGGAGCTGATCCACGAGCTGCGCGGCCGCTATGCGATCGTGATCGTCACCCACAACATGCAGCAGGCGGCCCGCGTCTCGCAGCGCACTGCCTTCTTCCATCTCGGCCAGCTGGTCGAATATGGCGAGACCGACAACCTCTTCACCGCGCCCCGCGAAGAGCGCACGAAGGACTATATCACCGGAAGGTACGGCTGATGGCAGGCCCTCATGAACACACGGTCAAGGCGTTCGACCAGGACATCAGCCAGCTGCGCGCGCTGATCTCGCAGATGGGCGGGCTTGCCGAACAGGCGATCTACGACGCGATGAAGGCGCTGCAGCGCGGCGACGAGGCGCTCGCCAGGACCGTGCGCAAGAAGGACAAGCAGATCGACGCGATGGAGGCCGAGCTGGAAAAGCTCGTCGTCCGCGTCATCGCGCTGCGCGCCCCGATGGCGGACGACCTGCGCGAAGTGATCGCCGCGATGAAGATCGCCGCGGTGATCGAGCGGATCGGCGATTATGCCAAGAACATCGCCAAGCGCGTGCCGATGATCCATGCCGAAGGCGAGGAGCGGATCGAGGCCGTCTCCATCCTGCCCGCGATGGGCCAGGTCGCCGCCGACATGGTGCGCGCCGCGCTCGATGCCTTTTCGGCGCGCGATGCCAAGGCCGCGGCCGAGGTCCATGCCAGCGATACCGCGCTCGACGATTTCTACGATTCGATCTTCCGCACGCTGGTGACCTTCATGGTCGAGAATCCGCGCACGATCAGCCAGGTGGCGCACCTGCTGTTCGTCGCCAAGAATCTGGAGAGGATCGGCGACCACGCAACCAACGTCGCCGAAATGGTCTATTTTGCCGCGACCGGGCACTATCTCGCCGAGGCGGAAGCCGGCGAAAGCAGCGGGAGCTGAGGGGAACATATGGCACGGGTCAAGATGCTGCTGGTGGAAGACGATGCCGCGATCGCGGAGCTCGTCACCTGGCATTTCAAGCGCGAAGACTATGAAGTGAAGCACACCCCCGATGGCGAGGAAGCGTTGCTGCTCGCCAAGGAGGCAACGCCGGACATCGTGCTGCTCGACTGGATGGTCGAGGGGCTGTCGGGCATCGAGGTGTGCCGCCGCCTGCGCCGCATGCCGGAGACGGCCAACGTGCCGATCATCATGCTGACCGCGCGCGGCGAAGAGGAAGACCGTGTCCGCGGGCTGGAGACCGGCGCCGACGACTATGTCACCAAGCCCTTCTCGCCGCGCGAGCTGGTCGCCCGCGTCGGCGCGGTGCTGCGCCGCGTGCGCCCGGCGCTGGCCGGCGAGGCGCTCACCTATTCGGACATCGAGATGGACACGGTGGGCCACAAGGTCCGCCGCGGCGGCGAAGTGATCCAGCTGGGGCCCACCGAGTTCCGCCTGCTCAAGCATTTCCTCGAGCATCCGGGCTGGGTGTTCTCGCGCGAGCGGCTGCTCGATGCGGTGTGGGGGCATGACAGCGACATCGAATCGCGCACCGTCGACGTGCATATCCGCCGGCTGCGCAAGGCGATCAACAAGGGCAACCGGCCGGACATCATCCGCACGGTCCGCTCGGCCGGATACGCGCTCGACGCGGGCAACTGAACCGAGAGACAGGGTGCGGCGGCCGCCGATCGCCGCACCCTCGCACCTTCTTCCCGGAAACCTGGTTGCAACAATCCGCCGCGGCGGACGTTCGCACCTCGTCTTTCATGAAGAAGGAGACACAAGATGAAGTGGATGCTTCTTGCCTCGGCGATCGCCCTCAGCGGCACCGCCATCGCCCAAGACATGCCGGCGCAGCAGACGACGCCGGGCCAGACCCAGACGCAACCGGCGCCCCCGGCGGCGCCGATGCAGGGCCAGACGACTCCGCAGACCGATCCCGCAGCCCCCCCTGCGCCGATGAACGGGACGACGGGCGCCGGCGAAGCCTCGCCGCCCTCACCGCCTCCGCCGCCGCCGGGTTCGGGCGTGGCCCCCTCACCGCCCCCGCCTCCGGGCACGACCGCACCGGGCGCGCCGCCCGCACCGCAGGCCCCGGTCGATGCGGCAGCAGCCCCGTCTGCCGCGCCTGCCCCCGCAGCAGCCGGCGCAGCGCCGCCGCCCCCGCCTTCGGATCCGGCCAGCTATCCGCGCTGCTCGCGCACCGTGAAGGACCATTGCCGCCAGCCGGGCGGCAAGTAACGCCCCGACATCTATCCTCCCCTCCCCTTTGCGGGAGGGGAGCATGGTTGGCGACACGCCCAACCTGCCCTAGTCTCTCCGCAAAACCCATCGTTGGAGAGCATCCCCCATGACCATCCGCTTTGATGACCGCGTCGCCATCGTCACCGGTGCCGGCGGCGGGATCGGCCGTGCCTATGCGCTGGAGCTCGCCCGGCGTGGCGCGCGCGTGGTGGTGAACGATCTGGGCGCCGGCCGCGACGGATCCGGCCATTCCGATGCCGCTCGGGCGGTGGTCACCGAAATCGAGGCGCTGGGCGGCGAGGCGATCGCCGATGGCGGGAGCGTCACGGACCCGAACGCCATGCTCGCAATGGCAGAGGCCGCCAAGGCGCGCTGGGGCCGGATCGACATCCTGATCAACAATGCGGGCGTGCTGCGCGACAAGAGCTTCGCCAAGATGACGCCGGAGGATTTCCGCTTCGTCGTCGACGTCCACCTGATCGGATCGGCCAGCGCCACCAAGGCGGTGTGGGATACGATGCGCGAACAGGGCTATGGCCGCATCCTGATGACGGCTTCCTCCACCGGCCTGTTCGGCAATTTCGGCCAGGCAAACTATGGCGCGGCCAAGCTGGGGCTCGCCGGCCTCACCAAGACGCTGCACCTGGAAGGCGCCAAGCACGGGATCCGGGTCAACACGATTGCGCCGGTGGCCGGCACGCGGATGACCGAGGATATTTTTCCCGAAGCCGCCTTCGCCGCGTTCGCACCGGAGCATGTGGCACCCGCCGCGCTGTTCCTGGTCTCCGAACAGGCGCCCAGCAACATGATCGTGGGCGCAGGCGCAGGCGTGGTGCAGGCGGCCTATGTCACCCTCACCCAAGGCGCGGTGCTCGCGGAGCGCACGCCCGAGGCCGTCGCCGCACAATGGGCCGAGATCATCGATCGCACGGGCGAGATCGTCCCCGGATCCGGCGCCGAGCAGACCATGGCGATCCTCGGCAAGTTACAGCGCTGATCCTACGCGCATTACCGTATTGCTTCAGCAATACACCTGTGGCACGCTTGCCGCTTCTAAGGAGGATGGCCGATGTACAGCGAAAGCGAACTGGCAAGCGCCGTGGAGGCCGGGGCACTCACCCCCGAAGCCGCCGCTGCATTCCGCAACTATGTCGCCGCCAGCCGGGCGACCCCGGCGGTGGATGAAGAGCATTTCCGGCTGCTGAGCGGCTTCAACGACATTTTCGTCACCATTGCCGCGGCGCTGATCCTGCTCGCCATCGGCAAGCTGGGCGGCAGCCTGGTCGAGATGCTGGTGGGCAGCGGTCCCGAGCCGCGCATCGTCGGCGCGAACCTGATCGGCGGCGGCGCGGCGGTGGCGGCGACCAGCTGGATGCTGGCCGAATATTTCACAGCGCGCCGCCGCCTCGCGCTCCCGTCGATCCTGCTGCTGCTCGGTTTCGTCGGTGGCGCGGGCGCGACGATTGCTGGGTTGTTCGTCATCAACATTCCCTGGATCGAATCCGCGTTCCATATCACCACGGAGCCGCAGCGCGAGCGGATCGCCGGCGTGATCGCCGCCGTCGCGGGCACGCTTACCGCCGTCGCCGCCTGGGTTCATTGGCGGCGGTTCATGGTGCCGATCACGGTGGCGGCGGGCGCGCTGGCCGTGGTCGGCGTATCGGTGGGGTTGATCACCTCGCTGATCCCCGCGGCCAAGGATTGGGTGAACGCGATCCTGCTCGTCGGCGGCATCGGCACGTTCATCGCGGCGATGCGCTGGGACATGACCGATCTGGAACGCCGCACCCGCCGCGCAGACGTGGCCTTCTGGCTCCACCTCGCCGCCGCGCCGCTGATCGCGCACCCGGTGTTCCACATGCTCGGCGTGTTCGACGGTGAGATCGGGGCGCCGATGGCCGCGCTCGTCTTCGCGCTCTACCTGTTCTTCGCCTTCGTGGCGCTGGCAGTGGACCGGCGCGCCCTGCTCGTCTCCAGCCTCGCCTATGTGCTGTGGGCGCTCTACTCGCTGTTCCACCAGAGCGGCGCCGTGGAACTGAGCGCGGCATTCACCGGGCTGGTGATCGGATCGGCGCTGCTGACGCTCTCCGCCTTCTGGCATCCGATGCGCCGCGCGGCCGTGGGCGTGCTCGGCGACTTCGCCCGTCGCCTGCCGCCGACGCAGCAGGGCGCGCTCGTGTAAACCGCATCAGGCCATGTCCTTCCCCTTTCACGGGGGAAGGACATGCCGTGCCCCTATTCTTCCACCAGCTTCATCAGCCGGCGCTCTATCGGCGCCAGCACCGGGCCAAGCTCATGCCCGCGCTTGAGCACCGCGCCGCTCTCGTTGACCAGCGCCCACATGCCCTGCCGATTGCGCAGGGACGGCCGCTTCTCGATCCGGTATTCGGGCCGCTCCGCTGCCCGGCGGAACGCGGCGAATGCAGCGAAATCCTTTTCGAACTGCATCGCATAGTCCCGCCAGTGGCCGGCGGCGACCATCCGGCCATACAAATCCAGGATCCGGTTGAGCTCGAGACGGTCGAAACCGACCTGCTCGGGACGCGCGAGGGGAAGCGGGGTGACGGTTCCCATCAGGCCCGATCACGCCGCTCGGAATCGGCGTCACGCTCGGCGATCATGGTGTCGAGCCGCTTGCGCAGCGTCTCCATTTCGCACCGCATCAGTTCCAGCTTCTGGGTGGACGGGTCGAACACGTCGCTGCACGGCGTGCCATAGGGCACGAAGTCCTTCTGCCACGTGACCGCCTCGACCAGCGTCGGCTTGGCCGGGATACCGACCATCACCGCGCCGGGAGCGACGTCCTTGGTGACGACCGCATTGGCGCCGATCCGTGCGCGCTCACCCACCGTGATGGGACCCAGCACCTGCGCGCCCGAGCCGATGATCACGCCGTCGAGCAGCGTCGGGTGGCGCTTGCCGCCCACGCCATTGTCCGGGCTGGTGCCGCCCAGCGTGACGCACTGGTAGATCGTCACATTGTCGCCGATGGTCGCCGTTTCGCCGATCACCACGAAGCCGTGGTCGATGAAGAAATTATGGCCGATCGTCGCACCCGGATGGATATCAATCGCGGTCATCCAGCGTGACCAGTGATTGACCAGCCGCGCCAGGAAAAAGAAGCGGCGGCGGAACAGCGCATGCGCAATGCGGTGATAGCCGAGCGCCCAGACTCCGGGATAGAGCAGGATTTCCAGCCGACTCCGTGGCGCCGGGTCGCGCGCATGGATGGAATCGAGATAGCGCTTCAGACGCTGGTACATGGCCGGACCCCTTTGCAGCACGCAAAATAGGGGAGCATCCCCGGAATTTCCAGCATGCCCCCGCTGCATGCCTGTCCCGTCCATACACTATCGGGGTTGTAGGATTTGGCGGAACCCGCCATTTCGGTGGGCCGACCCATCGCAACGGGGGCATGGATGTTCGCCGGAATTACGCTCGCCGAGATGCTGCCCTATGTCGCCGTCGGTTTCGCCGCCCAGCTGGTGGACGGCGCACTCGGCATGGCGTTCGGAGTGATTTCCAGCACCCTGTTGGTCAGCGTCCTCGGCATCGCGCCCGCGACGGCTTCCGCCGGCGTACACCTGGTCGAGACGATGACCACCGGCGTGTCGGGGCTTAGCCACGTCCTCCACCGCAACGTGAACTGGCGGCTGTTCGCCCGGCTGCTGATCCCCGGCGTCATCGGCGGCGTGCTGGGGGCCTATGTGCTGACCACGCTCGACGCATCGGTGACGCGGCCGTTCGTGATGGCCTATCTGTCGGCGATCGGCCTGTACCTGCTGTTCCGGGCCGTCCGCTTTCCCCCGCACCAGCGCGAGCCGAAGATCGTCGAGCCGCTCGGGCTGGCCGGCGGCTTCCTCGATGCCGCCGGCGGTGGCGGCTGGGGTCCGGTGGTGACCAGCAACCTGCTGGTTCAGGGTGCGCAACCGCGCACGACGATCGGCACGGTCAACACCACCGAGTTCTTCCTGACCCTCACCATTTCCGCGACGTTCCTGTTCCACATCGGCGCGCAGGGCTTCACGCCTGCCTTCTGGCACCCGGTGCTGGGGCTGCTGATCGGCGGGGTGGTCGCGGCGCCGTTCGGCGCGATGTTCGCCAAGCGCATGCCGGTACGCCTGTTGCTGAGCCTGGTCGGCGTGGTGCTGACCGCCACCAGCGCGTTCAGCCTCTATCGCGCGCTGGTCTGAAACCTACTTACCTAGGTGAGCGATCAAAGCTGGCTGATTGAGTGAGCCACTCGATCAGCGCAAGCGGGTCTTCCAATTTCACAGAAGCGATGCGGCCGCCTATATCCGGTTTCGCAACAGCAACCCCCGTTCTGGAGGAACAACAATCATGGCTCTTATCGGCAGCACCATCAAGCCGTTCACCGCACAGGCCTACAAGGAAGGCAAGTTCGTCGAAGTCACCGACGCCGACGTGAAGGGCAAGTGGGCGGTCTTCTTCTTCTACCCGGCGGACTTCACCTTCGTGTGCCCGACCGAACTGGAAGACCTGGCCGATATCTACCCGACCCTGCAGGGCATGGGCGTTGAAGTCTATTCGGTCTCGACCGACACGCATTTCAGCCACAAGGCGTGGCACGACACCTCGCCCGCGATCGGCAAGATCAACTACTACATGCTGGGCGACCAGAACCACACCATCTCGAACAACTTCGACGTTCTGCGTGCGGGCCAGGGCCTGGCCGATCGCGGCACCTTCGTGGTGGACCCGGACGGCGTGATCCAGATCATGGAGATCACTTCGGAAGGCGTTGGCCGCAACGCCCAGGAACTGCTCCGCAAGATCAAGGCCGCGCAGTATGTTGCCGCGCACCCGGGCGAAGTCTGCCCCGCCAAGTGGGAAGAAGGCGCCGAGACCCTCGCGCCGTCGCTCGACCTGGTCGGCAAGATCTAAAGGTCATCTTCCCTCCTTTGGGAAGGACCTAGTAATACGGCGCCCGTCCCTGCCCCCCAATGCGGGCGCCGGTTGCGACCCGGAGCGGATCCCCCCTCCGCTCCGGGTCGTTTAGTAAGACACACAGGAGTTTCCCCATGCTCGACGCCAACCTGACGCAGCAGCTCAAGGGCTATCTCGTGAACATCCGCGAGCCGATCGAGCTCGTCGCCAGCCTGGGCGAAGACGCCAAGTCGCGCGAGCTGGGCGAGCTGCTGGCGGCCATCGCCGCGCTGTCCGACAAGATCGACCTCGTCCACGCGGACGACCGTCGCAAGCCCAGCTTCATGATCCGCCGCAAGGGCACCGATCTCGGCGTGCGCTTCGCCGGCATCCCGATGGGGCATGAGTTCACCTCGCTGGTGCTCGCCCTGCTCCAGGTCGGCGGCCACCCCAGCAAGGCGGCGCAGGAGCTGATCGAGCAGGTCCGCGCGATCGACGGCGATTTCAGCTTCGAGACCTATTTCTCGCTCTCGTGCCAGAACTGCCCGGACGTGGTGCAGGCGCTGAACCTGATGGCGGTGCTCAACCCCAATATCCGCCACGTCGCGATCGACGGCGCGCTGTTCAAGGAAGAGGTCGAGGGCCGCAAGGTCATGGCCGTGCCGACCGTCTACCTGAACGGCGAGCCCTTCGCCTCGGGCCGGATGGACCTGGAGCAGATCGTCGCCAAGATCGACACGGGCGCCGAAGCCCGCGCGGCCGAGAAGATCAAGAAGAAGGATCCGTTCGAGGTGCTGATCATCGGCGGCGGTCCCGCAGGGGCCGCGGCGGCGATCTACACCGCGCGCAAGGGCATCCGGGTCGGCGTTGCCGCCGAGCGCTTCGGTGGCCAGGTGCTCGACACCATGGGCATCGAGAACTTCATCTCGGTCTCGCACACCGAGGGCCCCAAGCTCGTCGCCCAGCTCGAGCAGCATGTGAAGGATTATGACGTCGACGTCATGAACCTGCAGCGGGCCGAGAAGCTGATCCCGGCGAAGCGCGAAGGCGGTCTGCACGAAGTGGTGCTGGCGAACGGCGCGAGCCTGAAGGCCAAGGCGATCATCCTCTCCACCGGCGCGCGCTGGCGGCAGATGAACGTGCCGGGCGAGGACGAGTACAAGAACAAGGGCGTGGCCTATTGCCCGCACTGCGACGGCCCGCTGTTCAAGGGCAAGCGCGTGGCGGTGATCGGCGGCGGCAACTCGGGCGTCGAGGCCGCGATCGACCTGGCCGGCATCGTCGCGCACGTCACGCTGATCGAGTATGACAGCCAGCTCCGCGCCGACGCAGTGCTCCAGCGCAAGCTCGCCAGCCTGCCCAACGTGAAGATCCTCACCTCGGCGATGACCACGAGGGTCAATGGCGACGGCGAGAAGGTGTCGGGCCTGAGCTACAAGGACCGCAATACCGGCGCCGAGCACGACATCGCGCTGGAAGGCATCTTCGTCCAGATCGGCCTGGTGCCGAACACCGAATGGCTGAAGGACGCGGTGGCGCTCACCCCGCGCGGCGAGATCGAGATCGACGCGCGCGGCGAGACCAGCCAGCCCGGCATCTTCGCGGCGGGCGACTGCACCACTGTGCCGTACAAGCAGATCGTGATCGCGATGGGCGCGGGTTCGACCGCGGCGCTCTCCGCCTTCGATTACATGATCCGTCTGCCGGAAGAAGAGCTTCAGGCTGTTGCCGCCTGAGCCCTCTCCCCCTCCCGCTTGCGGGAGGGGGAGCGCTTTTTCCGTCTTCGCTTCCCATGTTCGATACAGCCACTATATACCCCCTCGACAATCGAGAGAGGCGATCAGTGGCGCAAACCTACCTCCCTACCCTCAAGCAGCTGCAATATCTGGTGGCGCTGAACGACGCCGGCCATTTCGGCCGCGCGGCGGAGGCGTGCTTCGTCACCCAGTCGACCCTGTCCGCCGGCATCCGCGAGCTGGAGACGCTGATCGGCGTCGTTCTGGTAGAGCGCACCCGCCGGGTGGTGCGCTTCACGCCGCTGGGCGAGCGGATCGTCGAGAAGGCCCGCCGCGTCTTGCGCGAGGCGGATGAACTGGGCGACCTCGCCCGCGCCGCCGGCCGCCCGCTCTCGGGCGAGATGCGGATGAGCGTGATCCCCACCATCGCACCGTTCCTGCTGCCGCGCATCCTGCCGCGGCTCCGCCAGCAATATCCCGATCTCAAGCTTTATCTGCGCGAGGAAACCAGCGGCCAGGCCTGCGAGGCGCTGAGCCATGGCCGCACCGATTGCGTGCTGCTCGCGCTCCCCTTTTCCTGCGGCGACGTGGAGAGCGCCCGGCTGTTCGACGATCGGCTCTTCGTCGCCTTCCGCGACGGCGAGATGGATCCGACCGCGGTCATCCATCCCGATGCGATCGACGAAACCCGGCTGCTGATGCTGGAAGACGGGCACTGCCTGAAGGACCATGCGCTTGCCGCCTGCAACCGCCCGGAAATGCGCGCAGAGGCGACGATGCTCGGCACCTCGCTCCACACCATGGTCCAGATGGTCGACAATGGGCTGGGCGTGACGATGCTGCCGGAGATGGCGGTGGATGCCGGCATCCTGGAACACACGTCGGTCAAGGCGCGGCCGCTGGATTCCGCCAATGCATCGCGCAACATCGCGCTGGTATGGCGCAAGGCCTCCCCCCGCGAGCGCGACTTCCGGCTGCTCGCCGACGTGCTCACCGCAGCGCGGACCTAGGGCTCCCAGACGGCGCGCAGCTGCTCGAGCTGGTGCATGCGCTCGTGGAGGATGGTGACGATGCCGATCGCGCCATCCGCGCGCTCCCGCCAATAGACGATGTGGTGTTCGGCGCGCGCGTAGTAGAGCGGCACACCGAAATCGGGAGGAAGTGCACGCCAGGGTACGCGCCTCGCGGCAATGGCTGCAAAGCGCTCGAACAGTCGCTGGACATAGCGATCCGCCTGCTCTTCACCCCAATGATCCGCGGTGAAATCGTAGATTTCGTCGAGCCGTTGATCGGCCGTCGGTTCGACGAAAAAGACGCTCATCGCTGTGCGCGCCGCAGCCGATTACGCTGTATCACCTCGTCTGCCGTAACCTCGACATAGTCCTCGTCCGGTGTGGCGAAGGCGCGCTGCAGCTCTGCCTTCAACGTCTCGAACATCTCGCGCTCCACCCGCTCCTTATCGCGGCGGATCAGGTCGCGGACATATTCGCTGACATTCTCGTACAGCCCGTCTTCGCCCACATTGCGCGAGACGAAGTCGCTGAGAGGGCCGGAGACTCGAACGTTGAGGTTCATCGGCTTGGTCATGCGTGCACAGATATCATGGAATATCCTGTATCGCTACGACCAGTGCGCCGCTGCCTCCGCATCGGTGGCGCGGGGTTCCACCCAGCGCGTGCCGCCGGCCAGCCATTCGCGCTTCCAGAAGGGTGCGTCGGTCTTCAGCCGGTCGATCAGATAGGCGCACGCCTCCAGCGCCTCGCGCCGATGCGCCGCCGCGGTGCCGACGAAGACGATCCGCTCGCCCGCCGTCATCCGGCCGACGCGGTGGACGATGGTGACGCCCAGCAGGTTCCACCGGTCGATCGCCGCCTCGGCCAGCGCGCACAGCGCCGCCTCGGTCATGCCGGGATAATGCTCCAGTTCCAGCGCCTCGACGCCGTCGTCCGTACGCACCACGCCGGTGAACGTGGCGACGCCGCCGGCACCCCGCTCCTCCAGCGCCGCGACTTCGACGCCCAGTTCGATCGGCGCAGGATCGACCGAGACGCGGATCATCCGCCCGTCACCGGCGGGAAGATCGCCACTTCGCGCGCACTGCCCAGCAGCGCGTCCAGTGCCACGAAGCGCTGGTCGATCGCGGCACGCAGCTTTGCAGGCTCGGCGAAGGCGGCGGCGTGGCCGTCGCTCTGCTGCGCCAGCCAGTCGATCAGGTCGGCGACGTTGCGTACCGCCTCGGGGGGATCGACCTGCTCCTCGCCGGTCCCTACCGCCTCGCGCACCCAGGCGAAGTAGAGCATCGAGATCGCCATCAGCTGTCCATGTGGCTGAGGCCGACGCGCAGATAGTCCCAGCCGGTAATCGCCGTCAGCACGGCCGACGCCCAGAGCGTCACCAGCCCCACCAGCAGCACCCAGGGCCAATGCGGCACGGCGCCGGACAGGATCAGCGCGCCGAGCGACACGAGTTGCAGCGTCGTCTTCCACTTGGCCAGGCGCGACACCGGGATCGATACCTGCAGCCCGCCCAGAAACTCCCGCAGGCCCGAGACGGCGATTTCCCGCAGCAGAATGACCAGCGCCGCAATGACGTGCCAATCGGCAATGACGCCCTTGCCCACCAGGATCAGGATCACCGCCGCGACCATGATCTTGTCCGCAATGGGATCAAGGAACACGCCGAGCTTCGATACGGTGCCCTGCGCGCGCGCCAGATAGCCGTCGAAATAATCGGTGATGCCCATCAGGCAGTAGAGCGCAAAGGCAATCGCATAGCCGACTGCCCAGGCCGGCCACCACAGGAACCCCACCAGCAGCGGCACCGTGAAGATGCGCGACAAGGTGAGAATATTCGGCAACGTCAACATGGACAAAGCCCTAGCACCGGCATCCCCGCAGCGGGAGAGCCAAACACCCGCGGCTTCAGAAGAATTCGTCGAGCCGAAGATGAAAGTCCAGGCGGGCTTGATCCAGGGCGGTGCCGTACGCCGCAAGCATCGCAGCCGCCGCCGCCTCGCCGAATCCCGCCAGGCTGTGCCAGAGGATGGCGAGGTCCTGCCAGCGATCGGCGACCCCCACCCGTCCCAGATCGATGCACCCGACAACCTCGCCGTTCGCGACGAACAGGTTGTCGAGCGAGAAGTCGCCATGCGTGACCACGCGATCGAACCGGGAGGGGAGCGCCGCCAGCATCTCGTCCCAGACCGCGCGGGCCGACCGGCCCTGGCGGGACTCGTCAAAATCGCTCTCGTCGACCAGACCCGCGTCCATCCGCTCCCGCGCCGCTGCAAGCCGCAGCGCGTGATCGGCGTTGAACGGGCATCGTTCGGCCGGGACCGCGTGCAGCCGGCGAAGAAAGCGCGCGAGCGATGCCGCCAGTGCGGGCGCAGCCGCGGGATCCTCTTCCAGCAACTGATAGGCGGTGCGCCCCGGCACGCGCCCGGTGAGCATCCAGCCGCCCCCGCCTTCCAGGCCGAAGCCCTGCAACGGCGGCACCGGCAGATGCGCCGACAGCCAGCGCAGCCGCACCATCTCGTCCACCAGGTCGCCGAGCGTCTCCGCGTCCGCCATCTTGAGGTAGAGATCGTCCATCCCGGGAGCCGCGAGACGGTATACCGCACAGCCGGATTCCCCTATCTGGTCGCGAAACCAGCACCTTCCTGCAACCGCCGGGGACAGCCCCGCCGGCACCGCAAACGGTTTCACCGCCACTTCCCTCGCCATGTTCTCGCCTCGTTCCTGCCCGTTCCGATTAATCGATTGAAGCCGCGCCCGCCCCTCGGTATGCCGCCCCTTCACCATGCGGAATACCGCAGCAGGGGAGCTTTTATCGAATGATCGGTGCGCTCGGGCTCATGAAGGAGCGCCGGTTCCTGCCCCTTTTCATCACGCAGTTCCTGGGAGCGTTCAACGACAACCTCTTCAAGAACGCGATGATTTTTTTCGCGACCTACCAGATTTTCAACTCGGTGGAGCAGGAGACGCAGTTCAGCGCGATCGCCACCGGCATCTTCATCCTGCCCTTCTTCCTCTTCTCCGCGCTCGCGGGGCAACTCGCCGATACGCATGACAAGGCGAAGATCATGCGGATCATCAAGGCGGCCGAAGTGGGCATCATGCTCGTCGGCGCCGCCGGCATCTTCCTCAAGAGCCTGCCGCTGATGCTGGTCGCGCTCGTCGGCATGGGGGTGCACTCGACCTTCTTCGGGCCGATCAAATATGCGGTGCTGCCGCAGCATCTGGCCGAGGACGACG
Source organism: Sphingomonas sp. (assembly GCF_036731925.1). Classification (GTDB taxonomy): domain Bacteria; phylum Pseudomonadota; class Alphaproteobacteria; order Sphingomonadales; family Sphingomonadaceae; genus Sphingomonas. Next base: position 415,161 of record NZ_DAINDJ010000002.1, read on the forward strand.
TGCTGGGCGGCACCGGCATGATCGAGGCGGGCACCTATGTCGCGATCCTGTGCGGCACGATCGCGGGCGGACTGATCAGCGCCCATGCGGCTGCCTTCGCCGTGATTGGCGTTGCGCTGATCGGCTGGCTTGCCTCGCTCCAGATCCCGCCGGCGCCGCCGCTCACGCACCTCGAGATCGACCTCAACATCTTCCGTGCCTCGCACCGGCTGATCTCGGCGACGATGCATATTCGCCGCCTGTTCCTGGCGATCATCTCGATCAGCGTGTTCTGGTCGATCGCGGCGGTGCTGGGCGTGCTGTTCCCGCCGCTCGTCAAGAACGTCTTCCACGCGCAGAAGGACGTGGCGAGCGTGTTCTTGGGCATCTTCTCGATCGGAATCGCGATCGGATCGGTGATCATCAACAAGCTGCTGAAGGGCAACGTCTCCGCGCGCTACTGCGTGCCCTCGGTGCTCGCGATGACGGCCATCGTCGTCGATTTCCACTTCACCGCCAAATACTGGCCGATCCACGATGGTCCGCTGCTCAAGACCATGGACTTCGTGCAAATGCCCGCAGCCTGGCACGCGCTGGCGGACCTGATCCTGATCGCCACCACCGGCGGCATGTTCGTGGTGCCGCTCTACGCCTTCCTCACCACCACGGTCGAGAAGTCGCAGACGGCGCGGACGGTCGCGGCCAACAATGTCGTCAATTCGGGCGCGATGGTGCTCGGATCGGTGGGCATCTTCGGCTTCACCCGGATTCCGGGCATCGCCGTCGAGGATTCGCTGTGGGTCGTGGCGGTGCTGGCGCTGGCATCCGCCTGGTGCGCGCGCAAGCTCCACAAGGAAGGCGACGTGCCCCGCCGGGGCGACGCCCCCGAGGCCTGAGCCCGGATTACAGCAGGAAGGTGTAGAAGCAGACGAAGAAGGCGGTGAAGCTCAGTACGAAGAGTTTCACGTCGCCGTCTTCGCTTGCCTTGTGCTGGCGGGCGATCACCTGCCGCACATGGCGGCGGAACGGATGGCGACGGACGCCGCGAAGGGCAAACGGCTGCTGCATGGCAGGAGGTTAACGCGCCGTTTACGATTTCGACCAGTCGCAACCATGGTTAACGCCGTCCCGGGCCGGGATGGTTGCGATCCGCTCAGCGCTTGGGCGCCGGCCCCGTGGTCGCGCGGACCTTCAGCTCATGGTCGAGCATCACCTGCGGCGTGACTGCATTGCCCGCCAGCATCAGGTCCGCCGCGGCATAGGCCAGCTCGCGCACCGGCTGGCGGATGGTGGTGAGCGGCGGCCATACGGCGCGGGCGAGATCGGAATCGTCAAAGCCGGCGATCGACAGCGCATCCGGCACGGCGATGTCCGCCTCGTGCGCCGCTGCCAGCGCGCCGGCCGCCATGTCGTCGTTGCCGGCGAAGATCGCGGTCGGGCGCGGTTCCCGGGCAAACAACACCCGCGCCGCCGCCCCGCCCGACTGGAAGCTGTAGTCGCCTGCAATGACGAGCGCCGGATCGAAGGCGATCCCATGCGCTTCCAGCTCCTGCCGATAGCCGGCAAGACGATCGGCCGAGGAGACGTGGCTTTCCGGCCCGCGCAGAAAGGCGATGGCGCGGTGGCCCAGTTCGATGAGGTGCCGGGTGATTTCGCGTGCGGCTGCCACGTCGTCCATCGTCGTGGCGAGGCCGTGATCCTTCCGGAGCCCCGGGGCGATGCGGACATAGGGCAGCTTGCGCTGGTCCAGCGCCTCGATCAGTTCGGGCATCTCGGTCAGCGGCGGCGACAGGATCAGTCCGTCCAGATGCGCCTCGTCGACCAGCGCCAGCACGTCCGGCACGAGATCGCGCGACCCGCTTTCCAGCGGCTGCATCAGCAGGCGGTAGCCAAGCTCGTGGCAACGTTCCAGCGCGCCCGCCTGGATGTGAAAGACATAATAGGGGCTGGGATTGTCATACAGCAGCGCCACCTGGAACGAGCGGCGCCCTGCCAGCGTCCGCGCGGCATGGCTCGGCCGGAAGTTGAGCTGGGCGACCACTTCCTCGACCCGCCGCCGCGTCTCTTCGCTGACGTGCTTTTCGTTGTTGAGCACGCGAGACACGGTCTTGAACGACACGCCGGCGATCTTCGAGACTTCCTTGATCGTCGGGCGGCTGGACATTCTCACTCCTTCGCAGACACGCGTCATTCCGGCATTGCAACATGCTCTCTATGACAGCTTGTAGCGCGGCCGTTACGCCTTTGCACGGTTTTTGGACAGCGCTGCCAGACACGCAGGCCCGGCAGCGCCTCGCCTCAGCGTTTGCGACCCTGGTGGCGGATATTGCCGGGGCGCCCCCGCCGGTGGATCACCCGCTTGGGCGCTCCCTTTCCCGGGCGACCGGTGCGCTGCGGCCCGCCCGCCGAGCCCTTGCCGTCCGGCAACTCGAAGCGCAGCGCGCCGGAGACCGGGTTCGCCTCGACCAGCCGCAGCTCGATCCGCTGGCCCAGGGTGAATTCCTCGCCGCTATGCTCGCCGACCAGCCGCTTGCCGGCCTCGTCATAGTGGAAATACTCGCTGCCCAGGTCACGCGCGGCGACCAGCCCGTCGCCGCCGATCCCCTCCACGGTCGCGAAGAAGCCGAAATTCTGCACGCCGGTGATCCGCGCCGCCATCACCTCGCCGACATGCGCGGCGAGATAGGCAGCGACATAGCGGTCGATCGTCTCGCGCTCCGCTTCCATCGCGCGGCGCTCGAGCTGGCTGATCGACTGGCCGATCCGGTCCATGCTGCCCGCTTCCTCGGCGGTCAGCCCGCCGGGCCCCAGCCGATAGGCATCGACCAGTGCGCGGTGCACGACCAGATCGGCATAACGGCGGATCGGCGAGGTGAAATGGGCATAGGAGCCCAGCGCCAGGCCGAAATGGCCGACATTCTCCGGGCCGTAATAGGCCTGGGTCTGGGTGCGCAGCACCTGCTCCATCACCTGCGGACGGAAATCCTCCTCGCCCACCCGATCGAGGATGCGGTTGAAGGTGGCGGGTCGGATCACCTGGCCAAGCGCGAACTCGATGTCGAACGTCTTGAGATATTCCTTGAGCGCCGTGAGTTTCTCGCGCGCGGGCGGCTCGTGGATGCGGTACATCACCGGCGTCTTCTTCGCCTCCAGCGCCTTGGCGGCGGCGACGTTGGCGGCGATCATGTAATCCTCGATCAGCTTGTGCGCATCGAGCCGCTCGCGCGGCGCGACCGAGAGGATGCGGCCCTTCTCGTCGAGCACGATGCGACGCTCCGGCAGGTCCAGATCGAGCGGCTCCCGCTTCTCGCGCGCGGCGTAGAGCGCGTGCCAGCAGTCCCACAGCGGGCGCAGCGTGGTCTCGGTGAGCGGATGCTCCAGCGTGCCGTCGATCGCCGCCTGGGCGTCCTCATAGGCGATGTTCGCCGCCAGCCGCACCACTGCACGGGTGAAGCGCCAGCTCTTGAGCGCGCCGCTCTTGGTTACCTGCAGATGGCAGGCAAGCGCGGCGCGATCGACATCCTGCTTGAGCGAGCAGACGTCCGCCGAGAGTATCTCGGGCAGCATCGGCACGACGCGATCGGGGAAATAGACCGAGTTGCCGCGCTTGCGCGCCTCGCGGTCCAGCTCGGAGCCGGGGCGGACATAGAAGGAGACGTCGGCAATCGCGACGATCGCCTTCCAGCCGCCTTCATTGGCGGGATCGTCATCAGGGGTCGCCCAGACGGCATCGTCATGGTCGCGGGCATCGGCAGGATCGATCGCGACGATCGGCAGGTGGCGCAGATCCTCGCGCCCGTCGCCCAGCGGCTGCTTCGCGACGCGCTCGGCCTCCTCCAGCAGCTCCTCCGAAAACACGTTGGGAATGCCGTGGCGGTGGATCGCGATCAGCGAGAAGCTGCGCGGCGCGAACGGATCGCCGAGCCGCTCCACCACGCGCGCGCTGATCCGCGGCGGGCGGCCGGCCTTTTCGGCCAGCACCAGGTCGCCCGGTTCGGCGCCGCCGGCATCGGAAACCGGCCAGCTGCGCCGTTCCTTCTTCTCGACACCCTGCAGCCAGAGCTTGCCGCCCTCTTCGTGCAGCACGCCCAGCATCAGTTCCTCGCCGCGCGCGAGCGTTTTCATCGGATGCGCGATCCAGCCGTTGCCGGCCTCTTCGGTGCGCGCAAGGATGCGATCCCCTACTCCCAGCGCCGATCGCTTGCCGCGCAGTTCGCGTACGCGCAGCCGGGGGGCGGGCACATGCTCGGCCTCCCAACGCTCGGGCACCGCCCAGGTGGTGTCGCCGTCCGCGTCGGTGATCCGCAGCACGGTCACCTTGGGCAGCCCGCCCATCTTGTGGAAGGCACGGCCGGGGGCGACATCGATCAGCCCCTCGTCGCTCATGTCCTTTAGCAGCGCCTTGAGCAGGATCTTGTCCTGCGCACTCAGCCCGAATGCCTTGGCGATCTCGCGCTTGCCGGCAGGCGTGTCGGAGGATGCGATGAAATCGAGAATCTGCTGCCGTGTCGGCAACCCTGCGCTTGTTCTGTTCTTAGCCATTGGCCCCCAACATAGGCGCTGGGAACCGACAAACAATCGCTATCCCGCAGCGACCGCTGCAACCGCGCGCTCGAAGGCCGCGGCATTCTCCACCGTCGGCTCCAGCGCGAAGTCAGGCGCCAGTGCAGAGGCGCGCTTCAGGGTCGCGAGATCCAGTTCCCACCAGCGCGTGCGCTCCACGGCGTCGATCACCTCGGGCGAAAAGCGATGGCGGATCAGCTTCGCGGGATTACCCCCGACGATTGCATAGGCCGGAACATCGCGCGTCACGATCGACCCCGCGCCGATCACCGCGCCACGACCGATATGCGTGCAGCCCGGCGTGATGATGGCGTTGTGGCCGATCCACACATCGTCCTCGATGATCGCCGCCCGGGAGACAACGCGGTCCCGATCAATCACCCCGCGGCCTTTCAAATAGAAGATCGGGTGGGTCGACAGTGCCTGGAGCGGGTGGTTGGCCGAGATGACCCGTACCGATGCCGCGAACGAACAATAGCGGCCGATCTTGGTGCCAGGCTGGATGCGCCACCGATCGAATGCGCCGTAGCTATATTGGCCGATCTCGATGCCGTAGAGCTTCTGGAAGCGATTGCGAAGGTAAGAGCTCTCGTCCTGGTTTCGTATCAGCTTCAGCAGAACTCGGTCGACCGTGTTCTGAAGACCCATCGCTTTCCTCCCTGTTCACCGTTCAACCGGAAACGCATGAACGCTACCAGCGATAGTTGAAGCTGACGCTGATCCGCTTTTCCTTGCCCGCCCCCGGCGGCACCTCGTGACGAAGCCAGCTTTCCCACAACAGGATCGTGCCCGGCTCCGGCACCACCTCGATAAAGGGCTGGAGCGATTCCGGCGCATCCGGGCGGCGCGTCGGCGCAGCCATCATCATCGCCAGGCGCGGATCCTCGAGCTTCAGGCCGCGCGACCCCGCCGGCAACGCGACATAGACCGTCCCCGAAACCACGCTGTGCGGATGGATGTGTGCGCCGTGGCCGCCCTTGCCGTCGAGCACGTTGACCCACAGGCTGTCGAGCTTGAGCTTGCGCCCGCCCAGGTCGAAGGCGCAGGCCTCGACAAACTTGGCGACGTGGCGATCGAGCAGCCGCTTCAGATCCGCGAAGGCCGGGTCGCGGATCGGCAGATCGTCGAGCGAGGCGTAGCTTGTATAGCCGCGATAATGGTTCTCCCGGCACCAGCGGCGACCGGCGGTGTCGTCCTCCGCCAGTTGCAGGCACGAGGCTTCCAGCTCGGCGATCAAGGCGTCGTCGCCCAGCGGCTGCTGGTAGAGGAGGGTCGAAAACAGCGTGCGCATCAGGCGGACTCGACCATGCTCACTTCATACTGCGCCCGGCGCAGCGCGGTGATCAGCCGATCGAGATGGTTGCGGTCGCGCGTTTCGCACTCGATGTCGGTCACCAGGCCCTTGGCGGGCAGCGACGTGAACACGCGCTGGTGATACACTTCGATGATATTCACGCCCTGTTCGTGGAAGATCCGCGCGACATGGAACAGCGCGCCCGGGCGGTCCTGCAGCCGGATGCGTAGCCGCGCCAGACGGCCCGAACGCGCGAGGTCGCGCAGCAGCACGTTGGCAAGGAGGCGGGTGTCGATATTGCCGCCGCACAGGATGGTGCCGACGGTCTTGCCCTTGAAGCGCTCCGGCTCGGAAAGCAGCGCGGCGAGGCCTGCGGCCCCTGCGCCTTCGACCACCGTCTTCTCGATCTGCAGGAGCAGGCTCACTGCCTCCTCCAGCCGGCGTTCGCCGACCAGCACGATGTCGTCGACCAGCGCCTCGACGATCTTTGCCGTCATGTTGCCCGGGTACTTCACCGCAATACCCTCGGCGAGCGTGTCGCCCGCGCACGGCATCTCGGTGTGGTGCACGCGGTTGTACATCGATGGGTAGAGCTCGGCCTGCACGCCCAGCACCTCGATCGGCCGATCCTGCGCCTTGGCGACGACTGCCGCGCCCGAGATGAGCCCGCCGCCGCCGATGGGCACGACGAGCGTGTCGATGCCGGGCACGTCTTCCAGCAGTTCCAGCGTCGCGGTGCCCTGGCCGGCGATCACGCGGGGATCGTCGAACGGGTGGATGAAGGTGAAGCCGCGCTCCGCCTCCAGCTCGCGCGAATGCTGGTAGGCGGCGTCGAACGTCTCACCGTGCAGCACCACGTTGGCGCCGTGCCCTTCGGTCTGCGTCACCTTCACGATCGGCGTGTTCTTGGGCATCACGATCGTGCTGGGGATGCCCAGCCGGGTGGCGTGATAGGCAAGGCCCTGTGCATGGTTGCCGGCCGAGGCGGCGATGACGCCCTTGGCACGGGCCTCGGCATCCAGCTGGAGCAGCGTGTTGAGCGCGCCGCGTTCCTTGTAGGCGGCGGTGAACTGCAGGTTCTCGAACTTCAGATACACGTTCGCGCCGGTCAGCTGCGAGAGCGTCCGGCTGTGCAGCGTGGGCGTACGCACCACCGCGCCCGAAATTCGCTCCGCCGCCGCACGAACATCGGCGATGGACACGGGGAGCGAGGCGGGCGCGTTTGCTGCTTTGGTAGCCATGATCCCGTTCGCCTAGACCATCTGGCGCGGCAGGGGAACAGGCCCTATGCCCTCGTCCATGTTCACGCGCCTCAAGCGGCTTGCCGCCGCCACCGCCCTGCTGCTCGCGCCCGCTGCCCAGGCCGATGGAATCGTTGACAATGTCAATGGAATCACGCTCGACGCCAAAGGCGCCGTGGTGCGGTTCGAGGCGCTGCAGATCGACCCTTATGGCAAGGTCGTCGCAGTCTATGCCAAGGGGCAGAAGCGGCCCAAAAAGCTGGTCTGGCGGCTCGACCTGAAGGGCGCGACGATCGTGCCGGGGATGATCGACGCGCATGGCCATTTCATGGGCCTAGGCTTTCAGCAGCTCCAGCTCGATCTTTCCGCCACCACCAGCCTCGACGAGGCGCTGGCCCGGATCGGCGACTATACGGCCAAGAGCCGCGCGAAATGGGTGCTCGGCCGCGGCTGGAACCAGGAAGCCTGGAAGCTCGGCCGCTTCCCCACCGCCGCCGATCTCGATCGCGCGGTGAGCGACCGTCCGGTCTGGCTGGAGCGGGTCGACGGCCATGCCGGCTGGGCGAACAGCAAGGCGCTCGAGCTGGCCGGCATTACCGCGACCACCAGGGACCCCGCCGGCGGCCGCATCGAGCGTGACGCGAGCGGTCGCCCCACCGGCGTGCTGGTCGATGCCGCGACCGAGCTGGTCGCCAAGGTCGTGCCGCAACCCACCCCGCGCGAACGCAACGCCGCCTTCCTTGCCGCACAGCAGAAGCTGCTGTCGCTCGGCATCACCGCCACCGCCGACATGGGCACCACGGTGGACGATTGGGAAACGATGCGCGGCATGGCCGATATCGGCCAGCTCCACCTGCGCATCCTGAGCTATGCCCACGGCGTCGACACCGCGCTGCGCGTGGCGGGCGCCGGTCCGACGCCGTGGCTGTACGGCGACCGGCTGCGGATGGGCGGCATCAAGCTCTATGCCGATGGCGCGCTGGGCTCGCGCGGCGCATGGCTCAAGGCCGACTACAGCGATGCGCCGGGCAACAAGGGACTGGGCTTCCTCACCGACGACCAGCTGCTCAACCTGATGGCGCGCGGGGCGATGGACAATTTCCAGCTCGCCGTTCACGCGATTGGCGATCGCGCCAACAGCCAAGTGCTCGACGCGATCGAGATCCTGTCCGAAACCTACAAGGGCGATCGCCGCTGGCGGATCGAGCACGCCCAGATCATCGATCCGAAGGACCTGCCGCGCTTTGCCAAGCTGGGCGCGATCGCCTCGATGCAGCCGGTCCACCAGACCAGCGACAGGATCATGGCCGAAGCGCGGCTGGGACCGGATCGGCTGGCCGGTGCCTATGCCTGGCGGACGATGCTGCGCGACGGGACGCGGATCGCCTTCGGCTCCGACTATCCGGTCGAGAGCCCCGATCCCTGGGCCGGCTGGGCGGCAAGCTTCACCCGGCAGGACGCGGCCGGCAATCCGCCGGGCGGCTGGCGCCCCGAGGAGAAGCTGACCCGCGAGGAAGGCTGGGCGGGCTTCACCATCGGCGCCGCCTATGCGGGCTTCGCCGACGACAAGATCGGTCGGCTGGCACCCGGCCTGTGGGCCGACTTCCTGATCCTAGATCGCGACCCGCTGACCGCCTCGCCTACCGAGCTGCGCGGCACCAAGGTGGTGGAGACTTGGGTCGGCGGGCGCCGGGCCTGGGGCGCGAAGCCCTAGTCGCATGTTCAAGCTGGTGATGGCCGGCGCGCAGTGGCGCGACCGGATCGGCGCGGCGCTGGGCGGCGCGATCGGGATCGGGATAACGGCCTGGGTGTCGGCCCTGGCTGGGTTCGACCGTACGACGGCGATCCTGCTGGCCGCGCCCATCGGTGCCTCGGCAGTGCTGGTGTTCGCCGTGCCGTCGAGCCCACTGGCGCAGCCGTGGCGCGTGATCGGCGGGAATGGGATTTCGGCGCTGGTGGGACTGGCCGTGGCGCACTGGCTGGGGCACGGCGCGCTGGCAGCAGGCGTGGCGGTAGGGCTGGCGATCCTGATCATGTCGCTTACCCGCAGCCTGCACCCGCCGGGCGGGGGTACGGTGCTGCTGCCCGTGCTGGCGCCTGCGGTGCTGGCGCAGGGACTGGAATTCGTACTGCTGCCGATCGCAGTGAACGCCGTGCTGCTCACGCTGTGCGGGCTGCTGGTCCACCGCTTCACCGGGCACAGCTACCCCCACCGGGTGCAGCCCGCCCCGCCCGCGCCGGGCCTGCTGCCGGAGGATGTGGACGCCGCGCTGGAAGAGGCCGGCGAGGCCTTCGACGTCAGCCGCGAGGACTTGCTGGCACTGCTCGCCCGCGCCGAACACCATGCAGCGGCACGACGCGGATAAAGCCTTCTAAGCCCCTCCCCTTCAGGGGAGAGGTTGGGGTGGGGTATGACCGACGAGCGGCGGGCTCGCTTCCGGTTCAGGCCCCACCCCCAACCCCTCCCCTGAAGGGGAGGGGCTTAGAAGGGCAGTATCCGGAGCAGGGGCGGCACCAGCGTCAGCAGTCCGATCGCCGCAGCCGCAAGCGACGCGATCAATACGCCGCCCGCTGCTAGATCCTTGATGCGGCCGATCGCCGGATCGAAATCCGGGCAGATCCGGTCGCAAAGATCCTCGATGGCGGTGTTGAACGCCTCGGCCAGCCAGACCAGCGCAATGGCGAGGACCAGCCAGCGCCAGTCCGAGAGCGGCAGCTGCAAGGCGGCACCGGCTGCGACCGCACAAAGCGAAGCGGCCAGATGCACCCGCGCGTTATGCTCCTCGCGTACCAGCACGCGCAGTCCCCGGATCGCGTAGCGAAAGCTCTTCAGGCGCGCGGAAATGCTGAAGCCTTTCGGCGCCGCGCAGTGGTCGCTGGGTTCGCTCATCCGGTCAGCGTGACCGATCCGTTGGCGCCCCGCCAGCGTGGAAACGAAAAGGCCGCCGTCACCCGGTGGTGACGGCGGCCCTGCCCCTGCGTGATCTCCGGAAATCAGGCGACCTGGGTGTCCACCTGGCCTGCCTCGTCCGGCTCGCGCAGCACATAGCCGCGGCCCCAGACGGTCTCGATGTAATTGTCACCTTCGCACGCCATGCTCAGCTTCTTGCGCAGCTTGCAGATGAACACGTCGATGATCTTGAGTTCGGGCTCGTCCATGCCGCCATAGAGATGGTTCAGGAACATCTCCTTGGTCAGCGTCGTGCCCTTGCGGAGCGAAAGCAGCTCCAGCATCGCATATTCCTTGCCGGTCAGGTGCACGCGGGCGCCGTCCACCTCGACGGTCTTGGCGTCCAGGTTCACCGCCAGCTTGCCGGTGCGGATGACCGACTGCGAATGGCCCTTCGAGCGGCGCACGACGGCGTGGATGCGGGCGACCAGCTCTTCGCGATGGAACGGCTTGGTGACGTAATCATCGGCGCCGAAGCCGAACGAGCGCACCTTCGAATCCATTTCGTTGATGCCGGAGAGGATCAGCACCGGGGTCTGCACCCGCGCGGTGCGCACCTTCTTCAGCACGTCATAGCCGTGCATGTCCGGCAGGTTCAGGTCGAGCAGGATGATGTCGTAATCATACAGCTTGGCGAGGTCCAAACCCTCCTCGCCCAGGTCGGTCGTGTAGACGTTGAAACCTTCGCCCGAGAGAATCAGTTCGATCGCCTTGGCTGTGCTAGGTTCGTCTTCGATCAGCAGCACGCGCATTGCCGGTTCCCCTGTCCACACCACACGACGGAGCCCCGATGCTCGACGCGCTGGACGCTTCATTAACCTAAGCGTCAATGAAGCCGAAAGGTTAATTTCTCGTAAGTCGGGCGGTTCCGCAAGCCCTGTGGAATCTACGCATCGGGTTCGGCCTTATCCGGGGAATCCTGGGGCCTTACCTCAATATCCTCGCCCAGAACCTCCCGCAGATACAGGCTGCGCACCAGCGTGAAAATCACCACCAGCAGCGCAGCCGAGAAGAACAGCCCGAACAGCCCGAAGACGAAGCCGATGCCGATGATCGCGAACAGCGTGACGGCCGGCGGGATCGAAATCACCCGGCTCTGCACGAAGGGGGTCAGGAAGTTGGTCTGGACGATTCGCACGCCCGCGAACACCAGCAGACAGCCGATCAGCGCGCCCGATCCGCCGGTGGCGGCGAGGCCGAGCGCCGGCAGCATCGCCGCGGTCGGACCGACATAGGGGATGAACTCGCTCAAGCCCGCCAGCAGCCCCAGCGCGGCCGGCGACGGCACGCCGGCGATCCACAATCCAACACCGACCAGCAGGCCCATGCTGGTCATCAGGATCAGCTGGGTGCGCAGCCACAGCCGCAGCGTGGTACCCACATCCGCGAGCGCATCGGCGACGGCGTCGCGGGTATCGCCCCGAGGCACCAGCAGCAGCAACCCGCGCAGATAGACGCCGGGGTCCGCCGCCATGAACAGCGCGCCGACCAGCAGCAGCAAGGCGTTGAGGAACAGCTCGAACGATCCCAGCGCAAACCCGCTCGCGTCCCGAGCCACGCGCGATCCGGCGAACGCCGCCTCGGCCGCGTCGTACAGCTTGGCAGCGACGGGGCTTCCCTGGGCCCATTCTCTGAGGCGGACGACCAGCTGGGGAATGGAGCGCACCAGCGCCTCCACCTGCGGCCCGAACTGCACTGCGAACAGCCAGACGAGAAGGCCGATCGACGCCAGCACGCTGAGCATCGAGGCGACCACCGACCATCGCCTGGGCACGCCCAGCTGGGCATAGCGATCAGCAATCGCGCGGATCACCACCGCACCCAGCACCGCGCCGAAGGTAAGGATCAGCAGATCGGCGGCGCGCACGAGCGCGACCACCACCGCCCCCACGGTCAGCAGGATCAGGACGCGGCGGATGAACCGCGCATCGGCATCATCAGGAACAAGGCGCCTCACGCCTCCCGAACGCAGATGCTGCGCAAGCGCTCCGTCAGAAAGTCGATCAGCGCCTCCACCCGTACCGGGCGGCGCGATCCGGGCGGGGTGACGAGGTGCAGCCCCACCGAACCCGCGACCCAGTCGGCCAGCACCGCTTCCAGCCGGCCGGCAGCCAGGTCGGCATCGACGAGGAAGCTGGGCAGGCAGGCGATGCCCTGCCCCGCCAGCAGCATGGGCAACATCGCCTCGCCATTGTCGGTGCGCAGCGGCCCGTCGACGCGCACCGCCGCCTCCTCCCCGCCCGCCTTGCGAAAGCGCCACGTGCCCGGCATCGCCATGTTGGTGTATACGAAGCATGCATGCCGCGCGAGATCGGCCGGGTGCAGCGGGCGCCCGGCCCGATCGAAATAGGACGGGGCGCCAACGACATGGATCGCCACCGGACCAAGGCGTCGCGCGCGCAGCGAACTGTCGGGCAATTCGGCAATGCGAAGCGCCACGTCGATCCCTTCGGCGACGATGTCGACACGCGCATCCGACAGCGTGAGCTCCACCGTGATCTGGGGGTTCGCCGCCATGAACTCCGCGAGCAGCGGCGCCAGATGGCGCACGCCGAAGGTGAGCGGCGCCGCCAGCCGCACCAGCCCCGAAGGCGCACTGGCCGACTCGAATGCCGCTTCCTCCGCAGATTGGCCTTCGTCCAGAATGCGCTGGGCATGTTCAGCGAGCTGCTGGCCGCTGTCGGTAAGGGTGAGCCGGCGCGAGGTGCGGTGGAACAGCGAAGTGCCCAGCCGTTCCTCCAGCCGCGTGATCGCCTTGGAAACCGTTGCCTTGGAAACGCCCAGCGCAACCGCAGCACCGCTGAACGAGCGATGCTCCACCACGCTGGCGAACACCGCCCAGGCTTCGAAATCCGGTAGCTTCATCCCCGCCTCCCTCTTGCTCCACGCTGATCACGAAACGATCAGTTTCCAACGTTTCCGTTTACGCGCTGATGCCGATCCCTATCTTGGCGGCAACCCACAAGGAGATCAGCAATGGTCGACAAACGCAGTTTCGAAAGCCTGGGCGGTGCCGATCACGGTTGGCTCAAGGCCAAGCATCACTTCAGCTTCGCCGACTATTACGATCCGGCACGGATGGGCTGGGGCGCGCTTCGGGTTTGGAACGACGACGAGATCGCGCCGAATTCAGGCTTTCCACCGCATCCGCACCAGAACATGGAAATCATCACCTATGTTCGCCAGGGTGCGATCACCCACCAGGATTCGATGGGCAACAAGGGCCGCACCGAGGCGGGCGACGTGCAGGTTATGAGCGCCGGCACCGGCGTGCGCCATGCGGAATATAATCTCGAGCCGGAAACGACTCGAATCTTCCAGATCTGGATCCTGCCGCGCGAGGCCGGCGGGCAGCCGAGCTGGGGTGCCAAGCCTTTCCCGAAGGGCGATCGCTCCGGCCGCTTCGTCACCCTCGCCTCGGGCTTCCCCGGGGACAAGGACGCGCTGCCGATCCGTGCCGACGCGCGCGTGCTGGGCGCGACCCTGAAGGCGGGCGAGAGCGTGACGCATTCGGTGGGCGAAGGCCGCCACGCCTATCTGGTGCCCGCCGCAGGCGCGATCACCGTCGACGGTGAGGCGGTAAACGCCCGCGACGGCGCGGCGCTTTCGGGCGGCCGGACCGTCACCATCACTGCCGTTCAAGACGCAGAGATCGTTCTCGTCGATTCCGAATAAGGCGGGGATTCGTGCCTCGTCCTTTCCACCCGCACTGGGAGCTTTTGCCATGACCAAGATTCTCGTTCTCTATTACTCGTCCTACGGCCACCTCGCGAAGATGGCCGATGCCGTTGCCGAGGGCGCGCGCAGCGCCGGCGCGGAAGTCGATGTGCGGCGCGTCGCCGAAACCGCACCCGCCGAAGTGGCGCAGGCGGCCGGATTCCGCGTCGACGACAGCCACGCGCTGTTCGACGATCCGAACCAGCTCGCCCAGTATGACGGCATCATCGTCGGCGCGCCGACTCGCTTCGGCCGCATGGCAAGCCAGATGGCCGCCTTCTGGGACAAGGCCGGCGGCGTGTGGTTCCAGGGCCAGCTGAACGGCAAGGTCGGTGCGGCGTTCACCTCCACCGCCTCGCAGCATGGCGGCCAGGAAACCACGTTGTTCTCGATCCTCACCAACCTGCTGCACTTCGGCATGACCATCGTCGGCCTGGACTATGGCTTCCAGGGCCAGATGGGCGTGGACGAAGTGAAGGGCGGCTCGCCCTATGGCGCAACCACGATCGCGGATGGCGACGGCAGCCGCCTGCCGAGCGCCGTCGAGCTGGAAGGCGCCCGCTACCAGGGTCGCCGAGTCGCCGAGACCGCGGCCAAGCTGAAGGCGTAACTTCCCCCCGGACCGCGCCTTTGCGTGACGCGCGGTCTGCCAGAACGGCCGGAGCCTGCCCCCCTGCTCCGGCCGTTTTTGCATCCGGGCTCGCGCATTTCGCGCGGCGCGCTATATCCCGGCCATGTTCAAGGACCGGGTACTCTTCATCGACGGCGAAGCGCTGATCATCGACAAGCCGGCGGGCCTCCCCGTCGATCGCCCGCGCGACCGCAGCGAGAGCCTGGAGGATCTGCTCGACCAGCTGACCTTCGGCTTCCAGCGCCCGCCTGTTCCCGTCCACCGGCTCGACCGCGACACCAGCGGCTGCCTGCTGCTCGCGCGCAACCCCAAGGCGATGAAGCGCTTTGGCCAGGCATTCGAGGCCGGCCAGGTGACCAAGCGCTATGTCGCGATCCTGGAAGGCGTGCCCGAGCAGGAAAGTGGGGAAATCGACCTGCCGCTCGGCAAGGTCTCGAGCATCGAAGAGGGCTGGCGGATGACCCATGATCCCAAGGGCAAGTCCGCGCGCACTCGCTGGAAGCGGATGGAAGTGCACGACGGCCGCGCGCTCGTCGCCTTCTATCCCGAGACCGGGCGCACCCACCAGATCCGCGTTCATGCGCTGGAAGGCATCGGCATCCCGATCGTCGGCGATCCCGTCTATGGCAGCGGCGGCCCGGCGCTGATGCTCCACGCCCAGTCGATCACCGTACCGCGCCCGGGCAAGCCCGACGTGCATGGCGACGCGCCTTTGCCCGCACGCTTCCACCATATCGGCTTCGGCCGCCCGACAAATGGCTGAGATTCCCGAAGCGGCGATCGTCGAGGAGAAGTTCCTCGCCGCCACGGGGCCGGGCGGGCAGAACGTCAACAAGGTGGCAACCGCGGTGCAGCTGCGGGTGGACGTGTTCCGGCTTGGCCTGTCTCCTTATGCCTATGAACGGCTGAAGGAGCTGGCCGGCACGCGGATGACCTCGGCCGGCGAGCTGCTGATCACCGCCCGGCAATATCGCACCCAGGACGCCAATCGCACCGATGCCCGGCAGCGCCTGTCCGACCTGATCGACAAGGCCCACGAGCGCCAGGCGAAGCGCGTCAAGACTAAGCCGAGCAAGGCGGCCAAGGCACGCCGGGTGGATGCGAAGAAGGGCCGATCGGCGGTCAAGGCCGGACGGGGCAAGGTCTCGCTCGACTGACCCCTCGCGCCCCGCCGCGCGATCCCCTACATCACCCCCATGTACAGCTTCGACATCACCGCAGATTCCAAGGCCGAGCTCTATCGCGACCTTGCCGCAGCACTCGATTCGCTGACCGCGGACGAGCCGGATCCGATCGCCAACATGGCGAACGTCTCGGCGCTGATCGGCCAGTATCTCCCCGATCTCAACTGGGCGGGCTTCTACCGCAACATCGCCGACGAGCTGGTACTCGGCCCCTTCCAGGGCAAGGCGGCGTGCATTCGCATTCCCTTCGGCAAGGGCGTATGCGGCGCGGCCGCCGCCACTCGCGAGACGCAGCTGGTGGAAGACGTCCACGCCTTTCCGGGCCATATCGCCTGCGACGCGGCAAGCCGCTCGGAACTGGTCGTGCCGATCGTGCATCAGGGAGAGCTGCTGGGCGTGCTCGATCTCGACAGCCCGATTCCGGCCCGGTTCGATGCGGGCGACGCCGCCGGCTGCGAGGCGCTGATGCGCATTCTGGCGCCGCGCCTGGTGGGGTGAACGGCCTTTTCAAAACAGGAAGATAAGGCAGCTTGATGCCATATAGTTGATCCGCATCAAAGGCGGAACGCGGCGGGCGTCTGGGCCGTTTTTGCGGCTCAGGCACCGGTTCTCGGCGCCGCTACTAGAGGTCAACTATGACAGCGTTGGTGCAGCCGGCCGATTTCGTCCGCCCGGCGTCGGCGAACGGAATGCGGGTGCTCGAGCGGAGCGTCTATCGCGGACCTCATCTCTACAGCACGCGCCCGATGATCCGCATCCAGGTCGATCTGCGCGACCTGGAGCAATGGCCGAGCGACAAGCTCCCGGGCTTCACCGATGGGCTGCTCGCCCTGCTCCCCGGCCTCGGCGTGCATGGCTGCAGCTATCAGCGGCCCGGCGGGTTCGTGGAACGGCTGCGCGAAGGCACCTGGATGGGCCATATCATCGAGCATGTCGCGCTGGAGCTGCAGACGCTTGCCGGCTCGCGCGTCACCCGCGGCAAGACTCGATCGGTGAAGGACCGGCCGGGCGTATACAACATCCTCTACACCTATCGCGACGAGACGCTGGCGCTCGCGGCAGGCCTGGCTGCGATCCGGCTGGTCGCCGATCTGCTGCCGGAGCCGATGCGGAAGGTGGAAGGGCTGCAACTGCTCGGCACGGCCCCGCTCGACGCGCCGCAGGACGTGCGCGCGATCGTCGCATCGCTGCAGGCGATGCTGAAGGCGGGCGCCCTCGGCCCCACCACTCGCGCGCTGGTGGAGGCGGCGGAGCGGCGGGGCATTCCCGTCACCCGCCTCAACGAGCAGAGCCTGATCCAGTTCGGCCAGGGCAGCCGCCAGAAGCGCATCCGCGCGAGCATCACCGGCGATACCGCGCAGATCGCAGTCGACATCGCCGGCAACAAGGCGATGACCAAGCAGTTGCTCGCCGAGGCGGGACTGCCGGTGCCGCGCGGTGTCGTGGTCCGGCGGGTCGAGGAGGCGCTTGCCGAAGCCAGGCGCCTGCGCTGGCCGGTGGTGGTGAAGCCGCTCGACGGCAATCACGGCCGCGGCGTCACCACCGGCATCGCCGATGAGGACGCGCTGCGCACCGCCTTCGATCTCGCCGTGCAGCATGGCCGCCGCGTGATCGTGGAGCAGCAGGTGCCGGGCAACGACCATCGCATCCTGGTTGTGAACGGCAAGCTGGTCGCCGTCGCCGAGCGCGTGCCCGCCCAGGTGGTCGGCGACGGCTTCCATTCGATCGCACAGCTGATCGACGATCTGAACCAGGATCCACGCCGCGGCACCGGCCATGAGAACGTGCTGACCCGTATCGTCATCGACGACGCGATGCGCGCGCTGCTGGAAAAATCCGATCGCACGCCCGCGACGATCCCGATGGCGGGCGAGGTGGTGGTCCTGCGCGATACTGCCAATCTCTCCACCGGCGGCACGGCGGTAGACCGTACCGACGTGATCCACCCTGCCAACAAGGCAGTCGCGGAGCAGGCGGCGGCGGTGGTCGGGCTCGACGTGTGCGGGATCGACTTCCTCTCGCCCGATATCCGCCGCCCGGTGCGGGAGACCGGCGGCGGGATCGTCGAGGTCAACGCCGCGCCCGGCTTCCGCATGCATCTGGAGCCCTCCAGCGGCACCCCCCGCGACGTCGCCACGCCGGTGATCGACATGCTGTTCCCGCGCGGCAGCCGCAGCCGGATTCCGATCTTTGCGATTACCGGCACCAACGGCAAGTCGACGACCGCGCGCATGGTATCCCGCATCCTGTGCCACGCCGGCAAGAATGTCGGCATGACCTCGACCAGCGGCATCTATTTCAACGGCCACCTCATGGTAGAGGCCGACGCCAGCGGACCGAAGAGCGCGCGCACGGTGTTGCGCAATCCCGCAGCCGATGTCGCAGTGCTGGAGACAGCGCGCGGCGGAATCTTGCGCGAAGGGCTCGGCTATGACAGCGCCGATGTCGGGGCGGTGCTCAACGTCACGGCCGATCATCTCGGCCTCAAGGGCATTGATACCGTCGAAGAACTGGCGCAGGTGAAGGGCGTGGTGGTGGAGAGCGTGGCGCGGCGGGGCCATTCGGTGCTCAACGCCGACGATCCGATGTGCCACCGCATCGCCCGCCATGCGCGGGGCACCATCGTGTGGTTCTCGCTGGCCGGCGGCACCGACCTGTCCGATCACCTCCGTCGCCATATCGCCGAGGGCGGCATGGCCGTGGTGCGCGAGCCTGGCAGCTATGGCGGATGCATCGTGATCCACCAGGCCGGCGAGCGGATCGAACTGATGCCGGCCGCAGACATTCCCGCGACGCTGGGCGGGATCGCCGAATTCAACATCGCGAACGCGCTGGCCGCGGTTGCGATGTGCGTCGCGCAACGCGTGCCGCTCGATGCGATCCGCGAGGGGCTCCACGCCTTCAGCGTATCGTTCGAGGATTCGCCAGGTCGGCTCAACATCCATGACGCGCACGGCATGCGCTGCATCCTCGATTATGCCCACAACCCCGCCGGACTGCAGGCGCTGGGCCAGGTGATCGATCGCATGCGCGCGCGCTACAACCGCGTGATCGGCATGGTCAGCATTCCCGGCGACCGGCGCGACTGCGACATCGTCGAGATGGGTCAGCTCGCCGGCGCGATCTTCGACGAAATCGTCTTCCGCGAAGCGCCTGATGGGCGGGGGCGGCCGCGCGGCGAGACCAATGGGCTGATGTCCGAAGGTGCGATGCAGGCCGGGATGCGCCCCGACCAGGTACACCGCATCGTCGACGAGATGGAGGCGGTCGACACGGTGCTGCAGCTCGGCCGCGCGGGCGACCTGCTGGTGATCATGCCCAGCGCGATCCAGGCGGTGTGGGACCGCATCCTCGCCTTCCGCCCCGGTGCCGAAGCCACCGCACGGGAGCAGCTGGATGCCTGAAGCCACGCGTTGGGCGATCATCGTGCACGGTGGCGCCAAGACGATCGATCCGGCACTCCACGATCGCAACCGCGCGGGCTGCGCCGCTGCCGCCGAGGCGGGGGCGGCGGTGCTGCGCGCCGGCGGCAGCGCGGTGCTCGCGGCCGAGGCGGCAGTGCGGGTGCTGGAAGACGATCCGGTCTTCAACGCCGGCTTCGGCTCCGTCCTGACGCGCGACGGCACTGTCGAGATGGATGCCGCGCTGATGGAAGGCACCGAGCTTGCGTTGGGCGGGGTGGCGGGGGTGCGGCGCGTCCGCAATCCCGTGCGCGTCGCCCGGGCGATGTTGTCCGCGCGCCCGGTGCTGCTCGCCGGCGAGGGTGCGGAACGGTTCGCGGCGGAGAACGGCATCGATCTGGTCGAGCCCGAGACGATGCTTTCGCCGCAAGCGCTCGCCTCCGAGAACAGCAAGGCGCACGACACCGTGGGCTGCGTGGCCATCGATACCACCGGCGCGATCGCTGCCGCGACCTCCACCGGCGGGCTGCCCGGCAAGCATCCCGGCCGGATCGGCGACTCTCCCGTGCCTGGCGCCGGCCTCTATGCCGACGATACGCTGGGCGGCTGTGCCTTCTCCGGCGACGGCGAGGCGATCCTGCGGACGATGCTTGCCGCGCAGGTGATGCATGCGCTGGAAGAGGGCGGCAACGCCGGTGAGGCGGCCGCGCACGCCATTGCACGGCTGGGCCGGGTCGGCGGCGAGGCAGGCGCGATCGTGGTGGAGCGATCAGGCGCCTTCGGCATTGCGCACAACAGCGATCACTTCGCGCTGGCACTGCATTCCAGTGAGCTCACTGCCCCGCGCGCGGGCGTTCACCGCGACGAATTGAAGGACATCCTGCATGGCTGATCGTGGCGGACCGCTCATCATCATCGGCGGTCACGAAGACAAGGAAGGCGACAAGACCATCCTCAAGGAGGTGGCCGCGCGGGTGAAGGGCGGCAAGCTCGTCATCGCCACCGTCGCCAGCCACAAGCCGGAGGGCTATTTCGAGGCGTATCAGAAGGCGTTCGGGCCGTTGGGCGTCGAGAATCTGGTCGAACTCTACGTCCATGAACGCGGCGACACGTTGGAGCAGGAAACGCAGTCGGTGTTCGAAGGCGCCGCCGGCATCTTCTTCACGGGCGGCGACCAGCTGCGCATCTCCAGCCAGATCGGCGACACCCCGGTGGAGCGGATGGTCCGCGACATCCATCACCGCGGCGGCGTGGTGGCGGGAACGTCGGCGGGCGCCTCGGTGATGAGCGAGACGATGCTGGTGAAGGGCACCAGTTCGGAATCGCACCGGATCGGCGACCTGCACATGGCACCGGGGCTGGGGCTGGTACGCGACGTGATCATCGACCAGCATTTCGCCGAGCGCGGGCGCATCGGCCGCCTGCTGGGCGCAGTGGCGCAGAACCCGCGCGTGCTGGGCATCGGCATCGACGAGGACACCGCCATCGTGCTGGAGGGCTGCTGCTTCCGCGTCGTGGGGGCCGGCGCGGTGTACATCGTCGACGGCTCGGGCGTGACCCGCTCGAACATTGCCGAGGCCAGCCCGGAGCGTACGCTCTCCATGCACGATGTGCGGCTGCACGTCCTCAGCCATGGCGACGAGTTCGACCTCGACGAACGACTCCCGCTCGCCCGAAAGGACTGAGCGCCCGGCTCAGTCCCGGTCGGGTGCCAGCGCCGCTGCCAGTGCATCGGCAGCCTGGGCCCGGCGCTCCACGATGCCGGCGGTCATCCGCAGCACCAGTTCCCGCGCACCCTGCCAGTGGCTGCCGCTGCGGCGGGCATGGGGGAGCTGGGGCAGGCCGCCTACAGCACTGCCCCAGCCGGTCGCAAGCGCCTGCACTCGCTCCGCAACCGCCGCATTCGGCGTCTCGCCGCTGAGCAGCAGCGAGGGAAAGGGCAACCGGATGCCGGGCGAAGCGAAGTGGGCGGCATCGCCCTCCCCCGCCATGGGATCGATCAGCAGCGCACCTGCCACCCGGGCGATATAGTCACGGGGCGACAGCCGCGCCCACCAGGTCGCCGCAAAGCAGCTGGCGCCGTTCGCCACCAGCAGCACCGGGCGCTCGGCATGGAGGATGGCGCTATCGAGCTTCGCAGCCCACAGGTTGCGCTGGCGCGGCGTCTCTTCCGAATAAGCGAGGTGCGCATCGGCCCGCAGGGGCGCCCCGAACAGCGCCGAAAGCGCGCGGGCCGGGCCATTGCCGGTACTGATTACCGAGAACCGATCCAGGGGCGTCGTCACGAGGGTCATGGCGATTCTTCCCGTATGCAAGTGGAGGGAGGCTATAGGCGAGCGCAGTGCCGCGCAATGCGGATCCTGCGGCCAGCATCGCAGCTGCCGCACGCCCCGGCGCACGCTTCCACCTCCGCTGAACGCGTGCGAGCCCCCACCTGCCCCGCGACCCGCCGCAAAACCCGTTTGCAGCGCTTGCGTCTGCATTGTTTCTGAACGATGAGGAAGACGCCCGGACGTTCCCCCCGAAGAACGGCCCGCGTACAGGGCGGGGCCGGGGCAACGGGTGGCAATGAACTCCTTTCGTCTTACGCTGGAACACCTGCCGCTGCTGCAAGGGCGGAGATCCCTTGCCTATGCGATCACGCTGGGGTTCTGCGCGCTCGCCTGGTGGCTCCGGCTGGTGCTGGATCCGTATTTTCCGCCAGGGTTTCCCTACCTGACCTTCTTCCCTGCGGTGATCCTCGCCTCGTTCCTTTTCGGGCGGGGACCCGGCACCGTCGCCGCCCTGCTGTGCGGCTTGCTCGCCTGGTATTTCTTCATCCCGCCGTTCGGCAGCTTCGCGCTTGCGCGCGGCACCGGCGTGGCGCTGCTGTTCTATGCCGGCGTGGTCACCGTCGATATCCTGCTCGTGCACTGGATGCAGACCGCCAATGCGCGACTGGCTGCCGAGCGCGAGCGTAACGCGGCGCTCGCCGCGCGTACCGAGATCCTGTTCGAGGAATTGCAGCACCGGGTATCCAACAACCTGCAGATGGTGGGCGCGATGCTCGCGCTGCAGCGCCGCGCGGTCACGGACGGCGAGGCACAGCGGGCAATCGGGGAAGCGGCGGCGAAGCTCCAGCTGATCGGCCGCATACAGCGGCGCCTCTATGGCAGCCGCGGCGAGCCACTGGCGCTGGATGCCTTCATCACAGCGCTCGTGGAGGATCTGGCGGAAAGCGGCGGCAAGCCGGGCATCCGGCACGTGGTGGAGGCGGACAGCGCCGTACTCTTGCCGCCCGATCGCGCCATTCCGCTGGCCCTGATCGTCGCGGAATCGATCGCCAATGCCGTCGAGCACGGCTTCGCCGCGCGCGAGGCGGGCACCATCCTCGTGCAGGTCCGTGCAGAGGATGAGCGCGTTTCGCTGACGATCCACGACGATGGCGCGGGAGTCGCAGAAGGGTTCGACGTCGCGACGGTGGACAGCCTGGGCCTGCGGATCGCCCGCAGCCTGTGCCAGAGCCTCGGCGCTGAACTCCGCATCGTCCCGGGACGGCCCGGTACGCGGGTGGAACTGCGCAACCTTCCGATCACGCCCGTTGCGGCGCGCCCTGTCTGACCTCGATCAATGCCGCTGGCGCCGCGAGGGCGCATCCTGTAGGCTGATCCCAAGGAGGGCGGCGACCATGGAACAGCGTTCTGGCACCCCGATGGCTGCGCGGCTCGGCTTCAAGCCCGGCATGCGCGTATGGTTTCACGACATGCCGCAGGCAGTGCGGGAAGCGATTGCGCCGGAACGCACCGCGCTCGAAGAAATGGGATGCGCCACCGACGGCGTGCAGGGAGTGCACCTGTTCACCTCCCGGCGCGATCACCTGGAACGCGAACTGGGGGCCCTGCGGGGCCTGCTGGCGAGCAACGGGTTCTGCTGGGTTTCCTGGCCGGAACCGGCGGGGGCCTCCGACCTTGCGAGCGAAACGGTTGCCGACGTCGCCGCGGCCCATGGCTGGGAACAGCGCGACCGCTGCGCCTTCGAAGGCTGGTCCGGCGTGAAGCTCACCCCGCGCATTCCGACGAACCCGGCAAAAAGCGCGACATAATCGTCGCTCCGCACAACAACCGAATAGACATATTCCATGCGTTCGGCGACGTTCCGAGCCCATCATCTCTATGAAACCTGATATGCGGCCTTGGACTCCTGACATCGATCTGCCGGATCACGAGCGGATCGCCCACGCCGCTGCCTTTTGCGAGCGGATGGCGACCCGTCACAGTTGCCGGAGTTTCTCTGCCGATCCGGTTCCGCGCGCGATCATCGAAACCGCGATCGCAGCGGCCGGCACCGCACCCAGTGGTGCCAATCGCCAGCCATGGCATTTCGCCGCCCTTTCTTCCCCCGGTGCCAAGACCGCGCTGCGCGTGGCGGTGGAGGAGGAGGAACGCAATTTCTACGGCGGCATCGGCGGCAGCGAATGGCAGGGGCTGCTGCACAACCTCGGCACCACCGCCGACAAGCCCTATCTGGAAATCGCACCCTGGGTCATCGTCGCCTTCGGGCAGACCAAGGCGAACGAAACCGATCGTTTCCCCAATCCGCACCTCGTCGAGAGCGTAAGCCTGGCCTGCGGCCTCCTGCTGACAACGTTGCATCTCGCGGGCCTCGCAACGCTGGTCCACACCGCGACGCCGGCGCGCTTCCTCAACCGCTTGTGCCGGCGCCCGGCGCTGGAGAAGCCGATCATGCTGATCGTTGCCGGCCACCCTGCGCCCGACGCGACGATCCCTGTGACCGCGCTCGAGCGCAAACCGCTCGATAAGATCGCCAGCTGGTTCTAAGCGCCCTCGGGTGCAATACCCGACCGGTTCCCGCCTGCTCTCGCTTGATCTCGTCCGCGGCACTGCGCTGCTCGGCATCCTGCTGCTCAACATCGTCAGCTTCGGCATGCCCGAAGCCGCCTATTTCAACCCGCGCGCCTATGGCGGCTGGCACGGCGCCGACCTGGTCGCCTGGGCCGTGAACTTCCTGTTCTTCGACGGGCGAATGCGCGGGCTGTTCTCCTTCCTGTTCGGCGCGTCGCTGCTGATCGTCACCGAGGCGGCCGAGGCGGCGGGGCGAGACCCGGCGCGGGCGCATTATGCCCGCATGGCATGGCTGCTGCTGTTCGGCCTCCTGCACCTCTGGCTGATCTGGCACGGCGACATCCTCGCCCATTATGCGCTGGTCGGCATGATCGCCTTCCCGCTGCGCAAACTGCCGGTGTCGCGGCTGGTGAGCCTGGGCGCGGTGCTGGTGCTGGCCAGCACCGCATTGTTCGGGATGCTGGCGCATGATGCCTGGCGAATGTCGCTCGCACCGCAGCCGGCGCACGGCGAATATGCGTCGCTGGTAGAAGCATTCGGTACTCCGCCGGAGAGCCGCATCGCGGGCGAGCTGGCGGTGCGGCGCGGCAGCTATGCCGGGGTGGTCGCACAGCGGTTCCACGAATATGGCGATAGCCCGCTGGCCCTGCTGACGCTGTATGGGTGGGAAACACTCGGCTATATGCTGTTCGGTATGGCGGCGCTGCGTAGCGGGCTGCTTGCCGGCACCTGGCCGCGCGACACCTATCGCCGGTGGTGGCTTCGCTGCTGGGCCATCGCCCTACCCGTCTATGCCCTGCTCGCCGCATGGCTGATTGCGGCGCGGTTCAGCCTCTTCTCGGTGCTGGTGGCGTCGGTAACGCTGCCCGGATTGATACGGCCGATCATGATTCTCGGCTGGGCGTGCCTGATCCTCTACGCTGCACGACCCGACGGATGGCTTGCCCGCCGTATCGCCGCTGCCGGCCGCATGGCCTTTACCAACTATCTCGCGACCAGCCTGATCTGCGTGTTCATGTTCGACGGCTATGGGCTCGGCTGGTTCGGCCGCCTGTCGCGATGGCAGCTGTACCCGGTGGTGGCCTGCGTGTGGGTGCTGCTGCTGGCTTGGTCACGCCCATGGCTGCAGCGCTTCCGCTATGGTCCCCTCGAATGGCTGTGGCGGAGTCTGTCGCGCGGATCTCTGCAACCCATTCGCAATAGCCTTGCGAATCGCTCGCAGTAGCGCTACATCTTCGATCACCAGAGAATCGAGGATCTCCGATGGTCGTGTGCGTGTGCAATGCCCTGCGGGAGCGTGAAGTTCGGGAAGTGGCGCGGCAGGGCGCGCAAAGTGCATGCCAGGCCTATCGTGCGCTCGGCTGCCAGGCGAAATGCGGCCAGTGCGTGCCGTTCGCCCGAGCCATCATCGCCGAGGAACGCGCGGCCGCCTAAGGCCAACTCCAAGGTTCCGTCCCGATCGTTTCGCCGCTAGGTTGCGTGCCGAACGACAAGGGATTTGCATATGAAGGGCGACGCCAAGGTTCTCGAGTATCTCAACGAGGTGCTCAAGAACGAGCTGACTGCGATCAACCAGTACTGGCTGCACTATCGCATGCTCGACCATTGGGGCGTGCAGAAGCTCGCCCAGTTCGAGCGCCACGAATCGATCGACGAGATGAAGCATGCGGACTGGCTGTCGGAGCGCATCCTGTTCCTCGACGGCCTGCCCAATTTCCAGCTGCTCGGCCGGCTGCGCATCGGCGAGACGGTGGAAGAGCTGCTCCGCGCCGACCTGGCGCTGGAAGTGGAGGCGATCGCCGTGCTGCGCGACGCGATCCAGCATTGCGAGACCGTGCGCGACTTTGTCAGCCGCGACCTGTTCCTCAAGATCCTCGAGAGCGAGGAAGAGCATGTCGACACGCTGGAGCGCCAGTTCGACATGATCGAGCGGATGGGGCTGGAAAACTACATCCAGCTCAACAGCAAGCCGACCGAGGCGGAGTAGGCTGCGACTGCATGGGGGCGGACGCACGCCCCCACACCGTCATCCCCGCGAAGGCGGGGATCCATTGGTGGAGTCGTCGAGGCTCTTGCCGGAACGTCCTGGCAAATGGATTCCCGCCTTCGCGGGAATGACAGGCGGGGATTGGGGCCGAAGTCCGTGATCGCCCCCGCCCCTCAATCCTTGCTGTGGTCGAAGGGATTCTTCGGCGCGCGCAGCACCAGCCGCACCGGCACCGCACCGAAATCGAACTCGCGCCGCAGGCCGTTGATCAGATAGCGCTGATAGCTCATCGGCAGCAGGTCCACCCGCGTGCCGAACAGCACGAAGCTGGGCGGGCGGGTCTTGTTCTGCGTCATGTAGCGCGGCTTGATCCGCTTGCCGCCGGGTGCAGGGGGCGGATTGGCTTCGATCGCGCGTTCGAACCAGCGGTTGAGCTGGCCGGTCGACACACGCCGGGACCAGGCGTCGCGCGTCTCGAACGCAACGCGCATCAGCGTGTCGAGCCCCTTGCCGGTCACCGCCGAAACGGTGAGCAACGGCACGCCCTTCACCTGCGCGAGGCCCTCGTCCAGCGCGCCCTTTACCCCGTTGAACAGGCTGGAGGCATTCTCCGCCACGTCCCACTTGTTCATCGCGATGATCAGCGCGCGGCCTTCCTGCAGCACGCGATCGGCGATCTTGAGGTCCTGCACCTCCAGCCCGCGCGTCGCATCGAGCAGCAGCACCACCACTTCGGCGAAGTCGATCGAGCGCAGCGTGTCCGCGACCGAAAGCTTCTCCAGCTTCTCCTCAACGCGGGCCTTCTTGCGCAAGCCCGCGGTGTCGACCAGCCGGACCTTGCGCGGCTTGTCCTCGAAATCCGTCCATTCGTAATCGATGGAAATCGAATCCCGGGTGATGCCGGCTTCGGGCCCGGTGATCATCCGGTCCTCGCCGAGGATGCGGTTGACCAGTGTCGACTTGCCCGCGTTCGGGCGGCCGACGATCGCCAGCTTCAGCGGTGCATCCGGGCTTTCGGGATCTTCCTCGGGCTCCTCGTCCTCGCGATCGACATGGGGCAGCAGCGCCTCGAACAGATCCGCGACACCCTCGCCATGCTCGGCCGAAAAGGGGATCGGGTCGCCAAGCCCGAGCGCCATCGCCTCCAGGATGCCGGACTCGCCCGCACGGCCTTCCGCCTTGTTGGCCATCAGCACCACCGGCCGGTCGGTCGAACGCAGCCAGCGGGCGATCTCCTCGTCGAGCGGCGTTACACCCGCGCGCGCGTCGATCAGGAACAGCGAGACGTCCGCCTCGCGCACCGCCGCTTCGGTCTGCGCGCGCATGCGGCCCGGGAGCGTCGCGGCATCCTCGTCCTCATACCCCGCCGTGTCGATCACGCGGAATTCGAGGCCGAGCAGGTTCGCATCGCCTTCGCGGCGATCGCGGGTAACGCCAGGCTGATCGTCGACCAGCGCGAGGCGCTTTCCGACCAGCCGGTTGAACAGCGTCGACTTGCCCACATTGGGGCGTCCGATGATGGCGACGGTGGGCAAAGGCATGGTCGATTCTCTAACGCAGTAGGAGGGGCGACGCAAAGTCGCCGGAAAAACGAGAGGGGCCGGAGCACTGCGCCCCGGCCCCCGAATGGGTATCGCTCCCCGGCGAGGCGCCGGGGGAACGGGTTCAACGATAGGCGCTCAGGCGGCCCTTGTCGTCGAGCAGGTAGAGCGTGTTGTTGGCGATCACCGGCGGGAGCGAGAGCGGATCCTTGGTCTCCTTGGTGGAGAGGATGCTGCCGTCCTTCGGCGACACGGACACAATCTGACCCAGCGTGTTGATCAGCAGCAGGCGACCGCCGGCTGCGATCGGGCCCTTCCAGGCCACCGGGTTCTTCAGCTTCTTCTCGTTCTTGTACTTCTGCAGCTGGACGATCCAGCGCGGCTTGCCGCTGCTGCGCGACAGGCACAGGAGACGCGCATCGTCGGTGACGACGAACAGCCACTCACCCACCGCATAGGGCGACGAGAGACCGCCGATGCTCTGTTCCCAGAGCGTCGAGCCGCTGGTGATGTCCACCGCGACCATCCGGCCCCCCTCGCCCAGCGCATAGACGCGGCCCTGGTCGATCACCGGTTCGGCATCGATGTCCGACAGCGAGGAGACCGAGGTGGTCATGGTGTTGCGGGTCAGCACGTCGCCCCACAGCGACAGACCGTTCTCGTAGCGATAGGCGTTGAGCTCGCCCGACGAGAAGCCGGCGATTACCGTGCCCTGCGCGGAGGCCGGTGCGGCGACGCCGAACACGCCCTGCGATTCGGGGCTGGCGGTTGCCGTCCACGAGACGTCGCCCTTGTCCTGAGTAAGCGCGAACAGCTGGTTGTCCTGCGTAACCACATAGACATTGCCGTTGGCGAGGGTCGGCGCGCCACGCAGCGGGCCACCGGGGCGCTTGCGCCAGATTTCCTTGCCGTCGGCGACCTGCAGGGCAACCACGTCCCCCAAGCCATTGGCTGCATAGACATGGTCCCCGTCAGCGCTGACGCCGCCGCCGAACAGCGCGCCGCGGCTGCGTTTGTCCTCACCGGAGCCGGTGCGCGCGTTCCACAACTCGGACCCGGTATCGGCCGCCATCGCGTGTACGGTGCCGGCCTGGTCGATCACGAACAGCTTGTTGCCTTCAATCACCGGCGAGGCGGCGAGGCGCTGGCTCTTCGACGGCTTGGCGACCTGACGCGACCAGACGCGCGACAGCGATTCGCCAAGGGCGAGATGGCCCATCGCCTTGGAGGCGCTGCCGCCCGGCTGGTTCCAGTTCTCGTTGGCCGCTGCCTCGGGCAGCTGGACCTCGATGCCCGCCAGCGTCTTGTCGGCGGTGATGTCGTTCTCGGTCACCAGGATCGGCACACGCTCGCCGAGCACGGGCGTCTTCTTGGCGCCGCCGCCCTTGAAGACACCGCAGCCGCTCACCAGCGCGAGCGCGGCAACCGCCGTTACAACGCGAACCTTCGTGTTCATTTAGCTTGCTTTTCCTGGGTCTGAGCGGTCGTCGTGGTGGGAGCGACCGAAAGCGTCTTGGCGAGTTCGGCGGTGCGTTCGCGGATCGAGTCCGGTACGCGGGGCCCCGCTTCGCTCAACTGGCGATAGAGCTTGGCGGCCTCGCCGCGCTTGCCCGATTTGAGATACGCGGCCGCCACCATCTCGCCGGCGGTTCCGAACCACGGCGAATCGGGGTTGGCGAGCGTGCCGAGCCGCTGGATCACATCCTGCGGCTTGAGTGTGTCGAACTCGGCCTGGGTCTGGCGGACGAGCGCCAGATCGCGGAACGGCTGGGCGAGCTTGGCATCGGTCACGATGCTCGCGAACTTGGCCGCCGCACCCTTCTTGTCGCCCTGCTGGAACAGCAGGTTGCCCTGGGTGAAGCGCGCCATCGCGGCATAGCCGTCTTCGCCCTGCGCCAGCTTGTCGAGCCCGGGCTGCGCCTGGCTCGCCTGGTTCTGCGCGGCGAGCTGAAGTGCTGCATCATAATCCGCGCCGCGCGCCTCGGCGGCGGTGCGCTGGCTGTGATCGTAGAACAGCCAGCCTGCGACGGCGACCAGGAAGGCCACCACGCCCGCGACGACCCAGATGCCATAGCGACGGCCGGCGCGGATCAGCTGATCGCGCCGATATTCCTCGTCGACTTCGCGAAGGAAGGCCTCGTCGGTGGTACCGGAAGGAGGAAGCGCCAAAATCTACTCCATGGGTCTGATGCGGCCGCGGACCTTAGCGCCGCGTGCGGTGAACGCAAATCGCCCTACTCCGTCAGTCTTTCGGCGCATAGACCTGATCCGGTCCCGGAAAGGCCCGGGACCGTACCTCACCGGCATAGGTTTCAACCGCGGCGGAAATGCGGCCAGCGAGATCGTCATAGCGCTTCACGAAGCGCGGGGTGCGTTCGAATAGGCCGAGCATGTCCTCGGCGACGAGCACCTGGCCATCGCACTCCGCCGACGCACCGATGCCGATGGTGGGGCATTTGACAGCCTGGGTGATCTCGACGGCGATCGGCTCGACCACGCCTTCGACGACGATCGCGAAGGCACCCGCCTCGTCCATCGCCACCGCGTCACCGACCAGCTTGGCATGTTCCGCCTCGCTGCGGCCGCGGGCGCCATAGCCGCCCAGCACGTTGATCGCCTGGGGGGTCAGGCCGATATGGCCGATCACCGGAATCCCGCGCTCGTTGAGGAACCGGACCGTCGGCGCCATTGCCGCGCCGCCTTCGAGCTTCACCGCCGCCGCGCCGGTTTCCTTGAGCAGCCGGGCGGCACTCTCGAACGCCTGCTGGGGCGAGGCCTCGTAGCTGCCGAAGGGCATGTCGATGACGACCAGCGCGTGGTAGCTGCCCCGCACTACCGCCGCGCCGTGTGCCGCCATCATCTCGAGCGTGACGGGGACGGTGGACGGCAGACCGTAGATCACCTGGCCGAGGCTGTCGCCGACCAGCAGCATGTCGCAGGCAGCGTCCATCAGCTGCGCCATGCGGACCGTATAGGCGGTGAGCATCACCAGCGGCTCGCCGCCCTTGCGCTTGCGGATCGCGGGCACGGTAACGCGCTTCATCGGCGCGGGCGTTGGATTGGCGCGGCTGGTGCCGGTATCAAGGGTGAGCTGGTGCGACATGGCGCGCGGTCTAGCGGGTCAGGCGCCGCCCCGCCAGCCCGGCGAGGATCAGCGCAGCCAGCCGCGTCGCGTCGCCATTGCGGCAAGCCAGATCTGGAATATCGTCACGCCCAGGATGAACACCGGGACGACAAAGGCCTGCACCGGCCCGGAAAGCATGCCGGTCGCGAACAGATAGCCAAACTGCACGATGACCGCCGCGAGCGAGACCACGTACAGGACATTGGCCTTGCGCGACCGCCGCAGCATGGCGACCGAGCCGAGCAGGCTGGCACCGACACCGATGGCGTAATCGACCAGGAACCAGCGCGGAACCGCCTGATAATATTCCCAGTTCCACAGCCCCGGCTCACCGGCGCGCTGCGGCGAAAGCGTCGCATGGGAATAGAAGACGAGGCAGCCGAGCAGCCCCCACAGGACCAGCATCGTTGCGACCGTGCGAAACCAGCTGGCTGGCCGTTGTCGAATATAAGACGCCATGCGATCCCAGTAACCCGTCTCGTTTATCGTGTTAATTTAGGATAAACACGGTGGTAAAGCCACGAACGTGTAAATTTTTCGTGCTCAGAGCAGCGCGCGCGCATAGCGTTCTGGCGCGAATCCGATCAGCAATCCGCCCGGATATTCCAGCACCGGCCGCTTGATCATCGAAGGCTGCGCGATCATCAGCCCGCGCGCCTTGCTCGAATCAAGGTCGGTCTTGTCAATCTCCGGAAGCTTCCGGAAGGTGGTGCCGGCGCGGTTGAGCAGCGGCTCCCAGCCTTCCGTTCCGATCCACCGATCGAGCCGGGCGGCATCCACACCCTCGACCTTATAATCATGGAAAACATAGGGAATTGCGTTGGCGTCGAGCCAGGCCCGCGCCTTCTTCATAGTGTCGCAATTCTTGATTCCGTACAGCGCAATCGTCATGCGCGCTTAGTGAAGGAAACGGCCGAGCGTCACAACCGGCTGGGGCGCCAGTCCCAACGCGCGATAGAAACCGATCGCCGCATCATTGCCCTCGCGGACCATCAACTGGAGCTTGGGGCAGCCGCGGGCGCGCAGCCAGGATTCGGCCGCAGCCATCAGCGCCCGGCCGTGGCCCTGCCCCCGGACGGCCGCGGCGACGGCGAGATAATAGACCCAGCCGCGATGCCCGTCCTCCCCCACCATGGCGGTGCCGAGCAGCGCCTCGCCGTCCCGCAGCAGCAGGATGGTCGAGGTCGCACCGGCTAGTGCGCGGTCGAAATCGGCGGCGGAATCGTTCCACGGCCGGGTAAGGCCAGCCGCCTGCCACAGCGCGATCACCGCCGAACGATCGGCGGGGGTCGCTTCTGCTAGACGAGTCACTTGGCGTCGGCGGTGAAGCGGAAGGTGACCGCCACCGCATCCGGGATGGTTGCGGGATCGCTCCACTGGCCCTTGCCGACTCCGAAGGCCAGGCGCTTGACCGTAGCCGTGCCGCTCGCCTGGGCATGGCCGCCGTCGATCGTCAGCTTGAACGCGACCGGCATCGGGCGGGTGACGCCGGCCAGCGCAAGCGTGCCGTCGGCGACATAGCCGCTGCCCTGCTTGCGGATGCGCGTGGCGGTGAAGCGCGCGTGCGGATGGGCCGCGACGGCGAAGAAGTCGTCACCCTTCAGCGTATCGTCGCGCTCGCCGTCGCCGCTGCTCACCGAGGCGAGATCGACATCGATCGCGATCTTCGAGCGGGCGAGATCGTCCGGGCTGAACTGGATGTCCGCCGTCCAGCGCGTGAAGCGGCCGTTGATCGCCTCGCCGCTATAGACGGTGCGGAAGCCCAGCGCCCCGCCGGGCGCCACCTTCCAGCTGCGCACCGGCATCGCTGCCGTGCTTGCGGAAGGCGATGGCGACGGGGCCGGCTCGGGAGTGGAGGCGGCTTCGGGCGTCGGCGCCGGTGCCAGATCGGGGGTCGATCCCGGCGCGGGAATTGGCTGCGACGGCGTCGGCACCTCGGCATGGCCGCGATAGCGCCAGGAGCCGGTGAGGAAGGCTGCAACACACGCCGCCAGCGCCACCACGACGGCGATCGACAGCGCCGGGCGTCGGGCCAGTGCGGCGGGCATCATCCGCCCGATCAGATCGTCGCGCAGCAGATGGTGGCGCAGCGCCCCCGCCACGTGCAGCACGAACAACCCGGCGAGCAGCCAGCCGATCAGGCCGTGGATCGTCTCCGCGGGCTCGTTCCAGGCAGCCCCCAGCGGAAGGTGCGGCAGCGGAACGGTGCCGAAGAGCAGCGTCGGCAGCTTCACCCGCGCGGTGGAAACGATGATCCAGCCGCTCAGCGGCCCCAGGATCATCACGCCGTACAGCGCCCAGTGCACCGCGCTGGCGAGCAGCCTCAGCGCGGGCGCGCCCTCTGCCGGGGGACGCGGGACGACGATGCGCACCAGCAACCGCGCGAGCGAGAGCACCAGGATAAGGATGCCGACCGACTTGTGGAACTGGAAGGCCACAAACATCGTGGACCGTGGCAGATCCTCCAGCGCCCAGCCGAGCCCAAGCTGGAACAGCAGCAGCAGCGCCAGCGCCCAGTGGAGCAGGATTGCAATCCCGCTATATCGTTCCCGCAATCCCGCCACGCACAGCCTCGCTCACTTCGATGCGCACGCGGCGACGCCGCGCACGGCTGCGCGCGAACCGAAACCGAATCGATGGCGCAACGAGCGGAGGTTGCGCCTCATGCGGCACGATCGGCAAGGCTGCGGCCGGAAACGCTGGGTTCCGGTCGCAGCCCTTCCGCTCATGCGAACAGGATCTGGCGCAGCACGCGGCTGCTCTCGGGCGCAGCGACCGCGGCGCGCGCGGTCGCTTCGAAGCCGAAGCTGAGCAGGCTGCCGAACATCAGGAAGCCGCCGATCGCGGTGCCCAGTTCCGCCAGGCTCGGCATGTCGCTGTCCGGGCCGTAGATCTGCCCCGGCTTGGTCAGATCCGCATCGGCCTGGGTCACGGTCCCGCCGAGTTCGGTCTGCCAGCCGCCCGCCGCCTCGTGCACGGTGAAGCCGTCGCGGTTCGCGGCATCGAGCGCATAGCCGTTGGCGGAGACGCTGACCGAAAGGTCGCCGAGCTGCTGCTGGCTGATGCCGTCGATCACCACCGCATTGTTTCCGCGCGTCACCACCACCTGGCTGGCGAAATAGACATTCGGGTTGGTCTTCCCCTGCTCGGTGTTCACCGTGATCTTGGTGCCGTTGTCCAGCTCGAAGGTGGTGGTGCCGTAGAAATCGAACTGGTGCTTGCCGTTCACGTCGACATGCGGGTCGCCCCACACGCGGGTGCTCTGGCCCGTCGTCTCGTTGACGATGGTCATCTGGCTGTTCCGCTCGTCGATGGCGAGGTGATAGCCGTCTCCCAGATCGATCTGGGCAGTGTTCTGCCCGGTGGTCTGCGCCGTGAAGCCGGCCTGGGGCTGCAGCTGCGCGCCGTTGCCCAGCGTACCCAGCTGGATCGACAGCAGCGACGGCAGCATCGCGGTGGCGAGCGGCCCTGCACCCAGCGGCGAGAATTGCTGCGCGAGGACGCCGCTGGCCAGCATCAGGTTGGCGGCAGCGAAGGGCGTCGAGGCGGCCGTCGGGATCGTCGTCATGTCCATGCTCCTGCAAAGGCGGTTGGGGTGCGGACCCGTCTTGATGCCGCTGCTTCCCATGCCGCACGCCGCCCCGGCATCGGCGGATCGCGTAGGGCGCCTAAACGAATCGTCTAGCGACGGCGGCGCGGCGGCGTGGCATCCGGGGCGTGGACGGCCCATGGCGAGGTACTAGGCAAATGATGTCGGCTGCTGACCAGCTTTCGCGACCCACCGGCATCGCATCCTCCTCGCCGGTGTCGGCGTCGCAGCACCGTGCCGCGAACGACGATTTCCAGATCCGTCACCTGCCCCCGCGCGAGCTGCTTGCCTGGCAGCAGCCCGTGCCGCCGGCCCCGTTCGTCCGCAGCGAAGCCCCACAGCTCACGGTCGAACGGGCCGGCGGACCTTCCACCGTCGACCTCGCGGCGATGGCAGCGGACGTCTACAACGACACGCCTGCCCCGCCCGCCGGTTATCGTGTCGCGAGCAGCGACGACCTGGCGCAGATCGGCCTGCGCGGCGAGGATCTCGCCTCGCCGCAGAGCAGCTTTCGTGCCCGCATCTATGTCGCCGAGGGCGATGGCGGGCCGAACTATGTCGTCAGTTTCCGCGGCACCACCGACGGGAGTGACTGGAAGGCCAATGCCCGGCAGGGCGTGGGCCTGCCATCGGACCAATATGGCCGTGCGCTGCTGATCGCGAAGGCGATCGGCCGCCACCCGGATGCACAGGTGACGATCACCGGCCATTCGCTGGGCGGCGGCCTCGCCTCCGCAGCGGCGGTCGCCAGCGGGCGCGACGCGCAGACCTTCAATGCCGCCGGGCTCAGCGACGCCACCGTCCGGCAGGCGGAGGCGATCCGGGGTAGCGCGCCGGCACCGAAGATCGCGGCCTTCTATGTGCGCGGCGAGATCCTGTCGGCGATCCAGGACGGCGGCGATCGCGTGGTCGGTGCCATCCTCGGCGGTATCCCCGGCGCCATCGTCGCCGATGCGCCCGAGGCCTATGGCACCCGCATTCCGCTGGACGCAAAGCGGCCCGCCGGCGAGCACTGGTATCAGGATACGCCGCTAGCCCGCCACGGCATGGATTGGGTGGAGAGCAGCCTGGCCGCACATTGACCCGGGCCTCCCCCAATCCCTACAGCAGGGTCTCGTGACCCGCCGCCTTCGCATCCTCGCCGCGCTGATGCTGGCGGCCGCCCCGACCGGAGGATGCATGGCCGCCGAGCCTTCCTGCTATACCAAGCGCGCCTCGGTGGTGCTGCCCGATCGCACCCGCGTGCTCGGCCATCTGAGCAACGGCGCTGCCGGTCGCGCACTGGCCGAAGCGATCCTCGAGGGGCGCGTCGAGGATGCCCGTGCCATGCTCGCCCGCGATCCGCGGCTGATCAGCACCGCGGTTGTCGACGATCCCAAGGTCCCGCAGCCACCCGCCGGCCGCTATGGCGACCTGCTCACCTTCGCTGTCGCCCGGTGCGATGCCGATGCGGTAACCATGCTGTTCGCCGCTGGCATGCCGAAGGACGGGATAAAGCCTGGCGCTGCGCTGTCGCTCGCGATCCTGGCGGACAGCCCGGCGATCGCGGAGCAGCTGCTTTCCGCCGGCGCCTCGCCGGACCCGCAGGCCGCAGGGGGCGAAAGCCCGATGCGGAACGCGATCACCTTCGGCCATCTCGGCGGCGTAATGACGCTGCTTCGCCACGGCGCTGATCCGCGTTGGGCAGATCCCTTCGGGATCGATCCCGTGCGCATGGCAATGGACGCCGAACAGGCCGGGATCGCGGAACATTTGGTCGAAAAGGGCGGTACGCTCTGGAGCGTCGCCGACGACGGCAGCATGGCAGCGCATGCGCTGCTGGAGCACCCGGTGGTCTTCACCAGCCCGGAGATGCTTGCCGCCCGGGCGCGTCTGCTGGAACGTGCACGGCAAAGCGGGATCGGCTGGCCCCCGCCCGACCGCGCCACCGTCCGACAGCAGGTGGCGAGCGGCGCCTGGCCGACGCCCGCCATGTCCCGGGCGGGAATGACGATCGCGCCGCCGGTGCTGGAACGGCTGCGGACGGCCAAGCGCTGAGCAAACGCGCGGAAGCGCTTCTGCCGTGACGATGTTGCCCAGTGGCGACCACAACATCTGTAATCACTTGTGAATTGCCGCACGGCGAAGCTGCGGTTACCTTGTCGCGCAAGAGTCGGACGGCTGCCATGGCCGTCCAATCTGGGGGGAGACTGCATGAAGCGGATCACTGTACTTGCGCTTATTGGTTTTGCGAGCGTAACGGCCGGGACACCGGCGTTTGCCGACACGATCGATACCCGGGGGAGCTATGCCGGGAAAATCGACTATCTCGGGGCTGGTTACACACCGACCTATGGGCAGACCTTCACCGTCGGCCCCGCAAATGCGCTGAACGGCTTCACCTTCTTCCTCGGCGGCGGTGCGACGAACGTCCGCGCCTATGTCTATTCGTGGGGCGGCCACGGCGTGCTGGGTCATGCCCACTACACCAGCGACGTTCGCAGCTTCGGCGGAACGGACGGCGATGCCTATCAGGCGCTGCGCTTCGATGTCGGCGCGATCGATCTGCGCCCCGGTCAGCGCTATGTTGCCTTCCTCACCACGGCCGGGATCGATCAGCCGGCAAACGGCGGCGTCACATGGATGCCTACCGCCGGCGACTTCGGCAGCAATGCCTATGCGGGCGGCGACTTCGTCTACACCAATGCCGGCGACAGCCTGGATGCGGTTGTCGGCAAGGAGTGGGACGACAGCAATGGCGTGTTCGGCGACGTGCAGTTCCAGGCCGATTTCAGCGTGGGCGCGACAAGCGGCGCGGGCGTTCCCGAACCGGCGGCGTGGGCATTGCTGATCGGCGGGTTCGGTATCGCCGGCAGCACGCTGCGACTGCGCCGAGCGCGCGCGGGCCAACTCAAGACGGGCTGACCCGCTGCAGCAGGCTGGGGAAGGTGGCGGGCGGCGCCGGTGGGCGCCATACGCGCGCGGCTCGCACGCCCCTTCCGTCGCCAGCTAAACGAATCGTCGAGAGACGCCGGCTCTGTCGGGTGCGAACCTCCGCCCGTCAGTCCAGGGAGGCGTTCCATGCTCGACTCGATCAATCGCACCAGCGCAACCGGTGCAGGACGCTCCGGCGCGAGCGGCGGCTACACCGTCCGTCAGGGCGACACGCTTTCGGGAATCGCGGCGAAGAACGGCATTTCGCTTGCGGCGCTCCGTGCGGCCAACCCGCAGATCCGCAACCCGAACCTGATCTTCCCCGGCCAGACGATCGCACTGCCGCAATCGGGTACCGCCAGCTACACCGTGCAGGCGGGCGACACCTTGTCCGGCATTGCCGCGCGCTTCGGCCTCGACTGGCACGATCTTGCGCTCGATAACGGCCTTGCCAATCCGGGGATGATTCTGCCGGGCGAGACGCTGCGGCTGAACGGCGGCGGCACGGCTCGCGCCGGCGGCACCGAAGCGGCGGGCGGCTTGGAGGGCGGCGGCACCGGTCGCAACGCCGCTGATGTCGCGCGGCAATATCTCGGCCGCAACGCCGCCGACCTGCGCGGCGATCGCAGCGACAATCTGCCGATGAACGCGAACGTGCCGGCAAATATATGCTGCGCCAACTTCGTCTCGGCAGTGCTCACCGAGGCCGGCCAGCTGCCCGCCAATCTCCACACGGACTCGGTCGCTCAGCTCGACAAGACGCTGCGCGCGCAGGGCTGGACCGAGGTCAGCGCAGCGCAGGCCAAGCCCGGTGACGTCGTGATCATCCAGGGTGGCGGCGTCTCGCACACCGTGCTCTATGCGGGCAACGGCCAGACGATCGGATCGAACAACCGCAATGCCGACGGTACCCAGAAGGTAACCACCGGCAACCTCTCCTGGGCGCTTTCGCACGGCGCCAAGATCCTCCATGCACCAGGCGCCACCAAGGAGACGGCAGCGACGAGCGGCACCGCCGGTGCCGGCGCACCGTCCGCATCGCGACAGGGGCGCATCGGCCAGGCAATGTCCTATTTCCAGGCGCAGGGCTGGACGCGCGCGCAGGCGGCGGGGATCGTCGCCAATCTGGATGCGGAAAGCCGCATGGAAGCCAATATCCGTCAGATCGGCGGCGGGCCCGGCTATGGCCTGGGCCAGTGGGAAGGACCGCGTCAGGCCGATTTCGCCGCCTTCGCCGGCCACGACATTCGCAACTCGACGTTCGAAGAGCAGCTTGCCTTCGTCCAGCACGAGCTGACGGGTACCGAGAGCGCGGCGGGCCGGCGCCTCCAGCAGGCAACCAGCGCGCGCGATGCGGGGGCGATCGTGTGCCGCTATTATGAACGGCCTGCCGATATTCAGGGCGACTCCGCCTACCGCGCGCAGCTGGCCGCCACCATCTTCCAGCGATGATCCTGCTCCCCCTCGCCGCGCTTGCCGCCGCAGCCGCCGCCGAACCCGCCACCTGCGTGTTCGACATCGCCCCGCCGGAACCCTGCACCATTCAGGTGCAGGCGGGGCCCGGCGGCACTACCCAGCTGCGCGCCACGGGCAAGAGCGGAAAGCGCACCGTCTTCACCGGCAAGCGCGCCAATGGCTGGTGGGCGGGCACGCTCGACAACGCGCCGGCGATGGCCTTCGAGCGCAATCGCGGCCATGTGGTGTTCTCCACCCGCGCCCTCGACCGCAGCTTCGAATACTGGACTCGTGGAAACGAGCACGGGACCTATTGAGCTAGCCGAAGATCGAGCTGGGCGCCCCGTGCTTGGCTGCCCAGCCGGCCCAGGCGACATCGGTGGGGCCAAGGGCTTCCTCGACCAGCCGCCAGCCGTTGCCTGCGCGGCGGAACAGCGCGACATAGTCTTTCGACACCATGCCTTCGGCCTCGGCCGAGGCCAGCGGTGTGCCGGCATAGCTGATCGGACGGCCCGCCTTGTCCTGCATCGTCGCGACCAGGAACACCCAGTCGCCTTGATGCCCCAGCGTGCGGACGAGCAGCCTGGGCGTCTTCCCGATACGGCGGGCGATGGCCTGGTGCGCGACATCGATAATGGCGGCGCGGTCTGCCGGAGCGATCTCTACCGCAGCGGCGGCAACCAGAGGAAGGATCATCACGCAACTCCCGCAAAGGGCCCGGGGGTTCCGTAGCATTGCCTAAGCGATTCGTGGAGCGCGCGAACGCTCCGAAGGCGCTATCTACGCTAGCATGTTCCATTCCACGGACGAGATTCGGCGATGACCCAGCCCATCGGAATCACCGGCCCGCGCGCCGCTGCGATCGGCGCGATCGGTGCTACCGGCAACACGCCGGGGTCGCTTGCGGGTCAGGCGATGACGGTGCTGTCCAACCGGATCGCCGGCACGCTCACCCGCGAACTGGGGCTCGTGCAGGGCACGCAGCAGCCGCTGCGATCGGTGGACCCCTATGGTGCCGAGGGCCAGGCGCGGGAACTCGCCACATCGCTGGGGGCAAGCCCGGCCGATGCCGGCCGCTTGTCGCGCGCATTGGACGACTTCACCAGCGAAGTTGCGGCGCTGGTCGCGGCAAGCCCGACCAGTGACGTGCTCGATCGCCTTTCCGGCCTCGGCTACGCGCTGCTCGATCCCGACGGCCGCCCGGGCATGACCGACACCGACCATGCTGTTGCCACGATCGAAAGCGCGATCTTCCAGCTGCGCGAGGACCCCACCCGCACCGACCGCTGAGCGGCGCAGGCGTCAGCGCCGCGCCGTCCTCGCCATCGCACCTCCCTGCACGCCGACGTTGCCGACGCGCACCTCGCGTCGCAACAGCCGCTCGTGCAGCTGCTCGCTCCACTGCGCCGCCACGGTCGGCGGCACCGCGGCAGACGGGATCAGCAGCACGTTCACCTGCCCGGCCAGGTCGTGCCCCAGCACGGCGCCTTCCACCTTGTAGCTGCCGAGCGGCAGCGACAGGTGCACCTCGGGCTGCGCCGTCTTGCTGACCTCCGCAATGGCTGCCGCGATGCGATCGAGCTGGGCATGTTGCGCGGCATCGACCATCCCCGCCGCAGCAGGTCGCGCGGTCACCGCAGCGGCGGCGAAGTCGCGCGGGGTGATCATCGCGGCCATGCCGTCGGCCTTGTCCATGCCGGGATCCCTGGCGGCGCGCTTGCCCGCGTGCCGCGAGAGCGCATCGGCGAACGCCTTGCGCTGCTTCGGCGCGGCTTCGGGCTGTTCCTTGCCCGCAGCATCCCGCGGTGCAGGCGCGGCCTTGGGCTGCACCGCGTTGCTGCCCGACGCGCCGTTCATGCCCAGCCTCGCGACAGCAGGAAGGAAGAAGCCTCCGGCTCCGACCGATCTTCGGCACGGCGCTGCTCGGCCCGCCGCAGGGACTGATGATGCGCCGCGACGCTCTCGCTGCGCACACGGTGCTGATCGAGCGCCCGTCCCGCTTCACCCTGCGCATCCACCGCAAGGTCGTGACGGGCGCGCTGGTCGCTCGCGCGTGCTACCGCGCCGATCTCCTCAGCCACGCGCTGCTCCAGCCAGAGTCGCGTCTGCGGGCAGCCGGGGCTTGCCTGGAACAGCAGCCGGGCGTCGCCCCGCTCGCGCGCCGCCGCCGTGCGTGCGGCCTCGGCAGCGCTGGCGGCCGCTTCGGCGTGATCGGCAGCCTCCCGCGCCTCGATCAGCGCACGGGTCAGGCGCTGCTCGCGCATCGCGGCGATGCGCGCCAGCACGGGCGCGCGATTGTCAGCGGGCATGGTCCATCTCCTCGAAGGTGCGCAGCCGGGCGATGCTTTCGCCCAGCGACGTGCGTTCACTGCCGGACTGGCGCAGATAGGCGGCGATCGCCTGGCGCTCGGCCAGCGCGCG
Source organism: Sphingomonas sp. (assembly GCF_036731925.1). GTDB lineage: Bacteria > Pseudomonadota > Alphaproteobacteria > Sphingomonadales > Sphingomonadaceae > Sphingomonas. The sequence continues at coordinate 455,992 of NZ_DAINDJ010000002.1, forward strand.
GTCCGCCAGCGGATCGCGGCCGGGCTGATATTCGCCGATCTGGACGAGCAGCTCGATCTCGTCCAGCTTGGCCAACATCGCCCGCAGCCCATGCGCCGCGCGCTGCTGCGCCGCGTTGGCGAGGCGCGGAAACAGGCGCGAAAGGCTGCCCAGCACGTCGATCGCCGGATAATGGCCGCGCGAGGCCAGCTTGCGCGACAGGACGATATGCCCGTCGAGCAGCGAGCGCACTTCCTCGCCGATCGGATCGCCGTCCTCGTCCTCCAGCAGCACGGTGTAGAGGGCGGTGATCGCCCCCTGCTCCGCAGTACCGCTGCGCTCGAACAGCCGCGGCAGTTCGGCGAACACCGAGGGCGGGAAGCCGCGCCGCACCGCCGGCTCCCCCGCCGCCAGCCCGATCTCGCGCAGCGCACGGGCGAAGCGGGTGACGCTGTCCATCAGCAGCAGCACGTGCCGGCCTTCGTCGCGCAGGCCCTCGGCAATCGCAGTAGCGACATGCGCCGCGCGCACGCGCTCCATCGCCGGGCGGTCCGAGGTCGCCACAATCACGACCGATCGGGCGAGCCCCTCGGCGCCCAGCGTCTCCTCGATGAACTCGCGCACTTCGCGGCCGCGCTCGCCGATCAGTGCGATGACGATTGCGTCGCACTGGGCGTTGCGGGCGAGGTTGGCGAGCAGCGTCGACTTGCCGACGCCGGCACTCGCGAAGATGCCGACGCGCTGGCCAATGCCGATCGGCATCAGCCCATCGATCGCGCGGATGCCCGTCTCCATCGCGGCATCGATCGGGCGGCGGTGCATCGGGTTGGGCGCTTCGCCATGGATCGGCCGGTCCGTGCCGCGGCGGACGTTGCCCAGGCCGTCGAGCGGCTGGAGCCGCGCGTCGAGCACACGACCGAGCATGTCTGCACCGTACGGCACCCGATCCTCGCCGCTGCGCAGGATGACGTCGCTGTTCATCGAAAGGCCGCGCAGATCGCCGAGCGGCGTCAGGATTGCGCCGCCATCAGCGAGGCCGATCACTTCGGCCCAGAGCGAGAAACCGGTCTCGGCATCGACGATCTCGCAATTCTCACCGATCCGCGCGCGCACCCCGGTAACGCGCAGCGTGGTGCCGAGTGCGCCCACGATGCGGCCATGCTGCTCGAACATCGGCGCGGCATCGAGCGCGCGAAGTAGGGCAAGCGGATCGCTCATGCCACGCCCCAGCGCTTGGCGAGGGTTTCGAGCTGGACCGAAAGGCTGGCAATCACCTGCCCCTGCTGGGTGCGGATCACGCAATCGTGCACGCCGAGGGCGGGATCGGGCACGACGGTGACTTCTGCCAGCCCCGTCAGCCGCCCCACCACCTTTTCGGCCATGTCGGGCGCGACCGCGACGATCACCGCACCTTGCGGCTGCAGGCGATCGAGCGCGCGGGCGACCAGCGCCGGCATCAACGCCGCGTCGTCGAGTTCCCCCAACACCGCACGCACCGCGGCCAGTGCGGCCTCGGCGATCTCTGTGCGCCGGGCCTGCTCCTGCGCGTCGATCGACGCGGCGAATTGCGCGATTTCCTGGACGAGGAGGTCGTTGATTTCGGAACGCGCAGCGGCATGCGCGGTGCCGTAGGCGGCTTCGCGCGCGGCCTCAGCTGCCTGCACTGCCTTTGCCTGTGCCTCACGAACCGCCCCCAGCAACGCAACGGCATCGGTGAAGGACTGGCGCTCGTCACGCTTGATCACGGCGCGCTCGCTGAACAGCAGCGCGGCATCGTCGGCATGTACCAGGTGGTAGGTCATTCCAGCGTCTCCGCGATACGCTGCGCCCGCGCCAGCAGGTCGCGCGCATCGGCATCGTCCCGCGCGCCGGGGAAGCGGTCCTGCAAGGCAAGCGGCAGCGCGGCTTCCAGCAACTGCGTGCCGCTGGCGAGCACCCGCTCGGGCGGCGGCAGCTTCTCCGCCCCGGCAATCTCCGGCACTTCCGCCTCGCACACCGCGTCGAACAGCGGCTCACCCACGGCGGCGGCAAGCGCCGCCAGCCTCGGTCCGGAAAGCTCTGCGTCGATCGCCCGGCGGTGGCGCAGCAGCCCCGCCGCCGCCGCGATCCGCACGCGCTGTTCCTCAGGCGCGTCGAGCCAGTCCGGCAGCTTGGCCAAGTCGCCGAACCGCACCGCCGGCTGCCCGCTGGCTCGCCGGGCGAAGCGCGCGCCGCGTCCCTGCCCGCAATGCCGGGCGAGCAGCGCCAGCCTGGCGTTCCGCGCCTTCGGGTTCACCGCTGCACCGTGTCCGGCAGGTTGGCCCGCGGCTTGCGCATCCGCCACAGGCCGCGTCCGGCGATCGCCAGCACGATCAGCGCGACCAGGCCAATCGCGCCGCGCAGCAACGTGGACACGGAGACCATGCCCTCGCTCTCCGGGAGCACCGGCGCCGCCTGGGCGGGCACCATCACCACGGAGACGCGGTCATAGGTCAGCCCGTCGATCGCGTTCGTGACCAGCGACTTGATTGCCCCGGTCTGGCTACGCAGGTCGAAGCCGGTGCGGTATTTCACGAACACCGATGCCGCCGAGGGCTTGGCCTCGCGTGACAGCGGATCGGCCTCGGGCATGGTCAGGTGCACGCGCGCCTGCACCACGCCGTCAATGCCGCTGATCGTCCGGCTCAGCTCCTGCGAGAGGCCGTAGATCAGCCGCGCGCGTTCCTCCAGTGGCGTGGAGGTGAAGCCCTCCTTCTTGAACACCGAGCCGAGCGAGTCGTACTCCTCGTGCGGCAGGCCGTGCGCGCGCAGCGTCTCCACGGCGCGGGCGAAGTCCGCCTGATCGACGGCGATGCTCCACACGCCCTTTTCCCCCGCCACCTTGCTCGCGGTGATGCCGGCCTGGTTGAGCACGGCGATCATCTCGTTGGCGGCCGGTTCGGTGAGCTTGCCATAGACTTCCTGCCGGCTGCAGCCGGCGAGACCGAAGGCGGCAATCACCAGCAGCGGCGCGGCGACGCGCGCCTGCCAGCGGCGAGCGGGGGTGCGGCCGCTCATTGCTGCTTGAACAGCTGCTGCACGCCGTCCGAACTGCGGTTGGCGATGTTGGAGGTAAGCTGCGCCTGGAACATGAATTCGGAGCATTTCATGTTGAGCTGCACCATCTCGCCCGGGGTCAGCTGCCCGCCGCTGGCCTCGGCCGTCTCGGCATAGCGCGAGACGGCGCGGGCCTGCACGTTCACCTGGTCGAGTGCGTTGAACATGCCTTTCATCGCCGGCGGGATGGGCCCCGCTGCGACGGTGCCCTGCACCCCGCCCATCTTCTCCAGCGCCGCCTGGAAGCGGGCGTCGAACTGCGGCGTGGTGGCGCCGCCGCCATGGCCGCCGGGGGCGAGCAGCTCGAAGGCGCGCGAGACGCCGTTCGCGCCCTGCCCCCCGGCCGGCGCGACCAGCGCGCCGATCGCATCGATGCTCATCGTCAGTTCTTCCGCGCCATGGTTTCGAGCGCCTTGGAGACGCTGTCGATCGAGCTGTGCGAGCTGTTCGCCATGAAGCTCATCCGCATGGATTCGGTGGTCAGCTGGGTGATGTCGGACGGCTTGTCGCCGCCCTGGCTCACCACGTCGGACTGGGCGGTGATCGCATCGGCCTGGGTGTCGAGCGCCTTGCCCCAGGCTTCGCCGAACGCCTCGAACCAGTTGCCCTTGCCGGTGCGGCTTTCGGTGGTGCCCATGTTGCCGAGCGAGGCGATCGTGCCCAGGACGGCGCTGTTGATCGGGTTGGTCATTGGGTGGTCACTCCGTTGGTGTCGCCGCCAGGGGTGGGGGTGGAAGGTGCCGGGGACGGCGGCGTGCTGGGTCCCAGGACGAGTTCTTCGATCCGGCCATCGCGCTCGAAGCTGGCGCGGCCGTTGCCGATCGCGACGATGCGGTGGCCGGTGGGCACCGTGGCGCCGGCGAACCAGCGGGTGCCGTCGGCGGTGGTGATGTAGCCCGGATCGCCATCGACGAAGGTGGCGAGGCCGTACTCCGAGCCCGAGAAGAAATATTGCAGGTCACGGTCGCCGCGCGCGGCGTCGGACGTGAAGACGACGCGAGTGATGCCCGGCACGTCCTCCTTGATCAGCCGCGCGAGTTCGGCCTGGCGATCCGCGGGCAGGAACTCGGCCTTCACCATCAGCGCGTTGCCGCGGCGGGGAACGGCCTCCGCATCGACCCCTTGCGCGCGCAACAGGTCGGTGGCAGCCGCGGCAAGGCCGTCCATCGTCTCGACATCCAGCGTGGCCGGCCCGATCTGCTCTGCGACGACCTGGCGCAGCCGGGCGAGCGCCGTATCGTCCTTGACGATCCCGCGCACGATCGTGCCGCTCCGCGTTTCCTCGATCTTCAGGTCTCGGAAGCCCGCGGCGGCGAGCATCGCCTGTTCGCCAGCGGTATCGTGCAACTGCCGTGTCGCCCAGCGCATCACCGGCGGCGCGAACAGCAGGAGCAGCAGCAGCGCGGCCAGTGCAGCAGCATAAGCCGGCCAGGTGCGATCGAGCGCCAGCGCGCCGCGCATTGGATAGAGCCGCGTGGCCACCCGCTCGGGGATCGCCGCGCGCTGCGGCGCCGGAGCAGGCGTGTCGGCCGCGGCGGGCGCGACCATCGGCGCGAGGCGGATCGCTTCGTCCCAGCGGGGATCCTCGGGCTCGCCGATGGCGAAGGCCACGGACCCGACCAGCATCGGCACGAAGGGCGGCAGCGATGCCTGCTCACCCGCCGCAACCGGGCGCCCGAGCAGCGTCACCTGCCCCGCCACCACGCGCAGGCAGGCCATGCCCTCTCCGAGATCAAGCTCGAGCGAGACGCCGCGCGCGGAAGGATCGCGCAATACGATGTCGTGCTCGAACCCGTGGCCGACGCGCACGAACTTGCCGCGATGCAGCCGGTGCTCGGCGCCGGACAAGCGCCCGTTCAGCACCCGCAGCACCATGGTGCCGGACTTCACCGGAGCGAAGGGCGCGTTCACCGGCGAGCCCTCCGCCGGCGCTTCTGGCGGTGATCGGCCGCTGCCTCGATCTGCTGGAGCGGGATCGGGTTGGTCGCCGTGGTCGGCTGCACCGCCGCCGCCTGTTGCTCGCGGCGCGACACCACGCGCGGCGTGATCAGGAAGATGCGCTCGAAATGCTGGTCGCCCTTCTTGCGCTTGCGGAAAGCCTGGCCGAGCACCGGGATGTCGCCGGCCACCGGCACCTTCGACTTGTAGTCGTACGAGGTTTCCACCGTCATGCCGCCGATCAGCAGGCTCTCGCCCTGCTTCACCACGGCGCTGGTGTTGATGCTGCTCTGCTTCACGGCCGGAATGCCGTCGACGACAAGGCCGGTCGGCGAACCGTCCAGGATCTCGATCGACATGCGGGTGCGCAGCTCGCCGCCGTCATAGAGGATGGACGGATTGACCCGCATCACCATGCCCGCGGTCACCGGGAACAGGTCCACCTGCCGGTCGCCGGCGACGCGGACATAATATTGCACCTGGTTGTTGAACACGGCCGGGATATTGTTGAGCGTGCTCAGCCGCGGGCGCGAGATCACCCGCAGCGCGCCCGTCTTCTCCAGCGCCGTGATGCGCGCGGCGAAGAGATCCAGCCCGCCGGTCAGGTAGGCGGCGCCAACATTGCCGGCCGAGAAATTGTTGGTCGGGTTGGTCGCGTTGCCGCCGAACAGCGCGCCAAGGCCGCCGGTCTTGAAGCCGAAGTCCAGCCCCAGTTCCTTGAGCATGCTGGTGTCGAGCTCGAGGATCGTCGCTTCGATCTCGACCCCGCGCGGCTCGACGTCGAGCGCGCGGACGATGTCCTCGTACACGCTCATCGATTCGGGCCGGTCGCGGATCAGTACGGCGTTGTTGCTCGGGTCCACCTCGACGCGCGGGCCGTTGACGTCCCGCACCGCCGCCTCGCGTACCACCACCGTGTCGAGCCCCGGCGTGCCCTGCTGGTCGAAGCTGCGCTGGGCCTCGTCCGGCGGCACTGCATTCAGCCCGCGCCCGCCGAGCCGCGGCAGCGACTGGCGCTGGATGTCGAAATTGCCCGCCGTCGAGACCGTCGCGCTCGGCCGCCCGTCCCCCATCATCCCGCGCAGGATCGAACCGACGCCGGGGATGGTGATAGTGCGGTCGAAGCTTTTCTGGATCGTATCGTCGGCGCGCGCGTAGCGGAGATAGAAGATCCGCACCTCATAGGGTGAGCGCGTGGTCGCCCCGCTCAGCACCTTGGAATGGAGCGGCGAGCTGGTCACCGTCTCCAGCGCCGCCGGTCCCAGCAGCGGCGAGACGATCGGCGCGTTGGACGCCGTTGCGGCCACCTGCGTTACCGCCGGGTTGCCCGCCGTACCCGCCAGCTGCGCCACGCGGTCGAGAAAGGCGGGTACGCCGGTGGCGCTCACCGAATTGCTGGCCGCAGCGACACGATTGGCGTCGTCGAGGATGCCGAGCTTCTGGGCGTCCCGTACCACGGCGCCCGGATCGGCCGCCATGAAGCTGCGGGAGGTCACCTCGGCCGCGGAATAGACCCGCACGACCGCACCGTCATAATAGGCGACCAGGTTGAACGCCCTGGCGATCTGGGTCCACACCTGCCGCGGCGTGCCGACGAACACGCCGTTCATCTTGCCGGTGACCGCCGAGCTCACCTTGGCCTTGATGCCGGCCTGGCCGAACAGATCGACGACGGCGACGTCGACGCGCTGGTTTCGCGCGGTGAGGGTAATCTTCTTCTGGCCCATCGGCGGCGTCTCGGCGGGCGCCGCCATGGGCAGCAGCGCCGTGCAGGCGAGCAGGGCAAGGAAGCGCGAAGCGCGGATCATTGAAAAACCTCGTCCGACATCTGATTGGTCAGGCTCTCCGGCGCGGCGTTGATCTCGCCGACGATGTCGAGCGGCACGGCCGGGTTGAGCTCGTTGAAGCTGATTACCGGCACTTCGAACAGATCGCCCGCGATCAGCAGACGCAGTGGCCGCCGGAGATCCTGCGCGGTGAGGATCGCTCGCGCGCCGCTGCTGGCAACCTGGGTGGAAAGCAGCGCGATCAGCGCGCGCATCTGGTGCGGGTTGATCGCCAGGCGCATCTGGCCGTCGACGGGGGTGACGGTCTGCCGGATCGTCTCCTCCAGATCGGCGCCGACGATCAGTACGCGCAACCGGCCGGCCTTGCAGAGCGGCGCGATCAGGTGGCGGCGCATCGCGACGCGCACCCGCTCGGCCATCGGCACGGCTTCGCGTTCATACTGGCCGACTTCGCCGATCGCCTCGATCGCATCGCGGAAGTTGCGCAGCGGCACGCTTTCCTCGGCGAGCAGCCGCAGCACTTCGCCGATCCGGCCGGTAGGCACCGCGCGCACCGCCTCCTTCACGACCTCCGGATGCGTCTCCCCGAGCCGGTTGAGGTGATCGGTCACCTCCTGCAGGCCGAGGAACAGGCCCAGATTGCGTTCGAGCAGCTGCGCCACCCGATCCGCCGCCATGTCGGGCAACGCAGCCGTATCGGCGATCCCGCCGCCGAGCGGCGCGTCGTGGGCGCTGAGCAGCCACTCGCCTTCGCTCAGCCGCGCGTCGGGAACGATGCGCAGGTCCGGGATGGCGATACCCGTCCGCGTCTGGAGCATCGCTGCCCCCTCGCGCAGCCGATCGGCCAGCGCGGCGAACGCTGGATGCTGCGGCGGCAGGCCCACGGCGAGCCGCAGCGGATCGACCACCGGCAGCGCCTGCGCCGCGATCAGCGTCTCGCCCGTCGCGACCGCCGTCTCGCCTGAAGAGAGCCCCAGCCGCGCACGCAGCCAGGCGCCGGACGTCGGGTGGAGGAACGCCCCGCCCAGCAGCAGCGCGCTGGCCAGCGTGAAGAAGATCAGCGTCGGGAAGCCCGGCACCAACCCGAGCAGCATTGCCAGGCCGCCGGCGATCATCAGCACGTGCGGCTTGCCGGTGATCTGCCGCGCGATGGCCGGCCCCAGATCGCTCTCGCGTTCCTCGTCGGTCGTGCGCGTGACCAGCAGGCCCGCCGCCATTGCCGAGAACAGCGCCGGCACCTGTGCGACCAGCCCGTCGCCGATCGTCAGGATCGAGAAGGTCGTCGCCGCCTCGCCTGCCGACATGCCGTGGTAGAGCATCCCCACCGCGAGTCCGCCGAGCAGGTTGACCAGCACGATGATCACCGAGGCGATGGCATCGCCCTTCACGAACTTCATCGCGCCGTCGAGGCTGCCGTGGAGCTTACTCTCCATCTCCAGCGTGCGCCGCTTCTCGCGCGCCTCGTCCTTGGAGAGGATGCCCGAACGCAGATCGCTGTCGATCGACAGCTGCTTGCCGGGCATCGCATCGAGGCTGAACCGCGCCGCGACCTCGGCGACGCGCTCGGCGCCCTTCGAGATCACGATGAACTGGACGATCGTGATGATCAGGAACACCACCAGCCCGACCACGAGGTTGCCGCCCGCGACCATCTGGCCGAATTGCTGGATGATCTCGCCGCCGTCCACCTGCGTCAGGATCATCCGTGTCGTCGAGATGCTGATCGCCAGCCGGAACAGCGTGGAGAGCAGCAGCACCGTCGGGAAGGTGGAGAAATCCAGCGGCTTGGTGACGTACATGCAGCTGAGCAGCAGCAGGATGCCCACCGTCATGTTGGTGGCGATGAACGCGTCGAGCGCCAGCGGCGGCATCGGCACGATCATCAGCAGTACGACCGTCACGACGCTGCCGACCAGCAGCATGTCGGCCACGCGCAGGGGCATGCGGCGCAGGCCGCGCAGGATCAGGGCTGGGGCCATGTTCAGCGGCTCCGCGCGGCCTGTTCGGCGAGCAGCCGGCTATACCGGCCCATCACGCCCGCCACATAGGCTTGCGTTTCACGATAGGGCGGAATGCGGTTTCCATAACGGCGCACTGCGCCCTCGCCGGCGTTATAGGCAGCAAGTGTCAGGTTGAAATCGTTGAACCGGCCGTGGAGCTGGCGGAGCAGCCGTGCGCCGCCGTCGACATTCGCCTCGGCATTGGACGCCGACACGTTGAGCATCCGCGCCGTGCCGGGCATCAGCTGCATCAGGCCGTGCGCGCCCACGGGGCTGCGCGCATCGGCGCGGTAGCGCGATTCCTGATCGATCACGGCGTGGAGCAGCAGCGGGTCCACGCGCCGCCGCGCCGCTACCCGCGCGATCATCGCGTCATAGCGCGTGGCATAGGACAGCGGCCGCATCGCCAGGATCGCGTTGTCCGACGCTGCGGCGGCGATCAGCGGTGCCGGCTCCTGCCGCAGCGGCGCGATCGCGGCGACGCGCAGCGTGGCCGCCGGCGCGGGTTCCACCTGACGGCGCTTCTTGCCGGAGACCAGCTGGAACGATGCCGCACGGTCGCCAGACGACCCCTCCTCGGCCTCCGGCGCGATGCGCACGTCCTTCGGCATTTCCGCCGGGGTGCCCGGCGCGACAAGGATGTTGCTGCACCCCTGGAGGGACTGGATCCCCGCCAAGGAAGCGGCATCCGCCACCCGCAAGGTCGCGGTCAGCGCACAGCGCGGCGGCGGGGTTCGATCCCGCGACCATGCCGCTTGCGGAATAATCAGCGCCGCCCCGCACAGGGCAAGCGACGTTACGCTAAGAACTACTCTACACATTGCATCGCTCCCCAGCCGATGGCCCCTCCGGCCAACAGTTGTCTCAGCACGATGCCCCACAATTCCCGGCCTGCTCGTCCAGGAACACCTATAGGCTGTCGCGAATTTCTTACATTTTCAAGTCGATATCTAGAAATATTTCAGGACGTTGCTCCGCGACGAGCTGAGCTACTGAAGCGACAAGCTGAGGAACTTTTCCCAGGGATGCATTTGTTTACATCGGTGTCAGCACCGTTGAACGGCTCGTCGCAACGGCCCGTCGCGCGGCGAATCAGCAAAAACTACGGTTTCCCTAGGGTTTAAACAGTTCATGTGCCACGCGGCACGAAATTTGCCTGTTGCGTCCAGGAACCGGTTACAGGATTTTAAGGATGTTGCTGCCCCGCCCCACGGGCAGACAATGTGTCGACCTGCTTGACCTGCCAGGACCGCCAGCAACTTCGCTGCGATCGCCTGGCAGCAAGAGTTCAACTTCATGAGCCAAGGCAAGGACAGCGCCGACAAGAGCGAGCTCCCGACGCCGAAGCGGCTGCAAGACGCGCGCAAGAAGGGTGATGTCGCCAAGTCCAAGGATTTGGCCACCGGCCTTCTCACGCTCGCCTGGCTGCTGCTGTTCGTCGTGGTCTCGGGCTATGCCGCGAGCGAACTTGCGCGCCTCGCTACCGATGTGGTGGCGCAGGCCGCGACAGGGTCGTTCGACCAGACCGCACCGGCGATCGGCTGGGACGCGGCCTGGACACTGCTGCGCCTGACGTTCGTAACGCTGGTGCCGGCGGCAGCGATCGGCACCCTGGCCGAATTTCTACAGGTCGGCCCGATGATGACGACCGAGAAGATGAAGTTTGGACTGGAGAAGCTCAATCCGGTCGAAGGCCTCAAGCGGATGTTCGGCAAGGACGGCCTGTTCGAACTCGCCAAGACGCTGGTAAAGGCCGGGCTGATCTGTGCGATCGGCTATCTGGTCTACCAGAGCGCGCTCTCCAGTTCCGGCCAGCTGATTCGACTCGCCGCCACTTCCCCGATCGACGAATCGCGCGAAGGTGCGGCGCTGAGCACGATCGGCCTCACCTATTCGCTGACGCTGCAGATGCTGGCGATGATCGTCGCGGTGTTCCTGTTCGTCGCGGTGGCCGACCGGATCTATTCCAAGCACAGCTTCATCAAGAAGATGAAGATGAGCCGCCGCGACATCAAGCAGGAGCACAAGGAGAGCGAAGGCGACCCGCAGGTTCGTGCGCTCCGCCGCGACATGCACCAGGAATGGGCGAACCAGAACAATATCGGCGCCACCCGCGGCGCTGCCGCGCTGCTGGTGAACCCCACCCACATCGCGATCGCGCTCAACTATGACGAAACGCACTGCCCCGTTCCGGTGATCGCCGCCAAGGGCATGGGCGAGCTCGCCGCCGCGATGCGCGCCGAGGCCGAGGAATCGCGCGTGCCGATCGTCCGCAACGTGGCGGCCGCGCGGACCCTCTGGGCGCGCGGCGAGATCGGCGAGATCGTGCCGGAGGACATGTTCGACGCGGTCGCCGCCGTGATCCTCTGGGCCGCCAAGGCCCGCAGCGGCGAAGGCCCGATGCAGCACGACATGGACACCGCCGCCCCGCGCCTCGCCGCGCCCCCTCGCTGACCCGACTGGAGAACGAACCACATCATGGGAATTGGAGCCGTCCTATCCTCGATCCTCGCCATCGTGCTGGCGCTTGCCCTGGTATTGGGCATGGCCTGGGGGGTGATCTGGCTGCTGAAGAAGCTGCAGGATCGCCAGCTGGGCGTCGCCGCCAATGGCGAGGGTGAAGCGCCGATCCGCTTCCTCCGCTCGATGCCGCTCGGCCAGCGTGAGCGCGTGGTGCTGATCGAGGCGCGCGGCGAGACGATGCTGGTAGGCGTCACCGCCGGTTCGGTGACGCTGCTCGCGCGTTGGCCGGAGGGTCAGGCCCCGACCAAGCCGTTGCCCGCGCAGGTGCGTTTCTGATGGCCACCGCCTTTCGCCTCGAGGCCCTCGACCTGCCGCGCATCGATCCGGCGCAGGACACGCTTGCCGGCGCGATTGCCCGGCTGCTGGAACATGCTGGATTCGCAGTCGACATCCTCGCCGCACCGCCCCGCGGCAGCTGGTTCGCCTGCGCCGATGGCGTGCAGTTCCGTCCCGGCGCCGCAGCATTGCATCCGGAGCGCGTTGCGGAGGCCGCCGGCGTGCTGGACGCGGCCGAGCCCCTCCTGCTGGCGCTGGAGCAAGCGCTGGGCCTGCACCTGGAACCCGACACAATCGACGAGGCTTCGGATGCGCCCGCGCTGCACCTGGCGCTGACGCGCGAAGATCGTGCCGCCACGCTGCTGCTGCCCTGCGCGCATCCCCATGCGCGCAACTGGATCGCGGAGGCGGAGGGTCTCACCCCGCCCGCCGCGCGCCTGCCGGTGCTGGTTCGCCTGCTGGTGCAAGGCCCCCGGCTCGGCATCGCCGAAGCGGGGGGCCTCGCCGCGGGCGACCTGGTTCTGATCGACCCGCGCCCGCGCGCCACCCTCGAAGCGCCGCATTTCAGGCAGGCAGGTCAGGCCGACCTGACCGCCTGCACCTTCACCCCGCATCCCGATGGAGCGCCCATGGATTCCAGTGACGCCGCCCCTTCCCCGCGCGATTTCGCCGTGCCGCTGACGCTCCGTCTGCCCGAACGGCTGACCAGCGCAGCGGCGCTCGCCGATCTGCGCCCCGGGGTCGCGCTGCCGCTGGGCCCCATCGCAGAGGGCATGCCGGTGGAATTGCTCGTTGCCGGCAGCCCGCTGGCACGGGGCGAACTGGTCCAGATGGGCGATCGCTTCGCGGTGCTGATCGAATCGCGGGCGGACCTTGTCGAAGCCACGGTCCAGCAGCCGGTGGAGGTGGAGGCGTGAACCTCGCCCAGTTCACCCCCGGCTCGGCGCTGATCACCGTCGTCCTGATCGCGCTCGCCCCGTTCTTTGCGGTCATGGTGACCAGCTTCACCAAGATCGCCGTGGTGCTGAGCCTGGTCCGCAATGCGCTGGGGCTGCAACAGGTGCCGCCCAACCTCGTGCTCAACGGGCTGGCGCTGATCCTCACCGTGTTCGTGATGTACCCCACGCTGGAGAAGATGCAGGTCGCCGCAGCCGTGCAGGGGCCCGCCACCCCCACCATGCCCGGCGATCCCCCGGCACAGGCCGAAAACCCGATCGAGAGCACCGGCGACATCTTCGCCACCGCCGACCGCGCCAAGGAGCCGCTCCGCGAGTTCCTGGTCAAGCACAGCGACCCGCGCGAGCGCGCCTTCTTCCTGCGCACCCAGCAGCGCATCGGCGATCCCGCCAAGGTCAGCACGCTGCGCGACACCGATTTCGTGATCATCATCCCGGCCTTCGTGGTGAAGGAGCTCAAGCTCGCCTTCCAGATCGGCTTCCTGATCTTTCTGCCCTTCCTCGTCATCGACATGGTGATCGCCAACATCCTGCTGGCAATGGGCATGATGATGCTGTCCCCCGTCACCATCTCGCTGCCATTCAAGATCCTGCTGTTCGTGCTGGTCGACGGCTGGGTGAAGCTGAGCCACGGGCTGGTGCTCTCCTATGCGTAGGAGCGCCCGGCCATGAGCGACGACCTCGTCGCGGTCACCACGCAGGGGCTGTGGCTGGTGCTGCTGCTCTCGGCGCCGCCGATCATCGCGGCGTCGGTGGTGGGGCTGCTCGTCGCGATCGTGCAGGCGGCGACCCAGCTGCAGGAACAGACGCTGCAATACACGCTGAAGTTCTTCGCGATCGTGATCAGCATTTTCGTCACCGCCAGCCTGATGGCGGGCACGCTGTACAGCTATGCCGACTCGATCTTCTCCGGCCTCGCGGCGGTGGGGCGATGATCGAGGCCGTGCCCCCCGGCGTCGGCGTGCCGCTGTTCGCGGCGATGCCCTGGCTCGACCAGCTGCTGGTGGTCGCGGTCGCCTCGGCGCGCTTCGCCTTCGCCTTCGTGTTCGTGCCGGTCTTCTCGCGCGAAGTGATGCCGGGGACGGTGCGCAACAGCATCATCGTCACCTTCGGGCTCGTCGCGCTGCAGATGCAGCCGGACTTCCACCCGAACGACCTGTCGGCGATGGGCTGGCTCAAGATGCTGCTCAAGGAAGCCGCCGCCGGCGGGGCGATCGGCTTCTTCTTCGGCACCGTGCTCTGGGCGCTGGGCGCCGCGGGCGAGATCATCGATACGAAGGTTGGCGCGACGATCGGCCAGCTGGTCGATCCCTTGAGCGGCAACACCAGCTCCCTCACCGGCATCCTGCTCAGCCGCTTTGCCGAGGTGGTGTTCGTCACCGCGGGCGGGCTCACCCTGCTCGTCGGCACGGTGATGGGCAGCTACCTGATCTGGCCGCTCGGCCCCGGCGGGCTGCAGCTCGATGCCCGCGCGCTGATGTTCTTCGAGGGCGAGTTCGGGCGGCTGTTCGCCCTCGCCTTCCTGTTCGCGGCACCGGTGCTGACCGTGCTCTACGTGATCGACCTGGCGATGGGGTTCCTCAACCGCTTCGCCCAGTCGTTCAACGTCTTCTCGATGGCGATGCCGATCAAGGCCGCCGCCGCCACCTTCGTCGTCATCCTCACGCTCCCGCTGCTCGCCCAGGCAATCCTCGCCGATCTCGGCACGCGCGAGGAGATTGCGGGCGGCGTCCTCCAGCGAACGGCCAAGCCCCAATGACCAGCGCCACCGCCCTCCGCGCGCCCTCGCCCCCTCAGAGCGATGCCGAGCAGCTCGCCCAGCTGATCGCCGAGCTGCGCGCAGCGGAGCAACGCCGCGGCGCCGCCACCCGCGAGATCCGCATCGGCGAGTTCACCGTCCCCGGCTGGCGCGTGCCGCTGCTCCATCTGGCCGGGCTGCAGACGCTGACCCGCAACGAAGCCGCGGTACTCCGCTTCCTCGGCTGGGGCCGCGCGAACGGCGACATCGGCACCCTGCTCAACATGACCGAGAACACCGTGCGCACGCACATGAACAACGCGATCCGCAAGCTCGATCTCGACGGCGTTCGCGAACTCAACAGCCTGGCAGGACTGCTTTTCCTGCCGCTCGAATGACCGCGCCCCTCCACGATTCGTTGAGCCCGACTAAACGAATCGTGGAGCGCGCGGATCGCCGATTCGGGGCACTTTGCCCTTGTACCGGCGACACGGTGTCGACGGCTTGCTCCCGAGGGGAGCGCGATATCTGGATGGAAAGGAACGATCCATGGGTCTCCTGAGCGGTCTTACGCGGTCTCTGGTCAATCCGATCAGCCTGGCTTCCCTCGCGATGGGCCCGGCGGGCTGGGCATCGCTCGCGGTGCGCACGCTGGGCACGGCGATCGCCAAGGAAGTGCTGCAGCAGCTCGGCCAGCAGCTCGGCCTGCCGCAGAGTGCGATCAACCTGGTGCAGGACGGCTTCTCGGCGGCCACCGGCTCGATGGGCGGCCCGGCCACGATCGCCGAAGCGGTGGCCAGCCTCGCCCAGAATTTCGACCTGTCCCCGTCGCAGCAGGGCGAACTGCAGCGCGCCGCAGAGTCGGACTCGCGCGACCTCTACACCCAGCTTAGCGAAGCGATGAAGGACGGCGAAACGCAGGCCAAGGCGCACTCCTCGCGCAGCGGCAAGGGCCGCAGCTGGCTTCAGGCGATCGCCGATTCGCTGGCAGCCACGATGGACCAGAAGATCTCCGACATGGACAGCCTGTCGCAGTCGCTGGACAAGCAGGGCAAGAACCGTTCGACGAAGACCAGCACCGACCTTACCGTTGCAGGCCAGGAGTTCGGGTATCTGATGAGCACGACCAGCACCGTGATCAAGACGATCGGCGAAGGCCTCAGCTCGATGGCCCGCAAGCAGTAACACGGTTCTGCGAGTTTCGCGGGGGAGCGGCGCGCCGCTCCCCCCTTTTCGCGTTTTTGGAAAGGAGCGCAGTATGAAAAAGATCTTGGGAGCTCTCGCACTGGTGGTCGCCACCGGCTGGAGCAGCAATGCCACGGCCCAGATGTGGGACAGCACCCAATTATCGCTCATGCTGCCCTCCATGTATCACACGGATCCGTTGAGCGTGACGCTGGAGGATCGGGAGCGGCGCGGGGAAACTCGCGCGCGCCGTATCGCGCCAAACACGCCGGACTTGCGCGCGTCACGCAACCTGCAGCCGGCTGATGTCGCAAGGTTGCGGTACACTCCGTCCAAGACACGACGGAGCGCCAACCTAGCCACATTTGTTCAGAAGACGCGCGCGGGCGACCCGGGTGGTGCAGCCGATCTGCAGAAGCTGTTTGCGCAAGGCGACTTCATTGAAAAGATCGGCGCGCTGGTGGCGCCGCAAGGGTTGCACATCGACAATGTTGCCGATGCCTACGCGCTATGGTGGATCACCGCATGGCAGGCCGCGCACGGCAACAACAACACCCCCAGCCGCGCCATCCTCGGCGCCGTCCGCCAGCAGGCGGCAAACGCGGTGGTCGCCACAGGCGAGATCGCGCGGGCATCGGATGCCCAGAAGCAGGAATTGGCCGAAGCACTCTGGGTGCAGAGCGCGTTGATCGACGGTGCGATCGAACAGGCCAAGCGTGATCCGTCCCGCCTTCGTGCGGTAGGCGATGCGGTTCGCAAGGGCGCCAAGGGCATGGGGCTTAATCTGGATGCGATCGACCTGACCTCGCAGGGCTTCGTGCCCGTTGGCGTCGGCCAGAACGACGCACCTGCTACCAAACCCGCGCCGGGAAGTGCCGCTCCCTATGGCGCCCTGGCACTTGCCGCTGGCGGCATGGGCGTCGGCGGGTTCCTGATGCTGCGCCAGCGTCGGGGTTGATGCGTGGTGCGAAGCGGGAGAACAGCGTGAAGACGTTAGCGAGAGCGTTCGCATTGCTTGTGACCGCTGGCTGGAGCGGCAATGCCACGGCGCAGGATGGGTCGAGCTTCGCCATGATCCTGCCGACGCTTACCCATACCGACCCGCTCAGCATGATGCTCGACGATCGGGAAAGCCAGGAGGCGGAGCGTCCTCGCGGAGCGAGCCGCCGCGGCGTCCCCTTTGACACGGGCCAGCAGCGCCCTGCTCCAGACATGTCCAGCCTGCGCTACGCGCCGTCGAAGGCAAGGCGTGCGGCCAATCTTGCAGCCTTTGTCCAGAAGACCCGCGCCGTTGACCCCGGAGGCGCTGCGGACCTGCAAAAGGTGTTCGCCGAGGGTGACTTCATCGAACGGATCGGCGCGCTTATCGCGCCGGTAGGCCTGCATATCGATAACGTCGCGGATGCCTACGCGCTGTGGTGGATTACCGCATGGCAGGCCGCGCACGGCCGCTATGACGAAACCACGCCCGCACTTGCGGCCGCTGTCCGCGGGCAAGCTGTGCGGGCGATCAGCGCGACCGGGGAGATGGCGCTGGCCTCGGATGCACAGAAGCAGGAACTCGCCGAGGCGCTTTGGGTCCAGACCGCGTTGGTCGAAGTTGCCGTAGAACAGGCGAAGGGCGATCCGTCGCGCCTGCGCCAGATCGGCGATGCGGTGCGGCAGGGCGCCAAGGGCATGGGTCTCAATCTTGATACGATCGACCTGACCTCGCGGGGCTTCGTTCCGGCCAGCGTCAGCCAGAATGCCCTGCCAGCCACAGCGCCTAAGGCGGGAAGCGCCGCCTCGTATGGCGCCCTCGCGCTCGCCGAAGGCGGCATAGGCGTCGGCGGGTTCCTGATGCTGCGCCAGCGCCGCGGCTGATTGGTTAAGGAGGCTAGCGCCGTGAAATCGTTCCGAGCCTTGCTCGCCTTGGGTCTAACGATGCCATGGGCGAGTTGTGCGCAGGCGCAGATTGTCGACGGGTGGAGCTGGAGTATTCTCGTTCCATCTGTCGGCCGCACCGATCCCCTGGGCATGTTCCTGAATGATCGTATGCGAGAACACGAAGCCCAAGCGCGAACGCCTCGGCGCGATGCGCGGTCGGCCGCGACAGGGCAGGCGCGTAGGGGAGATGTATCCGGCCTGCACTACACGCCTGACAAAGCACGTCGCAGCGCCAATCTAGCGGCCTTCGTGCAGAAGACCCGCGCCGTCGACTCACGTGGCGCTGCCGATCTGCAGAAGCTGTTCGCCGAGGGTGACTTCATCGAACGCATCGGCGCGCTGGTCGCGCCGCACGGTCTGCGGATCGACAATGTCGCCGACGCCTATACCATGTGGTGGATCACCGCCTGGCACGCCGCACGGGGTGAGAATGACGACCCGAGCCCCGCGACCCTGACGGCGGTTCGCGCGCAGGCAGCGCACGCCATCACCGCCACTGGCGAGATCGCCCGCGCCTCGGACGCACAGAAGCAGGAACTGGCCGAAGCGCTGTGGGTCCAGAGCGCGCTGATCGACGTTGCGATGGAACAGGCCAAGCGTGATCCGTCCCGCCTTCGCGCGGTCGGCGACGCGGTGCGCCAGGGCGCCAAGGGCATGGGCCTTAATCTCGATACCATCGATCTGACCTCGAAGGGCTTCGTGCCCGTTGGCGTCGGCCAGAATGACGCACCTGCCACGACGCCTAAACCGGGAAGTGCCGCCCCCTATGGCGCCTTGGCGCTCGCCGCCGGCGGCATAGGAGTCGGCGGGTTCCTGATGCTGCGCCAGCGCCGTGGATGAAGATGAGAGGACCGGATCAATGAGACGCTTGAGAGCAGCGATCGTCCTGGCATTGGCCCTGCCCTGGGCAGGTAGCGCCTGGGCGCAGGAGCAGGGCTGGGTAGGGATCATTTCCACGGCCACGCACTCCGACCCCTTGAGCATGATGCTCGACGATCGCATGGCGCAGGACGAGGAAAGGGCGCGCCGCGAGGGAAGGCCGCTGCCGCGCGACGACGCGCCCCGGGCGACAGCGCCCGCCGACGCCGGGAATCTGCTCTACCGACCCTCGAAGGCACGCCGCAGCGCCAATCTCGCGGCCTTCGTCCAGAAGACGCGCGCCGTCGATCCGAAGGGTGCGGCCGACCTGCAGAAGGTCTTTGCCGAAGGCGACTTCATCGAGCGGATCGGCGCACTCGTGGCGCCACATGGACTGCAGATCGACGATGTCGCCGATGCCTATACGCTCTGGTGGATCACCGCCTGGCACGCCGCGCGCGGCAACAACGATACGCCCGCGCCCGAAATCATCTCGGCCGTGAAAGCGCAGGCGGCCCGCGCCGTGCTTGCCACCGGCGAGATCGCCCGCGCCTCGGACGCACAGAAGCAGGAACTCGCCGAAGCGCTGTGGGTCCAGAGCGCGCTGATCGACGTTGCGATGGAACAGGCCAAGCAGGACCCTGCCCGCCTGCGCGCGGTGGGCGACGCCGTTCGCCAGGGCGCCAAGGGCATGGGCCTCGATCTCGACAGGATCGACCTGACCTCGCGCGGTTTCGTGCCGGCCGGGCTGAGCCGGAACGAGGCCCCCGCAGCGATGCCCGGGGGTGGCGGCTCGCCCACCGGCTATGGCGCCCTCGCGCTCGCGGCCGGCGGGATGAGCGTCGGCGGATTCCTGCTGCTGCGCCAGCGCCGCGGCTGAACCTGGAAGGACTGCCATGCAGCGACGTGCAGCAGCGATCGTCCTTGGTCTCGCGCTGGTCGCGGTGCCCGGTGCTGCCCGGGCCCAGATGATCAGCCCGATGCTCTACGAATGGCCGCGGATCGCGCTGCAGAGCCATGCCGACCGGTTCTCCGGTGACGCGGAGGAACCGCAGGCACGTCCGCGGCCGGCGCCCGATCTGGCGGCGCTGCGCTACACGCCGTCCAAGGCGCGACGAACCGCCAATCTTGCCGCCTTCGTCCAGAAGACGCGCGCCGTCGATCCGAAGGGTGCGGCCGACCTGCAGAAGCTGTTCGCCGAGAGCGACTTCATCGACAAGATCGGCGCAGCGGTCGCCCCGCACGGCCTGCACATCGACAATGTCGCCGATGCCTATGCCCTGTGGTGGATCACTGCCTGGGAGGCTTCCCGCGGCATCAACGACTTGCCCGATGTCGAGACCCTTGCCGCCGTACGCGCGCAGGCGGCGGGGGCGCTCGGTGCGACAGGCGAACTGGACCGCGCGACCGATTCACAGAAGCAGGAACTCGCCGAAGCCCTGTGGGTGCAGACCGCGCTGATCGACGGCGCCATGGAGCAGGCCAAGGGCGATGCAGCGCGCCTGCGCCAGATCGGCGGGGCGGTGCGCCAGGGGGCGCAGGCGATGGGCCTGGACCTGGCCGCCATCGACCTCACACCCCGGGGTTTCGTGCCCCTGGCATCGGGCGGCCGCCCCTAAAGCATTTTCTAGTTTACCGTTCACGGTCAACGCCTCGGAAAGTGCGACACTCAAACAGCTAGAGCGTTGTCGCCCAAGGTGGAAACGCTCTAGCCTGCTCTGCCTTCGCCCGCCCGGAGGCGCATGGATTGCCGCGCGCGAGCAACCCTGCCCCGCCTATGGCGCGCCGCGGCTGGCTGGGCTACGCGCGCAGCCCCACCCCTTGCGAGACGTGCTGCATGCTTCGAGTGATCCTTTGCCTCCTGCTGGGCACCCTCGCCTTCTGGTCCATGCCCGCCCGCGCCAGCGGGGATGTCAGCTGCGGCCCCGTCACGAAGCTCGTCTACGCAAGCTATACGGGCTGCGACGACACCGCGATGATCGGCCCGCGCAACGACAGCCGGATCAACCTGATGCTGCTGATGGCAGACGTGCGCGGCGCCGCGCCGCTGGCGGCGACGGGCCGGCGTTCGATCTTCCTCGATCTTTCCTCGCTGCGGCAGTCGTCTGCCGGGGGGGAAAGCCCGTTCTTCTCCGACGGCGAAGGCTCGCGCTGCCGCAGCAACGTGGCCGGGGCCGCAAGCTTCGAAGCCGCCATACGCGCGAATGCCAGGGTACCGGAGCAGGAACGTGCTGCCCTGATCGCGGCCCGACACGCGCTCCAGCCCGATTGCGCTTCGGACGTGTCGGCCGGGACCGCGATCGCCCGCGCCAGTCGCGGGGTGACGTCGGACGCCGGCAAGGCGTTCGCTGCCTATCTCGAAGGCGCGGCGGCATTCTACGATGCCGACTTCGACGGTGCGGCGGCCCGCTTCGGCGCGCTGGTTTCCGCCCGCGATCCGTGGCTTCGCGAGACGGCGCGCTACATGCTGGGCCGCGTGGCGGTGAACCGCGCGCAAGTGGACTATTACGACGATTATGGGTCGCCCCGGGAGGGCAAGCAGATCGCGCCCAAGCTGCTGGCAGACGCGGAAGCCGGGCTGCGCGCCTATATGAAGGCCTATCCGAAGGGCGCGTATTTCTTCTCCGCGCGCGGCCTGCTGCGCCGCGTCTTCTGGCTGGCGCAGGACTGGGCGCGGCTGGAGGCGGAATATGCCGCGCTGATCGCGCTGCCGGATGCCGAGCGCGGCATCGATGCCGCGTCGCTGGCGCAGGAGATCGATGCCAAGCTCTTCGCCTCCGCCACTGCCGACAGGCTGCGCGATCCCATCCTGCTGGCTGCGTTCGACCTGATGCACATGCGCGGCAAGACCTATGACGGCGAGCCGTGCTGCACCCCCATTTCCCGTGCGGCGCTGGATGCACAGCGCCCGAAATTCGCCGGCAAGCCCGCGCTGTTCGCCTATCTGCAGGCCGTCCACGCCTTTTTCGTGACCTCGCAGCCGGACGAGTCCCTGCGGCTGCTTCCCGATGCATCGCACCAGGCGGACTTCGGCTATGTCGAATTCAGCCGTCAGATGCTCCGCGGGATCGCGCTGGAGAGCAAGGCCGATCGCAACGTCCGCGGCTTCTGGATCGATCTTCTCGCCGGCGCCAGGCGAACCGGGCAGCGCCCGGTGGTCGAGCTCGCCCTGGCCATGCACGAGGAGCGCCACAACGGCCTGGCGCGCATCTTCGCCCCCGACTCGCCGATCCGCACGCAGGAAATTCGGGACACGCTGCTGATGAACGTCGCCGACGCGAAGCTGCTGCGGCAGCAGGCGCAGGCGGCGAGCGCCTCGCCGCATGAGCGCCGGATCGCACTGTTCACGTTGCTCTACAAGGAAGCGACGCGCGGATCGCACCGCGATTTCGCCGCCGATGCCCGCCTTGTTCCTGCCAACGCGCCGGTCGAGGCGAACTATTATGATTTCGGCACAACCGATCAGCTTCCGCTGGCGATCTTCACCAAAGGTCGGAAGCTGGGCGACTATGGCTGCCCGCCGTTCCCGGAGACGCAGAGCCGGCTGGCGGCCAACCCGGGCGACGCCAAGGCGATGCTCTGCCTGGGCGAGTTCACGCGCGTGAACGGGTTCGACGGATTCTACCTCGACGACAGCCCTCCTGCCGATCATCTGGGCGGCACGCCCTCGCAATTCGCCGCGCCGCCCTATTCGCGGCTGGACGCCTATCAGGCGGTGATGGCCTCGCCCAAGGCGACAGCGGACGACAAGGCCTATGCCCTGTTCCGCGCGGTGAACTGCTATGCGCCGGGCGGCAGCAACGCGTGCGGCGGCAAGGGCGTGGAGCCGGCTGTGCGGAAGAGCTGGTTCCAGCGCCTGAAGCGCGATTATCCCGCGTCGCGCTGGGCGCAGGAGCTGCGCTATTATTGGTAAGGGCAAGCGTCGGCACGCGGCAGCCGGACTGGCGCTGCTGCTGCCGCTGCTGCTCTCGGCCACGCCGCCCCGCCCCCCGATCGTGGCAGAGGCGCGGGTGGACGCCCGCCGATACGACGCCTTCTGGCTCTGGGCGGGCGTGCGGCCGCAGCCGGTGCTTGACCATGCCCGGCGCATCTACCTGCTCCAGGGCGCCGTGGTCGGCGGCGACGTGCCGCGGCTGATCGCACAGCGCCCGGCCGTCCCCCGGATCGGCCATGCCGAGGTCTGGATGGTGCTGCGCGTGGAGACGCTCGCCTGGGATCCGCAGATCCATGCGCAACTGCTCGCCGCGCTCGAACGCTGGCGTCGCGCCGGCAACAGGGTCGCCGGTGTCCAGATCGACTTCGATGCACGAACCCGCCACCTTGCCCGTTACGCGGCGTTCCTGCGCGCGCTGCGCGGACAGATCCCCGCGCGCTACAAGCTGGGGATCACCGGGCTGCTGGACTGGAGTGCGAACGGCGACCCGGAGGGGCTGCAACAGCTCGCCGGGGTCGTCGATGAGGTGGTGCTGCAGATCTACCAGGGCCGGCATGTCATCCCCGGCTACGGCGCCTATCTGGCGAAGCTCGACCGCCTGCGCATTCCCTTTCGAATCGGCCTGCTGCAGGGCGGCGAATGGACGCCGCCGCCCGGCCTGGCGGCGAACCCGCATTTCGAGGGATATGTCGTCTTCCTGCTCAATAGCTGAGCAGCCGCTCGCAGACGGACCAACAGCGCCTGTCGCGCCCACGATGCAACCCCGTATTCCCACATGATGGACCGCGCATCTATAAGTTGAAGAAACAGGCTTGACCAATTTTGGCAACTGTCGGACCAATGTTGCCAGCGCACCGCGAAAAGGAGACGGCATGCAACGTTCGGCGTTCTTGCTTGGTGCCGCCATGCTGTGCGCCGTTACGCACCCCGCGGCGGCACAACGTGCGTCCAGCTATGTCGCGTCTCCTCGCCAGAGCTATGAGTTCAGCCGCGACTGGCGGATGCATCTCGGCGACGATGCAGGCTTTTCCTCGCCGGAGCTGGACGACGGCAAGTGGCATCCGGTCACCTTGCCGCGCGCCTTCAACGAGGACCAGGCCTTCGCCATCGACGGGCACGACCATGCCGAAGGGATTGTCTGGTACCGCAAGCACTTCCGCCTGCCAGCACGGGCCCCCGCCGGACGCGCGCTGCTGGAATTCGAAGGCGTGCGCCAGGCTGCCGACATCTGGGTCAACGGCATCCGGGTAGGCCTGAGCGAGAATGGCGTGATGGCCTTCGGCGTGGACATCACCACCGCGCTACGGCCGGGCGACAATGTCGTGGCGGTGCGCGTCGACAATCACTGGAACTACCGCGAACGCGCGACCGGCACCAAATTCCAGTGGCAGGACAAGAATTTCTTCGCGAACTTCGGCGGCATCAACAAGCCGGTGAAACTGCACCTGACCGGCCCGGTCTACCAGACGCTGCCGCTGTACAGCTCGCTTGGTACCAGCGGCGCCTATGTCTGGGCCGACGATTTCGACGTGCCGGCCGCCGCCGCCACGGTCCATGCCAGCAGCGAAGTGCGAAACGACGGCGCCACGCCGATGCACGTCCGCTACGCCGTCACGGTACGCGATGCGGACGGCAAGCTGGTCGCCAGCTTCGATGGGGACCGGCAGACGGTCGCACCGGGCGAGGCGGCGACCGTCCGCGCCGACAAGCGCCTTACCGGGCTGCACTTCTGGAGCTGGGGGTATGGCTATCTCTACACCGTCACCGGAGCGCTGAAGGATGCCGGCGGCCGCGTCATCGATGCGGTGGACATACGGACGGGCTTCCGGTCCACGTCCTTCGATCGCGGGGTCGTCACGCTGAACGGCCAGGTACTGCACCTCAAAGGCTATGCGCAGCGCTCCACCAACGAATGGCCCGCGGTCGGCCCCGACGTGCCGCCCTGGATGAGCGACCTTTCGAACGGGCTGATCACCGGCAGCAACGGCAATCTGGTGCGCTGGATGCATGTCACCCCCGCCAAGCAGGACATCCTGTCCGCCGATCGGCTCGGCCTGCTCCAGGCGATGCCCGCCGGCGACAGCGAAGGCGACCCGAAGGACGAGGCGCGCTGGAAGCAGCGGGTGGCGCTGATGCAGGACGCCATCATCTACAATCGCAACAACCCCTCCATCCTGTTCTACGAGGGCGGAAACAAGGGCATCACCGAAAGCCACATGGCGGACCTGCTGGCGCTCAAGCAGCGCTGGGATCCGCATGGCGGCCGGGCGATGGGCGCGCGCGAGATGCTGGGCAGCGACACCGCAGAATATGGCGGGGAGATGCTGTACATCAACAAGAGCGCCGGCAAGCCGCTGTGGCAGATGGAATATTCGCGCGACGAGGCGGCCCGCGCATACCAGGACGACTGGACTCCCCCGTTCCACAAGGACGCACCCGACTATAACCGCAACGTCGAGAGCATGGCGGTGGAGGATGCCAGCCGCTGGCTCGACTATTATGCGCAGCGGCCCGGCGGAGGCGATCGCAGCAATGCCGGCGGCGTGAAGATCGGCTTTACCGATTCCAACTCCCACTTCCGCGGCGACAACAATTATCGCCGCTCCGGCGTGGTGGACGGGCTGCGCCTGCCCAAGGATCCCTGGTACGTTCACCGCAGCATGTGGGACGGATGGGTGGAGAGCGGCGGACGACATCTGCACGTCATCGGCCACTGGACCTACGCACCGGGGACGGTGAAGCCGGTCTATGCGACGTCCAATGCGGACCGTGTCGAGCTGTTCCTCAACGGCCGTTCGCTGGGCAAGGGTGACAAGGAAGGCTTCCTCTTCACCTTCAAGGACGTGGCCTATGCCCCCGGCACCCTGAAGGCGGTGGCGACCTTCGCCGACGGGAAGACGGTGGAACAGCTGCTGACGACCGCAGGGCCGCCCGCGGCGCTGCGCCTTACTCCGCATACCGGCCCGCGTGGCTTCGTGGCGGACGGCGCCGACGTGATGCTGGTCGATGTCGAGGTGGTGGACGCGCGCGGGCAGCGGGTGCCAACGGCGTCCAACGCGATCGACTTCCGCCTGGATGGACCTGCCGAATGGCGCGGCGGCATGGCGCAGGGAGATTCGCGCGGCAGACCCCGAGCCGCCGTCGCAACCATGGGCAAGACCGAGCCGGGCGTGACACCCACCACCGGCACGGCGCGCGAGCAGGACAATTACATCCTGTCGAGGCAGCTACCGGTCGAACTGGGTATCAACCGTGTCCTGATCCGGTCGGCGACCAGCGCAGGCAAGATCCGGCTGACCGCCACCGCGGCCGGACTGCCCCCCGCATCGCTGACCGTGGCCAGCGTCGCGGCGCCGGTGCGCGACGGGCTTTCCACCAGCTTCCCGGAAGATGCCCAGCCCGCGGACCTGTCCCGTGGGCCGACGCCCGTCGCCTCCACCGTGGTGCAGCGGGCCCGCACGGTGCCGGTGCAGGCAATCACTGCCGGGTCGAACGCCGACGTGGCGGGCGCGTCGCATGACGACAACGAGGCGACCACCTGGAGCAGCGACGGGCGGCCGGAGACGGCCTGGATCGAGTATCAGTTCGCCCGGCCCGCGCGCGTGTCGCAGGTCTCGCTGCGGCTGACCGGGTGGCGCATCCGCGCCTATCCGATCCGCATCACGCTGGACGGCAGGACCATCTTCGAGGGCACCACCGCCAAGTCGCTGGGCTATGTCGACATCCCGGTGACGCCGACGCAGGGAAGCCGCCTGCGCATCGCGCTGACCGGCCCGACGGTGGACCGGGACGCCTTTGGCAACATCGTCGAGGTGAAGAACGACAAGGTCGCCGCCAGCGTCGGTGCCGATGTCGTGCCCGCCGGGTGGAGGCTCAGCATTGTCGAGGCCGATATTCTGGAGCGTGCTGCGGGGGACTGAGCCTTTCGCGCGCACCTCCATGGGTGCGCGCAAAGCCCGGGTGATCGCCGCATGCGGACTCCGGGCTCTCGCCCTAGAGTCCGATAGCATCCAGCGTACGCACCACGTCGTCGGAGAGCGTGAGCGACGCCGCCGCCAGATTCTCCTGCAGATGCGCGCGAGACGACGTGCCCGGGATCAACAGGATGTTGGGGGAGCGCTGCAGCAGCCAGGCGAGCGCGACCTGCATGGGCGTGGCCCCGAGTTGTGCCGCCACCGCCGATAGCGCCGAGGATTGCAGCGGGCTGAAACCGCCCAGCGGGAAGAACGGCACATAGGCGATACCCTCGGCTGCCAGCGCATCGATGAAGCCATCGTCATCGCGATGCGCGAGATTATACTGGTTCTGCACGCAGACGATCTTGGCGATGTCGCGCGCCTCTCGGAATTGCGTAGGCGTCGCGTTGCTGATGCCGATATGCCGCACCAGCCCCTGCCGCTGCAGATCGGCGAGCGCCTTCAGCGGCGCCGCCAGCGAACCCTCGGCCGGCCCGTGCACATCGAACATCAGCCGCAGGTTGACCACCTCGAGCGTCTCCAGCCCGAGATTGGCGAGATTCTCCTCCACTGCCCGGGCGAGGTCGTCCGGGCCGAACGCCGGCAGCCAGGCGGCATCCTCGCCGCGCCGGGCACCGATCTTCGTGACGATCAGCAGATCGTCGCGATAGGGCGACAGCGCCTCGCGGATCAGCTGGTTGGTGACGTGCGGCCCGTAGAAGTCGCTGGTGTCGATATGGTTCACACCTGCGGCGATGGCGGCGCGCAGCACTGCCACCGCTTCGTCGCGATCGCGCGGCGGCCCGAACACACCGGGTCCGGCGAGCTGCATTGCGCCATAGCCGAGCCGGTTCACCGCCCGGCTGCCAAGGACATAGGTACCTGCCTGATCGATCATCGTCATCTCCTTCGATGGCCGGAATCTATGCGTTGCGCATTGTTTGGATAAGCGGGAGATATCGGCACGGCCTGTACGGAAAATCGAACAATGAAAGCGGATCTTGCCCAGCTCAACGCCTTTCTGGCCGTCGCCCGCGCGCGCGGCTTTCGCGATGCCGCGCGGGCCAGCGGGACGAGCGCGTCGACGCTCAGCGAAGCAGTGCGGCGGCTGGAGGGGCAGTTGGGTGTCCGCCTGCTCCACCGCACCACGCGCAGCGTCACGCCGACCGAAGCGGGCCAGCGGCTGATCGAGCGGCTGGCACCGGCGCTGGACGAAGTAGAGGCGGCGCTCGACGTGCTGAACGTCTTTCGAGACCGGCCGACGGGCACGCTGCGGCTCAACGTGCCCGTCAGCGGCGCCCGGCTGGTGCTCCCCGCGGTCCTGCCCGGCTTCCTCGCCGCCTATCCGGACATTCAAGTCGAGATCGTCGCGGAGGATGGTTTCGTCGATCTCGTCGCCTCGGGCTGTGACGCAGGCATCCGCTACGACGAACGGCTGGAGCAGGACATGATCGCGGTGCCGATCGGCCCGCGCACCCAGCGCTTCGCCACCGCAGCCGCGCCCGCCTATCTCGATCGGCATGGACGGCCCGGGCATCCGCGCGACCTGTTGCGGCATGCCTGTCTGCGCGGGCGCTTCGCCAGTGGCGCGCTCACCGGCCCCTGGGAGTTCGAGCGCGGCGACGAGTTGGTCCGCATCGAACCGCAGGGCCCGGTGATCGCAAGCGTCGCCGGTGCGGCCGACCTGCTCGTCGATCTTGCGATCGCGGGCAGCGGGATCCTCCATCTGTTCGAGGCCTGGCTGCGCCCCGCGCTGGACAGCGGGCTGCTGGAGCCGGTGCTGCCGGAATGGTGGCAGAGCTTCTCCGGCCCCTTCCTCTATTATCCCGGCAGACGGCTGGTCCCGCCCCCGCTGCGCGCCTTTATCGACTTCACGCGCGGCTAGGCGGACCCGCCGCGGCCCGGGCGACATGCGCCGGCGCCGAGTGGCAGCGGGGAGATCGGGGCGCCTGCCCCCAGCTTCCGCGACGCTGGACGCGACGCCGCGCGCGAGCCGATACGATCGTCAATTCGCGACGCGGATCACGGCGCGCGTGACATCCCCCATCAGCCGCATGCGCACGGGGATCGGCTGACGCGTGCTCGCGATCATCACCGCCACCGCGTAGCGATGCCCGTCCGGCGCGGTGAGCAGGCCGACATCGTTGTAGCCGGTGGCGAGGCTGCCCAGTTCCTGTCCGGTGCCCGTCTTGTGCGCCATCTTCCAGCCGGGCCGTAGACCCGATTTGAGCCGCATCGGGCCGGTCTTGCTCGCCAGCATAGTCCGGAACAGTCGGTCGGTGGAGGCGGGGCTGAGCAGCTTGCCCTGAGCGAGCAGCGAAAGACCCAGCGTGACGCCGTTTGCGGTAGCGCCGTCTTCGGGCGCGGCGAGATAGCGCTCCAGCGCCTTGCGCCGTGCAGTGGGATTCAACGCCGCGCGCGCCTGGAGAAATCCTGCGCCCCCGGCCCATTCCTTGCGCCAGACCAGCCCGGCGGTCCGCGCCTGCAACAGCCGCTCGCCGGGGCCGAAGCCGACGCCGCGCACCCCCTTTTCGGCCAACATCCGGTTGATGGCGTCCGGGCCGCCCACCTTCCACAGCAGCACGTCGTTGCACGTGTTGTCGCTGCGGGTGAGCGCACATTCGAGCAGCGCCCCCACCGTGGTGCGATGGCCGCTGGGGCCCACCAGCGCGCGGATCGGCTGATGGAAGACGGTAAGGTCGGCGCGGGTCACGGTTATCGGCGTCGACAGCGCGAGCCGCTTGTGATCGACCGCGTCGAGCACCGCGATGGCGACCCACAGCTTGCTTACGCTCTGCTGCGGATGCGGCCGCGCGCCGTTCCAGGCGACCATCCAGCCTTGCTCCACGTCGCGGACCGAAATGGCCACCTGCCCCTGGAACGATGCGCCCAGCGCCTGAACGGCATTGAGCAGCGCGGCGGGCGGCTCGTTCGAACGATTCCTCCGCGACGTCGCGGGCGATGCCGGCGCCGGTGGCACGACGTGGGCGGGGCGGGTCGGCGGCGTTGGCAGCGGCGCCTGGACGACGGCCGGGGGCGCGGGAACACAGGCGGTAAGCACAACAGCCAGCGCAAGCAATGCACCGGGGCGGATGACGATATTGATCAGCGGCAAAAAGACCTCCCTTGGCCTCCGCTTACAGGCAGGTGCCGCAGAATACAGTCCCAAAGCCGCCCGACGGTTCGCTAGATCCGTTCGGCCCAGGCCACCCGCCGCAAGGGCCCGCCATATTCGGTGCCCCCGAAGGGAAAGCACGTGGTCAACGCGAGGCGCGGACGCACGGGATC
The DNA here is from genome assembly GCF_036731925.1 of Sphingomonas sp. GTDB lineage: Bacteria > Pseudomonadota > Alphaproteobacteria > Sphingomonadales > Sphingomonadaceae > Sphingomonas. The sequence continues at coordinate 485,411 of NZ_DAINDJ010000002.1, forward strand.
GAGCGGGTAGGTGAACTGGTTCCAGCGCACCGTCTCGAACCGCGTGACGCGGTAGCGTTCCACCACCCCGTTGACGAACTGCAGGCGGATATCGTCGCCCTCGTGCAGATCGCGGATGAACAGGAAGTGGGTATCGCGATGCGCGGCCAGGACGGTAACGGGGCTCGCCGCATTGCCCCGCTTGATCATCGTCGGCCCCTCGGCAAGCTGCTCGTGGGCCCCGTTTCCGGCGAGAACGATTTCCCGCACCCCAAGCCGGGCAACGGTGATCCTGGCAATCGGCCCCTCGTTCGGCAGCGCAGGCAGGGCGCGCGCCGCTACGCGCGCACCCGTCCGCGCAAGGCGCCCCGGCGGAGTGGCCGGGGCGATCGGCGTTGCAAGGGAAGCCGCCTGCAGGCGCTGCTCGAAGACGTGCTGCAGCCGGTTCTGCGCAACGTTTGCCTTGATCGGTACCGCGATGCCTTCGGCCAGGCTGATCGCCCCGGCAAGGCACAGCCCGAGCGAGGCGGCCCAGATTGCGAAGCGCTTCACGGGCGCCCCGCTACGCGGCCGCGGCGACGCGCGGCAACAAGGCCGAACGCGCCGAGCACCAGCATTGCCAGCCCTAGCCGCACGGCGCTGAGAAAGCCTGTCGCGGTCTGCGGCAGGTCCATCTGCTGCTCCGCCTCGGGAAGCCCTGCGGCGGGGGCTGCGGCAGGCGCATCCCGGCCCAGCAGCGCATCGAAATCCCAACCCTTGGGCAGCAACAGCGGCAGGTCCTCGCGCGTCAGCTTCGCGCCTTCCGGCCGGGCCGGGGTCTCGTCAACCGCCACAAGACTCGTCTGCGTGGTCACGAGATCATAGGCGAGGCCAAGCTGCGCGACCTTCTCGTTGGCGGCATCGTCCTCAAGCTGCCCCGACCAGCGCTGCGCCTCCACATCAGCGATGCTGCGGCTGGCCCAGAGCCGCGCGACTGCCGGGCTGGCGATGGCGTTGCCCAAATCGATCCGCTGGCTCCACCGCGTGTCGCCGATCATCCCGGTGACCACGAGCACCCCCTTGGGATCCTCGCCCTTCCCCAGCAGAACCAGCGGCTCCCCGGCGTAGAGGTCCGGCAGATCGTGCGGGGTGAGATCGAGCGGCGCCCCTTCCACACGCACCGAAACGTCATGCATGGCAGGCGCTTTCAGCCGGTCGAGCAGTGCAGTCATCTTGGCAAGCACTTCGCTGCCTTCGCCGATATTGGTGTAGGTGCCGCGCCCGGCCTCCGCCATGCGGTGCATGAGGTAGTTGTTGGGCGCGGAGCCGATGCCGACCATGAACACGCGGCTGCGCCCGCCATGCGCGGCGATTTCGGCCATCATCTCCTTCTCGTTCGAAAGGTCGCCGTCGGTCAGGAACACGATCTGGCGCACGCCCTTGTTCGCTGGGTGCGCATCGACCAGCGCGGCCTTCAGCGCGGGCAGCATCTCGGTACCGCCCGCCGCCGCCAGGCCGAGGGTGAACTTGCGCGCAATCGCCACCTGCTCGGCAGTGGCCGGCGTGGGCTGATCGAACAGCTGGGTCATGGAGTCGTCGAAGCGGATCACATTGAAGCTGTCTTCGGGGCGCAGCGTGCCGAGCGCGTAGAGCAGGCTCTGCTTCGCCGCATCCATCGATCCGCCGCCCATCGAGCCGCTGTTGTCGATCACGAAGATCATCTCGCGCGGCGCCACCTTGCCGGGCTCCACCCGCGCCTGGGGCGTGACCGTCGCCATCACATACTGCTGATTGCCCAGTGCCTGGCGGAACAGGCTGACAACCGGATCGGCGCTGGCCGAACGCCAGCGCAGCTCGAAGTCGCGGTTGGCCGGCTCCTCGCCCGCGGCGAGCGTGATCGTCCGCTCCGCGGGCCCTGCGTCCACCACCTGGATGCGGTGATACGGGCTGATGATGTTGGCCGGCATGAAGCCGGGCGCCAGATGGATGGTGATCGAGACGGGGTTGAGCGCAGCCTTCACGGCAGGAGCGACCAGCGGCGCCGTCACCCGCGCCGCATCGGCCATCGCCGCGCCGCTCGTCAGGCTGTGCGGCGGCACGTAGCGCGGGCCGACCACCAGCGGCAGCCGCATCGCAAATTCGCCGCCGAGCTGGCGCACCGGGGCCTGATACTCGATCGAGATCAGCACCGTCTCGCCGGGGCCGACATTGGCGACACTGGTGCGGAACAGGTTCGGCCGGTCGGCTTCGACAAGGCCACTGCGCTTCCCCTCGGCCTTTGCGCGCTCGTAGATGTCGCGGGCTTCGGCGCGGCGCTTGATGTGGCCGATGATGACACGCTGGCCGACGACCATCTTCAGCGTGTCGACCGCGCCGTCTTCCGGCAGCGGATAGAGATAGGTCGCTTCCATCCAGCCCTTGCTGGTGTTGCGAAACGCCTGGGTCATCCGCACCCGCATGATCGGACCGCTGACGGTCACGTCCATGTCGGTGCCAAGCCGTACGGCCGGCAGCGCGCCGGACTGGTCGCCCTTGCCCGCCCGCGCTTCGAGGAGCAACGCGCCGCCCGCGGCCACATCGTCTGCGTCCGCCGCCCGCGCCTGCGCTGCAGCAAGACTGCTCAGCACCACGCCGACAAGGCCGATCGCACCGATGGCGAGGCGGCGACGCGTATCTGCGGACACCGGCTGGAGGATATAAGCACGCGGTACCATGGCAAGGCTCCCTGAAGGGTGGAGCCTCTCCGGTAGAGATCGCCCGTGCCGTACCGCCACGCGAAAGGTCCGCCAGCTTTCGCCACCGGGTGGCGAGGAGCGGCGGAACGTGACGATCGGACGCCAAACCCTTGACGGATTGTACGTATTTGTGTCGGGTTGTCCGGTTGGGAGATATCATGCGTGAAGAGCGGCCGCTGCAACGCGGCGAGAATGAAGAAATTGCGAGACGGCTTCGGGAAGAACTCGCCCGGCGCCGCATTTCGCGTCAGGCGCTTGCCGACATGGCCCGGATAAGCCTTTCCACGCTGGAAAAGGCGCTTTCCGGAAGCCGGCCGTTCTCGCTCGCGACGGTGGTGCGGATCGAGGACGTGCTGGGCAGCTCGCTGCGGCCCGGTACCGCCGCCCTGCCGATGCCGACGGACACGCTGCTCGCGCCGACGCACATGGGCTCCTACAGCCGCCCGGCCGTGCGCTGGATCGAAGGCGCCTATCTTACGCTGCGCCCCGCGTTCAGCCAGCCGGGCGCGCTCTATGCCTATCGCACCGAGATTTTCTGGAACAGCGCGGACGCGCACCTCGGATTCACCGAGAGCGAGCGGGCAGACCGGACCTTCACCCAGGCAGGCTATGTCTCGATGCCCAACCTTTCGGGGCACACCTATCTGGTAACCAGCGAGGAGGGCCAGTACCGCCTGATCATGCTGGGGCGCGGCACGCGCGAGCGGCGGATGTTCGGCCTGCTTTCAACCCTGCAGGCCGGGCCGGGATCACAGCTCCTGCCCGTCGCCAGCCCGATCGCGCTGGTCCCGCTCGAACAGATCGAAGCGCCGCACTTCGGCATCCTCGTCGCCGGCGAGGAACAATATGCACCCTATCGCCAGATCCTCGACCAGGCCGTCTCCAGCGACTTCTGCCGCTGGCATCCCTAAGGGCGCGGACAGAAGCGTTCGGCCGTAGCCTGACCTTGCGACATCGCCGGTCCGCATCGGGCGGACCGGCCGCTCAGAGCGCCAGCGTGGCGCGGACGTTTGCCCGCACATCGCCTGCCCGGGTCGCCCCCAGCGATTTCATCGCCACCCCGACATCGCCCGACAGGGTCACGCGCCGCGCCAGCGCCCAGTCCCCGCCCGCCCCCGCGGCGGCGACCGGCCCGGCGGCACCGCCGCGCAGGCGGCCGGCATAGCCGCCGTCGAGATACAGCCAGGGCTCAAGCGTCGATGTCCAGTGGCCATGCCCGATCCGCAGCGGGTCGAGCCGCAGTTCGTTGCGCAGCACCGCGCCACGGTCGAACGCCCCGTCGTCCAGCGTATAGGCACGCACCTGGCCGCGCCCGCCGATGCCGAGCAACTCGGTCTGCGGCAGGGCCACGCCGGCGAACTGCCAGTTCAGCTGCTGCACCAGGCTGAAACCGCGCAGCCGGGTGCGCCGGGAGACGACGCCGCTCGCATAGGCGTAGCGGGCCGCGCCGAACTGGCCCTGCGAGGCGGCCCGGAACGCGGCGCCGCGATTGTAGCTGTCGATGCCGCCGGGGCTGACATGGACGGCGACGTCGATCAGCGTCGTCCCCCGCGCGTCATTGGCCTGCACGGCATAGCCGGCGGTGACCTGGCCGACATGGAAGCGCGATTGCGGCCGCACCAGCAGGTCGCCGAACAACAGGCTGCTCGACTGAGTCTTCCAGTCGAGCCCGGCATAGACCTCTCCCCGCAGGCGCGCGGCGACGTTCGCCAGCGCGGTGCGAACGGTGAGGCCATATTCGCGGGTGTGCTGCCGCGCGTCGAATGCCTCGAACGGCTGGTTGGAGCGAATGTCGCCGACATTCGCCTCCAGGCTGGTACGCGGCGCGATGGCCAGCGACAGACGCCCCGCCTGGCTGACATAGCGGCTGCTGCCCCCGGGGTGGGCGCCCAGCCCGGTCAGGCGCTGGCCGGACGTGGTGAGCTGGTAGCTGGCATAGCCGTCGCGCAGGCCCGGGATGCGCGCGAGCGCATAGAGGAAATAGCGGCCGGTCCCGGTATTCGGGCTGCCGCTGTTCGCATAGCCGCCGCCGATCGCCCAGGGCCGCTGGCGGGTGGCGACATAGGTCACGTCGGTCGCCCCGAACTGCTGCCCCGGCTCGAACACCGCCTCCACCCGCCGAAACGGGTAGCGGTTCAGCCAGTCGAGATCGTCGCTGAGCGCCTGCGCATCGATGGGCGCGCCCGGCTGCTGCCGGATCGCCGCCGACAGATGCGCCGCCTCGCCCGCACCCGTGCCGGAAATGCGGGCCTGGCCGAGCCGGAAGCGCTCCACCCGCAGCGTCAGCACGCCGGAGGAGAGTTCCTGCTCGGGCGCCGAGACATGGACGAAGGGCCGCCCATGGTCGCGATACGCCCTGGCGATTGCGGCCTTGATCGCGCTGATTTCGCGCTGTGACAGCGGGCGGCCGAGGAAATGGCGCAGCCGACCGGCAAGCCAGGGCGCATCGTCAATGCCCTGGAGGCGAATACCAGCGCTTTCCGTGGCGGCGCCGGCGGCGTCACCCGCGACCAGCGTGATGCCGGTAAGCGTCACGCCCAGCGGCGTCGGATCGGCGGCCGGATCCACCTCCACCGGCGGCACGGGCATGGCCGGCTGCGGCTGGAGGACGGGCGCGGGGTTGCGCTCGATCGCCTGCGCCAGCGCCGTGTGCGGCAGTGCGATGCACGAGACCGGGGCAAGCCGCACCAGCATGCGGACGGGGCGCGCCACGCGGCGCGCAGGAACGAGGATGTGCACGGGTCAGTTCTGCCGCTTGAAGAAGATGCCGGGCCAACGCCCGAGGGGAACAGGTCCGTCCGCACGGGCGGAGACCGCCTGCTCGTACGGCACGGCCCAGCGGCCGCTGAACGGCGCATCGCCGGCAAAGCGGATCGAAACGGGTGTTGGCCGCACGTCCGGTTCGCGGACGATCAGCCCGGTCGGCGCATTCTGATAGACGATCACATAGTTGGACAGGCCGGTGCCGGTCGCGTTGGAGGCCGCGATGGCATAGGGATCCGGCTGGTACGGCGCCTCGGCGGCAAAACCTTCGCTCGACAGGGTGACGCCGTCCACCCGATCCCCATTGACCAGGCCGATCGCCTGGAACGCCGTTGCGCCCGGATCCAGCGGCGTACCCAGCACCTTGCTGCTGTCCTGCGCCTGGATGATCAGCGGGCGCGGCGTTACTGCAAGGGTGCCCCCGGTGAACGTCAGCGCGTAGTTGGCACCCGCGCTCAACGTGCCCAGCCCGATCCCATAGCTGCCCACCGGGCTGGCCGCGGTCGCGGCGGTTCCGAGCGCGCCCCGCAGCGTGTCGCCGTTGACCAGCCCTGCGCCGGCAAGCGTGTAGGTCAGCACGGGCACATTGTCGCCGTACAGCATCGACCGATCGTTCGCCGTTACCGCCACTGGCCGCGGCGTTATCGACACGCTGCCGCCGGTCAGGCGCAGCGTGTAATTGGCGCCGGCGCTCAGCGTGCCCAGCCCGATCGCATAGCTGCCGACAGGGCTGGTCGCGCTTGCTTCGGTGCTCAGGGCGCCGCGCAGCAACCCGCCCAGCGTATCGCCATTCACCAGGCCGCTGCCATCCACCGCATAGCTGAGCGTCGGCACCGCCTCGCCATACATCATGCTGCGGTCGCCCGCGGCGACCGTGAGCGTACGCGGGGCAACGGCAAGACTGGCGCCGGTGAAGGTCAGCGCATAATTGGCGCTGGCCTGCAGCGTCCCCTGCCCGATCGCGTAGCTGCCCACGCCGCTGGTCGCCGTCGCGGTCGTTGCCAGGGCACCGTTCAGCGTGTCGCCATTGACGAGCCCGCCGCCGCCGATCGTATAGGTCAGTCCCGGCACCGCATCGCCATAGAGCATCGTGCGGGGGTCCGCCGCAATCGCCAGCGCGCGCGGCGTGATCGACAGGCTGCCGCCGGTGAAGCCCAGCACATAATTGGCGCCCGCGGCGAGCGTGCCGCGATCGATCGCATAGCTGCCGACCCCGCTCGCCGAGGTCGCCGCCGTCGTCAGCGCGCCGCTGAGCGTATCGCCGTTGACCAGCCCCGCGCCGCCCACGCTGTAGGTGAGCGCCGGAATGCCGTCGCCATAGGCCATCGTCCGGTCGCTGGCCGTCACCATCAGCGCGCGCGGCGTCACCGCCAGAGTCCCGCCGGTGAAGGTCAGCGCATAGTTGCTGCTCGCGCGCAGGCCGCCCTGGCCAATCGCATAGCTGCCGACGCCGCTGGTCGGGTTCGCGCCGGTCGCCAGGGCACCGGTCAGCGTGTCGCCATTGACCAGCCCGGCGCCCCCGAGCGTGTAGGTGAGGTCCGGCACGGCATCGCCATAGACCATCGACCGGTCGTTCGCCGCCACCGACAGCGGCCGCGCGGTGACCGAGAGGCTGCCGCCGGTGAAATTCAGCGTATAATTGGTGCCGCCGCTGAGCGTCCCCTGGCCGATGGCATAGCTGCCCACATCGCTGGTCGCGCTGGCGCTCGTCGCCAGGGCACCGGCCAGCGTGTCGCCGTTGACCAGCCCGGCGCCGCCCACGGCATAGGTCAGCGTCGGCACGCCGTTGCCGTACACCATCGTGCGATCGTTGGCGGTTACCGTCAACGCGCGCGGGGTCACCGCCAGCACGCCGCCGGTGAAGTTCAAGGCATAGTTGCCCCCGGCCCCCAGCGTACCCTGGCCGATGGCATAGCTGCCGACGCTGCTGCTCGCGCTCGCGTTCGTCGTCAGGGCGCCGCTCAGCGTATCGCCGTTGACCAGGCTCCCGTCCGTCACCGCGTAGGTGAGCGTCGGCACGCCGTCGCCATAGACCATCGTGCGGTCGTTCGCCGTCACCGCCAGCGGGCGCGGCGTTACCGATACGCTGCCGCCGGTCAGCTGCAGCGCGTAGTTGGCGCCGGCGGTCAGCGTACCCAGGCCGATCGCATAGTTGCCGACGGCACTGGTTGCGCTCGCCGTCGTGCTCAGGGCGCCGGCCAGCGTATCGCCGTTGACCAGCCCCGCACCGCTCAGCGCATAGCTCAGCGCCGGAACGCTGCCGCCATAGACCATCGTGCGATCGTCGGCTGTCAGGATCAGCGGCCGCGGGGTCACCGCCAGACTGCCGCCGGTGAAGCTCAGCGCATAGTTGGCGCCGGCAGTCAGCGTGCCCCGGCCGATCGCGTAGCTGCCCACAGCGCTGGTCGCACCCGCGCTGGTTGCCAGCGCGCCGTTGACCGTATCCCCATTGACCAGCCCCGCGCCGCCCAGCGCATAGGTGAGTGCCGGCACGCTATCGCCGTACATCATGGTGCGATCGTTCGCCGTCACCGTCAGCGCGCGCGGCGTGACCGAGACGCTGCCGCCGACGAAGGTCAGCGCGTAATTGGGGCTGGCGCTGAGGCTTCCCTGCCCGATCGCGTAGCTGCCCACGTTGCTGGTCGCACTTGCGCTCGTTGCCAGCGCGCCGCCCAGCATATCGCCGTTGACGAGCCCTGCGCCGCCGACCGTGTAGGTAAGCCCCGGGACGGCGTCGCCATAGACCATGGTGCGGTCGTTCGCCGACACCGTCAGCGCACGCGGCGTCACCGTCAGGTTGGCGCCGGTGAAGTTCAGCGCATAATTGGCACCAGCGCTCAGCGTGCCCTGCGCAATGCCATAGGTGCCGACGCCGCTCGTGGCGCTGGCGCTGGTCGCAAGCGCGCCGCCCAGCGTATCGGTGCCGACCAGTCCGTCCCCGCCCAACCGGTAGGTCAGCGTCGGCACGCTTTCGCCATAGGTCATGGCGCGATCGTTCGCGGTGACCGTCAACGCGCGCGGCGTGATGGCGAGGCTCGCCTGTGCCTTGGAGAAGACCAGATCATAGCCCGATTGCATCGAGTAGAGGCCGCCTGCCAGGGTCAGCTGATAACTTCCGACGTTCCTGCACGAACCGTCCCCGCCCGAACAGGCGAAGGCAGCGGTGCCCAGGATCTTGGCCGGATCCACTGCCTGCCCGTTCGCCGCAGCCACGGAGGTGCCGAAGGCCGTCGGCTGGCTCGTACCGTCATAGACTAGGGTGACGGAGGGGCTGCCGCTCAAGGAGACGTTCGCGGTGGTCAGAAACGCCTTGAGCATCGGCGCGGTCGCGCCGTCATAGATGCGCCAGATCTTGTTCTCGCCGCCGGTGCTGTCGAGGTCCCAGTTTGCGAAACTGCTGGCAGAAATCATTTCGCTACTGGTCAGCCCATGGGCGCCGTACCCGTCGCTGCTTCCGTAGGCAGGTTGCGACTGGCCGGACGTATCCTTGTTCCAGAACGCATTCTTGAACGAGCCGCCCAAGCCTGCAAGGCCCCCGTGCATGACGGAATTGGTGTCGGTAATCACGACGCTTCCGGATGCGTAGGCATTGGAGATCATCTCTCGATTCTCCCCGACGAGTCCTCCCGCCATCTCTCGGGCGCGCACGCTGCCCGTGGCGTAGACGTTCGTGATTCGAGAGCCTTCTATGTTATAGCCTACCAGCCCACCCACTCGCGTATACGTCGTCCTCGTGGGTAGGCCAGACGCCAGGATGAACACCGTGGCCGCGACCGCGCCCGTGGCGTAGGAACGATCGATCGTGCCTCCACTCGCATTCTCCCCGACGAGCCCACCCAGGCTTTCCGAGCCCGTCACGGCGCCGGTAGCGAAAGCCTGCGCGATGGTGCCGGCATTCCGGCCGACCAGGCCGCCGATCTTCGCTCGCCAATTTTTATCGGTTAAATTGCCATATGGACGGGTATCATCGCCAGCGGCCTTGCCGGTCGCATATGAGTTGGTGATGGTGCCTGTTGCAGCATTTTCGCCGACCAGCCCACCGACCGTTTCAAAGCCTCGAACGTCGCCAGTGGCGAACGAGCGCGTGATGGTGCCCGAATTCAGGCCGACGAGACCGCCCGCATGATCCGATAGGCCGGATTGCCGCACCTCGATCCGCCGGCTCAGGGTGGCGACCACCGGTATCGTAGAGGAGGAATCGACGACGCTGCCGACGAGGGTGCCGTCGAGCGAGATGGCGTTGCTGCCCACCAGCCCGCCAACGAAGTGCGCACCTTCCACGCCATCGCCGGAGAGGACCTGCGCGCCCTGGATCCGGCCGAAATTCTGCCCGACCAGCCCACCGACATTGTTGTTCCCGATGGCGCTGGCGCGAACGGACACATTGCGGATATCCCCGGTGTTCACGCCCACCAGGCCGCCGATGTTGTTGCCGTCCCCCGTATAGGCGGTGAGATCGCCGGAGACGTGCTCCACCGTACCCTGGTTCCGGCCTGCGAGCGCACCCATCTCGCTGCTGCCATGCGCATTCCAGTCGGTGACGACCATCTTGGCGAGCACGAGGTTGCGCACCGTAGAGTCGTGCGTGATGGTGCCGATCAGGCCGACATCCGCCACGTTCCTGGTCCGAATCTCCAGATCCTCGATGCTGTTGCCCAAGCCGTCCAGCACCCCGTCCAGCGTCGGCACCACCGTGTTGCCCGAGGCCAGCGGCGGCAGATCGTGCGCGAGCGCATAATTGCCGTTCTGCCCGCTGATCGCCTGTAGATCCGACCAGGAATGGAGGAGCGTGTAGCCGGCACCGTTGATGCCGAGCGACTGGTCCGAATAGCCGTCGGCGAAGGTGATGGAGCGACCCGCAGCAAAGACGACCGCACCGCCGCTGCCGCCCTGATTGGTGCGCAGCTCCACCGATCCCCCGCCATTCACCGCGATGTCCGCGTTGATGCTGATGCCGTGATAGGCGTTGAGCGTCAGCTTTGCGCCGGTGTTCCACGACAGGCCGGCGTTGATCAAGATGTCGCCGAGGCCATCCTTCAGATGACCATAGTCGTCCACACCGCTGACCAGCGACACGCCGGTATTGGCAGCCAGTGTGCCGTTGATCGCCGACGCCGCCGCCTCGTCGATGACAAGGTCTTCGGGATCGAGCAGCCAGGTGCCGCCAGCGGCGTTGATCGAGGCAGCGCCGATGCGAAGCCGAGCGCCGGAGGTTTCGATCGCACCGGCCGTGCCGCCCTCGCCCCGCGCGTGGATCGTGCCCGCCACGTCTGTGGCGCCGGCCGTGCTGACCAGCCATACCTTCCCGTCGCCCCGCCGCACGCCCGTCGCGTTGATCGTGCCGGCGCTGTTGCCCGCCAGCGCATAGACATTGCCCTGCTGCGCGCGCAGCTCCGCATTCGCGGCGGCGATGGTGCCGCCGTTGGCCGCGCTGGTCGCGGCATCGCCGTAGAGGACCGAGAACAGCCCCCCGCCGTCATGGGCGCCGTCGCGGAGCAGCACCTTGCTGCCGGCGATCAGGCCGGCGGTGCCGTTGGCCGCGGAAAGGCTGCCCCGGTTCTCCACGACTGCGCCGATCAGCGCCACGTCGCCGCCCAGCGCGCCCACCTTGCCCAGGTTGACCACCTTGGCGCGCGATGTGCCCGCAAAGGTCAGGCTGCCGCCGGCCATGAACGCGGCGTTCGGCACGTCAAGCGTCGAGGCGATGAAGCTGCCGCTGGTCTCGACCACGCCGCCTGCGCCGATGACGATGCCGTTGGGGTTGACCAGATACACCGATCCGGTGCCGCGGAGCAGTCCGTCGAGCGAGGAGACCGCGCCACCCGTCACGCGGTTCAGCGTCGCGCCCGAGCCGTTGTTGATCAGCACGCTGGCCTTCTCGCCGATCGAGAAGTCCGCCCAGTCGATGACCGCACGGTCCCCGCTCTGGTGGATCGTCAGCGCGCTTCCGACTTGTGCGATCGTCGCCTGCCCGGCGACGACGGTGCCGCCGCTGGGCAGCGTCGTTGCCGTCTGCGCCTGCGCCGCCAGCGGCACGGCACCGCTCAGGATGGTCGCGCCGAGCAGCCATCGGCGGAGGCGACGCCCTTCGTCGCGGGGAAGGCTTGTCCTGCGATGGTCGGCAGTGGCGGCGCGGCGGCGCATCAACATGATCTATACTCGCTTACAAACGGACTTGGCGTGGGGCACAACGTCCCCGGCACAGCAGGGCCTGGGCGGCTGCGCGCACCGACGCGCGAGCGAGCGCCCACGCCCCCGGCACGCGCAGCACCACCGCCGGCGCCCCGCTCGCCGGCGCGGCGTTGCCTTCCCCCCGAAAGAGCGACGCCGTGATCCCGATCAGCGCCATGCCCCCATGATCCCCTGACGTGATGGCGCCGCAGGCATCGCCACGCCCCGGCGGTCAAGACACGGGATCGGGTTTGAGACGCGGTGGCAGGAGATTGAGATGTTTTGCAGCATCGTCGTCGGAGGAAGCGCCGGTACGAGCGCCCCGGATCAGGGCACCGCGCACGCGTTCCGCCGCGATTCGCCGAGCCGCCGCCGCTGGCCTGCGGGAACTACCCGCGCGCGCCGATGAAGGAGGATTGCCTCGCGACGTCTCGCACCGCTTTCAGGGTGCGTTCTCCGACTGGCCCGGCAGGATGTGGAGCCCCTCGACGCCGATCGGGAGATCGCCGCCTGCGAGACGGCGGACAAGCCCCGCCCCGTCTCGCAATCCCTGTCCCCAGCGCCGCCGGACCGACGCCGGCGAGAAATCCATCGCCTTGCCGGCAACCTCCAGCTGCTGATCGGCGTAGAGCAGCTGCGCGAGGAGGACGGAGGCGCCGCGAAAGGCGGGATCCGTCGCATATTGCGCCTGCCAGCGCGCGATCGTGCGGCGCGTCTGGCTGGCGAAGGTCAGATCCTGCGCGCGTGCCGCCATCGCGCCCAGCGTATCCGGCCTGCCGCTGCGCATGGGCAGCAGATCGACGGCGATGCAGAGCGTCGGCTGTGCCGGCGGTGTCGACAGCACCGGATCCAGCGGCAGGTTGGTCGCCAGCCCGCCGTCGACATATAGCCGCCCGTCCACCTCGACCGCGGGAAACGCAGGCGGCAGCGCCGCGCTGGCACGAACATGCCCCGCGCCGACGAAGCGCTCGCGCGTGTCGAACGCCGCTTCCGTGCCGCTCTCCAGGTCGACGGCGACGGCGGTGAAGCGCGGAGCGCCGCAATTCAGGCGCTCGAAATCGATCAGGGAATCCAGCGTCGCCGCGAGCGGGGCGGTATCGTACAACGCGGGCGTAGGGCTGGCGAACAATGCGGTGCCGAGCGGGCTGAAAAGACCCGGCCGGCCGCCCAGGGCCGTGGCGCTGGTCTCGATCGTCCGCCGCCAGGTTTCCGGCCAGCTCTGCCACCAATCGGGATCGTCCGGCCGCCACATCGCGGCGAGCTTCGCCAGACCCGCATCGGGCGCATTGCCGACGAGGATCGCGCCGTTGATCGCCCCGGCGGACGTGCCGACGATCCAGTCGGGCGCGATCCCACCTTCGTGGAGCGCCTGGTAGACTCCCGCCTGATAGGCACCCAGCGCATTGCCACCGGCCAGCACCAGCACGACACGAGCATCGCCGATGCCGCTCAAAGCGGCTGCCCCGCCTGGCAGCGTTCGAGTTCGACCGCATCGTGCGCGCAGGCTATGGAGACGGTGTCGCTCTGCTCGATCGACAGCCGACGCAGCCGCTCCTGGTTCTGCATGCGGCTGTCGGCATCGACCTCCATCAGCCGCTGATAGGCGCGCAGGCCGGGCGTGCAGCGCCGCCGCGCCTGACGCATCTCGCCGCGATAGAAATAGGCGTCGCCCGCATGGAGCAGCCAGCGCCCGTCGTCGCGCTGCACGGCCACGCCGGCATGGCCCCAGCTGTGCCCCGGCAGCGGCACGAGCAGGATCTCGGGCGGCAGCCCTTCCAGGCCGCGCACCGCGTCGAAGCCGAACCAGGGCTCGCCGCGCGCGCCATAGCCGCGCCATTGCTGCACCCCATCGAGCTGCGGCAGGCGCCAGCGGTTGCACGCGACGATGCCGGCATGCGGGCCAGTCGCGTCGTCATATTCGCGCTGCATCACATGCACCACGGCGTTGGGAAAATCCTCCAGCCCGCCGGCATGATCGAAATCAAGATGGGTGACGACGATGTGGCGAACATCAGTGGCGCGAAACCCAAGTGCCTCGACCTGGCGAATGGCGGTCTCCGCCTCGTGCAGCCGGATGTTGAGCATCGTTCGCCAGGCGCGGGTGATGCGCGGCGCGCCGGGCCCGTGCGGATGCGCGACGTCGCGCAGGCCATAGCCGGTGTCGACCAGCACCAGCCCGTGCGCGTCCGTCTCGATCAGCAGGCAGTGGCAGACCAGCCGCCCCAGCGGCGCGAGCGAGCGGCCGTCGAACAGCGCGCCGCCAAGCGGGCAGTCCGTACCGCAGTTGAGATGGTGGATGCGCATGATGCTCCTCGGAAGCGACGGAAAAGCTGGTCTTCCCAACCGACGAACGCCCACATCGCCCCGTGGCGCGCATGCTTTGCCCCATATTTTTCGGTAACGTATGTTGCGTCGGCAGCACGCCGCATCGGGCGACCTGCACGCGGCCGCGACGCCGAAGGGTGCCGGGATGAACACCGCGTGGAGCGCGAGCAAGTACCGGCCGGCCGGTTTCGCCGCCAGGAACCAATGCCGGCTGAAACCGATCAGACGACGCGATTTGGCTGCCGTGGAGAAGAACGATGCAACCGGTGATCGGAACCGCCGGCTGGGCCATCCCCGCGGTGGACCGGCCTGCTTTCCCGACCGAGGGGAGCGTGCTGCAGCGTTACGCTGGCCGGTTGGCCGGGGTGGAAGTGAACTCCTCCTTCTACCGGCCGCACCGCCGCTCCACCTGGCAGCGCTGGGGCGAGTCCGTGCCCGAGGGCTTCCGCTTCGCGGTGAAGATTCCCAAGGCGATCAGCCATGACCGGCGGCTCGCCGATGCGGACGCGCTGCTCGCCCCTTTCCTCGACGAGGTCGGCGGTCTGGGAGGCAAGCTGGCGATCCTGCTCCTCCAGCTGCCGCCAAGCTTCGCCTTTGATGCGGAAGTGCTCTCCGCATTCATCGATACCCTGTCCGCGCGCACCGCTATCTCCGTCGCCTGCGAGCCCCGGCATGCGAGCTGGTTCACGGCGGAAGCGGATGTGCTGCTCGCCAGCCGAGGCGTCGCCCGCGTCGCCGCCGATCCGGCGCGCGTGCCCGAAGCAGCGTCGCCGGGCGGATGGCGCGGGCTTTCCTACTGGCGGCTGCACGGCTCGCCGGTACTGTACCGCTCCGCCTATGGCGAGGCCCGCCTGCGGGAGATCGCAGCGGCCATCGCGGCCGACACCGCCCCCGACCGGACTGTCTGGTGCATGTTCGACAATACCGCCTCGTCCGCAGCGATGGGCGATGCGCTGCAGCTTTCGCACCTGCTTTCCGCCGCGGCAGCGCTTCCGATGCCCTGAACACGGCCGGTCGACGCGCGTTCTTTCCGCGCATCACTGTGCAAGGGGAGCATCATGACGACGCCCGACCTGTCTCCCATGGAGGCCAAGCTGGTCGCCACGCTGCCGGAGGAACCCGGCTGGCAATTCGAGCCCAAATGGGATGGCTTCCGCGCGCTTGTGTTCCGCGACGGCGATGCAGTCGAACTCCGATCGAAGGCGGGGAAGCCCCTCGGGCGCTATTTCCCGGAAATCGTCGCCGCGATCGCGGCGGTGGACTGCCGCGCGTTCGTGCTCGACGGCGAGCTGATCCTGCCGATCGGCGGCGTGTTGTCGTTCGATGCCCTCCAGGCCCGCCTGCATCCCGCACCAAGCCGCATCCGCCGCCTGTCGCGGGAGACGCCGGCGCAGCTCATGCTGTTCGATTGCCTCGGCGTCGACGACCAGCCGCTCGTCGATGCGGCGCTGCACGAACGCCGCCGTGCGTTGGAAGCTTTCCACCGAGCGCATGGCGGACCGGCCCTGTTGCTGTCGCACCGGACGGAAGATCGGGCGACTGCGGAGGCTTGGCTTGCGCAGGGCGGCGGCGCGCTGGACGGGGTGGTCGCGAAGCGCCTCGAGGAACCCTATCGCGCGGGTCAACGGGCGATGCTGAAGGTGAAGCAGCATCGCACCGCCGACTGCGTGGTGGGAGGCTTTCGCCGGACCAAGGAGGGCGACGGCGTCGCGTCGCTGCTGCTCGGGCTCTATGACGATGCGGGTCTGCTCCAGCATGTCGGCTTCACCTCGGGGATCGCGACGGCCGAACGTCGATCGCTGCTGGCGACGCTGGAACCGCTGATCGCCCCGCCCGGCTTCACCGGCAAGGCGCCAGGCGGGCCGAGCCGCTGGAACGACGGCGCAGAAAGCGCATGGGAGCCGCTGCGGCCCGAACGGGTGCTGGAGGTGGTGTATGACCAGGTGACCGGCGACCGGTTCCGCCACGGCACGAAACTGCTGCGCTGGCGCCCCGACAAGGCACCCGCGCAGTGCCGGATGGAGCAACTGATCCACGAGGTCCGCCCCGCCGAACTCTCGACGCTGGCACGCGCCCCCGCATGACGCTTTGCCGAATGCGGCAAACAAACAGCCAGGGCGTCTCCGCCCAAGGTGAAAACGCTCTAGATCGACGCCATCAGCGCAGGAATTTCTGCGGGAAGCTCGCGGCCCAGGAACCCGATCGGCCCGATGCGCTCGGCTAGCCGCCGGCCCGCTTCGCCGTGCAGCCATACGCCCCAGCCGGTCGCGACCAGCGGCGCCGCGCCCCGCGCCAGCAGGCCACCGATCGCGCCGGCCAGCACATCGCCGGATCCGCCCGTCGCCAGACCGGGGCCGCCGCCGGCATAATGGAGCACGGTGCCGTCCGGCGTCGCGACCTGCGTCTCCGGCCCCTTCAGCGCCAAGACCGCGCCAAACCGCGCGGCGGCCTCGCGCGCGACCGTGGCAGGCTCGCGCGCGATCCGTTCGGGATCCTCGTCCATCAGCTTTGCCATCTCGCCCGGGTGCGGCGTCAGCACCGTTGCGGCCTTGCGCGCCGATACCGCCTTGGCGCGGCTGGCGGCGACCGCCAGCAGCGCCGCGTCGAGCAACAGCGCGATACCGTCGCGCTCCGCGGCCAGCACGGCATCCAGGATCGGCGCTGCATCTGCATCGGCGCCCATCCCGGGGCCGAGCACGAGCGCGTCGCAGCGCGCCAGCAGGTCCGCCAGCGCCCTTCCGGCAGCATCGCCGAGCTCGCCCGCGACATTCGCCGGCAGCCCGAACAGCGCAGCCTCCGGCATTGCGACGCCGAGCGCGAGCGCGGCACGCTCGACGGTGGCGAGCTGGATCTTGCCGGCGCCGCTGCGCAGCGCTGCTTCGCCCGTCAACCGCAAGGCGCCGGGCACCCGCTCCGATCCGCCCGCGATCAGCACCCTTCCGCGCGCATTCTTGTCGGTTGCCCCGTCGCAGGGCGGCAGCGGGTTGGCGGCCAGCCAGGCGCGATCCAGCGCGATCATCCGCGCGCCCCCGCCATCGCGTCGGGCGCCGCCGTGACCGCCGCGTCCGCCTCCATCGGCGTGACGACATTGTAGCGCACCAGCTGCAATCCTGTGTCTCCGCAGGCATATTCGGTGACCGAGCAATTGGCGACATCTCCGGCACGGTCTATGGCCAGGATCTCCGCTTCGCTCATCCCTTCCAGGATGTACCGCAGACACAGGACCACCACCTGATGCGCGACGATCATCACCGGCTCGCCCGCATAGTGCAGCGACACCGTGTCGAGCAGCGAGCGCAGGCGGAGGATCACGTCGCACCAGCTCTCCCCGCCGGGCGGCCGGTGGTAGAACTTGCCCAGCAAGCGGCGGAATTCGGCCTGCTCGGGAATCTGCGCCGCGATCCCGGCGGTGGTGAGCCCGTCCAGGATCCCGAACTCCTTCTCGCGCAGGCGCTCGTCGCCGCAGAGCGTTGCATCCGGCATGGCACCGCCTGCCTCCCGCAGCAGCCGCGCCGTCGCATGCGCCCGGGCATAGGGACTGCACAGGATCACGGCCGGCCTGCCATTCCCGTCCCCCGCAGCGAACCAGCGCCCAAGGGCGGCGGCCTGGCGCTCACCCAGCGCCGAAAGCGGCACATCCACGTCGCGATGCTCGAGGGCGATGCGCTCCGCGCCGGCGGCGTGCGCTGCGTCCCTGGCGACGTTGCCGGCGCTTTGGCCATGCCGGATCAGCCACAATCGGCTCGGCCAGCGGGAAGCGTTTGAAATCATGGGAGAGGAATGCAGGGGGACAGCAACCGTTCCCCGCAGCCTGGGTTGCTGCTGCACCCTGCGTGCTGCCGAGTCAGCGCTCGTTGATGCCGTCGCGGCCGCTGAGCGAATCCAATGCCGAGCAGATGTGCGTGCGTAGCGCCGGGTCGCGCGTGATCTCCAGCATGGCGCTCAGGCTGGAACGGGCGCTGCTGATCTCTCCCGCCCGCAGCAACAGGCGGGCGCGTTCCCACCAGCCCTGGCCATGGTCCGGTGCGATCACGGTCATGCGCTCATACAATGTCAGCGCCCTGGCAACGTCGCCCGCGGCTTCCGCCCTGCTGGCCTGGTTCATCAGCAAGCGCACTAGAACCGATCGGTTCGACATCGGCGTGACGTGCTCGATCGTGGGTGCTGTCGCCGGCCCCAACACGCCCCGAAGCAGCGCGGCCAGATCCTCCGCTGCAACGATGCGTCCGCCATTGAACGGGTCGATCAGCACGGCTTCGGTCTCGGAGCCCACCCGGGCGAGCACATGGCCCGGCGTATTGAGCGGATCGACGCTCCAGCCGAGCCGGCGCGCCGCCGCGGCGTAGAGGATGGTCAGGCTCACCGGCAGACCGCGCCTGCGATCGATGACGCGGATGATGTCGGCGTTGGCAGGATCGTCATACTGGGTCCGGTCGCCGCTGAAGCCGAATGTTGCTGCCATGACGCGGGCCAGTGCCTGCGCGCGTTCCTCGACCGTTTCGGCGTCTGCGCCGGTCGCTGCCAGCGCTTCGGTAAAGCCGTTGAGCTGGCCGACATAGGGCTCCAGATCCACATCGGGATGGTCCAGCGCCGCCAACTGGAGCGCGGCCGCGTCGAGGTCGATCGCCTCGTCCTCCATCAGGCCGAGCTGGAGGATCGCGTCGGTGGGTGCAGAATGGGCCAAGATCCTATCCCTCATTCCGGCGCCGCCTTCGGAACCTCCAGCGGCGCAGACATCGCAGATCAGCGGGCGAGCGGCGACCGCGCATAGTCGCGCAGGAGGTGCGCCACGTCATCGTACAGCGCCACCGCTCCCGCCTCGATCAACGCATCGTCGGCAAAACCGCCCGAGCGCACGCCAATCGCAGCGATGCGGCATTTGCGCGCCGCCTCGATGTCATAGGGCGTATCCCCCAGGACCATCACCTCCTCGGGCGCGAGCGGCGCTACCTTTTCGAGCGCGGTCGCGAAGATGTCCGGGGCGGGCTTGGTCCGCTCGACATCGTCGGCGCTCGTCGTCTCGGAGACGATCGCACCCGCATCGAGCAAGTCGACATAATGGTCGAGCTCCGCCTTCGACGCCGACGAGGCAAGCACTACACGCCGCCCGTCGGCATGCACGCGCGCAAGGATCGCCCGTGCGTCGGCGAACGGCTGGACCCGGGGGAGAAACCGGGCCTTGAAGATCTCCCCATGCGCCTCGCCGAGCTTTTCCTGGGCTTCCTTGTCGATCTCCGGCAGCAGCGCCGGCACCAGCATGTCCGTACCCTTGCCGATCTGATCGTGGATCACGCGCTGATCGAAATGCTTGCCGATCGTCGCGAAAGCCTCTTGCCAGGCGGCGATGTGGAACGCGTTGCTGTCCACGAGCGTGCCGTCGATGTCGAACAGAACGGCCTTGATCGGCATGCATCACCTCAGCGCCAGGAGAATATTCGGGCGATCCGGGGACCGCAGGGGCAGACGAACCGAGCGCATCGGCTCGCCCAAGGTTCCCCGCCCCAGACGCACCGGGCGGTGGCGGCGCAACTACCGCGGAGAACGTCCGGTCCCCGCCCGGACCAACATGAAACCGAAGGCCAGCATTACGCCGCCGCTCAGAAGAAAGACGTAATCCCAGCCCGACTGCCCCATCGGCTCATACACATGATGCAGCTGGAGCAGGTGATGATCGATCACCCCCTCGACCATGTTGAACAGGCCCCACCCCATCAGCAGCGCGCCGGCGAACAGGCGCCCTGAAAGGTCGGCCCCCGCAACCCTCCCCGCCCGCCAGAGAAGGGACACGCCGATCGCCGTGATCATCCAGACCCCGGCGTGGAACACGCCGTCCCACACCATGTTCACCTTGGCACCGACATAGTCCGTGTTCGGAATGCGGGCAGACATCATGTTGTGAAGTTGCAGGATCTGGTGGAACAGGATCCCGTCGACGAAACCGCCCATGCCGATCCCAAGGGCCAGACCGGCAGCGAGCATCGGGCGACGGCGCGGGATCATGCCGTCCCCTCGCCGATCGCGGGCTCGTGAAGGACGAGCACGATGACCGCCAGCAACAGGGTCAGCGGGAGCACGACCGCTGCCAGGTTCCATAGCAAGTCGGGACCCAGCAGCCGCGCACGTATCGAGATCGCCTGGCTGGAGTGGCACAGGGTGCACGCGGCCGCGCTGCCCGCACCCGTCAACGACGCGGCCGCTGCACTGGCCCGAACAACGCTGCGTCCCCACGAAGCAATCGACATCATGCCGAAGAGACGTTCCGCATGGGACGGGGTTCCAGCAATCCGACACACGAAGGGCCGCCCCATCGCTGGAGCGGCCCTTCCATTGCCTGCCACTGAAGGCCGGGAGGTCAGTAGCGGCTAGCCTCGACGAGGTTCGCCATGCTCACGGTATCCGTCTTCAGCGGCATGTGACAATGAGACATTCGACCACCTCCTTTCTGTTGTTGAACAAGGCTCGGGATATTGGGAGCGCGTCAAAAAGTTTCAAGCATCGCAGTAGCTTGCGACGAAAATCCGTGCTCACCTGCATGCGCGCCCCCTCACTGGCGCGTGCCGGCCGCCCCGGGGGCGGCCCGTCTCCCAGAAGAAGGTGGCCCTGACGGGCTTTACGTATATCCATGCTGAACCAACCGGGCATCAATGGGTTCTCCAGCACTGGACTGGAGCGGACGTATCGCTAGAGCTTTCCTCAGATTTTCATTCGGTTAGGCAAGGAGAAGATGGATCGTGGCCGAAGTTCGGGCGGAACGCTTCATCGAGAGCCTGCTGAGGTTCGACGGTGCGCTCGGCCGCCTGGTGGCGCGGCACGACTGGGCGCAGACGGCCATCGGCCCGATCGACCGCTGGCCCGAAAGCCTGAAGACGACGCTCGGCATCCTGCTGCTGTCCCCCGCGCCCATGGCACTGCTGTGGGGCAAGGACGGGGTCACGCTCTACAATGACGCCTTCGCCGCCTTGGCCGGCGAGAGACACCCGGCACTGCTCGGCGCCACGATCAGGGAAGGCTGGCCCGAGATCGCGAACTTCAACGACAGCGCCCTGCGGGTGGGGCTGGCCGGCGGGCGTCTCGCCTACCGGGACCAGACGCTGACGCTGCACCGACACGGCAAGCTCGAGCAGGCGTTCGTCAACCTCGATTATTCGCCGGTGTTGGGTGAGGACGGCAACCCGGCGGGCGTGCTCGCGATCGCGATGGAGACGACCGGGCATGTCGCGGCAAAACACGCGCTGAAAGCCGAGCGAGACCTTGTCGCGGAGGTCCTCGAGAGCATCTCCGACGCCTTCTACGCCGTGGATGGCGAATGGCGCTTCACCTACGTCAACAGCAAGGCGCAGGAATGGTGGGGCCGCGCCGCCACCGAGCTTCTTGGCAAGCAGTATTGGACGGAGTTCCCCCAAGCGGTCGGCAGCGAGGCATACAAAGCGCACCTGCGCGCGATGCGCGATCGCGTGCCGGTGCGGATCGAGACAGTGTCGCCGATCCTGCATCGCTGGGTCGGTGTCGACATCCACCCCACGGCGAGTGGCGGACTGTCCGTCTACTTCCGCGACATCGGCGACCAGAAGCGTGCCGAGGAAGCGCAGCGGGCCAGCGACGCGCGACTGGCGGCGATCTTCGATGGCGCAACCGTCGGGCTGTCCGAGGTGACGCCGGACGGGCGCTTCTTGCGCGTCAACGAGGAGCTTTGCCGGATCGTAGGACGCCGGCAGGACGAATTGCTCGGCATGACGATTGCCGACGTGACCCACCCGGAATCGCTACAGCCGAGCATCGACGCCGTCGCGGACACCCTGCGGACGGGACAGGCCGCGTCGCTCGACAAGCGCTATGTGCGGCCCGACGGCAGCACCGTCTGGGCGAACAGCCGCGTCTCGCGCCTCGACGACGACGCGCAGTCGAGCAATCTCCTCATCGTCACCGTCGACATGACGGAGCGACTGGCCGCGGAACAGCGCGTGCGCGAAAGCGAGGGGCGCTATCGGCAGATCGTCGAAGGCGCCGAGGACTTCGCAATTGCCTCGGTCGATCCGCATGGCCGCATCACAAGCTGGAATACGGGCGCGACCCGGATCACGGGCTTCGAGGAAGCGGATATCCTCGGGCAATCGGGCGCGCTCATCTTCACGCCCGAGGACCGCGCCGCCGGAGCGCCGGACCACGAGTTGAACAGAGCGAAAAGCGACGGTCGCTCGCTGAACGAGCGCTGGCACGTGCGGAAGGACGGCAGCCGTTTCTGGGGCTCCGGGCTCACCATGCGCCTCGATCAGCCCGGCGGCGGATACCTCAAGATCTTCCGAGATCGCACGTCCGAACATGAAGCGGAGGCGCATCTGCGCCGTCGTTCCGAACAGCTTCAGGGTCTTGCCGAGACGGCCAACGCCGTAACGAGCGCGCCGACGCTGGAAGTGACGCTCGACGAGATCACCCGCGCAGCGCGCAGGATCGTCGGCGCACATCAGGCGGTCGTCAGCCTGGCGCAGGGCGAGGATTGGGCGCAGATCATCCCTTATATCGATCTTAGCGGGCAATATGCCGGGTGGCGCGCGTACAGCACGCCGGCCGACGGGTCGGGCATCTATGCGGTGGTCTGCGAAACGAACCGCCCGTTGCGGCTTACCCAGGCCGAGCTGGAGGCCCATCCTCGGTGGCGCGGGTTCGGCGCGCATGCGCAGGAGCACCCCCCGATGCGCGGCTGGCTGGCCGTACCCCTCGTCGGCCGCGACGGTCGCAATCTCGGCCTCATCCAACTTTCCGACAAGGAGGACGGATCGGAGTTTGACGAGAATGACGAGGCGATCATCGTGCAGCTCGGTCGCCAGGCGGCCGACATCATCGAGCGCACCCGGGCGCAGGAAGCGCTCGCGGCCGAGGTCGCGGCATTGGGCCGTCTGCAGGAAGTCAGCACGCGCCTGATCCGCGATGAATCGCCCCAGTCGGTGTACGATGCCATCCTCACGGCGGCCACGGACCTGATGGGGTCGGAGTGTGCCAGCATCCAGATGCTGAATGCATCCGGGTACCTCGACCTTCTGGCGCACCGCGGCTACGATTCGCGCTCGGCGGAGTATTGGCAGACCGTCCACGCAACATCGGGCAGCACATGCGGCATCGCACTGGCCACGGGTCAGCGCGTGATCGTGCCGGACGTGGAGGACAGCGGGCTCGCCGAAGAGAGCGGCGACCTGAAGTCCTACCGCTGGACGGGCATGCGAGCGGTTCAGACGACGCCGCTCCTGTCGCGATCGGGCAAGCCGCTGGGCATGCTGTCTACCCACTGGAAGCGGCCGCACACGCCCTCGGAACGCGACCTCAAGCTCTTCGACGTGCTGGCACGCCAGGCGGCCGACGGGATCGAACGGGTAACGGCGCAGGCCGAACTGCGCGAAAGCCAGGCGCGCCAGGCCTTCCTCCTTTCGCTGTCCGACGCCCTGCGCGCCTTGAAGTCGCCGCTCGACATCGCCTCGGCCGCCGCGCAGCACATCGGCGAGCAATATGGGCTCAACCGGGTCTTCTATGCCGAATTCTTCGGCAGCTTGATGAAGGTCAAGCGCGACTTCACGCGGGACGTCGCCTCGATCGTGGGCGAGCACGAGCTGGCCGCATTCGGCGAACCGCTGCTGCGCGCCTATCACGAGAGCCCGATCGTCCGGATCGACGATGTCCGCACCGACCCGCGGCTCGGCGAGGATGCGCGCGCCGGGCTGCTGGCAAGAGAGGTCGGCGCCTATCTCGACGTCGTGCTGTTCGAGGACGAGCACTGGGTGAGCGTGCTGGCGATGCAGAGCGCCACACCGCGCAGCTGGACTCCGGCGGAGGAAGCGCTGTTCCGCGAGGTCGGCGAACGCGTGAAGGCCGCGATCGAACGGGCCGCTGCCGAGGACCGACTTCGCGAGCTGAACGAAACGCTCGAGCGTCGTGTGGCTGCGGCGCTGGCGGAGAGAAAGCTGCTTGCGGATCTGGTCGAGGGTACCGATGCCTTTGTTCAGGTGGTCGATCCCGATTTCCGTTGGCTCGCCATCAATCTGGCGGCCGCAGATGAATTCGAGAGGATCTATGGCATCCGGCCCAAGGTCGGCGATTCGATGCTGGACATTCTCGCGGACAGGCCTGCCTATCAGGCAACTGCGCAAGCGCTGTGGGCGCGTGCGATGGCCGGCGAGGAATTCACCGAGATCGGGGAGTTCGGCGATCCGAGCCGCGATCGCCGGTTTTACGAGATGAAGTTCAACGTGCTGCGGGATGCCAGCGGCGCGCGCATCGGCGCGTACCAGTTCGTGTATGACGTGACGCAGCGGATCGCCGAGCAGCACCGTCTGGCGGAGGCCGAGGAGGCGCTCCGACAGAGCCAGAAGATGGAAGCGATGGGCCAGCTGACCGGGGGCGTGGCACACGACTTCAACAACCTGCTCACGCCGATCGTCGGATCGCTCGACATGCTGCAGCGCAGGGGTATCGGCAACGAGCGCGAGCAGCGCCTGATTGCCGGCGCCGTACAGTCGGCAGAGCGTGCCAAGACGCTAGTGCAGCGCCTGCTCGCCTTCGCCCGGCGCCAGCCCTTGCAGCCGGTCGCCGTCGACGTCGCCAGGCTGGTGCAGGGAATGGGCGAGCTTGTCTCGAGCACGACGGGGCCGCAGATCGAGGTCGTGCTGCAAGCCGGCGACGATCTGCCCGCCGCGAAAGCCGATCCGAACCAGCTGGAGATGGCACTGCTGAACCTGGCGGTGAATGCGCGCGATGCGATGCCGGGCGGCGGGGTGCTGCGGATCGCCGCCACGACCGAGAAAGTGGCGCGCGGACATCGCTCCGGGTTGAAGCCCGCCACCTACATCAAGCTTTCCGTCGCCGACACGGGCGCCGGGATGGACGAAGCAACCCTGGCACGCGCGATCGAGCCGTTCTTCTCCACCAAGGGTGTCGGCAAGGGCACGGGGCTCGGCCTGTCCATGGTGCATGGCCTTGCCTCCCAGCTCGGCGGCGCCCTGACGATCGAAAGCCAGCCCGGCCGCGGCACCACCATCGAGCTGTGGCTGCCGCAGAGCGCCGCCCCGCCGAAAGTCTCGGAGCAGACGGGCGAACACAGCTTGGCGCCGATGGTGCGGGGCGTCGCGCTACTTGTCGACGATGAGGAACTGGTGCGGATGAGCACCGCCGACATGCTCACCGAACTGGGCTATGCCGTCATCGAGGCCGCCTCCGGCGAAGAGGCGATGCGGATCACCGAGAAGGGCGTGCCCTTCGACGTGCTTCTGACAGACCATCTGATGCCGGGTGTTACGGGCACCGATCTGGCGCGGATGATCCGCAAGGCGCGCCCGGACGTGCCGGTGCTGCTCGTGTCGGGCTATGCCGAAACGGAAGGCGTTGACCCGGACCTGCCGCGGCTGATCAAGCCGTTTCGCAAGGATGAACTCGCATCGAGCTTGGCGCAGCTACCGGCCCATTCTTGAGCGGCCACTTCAGGCTAGATGCAGATCAATACGATACCGGGGATCTTACGATCCGAGTGGATGTTCTGGTTCCAACAGGAAGGAGGCGAGCATGTGGGCGCCCCAACCATTTTTCCAGAACGCGACGATCCTGCTCGCGACGCAGCAGAGCTTTTGCGCATCCTACCTTGCGCAGGCGCTCTCGATGTTCGGGCTGCGCACGGTGGGTCCTTTCGCCTCCGAGGCGGAACTGCACGCATGGGCGGATGCATTTCCCCAGCCGCCGGCGGCGATCGTCCTCGGCGCTGATTGGCTTCGGGAGAGGCAATCGCCCTTGCCGCCATCGCTGATGGAACGCAACATCCCCTACCTCCTCGTCGAGAACGCGCCTTGGCAAAGCCCGAGCGCCGGCCTGCAGCCCGCGTTTGTCTGGCCCTACGCCGCGTTCCAGATCGTCGAAGCGCTCCAGGATGCCGTCGCGCGATCGATGGGCCTGCTCGACGGCGCACCCGTCCCGCCGCAGCCGGGCCACGCGCCCGCCTAGGCGGGTTCGACGACAGGCAGCCTGGACAGCGCGGCGGGGTCCAGCGCGGTCAGCAGCGCGTTGTCGAGCACGCGGACGTCACGCCAGGCAAGCCGCCGCAGGGTCTCGCCGACGCCCGCAACACCGCCCTCCCGGATGACCAGGTGCGAAAGCTCGCCCCCGGAGCAGGCCAGCATCGCGTCCACCGCATAGGCGAGAACCGCGCCGTCGCGGCCCTTCACCGGCATCCCGTCGAGACCCGATGCAGCAAAGAGGTTCTCCCCTGGCTGCTCCCGGCTGATCGCCTGCTCGGTGTCGGCCGCGTCGCTGAAGCGGGCCCGACGCCCGAGCCAGCGCCAGATGCCGAACAGATCGACAAGCCCGAGGAAGATATTGCTCCACAGCAGCTGCGTCTGGTGGGTGGCGATCCCGACGACGATCCAGGCGCCGGCACCGACGGTGAACACGACGAAGCCCCAGCCGGTGACCCGCGCACCCAGATTGGATGCCGTCATCAGCGCTGCGATACAGGTGGCGGCAAGGGCCAGCCAACCGGCGATATCTGCCATCAATCGTCCTTCGTTCCTCGCATGGGCGCGGCGCGCCGCCGGGCGCGCCGCGAAACCGGGTCACGCCTCTTCGGCAGCCTCGGCTTCTTCCTTGGTCTTGTGGTGGATGCCCTCTTCCTCGGCCGGCGGCGAATAGACGGTGAACAGCTTCAGCGGCTCCTCGCCCTTGTTGATGATGTTGTGCTTGGCGCCCTTGGGAATGATGATCATGTGGTTCGGCGTCACCTTGGTGCGGCTGCCATCAACTACCGCCTGCCCCTCGCCCGCAACGAAGAAGGTGGTCTGGTCGGCATCGTGCGTCTCTTCGCCGATGTCCTCGCCGGGTTCGATGCTCATCAGAACGACCTGGCAATTCTCGTCATAATAGACTTCCTTCTGGAAATCCTTGTTCTTGTTCGCCAGCTCGATCATGTCCTTGTTGAATACGGCCACGCGGCATCTCCTTGCTTGGGTGGGCTGTCGGATCGGCCGAAGCACATGGCGCTGGCCGGACCGCGGGTCTCAACGACGCGGCCGGTCGAAGGGTCCGACAGAATGTCGCATTCGCGCCGCCAGGTCGGGCAAAGACGCTGCGCTAACGTGCATCAGTAGATGTGCCTCACTGCGCACCTTCTTCATTCTGCTGGCAATGTTGCACGGACAAACGGATTCGCGCCCACGCAACTCAATTTCGGAACTACTGCCGCGCATCGATGTTCGACTCTGCAACGGAGGAACGCGCATGCTGGCAATGGACTATCGCGGACCCTATCGCGTCCGCCTCTCCGAAAAGCCGATGCCCGAGATACAGCATCCCCGCGACGCGATCGTCCGGGTAACGCGCTCGTGCATCTGTGGCTCGGATCTTCATTTGTATCACGGCATGGTGCCGGACACGCGCGTGGGCATGACCTTCGGGCACGAGTTCTGCGGCATCGTCGAGGAAGTCGGCGCCGAGATCCAGAACCTCAAGCCGGGCGACCATGTCCTGGTGCCGTTCAACATTGCCTGCGGACACTGCCATTTCTGCCAGCAGGGGCTGTTCGGCAACTGCCACGAGTCCAATGCCCAGGCGACAGCGGTGGGCGGGATCTTCGGCTATTCGCATACCGCCGGCGGCTATGACGGCGGCCAGGCCGAATATGTCCGGGTGCCCTATGCCGATATCGGGCCGACGATCATCCCCGACTGGATGGATCCCGATGACGCCGTGCTGCTGACCGACGTGGTGCCCACCGGCTACCAGGCCGCCGAGATGGGCGGAATCCAGAAAGGCGACACGGTCGCGGTCTTCGGCGCGGGCCCCGTGGGCCTGATGGCCGCGCGCGCCGCCTGGCTGTTCGGCGCAGGCCGCGTGATCGTGTTCGACCATGTCGATTACCGGCTGGAGTTCGCCCGCACCTTCGGCCCCGCGGAGGTCTACAATTTCAAGGAGGTCGATGATATCGTCGTCTTCCTGAAGAAGACCACCGACGGGCTCGGAGTCGATGTCGCGATCGACGCGGTCGGCGGCGACGCCAAGGGCAATTTCCTGCAGACGCTGTTCGGCACGAAGCTGAAGCTCGAGGCGGGGTCCGCCATCGCGCTGCACTGGGCGATCAATTCGGTGAAGAAGGGCGGCGTGGTCTCGGTCGTCGGCGTCTATGGCCCCACCGGCAACATGGTGCCCATGGGCAACGTCGTGAACAAGGGCATCACGATCCGCGCCAACCAGGCGTCGGTGAAACGGTTGTTGCCGCGGCTGATCGAACATGTTCGCGCAGGCCATATCAATCCCAAGGCGATGATCACCCACAAGGTGCCGCTCGCCGACGTGGCGGACGCCTATCACCTGTTCGCAGGCAAGCTGGACGGATGCATCAAGCCCGTCCTGGTTCCCAATGGCGGCTGAGCAGGAGGCCCAGATGAACCTTCCCCAGAAGACCGATAGCCCGGCACTGGTCGATACGTCGGCAATCCCGGGCTGGGGCGTGGATGCCGATCCGCAGAACGACCCCACCTATCCGATGCGCGACCAGACGCAGGACCACGGGCTTACCCGCCGATGGGAAAGGCCGCCGATCCAGCATGCCGAGGTCGAGATCCTGCAGTCTATCGAACATGTCCGCCGTCCGGCGGTGGTCGGCACCTCGACGCCACCGAGCGGCGTGAGCGGCATCCTGCGTCGCGTCGCCTTCCGCTGGAGCGAGTCCAACTGGATCCACTGGCTGCTATTGCTGGGTGCGGACCGGATCAACGTCGTCGAAGGCGTGGTCGACGACCTGGCACACGCCCGGCTGCCGAACATCCCCGCCGAAATGGGGATCCGCGCCGAGCTCGCGCACAACAAGCGCGGCTTCGCCACCAAGGTCGCGGTCGTGGCCGGCATCGGCCTTACCATTGCCCTGCTTGCGAAGCGACGGTCCGGCGGCAAGATCGAGGACCGCTCGCGCAGCTGACGAGGACGGCGCGAGCGGAAACTGCTCGCCCGTCGATCTTCCGCCGCAGCAGGCGGTGGGGCCGGAAATCGAAGTGCGTTGATCCCGGTGCGTTGCATGGCTGCAGGTTCAAGGGCGCAGGGGCGATAATGCGCAAATGCGTACTCGCCGCTATTCGGCCCCGACTTCGCACTTGTCCATGCACGAACTCAACCTTGGCCGTACCGCCATGCCGGACCGGGGATCACTCCCACTCGATCGTGCCGGGCGGCTTGCTGGTATAGTCGTAGGTCACGCGGTTCACGCCGCGCACCTCGTTGACGATGCGGGTCGCGACGCGGGGCAGGAAGCCGCCGGGGAACTCGAACGCTTCGGCGGTCATGCCGTCGATCGACGTTACAGCGCGCAGCGCCAGCACGCTGTCATAGGTGCGGCCGTCGCCCATCACGCCCACGCTGCGCACCGGGGTGAGCACCGCGAACGCCTGCCAGATCGCGTCGTAGAGACCGGCGTTGCGGATCTCCTCGAGGTAGATCGCGTCAGCCTTGCGCAGGATGTCGCAGCGTGCCTTGGTGACTTCGCCCGGAATGCGGATCGCGAGGCCCGGCCCCGGAAACGGATGGCGGCCGACGAAGATCTCCGGCAGACCCAGCTCACGGCCGAGCGCGCGGACTTCGTCCTTGAACAGCTCGCGCAAGGGTTCGACGAGCTGCATGTTCATCCGCTCGGGAAGGCCGCCGACATTGTGGTGGCTCTTGATCGTCACCGACGGGCCGCCGGTGAAGCTGACGCTTTCGATCACGTCCGGATACAGCGTACCCTGCGCCAGGAAATCGGCGCCGCCGATCTTCTTCGCCTCGGCCTCGAACACGTCGATGAAGGTCTTGCCGATGAACTTGCGCTTCGCCTCGGGGTCGGTGACGCCGGCGAGGCCGCCCAAGAACAGGTCCTCCACGTTCACATGGACGAGCGGGATATGGTAATGCTCGCGGAACAGCGTGACGACCTGGTCGGCCTCGCCTGCCCGCATCAGGCCGTGGTCGACGAACACGCAGGTCAGCTGGTCGCCGATCGCCTCGTGGATCAGCACCGCGGCCACCGCGGAATCGACACCGCCCGACAGGCCGCAGATCACCTTGCCGTCGCCCACCTGCTGGCGGATCTCGGCGATCTTCGCGGCGCGGAACTCGGCCATGGTCCAGTCGCCCGACAGGCCGCAGACATGGCGCACGAAATTGGCCAGCAGCTTTGCGCCGTCCGGGGTGTGGACCACTTCCGGGTGGAACTGCATCGCGTAATAGCGGCGCTCGTCATTGGCGATCACCGCGTACGGCGCGCCGGGGCTGGCCGCGACCGGGCGGAAGCCCGGCGCGAGCGCCGCGACCTTGTCGCCGTGGCTCATCCAGACCTGGTGGCTCTCGCCGGTCTGCCACAGGCCGTCGAACAGCGCGCAGCCATCGGCGATCTCGATGAAGGCGCGGCCGAACTCGCCGCTGTCGCCCTGCACCACCTGGCCGCCCAGCTGGTGCATCATCACCTGCTCGCCATAGCAGATGCCCAGCACCGGAAGCCCGCTGTCGAAGATCACCTGCGGCACGCGCGGACTGCCTTCGTCGAGCACCGAGGCGGGGGATCCGGACAGGATCACGCCCTTGGGCTGCATCCGGGCAAAGGCCTCGGCAGCGGTGGTGAAGGGTGCGATTTCGGAATAGACCCCGGCTTCGCGAACGCGGCGCGCGATCAGCTGGGTCACCTGGCTGCCGAAATCGACGATCAGGATGGAGTCGGTGTGCTGGAGCGTCATGGCTGGCCGATAGGGAGCGCGCGGCGGGCTGTCAAAGGGGCATGACCCGATCAGGGCCGCAGCGGCTGGGCAGCGATGGGATGGCGAACGCAGGCGAGCGTGCCGACCAGCACGGTAAGCCCCGCCACCAGCAGCGGAATCGCCAGGCCGTACCGGTTGACCAGCAGTGCACCGACACAGGCGCCGATCAGAATCGCGGCTACCGCGGCAAGGCGGCGGCCGAGGTTCGGGTTGCGCCCCCCGGCGAAGTGCGAATCGGCGGCGATGCCGGTCAGAGTCAGCGTCAGGACAGTGGTGGTGAGGTCCGGCACCTTGAGCTGGCGGATGGTGGCGTTGCGAAAGCCCATCGCGATCGCGGTGAGGGCGATGATCGCGAAGACGCAGGTTTCGGGCAGGATGCCCATGGCGCCGGCCCAGGCGGCGATGCCGGCCGCGATGCCGAACAGCACCGCCTCCGTCCCCGCCGCAAGCACCAGCCATCGCCGCAGCGGCTGGCCGGCGAGGTGCGTTCCCACCTTGCCGGCCATCAGCGCGCCGACGAGGAAGGACGCAAGCGCGACCAGATAGGGCGCAATGGTGAAGCCGGGTGTGCCCGCAGCGGCAAAGCCGAGGAACACGATATTGCCCGTCATGTTCGCGGTGAACACCTTGCCCAGCCCGAGCACGCTCACCGCGTCGACAAGGCCGGTGGTGACCGAAAGCAGCAGGAGCAGCGGCGGGAGCGGGGAGCTGGAAGTCTTGGGGTCGGGCATGGCGTGGGTCCTCAGAACCGGAAATTGCTTTCGAGGCCGATCATCCGGATCGGTTGGGGAGCACCGCTCTCGTGCAGGAAGCGGCCGGCCTCGAAGAAGGAAAGCGAAGCGGAAAGCTCGAGTTCGGCGGTGGCCTGCCAGGCGACCGCGCCTTCGATCTGCTTGCCGATGAAGCGGGCGGTGCTGGTGCCGGGCGCGCGAAGCAGATTGCCCGGAATGTCGTACACGCCGTCCGCCGTCGCATAGTGCCAATAGGCGCTGCCGGCGATGCTGGCGGAAACGCCGCCGCCCAGCGTGCCGGCGATGCGGGGGTTGAGGTTGATCAGGTTGTAGGGGCCGACCGGCGACAGCTCGCCGAAATACTTGCCCTTGGGGAACAGCGCGTTGAACGTGCCGAGCCGGCGGTCGCCGGGATGCCGGTCGCCGCTGATCACGTTGAAGCGGAGCACCGCATCGGGTGCGAAGGGCAAGTTCGGCAGCGTGCGGCCCAGTTCGGTGCCAAGCGTCCAGGCGGAAATCGGCCCGTCGGCGAAGCGGCCGAACTGGGCGACGCCTTCGACGTTCCAGTGCCAGTGGTTGCGGGTGCCATGGACCCGCCCCCCGAAGCTGTGCCGCAGTTCCCGGCCGGTGCGGTCGCCGAACTGCGCGGTGCGGTTGCGATAGCCGAGATAATAGAGGTCGAGCCCCGGCAGCACCGCATAGGCGCCCCAGAGCGTCTTGGTCGGCGAGGTGCGGTCGTCGAAGGTGCCGAGCCGCGGCGCCACCGGCGCGACGGCGAACAGGCTGATCTTCGCTTGGCCGACCGCCACGATCCCGCGCACGCCATCAAAGGCGAGCGGGACATTGGGGCCATAGCGGGTGCCGATCAGCCGCTCGGTGCCGAGCGACAGCATCTGCCGGCCGCCGCGCAGCGTGAGTGCGCCGAGGTCGAGTTCGGCGAAGCCTTGCAGCAGATCGGTGCGGGTCTGGTCGACCGGGCCGGCTGCGGGGCGTACTCCGGCGGCATAGGCCAGGATCGGCTGGGCAAAGGCGCGGACGCGGCCGACATGGAGATCGGCATAGGGCAGCACGCGGGTCCAGAGATAGGCGTCGTCGGGCGAGGCCGCGTTGCCCAGCGCGTTGTTGGCGAAGGATTCGCTGCGCAGCCGGACTTCGATGCCGGTGGAGAGCCAGGCATCGCCGCCGAGCGGGATGTACTTGAACGGGCCGGTCCAATGGTGGGCGCGCTTCTCGGCGTCGGCGAGGTCGGACCAGTCCTCGTCGTAGCGGGTGATGCTGAGCGTGGGCGCCTGCCAGGGTTCGTGGATGGGAGAGACTTGTGCTGAATCCGCAGTCGGCGCTCCCCTCCCGCTTGCGGGAGGGGTCGGGGAAGGGCCTGATGTGGTAGAAGCGCTGTGCGGTTCCAGCCCCTCCCCTAGCCCCTCCCGCAAGCGGGAGGGGAACGCTAGCAGAGACGTCTGGTCCTGCGCGGCGGGCACCACTAGCACCACCGCCGCGGCGAGGCTAGCCACGCCGCTTGGCCTGCTCCGCCACCAGCGCCGCGAGGACGAAGCCGCCGATCAGGCCGAGATGCTCGAAGAACGCGTTGGTCGCGCCGAACCGCTCCGGGCCGGGCGGCATCGTCCAGAAGGCGTTGGCGGTAAAGGCGGCGAGCAGGGTGAACACCCCCAGCATCCCCGCCCCCAGCCAGATCCAGCGCCCGGTGAGGATCAGCACGGGTCCGACCAGCTCCACGACGATGGTCAGCGCCGCCCAGAGCGCCGGCGGCTGCATGCCGAAATGCGCCTGCTCGGCCACTGCGCCCGCCCAGTCGGTGAGCTTCACCAGCCCGCCGAGCAGATAGGCGCCGATCAGCAGCAGCCGGGCGAGGAACCAGGTCGGCCGCCAGCCGAGAATGGCATCGACGAAGCGCGGGTCGGAATGCTGCACCGTCACTTGCCCGCGGGACTGTGGATCTCGGCGATATAGCCGCCGGGGAAGCGCACGATCGCGGCGCGCCCGCCCGCTGCGGCATAGGGCTGCACCAGCGTCTCGACGCCTGCCGTCTTGGCCTTGGCGAGCGTGGCGTCGAGATCCGGCACGCCGTAACCGGTCGTGTCGCGGCCATAGGGCCAGGGCAGCAGGCCGTCGGTGACGAACACCACCATCTTGCCATAGCCGCTGGCAATCGAGATCCGGCGGATCGTCTTTCCGGGCTCGCCCACCTCGGCGCCGGGCGCGGCGCGATCATCGGCAGTGACCTTGGCCTTGGCATAGCCGACCCAGCTCTTCACGAAGCGATTGGCAACGTCTGCGGTCAGGTAGATGCGGTTCTCCGGTACGGTCTCCAGCGGCGCGTAGCTGGGCTTGGCGGTGTGCCAGTAGAGCTGCATGTTCACCCCACCCGGCCACTGGATCAGCGAATCTCGGCCGATCGGATCGGGGAAGGTCACCAGCCGGCGGACCGCTCCGTGCTGCACCGCCGAAGTTACCGCGGCGTCGAGATCGGTCACCAGATAGCCGGTGCGCTCGTCGCCGAACGGAAACGGAATGGGTGTCTTGAACCCAAACACCGAGACCGTCCCGGCAGGGGTCAGCACCAGCTGCGATTTGGTGAGGCTGGTGGTGGGGGTCACCTGGAAGACGCCCTGCTTGCTGGTCGTCCCGCCAAACGTGCCCACGAAGCTGGTGACGAAGCTGTCGAACTGATCCTCGGGGACGTAGACGTGCGTCGTGTCATATTGCGGGCCGACCGAATAGTCGGCGCCCGCCGCCTGCTGCTGGGCGAGCGCGGGTGTGGCGAGGATAAGCGCGGAAGCGACTAGGACGGAAAAGCGCATGGTTGGCTCCTGACAAGGGAAGAGGTTCAAACCGCCCAGCAGCCGCAGCCGAACGCGCCCCAGAAGCTCTGGACGTCGGCGGCCGGTACCTGCGCGCCAAGTGCGGCCGCATGGTCGTGGCCGTGGACCGAACAGCTGCTGTGACAGGCGCAGGCGGAGGCGAGCTGGGCGCGAGTCTCGGGCGACTGGTGATAACCGCCGAAGGTCGCGACCGGCGACCAGTCCGGCATCGGCCGGGGCAGCGCGGGCGCGAGCGGGGCGTAGTCGCCGTCGCCATGCACCACCGCACCGCCGAGCAGCGTCAGCACCGAGCGGATATGGACGATCTGATCCTCGGGCACTGCGAAGTAATCGGCCGAGAGCACCGCGAGATCGGCAAGCTGGCCGGCCTTGATCTGACCTTTCTTGCCGACCTCGTTCGAGAACCAGGTGTTCTCGTGCGTCCACATGCGCAAAGCCTTTTCGCGGCTGACCCGGTTGGCGCCGGGATAGAGCTTCAGCCCGCCCACCGTCCGGCCGGTCAAAAGCCAGCTGAGCGACACCCAGGGATTATAGCTCGCCACCCGCGTCGCATCGGTGCCTGCGCCCACCGGAATGCCGGCAGCGAGCATCTTCGCGATCGGCGGGGTGCGCTCGGCCGCTTTCGTCCCGTAGCGCTCGACGAAATATTCGCCCTGATAGGCCATGCGGTGCTGCACGGCGATGCCGCCGCCCAGCGCCGCGATGCGATCGATGTTGCGGTCGCTGATCGTCTCGGCATGGTCGAAGAACCAGTGGATGCCGGTCAGCGGGATGTCGCGGTGGACCTTCTCGTACACGTCGAGCGCGCGGCCGATCGTCTCGTCATAGGTGGCGTGGAGACGCCACGGCCAGCGATGCTCCGCGAGCAGCCGGATCACCGGCTCCAGATCGCCTTCCATGGTCGGCGGCATGTCCGGGCGGGCGACGCGGAAATCCTCGAAGTCTGCGGCGGAATAGACCAGCATCTCGCCTGCGCCGTTGTGGCGATAGCTGTCGTCGCCCTGGCCCGGCTTCACCTGCTTCACCCAGCCTGCGAAATCGGCCAGCTCTTCCTTGGGCTTCTGCGTGAACAGGTTGTAGCTGATCCGCACGGTCAGCTGGCCGTCGGCATGCAGCTTCTCGATGATCGCATAGTCATCGGGATAGTTCTGGAAGCCGCCGCCCGCGTCGATCACGCCGGTGACACCCAGGCCGTTCACTTCGCGCATGAAGTGGCGGGTGGAATTGATCTGATAGTCCTCCGGCAGCTTCGGCCCCTTGGCGAGCGTCGAATAGAGGATCGTCGCGTTGGGCTGGGCGAGCAGCAGGCCGGTGGGGTTGCCGGCGGCATCGCGGACGATCTCGCCGCCCGGCGGGTTCGGCGTGTCCTTGGTATAGCCCACCACCCGAAGTGCTGCAGCATTGAGCAGCGCGCGATCATAGAGGTGGAGGATGAAGACGGGCGTATCCGGCGCGACCGCGTTGAGCTCGTCGATCGTCGGCAGCCGCTTCTCGGCGAACTGGTGCTCGGTGAAGCCACCGACCACGCGCACCCATTGCGGCGCGGGCGTATTGTCGACCTGACGCTTGAGCATCGCCATCGCATCGGCAAGACTGGGCACGCCGTCCCAGCGCAGCTCCATGTTATAGTTCAGGCCGCCACGGATGATGTGCATGTGGCTGTCGATCAGCCCCGGGATCACCCGGCGGCGATGCGCGTCGATCACCTGCGCGTCCGGCGCGGCAGCGGCGCGGACCTCGGCCTCGCTGCCCACCGCGAGAAACTTGCCGTCGCGGATCGCGATCGCCTCGGCCACCGGGTTTTCCCGGTCGAGCGTCGTCACCTGTGCGTTGACGAGGATCAGGTCGGTGGCGGGCATGCTGGCATTCCTTGCGAAGAGAGGCGTAGGCAGCAGCGCGCCGGCGGCGGTGGCGCCCGCGGCTGCGAGGGTCTGGCGGCGGGTGAGGCTCATGCCTGGTCGTCGCGCTTCTTGACCGGCGCGCCGAGCACCTGCTCGGCGCAGTCCGTGCGGAGGTACGCCACCACATCGCGCCCGGCGAAGAGGCGCTTCGCCACCGGCACCGCCTGCTCGCCCAGCAACATGCCGAGCAGGCCGATCAGGGCGATCGTGGGCGGCGCCGGCGACTTCACGCCGAGGAGGCTGTAGATCACCCCGACCAGCAGACCGACGGCGAGCGAGATCAGATAGGGCTTCATCTGCAGATCCTCCCCGGCGTGCCGGATCAGCCGCGCACGAAGGCGAGGATGTCGGCGTTCAGCACGTCGGCATGCGTGGTCAGCAGCCCGTGGGGCATGCCCGGATAGATCTTCAGCGTGGGGTTCGGCAGCAGCTTGGCCTGCAGCTCGGCGCCCTGATGGTACGGCACCACCTGGTCGTCATCGCCCGCCAGCACCAGCGTCGGCACCGTCATGGCCTGAAGATCGGCAGTCTGATCGGTTTCCGAGAAGGCCTTGATGCCGTCGACATGCGCCTTGGCGCTGCCCATCATGCCCTGGCGCCACCAATTGTCGATCACGCCCGGATAGACCGTCGCGCCGTCGCGGTTGAAGCCGTAGAAGGGCCCCGCGGCAACGTCGCGGAAGAACTGCGCGCGGTTCTCCGCGGTGCCCTTGCGGAAGCCGTCGAACACCTCCAGCGGCAGCCCGTTCGGATAGGCTTCGGTCTTCGCCATGATCGGGGGCACGGCCGCGACCAGCACCGCCTTGGCGACGCGGCCCTGCGGGATGCCGTGCTGGGCCACATAGCGCGCGACTTCGCCGCCGCCGGTCGAATGGCCGATGTGCACGGCGTTGCGCAGGTCGAGATGCTCGACAACGGCAGCCGCATCGGCGGCATAATGGTCCATGTCGTGGCCGTCGCTCACCTGCTCCGAGCGGCCATGGCCGCGGCGGTCATGCGCGACGACGCGGAAACCCTGCGCCAGGAAGAACATCAGCTGCGCGTCCCAGTCGTCCGACGAGAGCGGCCAGCCATGGTGGAACATGATCGGCTGGGCATCCTTGGGCCCCCAATCCTTGAAGAAGATCGAGACGCCGTCCTTGGTGGTCACGGTGGAGGTCATGGGAGCATTCCTTGTCGTTGGGGGGCAGGAAACCGGGTGTGGGGATCAATGGCCTTCGGAGGCGCCGAACATCGTTTTCGCGTAGGTGACGCCCAGGCCGTAAGCCCCGCCCCACTGCTTCGCGATGCCGGTGGTCGAATCGTAGGTTTCGGCCCGCGCCCAGTCGCGCTGCAGCTCGAGCAGATACTGGAGCGACGTCATCGGCACCGCGCCCAGCTGGATCATCCGCTCAACCGCGCGCTCGTGCGCCTCGGCGGAGATGTCCCCGCAGGCATCGGCGATGAAATAGGCCTCGAAGCCCTGGTCGATCGCCGAAGCGACGGGGCCGACAATGCAGACGCTGGTCCAGAGCCCTGCAAACACGATCCGCGGCTTGGCGATGCGATTGACCTCCTCGATCACCGCACCATCTTCCCAGGTGTTCATCGAGGTACGGTCGAGCAGCTTCTGGCCCGGAAATGCATCGGTCACTTCGCTGAACATCGGGCCGGAGAAGCTCTTCTCTGCGACCGTGGTGAGGATCGTCGGCACGTCGAACGAGGCGGCGGCGCGGCTGATCAGCGCGGCATTGTTGCGCAGGTTCGTCGCATCGATCGACTTGGTGGCGAACGCCATCTGCGACTGGAAGTCGATGAGGACGAGCGCGTGGTTGGTCGGCGAGACCAGCGACTTGCCCGGCGTGGCGGTGGCGGTGAGGGTCATGGTGCGGCTCCTGTTGCTGCCGGCGTCCGGCGTCGATGGGGGCAGAATAGCCGGCGCGAATTTTCCGAAAACTCGGATAAATTTACGCGTACCGTTCCATTCTTTCGAACAGTTCGGCGGTTCCGACGCGCGCATGCATCGCGCACGCACGGCAGCGAACCGCCGCCGTCCTCCCTAGGGACCTCCGCCAGACAGGTATTGGACGGGTTTGATGCGATCGGGCGGTGCCGCGCCCGTGCGATCAGAGCTCGATCAGCCCGCGCTTGGCGGCAATCGTCACCGCATGGGTGCGGTCGCTGGCGCCGAGCTTGGCGAACAAGGCCTTCATATGCCCCTTCACCGTCTCCTCGGACAATGCGAGCCGGGCGGCGATCTGCTTGTTCGAATTGCCCCAGGCGGCAAGCGTCAGCACCGAGACTTCGCGCTCGGTCAGGTCCTCGTCGAGCACGTGTAGCGCGATCGCGGTCGCGACGCTGGCGTCGAGATGCTTGCCGCCGTGATGAACCGAGCGGATCGCCTCGAGCAGCTGGTTGCGCAGGCTGGCCTTGAGCAGATAGCCCATCGCGCCCGCGCGCAGCGCCTTGATCGCGCGGCCGTCGCCCGAATAGGTGGTCAGCACGATGATCCGGGCGTCGGGCGAAGCCTTGCGGATCGCGGTGATCGCATCGAGGCCGGACATGTCGGCCATCTGCAGGTCCATCAGCACCAGATCGGGCTGGAGCCGGGCGAACTCCCGGATCGCCTCGCCGCCGCCGCTCGCTTCCCCGACGATCTCCATGTCGTCCTGGGTGGAGACGACCGCGCGAACCCCTTCGCGCAGCAGCATGTGGTCGTCGACCAGCAGGATGCGGATCGGCGCCGTGCCGCGTGCCGGCACA
Source organism: Sphingomonas sp. (assembly GCF_036731925.1). Classification (GTDB taxonomy): domain Bacteria; phylum Pseudomonadota; class Alphaproteobacteria; order Sphingomonadales; family Sphingomonadaceae; genus Sphingomonas. The sequence continues at coordinate 524,322 of NZ_DAINDJ010000002.1, forward strand.
CGCCCGCTGGAAACCCTGGTCAACATGGCAAGCGTATCAACTCCCCTGAGAAACGCACTCTAGCATGGCTGCATGGCGGCCGCCACGGCTTGCCCGTCCTTCAGGGCCAGACGGCCAGCGCGTCGCGAAGCGCCGCCGTCGTGCGCGCAGCGGCACCGTTTCGAATATTGAAGGTCCATGCCATGGCCGCGGCCTGCTGCTCCTGCGCATCGATCGCAGCGAGGGCACCGCGCATCATTGCCGTGGCGCTCGGCGCCACCAGCGGCGGGGGCAGATCGCATTCGGACCAGCCGAGCAGGCATCCCACCGATGCCGCGCCGATCCGCAATGCGGCCTGCATCGCGAGGCCGGTCAGCGCGCCTGCCGCCTCGGGATCGCCGGTGAGGGAAGCACCCATGCCGATCAGCATCAACGTCGCCGCCCGAATGGGCGCGGGCGGGCGGGTGAGCATCAGCGTCTCCCCGAAGCCGCCCGTGAAGATGCCGCCTTCGCGCAAGCGGGAGAGCGTGCCGTGGAGCGCGTGGTCGATGGCATCCGCGCCGCCGCGGTGCGCACCGGCGACGTCCTTCTCCAGCATGCCGACCACGAGCAGGTCGTCCGCCGCCCGCAGCACGTCGATCTGCGCCACGGCGAAGGACACGCCGCGCCACGCGCCGATCGGCAGCGACCCCCTATTGCTCATATCCGGCGCGCAGCTCCTTGCTCCTCAGGCGTGTCTCGAACGTCGGTGCCGCGATCAGTCCGCCTGCTGCCACGTGCGCCGCCAGCTGTTCGGCGTGGTGCCCAGCAGGCGGCGGAACAGCCGGGTCAGATGCGCCTGATCGCTCAGCCCGCAGGCGCAGGCGATCTGCGACAGGGTGTCGCGCGTCTCGCGCATCAGCAGCTGTGCCCGGCGGATCCGCTGGCGGATGACATAGGCATGCGGCGTCTCCCCCGTGCTCGTCTTGAAAGCGCGGCAGAAATGGCCGGTGCTCAGCTGGGCGACCTCCGCCAGCGTGGACGTGAAGATCGGGCCGTGAAGACAGGTGTCGACATGCTCCGCGACACGGCGGAGCTGCCAGCCGGCCAGGCCGCCCCTGGCCAGGCGGCCCGACAGCATGGGGCCGTCGGGCAACAGGTCCGGCGGGCCGGCGGCGTCCGGCGCGGGGCGCAGGCCGGAATGCCGTTCCCGATGGCGGCACGTGTGCATTGGGTGCTCGTCCGGCGAGTGCATCGCCCCGGCGAGCAACGCCGAGAGGTTTGGACCGCAGCTCGCCTGAGCCCCTGCAGCAACATCGATCAACGCCTGGTGGTACATGGTTCCATCCCGTCTTGCCGGGTGGAGTGTCGCGCAGGCGACGGCGCAGCGGAATCGAACCTCCGCACCATCGGACACGGCTTTGATGTGGGAAGACTAAACCAAGGTGTGGGTGGCCAGAACCCTCCGGGCGTCTGCGCACCCGGTGCCGACGGCCAAGGTTTCGGTAGGCGAACGCCGCCGGGATGCTATGGCGCAAGGCATGCACCGGCTTGCCCTCACCCTTGGCCTCGCGCTGCTTGTCGCCTTCCTGTTCGCCGGCTCGCTGGTGGCAGGCAAGTTCTGGGTGCCCCTGTCCGCCTGGTTCAGCCACGATCCGCGCTGGTGGATCATCGTCGAACTGCGTCTGCCGCGCGCGATCCTGGGGCTTGCGATCGGCGCCGCTTTGGGCCTGTCCGGCGCGGCGTTGCAGGGGTTTCTGCGCAATCCGCTCGCTGACCCGGCCGTGGTGGGGGTGTCTTCCAGCGCGGCACTGGGCGCGGTCGGCGCCATCGTGCTGCTGGGGAGCAGCGCGCCGCTGGTGCTGTTCGGCTGCGCGATGGCAGCGGCCTGCGGATCGATGCTGCTGCTTGCGGGTCTCGCCTGGCGCGCGGAAAGCGCCGTCGCCTTCATCCTCGCCGGCACGGTGCTCGCCAGCCTCGGGGCGGCGCTCACCAGCTTCCTGATCTCGATCGCGCCCAATCCTTATGCCACCGCCGAGATCCTCGACTGGATCATGGGGGCGCTCACCGATCGCAGCTATGCCGAGGTTCAGCTGGCGCTGCCCTTCATCGCCGTCGGGTGTGCGCTGCTGCTGTTCACCGGCCGTGCGCTCGATGCGCTGACACTGGGGGAAGCAGCGGCCCGGTCCATGGGCGTGCGGCTGGAGCGGGCGCAGCTGCTGATCGTGCTCGGCACCGGGCTGGCGGTGGGTGCCAGCGTTGCGGTCACCGGCATCGTCGGGTTCGTCGGGCTGATCGTGCCGCACCTGCTGCGCCCGCTCACCGGCGCGCGACCATCGGCGCTGCTGGTGCCGAGCGCGTTGGGCGGCGCCGCGCTGCTCCTGGCGGCGGACAGCCTGGTGCGCCTGTCGCCCGGCCCCAGCGAGGTACGCCTGGGCGTTGCGATGGCGCTGCTCGGCACCCCCTTCTTCTTCGTGCTGCTCCTCAAGCTCCGGCGGTCGACATGGAACTGAGCGTCTCCGATCTCGCGGTCAGCCTCGGCAAGCGCCGGGTGCTGCACGGCCTTGACGCCGTCCTGCGGCCGGGGCGGGTCACGGCGATCCTCGGCCCCAACGGGTCCGGCAAGTCGACGCTGGTGCGTACGCTTGCCGGTTTGCTGGATCCCGACGCGGGTCAGGTGAAGCTCGGCGGCAAGCTGCTCGCCCGCCTCGATCCGCGCGAACGCGCGCGCCGCATCGGCTATCTTCCCCAGGACGCCACGGTGCATTGGGACCTGCGAGTGGCGGAGCTGGTCGCGCTTGGCCGCGCGCCGCACCGCACGCCCTTCGCCGGGCTTTCCGCCGCCGACCATGCGGCGATCGACGCGGCGATCGAGGCCACCGCCGTCCGCCCGCTGACCGATCGCCGCGTCACACAGCTGTCGGGCGGCGAGCGCGCGCGGGTGCTGCTGGCGCGCGTTCTGGCCGGGGAGCCGCAATGGCTGCTGGCGGACGAGCCGCTGGCAAGCCTTGATCCGGTACACCAGCTCGACCTGCTCGAACGGCTGCGTGCGCTTGCCGCCGGCGGGATGGGCGTGGTGATCGTGCTGCACGATCTCCTCCAGGCCGCGCGTGCTGCCGACGATGTGCTGCTGCTTCGCGATGGCCGCGTCGTGGCGTTCGGTCCCGCGGAAGCCGCGCTTGCGCATCAGCCGCTGCGCGAGGCATTCGGCGTGGAAGTGATGGTGATCGGCGACGATCAGGGCCGGCTGCTGCCGGTACCGATCGGGCGGGTGAAGAGCGCCTAGTTACTAGCTAGCTGCCCAGCACCTCGACCAGCGTCTGCACCTTCTTCTGGCGCCACTGCGGCAGCGGCGCCACCAGCCAGTAGCCGAGCCGCGAGGCCTTGGGTTCGCCGATTACGGCGACCCGGCCGGCTTCGATATCGGCGCGGGCCAGCAGCTCGGGCACGGTTGCCCGCCCCAGCCCCTGCGCCGCCGCGTCGATCGCAAGGCCCGCATCGGCCACGCGGACCAGCGACCCTGCATCCTCGGCCATGCAGCCTGGCCACGAGATCCGCACGTCGATTCCGCCGCCGCCCGGACGCTCGACAGTGACCATCCCGTCGCTTTCCAGCGCCTCGCCCTCATGCTCGCCGGGGCCTTCGCCCCAGCGGATGGCGAGGTCGAGATTGGCCTCGGTGAAATCGAGTGCGTCGTCGGCCGGCACCAGCACGAAGCGCAGGTCCGGGTCCGCATGGGCGATCCCGGAGAGGCGCGGCATCAGCCACTTGGCGGTCAGGTCGCGCGGCGCGGCGATGGTCAGCGACTTGGAGGACTGCCCCGCCTGCATCGCCCGCACCGCTTCCTCGAACTGGAGGAAGCCGCTGCGCAGCGCGGTGAGGCCGCTTTCCGCCTCCGGGGTCAGCTCCAGCCCCTTGGTGGTGCGGCGGAACAGCACCACGCCCAGCGTATCCTCCAGCGCGCGGATCTGCTGGCCGACGGCCGCCGGCGTCACCGCCAGCTCGTCCGCCGCACGGGTGAAGGAGAGATGGCGTGCGGCTGCGTCCAGCACGCGCATGCCGTTCAGCGGAAGATGGGTGCGCTTCACTGCTCGCCCGCCACCGCCGGCGCGATCAGGGCAAATCGCGGGATGGACACGTCGAAGGCGGAGCCGTCCTCGGCGATCATGTGGTAGCTCCCCTGCATCGCGCCCGTCGGCGTCGAGAGCGGGCAGCCCGAGACATAGTCGAAACTCGCGCCCGGCGCGATCATCGGCTGCTCGCCGACGACACCCTCGCCTTCCACCGTATGGCGCAGGCCGCGGCCGTCGGTAATGATCCAGTGCCGGGTGAGCAGCTGGACCGCCACCGGGCCTTCGTTCTCAATGCGGATATGATAGGCCCAGAACCAGCGGCCGCGATGCGGCTCCGACTGTTCGGGCAGATACGACACCGACACGCGGACGACCACGCCGCGCGTCGTCGCCTCGTCGGTGAAGAGCGCCTTCACAGCCCGGCGCCTCGCAGCGCCTGGTCGAGATCCGCGATCAGGTCGTCGGCGTCTTCCAGGCCGACATTGATGCGAATCATCCCTTCGGTGATGCCCATCTCCAGCCGCTTCTCCTCGGCCAGGCCCGAATGGGTGGTGGAGGACGGGTGCGTCATCAGCGAGCGCGAATCGCCGATATTGTTGGAGATGTCGATCAGCTCCAGCCCGTCGAGCAGGGCATGCGCCTGGGCGCGGCCACCATCCACCTCGAAGCTGAAGATCGGGCCACCGGCGGCCATCTGGCGCATGAAAAGGGCATGCTGCGGATGGCTGGGCAGCGCCGGGAAGTTCACCCGCGGCACCCGCTGCTCCAGGAAGCTGCCGACCTTGAGTGCATTCTCGCTCTGGCGGCGGATCCGCAGGTCGAGGGTCTCGATTCCCTTCAGCACCACCCAGGCGTTGAACGCGCTGAGCGTCGGCCCCGTGTTGCGGGTGAACGGCAGCAGCGTGTTGGTGATGAAATCCTCGGAGCCGCACACCGCTCCGGCGAGCACGCGGCCCTGCCCGTCCATCATCTTGGTGGCGGAATAGGCGACCACGTCCGCGCCGAACTCCATCGGGCGCTGGAGGGCCGGCGTGGCGAAGGCGTTGTCGACGACGGTGACGATACCATGCCGCTTCGCGATCGCGCAGACCGCCTCCAGGTCCACCACGTCCATTGTCGGGTTGGCCGGGGTCTCGAAGAAGAAGAGCTTGGTGTTCGGGCGGATCGCGTCCTCGAACTGCTGCGGATCGCGCGCGTCGATCGTCGTCGTCGTGACGCCAAAGCGCGGCAGCAGGCTGTCGGTCAGCCAGCGGCACGAACCGAAGGCGGCGCGGCCCTGGACGATGTGGTCGCCCTGGCTCACCTGGCAGAGGAGCGCCGCGGTCATCGCCGCCATGCCGGTCGCCATGGTGCGGCACGCCTCGGCGCCTTCGAGCAGGGCGATGCGCTGCTCGAGCATCTCCACCGTCGGGTTCTGGAGACGCGAATAGGTCATGCCCGACTGTTCGCCGGCGAACCGCGCGGCGGCATCGCCCGCGCAATCATAGGCATAGCCCGAGGTGAGGAACAGCGCCTCGCTCGTCTCGCCGAACTCGGAACGCGCGGTGCCGCCGCGCACCGCCTGAGTCGCGGGCTTCCACTTACGGGTGACGCTGGGATCCTGTCCGGTACGACGCTTCATGGCCGCTGCTTTGCGGCGCTTGGGGGCGCGGCGTCAACCTCTAGGCGCGGCGATCGGGCCTCCCGTACGGGGCAGCCGTTGAAAGCCGCACCGCAATTCCTAGATTCTGGATGCGGCGACCACGTTCCCGCCCCGCGATCGGGTATCAAGTCCGGGACGGCCCGGCTCTTCCAAAGGAGGGCCGCATGGCTTGGATTGCATTGGGTATCGCCGGCATTCTCGAGGTCGTCTGGGCCTTTTCGATGAAGCAATCAGCCGGATTCACCCGCTTTTGGCCGGCGACCGTCACCATCGCGGCGATGATCGCCAGCTTTGCGTTGCTGGCTTTTTCGATGCGGACGCTGCCGCTCGGCACCGCCTATGGCATGTGGACCGGCATCGGCGCGGTGGGTGCGTTCCTGATCGGCATCCTGGTGCTCGGCGAGCCGGCGAACGCGCCGCGCATTGTCGGCGCGCTGCTGATCATCGCCGGGCTCGTCGTCATGAAGATGGCGCCCCAGGCATAACGAGAGAAGGAAGCGGCCAGCCTCCCCCCGCCTGCCCGGGCTAATGGCGGTACGGACGGGCGCATGCCCTATTCCGCTCCTGCGCGGCCTCGGCTACGCCAGCGCCATGCGCCTCCGCCTTTCGGCTCTCGCCACCCGCCCCTGGCTCGTCGCCCTCCTCCTCGCCATCGCCGCGCAGCTGCTGTTTTCGCTGCATATCGATCAGCCGGGCGGGATCATGTTCGACGAGGTGCATTATGTGCCCGCCGCGAAATCGCTGATCGAGCTGTCGGGTCCACGCAACACCGAACATCCGCTGCTCGGCAAGGAGCTGATCGGCGCCGGGATGGAACTGCTCGGCGACAATCCGTTTGGCTGGCGCCTGATGCCGACCATCGCCGGCACGGCGACGGTGCTCGCCATCTTCACGTTCCTGTGGATCCTGATGCGCGGGCGGATGCGAGTTGCGGTGACCGGCGCGGTGCTGGCGATGCTGGACCAGAGCCTGTTCGTGCAGGCGCGCACGGCGATGCTCGACGTGTTCCTGGGCGCCTTCCTGCTGTGGGGCCTGGTGTTCCTGCTGTGGGCGATGCACGCCACGCGCCACCAGGTGCAGTGGCGCTGGTGCATCGGCGCGGCACTGCTCGGGTTGGCGACGGCAGTGAAATGGGCCGCAGCACCCTATATCGCCGCGATCGGGCTGGCGCTGATCGCCGTTCGCGTGATCGACGCGCGCCGGGCCCGGCGCACGCTGGCCACGGCATTCGTCTCCGGCGACCAGCCGCACTGGCCGGGGCTGTCGACGCTGGCCGGGCTCGTGCTGCTGGGTGCGATCAGCGTGCCGGTCTATTTCGCGACCTTCGCGCCGACCTTCTTCTATCTCACCGGCGCAACGAACGGGCTGCACGGCCTGCTGCAGCTCCAGCGCGAGATGTATGCGGCGCAAACCCAGGTCCTGCCGCACCATAACTACCAGTCCGAATGGTGGAGCTGGCCGATCATGCTGCGACCGATCTGGTTCTTCTACGAATGGGACCACGGCGCCCAGCGCGGCGTGCTGTTGATCGGCAATCCGGTGATCATGTGGGGCGGGCTGGTCGCTGTGCTGGCCGGCTACCTGCTGTGGTTCCGTACCCGGGCGTGGCGACCGCTGGTGCTGGCGCTGCTCTGGACCTTCTCGGTGGCAATCTACGCGATCATCCCCAAGTCGCTCGGCTTCTATTACTATTACCACCTCTCCGCGCTCTTTCTGTGCATGCTGCTGCCGGTGACCTTCCACCAGTTCGACCGGCTGCGCGCCAAGGGCTGGGAAGAGTGGTATCTCGGGCTGGCGCTGGTCTGCTTCGGCTATTTCTACCCCATCCTCTCGGCCGCTCCGCTGAACGACGTGCAGAGCTATACCCATTGGATGTGGCTGCCGAGCTGGCGGTAAATTTCGTTGCGGCCCTGCGCGCCATCTTGAACCAACCGCCGCAGTCGCTAGCTTTGCATCAGTTTCAAACTGCAACGGAGCACCCATGCCCGCGATCGACACGCTTTTCCGGCCGTTCCGCATCAAGTCGCTCGATCTGCCGAACCGGATCGTGATGGCGCCGATGACGCGGACCTTCGCGCCCCAGGGCATCCCCGGCGCGGAAAATGCCGCCTATTACCGCCGCCGCGCGGAAGGGGGCGTGGGCCTGATCCTCTCCGAAGGCACCGTGATCGCCCGCCCTGCCTCGCGCAACCATCCCAACATCCCGTTCTTCCACGGCGACGCCGCGCTGGCCGGCTGGCAGCAGGTGATCGATGAGGTCCATACCGCAGGCGGCAAGATGGCGCCGCAGATCTGGCACACCGGCTCCACCTTCGGCCCGGACCGCAACTGGCAGCCCGAAGCGCCGGTGGAGAGCCCCTCAGGCCTGGTCGCGCCGGGCAAGCCGCGCGGCGTCGCGATGACCGAGCAGGACGTCGAGGCGACCATCGCCGCCTTCGCCAAGGCCGCAGCCGATGCCAAGCGGCTGGGCTTCGACACGGTCGAGATCCACGGCGCCCATGGCTATCTGATCGACCAGTTCTTCTGGGCCGGCACCAACACGCGCGAAGACGGCTATGGTGGTGCCACGATCGCCGAGCGCTCGCGCTTCGCGGTCGAGGTGGTGAAGGCCGTGCGCGCGGCGGTGGGGCCGGACTTCCCGGTGATCCTCCGCATCAGCCAGTGGAAGCAGCAGGACTATAGCGCCCGTCTCGCCGCGACGCCGGACGAGATGGCGTCGTGGCTCCAGCCGCTGGTCGATGCCGGCGCGGACGTGCTGCACTGCTCGCAGCGGCGCTTCTGGGAGCCCGAATTCCCCGAGATCGACGGCGAAAACGGCCTCAACTTCGCCGGATGGGCGAAGAAGCTGACCGGTGCGGCCACGATCAGCGTGGGCTCGGTAGGCCTCTCGGGCGAGTTCATCGCCGCGTTCGGCGGCGAGACCTCGCAGCGCACCGACCTCGACAAGCTGGTCGAGCGGATGGAGCGTGACGAGTTCGACCTGATTGCCGTAGGCCGCGCGCTGATCAGCGATGCCGACTGGGTGAAGAAGATCCAGGCCGGTGCGGGTGACGAACTGAAGGGCTTCAGCCCGGCGGCGCTGGCGGAGCTGGTCTAAGGCTCGACCAACGCTTAGCCCCTCCCCTTCAGGGGAGGGGTTGGGGTGGGGCTGTGTCTCACCGAGACCAACCAGGGTTCTGGAATCCCTCCACCCCCAACCCCTCCTCCCAGGAGGAGGGGCTTTTGCCGCCAGCTAGTACCGCCCCCACACGAACCGCGACGACAGTGCGAAATTCCACACTGCGGCCACCGCAATCCCCGCCAGCGCAGAGAGCCGCCAGTCGCCGTGCTGGACATTGTGGAGGAAGGCCGCGAGCCCGACATTGGCCGCTGCCCCTACTGCGCAGACCAGGCAGAAGCTCAGCCAGCCTGCCAGCAGCGGGCGCACGCCCTTCAGCCGGCGCTCGCGATAGGTCAGCGCATTGTTGAGCAGGAAGTTGAACGTCATTGCCACCATCGTGGCGATGATGGTCCCCGTCACGAACGGCAGGCTTGCCAGGCGAAACAGCAGGAACAGCACGCCGAGATGCACGGCGGCACCCATCGCACCGATGACGGAGAACATCGCGAAACGCACCGGAACGATCTTGCCGAACATACGGTCGTACAGCGCGATCAGATATTCCATCGCAACGACGTGATCGAGCTTGCTCTCCCCCTCCGTCCGGACGCGGAAGGTATAGGGCAGTTCCAGGAACCGCAGCGGCTTCGGGCTCGCCGTCATGATGTCGAGCAGGATCTTGAATCCGATACCGGAAAGCACCGGCACCAGCCCGCGAACGATTTCGCTGCGGATCATGAAGAAACCGCTCATCGGATCGGTCAGATCGGCCTTGAGCACCTGGCGCGACAGCCTGGTCGCGAAGGCGGACTTGGCGACGCGCTCGCTGTCCCACTCGCCGGTGCCGCCGCCTTCGCAGAAGCGTGAGCCGATCACCACGTCGAGCGCGCCGTCGGCCTGCAGCGCGTCAAGCATCTTGGGCAGCAGCATCTCGTCATGCTGGAGGTCACCGTCGATCACCGCGACGTGCGGCGCCGCCGTCGCGCACATCCCTTCGATGCACGCCGACGAGAGGCCGCGACGCCCGATCCGCTGGATCACGCGCACCCGCGGATCGCGGCGGGCGATCTCGCGCGCGGCGTCCGACGTGCCGTCCGGGCTGTCGTCGTCGACGAAGATCGCTTCCCAGGCGCGGCCGGCAAGCGCCGCGTCCAGCTTGGCGATCAGCAGGGGAACATTGGCGCGTTCGTTGAACGTGGGGATAACGACCGCGAGTTCGAGCAGGATGTCGCTCACTGAAGCTCCAGCAGCACCGCGTCCCCCATCGCGGCAGTCGAAAGGGTGCCCCCGAGATCGGCCGTCCGCGCGCCCTTGGCGAGCGCGGCGGCAACCGCTTTTTCAATCCGTTGCGCCGAGGCTTCGTCGGCCAGCGAGTGCCGCAGCAGCATGGCCGCGGAAAGGATGGCGGCGCAAGGGTTCGCCTTGCCCTGCCCGGCAATGTCCGGCGCGCTGCCGTGGATCGGCTCGTACATGCCGTTCGCGCCAGACCAGGCCGCGAGCGAGGCCGAGGGGAGCATGCCGATCGATCCGGCGCACATGCTCGCCTGGTCGGAAAGAATGTCGCCGAACAGGTTGCCGGTGACGATCACGTCGAACGTCGCCGGCGCGCGCACCAGCTGCATCGCCGCGTTGTCGACGTACATGTGGGTCAGCTCGACGTCGGGATATTCGGACGCCATCGCGGTGACGACGTCGCGCCACAGCTGCGAGGTCTCCAGCACATTCGCCTTGTCGACCGAGCAGAGCTTCTTGCGGCGGCGCTTGGCCATTTCGAAGCCGACGCGGGCGATTCGCGCCACTTCCTGCTCGTTATAGCTCATCACGTCATAGCCCTGGCGCAGGCCTTCGGGCGTGGTGCGATGTCCCTTCTCGCCGAAATAGACGTCGCCGATCAGTTCGCGGACGATGACGATGTCGAGGCCGTTCACCACCTCGGGCTTGAGCGGCGAGGCATCGCCGAGCGCCGGGAACAGCGTGGCGGGACGAAGGTTGGCGAACAGGCCCAGCGCCTGGCGGATGCCGAGCAGCGCGGCTTCCGGTCGCAGCCCGCGCTCCAGCTTCTCGAACCGCGGATCGCCGATCGCGCCGAACAGCACCGCATCGGCGCGCTTGGCGAGCGCCAGCGTTGCTTCGGGCAGCGGATGACCGGAGGCAAGATAGCCAGCGCCGCCGACCGGCGCTTCCTCGAAGCTGAGACCGAGATTCATCGCCTCGAGAACGCGGCGCGCCTCGCGAGTCACCTCGGGGCCGATCCCGTCACCCGGCAGAACAGCAATCAACGGCATTCCGATCCCCACGCAAGCAGCAGCTGGTATGGCCGCCGCTTAGCCGCCCCCGGGCCGCTTATGCAACCGCTCGCAACAAGCGGTCCGCCAGCCGCTCTCGCGCGGCCATCAGTTCCGCCCCCCGCCCGATCAGCAGATCGCGCGCCAGGAAGTGGCCGGTGAGGCGAAGCCCGGCGAGGATGTCTTCCCAATCCGCCGCGCCGCCTTCGGTGAGGAAAGCGGGCAGAGCGAGCAGCCGCGATTCATAGCCGGTCGCCCCTGCCCGGCTCACCGCGATGCCGCTCTTGGGGCTGACATAGGCGAGATCGTCGCTACCCCCCGTCGCCGCGCAGCGTTCCAGATCGAGACCAAAGCCCAGCTCGGCGAGCAGCAGCAGCTCGTAGCGGACCAGCGCCACCGCCCAGCCTCGCGCCGCGGGGGCGGCCTCGATCGCGTCGAGCACGCCGCCGAGCGCTGCATGGAGCCGGGGATAGGGCAGGCCTTCGGGCAGCGTCGCCGCGGTGAGCGCCGTCACCCAGGCCAATGCGGCGGCAGGCAGGGGCTCGCCGAACATCGGTGCCCGGCTGTGGAGCAGCTCCACGGTGAGGCCGGCCAGTTGCTCCTCCGTCCGCGCGCGCCATTCGCCCAGGATCAGGTTTGCCGGTTGCAGCACCGGCCGCAGCGCGCGCGATCGCCCGCCGCGCACATAGCCTGGCTGGACGCCGTCGCTTTCCGTGAGCGCCCGCACTATCGCACCATGTTCGCCGTGCGCGCGAATACTGAGCAGAATGGCCTCGGCGCGAAGATGCATCACCGCGATGTAGGCGCCTGCGGCGAAAAGCGAAATGCGGGGGCAGCGATTTGCCGCCCCCGCGTGCCTCAGCCCATCGACGCAATGTCGATGACGAAGCGGTACTTCACGTCGCTCTTCAGCATGCGCGCATAGGCGGCCTCGATCTCGTCGGCGCGGATCATCTCGATGTCTGCGACGATGCCCTTCTCGGCGCAGAAATCGAGCATCTCCTGCGTCTCGGCGATGCCGCCGATCAGCGAGCCGGCGATCGAGCGCCGCTTGAAGATCAGCGCCGCGACGTTCGGGGAGGGGTGCGCATGCTCGGGCACACCCACCAGCGTCAGCGTGCCGTCGCGCTTCAGCAGGGTGGTGAACGCATCGAGATTGTGGCTCGCGGCCACCGTGTCGAGGATGAAGTCGAAGCTGTTCGCATGCGCCGCCATCGCCTCGGCGTCGCGCGAGACGACGACTTCGTCGGCACCCAGCGCATGCGCATCGGCGCGCTTGCTCTCGGAAGTGGTGAACGCAACGACATGGGCGCCGAGCGCGTGCGCCAGCTTCACGCCCATATGGCCGAGCCCGCCGATGCCGACGATGCCGACCTTCTTGCCCGGGCCAACCTGCCAGTGGCGCAGCGGCGACCAGGTGGTGATGCCCGCGCAGAGCAGCGGCGCGACGGCGGCAAGCTGCTCCTCGCCATGCCCAACCTTCAGCACGAACTTGTCGCTGACGACGATTTGCTGCGAATATCCACCCAGCGTGTGGCCGGGCGCATCCTGCGTCGGGCCGTTATAGGTACCGACAAAGCCGTTCTCGCAATATTGCTCCAGCCCCTCGTCGCACGAGGCGCAATGCTGGCAGCTGTCGACCATGCAGCCGACACCGACCAGATCGCCGACCGCGAACTTGGAGACATGCTCGCCCACTGCGCTCACGCGCCCGACGATCTCATGGCCGGGCACGCACGGATAAAGCGTGCCTTCCCACTCGGAACGGACCTGGTGGAGGTCCGAGTGGCAGACGCCGCAATAGGCGATGTCGATCTGGACGTCGTGTGCGCCGGGTGCACGGCGCTCGATCTCCATCGCTTCGAGCGGCTTGTCGGCGGCGTACGCGCCAAAGGCCTTGGTAGCCATGCTTGGTCTCCTTGGGTGGTGGTGGTTGACGCAGGACCGAGCGGCCCCTCATGCCGTTAGATGGAGGCCGCGCCACCAGAGGGGTAGCCACTGGAAGCTGCATGCAGTGTTGAATAGAGTTCAGCAATGAATCGCCAGCAGCTTTCCGAACTCGCCGCGTTCCTTGCGGTTGCCCGCCAGCGCAGCTTCACCCGCGCCGCCGCGCAGAGCGGCGTCACGCCTTCCGCGCTCAGCCACGCCATGCGCGGACTGGAGGAGCGGCTGGGGCTGCGGCTGCTCCACCGCACCACGCGCAGCGTCAGCCTCACCGAAGCGGGCGAACGGCTGTTTGCCACCCTCGGCCCCAGGCTGGACGAGATCGAGGCCGAGGTGGCGGCGCTCAGCGCGCTGCGCGACAAGCCCGCCGGGTTGGTCCGGATCAGTGCCGACGAGCTGTCGCTGAAGACCACGCTCTGGCCAAGGCTGGCGCCCATCCTGCGCGCGTTTCCGGACATTCGCGTGGAAATCGATACCGACTATCGCCTCACCGACATCGTTGCCGAGCGCTTCGATGCGGGCGTCCGCTTCGGCGACATCGTGGCCAAGGACATGGTGGCGGTGCCGATCGGGCCCGATGCGCGCATGCTGGCGGTCGCTTCCCCCGCCTATCTGGATCGCTGCGGACGTCCGTCGGCGGTCGAGAACCTGACGGATCACGCCTGCATCAACCTGCGCCTGCCCACCTATGGCGGGCTATATGCCTGGGAGTTCGAGGAGAATGGTCGCGAGCGCCGAGTCCGGGTGGAGGGGGGCCTCACCTTCTCCTCCGTCTTCCCGGTGCTGCAGGCCGCACTGGACGGCTTCGGCATCGCCTGCCTGCCCGACGCGGCGGTGCAGCCGCATCTGGACAGCGGCGCGCTGGAGGCGGTGCTGACCCGCTTTTCGCCCCCGTTCGCCGGCTATCACCTCTATTACCCGAGCCGCCGCCAGCCCACCCCGGCCTTTGCCCTGCTGGTGGAGCGGCTGCGCTGGCGCGGGTGACCGGCCTACGACCCCCGCGTGCTTTCGGTGGTGCCGGACCTCTGCCATGGTTGCGCTCCCCACAGGGAGAATGAAGCCGTGAAGATTGTCGCTCGCCTCCTCGCGCTCGCGCCCGCATGTCTGATCAGCGCCGCACCGGTGCTGGCCCAGACCATGACCGATCCTGCCGTGGTCGCCAGCGGCCCCGCCGTACAAGCGCAGCTGCGCGCGATGCTGGCGGAGATGAAGCCGGGCCAGGGCTTTGCCTGGAAGCCGCTGGTGCGAGACGGTGCCAATATCGCGGCGATCGAGATCTGGAAGAAGCCGGGAAAACCCGCCGTGCACCCGGACCAGGCCGAATATGCGATCGTGCTGGAAGGCGCGGGAACGCTCGTCTCCGGCGGCACCATGCCCGATCAGGAGGTCCGCAACCCCACCCTGGTCGAAGGCAGCCGGATCGAGGGCGGCACAACCCGCGCGCTTGCACCTGGCGACGTGATCCTGGTGCCGGCCGGCGTGCCGCACTGGTTCGGGATCACCGGCGAACGGCTGGTGTTGCTGGGGATCAAGCTGCCCAAGGGTCGCTGAGTGCGTCCACCGGCTCGCCCCGCCTAGCGCCCCAACAACTCTTCCAGCATCCGCGCCATGTTCACGGCGGTATAGGGCTTTTGCAGCACGGGTACGCCGGCGTGATCCTCGCCAAGCTGGAGTTGTTCGCCATAGCCCGTCGCAAAGGCGTAGGGTACGCCTTCTGCGCGGAGTCGATCCGCGATCGGCAGGCTGTTTTCGGCCCCCAGATTCACGTCCAGGATCGCCACGTCGAAACGCTCCGTGCCGATTTCCTCTAGCGCGCTGCCGATGGACGCCGCAGTCGCTACCCGGTCGGCGCCGAGACGGAGCAGGATGTCCTCCGCGTCCATGGCGATGATCAGGCTGTCCTCGACCAGCAGCACCGGCCCCTGCAGCACGGGCCGCAGTTCCCCACTGGCGGGCAGCATCACCGGCCCCTCCACATCGCGCGCGTGCTTTTCCGCTGCCGCACCGTCGAGCACCACGTGCCGCGCCGGGATACAGAATTCCGCTTCCAGCCCCGTCAGCGGATAGCGCACGGTCGCCTTGCCGCCGAGATCGTAGGGCACCGACCGCTGAATGATCGTCGTGCCGAAGCCCTGCCGTGTCGGCGGCTGGACCACCGGTCCGCCGCGCTCGCGCCATTCGACCCGGCAGTCGCCCTCGGGATCGAGCCACCACCGAACCGAGACGGTCCCACTGTCCGACAGCGCACCATATTTGGCCGAGTTCGTCATCAGTTCGTGGAACACCAGCGCCAGGGTCGAGAAGGCAGCGGGGCGCAGCAGCACCATCGGCCCGTCCTGCTCCAGACGGCCCGAGCGGTCGCCCAGATAGGCCGCCGCCTCGGTCCGCAGCAGCCGGCCGAGCGGCGCGGGCGCCCAATTGTCTTCGGTGATCTGGTCGTGCGCGCGGGCAAGCGCCTCGATCCGCCCTTCGAGCAGGCGGATATAGGCGGCAGCATCCATTCCGGGTGCGCGCGACTGGCGCACCAGCCCGCGGATCAGGCCGAGGATGTTGCGCACCCGGTGATTGAGCTCGGCGATCAGCAGTTCCTGCCGCTCCGAGGCGCGCTGGCGCTCTTCCTGCGCGTCGTCGGACAGGCGCAGCACGACTTCGATCAGCGAGGCACGCAGCACCTCGGCAATACGCAGTTCCACCTCGCTGAAGGGCAGCGAGCGACCGCGGACTTCCTGGCTCCACAACTCGAAGCTCTGCCGGGGCGTGAGACGGGCACCGTGCGGCCCCAGCTCGACGGGCTTGTGCGGGTCGCCCGCCCAGTTGACGGTGCGCACCAGCTCCTGGCGGAACAGCAGCACATAGTCGCGTGGGCTGCGGCTGATCGGAATCGCCAGCAGCCCCGCCCCCACATCGGCATAGTCCGCCGCCTGGGGCAAGACCTCAGCCAGATGATCCGTCGCGAACACGCGACCGGCCGCCATCGCGTTCAAGCGTCGGGTGATCGCAGCAAAGGACGAAGGCGGCGGTGTGATGCCGCTGAACGCCACCTTGCCACCGATCCAGATCGCGATGCCGTCGCACGGCACCACCTCGCGCAGCCGGCTACCCAGCCATTCGGGGTCGTCGAGCAGCCCGCCGTCGCTCGCCACGGCCGCGAGCAGCCGGTCGCTGGTCGCGCGCGCCGCCGCCTCATAGACGGAGAGTTCCTTGCGTTCGCGGCTCTCCAGCTTGAGCGCGAACATCTGCCCGAACAGCTCGGCCATCGAACGGCGCTCGAAGCCCGGGCAGCGCGGGCCGCCATAATGGTGGCAGGCGAACAGGCCCCACAGCTTGCCCTCGACGATGATCGAGATCGAGAGCGAGGCCCGCACCCCCATGTTCTTCAGATATTCGATGTGGATCGGCGATACCGAGCGCAGCACCGACAACGACAGGTCCAGGGGCGCACCGGTCTCGTCGCGCTGGGGCACGATCGGCACCGGCGTCGCATGCACATCCGCAATGATCCGGAAGGGCGTGCGCAGATAGAGCTTGCGCGCCTGCTGGGGAATGTCGCTGGCAGGATAGCGCAGGTCCATGAAGCTGCCGATGCCGCTGCGCGCGGCTTCCGCGACCACCACGCCCGAACCGTCCCGCTCGAAGCGATAGACCATCACCCGGTCGAAGCCGGTCAGCGCGCGCACCTGTCGCGCGCCTTCGCGGAAGAAGTCGGCGAGCTTGTCCTTCTCGTCCAGCCGACCCATCATCGCGCGCAGCGTGCTCGCGGCATCCCCCGCCGCGTCGGCCGTGCAGGGTTCGCCCTCGATGACGATCGTGTCGCCGATCATGTGCAGCGCGAGATCATAGTCGCCGCCCCGCATGCGCAGCGCCTTGATGCCGAAGATCCGTTCCAGCGCATCGTCGCCGCGCAGCAGCGTGAGCCGATTGCGCAGCGCGTGGATCGCATCGTCTTCAAGATAGTCGCTGGCAGGCGTGCCCAGCATGTCCTCGGCGGACATGTCGAAATGCGCGTCGACATTGGCGGAGGCGCGCTTGATCAGCCAGTCGCTCGAGAAAGCGATGAGGAAGCCGAATGGCTGGATCGCCCCCAGCTGGTGGATCGGCTCCCGATCACAATTGGTCAGATCGACCTGAAAAACGCCATCGTCCACTTAACCAACCTTCGCCAGCCACTTCGTGCCGGCGGCCTCGAACCGCCCGAAGGTCTGGTTGGCGGCAGTTACGGCAGTCTCCAATGCCTCCGGCTCGTACAGGAGTGCATCAAGTTTTTCCAGCAATTCCGGCCACATATGCGGTGGCTGGTGACTGCCCAGATAGGCGCGTGGCCAGCTGTCCGGCACGCTGCGGGCGAGGAATCGGCTGCCCAGGCGTGAGCCTTCAAGCACGTAGAGCATGCCCGCCATGGCCGGGCTGGACAATGCATCACCCGCGGGCTGTTGCGGCTCCAGCACAATGCCGAGCGCATCGAGATCCACCTGGATCACGCCCGCGCGGCGCCGCTGCGGCCAATCCCCGGTGATCCCCTCGGCGCCGCTCTGGTCGAGCAGTGCCTCGATCGGCAGCAGCGCCTCGGCATGCGCGGCGAGCAGCCCGGCATAATCGTCGCGGCGCGCAAGATCGAAGCGACTGAACAGCGTGTCGACGCGCGCATGCGCGGCACCCGTTGCCTCTCGCAATCGGCGATGCGCGGCGTTCATGCGGGAGGAAGTTTCGTGAGACGGCGATCCACGGCAGACAAAAATCGCCTGCCGCGGATGCGTTCCATTACGGCCGAACCGGCCTCAACTCAGGCGGCGCCGAAGACCCGCGCGAAGATCGTGTCGACGTGGCGATAGTGATAGCCGAGGTCGAACTTCTCCTCGATGACTTCCCGGCTGAGCGCGGCGGTGACTTCCGCGTCGGCCTTGAGCAGTTCCATCAGCGACAGCTCGCCGTCCGATTCCCACACCTTCATCGCGTTGCGCTGGACGAGGCGATAGGCGTCCTCGCGGCTCACCCCAGCCTGGGTCAGCGCCAGCAGCACGCGCTGCGAGTGGACCAAGCCGCCCATGCGATCGAGGTTCTTCTGCATCCGCACCGGATAAACGAGCAGCTTGTCGACCACGCCGGTGAGGCGGGCCAGCGCGAAGTCGAGCGTGATCGTCGCGTCCGGGCCGATATAGCGCTCCACCGAGGAATGGCTGATGTCGCGCTCGTGCCATAGCGCGACATTCTCCAGCGCCGGGGTGACATAGCCGCGCACCATGCGGGCGAGGCCGGTCAGGTTCTCGGTCAGCACCGGGTTGCGCTTGTGCGGCATGGCGGACGAGCCCTTCTGGCCGGGCGAGAAATATTCTTCCGCCTCCAGCACTTCGGTGCGCTGCAGGTGGCGAATTTCCACCGCGAGGCGCTCGATCGACGAGGCGATCACGCCCAACGTCGCGAAGAACATCGCGTGGCGGTCGCGCGGGATCACCTGGGTCGAGACCGGCTCGATCGACAGGCCCAGCTTTGCGGCGACATGTTCTTCCACCCGCGGGTCGATGTTGGCGAAGGTGCCGACCGCGCCGGAGATCGCGCAGGTGGCGATGTCAGCGCGCGCGGCGAGCAGGCGCGTCTTGTTGCGCTGGAACTCGGCATGCGCCTCGGCCAGCTTGAGGCCGAAGGTGACCGGCTCGGCGTGGATGCCGTGGCTGCGGCCGATCGTCGGCGTCATCTTGTGCTCGCGGGCGCGTCGCTCCAGCACCTCCAGCAGCGCGTCGATATCGGCCAGCAGCAGGTCGCTGGCGCGGGCGAGCTGGACGGCAAGGCAGGTGTCGAGCACGTCGGAGCTGGTCATGCCCTGGTGCATGAAGCGGGCTTCCTCGCCCACCTGCTCGGCCACCCAGGTAAGGAAGGCGATCACGTCATGCTTGGTCACCGCCTCGATCGCGTCGATCGCGGCGACGTCGATGGCGGGCTTGGTCGCCCACCAGTCCCACAGCGCCTTAGCGGCGCTCTGCGGCACCACGCCAAGATCGGCGAGCGCTTGCGTGGCATGCGCCTCGATCTCGAACCAGATGGCGAAACGCGTCTCGGGCGACCAGATGTCGGTCATCGCGGCGCGGGCATAACGGGGGACCATGGCGTTCCTTCATGTGCGGGAAAAGGGAGCCCGGCAGCCCCGGGCGGGTCGCGGCCGCGCCTAGCAAGAACCGGCCAAAGCGGCAACCGACGCGCACCCCGGCCGTTGTCCCTGGCAGAGGAGAGGTCCGATGCTCACGTCCCTGTTGTTCGCCGCCGCGCTGCAGGCCACCGCGCCGACGCAGGACCTGCCGGCGCAGCCTGCGCGGACCGGCCAGTCCCCCAGCGCAACCCAGGCCATGCCCGGCACGCAACCCGTTCCCGCCGACCGGCCGATGGCCAGCCCGGAGCAATCGGCAGGCCCGCCCCCCGCCGCCCAAGCCGCGCAGCCCACCCCCCGGCCGGATCCGGCGAAGCTGCCGGTCGAAACCCAGTTCGCGCGCTATGACGCGGATGGCGACGGCATGCTCGACAAGGGCGAATATGGCAGCTGGCTGGCCGCACTCCGCACCGCGAAGGAAGCGGATTTCAAGGCGGAGAGCCCCGAGGGACGCGGCTGGATCGATGGCAGCTTCGCCTCGGCGGATGCGAACCGCGACCAGAAGGTGAGCCGCGAGGAACTGGTCCGCTTCCTCACCCCCAAGGCTGGATGACTTCGCCGTTGCGGTAGGCGGCGCCCCGGCTATGATGGACGCATGGCGCAGCTGATCGATCGCTTTCAATCCTCCACCGCGGGCTGGCTGAAGGGCTCGTTCGCTGGCTGGGCCACGCTTGCCTCGTGCCTGATCGGAATCGGGTTCGTCATCCTGGCGGTGCGCTGGATCGGCAACAAGGCGACGCTGTACGAAGTGACCGAGGATCGCATCGTCCTCTACCGCGGGATCGTGCGCAAATCGATCGACGAGATCGAGCTGTACCGGGTGAAGGACGTGCGGCTCGACTATTCGATCGTCAACCAGATCTCCGGCATCGGCACGCTGACGATCACGTCGTCGGACGAGACAACGCGCGGCGGCCCGCTGGTGATCCGCGACGTGGAATATGCCCGCGAACGGCGCGAGAAGCTGCGCGAACTGGTGAGCAATGCCCGTCGCCTGCGCGGGGTCCGCGAGATCGACATGGTGCAGGAAGACCAGCGCGGCTGATCATGCCAGGCGGCGACGCGCTGTCCATCGTCACGCTAAACTGCTAGGCCGTGTCTATCGACTCGCTTTACGTACTGGCTACTGCCGCTCCTTTCGGAGTTTCGCACGGCCAAAGCTTTACCTGACGGTCGCACCATAAAAATCGTAACGATCTGATCGCAAAACACTGCTCTCAAGGGGGAGAGGCGTGTGGGTACGAACTATCCGAAGCCGGCCATTCGGCGGTTGAAGGTCTATGCCTTCGATCCGCAGGCGTCCGTTACCTTGTCGACGGCGATGGCCAACGACTATGTCATCGAACTTCCCTGGGAGGAGCGCTGGGAGGCGCCGCTCGAGAAGGGGCCGGTCAACGATTATGTCGAGGTGATCGACGTGGATCCGGCGGCGGGGCTGTTCTACGCGCCGGTGGATCTCAACGACCCCTGGCTGCGCGACGGCGGGCTCGAACCGTCTGAGGGGCGGCCGCAGTTTCACCAGCAGATGGTCTTCGCGGTGGTGATGCGGACGATCCGCGCGTTCGAGCGGGCACTGGGCCGCGTGGTGCTGTGGGCGCGCGACGACCAGCTTTCGTGGCGCGACAGCACGCTGACTCCGGTGGAGCGCAACTTCACCCGGCGGCTGCGAATCTATCCCCATGCGCTGCGCGAGGCGAACGCCTATTACAGTCCGGCCAAGCGCGCGCTGCTGTTCGGCTATTTCAAGCCCGACGAGGAAGCCGCCGACGTACAGGCGAGCTGGGTGTTCACCTGCCTCTCGCAGGACATCGTTGCGCACGAGACCACGCACGCGATCCTCCACGGCATGCGCCAGCGCTCGATCGAGCCGAGCGGCGTCGACGCCGCCGCCTTCCACGAAGGCTTTGCCGACATCGTCGCCCTGCTCCAGCATTTCTCGATGACTCCCGTCGTGCGGCAGCTGCTTGCCGCCAGTGGCGGGTCGCTGCGCGCGCCGGGGCTGCTGACGGGACTCGCCGAGCAGTTCGGCCGGGCGATCGGGCGCAGCAAGTCCCTGCGCTATGCGCTGGAGGCACTGGGGGAGCGCGCCGCCACGCCGGCCGACGGCTCGGCGGCGAGCATCGTCGCTGCCATTCGCGCGCTGGGCGATACGACCGAGCCGCACGCGCGGGGCGGGTTCCTGGTCGCCGCGGTGTTCGATGCGTTCGTCACCATCTACGAGCGCCGCACGGAGGATCTGCTGCGCCTCGCCCGGCCGGGCCTGGTGCCGGGCAACGGCCTCAGCCCCGATCTCGTCGGGCGGCTGGCAAGCGAGGCGGGGACGGCGGCGGATCAGGTACTGCGCATGTGCGTTCGTGCGCTCGACTATCTGCCGCCGGCAGCGGTCAAGTTCGGCGAGTATCTGCGCGCGATCATCACCGCCGATACCGATCTCGTCCGCGACGATCCGCTGCGCTACCGCATCGCCTTTGTCGAAGCGTTCAAGCGCTGGGGCATCACCGTGCCGGGCTGCATTTCGATGGCGCCGGACAGCCTGTTGTGGGACCCGCCGCGACTGGAGGATTATCCGGAGATCCTCAAGCACGCCGAGGCCGATCTGCCGGCGCCACTGGCCGACCCGGCCGATGCGCTGAACATGCTGTTCACCGACCTGCTGAGCCGCCTGAAGTTCGGTGTGACCTTCGAGGCCGGTGACAAGGGCGAGGCCGCCTATTCGCGGGGCGATAACGGCCGCCGCAACCTGCGGAACCTCGCGATGGAAGTGGTCGTCCACAACCAGCGCGCCATCCACGACTGGCTGGAAAGCCGGGTGACCGACTCGGCCGATTGGGAGCGGCTGCTCGGCCTTCGCCTGATGCCGCTGGCCGATCGACCGGAGGACGGCTGCAGCCCGCTGCTCTCGATCGAAGGCAGCCTGGGGGATCGCCGCCGCAAGCCGCAGCCGAAGTTCGAGGTTCATTCGGCCCGGATTTCGCGGCGCACCGGCCCGGACGGCTTCGAGATGCACATGCTGATCGCCGAGATCGTCCAGCGCCGCCGCGGCTATTTCGACAAGGAAGAGCAGGCCGCCGCCGATCGGGGTGACAAGCAGGTGATCGGCGATACCCGCTGGGCCACCCCGGATTTCTGGTTCCGCGGCGGGGCAACGCTGCATGTCGACCTGCGCGACGGGCGGCTGCTGCGCATCCTGCGCAAGCGGATCGACGATGACGAGCGGCTGGAGCGCGAACGCGCCTTCCGCAGCGGCGAGACGACCGGAGGCCCCGCCGCCGCGCTCCATTCAGGCGAACCTTTCGCCTTCATCCACCGGGGGATGTGATGGCCAGTGCAGCACCGGCGGCCGCGGCGCCGCTCGAAGTCTATGTCCGCATGTACCGCGCGCTGAGGCCCGGCGCAGCCTATCAGGGCATGCTCGGCGACTGTTTCCTGATCCGGCTGGTGCAGGGTGATCAGGCCTCGCACATTCTGATCGACTGCGGGCTGCTGCTCGGCAGCGCGGAGGCCGATGCGCGCATGCAGGCGGTTGCCGCCGACATCGTGCGCACCACGGGCGGCGTGCTGGACCTGCTGGTCGTCACGCACGAGCATTGGGACCACATCTCCGGCTTTTCCCAGGCGCAGGACGTGTTTCTCGGCGCGCCCGATCCGGCAACCGGCGCCGAGACGCTGCAGGTCGCCAACCTGTGGATGGGCTGGACCGAAAAGGACGGCGATCCGCAAGTGGAGCGGCTGCGCGCCCGCTTCGACAAGGCAGGCTTTGCGCTTAACGCGCTCGCGGCGCGGATGAAGCGCGAAGGTGCGGCGGCCATGTCGCTGGCCGCGGAGCTGCAGGGCTTTCGCGGGGGCTCGAGCAACGGCGCCAAGCGCCTGCAGGGCCGGGAGATCATCGCGGCGCTGAAGCGCAAGTCCAAGGCCGCGCCGCAATTTCTCGAGCCCGGAACGGTGCTGTCCACCCCCTCGGCGCGACCCGGCGCCCCTGCCCTGCGCGCTTATGTGCTCGGGCCCCCGCGCGAGGAGCAATTCCTGTTCAAGGACAAGCCCTCTGCCAAGACGCCGGAAACCTACCTTGCCGACCTGAAACTGAGCGACGCCATTCTACGCTTTGCCGAGAGCGGCGACGGTCCCGCCGACCCGGACACCCCCTTCGCACCGCCCTTCCGCACGCTGAAGGTGGCCGACATCCGCGCTGCCGTCGAGGCCGGCACCCCGCTGGAGGGAGACGCCGCCTGGGTCGCAGCGCATTATTATGGCTATGCCGGCGCTGCGGCGGCGGGCAAGCAGGGCAAGCGGGACCAGCTGCTGGACGAAGCAGGGAAGCGGCGCACCGTTGACATGGACTGGCTGGGCGCCGCCGACCCGCTCGCGCTGAAGCTGGACAGCGACACCAACAACACCAGCCTGGCGCTGGCGTTCGACCTGCCTGACGGCAGCGCGATGCTGTTCGCCGCCGACGCACAGGTCGGCAACTGGCTGTCGTGGCACAGCCGGACCTACCGCGACGAACGCGGCACCGAACACAGCGCCGAGCAGATCCTCAACCGCACCCGTTTCTACAAGGTCGGCCATCACGGCAGCCACAATGCGACGCTACATGCCAAGGGGCTGGCGATGATGACGCGCGATGATCTGGTGGCGGCGATCCCAACCGACGAGGCATTCGGCAAGACCCAGGGCGGCAGCGGCTGGCAGATGCCCAATCCGCGGGTGAAGTCTGCACTGCACGCTCGCACCAGGGGCAGGATCCTGCGCAACGATCGCCATTACGATCCGCGGGCGCGCGCGGCCGATCCGGACCTGCAGCAGGTCGATCCCGGCTTCTTCGAGCGGATCGAGGAGACGGACCTGTACCTGGAATATCGTGTGCTCTGAGGATCAAGAAGGGGTAGTTGCATGCCGACCATTCACGAAGTGCGCGACGTTATCGCGACGACCGAGCTGCCGGGGATCGAGGCATTCGCCGCGGATGCCCCGACGGGCGGCGGTCTGCCGGATTTCGATGCAGGGAAGGAACAATCGGTTGTCATCGGTTCCGACGTGGTGTCGTTCGGCACCGGCGTTGATGCCGAGTTCCGCCAGGCGATCGCAGACAGCGCGCTATTCGCCCAGCTCGCCGCGCTGAAGGAAGTCGGCGCGGATGCCGATCCCATGCTCTTCTTCGACGCCTATTTCCGCCGGCTGATGCAGCTGGGTTGGCTGGTGCAGCAGCGCGACACCTCGGAACTGGACGTGCAGGGCGACGGGTTCGATGTCCATCACGCGATCACCGGCGTGATCACCGCCTTCCTTGCCCCGATCGCAGGCGCGGCGCAGGCAGTGCTGGCGGTGCTCGACGGGCTCTACCAGATGAATACCAGCGCGCCTTTCATCACGCTGTTCAACAAGCGCAGCACCCGGCAGAAGATCGGCCGCTTCCAGTTCACCTATGTACGCAAGGGCGCCGACAACGGGCTGCTCGCGGAGATGGCGGCGTTCGGGCTCACCGCGAACGAGGCCATCACGCAGATATTGTTCTTCAAGATCCACAAGAACCGTGCCTCGGTGCGCCGCAGCCTGGGCCAGCTTTCGATTGCCGAGGACGCGCTGCGCGGCATCCGCGCGCAGCTCGCCGCCAAGGTGCAGGCCTATCGCGTGTCGATGATTGCCGAGGCGGACCTCGGCACCGTGGAGGCCTGAGCCATGGCGAAATGTCCCTTTGCCGAACAGATGCCGATCAGCGGCACCTCCGGCTCGTTTCTCGGCGGGCCATACAAGATCGTCCACCACACCACCGAAGGCAGCGGCGCGCAGGCTGCCTTCGATGCGTTCCGCACCAAGAAGGCGGACCCGCACTTCACTGTCGATGCGGTGAAGATCTACCAGCACATCGATACCGACACCGCCGCCCGCGCGCTGCGCCATCCGGCGGGCACGCCGGAAACCAATCGCGACAGCGCCCTGCAGATCGAACTGGTAGGCTTCGCCGGCGCGAACAAGAACCCGCGCGCGCTGGCCAATGTCGCACGGCTGTGCCGCTGGCTGGAGGAAACCCACGCCATCCCGCGCAAATGGCCCGCCGGGCCACCCAAGCCGGGGGTGAACGGGCGCGATCCGGGCGGCCATGTCCGCGATCAGGCGATCTTCGACAAGCAGGGCGGCCATTACGGCCATTCGCAGGTGCCGAACAATTCGCACTGGGACCCGGGCTATTCAGCGCTGGAATCCGCCTATGTGCTGGCCGCCGAGTTCGACGGAAAGGGCCACTGCACCAACCCGGACCATCCGGCGGTGAAGGCCCTCGCCGACCGCCCCCTTGCCGCCGAGGCCCAGCACCCGGTGGTGATCGAGGACCATAATGACGATGCGGGCGAGCCGGAGTGATCCGCCGCGATTGATCCACGCAGAACATGGAGGAGCAGGCAATGGCAGACCAGTTCGCGGGCACCGACGACGGCGATGTCGATCAGCTGTTCAATTCGCCCGATTATGATGCGGACGGGATCGGCCTTGCCCTTTCGGGCGGCGGCTACAAGGCCGCCGCCTTCCACGTCGGCGCGCTCGTCCGGCTGAACGAACTGGGATGGCTGCCCCGGCTCTCGCGGGTCACCAGCGTGTCCGGGGGATCGATCACCGCCGGGTTCCTGGGGTGCAACTGGCACAAGCTCGCGTTCGACGCGAACGGCGTCGCCACCAACTTCGACGCCGTGATCGTGCAGCCGCTGCATGCCTTCCTCACCGAAGTGAATCTGGACGTGACGCAAGGGCTGCTCGGGCTGCTGCTGCCGTTCCGCTCCGCCGCGGACGGCGTGGCGGGCGGCTATGACAAGCACCTGTTCCACGGCGCGACCCTGCAGGACCTGCCAGAGGAGAAGCCGGGCGTCGCCCCGCGCTTCGTGATCCTGGCGACCAATTACGAGCTCAACTCGCTCTGGCGCTTCGCCCGCCCCTATGCCGCCGACTACCGCGTGGGGCGCATCGATCACCCCACCTTGCCGCTGGCGCGCGTCGTCGCCGCCTCCTCGGCCTTCCCGCCCTTTTTCTGCCCAATCGAGATAGACCTGCGCGGCCAGCGCTGGATCCCGACACCCGGCGCGGACAAGCATGAAGGCCTGTTCCTGGAGCGCGCGCTGCTCGCCGATGGCGGCATCTATGACAATATGGGGCTGGAGCCGATCTGGAAACGCTATGGCACGCTGCTCGTCAGCAATGCCGGCGGGCATTTCGACGAGGCGCACCACCCCAGCGACTGGTTCAGCCTGTTGCTGCGGGTGATCAACATGATCCACCGCCAGGCGGAGAACAACCGCCAGCGTCCGCTGATGCTGCTGGCGAAGCTGAACCAGCGGCGGGTGGGCTATTGGCCGCTGCGCAACACGGCGGCCAATTATCCCGTCCCGAGCGCGCAGTTGCCGAGCGCGGCGGACGTCGCCGGCGCGCAGGACGAAAGCGTGCGATTGTGGTCGCTGGGGCTGAAGGCATTCGCACGGCTGGCCAACCACGGCTACAGCCTGTGCGACAGTGCGCTGGGCTCCTATCTGGCGCCCCCGCCACACCCGCAGCCCGCCCGACTGCCCTTCTGAGTGCGGTTGACGCCGCCTATCCCAGATCCGGCGCGATCTCCACCGCCAGTCCGTCCAGCGCAGGGCCGAAGGCGATCTGGCAGGAAAGCCGCGAGCTCGGCCGGCGCTGCCCGGCACCGTCGAGCAGCGCGTCCTCGTCGTCGCTGATCGGCGGCAGCAGGTCGGCGAAGGCGGGGTCTACATAGACATGGCAGGTCGCGCACGAGCATCCGCCGCCGCAGAACGCCGGCAGCGACTCAAAGCCGGCATCGCGGAGGATTTCCATGACGCTCAGCCCCTCCTGCGCCTCGACGGCCGTCTGCGCACCGGCGGGCGGCGTAACCAACAGTTTCAACATGTCTTCACCTTGGAAAAGGGGGGCGGGAGGCGCGAGCGCGCCTCCCGTGAAAGCACCCGGCGGGCGCCGCTCGGGGGCGGCTCCGGTCAGTAGTGGATGCGGAAATCGATGCCGACGCGCCGCGGGGTCAGCACCGACCGGGCGTAATAGCGCTCGACCACGCCGGTACGCGCCTGGTTGTACGAACTGATGTCGTTGCTTATCGCGGTGTAGGCATATTTGTTGAAGATGTTGTCGGCGAACAGCCCCACCTCGAACATCTTGTCGCGATAGGTGAGCGAGGCACGATGCGTCATATAGTCGGGGATCGCCTCGCCATTGCCGCGCAGGCCGACGCGCGAATAGATGTCGCCGGTATAAGTAGCGGCCCAGTTCGCCTCGATCTCGCCGCCATGGGGCAGCGGATAGGTGTAGATCAGCTGGGCGCTGCCCGAATGCTTGGCGGAGCCCGGCAGCCGATCGCCAGCCTTGGCATCGTCCCGCTGGCCCTGGCTCACGACCAGCTTCTCGAAATCCTCGGTCAGATGCGCATCGACATAGGAGTAGGTCGCCTGGAGGGTGACCCGCGGGACTACCCTGAAGCTCCCGGAGAATTCGATGCCCTTGGATTCCGCCGCGCCCGCGTTGGTGGTGATGCCGACCGCGCCGTTTACCGTCTGGCTGGGCACCTGCACGCCGTTCCATTTCACCCGATAGGCATCAAGCGTGAACTGCAGCCGCTTGTCGAACAGCGAGGCGCGGACACCGATTTCCATGTTGCGCGTCTTGTCCGGCCCGTAGACCAGCTCGTTGGGCAGCGCGCAGACATTCTGCCCCGGCGGCAGCGGCACCACGCAAGGCGCGACGCGGTTGACGCCGCCGATCCGGTAGCCGGTGCTGTAGGTCGCATAGGCGAGCAGGTCCGGGCTGAACTTGTACGAGGTGTTCGCCTTCCACACGAAGCCGTCGTCCCCCGTGCTGCCCGAGCGAACGCGGCTGGGCGCGAACTGGATCAGCGGATAGGGCGTGCGGGTGAGGCCGCCGCCGAACAGCGGCGTATCGGTGCCGCCGGTCGCAGTCGCGTCGTACTTGAAATAGCGCAGGCCGCCGGTCACCTGCCAGGCCGAGGTGGCGTGCAGCGTCGCCTCGCCATAGACCGCCTTCTCCACCGTCTTGGTGTTGACGAAGGAGATATATTCCAGGTCGTCGGGCCGGTTCACGCCCGCGAAGGCGGCGAAACCAGGCGTATATTCCTGGCGATCGCTGGCATATTTCAGCCGGTTGTAGAAGCCGCCGATCACCCAGTTCACCGGCCCGCCATGGGAGGAGACCAGCCGCACCTCCTGGTTGAACTGCTTGTAGCTGCGATGATTGTTGGCGAAGGAGGAAAAGGCCGGAAACGCCTCATAGCCATAGTCGAGGTCGAGCAGCAGATCGGTATTGTCGTCGACATTCTCGATCTTCTGTTCGGTGTACGCCGTCGTGCTGACCAGCTGCGCGACGTTGAACAGGTTGATGTTGAACTCGGCCGAATACAGGTCCGCCTTGCGGTGGAACGGCTCGAGATAGCGCCACGGCCCCTCATAGTTGCCGGTGCCCAGCACGCCCGCGCCGTTCGCCTGGCGGCCGTTGGTCCTGGTGTCCTGGTGCGCGTAGGTGAGAAAGGCCTTCACGTTCGGGTTGTATTCGAGCAGCAGCGTGTTGCGCGTCGTGAAGGTGTGCTCGAAATTGACATCGTCCTGGCGCTTGAAATTGGCCGCATAGTCTGCCCGTGTGCCGAGCGATGCTTGCGCAGCCGTCGCGCCGCGCACCGGCTGCGCGTTGGAGATACCGGGCTGCTGCAGCATGTAGTTGTAATCGATGAAGCCGGGATTGTCGTAATAGCCGACCACCGACCGCAGCGCGACGTGATCGCTGACGATCGGGAGATTGACCGTCACGTCGCCGATCCGCCCGAAATCGCTGCTGTGCGACTGCGCGTAGCCGCGGCCGTGCAAATCCACCGAGAAGCGGCTGGTGTTCGGCCGGTTGGGCATGTAGCGCACCGCGCCCGCCAGCGTACCCAGGCCGTAGAGCGTCCCCTGCGGCCCGAGCAGCGTCTCGACGCGCGCGATATCGATCAGCTTGAAATCAAGATAGAGCGGAACCTCGCCAAGATAGACGCCGACGGCGCTATTGTCGTTCGATCCGTTGACGCTGGTGTCGCCGGACTCGATGCCGCGCAGGATGATGTTGCCGGTACTTGCCGGACCGGTGTCGACGATCGTAAGGCCGGGGGTGAACGCCGCCAGCCCACGAACATCGTCGATGCGCTGGCGCGCCAGCGTCTCTTCGGAAACCGCGCTGATGTTGATCGGCGCGTCCTGCAGCGTGACGCTGCGGCGGCTGCCGGTAACGATGATCTCGTTGCCGCCGCTGCCGCCCTGATCCTCCGTCTGCTGTAACGGCGGCGCGCCGGCGCCTTCGGTCTGCGCCGCCGCACGGGTT
Source organism: Sphingomonas sp. (assembly GCF_036731925.1). GTDB lineage: Bacteria > Pseudomonadota > Alphaproteobacteria > Sphingomonadales > Sphingomonadaceae > Sphingomonas. Next base: position 553,819 of record NZ_DAINDJ010000002.1, read on the forward strand.
GCGCCGAAGCTTGCGAGAACGGTTGCACTCAACAGCGCCGCGCGGGAAATCGATCGTGCCACCCTAGCCCCCTTTTCTGGTCTGATCCCTGGCCGCATCGCGTGCGGCTGGCTTGTTCCTGCAGACTTTGGGGAAACGGGATGGGCCGCCATGGGGCGTTTGACGTACCGCACCGCAACAATCCCGTGCGGAGACACACGCGAAAACGCCGCGCACCTGGCACGGGCACGCGGCGTTGTTTGACGACCAGGCGGACTTACCGCCCAGCGCCGCCCGACACGGGTGCGAGGCTCCACCAGGACAGCGTGTGAACATCGTGCGCGCTGGTCCACACGCCGGTGCCGGCGAAGCGCAGCGCGCCGCTGCCGCTCGGCTTGCCGAGGCGGCCGAGGATCGCAAGCGAGACGGGATCGATGGTCACGAACGTCTGGTCGGCGGTAGTACGCAGCCAAACCGCACCGCCGCCCGTATCGATATCGCCGTAGAGAAGGTCCGCGCCCACCTTTACCCGGCCGGATATCTCGACCGTGGCAGGATCGATCCGCGCGAGCGTGCCGTCGCCCTGCTCCTGCACCCACACCGCGCCCTCACCGGTAGCAAGAAACCCCGGCTGCTTGCCGAGCTTGGTGCGCCCGGTCACCTGATTGCTGGCCGGATCGATCCGCTGAAGCGACTGCTGGCCGCTGCTCACCGCCCAGAGCGCGTCGAAGCCGAAGGCGAGATAGTGCGTCCCCGGATCCACCGCGATCGAAGCGACGACACGGTTGTCCGCCGGATCGACACGCGCGATCTTGCCGGCATTGTCGCTCGCCACCCAGACCGATCCGGCCCCGGCGACGACGTTCAGTTCGCCCGCCGGATTGGCGATGCCGGTGGGGATCGCCGCCAGCAGCCTGGCGGTCTTGAGATCGATCCGGTTGAGCGCGCCCTCCTTGCAATCGGCCACCCAGAGCGAGCCTGCGGCGATCGCCATCGCGCCGCACGGGTGCGTCATCGCCACTTCGGCGAGCTTGCCGCCACGGGACCAGCGCTCGACGCGGCCCTTGTTGGTCACCCAGACGGTGTCGCCGTCGACCGCGAGGAAATCGGCAAAGCCCGGCACGGTGAGCACCTGCGCCTCCTGCGGCTGCGGATCGGCGGGTGCAGGCGCGGCGGCGAGCAGCATGGCGAGCATCGGCATCCAGACCATCGCTCAGCCCGCCGCGACGTCGGTGGTGGCGGACGGGCGCTGCTTCAGCCGCGCTAGGATCGGCTGGAACGGGAACAGCCATTGCTCGCGGATCGACAGCCGCCGCCGCGCATCCTGGCCGACCACCGAGGCCTCGCCCTCCCGGTAGGTGCCGAAGATGCGGTCGAGCAGGATCAGCGAGTTGCCGTAATTGCAGCGCGTATCCTCATACGGCACCGAATGGTGCAGGCTGTGGTGGCGGATCGTGGTGAAGACAAAGCTGTACCAGATCGGCGGGTCCGAGCGGACATTGGCGTGCGCGAAGCCGGAGATGACACCCAGCACGCTCACCGCGCAGAAGATCGCCGGCAGCGGCAGGTCGAACAGCGCCACGACGCTGAGGCTGATCAGAAACAGCTCGATCGGATTGCCGACATAGCCCTTGGCCGCGTTGAGCTGGGTGATGTGGTGATGCGGCGCATGGGTCATCCAGAACGGTGCCGAATTGTGCATCAGCCGGTGCATCCAATATTGCCCGAACTCGATCAGGAAGATCACCAGCGCCACCTGCGCCAGGAACGGCCAGTGCATGGCCCAAGGCGTCGCGATCCCCAGCGACTGCTTCAGCGCTAGCAGCGGCGTATCGGCCAGCGTGCGGGAGACCCAGGAGATCGCCGTCGAGCCGAGCACGACGTAGAACAGGTCGGTCCAGAACTCGCGCCAGTTCATCCGCCAGCCGGCGTGCCGCTCGAAGACGAACTCGAGTCCCTGGATGTACAGCGTGATCAGCGCCGACACGATCACGATCGTCCAGGGGTTCGCCAGCACGGCAGCAGGCGCGAAGGCCCAGAAGCAGACGACTGCGACCACGGTCGCCGGCGGAAGGAGGTTCACGAGCCCTTTGGTCATGCGCTTTCGTCCCGATCGCGAGCGGGGCGATGCCCCCTCTTTGACCGAAGCCTAGCCATGCGAGCGATACGCGCGCAGGTGGCCGAATGACGTAGCGGGCCCAAAAGCATACGGCCGCGCACACCCTTTCGGGGCACACGCGGCCGCGGAATGTCGCCTAGAGGCGCCGGTTCAGCGCAGCGATGCGACCTGTACGCCGCGGGTCTTGCCGGCCTGGGCGACGCGCGCCTCGATCTGCGTGCGAACCTGCTCGGCTACATCGGCACGGCACAGGCGCGCACGGGCTTCGAGCTCGGGGTGAATGGTCGCGAGATTCTCGCCGCACACTGCGCGGGCTGCCTGGTCGACGCGGGTGGCGAGGCGCTGCTGGCCGTCGGCGGTCGCGAGATCGAGCCCTGCCAGCGTCAGCGTTGCAGAGGGCTTGCCGAAGCCTGTGTCGGCGGGCGCTGCAAAGGCGGCGGTACTGATCGAGAGAGCGGCGGCGGCCGCGACGAGCATCTTCATGGCAATCTCCTGCAACCAAGACCGCCTCACCCGGGCGGGTGCCGCGCATCTAGTCACAAGAACAACAAACAGCAAGACGAAAAGCCGAAGAAACGCTACTCAACTTCCGTATCACTGGATACGGGCAGTTTTGCAACGCAGCATCAACGTATTACATCTTTATTAGTTCGTGATACTCGTTCAGACGACTCCATCGTTATTACAGATTATCGCGCGCGTACTACCAACGCGGCGAGCTCGGTGGTATGGCCCATCAGCCCCACCGGGAGACGTACGGTTTCCCGCTGCTCTACCCGACCAGCTGCATCGACCACCGCGACGTCAAGCGTGCGGGCAAAGGGCAAGGCGAAGCCGCGCACCGCCGCCGCGGGCACCCGGACTTTCCAGCGGCGCCCGCCGCTTGCCGCAACTTCATGATCGTTGATCGTAATCGTGGTTGCGACGGAACTGCGCTCCCCGCGGATCAGCAGGCAGTCGCCCGCTGCACAGCGCACCAGCTTTGCGCTTGGACGTGCATCCGCATGCGCCGCCGGCGCAATCAGCAGCGCGGCACCAAGGGCGAGGCGAAAGAAACTTGCCATGTACGCCAGGCTGCCGGAGGCCACCGCGGCGCACCATGCGCCGTTTGACGTACGCGCCGATCAGTCGATGGCGATACCGCGCTCGGCGAAATAGGCGGCGACCGGCGCCAGCACGGCCTCGTGCTTCCGCCAGCGCGCCACCGAGTCGCGGTAGATCGGCCGGCGCACCTGCGCGGCGCTCGGCGTGGAGACCGCCCCACCCTGCGCATGGAAATCGAGGCAGCGATCCGACCAGTCGAGCTGGCAATGCGCGAGCAGGCGGCGGGTCGCGCCTTCCTGATCGGCGACGATGTCCTCGTAGCGCAGCTCCAGGATGCGCCCGGGGAGCACCTGGCGCCACAAGGCCATCAATCGCTCGAACCCCGCCACATAGGCGGCGATGTCGAGCAGGTCGTAGCTATAGTCGTAGTAGCGCGAGCTGATCGCGAACAGGTTACGGAAATTGGCCAGCACCGTGTCCATCGGGTTGCGGCGCAGGCAGACGATCGCCGCATGGGGCAGCGCCCGCGCCGCGATGCCGGCATAGTGAAAATTGCCGGGGAATTTGTCGACGAAGCGCCGCCCGGGCATCCGCCGGTGGTGCGCCGCGCGCGCGCAATAGTCGCGGCCGATCGCCCCGAGATCCGCGGTTACGGCGGCATGCAGCGTCTCGGGATCAAGCACCGTGCGGGTGCGTGTGCCCGACGCCGCCTTCACGGCCAGCGGCAGCGCCTGGAGCTCGCCGACGCTTTCCACCACCGGATGCGCGGCGAGGATGCGGTCGACCAGCGTGGTGCCGGTGCGCGGCATGCCAATGATCAGGATCGGCGTATCGGCGGGCGCATCCGTCAGCGGCGCTGCGGCGAAGGCAGGCCAGCTTCCCGCCACCGCATCGGCGATTCCCGTATCGCGCGCGGGATCATAGCCTAGGGCGGCGCGATGCTCGGCATTCACCTCCAGCAGACAGGCCAGCGCCTCGTCGTCGCGCCCGAGATCCTCCAGTTCCTTGGCGAGCGCATAGCCGGTGAGCAACCGGCCCTCGCCCCGTGCGCGCTGCTTCGCCGCCTGCAGCCGGGGGACGTGGTTGCGGTCCTCGCTCTGCTTGCGCAGCCCGGCAAGCAGATGGTGGGCGCGGGCATCGTCGGGGCTGCGCGCGAGCAGCGTTTCCAGCGCAGCCTCGGCATCATCGACGCGGCCGAGAAAGCTCAGCGTTGCCGCGTGGTTGTAGAGGAACTGGTCATTCTCCGGCGCCAGCGCGACTGCGATGGTGAAGTGCGGGAGCGCCGCTGCATGGTCGCCGAGGCGGGCATAGACGCAGCCGATGGTATCGCGCGACAGCGCATCGGCGGGTGGGTCCGCCTCCGCTGGCGCGAGTTGCGCCGCCGCATCGCCATCGCGCCGCACCAGCGTGTAGAGCCGGGCAAGCTGCGCGCTATATTCGCCGCGCGGGCCCTCCGCCACCGCCGCCTCGATCTGCCGGATCGCCTCGCCGATCCGCCCCTGCTCGGCTGCGATGACGCCCAGCAGAAACACACCCTCTGCAGACGGAAGCGCCGCCGAGGCGAGCCGTGCCGCCGTGTCGAAATCCCCCCGCTCCAGCGCCGCCCGCGCCGCTGCCGCGCTCATCCGGCGAGCGTCGCCACGGCGATCGCCGTCGCGGAGGCGCGGTTCTCGACGCCCATCTTCTGGAAGATCTGTTCGAGATGCTTGTTCACCGTGCGCGGACTGATCTCCAGGATCTCGCTGATCTCGCGGTTCTGCTTGCCGCGGCTGAGCCACACCAGCACCTCCGCTTCGCGCGAGGTGAGGCCGTGGCGCTCGGCGAGGATGCGTTCAGCGTCGCCCTCGCGCTTCTCGGTCAGGCGGAACAGCCATTCGCGGGCGCTGGTCTGGCGCAGGAAGCTGCACTGGAGGGCGCTGTCGCCGATCTGCAAGCCCGCCTGTGCGCCCGGCGGCACCGACGGATCCTGCAAGCGCCGTACGATCACAGCGAGCTCGTCCGGCAGATGCAGCGCGCGCGCCGACCAGTCGGGGAACAGCCGCTCGATCGTCTCTGCGGCGAGCGGAGTCAGCCAGCTGGTCTGCCCCTCTCCGTCCACGGCGAAGGACGGGCGACCGGCGGTATCGAGCGCCAGCTGGCTGCTCTGCGCGATCCGCGCATTGGCCAGATGCACCGAGACGCGCGCCAGCAATTCGTCGACGACGATAGGCTTGTGGACATAGTCCACCGCCCCCGCTTCGAGCCCCCGCACGACATGCTCGCTTTCGGTAAGCCCGGTCATGAAGATCACCGGAACATGGCGGAAGCGGCCGTCCTGCTTGATGCGGCGGGTAGTGCTGAACCCGTCGAGCCCCGGCATCACCGCGTCCATCAGGATCAGGTCGGGCGTGCCGTGTTCCAGCAACTCCAGCGCGGCGAGGCCGTCGACGGCGATCAGCACCGTCATCCCCGCCTGCTCCAGCGTCGCAGTGAGGAAGCGGAGCGATTCGGGGGTGTCGTCCACCACCAGGATCGTGGCGCCCGGATCGCTAGCCGACATCGTCGAGCGTCCTTGCCAGTCCGCGCAGATCGAACGCCTCCAGCTGCGGCCGCAGCCGCGCGACGAGATCGGCGCTTTCGGGGACGTCCCTCTCCAGGCTCACGAGTGTCGTTTCGATTCCACGGACATGCCCGAGCTTCATAAAGCGGCGTAGCGCATCGAGATAGGGTGCCGCCGACTCGGGCAGTGCCATCGGCGGACAGGGCGGCGCGGCCGCAGCCTCGGCGTCTTCCACAATCCAGTCGAGATTCAGCTGGCGCGCGATCATGTCGAGCAGCGCATCGAGATCGACCGGCTTGGTGAGGAAGGCATCATGCGCGCGGCGGCCGTCGCGCCCGGCGTGGAATTCATGCGCGTTGGCCGATACCATCACGATGCGGAGCCCCGGGCCGAAGCGTGCGCGCAGCTGCTCGGCGACGTCCCAGCCGCTGGTGCCCGGCATCTGGATGTCGAGCAGCACGAGGTCGGGCGAACAATGTTCGGCGAGCGCGAGCCCGGCCGCGCCGCCGCTCGCCTCGAAGACGGAGAAGCCGAGCGGGCGCAGCAAGTGGTTGACCACGGTCGTCTGCGCGGGGCTGTCGTCGATCACGAGGATCGTCTTTTGCGCCCCCTGATAGCCGGTAACGCGGCGATAGGCGGCGGCACCCGTAGGGGCCTCGATCGGCTCGGGCAGGAGCAGGCGGAGCAGGAAGCTGCTGCCCTCGCCGACTTCGCTGCTCACCGTCACCTCACCGCCCAGGATGCGCGCCAGCACGCGGGTGATGGCGAGGCCGAGGCCGATCCCCGGCTGCATCACGGTATCGGGTTCGCGGCCGCGCTCGAACGGCTCGAAGATCCGTTCCAGATCCTCGGGCGGGATGCCCGGGCCGGTGTCGCGCACTTCGATGGCGGCGCTCTGGCTGCGATAGCGCACGGTGAGCGTCGCGCCGCCCGTTTCGGTATATTTGATCGCGTTGGACAGCAGGTTGATCAGGATCTGCCGCAGCCGCTTCTCGTCGGTGCGGACATAGGCGGGCAGCCGGCCCTCGACGACATAATCGAGCGACAGCCCCTTGGCCGATGCCTGGACGCGGAACATCTCCACCACTTGATCGAGCAAGGCGGGCAGCCGCACCAGCTCCTGCCGCACCTGCAGCACCCCGCTTTCGACGCGGGAGATATCGAGCAGGCCCTCGACCAAGTTGGTGAGATGCTCGGCCGAGCGGCGGATCACTCCGCCCGCCTCGCGCGGCGGGATCGAATCGCCGCGCTCCAGCAGCTGGGCATAGCCATAGATGGCGTTGAGCGGCGAGCGGATCTCGTGGCTTACCGCCACCAGATAGCGCGTCTTGGCGGCATTCGCGGCTTCGGCGGTTTCCTTGGCCCTGGCGAGCGCGGCTTCGGTTTCATGGTGCGCGGCGATCTCGGCGCGGAGGCGCTCGGTCTGCGCACGATTCGCGGCCTCGGCGGCACGATGGCCCTCGCGAGCCCTCAGGAACAGGCGGGCGAATGTAGCGGCGACGGCGAGCGCGAACCCCAGGCAGATCGTCCCAAGAATGCGCGCCATCACCATGTACAATCAGCCCCTTCGCCGGACCGGACGCGCGGCGGCGGAGCCCCGAAACCGTCGCTCGCCAGTGCCTGAATGACGCATTGCAGCATCACGATTTGGGGTGACACATGCCATGGCACATGCCTATAAATCGTATTACTGGATTGAGCAAACGTAATATCGGTTGCGACCGTCCGGCGGCTGAAAATCGCGCTTTCTCGCGCTGCGAAGATGGGGGGTCGATCATGACAAAATGGGTAGCGAAGGCGCGGATCGCGGTAGCGGCGGTGGCGATGCTGGCGACGGCGTCGTGCGGCGGTAACGGCACTGCACCAAAGGCGCGGACCGAGTTCAACATCGGCTGGTCGATCTATGCGGGCTGGATGCCCTGGCCTTACGCCGAACAGGCCGGCATCGTGAAAAAATGGGCCGACAAATATGGGCTCAAGATCCACTTCACGCAGGTGAACGATTACGTCGAGTCGGTGAACCAGTTCAACGCCGGCAAGCTGGACGGCGTGACTGTCACCAACATGGACGCGCTCACCATCCCCGCCGCAGGCGGCAAGGATACCAGCGCGATCATCCTGGGCGATTATTCCAACGGCAATGACGGCATCGTCCTCAAGAACGCCAAGGGCCTGGCGGACATCAAGGGCCGCACCGTCTATCTCGTCGAACTGTCGGTGTCGCACTATCTGCTCGCGCGCGGGCTCTCCACGGTGGGCCTGCAGCTCTCCGACGTGAAGACGGTCAACACCTCGGACGCGGACATTGTCGGCGCCTTCGCCAATCCGGCCGCCACCGCCGTGGTCACCTGGAACCCGCAGCTGACCGAAGTCGCCAAGCTGCCGGGCGCCATCAAGGTGTTCGAATCGAGCCAGGTCCCCGCCGAGATACTCGACCTGCTCGCGGTCGACACCGCGACGCTCAAGGCCAACCCGAACCTCGGCAAGGCGCTGGCGGGCATCTGGTACGAGACGATCCAGCTGATGCAGAAGAAAGACGCCGCCGGCGCCGCCGCCCGCGCGGCGATGGCCAAGCTGGCCGGCGCCACCCCGCAGGCGTTCGACGCCCAGCTCACCACGACGCACCTCTACGGCACCCCGCAGGATGCCGTCGCAGCCGTGAAGTCGCCCGCGATCGGCGCAACCATGGTCAAGGTGCGCGACTTCAGCTTCTCCAAGGGGCTGTTCGGCCAAGGCGCCAAGTCGGCCGACGCGATCGGCATATCGGTGCCGGGCAAGACGATCGGCGACGCGAACAACGTCAAGCTGCGCTTCGACCCGACCTATATGGAGCTGGCCGCGGCCGGCAAGCTCTGAGGCCGGTCCGCACATGCGCTGGGTGAACATCCGTCCCCGCCGCCGCACCGGCTGGCTGCTGGGTAGCCTGCCGCTGCTGCTCGCGGCGATCGTCTACCTCTTCGCCTCGGCCGCGCGGCATGCCGAGAATCCCTCGGACAAGCTGTTGCCGACGCCGGGTGCGATGGTCGAGGCGATGCACGCTCTGCTCGCCCAGGCCGATCCGCTGAGCGGCCGCCTGCTCTTCTGGGCAGACACGCTGGCGAGCCTCGAACGACTGGGTCTCGCGCTCGGCATCTGCGCGCTGTCCGCGCTGCTGGTCGGCATGGTGCTGGGCGTGCTCCCCGCCGCCCGGGCCACCTTCGGGGCGCTGGTGACGACGATCGCGGTGATTCCGCCGATCGCGGTGCTGCCGATCCTGTTCATCGTCTTCGGGCTCGGCGACACCGCCAAGGTCGCGCTGATCGTGATCGGCGTCACCCCCTTCCTGATCCGCGACCTTGCCGACCACATCACCGCCATCCCGCAGGAGCAGCTGATCAAGGCGCAGACGCTCGGCGCCAGCAGCTGGCAGCTCGCGCTGCGCGTCGCCCTGCCCCAGGCGCTACCCAGGCTGATCGCCGGCATCCGTCTCTCGCTCGGGCCCGCCTGGGTCTATCTGATCTCGGCCGAGGCGATCGCGTCGGACATCGGCCTCGGCTACCGCATCTTCCTCGTCCGCCGCTATCTCTCGATGGACATCATCATCCCGTACGTCGCCTGGATCTCGATCCTCGCCATCCTGATGGACGTGGCGCTCGCCCAGCTGAGCAAGCGCGCCTTTGCCTGGGCGCATGGAGCCGGCCGATGAGCCCGCTCCTCTCCTTCCAGAATGTCTGGCTCGAATATGGCGACAAGATCGTGCTGGAGCGCGTCGAGCTCGACATCGCCGAGCGCAGCTTCGTCTCGATCGTCGGCCCCTCAGGGGCGGGCAAGAGCAGCTTCTTGCGGCTGGCGCTCGGCCAGGAACGGCCGACGCGGGGCAAGATCCTGCTCGACGGCACGCCGCTCCCCCGCGAATGCGGCCCCGATCGCGGCGTGGTGTTCCAGCGCTATTCGGTGTTCCCGCACCTGACCGCCCTGCGGAACGTGATGTTCGAGCGCGAATGCGTCGGCGCCCCGCTCACCGCCCGGCTGTTCGGCGCCGCCCGCCGCCGCGCCCGCGACGAGGCCGTCGCGATGCTGGCGGAGGTTGGCCTTGGCGATGCGCTCGACCTCTACCCGGCCCAGCTTTCCGGCGGCATGCAGCAGCGGCTCGCCATCGCCCAGGCCCTGATCGCCCGGCCGCGTGTGCTGCTGCTCGACGAGCCGTTCGGCGCGCTCGATCCCGGCATCCGGCAGGACATGCACCGGCTGATCCTCAAGCTGTGGGAGGAGCATGCGCTTACCGTGCTGATGGTCACCCACGACATTTCCGAGGCGTTCAACCTCGGCACCCGCGTGCTCACCTTCGACAAGCGCCGCATCGATCCGCACGCGCCGCACCGTTTCGGCGCGACCGCCGTCTACGACCTCCACCTCACCCGCAAGCGGCGCGAGGCGATCGTCGAGGCGCAGCAGGAAGTATTACGATTGACAGAATCAGTAATAACCGGGAAAGAGGGATCACTGTGAAGGACACCTCCTCCTCCTCCCTCGCCCGGCTCAGCATGAGCCTGCCCGCCGAACTCTTCCGCCAGCTCGATGAAATGGTGGAGGATCGCGGGCTCCCCTCGCGCTCGCAGCTGATCGCCGAGCTGATCCGCGACGAACTCGCAGAGCAGAGCGCAGCCTCGCGCCCCGAGGAGATGCTCGCGGGCACGATCACGCTGGTCTACCGCGCCGATCTCGGGCGGGTGCGCCACCAGCTGGCGCAGACCCAGGCCGAGTATCTGAAGGAGGTCATCTCCTCGCAGCATGTGTTCTTAGAGGACGATCAGTCGCTCGAGGTGCTGCTGGTCCAGGGGCCGGCCCGCCGGCTCCGCGACCTGTGCGATGCGCTGCGCAAGGTGCGCGGCGTCCAGCAATTGCGCCTCTTCACCACCACCGCGCTGCTGCCCCCGCTCCACGAGCAGGACGAAGCGGCGGCCCCCACCGGGAGCAAGGCGGCATGAGCATTCTCGCCGACCCCAATGCCGCGCGCGACCATGCGCGGGCGATGGCCGGCACCGTCGTCGAGGCGATGCCGATTCTGCCGCCTAAGGCGGACGACCTGCCCGCAGGCGTCTCGCCCGACGATCTGGTCTGGGAAGAGACGATCGCCGCCGGTGGCTATGCCAGTCGCGAGCTGTCGCGCGGCACCAGGCTGCGGCTGATCGACCTCCAGGGCGATGCGTGTGTGTCGCTCCAGCTGTTCAACGCCGCGATGCCGACCGAGCGGCTCAACGTCGCCGACACGGTGAAGGTGCAGTGGAACGCCTATCTCGGCCAAGGCAGCCTGTTCCTCTCGGACATGGGCCGGGTGCTCGCCAGCATCGAGCAGGACGACGCCGGCACCCACGACGCCTTCTGCGGCGCGTCCAACGCTGCGTCGAACGAACGCCGCTACGGCGACGGCAGCAATTCGGGGCCATTCCCCAACGCGCGCGACCGGCTGCTGCTCGGCGCCGCGAAGCACGGCCTTGCGCGCCGCGACGTCCACCCTTGCGTCAACCTGTTCAAGGGCGTCCGCATCGCCGCCGACGGTAGCACCGAACCGCAGCTCGGGCCGTTCGCGCCCGGCCGCACTTTGGTACTGCGCGCCGAGATGGACCTGATCGTGGTGCTGGCCAACTGCCCGCACGTGCTCGATCCCCGGCCCTGGACCGTCACCCCCTTGCGCGCCACCTCCTGGCGCGGCCCGGTGACGGGCGAGGACGATCCGATCCGCAACGCGACGCCCGAGCGGCAGCGCGCCTTCCTCAACACCGAAGACTGGGTCCGCCGCTGATGGAACAGGATATGGCGCTTGCCGGCCTCACCGGCCGGGTGGTCCACGACGAGATCGTTCCCGCCCGCGCGCCCTGGCTGCACCGGGTGAAGGCTGGCGAGACGCTCCGCGTCGTCGACTTGGAAGGCAACCAGGCGGTCGATTTCCTCCTGTATGCGACGCACGACGATGCCGAGCGCTACAGCGCGCAGGACACGATCGCGGCGCAGGCCAATATCTTCCTGCGCACCGGCAGCGTGCTCCGCTCGAACGAGGGCCGGCCGATGATGACGATCACCGCCACCGCGGTCGAGTATCACGACACGATCGGCGGCGCCTGTTCGTGTGAATCCAACACCCTGCGCTACGGCCATTTCACCAAGGCGCAGCACGCCTGTGTCGACAATTTCCTCGAGGCCAATCTCCGCGACGGCCGGGGCAAGCGCGACATCGTGTCGAACGTCAATTTCTTCATGAACGTGCCGGTCGAGGCCGACGGTGCGCTGGGCATCGTCGACGGCATCTCGGCGCCCGGCCTGACCGTGGATCTCCGCGCAGAAATGGATGTGACCGTGGTCGTTTCGAATTGCCCGCAGATCAACAATCCCTGCAACGGCTTCAATCCCACCCCCGTCCGCATGATCGTCACCGCATGAGCGGCGTGCGCACCGTCCTGATCGCCAATCGCGGGGCGATCGCCTGCCGGATCATCCGCACGCTGAAGACAATGGGCATCCGCTCGGTCGCGGTCTTCTCCGATGCCGACGAGGCCTCGCGCCACGTCGCGCTCGCCGATATCGCGGTGCGGATCGGCCCCGGCCCGGCGGCGGAAAGCTATCTCGACGTCGCTCGCATCCTCGCGGCGGCCAAGGAGACCGGCGCCGACGCGATCCACCCCGGCTATGGCTTCCTTTCGGAAAACGCCGCCTTTGCCGAGGCCTGCGAAGCCGCCGGCATCGCCTTTATCGGCCCGACCCCGGACAGCATCCGCGCCTTCGGCCTCAAGCACAGCGCCCGCGCGCTGGCCGAGGCGGAGAATGTTCCCCTTGCCCCAGGCACCGGCCTGCTCGACAGTGTCGAGGCCGCGCTCGAAGCGGCGGAGCGCATCGGCTATCCGGTGATGCTCAAGGCGACCGCCGGCGGCGGCGGCATCGGCATGCGGGTATGCGCCGATGCACAAGCGGTGCGGGACGGCTATGCCGCGGTCGCGCGGCTGGGTGCGGGCAATTTCGGCGATGCCGGGCTGTTCCTCGAACGCTTCGTGCCGCGCGCGCGCCATGTCGAGGTGCAGATCTTCGGCGACGGCCGGGGCCGCGTCGTGGCGCTCGGCGAGCGCGACTGCTCGCTCCAGCGCCGCAACCAGAAGGTCGTGGAAGAGGCTCCCGCCCCGCATCTCCCCGAACGCGTTCGCGCCGCGCTGATCGAGGCGGCGGTACGGCTGGGCCAGGCCGCCAACTACCGCTCCGCCGGCACGGTCGAGTTCCTCTACGATCCCGCACGCCAGGACTGGTTCTTCCTCGAAGTGAACACCCGCCTCCAGGTCGAGCACGGCGTTACCGAGGAAGTCACCGGGGTCGACCTGGTCGAGTGGATGGTCCGCGGTGCAGGCGGCGATTACAGCTTCCTCGACACCCCCGTCCCCGCCCCCAAAGGCTGGTCCATCCAAGCGCGGCTCTATGCCGAGGATCCGGCGGTCGATTTCCGCCCGGCCTCGGGCACGCTGACCGAAGTGGCCTTCCCCGAAGGCGTCCGCGTCGAGAGCTGGGTGGAATCGGGCAGCGCGGTTTCCTCCTTCTACGATCCGATGCTCGCCAAGCTGATCGTGCATGGCGAGGACCGCGAGTCCGCCGTCGCCGCGATGCAGGCGGCGCTCGACCGCCCCCGCTTCGCCGGCATCGAGACCAATGTCCGCTGGCTGCGCGACGTGGCCCGCAGCGAGGACTTCGTCACCGGCGACGTCTCGACGCGTTCGCTGGAGACGGTGGTCCACCGCCCGCAGAGCATCGTCGTCCGTGCCGCCGGCACCGCGACCAGCGTGCAGGATTATCCCGGCCGCGTCGGCCTGTGGGACATCGGCGTGCCGCCCTCGGGCCCGATGGACGCCCGCGCCTTCCGCCTCGGCAACATGCTGCTCGGCAACGACAGCACCGCGCCCGGGCTGGAGATGACCGCCACCGGCCCGACGCTCCAGTTCAACACCGCGACCCGCATCGTCCTCACCGGTGCCGATTTCGCGGCGACGCTCGACGGCAAGCCGATCGATCGCAACAAGCCGATCGCCATCGCCGAGGGCCAGATTCTGGCGCTCGGCCGCGTCACCGGCGGCGGCATGCGCGGCTATATCCTGTTCGCCGGCGGGCTCGACGTGCCGAGCTATCTCGGCAGCGCCAGCACCTTCGATCTCGGCGAGTTCGGCGGCCATGGCGGACGCGTGCTCCGCGTCGGCGACACGCTGCACCTCACCGACCATGCCCCCGCCGTCATCCCGGGCCCGCGCACCATCGAGCAGGAGCAGCTTGGTCCCGACTGGACGATCCGCGTCCTCTACGGCCCGCACGGCGCGCCCGATTTCTTCGCGCCCGAGGATGTCGACACGATCCTCTCCGCCGAGTGGAAAGTCCATTACAACAGCAACCGCACCGGGGTGCGGCTGGTCGGCCCCAAGCCGCACTGGGCGCGCAAGGATGGCGGCGAGGCGGGGCTGCACCCGTCCAACATCCACGATAACCCATACGCCATCGGCGCGCTGGACTTCACCGGCGACATGCCGATCATCCTCGGCCCCGACGGTCCTTCGCTCGGCGGCTTCGTCTGCCCGTTCGTGGTGATCGCGGCGGACCTGTGGAAGGTCGGTCAGCTCGCGCCGGGCGACCGCATCCAGTTCGAGCAGGTCAGCCTCGACGAGGCCGATGCCGCCGCGCAGGTCGAGGCAGCGTTGATCGAGGGCCGCGCCGCCACCGCGACCAGCCCGGCCAAGGGCGGCGGACGCGACGCGATCCTGGTCGACCTGCCCGCCAAGGGCCGCCGCCCGCGCGTCCTCTTCCGCCGCCAGGGCGATCGCAACCTGCTGGTCGAATATGGCCCGATCACGCTAGACCTCGAACTGCGCCTGCGCGTCCACGCCGCGACGACCGCGCTCGCCGCACTCGCGCTGCCGGGCATCCTCGACATCGTGCCGGGCATCCGCTCCTTCCAGGTGCATATCGACGGCATCCGCCTCAAGGAAGCGGCACTGATCGAACGGCTGGTGCAGATCGAGGACGCGCTCGGCGATCTTGAGGATTTCGTCATCCCCTCGCGCATCGTCCACCTGCCGCTCAGCTGGAACGACCCCGCGATCCACGAGACCATCCAGCGCTACATGCGCGTGGTCCGCGACGACGCGCCCTGGTGCCCGGACAATATCGAGTTCATCCGCCGCGCCAACGGGCTGGAAAGCGCCGAGGAGGTCCACCGGATCATCTTCGACGCCAGCTACCTCGTCTATGGCCTGGGCGACGTGTATCTCGGCGCGCCGGTCGCCACCCCGATCGACCCGCGCCATCGGCTGGTCACCACCAAGTACAACCCGGCCCGGACCTGGACCCCGCCCAATGTGGTCGGCATCGGCGGGGCGTATATGTGCATCTACGGCATGGAGGGTCCGGGCGGCTACCAGCTGTTCGGCCGCACCATTCAGGTGTGGAACACCTATCGCCAGACCGGCGCCTTCGCCGAGGGCAAGCCCTGGCTGCTCCGCTTCTTCGACCAGATCCGCTTCTTCCCCGTCAGCCATGAAGAGCTGACCGAGTGGCGGCGCGACTTCCCGTTGGGACGCCGCGAGATCAAAATCGAGGAAACCGAGTTCCGGCTTTCGGAATACCGCGAGTTCCTGGCGGAGAATGCGCGCTCGATCGCCGCGTTCGAGAAGCAGCGCAACGCCGCCTTCGCCGCCGAGCGCGCGGACTGGGAGCGCAAGGGCGAGTTCGACCGGGTCGCGAGCCTCAGCGAAACCGCCGACGACAGCGCCGATGAAGCGGTGGTGGTGCCGGACGGGGCCGAACTGGTCGAAGCGCCGTTCGGCGGCAGCGTGTGGAAGCTGCTCAAGGAAGTGGGCGACACCATCGACGCGGGCGAGACGATCGCGGTGCTCGAAGCAATGAAGATGGAGTTTCCGGTGACCAGCCCGGCAGCGGGTACGGTCGCGGCGCTCTATGTCGCCGAGCGGCAGACGGTCACGCCGGGCTCCCCGGTGCTGGCGCTGGTGCGGGCATGACGGTGCTCGACCGGCTCTCGGTAGTCGGCATTGCTGCCGAGGTGCAGGCGGGGCGCCGCAGCGCGGTCGCGGTGATCGAGGACGTGCTGGCCCGGCTCGACGCGTACGACGCGATCCAGCCGGCGGTGTGGATCTCGCGGTTCGAGCCCGATGCACTGCGCGCCGCTGCGGCCGCGGTCGATGCGCGCGTAGCTGCAGGCGAGACGCTGCCGCTGGCGGGCGTGCCGTTCGCGGTGAAGGACAATATCGATCTCGCCGGGCTTGCCACCACCGCCGCCTGCCCGGCCTTCGCCTACCAGCCCGAACAGTCGGCCACAGTAGTGGCGAAGCTGGTCGCTGCCGGGGCGGTTCCCGTGGGCAAGGCCAATCTCGACCAGTTCGCCACGGGCCTCAACGGCACGCGCAGCCCCTATGGCATCCCGCGCAACGCGTATAACCGCGCCTGGGTGAGCGGTGGATCGAGCAGCGGCTCGGCCGTGGCGGTCGCCGCCGGGCTGGTCGCCTTCGCGCTGGGCACGGACACCGCCGGCTCGGGCCGCGTGCCCGCCGCGTTCAACCATCTCGTCGGGCTCAAGCCAAGCAAGGGGCGTTGGAGCAGCACCGGCCTCGTGCCTGCCTGCCGCACGCTGGACTGCATCACCGTCTTCGCGGGCACCACCGAGGATGCCGCGCTGGTCGACACCATCGCCGCCGACTTTGATGCGACAGACTCCCTCTCCCGCGACCTGCCGGACGTGCCCCGCGCCCGTCGGCGCATCGGCGTTCCCCGGCCGGCGCAATGCCGCTGGTTCGGCGACACCGAGTCCGAGTTCCTCTACCGCCAGGCGCTGGCGACCCTCGACGCCGAGCTGGTCGAGATCGACCTCGCCCCCCTCGATGAAGCCGCGCGTCTGCTCTACGACGGCCCCTGGGTCGCCGAGCGCACCGCCGCGCTGCAGGGCCTGCTGCTCGACAAGCCCGAGGCGATCCACCCGGTGGTGCGCGAGATCGTGGAAGGCGGCTTCGGCTACAGTGCGATCGATGCCTTCAACGGCGCCTATCGCCTGGCCGAACTCGCCCGCATCGCCGAGGCGATGTGGGACCAGGTCGACCTGCTAGCCCTTCCCACCGCGCCGACCAGCTACCGCGTGGCGGAGATGCTCGCGGCACCGATCGCGCTCAACGCGAGCCTCGGCGCCTACACCAATTTCGTGAACCTGTTGGACATGGCCGCCATCGCCGTGCCCGCCGGCAGCTATGCCAGCGGCGTCGGCTTCGGCGTGACGCTGATGGGCCCGGCGGGCACCGATCGCGCGCTGCTCGACGCGGCCAACGCATTTTTCCCCGCGCCGGCATCCCCGCCGCCGCTGGACCTGGAGGGACGGATGGAAACGGTGAAGCTCGCGGTCGTAGGCGCCCATCTCGAAGGGATGCCGCTCCACTGGCAGCTGACCTCGCGCGAGGCGAAGTTCATCACCGCCACCACCACGGCGCCGAACTACAAGCTCTACGCGATGGCCGAAAGCGTGCCGCCCAAGCCCGCGCTGGCTTACAGCGAAGACGGCGGTGCCGCGATCGCGCTGGAAGTCTACGAGCTCGACCTGGCCGCGTTCGGCAGCTTCGTAGCCGAAGTGCCCCCGCCGCTCGCGATCGGCACGGTGACGCTGGCGGACGGCAGCATGGTCAAGGGCTTCGTCGCCGAACCGCGCGCGATGACCGGCGCGGAAGACATCACCGCGCTCGGCGGCTGGCGGGCGTATATCGCGCGGGGCTGAACGCCCTCAATCGTTCGGGCGGGCCGGCACGGGATAGACGATGAAGTCCGCGTGCCGGTCGATCGCCGGCACCGGTCCGGCCTTCTCCGCCGCCGCGCGGAGTTCCTCGATCGCCGAGGGCGACAGCGGCAGCGGATGCTCGTCGGCATGCACCGGCGCTTCCATCCCGTAATCCTTCCCCGGCGTCGTGGTCATCTCGATATGCGCGCCGAGCAGCGCGCGGATCGGGTGCGTCCTGGCAAACGCTGCGAGCCGCTCGGCGCTCGCGCGGAAATCGTCGAAATGGTTGAGCGGCACATAGAGCCGCCCCGGATAAAGCATGTCGCCCGAGAACAGCAGCTGCGTCCGCGCATCATATACCATGATGTGCGCCGGCTGATGGCCCGGCGTCGCCAGCACGTCGAGCATCCGCCCGCCCAGATCGAAGCGGGCAACGTCCCGCGGCCAGTCGGTGAAGTCGAAGAATGCGGCGACCTCGGTCGGCTTCAACCCGACTACATCGGTATCCGGCCGGTCCCGGAACTCGTCATCGCCAGCATGATGATCGCCATGGCTGTGCGAATGCGCGACGATGAGGCGGATCGGCCGCTCGCCATGCCCGGCCCGCCAGTCTGCGATCAGCCGGTCCACCGTCGGCCGGATCTTCAGCCCGCCCGCGCCGGTATCCAGCAGCAGCGCCCGATCCCGCCCGAAGATCAGGTACAGGAACGGCGCTTCGAAATTGGTCTTCACCGATTGGCGGATCACGAAGGTGTCGCCGTCGACCGCCTGCACCTGCGTCTCGGGCTCGCCCGCCGCCGTGCCGTTCATCCACGGCGCGAACACCAGCGGCTCGGGATCTGCCAACCCCAGCAGCAGGAACGCGCCGAGGGCGAGCGAAAGGCAGCCGTGCAATCGGTTCATGCACGGCATGCTGGGCCACCTTCCAACCCCCGACAAGCTGCGAAATCGCCCGCTACGTCAAACGACTTACGGCACATCCGGCGGCTTTCGGTCATCCTCGGATCATCGGAGTCACTGCGAGGACCGGGCGCGATCATGGATGCAACTGTTTTGAACGCGGACGACTTGGCGGGCGTACAGGGCGGCCCGGTGAAGCGCTTCATCTTCACCCATTTCCAGCCGGCGATGCTGGTGGCGATGATCCTGTTCTGGACCTTCGCGCCGGATTCGATCGCCAAGGCCTCGGTCGCGGTGGGCATCGGCATCGTCTTCAAGATCACGCTGCTCGGCATGGAGCGGATCAGTGAGCGCCACGCGCACTGGCGACTGACCTGGAAGGAGCTCGCCAGCGACCTCTTCTATGTGGGCATGAGCTACACGCTGGTGAAATATGCCGGCAAGCATTTCGGCGACGATGCGATCATCGATGCGATCAAGCACTATTTCCACATTAAGACTGCCTGGGCGGGCCAGATCCCGATCCTGTTTCAGGCGCTGGCGATCCTGCTGATCTTCGATTTCTGCCAGTATTGGATGCATCGCGGCATGCACAACTGGTACCCGTTGTGGCTCACCCACGCGCCGCATCACCACATCACGCAGCTCAACGCGCTGAAGGGCTCCGTCGGCAACCCGATCGAGCTGTTCCTGATCGGCCTCAGCCTGGGTGGCTTCTTCGACTTCCTTCCGCGCGCGGCCCTGCTCGCGGGCGGCATCGGCATGGCGATCGGCGCCTATACCCACGCCAATATCCGCTTCAACACGCCGCGCTGGTGGTCCTTCCTGTTCAACACGGTCGAGCATCACAGCCTGCACCACTCGCCCGATTACGACAGCAGCCGCACCAACTACGCCAACACCTTCATCTTCATCGACCGCATCTTCGGCACCTGCGTGGATTCCGAAGCCAAGCAGGTCGGGCTCGACGACTGCCGCCGATTGGGAATCAAGGAGCAGATGCTCTACCCCTTCCAGCCACTGTTCGGCTGGGTAAAGCGGCTGCGCGCGCCGCGGCTGAAGGAAGCGGTGGCGGCGGAATGAGCTGGAAGCCAATGCGCGCCATCGACTGGATCTGGCACGTTCGCGGGACGGTGCCGCTGCCCGCCGCTTCGGCCTCCCTTTCAGCGCTGGAGCCCGTGTTCGAGAAGCGCGGCACCACCCTGGAGCGCAGCCCCGACATGCTGGTCTTCCACAAGGACAATCCGGACTCGCAGGACAAGCTTGCATCGTTCGAGCATGGCACCCTGCGGATCGTTCCTGCCGAAAACGGTGCGGAGCTGCGCTACGACCTTACCAGCCACCCGCTGCTATGGTGCTTCATCGCGCCGGCCCCCTTCGCGGCGCTGGCCTATGCGGCGGAAAGCATGCGCATTCCCGGCTACAGCTTCGCCGGCATCTTCGCGGCCCTCTACATCGCGGGGCGCATCATCGAGCAGCGGCAGGCGCACCGCCTGTTCCGCGACCGCCTCGTGCCGGTCGAGGCGGCATCGGCGGAACCGATTGCGGCCTGAAGCGGGTGGCCCCGCCATAGTAGCCGAGAGCAGGCCTCAGCCCCGTTGTTGCACAGCTATCCGCGCCAAGTCCCGCGCAAGAAAATACGTTGCACCCGCCTGTCGCTGCAAATATGCGCAAGCACCATGGACGGCATCGGCTTGCAGGCACGCCGATGTCGTTCCGAACGCAAGGGGGCGGCAAGGTGCGAACCGTAAATCGGGATCGGTTGCGCGAGCGTGCGCATCGCTGCCTTCGGGGGCCGGCGATACTGGTTTCCGCATGGCTGATGGTTCCAGGCTATGCTGCTGCGCAGGATGCCCCAGCAGCGTCGCTCAGCTTCCAGGCAGCGCTCGCCCGGCTCGACAGGGCCTCGCCGGGGCTTAGCGGCGAGGATCACGCCGTCCGCGCGAGCGAGGATATCGCCGCCGCCACGCGCACGCTGCGCCGCCCGGTGGTCACCGCCTCGGCCAGCGTGATCGAATATCAGAAGACGCTCTCGGTCGATCTGTCCGAGCCCAAGGCCGATGCGCTGAGCGCCACCAACGGCTTTCTCGACCAGCTCGGCGGCCAGTTCTCGGGCGAGAGCGCGCAGATCGTCGCGCAGGTGACGCAGCGGATCGGGGCCGCCCTGCCCCGGCTGTTCGGCGCGATCCCCAACACGCTGGAGTTCCAGACCCGCGACACCGTCTTCCGCCCGGCGATCACCGCCGCGATGCCGCTCTATACCGGCGGCGCGATCCCCGCCGTGCAGAAGGGTGCGGATGCGGCGGTGGGCATCGCCCGCGCGAAGCAGGCCGGCGGGCAGGATCTCTCCCGCGTCAATCTGGTGCGCGCCTATTTCGGCCAGAAGGTCGCGAGCCAGCTGACCGTCTCCACCCGCGAGCAGCTCGAAGCCTTCGACCGCCATCTCTCGGACGCGCGCAAGCTGGAGGCGGAAGGCGTGCTCGCCCATGCCCGCGTGCTCGAGGTGGAAGTCGCCCGCAACACCGCCCAGCGCGCGCATGAACATGCCCGCAGCGAGGAAGTGATCGCCACCGACACGCTGGCGCGGCTGCTCGATCAGCCGATGGGTGTCACCGCCTCGACGCCGCTGTTCGTCCACACCGAAGCACTGCCGCCGCTTCAGCGCTTCCTGGACGGCATCGACCAGTCGCCCCGTGCGCAGGGTGCCGATGCGGCGAAGAGTGCCGCGCAGGCCGGGGTCGACCTCGCTCGCTCGCGCTACCGTCCCCAGGCCTTTGCCTTCGGCAGCTACAACGCCAACCGCAACAACGCGCTGCCCACCGAGCCCGACTGGATCGCCGGCGTCTCGCTGCGCATGACCTTGCTCTCCAATTTCGATCGCCAGAAGACGCTCTCCGCCGCGCGTGAGAACCAGGCCGCCGCGGCCGATGCCGCCGCCCAGGCGCGCCGCGACGTGGCGGGCGAGATCGTCCGCGCGTGGAACATCGCCGAGGCGGCGCGGCGCTCGTTCCTGCTGCTCGACGCCAACCTTGCCGCCGCGCAGGAGAATTTGCGGGTGCAGCAGCTGTCCTTCCGCGAGGGCGAGGTCGCGTCGTCGGCGCTGATCGATGCCGAGGCGGCGCTTGCGACGGTGCGCACCCAGCGGCTCGCCGCCGCCTATGAATATGACCTGGGGCTGATGGCGCTGCTCGCCGCCAGCCACCGCGTCGACGAGTATAGCGACTATATGGCGCGTGCCGATCGGCACGTGGAGGACCAGCAATGACCGACGAGACCGCGGCCCCGCCGCGCCGCAAGCCGCCCATCCTTGCGATCGTGATCGGCATCGCGGTGCTGGTGCTGATCGTCGGCGGGCTATGGCTCGCCAACCGGCCCGCCCCCGAGCAGCTGCAGGGCATGGTCGATGCCGATGAGGTGAACGTCGCCACCAAGGCACTCGCCCGCGTCGAGAAGCTGGTGGCCGAGGAGGGCCAGCGGGTCCGCGCCGGCACGCTGCTCGCGACGCTGTCGAGCCCGGAGATCGCCGGCGGCCAGGCCCAGGCGCAGGGCGCGGTGGACGCCGCACGCGCGATCGCTTCGGAAACCAACGAGGGCGCGCGGCAGGAAGACATCGCCTCGCTGCGCTCCACCTGGCAGGCGGCGCAGGCGGCGGCGGATCTGGCAGCCGTGACCAGCCGGCGCACCGCGAACCTTTACGCGCAGGGCGTGGTCGCGGCGCAGCGGCGCGACGAGGCGGCGGCGGCGCGCGATGCCAGCGCCAAGCAGGCCGAGGCTGCGCGGCAACAGTACCTCAAGGCGATGGCCGGTGCCCGGCCGCAGAACAAGCAGGCCGCAAACGCGCAGGTGCGCATCGCCGAGGCAGCGCTGCAGACCGCCACGGCGCTCGGCCGCGAGACGCAGCTGGTCTCGCCTATCGACGGCGAGGTGTCGCGCAAGCTGGTGCAGCCGGGCGAAGTCGTCAGCCCGGTGATCCCCGCCTATCAGGTGCTCGACATCGACCATGCCTGGGTGGCGCTCACCGTGCGCGAGGATCGCTTCCGGGGCATCGCGATGGGCAAGCGGCTGCACGGCCACATCCCCGCGCTCGGTCGCGACGGCGATTTCGCGGTCTACCAGATCGCCCCGCGCGGCGACTTCGCGACGTGGCGCGCGACGCGGCAGGCCTCGGGCTATGACGTCCGCGCCTTCGAGGTGAAGCTGCGCCCGGTGGCGGCGATCCCCGGCCTGCGCCCCGGCATGAGCGTGCTGTTCGACTGGCCGCAATGAGCGCCTTCGGCCACGCCTTGCGGGCGGAGCTGCGCCATCTGGCGCGGGACCGCTGGGACCTGGCCGGGCTGACGCTGATCCCCGCGCTGCTGCTGTTCCTGATCGGCGCGATGTTCTGGCAGGGATCGATGCGGCGGCTGCCGATCGTGGTGGTGGACGACGACCGCAGTTCGGCGAGCCGTGCCATCCTCCGGGCGATCGACGCGGCGCCGCTGGTGCATATCGTGGCGATGCGCGCCACTGAGGCGGAAGCGGTGGAAGAGGTCCGCCGCGGCCATGCCAACGGCTTCGTCCACCTGCCCAAGGATCTCGGCGCCGGGCTTGCGCGCCACCGCACGCCGGTGATCCGCATCCTGTACAATGCCAGCTTCCTGTCCTCCGGCTCGCAGGCGGCGAGCGGCGCGGCGAGCGCGGCGCAGGCGGCCGCCGCGTCGCTGGTGGTGGACCAGCTTTCCGGCCATGCGCTGCCGCCTGACCCGACGCGGCGCTTCGCCGTGGAGGCGGTGCCGCTCAACAACGCGGCCTCCAGCTTCGAGTGGTTTCTCAGCACGTTGATCTATCCGGCGGTGCTGCATCTGGTCGCGGCGGTCACAGCCGCGATGGCGCTGGGTCGCGAACTTGAGGATCGCTCGCTAGCCGGCTGGGCCGCCGGTAGCGGCGCAATCGTGCCTGCACTATTCGGCAAGATGCTGCCCTATGTCGCGGCGGCGAGCCTCTGGGGCGTCGCCTGGCTGCTGTTCGTAACGTTAGGGCGCGGCTGGCGGGTGGAAGGCAGCATCGCGGCGATCGTCGCAGCGCAGACCCTGTTCTACCTGGGCACTGCCGCGATCTCCGCGCTGCTGGTCGCCGCCACGCGCGAGACGGCCACGGCGCTGTCGGTCTGCGCGGTCTATGCGGGCTCGGCACTGGCCTATGCGGGCGCGACCCTGCCGCTCAACGGCGGCAGCGGCTTTGCCCGCTTCTGGAGCGAGGTGCTGCCCCTCACCCATTATCTTGCGCTCCAGACCGGTCAGCTGGGCGGGCAGGACCTCGCCACCGTCGTGGCGCCGATGCTGGCGCTGCTCGCCTATGTGCTGGTGCCGGGCGCGCTCGCCTGGGTGCTGATCCGGCGGCAGGCGCGATGAGCTTCGCCGCTGCCTTCCGCGCCACCTGGGCCACGGTGCTGACCTCGCGCACCCTGCTCAGCACGATGCTGCTCGCGGTGGTGCTCTACGCCTTCTACTATCCGGCGCCGTACAGTCAGGAAGTCGCCCAGCAACTGCCGGTGGTACTGGTCGACGAGGACGCCAGCGCGCTCAGCCGCGCGCTGGTGCGCAACCTTGAAGCCACGCGCGCCGTGGTGGTGGTCGATCATGCCCCCAGCGTCGCCGAGGCGCAGGCGCGGCTCCGTGCCGGCAAGGCCGACGGCGTGGTGCTGATCGCGCGCGGGCTGCAACGCCAGCTGCGGACCGGCGCTCCGGGGGCCGGGATCGCGGTGTGGGTCAACGCCTCGTACCTCTTGCGCGCCAGCACGATCGGCGAGGCGGTGACCGAGGTGCTGCGCGACCTCGCCGTCGAGAAGCTCGACGTGCTGGGGCAAGCCGTGCGCACCGGGCCGCCGGTGACCATCGTGCGCGAACCGCTGTTCAACCCGACCGCCGGCTACAAGGGCTATGTCTTCCCCGCCGTCGCGATCGTGATCATCCAGCAGACCTTGCTGTTCGGCGTCGCCACCTTCGTCGGCGGCCGGCGGCGCGAGGGGCGGTGGCGGATGGGGCACGGCGAATATGCCGGCACCTGGGCCGCCTTCACTTCGGTCGGCCTGCTGACCTGCCTGTTCCTGTTCGGCTTCATCTTCTGGGTGCAAGGCATACCGCGCGACGAGAATGTCGGCGGCATGCTGCTCGCGGCACCCCTGCTCGCCGGGGCGGTGGCGGGGCTTGGGCTGTGGCTCGGCAGCTTCTTCGATCGCTCCGAGCGGGCGATGGTGATCCTCGCGCCCACCTCCGCGCCCTTCTTCTTTCTCTCTGGCACCGCCTGGCCGCTCGACCAGATGCCGGGCTTCGTCCGCGTGCTGGCGCAGCTGATCCCGTCGACCAGCGGCGTGCATGTGTTCGTGCCACTCAACCAGATGCACGCGAGCCTCGGCGACGTCGCGCCCGGCGTGCTCACCCTGCTGGGGCTGGCACTCCTCTACGGCGGGCTCGGCTGGTGGCGGATCGCCGGGCCACGTCAGAAGCGGAAGCTCAGCCAGCCAGCGACGAAGTCCGAGCTGGCATAGCCCGCCTTGGTCAGCGCCGGCCCGGCGGCGAGGTGCTCGTAGCGGCCGGTGAGCGAGAGCCGCGGGGTAAGCGCCCACACCGCCTGCAGGCGCGCAACATCGGCGGTACGGGAATCCCGCACATTCTGGGTGCCGGGGAAAGGCTGGCCGTTCGCCCGGTACACCGCGTCGTGCACATTGGCGCGCCACGCCCGCTGATATTCGAGATTGAGCCGCAGCTTCGAGGTCGGCGACAGGTTCAGCGTCGGCGCCAGCGCCACCAGGTTGCTGGGCGTGAGGAACAGGCCGTAGCTGTAATAGACGTTGTTGCCGAACGGGGCGTAGGCGTTGCGAAGCTTGCCGTCACCATAGCCGCCCCCGCCGCTGGCATAATCCGCATGGAAGCCGATCCGCGGCGCGCGCTTGCCGCTGCCCAGCCGGATGTTCTGGGCGAAGAAGCCCTGCCAGGCATCGATCTGCTGGTCGCGCCAATATCCCCATTGGCGATTGATCGACCAATCGATCGTCACCGGCCCCGCCTCGCCCCAGAGATGCGTGCCGAGATAGAAGCGCGTGCCCGGGCCGATACGGCCGCCCCAGGTGCCAACCTTGTTGCGGCGGCGCCAGAAGAAGGGATCGAAATAGAGCTTGGCGCCGCCCACCCACGCCTTGGGCACCACAAACCCCAGGCTGACGCCCGAGAAGCGCCGCGCGGGATCGATCACGTCATCGTCGGTGCCGAGGTCGCCATATTGAGTCGGCTTGAGGTCGAACACATCCACCCGAACCGTCTTGCCCCGTGCCCAGCCGCGAAAGCCGTTGAGCGTGTAGCGGATGGTGTTGTTGTCGCGCTGCGAGAGCAGCAGGTTCGGCCCGTCGGTGAACTCCTGGCGGCCATACCGCGCGCCGAGATCGATGCCGGCCACCTCGCCCTTGGCCTCGACGAACAGCTGCTGCACTGCGACGTCGTTGCGCAGCGTCGCGGCAGGCGCACCGAGCTCGACCCCGGTGATCCCGCCATGCGCGATCTCGCCGTAGACGCGAAGATGCTCGCCGATGTGGAGGTCCGCCCCGCCCACCAGCCGGACGATGTCCTGCCGCTGCGCGCGGCTGTCGCGCAGATTGGGGTTGGTCGTGTGGTTCATCCGCAACCGCGCCTCGCCGGAGAGGGTGACGTACACCTCGCCGCTTGGCGTGAGCTTCAGGCATTTGAGCGCGTCTATCGGATCATCGCGCCTGGCGGGATCGCAAAGCTTGCGCCAGTCCTCCGCCCAGCGGGAGAGGTTGTAGCCGCCGGTAGTGGTGCCTTCGCCGGCGGCGGCGGCTGGATACCCGGCGGTTTCGACGACCTGCGCGGCGGCAGGCACGCTCAGGGCGAGTGCCGGGGTGGCGCCCAGGACGCGAGTTACGGTACGCATGCGAACTTCCTTATTCGGCCGGGACGGCGTCGGCGGGGCGCTGATCGATGGGCAGCGCGCGGCCGTGCAGCGCGGCGTCGAGCGCTTCGTGGTCCAGCCGGCCTTCCCAGCGCGAGACGACCACCGTCGCCACCGCATTGCCGATGAAATTGGTGAGGCTGCGGCACTCGGACATGAACCGGTCGACACCGAGGATCAGCGCCATGCCTGCCACCGGTACGCTCGGCACGATCGAGAGTGTCGCCGCGAGCGTGATGAACCCCGCGCCGGTCACCCCCGCCGCGCCCTTGGAGGAAAGCATCGCCACGGCGAGCAGCAGCAATTGCTGTTCGATCGACAGATGCACATTGGTTGCCTGCGCGATGAACAGTGCCGCCAGCGTCATGTAGATATTGGTGCCGTCGAGATTGAACGAATAGCCGGTGGGCACGACGAGGCCCACGATCGTCTTGGGGCAGCCCGCGCGCTCCATCTTCTCGATCAGCGAGGGCAGCGCGCTTTCGGACGAGGAAGTGCCGAGCACCAGCAGCAGTTCGGCCTTGAGATAGGCGATCAGCCGCAGGATCGAGAAGCCCGCCATCCACGACACCGCACCCAGAACGACGAGCACGAACAGCGCCGAGGTGAAGTAGAAGGTGCCGACCAGCATTGCGAGATTGGCAAGCGTGCCCACGCCGTATTTGCCGACGGTGAACGCCATTGCGCCGAACGCGCCGACGGGGGCCGCCTTCATCAGGATCGCGACGACCTTGAACATGGCCAGCGACACGTCTTCGAGCGCCTGCGTGATCCGCTCGCCACGCTCGCCGACCAGCGCGAGGCCGATGCCGAACAGGATCGCGACGAACAGCGTCTGCAGGATGTTGCCGCCGGTGATTGCCGAGAGGAAGGTGTCCGGGATGATGCCGAGCAGGAAGCCGGTCAGCGTGCTCTCATGGGCCTTGGCAGCATAGTCGGCGACCTTGCCGGCATCGAGCGACGCGGGATCGATGTTGAGCCCCGCCCCCGGCTGCACCACGTTTGCGACAACCATGCCGACCACGAGCGCCAGCGTGGAGAAGAACAGGAAATAACCGAACGCCTTGGCCGCGACCCGGCCGACGGCCTTGAGGTCGCGCATGCCCGCGATGCCGGTGACGATGGTGAGGAAGATCACCGGCGCGATGATCATCTTGACCAGCTTGATGAAGCCGTCGCCGATCGGCTTGAGCGCTTCGCCGGTGCCGGGCGCATAATGGCCGATCAGTACGCCTGCCAGGATTGCGACGAGCACCTGCGCGTAGAGATGCCGGTACCAGGGCAAGGGCTTGGCGGGTACCGCGACATGCTTGGCTTCTTGGGACTCGGCAGGGATACGAACCATCACTTCCTCTCCTTCGGCCTCCGTTGTGCGGTAGGACTCGATTGGGCCATTCTCGATTGCGGAATCTTGCGGAGGAAGTTCAAATCGAACTGGTATTTAGTTGTTTTTTGTCAATGTCTTAATCGACCGCCGCAGCCTCCTGTGCGCAAAAATCGGCACAAGCGGACGACACAAAGTGCAAGAACTTGCACATTCAGTGGTGCTGTCGGATAGCAGGTGTGTGACCTATCGCGAATCGCTCTCGGGCTGGCACTACTGGGCTCTCGCCGCGCTGTTCGGGGCGGCGGTGGCCATCGCGGCGGGCTGGATAGCCGGTGCGCGCACCCGCGATGCACTGGTCCTCGGCGCCCGCACCGATGCCCAGCTGCGCGCAGCCTTGCTGGACAGCGAGATCGCACGTTTCCGGCTCCTCCCCCTCGCCCTCAGCGGCGACCGCGACGTTGCCGCGACGCTCGCCGGCGGTCCCGCTCGCCCGCTCGACGAGAAGCTGGAAGCGCTTGCCCGCACCACCGGCGCCGCGGCCATCTATGTGATCGGCGCGGACGGCCGCACCCGGGCTGCGAGCAACTGGCGTACGCCGCAGAGCTTTGTCGGAACCGACTATCGCTTCCGCCGCTATTTCCGCGACGCGCGCATTCGCGGGGAAGCCAGTCAGTTTGCGCTTGGCACGGTCAGCCGCCACTCGGGGCTGTATCTCGCGCGCCGCACTCCCACGGAGGGGGTGATCGTGGTCAAGCTGGAGTTCGATGCGATCGAGGCTGCATGGCGACGCGCCGGGGGCGATACCTATGTCGAGGATCCCGCCGGGCTGGTGCTCGTCGCCAGCGACCCCAGCCTGCGCTTCGCAGTGGCGCGGCCGATCGTTCCGGCGGCGCTTGCCGCACTGCGGCGCGATGCGGCGCTGCCCGACACGTCCGCGCCCGTCCTGCTGCCGCCGGCGCGCGGCGACCTGATCGAGGCGAGCGTGCCGACCAGCCAACCCGGCTGGCGCCTGTCGCTCCGCCGATCGGTGGGCCCGGCGGTGGCGGCCGCCCAGCGCACCGCCGGCCTGGTTGCGCTGGTCGTCGTGCTGGCGCTCGCCGCGCTGTTCTGGAGCCTGCGCCAGCGGGCCACGCTCAGCCGCCGCCGCACTGCCGAGCTGGAAACCGCCGTCGCCGACCGCACCGCCGAGCTTCGCCGCGAGATCGAGGAACGGGCCGCGATCGAGGCACGCGCGGCCGATCTGCGCGAGGGGCTGCGCCAGGCCAACCGCCTCGCCACGCTGGGCCAGGTCACCGCCAGCGTGGCCCATGAAACGGCGCAGCCCGTGGCCGCAATCCGCACCTATGCCGAAACCAGCGTACAGCTGCTCGCCCAGGGCGCGACCGACATGGTACGCGACAATCTGGAGACGATCCGCCGGCTGAGCGACCGGATCGGATCGGTGACGGCGCAACTGCGGGGCTTTTCCCGCCGCCAGCCCGGCGAGGTTCGCCCGCTGCCGCTGGCCGAGGTGCTGGACGGTGCGCTGCTGATCCTGAAGGAGCAGCTGCGATCGGTTCGGCTCGAGCGGCCGGCGATCGGCGCGCACCTGCAGGTGATGGGGGGGCAGGTTCGGCTGGAACAGGTGTTCGTCAACCTGCTGCAGAATGCGGTCGAGGCGCTTGCCGGCCGCCCCGATCCGACGATCACGATCCGCATCACGCTGGCGGACGGCCTGGTGTGGGTGCGCATCCACGACAACGGACCCGGCATCGCGCCCGACATTGCCGGACGCCTGTTCACGCCCTTCGCCACCAGCCGCAGCAGCGGCCTGGGGCTCGGGCTGGTCATCGCCAGCGACATCATGACCGATCTCGGCGGCAGCCTGCGCTGGCTGCCGGAGGAGAGCGGCGCGTGTTTCGAACTGGAACTGCGGCGGGCATGAACGTGGCCGTGGCCCTGGTTGACGACGACGACGATTTTCGTGCGGCGCTGGTCCAGCTGCTGACGCTGGCCGGCCATACCGTGCAGCCCTTCGTCGACGCGGCCAGCGCGCTGGCGGCGATCGATCGCGACTTCCCCGGCGTGGTCGTCACCGATGTACGGATGCCGGGCATGTCCGGCGTCGACTTCTTCCACCGGCTCCGCGCGATCGACGCCGAGCTGCCGGTGATCCTGATGACGGGGCATGGCGACGTGGCCATGGCAGTCGACGCCATCAAGGCCGGTGCCTGGGACTTTCTCACCAAGCCCTTCCCGGGCGACGCGCTGGCGGCCGCGCTGCAACGGGCCGGCACCGCCCGCACGCTGGCGCTGGAGAACCGGCGGCTGCGGGAAGCCAGCACCGATGCCGATGCGGCACTGCTCGGCGAGGCACCTGCCATCCGGCAGCTGCGCGACATGATCCCGGTGCTGGCAGACGCCGCCCTCGACCTCGTGCTCGAAGGCGCGACCGGAACCGGCAAGGAACATTATGCCCGGCTCGTCCATCGTGCGGGACGACGCGGACGTCACCGCTTCCAGGTGGTGGACTGCGCGACGCTGCCGCCGACCCTCGTGGAACGCGAACTGTTCGGACGCGACGGCACGATCGCGCGCGCGAACCGCGGCACACTCTTCCTCGACCATCTCGATCTGGCTCCGGCGGAACTCCACCACCGCCTCGTCCAGTTCGCCGAGACACGCACGGTGGGTGCCGGCCAGCGCGATCCGGAACATGTCGACGTGCGCATCATCGCCGCAATCGGAGAAGGCGGCGCGGCGGCGCTGCCGCCGGGCCTGTACCACCGGCTGGCCGGTGTGCCGCTGCGGCTGCCGCCGCTGGCGGAGCGGCGCGAGGACGTGCCGCTGCTCTTCGCGCACCTTGCTCTCCAGGCAGCCGCTCGGCATCGGCGGCCCGCGCGTCCGCTTTCCGAAGCTGCACATGCCGCCGCCCGGCGCGACTGGCCGGGCAATGTCCGCGAGCTGGAGCGCGCCGCCGAGCGCTTCATCCTCGGACTGGAGCAGCCCGCCGCCAACCCGACCACGCCCGAGCCGCTTCCCCTGACCGATCGGATCGAAGCCTTCGAACGGGCGGCGATCCTCGATGCGATCGCCGCAGCGGACGGCGAGATCCATGCCGCCATCACGTCGCTCGGCCTGCCGCGCAAGACCTTCTACTACCGGGTCAAGCGCCTCGGAATCGATCTGCGCCGCGCCCGCGGGCGGTGATGCAGCATGCCGTTGGTTTCGGCATGCCCCTTGATGCGCTCCGCACGTTCTTCGCATCGTCGTACGGTTGACACCGGTTACCGCTGCGCGCAAGAATGCCGGCCATAGCAGCGGGCGCAGATCCGCATTCTTCGGGGAGGATCGAATCGACGCTCGATTCGTCGCGCGCACAGACCCTCCTCACCAAGAGCTCGATGCCCGGTTGCACGCCGCAGGTGCGCCGCCGGGCTTCAGAACGGACCGGCCCTGCGGGGCGAAGGAGAGAGAGATGGCTGAGGGTTTCGCGCTGCGCGGTCGTGCGCGCAAAGGGCATTTGCGGGGAATTTCTGCGGGCGCGCTGATATTTGCACTGGCCACGCCGGTTGCGGCATGGGCGCAGGCTGCACCGGATGCAGGCCAGACGAATCCGTCCGCCACGACGGACTCCCAGGCTGACGCGGCGAATTCCGAGATCATCGTCACCGGCTTCCGCCGCTCGCTGGACGCGGCGCTGAATGTCAAGCGCGAGTCGGTGGCTGCAGTCGATGCGATCGTCGCAGAAGACATTGCCAAGTTCCCGGACCAGAACCTCGCGGAATCGCTCCAGCGTATTCCGGGCATCTCGATCCAGCGCGATGCCGGCGAAGGGCGGGCGATCACGGTACGCGGCCTCGGCGCGCAGTTCACCCGGGTGCGGGTCAACGGCATGGAAACCGTTGCCACCTCCACCGATGGCGCCAGCGCCAACCGCGACCGCGCCTTCGACTTCAACGTCTTCGCCTCGGAGCTGTTCACCTCGATCGTCGTCCACAAGACGGCGGAGGCCTCGCTCGACGAAGGCTCGCTTGGCGCCGTCGTCGATCTGAACACGGGCAATCCGCTGGCGGCCAAGCAGGGGTTCACGGCGGTCGGATCGGCGCAGGCCAGCTACAACGATCTTTCCAAGAACCTGCGGCCGCGCCTCGCCGGGCTGCTATCCTGGAAGAATGCCGCAGGCACCTTCGGCGCCTCGGTCTCGGCCGCGTACAGCAAGACCAACAATGTCGAACTCGGCAACAACACCGTGCGCTGGGCGCAGGCGCGCTTCGATTCTGTGAACGGAACGCCCTGCTTCTACAACAGCGCCAGCGGCACGACGCCAGTGCGGAACAGCGGCGGGACCTACCGCCCCAGCGCCGCGTGCGACCAGGCCGCGCTGGCCTTCCACCCGCGCATCCCGCGCTACGGCGAGGTCCTCCACGATCGCGAACGCCTGGGCGTGACCGGCAGCGTCCAGTTCGCACCGAGCGACGCTACCAAGATCTCGATCGACGGCCTCTATTCGCGCTTCAAGGAGACCCGCGAGGAGAAATGGGGCGAGGTGCTGCTGCGCTCCAACGAACGCTCGATCGACCTGCTGAACCCGACCTATGACGGCAAGGGCAACATGGTTTCGGCCACCCTCAACGATGCGTGGGTGCGCACCGAACATTATCTGCGCCAGTCGCAGACCGAATTCTACCAGATCGGCGGCAGCTGGGACCAGGACCTGACGGACACGCTGCGCTTCACCCTGCTCGGCGGCATCTCCAAGTCCACCGCGGACATTCCGCTCGAGACGACCTTCGTCTTCGATAATCGCACCTCGCAGAATTACAGCTACGACTACACGAACATGTGGCAGCCGAAGCTGACCTTCGGCACCAGCGTGACCGATCCGGCCAACTTCCAGCTGGCCGAGATCCGCGACCGCCCGTCCAGCGTCGTCAACAAGTTCCGCACCGCGCAGCTGCGCACCGAATGGGACGTGACCGACGGCTTCCAAGTGAAGGCAGGCGGCCTCTATCGCCGCTTCTCCTTCGATTCGGTGGCCTATACCCGCGACGCCGTAGTCTGCCCGACCAAGGCGACCGCGGCGCCGGACGCAGTGCTGGGCACGGTGACCTGTTCGGCATCGAACCAGGTATTCGCGCCGGGCGCGGTCTATGGCTTCCCGGCCGCCGGGCTGGGCGAAACGTTCAACCTCGGCAAGGCGGGCCAGCCGGCGGGCACGACCAGCACCTTCCTCATCCCCAATATCGATGCGTCGGCAAAATATACCGGCCTCTATAACCGCGCGCTCGCACCGGACGTCGGCAACATCCGCAGCGTCATCGAGACGGTGAAGGGCGGCTATGTCGAGTTCGACGTGAAGGGCGATCTGTTGGGGCTGCGCTACGCCGCCAATGCCGGCATGCGCTATGTGCAGACCGGGCAGACCTCCACCGGCCTCAACAACGGCGTGCCGGTGACGGTGCGCCGCAGCTATGACGACTGGCTGCCCGCGCTGAACGTGGCGCTGTTCCCCACCGAGAAGGTGATCCTGCGCGGCGCCATCTCCAAGGTGATGACGCGCCCCACCCTGGGCAACCTCACCCCAGGCGGATCGGTGGATGGCTTCAACTACCGGATCAGCTTCGGCAATCCGCAGCTCGAGCCATTCCGCGCGACCTCCCATGATCTCGCGGCCGAATGGTATTTCGCGCCGCAGTCGATCTTCTCGGTCGCGCTGTTCAAGAAGAGCGTCCAGAGCTTCCCGGTCTCGGTGACCACGTCGGGCACCTATGCCTCGACCGGGCTGCCGACCTCGATCATCCCGCCCAGCTCCCCCGCCGCATCGAACCCGGAGGGGCAGATCTGGCAGATCAGCACGATCACCAATGGCACGGGCGCATCGCTGAAGGGCATGGAAGTCTCGTTCCAGACCGCGTTCCGCTTCTTGCCGGGCTTCCTCAAGAATTTCGGCGTGATCGCGAACGCGACCTTCATCGACTCGGATGCTGCCTATACGCAGAGCGGCCCGGCGATCACCCCGGGCGGAGCACTCGTGCCGGTGACGCGGACGGAGACGCTCTATGGCCTGTCCAAGCGCGCCTATAACGGCACGCTCTATTATGAGGACAAGCGTTTCAGCGCGCGCGGCTCCGTCAGCTATCGCGGGCCCTATATCGATGGCAGCTCGGGCACCGGCAACATCTTCGAGGGCTATAATTCGTCGCTGAACGTCGATGCCTCGATCCGGTACAAGATCACGCCCAACCTCGAACTGTCTGTAGAGGGCACCAACCTCACCGATGACTATCGCGATCGCTACACCGATCTCGACGCGAACCGGAATTACGAGTTCCATCATTTCGGTCGCACGTTCCTGTTCGGCGCCCGCTTCAAGATGTAAGCCGAAGGCGCACGCATCCCTGGGTGCGTGCGCCGCCACGGGCGCTGCCAAGGAAAACTTTCTCCCCTTCGCGGGGCCAGTCGCTAGCATCCACGTCGACAGCACAGACGCACGATGTGAGAGGAACGACGACAATGGCCGATCGCCAGTTGCACCCTGAAACCCTGGCCCTGCACGCCGGCTGGCGAGCAGACCCGACGACGGGCGCTGTCGTGCCGCCGATCTACCAGACGACGTCCTACCAGTTTCGCGACACGGAGCATGCCGCCAACCTCTTCGCGCTCCGCGAACTGGGCAATATCTACACCCGGCTCGGCAATCCGACGACCGACGTGCTGGAGCAGCGCATCGCCGCGCTCGAGGGCGGCGCAGCGGCGCTGGCGGTCGCCTCCGGCCAGGCAGCCTCGGCCTATGCGGTGCAAAATCTGGCGCGCGCCGGCGACAACATCGTCAGCGGCACCGATCTCTACGGCGGCACCTGGAACCTGTTTGCCAACACGCTGAAGGATCAGGGCATCGAGGTACGCTTCGTCGACCCCGCCGACCCGGAGGCGTTTGTCCGCGCCACCGACGAACGCACCCGCGCCTGGTATGTCGAGACGCTGCCCAACCCCAAGCTGATCGTCTGCCCGATCGGCGAAATCGCTGCGTTGGGGCGCCCGCTTGGCATCCCGCTGATCGTCGACAACACTGCCGCCCCGCTCATCGCGCGTCCGTTCGATCACGGCGCCGCGATCGTCGTCTATTCGACGACGAAGTATATCGGCGGCCACGGCACCTCGATCGGCGGGGTGATCGTCGACGGCGGCAATTTCGATTGGGAAGCATTCCCCGATCGCCAGCCGCTGCTCAACACGCCGGATTCCAGCTATCACGGCGCGGTGTGGAGCCAGGCGGCCAAGCCGCTGGGCCCGATCGCCTATGTCCTGCGCGCGCGCACCGTGCTGCTGCGCGATCTGGGCGCCGCGCTCTCGCCGACCAACGCGTTCCAGATCCTGCAGGGGCTGGAGACGCTGCCGCTCCGGATGCCGCGCCATTGCGAGAATGCGGCCAGGGTGGTCGCGTTTCTGCAATCGCGGCCGGACGTGACGCGCGTGATCCATCCTTCGGTGCAGACCGGCGCGCAGGCGGAGCGCGCCGCGCGCGTGCTGACCGGCGGTCAGGGCGGGCTTGTCGGGTTTGAACTGGCCGGCGGCAGCGCGGCGGGCCGCGCCTTCATCAATGCGCTCCAGCTGTTCTACCATGTCGCCAATATCGGCGATGCGCGCAGCCTTGCCATCCATCCCGCCTCGACGACGCATTCCCAGCTCTCCGCCGAGGAGCAGCTGGTGACCGGCGTGTCGGAAGGCTATGTCCGCCTGTCGATCGGCCTGGAGCATATCGACGATATCCTTGCCGACCTTGGCCAGGCGCTCGACCGGGCAAACACCGCGCAGTAAGGTCGCACATCATCGTCCCCGGAAGCATCACCAGGGCACCGGGGACGCCCTCAACGACGGCGGCGGCGAAACACCCGCCGCACGTCGCGCTTTGCCTTGCGCAGGCCCATCCAGGCGCCGGTTGCGCAGACCAGCGTCACCATCACCAGCATCGGCAGCACGACCAGATCCCATAGCGGGCGCGCCCGCAGCCCGGGGAGGTCGAGCCGGTGGAGCCCGTCCTGCAGCCAGCGCTGCGCGCGGGCGTTGCCGTCCGCCGCGTGGAGAAGCGCCCCGGTATCGGGATCGATGTACAGCCGGGTCGCCTCGGCGTCCTTCAGGACCGCCCGCCATACCGGCAGCCGCGCCGGTGCCTTGTGCCCGTAATGATAGGCGTCCTCGGCCGTCAGCAGGTGCAGGTCGGCCAAAGGCAGCCTGGTGCGCAGCGCCGAAGCGATAGCCTCCCGGCGGAGCGGGGCGCGCCGTCCTTCGGCGTCGAAGCGCGCCACGGCGCCGGCGCCATCCCGGGCGACGAGAAAGACCTGCCCGCCGAGCGGCGCGGTCTCCACGCGGCGGGTATCGGGCGGCAGCTGCCCCAGCTGCCCCAACGCCGTTCGGACCGCACCCCACTGCACCTCCCCGGCCAGCCGCTGCCGCTCGGCGGCGCCCGCCGCGCTCTCCAGCAGGCCCCAGGGATTCATCGAGAGCAGCCCGCTGGCCACCCAGGTCAGCGTCAGCACGCCGAAAACCAGGCCGAAGACATGATGCCACCACCACAGCCCCCTGTAGGGCGATCCGACGCTGCCGTCCTTCCGTCGCCGCAGCCGGGCGATGCCTACCCACAGACCGGTCACCGTCAGGAAGCACCCGGTGAGCGCCGTCCAGATCACCATTTGGCTCCAGACGGCAGCATTCTGGCGGAGCAAGGTCGGGTACAGCCAGTGCGGCACCGCGCCAAGCCAGTTCCAGAAGCGCTCGAACCGCGTCGTCTGCTGAACGATCTCGCCGGACCGCGTCGCGATGTACACGCTGGTTCCCGCGGGATCGGCATAGTCGACACGCACCAGTGGGTGGTTGCGGCGGAAGGCCTGCACGGTCCACTGGTCGATGCCGGTTGCCGCGATCCTCCGCACGCCGCCGGCCAGCCCAGCCTGCGCTGCATAATCGGACGCTATTTGCCGGAGCGCCGCGGGCGACAGCGCGGCCAGCGGTGCGCCCGTGGCGAGATCATAGCTGCCCGGCAGCGCTCGCGTCTGGCCGATCGGTCGCTCCGGGGCCGCGGCGGGCACGATCCGCAGCACCATCCTGCCTGCCGCCATTTCCAGCCGCGCGGAGGAAAGCGGAAGGTCGTCGGGCAAGCCGATCCTCGCCAGCGCATCCGCCGCCGGCAAGTGCAGCGGCGGCAAGCCCCGCAGCTGCTCGGCCGGGGTGAGCCGAGGGTAGTCGACATACAGCATCACGAAGCCCGACAGGCACCAGAGCGTCATCACCGCCCCGACGAGGACGCCCAGCCAGCGATGGACAACAAGGATCGCCCGGGGCACCGTCAGAAGCCCAGGCCGTAGCTGACCCGCAGCGTCCGCGGCACGCCGCGGGTGAAATAGAGGAACCGGCCGACGCCGCTATCCGGCACCGCCGACTGGAAGCCGCGCGTGGCGTAGTCGCGATCGAACAGGTTGTCCACGTTGATCGCGACGCGATGCCGGCGCGCGGCATCGGGGAAGAACTGCACCCCGGCATCGACGATCGCGTAATCGCCATAGTTACGCCGGCCAAAGCCGCTGGCCGTCGCATACGCATCGCCCACCCAGTTGACCGAGGCGCTGGCGCTCACGGGCAGCGTACGCGGCCGCCACGCAAGGCTGCCGCGCGCAAGCTGCTCCGGGGTGCGATCGCGCTGTAGCAGCGAGCCGGCATCGCGGGCGCGGGCATGGGTGTAGCTCGCATCGAAATGCCAGGCGTCGGCAAGTACCGCGCCAAGCACCAGTTCGGCCCCGCGCACGTGCACACGCGACTCCGAATTGGCATAGATGCCATCCGGATAGGCGGGATTGGCCGTGTCGATGGCGATCAGGTTGTCGATGCGCCGCGCGAAGACCATGGCCTGCCAGTGCACGCGGCCGCTCGCCAGCGTGCCGCCCAGGCCGGCATTCACGCTCAGGCTGTTTTCCGGCTTCAGATCGGGGTTGCCGCGCTCGCAGCAGGGATCGATCTGGTAGAGCTGCGACGCGCTCGGCAGCAGGAACGACGTGCCGCCATTGGCCTGGAAGAACAGGCTGTCGCTCAATTCGACGCGGCCAGTGACGTTCCACACCGTCTTCCGCGCGCCGCCGCCGTCGTTGTAGCGCAGCCCGGCCGACAATCGGGCGCGACGCGAGAGGTCGTCATTGGTCCGGACTTGCACGCTGCCGGCGTGGACGCGCTCCTCTGTAGCCCCGATCCGCAGCACGTCGTCGCGTCCGCTGAACTGCTGGAAATCATAGCCGAGCACATAGTCGAGCCCGCGGTGCGGCCGCAGCTGGACGAGCGCGCTCCCGCCATAATCGCGAAAGCCCCAGAAGGTGCCGGCCGGATACACCACGATCGGCGCACCCCCGCCTGCGGCATTGCGAATCTGCACATAGGCGGTCTTCCAGTCGTGGAAATAGGCCTTGAGGAAGAGCTGCACCGCATCGCTCCCCACATAATCGAGCCGGGCGCTGGCAATTTCCTCATTGCGGTCGTTGCGGCTCTCGCGGGTGCGGGTCGGGCTCAGATTGTCGAGCTTCGCCTCGGTGTGGATATAGTGCAGGCTGAACCGCCAGTCGGGGCCGAGGTCGTAGCGATATTTGCCACCGACCGACCAAAGGGCATAGCCGCGGGCGCGATCGGTAGCGCTCGGCTCCATCCGGCTGAACGGCTGGTAGCCTTCGGCGCGATTGCGGGAACCCCAGGCAACGAACTGGTGCCTGCCCGATCCGCTGCGCACATAGCCGCCGAGACTGGTGCCGGCAAAGCTGTCGACGCTGGCGTCGACCTGGCCGCCGAAACGATCCGAGAAATCGCGCGTCACGACGTTGATCACGCCCGCGGCGGCCTGGGTGCCATAGAACAGGCTTTCGCCGCCCTTCAGAACCTCGACCCGCTCGATCATGCTGGCGGGCAGCGTGTCATTGGGCGAGGTGCCGCCATAGAGCCGGTTGTTGATGCGGACGCCGTCGACGGTCCACAGCACGTCCTGGGTGCGCGAGCCCTGCAGCGAGACGTCAACATAGCTGAACGGCCCGCTGGCGGGCTGGACATACAGGCCGGGAACGCTGCGCAGCGCGCTCGCCACATCCACGGCGCCGCCTTCCCGCAGCTGAAGCTCGCCGAGCACCGCAAGGTCGCTGCCATAGCGTGCCCGCTGGCGCGGCAGCGTGTCCTCCAGGCTGGTACCGGTCACCACCACGGTTTCGTCGCCCCTCTCCGTCTGTGCCTGGGCGGGCGGGAGCGCGGCGACAGCGGCGCAGGCAAGCGCGGCGAAAGGCCGCGAAACGGCGCGAAGATCCATGCATCATACCCCCGGCGTCGTCGACGTCGGGCGGGAGCGTGCCGTTCGCGCGAACGGTCGGCGCACGGCGCCGGCCGGACGCCATGGGCGACCGACGCACGTGACCGATGCGGCCCCCGCCGCTCGTTCGTCGCTCAGACGGAGTACACCGTGCCGCGGCCACCCCCTGGGCCGGGGCAAGAGCGACCGGACGCCGGCAGGTCTCCTGGCTCGCGGGTCGTCGCTCGATGCACGCCTTCCCAGGCGCTTCGACCCAGTGGCTGCTTCCGTGGCAGGAAGCCGGTGCATCTCGCTCGCCGCTTACAGTTGCAGGGACAGCCTCGGCTTCGGGAGCAAGCTCCCACACCGCGTTCCCTTTTAAGCTCCTCCCGGAGCACCAGCGCGATCATGGTTCGGCCGAAGAGATTTTCGACCGAATGGCCCGCGGTAGCGCCATCGTGTCGCGTGCGCAACATCCCGGGGCGGTCGAGGGAATATGGGGAGAGCAAGGCGCGCAGGCCCTCGGGATCCCGTGGCCCGGCTGCTCCTTCTGACTCCCTGCCTGGTCTTTGGGTCGGTTGAAGCGAGAGTATTCCGGCACTTTTGGGCTGCGGCACCCTGCGGCACCCTGCGGCATCGGCTGCCAACGCGATGTGG
The DNA here is from genome assembly GCF_036731925.1 of Sphingomonas sp. Lineage (GTDB taxonomy): Bacteria > Pseudomonadota > Alphaproteobacteria > Sphingomonadales > Sphingomonadaceae > Sphingomonas. The sequence goes on from NZ_DAINDJ010000002.1 coordinate 593,385, forward strand.
TCGATGGACATCGCTTCGAACGCTCTGTTCGACGACCGGCGCTTGCGCGCGCTGACGTTAGGCGGCGCCTTCACACGCGAGGCTATGGCGATCGACGTCGACCAGAGCATCAAGAACGCCGGATACTCACGCCCAAGCTGGACCAGAAACCCGGGCGGACCCCAGTTGCCAGCTTACTGCCAGATAGTGGTTGCATGAATCGCGTCAAACAGCAGGAGCAGCCCCGCAGTGTTGATCGTCAGGCCAGCCGCGACACGCCAGACGGGCAGTCGGCCAATGGGCGTTGGAAAACTCATGACATCCTCTGCGAAACGGGAGCTGAACGCGGGGCTCGCGCACTGCGCGAGCCCCGATATGCGCATCAGGATGCATCCGGCGGCGTTGGGACCTTCTGCGTGCCGTAAAGGCGCGGGTCCGTCATGCCGAGGTCGGGGACAGGGCCCAGCGCGGGCGGTTCGGCAACGTATTCGAAGTTGCCCTTGCCGTCCGGCGTTGGACCAGATGCCCACCGGCCCTCGGCACTTTCGGTGCCGGCCGAATGATTCAGGAATTTATACGAGAACTCCTGGTTCTCCAGTTCGCGCGGGAAGTTCGCCGGGCAAGGCGTCTCATCCAAGCCGTCGGCTTCAAGCTCGGCGATCGCGGCGAGCCACTGGTTCTGATGCATCGTATCGCGTGCGATCAAGTAGCTGAGCATCTCCTTCACGCCAGGATCGTCCGTCATATTGTACAGCCGGGCAGCTTGCAGTCGCCCCTGGCTTTCCGCTGTGACGTTGAAGCGGAAGTCCGCCAGCAAATTGCCGCTTGCGACAATATAGTCGGCCGTCCAGCGATTGCCCTGTGAATCGACGGGCATCGCGCCGCCACCGCTGACGATGAAATGCTGCGGGCTCATCCCGGCCATGATCACGTCTTCAACGCGAGCACCGCCCATTACCGCGCCGACGAGAGAGTCTTTGGCTGCATTTTCCTGGTCTTCCACCGGCGAACGCTCGAGCAGCCGGGCGACCATTGTCGCCAGCATCTCGACATGGCCGATTTCTTCGGTTCCGATGTCGAACGTCATGTCACGATACTTGATGGGGCCGCGGCTGTTCCATGCCTGGAACATATATCCGAGCATTACCGAGATTTCGCCCCACTGGCCGCCGATGAGCTCTTGAAGTTGCTTTGCATAAACTGGATCAGGCTTTTCGGGCTTACAGTGGAATGCGGTTTCCTTGACATGAAGGTACATGATCTACTCCGCTGATGGAGGAGGTTTGTCAGTCCAGCGCCTTGCTGGATCTCACTCATCAACAGAGCCTGAGGCCCGGATGTCCATGACAAGCGACCGGCTGAGACATCAGCACGACGTTGCGCTGTCGAGCCGCGTCAGCGGCTGCTGTGCCAAACAATCGAAGGTCAGATTCTTCACTACACGGGAAAGCTGCCATCTTACCACAAGCACCGGATCGGCCGAGTGTGAGACAATCCTGCTCCTCCTCCCCCTTGGCGAACGGCGGGGTCTGGCCTGCAGCGGACATGCAGCGCCTGCGCGAACGGAACAGCAGGACGATCGAGATTTGCTCGCTTGCTGAAAGGCGGCCTCTAATCTCTGAAGGCAGAAAGCGGCTGTTTGACGGGCGTCAGAACCTCTCGGCTGCAACAGCCGCATTTATAGAGTCATCGAATCCGACATGTCCGGAGCAGATTACGGCGCACGCTCGTCCGGCTGCGGAGCGTCAGCCCTGCGCCAGGAAGAAGCGGACCATCTCACGCGAGGCGTCCGGCCCCGCCCTGTCCGTGTAGCTCCCCGCCGGATCGCCACCGGCCCAAGCGTGCCCAGCACCGCGGATCGTCCACTGCTCGAGGCGCGGCGTGCCGCCAGCATCGCGCAGTATTCGGCGCGTGTAGGCGCGCCGGCCGCGGCCATCGTCGCCTCTGATCGTCTCCTCGGTAAGGATCGGACCGCCGCTTGCCATCACCCTCTCGACGATATGGTCGCTGTTCACCCTGTCTACGGTCTGATCACGATCGCCGTGGAACGTGATGGTCGGCACGAAGGTCGGCGCACCTCGATGCTTCGCGGCTCGCACGCCACTCCCGCGCATCGCCATCATCGCGCTGGGAAGATCGCTCGCGGCGCCGCAGGCGAGGCCAGAGTGTACGCCAACTGCGGAAAAGAGGTCGGGATAAGCCTCTCCCATGATCGTGGCCGCGGCGCCGCCCGCTGACATGCCGGCGACATAGACGCGCTTTGGATCGATTCCGTATCGCGCCATGATCTCCCGGGTCGCGCCAGCGATGAGCGCGGGTTCGCCCCCATCCCGCTTTTGGTCACCCGGTCGGAACCAGTTCCAGCAGCGAGAGGCGTTGGCCGCCTTGGTTTGCGCAGGGTAGGCAACAAGGAAGCCGAACTCGTCGGCGAGATCGTTCATGCCGGTGCCCGCAGCGAAATCATCCGGGTCCTGCGTGCACCCGTGCAGCATGAGGATCAGCGGCGCTCCGGACGTAGCCGACCCTGGTACGTAGAGTTTGTATGTGAGGCGGCCTTGCGGGCCAGTATGGATGTGGGCTTCGAACGTCCCGCCGGCTTTCCCGGATGGTGAGGCCTCGCTCGAGGGTTGGTGACCATCGGCGCCTCGCCCGGGTAGCTGCGGGGGCTTGGTGCGTAGGACGGTTGGGCGCGGCGCTGGCTCTGCAACCGTGCCGCCGAGCATCGAGCGGAGCAGCGCGGTCGCGTCTCCGAGTTTCCCCTCGCGCGTGAGCCGGGTCGCTTCCATGATGTTTGGGTGCAGGCGCATGTTGGATCTCCGGAAGGGCTGTCAGCGGATGCGGTCGGCGAGGGCGGTCTTTACCGCTGCGCCGGCTTGCAGGGCGCCAAGCACGGTGACTGAAGCGATCGTCTCGAGCGCAAGTTCAGGCGTGACGTCGGCGTCGATCGTTGCCAGGCCCAGAACGCGGATATCCAGCATCTCGCCGCGCTCCCGCGCTCCTTCGAGTTCGGCACTGGTTATATGACGCAGGCCAAGGTCGAGTTGCTGGCGGCGGATCGACTTGTCAGCTGCCTCGGCATGCCGCTCGAGCTGGCTGCGAATGGCTGTTCGGATGAAGTCTGTCCGGTTGCCGTAGAAGCCGTCGCGGACGAGCAGGTCGATGCGCCCGAGATCTACATAGCCGAGATTGATCGTGATCTTTTCACTGTCGGATCGCGTCCGCAGGTCAGTTCGCTCAGGCATTGCATCCGTCCCGCCATCCGTGTGGATGGTAGGTGGAGGGTGCGTTGGCTTCGCGCAAGTCTAACCGCTTGTTTTTCTTGGCCGCAATCTGCTCCAGCTGAAGATCGGCGACCTTGTCAGCGGCGGGCCGGTCCGAACGCGGACAGCTGTAACGTGGCAGAAGATCGCTCGCCCCGCTCAGTTCGAATACAGCATGTTATTACGAAGTCGAATTGGGAGACGCGCTTGCCTCCGCTGAGAATACTCGAATCCATCCGGTCGGTCGCTCGCCTCAGAGCGAGTGCGACGGCGGTGGTCGGTTCGGGGAGGCGACTGCCACCATCCCCGCCAATGGTAGCTGCGACAAGGACTTGCCTGCCGAAGGAACCATCGTGCATTGATGTAGTTCGACAACATGCTGTCCATAAGGGGGCGCGTTGTCGAATGTCTCATCAAGAATCGGACGTGCGGGAGCTTGCACTTGCTGTCTTCGCTACCAGCGGAAGGCTGATCGGCACCGGCAACGAACTGGTTGCCCATCTCGGCCTAACCAGCGCGTGGTGGCAGGTGCTCGGAGCGTTGCGCTACTCGCCCGTGCCGCTTCCGACCGCCTCGATCGCGCGGAACATGGGACTGACGCGCCAGGCGGTGCAGCGCGTCGTTGACCTGCTGGCCGAGCGCGGGCTGGTCGAGTTTCAGGACAATCCGCACCACCGCCGCGCGAAGCTTATCGTGCTGACGGATGCAGGGATTGCCGCCGTCACCGGCGCAGAGCAGGCGGTGGCCCCGCTCGACGAAGAGATTGCCGACCGCGTCGGCCGCGCCCGGATCCGCGACGCCGTCCAGACCCTGGAAGCGATGAACGCCATTCTCGCGGACTGGCTCGACCGTGCCGTGCCCCCGTCCCTCCCCGACCCCAACGCCCAGAAGGAGACCCTGTCATGATCTTGGTATCAGGTGCCACCGGCGGCATCGGTGGTGAAGTCTGCCGCCTCCTCAAGGAAGCGGGAACGCCATTCCGCGGCTTGTGCCGCAAACAAGAACAGGTCGAGCGCCTGAGCCAGCAGGGCATTGATGCCGTCCGCGGCGACTTCGACCGGCCGGAAACGCTGGCGGCAGCGATGCGGGGTATCGAGACCATGTTCCTCATCACGCCGCCCACGCCGCAGCAGGTGACACAGGAGACCGCCGCGATCGATGCCGCCAACGAGGCCGGCGTCAGCCGGATCGTCAAGATCTCCGCCTCCGACAGCAATGTGCGCTCGCCGGTGCCTTGGGCAAAGGCGCACGCGTTGATCGACCACCATCTCCGCGCCTCCGGCATCGGCTGGACGATCCTCAAGCCTACCGCCTTCATGCAGAATTTCCTGTGGTTCAAGGATCCGATCGCCAGGGGCTTTCTGCCCCAGGTGGCCGGCAGGGGATCGGTCTCCTGGGTCGACACGCGCGATGTCGCGCGCGTGGCCGCCGCCGTGCTGACACAGGACGGCCATGACGGCGCGACCTATTTCCTCACCGGTCCGGAAACGCTGGACATGAAGGAAGCCGCGGCGCGCCTGTCCAAGGTCGCGGGCCACAAGGTCCGCTATCTCGATCTGCCCTCCCCTTTGTTCTGGGGACTGATGCGCCTGACGGGCAACTCGCCCTGGATGGCGAAGGGCCTGGTCGTGCAATTCGCCGACGTCGTCGCCGGGCATCACGATATCGATCCGACCTTCGAGATCGAGCGCCTCACCGGCACGCCGCCGCACGACTTTACCGATTTCCTCCTTCAGCATCGATCCCTATTTTTCCGGTAACCGCCCCGCCCGATGGCGCGTTTGCGCGTGAGGTTCTGGCCCCTCTGCGCACTTCTGGAGACACATTCCTGCAGCCGACCAGCGCTTCTCTCGCGGGCCATGCCGCGATCGTCACCGGTGCGAATTCGGGCGTCGGCCTTGCAGTTGCCGAAGCGGCCGGCAGCGGGCGCAGCCGTGGCGGTGAACTATGACGACCAAGCCCAGCCCGCCGAGGAACTCGCCGAGCGGGCGGCGGAGTTGTGCTCAACAATTTGGTGTAGAAGCGGCCCGGTGGCATCGGCGCCCGACAGGAGGCTCCGCGCCGCCGCCATCCCAATGCAGATCAGATCGAAGCGAAAGTCGCCCGCACATCGGCCACAAGAGCCGCGGGGTTCTCCATGGCGGCGAAGTGGCCGCCGCGCTTGGGCTGGCTATAATGGCGCAGATCCGCGAACCGCTGCTCCGCCCACCGTCGCGACAGGCGCAGCGCCTCGCCGGGGAACATGCTGACCCCCGCCGGCAGCGCGATCGGCTCGCCCGAAAAGCCGCCTGCAGCCTGCGCATTCTCCCAATAGAAGCGCGCCGCGCTCGCGCTTGCGTTCGGAAGCCAGTACAACATGATATCGTCGAGCATGTGATCTAGCGGGATCACCGTTTCGGGCGCGCCGTCGCTGTCGGTCACGTCCTGGAACAGGGCATAGATCCAGGCAGCCAGACCCACCGGCGAGTCCGCCAGGGCGAACGCTACCGACTGCGGCCGCGTGTTCTGGAGCTTCATATAGCCCGATTGCTCCTGGTCGTATCGCCGATGTCGGCAAGCATCGCCTGCTCCTCCGGCGTTGCCTTGGCAATCTCCTCCTGCGTGGGCTGGAACAGGACCATGTTGAGGTGGACGCCCTGAAGTCCAGGCGCACGCATTTGGGCCAGTGCCGTGACCACGGCGGCGCCCCAGTCGCCCCCCTGCGCAACCCAGCGGTTGCCATAGCCCAGCCTGCGCATCAGCTCGGCATAGGCGCGTGCGACGCGGCCGACGTTCCAGCCGGGCTCCGCCGGCTGGTCGGAGAAGCCAAACCCCGGCATGGAGGGGATCACGACGTGGAAGGCCTGCTGCGCCGCCTGGCCATTCGCGGCCGGGACGGTCAGCGGACCGATCATGTCGCGAAACTCCAGGACCGAGCCAGGCCAGCCATGGGCGAGCAGGAGCGGCACGGCGTCGGGCTCTGGCGAGCGGATATGAAGGAAGTGGAGGCCGAAACCGTCGATGACAGTCCGGCTGCTTCCCCATTGGTTGAGCCGAGCCTCAATTGCCCGCCAGTCATAGCCCTCCTGCCAATGCGTAACCAGACGCTGAAGGGCCTGCAAGGCAGGGCCTTGACGCCCGTCGTGAACGGTACCGGCGTCGGGCCAGCGGGTGCGGGCGAGGCGATCGGCGAGGTCCGTCAGCGCCGACTCCGGAACGCTGATCGGGAAAGGCGTGATGATGTCTGCCACGGCGGCATTCTCCTCGAAGAGGCGGCTCATGAAAGCGTGGAGGCAAGTATGGTGGCTGCGCTGCTCCAATCGGTCTTGCCGTAGCGAGCATTGTCCAGATGGTGCAGCTTGCCCCGACCCGTCGACATGTCGCGAAGATATTGCATCCCCTGCCATATGGGGAACGGGGCATCGGTTTCCGGCGTCAGGGCACGCGCTATCGCGATGATCGTGCTCAGCCGGCCGATGCCTCCGGCCCGGAGTAGCCGCCAACGCTGCCCCTCCCTCTTCGTCAATAGCTCGACAAGGCCGCGCGGGCTGATCTGATCCCCGGAAATCCGCAGGTAGCGCGGCGCTGCCGGATCGAGTGCGGCATCCGCGGTGAAGCTCGCCACGTCATCCTTGGTGGTGAAATCGAACAGTTGGTCCGCGTCACCCCAGAACAGGACCCGGCGGAGGCGGTGCAGCACGATCGGCGCCTCGCCTTTCAACAGCTCTGCAAAGGGCCCGTTGAGGATCGACGTGGCATGGATCGGCGCCGCATCCAGCCGGGCAGCGAACTGGCGCCGCAGGTCCATGTTGCGGTTGTCACCCGGCTTTGTCGCTTGGTAGTCCAGGCAAAAGTCCGACGGAATGAAGTGCGGCACGCCGGCCACTACTGCGGCATCGAGCAGGCGACCCTGCGCTTCGAGGATCACGGGCGCCGTGCCGTTGAGCGCGGAGACGACGCACACGGCGCCGGTGACCAGTTGCGCCAGCGACGCGCTGTCTCCGAAGTCCACGGGTCTCTGATCGACACCGTGGCGCGCGAGCGCGTCCGACGGCCGGCGCACCAGCGCCCGCACCACCACGTCCTTCGCCCGCAAGGCCCGAACGATCCGTTCCCCCAAATCGCCAGAAGCACCGGCTACGACCACCAGAGGTCGACCATTCATCCCGCGCATCACCCGTTCCCTTGATTGCTGACCATGAGGATAGGCGTTGCATCTGCTTGCGATTAGACAGCCGAATCGGAACAGGGCGTTGCTTGAAATGGAACGATGATGGAGCTTTCCGATGTGCGCGCGTTCGTACGCATCACCGACCTCATGAGCGTGTCGGCCGCAGCACGGGCGCTCGGGCTGCCCAAGTCCGGGGTGAGTCGCGCCCTCGCACGGCTGGAGCGCGACCTCGGTACCCTGCTCGTCGATCGTTCCACGCGGCATTTGCGCCTGACCGACGCGGGCACCCTGTTCCGCCCGCATGCACTCCGCATCCTCGCCGATGTGGACGAGGCGAGTACGGCCATGGAGGGTCTGGGCGGCGTTCCGGCCGGCACGCTGCGAGTCAGCCTGCCGTACACTGTCGCGACGGCGCTGGTCGCCCCGATGCTGCCGAAGTTCCTGGCAGCCTACCCGCAGGTCCGTGTGATGCTGGCGGTCGAGAACCGCTTCGTCGACATGCCGGTCGAATCGGCGGACCTGCTGATCCGCGTGGGGCCGATGGTGGACAGTGACTTGATCGCGCGGCGGCTGCTCGTTTCGGAGGCGTGGCTGTGCGCCAGCCCGTGCTACCTAGCGGCCCGGGGAACGCCTGCACGCGTCACGGACCTTACCGGTCATACATTGATCGGCTACGGTGACAGGCTCACGGCCTATCAGGATGACGCCGAAGGCGGGCTCGGCCGCATCGAGTTGCCGCCGTCCCTCGCCATCTCTGACTCCGCGGCCCTGCTCCCGGTAGTGCTCGACCATGGGGGCATTGCACAGCTTCCGGACTTCCTTGCCGCGCCTCATGTCGCGGACGGCCGGCTGGTACGGATTTGGCCTGCGACCTCAGGTGATCGGACCGCGATTCATGCAGTGTATCCGAGCCACCGCAGTTTATCCGCCAAGGTGCGGGTATTCATCGATGCCTTGACCACCGAACTTCAATCCCGGTCCTATTGACATCCCGCCTTGTTGAGAACGCGTCCTGAGCGAACGGCGTTGATGAATGTCGTTCCGCTCCGAGCCGCAGCCGGCCACCGAAAAAAGAGTTTTCCAACGCCCGAACCTGCTCGCCGTGCAGTCGTGCGAAACCTGGAGTCTCCGCCACTCTGTACGAAGCGATGGCTGCCATTGGGACGAAGGCGTCATTTGCTGCCCACGCGCGAACTGCGGCTTGCGGAAAGAGCTGGAGATGGAAGCATCGGTGAAGGCCGCGGGGATGAGTTAGATGACCGCTCGGGTGCCGGTGAGTTTGTGGCCCGTACCCGAATTGCCGGGAGCGCCGGCGATGCTGCCCCGTCCGTCATTCCGATCGGGCGGAGGCTGCCGTCGCGCCGATAGCGAACCCGATCGATCGCGATCTCGCGTTCGCCACTATAGGGACCGGGACCGGGCACCCGTTCCCAGCGGTGATAGACGATCAGCCACCGCCCTGATGGGGTGCGTACGAAACTGTGGTGCCCAGGCCCCTGATGTCTGGCGTCGCTCGTGAGGATCGCGCCGCGATAGGTCCAGGGACCGGTGGGCGACTTGGCCGTCGCATAGTGAACCGAATAGTCTGGCCCGTTCCAGCGACCATGGCTGTAGGAGAGATAATAGGTCCCGCCCCGCGCATGCACGAAGGCGCCTTCGGTGAAGTTCGGCGGGGTGGCGACGGGGATCTCGCGGGCGATGCTGGTCATGTTTCTGGCCAGTTCCCACACCCGCAGCCTGGCCCCTGCGCTGCCGCCAGCATAGAGATAGGCCGTGCCCGATGTGGGATCGACGAACACCATCGGGTCGATTGCTTCGAAGCCGTTGCCGCCATAGGCGATCAGCGGATGGCCGATATCGTGATAAGGCCCCCCCGGCCGGTCGGCGACGGCCACGCCGATGCGGCTGGGGGTCGGGTTCTGGGGCCCAACCGAGTAATAGAGATAATAGCGGCCGCCGCGGCGCGCGAGCGCCGGCGCCCACAGGAAATGGGCGGGCGCGCCGTCGTCCGCGATCCAGGAAATCTGGTCGCGGCGGATCAGCTCACCGCGCGTCCGCCAATGCCGCAGATCGCGCGACGAGAAGGCGCCGAAGCGGTCCGCCGCCCAACTGCCGCCGGGCCCGCCGGTGGGGAACACCCACAAGTCGTTGCCGATGAACACCGCGTGCGGGTCGGCGCCGATGAACTGCGGATTGTCGGCGAGCGCCGTGCCCGCAAGCAGCGCGGCCAGTCCGCAGGCCAGGATGAAGCGTCGCATGCCGTCTCCGCCGCCATCAGTACCGAGGCAGGGCGCGGCATCCTGGCCGCGCCCTGCCATCTTCCGTGCTTCCGGTCAGAAGCGGAAGCGCACGCCCAGGGAATAGGCGCGCTCGAGATACAGCACCTGCCGGGTGTAGCTGTCGCCCGTGTCGAACTGGCGATAGCGCTGCAGCGGGTTCCCGAGCACGTTCACGACATCAAAGGCGATGGTGACGTTCTCGACCGGGGTCACCGTCGCCGACAGGTCGAGTTGGCCGCGGCCCTTCTCGATCACCGGGTGGGCGATCGGATCGAATGTCTGGAACGAATAGCTCGGATCGGTGACCACAAAGCTCGACCGGTAGTTATAGGCGAGCCGTGCCGAGAATTGCGGCTTCTCGTACAGCGCGACAAGGTTGCCCGACCATTTGGACACCCCCCGGAACGGCTGGCGCATGTTGTTGAACGTCGCCGCCTGATCGGGCGGCAGGTCGCCCTTGGCATCGATGTAGGTGCCATTTGCCTGGATGCCGAAGCCCTTGGCCCAGTCTGGCAGTCCGTCGATGTCGAGGAAGCTGGTGAAGGTCACCTCGGCGCCCTGGAGCTTGGTCTTGCCCAGATTCTGAGGGCGATCGATGCGGAGGGCGTCGGTGCTGCGATCGGCCACGGTCTGCAGGAAACCCTGGGCGTCGTGGCGGAACACCGCGGCGGTGACGGAGCCGGCGCGGGAGAAATAATATTCAAGGCTGACATCGTAATTGTCCGAGGTGAGCGGCTGCAAATTCGGGTTGCCAGCCGCGCCGCCGCGACGAAGCCGCTCCACGCATTCGGGCGTGGTGGGGTTGGTGATGCACGGATCGCCCGGCGCCAGGATCACCGGTTGGTACAGCGTGGTGTTCGGACGAAGATCAAAGAAGCCGGGGCGAGTGCGCGTTTTGGTATAGGCCAGGCGCAGCTGGAGCTTGTCGGTGAAGCCGACCCGCGCGCTCACGTTCGGCAGGTAATCGGTGACCTCGCTCTTGGCGCTTACCGCCGGATAGGTGACGGCGCCGCCCGTCGCTTCGATGCGGGAGAAGCCGTCGATCTGCGTCTTCGTCTTCACCGCGCGCAGGCCGACCACGCCGTCGACGATCGTGTCGCCCAAGTTGAAGCCGTATTTTACCTGCGCATAGGCGGCGTAGGATTTTTCGTTGGCCCGGAAATTCTCGGCCGGGTTGAACGGCGGGATGCCCGGGGGGGCGCCGAAGAAGCTGCGCAGCGCCGGCAGGTTGTTGCGGATGCTGTCGCGGGTACTGGCGGCGAAGAAGACGTTCGGCTCCGCATTGTTATAGGCAAAGCCGGGCCGCGTCGGGCGCACGTCAGCGCCGGGCAGCGCCGTCAGCGGAATGCGCGCGCCCTCATTATTGATGTAAAGGTTGCCGAGATCGCGGCCCGCTTTGCGATCAGCGTAGCGCAGCCCGACGTCGATCCGCTTCAGGAAGCCGCCGTCGAAATCGTAGGAGAGGTCAGTACGCGCCTGCCAGTCGGTGCCGCTCACCGCCAGCAATTCCTGCCACAGCCCTCGGCTGATGAAGTTCGCCGGATCGGTGACGTTGAAATTGACGAACTGCTTGCTCGGGCCGCCGTCGATCGGCACTTCGAACTGCACGTTACGCACCGGCGAGCTGGCCGCTGCATAGTCGATATTCGCGGCGTTCGCCGTGTAGGTGCTGTCGGTATACGCAATGTCGGCCGAGATCCGCAGCCGGTCGCGCGTCCAGATCGCGCCGCCGCCGCCCTGATAGGTATCGGTGTGGCCGTTGAACGAGCCGCTATAGCCGTCCGGTCGCGACGCACCGGCCACCGTCATGCTCGCGATCTTGTTGCTGTTCTGCTGCGTCGTGATGTTCGACAGCTGCAAATTGTCGCCGAAGATCGGGATGAACATGTAGCGGTTGTAATCGCGCGAGCGGAACCCTTGGAACAGCCCGTCGGCGTAGATCTCGAGCTCCGGCGTCGGCTTCCACTGGAAAGCGGCATTGGCCGAGGGGCGCCAGCGATCACCATAACCGAGGAACAGGCCCTGCGCGTCGGGATAGCGCAGCCCTGCCTGCCCCGCGGGTGCGTTGCCAGCGGTCGTCGTCGCAATCACCATCGACTGTTCGCGCGTCGAATCAAGGAAGTTGATCCCGACATAGGAGGCGTTCACCAGCAGGCCCATTTCGCCGATGCCGGTGTTCCAGCGATCGCTGATCAGCAGGTTGCCGTTCCAGGTCGTGCCCTTCGACTGCTGCGACAGCACCCCGTTCAGCGAGCCCGACAGCTCGAAGCCCTTGAAGTCGAACGGTCGGCGGCCGCGAACGTTGATCGCGCCGGCGATGCCGCCCTCGATCTGGTTGGCCAAGCCCGACTTGAACACTTCCAGCGCGGCGACGGTACCGGCGGGAAAGTCCTGGATCTGCACGTAGCGCCCTTCGGCGGTGAAGATCTGGCGGCCGTTATAAGTGGTGGTCAGGTCCGGCAGGCCGCGCACCGTGACGCCGGCGGATTCACCGCCGCCGCGGGTGACGTTCACCCCGGCAACGCGCTGCAGCGCCGAGGAAGCGAAGGTATCCGGCAGCTTGCCGATGTCCTCGGCGACGATCGCATCGACGATGCCGTCCGAATTGCGCTTGATCGACTGGGCGGACTGGAGGCTGCGGCGCAAGCCGGTTACGACGATCGCGTCCTCCGGGCCGCTTTCCTGCACCGCGGGGGCAGGCGACGCCGGGTTGATGCTGTCCGCGCTAGACGTCTGCGGCTTCGGCGCTTCCATCGCGGTTTGGGCATGTGCTGCAGATGCCAGGGTCAGGCCGATCACGGCCGACACGGACGCGCACAATAATGGCTTGATGTTCATGCAAAACCTCCCCTTTTTTAGCGCCGCTCGTGTGGCGGGCTTGTTCGTTGCGCGGAGATTATATAAGCCTGACATCGCAAGCAACATATTTATCATATCTTTCATGACGTGCCCGGCACGCCGCGAGAGGCACAAAAGACTGCTTGGGAGGAGATGGACGATGAAGGTGGCAACGGCGATCTGCGGCATCGCCGCGCTGGTCGCGCTTTCGAACCATGCCGAGGCTGCGACGGCCAAGCGCGGCACGTTCGGCAAGCTGGCGGACGGCACGGCAGTCGCGTCCGTTACCCTCACCAATGCACGCGGCGTCTCGGCGACGGTGGTCGCCTATGGCGCGATGCTCCAGTCGCTGGTGATGCCCGATCGCGCCGGTCGCAAGGCGGACGTGATCCTGGGCTATGACAACATGGCCGACTATCTCGCCAAGGGGCAGTATTTCGGCGCAACCGTGGGTCGCTTCGCCAACCGCCTCGCCGAGGGCCGCTTCCGCCTCGACGGCCGCAGCTTTCAGACGCCGGTCAACGACGGCAAGAATGCGCTGCACGGTGGCACGGTCGGGTTCGACAAGGTGATGTGGCAGGTCGTGTCGGTACAGGACGGCCCCACCGCTTCGGTGACGCTGCGCTATGTCAGTCGCGACGGCGACCAGGGCTACCCCGGCACGATGACGGTCGACGCCACTTACGCTCTGGACGAGCAGAACAACCTGACGATCACCTACACCGCAACCACCGACGCGCCGACGATCGCCAACATCACCAACCACAGCTACTGGAACCTGTCCGGCGAGGGATCTTCCAATGGCGCGATGGGCCACCGCGTCACCATCCCGGCGCAGACCTATCTGGCGACGGACGCCGGGGCGATCCCGACGGGCGCGTTCAAGAGCGTCGCCGGCACGGTGTTCGACTTCCGCACGCCGCAGGCGGTGGGCGACCGGGTCCGCGACGCGCGCGACCAGCAGATCGTCTTCGGCCGCGGCTATGATCACAACTGGGTGATCGGTCGCGAGGTGACGCGCGACCAGCATCTGATGGCGAGGGTCTATGATCCCGCCTCGGGCCGCGGCTTCGAGCTCTGGTCGAACCAGCCAGGGCTGCAATTCTATTCGGGCAATTTCCTCGACGGCACCACGCATGGCAAGTCCAGGCGGATCTACCGCGAGGGCGACGCGATCGTGATGGAGCCGCAGATCTTCCCGGACTCGCCCAATCAGAAGGGCTTTCCGAACGCCCGGCTCGATCCAGGCCAGACCTATCGCAACGTGATGACCTATCGCCTGACCACGGGCCAGGCCGCAGCGCCGAAGAAGCGCTGAACGACCTTAGGGGAGCAGACCATATGATGATCCGCCGTAGTTTTCTTCTCGCCGGCGCCGCGCTGGCGATTGCCGCCACCATGCCCTCGGCCGAGGCGCGCGACCAATGGACCAAGGCTCAGGCCAATGCCTGGTACGCCCAGCAGCCTTGGATGGTCGGCGCCAACTTCACCCCCGCCACCGCGGTCAACCAGCTCGAGATGTTCCAGGCCGAGACCTGGGATCCCAAGCGGATCGATCTCGAACTTGGCTGGGCCGAGAAGATCGGCATGAACGTGATGCGGGTGAATCTGCACAACCTGCTCTGGGAAACTGACCCGGCAGGGCTCAAACGCCGCATGGACGAATTCATGACGATCGCCGCGCGTCATCACATCAAGACCTTGTGGATCTTCTTCGACAGCTGCTGGGATCCCGATCCCCATGCCGGCCCGCAGCACCCGCCCATCCCGGGCGTCCACAACTCGGGCTCCGCCCAGTCGCCAGGTGCCGCGCGGCTGAAGGATGCGTCGCAGTACGGCAAGCTCGAAGCCTATGTGAAGGACATCGTCACCACCTTCGCCAGGGACGAGCGGGTGCTCGGCTGGGACGTGTGGAACGAGCCCAACAATCCCGGCGGCGGCAATTACGCGCCGACGCCGGACAAGAACAAATATGTCGCCCTGCTACTGCCGCGCGTGTTCGCCGCGGCACGTTCGGCCGATCCGATCCAGCCGCTCACCTCGGGCGTGTGGATCGGCGACCATTGGGACGATCAGAGCACGCTCGACGCGGTCGAGAAGATCCAGATCGCCCAGTCCGACGTGCTGAGCTTCCACGATTACAGCTGGCCCGAGACGTTCGAGCGCCGCGCCAACCAGATGCTCAGCTATGGCCGCCCGGTGCTGTGCACCGAATATATGGCGCGCGGCAACGGATCGACCTTCGACGGGACGCTGCCGATCGGCAAGCGGCTGAACATCGCCATGTTCAACTGGGGTTTCGTTGACGGCAAGTCGCAGACCCGGCTGCCCTGGGACAGCTGGAAGAAGCCCTATACCTATGAGGAGCCGACCATCTGGTTCCACGAGGTCTTCCACGGCGACGGCAAGCCGTATCGCCAGGCCGAGGTCGACCTGATCCGGCGCTTGTCCGACGCGCCCAGGGGCGTGGTGCCGGCCGCGCGCTGACCGACGAGGCCGCACCGCTCGCATGACGGTGCGGCCGCTCCCCTGGAGGAGAGCAGGATAAGCCTGCTTCGATTGCTCTACCGCCTTGCCCGAGCTGCGATCGCGCTCCCGATTGCAGCGCAGACCGCGCCGGGCGCCCCCGATGCGTGGATCGTGCGTTACGGCAAGACCCACCACTACATGAACACGCACGGCAACACGCGTGTCGGATCCCATACTCGAAATCACGACGAACGGCGTCGGAGGACCTGTGGGCTACTCAGCGCCAGACGGACACCCTGTTCCCCGCGAGACTGTCCGGCGAATTTCTTTTGCCTGCCTCTGACGGAAATCGCGGTACATCCACTCTTCTCGGGCGAGGAGAAAGGCAACGGCACGCGAGGAACTAGCTGGCTGGGTGGGACGCGAGATCCTGCCGCACGAGCGGGAGCTCCGTGCGTGGCTGCGCAAACGCGTCGCCACGCCGTCTGACGTGGATGACATCGTGCAGGAATGCTATTGCCGGCTGGCCCAGCTACGCAACGTTGCGCACATCGAGAATGGCCGCGCCTATTTGTTCAGCATGGCGCGCAACATGTTGCAGCAGCAGCTGAAGTCGGCACGGGTCGTACACTTGGAGACGATCGCAGATCTCGATGCGGCGCAGGGCTGCGACGAGCTGTCGCCCGAGCGGATCGCCTCGGCGCGAGGCGAGCTGCGCCGCGTGCAGAGCGCGCTGGAGGCCCTCACCGAACGCGCGCGCCGGATTTTCCTGCTGCGCCGCGTAGACGGCATGTCGCAGAAGGACATCGCTGAGCTGCTTGATGTGAGCGAGACAGTCGTTGAAAATGACGCCAGCCGCAGTCTGCGCAAGGTCCTGCACCTGCTGACCGAACCCGACATCGCCGATCTGCCGGCTGCTGCGAAGGGAGGCCGCGCCCATGCCCGATCGCGTTGACGACCAAGCGGCGCGTTGGGCGTTGCGCCATCCGCTCGACGCTGCGGAACAGCGTGCGCTCGATGCCTGGCTGGCGGAGGATCGTCGCAATGTCGGGGCGTTGCTGCGCGCGCAGGCAGCGCTCACCGTGATCGAGGCCGGCCTTGCCCCTAATCTCGCGGCGCGCCCCGCGCCCCGCCGCAGCCGTCGCTGGATGCTGGGCGCGACGGGCGGTGCGATCGCTGCGAGCGTCGCCGCCGTTTTCGGGCTGCCGCGGCTATGGGGGGAGCGGCTGGCCACGGCCAAGGGCGAGATTCGCCGCTTGCCGCTTTCGGACGGGTCGATCGCCGCGCTCGACACGGACAGCGCGGTGCGGGTGTTGCTGTCGAAGGACAGTCGCCAGATCGCGCTGGATCGCGGCCAGGCATGGTTTCAGGTTGCGAAGGATCGCCGGCGACCGTTCGTCGTCGACGCGGGCATCGCGCATGTCCGCGCGGTCGGTACGGCCTTTTCGGTGCACCGGACCGAGACGGGCGTGCAGATCGCGGTTACGGAGGGCGTGGTCGCGGTATGGGCCACCGATGCGAGCGGTGCGATGAGCCTGCTCCACGCGGGCGACTATGCCCGTTTCGAGACGGGCAATCCCAATCCCCAGATCGGCAGCGCGCCCGCTGCGATCGAGCGGGCATTGGCTTGGCGGGAGGGGGAAGTGTCGCTGGAGGGCGACACGCTGCGCAGCGCGATCGATACGTTCAACCGCTACAACCATCAGCAGCTGGTCCTCACCGACGATGCGCTCGGCCGGGAAAGACTGGTCGGGCTGTTCAAGATCAACAGCCCGCTCGACTTCGCGCAGACGCTGGAGGCCACGCTGAACGTGCAAGTCACGGCAACGGCCGACGAAATCCGGTTGTCGCGCAAAAAATAATCAGGCTAGCTGACGGAAAGGGGAGCCGGCCCACTCTTCCGCACAAGAGCGCACCGAAAAAGGGCGCCGACCAGAACAGGGAGAGGATCGGATGCACCATTTCCGTAATGGGCTGCTGGGAGCAGTTTCCTTCGCCAGCCTCGTCATCGCACCGGCCGCGAATGCGCAGGTTCGCCGCTTCGACGTCGCGGCCCAGCCCGCGCGCACCGGCGTGCCGCAGTTCGCGCATCAGGCCGGCATCCAGATCCTCGCACCCGAGGCGCTGACCAGCGGCTTGAGCGTCAACCGGGTGCAGGGATCAATGGAAGTCGACGCGGCGCTGCGCCAGTTGCTCGCGGGCACCGATCTCACGCCGATGAAGGTAGGCGGCGCGATCGTGCTCAAGCGGCGCGACAAGCCTGCGCAGGTCGCGCGCAACCTCTATGCCCAGACGATCGCCGCCAGCGCGCCCCAGGGCATGCACGCCGCGTCTGCGACGGCGGTGGACATCGTCGCCCAGCCGGCGGCCGATCCCGCCGGGCAGGATGCGCCCGCGGCGGAACGGGCCGCCGAGCAGGACATCGTCGTCATCGGCTATCGTCGCTCGCTGCAGGATGCGCAGCAAAACAAGCGCCGCGCGGTCAACACGATCGAGAGCATCATGGCGGAAGACATCGCCAAGCTGCCCGATCTCAACCTGGCGGAATCGATCCAGCGCCTGCCCGGGGTCGCGATCTCGCGCGAGGGCGGCGAAGGGCGCAACATCACGCTGCGCGGCTTCGCCCCCGATTTCACCCGCACGACGCTGAACGGGATGGAAGTGCCGTCGAGCAGCGACGGGCTCGATTCCGGCGGTTTCACGATCAACGCGGGGCGCGCGTTCGACTTCCACGTCTTCGCTTCGGAGCTGTTCAACCGGATCGACATCCAGAAGACGCAGACCGCCTCGATGGAAGAGGGCGGCATCGCCGGCACGGTCGATCTATATTCGGCCAAGCCGCTGGATTCGAAAGGCTTCCATTTCTTCGGATCGGCGCAAGGCGGCTATAATTCGCTCACCCAGAAGTTCGATCCGCGCGTCGCCGCGGTAATAAGCGATACCTTTGCCGACGATCGCATCGGCGTGCTCGTCTCCGCCGCCTATTCTGAGCGCACCGTCCACCAGGAAGGCGCATCGAGCGTGCTGTGGACGACGCCCTATCTCACCGGCGACTCCTGGGCGAAGACCAATCCCAAGGTCACTGGCACGCCCAAGGGCGGCTGCGGCGCGACCGATCCGCTCGACTGCCTGTGGGCACCGCGGTTGCCGCGCGCCGATTTCTTCGGCAACAACCAGAAGCGCTTCGGCATCACCGGCTCGCTTCAGTTCAAGCCGGTCGATGCGTGGCTGATCACCTTCGACGCCCTGCACTCGCAGCTCGACAACGATCGCCTCAGCTACAATTCGATGGAATGGCTGCTCACCCACGGCACCCCGGGGAACTTCGTCGGCCAGACACCGGTGTCTTTCACCGTGGGACCCGATGGCAAGCAGCTGATCGCTGCCAGCTTCAATGACGTGACCTCCTGGTACGAGAGCCGCCACCAGCGCTCCAAGTCCAACTTCAATCAATATGTCCTGTCCAGCAGCTATGACGTGACGGACAAGATCAAGATCGACGGACTGATCGGCAAGGCGAGCGACGATGCCGATCGCACGGAGCTGCGCTTCTACGCTCGCTCGGTGCCGCATCCCTATTCGTACGATTACACCAAGAACGCCTATGTGCCGGTGGTGAGCTTCGGCAGCTACGATCCCAACCTTGCCAGCAATTACATCAACGCGCTGACGGCATCGAACCGGATCAACAATGTCCTCAAGGAAAACTATACCGGCAAGCTGAACCTCGGCTACACTGCCGATCGCTTCTCGCTGAAGACCGGCTTTGCGTACAACAATCGCAAGGTGCGCTATTCGGAAGGCGCGGGTAGCAACCCGAGCTTCAACCCGTCCAGCTACATGATGGCCTTCCCGATCTCGAACTACGGGAAGGATTTCGGCGGCATCGGCCTGCCCAAGTTCGCAGTGGTCGATTTCGACAAGATTGCCGCCGGTAACGTCGTGCCCGCGGGCTACCAGCCCAATATCGGCGCCGGCTGGCAGGTGAAGGAAGAAACACTGGGCGGCTTTTTCGAGCTGAACGGCGAGTTCGACATCGGCGCGATGCGGCTGCGCGCAAACACCGGCCTGCGCTATGTGAAGACCAACCTCACCTCGGAAGCGGTGCTGGCCGGCACCCCGATCGCCGTGCATCGCAGCTACGAGAACTACCTGCCCTCTGTGAACCTGGCGCTGGACATCACCAGCAAGCTGATCGCGCGCCTGTCCTATTCGCGCTCGATGACGCGGCCGGGGCTGGGCTCGCTCAACATCGCCGGGCCGGTGTTCGGCTACACCACCCGCACCGTGGGCAATCTCGGCAACCCGGACCTGAAACCCTATCAGTCGAACGATCTCGATGCGGGGCTCGAATATTATTTCGGCCAGGGCGGGCTCGTCGCGGTCAATCTGTTCAACAAGGATATCGTCACCTCGCTGCGCACGCAGGTGGTACAGCGGATGGTCGATCCCGCCTTCTGGCCGGCCATCTATGCCGATCCGCAATATGACCCCTCGTACAATGCCGATCCGGCGAAAGTGCCCTATACCTTCACCATCCCCGTCAACGCGGACAACGGCAACAGCGTGAAGGGTGTCGAGTTCACCTACAACCAGCCCTTCACCTTCCTGCCCGGCTTCCTGTCGCACTTCGGCATGGCGTCGAACTACACCTATGTCTCTGCGCGCGACTCCACCGGCCTTTCGAAGAACTCGTACAATCTGACCGTCTATTATGACACGCCCAAGTTCGGCGCGCGTGTCTCCGCCAACAAGCGCGACGACTATCTGCTGGTGCAGCCGGGCAGCAGCGGCAACGTTCAGGAGCGGAAATATGGCCCGACACACGTCGACTTCTCGGCCTTCTACAATGTCAGCTCGCGGCTGACGCTGAGCGTCGAAGGGATCAACATCACTGACGAGGTGGAGCGGATCTATGGCACCGGCGACGGCACCCAGGATCTGACGCGCGAATACACCCATACCGGCGCGCAGTGGTTCGTCGGCGCGCGGTTGCGCTTTTGATGGCGATGCGGCTGGTCGCGGCGGCACTGCTGTTGGCCGGGGCGGGCGTCGCTCCGGCCCAGCAGGCGACCCCGATCGACGACAGCTTCACCGTTTCGGCGCGGTTCGAGTCCGATCGCGCCAGATACCCCCAGATCCGGCTGCCCAACCTTGCGGTGCAGCAGGGGCAGCGGATCTGGTTCGACCGGCGCTACCAGAAGGTCGGCGACCGCGAACTGCACCTCGACGTGTTCCTGCCCCCGCGCGGCAAGGCCAACGGGCAGGCGATCCTGTGGGTGCACGGCGGCGCCTGGCGCTCGGGCAACAAGTCGCACGGCTATGCGATGGCGAACCTGCTCGCCCAGCGTGGCTATGCGGTGCTGTTACCCGAGTTCCGGCTCGCACCCGAGGCACCGTACCCCGCCGGCCTTCGTGACGTGAACGACGCCCTTCGCTGGGCGAAGGTGCATGCGGAGGAGCTCGGCGTGGCGCCCGATCGAATCGCACTCGGTGGCGACTCCTCTGGCGGGCAGATGGCGGCGCTGCTTGCGTATACCGCAGGTTCCGGCCTCTATGCCCCCGCCGGTGCCGACACCCAGGTTAGCGCGCTGATCGACTGCGACGGCGTGCTCGACATGACGAGCCAGCTCGCACTCCAGTTCGAGGATGCGGCCGGCGAGAACTCCCCCTTCGCCCGCTGGGTGGGCGGCAGCTTCGCGCGCGTGCCGGATCGCTGGCGGACGGCGAGCGCCGCCCGGCACCTTGGGCCGGCCCTGCCGCCAACGCTGATTCTCGGCAGCGGCCAGCCACGCTTCACCGCCGGCAAGGACACCGTGCTGGCGGCGCTTGCAAGGACCGGCGTCCGGCATCGCTTCTTCGCCTTTGACGATGCGCCGCACACCTTCTGGCTGTACCAACCCTATCTGACCCGTGTCGTGGCGGAGATCGACGCCTTCCTGCGCCCGTCCGCGCCCAAGAGAGGATTACGATGAAGCTGTACCTGGCCGCGTTCCTCGGATCCGTGCTGACCGGCGCCGCCGTCGCGGCGCCCAGTTCCTACCGGGTGGCAGCCGATTGCGGGGGACGCGCGGGGTGTTTTGGCAGCGTGCAGGCGGCGCTGGACGCTGCCGCCCGCGACAGGTCGGGCGAGTGGGTGACCATCACCATCGCGCCGGGCACCTACCGCGAAAAGCCGGTGGTACGGCGCGACAAGGTGCGGATCGCCGGTGCCGGCGCCGACCGCACGCGCATCGTGTTCGATGCGGTGGCGCAGACCGCCGGCCGCTATGACCCCGCGAATTGGGGCACACCCGGATCGGCGACGCTTACCATCCATGCCAGCGACGTGGTGGTGCGCAACGTGACCGTGGAGAACGACTTCGATTATCTCGCCAACGACGCGCTGCCCGAAGGCGATCCGAAAAAGATCGGCAATTCGCAAGGGGTAGCGCTGCTGCTCGATACCGACAGCGACCGGGTGCAGTTCGATGGCGTGTCGCTGCTCGGCTATCAGGATACGCTGTTCACCCGCGGGCGGCGGGCGTGGTTCCGCCGGGGCGTCATCGCCGGCAATGTCGACTTTATCTTCGGCAATGGGATGTTGCTGATCGAGGACAGCGAGATCCGCTCCCGCCGCCGCGCCCTTCCAACGCCGAAGGGCGACTTCGCCTCCTTCATCACCGCGCCTTCGACGCCGCTGTCCCAGCCGATCGGCATCGTGATTTCCCGGTCCCGCCTGACTCGGGAACGCGGAGTGGAAGATGGTTCGGTCGCGCTCGGCCGCCCCTGGCATCCGACTACGCGCTTTGCCGATGGTCGCTACGCCGATCCCAATGCTGTCGGGCATGCCGCCTTCCTGCATTGCTGGATGGATCGACATATCCATCCGAGCCGCTGGACGAGCATGGCCGGCACCGCCCGCGACGGCACCAAGACCGCGATCTTCCGGGCCGAGGACTCTCGCTTCTCTGAAGCGGAATCCAAAGGCCCCGGCGCGGCGGTTCAGGGCGGTCGCGGACAGAGCAGCACACTGACGATCGGCGCGGTCCGGGCGCGGCTGTTCGAGGGGTGGATCGTCGCGGGCTGAAGCACGCCGACGGTTCACCCCGCTCAACCGACTCCAGCGGATTGCCCGTTTGCCCTACACCGAGCGCACGCTGTGGGTAACGATCTCAAATGATAGCGGCATGGAGGAACTTGGCAGATTATCGGGCGCATCTTCGTTGCACGTTCCGGTACGCCTTTGATGCCCGAGATGTCCGGATACGCGGCCGATGCGGTTACGCTCGTGGCAGCTGCGTGGGGATCCTGCGGGTGCCCGCCGATGCGTATCGCGACGTGTCGCCAATTTGAAAATCAACTTGGCCCGTCGCTTGCGCGATCCGGTTGTCATGCGCGCTTCATCGAGCGGGTTTAGCACTGCGACCAGCAAAGGTTCCGAGGCAAGGGGCGGACAGATCGCCTTGGCCAAGGGATCGTGGCCGGAACGCTCCAGCGGGTTTGTGCAACGATGACAGAGCTCAGCGCGATCACCCCGCGACGTAGGGCATGTGCGGAAGAGGCGATGCTGCGTGCCGCCTTGCACCGCTTCGTCCGGTCCCGTCTTCTGGACTCGCCGGACGGAGAGGACATCGTTCAGGAAACCTATATCCGCCTGTACGATTATCGCCGCTCGCGCAGCGTCGCCGATGTCGGCGCCTTCTGCTTCGCCGTGGCGCGCAACCTGGTGTTCGATCATTTCCGCCGGCTCCGTGCAGCGCCCCGCCCGGCCGAGCTCGTCGAGGACATTCCCTGCGCCCAGCCGCGCGCCGACCACCTGCTCGACTATCGCCAGCGGGTCGACATCCTCGTCCGCGCGCTCAAGGTGATGCCGCCGCTGCGTCGCGAGATCTTCCTGCGCCGCCGCCTCGACGGGGTTGCCGTGGCGATCATCGCCGCCGATCTCGGCATGACCCCCGCCGCGATCGAGAAGCATTGCGTCCGTGCCGTCGCCGACTTGCGCGCCGCGCTCGAGCGCCGCGGCTTGCCGGGTGGTGCGGCACGATGAGCCTCAACCCCGCCCGCCGTACCGCGCTGCACGACGCCGCCCGCTGGGCGATGCGCGAGGACGATGCCGTGCTGCACGAGGCCCCGCCCGCCGCCGCCGGCGAAGTGCAGGCGATGCTGGACGACCGCGCTTTGTCCGATGCGATGGCGCAGCTGCCGCGCCTGTCGGATGCCGATATCCGCGCGATGCGCACCCGCCGCCGTGCCGCGATCGGCACCGGCGGCATAGTAGGCATCGTCGCCATCCTCGGGATCGGCGGCTGGCAGGCCGGCTGGTACCGCGCGGCCGCCCCCGTCCCCGCCCATTACGAGACCGCACGCGGCCAGATGCTGGACGTGACGCTGGCCGACGGCTCCTTGGTCCATCTGAACGGCGCAACCAGCCTCGACGTTACGCTGGAGCCTGGTCGCCGCAGCGTCACGATGCGGCACGGCGAAGCCTATTTCGACGTCGCCCATCTGCCCGATCGCCCCTTCGTCGTGCGCGCAGGCGGTGCTGCGACGCAGGTGCTCGGCACCGCCTTCAACCTCGACATCGCCGCCGGCGGCGTCCGCCTCGCGGTCTATCGCGGCAAGGTGCGCTTCGGCGACGCGGCGGCCAAGGGTGCGGCGGTGATCGTGCCCGCCGGCTGGCGGACCCGATTCGCCGACGGCCGCGCCCAGCCGCCGACCCGCTTCGATGCCGCGCAGAAGGACTGGCGCGACGGCTGGCTCGACATCGACGCGATGCCGCTGGGCGACCTGATCGACGCGCTCAACCGCCGCGGCGGGCCGCTGATCGCGCCGCCGCCGCAGAGCCTGCGCGGCCTGGCCGTATCGGGTCGCTTCCGCCTCGACTCGCCGCACGCGCTGCTCGACGCGATGGGGCTCGCCTATGGCTTCCGCACCGCGCGCGTCGGCACGCAATTGCGGCTCGAACCCACCGCCGGGAATGACGCCAGGTCGCCACGCCCATGACATTGAACTGCAACAAAATTCTTTTGTCCGGAAGCTGATCTGCTCCCGTCTTCCTCGCTAGCGGCGCAACCGCGCCGGAGCGGAGGGAAGACCAACAATGACTCGCATCCAGGGGATTTCACGCATGGCACTCGCCATCCTGCTGGCAGCGCCCGCGGTCGCGCAGGCGCATGCCGCCGACGCGACGTTGGCGGCGCAGCGCCGGTTCGACATCGCGCCGAGCGATCTGCGCACGGCCATCTCGCAATTCTCGCAGGCAACCGGCCTGCAGGTCGTCGTGGCGCCGAGCGCGGTCGCCGGCCGCCGCACGGCCGGGGTACGCGGCGCCCTCACCGTCCGCGCCGCGCTCGACCAGCTGCTGCGCGGCTCGAACCTCAGCGCTGCGGTGCATGGCGGCATCGTGGTGCTCACGCCGTCGCGCGCCGCCGCCCCGGCCGCCCGCCGCGTCGCCCGTAGCGAAGCGCCTGCCCCTGCCGCTGCCGCAGCGGTGCAGACCGCGCGGACCGACGCGCAGGATTCGGACGCTGTCGAGATCGTCGTCTCCGGCTATCGTGAAAGCCTCACCGCCGCGCAGGACCTGAAGCGCCGCGCAGTGGGCGCGGAGGACGACATTGTCGCGACCGATATCGCCGCCTTTCCCGACCTGAACCTCGCCGAGGCGCTCCAGCGCGTCCCTGGCATCACCATCACCCGCGACACCGGCGAAGGCCGCCAGATCGCGCTGCGCGGCCTCGGCGCCGATTTCACCCGCACCCAGCTGAACGGCATGGAAGTGCTGGGCAACACCGCCTCCGGGATGGACAATCGCGGCTCGGTCGCCCGCTCGCGCTCGTTCGACTACAGCCTGTTCGCCTCGGAACTGTTCAACCGCGTCTCGGTGCAGAAATCCTATGCGGCGGAGCAGGACGAAGGCGGCCTTGCCGGTACGGTGCAGCTCACTACTGCCAAGCCGTTCGATTATGCGGGCAACAAGTTCGTGGTCTCCGCCAAGGGCCAGACCAACACCAACACCAGCGGCGTGACGCCGCGCGCGGTGGCGCTCGCCTCGGTCCGCTCGGGTGATTTAGGCGCGCTGGTTTCGGCCGCCTACAGCAAGATCAAGAGCAACGAGTATGGCTATCGCAGTTGGGGCTGGGGCCCGACCAAATATGGCGCGAAGAACATCGGCGCCGAGATCGACGACGCCACCCGCGCCAAGCTGCTCGCCGGCGTGTACCAGCCGACCGCCCAGTCGCCCTCGACCTGGTACACCGATCGCCAGCGCCTCGGCATCACCTCCTCGGTGCAGTACCATCCCGGCGACGCCTTCAAGCTCGACGTCGACTTCCTCTACGGCCGTCTGTGGGACCATCGCGACGATTATGCGCTGGCGACCGCGGGCAGCAACCCGCTGACGGGGTCGTCAGTGTCCGGCACCCAGGTGATCCACAGCGCCGTCATCGACGACACCAACACGCTGCGCGCGGCGAGCTATACCGGCATCGATCTGCGCTCCGAGCACCACATCGTCGAGAACCACACGGACTTCTACCAGGGCGTCGCCAATCTCAGCTGGAAACTGGGCGACCGGCTGACGCTGCGCGCGCTCGGCGGCTATGAGGAATCGGATTTCAGCCAGCCGGTGTTCGACAAGGTCTTCATGGAGGCTAAGCAGACCGCGTTCAGCTACGACACGCGGCCGCAGATCCCGGTCAACAGCTACGGCATCGCCATTACCGATCCGAACCTTTGGACCGTCCAGCGGCTGGACGTGCAGGAAAACAAGATCGTCAACCGCTACACCAACGGGAAACTCAGCGCCGAGTACGACTTTGGCGACGGGCTCCGCTTCAAGGCCGGCGGCGCCTACAAGCACTTCAGCAACAGCGGCTACACCTGGGTCAACAAGGTGTTCCACAACGTGCCGTCGAACATCGCGGTGTCGAACAATGTGAAGCAGCTGGTCGAGCCGAAGACGCTGCTCCAGTACATCGTCGGCAATGTCGACGGCGTCTATGCCGCGATCGGCGACAAGCGCGATCTCAGCCCCGCCAATCTCCAGGCGGGCAGCGATTACGAGGTCGACGAGAAGACCTGGGACGGCTTTGCCCAGCTTGACCTCGAGACGACGGTGGCCGGCATGCGGCTGCGCGCCAATGCCGGCGTGCGCTACTACTCGACCGATCTCACCTCGTCCGGCCATCTCGCCGTGGGCACCGCCTTCGTGCCGGTGGTGATCAAGGACAACAACCATGGCTGGCTACCCGCCGCCAACCTCGCCCTCGACCTGACCAAGACGCTGGTGTTCCGCCTCAGCGCCGATCGCAACATCAACCGCCCCGGCCTCAGCGACCTCGCCGCGGCGGGTTCGATCACCACCCGCCCGAACGGCGGCAGCCTCAGCCTCGGCAACCCGTTCCTCAAGCCTTTCAAGGCGACCTCGGTCGAGACCTCGCTCGAATGGTACATGGACAGCAAGGGCTTCGCCTCGGTCGGCTTCTTCTACAAGAACATGGACACCTATATCTCGCCGAGCACGACGACGATCCCCTATGGCCAGACCGGCCTGCCGCTGTCGCTCCTGATCCAGGGCCAGGATGCCAGCACGCCCTATGACGTGAGCCAGCCGATCAACGGCCCGGGCGCGGACATCAAGGGCGTCGAAGTCGCCGTGCAGCACGACTTCACCTTCCTGCCGGCGCCGTTCGACCATCTCGGCATCACCGCCAACGGCACCTGGTTCGATGGCAAGCAGCAGGGCAAAGTCGGCAACAGCTTCGTTACGCTACCGCTGTTCAACCTCTCGAAGTGGGCGGCCAATGCGACGCTCTACTACGAGGACCAGCGCTGGGGCATCCGCGTCTCCGATGCCTATCGCAGCAAATACTATACCGGTCTCGGCACCATCGGGAACGTGGGTGACTGGATAGAGGGCACCCACAACATCGACTTCCAGGCGCACATAAACCTGCGGCCTGGCATCCGTCTCATCGCCGAAGGCATCAACCTGACAAACCAGCCAATCCAGCAGTTCGCCGGCGGCACGATCGCGCGCCGCGTGGTCTACACCACCAGCGGCCGCACCTTCACGCTGGGCTTCAGCGCGGAGTTCTGATGCGCGAGCGCGCACCCCGACCCGCAGTCGGGGTGCGCCGCACATGCAGCCTGGCAAAAATTTCGTTACGTAATGTTCGCGTCATAACTCTTCCGCACCTGCGGCTCTGTTCGGGGAAGGGCACGAGCGGGAGAGCACCGGGAGGGTAACGGCGTCGCAGCGTGGAGCCGCGCCGCCGTTTCACCGCAGTGGCGAGCGTCAGATCGCGCACGCACTCACTTTTCCAGCCCTGTTTCCGGATCTCTTCAGCACGCGGTCGCAAGCGCGCGGGGGGATACAGAATCGCATGAATGAAGGGGGAATCGATGTACCAGGATCTTAACAAGCTGCGTCGGCGTGCCGGTCTGCTCGTCGGCGTCGCGGCCACTGTGCTTGCTGCCGTTCCGGCCGCGGCGCAGACCGCGCAGAATGACGACGCCGCGCAGGCCGGCGCGGGCGACGAGATCGTCGTCTCCGGCTATCGCCGCAGCCTGCAGGAAGCGATCGAAATGAAGCGCGAAAATGTCGGCTTCTCCGATTCGATCATCGCCACCGACATCGCCGACTTCCCCGATCAGAACCTGTCCGAAGCGTTGCAGCGCGTGCCGGGTGTCACGATCGAGCGCAACAAGGGCCTCGGCACCCGCGTCAACGTTCGCGGCCTGCCCAGCGAGTTCACCTTCGTCTCGATCAACAAGCTGGCCACCGCTTCGGGTTCGGGCGGCCGCGACGTCGAGTTCGACACCTTCGCCTCCGAACTGATCCAGTCGGTCACCGTGCAGAAGTCGCCGCGCGCAGCGGACGAGGAAGGTGGCATCGCCGGGTCCGTCGCAATCCGCACCGCCCGCCCCTTCGATACGCCCGGTTTCCGCCTGGTCGGCAGCGCCGAGGGCGCGTACAATTCGATTTCGGAGAAGATCGACCCGAACTTCTCGGTGCTCGCCAGCAACACCTTTGGCGATTTCGGCGTGCTGGTCTCGGTGGCCAAGCAGAAGCGCAGCAACCGCACCGACAGCAATTCGGGGATCAACTTCCGCCCGATCGCGCGCTGGACGGACAAGGCCGGCACCAACCGCAACCAGGCGATCGCGGTGCTCGCCCGCGACGCCGGCGTCACCTATTCGGATGCGGACAAGAACCGGATCGTGTTCCTGGATAAGGTCGGTGACCGCGTCTATTTCAACGACCAGGACCGGCTCGGCGTCTCGGGCGCGGTGCAGTACAAGCCGAGCGACAAATTCTCGCTGAGCTTCGACGCGTTCGTCGGCTCCTACGACACGGTCGAGGACGAGTATGACGCCGCCGGCTATTCGGCATCGAGCAACTCGACGCTGGAGCGGATCTACGAGGCCGACAAGACGACGCTGTCGCAGTCCGGCATCATCGTGCTGCGCGACGTCGCCTACACCAACACCCAGCACGAATTCCTCAGCAAGCAATATCGCAACGACACCGACTACCGGCAGTTCGGCGGCGAGCTGAACTGGGAGACGGGACAGTGGCGGATCAACGTGCTGGGCGGCTATTCGGGCGCCAGGAAGACCCGCGACTATGCCAATCTCAAGCATGTCGCCTACGCCCCCTCGCGCACGCGCTACACCAGCATCGGCGGCGAGACGATCAAGAGCGACAATCCCAAGTCGATCGACATGTACAACACGCCCGGCGCCTATCTGTTCGAAGCCTATGAGACCACGCTGGAGCGGATCCGGGACGACAAATATGCGGCGCAGGCCGACGTCACCTACCTGGCCGACCTGGCCGGGTTCGCGGCGCTGAAGAGCATCAATTTCGGCGCGCGCTACACCAACAAGACCAACGAACGCGAATATGGCGAGGAGAAGATCCAGGGCCCGACGCGCGGCAGCACCGCCTATGTCAACAAGCGCACGCTGGCGGACAACCCGCTGGAGAATGTGACCTCCATCGCGGGCGGCAAGCCCTATCAAGCGCGCGACCTCAGCTGGTCGCAGGTCTCCAACGACTATGCGCGCAGCTTCTACCGCCCGCAGGGCTTCGTCACGCCGTTCGACCCGGGCCAGTACTACAAGGTCCGCGAGACGACCTGGGCGGGCTACGGCATGGTCGATTTCGAGTTCGACATCGCAGTGCCGGTGTTCGTCAACCTCGGCGCCCGCTATGTCCGCACCCAGGTGCGCTCCGAAGGCTTCCACCAGATCCAGAAGCCGAACGGCTCGACCGGCTACAGCGCCGCGCCGATCGCCAGCGAGGGCCGCTACAGCAAGCTGCTGCCGGCACTGAACGCCCGCGCCGAGCTGACCGACAGCCTCTACCTGCGCGCTGCCGCCTCGCAGACGCTGATCCGCCCGGCGCTGACCGATCTGGCCTACAAGCGCACCGCCAGCTTCAACAATTTCCGGTTCTCGGACGGCAACCCCAATCTGAAGCCCACCTATGCCGACCAGTGGGAAGTCGGCGTCGAGAAATATGTCGGCGACGGCGGGATCCTCGCTGCCTCCTATTTCTGGAAGAAGATCAAGGGCGTGGTGCAGAACAAGCTGACCGGCACGGTGCCGGGCGTCACCAAGTACAACGCCAACGGCACGATTGACGGCGTCTATGATTTCGACGTGTATCAGCCGGTCAACGCCGAGGGATCATACAAGGTCAGCGGCGTCGAGCTCAACGCGGTGGTGCCGTTCGGCATG
This sequence comes from Sphingomonas sp., assembly GCF_036731925.1. Taxonomy (GTDB): domain Bacteria; phylum Pseudomonadota; class Alphaproteobacteria; order Sphingomonadales; family Sphingomonadaceae; genus Sphingomonas. The sequence goes on from NZ_DAINDJ010000002.1 coordinate 623,087, forward strand.
CTGGTGCGCTGGCTCGACGGGTTGGGCGTCAATGCCAACTACACCTTCCTCGACAGCTCGCTGACCGGCCAGTCCGACCTCAAGATCCCGACCGCGCCGATCGGCCTGTCGGACAATACGTACAATGCCACGCTGTTCTACGACAAGGGCCCGCTCTCGGTGCGCGCGTCGTACAACTGGAAGGGCGCCTATGTGGAGCGGATCGAGCGCAACTTCTATCCGGTCTATCGCTCGGCCTATGGCCAAATCGACGTCGCCGCGAGCTACCAGGTAACGAAGAACTTCCGCGTCGAGCTGCAGGGCATCAACCTCGGCAACGCCAAGACCAGGGGCTATACCATGGATCCCTCGTTCCCGGCGACCTACGAACTGTCCGGCAGCCGCATCAGCTTGGGCGGGCGCGTGCAGTTCTGATCGAATAATCGCCCCATCGCCGCGGCGGTGGGGCAACGCCCCCCTTCGTATCGTCTGGAGTAGCCAATGATTTCCCGCACCGCCCTCGCCACCCTACTCGCCCTGTGCGCAACGCCGGCCTTTGCACAGGATACGGCCCCCGATCTCTCGCGGGCCGCTCGTGGGGATGTGCGGGCGCCCGGCGGCGCGCGTCGACTGCCGGGCGACATGACCAGCGCCTATCAGCAGCTCGGCGCGGTTGGCACCGTCCGCAATGTCATCCTGATGATCGGGGATGGGATGGGTGACTCGGAGATCACCATTGCGCGAAATTACGCCGAGGGCGCCGGGGGCTATTTCAAGGGCATCGATGCCCTGCCGTTCACCGGGCAATACACCCATTATTCGCTCGACCGCGAGACGGGAAAGCCCAACTATGTCACAGACTCCGCGGCTTCGGCGACGGCGTGGGCGTCGGGGGTGAAAAGCTACAACGGCGCGATCGGCGTCGATATCGCGGGCAAGCCGGTCGCGACCCTGATCGAGCGCGCGAAGGCGGCGGGTCTGGCCACCGGCGACGTTTCCACTGCCGACATCCAGGATGCGACCCCGGGTGCGCAGCTGGCCCATGTCACGCAGCGGAAGTGCTTCGCGCCGCGCGTCACCAGCGAGGTTTGCCCGCAGAACGCGTTGGAAAACGGCGGCGCGGGATCGATCACCGAGCAACTGCTCGATACGCGCGCAGATGTGGTGCTTGGCGGCGGCGCTGCGAGCTTCAGGGAAACCGCGCGCGCGGGCAAGTGGAAGGGACGGACGCTTCTCGATCAGGCAGTGGCGCGTGGATACCGGATCGTGCGGGATGCGGCGGAACTCGATGCGGTGACGCGGGAGGATCGCGCACCGCTGATCGGCCTGTTCGCAGAAGGCAACATGCCGGTACGCTGGACGGGCCCGCGCGCGAGCTACCACGGCAATCTCGACAAGCCGCCGGTCACCTGTCAGCCCAATCCCGAACGCACCGGGTCGGTGCCTACCCTGGCCGCCATGACCCGCAAGGCGATCGACCGCCTGAAGGACAATCCCAAGGGCTTCTTCCTGCAGGTGGAAGGTGCGTCGATCGACAAGGAGGATCACGGCGCCAATCCGTGCGGGCAGATCGGCGAAACCGTGGATCTGGATGAGGCGGTGCAGGTGGCCCTCGCTTTCGCGAAGGCGGATGGGCACACGCTGGTGATCGTCACGGCGGATCACGCCCATACCAGCCAGATTGTCGGCAACGGGACGCGGGCGCCTGGGCTGACGGCGGCGCTGAACACGCGGGAAGGCGGCGTGATGACGGTTAACTACGGCACCGCCGAGGAAGGATCGCAGGGCCACACCGGGACCCAGCTGCGGATCGCAGCCTATGGTCCGGGCGCAGTGAACGTCAGCGGCCTGCTCGACCAGACCGATCTGCACTACATCATCCGCGATGCGCTGAAGCTTCGCTGAGGCGATGTCGTCACGCTTCGCGGGGCAATGGAACAGAGTTCGTCGCCCGTGACGTGCTCCCCTGAAACTCCTCGACCAAGGAGAAGACAGGGCTGCGAATAGCCGGCTTTCGGTGCATGCCTGATCCGATGGGCGTGGCTCTGCGTCGTGTCGGATCAGCGGTGGACGTCCCGCGAGCACTTGTGGGTGCTTTCTACAGCGCACATTCTCCTTCGCACTCTGGGATGGGGCCGTCTGATGCAGATCGCTTTTAGGAAGTTCGCGTTGAAAGCAGCGTTGATGGCAACGTCCGTCGCGATCTCGGGGGCCGCGTACGGATATGCTTCGGAAGACGGCGATCGTTGGGAGATCCTCCGGGACTTTCCACTTGCCGCGTCAGCGGCAGTGGAAGTCGGCTTCGTGAGTCAGGCGCCCAGCGGCAGCCACTTCGCAGCGAGATTCAGCGATATTCGTTTCGAAGCAAAGTCGCTGAAGGAGTATTGGCAAGGCACGTAGGTCCTGGCGATCGCTCGACTGAAGTTGCCAGCGAGAAGCCGGCTACGGGCGAATGTCATTCGGTCTGGGAGCGGAACGGTAAAGAGCAGGCCGCCAAAAGCCTGCGTTCGCGCCTCGAAGGCCCACGAAGAACGACGGACCCGGCGTTAGGCTGTCCCTCCCGGCAGCGCGTCAGGATGCAGGCCACGATAGCGGTTCGCCGAAACTCCGCGCCTACTGGCCAAGCATCTGAACCAGATCGATGTGCGGTCGGTCCAAAACTTCCCGGACCTTGGTCGCGAGGGTTGCGTAGGTAAACGGCTTGGACATCAGATCGGTGCTGGGATCCAGCCGCCCGTGGTGCATGATGGCGTCGCCGGTATAGCCGGAGGTGAACAGCACGCGCAATTCAGGGTGACGTCTCCGCGCCGCAAGCGCCAGCTCGCTACCTGACATGTTCGGCATCACCACGTCGCTGAGCAGCAGCGACACGGAAGCCGCACCGCTTTCGAGGATGTTCAGCGCACTGACACCATCCGGGGCCTCGATGACGTGATAGCCAAGCTCGTGCAACATGGAGACGGTATAGGCGCGCACGTCTTCATCGTCCTCGACGACCAGGACCGTCTCGCCTGAAGCACTCATCTCGACAATGTTGTTCTCTTCTACCAGGGCCCGTTCGGCAGAGGGGCTCTCCACCTTCCGTGCAAGATAGAAGCGGACGCTGGTGCCGCGGCCGACTGCCGAGTCGATCACGATATGGCCGCCGGATTGCTTGACGAAGCCATAGACCATCGAAAGCCCCAGCCCCGTGCCCTTGCCGATCTCCTTGGTCGTGAAGAAGGGATCGAAGACCTTGGCGACGGTGTCGGGCGCCATGCCGGTGCCGGTGTCGGTGACGGAGATCACCACATGATCGCCGAGCTGGCACTCTGGCGGCAGCGCCGCTCCCTGTCCCACGTTCCGTGCCGCGATGGTGAGCGTTCCACCACCCGGCATCGCGTCACGCGCGTTGACCGCCAGATTCAGAATGACGTTTTCCAGCTGGTGCGGATCCACTTCCACCTTCCATAGATCCGGCTCCGCAGTGACCTGGATTGCAATCGACTCGTTGATGGAGCGCGTGAGCAGGTCCGACATGCCGGCAAGCACCCGCCCGACATCGACCGTCTTGGGATTGAGCGGCTGGCGGCGGGAGAAGGCGAGCAGACGCTGGGTGAGCGAAGCGGCCCGCTCTGCCCCCTTCAATGCATTTTCCAGCGAGCGCCGCATGCGCGGATCGCCATCCGTGTCCATCCGGCGGATCACCGTATCGATATTGCCGATGATCACCGTAAGCAGGTTGTTGAAATCATGGGCGATGCCACCCGTTAGCTGGCCTACCGCTTCCATTTTCTGCGCCTGGCGAAGCGCCTCCTCGGCTTCGCGGCGCTCGGACACCTCGCGCTCGACCCGCATCTCCAGCGTGTCCGCCAGCTCGCGAAGCCGCTCTTCCTGTTCCTTCGCTGCCGTCACGTCGTAGATCACGCCGACCAGGCGGTAGCCCGATCCCTCGCGCACCACCTCGCCGCGCCGGGCGATCCACCGCGACGTGCCGTCGTCGTTGCGGACGATGCGAAACACCGCTTCGAGCGTATCCGGCATCGCGCCGCTGCCCGGCTGGGGCAGCAATGGCGGCTCGCCCGCCTGCAGCACGCCGTTGATCGTCCGCACCGGCAGCACGGCAGCCGGATAGAGGCCGAGCAGCTGGCAGAACTCGGTGGACACGGTGGCGGTGGCGAAGCCGTCGATATATTCGAACGTGCCCACGCCGCCCGCCGACTGGGCGATGCGCAGCCGCTCCTCGGTCCGCTTGCGCTCGGTAACGTCGATCAGCAGCCCGGTGAAGCGGACCGGCTCGTCATCGGCATCCAGATGCGCCTGGCCGCGACCATGCATCCACAAGGTAGAACCCTCGGGCCCGACGATCCGGAACTCCTTGGAAAACCGCTCGGCACCAGCGAGCATACCCGCGACCGCGATGCGGATCCGCGCCCGATCGTCGCCATGGATCGCCTTGAAGAAGGTGGCAGTAGGCAATGCCTTGCCTACCTGTTCCGGCGCTAGCCCGTAAAGTTCGGCGAAGCGTGCATCGACGTGAAGGGTATCGGCAGCAATGTCCCAGTCCCAGCTTCCGCTTGCGCCGGCAGCCGCCAGGATCGAGCGTATTTGAACGGCCTCGTCGGCTACCTCTTCAGCCATCTTCCCCTACCACCCGCGCGATGAATTCGTCGATCAGCTCCTTGAGCTTCACCAGCGAAGGGATGTCCATGATCATCGCGATATAGCCGCGGATATCGCGCTTCCGCACCGCGAAGTCGATATAGAGGAACAGCACCAGCCCGTCTTGCGCGATATCGTCATCGATTTCGAACAGCGCGGCGCTGTCGCCGCGCAGCACTTCGGGGATGGTCATCGCCAGCGATCGCTTCAGCATGTTCGCGATCGTGGCCAGGCAGGAGTTCAGGATCACGTTGCCCGTTTCGGTCAGCGCCTCGTGTTCCATCTCCCCCAGATCCTCTGCCGACAGCGAATCGCCGGTCACGGCACGGACCAGTTCGAGGCTGTTGCTCTCGGGAAAGATCAGCAGTGCCCGGCCCGAGAACGGCCCGTCGAAATCCTGCCGAACCGCTACCAGTTCGGCCACCTCGCGCTCGCTGATCAGGCGCGCGGCACGGCGCTGGCTGACCACGTCGATCGAAGGCACAGACAGGGTGACCTGGTCTCCGATCATCTTGCGCAGGCTCGACGCTGCACGGCCGACGCCGATATTGACGATTTCGGTCAGCGCATCGCGCTCCAGTTCGCCGAGCAGGATGCTGTCCGGCATCATGCCTTTGCGGCCCGAAGGCGAAGCGCCGCACCCGAAAGGAATGCCTCCAGACTATCGGCATTGACCGGCTTGGCCACAAATGCCGCGCCGATCTCCCGGGCGCGGGCGATGATCTCGTCCTGAATGTTGGCCGTGACGATGGCAATCGGCATGTCGGGACGCTGCGCATGCAGTTCGCCAGCGAGTTCCAGACCGTCCCTGTCCGCCATGTTGAAATCGATCAGCGCGACGTCGACGCGCTGGGCGGCGATCACCTCCAGCGCCTGTGCCGCGCTTCCCGCTTCGGTCTTCTGCCATTCCGGCTGCAATTCGGCCAAAGCCTTGCCGGCAACGATCCGCGCGAGTTTGCTGTCATCCACGATGAGGACGGTAACCGACATTCGAAACTCCAAGGATCGGGACTCAAGGTCTGAAAAGATGCGGAAGCGTAACAATAATAGCGGTCAACCGCTTCATTGTCATTGCAGCAGATCAAGCAGGTGTCGCGCCAAAAAGTCGCTCGCGGGTACGCCACGCACGGCGGGCCTAGCGGCAAGCAGCACTTGCGCCACCGCCAGATGGAGGCGCTGGACATCCGCCATATCGACGATCCGCCCCGGTTGCTCCTGCAAGGCGATCAGCAGCGTATCGGCGTCCTCCGCCTGGCATCGGCCGGTGAGGTGGATCACCTCCGCTTCGATCCGGACAGTCATGCGGCGAGCGCCGGCAGATCGAGGACGAGCAGCACGCGGCCATCGCCGAGAAGCGTCGCGCCACCAACGCCTTGTACCCCAGCCAGCAAGCCGCTGGGCGGTCGGACGACGGCGTCGATCCGCTCGGCGAAACCGTCGACGCGGAGTGCCACCCGCTCTCCGCCTGCATTGGTGACGAGCAGCTTCGCGGTACTGGCCGGAACCTCGTCGGCGCCGAGTAAGCGCGCGAGGCTGAGCACCGGCACGGTGCGGCCGCGCAGGACGCAGACCGTGCCTTCGCCGATCGGCGACAGCGCCGCGGCGTCGACGCGGGCAGTCTCCACCACCTGATCGAGCGCCACGCCGTAGCGCTCGCCCGCCACGTCCACCACGAGCAGCCGCGTGGTCAGCGCGTTGGCGGGGAAGCGCAGGCGGAAACGGGTTCCGCGCCCCGGCACGCTGTCGACGGCGATCGTGCCCCGCAGCTTCTCGACTGCCGCCTGCACCGCATCCATGCCGACGCCGCGCCCGGAAACCTCAGTCACGGCGGCAGCGGTCGAGAAACCGGGCGCGAAGATCAGGCGAAGCGTGGCCGCATCGGGTAGCTGCGCGGCGGCATCGGCCTCGAGCAGTCCACGCGCCACCGCCACCTCCCGGATGCGGGCGGGATCGATCCCGCTGCCGTCGTCGGCCAGCTCTATCAGCACGGCGTCGCCGTCCCGCGCGGCGCTAAGGGTAACGCGCCCTTCCGCGGGCTTGCCGGATGCTTGGCGCGTCGCCGGATCCTCGATGCCATGGTCCAGCGCGTTGCGGAGCAGGTGCAGCAGCGGCTCGAAAAGTCCTTCCGCGATCTGCTTGTCGACTTCCAGCCCGTCGCCGGTAACCGAGAAGGCGATCGACTTGCCCAGCGCGGCAGCGATCTCCCGCGCCATGCGGGGGAGGCGGCGCAACGCGGGCGCGAGCGGCACCAGGCGCACCGCTGCCACGCCGCCCTGCAACGCCGCCACGCTGCGCTCGATATGCGCCTGCGCCACGCGGAGCGCAGCGGCGAGCGCGCCGTCGACCTGCTCGGCCCGGGCGGCGAGCGGCGCCAGCGCGTTCACGGCGACCAGCAACTCGCCGATCCCGTCGACCAGGGCATCGATCCGTGCCGCGTCGACGCGCAGCGTGGCGCCGCCGGGGGTTTCGGACGCCTCTCCCGTGGCCTGCGTTTCGGACGCGACATCGATGCGGTGCAGCTCGATCTGATCGGGCACTGTCCGGAACGCGGCGCGCACGGCTTCGGGCGCCGCGCTGCTGGTCCCTTCCAGAATCGAAATGCAGCGGAACGGCTCGAGGAGATCGAGGGCTGGCCAGTCGCCTTCCGCCGGGTTGATGGCGAGCGTGACCAAATCGGGGATGGTCGCGACGATTGCCAGCGGATCTACGCCGCGGAAGAAGCAGTCGGGGTCGGGGGTGAAGCGGAAGGCGACCATCGGCGTGTCCGCGCCCTCGGCGAGCCGTCGTGCCCAGTTCGGCACGTCTTCGGAAGCCTCGGCCGCAATCGGCGCAACGGCCATTCCGGAAAGCCTGGCGATCAGGTCCCCCGCTATTCGGTCGGCCTCGGCATCCAGCGCGCCGCGCTGCTCCATCTGGTCGATCCAGCGATCGACTGCGTCGAGACAGGCGACCAGCCCCGCCGTCGCCGCCGCGTCCAGCGCCGCGCTGCCCTTGCGTGCGCGCTCCAGCACATCCTCGGCAGCGTGGAGCGTGCGCTCGGCGGCGGCCATGGGGAAAAGGGCAACCGATCCCTTGAGCGTGTGGATTGCCCGAAAGGCGCCATCCAGCGCCGCGCGGTTACCGGAATCCTGCGCAAGCAGGTCGAACGCCGCCGAAGCCTCGACAACGAGGTCCCGCCCCTCAACAAGGAAATGCTCCAGCAGCTCGTCCATCACGGCTTACGATAGACGATTGCGTCTTCAAGGCGAGCCATCGTGAACCGATCGGTAATCCGCGCCATGGATTCGCTGTGACCGAGACAGACGAAGCCGCCGCTGTTGAGACTGTCGAACATGTTCGACGCTGCCAGCAGCCGCGATTCATCGTCGAAATAGATCAGCAGGTTGCGGCACAGAATGACGTCGAACCGGCCAAGCCCGGCCAGCGTCGCGCGGTCGACGATATTGGCAGGCGTGAAGCGCACGGATTCGCGCAGATCGTCGATGATCTTGCGGCGGTGGCCACGCTCCGGCTCGAAATAGCGGTCGATCACATGCCCGGGCAGTCGCGCCAGCGCACGCGCGCCGTAGCGGCCTGCCCTGGCGAGATCGAGAGCGGCGGTGTCGACGTCCGACGCCACGATCTCGATGTTGTAGGCGTCCACCAACGCCCAGTTTTCGAGCAGCCAGATGGCGATCGAATAGGCCTCCTCGCCCGTGGAGCACGGCATTGACCAGATGCGGATCAGATCCCCGGGGCGACGCGTGCGGATCAGCTCGGGAAGCATGCCGCGGGCGAGCGCGGCGAACTGATGCTCCTCGCGATAAAAATAGGTCTCGTTGATCGTGAAGGCGTTGATCAGCGCCTCGCGTTCGGCGGCATCGGTTGCCGCGAAGCCGAGATAGGCGCGCGCATCGGGCATGCCGCTATGCGCCATTCGCGCGGCAATCCGCCGCTCGATATAATAGCGCTTGTTCGCGCCGAAGATCATGCCGGTCCAGCGATAGAGCAGCTCGCCTACGCGACGCATCTCGTCGTCGGTCAGCACCAGGGGCGGTGCGGCGGTGGTTGTGGCGTGCTGCGTCACCGCGCGAACAGCGCCATCAGTTCCGCCGCAAGCGTGTCGAGCGGCGCGACGATCGAGGCACCTCCCGCGGCGACCAGTGCGCCCGGCATGCCCCACACCACGGCTGTGTCGGCGGATTCAGCCAGCGTGGTGCCACCTCGCGCCTGCAGGTCCGTCATCGCACCCGCCCCGTCATTGCCCATGCCGGTCATCAACACGCCGATCACGCGCTCGGGTTCGACAAGCCGCATCGCGCTTGCCACCAGCCGCTCGACGCTGGGATGCCAGATATGGTCGGAGCTGCTCGGCGCAGCCATCGCCGCCAGAGCGCCCGCACGCCGCGTCACCACCAGATCGGCGTCACCTCGCCCGATATAGGCATTGCCCGGGGCAAGCACCGTGGTGCTCGCGACTTCGCTGACGGTCAGTTCGCACAGCCTGTCCAGCCGCCGCGCGAGTGGACCGGTGAAACTCGCCGGCATGTGCTGCGCCACGAGGATCGGCCATGGAAACGTGGCGGGAAGGCTGCCGAGCAGCGCGTCCAGCGCCGGCGGGCCGCCGGTCGAGCAGCCGACCAGCACCAGACCGTCCGGCGGCAGCGGCACGGTCTTGGGCGCGCGAACGACCGCCGCATTTGGCTTCGGCAGCGGCAGGCGCGCCGCGATCGAAGCCCTTGCCCGAACCCGCTCGCGCAACCGCGTGGCGGGCGAGATGCGCGCGCCGGCGGCGCTTCGCACCTTCTCGACCAGCGCCGGCACCACCGTGTCGATCTCGAGCGACAGGGCGCCGCGCGGCTTGGCGACAAAGTCGATCGCGCCGAGCTCTATCGCCTCCAGTGTCTCGTCGGCGCCTTCGGCGGTCAGCGACGACACCATCACCACCGGGCAAGGCCGCTCGATCATGATCCGGTCTAGACAGGCGAGGCCGTTCATCCCCGGCATGTGGATGTCGAGGGTGATCACGTCCGGCGCGACGTGCGTGAGACGTTCCAGCGCCTCGGCGCCGCTCCGCGCGACCTCGATCTCGAAGTCTCCGGCTTCGGTGAAGATGTCGACCAGCAGCCGCCGCATCAGCGGCGAATCGTCGACGATGAGCAGCTTGATCACGACGGAATGGCCATGCTCCGCAACAGATCCTGTTCGGCACGGTCGAGCAGCTCGCGCGGCGAGACGATCAGCACGATGCGATCCTGGTCGGCGAGATTGGCGACCCGTTCGAACACGCGCATTTCTTCGCTGCCGAATTCCGGTGCCGGCCGCAGCGCGTCCGCGGCGATCCGCAAGACCTCGGACGCGCTGTCGACCACGAAGCCGGCCTGGAGATCGCCGATCCGGACAACGACGACGCGCCGCCGGGGCCCGGCCACACCGGTTTCGCCGAACCGTTCGGCCTGGTCGATCACCGGCACCACCGCGCCGCGCAGGTTCATCACGCCCTTCACGAAGGACGGCGCCTTGGGCAGCCGGGTGAGCATGTCTGGCAGCGGCACGACTTCCTCCACCGCTGCGATCGGCAGCCCGAACGCGCTCTCGCCGATCCGGAACAGGAGGAACTGCTCGCCCGTCGCTTCCATCGCAGCCTCCGCAGTTTCGATTCGCGTGCCGCCCTGGGATAGCCGGGCGGTGATGTCCTCCCGCAGCAGATGCTCAGCGGCGAGCACCGACACCAGCCTGTCGCCGCCATCCAGCCGGCAGATCGCCTGGATGCGGGCCTCGGCGCGACCACGGGTTAGCACTTGCGGCACCGGGTCGATCACGCCCTCCGGCACACGCTCAACCCCGCGCACCGCATCGACCAGCAGCCCGACACGGTAGACGCCGATCCGCGCTACGACGACGCGGCTGCGCGGAGTCGCTTCGGCGAGGGGCATGGCGAGCAGCGCGCGCAGCGAGAGCAGGGGCAGCAGCGCCCCGCGTACGCTGGCGCTGCCGATCGCCACGGCATCTGCATGTGGCACTAGCGCCACCGTGTCCGGCAGGCGCAGCACCTCCTCGATCGCGCCGAGCGGAAGGGCGAATTCCTGATCGTCCAGTGCGAAGCTGAGGAGCTGCAGCAGATCCTGGTCGGCGACTTCCGCTGCCGACGCCTCGGGCACGTCGCCGCCGCGTCCGCGCTGCCCCTGGCCGGACGGCATCCGTTCGGCGAGCAACGCCGCCAGCTCGAGCGTGCGCGGTGCAGAGGCTTCGCCCGCGCCGACCAGTTGGTCGACCCCGTCGACCGCAAGCCCGAAGATCGCACCGTCCTCGACCAGCACGACGCGCTGTTCCCCGCCGCCCGGCCGGTCGACAAGGTCGGCGAGCGACAGCACCGGCACCACCGCCCCGCGGATGTTGGCGAGGCCCAGCAATGCGCGTGGCGCATGCGGCACGCGGGTCAGCCGCGGCACGCGGGTGACCTCGCGGACCAGCCGCGCGGCCACCCCCAGCCTTTCCCCGCCCGCGCGCAGCGCCAGCACGCGATCGTCCACGGGGGCCGGATCTGCCACCGCGTTCATCCCGCCTGTTGGGAAAGAGCAGTGGCGATCTGCGCAATTTCTTCGATCGCCGCAGCGAGGCTTTCGGCGCCCTGTGCCTGCTGACGGGCCGCTGCTCCCGCCTCGCGCACCGCCACATTGGCGAGGTCGGCGGCCTCGGCGATCTGGTTGGTCCCGCTGCGGACTTCGCGGACCGAACGCAGCATGTCCTCGGTACCGGCGAGGATCGCCTCGTTCAACGCGCGGGCAGCCTTCAATTCGTCCACCAGCGCCGCGAACCGCTCAACCACGGCGCGGTTGCGGCCCACCTCCACCTCTGCCGCGGCGATGGCCTGTTCGAGATCGCGTCGCACGGTGGCGACCTGATCCTGCACGGTGCGGACGATGTCGGAGGCGCGTTCGGCGCTTGTTGCCGAGTCCCCCGCGAGCTTGCGAATGTCGCTCGCCACCGTTGCAAAGCCACGCCCGGCCTCCCCGGCGCGCGTCGCCTCGACCGAGCCGCTGACCGCGAGCATGTTGGTCTGGACCGAAATAAGCGCGAGCTTGGCGGTGATCTTCTCGATCTTGCGGGACGTGTCGCCAAGCTCCGCCAGCAGTTCCATCACCGAGCGCACATCGGCGAGGCCGTGGTCGACACCGTCCGCCAGACGCGCGATGGCCGCACCGCCTTCGACGACGTTCTCGACAATCGCACCAATCCGTTCGGCAGCGGCAGATGCACGGTCCTGCAGCAGCGCAGCCGAATTCTCGATCTGCCCCATCGCCGTATCGGCCTGCATCGTCGCCGATGCCTGGATCTGGGTACCGCGCGCGATCTGCTCGAGCGCGACGAGGATCTCGCCGGAGGCGCCCGACAGTTCCTGCACGGTCGCCGACAATTCCTCCGCTGCGGCGGCGACCTGCTCGACCGCGCCCCGGTTGCCGTCGCCCGTGCCCAGCGCCCCGGTCAGGTCTCCCAGCGCCTCGGCGGTGCGCTGGCTTTGTTCGAGGGCGGCTGCCTGTTGTTCCACCGCGTGCTGCGCCTGCTGGGCGGCTGCGGACTGTTCCTCGGCCGCGCTGGCAACTTGCTCGGCACCCCGCTCCGCCTCGCCCGCGGCCGCTTCGGCCTCGACCGACGCCTGGACCATGGCCTGCATGCCCCTGCTCAGCGCGACGAGCTCGTCGCGCGATTCCTTGAGTTGCACCACCACGGCGCGTCCCGAATCCGCCTGGCTGGTCGCGCGTTCTGAAGCCGCCCTGACCCGCTCGGCAACGCGCTGCACCTGGTTGACCACCATCGCCGACAGGCGCTGGATGTCGCCGGCGCTCGCTTCCGAAACCTCAGCCAGCGCGCGGACTTCATCGGCCACCACGGCAAAGCCGGTCCCGGCATCCCCTGCCCGTGCGGCTTCGATCGTCGCGTTGAGCGCGAGCAGGCTGGTCTGGTCCGAGACATCGGCAACACCGAAGCCGATTTCTCCTATCTCGCCAGCCACCTGTTCGAGCGATGCAATACCCCCAACAGTCGCGAGCTGGCGCTGGGCATTGAGTTCGACCGCGACGACCGAGGTTTCGATCTGCACGCCCGCTTCGACAAAGGCGTTCTGCACCGCATCGATCTGGCGACGCGCATCCTTTGCGCGCGTGCTGGCCTCGCGAAATCCTGCGCTGAGCGAGGCGATCAGGCCAAGCGATTCCTGGGATGCGCCGGCGGCCTCCTGCGCACCACTTGCGATCTGATCCATCGACCGCTGCAGCTCGCTCGCCGCAGCGGAGGCCTGGGCAATGCCGCTGCCCAGTTCCTGCACCGCCTGGTCAATGCCCTCGATGGCGTTTGCGGGCCTCTGCGCGCCCCTCGCCGTACGCGGTCGCAAAGGCGGGGCTGGACGTTCGGCGGTCACGGGATCCACGAGTTTCTCTTTGTCGCGCGCGCCAAGATTGGACTTTTTCACCAGCGCCATCGGAACCCCGCATTTCGAACAATGGACGGTTGCTTAGGACAAGATCGAGGGGGAGACCAGCACCTCAACATATCCTGAAAATATCAACCCGAGCTGTTCACATTCTCTAGAGACCGACAGCCACGGCGCATGAATGTGAGCTGCCTACGCAGGTTTGGAAGGCGCGTGAGGTGAGGCCGCTCACCAGCTTGCTCTACATCGCTGCGCGCCAAGCTTCCGGCGACACTTGTCGGCGGCAGCTTCCTCTCCAGATGTTGGCGACCGTACTGCGCCTATGGCTGCGGAGCTCGGAAAAGGCCGCAGCGCCCTTGGTGAGCTTAAGCTTTCACCGCGATCTGCGAATCGGATGCATAGCGGGTTCGATCCGACTCTCGGCGTGCGGGCCACAGCGCGCTTTGCATGACTTTACCTCGCGCACACCCGCCAGCAGGACAGGCGGCGTACAGCTCTGGGACGCCGACGAGCACATGTCGGCGGTACTGAAGGGGCACAAGCATGACCGAAATTCTGAAACGTCGGTGGATCCTGGCTGGGTAGCGGCACTCACCGCGGGTACGTGCGGTCCGCGGCTGGCGCAGAGCCGGCATGGACCGGCCGCTATGCACATGATGCTTGACGGCGACGCGAGCCCGGCGGCCATCGACGCGCAGGTGGATGCGATGCTGAAGGAAATGGTGCCGCTTACAGGACTCGAACCTGTGACCCCCGCATTACGAATGCGATGCTCTACCAGCTGAGCTAAAGCGGCGCCTAGTGCCGGGCGCTGGTTTGCCCGGAGGACGGCGCGCTTACCAGCCGTTCCGCACGCTGGCAAGCGCCTCCGTGCGCCAGCGCCGATTTTCTTGCCTCCGGAGATTCCCTCGGCTTTTCCCGATCCGCCTTTTACGCGGCATTTACCATGGACCCTGCACAAGGCTTCGGATCAGCGTTTCGGGCCCTCGCCCGCAGTGGAGCACCCGCATGAACATGGCTCGCGGCATCAATCGTCCGGCAGCACCCGAGCCCGCCCCCGCCGCCGACGAGGCGATCGACGAGCGCCCCGTCGCGATCGGCGGAGACGAGCGGCGCATGCAGGTGCGCGCCTACAATCATTGGGTGTCGCTGCTGCGCGGCCGCGCCTATCCCGCGATCCACGACCTCGATCCGGAGAATATCGCCGATTTCGGCCCGAATAGCGTGCTGCTCGACTTCACCGCCGGCATCGAGAATCCGGCCATCCGCTATCTCGGTGCCGCGCTGCGCGAGGAATGCGGTATCGACGGCGCCATCGCGCATGTCGGGGAAGTGCCGAGTCGATCGCTGCTCTCGCGCCTGACGGACCATTATCTTCAGATCATCGCCAATCGCGCGCCGATCGGCTTCGAGGCCGAGTTCGTCGGCCAGCGCGGGCACCAGATGTTCTACCGCGGCATCCTGATGCCCTTCGCATCCGACGCGGAGACGATCGGCTTCATCTACGGCGTGATCAACTGGAAGGAAGTGGTCGACGCCGATACCCAGGCGCGGCTCGATGCCGAGATCGAGGCGTCGCGCCGGGCAGCACCCCATCCCGCGCCGACGCAGTCCGTCTGGGCAGACGGCCCCAGCGCCGGCTTCGACTCGCCCGGCGCAGCCGAGGTGTCGCACAGCGAGATTGCGTCGCCGCTGGCCGATCAGTTGATGATGGCGCGCGAATCGGCCGCCGCCGTCCGTGCGTCCGACCTGCGTGGCCGCGCCGCGCTGTATCGCGCGCTTGATCGCGCCTATGGCTTTGCGCTCGCCGCCGAGAAGGACGCGGACGGCTATGCCGTGCTGCTCGCCGAGGCCGGGATCGCGGCCCAGGCGCGCGCGCCGATGACGCCGGTGGTCAAGCTCGTCTTCGGGCCAGACTATGACAAGACTCGGCTGGCCGAGTTCGCCGCCGTGCTGACCCATGCCAGGCGGCTGGCGATCCCCGCGGGCGGGCTGGATGCATTTCTGGAAATCACCCCTGGCGGCGTGAAGGGCGTGGTCCAGGCCGAACGCGAACTGCGCGCCACCTTGGCCGGGGACCGCCGCCCCGCCGCCTTCGCCCGTGCTGCCGAGGCCCTGCGCCAGCGGCCGCCGCTCGCCCGTGTTGCCATGGCGGCCGGCGAGTCGGAATTCGTGCTGCTGCTCGCGCGTGCTGGCGAGCAGGGCCTCGATATCATCGCCAAGCTGGAAGACGACGCACAGCTGACCGACCGCGCGGTACGCCGCGCAGCGGCCTGAATCGGCACCGAGTCACCGGACAGCGAACGGCGCTTCTGCGCCTTTCCTCCCGGTTTTTCCAGACTTGAGGTGGCCTTCGCCCGGGAGCATAGCCGCAGCCATGAAGAACCTAGAAAAAAAGATCATGCAGGCCTTTGAAGATCGGATCTTCGAGGGAGCCCTGCCCGGAGAGCTGGAAGGACTGGACGAGGCCGAGCGCACCGAGGTGGCGCGGTTCGTCGCGGAGACGGCGGCGGAACGCCCGCCGCAAACCGTGCGGCTCAATCTGGAAACTTATCAGGACGATGCCAGCCGCAAGATGCGGCTCGCGGTGATCAACGACGACATGCCGTTCCTCGTCGATTCGATCGCGGGCGCCATTGCCGCGTTCGACCTTGGGATCTTCCGCATCATCCACCCGATCCTGCCGGTGGAGCGCGACGCCAAGGGCCTGGTGACGGACATCGGCGAGAAGGCCAAGGATTCGCAGGCCGAATCGATGATCTACATCGAGATGGAGCGCGCCGACGCCCGCACCCGCCGCGCCCTGACCGGCGAGATCGAGCGCGTGCTGGAACATGTCCGCGACGTCGTTTCGGACTGGCGGCCGCTGCAGCAGGCCATCTCCATCGACGGCGCGCGGGTTCCCTCGCGCGAAGGCGAAGCGCTGCTCCGCTGGTTCGCCGACGATGCGATGACGCTGCTCGGCCATGAGAAATGGTCGGTCAGCGGGGAAAGCAGCGACCAGATCGGTCTTGCCCGCTACACCCACGAAGTGCCGTTGCTGGCAGAGACGTCGCGCAAGCTCGCGGTCGATTATTTCGAGATGGGCGGCGAGATCCCGCTGCTGCTCAAGTCCAACGCCACCTCCACGGTGCACCGCCGCGTGCCGCTCGACATCGTCGTGACGCCGACCATGACCGGCAATGACGTGACCGGCCTGTCGATCCATTACGGCCTGTGGACCAGCCAGGCGCTCAACACGCCCCCGGCGATGGTGCCGATGCTGCGTGGACGGCTGGAGATGCTCGAATCCAAGTTCGGCTTCGATCCCGCTGGCCACACCGGCAAGGCGATGACGCACGCGCTCACCGGCCTGCCGCACGACCTTACCACTGCCTTCGACCTTGAAGCGCTGGAAAGCCTGGTGCTCACCGCGATGTCGGTGGCGGATCGGCCGCGCTCGAAGCTGGTGCTGGTGCGCAGCACCCTGGGCCGCCACCTGTTCGCCTTTGTCTGGCTTCCGCGCGAGCAGGTCGCCGCCGGTCACCGCGAGACGATCGGCAACATGCTGGTCGAAGCGGCGCATGCGAAGATGATCAACTGGTCGATCGCGCTGGAAGACGGTGTGCTGGCGCAGCTGCGCTACACGCTCGACCTGCGCGGCGACACGACCATGCCGGACGAGGCCGAGCTCGACGCCCGCATCGCCCGCATGGTGCGCGGCTGGGCGCCGGCCGTGGAAGCGTGCCTCACCGACATCGCCGGCAGCGGCGCCGCCCGCCTGTCGCTGCGGCTCGCCAACGCCTTCCCCGACGTCTACCGCCTCACCCACACTCCCGAGGAAGCCGCGCAGGACATGGTGCGGATCGGCGGGCTCGAGGACGAGCACGCCCGGTCGGTCCGGATCGTGCCGCTGCGCGATGAGCCGGGCAAGTACCGGATCAAGCTCTATCGCCTGGGTGGCGCGCTGGCGCTGTCCGACGCGGTTCCGGCATTCGAGAATTTCGGCTTCCGCGTCATCGAGGAAGTGCCGACCGAACTGACCAACGGCGCGTTCATCCACGACTTCAAGGTCGAGCCGGCGACGCATAGTGAAATGCTGGATCGCGATCCGGCGATCGTCGAAGCCGCGGTTGCCGCAGTACTCGAAGGCCGCGCCGAGAACGACCTCTTCAATCGGCTGATCGTGGAAGCAGGCATCACCCCCGATGCCGTGGTGCTGCTGCGCGCTTGGTTCCGCTATCTGCGCCAGACCGGCATGCTCTACGGCATGGGCACGGTGGTAGACGCGCTGCGCCGAGCCCCGCTGGTCGCGCTCGCGCTCGTCGAGCGGTTCGAGGCGGCGCACAATCCCGCTCGCGGCGGCGACGACGAAGCGGTGGACCTTGCCGAGAAGACGATCGACGCTGGCCTCGCGCAGGTCTCCGCGATCGACGACGACCGTATCCTGCGGCTGTTCAAGGGCGTGGTGCTGGCGACGCTGCGTACCAACGCCTATGCCCCCGCCGGCGGAGAGGCGCTGGCGTTCAAGCTCGATTCGGCCAAGGTTCCGGGCCTGCCCGCGCCGCTCCCCTGGCGCGAGATCTGGGTGTACAGCCCGCGCGTGGAAGGCATCCATCTGCGCGCCGGCCCGGTCGCCCGCGGCGGCCTGCGCTGGTCCGATCGCCGCGACGACTTCCGCACCGAGATCCTGGGCCTGATGAAGGCGCAGCGCGTGAAGAACGCGGTGATCGTCCCGACGGGCGCCAAGGGCGGGTTCTACCCGAAGCAGCTCCCCTCGCCCGCCGTGGACAGAGACGCCTGGCTTGCCGAGGGCACCGAGAGCTATCGCATCTTCATCCGCGCGCTGCTGTCGATCACCGACAACATCGTCTCGGGCGAGGTGGTGCATCCCGAAGGCGTGACGGTGCTGGACGGCGAGGACCCGTACTTCGTCGTCGCAGCCGACAAGGGGACGGCGACCTTCTCCGACGTGGCGAATGCCCTCGCCATCGAGCGGAATTTCTGGCTTGGCGATGCCTTCGCCTCGGGCGGAAGCGTCGGCTATGACCACAAGGCGATGGGCATCACCGCCAAGGGCGCATGGGTCTCGGTCCGCCGCCACTTCCTCGAAATGGGCACCGACATCCAGTCCGAGCCGGTGACCGTGGCGGGCGTGGGCGACATGTCGGGCGACGTGTTCGGCAACGGCATGCTCCTGTCCAAGGCGATCAAGCTGGTCGCCGCGTTCGACCATCGCCACATCTTCCTCGATCCGAACCCGGATGCGGCGAAGAGCTGGGAGGAGCGCGCGCGCATGTTCGCGCTGCCGCGCTCGAGCTGGGCGGATTACAACCCCGACCTCATTTCCGAGGGCGGCGGCGTGTTCCCCCGCACCGAAAAGTCGATCCCGCTCAGCCCGCAGGTGAAGGCGCTGCTCGATCTCGACGTCGACAGCATCGATCCCAACGGGCTGATGATCGCGATCCTCAAGGCGCGGGTGGGCCTTCTCTGGTTCGGCGGCATCGGCACCTATCTGAAGGCCGCGAGCGAGAGCAACGGCGAGGTGGGCGATCCCGCCAACGACCGCATCCGCATCAATGCCGAGCAGGTCCGCGCGCGGGTGGTGGGCGAAGGCGCCAACCTTGGCGTCACCCAGGCGGCGCGCATCGCGTTCGCGCGGAACGGCGGCCGGCTCAACACCGACTTCATCGACAATTCGGCCGGCGTCGATTGCTCGGATAACGAGGTCAACATCAAGATCGCGCTCAACCGCGAGATGATCGAGGGCCGGCTCGGCTTCGAGGACCGCAACACGCTGCTGGCCTCGATGACCGACGACGTCGCGCATCTCGTGCTCGAGGACAATCGCCTCCAGACGCTGGCGCTCTCCTTCATGGAGAATGACGGTGCACTCGACCTGCCCAGCTATGTACGGGTGATCGAGATCCTGGAGGCAAGCGGACGGCTCGACCGCAATGTCGAGGGCCTGGGCTCGAACGAGGACCTGCTGCGCCGCGCGCAGGAAGGCCGCGGGCTCACCCGGCCCGAGCTGGCGGTGCTGCTCGCCTCGGCCAAGCTCGCGCTGCAGGACGCAATCGAGAAGGGCGACCTCGGGCATGACCCGGCGCTGGTCGGCGATCTCCACGCTGCCTTCCCCCGCGCCATGCAGGAGCGCTTCGGCAAGGCGATCGACGAGCACCGTCTGCGCAACGAGATCGTCGCGACCAAGCTCGCCAATCGCGTGGTCAACCGGCTGGGCGTGCTCCATCCGTTCGAGCTGGCGGAAGAGGAAGGCGCCGCGATGCGCGACATCGCCGCGATGTTCGTCGTCGCCGAACAGCTGCTCGGCCTGCCCGCGCTGTGGGAAGCGGTGGAAACCGCCGAGATCAGCGAAGGCGCCCGTGTCGCGCTGCTGGACGAGGTGGCGGTGGCGGTGCGCGGACAGATCGCCGATCTGCTGCGCGTCACCCGCCCGGGCGCCAGCCCGGCCGAGGTGATCGAACGCCTCAAGCCCGGCTTCGAGGCGCTCGGCCGCGAAGCCAAGGGCCTGATGCTGGAGGAAGTGCGCGCCCAGGCCGATCGGCTGTGCGGCAAGCTCACTGCTGCCGGCGCCCCGCGCGAGCTGGTGGACCGCGTGGTCCGGGTGTTCGAGCTGGACGGCGGCGTCGGGCTCGCCGACCTCGGCCAGCGCCGCGGCATCGACGAGCTGGTGCTCACCCGTGCCTTCACCTCGCTCGGCCAGGCGCTCGGCCTCGACTGGGCACAGGCCACGGCGGCACGGATCACCACCGGCGACGTGTGGGAGCGCCTGCTGATCGCCGGCCTCGCCCGCGACTTCCAGCAGCTGCGGCTGGAGTTCCTTGCCCGTGTCGACGGGCAGGACCCGCAGGCAGTGGTGGATGCGTGGCTGGCCGAGCACCGCGCGCGCGTCGACCAGTTCAGCGCGCTGGTACGGCGCGCGCGCCAGTCGGCCGTGCCGAACGCGGCGATGCTCGCGCAGATCGCGGGCCAGGCTCGCGTGCTGCTCGGGCGGGAATGACCCTAACGCCCCCTCCCGCTCGCGCGGGAGGGGGAGAATAGCGCCCTATCCCTGGAGCGCCGCCAGCATCTCGAGCAGGTCCTCCGGAAAGATCGGCTCGTCATGCGCGGCGATCTGGTCGCGCGTAAACCAGCGCCAGCCGCGCATTACCCGCTGCTCCAGTGCGGTGTGCCCGGCGGTGTCGATCGCCTCGGCCGCCGTGTGGACGAGGAAGTAGCGCTCATCCGCCCACACCGGCACGCCTTCGATCGTCACGAACTCCACGACTCGCTGCGCGACCTCGGGTCCGGGATCGGCGTCGATCCCGGTCTCCTCCAGCAGCTCGCGCCGTGCGGCATCCGCATAGCTTTCGCCCGGATCCACCGCACCGCCCGGCGTACACCAAAAGGGCGGCCGGTCGCTGGGATCGAAGCGGAACAGCAATACCCGGTCCTGCCCGTCGAGCAGCAGGATTCGCGCCGCGGGGCGCGCGATGCGCGTGCTCATTCGCCGGGCGCAGTCGCCTTGATCGCCAGCGCGTGGATGCGCGTGGCAAGCAGATCGGCCAGCGCGTGGTTCACCTTGCGCTGGCGAGCGACGCGGTTGAGCCCGGCGAATTCGGGGCTCTCGATGGTGACAGTGAAGTGCGTCTCCCCCGTCCCGTCATCGCCCAGATGCCCGCGATGCTGGGCACTGTCGTTGCTGACATGGAGGTGTGACGGGGCGAGCGCAGTGCGCAGGCGATCGGCGATCAGATCGGCCAACGGGCCGGTGGCGAGGTCGTTCATCGCGCCTATATAGGCGGTTTGTTCGAGGGAGTCGCGTGGCTAGCCATCAGCCGAAAAGGGATCGTCCGAATGCCCGTTTCCACGGTCGTGTGGAAGCGGAGGGAAGGCTGTGCGCCGAACCTGGCTGCACCGCCGCCGGTGAATTCCGCGCGCCGCCGCTGGAAGGCGCGCGCAGCAGCTTCGACGGCCCGCCGCCGTTCCGCTGGCTGTGCCTGGATCATGTCCGTGCGTTCAATTTCGGCTACAACTTCTTCTCGGGCATGAGCCCCGACGAAATTCACGAGGCACAGCGCCCGATCGCCGGGTGGGAGCGCGAGACGCGCGCGTTCAGCGCCAACCCCGATGTGCCGCCGCGCTGGGCCGATTTCGCCGATCCGCTGGATGCGATCGGCGCCCGCTTCCGGGATCGGATGAAGGACCGCGGCGAGCGCAAGGACGGCCGGCCGCTCTCCGGCGCCGACCGCGATGCGCTGAAGGTTCTCGACCTGGAGATCGATTCGGATCGCACCGCGCTCCGCAAACGCTACTCGGAGCTCGTCCGGAAATATCACCCGGACCGCAATGGGGGCGACCGCAGCCACGAGGCGCGGCTGCAGCGGGTCATCACGGCGTATCAGCAGTTGAAGGGGTCAGCAGCGTTCGCCTGAGCTACGCGGTAGCCTGCCCGCTCACCAGCCCGAACACCGCACCATCCGGATCCACCGCCTGGAGCACCCGCTCCCCGCCGGGAACATCCATCGGCCCGTTGACCACCGTGCCTCCCGCCGCCTCAACGCGCCCCTTCGCTGCGTCCACGTCATCGACCCGGAAGTAGAAGCTCCAGCCCGGCCGCGCGCCGGGCGGGCACGGCATGATCGCACCCATCGGCTCGCCGCCGTCATGGCCGATGAAGCTGTACTCGCCCAACTCGCCCATCGGCATGCCACCCATACGGGTGATGCCGAACTGGCGATGGTAGAAGCCCAGCGCGCCTTCCGCCTCCGGCGACAGTAGCTCATTCCAGCCGACATGGCCCGGCCCATGTCGCTGGTAGACGGTACTGGTCGCCCCCTCGGTTGCGCCCCGCATGACATAGAAGGGCACGCCCTGCGGATCGGTGACCATCGCGATCCGGCCGACACCCGGCGCGTCCCAGGCAGGCACCAGCACCTTGCCGCCTTCGCCCAGGATCGCCGCGACGCTCGCATCGACGTCGTCCACCCCGAAATAGGCGAGCCAGGTCGGGCTCGCCCCCGCTGCGAGCATTGCCTCGTCGAGCTGCAGCATCCCCCCGGCGTTGCCGTCCGGCGCCGCGATCATGCGATAGTCTGGTCCCGCGGGTGGTGGAGCGCCGACCTGCCAGCCGACAACTTCCCCGTAGAAGGACGAAGCACGCGTGGCATCGCGCGTCATCAGTTCGTACCAGATGATCTCACCCTGTCGATTGGTCATCGCGTCTTCCTTCCTGCCTCACGCCTCGCCCAGATCCACGATCGGTTCGAAGCCGCCCCAGAACATGCGCTTGGTGTCGAACGGCATCGGCAGCCCCTCCATCTCCGGATCCGCCATCATCGCCGCCCAGCCGTTGTCGCGCGTCGACTTGTCGGGCCAGGTCACCCAGGCGAGGACGACCGTCTCGCCCTCCTCCGCCCTGGTCGCCCTGTAGAAATCGGTTGTCGTGCCGTGCGGCACGTCCTGCGCCCAGCATTCGACGACACGCGTTGCACCCGCGGTGCGCAGCTTGGTGGCCGTTTTCAGCGCGAGTTCGGTGTAGGAATCGCGGTTCGCTTCCGGCACCGGCAGCACATATCCATCCACATAGGCCATGATCGCTCTCCTCAGGCGGGTTCGGGCATCTCCGTCCGCGCTTGGACTCAGGCCGGCTCGGCCGCCGCCATGGCCGCGGCAGCGGCTGCCATGTCCATGTGAAACGGCTCGAAGATATGCCCGTCGGGATCGGTGAAGGTGCGGCCGTACATGAAGCCCATGTCCTGCACCGGCCGTATGTCCCCGGTACCCCCCGCCGCCTCTGCCTTGGCCACCAGCGCATCTACCGCAGCCCGGTCTCCCAGCGGCAGCGCGATCAGCACTTCGGTAACGGCCTGCGCATCAGCAACCGCGCGCGGCGTGAAGGTCTGGAAGAAGTCCCGGTGCAGCAGCATGAAGGTCAGCGATTCCGACAGCACCATTGCGCTGGCCGTGGGCCCGCTGAACTGCGGGTTCTTCGTGCAGCCGATCGCTTCGTAGAAGGCGGTCGCGCGCGGTACATCGGCCACCGGCAGGTTCACGAACACGGCGTCCGGCATCGTCTTCTCTCCCGTTAGGCGCCGTTTTCGAGTCGCGCCCTGCTTGATTCGTGCCTCGCCTGATCCTAAAAAACAACCGTGAAGTTAGAAAAGGTAACTACCGTTAAACGCCGCTACGAGGATGCCTGCGGCACTGCCCTCGCCCTGGAGTTCGTCGGCGAGCGTTGGGCCCTGCTGATCATCCGCGAGCTGCTGCTCGGCCCGCGACGCTTCGGCGAGATCCGCGCCGGCCTTCCGGGCTTGAGCGCCAATGTGCTCACCCAGCGGCTGGCCGGGCTGGAGGCAGACGGCATTGTCGTGCGCGAGAAACTGCCGCCACCTGCCAGCGTGCAGGTCTATGCACTCACCCCCTGGGGGTATGAAGCGGAGCCGGTGATCCTGGCGATGGGCCGCTGGGCGCTGCGCTCGCCGCAGCACGATCCCTCGCTGCCCTCTTCGCGCGTTTCGCTGATGCTCGCGTTGCGCATGCTGATGCTGCCCGACAGGGCGGCAGGCTGGGCGGGCCGCATCGGATTCCGGCTGGGCGAGGAGACCTATCTCGCCACCGTCGCTGAAGGTGCGTTCGGGATCACCCGCGGCACGCTCGCCGGTGCCGAGGCCGTGTTCGTCGGCGAACCCAATGATTTCCTGCCGGTGCTGTTCGGCACCATGCCGCTCGCCATGGCACTGGCCGAGGGCCGGTTCGTTGTCGAAGGGGACCTGGCCCGCGCGGCCGCCTTCGCCACGCTGTTCCTGCTGCCGCCGAAAATCGGCGGCTGACCCTCCCATTGGGACATGCGGTTGCAGTGCGGCAAACAAGCCACTAGGTCCGGTGCGACTGAAGGATTTGATATGGCCGACATCCCCAACACCCTGCCCGACAGCCGGGACTCCACGATCCTCGACGCACCCGACAAGATGGTGAAGGTGCGCGACCTGTTCGGGATCGACATCGACATGGAAGTCCCCGCGTTCAGCGAGGCGGACGAGCGCGTGCCCGATCTGGACCCCGCCTATGTCTTCGATCCGGATACCACGCTCGCGGTGCTGGCCGGCTTCGCGCACAATCGCCGCGTGATGATCCAGGGCTATCACGGCACCGGCAAATCCTCGCACATCGAGCAGGTCGCCGCGCGACTCAACTGGCCGTGCATCCGCATCAACCTCGACGCGCATATCAGCCGCATCGACCTGATCGGCCGCGACGCGATCGTGCTGAAGGACGGCCAGCAGATCACCGAATTCCGCGAAGGCCTGCTGCCTTGGGCGCTGCAGACCCCGACGGCTTTGGTGTTCGACGAATATGATGCGGGCCGCCCGGACGTGATGTTCGTGATCCAGCGCGTGCTGGAGACCGAGGGCAAGCTGACCCTGCTCGACCAGAACCGGGTGATCCGCCCGAGCCCCTGGTTCCGCCTGTTCGCCACCGCCAACACGGTGGGCCTGGGCGATACCAGCGGCCTGTATCACGGCACGCAGCAGATCAACCAGGGCCAGATGGACCGCTGGAACATCGTGGTCACGCTCAACTATCTACCAGCCGCCACCGAGGCGCGGATCGTGCTCGCCAAGTCCGGCGAATATGACAAGCCGGGCGGCAAGGAGACGGTGGAGAACATGGTCCGCGTGGCCGAGCTCACCCGCCGCGGCTTCATCAACGGCGACATCTCGACTGTGATGAGCCCGCGCACCGTGATCACCTGGGCACAGAATGCGCTGATCTTCGGCGATATCGGCTTCGCGTTCCGCCTATCCTTCCTCAACAAGTGCGACGATGCCGAGCGGGCGCAGGTGGCCGAATATTACCAGCGCGTGTTCGGCAAGGACCTGCCGGAGAGCGTCGTCGGCCGCGCCTGAGCGGCATGGCACTGTGGCATTCCTTCCCCCCGCGCGGGGGAAGGATGCTGTTCCGGCCCGGATCAGTCGCCCGACTGGGGCTGCACGATCAGGATGTCGAGATCGCGGTCCGGCAGCCAGTTGCGATGTCGCACCTCGAACTGCGTGGCGGAGATCTTTCGCACGCCGTCGGCGCAGAAGCTGATCAGATTCGCGGGCGTCCCCTTGTCCACGACCAGGCGGAAATCCCCGATCGGCGCACGCCAGTTCGCGCCGGTCTTCAGCACATAGCTGACCCGCAGCTCGGGCAGTGCGCGCTCGGCACCGCGTGCGGATTGCGCCAGCCTGTCGACGCCCGCCAGAAACGCCGCGTCTGCACAATAGGTGGCGCCATAGGCCCTGCCCTCTGCAGTGCGCCGAAATGCCGGATCCGCCAGCGGCGTTTCGACGCTGCCACCCGTACCCGGCACATAGCGATGCTCCACCACCAGGTCGCGTCCGGCGGGGAACAACTGCGTCCAGTGATAGGCCTGGCGCACCGTCCACACGGCATTCAGCTGGCGATTCCCGGCGCCCTGGCGGCCGCCTTCCTCCGCCGTCACGAGGCCGAGCGCGAGCAGCTTGTCCTGCTCGGCCGGGCCCAGGGCATCAAGCCGGACCTCCGGTTCCGCGATCGGCACCTTCAGCGCGGTGAGCAGCGCCGTATAGTCTTTTCCCTTCAGCACGGCCTTCTGCTCGAGCGCCATCAACACGCGCTTGCCTTCCACGGTGGTGACAAAGCCGGAAGGATAGGCGACGTCGCCCCCCTCTCGCTCCGACAGGTCGATATCGGGCATCGGGAAGGCGACAACCGTGCGCACGTCCTTGGCCGTGCGATTTCGGAAGACATAGTGCACGCGCACCGCGTCGGCGGAGATGAAGAGATCCTCCGACGCCATTTCGATGGCGTCCGTCTTGCGCAGCACGAGTCCCCCTGCCGCCATCTCGGCCGTGCTGTCATTGGCAGCCGCCGGCGCGCCGAGCAGAACCCCGGCAAGGGTCGACACGAGGGACTTGCGCATGTTTTCCTCTTTATTGAAACCGGTCAGCGATCGCACTGCCCTACAGGGGAGGTCGCACTCAGACCAGCCAAAGGCACGTGCCGGCGTTCATGCACCGCCCGCAGGCGGAAGCGACACCTCCACCCCTTACGCGGCGTTGTCGACCTTTCGAACCTCGACCACGGCCTCGTCGAACCCCACCAGCAGACGGGCGTTGACGCCGATCCTGCCGAAATCCTCGCCCAGCGTCGCCCAGTGCGTTCCGCATCCGCAGGCGGGGCAATGATGGATGCCGATCATCCGGTCGCCCCAGACATAGGCAACGGTCTCACCGGTGATGCGAACCTCGTGCGGCGGATAATAGGCCGTGCGCCATGCCTGCTTGCGGCAGAGCGAGCAGTTGCAGTCCGCCACCCAGTCAGGGGCGCTAGGCACCTCCAGGCGCACCCTTCCGCAATGGCAGCTGCCTTGAACACCCATGCCGCCTTGTAGCGCTCCGCCGGGCAAACCCCAACCTGTCAATGCGGCGCCTAGGCGTCCGCCCAGCGCCGCAGCAGATTGTGGTACACGCCGGTGAGCGACACCACCTCCGCATGCCCCTGCCCCACCTCGCCGGCGAGCGCCTGGATCGAGCGGTCGAGGTCGAACAGGATGCGCCGTGCGCCATCGTCACGCACCATCGACTGGAGCCAGAAGAAGCTTGAGGTCCGCGCGCCGCGCGTCACCGGTTCCACGCGGTGGAGGCTCGACGAGGGATAGAGGATCGCATGCCCCGCAGGCAGCTTCACGCTCTGCTCGCCGAACAGCCCCTCGATGCGCAGCTCGCCGCCGTCATAGGCCTCGGGCGGCTCGAGGAATACGGTCATCGACAGGTCGGACCGGATGCGGAAATCGCTGCCGCGCTGGATGCGGATCGCATTGTCCACATGCGTCCCGAACGCCTGACCGCCGGCATAGCGGTTGAACAACGGCGGAAACACCTTGAGCGGCAGCGCAGCGGCGACGAACAGCGGCGAACGCGCCAGCGCGTCGAGAATGATCGCGCCGGCCTTGCGATGCGCCTCGCCGCCTTCGGGCAGCTGCTCGTTGCGCTTGGCGAGCGCCGATTGCGCGCCCGAGGTGACGTTGCCGTCGACCCATTCCGCCGCATCGATGATGCCGCGGATCTGCGCGACTTCGTCTGCGGTCAGCAGGTCGGGAATCGGAATCAGCAAAGATGGGTCTCCAGTTCCGGCCAGGGCGAGCGGCGGAGCCAGTCGCGGGCCTTTTCCACGAAGGCCGGAGTCGCGGTTTCGCGGCAGCGCTTCAGCCAATAGGCCGCCGTCTCCAGCAGCCCGTCGCCCGCCAGCATGCGGGCATGG
The DNA here is from genome assembly GCF_036731925.1 of Sphingomonas sp. GTDB lineage: Bacteria > Pseudomonadota > Alphaproteobacteria > Sphingomonadales > Sphingomonadaceae > Sphingomonas. Next base: position 650,385 of record NZ_DAINDJ010000002.1, read on the forward strand.
TTGAACGCGCCGCGGAAGTCGCCGCCCTCGGCCGCGCGAGCATAGCAGTCTGCCGCCTTGGCCATGTCCTGCGGCACCACCCAGCCATCCTCGTGAAAGCTGCCGACATAGTTGATGGCCTTGGCGTTGCCCGTCGCCGCGGCCTTTTCGAACCAGCCGAGCGCAGCGGCCTTGTCCTCGGTCAAGCCTTCGCCAAGCGCGAGTGCCGTCGCATAATTATACATGCCCCAGTCGAGCCCGCGCTCGGCCGCGACGCGGAAGCATTCGGCGGCGCGGACCTTGTCGATGGTCGTTCCCCAGCCCAGGTCGTAGCACCGCCCGAGCATGTTGAGCGCCATGAGATGTCCGGCCTTGGCGGCGCGGCCGAACCAAGCGAACGCCTCCGTCTTGCGGCCCTGGTCTAGCAGCATCTGCCCCCAGACGGCTTGTGCCTCCGCCACGCCCGCTTCGGCGCCCTCACGAATGAGCGCCGCCCGCCCCTCCGGGGAACCGGAGAGACGGGCGGCGATGTCTTCTGCGCTGAGGGCGTCGAGCGCGACGCGCATCAGAACTTCACACTCACCGTCGCGAAGGCCGAGCGGCCCGGCGCGATCGTCGCATAGTGCGACGTATAGGCCTGGGTGAAATAGGTCTTGTCGGTGAGGTTCTGGACGTTGGCGCTCACCCCGATCTTCGGCGTGAACTGATAGGCAAGCCGCGCATCGAAGCGCCAGTAGGACGGAACGGAGCGGACGATCACCTTGGTTGCCGTGGTCTGCGTGGCGCTGCGATTGTCCTGATAACCGCCAATCATCGTGCTGGCGTAGAAGGCGCCGCCGCCGAAGCTGAACTTGCTGGTCGGCTTGACGTCAGCCCACAGCGTGAAGCTGTCCTTCACCGTCTGCGGCGCCTGGCGCCCGGTGTTGACCGACGGCAGCAGGATCGTGCCAAACACGGTGTATCCGCCATCGACGATCTTCGGATCAAGGTGGGTATAGCCGCCGAACATCGTAAGCCACTTGGTGACGTTGCCGTTGAAGTTGAACTCGAAGCCCCGGATCCGGCGCTTGCCGATGAACTCCGCCGTGTTGTTCGGGCCGTTGACGCGGGCATTCTGGGTGTCGGTCTGGAAGACGGCGGCGGTCAGCGACAGCTGCTCGTCGAACAGGTTGGCCTTGGCACCGACCTCGTAGGACTTGGTCTTCTCCACCTTCAGGCTGTCCAGCACCGCGGCGGCGCTGACGTTCGTGCCAAGGCCGTTTCCTTCCTGGCCCTCGCCGACCAGGCTGTTCGGCGGCGTCGCGGCGGTGGCATAGCTCGCATAGAGGCTGGTATTGTGGGTCGGCTTGAACACCAGACCCGCCTGCCAGTTGAACAGGTTGTTCGTCTTGCTGAGCTGGAAGGTGCTGGTGGCGGCGGCCGCCTGGCCCGGCGTCACGGTCGACTTGAAGCGATCATAGCGCACGCCGACGTTCAGGATCAGCTGCGGCAGCAGCGTGATCGAATCGAAGCCATAGACGGCCACCGTGCTTGCGTCGTTCTGCGTCTCGGTGATCGGGGCGCCCTTCACGATCGGGGTCTGCACCGTCGAGGTGTCGTTGGTGTAGTTCACCCAGGGCTGCTGCACCGGATTGAAGACGCTGGTGCAATAGAAGCGCGCGATCGTCGCCGCGTTGCAGCGCGGGCTGGCCCCGAAGCCGCTGGCGACCACGAAGGTCCCGCGCCGCGCCTTCTCCCAGCTCACTTCCACGCCGGTCGAGAAGCTGTGCTTGATCGAGCCGGTCTCGAACGTGCCGTAGAGGTCGGTCTGGTTGCTCAGCGTCTGCGTGTAGCCATAGCGGGTGTTGGCGCGCTGCCAGACCAGGCCGCCGGTCAGCACGTCGCCGCGCGCGGCGGCCGCGCCGGTCGCCGGCGTTGCCGAGGTACCGTAGACGTTGCCCTGGCTGTCGTCCGGCAGGGTGAAGATATAGGCCTGGTCGGTATGGCTGTAGCGCGCGGTGTTGCGCAGCGTGATGCCGCCGAAATCATGCTCGGCGCGCAGCGTCGCCTGGTTCGTTGTCGCATCGCGGAAGTCGCGCGCGGCGATGCCGTAGTAGTTGTTGCGATCGACATGCCCCTTCACGCCCGCAATGGTGGTGAAGTCCCCCATCACCGGCTGGCTGAGGATCGTGCCGGTGCCCGGCGCATTCGCCAGCGTATAGGCATAGGGAATGCCGCTGTCGGGCAGCTCGTGGCTTTCGAGATAGTAATAGGACGCGGTCAGCCGGGTGTTGGTGCCCATGCCGATCGTAACCGACGGGGCCACGCCCCAGCGGCGCTGCCAGATCGCGTCGCGACCGGCGACATCCTGGTCGTGCCACAGCGCCGCGATCCGCACGCCCACCTTGTCGGCAAGCTTGTGGTTCACGTCGAGCGTGAAGCGCTTGAAATCGGCGGTGCCGGCGCTCGCCGTCCCGGCGACGAAGTTGCCCTCGACGGGAAGCTTCGAGATGATGTTGATCGACCCGCCGGCGCTGCCGCGACCGCCCAGCGTCGAATCCGAGCCGCGTACGATCTGCACCTGCTCGGTAGCAAAGACTTCGCGGGTCTGCGCGCCGATGTCGCGCACCCCGTCAAGGAAGGTCGAGCCCTGGCTGTCAAAGCCGCGAATGAAGGGGCGATCGCCGATCGGGTTGCCGCCCTCGGCCGCGCCGAAGGTGATGCCCGGCACCGTCCGCAGCGCATCGGCGAGGCTGGTCGATCCGGTCTGCTCGATCACCTCACGGGAGAGCACGACCACCGAGCGCGGCGTGTTGACGAGCGGCGCCACTGCCTTGGGGCCGACCTGCTCCCGGACCTTCTGGCCGGTGACGACGATCCGGTCCTGATCGTCGGGATCGGCAACAGCGCCGTCCGAATCAGCATGCGCCGGAGCGGTGGCGACGAAGCCTACGCAGGCGAGCGCGAGGAAAGCAGGAACGCGGTTGGACGGTACAGGCGAGGAAGAACGCAAGGCAGGTAACCCCCGGGAATTATCGTTACGCGCCTGCTATTGAGAACGCCTCGCAGAGTCAACGCTAATGCGAGCGGTTTGCACGATTTGGCTGATTGCTGCCTTGAGAGCCATGTCGATCATCCTCGCTTGGCAGGAACCGACCTGGCACAATTAGGCCCGATCAGATAACGTCTGCGGTTTCTCGTACTTCTAAGGGACTGTGCGCCACCATCGTCAAGCCGCCGAACGACAGATGGATCAGGCAAACGCTGGCGGACGCCGAGTCAGAGCCTGCTGTGCTGGCCGCCCACGGCCGCTAGAAACGCGAGCGGATGCCGCTCAGTCGCGCCCGCTGGCCATCAGCCAGGTGCGGATCGCGCTCGCCAGGTTCGGCGGATCGTCGGCGCCGATGCGGGCATGGTCGATCGCGGCCACCAGGGCGCTTAGCGGGAGCGATGCGTCGACTGCCGCTGCCTCCAGCGCCGACCAGAAGATCGGCTCCAGGCTGATCGAAGTAGGGTGCCCGGCGATCGTGATCGATCGCTTCACCGGCCCGTGAAAGCCCCCGGGCGGCGGCACGACTTCCAGCGCCGCCACTGCGTCACGCCGTATCGAACAGGGCCGCCAGCTGCTCGACCATCGTGCCCGCCAGCTGCTCGGCATCCATGATCGTGACGGCGCGGCTGTAATAACGCGTCACGTCATGGCCGATGCCGATCGCCGCCAGCTCCACCGGCGAGCGCGCCTCGATCCAGCCGATCACCTGGCGCAGATGCCGCTCCAGATACGAACCCGAGTTCACCGACAGAGTCGAATCGTCGACCGGCGCGCCGTCCGAGATCACCATCAGGATCTTGCGATCTTCCGGCCGCGCGATCAGCCGCGAATGCGCCCAGAGCAACGCCTCGCCATCGATATTCTCCTTGAGCAGCCCCTCGCGCATCATCAGCCCGAGCGACTTCTTGGCGCGGCGCCACGGCTCGTCCGCCTGTTTGTAGACGATGTGGCGGAGGTCGTTCAGGCGCCCCGGCTGCGCGACCCGGCCTTCGCCCAGCCACTTCTCGCGCGACTGGCCGCCCTTCCAGGCGCGGGTGGTGAAGCCGAGCACCTCGGTCTTCACGCCCACCCGCTCCAGCGTCCGCGCAAGGATGTCCGCGCTGATCGCCGCGATCGAGATCGGGCGGCCGCGCATCGAGCCCGAATTGTCGATCAGCAGCGTGACCACCGTGTCCTTGAACTCGGTGTCGCGCTCCACCTTGTAGCTGAGCGACTGCATCGGGTTCACCACCACGCGGGCCAGCCGCGCCGCATCGAGCAGCCCCTCGTCCTGGTCGAAGTCCCAGCTGCGGCTCTGCTGCGCCATGAGGCGCCGTTGCAAGCGGTTGGCGAGCTTGGTCACCGCGCCCTGCAGATGCACCAGCTGCTGATCCAGATACGAGCGCAGCCGCTCCAGCTCGTCGGTGTCGCACAGGTCGGTGGCGGCGACGACCTCGTCGAACTGGGTCGTATAGGCGCGGTATTCGAAGCTGGGCGGCAGGTCGCTCCACGGGCGGTTGGGGCGAACGGGCATCATGCCTTCGTCGCCGTCGTCGCCCGGCTCGCCGTCGCCGTCGTCCATCCCTTCGGATTGCTGCTCCTGGTCGCCTTCCTCGCCCTGTTCAGACTCACGCTGCTCGCCGCGTGCCTCGGTCTGCCCCTCGCCCTGCTGCTGCTGGGACTCGCCTTCTTCTTCGCCCTGTTCCTGCTGTTCTTCCTGGCCCTCGTCCTCGCCGCCCCCTTCATCGGCTTCGTCGGGGACCATCTCGCCCTCGGTCAGCTCGAGGTCCTGGAGCAGCTTGGCAGCGAGAGCCGAAAAGGCGTTCTGATCGTCGATGGCCATCGCCATCGCATCGAGGTCCGATCCCGCCTTTTCCTCGACCCAGTCGCGGACCAGCCCAAGCCCGAGCGCGGCGCTCGACGGCGACTCGCGGCCGGTCAGCCGCTCGCGGACCATCAGGCCGAGCGCGGTCGACAGCGGCACCTCGTCGCGGGTGCGGGCGCGGCCGATCGGGTCCGAGCGCAGTCGCATCGCCAGCGCCTGTTCGAGATTGTCGGCAATCCCCGCATAGCCGCGCGAGCCCAGCGCCTCGACACGGGCCGTCTCGATCGCGTCGTACACGGCGCGGGCGACCGGCTCGCGCGGTGCGGTGCGACCGTGCAGCGTCGCATCGTGGTGACGCATCCGCAGCGCGAAGCTGTCGGCAAAGCCGCGCGCCTCGGCCACCTGCTCGGGCGGCAGCGTGCGCGCGGGCATCGGCACCTTGACGGTCTTGCCGCTCTGGAACGGCGCATCGGCCGTGAAGCCGAATTCGAGTTCGTCGGCACCCGAAAGCGCGCGCGCGGTGCCCGCGAGCACGTCGCGAAGCCGATCGAGGGGAGAGTCCTGCGCCATCCCTCCCACATGCGCCGCATGGGCCAGAAGTCAAGGAAACGCCGGCATCGCTGCCGGCGTCCTTTGGTTCACTTCACCCCCAGGAAGGGCACCGGCCCGGTGCCGCCCATATAGGTGGGCAGCTGGCCGTTCCATTTCTCCACCGCGCGAAGATGGACGATCTCCGGATTGGTGCGGATCGCCTCCGCCTCGACCTGGATCGCCTTGGCATCGCCCGCGGCCTTGGCGATGCGTGCCTCGGCATCGGCCTTTGCGGTCTCGACATTGGCCTTCGCCGCCAGCGCCTGCTGTTCGTTGGCGATCTTGGCGTTGATCTGGTTCAGCACCGCCTCCGGCACGACGATGTTGCCCGCCCAGTAGATCTGCTCGACCTGCAGACCGACGGGTGCGAAGAAGGCTTGCACCCGCCTGGTCGCGGTGGCGATCAGCTCGGCCTTGTGGGTGCCGTAGATTTCCTCGACGCCTAGCTGCGCTGCGCGCTCGACAATCGCATTGCGGATCGCGTTACGCAACGGACCCGCGATGATCTCGTCCATGTCCGTGCGATACCGCTGGAACAGGATCGACGCGCGCGCCGGATCGACATGGTAGGACACGCCTACGTCGGCGCGCAGCGAGAGGCCGTTCTTGTCCTGGAAGCTGAAGGCCTCGTCGATCGGGCTCTGCTCGGTGTGCGACGCCGTCCAGGTATAGGTGCGGGTGAACACCGGATACTGGTAGATGTGCGTGCCCGGCAGCGCGACGTACCAGCCAACGGACAGCGGTTCCGGCCGCACGCCGCCTGCGATGTTGTTCACCCGAATGCCCACCTGCCCCGGCTCGACCCGCGCGAAGCTGCTCAGGCCGAAGATGGCCAGCGCGATGGCGATGGTGATCCACAGCCAGCTGCGCCCCAGCAGCCGGAACATGCCGAAGCCGCCGCCGAAATTCCCCGGTTGATATGCCATTTCTCAAGTCCATGAAAATGGAGGAGAAGCGTCCTCCCGCGCCACGTTCGGGCGGGGGCGACCTTGATGTCGCCCACGCGTGGATGCGCGCGGCCGAACTGATCGGACCGGTTGGTCAATGGTCAGGTGGAGGTCGGGCGGGATGCGCGGCCGAAGGACTTCGGTTGCGCAGGCAGGACGACACAGCAACAGCCAAATCGCGGAACAGATGCCGGCAAGACCGGCGATCCCACAATCCTACAGCTCAAGCCAAAACGTCGCTAATCCCTGCTCCTTGTGCAGCACCGAAGTTGGAGGCGAATCTACGCCTTTTGTTGCGCTGCGCAAGCGAAACCGGAAGGCGCACTGCCGATTCCGGCGCCTGGCGTCAGCCGAGCATCGCCTGCAGGGTAGGCGACAGGCGCTCGGAAATTGCCGCGCCGTCACGCACCACCATGTGCACGGCGAGCGACTGCTGCTCGGCGAGAATCATGCCGGCGGGCCCCAGCACGGTGAGCGCCGTCGCCCATGCATCAGCGAACATCGCTTCGCGGTGCAGCACCGATACCGAGACCACCTGATTGTCGATCGGCCAGCCGGTACGCGGATCGATGCTGTGCGCGTAGCGGCGCCCGTCGCGCTCGAAGAAACGGCGATAGTCGCCCGAGGTCGCGACCGAGAGGCCGTGGAGCGCGATGCGCACCGGCGCCAGCGTGGTTTCCGGCACCGGCTCCAGCTCTACCCACCAGGGCTGGCCGTCGGGCTTGATCCCCTCGCCGCGGAGCTCGCCGCCGATCTCGATCAGGAAGTCCTCGATGCCCAGCGCGATCAGGCGCTCCGCCACCGCATCGACGGCATAGCCCTTGGCGATGCCCGACAGGTCGACCTGCACCGCCTCGCGCCGGCGGATGCGTGCTTGCTGGCGGTCGAACTCCAGGTGCCGCGCACCGGACATGATCTTCGCCTCGCCGATCGCATAGGCGCTCGGTACGTCGTGGCGCGTACCCGCCGGCCCAAAGCCCCAGAGGTCGGCGAGCACCCCCGCGGCCGGATCGAAGGCGCCGCGGCTGGCTTCGTGCACCGCGAAGGCAGCGTCCAGCACCCGCGCCGCCTCGGGCGAAAGCGGGTGCCAGTGGCCGAGCATCCCCCGGTTGAACCGGCCGACGCGCGACCCCGGCTCCCAATGGCTGAACTCGGCGATCATCCGCATCAGCACGCCCTGCACGGTCTCGCGCACGTCTTCGGGCGGATCGACGACGACGAGTCGCCAGGTCGTGCCCATCGTCGCGCCGCCGAAGGTTGCGACAGGCGCAGCCGATTGCCGCCGGTGGAACGCCGCCGGCGACAGGCTTTCGGGAACGGCAATACGAGCTTCGGCGATCAGGGTGCCAGTACCTCCAGCGTGGTCGTGTAGCCGACCCGGCGGCCGGAGGGAACGCCCCCCATGCCCTGCGGTGCGCCCGCTGCGGGACGCGCCCCGGCACCCTGGGCCTGCTGCGGGCGCTGGCCTTCGCCTTCCGGCTGCGGCGCATTCTGGGTCACGTTGATCCAGTACATGCCGGCCTCGGGCCACTTGATGGTCACCTTGCCTGCCGCGTCGGTGCGCTGTTCCATCTGCTTCGGCGCCGCGCGATAGCGGCCGTTGCCGAGAATGGTGGTCACGTACAGGCCGGACGCCGGCTTGCCGTCGAGCAGGAACTGGAAGGTGGCGGGCTCATCCGCCACCAGATCGTTCGGGTGCGTCACCGGCACCAGCTCGATGCCCTGGCCCGTCGGCTTGAACACGGTGCTGGTCGGCGCGCCCTGCGTCACGAAGATCTCGTTGCGCGCCAGCATCTCGGTGGTCTGCACGTCGGTGGCGCCTGCCGGGATCACGCTGGCGAGCTGCGCCTTGGTGGTGCCGCGCGGGATCATCTTGGTCTCGCCGTTCAGCGTGTAGCGGCCGAACACGCCCTGGTTCACCACTGCGATCCGGTACGTGCCCTGCTGCGTCAGATGCACGTCGAAGGTCGCGCGGAACTGGCCGATATTGTGGTGCTCGGCCTTGCCCTCGCTGCCGTCGGGCTGAGTGATCGTAGGAATGACGCCCAGCGGACGGTGATCGAAATAGAACAGGTCGTTCGACACCGCGGCGTCCACCGTCACCCAATTGTCGGTGCCGGAGACGACCGTCGACGACGGCAACAGCCACATGCGATGGGCAATGGCGGCCGGTGCGGCCAGCGCGGTGACGGCGGCGAGCGCGAAAAGCGGCTTGCGGAACTTCATGATGCTGGATCCCCCGTGTTAGCGCTTGAGCGTGAACGAAACGGCGCCGAGCTCGGCGGCGCCCTTGGCCGTGGCGGTGGCGCTGCTGCCGTTCCAGGCGAAGGGCAGGCGCACGACCTCGCGGCCGCCAACCTCGCGCGCGGCTTCCACCACCAGCGTGTACTGGCCGGGGGTCAGCGCCGGCATGCCGCCCTTGCCCGCGACCAGGCGCTGCTTCTGCACGCCGGGCGCGCGAGTCGCACCGCTCACGCCGTCGGCGGGAAAGCTCATCGTGCGGCCCGAGGCGCGCCACCACTGGCGCAGATCGTGCAGCCACTTGGTGCCCTCGCCGCCGCGCTTGTCGACATCATACCAGACGGAGAGCGTGCGGGGCGTCTGCCCCTCCTTCTCCAGCCACACCGCCACATAGGGCTTGTGATATTCCGCCACCCGGATGCGCGGCAGTTCGATCGACAGGTCCATGGTCTGCGCCGCGGCCGCGTTCGGCAGCAGCGCGCCGGCGCCGAGCGCGGCAGTGGTGAATGCGGTCAGGCGAAACTGCATGAAACCCCCTTTAGTGGATGAGGAACAGCGCGATCAGCGCAGGAATGGCAAGACCGGCGGCGACCAGCGGCCAGGTGCTCTTGCGATGCTTGGAATGCATCCACAGCAGCACCAGCCCGGTCAGCGTGAACACCAGGCAGGCAAAGGCGAAAATGTCGATGAACCATTTCCATGCGGTGCCGGCATTGCGGCCCTTATGGAGATCGTTGAGATAGGCGATCCAGCCGCGCGAGCTCACTTCGCTGGTCACCTTGCCGGTGTCGCGCTCGATGGCGATCCAGCCGTCGCCCCCCGGGCGCGGCTTGGCCAGATAGATTTCGTCGGCGGACCATTCGGCGACGCCGTCGGCCGGCATCTGCAGGTTGCTCCGCAGCCACCCGGCGACAGGCGCGGGCAGCGGCTGCTTGGCATCGGGCTTGTCGTCCGGCTGCACCAGCGGCAGCAGCGCGGGCGGCAGCTGCGCCGCCCGGTCCACGGTCTGCGGCGCGCCTTCGATGTCGGCGGCATGATTCAGCGTGAAGCCGGTGATCGCGAACAACAGCAGCCCGATCAGACTGATCGCCGAACTCATCCAGTGCCAGGTGTGCAGCTGCTTGAGCCAGAAGCTCTTGCGGCTGCGCTTGCGGGGGGCAGCAGTTGGGGACGGGGCGTGCATCGGGTGGCGGCAATCTCGGCTGGGACAGAGGGGCCGCGATAACGCGAACGATTCGCAATTACAACGTTGGAGTTGTAACAGACTGTCCCGGGCCGCCGGAAACGCTGCGTTGACGATCCTATCCCCTGGTTTGGCTGGGCGCGCCGGCCGCGAGCGGCTATCCCGCTACCAGCAGAAACGGAGATCAACGATGCGCGACGACCTGGTGATCCAGACGATCGAGCCGACCACGCACGACCTGGGCGGCTTCAAGGTGCATCGCACCCTCCCCTCGCGGCCGCGGACCATGGTGGGCCCTTTCATCTTCTTCGACCAGATGGGCCCCGCCATCCTCGACGTGGGCACCGGCATCGACGTCCGGCCGCATCCGCACATCAATCTCGCCACCGTCACCTATCTGTTCGCCGGCGCGATCGACCATCGCGATTCGCTGGGCACGTTCGCCACGATCGAACCCGGCGCAGTGAACCTGATGACCGCGGGCCACGGCATCGTCCACTCGGAACGCTCGCCTTCGGCCGAGCGCGCCAAGGGCCCCGAGCTTTCCGGCATCCAGACCTGGCTCGCACTGCCCGAGGCACTGGAAGAGATGGATCCCGCCTTCGAGCATGTTGCCGCCGCCGACCTGCCGATCGTCGAGGCGCACGGCGCCCGCGCACGGGTGATCATGGGCGAGCTGTGGGGCGTCTCGGCGCCGACCACCACCTATGCGCAGACCATCTATGGCGACATCGCGCTGGAGGGCGGTGCCAGCTTGCCCATCGATGCCGCGGCGGACGAGCGCGCGCTCTATGTCGCGACGGGGGAGGCGAGCCTCGACGGCATGCCGCTGGTGCCGATGACGCTGTATCTGCTGCGCCCGGGCGTGCGCGCCACGCTGCGGTCCGAACGCGGGGCACGGGTGATGTTCTGCGGGGGCGAGGCGTTCGCCACGCCGCGCCATGTGTGGTGGAATTTCGTCAGCTCCAGCCGCGACCGGATCAATCAGGCCAAGGAAGACTGGAAGGCCGGCGCTTTCCCCAAGGTTCCGAACGACGACAAGGAATTCATTCCGATCCCTGAAGTACCTAAGACGGTTAGTTACCCCTAAGTTTTCCTTGGCTTGCGGCTTTTGCGCATCCGGCGCATTTAGAGCCTGGGCAAAGGCCGGGCAGCGCTGGGGCGGCGTTGTCCGGAGACAGGGAGAGCCGAGTGACCGCAATCCGACAGACGACCTTACCCCTGGCAACGGGCGTTACCCTGAATGTCGCACTGGCCGGAAATCCTGCCAATCCACCGGTGATCCTGCTCCACGGCTTCCCCGAATCGCATCGCACCTGGCGGCACCAGATCCCGGTGCTGGCCGAACGTTATTTCGTGATCGCCCCGGATCAGCGCGGCTATGCAGGCTCGTCCAAGCCGGACGGGGTGGAAAGCTACGCCGCCGACAAGATCGCCGCGGACCTGTTCGCGATGGCCGATGCGTTGGACATCGATCGCTTCACCCTGGTCGGCCATGACTGGGGAGGCGCGATCGCCTGGATGGCAGCGCTGCGCGAGCCCAAGCGCGTCGCCCGGCTGGTGATCCTCAACGCCCCGCACCCGCAGGTCTTCCAGCGCAAGCTGTTCGACGATCCCGGCCAGCGCCGCGCGAGCCAGTATATCCGCTTCTTTCGCGAGACCGAACTCGACCGCGCGCCGGACAAGACAGGGCTCGAACAGTTCCTGCTGTCGCTGTTCGGCGAGCATCTGCAGGTGACGGTGACGCCGGAGGAAAAGGCGATCTACCTCGATCAATGGAGCCAGCCGGGCGCGCTCACCGCGATGCTCAACTGGTACCGGGCCACCCAGATCGTGGTGCCGGCCGTCGACGAGGATCCGCCCCGCCCGGCCTGGATAGATGGCCCGTTCCCGCTCCAGCCCCAGCCAACGCTGGTAATCTGGGGCATGCGCGATCGGGGCCTGCTGCCTTGCCTGCTGGATGGGCTGGAGACGCTGATCCCCGATTACACGCTGGCCCAGGTCCGCGACGGCGGCCATTTCGTGCCATGGGAGAAGCCCGAGGAGGTGACCGCCGCCTTGATGGAATGGCTGGAGCGGCGCGGGGCGAACTAGGCCCGCATCACATAGGGGCGCGTGTCGTAGGGCCGCGCCAGACCCTTCACCCAGGCGCCGTGGGCGTGGGTGCGCGCGACCAGTTCCATTGGCGTATCGCCCGGCCAACCGCGCACGCGCACCTCCTGCGCCGCAAGGTCGCGATTGGGCTCCATCATCACCCAGCCCAGCGGGCGTTCAGGCGTCGCGGCGGAGCCTGCTGCCGCCATCATGTCGGCAATGCGCGCTTGCGCCTCGTGCCGCAGATACTGCCAGACGACGGAGTGCATCAGAACGCGCGTGACGCCCACCGGCTGCGGCTCTGCGAGGCGCGCCTGGAGCCAGTCTGCAGCGTCGCCGCGGTCCAGACGCGCCGGTGCGGCGCGAAACATCGCGATCGCCGTCTCCAGCCGCGCCTGCCGCTCGACTGCATCGATCCAGACATAGGCCTGGAGCCGATCGGCATCGCGGTCGTCGGTCAGGTCGAGCGGGGCGATATCCACGCCGCGCGCCGCAACGATCTCGACCTCGGCCGCAGGTGGCGGGCTTCCGCGCCATTCCGGCCGCAGGGAGAGCGGCGACTCGGCCGGCCCGACACCCACCCCGCCCAGATCGAAGCGATAGCGGCCGATCATCAGGTTCAGGCCGGCGCTCGATCCGATCTCGAGCAGTTCGAAGCGCGGGCCGTAGCGCTCCGCCAGGTGCAGCAGGCCGGTCATCAATCCGTTAGACCGCGCCGCCTCGTTGGTCTGGGGCGGGCCGTAGAGCCACGGCATCAGCGGCAGGTCATAGGCGCACAGCACGGCATCCAGAGTCGCGGCAATCCGCCCGAGATCGGTTTCCTCGCCTGCGAAGATGCGGCGCAGTTCCGGCACCCCGCGCCGGTGGAGCGCGTGCAGCCCGCTGATGAGCCGCAACACCAGCGCATCGGCAATCGGCTCGCCGGGCCAGTCGAGCACCCGCCGCCCGGTTTCGCTGGCGCGGGTGATGCCCTGCCCCAGTGCGGTACAGATGCGCGCGGTGATCGGCGCGTCCATCGCCTCGCAATAGCCGGCCTGGACGGCAAAACTCTTGCGGTTCTCGGCTTCGGTTGCCATGCGCATCTCCCTTTGGCGCCTGTTGCGCCCATGGCGCCCCCCAAGTAAAGCCCCCGCACCCATGACCGAGCCGTTGATCCTTGCCGTGCCGAAAGGCCGGATTCTCGAAGAGGCGCTGCCGTTGCTGGCAGCCGTCGGCATCGTGCCCGAAGCCGCCTTTTCCGATAAGAACTCACGCGCGCTGCGTTTCGCGACCAACAACCCCGCGATCGACCTGATCCGGGTGCGCGCCTTCGACGTGGCGACCTTCGTCGCGCATGGCGCCGCGCATCTGGGCATTGTCGGCTCCGACGTGCTGGCCGAGTTCGACTATTCGGAGCTCTACGCCCCGGTGGACCTGGGCATCGGCCATTGCCGCATCTCGGTTGCCGAGCCGGTGGCGCTGGCCGAACAGGACGATCCGCGCGGCTGGAGCCATGTTCGCGTCGCGACCAAATATCCGCACATCACCCGCGCCCATTTCGAGGCGCGCGGCGTGCAGGCCGAGTGCGTGAAGCTGAACGGCGCGATGGAGCTGGCGCCCGTGCTGGGCCTCGCCCCGCGCATCGTCGACCTCGTCTCCTCGGGCCGCACGCTCCAGGAGAACGGACTGGTGGAAGTGGAAGTGATCGCGCAGGTGACCAGCCGCCTGATCGTCAACCGCGCCGCGTTCAAGACGCGCGCCAGCGAAGTCGTGCCGCTGGTCGACGGCTTCCGGAAGGCCGTCGCATGATCCGCCTGAACGCCACCGATGCCGGTTTCGCCGACGCCTTCACCGCGCTGGTCAACGCCCGGCGCGAAGCCGATGACGATGTCGCGCGCAACGTGACCCACATCATCAAGCGCGTCCGCGACGAGGGCGATGTCGCGCTGCGCGACCTCACCCGCCTGTTCGACAAGCACGACCTTGCCGCCTCGGGCTGGACGATCGACCGCGCCGATTGCCTCGCCGCCTATGAGGGGCTCACCCCGGAGTTGCGCGCTGCACTCGAGCTCGCTGCCGAGCGGATCGCAGCGTACCATTCCAAGCAGCGCCCCGAGGACCGCGACGAGACCGACGCGCAGGGCATCCGCCTCGGCGCTCGCTGGACGCCGGTCGATGCGGCGGGCGTCTATGTTCCGGGCGGCCGTGCGGCCTATCCCAGTTCGGTGCTGATGAACGCCATCCCCGCCAAGGCGGCCGGCGTGCGAAGGCTGGTGATGGTCACGCCGACCCCGAACGGCGAAGTGAACCCGCTGGTCCTGGCAGCCGCGCATGTGGCGGGCGTGGACGAGCTGTACCGCGTCGGCGGCGCACAGGCGATCGCCGCGCTGGCCTATGGCACCGACACGATTGCTCCGGTCGACGTCGTCACCGGCCCGGGCAATGCCTGGGTGGCCGAGGCCAAGCGTCAGCTCTATGGCGTGGTCGGCATCGACATGGTCGCCGGTCCGTCCGAGATCGTAGTGGTGGCGGACGGCAAGAACGATCCCGACTGGATCGCCGCCGACCTGCTCAGCCAGGCCGAGCACGATCCCACAAGCCAGTCGATCCTGTTCACCGACGACGCTGCCTTCGCCGACCGGGTCGCGGCCGCCGTCGACGCGCAGATCGCCACGCTGGCGACGGGTGCCACCGCGCGCACTAGCTGGGACGCGAACGGCGCGATCGTCCTGGTGCCGGACCTGCCCACCGCGATGCCGCTGGTCGATCGCCTCGCCCCCGAGCATCTCGAACTCGCCTGCGACGATGCCGAGCCGCTGTTCGACATGGTCCGCCACGCGGGCTCGGTCTTCCTCGGCCGCTACACGCCGGAAGCTGTCGGCGATTATGTCGCCGGCCCCAACCATGTGCTGCCCACCGGGCGGCGGGCGCGCTTCGCATCGGGCCTGTCGGTGCTCGATTTCATGAAGCGTACCTCGTTCCTGAGCCTGGATCCGTCCGGGCTCGCCGCGATCGGCCCCGCTGCCGTTGCGCTCGCAGAAGCCGAAGGCCTGCCCGCGCACGCAAGGTCGGTGGCGATCCGTCTAAAGTGATAGAGTAAGATTATGGCAAGTCCCCAAGCAAGATCCCGTTCCAAGGCCCGCGCCGCCGCGCGCCTTGGTGCCGTCCAGGCGCTGTATCAGCGCGAGATGGAGGGCACCTCGATCCCCGCGCTGCTCCACGAGTTCCACCAGCATCGGCTCGGCGCGATCATCGAAGACGTCGAATATGCGGACGCCGACATCGCCTTCTTCGATGACATCGTCAGCGGCGCCGATGCGCGGCGCGAGGAAATCGACGGCATCATCGCGGGCAAGCTGAGCACCGGCTGGACGCTGGAGCGACTCGACAAGCCGATGCGCCAGATCCTGCGCGCCGGCACCTATGAGCTGCTCGCCCGCCCCGATGTGCCGACCGCGGCCGTCATCAGCGAATATCTGGATGTG
The DNA here is from genome assembly GCF_036731925.1 of Sphingomonas sp. Classification (GTDB taxonomy): domain Bacteria; phylum Pseudomonadota; class Alphaproteobacteria; order Sphingomonadales; family Sphingomonadaceae; genus Sphingomonas. Next base: position 665,719 of record NZ_DAINDJ010000002.1, read on the forward strand.
ACCGACGCCTTTTACGATCGCCGTGAAAAGGGGTTTGTGAACGGAATCCTCGACGCGATCGCCAAGGACGCGCGCGCCTGATGCGCCCGCCTGCCCCGTGCCGGGCGGGATGAACGAAGCCGCGTTCCTCGCATATCTGCGCCACCTGCCGCTCCACCCCGGGGCGCGCGGGTTGCGCGACGACGCCGCCGTGCTCGGCGATCTGGTCGTCACCCATGACGTGCTGGTGGAGGGTGTGCATTATCTGCCGGACGATCCGGCGGAGGATGTCGCCTGGAAGCTGCTCGCCGTGAACCTCTCCGATTTGGCGGCCAAGGGCGCGGTGCCGGAGGGCGTGCTGCTCGGCTACCCGCTCGCAGGCGATGACGCGTGGGATGGCGCGTTTCTGGCGGGGCTGGAGGCGGCGCTGACCGCGTTCGCCTGCCCCCTCATCGGCGGCGACACGGTGAAGGCGCCGGCCGGCACACCACGAACGCTGTCGCTCACGGCGCTCGGCCGCTCGCCGCGTGCCCCCGCCCGCAGCGGCGCGCAGCCGGGCGACCTGCTCTACGTCACCGGCACGATCGGCGACGGCGGCGCTGGCCTCGCAGTGGCCCAGTCCGGCGAGGGGCCGGCAGCGCTGCTCGCCCGCTATCGCCGCCCGACGCCGCGGCTGGCCGAGGGGCAGGCGCTCGCCCCCGGTGTGCATGCAATGATGGACGTGTCCGACGGCCTGCTGATCGATGCGTCCCGCATGGCCGCAGCCAGTGGTCTTGCAGCAACGATCGACCTCGCCGCCCTGCCCCTTTCGGCGGACTATCAGGCCTTTCGAGGACGCGACCGCGAGGCGCGCCTTGCCGCCGCCACCGCAGGGGACGATTACGAGCTGCTCTTCGCCGCGCCCCCCGGGCTGCCGCTGCCGCTCGCGGCGACGTGTCTTGGATCCTTCGGCGACGGCGAAGGCCTGGCGCTGCACGACGCCGGCGTCCCCCTGCCGCTGCCGGGCCGGCTGGGGTTTGAACACGGCGCCTAGAGCATTTTCAACTTGGCCGTTTACACAGTCAACGGCTCGGAAAATGCGGCAATCAAACAGCCAGAAAACGCGTCAGTCGAACAGCCCGTCCTGCGACCCTGCCGGCGGGTTGAGCCCGAGATGCTTCCATCCCGGCCCGTTCAGGCATCGCCCGCGCGCCGTCCGCGCGATCAGGCCGAGCTGGATCAGATAGGGTTCGATCACTTCCTCGACCGTGTCGCGCGGCTCGCTGAGTCCGGCGGCCAGCGTCTCCACGCCCACCGGGCCGCCGCGATAGACGTCGGCGATCATCATCAGATAGCGCCGGTCCATCGCGTCGAGCCCCAGCCCGTCCACCTCCAGCCGGTTGAGCGCCGCATCGGCCACCTTGGCATGCACCACCGCCTCGCCGAACACATTGGCGAAATCGCGCACCCGGCGCAGCAGCCGCCCGGCGATGCGCGGCGTGCCGCGCGAGCGCCGCGCCACTTCGCGCGCCCCATCGGCTGCGATGTCCAGGCCGAGTAGCCCTGCCGCGCGCGTCACCACCCGCTCGAGTTCGTCCACGGTGTAGAATTGCAGCCGCACCGGGATGCCGAAGCGATCGCGCAGCGGCGTCGTCAGCAGTCCCTGCCGAGTCGTCGCGCCGACCAGCGTGAAGCGCGGGAGATCGATCCGCACGCTGCGCGCCGAGGGGCCTTCGCCGATCATCAGGTCGAGCGCGCGGTCTTCCATCGCGGGGTACAGCACCTCTTCCACCGCGGGATTCAAGCGGTGGATCTCGTCGATGAACAGCACGTCGCCGTCCTCGAGATTGGTGAGCAGTGCCGCCAGGTCGCCCGACTTGACGATCACCGGCCCCGAGGTGGAGCGGAACCCCACCCCCATTTCGCGCGCGATGATCTGGGCCAGCGTGGTCTTGCCCAGCCCCGGCGGGCCGAAGAACAGCACATGGTCCAGCGCGTCGCCGCGCGCCTTGGCAGCATCGATGAACACCCGCAGATTCTCGCGCGCAGCCTTCTGGCCGACGAATTCGTCGAGCGATTTCGGGCGCAGCGCGGCATCGACGTCTTCGGCGCGGCGGCCGGCGGTGAGGAGGCGATCGGTGTCGGTCATGGCAAGGCAATCACGCTGTAGCCGCCGCGCGTGCGCCGGTCGATGGGAGGTACTGGCAAAGCAGCGAACGAAGGCGCATCTGGCCGGACATGGTCGATCTGTATCTCGCCACCGCCATCTCGGACGCGCTCCGCGCCGAATTGGCCACCCGCTTCACGCTGCACGAGGGCGAACCGCCGGCCACAACCCGCGCGATCGTCGGCGGGGGCCAGATGCGGCTGGATGCGGCGATGCTCGATTCCCTGCCTGCGCTCGAGATCGTCGCGATCAATGGCGTGGGCTATGACGGGCTCGACCTCGATGCGCTGCGGGCGCGCGGCGTGCGGGTGACGACCACGCCCGACGTGCTGACCGAGGATGTCGCGGACCTCGCCATCGCGCTGATGCTGGCGGTGTTCCGCCGTGTCGCGGCCAATGACGCTACAGTGCGCAGCGGCGGCTGGAAGGCGCCGCTCGGCCGGCGCGCCAGCGGTCGCCGCATCGGCATCTTCGGGCTGGGCAAGATCGGCACCGCCATCGCCGAACGGGCCGCACCGTTCGCGGGCGAACTGCTCTACACCGCCCGCAGCGAGAAACCGGTGGAATGGCGCTATCTGCCCGACATCGCCGCGCTGGCCGAGGCGAGTGACGTGCTGATCCTCGCCGCGCCGGGCGGCGCTGCGACCGAGAAGATCGTCGATGCCGAGGTGCTTGCCAGGCTCGGACCGGACGGCGTGCTCGTCAATGTCGCGCGCGGCAGCCTGGTCGACGAAGCGGCGCTGATTGCGGCGCTGCAGGCGGGCACGATCCTCGGCGCCGGCCTCGACGTGTTCGCCGAGGAACCGCAGGTTCCGCAAGCGCTTCGCAGCATGGAGCAGGTAGTGCTCGCGCCCCATCAGGGCAGCGCCACGGTGGAGACCCGCGCGGCGATGGCGGCGCTGGTGCTGGCCAATCTCCACGCGCACTTCGCCGGCGAGGATCTGCCGACGCCGCTGCTCTAGGCGCACGCCGCGCGTCATCCCAGCAGCGTGCTCAGCACGTCCGGGTGAAAGCTCCAGCCGGCAAAGCCGCACAGCCCCATGAACAGCCCGAATGCGCCGAACACCCAGGCGACCGCCAGCAGCCAGCTGCTCTCCGCCAGCGCAGAGACCGCTGCGACCGAGATGGCGGTGGCGATCGCCGCGTCGCTGGCATCGAACTGGTCGTCATGCACGTTCAGCGCGTCATACAAGGCTGCCTGCGCCTTGGCTTGTTCGGCCAGCTTCGGCGCCTCGACCTTGTATTTGGCGATGTCGCCATCCAGCGCCTTCAGGACCGGCGCGACCCGAACCGGATCGCTCGCGACGGCGGCGATCTGCACGCGGCTGGTTTCGGCGAGGTGCTGCTTGGTCTTTGTCGCCTGATATTCGTTCCAGAGGTCAACCGAGCTGGACTGCGCCTGCTGCATTGCCTGGACGATATTGCCGTCCTTGATGTTGCACAGGCCCGTGGCGACCGAGAGAAGGACGACGGTAATCGCGACGCGGCGGTTGAGGCGCTTGTCCTTGGCCTCGGCGGAGACTTCGATTTCCATGGAGTCCCCTACTTCGCCGCCTTGCGCAGCGCGAGGCGGACCAGCGCGTCGAGCGTCGCCGCGGGGCCGAGTTCGTCGCTGGCGGCGTTCACCGCCGCGCCGGCCTCTGCCGGCTTGAAGCCGAGGTTGAGCATCGCCGACACGGCATCGGCCGCAGCCCCGCCGCTGGGGGCCGCCGCTGCGCCCACGCCGCCCAGTGCCAGGCCGCCCGCCTTGTCCTTCAGCTCGTTGACGATGCGCTGGGCCAGCTTCGGCCCGACGCCATTGGCCCGCGCGATCGTGGCGGCATCCGCACGGGCGACGGCGGTGCGCAGTTCTTGCGGCGCCAGGATCGACAGGATCGCCAACGCGACCTTGGCGCCCACACCCTGCACGCTGGTCAGCAGCTTGAACCAGTCGCGCTCGTCGGCGGTGGCGAAGCCCATCAGCCGGATCGAATCTTCGCTGACCAGCATTTCGGTGTGGATGGTGACCTGCTCGCCCACCGCGCCCAGCTTGTCGAGCGTCTTGGCCGAGGCGCCGACAAGATAGCCGACGCCGTTCACGTCGATCACCGCGTGATCGGCGCCGCTCGACGCCAGCGCACCGCGAAGATGCGCGATCATCGGCGGGAATCCGGAGAAGCGGGGCTATGCGACGCGATGCGGGCGGGCAGCAACATGGCCGGTACATAAGCGGAACAGGCAAGCGGAGAAAGCCATTTTTCCGTGGCGGGCTGGCAATCCGCGATCCGATCCCCCATTCCTGCCGCAAGATTGGGGGCGGCAAGATGATTCAGGGCGCTTTGTTTCTGCTGTGGCTGGCACTGCTGGTCGCGGGCGATACTCCGGTCGGGCGCCGGTTGCGCGCGGCACTGGTCGAAGCCCCTGCCCGCTGGCTGAACCGATGGTCGCGCGGAGACGTGCTGCTGATCCTGCTGCTGCTTGCCGGCGCCGCCGCCATCCTGTGGCTGATGGAAGCCGAGGGCCGGCTGTTCCTGAGCATGGTGGCCCCGGACGTGCTCGCCGGCGCGAGCATGCTGGAACTGGGCACCCTGCTGGATGCGGCGGTGACGGCAACCGCCGTGTTCACGACGCTACGCATCCGGGGGCTCCGCCTCTGGCTGACGGCGCGCTTCGCCCGGCGCCTTCCGCGCAGCCGGCGCGCGCGGCCGCAGCGGCGTTGCCCGGCCAATGACGATGGCGACGGGCCTGCCCTGACTTGCGCGGCGTAGGGATCAGCGACCCCAGCGCCAGCGCCAGCCGCCGTCGGTCTTCGCCCAGCTGACCCAGAGCAGCGCGAGCGTCATTGGCAGCAGCAGCCAGAGGTACAACGGGTGTGTACGGCCAAGATGGTTGGCCAGCAGGACGACAGCCACTGCATAGCCGATCGTCAGCGCCCATCCCTGCCAGGTCACCGGCGTGGCGCCATAGCCGAACATTCGTGGCTTGAACCAATAGCTCGGGCGGATGCGATCCTCGGTCATTCGTCATCTCCTTGCGAAGTCCTGGGCGGACGCCCCCGTTTCGGCCGCACCGGATCGGCGAGCTTCACGCCGCGCCGGGCCAGCGCCTCGCGCAGCAGGCATTCCACCTGCGCGTTGATGCTGCGCAGATCGGCCGCCGCGCTCCGCTCGATCGCAGCATGAAGCGCCGGATCGAGACGGAGCGGAAACGCCTTCTTCTGCGGGGGTACGCTCACGATACGGCCTTACTGGTAGAGCGAGCCAGCATTCACCACCGGCTGGGTGTCGCGTTCGCCGCACAGCACCACCATCAGGTTCGAGACCATTGCCGCGCGCCGCTCGTCGTCCAGCTCGACGACGTTCTTGGCCGAAAGCTGGTCGAGCGCCATCTCCACCATGCCCACCGCGCCCTCCACCAGCGCCTTGCGCGCCGCCACCACGGCCTGCGCCTGCTGCCGGCGCAGCATCGCGCCCGCAATCTCCTGCGCATAGGCAAGATGCGTGAAGCCGCATTCGTCGACGGTGATGCCCGCCACCGCCAGCCGCGCGATCAGTTCGGCGCGCAGCTCGCCGCCCACTTGGTCGTGATTGCCCCGCAGCGTCACTTCCTGATGCTCGAAATCGTCATAGGGGTAGCGCGAGCCGATGGTGCGCACGGCCGCCTCAATCTGGACGTTCACGAATGCCTTGTAGTCGTCGACGTCGAACAGCGCCTGGGCGGTGTCGGTCACGCGCCACACTACCTGCGCCGCCATCTCGATCGGGTTGCCGCGCAGGTCGTTCACCTTGATCTTGTCCGAGATCATGTTGTTGGCGCGGACGGAGACCTTGGTCTTGATCAGCCAGGGCCAGGACCAGCGCAGGCCCGTGGTGCGATCGGTGCCACGATAGTCGCCGAACAGCAGGATCGCCGCCGCCTGGTTAGGCTGGAGCAGGTAGAAGCCGGACAGCACGAACAGAAAGACGAGCGCCGCCAGCACGATCCCGGCGACAACCATCCAGTCCGGCAGCCGGTCGATCTGCGTCCCCGCCAGCCCGCCTGCGACCAGCGCCGCCGCCGCGACGAGCAACATGCCATAGCCGCTGGTGGTGTGCGCCACCGATTCGCTGCTCTGGCGCAATGCGGGTGCGGTGCTCCGTACGTCCGTCATCTTTCCCTCCTGAATTATGATATCATATTTATATCGAATCCGGGAAAGCGACAAGCGGAATCGGCGGGCATGAAAAAGGCCGCCGGAGCGTCTGCCCCGGCGGCCGATTTCCCTGGCGCTGCGCCTGTCCTCAGTTGAGGACGAGCGTCACCGCGCGGCGGTTCTGCGCCCAGCTCGCTTCGTCCGAGCCGGTCGCGACCGGGCGTTCCTTGCCGTAGCTGATCGTGGTGATGCGATCGGCCGAGACGCCCTGCGCCGCCAGATAGTTCTTCGCGGCATTGGCGCGGCGGTCGCCGAGCGCCAGATTGTATTCGCGGGTGCCGCGCTCGTCGCAATGCCCTTCCAGGGTGATGCGGACGTTGGGGTGCGCGACCAGCCACTTGGCCTGGCTGTCGAGAACCGCACGCGACTCCTGATCGACGTCATACTGGTCGAGCCCGAAGTGGATCGTGTCGCTCGTCACTTCGCGGCGGAACTGCTCGGAGAGCGGAGTCGCCTGCGTGGTCTCGCCATTGCCGTATGGCTGGCTCGGCGCCGTCGGAGTCTCGGTCGGCGCCGGCGGAAGCTCCTTCGGCGGCTTCTTCGAGCACGCTGCGGTGGCGACGAGCGCAACGCCGAGCATCAGGCTGGGGACGAGCTTGGTCATGAAATCCTCCTTGTGACTGGTGTTGCGCATGGCGCGCAATCGTTACGCTACGGTTTCTACTCGGTATCAGGGACGCACGGCGCCCCAATTTGGATCCGAACCATCGAGCGGCGTCGGCACTTTTCGCGTCGCGCGGCCGGTAAGGTCCACCGTCCACAGGTCCGGCCGGCCCGAGCCCTGGGCCGAACGGAAGAAGATGATGACGCGGCCGTTGGGGGCCCAGCTCGGCCCTTCGTCGCCCCAGCTGTTGGTGAGCAGCTGCTCGCCGCCGCCCGAGGGGTTCATCACGCCGATGCGGAACGCGCCGCCACCCATGCGGGTGAAGGCGATCTGGTCGCCGCGCGGGCTCCACGCCGGCGCCGCATAGCGTCCGCCGCCGAAGCTGATGCGGTGCTGGTTGGAGCCGTCCGCGTTCATCACGTAGAGCTGCTGGGTGCCGCCGCGATCGCTTTCAAACACGATCTTCGATCCGTCCGGCGAATAGCTGCCGCCGGTGTCGATGCCGGGCGAATTGGTCAGGCGCTGGGGCGTGCCCCCGCTCGCCGGCACACGGTACAGGTCGGTATTGCTGCCCACCGACATCGAGAACAGCACCCAGCGCGCATCGGGCGACCAGTGCGGCGCAAAGTTGAGCGCGACGTTGGAAACCAGCGTGCGGTCCTGCCGCGAATTGAGATCGTAGATGTGGATCGACGGCCGATCCCGCTCGAAGCTCATGTACAGGATTGCGTCGAGCCTGGGGCTCAGCCGCGGCGTCAGCACGATCGACTGGCCGTTGGTGAGGAAGCGGTGGTTGGCACCATCCTGATCCATGATCGCCAGCTGCTTGCGCCGACGGTTCTTGGGCCCACTCTCGGCGATGTAGACGACCTGCGTGTCGAAATAGGGCCCTTCGCCGGTGAGGCGCGCATAGATCGCGTCGGCACATTTGTGCCCCGCACGGCGCCAGTCGCCCGGCGACACGACGAAGCCCTGACGGATCAGCTCGACCTTCGACGACACGTCGTACAGGTAGCAGCCGACCGTCAGCGTGCCGTTCGAATTGGCGCGGACATAGCCCTGCACCAGCGACTGTGCGCCAGTGCCGCCCCAATAGTCATAGGCGGGCGCGGTCACTTCGGGGAAGGCGACGGTACGCAGCTGCGCCGGCGGCACGGGGGTGAACAGGCCCGAGCCGCGCAGATCGTTGGTGATGATGTCGGCGAGCTTCTGGCCCAGCACGTCGGTGGAGCCGGCGGGCGTATCCACCACTGCCGAAGTCGGCATAGTGGGGATCGCGATCGGCATCGGCGCGGAGATGCCGCCGACGATGTCGATCACCGGCTGCGCCCCACCCTGCTGGCCAGCCTGGGCCTGCGCCTCCGGGCTGTTGGCGATCGGCGGCGGGGTGGTCTGGGCATGGGCCGCAGTCGCGAGGCAGACCGTCGCAAGGGCCGCAAACTTGAATTTCATCGCTTCATCCTCATCCAGGCAGCTTGTAGCTGAACGCCAGGCTCTTCCAGCCACTCGGCACGGCGTAGAGATTGGCGGGCAGCCCACGGATCGGCGTGCAGCCCTTGAAGGTGGCGATCGCCAGATCCTTCACCCGCTCCACATACCGACCATTGGTCGCATCGTTCCCCTGTACGCCGGTAATGTCCGGATCGCCCGCCAGCGAACCATCCGGGTTGAAGTTCACGCGCAGCAGCACGCGAATCCGCTCGGCACCCGGGCCGGGAGTGACCTGGCGATTGGCGCAAGGCTGGATCTGCCGAGCAATCGCCCCGCGGAAGCTTGCCACCTCCTCCGCAGAAGCCTTGCTGCCGGGGTTCTGCAGTGCGGTGCTGTTGGTCTTGTTGTTCGATCGGCCGAGGTCCAGCCCCGCGAGATTGCCGGTCGGCTTCACCGGCCGGCGCGCACTGCCGGTTGCCGCGCTCTGCGACGGCGCGTTGCTGGGTTTGGCAGGAGCCGCCTTGGAGGGCGGCGCGGGCTTGGCAGGCTGCGCGGCCTTGGCCGGCTGCGGCTTTTCGGCAGGCGCCGGCTTCGGCTTGGGCTGCGGCTTCTCCGCCGGCGCAGGCTTGGGCTGCGGCGGCTGGGGCTTGGGCTGCGGGGCCGGCTGGGGCTGCGGCGGCGCGGGTTGCGGCTTGGGCTGCGGCTGCGGCTCCGGGGACGGCGGCGGCGCTGCCTCGGGTTCCACAGGCGCCTCTACGGGCGACTTCTTGGCGGCCAGTTCCTCCTGGCTCGGCACCGGCGCGCTGCTTTCCAGCCCCACCTTGTCAGCGAGCGAAATCTCGATCGGAATCGCCTTGGGCGCTTCCTGCGGCGGTGTCTTCAGGAAGCTGAGCGTCAGCGCGGCGAACACCGCGGCATGCGCCACGATCGAAACGCCGAGCCCGACTCGCTCGCTACGGTCCATGGTCTCGCTCACCTCAGCGCTGGTCGCTCGGTTCGGTGAGCAGCGACACCTTGTTGAGCCCGGCCTGGTTGAGCTCGCCCATTACCCGCATCACCTTGCCATAGCCGAGCGCAGTGTCACCGCGCAAATAGATGGCGGCAGGCTTGCCGTCGGGGCCCTTCTTGGCGGCAATCGCTTCGAGCTTAGCAGGCAGCTCGGCATCACTCACCGCGTCGTTGTCGAGGAACACCTGGCCCTTGTCGTCGATCGAGATCTGGACGGGCTTCTGCTCCTGGTCGAGCGCCTTGGCGCGGCTTTCGGGCAGGTTCACCTGCACGCCGGCGGTCAGCAGCGGCGCGGTGACCATGAAGATGATCAGCAGCACCAGCATCACGTCGACCAGCGGTGTGACGTTGATCTCGGCCATCGGCGTACGGCGACCGCGGCCCTTGCCGGAGGGGAGGTGCATGCCCATCGGCTTAGCCCTCCATCTCCAGGCGGCGGCTGAGCGTCGCGTGGAAGCCGTCGGCGAAGCGGTTCAGCCGCGCCTCGACGCGGTTCACGGCGTGGCTGTAGCGGTTGTACGCGATCACCGCCGGGATGGCGGCGAACAGGCCGATTGCGGTGGCGAACAGCGCTTCCGCGATGCCCGGCGCCACGACCGCGAGCGACGAGCTCTGCGCCGCGGCGATGCCGGTGAAGCTGCGCATGATGCCCCAAACGGTGCCGAACAGGCCGACGAAGGGTGCTACCGATCCCACCGTGGCGAGGAAGTTCAGGCGGTCCGAAAGCCGGTCGATCTCCATCGCGACCGTCGCGCCCATCGCGGTGGCGAGGCGCTCGCGCGTGCCTTCGCGGTCAATCGTCTTGCCCGCGGTCGAGCGGCGCCATTCGCTCACGCCGGCGGCGAACACGCGCGCGATCGGCTGGTCGCGGCCGGCGGCGCGGCGGTGGAACTCGTCGAAGTCATCGGCTTCGCGATATTCGGTCTCGAAGCGCTGCATTTCCTTGCGCAGGCCGCTGACCTTCAGCGCGAAGCCGATAATGATCGTCCAGGTCCACAGGCTGGCGAGCAGCAGGCCGATCATGACCAGCTTCACGACGATGTCGGCTTCCAGGAACAGATGGATCGGCGACAGGACGGCACCGGTTGAGACGGACGGCATGGACGCTTAACTCTCCTTCCACACGAGCGGTTCGAACGCGGCCAGCCACTCGGCCGGCTGCCGCCGCGGACGACCGCCCGGGGCGACGAACGCCACCTCGACGGTCGCTTCGGCGACTATGGTTTCGTTCCGCATGACTCTTTGCTGAATATCGACGGCGGCGGCGCGCAATCGGGTCAGTCTGCTGACAACCACCAGCGTGTCGCCGAGTTTCGCCGGCGCGCGGTAGCGGATGTCGAGCCCGGCTACCGCATAGGCCCCGCCGCCCGCCTCGAACACGGCGCGCTGGTCGATCCCTGCGCAATCCAGCATGTCCGATCGGGCGCGCTCCAGGTAGCGCAGGTAATTGGCGTGATAGACGACACCGGTGAGATCGGTGTCCTCGAAATAGACGCGCAGCGCAAAGCGATGCTCGCGGCCGTCGAACCGGCCGGCAGGGGCTTGGTCGCTGCTGGTCATGGATTGGCCTCTAGCGGAGGCGCTGCCCTAGCGGAACCCCAAAGGGGCTAACCTTTGGTGGGGTGGAAGGAGTTCTCGGTCAAGAGCAGCCATTCCTAAGCCCCTCCTCCTTGGAGGAGGGGTTGGGGGTGGAGGTGGAGGGATTCCAGAACGCCTGTTGGTCTCGGTGAGACACAGCCCCACCCCAACCCCTCCCCTGGAGGGGAGGGGCTTGAGAGAGGTCAGAACAACAGCCGCTGCGTGGAACCGCCGCGCCCCACCGGCGCGCCACCGCGCCGCCGCGACAGCTCGGTCTCGGCGGTAAACCGCACATCCTCGTCGCGATCGGTGAGGAAGCCCTCTAGCGAATCTTCGGAAATCTCGCTCCATTCCTTCCCGCGATCCGGGCCGTAGCGGACGCGCGGCAGCAGGCCGGGCTGGCTGGACCATTCGATCAGCTGCGCGACGCTCGCTTCGTTGAGCATGTCACGCAGATGGAAGGCGGTCACATAGGCATCGGGGAAGGCGCGGTGCGCGGGCAGGCCGCGTTCGTGCTCCATCCCCTCGGGGCGGCGCCAGTAACGGAGCATCTGGTTGGAGAAACCCGGACTGTCCGGCCACAGCCGCATCGCGCACTTCCAGGTACAGATCCAGTCGGCGCCGCGGGTGAGCGCGGGCGTGCAGAACTGCTCCTCGAAGGTCGCCCGGTGCGCAGCGAGTGCCACCCGGCGCGGCCAGGGATCGAGGATCGGACGGGCGACGTCGTGCCAATAGGGCGCGTCGGCCACGTCCTCGTCGCGAATGTGATGGATCGCCATGGTTAACGGCGGGATGCCACGACCGGGGTTGACGAGGCGATTGCCCCCCTCCCCCTGCAACTCCCAGCGGCCGTCGGCGCCCAGCGCCACGTCCTGCCAGCCGATCTCGCACACGGCGTGCAGGGGCGGCTTGTCGCCGGTGGTCTCTAGGTCGATGACGCGGATGATCGAGGGAGGTGGCGGAGCCATGGCCGCGATGTGGGGGGTTTTGGGGCGAAATGCCAGCCGAAAGCGTGGGACGCTCGTAGCCCCTCCTCTTCAGGGGAGGGGTTGGGGTGGGGCTGTGTCTCGCAGAGACCAACCTGTGTTCTGGAACCCCTCCACCCCCAAACCCCTCCTCGAAGGAGGAGGGGCTTGAAAGGGGGCCTTACTCCGCCGTCTTCTTCTTCGCCGGCGCCTTCTTCGCCGCAGGCTTCTTGGCCGCGCTGGCCTTCTCGCCCGCCCCAGCCTTGGCCGCAGGCTTCTTCGCCGCAGCCTTCTTCGCCGGTGCCTTCTTCTTGGCCTTGCCCTTCGCAGGCCCCATCGCCGCCTTGGCGTCGATCAGCTGGGCGGCTTCCTCAAGGGTCAGCGCGTCCTTGTCGATCGTCTTGGGCAGCGTCGCGTTGGTCTCGCCATCGGTGAGGTAGGCGCCGTAGCGACCTTCCATCAGCTTGATCTCGGCCTCGGTGCGCGGATGCTTCCCGAACACCTTGAGCGGCTCGCGTGCCGCCCCGCGCGCCGGGCGACCACCGCCTGCCGTCGCTTCCGCCAGCTTGACCACCGCCGCGTTCATGCCGGTCTCGAACACCTCGGCGGTCGACTGGAGCCGGGCGTACTTGCCGTCATGCGCCAGATACGGCCCGTAGCGGCCGATCGAGGCGGTGATCGGGTTGCCCGTCTCCGGATGGTTGCCGATGGTGCGCGGCAGCTTGAGCAGCTTGAGCGCCCATTCCAAATCGAGATCGACGTCCTTCGGGATCGAGGCGCGCGCCGCATCCTTGCCCTCGCCGAGCTGGATATACGGCCCGAACCGCCCCGACTTGCGCTCGACATTGAGCCCCGTCTCGGGGTCCTGACCCAACACTTCCGGCCCGGTGTCCTCAGACCCCTCGCCGCCCGGCTGGCCGAAGCGGCGGGTATATTTGCACTCGGGGTAGTTGGAGCAGGCGACAAACGCCCCGAACCGGCCGCCGCGCAGCGCCAGCTTGCCGACGCCGCAATTCGGGCACAGCCGCGGATCGCTGCCGTCCGCCTTGGCGGGGAACAGATAGGGCTCCAGGAACTGGTCGAGCGCCGCAGTGATGTCGGAGGGCTTCTGCTCCATCACCTCGGTGGTGCGCGGCTTGAAGTCGCGCCAGAAGGCTTCCAGCACAGCCTGCCACGCCGCGCGGCCGCCGGAGACGTCGTCCAGTTCCTCTTCCAGCTCGGCGGTGAAGTCGAACGAGACGTACTTCTCGAAGAAGCGCTCGAGGAACGCCGTCAACAGGCGGCCGCTCTCCTCGGCGAAGAAGCGGTTCTTCTCCACCCGCACATAGGCGCGGTCCTTGAGCACCTGGATGATCGAGGCATAGGTCGAAGGCCGGCCGATGCCGAGTTCCTCCAGCCGCTTGACCAGCGAGGCTTCGGAGAAGCGCGGCGGCGGCTGGGTGAAGTGCTGCTCGGCGTTGACAGCCTTCTTCGCCGGCGAGGCGCCTTCGGACATGCGCGGCAGGCGACGGCTGTCCTCGTCGCCCTCGTCGTCCTTGCCCTCTTCGTAGAGCGCGAGATAGCCGGGGAAGAGCACCACCTGGCCGGTGGCGCGAAGCCCGTGCTGGCCGGTGCCGTCCGCCAGATCGACGGTGGTGCGCTCCATGCGGGCCGAGGCCATCTGGCTGGCGAGCGCGCGCTTCCAGATCAGGTCGTACAGCTTGGCATGGTCGCCCGAGCCGGCGCGATCCTTGCTGAAATCGGTCGGGCGGATCGCTTCGTGCGCTTCCTGGGCGTTCTTCGCCTTGGTCTGGTACTGGCGCGGCTTGTCCGGCACGTACGAGCCGTCATAGCGATCGGCCACCGCCTTGCGTGCGGCCTGGATCGCCGACGGGTCCATCTGGACGCCGTCGGTACGCATGTACGTGATCGCGCCGTCCTCGTAGAGCGCCTGCGCGATCCGCATGGTGTGGCTGGCCGAGAAGCCGAGCTTGCGCGCGGCTTCCTGCTGCAGCGTGGACGTCGTGAACGGCGGCGGCGGATTGCGCATCGCCGGCTTGGTCTCGACCGCGACGACGGTGAAGCGGCCTTCCTCGACCGCCTTCTTGGCGGCTTCGGCACTGCCCTGGTCGCCGATCGACAGCCGGTCGATCTTCTCGCCCTTCCACTTGACGAGGCGTGCCTGGAACGGCGTGCCGTCCGATTCCATCTCGGCGATAACCGACCAATATTCCTGCGCGACGAAGCTTTCGATCTCGCGCTCGCGCCCCACGATCAGCCGCAGCGCCACCGACTGGACGCGGCCCGCCGACTTGGCGCCGGGCAGCTTGCGCCACAGCACCGGAGAAAGCGTGAAGCCGACGAGATAGTCCAGTGCGCGGCGGGCGCGATAGGCGTCGATCAGGTCGGTATCCAGCTCGCGCGGGCGCTGCATCGCCTCGAGGATCGCGGGCTTGGTGATCGCGTTGAAGGTGACGCGCTCGACCTCCTTGGGGAGCGCCTTCTTGTTGCGCAGCACTTCCTGCACGTGCCAGCTGATCGCCTCGCCTTCGCGATCAGGGTCGGTCGCGAGGATCAGTCGATCGGCCTTCTTGGCCTCGTCGGCGATCGCCTTCAGCTGCTTCGACTTGTCGGCATAGGTCTCCCATTCCATCGCGAACGATTCGTCAGGGTTCACCGACCCGTCCCGGGCGGGAAGGTCGCGGACATGGCCGTAGCTGGCCAGGACGCGATAGTCCTTGCCGAGATACTTCTCGATGGTTTTCGCCTTGGCGGGCGACTCGACGATGACAAGCTGCATGAGGTGTTCGATCGATCCCTACGTGTACGCGTGTAAGGTGGGGGGTGGCGCTGCGGTGCGTCAAGCGGCCGGTTTCGCCGCCGCGTCAAGGCTGCTACCACGCGCGGCAGGATGAGGGGGAATGGAAATGCACGCGCTGGCACTGATCGCGATGGTTGCCCTGCAGGCTGACGAGAAGCTGGTCTGGCCGATGGCGGACGGCTTCGCCACGGCCTACCAACAATCGACGCCCGATGGTGCCGAGATCGAGGAACGCGTTGCCAAGGGGGAGACTGTGGAGGCGTGGAGCCGCATGCTCACCCGCATCACCTTCCCCGGAGCCGTGGATCCCGCGCTGTTCAGCACCCGCATGGCCGAACGCTGGCAGCAATCCTGCACGGGTGCGGTGGCGTCCGCGCCGACCGCAGGGAAACGCGGCGTCGACATCCGGATCGACTGCCCGCGCAATCCCAACACCGGCAAGCCGGAAACGATGTTCCAGCGGGTCGTGCCGGCCAGCGGCAAGCTCTACATCCTGCAGGTCGCGTTCCGTTCGGTGCCCACAGCCGAGCAGGTGGCCTGGGCAAAGGCGGAGCTCGACCGGGCGACGCTGTGCAACGCCGCCTCGGCCGACAAGGGCTGCCGCTGACGGCGGGGATCAGGCCGGCTGGGCGGCGCGGATGCGATCCAGCACCACGTCGATGTCCCTGGCGTCATGCCGCTCGGGCACCCGCTGGTCCTCGGGGCCGGTGCCGCGATTGACCAGGCGCCCGCGCTGGACAGGCTCGCGCCCGGCGATCTCCGCGGCCCAGCGCAGCAGGTTCGGATAGTCCGAAGCGTTCAGGAACACGTCCGCCCCGGCATAGGTCTCGCCGCGCACCACTGCGCCGTACCAGGGGAAGATCGCCATGTCGGCGATCGTGTACGCGTCGCCGACCATGTAGCGGTTGCCCGCCAGATGCGTGTCGAGCACGTGGAGCTGCCGCTTGGCCTCCATCGCGTAGCGGTCGATCGCGTACTGGATCTTGATCGGCGCATAGGCGAAGAAATGGCCGAAGCCGCCGCCCAGGAAGGGCGCCGAGCCCATCTGCCACATGAGCCAGCTGAGCGTCTGCGCGCGCTTTGCCGTATCGGTCGGCAGGAACGCGCCGAACTTCTCCGCGAGGTGGATCATCATCGCGCCGCTCTCGAAGATCGGCAGCGCAGGCGTGATCGACCGGTCGACCATGGCCGGGATCTTCGAGTTCGGGTTGATCGCGACGAAGCCGCTGCCGAACTGGTCGCCCTCGCCGATATTGATCTTCCACGCGTCGTACTCGGCACCGGCATGGCCTGCGGCGAGCAGTTCCTCGAGCAGGATCGTCACCTTCTGGCCGTTGGGCGTGCCGAGCGAGTAGAGCTGGATCGGGTGCTTGCCGACCGGCAGTTCCTTGTCGTGCGTAGCGCCCGAGACCGGCCGGTTGATGTTGGCGAACTGGCCGCCATTGCCAGGCGCCCATTCCCACACCTGGGGCGGCACATAGCCGGCGGGAAGGTTGTTCGCGGGATCGGGGGCGTCGGCCATAGTGGTGTCTCCTCGGGAGGGTCTTGCCGGGCGCATGTAGGACGCAGCCTGCCAGTTGCCAGGCCCGCGCACGACAAAGGGCCGGGCGCAGCCATTGCCACGCCCGGCCCTTTGCTCGGCTGTGCGACGCTTACTTGAAGCGCAGGCCCACGCCGGCCATCACGCGCTGACGCGCGGTGTGGTCGTTATACTGCGAACGGACATACTGGACGTTCGCATACAGCGGCATGCGGGCATCTTCACCGGTGAAGGAATATTCGACGCCGCCGCCGACCTGGTAGCCATCGGTGCGGAAGTGGTCGTAGTACGAAGTCTGGCCCACCGGCGCGTCGAAGCGCTTGCGCTGCTCGTTGCTGACATAGCCGCCCTTGGCGAAGATCAGCAGCTGCGGGGTGGCGAGCACGCCGGCGCGCACCGCCGCGCCATATTCGTCGAACGACTTGTGGCACACGGAACCGCCCTGAGCCCCGCCCGAGCAATTCTCGTTCCACTCATTGGCGCGCCAGTAGCTGCCCTCGGCGCCGATCACGATGCGATCGCCGATCTGGCCGTCGAACCCAATGGTGCCGCCATAGCCGAACTTGTCGTTATGGTTGCCCTGCGACTGGAAGCGATCGCCACCAGCATTGGCTTCAATGCGGATGCCGCGGAAGCTGGTGCCGTTGCTGCTGGTGGTTTCCTGAGCCTGGGCCGCCGTGGCGGTGAAGCCGAGTGCCGCGATGGCGACGATGAACGCTGAACGCATACGAGTACATCCCTTGGATTGGAGGGTTTTTCCAACCGCGGTAACCCGCCAACGGGCAAAGGTTTCCGCGCCGCCGCGCGAATGGCCGGCAACCGTGGCGAAGGTGCAACACCATGAAGATGGTCGCACGCCAAAGCGCCGCCCCCCGGCGTCGCCACGCGCTTGCCGCCCGCCGCCACAGGCGGCAAAGGCGCGGAATGTCGCTCCGATCCTTCCCGATCCGCCGCTTCCGGCCGCTGCTGCTTGCCATTGTGGCGGTGCTGGCCTGCTATGCGCTGGCGCTGGTGCCGCGCGAGGTGCATGCGCTCGACCTCACCTTCAATTCGATGCTCGATCACCTGCTCCAGGGACGGTTCGACGTCGATCCGGCGATCGTCGGTCGCGAGGGGTTTACCGTCGGCGGGCAGGTCATGGCCTATTGGGGCATCTTGCCGGCACTGCTGCGGCTGCCCCTCACGCTCTTCCCCGGCTGGCGCATGCTGGATTTCACGATCGGATCCTGCCTCGTTGCGCTGTCCGGCATGGTAGCGACCAAGCTGTGGACGCTGCGCCTGATCCGCACCGAACTGCCCGGGCTGCCGGCGTGGCTGGGCAAGGCCATGGCGGTGGTGTTGCTCTTGTCGGGCGCGCAGGTCTGCTTTCTTCGGCTCAGCCTGTACCAGGAAGTGTGTTTGTGGGCGGCGCTATGGGCTGCCTTGTTCGTGGCGGCGGCAGTCCATGCGCAGCTTCGCGGCCTCGGCCGCGGCGCGCTCCTCGTCATGGCGCTGGCGGCCGGGCTGGCCATGCTGACACGGGTATCGCTGGGCATCGGGCTGGTGGCGGCATTTGGCGGCTTGTTGCTGGTGGAGAGCCTGCGGCACCGCACCGCGTTGCGCGGCTGGCTGGCGACGGCGGCAGGCCCGTTGCTGCTGCTGGTGCTGCTCGGATGCGCCACCGCGCTCGTCAATGTCGGCCGCTGGGGCAACCCGCTCACCTTCGCCGATTACCACCACTACAACTACAACGCCTGGTATCCGGATCGGGTGGTGCGCATGGCCGAGCAGGGGTTGTTCAACCTGCACCGCGTCCCCTTCGGCCTGGTCTATTATTTCGCGCCGATCTGGGTGCTACGCGGCGCCGACGGGCACCTGCTGCTGGATGCCACCCGCCAGAAATGGATCGATGCGGCCGAACTGCCGCCCAGCAGCTTCCTGCTTACCGATCCGCTGCTGCTGGTGCTCGGCGGCCTCGCCGTCGCCGGCTGGATCCGGCGCGGCTCCGCCGATCGCGCACGGAGCATAGCGATCGCGCTTGGCCTCGCGATCCCCGCCGGGCTGATGCTGTGCGCGGTGAGCATGAACTTCCGCTACAGGCTGGACTTCTACCCGCTGTTCGAGTTCCTCGCATTTTCCGGGCTGATCCTGGCCGCGCGCGGCGGCCCGGCACCGGGCCCACGCTGGACCGCAACGCTGGCGACCGTCTCGGTGCTCGCCTCGCTGCTGGTGGGTGCCGCCTATCTGGTGGGGCGGCTGGGACCCGGCCAGCTGCTGATCGGCGACGGGGTTGGCACCTATTACCTCCAGGCGTTCGGCCTGCGCTGATTCTAGCGGAGCGACACCCGCGCGCCGGCGTGGCGATCAAGCCGCCCGGCCAGTTCCAGTTCCAGCAGCACCGTCTGCACGGCCGCCGGCGAACAGCCGGACTGGCGGATGAGCTCGTCGACACTCACCGGCACCGGGCCGAGCAGGTCCACCACGCTGCGGCGTTCGGCATCGCTGGCATCCTCCGGGGGCGCCGCCGCGAAAGGGCCGTCCGGCGCCCGCACGCCGCGCGGGTCGATCGGTCGCACCGCTTCCCAGATGTCCGCAGCCGACTGGACCAGGATCGCGCCCTCCCGGATCAGCAGATTGCAGCCCTGCGCCCGCGGATCGAGCGGCGAGCCGGGCACCGCCATCACGTCGCGCCCCGCCTCCGCCGCGATCCGCGCGGTGATCAGGCTTCCCGAACGCGGTGCGGCCTCCACCACCACGGTGCCCAGCGACAGCCCGGCGATGATGCGGTTGCGGGCCGGAAAGAAGCGCGCCAGCGGCTCGGTGCCCGGCGGCTGTTCGGTGACGAGCAGGCCCTGCGCCGCCACCCGCTCCTGCAGTTCGGCGTTCTCCGGCGGGAAGACAATGTCGATCCCGCTAGCGATCACGCCTACCGTACCCCCCGCCAGCGCGCCCTGGTGCGCGGCGGTGTCGATGCCCCGCGCGAGGCCGGACACGACGGTCGCGCCATGCTCGACCAGGCCGATCGCCAGTTGCCGTGCGAAGCGGCACGCCGCGGCCGACGCGTTGCGCGCGCCCACCATCGCCACGCAGGGCCGCGCCAGCAGCCCCGCGTCGCCGCGCAGGATCAGCGCAGGCGGCGCGTTTTCCAGCTGGGCCAGCAGCGCCGGATAGCCAGGATCATCGAGGAACAGATAGCGGGCGCCCAGCCGCTCGACCGCAGCGATCTCGCGGCGAACGGCCCCGGCGTCGGCAATCTGCGGCGCCCGGCCGCCGCCGCGCGCGGCGAGCATCGGCAGGGCTTCCAGCGCCGTTTCGGCGGAACCGTAACGGCCGATCAGCTGGGCATAGGTAACGGGGCCCACATTGGCGGAGCGCAGCAGCCTCAGCCGCGGCTCCCGCCCGTCAGCCACGCTTGCTGCCGACCCTGGGTTCGGCCCCGCTGAGCAGCCGGTCGATATTCTCGCGGTGCTTCCACAGCACGATCAGCGCCAGCGCGAGCAGCATCAGCACCAGATCGATGCGGCCGAAGAACGCCGCGCTGACCGGTGCGCTGATCGCCGCGGCCATGCCGGAAACCGAGGAGATGCGCACCGTCGCCAGCAGCCCCAGCCACACCGCCGCATAGACGAGGCCGCAGGGCCAGTAGAGCGCCAGCACCACCCCCATCAGCGTCGCCACGCCCTTGCCGCCGCGGAACTTGAGCCAAACGGGATAGCAATGGCCGATGAACGCCGCGGTCGCCGCCAGCGCACCTGCGCCCGGCAGGAATGCGGCGGCCAGCAGCACCGCCACCGCGCCCTTGGCCATGTCGAGCAGGAGCGTCGCCGCCGCCAGGCCCTTGCGGCCGGTGCGCAGCACGTTGGTAGCGCCGATATTGCCCGATCCGATCTGGCGGAGATCCCCCGCCCCGGCGGCGCGCGTCAGCAGCACCCCGAACGGGATCGAACCAAGCAGATACCCCAGCAACAAGACCCCGGCGGGGGCCATCCATGGAACTTCCGTGGGCAATGTGGCCCCCTTTCGTTCCCGCGTTTAGCCGTTTCCCTTACCCGAACGCAATGACCTGCATGCACGCGCAGGTCGGCGCCCCGCGTTGACGGCGGCGGCACCGCTCGGCCATGGCGAGTGCATGGCTGATCGTCGCCCCGTCCTCTTCTTCGATTCCGGCGTCGGCGGGCTGTCGGTGCTGGGCCCCGCCACCGCGCTGCTGCCGCAGGCGCCGCTGGTCTATGTCGCCGATTCGGCGGGCTTCCCCTATGGCACCAAGAGCGAGGCGGAGATTGCCGCGCGCGTGCCGGCGCTGCTCGGGCGGCTTGCGGAGCGCTATGATCCGCGGCTGATCGTGATCGCCTGCAACACCGCCTCCACCATCGCGCTCCAGCATGTGCGCGCCGCGCTCGATCTGCCGATCGTCGGCACCGTGCCGGCGATCAAGCCCGCCGCGGAGATCAGCCGCACCCGCGCCATCGGCGTGCTCGGCACCGCCGCGACGGTGCGCCAGCCCTATGTCGACGATCTCGCCGCGCGCTTCGCCGGCGACTGCACGGTGCTGCGCCATGGATCGGCGGCGCTTGTGGAACTGGCGGAAGCCAAGCTTGCGGGGAACGCCATCGCTCCGGCGGCGATCGCCGCGGAACTGGACGGCCTGTTCCGCCAGCCGGGCGGCGAACGCATCGACGTGATCGTCAACGCCTGCACCCATTTCCCGCTCCTCGAGCCGGAGATGCGGGCCATTGCCCCTCCGGGGATGAAGTTCGTGGATGGGGGACCGGGCATCGCGCGACGAATCGCCTATCTCACCCGCGATCAGAGCTGGCCGACCGATCTTCCGCCGGGACGTGCCGTTTTTACCGCCCGCGATCATCGTGCCGATGCGCTGGCACCGGCGCTGGCGCGTTACGGCCTCAGCCGGATCGAAACGCTGTAGGCCTCAGGCGAAATCGCCGAGAAGCGACTGCGGATCCCGCAGCGCAAGCTGGGCGGTGTAGCGATCGGCCATTTCCTCGTGCACGCGCCGGGCGCTGCTATCGTCGCAATTTCGCGCACGCTCGCGCTCCTGCCGCGCGCGCTTCTCGAAATACTCGCTGTCGTTCCTGCCCATTTGCCTGCCCTCCGGTCACAAGCGGGAGCACCATCGTCTCGCAGCCGCGGACCGCGTCCGCCTCGAGTCGTCCCCGATGATGCTGTTTACCATAATCGGAGCTGCAGATCCCCGATCTTGCGCAAACATCGATCAATCGCGTGAAGAATCTTCATGAGTGACGGGCGGTGGAAAGCTGCACCGCGCGCCCCATCTCCGGGATGCAGATCCCGCCACCCATGCACCCGAAGCAGCATCGGGCATATACGGTGGTTCACGTGCTGGAATTGCTGAAAAGTTAGGCGTAGAGAACAGATCCATGCAGCGCCAAGACGCCCCCGCACCCGCGATCGACTATACGCGGGTCTTCACCCAGGCCATCGACCGCCTCCATGCCGAGGGGCGTTACCGGGTCTTCATCGACATCCTGCGCAACAAGGGGATGTTCCCCAATGCGCGCTGCTTCGCCGGGCATAACGGCCCGAAGCCGATCACGGTGTGGTGCTCGAACGACTATCTGGCGATGGGGCAGCACCCCAAGGTGATCGCCGCCATGGAAGAGGCGCTGCACGATGTCGGCGCGGGCTCTGGCGGCACGCGCAACATCGGCGGCAACACGCACTACCACATCGATCTCGAGCGCGAGCTGGCCGACCTGCACGGCAAGGAGAACGCGCTGCTGTTCACCTCCGGCTATGTCTCGAACGAAGCGACGCTGTCGACGCTCGCCAAGGTCATGCCGGGCTGCATCATCTATTCGGACGAGCTCAACCACGCCTCGATGATCGCGGGCATCCGCAATTCCGGCTGCGAGAAGCGGGTGTGGCGCCACAACGATCTCGCCCATCTCGAGGAACTGCTGGCCGCAGACGATCCGGCGCTTCCCAAGCTGATCGCGTTCGAGAGCGTCTACTCGATGGATGCCGACATCGCCCCGATCGCCGAGATCTGCGACCTGGCGGACAAGTACAACGCGCTGACCTATCTCGACGAGGTTCATGCCGTCGGCATGTACGGCCCGCGCGGCGGCGGCATCTCGGATCGCGAGGGGCTGGCCGATCGCCTGACGATCATCGAGGGCACGCTGGGCAAGGCGTTCGGCGTGATGGGCGGCTATATCGCCGCCGACCAGGTGATCATCGACGTGATCCGCAGCTATGCGCCGGGCTTCATCTTCACCACCTCGCTGTCGCCGGTGCTGGTGGCAGGCGCGCTGGCGAGCGTGCGGCACCTGAAGGGATCGAGCGTCGAGCGCGACGGGCAACAGGCCGCTGCCGCGACGCTCAAGCGCCTGATGGCCGAGGCCGGACTGCCGGTGCTGCCCTCCACCACGCATATCGTGCCGCTGATGGTGGGCGATCCGGTAAAGGCCAAGAAGATCAGCGACGTACTGCTCGCCGAATACGGCGTGTACGTGCAGCCGATCAACTACCCGACCGTTCCACGCGGCACCGAGCGCCTGCGCTTCACCCCCGGGCCCGCGCATGACGAAGCGATGATGCGCGAACTGGTGGATGCGCTCGTCGAGATCTGGGGACGGCTCGAACTCCGGCTGGCGGCCTAGAGAATATCGAACATCGTTAACGCTGCCCTCCGCATTTTCCTAAGATACCCCTGAAACAACCGTAGTGCCGTCCGTTGGCGCTGCGCCGGAGGATCGGGGATGCAGGAGCTGTTGGTTCGTCCCGCTGAGGGTTCGGAAGTCGCCGAGAGTGCGTGGGACGCAATGTTCGCTCGGCTGGCGCACGCCGGCGTGGATGCGCTGGCACCAGTGCTGGCAGAACTGGCGGTACGGGCCCCGCACTGGGACGTGCAGATGGCCCAGGCTGCCTTTGTGCAGATCCTGAGCACCGCGAGCGAAGGCATCGAGGCTAACCGCGTGCTGGATACGTCGCGTGCGCTGATGCAGACGCCGCGGACGCTGGCCCGAGACATCCGCGCATTGCTCCACCTTGCGCTTTGTGGCGAGGGCGGCTTCGACGTCACGCGCTTTTCCGATCAGATGTTGCTTTGCGACACGGCGCTGGCTGCAGCCGAGGGCGACACGCAGGATGCGCTCTCCATCCTCGCCGCAGAGGCAAAGCGGCGCGGCGATGTTTTTGCCGAAGCGGCGGAGTGGGCACGGTTCGCCATCGATGCCTGGAACGGGTTCAAGCCGAAGCTGCTGATCTGGGACCTGGACGACACGCTGTGGCACGGCACGCTCGCCGAGGGCGACGAGGTACAACTCATTGCGCGGCGTGCGGAAATCGTGCGGGCATTGAATGGCCATGGCATCGTCTCTGCGATCTGCTCGAAGAACGATCCCGCCGTCGCGCGGACGCGGCTCGAGGCATTCGGCCTGTGGGACGCCTTCGTCTTTCCGCGGATCGCTTTTGTCCCGAAGGGCGAGGCAGTCCGCCAGTTGATCGAGGACATGCAGCTCCGCCCGCTCAACGTGCTGTTCCTCGACGACAATCCCCACAATTTGCACGAGGTTGCCGCCGCTTGTCCTGGCATCCGGACGATCGACGCGACAGCGGCCGAATGCGACGTTCTGCTCGAACGCATCCTGGCGGACCACCGCCACGTCGCCCGCGATCGCGTAGCGGAATACCGGGTACTGCAAGCCAAGGTCGATGAACGCACCGCCGGAGCGATCAGCAACGAAGCCTTTCTCGCGGCGAGCGATATCCACGTGCTGTTCACGCGGCTGACGGAGAACGTTCAGTTCGCTGATCGCATCGAAGAGCTCATCAACCGCTCCAACCAGCTCAATTATACCGGCTCCCGCGTCGACCCCGGCTCGATGAGCGAATACATCATGCGCATTGATCTTCACGATACGCACGGCGTGTTCGTGTGGGACAAATATGGCGACTACGGGCTTGTCGGCTTCATATCCGCCAATCCCGACACGCGGGAGATCGAGCATTTCGTGCTCTCGTGCCGGGTGATGCACATGGGGATCGAGGCGGCGATGCTGCAGCGGCTATTCTGCTTCTATTGCCCTCCGGACTTCAAGCGCTTGCGGAAGCCCCTGCCCGAACAAGCTGCCGTCGGGATCACCTTCGCGCCGGTGACCGATCCTGCGAATCTCGCCCGCATCCGCGCCAAGGAGGGCAAGCAGCGCGCCAACGCGGCGATGCGGATCATCTGTGACTGCCAATCGGGCGCGCTTCAGCACTACAGCCGATTTGCCGACGAGATCGAATTCGACGCCAACCCGCGGCTCTTCAGCCTGCCGATGATGAAGACGGGCGCGTATCGCGACCAGATCTTCCCCCAGCATCTCGTGTTCGCCGCTGCCACCGACTATCTCCCGTTCCGCTGGGAGGAACGCGAGGTGCCCTTTGACGGGGAGAACTATGCGGCATGCGCCAGGGCATTTTGCGACGCGATGGCGGATGGCACGCGACGCATGCTCGTGATCCTGCCCCCCGAAGACGCGCCTGCCCGCTGCTATTATCCCGAAGCGCGGATCAGCAGAGCCTTCGCGCGGAACGATGGCATCGCCTGGAACGCGCTATGGCGCGAGCTGGCCGGCCAATATCCGGCGATGATCGACCTTTTGGAACTGACCGGCCGTATCGCGCCCGAAGAGATGGTCGACGCCTGCCACTATATCCCGCCGCGCCTGCGACAGATCGCCGGGTGGATCGACGACTGGTACGGCAATGTCAGGCGGGCCGCCTGAGCACTGCGCTCCAGGTGTAGCCGCGCAACGAAGACCGGAACTCCGCATTCATCCCCTGCTCGGCGGCGATGCCCTCCACCACCGAGCGCAGATCGGCGCGGGGGTAGACGTGAAAGGCGTTCAGCTCCTTGAAGTGGAAGCGTTTGGCGAAGCCGGGCAGCCGCTCATACTGGCCGAAGTCGACGATATGCAGGCTGCCGCCCGGCGCGAGCGCCTTGGCACCCAGCGCGATCGCTTCCTTCCAGGGCGGGATCATCGACAGCGTATAGCTCATGAACACGCGGTCCACCTGTTCCAGACCGAACAGCGTGCCCACGTCGAACGCCCCGGCATCGCCCTGCGCGAGGGTGATCTTGTCGCTGAGGCCATGCTTGGCCACCGACTTGCGCGCGGTGTCCAGCATCGCCTCGCTGATGTCGAAGCCATGAAAGCGCGCATTCGGCCAGCGCTTGGCGGCAACGATCAGGTTGCGTGCCGTGCCGCAGCCGACCTCCAGCACGGTGCCGCCGGGCGGCGGCGCCAGTTCGCGGATCAGCCGGTCGCGGCCCAGCAGGTAGAATTTGCGCGTGAGATCGTAAAAGTGGCGATGGAGCGCATAGGTCGCGTCCATCAGCCCCTTCTGGTCGCTCGCCCCGGCCTTGGCGCTCATGCGTGCGGCTTCAACGTCCAGACATGGGTCGCGCCGTATACCGACGAACGGTCGCGCCGCGTCCAGTCGTCAAGCTTGGCCTGATCCTCATACTGCCACTGATTCATCAGCTCGTCGGGGATGTGGCCACGCACCACGTCCGGCACGGCGGCGGTGCGGTACAGTACGCGCGCGCCCGGCTTGGCGGTGCGGGTGATCTCCGTCCAGATGCGCGTCAGCTGCTCGTCCGTCATCCAGTCCTGCGCGTCGAGCAGGATGTAGCGATCGAGCGACTGCGCCGGCATCGATTCCAGATAATCGGCATAGTTGGTGTGGCGGATCTCCACCCGGTCGGCGCGGTCGCGCACCAGCTCGTAGTTCTTGCGCTCGAGATAGGGCGGCAGCGGCGCGCCCTCATGCTCGCCATAGCCGCGGCCGAACGCCTGCCAGGCGTAGAAATTGTCCTTCAGGTCGAAGTCGCAGGCGAGCTTGCGCAGGCGGCTGCGCAGCGCGCCGGTGATGCCTTCCTGGTCGTCGACCTTGAGCAGGTCATACTGCGCCGGCGGAATGCCGAAGCCGAACAGCGCCGCAGGCTGGTCGACCATCCAGCGCAGCAGCTTCTTGTCGAAGAACGGCGCAAAGCGCGTCTCGAAGATGTGACGCTGTTCCTCGATCGACTTTGCCTGCAGGATCTCCTTAGGGTCGATGCCATAGCGGTGGCCCAGCCAATGGACGAAGCCGATCAGCCGGCCGAGCAGGCCCTGGCGGTAGAAGCCGGTCTTGAAGCCGTTGATCCGGCGCACGCCGTTCGGCGCGCGGCCTTCCCAATAGGCGCGCGACGTGTCGTCCAGGGCCCCGCGCAGATAGGTCTTGTAGGCGTCGATATTCTCGGGCCGGTTGGCGAGACCGAAGAAGCGGTGGAACGCTTCATAGTCCGGCAGCCGCAGCGCAGCCTGCTGCTTGAGCTTGTTGAGCGCGATATGCGCCGGATTCAGGTCCACCGCGGTAATCTTCGCGGGGTTCGCCGTCAGATACGAGAAGACGTTGCAGCCGCCCGAAGCGATGGTGACAATGTGGCTGTCCGGCGTGATCTGCAGCGCTTCCATGTCGATCACCGGGTCTTCCCAGATCTGGGCATAGACCAGCCCCCGGAAGGCGAAAGTGAAGGCGCGTTCGAGGATGCCTTCCTTCGAAAGGTGCTCGTGGCGGTGCACCGCACCGCGAACCGCATCGTTCTTCGGCGCCTTGGCGATAGATGACATTCGAAACGACTCCCGGCGAACCAGCCTGCCCGGCGCCCCGCCGAACAAGCTCCCCACCCCCCTGTGACAAAAGCTTTGCAGCCTTGTGACACTGGCCCCGGGAAATCAATCCTTCACCATGCGCGCGGCGGCAAAGCGGCCTTTCTCCGCGCCCCGCGAGCAGGAAATTCACGGGCAGCGCGCAACCTTTCGGGCGGCACAACCGAACCTATATCGATTCCGTCCCGCAGAGATGTTCGCCATGCCGATCGATCGCCGCCAGTTCCTCGCAGCCGCAGCAGCTACCACCGCGGCGCTGCCGCTGTTCGCGTGCGGCAATGCCCCCGCCGCGCCGCTGCCCGACTTTCCTTTCAAGCGGACCGACGCGGAGTGGAAGAAGCAGTTGAGCCCCGCGGCCTATAACGTGCTGCGGAATGGCGGCACCGAATATCCCTTCACCAGTCCGCTCAACAAGGAGCACCGCAAGGGCGTGTTCGCATGCGCCGGCTGCGCGCTGCCGCTGTTCGCCTCCACCACCAAGTTCGACAGCGGCACCGGCTGGCCGAGCTTCTATGCGCCGCTGGCGAATGCGGTGGTAACGCGGAGCGATCGCAGTCTGGGGATGGAGCGGACCGAAATGCGGTGCCGCCGTTGCGGCGGCCATCTGGGTCATGTCTTCGACGACGGGCCGAAGCCGACCGGCAAGCGCTACTGTATGAACGGCGTCGCGCTGCGCTTCACGCCGCGCGTGATCAGTTCGACGCGACCTGGGTCAGCGCCGGCAGGCTGAGCGCTGCGACCTGGACATTGGCCCAGTCGTTCGCCGGCGCCGAACCCGGATAGATGAAGCCGTTGACCGGATAGGCCGAGATGCCGAGGCCGCCGGTGCGGCCGTACCACACGCGCACTTCGCTCCAGTCACCCTTGGCCGAGACGTCGACGGCACGAACGTCGCGCTCGACGGCACCGGGGGTCGACCAGTTGGCGTGGGTCAGCAGCACTTCGCGATCGCTGACCACCTGCGACACCATGGCAACATGGCCCATCGGCATGCGGGCGGTGCGCTGGAACGACATCACCGCGCCGACCTTCGGGGTCTCGCCGCGCTGGTAGCGACCGGCGGCCTGTTCCCACCAGGTCCAGGCATTGCCGCGAAGCTCGACGCCCGAGGCCTGGCGCGCGAACGTGACGCACTGCCAGAAGGTGCCCTTCGCCTGAGCGGGAACGACAGTCATCAGGGCGCACGCCGCCATCAGCGCAAAACGCGCTGCGAAACGAGTGAACATCTTCAGGACCCCCCGGTCAGGAAAGGAAGTGGATGAGGGTTGCTAGCCAAACTATAGGACGGACGTACAGCCCTGCGGCTCGTCGATCCGACGAACCGTTGGAATGCACCGACGAGGTGCGCTGAACCGTTTCTGAACGATGGGAACCATCCGCGCGCGGCATTCCGTCACGCAAGGGATAATCGATTGCCCGCTATGGGACCCCGCCCGCACCCTCCGGGAAAATACGGCATCAAATCAGATACCTAAGGAAGTTCCCTTAGTGTCATCGGTTCGTCGCAAACCAATGTTGCACCGCAGCACATTTTAGGTACCAATGCTCGTGGGGATACGGAGGGGGTCATTAAGCTCTGCGTTAACCAGTGCGGAGCATGATCCATCCCACGGGCCAAAAGGAACCGAGCGGGAGACGTACGATGGCTTCACGAGCAAAACCGGCCGAAGGCGCGATGACGCTGGCAGAGATGAAGGAATTCGCAGGCTTTGCCGCCGGCACCCAGCGCTATGTGCGCCGGTCGCTCGACGTAGGCCTGGAGCGCGACGATGCGCTGTCGCGCTGGTCGCGCGATGTGGTCGAGGCCGCGAGCATCCGTGCCCAGGCGCGCATCTATGAGCGCCTCAAGGACGTCCGTGCGATGATGCCGAACGACAATGATCTCGGCGCGATCGAACCGTTCATGGCACCGCTGGTGACGCTCTCCGCCTTCGATCTCGGCCAG
The DNA here is from genome assembly GCF_036731925.1 of Sphingomonas sp. Classification (GTDB taxonomy): domain Bacteria; phylum Pseudomonadota; class Alphaproteobacteria; order Sphingomonadales; family Sphingomonadaceae; genus Sphingomonas. The sequence goes on from NZ_DAINDJ010000002.1 coordinate 694,550, forward strand.
GGCCGGCTGACCACCTTCTCCGCCTATCGCTTCCTCTACGAGCGGCTGCTCGGCGCGGAAGTGCGGCCGTGGCTGCCGGCGGCGTTCTGCTCGGCCTCGGCCCTGCCGCACCTCCATCCGGATTTGCGCCGCAAGCTGCTCCAGTCGATCAGCGAAGCCGCGGCGACTGCCTCGGGCTGGTCGAACCGCCAGCCGAGCTTCTTCCCGCAATGGGTCGAAAAGATCGACACCAACGCGCTGCCGAACTGAGGTGTTCTTGCGGAAGTGCGCCTGGCGCACTTCCGGGCCGCAACGAAGGCGCCAAAGGCGGCTAGCGGCACGCCCGCCACCCCATCTCGCCGCGTGGAGCCTGGTCGAGATGGAGGTGGTCGCGGTGGGCGGCATTATAGTCGGGCGACAGCACCGTCGCGAACAGCCGGCAGGCGCCGTCCCGCACCGCGCGCAGGAAGGCCGGCTTCTCCCCTTCCCCCTTCCAGTCGTTGAGCACGCTCACCCGCCGCCCGTCGGCCAGCACGAAGGCAGCGATGTCCACGGCGTTGGCCCTGGCGTGCTCGCTCCAGTCGCCGGTCGTCCGGCCATACATGCGCCGGCACGAATAGCTCCCGAAATGCTCGATCCGCACGACCCGCGCGCCGAAATGCCGCTGCGCCTCGGGCTGGACGATGTTCCACTCCCACAGCGCCAGCCCCGCTGCCACCGGGCAGGCGGTGCCGAGCGACGCCGGGCTGAACCCGATCGTCCGCGATCCACCCTGGGTGAAGCGCACGCCGTTCGCATAGCCGCATTCGCCCTGCCGCTGCACGGGCGCCAGCTTCTCGTAGCGCACGCCTGCCTGGGTGAGCAGCGCCCGGCACTGGCCGTCCTCGGCGCCGAGCCCCGCCAGCTTTCGCCCGGTGAAGGCGCCGATCGGCTGCGATAGGTCGAGCGGGGTCCACGGCACGTCCTGCGGGCGGCTGCGCGTCCACATCAGCAGCAGCAGCGCGCCCCCGGCGATCAGCGCGAAGACGAACAGCACCCATACCGTCTGCTTCAGCGCCTTCACGCGCGCACCGCACGGTCCATCCGCTCGGCGGTGACGGGGTAGCCGAGCCCTTCCGGGATGCAGAGCCAGTCGATCCCGCCGCGCGACTCGACGAACGGGGTGATCGGCTCGATCGGGAAGCGGCGAGCATGGTCCATTGCCGATTCGAAACCGTCGAACGGCGCCAGCCGTTCCAGATTGCGGCGGGTGGGATAGATCACCGTCGCCTCACCACGGTCCGCCGAGTCCAGCGCGTCCCGGGCGGTACTCCAGCACAGCCGGACATTCTCGCTGCCGTCGACCTGCGGCACCGCGCCTTCGGGCGCGCGAGCGAGATAGAAGCGCGTGTCGAACACCCGGTGCGGCAGCCCGTAGGGGAGCCAGCGCGCGAACGGCACCAGCACGTCGAGATCGAGTGCCAGGCCCGCCTGGGTGAGCAGTTGCGCAAACGAGTCGCCCCCGTGCAGCGCCGCACGCATCCCCGCAAGCGTATCGGCGTCGCAATCGAGCCCGAGCGCCAGCCCCGCCTCCTCGATCGTCTCGCGAATCGCGGCGACCCGCGCGGCAGCGTCTTCATGGGCGCCGGCGAGAAGATGATCGCCCGGATCGATTCGCCCGCCGGGGAATACCAGCGCGCCGCCCGCGAACGCCATCGCCCGCGAGCGCTCGACCATCAGCAGCTCGGGCGGCCCGTCCGCCACCTCGCGCATCACGATCACGGTGGCAGCAGGAATGGCTTCGGCTTGCGACATCGCCCCGGCTCTACGCGGCGGCCGCGCCGCTTACCAGCCGGAGGCGCGCAGTCGCAGGCGGAACACCTCGTCGCTGGACGTGATGAACAGCGTCTTCCCGTCCTCCCCGAAGCAGCAGTTCGCCGCTTTCTTGCCGGTGGAAATGAGCCCCAGCCGCCGACCATCCGGCGCGACGACATGGATGCCGCCCGGGCCGCTGGCATAAAGATGCCCGCTCGCCGCCACCTTCATCCCGTCGGCATGGCCCTGCAGTCCCGCCGCCGTGCCGGCGCGATGATCGAGGAAGATCCTGCGGCCGGCCGCGAGGCCGTCGTCACCCAGGCTGTACGCCCAGGTATAGGGCGCGGCATCGTCCGAAACCGAGACGTAGAGCGTCCGCTGGTCGGGCGACAGGCCGATGCCGTTCGGCCGGGTCAGCTTCGATTCGATCAGGTGCACCGTGCCATTGGGATCGAGCCGGTACACGCCGTTGAACGCCAGTTCCTTGAGCGGCGACTGGTCGCCGTCGGTGAAGCCATAGGGCGGGTCGGTGAAATAGATCGCGCCGTTCTTCGCCTGCACCAGATCGTTGCAGCTGTTGAAGCGTTTGCCTTGGTACGTGCCGGCCAGGATCGTCTTCTGCTTGGTCTCCAGATCGACTGCCGCGATGGCGCGGGTGCCGCTGTCCGCCATCAGCAGCTCGCCCTTGCGGCCCTGGATCATCCCGTTCGATCCCGCCTCGCGCACCCCCTTGGGGATCGGCCCGGCGAGGCCGGAGGGGACAAGGAAGGGCCGGGTGCCCTTGCCGTCCCAGCGATAGGCGATGTTCGCCGGCACGTCGGAGAAGAGCAGGTAGCTGCGATCAAACGCGCTTGCCCCGCCCGCCGCGCCCCCGGTCACCGCGCCGTCGCGAATCCACACCGGCCCTTCGGCCCATTGGATGCCGCTGGCGATCACCTCGAGCGGCGAGTCGACGTCGAGCAGCGTGTCGAGTTCCGGATCCAGCCGCGTGATCGTCCCCGCGCCCGCCGCATGGGCGATGCCACGCAGGAGCGGCAACGCAGCGAGGCCGCCCAGCAGGGTGCGGCGGGTGGTGGCGAACATGGTCAGGATCCTCTCAGACGAACGGCCACAGCAGCAGCGCCATGGCGAAACTGGTCAGGCCTGCAATGGTGGCACCGATGGTCCAGCTGCGGAAGGTCTGTGCTTCGGTGAGGCCGAGATACTGTTTCACCAGCCAGAAGCCGGTGTCGTTGACATGGGAGGCAATGGTCGCGCCCGATCCGATCGCGACAGTGACCAGCGCGATCCGGTCCGGCCCCAGCCCCGCTGCGCCGATCAGCGGCGCGGCAAGCCCGGCCGCGGTGACCATCGCGACGGTCGCCGAGCCTTGCGCCACCCGCACGAAAGCGGAGAGCAGGAAGGCGAAGACGGGGATCGAGACCTGCGCCGCCTCCACCGCCATCGTGATCTGCTTGCCCGCGCCCGATTCGATCAGCACTTCCTTGTAGGCGGCACCCGCGCCGATGATCAGGACCATCAGGCCCGCCGGCTCCAGCGCACGCGTGCTGATCTTGGAGAGCGCCTCGAACGAAGCGCCCGCCACCAGCCGCAGCCACAGCATCGCGCCGATCACGGCGATCACCAAGGCGGTGAACGGATGGCCCAGGAATACGAGAGTCGAGCGCGCGAGGCCCGGCGCCATCGTCTCCCCGGCAACCGTGCCGATCAGGATCAGCGCCAGCGGCAGCAGCATTGCCGCAAGCGCCGGGCCGAAGCCGACCGCGTTGGTCTGCGGCGCGCCTTCGTCCAGCATCGGCGGGGCGCCGATCGCGCCATAGCCCGGCGCGCCATGTGCCAGCTTGGCGAACACCGGCCCGGCGAGGATCGCCGAAGGGATGCCGCAGATCAGGCCATAGAGCGCCATCCGGCCATAGTCGGTATGCAGCAGTTCGGCGACCGCGACCGGCCCCGGATGCGGCGGCAGCAGCGCGTGCATCGTCATCAGGCCGGCGAGCAGCGGCAGCGCGAAATAGGTGATGCGGCGCTCCGCCCGCACCGCGAGCGTGGTGAGCAGCGGCGCGAGGATGATGAAGGCGACATCGAAGAACAAGGGCACGCCGACGACAATGCCGATCGCGGTGAGCGCCCACGGCACCCGTTTCTGGCCAAACAGGTCCAGCAGCCGCCGCGCGATCGCCTGCACGCCGCCCGAGGCTTCGAGCATGCCGCCCAGCACCGCGCCGAGCCCGATCACGACTGCCACGAAGCCGAGCGCCTCTCCGGTGCCCTTGCGGATCGCGGCGATCACCGCCTGCGGGTCGTTGCCGAAGACCAGGCCGGTTGCCAGCGCCACCAGCAGCAGCGCGACGAAGGGCTGGAGCTTGAGGCGCAGCACCAGCAGGATGACCGCCGCGATGCTGCCGGCGACGATCGCCAGCGTATGCCAGGGCTCGCCCATCACGCGATTTCCACCCTGCTGGTGAGCGAGGCGGCGGGCACCTGCCCTTCGGCCCCCGCGGTAATGCGGAACTTCGCCTCGCTCTTCAGGTCGGCGGAGGAGGCGCCGGCCATCAGCCGGATCTCGCCGGGCTCTACGATCCACTTGCCGTCGCGCCAGAAGGCAAATTGCTCAGGGCTGAGGGTGAAGCGCACGGTGCGGGTCTGCCCCGGCTTGAGCGGCACGCGGGCGAACCCGCGCAGCTCCGCCACCGGCCGCGAGACCGACGCCACGGGATCATTGGCGTAGAGCTGCACCACTTCCTCTACCGCCATCGTGCCGCGGTTGGTGACCTGCACCGATGCGGTGATCCGGCCGCCGGGGGCGAGCGTCTCGGCACCCAGCGTCAGCGGGCCATAGGCGATCTCGCCATAGGTGAGGCCGTGCCCGAAGGCGAAGAGCGGGCCGATATCCGTATCGTGATAGCGCGCGCTGTCCACCGCGAGGTCCGGGTTGGCCGGGCGGCCGGTGGGCAGGTGCGCATAGCTCTGCGGCGACTGGCCGGTCCGGCGCGGCATGCCGATCGGCAGGCGACCGCCGGGGGCGGCCTTGCCGGTGAGGATCTCGGCAATCGCCGGACCGCTCTCGATGCCGAGCAGCCAGGTCTGCAGCACGGCAGGCACACCGGCCAGCGCGCGTTCGAGCGCGAGCGGGCGGCCGCCCATCAGGATCGCGACGATCGGCTTGCCGGTGCCCTTCAGCGCCTCCAGCAGCGCGGCCTGGCCGTCGGGAAGACCGATCTCCGCATAGCTGCGCGCTTCACCGGTGCGGTTGAAGTCCTCGCCGAGCGCGACGAGCACGACATCGGCACGCTTCGCCGCCTCTACCGCCGCAGCGAGATCGGTGCCCGACTGATAGTCGGCACCCGCGAGCGCTGCCTTGAGCGTCACCGCGTCGGTCGCCTGCCCGCGCGCGCGCCACGAACCGATTGCGGAGGATGCGTCGTCCGCCAGCGCGCCGATCAGCGCGAGCCTGGCACCCGGCTTGAGCGGCAGCACCGCGCCTTCGTTGCGCAGCAGGACGACCGAACGTTTCGCGAGATCGCGCGCCTCGGTCCGCCGCAGCGGCGCCTTGTCGCGCCCGGGATCGCCGAAGCCATAGGGATCGTCGAACAGCCCCAGCCGCGCCTTGGTGGCGAGGATGCGGCCTACGGCTTCGTCGATCAGCGGCACGAGGCTCGCGTCGGCCGTGGCAGCTTCGGCGAGGTAGGTGGCGTAACTGCCGCTCGCCATGTCCATGTCGACGCCCGCCTTCAGCGCCAGCACCGCGGCCTCGCGCGCATCGGCGGCGATGCCGTGGTTGACCAACTCGCGGATAGCGTTCCAGTCGCTCACCACCAGCCCCTGATAATTCCAGCGCGCGCGCAGGAAGCCGCGCACGAGATCGGCATTGGCGGTCATCGGCACGCCGTCGAGCGCGTTGAACGCGGTCATGAAGCTGCCCGCGCCTGCGCGTGCGGCGGCATGGAAGGGCGGCAGATAGACTTCGTTGAGCGTGCGCGGCCCCACCTCGGCGCTGTCGTAATCGCGCCCCCCTTCCGCCGCGCCATAGCCGACGAAATGCTTGGCGCAGGCCATCATCCGCATGCCCTTGGCCAAATCGGCGCCCTGGAAGCCCGCGACCTGCGCCTCGGCCATGCGCGAGCCCAGATAGGCGTCCTCGCCCGCGCCTTCGACCACCCGGCCCCAGCGCGGATCGCGGGCGACATCGACCATGGGCGTGAAGGTCCAGTGCAGCCCCGCCGCCCAGGCCTCTTCCGCCGCGATCCGCGCGGCCTGCTCGGCAACCTTCGGATCCCAGCTCGCCGCCAGCGCCAGCGGCACCGGCAGGATGGTGCGATAGCCATGAATCACGTCCATCGCGAAGAGCAGCGGGATCTTGAGCCGCGATTCCTCCACCGCCACGCGCTGCAGGTCGCGCAGCGGCTCGGCCCCGGCGACATGCAGGAACGAACCCATCTCGCCCTTGCGCACCCGGTCGAGCATCGCCGCATCGAGCTTCGAGTTGAGTGATTTCTGCCGCCCGCCGGCGATCTGGTTCATCTGCCCGACCTTTTCGGCGAGCGTCATCTGGCCGAGCAGCGCCTGGATACGGGCACGGGTGTCGGCCCTCAGCGGCCGTGCCGCGCGGGCGAGCGGCGTCCACGCGGAAGCGGCGAGCATCGCGCCCGCCGCCAGGAGGTTCCGTCGGTTCATCTGTCCGTGCTTCATGCCAGCGGGATCGCCCGGTGTTCGCGGGCCGAGCGGTAGACCGCCTCGATCAGCCGCATGTCGCGCAGCCCTTCCTCGCCCGAGACGATCGGCTCGCGCCCGCTCATTGCGCACTCGGCGAGGTGATCGAGCTGGCGGACGAACTGGTTCTTGGCCGGCTTGGGCAGCACCACCCGCTCGCGCTTGCCGCCGAGCCGGGTCCACATCTCCTGCCCCTCATAGTTGGTGGCGGGCTCCAGCTCGACCCAGCCCTTCTGGCCGGTGACGCGGTAATGATTGTGGTTCGAGCTGTAGCTCGACACGCAATCGGCGATCAGCCCGCTGGGGAAGCGGAATTGCCAGTCGATCCGGTCCTCCACCGTCTTGAAGCGCGGATCGCTGCGATCGGTATATTCCATCGCGCTGACCTCGACCGGCTCCTCGCCCGCCAGGTAGCGCGCGGCGTTGAGGCTGTAGATGCCGATGTCCATCATCGATCCGCCGCCCGACAGCGCCTTGTCGAGCCGCCACTGGTTGGGCGAGGCGTAGAAGCCATGCTCGGCGAAGATCAGCGTGGGCTTGCCCAGCGCGCCGGACTGCACCGTTTCGATCGCCTTCAGGTTGTACGGCTCGAAATGGCAGCGATAGCCGATCATCAGCTTCTTGCCGGCCTTCTTCGCCGCCGCGATCATCGCCTGGCATTCCGCGACCGACACCGCCATCGGCTTCTCGCACAGCACGTGCTTGCCGGCTTGGGACGCGCGGATCGAATATTCGGCGTGCATGGAATTGGGCAGCACGACATAGACGAGGTCGATGTCCGGATTGTCGCGGATCCGATCGTACGTCTCGTAGCTGTACCAGTGGGACTTCGGGATGCCGTACTCGGCGCCGTACTTCTCCAGCTTGGCCGGGGTGCCGCTCACCAGTGCCTTGAGCTCGGCAAATTCGCAGTCCTTGAGGTTGGGGAGGATCTGCTTGGTGGCATAATAGCCGAGGCCGACCACCGCATAGCCGAGCTTGCGCTTGGGCGCTGCCTGCGCCGATCCGCCAAGCGCACTGGCCAAGACCCCGGCGCCGATCCCGCCGAGCACGTCGCGTCGCGTTCCCATGATCCTCCTCCTCGTCCCCGGCAGCCTTTGAATGCCGCGGCCGACAGCGGTATCAACAATGGGAGAGGCGAGCCAGTAGCTCAGGGTATTAGATCGAAGCGCCTGGATTCAAAGCGGAAGCTTTACGGTGGCGCACAGCCCGCCGCCCTCGCGCCGATGCAGGATGATGTCCCCGCCATGCGCCCGCGCCGTCGCGCGCGCGCTGGCAAGGCCCAATCCCATGCCGCCGGTATCACGGTTGCGCGAGCGCTCGCCGCGGAAGAAGGGATCGAATACGCGCTCCATGTCCTCATCGGGGATGCCGGGCCCGCGATCGCGGACGGCGATCACCGCCTCATGCTCGCGTGCTTCCAGCACCAGTTCCGCGCCGCCGGCATATTTGACCGCGTTGCCGACGAGATTGGCCAGCATCGCCTTCAGCGCCACCGGGTCCGCTTCTATCACCAGCGGGTCGCCTGTTTCAAGGTTGACGGCCGCGCCGCGATCAGCGGCATCGTCGACCACCGTCTCGGCCAGTGAACGCAGATCCAGCGGCCGGCGCACGCCGATCCGGCTGCTGTCACGGACATAGGCCATCACGGTGGAGATCATCGCCTGCATCTCGCGAATGTCGCATTCGCAGGCGGCGCGGATCGCCGGATCGGCATCCTCGATGCGAAGACCCAGTCGCATCAGCGGCGTGCGCAGATCGTGCGCGACCGCCGCAATCATGGTCGCGCGATCGTCGACATAGCGATTGAGCCGGGCCTGCATGTCGTTGAAGGCGCGGGCAGCCTCCGCGATTTCGGCGGGTCCGTCGAGTTCGATTGGCGGCGCGCGCGGATCGCGGCCCAGCCGCTCGGCCGCGCGGGCGAAGGCGCCGATCGGGCGTGCGAAGCGCTGCGCCATCGCCCAGGCGAACACCGCCGCCGCCAGCGCCGACAACACCAGCCACATCACCACGAACACGCGCCATGGCTCCAGCCCTGCGCCTGCGGTGACGGTCCGCCAGCTTCCGTCCGCCATGCGCAGCGAGGCTTCAAACCCACCGGTGACGAGCACGTCCTGCGCGGCTACCGCGTTCGCCGGCGCCGGTGCGGGCGGCACGCCGGCGCGGTCATAGACCTGCGGACGCTGCAGGAAGCCTACGGGGAAACGCAGGATCACGCGCTCCGGCCGAACGCCCAGCGCCGTCGCCAAGGCGACCTCGGTCCGCTCGGCGCGCGGGTTCCAGGGCTGGGGTTCGACGGCCTCGGCGCGCCGGACCTCGAACCCGTCGGGCGCCGCAACCGGGTCGCGCATCGCCTGCGCGATCTGGCCGACGGTGTGGAGCTTGGGATTGGGCGTCTGGACGGCGAACAGCAACCCGAAATTGAGCAGCTGCACCACCACCACACAGGCCAGCATCCGCGCGAAGATGCGCAGGAACAGCGGCGATCGCGGTGCCGCCGTTCCCTTGCTCATGCGCGCGTGACGCGGGGCACGAACAGATAGCCTTCGTTGCGCACGGTGCGGATGATCTCGTCGGCGCCCGAGCGCAGCTTGCGGCGCAGCCGGCTGACCTGCACGTCGATCGCGCGATCATAGGCATCCGAATCCGGACCGCGCGCGGCTGCCAGCAGCGCCTCGCGGGTCAGCACCCGGCGCGGGCGTTCGATAAAGACGCGCAGCACGGCGAATTCGCCGTCGGTCAGGCCGACCAGCACGCCTTCGGGATCGAACAGCTCGTGGCTGCCCAGGTCGATTCGCCAGCCCTCGAAGGTGTAGACGTCACCCGCAGGCGGCGCCGCGGTGGTGCCGCGCTTGCGCAGTGCCGCGCGCACCGTCGCCAGGATCTCGCGCGGACTGCACGGCTTGGGCAGATAGTGTCCGGCGCCGACCTCGAGCCCGAGGATCCGGTCCTGCTCCTCGCCGAGCGCGCTCAGCAGGATCACGTCGGGGCCGTCGGCGGTGGCGATGCGGCGGCAGGCGGAAAGCCCGTCTTCGCCCGGCATCATCACGTCGAGGATCACCACGTCGACCGGCATCTTCTCCAGGATGACATCCATGTCCCGCGCGTTCGAGGCCGTTTCGACGCGATAACCGCGTGCGCCGAGGCTGTTGGCGAGCAACAGGCGGATGTCGCGGTCATCATCGACCACCAGCAGGGTGGCGGGTTCGTCGGAAGCGGGGTGGGTTGCCATATTGAAACTCGACTCTTGTACCAGATCGCCCCCGATTACGGCCCCTATGGACCGATGCGGCCCAAGGTTCAACGTTCGCGCACCGGGCGGGCGCCGAAGCTCACCAGGCTCTCCGCGCCATCCGCCGCCAATGCGGACACGCCGACGAACATATCGTCGACGATGATCCCCTTCAGAACCGTCTCGGTCTTGTCGGCCGGAACGTCGACATGGCTGGCCCAGTCCGCACTGTCGGCCGCGCGCCAGTAGACGCGGTATTTCGCCGCGCCGGCGACCGCCGGCCACTTCACGGTCGTGTCGGTGGCGAGGGCGCCGCTGAGGATCACCGGTTCCGGTGCGGCGGGCGCGCTGGCGAGGCGGCGCAGCGTCGCGACGTTGAGCGCCGTCACCTTGGCGAGATAGGGAAAGTCCATCCGGTCAACGGTATCGCCATAAACCTTGCCCGCTTCCGTGCGCAGATCCTGGTGCTGCGCGTCGTAATTCTCGACACCGACAGAGAAGCGTACCGCCGGATAACCGAGCGTGAGGAAGGGCGTATGATCGCCGCCGCGGCCGAAGCGATCGGGACGGCGGACCATCAGCACCTTCAATCCCTTGGGATCGGCGGCGGCAACACCCCGGATTGCCTTCGCGAGGGCGCGGCTGGGGCCGTCATCCTCGCCGCCATCGGCACGCCGCGCCTTGGCCTCTGCAAGCGTCTCGGTGTCGCGCGCACCTTCGGAGAATACCCGCACCCGGTCCGCCGCGCGGCGGCCGTCCTGGCCGATGGTGTTGCCGACAATGTCGTTGTTGAGCACGGCCGAGACGGTCCAGCCGCGTTCCTTCGCGGTTTCCGCAAGCAGCTGGCCACCGTACAGCCCCTGCTCCTCGCCCGAGAGTGCGGCATAGACGATGGTCGCCTTGAACTTGTGCTTCGACAGGATCCGGGCCGCCTCCAGCACCAGCGCGACACCCGAGGCGTCGTCATTCGCGCCGGGCGCATCGGCGGTGGCGTTCATCACGTCGGTGACGCGGCTGTCGATATGGCCCATCACGATCACCACCCGGCCCGGCTCGCTGCCCCGCTGGATACCGAGCACGTCGACGATGCGCACGCCGTTCGGCGCGCGGGGTCCCTTGAATTCGCGGGCGACCTCGCTCGTCTCGATGCAGCCGCCGCAGGCCGCGCCGATCTTCGTCAGCTCGCCGCCAAACCAGCGCCGCGCCGCGCCGATGCCGCGGCTGGGGTTGTCCGGATCGGAGAGTGTATGCCGCGTACCGAAGCCAACCAGTTTTTCCACCGTTGCCTTCAGGCGCTGCGGATCAGGGCGATCCTGCGCGGCGGCGGGCGTGGCAAGCAGGGCGAGCGGCAAAAGAGCGAGGATGCGCATGGGCTTATGCTGACGTGCCCAGGCGCTCCGGTCAATCAGCTCAGCCGGTCGATCGCGTCCATGTCGAGCGACCCCGGAATGATCATCACCGGCACGGTGAGCTTGCCCGAATCCGCGCCGGTGAAGTGCGCGACCAGCTTGCCCGGCGCGCCGCTGGGCGCCGCCCCCAGCACCAGCGCCGCGATGTCGCCATTGGCCGCAAGCATCTCGCGGACCACCTTCGCGCCGTCGCCCTCGCGCACGGTGATGGAGGGCGTCAGGCCGGATTCGGTGAACAATGTGCCGGCCGCGCGCATCACCAGCGCCTCGGCGCGTTCGCGCGCCTCTTCCTCGATCGTCGCCATCACGCCGCCCCACTGGACGAACTCCGCGGGCGGAATCAGGGCCAGGATTTCCACGTTTCCGCCCGTCTTGGCCGCCCGCCGCGCGGCGAAGCGCAGCGCGATTTCGGCCTCGGGCGAATCGTCGATCACCACCAGATAGGTGCGCATGGGGCCCTTCCTTGAAGTCACGCGTTAGGTGGACCGACGCGGCCTCCAGCGCAAGACCGGGGCTTGACCCTAGGGTTTACGGCGGCAAAGGAGAGGCCAGCCACCCCCAGGACCAACGACGGGAACCTTCATGGGAATCGAAATCAAGATGCCGGCACTTTCTCCCACCATGGAGGAGGGCACGCTTGCCAAGTGGCTCGTCAAGGAAGGCGACACGGTGAAATCCGGCGACCTGCTTGCCGAGATCGAAACCGACAAGGCGACGATGGAATTCGAAGCGGTCGACGAAGGCGTGATCGGGAAGATCCTGGTCGCCGAAGGCACCGATAATGTGAAGGTCGGTACCGTGATCGCGGTGATCGCCGGCGAAGGCGAGGACGTGTCGTCCGCCACCGCCGCCCCCGCGCCGAGCCCGACCCCTGCGCCTGCACCGGCTGCCGCCGCGAGCGCGCCTGCACCTGCGCCGGCTCCGGCCCCTGCCCCGGCGCAGCCCGCCGCCGCTTCGGGATCGCGCGTCAAGGCGAGCCCACTCGCCCGCCGCATCGCCGCTGACAAGGGCGTCGACCTCGCCGGCGTTAGCGGTTCGGGCCCGAACGGCCGCATCGTGAAGGCCGACGTCGAAGGCGCCAAGCCGGGTGCCGCTCCGGCCGCTCCGCAGGCCGCCGCCGCGCCTGCGCCGACGACCGCACCAGTCGGCGCACCCGCAGCGACCGCGGAGACCAAGGCCGTCTGGTACGACGACTCGATTCCGCACGAGGAAGAGAAGCTCTCGAACATCCGCAAGACGATCGCGCGTCGCCTTACCGAATCGAAGCAGACCGTCCCGCACATCTACCTCACGGTCGATATCCGCCTCGACGCGCTGCTCAAGCTGCGCGGCGAGCTGAACAAGGCGCTTGAAGCGCGCGGCGTGAAGCTGTCGGTCAACGATCTGCTGATCAAGGCGCTGGGCGTCGCCCTGGCGCGCACGCCGAAGTGCAACGTCACCTTCACCGGCGACAAGCTGATCAAGTACAACCGTGCCGACGTGTCGGTCGCGGTGTCGACGCCCACCGGCCTGATCACCCCGATCATCAAGGACGCGGCGAACAAGGCGGTTTCCGCCATCGCGACCGAGATGAAGGACCTCGCCGCGCGCGCGCGCGAGGGCAAGCTGCAGCCGCACGAATATCAGGGCGGCACCGCCAGCCTGTCCAACATGGGCATGTACGGCATCAAGCAGTTCGAGGCGGTGATCAATCCGCCGCAGGGCATGATCATGGCGATCGGCGCGGGCGAGAAGCGCCCGTACATCATCGACGACGCGCTGGGCGTGGCGACGGTGATGAGCGCCACCGGCAGCTTCGACCACCGCGCCATCGACGGGGCGGACGGGGCCGAGATGATGAAGATCTTCAAGGAACTCGTCGAAGCCCCGATGGGCATGATCGCCTGATCGGAGCCGGGCGGTGCGCGTATTGATCGAAGTGCTTCACATCATCGCGGGCTTGCTCGCGGCGATGGTGATCGCGTCGCTCGCCGCCTGGTCGTACCGCCGCGCCACGAACGACATCTGGCTCGTCGCCTATGTCGCGATGGTCGCGGTGGTGGTGATGGGCATCGGCCCGCTGCGGCGGGCCTATGCCGAGGATCGCGCGCGCTTGCGCGGAACCCGGGAGGCGGATCGCAATGATTGACCAGAATGGCGGCCCGCCGGATCGCCAGCCCGCGATCCGCGTGACGACGATGCCGGCGGACACCAATCCCTATGGCGACATCTTCGGCGGCTGGCTGATGAGCCAGATGGACATGGCAGCAGGCCTGTTCGCCTCGCGCTATTCGCGCGGCCGGGCGGTGACGGTGGCGGTGGAGGGAATGAAGTTCCATTCCCCTGTCTCGGTCGGCGACGAGGTCTCGGTCTATGCCGAGATGATCAAGGTCGGCCGCACCTCGATGACCATCGAAGTCCAGGCATGGCGGCGCGGTCGGCATGTCGAGGAAAGCTGCCTCGTCACCCAGGCACAGTTCGTGTTCGTCGCCATCGACGAGCACAAGCGCCCGCGCCCCGTGGAACAGATCGCTTGATGCACCCGCGGAACCGCGGCGCGCTGCAATGCGCCGGGTCCGCACTATTTACTCCCCAGCCCTCCCCTGACAGGGGGAAGGGAGCAGAAGGAAGCAAACCTTGGCTGAATCCTATGACGTCATCGTTCTCGGCTCGGGCCCCGGCGGCTATGTCGCGGCGATCCGGGCGGCCCAGCTGGGCCTGAAGACCGCCATCGTCGAGCGCGAGCTGCTCGGCGGCATCTGCCTCAACTGGGGCTGCATCCCCACCAAGGCACTGCTGCGCTCGGCGGAAATCTTCCACTACATGCAGCACGCCAAGGATTATGGCCTGATCGCCAACCAGATCAGCGCCGATCTGGACGCGGTGGTGAAGCGCTCGCGCGGCGTCGCCAAGCAGCTCAATCAGGGCGTCACGCACCTGATGAAGAAGAACAAGATCGCGGTGCACATGGGCACCGGCGTGCTGACCGCGAAGGGCAAGCTGACCGTCACCGCCGCGGACGGCAAGAAGACGGACCTGGAAGCGAAGAACATCATCGTCGCGACCGGCGCCCGCGCCCGCGACCTGCCCTTCGCCAAGGCCGACGGCAAGCGCATCTGGACCTATCGCCACGCGATGACGCCGACCGAGATGCCGACCAAGCTGCTGGTCATCGGCTCGGGCGCGATCGGGGTGGAGTTCGCCAGCTTCTACAACGACATGGGCTCGCAGGTAACGATCGTCGAGATGCTCGACCGGATCGTCCCGGTGGAAGACAAGGATGTCTCCGCGCACCTGGAGAAGGCGTTCAAGAAGCAGGGGATGACCATCCTCACCCAGACGGGCGTCGACAAGCTCGACGTGACGGCGACCGGCGTGAAGGCGTCGATCAAGGGCAAGGACGGCAAGGTCACCGTCGAGGAGTTCAGCCACGTCATCGTGGCGATCGGCATCGTGCCGAACACCGAGAATATCGGGCTCGAGACGCTGGGCGTGAAGACCGAGCGCGGCCATATCGTGACCGACGCGGCCTGCCGCACCAATGTCGATGGCCTGTGGGCGATCGGCGACGTCACCGCGCCGCCCTGGCTCGCGCACAAGGCCAGCCATGAGGGCGTGATCGCGGTGGAGGCCATCAACGGCGACCACCCGCACGCGATGGACGTGCGCAACATCCCGGGCTGCACCTATTGCCACCCGCAGATCGCCAGCGTCGGCCTCACCGAAGCCAAGGCCAAGGAAGCGGGCTACGAGGTCAAGGTCGGCAACTTCCCGTTCATCGGCAACGGCAAGGCGATCGCGCTGGGCGAGCCGGAAGGCTTCGTGAAGACGGTGTTCGACGCCAAGACCGGCGAACTGCTCGGCGCGCACATGATCGGCGCCGAAGTGACCGAGATGATCCAGGGCTACACCATCGGCAAGACCGGCGAGCTGACCGAGGCCGAGCTGACGGAGACGGTGTTCCCGCACCCCACGATCAGCGAGACGATGCACGAGGCCGTGCTCGGTGCCTATGGCAAGGCGCTGCACATCTGAGGGAAATCGGCGGGGGACCTGCTCCCCCGCCTGGTATCCTGCGGCGGATGCCGCATGGCGGCAGGCGGATCGTTTCGCCTGCCGCTTTCCGTTGGGGCGCCGGTCGTCTAGACCGGCCTTCCTGCCCCTCCGGAGCCCACAGGTCGCCCCCGCCCGATGTCCAGCCCCTCCTCGCGTTCGTCCTTCGGCAGCTCCCGGCGCGGTCGCGCCCTGCAGCGAAAGCCGATCGGCGCGCGGCGCAAGGCGGTCTCCGCGCTGCTGGTCGCGGCGCTGCTCGCGGGCATCACCCTCGCCTTCTTCTGGCCGGGCGTGGCGAGCTATGACAGCGTCGTCCAGTATCAGCAGGTACTGCGCGGCCGCTTCGACGATTGGCACCCGCCGGCAATGGCGCAGCTATGGGCGGTGTTCCACGGCCTAGGCTGGCGCGGGCAGACGCCGATGTTCGTGCTGCAGATCCTCCTCTACTGGAGTGGCCTCGCGCTCTTCGCGGGCGCGCTGGCGCGGCGCGGCCAGGCCATTGCGGCGCTGGTCGTGCTGCTGCTCGGCATCTGGCCGCCGATCCTGGGCTGGCAGGTCGCCGTGCTGAAGGACGGGCAGATGGCCGGGGCCCTGATGGCCGCGGTGGGCCTTGCCTGCTGGTGGCGACTGGACGACCGGCGGCTGCCGCTCTGGGCCGGCGCACTGGTGCTGGGGCTGCTGGGCTATGCCACGCTGGTGCGGTTCAACGCGGCCTTTGCCACCGTGCCGTTGGCCTTCGGGCTGCTCGGCGGCTGGCGATGGGATCGCCCGCTGTTCCAGGCGGTACTGGTGGTGGCGACGACCGCCGCGGTGATCGGCGTGCTCACCCCCATCAACCAGCGCCTGCTCCACGCGACGCCAAGCGGGGTAGAGCGTTCCCTGCCGCTGTTCGATCTCGCCGGGATCGCGCACCGGGCCGGTCCGGAAGCGGTACCGCAGGTGCCCGCGCGGCTCTGGCGCCAGGCCGAGGCGCGGGGCTGCCTGACCCCGATTCTGTGGGATCCGATCGGCGATGACAATGCCTGCGGCTATATCGTCGACACGCTGCAGCACGCGGCCCCCGGCAACCGGTTGCGCGGCGTGTGGCTGGAGGCAATCGCCACCCACCCCATCGCCTATGCCGCGCATCGCATCGCCCACTGGAACAGCGAGATGCGGCTGTGGATGCCGACGACGATGCCCGGCACCGGCCCGCTCGCCCGGTCCGAACCCAACCAGCTCGGCCTCCCCTCCCCGGACAAGCGCATCAACAGCTTCCAGAAGCTGGGCTATACGCTGGCAAGCGGCCCCGCCGGCGCACCGATCCTGTGGCTGGCGATCGCGCTGGGCGTGCTGTTCTGCACTTGGCCCGTGCGCGACGGTGTCGGGGCCGTGGCAGTGACGCTCGCCCTGTCGACCATCCTCACCGAAGCTGCCTTCGGCATCGTCGGCGTGGCATCGGACTATCGCTATCATTGCTGGGCCATGCTGGCGGCTGGCCTTGCGCTCCTTGCCGCCACGGGCACGCGCGCCGCCCCCCAGCGGGTGCTCGTCGCCGTGCTGGGCGTTGCGATCGTGGCGGCAGTGGTAACCGTCGCCCGGTGGACGCTTGCCCCGGCCCTGCCGCCGCTGTGAACTCAACACTTTTGTCGGAGTAGAATTCATGGCATTGATCGCCTGAGAAAATCTCAGGGAGGATTCCATGCTTCGAAAGACACTGCTCGCGGGAGCGGCGCTGCTCTGCATGTCCGCGCCGGCACTCGCGCAGAACACGCCCGTGACTGTCACGATCGACACCGCAAAGAGCGGCCCCACCATCGATCGCCATATCTTCGGCCAGTTCGCCGAGCATCTGGGCACCGGCATCTATGGCGGCATCTGGGTGGGCAAGGATTCGCCGATTCCGAACACGCGGGGCATCCGCAAGGACGTGGTTGCGGCGCTTCGCGCGATCAAGGTGCCGGTGGTGCGCTGGCCCGGCGGTTGCTTCGCCGACGAATATCACTGGCGCGACGGCATCGGCCCGCAGGACAAGCGGCGCAGCAGCGTGAACACCAACTGGGGCGGATCGGGCGAGCCCAACAGCTTCGGCACGGACGAATTCATGGACTTTGCCGACCAGGTGGGCGCCGAAGCCTATGTCTCGGTGAACGTCGGTTCGGGCACGATCCAGGAAGCCGCCGACTGGCTGGCCTATATGACCGCGGACCCCGCCAGCACCGCCGGCAAGGAGCGCGCGGCCAACGGCCATGCCGCACCCTACAAGGTGAAGTGGCTTGGCCTGGGCAACGAAAGCTGGGGCTGCGGCGGATCGATGCGGCCGGACCATTATGTCGACCTGATGAAGCGCTTTGCGCGCTTCACGCACAACCTCGATCCGAAGCAGGGCGAGAAGGGCCCGGAGCCGATGCAGCGCATCGCGGTAGGTCCGAATGATGCGGACACCACCTACACCGAGGCGGTGATGGCGGCATGGAAGGGGCATGACTGGGCCTGGAACATCGAAGGCCTGTCGATGCACGCCTATACCACCGGCGGCTGGCCGCCCTCGCTTCCCAGCGTCGGCTTCGACGAGACGGGCTATGCCAAGCTGGTAAAGGCGGCACTGGCGATGGACGGGATGATCACCAAGCATACGGCGATCATGGACAAGTACGATCCCGACAAGAAGGTGCCCCTGATGATCGACGAATGGGGCGTCTGGCTCGCGCAGCTGCCGGGTTCGACCCCGGGCTTCCTCTATCAGCAGAACTCGCTGCGGGACGCGATCATCGCGGCGCTGCACTTCAACATCTTCGCGCGCCACGCTGACCGGGTGAAGATGACCAACATCGCCCAGATGATCAACGTGCTGCAGGCGATGATCCTCACCGACAAGGAGAAGATGGTCCTTACGCCCACTTACCACGTGTTCCGCATGTACGTGCCGTTCCAGGATGCGCAGGCGGTGCCGGTGTCCTTCGACGCGGGAACCTATACGCAGGGCGACGTGACGATGCCGCGCGTCGATGCGATCGCGGCGCGCGGCAAGGACGGCAAGCTGTGGCTGGCAGTGACCAACCTCGACGCGGGCAAGCCGACGCGGATCGAGGTGAAGTTCGCCGGGGTGACGGCGAAGAGCGCCAAGGGTGAAGTGCTGACCGCCGCGAAGGTGGATTCGGTCAACAGCTTCGAGGCGCCGAACGCGGTGGTGCCGAAGCCGATCAGCGGTAGCGTGGCCAAGGGCGGCGTGACGCTGGAGCTGCCCGCCAAATCGGTCGCGGTGGTGGAAATCGGGAGCTGACAACTCAGCGCCTGGGCACCCCTCCCGCTTGCGGGAGGGGATCAGGGAGGGGCTGACGGGGCTGTAGCGCCGCAACGCTACAGCCCCTCCCCTACCCCCCCCCCGCGAGCGGGAGGGGGAACTTACGTCAGAGCGTCTTCACCGCCGTCAGGCCGGTATCTTCCACCTGGGCCAGCGGGTTGCGAAGCGCAAGGGTGAACGGCGCCGCCTCGATCTCGAACGTGTCGCCGACCTGGGTCTTCACCCCGTCGCTGAACGACAGCGTCGCCGTGCCGAAGAAGTGGACGTGCACATCGCCCGGCTGGCGGAACAGCCCGTATTTGAAGTGGTGATGTTCGAGATTGGCGAGCGTGTGCGACATGTTCGTCTCACCGGAAAGAAACGGCTTTTCCCACAGCGTTGCGCCATCGCGCAGGATCCGGCTGGTGCCGCGCACGTCTGCAGGCGCCTCGCCCACCAGCAGTTCCGGCCCGAGCGACGCCTGGCGCAGCTTGGAGTGCGCCAGCCACAGGTAATTGTGCCGTTCGGTCACATGGTCGCTGAACTCATTGGCGAGGCACAGACCGATCCGCCACGGCGTGCCGTCCGGGCCGATCAGGTAGATGCCGGCCAGTTCCGGTTCCTCGCCGCCGTCCTGCGCGAAGCCCGGCATCTCCAGCGCGTCGCCGGGGCCGACCAGATGGTGCCCATTGCCCTTGTAGAACCATTCGGGCTGCTGGCCGATCGCGCCGGCGCCGGGCTTGCCGCCCTCGACGCCTTCGAGGAACATCCGCATGGAATCGGTCTTGTGCTCGGCCGCCGCCGCGTCGCGGTGCATCTTGTCGCGCCCCTCGGCCGAGCCGAGATGGGTGAGCCCGGTGCCGGTCAGCACCAGATGCGCGCCATCCGGATGATCGATCGGCGCGAGCAGCTGCCCGGCCGCCAGCGCCCCGGCCGGATCGACCGAACCTTCGCGGCCCGCCGCCGCCACCGCCTCGGCGAGCGACTGGCCCGCTTCGATTGCCTGCAGCGCCAGGCTGCGCACATCGGTGGCGCCGCGCACGAAGCCCGCCCCCGATTCGTCGGCCGCGATCACCCGCCGCACGCCATCGCTTCCCTTGAACTGCATCAGCCGCAACGCCATCGAACTGCTCCTCATCCTCAATTTAGTCGGACTTATTCCGGTCCGACGCGAATGGCAATCGCACATCGTTTGCCGGATGCCCTCGCTTCGCGCTACACATCAAAAATGCAGGAGAGCGAGCGAATGGCACGGGACGACCAGGCGGAAGATGCGGACGAAGCAGGCGTGCAGCCGATCACCCGCACGCCCAAGGGGTCCGGCCGTCGTCTGCGCGGAGCAATTGCGCATTATCTCGGTACCCAGATCGTCTCCGGCGCGATCGCGCCCGGCGAGAAGCTGACCGGCGAAGTCGCCAATGCCGAAGCGCTGGACGTGTCGCGGAGCGCCTATCGCGAGGCAGTGCAGGTGCTCACCGCCAAGGGGCTGGTCGAAAGCCGTCCCAAGGCGGGAACGCGCGTGCTGCCGCGCAGCCGCTGGAACATGCTCGATCCGCAGGTGCTCGCCTGGGCCTTTTCAGGCGAGCCGGATACCGACTTCGTCCGCGACCTGTTCGAGCTGCGCGCCGTGGTGGAGCCCGCCGCCGCCCGCCTGGCCGCCGAGCGCCGCGACCGCGACGATGTGAAGGCGATGCGCGACGCGCTCACCCAGATGCGGCGCCACACGCTGGCGACAGATGCCGGGCGCGCGGCGGACCGCGACTTCCACGACGCCTTGCTGGAAGCGACGCACAACAACGCGCTGGTCGCGCTGAGCGCCAGCATCGGCGCGGCGGTGAGCTGGACGACCAAGTACAAGCAGCGAGTCCGCGCCCTGCCGCGCGATCCTGTGCCCGATCACATCAAGGTGTTCGACGCGATCGCAGCCGGCGATCCGGACGCGGCGGCCGCGGCGATGCGCACGCTCGTCGACCTCGCGCTGGAGGATACCCGCCTCTCCATGTGAGGAAGGCGGTGTGCCGCCGCGCCGCTCCCGAATGCAAAAGGGCGCCGCTCTCGCGACGCCCTTTCTTGTTCCGGGGAACCCGTCCCCCCGGCGAGGCCGAGAGGACGTGCTTCGATCAATCCTCGATCGCGTTGGTCGGCTTCGAGCCCCACAGCGCGTAGAACAGGATGTAGAGCTCGCAGATCGCGGTCAGCAGGAACGAATGCTGCAGGCCGTACTGGTCGGCCAGCCAGCCCTGCACCGCCACCAGCGCGCCGCCGGCGATCGCCATGATCAGCAGGCCCGAGCCTTCCTCGGTCAGCGGACCGAGGCCCTTGATGCCCAGGGTGAAGATCGTCGGGAACATGATCGAGTGGAACAGGCCCACCAGGATCAGCGACCACATCGCCACTTCGCCCTGCGTGAACACGGTGACCATCATCACGACGAAGGCGCCGATCGAGAAGACGGCGAGCACGATGCCCGCATCCACCTTCTGCATGATCGCCGAACCGACGAACCGGCCGACCATCATGCCGCCCCACAACAGGGTAAGGTAGCGCCCTGCCTGCTCTGTCGTCATGTTGCCGATTTCGGGACGGCTGACGAAGTTCACGAACAGGTTGCCGACGCCGATCTCGGCGATCAGGTAGATGAAGATCGCGCCGATGCCGAACACCAGGTTGCGGTGGTTCCACAGGCTATGGTGCTTGCGCTCCTCCTTTGCGACGCGGCTGGTGGCCGAACCCATCGCCGGCAGCGGGAAGCGCGCGATCACGATCGCGAGGACCAGCAGCACCACGGCGACAAGCACGTACGGCAGGATCACCGCATGCGCGTCGGCCAGGCGCTCGGCCTGGGTCAGCGCCGCCGAACCCGCCTGCGCGGTGCCGCCCTTCGAGCGGCCGAGGATTAGATAGGCGCCGAACAGCGGCGCGAGCATCGTGCCGGCCGAGTTCATCGCCTGCACAAGGTTGAGCCGCGACGAAGCGGTCTCGGAAGGGCCGATCACCGCGACATAGGGGTTGGCTGCCACCTGCAGCAGCGTGATGCCGCTGGCGATCACGAACAGCATGAACAGGGTGACGCCGTAGGACGGCAGGCTCGCCGCCAGCGTCATGCCCAGGGCGCCGGCCGCCATGATCAGCAGGCCCACGACCAGCGACTTCTGGTAGCCGATCCGCTCGATCAGCTTGGCCGACGGGATCGATGCAAAGAAATAGGCGATGAACCAGACGCTCTCGATCAGCGCCGCCTGGAAATAGCTGAGCTCGAACACGCTGCGCAGATGCGGCAGCAGCGTGCCGTTGATCACGGTGATGAAGCCCCACATGAAGAACAGCGTGGCCAGCAGGGCCAATGCGCGTCCATATTGCGTGGGGGGAGAGGCTTGCCCGGCCCCCGCCGGAGCAGCCTTTGACGTAGGCACGACCGCCATGCTGGTATGATCCTCTCGATTTTTGCCACGGTGGGACGCGGCGGGGTTGCTCTTCGCTTTCTAGTCGGAGTATTCAACCGAACGTCCAGCGTCAACGGCCGCGTCGCCGCTTGCAGCAGCGATAGCCCATAGGGAGAGGTTTTGCATGAATAATCTGATCAAGGGTGCGCTGCTTGCCACCGTGATGATTCCGCTGTCCGCCCATGCCGGCGAAGCGACTCGCGCGGCGTTCGGCACCACCGCCGACGGGCAGAAGGTGGAGGCGATCACCCTCACGAACAGCCACGGCATGCGCGCGACCATCCTCAGCTACGGCGCGATCCTCCAGTCGCTGTCGACGCCGGACCGCAACGGCAAGTCCGAGGACGTGACGCTCGGGTATAACGACATGAAGGGGTATCTGGTCGCCCCGAACTATTTCGGCGCCAGCGTTGGCCGCTATGCCAACCGCATCAAGAACGGCACCTTCGCCATCGACGGCAAGACCTACACCCTCGCCAAGAACAACGGCCCGAACGCGCTGCACGGCGGCCTGAAGGGCTTCGACAAGCGACTGTGGACCGTCGAGAAGGTCAGCGGCGGGGACACCGCCAGCGTGACGCTGCGCTATGTCGCGGCGGATGGCGAGGAAGGCTATCCGGGCCAGCTGACCGTCACCGCCACCTATGCGCTGAACGAGAAGAACGAGCTGTCGGTCGAATACAGTGCGACCACCACCAAGCCGACGATCGTCAACATCACCAACCACAGCTTCTTCAATCTCGCCGGCGAAGCCTCGCAGCGTTCGATCTACGACAATGTGGTGACGATTCCGGCCGAGGCGACGACCCCGGTCGACGCGACGCTGATCCCCACCGGGCAGCTGCGCGCCGTCGAAGGCACGCCGTTCGACTTCCGCAAGCCGACCGTGATCGGCACCCGCATTCGCGACGGCCGCGATCCGCAGATCGTGTTCGGCCAGGGCTATGACGAGAATTTCGTGATCGCCAAGGCGCCCTCCGCCCAGCCGGTGCTGCATGCCCGCGTCGAGGATCCGTCGAGCGGCCGCGTGATGGAGATCCTGTCCAACCAGCCCGGCGTGCAATTCTATACCGGCAACTTCCTCGACGGCACCGCGATCGGCAAGTCGAACCACGCTTATCGCCAGGGCGACGGCCTGGCGCTTGAGCCGCAGGTTTTCCCGGACACGCCCAATCAGCCCGCATTTGGTTCGGCACGTCTGAATCCGGGGCAGACCTACCGCAACGTGATCGTCTATCGTTTCTCGACCACCAACTGATCCCATCCTCCCACAAGGCAGCTCCATGACCGAAACCACCCCCAAGCTGCGCAGCCGCGCCTGGTTCGACAATCCCGACAATGTCGACATGACCGCCCTCTACCTGGAGCGGTATCTCAACTACGGGCTGAGCCTGGAGGAACTGCGCTCGGGCAAGCCGATCATCGGCATCGCGCAAACGGGGTCGGACCTGAGCCCGTGCAATCGCCACCACCTCGTGCTGGCCGAGCGCATCCGCGAAGGCATCCGCGAGGCGGGCGGCATCGCGATCGAGTTCCCGGTCCACCCGATTCAGGAAACCGGCAAGCGCCCGACCGCGGGCCTCGATCGCAACCTCGCCTATCTCGGCCTGGTCGAGCTGCTCTACGGCTACCCGATCGACGGCGTGGTGCTGACCACCGGCTGCGACAAGACCACCCCCGCCTGCCTGATGGCGGCGGCGACGGTGAACATCCCGGCGATCGCCCTTTCGGTCGGCCCGATGCTGAACGGCTGGCATCGCGGCGAGCGCACGGGTTCCGGCACGATCGTGTGGAAGGCGCGCGAGCTGCTCGCCGCCGGCGAGATCGACGATGACGGCTTCATCCGCCTGGTCAGCTCGTCGGCGCCGTCCACCGGCTATTGCAACACCATGGGCACGGCGACGACGATGAACAGCCTCGCCGAGGCGCTGGGCATGATGCTGCCGGGCTCGGCTGCGATCCCCGCGCCCTATCGCGACCGGCAGGAAGCCGCCTATCGCACCGGCAAGCGCATCGTCGAAATGGTTGCCGAGGACCTCAAGCCCTCGGACATCCTGACCCGCGAGGCGTTTCTCAACGCGATCGTGGTCAATTCCGCGATCGGCGGATCGACCAACGCGCCGATCCACCTTGCCGCGATCGCCCGCCACGTCGGCGCCGAGCTCGCGCTCGACGACTGGCAGACGCACGGCCACAAGGTGCCGCTGCTGGTGAACCTGCAGCCGGCCGGCGAGTATCTGGGCGAGGATTATTACCGCGCCGGCGGTGTGCCGGCCGTGGTCGCCCAGCTGATGCAGCAGGGCCTGATCCACGAGAATGCGATCACCGCCAACGGCAAGACGATCGGCGAGAATTGCCGCAGCGCGACGATCGAGGACGAGAAGGTCATCCGCCGCTTCGAGGAGCCGCTGGTCGACGAGGCTGGGTTCATCGTGCTGCGCGGCAATCTGTTCGATGCGGCGATCATGAAGACCAGCGTGATCGGCCCCGAGTTCCGCGACCGCTACCTCTCCAACCCGAACGATCCCGAGGCGTTCGAGGGCCCCGTCGTGGTCTTCGACGGCCCCGAGGACTATCACCACCGCATCGACGATCCGGCCACCGGCATCACGCCGGACACACTGCTGGTGATGCGCGGCGCCGGCCCGATCGGCTATCCGGGCGCGGCGGAAGTGGTCAACATGCGGGCGCCCGCCTATCTGATCCGCGAAGGCGTGCACGCGCTGCCGTGCATCGGCGACGGTCGCCAGTCGGGCACCTCGGCCTCGCCCTCGATCCTCAACGCATCGCCCGAGGCGGCGGCGATGGGCGGCCTGGCATTGCTCAAGACCGGCGACCGGGTGCGGATTGACCTGAAGCTCGGCACTGCCGACGTGCTGATCCCCGCCGACGAGCTCGCCGAGCGTCGCCGCGTGCTGGCGGAAGCGGGCGGCTATGCCTATCCCGCCTCGCAGACGCCGTGGCAGGCGATCCAGCGCGCCGTGGTCGGCCAGATGAACACCGGCGCGATCCTGGAGGGCGCGGAGAAGTTCCAGCGCATCGCCCAGGCGCACGGCGTTCCGCGCGACAACCACTGACCTTGCGATCGGAGCGGCGGCTGGCTAGCGCCGCCGCTCCGGTCTCGAGGAGCTTTCATGTCCGCCTTTTCCCATCGCCTCGCCAAGCATCAGGATCTTGAGGCGTTGCGGGCAGTGATGGGCCGGGCAATCGCGCAGCTGCAGCATGGCTTTCTCACACCCGAGCAGGTCGCTGCGAGCCATCAGGTGATGGGCCTCGACACGCAGCTGATCGTCGACCAGACCTATTTCCTGGTGGAGGACAACGCAGGCACGATCGCGGGCTGCGGCGGCTGGTCCTTCCGTGCGACCCTGTACGGCGGCGACGCCAGCATCGTCGCCCGCGAACCTCAGAAACTCGATCCGGCGCGCGACGCTGCCAAGATCCGCGCGATGTACACCAATCCGGACTTCACCCGCCGCGGCATCGGCAGCCGGGTGCTGGGCCTGTGCGAGGAAGCCGCCCGCACTGCCGGATTCCGCCGCGCCGAGATGATGGCGACCATGGCCGGCGTTCCCCTGTACGAAGCCTGCGGCTATGTTCAGGTCGAGCCGATCCTCTCCGCACCCATCCAGGGCTTATGCGTTCCGCTGGTGCGGATGGAGAAGCCCCTCTGAAAGGTCCTTTGGACATTTCGCCGCCTCGCGATCAAATCCCTAGGTGCACCGAAACGGTACAGTAACCATTCTGAACATACATGCGAACGCGCACTTTGAGCAACGAACCTCAAGCGCCAAATATCAAACAAAAAATACAACCGAGTGCAAGCATGTCGCCTTCCGCCATGCACAGGCGGAGCTTCGCCTGATGTATTCGTGCAAACTACGTAGCAGAAACATTTAGTTTCATTATCGGCACTTCGCCCAGCCCCCGTCCTATACTGGTACTCGGTTGCCCATGGCGACACAGGATCAACAAACGGGGTTTCAAGATGAAAATGAAATTGCTGGCGGGTGCGGCCATGTCCGCATTGCTGTTCGCCACGCCGGCCTTCGCGCAGAGCGGGACCAGCGATCAGGCGGAGCTGGTGAAGCTGCTGAAGGCGCAGGCGGAAGAGATCGCCGCGCTGCGCGCTCGCCTCGACAAGATCGAAAGCGCGCCGGCAGCAGCCCCCGTGGCTCGCGCCGCAGCTCCGGTGAGCGTACCGCAGAGCGCCCAGGTGAAGCACACCGCCATCGCCAATGACGAGACGGTTGCCGATTCCTTCGCGCCGCAGCTCGCCCCCGTCGGCCTCGCCGACCAGAGCGTCGCCCAGGCACGCGCCGCAGCGAACGTCTCCAACGTCACCACCGAATGGCGCGGCGGCCTGCCGGTCTTCCGCTCGGCGGACGGCAAGTTCCTGTTCAAGATGCGCGGCCGTATCATCAACCATGTCAGCTCGACCTTCGGTTCGAACTACGACGCCCGCAACATCACCACGACCGGCGCCCGCGCGCTGCGTATCGGTATCGAAGGCGCGGTCGGCCCGCACTTCTTCTACCAGTTCGAAAACGACTTCGCCGACAACACGTCGGACGTCGGCACGATGTTTGTCGGCTGGCGCAACGATGTGGGCAAGGTGTCGTACGACGTCCGCTTCGGCAACATGTTCAACGACCGCAGCTTCGAGGGCTCGAGCGGTTCGGACGCGCCGCCGTTCCTCGAGCGCAACGTAGTCGCCACGTCGATCATTCCGCAGCGTGGCTTCTACGGCATCGCTCTCATGCCGCGCCTGTTCTGGAAGACGGGCCACGCCTCGGTGACGATCAGCGGCGACGCCGTCGACGCCAGCCAGGCGATCAATGACAGCCGCACCGTGCTGGGCCGCGTCCACTGGAACCCGTTCAAGACCGATCGCGCCATCGTCCATGTCGGCCTGTGGGGCTTCGACGAGGCGCTCTCCTCGCGCGGTCCGGGCACGCTGACCCGCAACACCGTGATCGGCGGCCGTTTCAACGGCAACCTGCGCGTGCAGACGGGCGCCCTCACCGGCGGCACCGGCACCACCGGCTATGGCGCGGAACTGGGCGGCTATGTCGGCTCGCTCTGGGTGATGGGCGAAGCGGGCAAGCGCGTCGCGCACCTCAACGCCGGCCGTCCGGACTTCGAGAGCAAGGCCTGGAGCCTTTCCACCGGCTTCTTCGTCACCGGCGACCTGCCGCCGTACAACCCGCGTCTCGGCACCTTCGCCCAGCCGCGCGTGCTGCGGCCCGTGTTCGACGGCGGCCCCGGCGCGATCGAGATCCTCGCCCGCTACGAGGATATCGACTATTCGGGCATCCCGAACGCGACCAAGGGCGAAGCCGCGACGATCGGCACCAACTGGTATCTGGACAGCATCATGCGCCTGCAGCTGAACCTGATCCACTGGAAGACCAACAACCGCGCCGGCTCGTTCACGGGCAAGGACAGCGGCGAAACGATCAGCGCCGGCTTCGGCATCACCTTCTGATCCGATCGAACCCTGCTGCGCGGCCGTCGCTTCCCCCGGGGAGCGGCGGCCGCAATGCCGTTCGGCCGCTTGCCCTTCCGCGCACTCCCTCCTAAAACGGGCGCGTTTCCGGGAGTTCTCGACATGGTCCACCGTCACCGCTGAAGCGGCAATCGACAGCCCGCGGCATACGCCGCGCTCCTGGACCCTGTTTCGAGACCATCATGCAACGACTGAAGAATAAGACCTGCGTCGTCACTGGCGCAGCGCGCGGCATCGGCCGTGCCATCGCGGCGCGCTTCCTGGCAGAAGGCGGCACCGTCATCCTCACCGATCTGGACCGCGCGGCCGGCGCCGCGACCGCACATGAACTGGGCTGCCGGTTCGCGCCGCTGGACGTGCGCGAGGAGGCCGATTGGGCACGACTGGCTACGCTCGTCCCGATAGCGGACGTGGTCGTCAACAATGCAGGCATCACCGGCTTCGAGGCTGGCATGGTGCCCCACGATCCCGAACACGCCTCGCTGGAGGAGTGGCGCGCGGTGCACCGCGTCAATCTCGACGGCACGTTCCTCGGCTGCCGCTATGCCATCGGCGCGATGAAGGCGAAAGGCACGGGATCGATCGTCAACATCTCCTCCCGCTCGGGCATGGTCGGGATACCGGGCGCGGCCGCCTATGCCTCTTCCAAGGCGGCGATCCGCAATCACAGCAAGTCGGTAGCGCTCTACTGCGCGCAGCAGGGCTGGAAAATCCGCTGCAACAGCATCCATCCCGCTGCGATCCTCACCCCCATGTGGGAGCCGATGCTGGGCAGCGGCCCCGATCGGGAGACGCGGATGCAGGCGCTGGTCGCCGACACGCCGCTCCGCCGCTTCGGGCTGCCCGAGGAAGTGGCCGCCGTCGCAGCGATGCTCGCGTCGGACGAGGCGACGTACATCACCGGGGCCGAGCTGCAGGTGGACGGCGGACTGCTGGCGGGCGCCGCCGCCTCCCCCGGGTAACCACCTGAAAGGCTTGCCAGCTTCGGCAGGATGCGCGATCCCCTGCCCAGGCCGCCGCCGCGGCAGGGGAGATGCTCCGAATGACGACGCCGTTCTCGCTGGTCGATGTGTTCCATGACGGACCGTTCACCGGAAACCCGCTGGCGGTGGTTCATGGCGGCGGCGATCTCGACACTGCGACGATGCAGGCGATCACCCGCTGGTTTAACCTGAGCGAGACGGTGTTCCTGCTGCCCCCGAGCGTCGAGGGCGCGGACTATCACGCACGCATCTTCACGCTCGATCGCGAGCTGCCCTTTGCCGGGCACCCTACGCTGGGCGCCTGCCACGCCTGGCTGTCGGCCGGGGGCGCGCCCGCCGCGCCGGACGCGGTCGTCCAGCAATGCGGCGCCGGGCTGATCCCGATCCGTCGCGACGCCGACCGGCTGGCCTTCGCGGCCCCGCCCCTGCTCCGCAGCGGCCCGGTGGATGCGGAGACGCGGGGCATGCTGGCAGCGGCGCTGCAGATCGCCCCGTCGGCGATCGTCGATGCCGCCTGGGCCGACAACGGCCCCGGCTGGATCGCGGTGCTGCTCGAGTCCGCGGAGGCCGTGCTGGCGGTGGAACCGGTCCGGCACTGGGATGGGCGACTGGAGATCGGGCTGATCGGCCCGCACAAGGCAGGCGCCGAGGTTGCCTGGGAGATCCGGACTCTGTTCACCGACGCGTTCGGCGGAATCATCGAGGATCCCGTGACCGGCAGCTTCAATGCCTCGGCCGCGCAGTGGCTGCACGCCAGCGGCCGCGTCAGCAGCGGCTATGTCGCTGCGCAGGGTACCCGCCTCGAACGTCGCGGCCGCATCTTCGTGGACTATGACCTCGGCAGCCAGGCCTGGATCGGCGGCCGCAGCATGACCATCGCCGAAGGCACGCTGCCCGGTCTCAGCGCCCTCGCCTGACCAGCCGCGCGACCAGCGTCGTTGCGGTCACCTGGCCGGTGACGCTGGCGGTGGTGATGAACATGTCCGGGATCGCCGAGACCGCGATGTAGAGCGGGATCATCGCCAGCGGCGCGCCCAGGATCTGCATGCCCGGCGCGTCGCAGGCGTAGAGGATCGCGGCGCCCGGCAGCCCAGGCGTGGCGATGCCCGCGATCACCGCCGACAGGCCAGCCAGCACCCATTGCACCGGCGAGGCGTGTACGCCCGCCGCGTGCGCCGCGAGGAACACCTCGATCACCGTCACGCCCGTGGTCGCCAGCCGGAAGGTGGAGATGGCAAGCGGCAGCGTCGTCCCTGCCACCTCCTGCGGTAATTGCAGGCCGTTCAACGCTACGTCCATCGACACCGGGGCCGTGGCCATCGACGAGCAGGTCCCCGCCGCCGTCGCCTGCGCGGGCACGATGCCGCGCGCGAAGCGGCCGAGCGGCATCGCCCGCAAGCCGAAGACCAGCAGATAGCACATGCCGATCGCCATCAGGCAGAACAGGATCTCCGCCGCCACATCGCGCGCCAGCACGCCCGCGACGCTCGCGCCTGCCGCCTTGCCGGCGCCCATCGCCAGCACGAAGATGCCGATCGGCGCGGCGCGCAGGATCCAGTCGACGATTCGCGTCATCGCCTTGGCCAGTTCGTCGATCACCGCCGTCAGCCCGCTACCGCCAGTCCGCGCCAGCGCCACGCCCAGCAGCACCGCGAAGACCACCAGCGGCAGCATCTGGCCGCTGGCGGCCGCGGCGATCGGGTTCTCCGGGAGGATGGCAAGGATCTGCTCGGACGCGCTGGGTACGTGCGGGACGGCCGGCGGGCCGGCAGCAAGCAGGCCGGCGAGCGGATCGGGCCCCAGCGGAAAGAGCCACAGCACGATCTCCAGCGCCCCCCAGGCGAGCAGCGCCGCCAGCACCAACATCGGCAGGAACACCGCGAAGCTCGTCGCGAGCAGCCGACCGCCCTGGCCATGACGCACGGCATTCACCACCCCGCTCACCACCAGCGCGAACACCAGGGGCACCAGCGTCATGGTCAGCGCACGGATCCAGAAGGCACCGATGGGAGCCAGCAGATCGATCCACGGCGCGAGGAACGCGCCCGCCGGCCAGCGTGCCGCAAAGCCCAGCAGCACCCCCGCCAGCAACGCGCCTATCACCAGCGCCGTCTTCGCCATCGTCCGTCCTTTTCCGCTCGTTCGGCGCGGCTGATGGCGGTTGCGCCGCGCCCGCGCCAGACCCTTTTTCTTCAGCGCGGCTCAGGCAATCCCGGTTTGGCGCGGGTGACCATGTCGGCCAGTGCCGCCACCCCGCCGACGAGGACATGCGCCGCCAGCATCAGCGTGGCGACGAACAGCACCGCCCCCGCGAGGCCGGCCGTGTCACCGAGCAGCGCAACGATCAGCGGCGCCAGCAGCGCCTCGCGCGCGGGCACGAAGGGCAGACGGGACAGCATCATCCGCAGCGTTCCCACCAGGAACAGCGCCGTCGCCGGCACTGCCGGCAGCAGCAGCTTCCACAGCAGCGCCGTCAGCACCAGGCTCAGCAGGATGCGGGCGGTGTGAATGCCCAGCGTCTCCGCGATCAGGCGGGGCGGGAGCGCGAACACCACGCGGCGGAAGAAGAAGATGGCGAGCGACGACAGCACGATGGTCCCGGTCGAGATCAGCAGCGTGGTGAACAGCGTGCCCTTGGCGAGCCCCTGCACGATCGGCGCGTTCAGCACCATCATCGCCAGCGTCACGAGATTGCCGGCCAGGGCGGAGGTGACCGCCACGTCGCGCAGTGTCTCGAACGGCCGCCCTTCCGGACCCAGCTTCCGCCGCGCCCAGACATAGAGTTGGGCATCGCCGGCATAGCCGAGCACCACTTCGTTCGCCGCCTGCTTGCGGAGCAGCGCCGGAAGCGCGCCCATCCCGATGCCCCAGATTCGGCGCAGGATCAGCCAGTCCATCACCGGCCCCAGCACATAGGTGGCAACGAAGCACAGCCAGAAGATCGGATCGCGCGGAGTGCGGGTCAGGATGGTGAAGTCCAGCCCGTCCAGCTGCCAGAACACCGCAACCAGGATCGCCGCCGAGAAGGCAAGCCCGACGACCGCGAGAATCCGTTCGCGCGTGGTGGCGGAGAGCGACGCATAGGCAGTGCGCACCGCCCGAAGGGGAGCCTTCATGCCGACGCCTCTTGCTCCAGCCGAACCGGAGGACCGCTGGCACGCCCCGCCGCGGCCGCCTCGAACAGCCCCCAATATGCCTGGGCGGAGCGTTCGATGGTGAAGCGCCGCAGCGACTCGAGCAGCGCGTCGCGGTCCGGCGGCGTTGCCGGCGCCGTTCGGATCGCCTCGGCCAGCAGCGCTTCGTCCTGCGGGACGATCGTGCCGAAGCGCCCCTGCCCCAGCAGGCTGCGCAGCCCGGCGCCGCAATCGGTCGACACTACCGCCAGGCCGGCGGCCAGCGCCTCGATCACCACCGCCGGCACGCCCTCGTAGCGCGACGACATCAACAGCACGTCATAGTCGCCCAGCCGCGCCGGTGCGTCGGCGACATGGCCGGCAAAGCGCACCCGGTCGGCAATCCCCAGCGCGGCGGCGAGTGCCTCCAGCGCGGCGCGTTCCGCGCCGTCGCCGAAGATCGTCAGCGTCTCACCCGGCTGCACGGCGCGAGCGAAGGCGCGCAGCATCAGCGCGAAATGCTTCTGCGCCACCAGCCGCCCGATCGCGACGAAGCGCCGCGGACCCGCGGGCCGAGGCCCGTGCGCGGGCAGCAGCTGCTCGGCGGAGATCGCCGGATCGTGCACCACATGGCCGCGCCGGGCCATGACCGGTGCCAGTTCCGGCATCATCGATTCGTCCATCACCACCCAGCTGTGCGCGCACCGCGCCTGGATGTGCAGCCACGTCCGCCAGAAGAAGCGGCCCACCGGGTTGAGATCGCGCCGTGCGAGATCGTTGCTGACCTTGACCACGATCGGCGGGCAGTCGCGGCCCAGCAGTACGCGCATCGCTACGGCAACAATGGTGTAGGTGGATCCGGCGACGAACAGCACGTCGGGACGCAGCCGCCGGATCGCTGCCGGCAGCCGCAGGATCATCCACAGGGTTTCCCAGGAAGCCTGGCTGATGCGGGGCTGGCGCGGCATGTCATAGGCGATGTCGGCGAATTCGGCCCGCATCGCGCCATCTTGGCGACCGAGGAACAGCGGTGCATCCATGCCGCCCGCACGCCAGTGCCGCACCAGTCGCAAGGCCACGCGCTCCACTCCGCCCGGCGCGAAGCTGTGCAGGAACGTCAGAACGCGGAGGCCTCCGCTACTATCCTTTGGCGACAATCACGCTTCCCCTAGCCCGTGCGACCCATGTGCCGCCTACCTGCCTGCATCCCTCCGAGGCGACCACCTTGGCGCACCGCGCATGCCCGAAAGGTGGGCGCGCTAGCACAAAAATCAACGATGGAGATACACAATAGGAGGGCACCGCGCGCCGCCGCGACACCCCGAAATGCGTACCCCCTGCGCTTCTCCGCGGCGCGCCCTGCAACCAACCCCGAAGGGCGATTCCCATGGCGGCGGCGGCGCAGCCCATGGGCGACAAGCAACAAAAAACCCCGCCAAGCCTGCGGCCTAGCGGGGTCTTTGATGGTGGGCGCGGCAAGGATTGAACTTGCGACCCCTGCGATGTCAACACAGTGCTCTACCACTGAGCTACGCGCCCGAAACTCGGGAAGCGCGCCTCTAGCGGGGGTCGGCCCGCCGCGCAAGCGCTAATTTCAATTCAGTCCCACATTCTCCGATTCAAACATTCGATCCACCTCCAGCACCAGGTCGCGCAGGTGAAAGGGCTTGGAAAGGACGCGGGCCTGCGGCACCTGCTTGCCGGCGCGCAGCGTTACGGCGGCGAAGCCGGTGATGAACATCACCCGCATTTCGGGCGCGATCTCGGCGGCGCGCTGGGCGAGCTCGATCCCGTCCATCTCGGGCATCACGATGTCGGTGAGCAGCAGGTCGAATCGTTCGGCCTCGAGCAGCGGCACCGCCGCCGTCCCCCGATCGACAGCGCTGACCGCATACCCCGAGCGCTCCAGCGCACGGGTGAGGTATTCCCGCATCACGCGGTCGTCCTCGGCCAGCAGAATCCGGATCATCTTCACCCCATCGGTACCAACCGCTGGCTCCTTATGCGCCAAGACCTTAAGATTTTCCAGCCGAAGCCGCCCGATACGTTGCCCGGCTGGCCGCTGCGGCCTAGGTTGTGGGGGTGACTCGCGCCGCCAGCTTCGATCGCTACGGGCCGGTACTGCCGGAAAGCCCCGTGGTGCTCTCCGTGCCCCATGGCGGGCGCGACTATCCGGATGCGCTGCTCGCCGCGCTGCGCGTTCCCCCTGTCGCCCTGCGCGCGCTCGAGGATCGCCATGCCGATTCGCTGGCGCTTGCCGCCCGGCGCGACGAGACGCTGTTCGTCGCAACCCGCGCGCGCGCCTGGATCGACCTCAATCGCGCCGAGCACGAGCGCGATCCCCAGATCGACGAAGGCGCGCACCTGCTCGGCCGCCCGCTCTCCACCAAGGTGCGCAGCGGGCTGGGGCTGGTGCCGCGGCGGGTCGGGACCCTTGGCCAGCTCTGGCGAGGGCGCTTCGCCGCGGACGATGTGGCCGCGCGCATCCATGCCGATCACCGCCCCTATCATCTGGCGCTGGGCGAAGCACTGGCGGCGGCCCGGGCACGATTCGGCATCGCGGTCCTGCTCGACGTGCATTCGATGCCGCCGCTGGGCTCCCCGGAAAGCGCGCCCCGGCTGGTGATCGGCGATCGCTTCGGGCGCTCGGCCGCCGCGCGGTTCGGCGCGCGCGTCGAGGGTGTGGCCCGGCGCCACGGCGTCGCCATCGCCGCGAACACGCCTTACGCGGGAGGGCACATTCTGGAGCGGCACGGCGATCCGCGCCGCGGCGTGCATGCCCTGCAGCTGGAATTCGATCGATCGCTCTATCTGGATGCAGCGCTCGACGAACTCGGCGCCGGCGCGGCGGGCATGACGGCGCTGCTGCGCGCCACCATCGACGCGCTCGCCGACGAGGCCCTGCCCGACGCGCTTGCCGCGGAATGAACCGCACATAAAAAACCACCTCGCGGTTACCCACGAGGTGGCCAAGGTTCAGGGAGGAGACACGCCCGAAGGCGCGTCGCACGGCATCGCGAAAGGGGGGACACGAGCCGTACCTTCAAGATATAGAGAGCGGGCGACCGAGTTCAAGGCAACTCATCGCAGAAGTTGTTCGATTGAACGGCGGGATGGCTTTTGGGGCCGCGCGGCGGCCCGAGATGCGATTACCGCAGCATCTAAGCCCCTCCTCCTTGGAGGAGGGGTTGGGGTGGAGGGATTCCAAGCCAGAGGCTGGTCTCGGTGAGACACGCCCCACCCCAAACCCCTCCCCTGAAGGGGAGGAGCTTCGATAGAGTTCAAACTTTGATCAGCCGACCAGCTGGACTTCCGGCTGCCAACCCGAACGCATCTGGCGGGCGAACAGCTCGCGCATCTGCGCCAGCGAGAAGAGGTGGGCGTAGATCAGCGGCAGCATGCCGTTCTGGACGATCTTGCGCAGCTGGTCGCCGCGCATCTCGTTCAGCTTGTTCTCGTCGACCATCATGAAGCCACGATAGACGAAGGGCTGCGCCGCGCCGTCCGGCTGGATCGAGACTTCGCCGTCGATCAGCAGGTTCATTTCCTTCAGCTCGCGCATGAACTGGCTGGTGCGGGCGCCGGCCGTTTCAAACTGCTCGTTGAACTGGAGGATGTTCTTGGTGATCTCGCTCGGCTCGCCATTTTCGAACAGGGCCTCGCCCTCCTCGAACTTGCCGATCACGTCCGAGGTCGGATCGAAGCAAAGCGACAGCTCGTCGCTCTCCGGGCGCAGGCGCGCCAGCAGGAACGGATAGCGGCGGATATAGGCCGGCACGTAGAAGTTCGGGTCGACCAGCTTGCCCTCTGCGTCGAAGAAGGTGTTCACCCCCTCGTTCAGCCCCATCAGCGCCAGCGGCACGGGATCCTCGCCCACCGAGAAGACGATCGGCATGAAGCGCTGCACCAGCGGGAATTCCTCGACGGTAACCGGCACCGCGTGCTGGTTGGCGAGGAAAGCCGCGCGGTCGGTCGAACGCGTACGGAAATCGGCATGGACCTGGCTCGAAAGCGGCTCGAGCTGATTGTAGAACAAGGGAAGCGACTGCTGCGGCGCGCTGGCCATGAGGATCTCCTGAGAACTTTTTTCGTCGAAAGGCGTTTCAACCGCGCCGGGGTCTATTTGCTCAACGTATCAGGCGCAAGCGCGACCAGCTTTCCCGGATTGAGAATCAGCTTCGGATCGAGCGCCGTCTTGATCGCGCGCAGCGCCGCCATCCGCGCCGGCGAGGAAAGCCGCGCCAGCTCGTCGCGCTTCATCTGGCCGATGCCGTGCTCGGCGGAGATCGATCCGCCCGCTGCCACCACCATGTCGTGCACCATCCGGGTGATGCGCGGCGCGTCCTCGGCATACCAGCGTTCGCGATCCACGCCCTTCGGCGCGCGGACATGGAAATGGACGTTGCCGTCGCCGAGATGACCATAGGCGATCGCGTGGGTGCCCGGAAAGCGCGCCTCGGCCGCAGCGCCGCCTTCCACCATGAAGCGCGGCATGTCTTCCACCGGCACCGAAATGTCGTGCTGCACCGCAGGCCCGGCCGAGCGCTCGGCGGCCGAAATAGAATGGCGGATGAGCCAAAAGGCCTCGGCCTGCGCCTCGCTGGCGGCGATCACCGCGTCCTCGGCGAGCCCGGCGTCAAAGGCGCTGGCCAGCATCCGCTCCAGTACCGTCGCCGGCGCCTCGGCCGCCGCGTCGCTCGTCACCGCCTCGATCAGCACGTGCCAACGATGGCTGCCGGACAGCGGCAGGCGCGTGCCGGCCACATGCTCCAGCACCCGCGTCACGGTCGCGTCGGGCATGATCTCGAAGCTCTCGACCATGTCGGTCGCGGCCTGCAATCGGCGAAGCAGCGACAGCGCCTGAGCCGGGCTCTCGACGCCGACCCAGGCCACCGCCCGCGCCGCCGCTGCCGGCACCAGCCGCAGCGTGGCCGCCGTGATGACGCCCAGCGTGCCCTCCGCGCCGATCAGCAGCTGGTTGAGGTCGTAGCCGCGATTGTCCTTCTTCAGCGCCGAGAGGCCGTCATGCACCGATCCATCCGGCAGCACCGCCTCCACGCCTGCGACCAGCGCGCGCATCGTGCCGAAGCGCAGTACCTGCACGCCGCCGGCATTGGTGGAAACGAGCCCGCCGATCGTCGCACTGCCCCGCGCACCCAGATCAAGCGGGAAGCGCCGCCCCGCCGCCTCGGCCGCATCGCGGAAGGTGCCGAGGATCACCCCAGCCTCCGCCACCCCCAGATTGGCCTCGGCATCCATTGCCCGGATACGCTGCATCCGCCGGGTGGAAAGGAGCAACGCCGACCCGTCGGCCGGCGGAATTGCGCCGCCGACCATCCCGGTATTCCCACCCTGCGGCACCAGCGCCACCCCCAGGTCACTGGCCAGCGCGACCAGCGCGCTCACCTCCTCCGTTGCCGCCGGCGACAGGATTGCCGGCGTCGTGCCGTGGTAGCGCCGCCGCCAGTCGATCAGCCACGGCGCGATATCCTGCGGATCGGTCGTGACTGCCTTGGGGCCGAAGCGCTCGGCGGCGAAGGCAGTGATGCGAAGCTGCTCGGGAGTCATGATGCTTGCGCACTAGCATGGCGTGCGGCAGTTCATCCACCGTTCAAGCCGATGTTCCTACGATCCGATCCCACGATGCCGAATCTGCCGATCGCCGCCGCCGGCCTGGCGCTGATGTTCGTCGCCCCCGCGGCGCGACCGGCGCTGCCCGCGGAGATGGCACGCGCATCGGCCTTCCAGCAACATGTGACCATTCATGTGCCGCGCATGACCGTGACGACGACGACCATCGTCGTGCGCGAGGCACCCTCGATGGTGGAACGGCGCGCGAAGAGCTGCGTCGCGGTCGATCGTATCCAGGGTTTCACCGTCAATGCAGCCGACAGCGTCGACCTGATCCTGGAGGACGGATCGCTGCTCCGCGCCAAGCTGGGCGCCGAATGCCCGGCGCTCGGCTTCTATTCGGGCGCCTATCTGAAGCCCACCAAGGACAGCAAGTTCTGCGCCGGTCGCGATGCCCTTCGGTCGCGTTCGGGCCGAACTTGCCCCGTTCAAGCGTTCAAGAACCTCGTCCGCGCACGGTGAAGCTTGACTTTTGTGGTCAAATCCGCAAGCGCGACGCCTTCTGTTAAGGTGCAAATCAACGCGCCCATTATCCGGACAATTGCATGAGCTTTGCCGATCTCGGCCTTTCTGACGAACTCCTCCGCGCGGTGACCGACGCCGGCTATACCGAGCCGACTCCGATCCAGCGCCAGGCGATCCCGTCGGTGCTGATGGGCAAGGACCTGATCGGTATTGCCCAGACGGGCACCGGCAAGACCGCCGCCTTCGTGCTCCCGATGATCGACGTGCTCGGCGAAGGGCGCACCCGCGCGCTGATGCCGCGCTCGCTGATCCTCGAGCCGACGCGCGAACTGGCGGCGCAGGTCGCGGAGAATTTCGAGAAGTACGGCGTCAACCACAAGCTCTCGATGGCGCTGCTGATCGGCGGCGTGCAGATGGGCGATCAGGTCAAGGCGCTGGAAAAGGGCGTTGACGTCCTCATCGCCACGCCGGGCCGGTTGATGGACCTCTATGGCCGCGGCAAGATCCTGCTTACCGGCTGCAACCTGCTGGTGATCGACGAGGCGGACCGGATGCTCGACATGGGGTTCATTCCCGATATCGAGGAAATCTGCACCAAGCTGCCCAAGGTGCGCCAGACGCTGCTCTTCTCGGCAACGATGCCGCCGCCGATCAAGAAGCTGGCGGATCGCTTCCTCACCGACCCCAAGACGATCGAAGTGGCGCGGCCCGCCACGGCGAACATCAACATCGCGCAGCGCATTGTCCAGGTGCCCGCCACGGCGCATGTGAAGCGCGACGTGCTGCGCCGCCTGCTGCAGCAGGACGAAGTGTCGAACGCGATCATCTTTTGCAATCGCAAGACGACGGTTCGCGACCTCAACAAGAGCCTGAAGAAGCACGGCTTCCGTTCGGCCGAGATTCACGGCGACATGGACCAGTCGGCCCGCATTGCCGAGCTGGACCGGTTCAAGAACGGCGAGGTCAACATCCTTGTTGCCTCGGACGTCGCAGCGCGCGGCATCGACGTGAAGGGCGTGAGCCACGTCTTCAACTTCGATGCGCCCTGGCATCCGGACGATTATGTCCATCGCATCGGCCGCACCGGCCGCGGGGGCGCCACCGGCATCGCCTACACGCTGGTGACACCGGAGGATGCCGAGAACATCACCGAGATCGAGAAGCTGACCGGCCACAAGATCGAGCGCGTGCCGAGCCCTGTGGCATCGGACGATGCCGATGCGGCACCGGCGCCCAAGCGCGAGCGCGGCAAGAAGCGCGACGCCAAGAAGGCGGAGCCGCGTCGAGAAGACGCGGCCGCCGCCGAGGCGCCGGCCAAGCCCAGGTCGCGCCGCGCCGCCGCGCCGCGCGAGGAAAGCCGTGCACGTCCCGCCCAGGACGAACGGCCGATGCGCAACGAGCGGCCGGTACGCGACGAGCGCCCCATCCGCGACGATCGCCGTCGCCGCCGCGACCAGGATGACGGTCCGGACGAAGGTTGGAACGGCCCGATCCCGGACTTCCTGAACTACACTATCGAAGCCTGATCCGCCGGCGCCATCCCGCGCCGCCACATGCACCGATATGCCCGGCTGCGTCCTGCGCAGCCGGGCATTTTGCGTTAGAACCAGGTGCGGATGCCGGCTGCAACGGCGCGGCCGATCACGGGCGCACGATATCGCAGAAAGCTGTTGTGCGGCCGCGCATCGCTGTCCGTCAGATTGGTCGCGTCGACAAAGGCCTCCCACTTCGCCCCAACGCTTCGGAAGGCGTAGGCGACATGCGCATCGGCCATCCAATAGCCAGGCGACACGGCTTCGTTCTTGGCAACGCGATCCTGCCCGGCATAGTAGAGCGCCCCTGCCGCGAACCGCCAGCCGCCGGTGGTGAACTGAACATCGCCGCCATAGCGCGACACCGGCGTACGGGGCAGATACTGCCCGTCCAGCGTCTGGCGGTAATATTCCGCGTCCCATTGGCGCGTCGCCCCGGGAGCGAACGGACTATAGCCGTTCGGCAGCGTGAACACCGGCTTCCCCAGCACATGATCTGCCATCGCGTGCAGCGTCACGGTGCCGAAGCGGAAGTCCGGCAGGCGCAGCATCGCCTCGCCTTCGACCCCGTCGAAATTGGTATCGCCCTGGCGCCACTCACCCACCGCCAGCGTGCGCGAGACACCTGTGTTGCCGAGGTAGAGGAAGTCCTTGTACCGTACCCGGTATCCGGTCACCCCCAGGGTGGCCCAGCCGACGTCGACACCGCCGCCGAGCTCGACATTCTCCGAACGCTCCTTGCGCAGGCGCCCGTCCCCCTGCTCTTCCGTAAGCGTCGCGAAGTGGTTGCCATTGGCATAGAGTTCATTGACGGCAGGGGCGCGCTCGCCATGCGCATAGCGGCCGTCCAGGTGCAGCCACGCGGTCAGGTCTGCGCGCAACGACGCGGACGCGTTCCACAGCCGGAAGCTGCGGTCGCGGGCATAGCTGGCGCCGAGCCCGCGTCCCGCGCGCACGCTGGCCTCGTCCAGATCATGATCGATCCAGTCGTGCCGTCCGCCCGCATTGAGCGTGAACGGTCCGACTGCGACCTGTTCGAGCAGGAAAACGGCGGCTTCCCGCGTGTCGATGCTGGGCAGATAGGCGGTCGGGCTGGTGGTGTGGAAGTGCCGGTCCGTTACTTCCCCGCCGAACACCCCGCGCATCGGGCCTATTGCATGGTGCGCGATCTCCAGACGCGCCGTATCGGCGTCAATGTCGAAGCGGCTCATGTCAACGCCGTCGATCCGCTCGCGCTCGACATCGTGCGACGACGCGGCCCGCAGCGTAATCGCAGCGATGCCGGGCAGCGGATCATAGAGACCGGCGCGGACGTCGATACGGAATTGCTCGGCCCCGATCGCGACCGGCGAAGGCGTGCGGTGCTGCTGCGTGACGTAGCGAAAGCCCGGCACACCATAGGAAGCATTGTAATAGCCCGCGCCGATGCCGAGGAAGCCGCTTGCCCCGATATAGCTGAGACCGGCATTGGCCACGGCCGTCGTGAAGCCGCTGTTCTCCAGCGTGCCGTTTCTTCCCGGCGCGAGATCGGTGATCTTCTGGTTCGCCGGAACGGTGCCGTCCACCCACTTGCCTGTGGCGGGGTCCCGGACCCAGGTGATGCTGCCAAGGCTGACCTGGCAGGTAGCGCGCAGGCCGCTATTGCCCACAAGGCTCTTCCAGTCGCGACATTGCGGCGCCTTACTCTCCCCTGCGATGGCGAGATCGGCGGCGTGACGGTACAGGCCGTCGACATGCCAGGCGAAGGCGCCCTGCCCGCCGTCCAGCCGCCCCATTGCCGTAATGCCGCTGTTGTCTCCGGTGCTCAGCTGCGCCCGCCCGGTCAGCGGCCGTGTCGGCAGCGCGGCCGGGATACGCCCGTCCTCGACATTCACCGCCCCGCCGATCGCGTTGCCGCCGTAGAGCACCGCAGCACTACCCTTCAGCACGCTGATCCGATCCGCGAGGAAAGGCTCCAGCGGCGCGGCATGGTCGCCGGTGATCCCCGAAAGATCGTGGGTCGGCATGCCATTGGTGAGCAGTGCCACGCGATTTCCACCCTGGCCGCGTATCTCGGGGCGCCCCGCGAGCGGCCCGTAATAGCTGTTCTGAACGCCGGGCAGGCGATCAAGCGTTTCGCCAAGCGAGGCGGCGCGCTGCTCCTCCAACGCGGTGGCGTCCAGAACCGAGCTTGCCGCGGTCGCGAGCGTGGCCGCAACCGGGATGCCCTCCCGCAGTCCGGTAACGACGATGTCGCGCTTGTCCTCGTTGCTGCGGGGCGGAGCCGATTGGCCGAACGCAGCGCCGCCCGATCCGAGCGCAGCAAGACCCGATAGTACAATCCTGACGTGGTAACGCATCATACCCCCAAATTGATGAGGGCGGCGACCTACGCAGGTAATGATATAACGTCAATATGAAGTCATCGACGCTCTGACCCCGAGGCGCGAAGGACACGGCCGC
Organism: Sphingomonas sp.; assembly: GCF_036731925.1. Classification (GTDB taxonomy): domain Bacteria; phylum Pseudomonadota; class Alphaproteobacteria; order Sphingomonadales; family Sphingomonadaceae; genus Sphingomonas. The sequence goes on from NZ_DAINDJ010000002.1 coordinate 736,086, forward strand.
CTCCCCGTTTCGCCGTTCGAGGGATGCCATCGCCGCGCCGCTGCGGCGCGCGCCTTGGTATGGATGCCCACCCGGCGCACGGCGGCAATTCGCCAGCAGGGCACAACAAGGCGACCGGGCTGGCCTGGCATGGGTCCGAACGCCAAGCATCCCGCGCCATGCCTATCGAGCACCGGCAGCGCCATGAAGGAACAGGATGCCGTGGTGCGCACGGCCCCGTCGCAACGCACCCGCGCGCCTGCCGCAACGCACTCCCGGAACGCGCCGCGAGCAGCCCTGCAGGCACGACAGCTTCCCGCGATAGGCGCACCACGGGGCCGTGCAGGTGGCAGCAGCCCCGTGACCCGTGAGGCATCAGGCCGGTTCGGCCGCCTTCTCCGCTTCCGCGACCAGCGCGTCGTCCATCGCCCAGGCGCGCTGATAGGCTTCCCGGCTCTGGACGCGCTCGACATAGGCCATGAACGAGTCGCGCTTGGGCAGCATGCCGAACATCGTCGTCCAGCCGATCTGCGAGCCCAGATAGACGTCGGCGGCCGTGAACCGATCGCCGGTCGCATAAGGCCGCGACGAGAGCAGCTGGTCGAGCACGTCGACCATCAGATCATAGTTGCCGAAACCGAACATCCGGCTCTTGTCCGCGTCCGGCACGAAGTTGGCGGCGTGGTTCGTCGTTGCCTGCTCCACCGGGCCGGCGGCGTAGAACAGCCAGCGATAATAGTCGGCGCGCTCTTCCGGCAGTGGCGCGAGGCCTGCTTCCGGGAACACTTCGGCCAGATAGGCGCAGATCGCCGCGCATTCGGTGACGACCTTGCCGCCATGGACGATGGCGGGAACCTTCCCCATCGGGTTGATCGCGCGGTACGCCTCGCCCTTCATCGTCGAGGCATAGTCCATCACTTCCACGCTGTAAGTGGCGCCCACTTCCTCCAGCATCCAGCGCGCAATGCGGCCGCGCGACTGCGGGTTCGTGTAGAGAATCAATTGGTCCGTCATGGCCCCGTACCCCTATTGCTCCCGACTCGATCGATCGGGAACAATAAGGGAACACGTATCCGGGACCGGGTCAATCGATCAAAGGGCGGCGAAGGTCTTGAGCAATCGATCCCATGCACGATCGGCCTGCGCGGCATTGTAGACGCGGCTGTCCGGCGGGCACCAGCCGTGCATCGCGCCGGCATATACCTCGATCTCCGCGGGCACCTTGGCAGCAGCGAAGGCGCTGCGCAGCGTTTCCTTGTCCGTTGGCGCGCGGGCATCGTCATTCTCGGCGATGGCGAGGAGGTAGCGGCCTTGCATCTGCGGCACCAGCTTGTGCGGGCTGTCCGCACCGTCGGCCACCAGCCCCGCGCCATGGAAGCTGCCGCCGGCGCGTACCCGGCCCGGCAGCGCGGCGGCGGTGCGGAAGACGAAGGGGCCGCCCATGCAATAGCCGGTGCTGCCTATGCCGCGCCGCACGTCCACCTCCGGCTGCGCGTCGAGAAAGGCCGCGAAGGTCTTGGCGTCGGCCGTGATCGCGGCGGGCGTGAGCGGCTCGCGCCACGGCATGATCATGGCCCGCACCTCCGGCTGGTCGAAAGACTGGCCAGGCTTGAGAAACGGCGCCTTTGTCGAGCGGTGAAACTGGTTCACCGTCAGCACCGCATAGCCCGATTGCGCCAGCCGGTCGGCCATCTGCCGGAAGGCCGGGCGAAGTCCCATGATGTCCGGCCACACCAGCACCGCCGGGTGCCGGCCGCTGGTGGGTGCTACGAAATAGGCGTCGGCGGTGCCGTCCCCGGTCTTGATCGTGACGTCGCGCCCCTTCACCGCAGCGGCGTTCGCCGGGCTAGGCAGGATCGCCAGCATGCCGGTCGCAGCGGCGGCGGCGGTGAAGCCGCGGCGGGTAATGCCACCTGCCACGCGGTCATTGTCGGCAGCGGTATGCTCGTCACACATGGCAATCCTCCTCCTCGGGGCGCTCGCCCCGAAGCAGGTCTACCGCAGCGGATCGCGCCCGCAAAGCGTCCCCACGACGCAGAACGGGCCCCGGCGCTGGGTGCGCCGAGGCCCGCTCGTTTACGCCCGGGAAGGCGATCTCAATGCTTGAACAGGCTCTCCGCCGTGTGCTCGACCGGTGCAGCTTCCTGCGCCTCGGGCACATGGCTCGCCGCATAGCGCTCGGCGCGGAGCTGCTCGATCAGCGCCTCGCGATCGCCTTCGAGGCGCGTATCGGTCGGGGCCTCGATGCCCGCGGCCTTGGCGGCCTTGGCCACCAGCGCGTCGAGCTCGCGCTGCGAGCACAGGCCGAGCGTCACCGGATCCTTCGGCACGATGTTGCCGATGTTCCAGTGGGTACGGTCGCGGATCGCCGCGATGGTGGTGCGGGTGGTGCCGATCAGCTTGCCGATCGCGCCGTCCGACACTTCCGGATGGTGGCGCAGGATCCAGGCGATGCCGTCCGGCTTGTCCTGGCGCTTCGAGACGGGCGTGTAGCGCGGACCCTTGGTGCGGCGGACCTGCTCGGGGCCCTTCTGCATCTTGAGCACGTAGTTGGGGTTCGCCTGCCCCTTCTCGATCTCGTCCATCGTCAGTTCGTGCGCGCGCACCGGATCGCGGCCGGTAAGCTTGGTCGCGGCGGTATCGTCGGCGATCGCCTGCACTTCGAGGATGTGGAGACCGCAGAACTCGGCGATCTGCTCGAACGACAGCGACGTGTTGTCGACCAGCCAGGAAGCGGTCGCGTGCGGCATCAGCGGCTGGGCCACGGTGGATCTCCGGAACTTGAAACAATAAGGGCCGCCCATCACGGGCGGCCACACATGGTCTTGATGTAGGGGAGCTTGCCCGCGGGAGCAAGCGTTTCCGCTATTCAGGCTGCCGCCTTCTCGCACCCGATCGGCACCAGCGCGGTGAGGAACTGCCGGGCGCTCGCCTCCCAGGTGAAGCTGCGGCCATAGCTGGCGCAAGCGCCGCGATCGAGCGTCAGCGCCTTGTCGATCGCCACGCCCAGATCCTCGTCCATCACGCCCGTCTCCGGCGTCAGCACGTCGACCGGCCCGGTGACCGGATAGGCGGCGACCGGGGTGCCGCAGGCGAGCGCCTCGATCATCACCAGCCCGAAGGTATCGGTCCGGCTGGGGAAGACGAACACGTCCGCCGCGGCATAGGCGGCAGCGAGATCGGTACCGAACTGCGCGCCAAGGAAGCGCGCGTCCGGATATTTGGCTTCCAGCATCGCGCGTGCCGGGCCGTCCCCCACCACCACCTTGGTTCCCGGGCGATCGGCGCGGAGGAAGGCCTCGAGATTCTTCTCCACTGCCACGCGGCCCACATAGAGCATCACCGGCCCCGGCAGCCCGGCCATCTGCGGATGCGGAGCAATGCCGGGGTGGAAATTGGCAAGGTCGACGCCGCGCCCCCAGTGACGCACCTGCGGCAGGCCGTGATCGACCAGCGACTGGCGGATCGATGCAGTGGAGGCAAGGATCGTCGCGCTCGGCGTGTGGAACCAGCGGATGTAGCGCCAGATCCATTCCGCCGGCACACCCGAGCGCGCCGAGACGTAATCGGGAAACTGGGTATGGTAGGCGGTGGTGAACGGCCGCTTCTGGCGCAGGCACCAGCGCCGTGCGGCGACGCACAGCGGACCTTCCGTGGCGAGGTGGATCGCATTGGGCGCGAACTCATCGAGCATCGCGCCGACGGCCGCCACGCTGGTGATCGCCAGACGGATCTCCGGATAGGTCGGGCAAGGCAGCGAGTAGAATTTGTCGGGGGATACCACCATCACCTGGTGGCCCTGGCGCTCCAGCACCCGCCGCACCGATTGGAGCGTACGGACGACCCCGTTGACCTGGGGTTCCCAGGCATCGGTCACGATTGCGATACGCACGGCCTCGTCCCCCGCCGCTGCCGTCACGCCGCCGCCAGTCTGACCTCGGACTCCGGCTGCGACTCGCGCGCTGCCATCTCGTCGGCCCAGTGGAGAATTTCCATGGACCCGTCGTAATGCTCCACCAGCGCCGTGCAACCCTCTACCCAATCGCCGTCGTTATAATATGCGACACCGTCGATCGGCCGGATCTCCGCCTTGTGAATATGCCCGGCGATGACGCCGTCAACACCACGGGCGGCAGCTTCGCGCGCGACGATTTCCTCGAACTTGGAGATGAAGGACACCGCGTTCTTCACCTTCTGCTTGGCGTATTTGGAAAGCGACCAATAGGGCAGGCCCATCCAGCGCCGCACCGCGTTCAGCCAGCGGTTGAGGGTCATCATCATTTCGTAGGCCGCGTCGCCCAGATGGGCGAGCCAGCGGTGCGACAGGGTGATCGCGTCGAACTCGTCGCCGTGCAGCACCAGCAGGCGGCGGCCATCGGCGGTGGTGTGGATCGCCTGACGCTTGATCTTCACGCCGCCAAAGTCGAGCCCGGTGAACTGGCGGAACATCTCGTCATGATTACCCGGAATATAGACGATCTCGGTGCCGCGCTTGGCCCGCTTCAGCACCCGCCACACAATGTCATTATGCGTCGCCGGCCAGTAGAATCGCTTCTTCATCGCCCAGCCGTCGATAATGTCGCCCACCAGATACATGATTTCGCTATCGACATGGTCGAGAAAGTCGATCAGCATTTCGGCGTTGCAGCCGCGGGTTCCGAGATGGACGTCGGAAATCCAGATCGCGCGATACTTGCGGCGTTTGCCGATCGGCCGTTCCGGAATGGTCGGGGTCGCCGCGTGAAAGTCCGCGAGCCCCGCGACATCGAACGAAAGCTTGGTGATCGTGGCCATGCCCCAGTTCCCGTGCAACTTCCCTGTGCAGAGACTCGCCTATGGCGCGACTTTGTTACAAATCGGATCGCGACGATTTCACCAGACTGTCATAGTCGCACCCGCGATACGAAGGCGTAACGATTTCATTCCATCGCCGCCTCGCTCGAGCGTCCGCCTCTACAATGCCCCGGGGAGGACGAATGCATGTCAGTACAAAAGCTTCGCGAGATCACTTGCGACATTCTGGGGATGACGGAGGCGATCGTGCGCGCCGCCGAGCCGCCGATCAACCGGCAACATCTGGCCGATCTGCGCAAGGATGTCGCACTGGCGTATACCGCCTTCTTCGCGGAGCAGGAGCAGTCCCTGCTGGAACCACTTCGCCAGAGCGGCGACGCCGGGCTGCTGGCAATCGCCCGGAGCTGTGTCGAACGCGATCTGGAAGGGCGGCAGAAGGGGCTTGAGCATTATCAGCGCTGGACGCTGGCGCACATTCTGGAAGACCCGTCCGGCTACCGCGCGGACGTGCGCGAGGCGCTGGGCTGGATAGAAGCGCGGACGCTCTACGCCGAGCAGATCGCCTACCCCGCCCTCACCCGATTCATTTCATCGCCAAAACGATCAACAGCCTGAAACAGCGCTAGAATGGCCTCAGGAAGGACCCTGATGCAATTCACCGCGCTGTTCACCACGACCCAAGACCTCACCGACGCCGCCAAGGCCCTGTACCAGCTGGAAACCCGACCGACCGCCGCCGCGCTGGAAAGCGCGCGCATCCGCCTTCTGGACGCCATGCGGCACCATTGCCTGACCAAGGACCGCGAGCTGCTCGCAATGCTGCGCGAAAGCGAGGATTGTGCACACCAGGCAATGGCACGGCGCACCACGGAACAGGATCTCGAATGGCGCCAGCGCATGCTCGACCATTTCGTCGCCTGGCCGCTGCGCAAGATCCACGCCGACCCGCACGGCCACCGCGCCGCCGCGCACCGCCTGCTGCGCCTTTGCGAGCGCCGCGCCGCGCACCAGGAGCAATTGCTGCTGCCGATGGCCGAGGAGACGCTGGTGCTGCGCCCCCTCGCCGCCTGATCAGGCCGGCTGCTCGCCGATCGTCAGCACGATCTTGCCGACATGCTCGCCCGCTTCCATCCGCCGGTGCGCCGCGGGCGCCTCGGCGAGCGGGAAGGTGCGGTCGATGATCGGCTTGAGCTTGCCCTCGGCGACCAGCGGCCAGACGTTCCGGCGCAGCTCGTCCGCCAGCAGCGACTTGAACTCGACCGAGCGCGGCCGCAGCGTCGATCCGGTCAGCGTCAGCCGGCGCCGCATCACGTCCCACACCGGGATCGTCGCGGTCGCCCCGCCCTGCACCGCGATCGAGACGTGGCGCCCGTCCTCGGCCAGGCACTGGAGATTGCGCGCGACATAGTCGCCGCCGACCATGTCGATCACGATTTCCACGCCCTTGCCCCCAGTGAACGCCTTCACTTCCTCGACAAAGTCCTGGGTCTTGTAGTTGATCGCGAGGTCGGCGCCGAGCGCGCGTGCCGCGGCGCATTTTGCATCCGATCCGGCGGTAACCAGGATGGTCAGTCCGAACAGCTTGGCGAGCGCGATCGCCATCGTGCCGATGCCGCTGGTGCCGCCATGGACCAGCACGGTCTCGCCCGGCTGCGCCCAGCCCCGATCGAACAGGTTCGACCAGACGGTGAACAGCGTTTCCGGCAGTGCCGCCGCTTCGACGAGGCTCAGGCCTTCCGGCACTTCAAGGCACTGGCCTGCCGGCGCCACCGCATATTCAGCATAGGCCCCGCCCGCGATCAGGGCACACACTTGGCGGCCCATCAGCGACTCATCGACGCCCGCCCCCAGTGCGACCACGGTGCCGGCGATCTCCATGCCGAGGATCGAGGGCGCGCCCGACGGCGGCGGATATTTTCCTTGCCGCTGAAGCACTTCCGGTCGGTTTATGCCGGCCGCCGCGACTCGCACCAGCACCTCGCCCATACCCGGCCGGGGAACCGGTCGCTCGACGGGAACAAGGACTTCGGGGCCGCCCGGCGCATCGGGGTCGATGGCCAGCATCATTTCGGCTGCGATCATTCGGTTCGTCGCTTTTTGGCCTAAGGGGAACTTCGGGGCCTTATTGACATCGCCCCCCTCAGGGTCAACGTTTCCTCGCATGGACGCCGACGAAAATCTTCCGCGTCGATCCGACGATCTCGCGGCGCAGCTGGCAAAGCAGGACCTCGACCCCTTTTCGGTGGCCGAACTGGAAGCGCGAATCCAGCTGCTCGAAACCGAGATCCTCCGATGTCGAGAAAAGATTCAACGCGCCGTTCACCATCGTGCAAGCGCTGACGCTCTATTTAAGAAATGAGCGTCAAGGCACCGGAACTCGGGCGATACGCCACGATCTGCCGGTGCGGGGCCGCAGCGCTTGATGCGGGGCCTGCCACTCCCGACATAGGGGAAGACGGGCTCAGCACCCTTTCGGCCCGACTGGAGTTGTATCCGAATGCCTAGTTTCGCCTCCGCTCTCGAAGCCACTCTCCACAAGGCGCTCGAGGCTGCGTCCTCGCGCCGGCACGAATATGCGACGCTCGAGCATCTCCTGCTCGCGCTGATCGACGATGAACATGCGTCGAAAGTGATGGGCGCGTGCGGGGTGGACCTGGGCGAATTGAAAACCACCGTCGCGCACTATCTCGATACCGAGCTGGAAGCGCTGAAGGTGGACAATGCCACCGATCCCTCCCCTACCAGCGGGTTCCAGCGCGTCGTCCAGCGCGCGATCCTGCACGTCCAGTCCTCGGGCCGCGACGAAGTGACCGGCGCCAACGTGCTGGTCGCGCTGTTCAGCGAACGCGAGAGCTACGCGGTCTATTTCCTGCAGCAGCAGGACATGAGCCGGCTGGATGCCGTCAGCTTCATCAGCCACGGCGTCGGCAAGGGCGGCACCACGCCCACCGAGACCAGCACCCCCAAGGGCGCTGCCGAGGAAGACAAGTCGAACAAGCAGGAGGCGAAGACGGGCAAGGGTGAGAGCGCGCTCAAGCAATTCACCGTCGACCTCAACGAGAAGGCGAAGATCGGCAAGGTCGATCCGCTGATCGGCCGTTCCGCCGAAGTCGACCGCACCGTGCAGATCCTGTGCCGGCGCAGCAAGAACAACCCGCTCTATGTTGGCGATCCCGGCGTGGGCAAGACTGCGATCGCCGAGGGCCTGGCGCGCAAGATCGTCGAAGGCGAAGTGCCCGACGTGCTGAAGGAAGCGGTGATCTATTCGCTCGACATGGGCGCGCTGCTCGCCGGCACCCGCTATCGCGGCGATTTCGAGGAGCGGCTGAAGCAGGTCGTCTCGGAACTCGAGAAGCTGCCGCACGCGGTGCTGTTCATCGACGAGATCCACACCGTGATCGGCGCGGGCGCCACCAGCGGCGGCGCCATGGACGCGTCGAACCTGCTCAAGCCGGCGCTCTCGGGCGGCTCGATCCGCTGCATCGGCTCGACCACCTACAAGGAATTCCGCAACCACTTCGAGAAGGACCGCGCGCTGCTGCGCCGCTTCCAGAAGATCGACGTCAACGAGCCGTCGGTCGAGGATACGGTGAAGATCCTGGCGGGCCTGCGCTCGGCGTTCGAGCAGCACCATTCGGTGAAGTACACGCCGGACGCGATCAAGTCGGCGGTGGAGCTGTCGGCGCGCTACATCAATGACCGCAAGCTGCCGGACAAGGCGATCGACGTGATCGACGAAGTCGGCGCGATGCAGATGCTGGTGGCGCCGTCCAAGCGCAAGAAGGTCATCACGCCCAAGGAGATCGAGCAGGTCATCGCGACCATGGCCCGCATCCCGGCCAAGACCGTCTCGTCGGACGACACCCGCGTGCTTGCCAATATCGAGCAGGATCTGAAGCGTGTCGTGTTCGGGCAGGACAAGGCCATCGAAGTGCTCAGCTCGGCGATCAAGCTGAGCCGTGCGGGCCTGCGCGATCCGGACAAGCCGATCGGCAACTATCTGTTCTCGGGGCCCACCGGCGTCGGCAAGACCGAAGTGGCGAAGCAGCTTGCGACGCTGCTCGGCATTCCGCTCCAGCGCTTCGACATGTCCGAATATATGGAACGCCATTCGGTCAGCCGGCTGATCGGTGCGCCTCCGGGCTATGTCGGCTATGATCAGGGCGGCCTGCTGACCGACGCGGTCGACCAGAACCCGCATTCGGTGCTGCTGCTCGACGAAATCGAGAAGGCGCATCCGGACCTGTTCAACATCCTGTTGCAGGTGATGGACAACGGCAAGCTTACCGACCACCACGGCAAGACCGTCGATTTCCGCAACACCATCCTCATCATGACCACCAATGCCGGTGCTTCGGACATGGCGAAGGAGAGCGTGGGCTTCGGCGATCTTAGCCGCGAGGACGTGCAGGAAGAGGCGGTGAAGAACCTCTTCACGCCGGAATTCCGCAACCGCCTCGATGCGATCGTGCCGTTCGGCTATCTGCCGCCGGAAGTGGTGGCCCGCGTGGTCGACAAGTTCGTTCTCCAGCTGGAGTTGCAGCTCACCGATCGCGGCGTCCACATCCATCTGGACGAGGAAGCCAAGGCGTGGCTCACCAAGCGCGGCTATGACAAGCTGTACGGTGCGCGTCCGATGGGCCGCCTGATGCAGGAGAAGATCAAGCAGCCGCTCGCCGAGGAACTGCTGTTCGGCAAGCTCGTCCATGGCGGCGAGGTGAGCGTGAAGCTGAAGGACAATGCGCTGGCCTTCGAGATCGTGCCGGCCGCACCGAAGAAGCCCAAGAAGGGCAAGAAGGAAGCGCCTGCGGACGTCTGAGCCTTCCACGCTTCGGGAAACAGCATCGGCCCGGGGGAGCGATCCCCCGGGCCGATTGCGTAGGCGGGAGCACCCGCCCGCTCAGCATTGCGCGTGCTCTCGCCAGGGCGGGAAAGCGCGCAAGCACGGCAGCTGCTCAGCGCGTGCGGCTTGCAACCAGCGTGTTCTGGTTCGCCGCCAGGATCGCGCGCTCGGCGGCCTGGCGTGCGCCCGCGAGCGCAATGCGGCGGCATTCCAGCTCTCCGACCGTAGGCAGCCGCGTGCCGGTGACCACGTCGGAACGGCACACGCGCGCGCTCGCCGCCGAGATGCGGCGCTGCAGGCGTGTGCGCCCTTCGGCGGTAAGCAGGTCGGAAGGCTGGTAGGCGATGCGGATGGTCTTGTCCTGACGGATCTGGGCTTCAGCCGGAACGGTGGCAATCGTGCCAAGCATTGCGGCCATCACGATGAAACGCTTCATGAGTGGTCCTCCTGGGATGCGGTGTGTTCGCGACCGTGTCGCGACCGGTCTCCGCCGGCTGACTGCGCCTCTACTCTCGATTTGGGTCACCCAAATGGAGCATGCGTGACACTATTCCACAGGAGAAATGACACTAATATTTACAGTGATGCTAATGGTGCAGCGCAACGACTTGCACCGCAACTATATTACGAAGTTGTCGCCAAAATAGACAGCGCGCAATCTCGACTGATTTTATCGCTGCGCATCCCCGATGCGAGTCGAGACGATCACCGGTCGATCGCAATGTGCGTGGCGGACCACGGTCCGATAGCGGTTCGCTAGAGGCTCGTCCCGCAAGCTACGCACCGCGGGCGTGGGCGCCGACGATGCATCGACAGACTGGACTCGGGCATTCTCGCAGCGCCCAGTCTGCGGCGCGACGGCGCCTTTCGCGGCGGGAGACGCGGGTGCATCCTCCCCGCTGACCGACAGCAGCAACAGGACCATCCACATGGCAACCTCCCGACGCTTTCCGCCTACCACGGGCGGCTGATGCGCTAGCATAGCAGCCGCGAAGGCAGATGCCTATCGGCCGCGTTCGGCGAGCTTGCGCTCCCAAGCGAGTGCATCGCGGACGATGCCGTTCAGGTCGGCATGTTTGGGCCGCCACGGCAGTGCGGCGAGGATCGCGCTGTTGTCTGCCACCAGCGCGTCGGGATCGCCGGCGCGGCGGCCTTCCAGCTTGCGCTCGATCGTCATGTTGGTCACCCGGTCGACCGCGTCGAGCACCTCCAGCACCGAGAAGCCGCGGCCATAGCCGCAGTTCATCGTATGGCTCTCCTCCGGCCGCGCGATCAACAGGTCGAGCGCGTCGACATGCGCGGCCGCAAGGTCGCTGACGTGGATGTAATCGCGCACGCCGGTGCCGTCCGCCGTCGCAAAGTCGGTGCCGAATACGGAGACATGGGAGCGCCTGCCGGTGGCCGCTTCCACCGCCACCTTGATCAGGTGCGTCGCGCCCGCGGTGGACTGGCCGCTGCGGCCCTGCGGATCGGCGCCGGCCACGTTGAAGTAGCGCAGCGCGCAATAATTGAGCGGATGTGCCGCCGCGACGTCCTTCAGCATGATCTCGGTCATCAGCTTGGACATGCCGTAGGGGTTGATCGGCTGCTTGGGCGCATCCTCACGGATCGGCACCTGCTCGGGAATGCCATAGGTCGCCGCAGTCGAGGAGAAGATGAAGTGGCGCACGCCTTCCGCCACCACGCTTTCGATCAGCGCGCGGCTGGCGACCGTGTTGTTGCGATAATATTTGAGCGGGTCGGTCACGGATTCCGGCACCACCACCGATCCGGCGAAGTGCATCACCGCGACGACGCCGTGTTCGCGGATCGCGCCGCGCACCGCATCGGCATCGTCGATATTGGCCACGACGAGCGTGGCACGCGGGTCCACAGCCCAGTCGAAGCCGGTCACCAGATTGTCGACCACTACCACGCGCCATCCAGCGTCGAGCAGCGCCAGCACCGCATGGCTGCCGATATAGCCTGCTCCACCCGTCACCAACACCGCACCGTCACGCATCACGCCATCCTCTTTGTTCCGCCCCGGCTCCACCCTATCTTGGGGTCACAAGCAAGGAGTTCCTGAGACATGACCATTGAAACGGCGACGCTCGCCGGCGGTTGCTTCTGGTGCACGGAAGCCGTGTTCAACGACGTGATTGGCGTGCAAGGCGTCGAAAGCGGCTATATCGGCGGCACCAAGGAAAATCCCACCTACAAGGAAGTCTGCACCGGCGACACCGGCCATGCCGAGGCGATCCGAGTCAGCTTCGACACCGATGTGGTGAGCTATGGCGAGATCCTCGACATCTTCCTTGCCACCCATGACCCGACCCAGCTCAACCGCCAGGGCAACGACATCGGCACCCAGTACCGCTCGGCGATTTTCCCGCATTCGGCGGAGCAGGAGCGCGAGGCGCTGGACGCCATCGAGCGCGCCCGCCCCGATTGGCCGCAACCGATCGTCACCACGATCGAACCATTGGGCCAGTGGTGGCCGGCCGAAGACTATCACCAGGAATATTGGCAGGGCGACGGCCAGCGAAACCCCTATTGCCTGGCGGTGATCCCGCCCAAGCTCCGCAAGCTGCGCAAGAGCTTCGCCAACCGGACCAAAGAGGGCGCAGCCGCTTAAGGCCGCGCCCTCCCCACGGGGGTGTTCGAGACCGCGGCCGGCTTGCGAGGCTGGCCGCGGGTACGAAGGCGCGCAGTGGTGCGGGGGCAGCACCGACGCCGTTCGGGTTCCGCACTCGCCTGATGGCACGACCGAATGGCGCGGGCTCCGGAAATCGAGCTAGTGCCTATGACAGTCGTCCAGCAGTTGCCGCAGCGCTCATCTTTGTTTCGCAAGCTTTACGGCTTTTTGGAACCTACGAGCTGATCAGAAGCTGTAAAGGCAAGATTGTATACGCGATACCCGAATTGGGAGGATGCAACAGAATCATCCGCTTCGGACCAACTCTGCGCAAGACAAACCTTTGCGCGATTTGTCAGGCCAGCTCGTTCCGTGTGCTTTCGCGCATCTCCTTTGTCGTAAGGGAACGTGACCACTTGCGACGAATTTGCAGTATCAAATGCCGTTGTTGCGCTGCTGTGCGCTCGTTTCGCGCTATACTATCCGCGCGGAAATGCTGCGCGCGCCAGGCGGTCCTGAATCGCCACCCCCAGCCCGTGCGCAGGCAGCGGAGCCACGGCGATGCGGGGGCGATCGGTGGCGTCCGCCCGGTGCAGGGCATCGAACAGCCGTGCCGCAGCCTCGTTCAGATCGCCGGTCGCGGAGAGCGTGTCGTCGCCCCCGATCGCGCCAAAACCGATCAGCCATTCGTCGGCCGCCGACGCAGTAGCGTGCAGCCGCACCGGCTTGGACGGCGCATAATGGCTGGCAAGCTGCCCCGGCGCCGTGACAGCCCCCGGCGTGGCACCGCTGCCATAGCCGGGCAGTTGCTCGGCGGTCACCGGCCCGGGCCGCAAGATGCGACGGGCCGCCGGCTCGACGATGGTGGATTCGATGCCCGCCGTCGTCGCGCCGTCGTCGAGTACCAGCGGAATCCGCCCGGCGAGACTGGCTGCCACATGCGCGGCGCGCGTCGGGCTGATGCCGCCACTGGCATTGGCCGAGGGAGCCGCGAGCGGCCGCCCGCTCGCGCGGATCAGTCCCTGCATCGCGCGGTGATCCGGCATGCGCAGCGCCACCGTCGGCAGACCGGCGGTGACAAGGCTGGCGACCGGCGAATCTTCGACCAGCGGCAGCACCATGGTCAGCGGCCCGGGCCAGAACCGCGCCGCCAGCGCGCGGGCTTCCTCATCGAACCGCGCGATCGTCTCGGCCATCGCCATGTCGGCGACATGCACGATCAGCGGGTTGAACGAGGGCCGCCCCTTGGCCGCGTAAATCCCCGCGACGGCGGCCGAATCACACGCGTCGGCGGCGAGCCCGTACACGGTTTCGGTGGGCACCGCGACGCATTGGCCGGCGCGAATCAGCGCCGCCGCTTCGCCGAGCGCGGCCTCGCCGTAGGGTAAGATGCGCGGATTTGCTGGGGTCACCGCGAAGGCGCTATATTGCCGGCAAGAAGATCACAAGAGAGAGGCCTGATGTTCACCCCCGCCACCGCCGAGCAGCGTTTCGTGCTCGACCATATCGTTCGCCTGTCCGAGATCAGCGAGGAGGCAACGCCCGACCTGCTTGACGCCGTGCTGGAAGGCGCCGGCCAGTTCGCTGCCGGCGAATGGGCCCCGCTCGAACGGCTGGGCGACACCGAAGGCGCGCGCTGGACCGACGCGGGCGTGACGATGCCCGCGGGCTTCCCAGCGGCGTACCGCGCCTATGTCGAAGGCGGCTGGGGCACCATCGGTTCGCCCGCTGAGCATGGTGGCCAGGGCCTCCCGGTCAGCCTGTCCGTTGCCGTGCTCGAGACGCTGGGCACCGCGAATATGGGTTTCTGCCTCTGCCCGGTGCTGACGGTCGGCGCGGTGGAGGCGCTGCACCATCACGGCTCGCCCGAGCAGCAGGCGCAGTATCTGCCCAGGCTCGCGACCGGCGAGTGGACCGGCACGATGAACCTGACCGAGCCGCAGGCCGGCTCGGACGTGGGCGCAGTGAAGGCCAAGGCCGAGCCCGCGGGCGACGGCAAGTGGAAGATCAAGGGCACCAAGATCTACATTTCGTTCGGCGATCATGACCTGGCCGACAATATCGTTCATCTGGTGCTGGCCCGGACGCCGGGCGCGCCTGCGGGCACCAAGGGCCTGTCGCTGTTCCTCGTGCCGAAATACCGGCTCAAGGACGACGGCACGCCGGGCGATTTCAACGACATCAAGGTCGTGTCGATCGAACACAAGATGGGCCTGCATGCTTCGCCCACCTGCGTGCTGAGCTTTGGCGACAACGACGACTGCATCGGCGAGCTGATCGGCCCCGAGCTGGGCGGGATTCGCGCGATGTTCACGATGATGAACAATGCCCGGCTCAATGTCGGCCTGCAGGGCGTGCAGGTCGCCGAGCGCGCCACCCAGCGCGCGGTCGCCTATGCCCGCGAGCGGGTGCAGGGCTATCGCGGCGGCGCGCCGACCGCGATCATCGAGCACCCGGACGTGCGCCGCATGCTGCTGCGGATGAAGGCGCAGACCCAGGCGGCGCGCGCGCTGGTCTATTGCGCCTTCGGCCAGCTTGATCGCGGCCGGGCCGGCGATGCGGAGGCGGACAAGCGCGTCGAGCTGCTCACCCCGCTCGCCAAGGCGCATGCGACCGATATCGGCAACGAGGTCGCCAGCCTCGGGGTGCAGGTGCATGGCGGCATGGGCTATATCGAGGAGACCGGCGCCGCCCAGCATTTCCGCGACGCGCGCATCACCCCCATCTACGAAGGCACCAACGGCATCCAGGCCGCCGATCTGGTCGGCCGCAAGCTGAGCATGGACAATGGCGCGACGCTGCTCGGTCTGCTGGCCGACATGCGCGCCGAGGCCGAAGATGCTGGCCTGCGCCAGCTGATCGACGCCTGCGAGGAAGTCGGCCGCAACCTGCTGGGTTCCGACGCCGACGACCGGCTGGCGGCGAGCTACCCGTTCCTGACGATGCTGTCGGTGGCGGTCTGCGGCTGGCTGATGGAGAAGAGCGGCCGGGTGGCGGCGCGCAGCGAAGGCGAGCCGGCCTTCCTCAAGATGAAGCAGGCAGCAGCGCGCTTCTATGTCGAGCAGATCGTGCCGGAGGCGCTCGGTTTGCGCGCGGCGGCGATGGCGAAGGCGGCCGCGCTCTACGCGGTGGGCGCGGAAGCCTTCGCCGCCTGAGCGGGTTCGGCGACCAGAGCCTGTTTGGAAATTCGCGGAAGAGCGAATTTCCAGGCTGCACCAGCCCGCTCCCCCACCCGGCCACCCCCAGGATACCGGCGCCGGGTGGACGGGTGGAGGATCGGGCTGGCGCCGCAAGTCGCGCTGCGGCGCGCTTCCGAACAGACCCTCAGAATTTGCGCTGCTGGTGCCCGATCGTGTCGCACGAACCCCGGAATCCATAGTCCGAAAACCCCTGCACCGTGATGCGGCCGGAACGCCGATCGATCGTCACCTTGGGCTTGTTGAGGCCGTTCAGTCGATAGGTGGCGCGGATCGTGTCCGGGCTGACGAACAGGTCGTAGAGATCCCACCAGCCATCCTGGCCACCCGAATGGAGCGGCGGGACCAACGACCGCGGCAACCGGATGCGCCCGCCGCCGGGCCAGGTCTGGATCATCAGCGATGCGTCGAACACCTGGGTCCTGGAGGCGGTGTAGGTGCCGTATTCGTAGCGTTTGCGATCCTTGTTCCACGTCCAGGTCGAGCCGCTGGTGAGGCCGTCCTTGGAGCCGTCGCCGAAGCATACCAGCCCCAGCTCCACATTGCGGCCGTCGACGACAGGGCCGTCGTCATAGCCGGGCCGGCCCTGGCCGGGATCGACCGGATAGCCGCCGCCCGGCCGCGTCGCCGGGCGCTGCGCATATCCAGGGTTGGGCCGCAGGCTGCCGGGCTTGCGGCAATCCGGCGGCAGGGTCGGCTGGATCGAGGCATAGCGTCCGTCCATCGTGGCGATGGTCACGCACTGGCGCCGGCCCTCGCTCCACCAAAAGGTGTAGGAACGGTCGTCGCTCTTCTCGGCGCGGATGAACCCATAGCCGCGCCGCTGCACTTCCCCTTCCGCCTGGCCGCCCCGCGCGCCCACCAGATCTTCCAGTCCCGTCGTCTGAGCCTGTGCGCCAAGCGACGCGAAAGACGTGAAGAACAAACTCGCAAAAACGAGCTTTGCACGTACAGCTGCCATGACCACCTCCCTGTTTACCGAAGTTCAACGGCTCTGAAGGTGCTACGCAGAGAGGGGCAGACTGTCCACAGATGCCGCCGCCATTGCGCGACCGATGTCGATCGCCCATGCTGCCGCCCATGGACTTCATGAAGTGGCTCAACTCGCTCGATGAACTTCTCTACGAGGTGATGAGCTGGCTGCTGTTCTTCCCGCTGACGCTGATCCAATCGATCTTTCGCCCCATGCGCATCATGGCGGAGATCCAGCAGGAAGCCGCGCTGCCCGACGACCAGCGGTACAAGGCGGTGCTCAGCCCGCCGCTGTTTCTGGCGCTGGCGCTGCTGCTGGCGCATGCGGTCGCGACGGCGCTGGGCCAGGTCGACACCATCATCCTCAACCATCACGGGCTCGCCGGCCTGGTCAACGATAATGCCAGCGCGCTGATCCTGCGGATGATCGTGTTCGCGGCGTTTCCGCTGTTCCTTGCCGCGCGCCTGGTCCGGCGCGGCGGCAGCAAGCTCGACCGGGATACGCTGCAGCAGCCCTTTTACGAGCAATGCTATCCCGCCGCCGTGTTCGCGCTGGGGCTCGGCGCCGGCACCAGCCTAGCACTGGATCATCATAGCGCCGCAGCCCTTGTCGGGCGCGGCATCGTGATCGCCAGCATCGGCTATTACTGGATCGTGGAAACGCTGTGGTTCGCGCGCGTGCTCGGCATCACGCCGGTTCGCGCAGCGGGGAACGTGCTCCTCGGCCTTCTAGAAGGCGCGGCCTTCCTGCTCCTAGTCGGGATTCTCTTCAGTTCCTAAGGCCGGGGGCCGCTCTGCGCTCACAAGCTCCCCAAATCGATATCCTCGTTCCGGTCCAGCAACGTCCCCGCCTCGGGCAACGGGTATTTCAGCCCGGTCGCGCAGTTGAACAGCATTGTCCGCTCTTCGGGATCGACCAGTCGGTCGCGGATCGCCTGACGATAGGCCGCCAGCGTCGCTCCGCCCTCGGGGCAAAGCAGCAGCCCGTCCTTGCGGGCGCAGTCGTCCACCGCCTGCAGGATCGCCGGGTCGCCCACCGCGAACGCGCGGCCGCCGGATTCGCGCACCGCGCGCAGGATCAGGAAGTCGCCCACCGCCCGCGGCACGCGGATGCCCGCGGCCACCGTTGCGGCATTCTCCCACCGCTCCGCATGTTCCTCGCCCGCCTCGAAGGCGCGGACGATCGGCGCGCAGCCCGAGGCCTGCACCGCGTACATGCGCGGCCGCTTGGGCCCGATCCAGCCGAGCCGCTCCAGCTCGTCGAACGCCTTCCACATGCCGATCAGCCCGGTGCCGCCGCCGGTGGGGTAGAAGATCGCGTCGGGCAGCTCCCAGCCACACTGGGCGGCGAGTTCCAGCCCCATCGTCTTCTTGCCCTCGATCCGGTAAGGCTCCTTGAGCGTCGAGAAGTCGAACCAGCGCCCTTCGGCCGCCCCCCGACCGACGATCGCGCCGCATTCGTCAATCTGGCCGTTGACCCGGTACACGCGGGCGCCCTGCGCGGCGATCTCGCGGACATTCACTTCCGGCGTCTCCTCCGGGCAGAGGATCACCGTGTCGATGCCGCAGCGCGCCGCATAGGCGGCGAGTGCCGCGCCGGCATTGCCGTTGGTCGGCATCGCAATGCGGGTGACGCCCAGTTCGCGCGCCATGCTCACCGCCATCACCAGCCCGCGCGCCTTGAACGAGCCCGTCGGCAGCCGCCCTTCGTCCTTCACGATCGCGCCCGGGCCGCCGGAACGGGGAATCGCGATCAGCGGCGTCTCGATCTCGCCGAGCGAGACGATGTTCTCCGCCCGCCGCACCGGCAGCAGCTCGCGCCAGCGCCACAGGTCGGTCGGCCGTGCTTCCAGTGCATCCCGGGTGAGCGCAGACCCGACGCGTTCCAGATCGTAGCGGACCAGCAGCGGTCGTCCGACGCGCGAGAGCTGGTGCAGCTCGTCCGCCGCGTAGCGCTCGCCCGTCATCGAGCATTCGAGATGGGTGACGAAGCTCGGCCGATCGGCCCGGATATTGTCCTGCATGGGCGGCAGCTTAGGAACAGCCGCCGCCCCTGTCGATGGTGCTTCAGGCCATGTCGAGCACGACCCGGCCCTCGATCTCGCCCCGGTGCATGCGGGCGAACACGTCGTTGATATTCTCGAGCTTCTCGGTCGCCACGGTCGCGTGGACCTTGCCCTGCCCGGCAAAGTCGAGCGACTCCTGCAGGTCGAGCCGCGTGCCGACGATCGAACCGCGCACGGTGATGCCGTTCAGCACCGTATCGAAGATCGACAGCGGGAAGTCCCCCGGCGGCAGTCCGTTGAGCGAGACGGTGCCGCCGCGCCCGACCATGCCCAGCGCCTGCTGGAACGCCTTGGTGGAAACCGCCGTGACGAGCACGCCGCGCGCACCGCCGACGCTCTTCTTCACGAAGCTGGCCGGATCTTCGTGCAGCGCGTTCACCGTCAGCTCCGCACCCAGCTTCCGCGCCAGGTCCAGCTTGGCGTCGTCGATATCGACCGCGATGACGTTCAGCCCCATGGCCTTGGCATATTGCACCGCCATGTGCCCCAGACCGCCGATGCCGGAAATCGCCACCCAGTCGCCCGGCTTGGTATCGGTGACCTTCAGCCCCTTGTAGACCGTCACGCCCGCGCACAGCACCGGCGCGATGTCCACGAAGCCAACATTGTCGGGCAGCATGCCGACATAATTGGGGTCCGCCAGCACATAATCGGCAAAGCCGCCGTTCACCGAATAGCCGGTGTTCTGCTGGCTTTCGCACAGGGTCTCCCAGCCGCCCAGGCAGTGCACGCAGTGGCCACAGGCGGTGTAGAGCCAGGGCACGCCCACGCGGTCGCCCTCCTTCACATGGGCGACACCCGCTCCCACTGCTGCGACATGGCCGACGCCCTCATGCCCGGGAATGAAGGGCGGCTTGGGCTTGACCGGCCAGTCGCCCTCGGCGGCGTGAAGGTCGGTGTGGCACACGCCGCTGGCAGCGATCTTCACCAGGATCTGCCCCGGCCCCACCTGCGGGACCGGCACTTCCTCGATCACCAGCGGCTTGCCGAATTCGCGGACGACGGCGGCTTTCATGGTCTTGAGCATGGAGAATCCTTCCCTGGACTTCAGAACAGGCCGCGCGCGGCGGTATCGTAGCTGACCAGCAGGTTCTTGGTCTGCTGATAATGGTCGAGCATCATCTTGTGCGTCTCGCGCCCGAAGCCCGATTCCTTGTACCCGCCGAACGCCGCGTGCGCGGGATAGACATGGTAGCAATTGGTCCAGACGCGGCCCGCCTCGAGCGCGCGGCCGATCTGATAGGCATGGGTGCCGTTGCGGCTCCATACGCCGCCCCCCAGGCCATAGGCCGTGTCGTTGGCGATCTCGATCGCTTCCTCCACCGTCTTGAAGGTGGTGACGGAAAGCACCGGCCCGAAGATCTCCTCCTGGAAGATGCGCATCTTGTTGTGGCCGACAAACACGGTGGGTTCGACGAAATAGCCCTGGTCGAGCTCGCCGCCGGGCAGTGCGCGCCTGCCGCCGGTCACGCACTCGGCCAGCTCGCTGCGGCCGATGTCGATATAGCCGAGGATCTTGTGGAGCTGGTCCTCGGAGGCCTGCGGCCCCATCTGCGTGGCGGGATCAAGCGGATCGCCGACCTTGATCGCGGCGACGCGCTGCGCCGCGCGCTCCATGAACTTGTCGAAGATGGATTCCTGCACCAGTGCGCGGCTGGGGCAGGTGCACACCTCGCCCTTGTTGAAGGCGAACAGCGCGAAGCCCTCCAGCGCCTTGTCGAGAAACGCATCGTCCTCCTGCATCACGTCTGCCAGGAAGATGTTCGGCGACTTGCCGCCCAGCTCCATCGTCTGCGGGATCAGATGCTCGGCAGCGTACTGCATGATCTGGCGGCCGGTGGTCGTCTCCCCGGTGAAGCTCACCTTGCCGATGCGCGGGTTGGCCGCGATCGCCCGGCCCACCGTGGCACCCGGCCCGGTGACGATGTTGACCACGCCCGGCGGCAGGATGTCGGCGGTCAGCTCGGCGAAGAGCAACAGGCTGAGCGGGGTCTGTGAGGCGGGCTTGATTACCGTGCAATTGCCCGCCGCCAGCGCAGGCGCGATCTTCCACGCCGCCATCAGCAGCGGGAAGTTCCACGGGATGATCTGGCCGACCACGCCGATCGGCTCCTTGAAGTGATAGGCGATGGTCTTCTCGTCGATCGTCGAGATCGTGCCTTCGGAGGCGCGGACGCAGCCGGCGAAATAGCGGAAATGGTCGATCGCCAGCGGCACATCGGCGCCGCGCGTCTCACGGATCGGCTTGCCATTGTCCATCGTCTCGGCAAGCGCGAGCAGCTCCAGGTTCGCCTCCAGCCGGTCGGCGACGCGGTTGAGGATCAGCGCACGCTCCTGCGGCGAGACCGCGGCCCAGCGCCGGCGCGCGGCATGGGCGGCATCCAGCGCCGCCTCGACATCGGCGGGCGTGGACTGGGCGATTTCGGCCAGCGGGCGGGTGTTGATCGGGCTGCGATCGGTGAACCAGCGGCCTTCGATGGGATCGACCCAGCGGCCGCCGATGAAATTGCCATAGCGGGCGGGCTGGTGCCCTTGCGTCCGCACGGTCTGGATCGCTTGCTCGAACATCGCTTCCTCCATCCGATACCCTGTCGGCAGGAGGGATGCGCCGGGCGGTACGAAAGCCCTATTCGGAGAGGTGCTTAGGGGAGTTTCCCGATGGCGCGGCCCCGGCTTCTTCGCCAGCAGCCTCGCCCTGCTCGCGCCGTTTCTGAATCGACTCGGTCGCCTCCGCCCGCGCGGGATCGAACAGATGGCCGAAGGCGAGCCCAAGCAGCAGCGTCGCGGCGCCCATGCGGCCCCTGGCGTGGCAGCGCCCGAACCGGACGAGAAACGGGATGGAGCCGAGCACCAGCAGCACCACGCCGGTCGTGACAAGCTGGCGCATCGCCTCAGCCGAGCCTGAAATTGACCGGCTGCGCCGCGTCCGTGCGCCCGTCAAAGGCATGTGCCGCGTGTGGGCCGTCGCGACGCACCCAGTGGCAGAACAGATGTGCCGACCAGCCGTTGGGATTGGGCGTGATCCGTCCGTGCCGCCGCTCGACGCCCTGGTAGAGCACGCCATCGCCCGGCTGCATCTCCACGGCGGAAAAGGGAAGCGTGCCGAAATCGTCCTCGACCAGCGCGCTCGGCGGCGCCGCCACCGTTGCCATCTCCAGCGGCCAGGGCACACCGTCGCTATAGTCGAGCGTTAGCGACAGACTCACCTCGCAGGCATAGCGGTCGCAATGCACGCGGCACACATCGCCTTCGCGGTAGATGCGGAAATAGCTGTAGCTGGGCAGCAGATCGAGCTCGAGCAGGCCAGAAACCGTGGGCGTCAGGCCCCACAGCAAGCCTAGAAGCGGCGGATAGTGGAAACCGTACAGCTCAACCGCTTCGCGCTTGAGCAGGTTGGGCTGCCGCATCAGCTCGCCGGCGGGCACTTTCGACACGACATCCCCGTCGATCTGCCGGAGCAGTGCATTACACACCGCCGGCGGCACGATGCCGCGCACGAGCGCATAGCCATCGTCACCGTAATCGCCTTCCAGCCGCATCAGTGGTGCTGCGGCCGCAGGCTAGTGAAGCTGCGCTCGCCCCGGATCGCCGTGACATAGCTCAGCGGGTTGAACCACGACCCCTCGCCATTGAAGCTGTGGGTCACGAACTCCGCGCGCCCGGCGATCGTCTCGATCGGCACGGGACCGCCGAGCCCCAGCTCGTCCGAGCCGAAGCGGCTGTCGGCCGACTGGTCGCGATTGTCGCCCATCAGGAACAGCTGGCCCGCCGGCACCGTGATGGGTCCATACTCGTCGCCCGGGCTCAGATAGCCGTTCGGCAGCACCGTATCGCCAAGATCGACCACATCGTAGCTGGCGCCGTTGGGCAGCGTCTCGCGGAAGAGCGGCAGCTGACAATAGGGCTTGCCGTCCGGCCCCGGCCTGCGGAACGCCGCCAGCGGGCCCTCGTTGCACGGCACCGCTGCATCGACCGGGATCATTGCGTGGCCATCCGGCACGCGCGGCACGGCCTTGCCGTTCAGCACCACCTGGCCGTGGCGCACTTCCACGGTGTCGCCCGGCAGGCCGATCACCCGCTTGATCAGGTCTTCGCCGTCGCCGCGGCGCACGACAATCACGATATCGCCGCGCTCGGGCGTGCGGCCGAACAAGCGGGTCTTCGCGATGTCCTTGCCGTGGATCATCAGCGACGCCTGGGAGAAGCCATAGGGGAATTTGGACGCGACCAGCCGGTCGCCGGTGCGCAGGGCCGGCATCATCGATCCCGACGGGATGTAATAGGGCCGCGCCACCGCGCTCTGGAACAGGAAGAAGATGCCGATCGTGGCGGCCCAGCCGCCCAGCGTGCGCCACCAGCCCGGCTTCTGCTCCGCCATGGCGTCAGGCGATCTCGTGGCTGCCGTCGAGCAGCTCGCGCGCATCGAGCCCCAGGAGCGCGATATGATCGCGTACCCGCGGCCAGAAGCCGGTGAGGAAGCGTTCGCGCTCCGCGGTCCGCAACCGCTCGACCGCGCCCGACACGACAAACATGCCGACCCCGCGACGGACCTCGACATAGCCGTCGTCCTGGAAGCTCTGATAGGCCTTGGCCACCGTCAGCGGGTTCGCGCCATGTTCGGCGGCGAGCGCGCGGACCGAGGGAAGCTGGTCCCCCGCGCGGTACTGGCCGCGCAGGATGGCTGCGGCGATGATCGCGCGCAGCTTGAGGTAGACCGGGCTGTCTTCGTGCTCCAGGGCTGTCATGCTGGCATAATACAGCATGGGGGCCTTGAGTCCATACTCAGGGATTCCACCGATGGACTAGCTGGCTCAGTTCACCGCGCGGCCGCTCTTCCAGCGGGCGCGCTGGGGTGCCGAGGAAGACGAAGCCGGCGATGCGCTGTCCCTCGCTTCCGAACAGATCGCGCACGGCGCTTGAATAGGCGGGCCAGCCGGTGAGCCAGCCGCCGGCAAAGCCCATCGCGTGGGCAGCGTGGAGCAGGTTCATGCAGGCCGCCCCCGCCGAAAGCTCCTGCTCCCACAACGGCACCTTGTGCGGCTGGATGGGGGCGGAGAGCACCACCACCAGCGCCGGCGCCTGGGTGGCGAACTGCGCCGCGGCCTCCTCGTCGCGCGCGGTCGCATCCGGCTTCTCGGCGCGCAGGATCTCGACCAGCTTCAGCGCCAGCGCGGGGCGCGCCGCGTCCGGCACGATCACGAACCGCCAGGGCGCAAGCTTGCCGTGGTCCGGCGTTCGCGCGGCGATCGCCACCATCTGGTCGAGTTGCTCGGGGCGCGGCCCCGGCGCGGCCAGATCGCGCGGCTTGCCCGAACGGCGGGTCTGGAGAAGGCTGAGCGGGGTGGTGCGGTCGTTGAAGGTCATGCCCGCCATCTAAGGCGCCACCCCGCCGCCGCCAAGCCGCGCGGCTTTACACCGGCGATGCAGGCTCTAGTCTGCGCCCCCATGCATCGGGCCCATGCGCCCGGCACCCAACTCCAAGGACACCTGCATGGTCGAAACACCCACTGCCGATTCCCCGGCAGAACCGGATATCTCCCACGTAAACCCCGCCGACGAAAAGACCTGGTTCGGCCACCCCCGCCAGCTGGCGCGCCTGTTCTCCACCGAAATGTGGGAGCGCTTCGGCTTTTACGGCATGCGGGCGCTGCTGACGCTGTATCTCACCCAGCACTTCCTGTTCGGCGATCGCGAGGCGACCGGCCTGTACGGCGGCTACACCGCGCTGGTGTACCTAACGCCGCTGATCGGCGGCTATCTGGCGGACCAGTTTCTCGGCTCGAAGCGGGCGGTGAAGTTCGGCGCCATCCTGATGTCGATCGGCTATTTCGTCCTGTGCTTCGGCGGCCAGACCGCCACGCCCTATGCGAAGATCGACGGCCAGCGCTACGAAGTCTCGATCGAGAAGACTGCCGCGGGCGAGCAGCGCTATGTGCTCGATCAGGGCCACAAGCAACTGATCAAGGGCAATGACGACGGCTCGATCACGCTGAGCGAGAACGGCCAGACGGTGCGCACCATCGCCAAGGGCGGGTTCCAATCGGAAGCCGACCGCAGCCCCTTCTACGTGATGGTGATGCTGATCGCGCTGTCGATGGTGTCGGTCGGCAACGGCTTCTTCAAGCCGAACATCTCGACGATGGTGGGCGAACTCTACCGTCCGGGCGACAGCCGCCGCGATGCCGGCTTCACCATCTTCTACATGGGCATCAATCTCGGCTCGATGCTCTCGCAGGCGCTATGCCCGTGGCTGGCGGTGGCGGTCGGCTGGTGGGCAGGCTTCGGTCTGGCCGCGATCGGCATGCTCTGCTCCTGGGCGTTGATCCAGCTCGACGGCGGCAAGCTGAACGGTATCGGCGAACCGCCGGCCAAGGCCGCCAGCCGCAGCCAGCAGCTGATGATCTATGTCGGTGCGCTCTGCGTCATCCCGCTCTTCTACCTGCTCTACATCAACCTGATGGCGGCGGAGCCCGCGCCCGCAGGCTCCGGCCTGCTCGGCTATGTCGCTTCGCTGTCGCTGATGGGCAAGCTGCTGTTCGGCACCTTCCTGATCGGCGTACCGGCGATCCTGATCTGGTCGTTCGTCGCCGGCGATCGCCGCGAGTTCCAGATGATGATGGCGGCGATGGTGCTGATCGTCTTCAACGTCGTCTTCTGGACGCTGTTCGAGCAGGCGGGCTCGTCGCTCACCCTGTTCGCCGATCGCAACACCGATCTCTCGATCTTCGGCTGGTTCACGATGAGCGCTGGCCAGACGCAGAGCTTCAACGCGCTGTTCATCGTGCTGCTCGCGCCACTGATGTCGATGCTGTGGGCCGGGCTTGCCAAGCGCGGGCTGGAGCCGAGCATCCCGGTGAAGTTCGGCATCGCGCTGATCGCCGTCGGCGGCGGCTTCCTGTTCCTGGTGTGGGGCGCGCAATGGGCCGATACCAGCTTTAAGGTATCGGTATGGTGGATCGCCGGGCTCTACTTCATCCACAGCTTCGCCGAGCTGTGCATCTCGCCGGTGGGCCTCAGCATGATCACCAAGCTGTCGATCGCACGGATCGTCGGCATGATGATGGGCGTGTGGTTCCTGTCGATCTCGGTCGCGCAATATGTGGCGGGTGTGATCGCGCAGTTCGCCAGCGTCGAGACGGTGGGCGGTCAGGTAACCAATCTGAAGGTCAGCCTCGACACCTATCTCAGCGTGTTCACGCTGATTTCGGAATGGGCGATCGGGCTCGGGCTGCTGTTGCTGCTGCTCAGCTGGCCGCTCAAGCGCTGGATGCACGGCGTCAAGTAAACGCCGTCGAAAAGAGGGACGGGGCGCCGCGGAAATGGGGGGACAGCGGCGCCCCTGTCGTTCGCCCGAGGGGGAGTGGGCGAACGAGTCTCGGTCAGGCCGCGAGCGGCAGGATCAGCGCATCCTGCTCGTTGGCGGCCACGCGGTCGCCGCCATTCGCCGCGACCGGCTGGGCGGCCTCGGCTGCCAGACGACGATGGGCGAAATAAAGCGCGATCAGCGAGAACATGATAAACCTCGGGGTACAGCGCTGCTGCAGTGCAGCGCGGGCGCCGCATCTGGTTGTCGCGCCCTGAGTCCGCAACTGCAAAGCCCCTCCCCCACAGTTGCACTCGCTGCAAGTGCGAACGTTTTCCCTCCCAGAAAGCAAAAAGACCCGGCGTCGCCGCCGGGCCTTTTCCGTATAAATACGAGTGGTGCTTACCAGATATGCACGCGCTGCTCGGGCGCAAGGTACAGCTTGTCGCCCGGCTTGATGTCGAACGCCTTGTACCAGGCATCGACATTGCGGACGATGCCGTTCACGCGCGCAGTTGCCGGCGAATGCGGATCGGTGAGCAGCGCCTGGCGCTGGGCATCCTCGCGCACCTTCACCCGCCAGGCCTGCGCATAGGCGAGGAAGAAGCGCTGGTCGCCGGTCAGCCCGCTGACCGTCTTCGCCTTGCCGTGCTTGGCCTGATACTTCTGATAGGCACCATAGGCTGCCTCGACGCCGCCGAGGTCGCCGATATTCTCTCCCAGCGTCAGCTTGCCGTTGATCTTGGTGCCGGGCACCGGCTCGTACGTGTCGTACTGACCGGCCAGCGCCGTGGTCCGCGCCGCGAAATCGGCCTTGGCCTTGGGCGTCCACCAATTCTCGAACTTGCCGGTCGGGCCGAACATGCTGCCCTGGTCGTCGAAACCATGGCCCATTTCGTGGCCGATCACCGCGCCGATCGCGCCGTAATTGACTGCCGGATCGGCATAGGGGTCGAAGAAGGGCGGCTGCAGGATCGCCGCCGGGAAGGTGATCTGGTTCGACAACGGATTGTAATAGGCGTTCACCGTCTGCGGAGTCATCGCCCACAGGCTGCGATCGACCGGCTTGGGGAAGCGCGACAGCGCCAGCTGATGCTGGAATTCGCCCGAGCGCATCACGTTGCCGAGCAGGTCGCCCCGCTCCACGCTGAGCGACGCATAGTCGATATACTTCTCGGGATGGCCGATGCGCGGTTCGAAGGCGGCGAGCTTGGCAAGCGCGGCCTGGCGGGTCGCCTCGTCCATCCAGGTCGAAGCCGCGATCCGCTCGCGATAGGAATCGCGCAGATTCTCGATCAGCTCCGCCATCTGCTTTTCGGATTCGGGCGGGTAGTATTTGGCAACATAGGCCTTGCCGACCGCCTCGCCGAGCGCACCGCCCACCAGCTGCACGCCGCGCTTCCAGCGCTCGCGCTGCACCTGCACGCCGGAAAGGGTCTTGGAGTAGAAGTCGAATCGCGCCTGGTCGAACGCCTTGGGCAGATAGGTCGCGTGATCGCTGACGAAGCGATAGGCGAGATAGTCCTTCCAGGTGGCAAGCGGCGTCTCGGCGAACAGCTTGCCCAGCGCGATCAGCGCCGTGTTCTGCGTCATCAGGATCTGCGGCGAGCTTTCCAGGCCCGCTGTCTTCAGCATCAGCGCCCAGTCGAACTCAGGCGCCTTGGCCTTCAGTCCCGCGATCGTCTGCGGATCGTTGAGCTTGGCGATATCGCGGCTCTGCTCGGGCGACCACTGGACCTTGGCCATCGCGGTCTCGAGCGCAACGATCGCATCGGCCTTGGCGCCGGCGTCGGGGATGCCGGCCAGTTCCTGGATCTGCTGGATATAGGCCCGATAGGCAGTCCGCGCCGCATCGAACTTCGCGCCCTGGTTCAGGAAATAGTCGCGCGGCATGCCGAGGCCACCCTGGCCGACGGCTGCGGTGTACTTGGTCGGGTCCGCCAGGCTGGGCGAGATTTCCACCTCGACCGGGGTGGCATAGCCGACGCTGGCGAACAGCACCTGCAGCGCCGTCTTGTCCTGCACACCGGCAATACGCGCCAGATACGGCTTCAGCGGCGCCGTACCCCGCGCTTCGATGCCGGCCTCGTCCATCCAGCTGGCGTAGAAATCGCCGATCTGCTTGCCGCTCGCGCCATAGGCAGCGGGGTTCTTCGCCATGTCGTCGAGCAGCGTGCGGACATTGTTCTCGGCCGCGAGCGCGAGGTCGACAAACGGGCCTGCCGAGGTGCGGTCGGCCGCGATCTCGGTGCGCGACGCCCAGCCACCGTTCGCGAAGGTCCAGAAGTCGTCGCCGGGCTTCACGCCAGCCTGCTGGGCGGTGAGATCAACGCCGAAGCTGCCATATTTGGGCTTGCCGGTCTGGGCCAGCGCGGGCGCGGAAACGAGCAGCGCGGCGACGCTGGTCAACAACAAGGAACGACGCAATTTCATGATGTTAGAAACCCCCACCTCGATGTGTGTTACCGAACTGTAACGCCGCACTTCGGGGGCTGCAATGGAATTTTGTTACACGCGATACGGATCGAAAGGGCACCCCTCCTCCCGCACGCGAGGGAGGAGGGGAAAGGATCACCCCACCCGATTGGCGACCAGATCGTCGACCACGGCAGGATCCGCCAGCGTCGAGGTATCGCCGAGGCTGCTCACGTCGCCCTCGGCGATCTTGCGCAGGATGCGGCGCATGATCTTGCCCGAGCGCGTCTTGGGCAGGCCGGGGGCAAACTGGATCGCGTCGGGCGTCGCGATCGGCCCGATCTCGGTGCGCACCCAATCACGCAGTTCCTTGCGCAAGCCGTCGGTTGCTTCCTCGCCGGCGTTGAGCGTCACATAGGCATAGATGCCCTGCCCCTTGATGTCGTGCGGCATGCCGACGACCGCGGCCTCGGCCACCTTGTCGTGCAGCACCAGTGCGCTCTCCACCTCGGCGGTGCCCATCCGGTGGCCCGAGACATTGATCACGTCGTCCACCCGGCCGGTGATCCAGTAATAGCCGTCGGCATCACGGCGGCAGCCGTCGCCGGTGAAATACTTGCCGCGATAGGTGGTGAAATAGGTCTGGAAGAAGCGTTCGTGATCGCCCCACACGGTGCGCATCTGCCCCGGCCAGCTGCGCGCGATGACGAGATTGCCCTCGGTCGCCCCCTCCAGCAACTTGCCGTCGCCGTCGACCAGCTGCGGCTCGATCCCGAAGAACGGCATCGAGGCCGACCCCGGCTTGAGCGCGGTAGCGCCTGGCAGCGGGGTGATCATGTGCCCGCCGGTCTCGGTCTGCCACCAGGTGTCGACGATCGGGCAGCGCCCCTCGCCCACCACGTCATGATACCAGCGCCATGCCTCCGGATTGATCGGCTCGCCGACCGACCCGAGCAGCTTCAGCGACTTCCGGCTGGTGGACGTGACATAGCCATCGCCCTCCTTCATCAGCGCGCGCAACGCCGTGGGGGCGGTGTAGAGGATCTCCACCTGGTGCCGGTCCACGATCTGCCACATCCGGCCGGCGTCCGGCCAGGTCGGCACGCCTTCGAACATCAGCGTGGTGCCGCCGTTCGCCAGCGGCCCATAGACGATATAGCTGTGGCCCGTGACCCAGCCGATATCCGCCGCGCACCAATAGATCTGGCCCGGCCGGTAATCGAACACCACTTCATGACTGTAGGCGGCCCAGAGCAGATAGCCGCCGCTGGAATGGAGCACGCCCTTGGGCTTGCCGGTCGATCCCGAGGTGTAGAGGATGAACAGCGGATCCTCGGCCTCCATCGGCTCGGCCGGACAGTCGGCCGAAACCTTCGCCGCCGCCTCGTGATACCAGAGGTCGCGCCCGGGCTGCATCGGCACGTCGCCGCCGGTCGCCTTGACGACGATCACCTTTTCCAGAACGGGCGCGTGGCGTTGCGCGGCGTCGACATTGGCCTTGAGCGGCACGCGCTTGCCGCCGCGGCGGCCTTCGTCGGCGGTGATGACGATGCGGCTGTCGCAATCGACGATGCGGCCGGCCAGTGCTTCCGGGGAAAAGCCGCCGAACACCACCGAATGCACCGCGCCGATCCGCGCGCAGGCGAGCAACGCCACCGCGGCCTCGGGGATCATCGGCATGTAGACGGTGACGCGGTCTCCCTTCTTCACCCCTTCCGCCTTCAGCACATTGGCGAAGCGGCAGACCTCTTCATAGAGCTCCAGATAGGTAATCCGGCGCGCGTCTTCCTTGGGATCGTCCGGTTCCCACAGGATCGCGGTCTCGGCCCCGCGGCTCGCCAGATGGCGGTCGAGGCAGTTGGCGGCGACGTTGAGCTTGCCGTCGGCGAACCAGCGGATGCGGAAATCGGCCTCGTCGAACGACCAGTCGCCGGCGGTCTGCGGCGGCACGATCCAGTCGAGCCGCTTGGCCTGCTCAAGCCAGAACCCGTCTGGATCGGACAGAGACTGGGCGTGGAGACGTTCATACGCTGCGGCATCGACGCGGGCGGTGCTCGCCCAGCTTTCCGGCACCGGATACAGATTCTCGCTCATCAAGACCCCTCCTGGTCGGCGAGCATCTAGGAGCGCAAGGGGTGCCTAGGCAAGGCACCCCCACACGCAAGATCGTTTCGGAGCGTGATGTTTTTTTAGTGGATCGTCGTAGGCGTATCAGCCATATAAGACGGCATGGCACGACCTGCGATTGCTTTGTTGCTCTGTGCGGCGCTGCCGCTGGCAGCCTGCTCCACCGGTTCCGCCCACCCGCAACAGAGCGCCGCGCCGATCGACCTGCCGGATCGTTTCTCGGTCGATCCGCAGCAACAGGCGCGCGAGGATCTGTCGCGCTGGTGGGACAAGTTCGACGATCCGATACTCGGCCAGCTGATCGGCCAGGCACAGACCGCGAACCTCGACATTGCCCAGGCGGTAATCCGGCTCCGCCAGGCGCGGGAATCGCTGATCCAGTCGCGCGCGGCGCTGCTTCCCTCCGTCAGCGGATCCGCCGGCTATTCGCGCAACGAGCCGCTCCGCGGCGGCAGCATCACCACCCAGCTGCCGGACGGCACGATCGGCTCCTTCTCGCAGGGCGGCAGCAGCAACTTCTCGCTGGGGCTCGACGCGAGCTACCAGGCCGATCTGTTCGGCGGCGTGCGCAGCAGCGTACGCGGCGCCCGCGCGAACTTCGCGGCGGCCGGGTTCAACCGGGCCGCGGTGCTGCTCTCGGTGGAATCGGAAACTGCGCGCAACTATGTGCTGGCCCGGCTCGCCCAGGCGCAGCTGGCCAATGCGCGCGAGAGCCTCGCCATTCAGGACGAGAACCTCCAGATCGCGCAGTGGCGCGTGCAGGCGGGGCTCGTCTCCTCGCTCGATGCCGAGCAGGCCCGCGCCCAGCGTGCGCAAACCGCCGCCACCATCCCGCAGCTGGAAAGCAGCTATGCCGGCAATGTCGCGCGGCTGGGTGTGCTCACCGGCCAGGCCCCGGGTGCCCTGCGCGGCGCGCTGGAGGCGCAGAAGCCGATTCCGCGCGGGCCCGCCAGCGTCGCCGCCGGCATCCCTGCCGACGCGCTGCGTCAGCGGCCGGACGTGCGCGCCGCCGAACGCAACCTCGCCGTCGCCACCGCGCAGATCGGCGTCTCGCGCGCGCAACTCTATCCCCGCCTCAGCCTCGGCGGCAGCATCAGTTCGGGCAGTGGCTCGCTCGGTTCGCTGCTCGACCTGATCACCGGCCGCGCCTTCGCCAATGTCGCGCAGACGATCTTCGATTCCGGCCGCCTGCGCAGCCAGCTCCGTTCGGCCCGCGCCGGCGCGGACGGCGCCTTCTATGCCTACAAGGCCAGCGTGCTGCAGGCGATGGAGGAGATCGAGAACGCGATCGTCGCACTCCAGGCGGCGCGCACCCGTGAGGCGGAGTTCCGCACCGCACTGGAAGCGGCCGGCAACCAGGCGCTGCTCGCCCGCTTCCGCTATCGCTCGGGCCTGACCGATTTCACGACGCTCAACCAGTCCGAAAGCACGCTGCTTTCGGCGAAGAACGGCCTTGCCCAGGCCGAATCCGAACAGGCGACGGCGCTGGTCCAGCTCTATGTCGCATTGGGCGGCGGCTGGGATGAAGCCGCGCCGATCCCGCCCCTCCCTCCAAGAACAGGCAGCGCCACCGATGGCCAGTGAACCTCAGGACCTCAACGCCTTTCTGGGCACGAAGCGGCGCCCCTGGTGGCGGCGGAACCTGCGCTGGATCATCATCGCGCTGGTCGTGGTGGCGCTGGGGCTGCTGGTCTCGCGCTGCTTCGCCCCCAAGCCGCCGCCCAGCTACATCACCGTGCCGGCCGAGAGGGGCGCACTGTCCGTCACCGTCTCCGCCACGGGCCGCCTTGCGCCGACGCGGCAGGTCACGGTGGGCTCGGAAATCTCCGGCCTCGTCCTCAAGGTGCTGGTCGACGTCAACGACCGGGTGACCGAGGGCCAGCCGATCGCGATCATCGATCCCTCGCGCCTCGACGACGCGATCACCCAGAGCCGCGCGACGCTCGCTGCCAACCAGGCGGCGGTCGCGCAGGCGCAGGCGACGCTGGACGAATCCACCGCGCAGCTGCGCCGCATGGAAGAGGTCAGCCGGCTTTCGGGCGGCAAGGTGCCGGCCAGGACCGAACTCGACACCGCCCGTGCCGCCGTGGCCCGCGCCCGCGCCAACGTACGCTCGGCGCAGGCCAACATCATCTCCGCCCAGGCGTCGCTCTCCTCCAACCAGACCCAGCGAACCCGCTCGATCATACGCTCGCCCGTGAACGGCGTGGTGCTCGCCCGTCAGGTGGATGCGGGCCAGACCGTCGCCGCGTCGTTCAGCACGCCAACCATGTTCGTGATCGCGCGCGACCTGACCCAGATGAAGCTCGAGGTCGCGATCGACGAGGCCGATGTCGGCGCGGTCAAGGTGGGTCTGCCGGCCAGCTTCACCGTGGATGCCTTCCCTGGCCGCACCTTCCCGGCGCAGATCACGCGAGTCGATCTCGGCTCGAACCTGACGGCCTCCACCGCATCGACCAGCGCCGCGACCAGCACCACCACCGCCAACCAGGTCGTCTCCTACGCGGCGGTCCTCTCGGTCAGCAACCCAGACCTGACGCTGCGCCCGGGCATGACCGCCACCGCGACGATCGGCGTCGAGAAGCTCGAAAACACGTTGCTGATCCCCAATGGCGCGCTGCGCTTCACACCCGACCAGGGGGGCGCCAAGGCCGGCGGCGGCATCCAGTTCGGCCCGCCCCGCAAGGATCAGGAGAAGGCGATCGGGCGCGGCAGCAAACAGACCGTCTATGTCGTCGGCAAGGACGGCAAGCCGGAAAAGGTGGAGGTCGTCACCGGCCCCAGCGACGGTAGCCGCACCGCCGTCACCAGCGCCAAGCTGACGCCGGGCATGAAGGTGATCGTCGGCGTCCAAGCCAGTGGGCCGGCCAAGCCCGCCAAGGACGACCAGAACTGATATGGCCGAGCCGCTGATCCAGCTCCGGGGCATCACCAAGACGTTCGGCGAGGGGCCGACCGCGTTCGAGGCGCTGAAGGGCGTCGATCTCGCGATCGAACCCGGCGCGTTCCTGGCGGTGATGGGAGCCTCGGGTTCGGGCAAGTCGACGACGATGAACATCCTCGGCTGCCTCGATGTGCCCAGCGGCGGCAGCTATCTGTTCCGCGGCGTGCATGTCGAACAGCTAGACCGCGACCAGCGTGCCTATCTGCGTCGCCGCTATCTCGGCTTCGTGTTCCAGGGCTTCAACCTGCTCGCCCGCACCACGGCGCTGGAGAATGTCGAGCTGCCGCTGCTCTATCGCGGCGAGCATCGCAAGGCGCGACGCGAGGCGGCGATGGCCGCGCTGGAACAGGTCGGGCTCGATCGCTGGGCGGACCATACGCCCGCCGAACTGTCGGGCGGCCAGCAGCAGCGCGTCGCCATCGCGCGCGCAATCGTGACGCAACCCGACGTGCTGCTCGCCGACGAGCCGACCGGCAACCTGGACAGCGAACGATCGGTGGAGATCATGAAGCTGCTGCAGCGGCTGAATGCCGACATGGGCATCACCGTGCTGATGGTCACCCACGAACCGGAAATGGCGAGTTTCGCCAAGACGATCGTGCATTTCAAGGACGGGCTGGTGGAGCGGACCGAGGTCCCCGCCGGCGCCGTCAGCGGGGCCTGAGCGATGCTGTTCACCACCCTTCTCCTGTCGCTGCGCGAGATCCGCCGCCACATCCTGCGCTCGTTCCTGACGACGCTGGGCATCATCATCGGCGTCGCCGCGGTCATCACCATGGTGACGCTGGGCAACGGCGTCTCCGCTTCGGTGCAGGCCTCGATCAGCTCGCTGGGCAGCAACACGCTCACCGTCTTCCCCAGCGGCGGCCGGCGCGGCGGCGGCAATGCCCCGCCGAGCTTCGAGAATGCCGATGTCCTGGCCATCCGCCAGCAGGTAAGCGGTGTTCGCGCAGTGGCGCCGCAGGCGTCCTCCTCGGCGCTGGCGGTGCGCAACGCGCAGAACTGGACCGCCTCGGTCACCGGCACCAGCAACGACTATTTCGACGCGCAGAATCTCGAATTCGCCGGCGGCCGCCGCTTCACCGAAGCCGAGCAGAGCGCCGGCAAGTCGGTCTGCGTGATCGGCGACACGATCCGCACCAACCTGTTCGCCAACGAGGATCCGGTGGGCGAGCGCTTCCGCCTGGGCACGGTGAGCTGCGAAGTGATCGGCGTGCTGAAGAAGCGCGACAATGCCGGCTTCAGCGACCCCAACTCCACCGTGGTGCTGCCGCTCAAGACCGTGCAACGCCGCTTCGTCGGCAACCAGAACGTGCTGGCGATCCAGATCGCCGTGGCGCAGGGCTATGACACGGCAACGGTGAAGCAGTCGCTGGTCGGCCTGCTGCGCGAGCGCCGCCACCTCACCCCCGGCCAGCCGGACAATTTCGACATTTTCGACAGCGCCGAATTCGCCTCGACGGTGCAGAACCAGATGCAGCAGATGACGCTGTTCGTCGCCGCGATCGCCGCGGTGAGCCTGCTGGTCGGCGGCATCGGCATCATGAACATCATGCTGGTATCGGTAACCGAGCGCACCCGCGAGATCGGTATCCGCCTCGCGATCGGCGCGCTGGGCAAGGAAGTGCTGCTGCAGTTCCTGGTCGAGGCGGTCGCACTTTCCTGCCTGGGCGGCCTGATCGGCGTCGGCCTCGCCTTCTTCGCCTCCTGGGGCTTGGCCACGCTGGCCGACCTGCCCTTCCAGTTCGATCTGTCGATCAACTTGCTCAGCTTCGCGATTTCGGCGCTGATCGGGATCGTGTTCGGCTTCTTCCCGGCACGCCGGGCGGCGGCGCTCAATCCGATCGACGCCTTGCGGCACGAATAGCCGCGGCCGCCTCGCGCTCGCGCAGGTCTTCCAGGTCCTGCCGCGTGTCGATGTCGACCAGTTCCTCGGGACGGGTGATGACGTGGTGGCCGCGCAGGCTCAGCTGCCGCGCCCCGGCATCGCCTTCCAGCGCGCACAGCTCGGCGAAATGATCCCGGCCGATCAGCGCCGGCGGCATCGGCCGCACGCCGTCGCTGGAGGCGACAAGCGTCGCCCCGTTGTCCGAGGCATCGAACAGCCGGTAGCAGTGCGTCACCGTCACTCGCGGCATGTCGGCCAGCGCGATCAGCACCGCTTCGGCGCCCGCCGCCTCCGCCGCCGCAACGCCGTGGCGCACCGATCGCGCCTGGCCCTGGTCCTCGTCCCGGTTCTCGACGACCGCAAATCCGCGCGCCGCGAAATCGATCACCGTGTCCGACACCACTGCGATGCGGGCCAGGAACGGCATGTTCTCCAGTGCCGTCACCACGTGCAGGGCAAGCGGGTGGCCAAGATATTCCTCGGCGAGCTTGTCGCCTTCGCCGAACCGTTCGGAACGGCCGGCAGCGAGCAGGACGAGGGCGGTCTTCTCAGGTGTCAGCATGGAAAGTCTTCACCATGGCGGCTGCGATGGACAGGGCAATTTCCGACGGACCGATCGCGCCGATCGCCAGGCCGGCCGGCCCCTCGATCCGCGCGAGATCCTCCGAAGAGACGCCCGCCGCCGCCAGACGTTCCAGCCGCGCCGAGTGGCTGCGCCGCGAACCCAGCGCGGCGACATAGCCGGCAGGATGGGCCAGTGCGGCGATCAGCGCCGCGTCGTCGATCTTCGGGTCATGGCTCAGCGTGACCACGGCGGTCGCAGGATCGGGCCGATGCGCGGTCACCGCCTCGTCCGGCCAGCGGTCGTCCAGCGTAACGCCCGGAAACCGCTCCTGGGTGAGGAAGCGCCCGCGCGGATCGATCACCGTGGTCGCGATGCCCAGCTCGCGGGCGAGGCCGGCCAGCGCCTGCGCGATCTGCACCGCCCCGACGATCAGCAGGCGCCGCGGCGGATCGTAGCGATGGACGAAGCCGCCCGTGCCGATGGCGCTCTGCCCCGTGGCAAGGTCGGTTCCCACCTCCAGCGGCCGTCCCTCGGCCCGCGCTTCCCGGATCGCATCGAACAGTTCGGGCGGGAAGCCATGCGCGGCGACCGGCTGGACCAGCACCGCGATCTGCCCGCCGCAGGGCAGCCCCACTTCCCAGGCCGCCGCATCGGCGACGCCATAGTCCTTCACCACCGCCGGCGCGCCGGCGATCACCTCCGCGGCGGTCTGCAGGATGTCGGTCTCCACGCAGCCGCCGGAGACCGAGCCCTCGAACCGCCCGTCCTCGTGCACCAGCAGGTGGCTGCCGCGCGGGCGCGGGGCCGATCCCCAGGTGGTCACCACCGTCGCCAGCGCCATGCGCGCACCGCGCCATGCCTCGGCGGCGGCCAGTACGCTGTCGTTATCGGCCACTTGTCTCGCTCCCGTCACATCCGCTGCCTAACCGCCTAGCCGAAGGAGAGTTTCGTGACGAGATGGATGCTTTTGGCGATGGCCCTGCTGGCGCCCGCCCTCGCTTTCGGACAAGGTCATCCCATGCAGAAGCCCATGCCCCGCATCGTCGTGATCGCCCATCGCGGCGCCAGCGGCGAACGGCCGGAGCACACGCTGCTCTCCTACCAGCGCGCGATCGACCTCGGCGCCGATTTCATCGAGCCGGATCTCGTCCCCACCAAGGACGGCGAGCTGGTCGCGCGGCACGAAAACAACATCACGGATACGACGGATGTCGCGGCGCATCCCGAGTTCGCCGCCCGCAAGACCACCAAGACGATCGACGGCCAGGCACTCACCGGCTGGTTCACCGAGGATTTCACCCTGGCGGAGCTCAAGACGCTCCGCGCCAAGGAGCGCCTCCCCAAGCTCCGCCCGGGCAACACCGCCTATGACGGCCAGGCGACGATCCCGACGCTCGACGAGATCATCGCGCTGGCCAAGAAGGAATCGGCGCGGCTGCACCGCACGATCGGCATCTATCCCGAGACCAAGCACCCGAGCTACTTCGCCTCGATCGGCCTGCCGCTCGAGGCGCGGCTCGTCGCCAAGCTGAAAGCCGCGGGCTGGGACCGTGCCGATGCGCCGGTGTTCATCCAGTCGTTCGAGGTGAACAACCTCAAGCAGCTCCACAGCATGACCAAGGTGCCGCTAATCCAGCTGATGGCCGGCAGCCAGGGCCCTGCGGATCATGCGGTTGCCAGCTACAAGGACATGGCGACGCCCGAAGGGCTGAAGGCAATCGCCGCCTATGCCGCCGGCATCGGCCCGGAACTGACCCAGATCCTCGCCACCGACGGCACGCCCTCCACGCTGGTCGCCGATGCGCATGCGGCAGGATTGAAGCTCCACCCCTGGACCTTCCGCGCCGAAAACTTCTTCCTGATGCCGGGCTATCGCACCGGCACCGATCCGGCGGTGCACGGTCGCCTGGAGGCGGAGATCACCGCATTCCTGAAGGCCGGCATCGACGGTTTCTTCACCGATTTTCCTTCCATCGGCGTGCCGGCTCGGGATAGCTTCCTGGAAACCGACGCGAAGTAAGGAAAGCCCCATGCGTATCCTGCCCGCCCTGCTGGTACTGCCGCTGCTGGCGGAAGGATGCGTGGTAAGGACCGCCGCCAACGTGGTGACGCTGCCGGTCAAGGCCGGCGCCAAGGCGGTCGACTGGACCACCACCAGCCAGGACGAAGCGGACCGCAACCGCGGCCGCGAGATGCGCAGGCGTGAAAAGGAATGCCGCAAGCATCCCGAGCGCTGCCAGAACGACCCGCGGTGAACGAGGGGGCATGCCGCCCCCTCGCATCGCTCATCCCAGGAACGTCATCAGCGCTCGCTCGAACACTGCCGGCTGATCGAGCATGATGAAGTGCCCGCTGTCGCCCACGCCGCGGATCGTCACGTTCGGCGCACCGGCATATTGCGCGCGGTAGAGGCCCAGCACCTGCTGCTCGCCGCCGCGGGCGTCGGTCCAGGGGACCAGCACGGTAATCGGCGCGGCGATCTTCGGCAGCGCCGGGCGCAGATCGGTGGTCATGTCCTCGTAGAGCGCCTGCCCGGTGACCCGCATGTCGGCCTTGGCGGACCAGCCGGCCACCTGCGCCTGCGACGCCGGCCTCAGCGCATTCTGCCGCGCGATCATTTGGCCAACCTGGTCGGGGAAAGGCTTGCCGTACAGGCTCACCATCTGCGCGCGCATCATCTCGGCCTGGGGCTTGATCGATTCCGTCGTGGCGGCGGGCGCGAAGAGAGTGCCGATGAACGGCAGTGCATCGACGATCAGCGCCTTCTGCACATCGCCCGGATGCGCCTGCGCCAGCATCAGCGAGACCAGCCCACCCATCGAATGACCGACCACCGGCACCGCCCCCAGCTTGCGGCTGGTGATCAGCGTGTGGAGGTCGCCGACGATCCCGTCGAGGATGCCCGGCTGCAGGTTTCCGCCCGGTTCGTCGCCGCCAAAGCCGTTGACCTGTACCAGATAGACGCGGTGGTTCTTGGCCAGCTCGGGCACCACGCCGCCCCAGGTGGCGCGCGGGCTGGACAGGCCGGGGATCAGGAATACCGGGCTGCCGCGCCCGACGACCTGCACCGAGATATGCTCCATCTGCACAACGGGGTCGGCAACGGGAGCGGCGGCAGCGGCTCGGGCCGCATGCGCGTGGTTGAAGGAGCCGTTCGCCGCGAACAGCGCGATCAGGATCGCGGCCCAGGGCAACTGCGAATCACGGCAGGCACAGGCAAGCAGGCGCTTCATAGGTCCTTCTCCTTTGCGGGATTGACGAAGATTTCCTCGATCGCGAGGCCGAACAAATCGGCGATCTTGAAGGCAAGCGGCAGCGAGGGATCGTAGCGGCCGGTCTCGATGGCATTGACGCTCTGGCGCGAAACCTCGAGCCGTTCGGCAAGGTCCTGCTGGCTCCAGGCGCGTTCGGCGCGGAGCACGCGGAGGCGGTTGTTCACGCCTCGCCTCCGGACATCTTGTCTCGCCACGCGAGCAGACACTGTGCCGCGCCCCAGGTGCCGCACCAGATCGGGAACGCCCAGAACACGTCTACCTGGCCGATCGCGTGGTAGAGTTGCAGGAAGCCCAGCACGACCGAGACGGCCAGCACCACGCCGATGCCGATCAGCATCGCCGAGACGATCCGCAGGCGCAGATATTCGTCCGTTTCTTCGTGGATGTACAAGCCGATGACGACCAGGATCGCGAGGACCGGGAGCGCCGGCAGGATCGACCAGGCAATCAGCGCGATGCCCGTCGGGTGCAGGCGATCTACCGCCACGCTCGATGCGATCACCGCCCCCACATAAGCAAGCATCGTCGGCGTGAACCGCTTCAGATAGCGACGGCCGGCGGGAGAAGTACGCTGCATGTCAGGCTTCCTTGCTACTAAGGCAAGTACGCTTTACATCAACCTCACTTTACATGTCAAGCTTGCTTTACGGGGCGATCACCCCCGCAGCCGTACCACCATGTCCTCGGCAAGCTGGCTGAGCGTGTCGTCGCGCGCGCCCATCACCACGATGCGGTCGCCCGGCCGGGCCTGCGCCACCAGATGCGCCGCCGCCGCCTCGCGGCTGGGGACGTGCACGGCTCTCGCGCCGGTCGCCGCGACATCGGTGACGATGTCTGCGCTGGTCACCTCGCGCGCTACCGTGCCCCCCTGATAGACAGGGTCCGGCAGCACCAGCAGGTCTTCCGCCCCAAGCTTCGTCGCGAACATCGCGACCAGCTCGCGCCGCATCACCTTGAGCGGGCCATAGCCATGCGGCTGGAACAGCAGCAGCAACCGTCCCGGAAAGGCGTGGAGCGTATCCAGCGTCGCCGCGATCTTGTCCGGGTTGTGCCCGAAATCGTCGATCACCGACACGCCGCCCGCTTCGCCGACCAGCTCGAACCGCCGCCGCAGCCCGGTAAAGCCCTCAACCGCCGCGCATGCGTCCTCCAGCGACACGCCCGCCGCCGTTGCCGCGCCGATCGCCGCCAGCGCATTGGCGACATTGTGCCGCCCCGGCACCTGCAGCCGCACCCGCCGCACGGTCTCGCCCATCACCAGGTCGAAGCCGATCGCAAAGGCCTCCGGCGCCAGGTTCCGCGCTATCAGGTCTGCGTCGCCGTCGACGGCGAAGGTGATCGTTCGCCCGCGATCCAGCCCCATCGCCAGTGCGGCACTTTCGGCGTCGCCGACATTCACCACCGTGGTCGCCGCCTTGCCCGCAAAGGCGCCGAACAGCAGCCGCAATTCCTCCAGCGACTTGTGGTCGAGGCTGACATTGTTGAGCACGGCGATCCGCGGCCAATAGTTGGCGATCGAGCCGTCGCTCTCGTCCACCTCGCTGACGAACGCGTCCCCCGCCCCCACCAGCGCGCTGGCGAAGGGCGCGTCCGGCGTGGCGAAATTCTTCATCACCGCGCCGTTCATCACCGTGGGATCACGCCCGCAGGCATGGAGGATCCAGCCGATCATCCCCGTCACGGTGGACTTGCCGCTCGTCCCCGCCACGCCGATCGGCAGCGGGGAAGCGTTGAACAGGCTCGCCAGCAGCTCGGCCCGGGACATCCGCGCGCAACCCAGTTCGGCCGCGCGCACCATATCCGGCACGGTCGGCTCGATCGCGGCGGAGGCGACCACCACCTGCTCGGCCGACTGCACGCCGCTGCCGTCCTGCG
This sequence comes from Sphingomonas sp., assembly GCF_036731925.1. Classification (GTDB taxonomy): domain Bacteria; phylum Pseudomonadota; class Alphaproteobacteria; order Sphingomonadales; family Sphingomonadaceae; genus Sphingomonas. The sequence goes on from NZ_DAINDJ010000002.1 coordinate 776,946, forward strand.
GGAACAGGTCGACGCCGCGGCTGCGTAGCCAGTCGAACTTGGAGGCCAGCCGCCCGCCGTCGAGGCTGCGGTCCGAACCCGAGACCCGGGCGCCGCGGCCGGCGAGGATCATCGCCAGCGGCATCATCCCCGAACCGCCGATTCCTACGAAGAAGGTTGCTTTGCCATGCTGCATGGGCACGCTATCGGCGAAGCGAGGAGACCATACAAGCATATGCGGATCGGAGTCGTCGCGCCGGCGCGGCCAGTCACCCGGGAATCGTCTGCCCGCATGGCGGCGTTCATGGCGCTCACCTACCCGGAGCACGAGGTGGTGTTCCACCCGCAATGCTATCTCTCGGCGGGCCATTTCGCCGGCACCGATGCCGAGCGTGCGGCGGCATTCCTGGAGTTCGCCAACGATCCGACGATCGACGCGATCTGGTTCGCGCGCGGCGGCTATGGCTCGAACCGCATCCTCGACGCGGTGATGCCGCATCTGGGCGAGGCGGCGCGGCGCAAGACCTATATGGGCTTCTCCGACATGGGCTTCCTGCTCGGCGCGCTCTACGCCCGCGGCATCGGCCATCCGGTCCATGCCTCGATGGCGAGCAGCATCGGCAAGAATGATGCGGGGGTGGATACCGGTTGGGCGCTGGGATGGCTGATCGAGCGCGACCGCCGCGGGCTGGACCCGTCCTTGGCCGACGGCCGCCCCGCCGCCGCGTTCAACCTGGCGATCCTGACGTCGCTGATCGGCAGCAAGTATCTGCCCGACCTTACCGACCATGTGCTGATGATCGAGGAGGTGGACGAACCGCTCTACCGGATCGACCGGATGCTGTTCAATGTCGCGCATGCCGAGCAGCTCAAGGGCATCGCCGGTATCCGCCTCGGCGCGGTGACCGCAATCGCCGAGAACGACCCGCCCTTCGGCGAGACGGTGGACGAGATGATCGTCCGCTGGTGCAGGGAGATGGGTGTCCCCTATCTCGGCCGCTGCGCGATCGGGCACATATCGACCAACCACGTCGTGCCGTTCGGCGTCGCATGAGCTCAGAATTCCTGGCGCTGCGCGTGCGCCACGGCACGGTAGCACCACCCGCCCGCATGTCCCGATCGAGCGGACAGCTGGCAGAAGCCTTCAGCGCGACTCCTGCAGATGGCCGGTGATCTGCGCGTCGAGCCGGCGCGCCGCACCCGCCGCGGGATCGCCGCTATGCGCAAGCGCCGAAAGCCTGCGCCGAGCCGCAACGCCGTGAAGCTTGCTGGCGAACAGCGCGAGGCCGTTTTCCGCCACCACGGGATCATATTGCGTCGCGCCGGCCACGCAGACCAGATAGCGGACAACATTGTCGAGCGCCGCTGGATCGAGTGCGACCTGCTCCACACTGGCCTCGCCGGCCAGCGACTTCGGATAGCGGGCATAGAAGGTATCGGCGAGCGCCTCGCCCACTTCGCCGCCCGCCTTGATCTCGTCGCAGCTGGGCAGCGGCAGGTCCTTGGCGGGCGCGGGGTGCGTTGTTGCCGGTTCCCTCGCAGCTTGCGTCCGCAGCAGCGAAAGCAGCGCGTCGTAGCGCGCGGCGCATTGCGGCACCGGATGTTCACGGCAGCTGATCGCACGGCTCGTCGCCCAGGCGCCGCCGGGCTCCCCGGCCTGGACGGCGGGGGCCGTGCCATGGGCACTGCCGGAGAGGAGCAACGCACGCTGCCGCGCCGCTTGCACGGCGGCGTGGGCGAAGGTCACCTGCGCCGCCGTCCCGCCCGACTCTGCCGCCTCGTCGCCCAGTTTCGCAAGCGCGGCGCGGAAGGCAGCGGCGGCTTCCGCGCTGTCGAACTTCTGTCCGGCCGCAGCGACCGCGGAATCGGCGCAGGCGATCAGCCCGGGAGCCCTGCCGGCAGCGCGCTCCCGACAGGCGGCATAACCATCCTCCACGCCGGTGCCTTGCGACATGGCGACCGGCGCGGCGACAGCGCCGCGGGCTGCACTGCCGGCAGGCGCCTCCGGTGCGGCACCGCCGCAGGCGGCGAGCGCCAGGGCCAGAAGGAGGGCGGGTCGGGAAAGGCGCATGACGCGGATCTACTGGCTACGCCTTCAGCGGTAAAGCGAGCGGACCGACGGCACGTCCTCCGCGCGCAGCGCCCGTGAAACGGGTCACGTCAATGCTGCGATCGATATAGTCGGAGATCCATAGCCCAGCTTGCCACCGATCAGCCCGCGCGCGCCCTCCAGACCCTCGTAATACGCGGTATAGGCATGTTTGACGACGGCGGCAGGCGAGGCGTTCGCCGGGAATGCCCGCTATCACGGGGTGCGGCGACATTGTGCCGGGCATAGTGGGCACCGGCGAGGATCGAGAGGCACGTCCAGTCCTACGTCGTCCTCGCCACCCCCGAGCGCGGCCATGCCGAGACGCTGGCGCTGGCCCAGGCGACGCTCGCCGCCAACGCCCTGCCGGGCAGCGTGACGGCGGCGGAGGTGGTGATCGACGGCAGCCAGCTGGGCGAAGGCTATGGCATCCCCACGCTGGCGATGCGCGAAGCGGTGGAACTGCTCGCCCGCACCGAGGGCCTGCTGCTCGACCCCGTCTATAGCGGCAAGGCGTTCGCCGGGCTGCTCGCGGCGATCCGCGGCGGCACATTCCGGCCGGGCGAGGCGGTGCTGTACGTCATGACCGGCGGCGTGCCGGGGCTGTTTGCGTATCGGGAGGTGTTTGGTGCGTTGACGACTGCGGAGATCTGACCCCGCAGGAGGATGCGCAGGCATGGCCGACGAGCGAGCATTCAAGGCAGAGCAGCGCGGCGTGGCGATCGGCATGGCGAGCGCATTGCTGCTCACGATCCTCGTGCTCGGGCTGGTGGCGTTCGTAACGCACCACCGGAGTGCGCCGCCATTTCCGCAGCGCCTCCAGGACGCTCTACGGATCGACCTGCTCGTCATCTTGTGGGTCGCCGTAGGGATCGCGAATGTCGCCCGGTTGCGCTTCTTCTCCGAACAGGACATCGGCGGCAGCGGCGGACACCAAGCCTCCGAGCAGGTCCGGATCGCCAACGCCGTCCTCGAAAACAGCTTCGAGCAGGCCGTGCTGGCGATGGTCACGCACCTGATCGTCGCCGCGACCTTTGAAGGATCAACGCCGCTGATCGCCGCGCTGGCCTGTCTGTTCGCCCTCGGACGGCTGCTGTTTTGGAGGGGCTACAAACGTGGCGCCAGCGGGCGCGCCTTTGGCTTCGCGCTGACCTTCTATCCGAGCGTACTCGCGCTCTTGGCTGCGGCGCTCGCCAATGTGACCGCGCTGTTCGGATAGCTGGATCGCTGTCATTAAAGCGCGGCGCTCAATCCTGGAGCACCCGCCCCACCCGCACCAGCGCGCCATCGGGGTCCGACACCGCGAACTCGTACGTGCCCCAGGGCATCGCATGCGGCGTGCCGGGCTGGATGATCGCTTCGCGCACCCGGGCCGCCACCGCGTCGACATCCTCGACATAGAGGTACAGCCCGAAGGGGTTGTCCGGCGCCTGGGGCGTGTTCGCCTCGTGCCGCAGGTGCAGGTGCCAGCCGCGGTCGTCTTCCAGGATGCGGTAGTGGCCGTAATCACTGGCCACCTCCAGCCCCAGGCGGCGGTAGAAGGCGGTGCTCGCGTCGAGGTCGCGGCAGGGCAGGATGGCGACGATGTCGTGGCTGGCGTCCATGCCCGCAGGCTATGCCCGCGGCGCCCTCCACACCACCCCGAAATCCTCCCGCCCCTGCCCATTTGCCAAAGCCTTGCCTATATCGGCCCCGCGCGGGCATAAGCCGCGCTCCGTTCCACACCCATGAAAGGGGTTCTTCCCGTGTCCGAGATGTTCCGCATTACGCTGCCCGACGGTTCCGTCCGCGAGGTAGCCCCGGGGACTACCCCGGCGGACATCGCCGCGGCGATCGGCCCCGGCCTCGCCAAGGCGGCGCTCGCCGCCCGCGTCGACGGCGAGCTGCGCGACATCGGCCGTCCGTTCGAGGGCGACGCGCAACTCGCGCTCGTCACCGCCAAGGACGAGGCCGACGCGCTCGAGCTCGCGCGTCACGACTATGCGCATATCCTCGCCGAAGCGGTGCAGCACCTGTTCCCCGGCACGCAGATCACCTTCGGCCCGTCGACCGACGACGGCTTCTACTATGACTTCGCCCCCAAGGACCGCCCCTTCACCGAGGAGGACCTGCCGGCGATCGAGGAGGAGATGCGCCGCATCATCGCGCGCGACGAGCCGCTGATCCGCGAAGTCTGGTCGCGCGCCGACCTGATCGCGCGCTGGACCGCGCAAGGCGAGACCTTCAAGGCCGAATGGGCCAAGGAACTGCCCGAGGGCGAGGAGCTGACCGTGTACCGCGCCGGCAAGGGCGAGGACGCCTGGCTTGACATGTGCCGCGGCCCGCACCTCGCCTCCACCGGCAAGGTCGCGGCGGATGCGTTCAAGCTGACCCGCGTGTCGGGCGCCTATTGGCGCGGCGACCAGAAGAACGCGATGCTCAGCCGCATCTACGGTACCGGCTGGCTGAACAAGAAGCAGCTGCAGGAGCATCTGACGCGCCTGGAAGAGGCCGCCAAGCGCGACCACCGCAAGCTCGGCGCGGAGATGGACCTGTTCCACCTCCAGCAGGAGGCGCATGGCTCGGTGTTCTGGCACCCCAACGGCTATGTCATCTACCGCGTGCTCGAGGACTATATGCGCCGCGCGGTCAACGGCGCAGGCAGCAAGGAAGTGAAGACCCCGCAGGTGATGGATGCGCGCCAGTGGGAGCAGTCCGGCCACTGGGGCAAGTATCGCCAGAACATGTTCGTCATCCCCGACGAGACCCCGAACATCGAGGACGAGGGCCCGATGGTGTCGGACGACGTCCAGTGGATGGCGCTCAAGCCGATGAACTGCCCGGCGCACGTGCTGATCTTCAAGCAGGGCATCAAGTCGTATCGCGACCTGCCGATGCGGCTGGTCGAGAATGGCTGCTGCCACCGCAACGAGCCGCACGGCGCGCTGCACGGGCTGATGCGCGTCCGCCAGTTCACCCAGGACGACGGCCATATCTTCTGCCGCGAGGACCAGATCGTCGACGAGGTGAAGGCGTTCTGCGCGCTCGCCGACCAGGTCTACAAGCATTTCGGCTTTACCTATGCGATCAAGCTGGCGCTGCGCCCGGAAAAGCGCTTCGGCACCGAGGAGATGTGGGACCAGGCCGAGAACGAGCTGCGCGACGCCGTGGTCGCCGCCGGCCTTGCCACGCCCGAATATGGCTGGGAGGAGCTGCCCGGCGAAGGCGCCTTCTACGCGCCGAAGCTGGAATGGCACCTTACCGACGCGATCGGCCGCACCTGGCAGGTCGGCACCATCCAGTCGGACCGGGTGCTGCCCGAGCGGCTCGATGCGTCCTATGTCGGCGAGGATGGCGAGCGCCACCGGCCGGTGATGCTCCACCGCGCGATCTTTGGCTCGTACGAGCGATTCATCGGCATCCTGATCGAGCATTTCGCCGGCAAGCTGCCGACCTGGCTCGCGCCGGTGCAGGCGGTGGTCGCGACGATCGTGTCCGATGCGGACGACTATGCCCGCGAGGTGGTGGCGAAGCTCCAGGCGGCGGGCATCCGCGTCGAAAGCGACCTGCGCAACGAGAAGATCAACTACAAGGTGCGCGAACACTCGATGGCCAAGGTGCCGAACCTGCTGGTGGTCGGCAAGCGCGAGGCGGAGGAGAGCACCGTGGCGCTCCGCGTCCTCGGCAGCCAGGGCCAGACCATGCTGACGCTGGACGAGGCGATCGCGCGCCTTAAGGCCGAGGCGTTGGCGCCGGATCTCGCCGCAGCCGGTTGATCTGGAAGAAGGGCTGCGGGCGGCACCGATGGGTGCCGCCCGCTCCCTTCAGAAGCGGTACTTCAGCCCGACCTGCAGGATCGGGTAGACCTGATAGTCGTTCGCCGAATCCTGCAGCTTCTGGCGCTGCTTGGCGAGTTCGTTGCGGTAGGTCGTGCCCGCGATCGTCGGGTCGGTCGCCAGCGTGCCGTTCGAGGTGAAGTCGCGGATCCGCACTGCGCCTTGGAACAGGGCGCCGGCCTCGGCGGTGAACACCAGCCCCTTGCGCAGCTTGCCGCCATAGCCGAGCGTCAGCTGCGGTGCGAATTCGCGCAGATCGGCGCGGCCGGTGATCGTGCCGATCTGTTCGGGCGTGAAGACCAGGCTGCCGATCCTGGTGGGGCCGTTCGGCGTCGCACGCACATTGCCGTCGGTACCGTTATAGCGCGCGCCCGCCGAGATGCGGAAGCCGCCGCCGAATGGATAGAGATCGACGATCGCGCCCACCGACGAAAGCTTGGCATGGCCGTCATAGTCAAGGCCGCCGGAGCTGAAGCTGTGGTCCACGCCGAGAAAGCCGCCATTGGCGCGAACGCCGACATGCTGGTCCAGCCGATAGCCGATTTCCGGCCCCACGCCGAGCGAGCCGGCGGTCACGCCGACGCTCACCGTACCCTGATGGCCGGCATCCGCCTGCGCCAGCGCATGACCGGCAAGAACAAAGGCAGCAAAACTCGCCGCCACACGAAACAGGTGCTGCATGTCATTCCCCGCATCGCCGGCACCCGGAAATGTCCGCCGGCATTCCCGCCATTATAGCCGCCGGATCAGGTAGATGGCGGAGCTTGCAGGGTTTTTACGCGCGAATGCTGCACTTGCCGCGCAACATCGCTGCGAAATGGCGCGCGGGGGACCTTCTCTCCGGGCATGGAATTGTCTATATAGGGCGCTGACTAACTACAGGAGCCAGTCTTATACGTTCTCCCATGCCCCGGCGCCCGATGGCGCCCGCGATGCCGCTGAACGGGCCGCGGTTTAACGAATTCATCCAGTCGCCCAAGGTTCGCGTGATCGACCAGGACGGCGAAAACCTTGGCGTGATGTACACGCGCGAGGCGATGGCGCAGGCAGCCGAGGTCGGTCTCGACCTCGTCGAAGTGTCGCCCAACGCCGATCCGCCCGTCGCCAAGTTCCTCGATGTGGGCAAGTTCAAGTACGAGGCGCAGAAGAAGGCGAACCTCGCACGCAAGACCCAGAAGACGCAGGAGATCAAAGAGATCAAGATGCGTCCGAACATCGACGATCACGATTACGATGTGAAGATGCGCAACGTGCTGAAGTTCATTGGCGAAGGCGACAAGGTGAAGATCACCCTGCGCTTCCGCGGTCGTGAGCTTTCGCATGGCCAGCTCGGCATGCAACTTCTCCAGCGCGTCCAGCAGGATGCGGCGGAAGTGGCCAAGGTGGAGAGCTATCCGCGCATGGAAGGCCGTCAGATGCTGATGGTGCTCTCGCCCAAGTGATGTGTTCGCGGCGGCTTGCAATTGCGGCCGCCGCCGCCTGGTTCCTGCCGGCAGCGGCGGTCGCGCAGACCGCCGCGTTGCCTCCCGTTCCCGCCGCCACCAGCGAATCGATCGCCGTGCCGAAAGGCGCGCGACTCGTGTGGGCGGATGAATTCGAATCCGGCCGTCTGCCCGATCCGAAACGCTGGTCCTACGACACGTCCCGCAACCGCGAGGGCTGGTACAACCAGGAACTGCAATATTACGCTGCCAACCGCGCAGAGAATGCGCGGATCGAAAATGGCCGCCTGGTGATCGAGGCACGCCGCGAGCGCCTCTCCAGCCAGCCTGACTATGGCGGGCAGGACTATAGCGCCGCCCGCCTCCTCACCCGCGGCCTGGCGAGCTGGACCTATGGCTTTGTCGAGGTCCGCGCCAAGCTAGCTTGCGGCAAGGGGCTATGGCCGGCAATCTGGCTGCTCGGCACCGACAACAAGGCCGGCTGGCCGCACCTGGGCGAAATCGACGTGATGGAGATGGTCGGCTGGGATCCGCAAACGATTCACGGCACCATCCATACCGGCGCCTACAACCACGCACAGCACACCCAGAAGGGCGCCACCACGCAGGTGGCCGACGCCTGCACGGCCTTCCACAGCTACCAGCTCGATTGGAGCAAGGACCGCATCCTGATCGGCGTGGACGGCCAAGCCAATATGCGCTTCGACAACGACCATCGCGGCGATCCCGCCACCTGGCCGTTCGACAAGCCGCAATATCTGCTGCTCAACGTCGCCGTCGGCGGCTGGGGCGGCATGCAGGGAATCGACCCCGCAGCCTTCCCGTCGCGGATGGAGATCGACTATGTCCGCGTCTGGCAAACCGCGGACCAGGCGAAGGGGCGGTAGCCTGCCCGCCCCTCGACCAGCTCAATCCTCGGCAGCGATCCGTACGCGCATGCCGTCCAGCGCATCGGTGAACGGGATTTGGCACGAAAGCCGCGAAGTGGCGTCGCGATCGCTGGTGCTGTCGAGCAGATCATCCTCGTCCATGCTCATCTTCGGCAGTTTGTCCGCAAAGTCCGGGTCGACATGCACATGGCAGGTGGCGCAGCTGCAGCAGCCGCCACACAGCGCCAGCAGCTCGTCAAAGCCATTGTCGCGAATCACTTCCATCACGCTGAGACCGGCCTCGCCGGTTACCGTGCGTTCGGTTCCGTCACGCGTCACGACCGTAAGCTGGGGCATCTGCATCTCCTTGGTTCGCCGCGTCCATGCCGGTGAACCGCACCCGTTTCAAGGAAGCAATCCATGGGCTTGACCGCCGACCAGCTGAAGGGGTCGATCGACGCATTGGCTGCGATCGAACCTGCCTTCGCCACCGCATTGGAGCGCGCCGGCTATCCCGAGCCGCGCATCCGGTCGCGCGGCTATGCCACGCTGCTGCGCACGATCGTGGGGCAGCAGGTGAGCGTCGCCGCGGCCACCGCAGTGTGGAACAAACTCGACGCGGCCCTCGGCGATGCGGAGGATCCCGCGCTGCTGGCCGCGGCCAGCGACGAGCTGCTGCGCGGCGCCGGTCTTTCGCGCCAGAAGATCGGCTATGCCCGCAGCCTCGCCGAGGAGGTGACCAGCGGCACGCTGGACTTGGCCGCCCTGCCCGACGACGACGAGGAAGCGATCGCGGCGCTTACCCGTATCAAGGGCATCGGCCGCTGGTCGGCAGAGATCTACCTGCTGTTCGCCGAGGGCCGGCCGGACATTTGGCCCGCCGGAGACCTGGCGGTGCAGATCGAGATCGGCCGCATTCTGGGCCACCCCGAACGCCCGAGCGAGAAGCTGACCCGCGACTGGTCCGAAGCCTGGCGACCGCATCGAGGCGCCGCGGCGATCTTCGCCTGGCACCATTACGGGATGGTGAAAAGTGCGATTTGAGCATCTCCCCGGGCCGGGCGCTTGCTCCTGCCGGTGAGGACAGTCTGACAAAGGAAGGGCTCTGCGGCGCCCTGCCAACGTCGATCGGAAAGCGCGTACCCGCGAACTGAAGCGTCATTTCCATTCTGTGGCCTGGGCCGATCCGCGGCAATCGGCGTGAAGCGAGGCCGGCAACGCCACCGGAGCAGAAAAATCGGGAACGGCCGCACGCATGGCGCGTCCCTAGGGGCGGGCCATCTCGCTTCGCCGCCCCCGGGAGCTGTTCTTGATTCCATTCCTTTCGGAAGCAGCCGTTCTGGCGGCACAGGCGCCGATCATCGAGGCGCATTACTTCGCCATCCTCTTCGGCCTTGGCGGCATGATCCTGGCAATTGCCTGGCTGCCGATGCTGCTGAAACGCCTGCCGCTCTCGCTGCCGATGATCTGCGTGGCGGTGGGCACCATCCTGTTCTCGATCGAGCCCTTCGCACGCTGGGCACCGCACCCCGAAAAGACGCCGGTGCTTGTCGAGCGCGCGACCGAACTCATCGTCATCGTCTCGCTGATGGGCGCCGGTCTCAAGATCGAACGCGCGCTCGGGTGGCGGCGCTGGAACGTGACCTGGCGCCTGCTAGGCATCGCCATGCCGATCACCATCCTCCTGGTGATGCTGCTGGGACACCAGCTGCTCGGCCTCGGCTTTGCGGCCGCGCTGCTGTTCGGCGGCGTCCTTTCACCGACCGATCCGGTGCTGGCCGGCGACGTGCAGATCGATCATGACGAGAATGAAGAGGAAGCGGAGGCGAAGTTTGCCCTGACGAGCGAGGCGGGCCTGAACGATGCGTTTGCCTTTCCCTTCGTCCATCTGGCGGTTGCCATCGCCCTGAGCGGAGGCCTGAGCGCCAAGGTCCTCGCCACCTGGGCGCTGCAGGACGTGCTCTGGAAACTGGGTGCAGGCCTGGCGGTGGGCGCCGTCCTCGGCTGGCTGATCGGATGGACGCTCTACCGTCTCCCCGATGGTGCGCGTCTATCAAAAACCGGTGACGGCTTCATCGCGCTTGGGGCGACGCTGGTCGTCTATACCCTGGCGGAGTTCACCCATGGCTATGGCTTCCTGGCCGTCTTCGTCGCGGGTCTGATGATCCGTCGTGCCGCCAAGGGGCATGATTTCAACAAGCGCCTGCATGATTTCGCGGACGAGTCCGAACGGCTTTTGATGATGCTGCTGCTCCTGCTGTTCGGCGGCATGCTCGCGGCAGGGCTGCTGGCCGAGATCGGATGGCGGGAGATGCTGTTCGCGGCGATCATGCTGCTCGTGATCCGCCCGGTGGCGGGGTGGATCAGCCTGCTCGGCGTCAAGCGCCCGAAGCTGGAGCGCGCGATCATCGCCTTTTTCGGCATCCGCGGCCTCGGCTCGGTCTATTATCTCAGCTACGGTCTCAATCATGCCGATTTCGGCAGGGTGTCGGGGCTTTGGGGGACGCTGGGGCTGATCGTGGCCGTATCGATCCTGATGCACGGCATCCTGGTCACGCCCGCGCTGGACAAGCTCGGTCGCCATTATCACAAGCTCGGCATGCCCGGTGCGCGGGGCCGCGGGCAGGCCAGTGCCTGACCGGACCGGTGGCGCTCGCCCATCGCGGCGGGCGGCGACAGGCGAGGGTGCGGGCGCCTGCCCGCACCGCCTTAGGCTTCGGTGCTGTCCTCGTCTGCGGCCGTATCGGCGGCGGCCGCATCAGCGCCGCTCTGGAACCACGCTTCCACCGGACCGACGAGCTTGATCGTCAGCGGGTTGCCCTTGCGATCGGTCTTCTTGCCGAGCGCGACCCGCACCCAGCCTTCGGAAATGCAATATTCCTCGACATCGCGGCGTTCGACGCCCTTGAACTTGATGCCGACGCCGCGCTCCAGCAGTTCGCGGGTGAAATAGGGGCTGCTCGGATTGACCGACAGACGATCGGGAGGAGTATCGCTCATGGGCGGCTCATGCCGTCATTCGGGCGCGGGTTCAAGATAGCGGTGGATGGCGGAGACCACCACCGATCCCTCCCCCACGCCCGAAGCGACGCGCTTGACCGATCCGGCCCGCACGTCGCCCACCGCGAACACGCCCGGCGCGGAGGAGCAGAAGAAGGTTTCTCCGCTGCCCGTCCGCACGAAGCCGCCGCCGTCGAGATCGACGCAGCCCTCCAGCCAATGGGTATTCGGCACCGCGCCGATCATCACGAACAGCGCGCCCACCGCGCGCCGCTCCGCCGCACCCGTCGTCCGGTCGGTCCATTCGAGGCCCTCCAGCCCCCGCTCGCCTTCCAGCGCGGTCACTTCGGTGAAGGGGTGGAGCGTGATGCGGTCCGACGCCTCGATCCTATCGATCAGGTAGCGCGACATGGTCGCCGCCAGCCCGGGCCCGCGCACCAGCACATGGACGTGTGCGGCATGGCGGGCGAGGAACACCGCCGCCTGCCCCGCCGAGTTGCCGCCGCCGACCACCACCACCTCGGATCCGGCGCACAGCCCCGCCTCCATTGCGGTGGCGGCATAGTAGATGCCGTTGCCTTCCAGCTCGGCATAGCGCGGCAGATCGAGCTTGCGGTAGCGCGCGCCGGTTGCCACCACCACCGCGCGGGCCAGCAGGCTCGCGCCGTCGTCGAGGTGGAGGCGCAGCGGCCGTTCCTCGCACTCGATCCGCACCACGGAGCGGGACACGAGCAGCCGCGCGCCGAATTTCTGCGCCTGCACCTGCGCGCGGCCGGCCAGCGCCTGGCCGGAAATGCCGGTGGGGAAGCCCAGGTAATTCTCGATCTTGGAACTGGTGCCCGCCTGTCCGCCCGGCGCCACCGCCTCGATCACGATCGTCTCCAGCCCCTCGGACGCAGCATAGACCGCGGCGGCAAGACCCGCCGGCCCGGCGCCCACCACGGCCACGTCGTGGACCTTGTCCGGATCAAGTGCCGTTGCGAGGCCCAGGGCATCCGCCAGTGCGGCATTGCCGGGATTGCGCAGCACCCGCCCCTCCAGCACCACCACCGGCAGGTCGGCGTCCGTCAGCGCAAAGCATTCGAGGAAGCCCGCGGCATCCGGATCGGTGTCGGTGTCGATCCGGCGATGGGGGAGGGCGTTGCGGGTGAGGAAGGTCTCGATCCGCCCCATGTCGGCGCCGTGCCCCGGCCCCGCCAGCGCCACGCCGGCATCGCTGTGCCGGATGAGCCCCACCCGGCGCAGAATGAAGGCGCGCATCACGATCTCGCCGATATCGGGCTCGGCTGCCATCATCCGGCGGAACGAGGCGCGATCGATCCGCACCACCCGCGTATCCGGCAGCGCGCGCGCGCTCACCAGGATCTTGCGGTCGTTGAACAGGTCGAGCTCGCCGCTGAACTGGCCAGGGCCATGGGTATGGACGGGATGCTCCCGCCCCTCGGCATCGGTGTCGATCACCGCAATGCCGCCGGCAACACACAGGAAGAAATCCACGCTGCGGTCGCCGCGCCTGAACAGCATCGCACCCGCCGCAAGCGATTCTTCCGCGCCAAAGGCGGCGACGCGCGCCATCATCTCGGCGGTCAGGACCGGGAAGGTCTGGGCGGATCGCAGGTAAGGATCTGCCGGATCGAGCAATTCGGTAGGTGCCATGAGGACACCCTAACGCGCAGAGCGCGGCGCGCGACCCATCTCTTGAGATGGTCGCGCGCGCACCCTTAGTCGCAATAGCGGATCAGCACCGGGCGGCCGAGATACGGATCCCAGACCCGTCGCACGTCGCAATATTCATAATAGCGATAGCGTGGGTAGTTATCCCGGTACCAATAGCCGTCGGTGGGGTAATAGCCGCGCTCGCGATAGAAGCGCCGGTCATAGTCATAGCGCCGGTCGTTCGAAATCGCCGCGCCGATCGCCAGTCCGGCAATACCGGCGACCAGCGCCGCGCCGGCCGCGTCGCCGCCGCGATCACGGTAATGATGCCGCCGCCAGCGCCAGTCCTGTGCCTGCGCCGGCGCCACGGCGGCCAGCAGGCTCGCGCCCGTGGCGATGCCCAGCACCAGCTTCTTCGCCAGATGGTTCATGCTGTTCGCTCCTCACCTCAGGGCGCCCGCGAGTCGCTCGGCGCCGATGGCTTCCGTTAGGCAAGCGCGGCTTAATCGGTGCGGAACCGGCTGTTCAGCCGCGGTTTAGCTGGGTAACGGGCGGCATGGCCTACTGGATCCTTCGCTCCGAACCCGATGTCTATGGCTGGGACGACCTGGTGCGCGACGGCACCACCGAATGGAACGGCGTGCGCAACTACACCGCGCGCAACTTCCTGAAGGACATGGTCCCCGGCGACCAGGCGATCTTCTACCATTCGAACATCCAGAAGGCCGCGGTCGGCATCATGGAGATCGTCCGGGCCTGGCAGCCCGACGGGGACGACGGCAAATGGGCCAGCGTGGAAGTGAAGGCGCTGCGCCCGCTCGCCAATCCCGTTCCCCTGCCCGAAATCAAGGCCGAGCCGCGGCTCAAGGAGCTCGAGATGGTGCGTCAGTCGCGCCTGTCGGTAACGCCGGTGCGGCCGGAGGAGTGGGCGGTGCTGCTGGAGATGAGCGGAACGGCACCGGATCGTTGAGGTCGATCGGCACGCGGTTGGACTTGTCGGGCTTCTTCCTGAAGGCGCGCCCGACGCCCTTGCCCGCATCGCCGACGAGCTTGAAGAAGTTGCGCGACTCGCCCGGCTCCTCGCAGCAGCTGTTCGGGTCGATCAGCTTGCCCACGCCGCGCACCAGCGCCGTCGCACCGCCGAAAACGTCGACGCCAACCTGACACCCGCCCACGCGCGCCGCGCAGGGGGTATCCACCGCATTCAGCGCACCGATGCCGGTGCGATCCGGATTGCTCGGCATCGGGCGATCGGGCGGACCGCGCTCGCCCGGCAGGGGCAACCGGGGCGGCGGCGTTCCCTTGCCGCACACGACGACCTGATCACCGCCCGTCTGGCTGGAGGCGCAGGGGTCCGCCAACACGGACCAGCGCTGCGCGCCGTTTGCCGCCTGCTCGGGCGCAGCTACGGTCGCGGCGGTCGCAGGCGGCGCCGCCTGGTCCTGCAGCGGCATTCCGGTCAACAACATGGCCAGCAACATGGACGCACTCCCGGCAAGTTCCGCCTCTTAGACCATGGCGGGGGCCAAAGGGAAAGCCGCACAGATCTCCCGCAGTAAATCTATCGACTTCGGCTCCGATCCTCACAATCTTTGCGGTACGGGACCGCTCCGCGAGACGTGGCACACGCAATGTAATCGAAGAGATGTTGCACGCTTCCCTTTCACAGGCATAATGTTGCCAAGGGGGGAAATGCATGACGCAGACCGCGACAACGAAGCTTCCGGGGCGTTTTCCCTATCTCGGCAGGATCAGCATCGGCCTCTTTGCGGCGCTTCTCTTCGCAATGCTCGCCTCCCCGCTTACAGGATGGCGCGCAGCGGTGGGGATAAGCTGCTTCATCTTCCTGGCATCGGGCGCTGTCGGCGGCGCCTTCGGCTTTCTATTCGCCGTTCCGCGCCTCCTTTCCGAAGGCAGCGAGGCGCAGACAGCAGCCGGCGCGCAGGGCCCCGCCGGGGGAAGCGCTGCATCTACCCGCCTGCTGCGCTCGAACACCAATCTCGAGCGCATTTCCGACTGGCTGACGACGATGCTGGTCGGCGTCGGCTTGAGCCAGGTGGGCTCGATCAACGCGGCGCTCAACGGGTTCCGGCTGTTCATCGCGCAGAACGCGAGGGTATTTCCCGATGCGCACGGCGGCTTCTCGGCCGGTACCTTGCCCGCCGTCGCACCGATGATCCTGATCTTCGGGATCGTCGCCGGCTTTCTGGCGCTGTATCTCTACACCCGGATCATCCTGTCGGGCACCCTCAATCGGGCCGAGCGCGACCTCACCAACGGCGAAATCGCGAGAACGCCCGTGGAAGGAGCAGCGCGACAGGTGCTGGTGCAGGAGGCCAAGGCGCTGGCGACGACGACCGGCGATCCCACGGTGCAGGCGGTCGCCAGCACCAGAAAGGTATCGGTCGGCGATGGCTTGGACGTGATGCTGGCACGGCTGTACGAAGAGGACGGCTATGACCGGGTGATCGACCTTGCGACGCAGCTCTCCACATCGCCGCTGTCGCGAACCGCGGAATATTGGTTCTATCTGGCTGCCGCGTTCGGCCAGAAGCATCGTGCCCTGCACGGACAGAGCCCGGAGATACTTTCCCCCGTGCGGACCAGTGCCCTGGATGCCTGCAGGCGGGCGGTGAAGATCGATCGCAGCTTTGCGGAGCGGCTCTGGGCGATTTCGAATCCCAACGGCTCGGACGATGACCTGGCGGACTTCCGCGACGATCCAGAGTTCCGGCGCATCGTGCGTCGCCCGATCCGCACCTGACGCCGGCGCACGCGGATCAGGCGCCCGCTTCCGCGAACTGGTCGTACGCTCGCAGCGCATCCACCGCGTACATCAGCGCCGGGCCGCCGCCCATGTACACGCACACGCCCAGCACCTCCGCAACCTCGGCGC
The DNA here is from genome assembly GCF_036731925.1 of Sphingomonas sp. Taxonomy (GTDB): domain Bacteria; phylum Pseudomonadota; class Alphaproteobacteria; order Sphingomonadales; family Sphingomonadaceae; genus Sphingomonas. The sequence continues at coordinate 792,692 of NZ_DAINDJ010000002.1, forward strand.
GGGTGGCGCCCATGCCGACCAGCGCCTTGGCGTGGAAGCCGATGCAGCCGTCGCACCGCTGTGTCACCCCGATCGCAAGCGCGACCAGCTCCTTGGTCCTGGCGTCCACCGTGCCTTCTGCCCCGGCCGCTTTCGCCATGGCGTGGAAGCCCGCCATCGTCTCCGGCGCCAGCTTCCGCAGCTGCGCCGAATAGTCGGAAATGTCGTGGATTAGCGTGCGATAATCCTTGGCCATGGGATTTCCCATTGATTCGTCCATCCATGAATTGATATAAATATGGAATGAACGCAAGTGACGTCGTGAATCCCCTGATGGAAGCAATGGCCCCCAAGGCCGCCGGTGCCGCCGCGCTGCTCTCCGGCCTCGCCAACCCGCACCGGCTGATGATCCTTTGCGCCTTGGTCGAAGGCGAGCAGAGCGTCGGTGCATTGATCGCGGCGACGGGCATCGCACCGACCTCGATGTCGCAGCATCTGAACAAGCTGAAGGAGGAAGGCATCGTCGCCGCGCGGCGCGAGCATCGCACGCTCTTCTATTCGATCACCCACCCCGCCGCCCGCGACCTGATGGCGGTGCTCCACGCGCATTTCTGCGGAAAGGACGACGCATGACCGCCACGATCACGGCCCCCGAGGCGCACCGCCTGCTTGGCCGGGGCGACGCACTGCTGATCGACGTGCGCGAGCCCGGCGAGTTCGCCACCAGCCACATTCCCTATGCGGCCTCGATGCCGCTGGGGGCGCTGCCGGTGTTGCTCGCGGATGCCGATCTGCCGCCCGACCGGCTGCTGATCTTCCAGTGCCAGAAGGGCGGCCGTGGCAGCCAGGCCTGTGCGATCGCGAAGGACATGCTGGGTGACCGTGTGCGCAATCTCAGCGGCGGGATCGAAGCCTGGTCGGCGGCAGGCCTGCCGCTCGCCGGGCCGGGCGTGCCGCGCGTCTCGATCTTCCGGCAGGTGCAGATGATCGTCGGGCTTCTCGTGCTCGGCTGCACGCTGATCGGGCTGGCGGGGTTCGCACCGGGCTTCTACGCCGCCGGCTTCTTCGGATTCATGCTGGCGTTCGCCGGGGTCAGCGGCTGGTGCGGTCTGGGCATGGCGCTGCAGCGGGCGCCGTGGAACCGCCTGGTGGCATAGGCGGCGCACCGCGGTCGATCGTCCTCTCGGCGAAAGCCAGAACGACGATGTAGGGGGTATCCCCCAACGAAAAAGCCCCCGCCGTCGCCGGCAGGGGCCCTTTCTTTACCGTATCGGCGTGGCTCAGTCGGCCGACTTCGCCCGGCTGGCGCGCTTGCGCTCGTTCGGGTCGAGGTAGCGCTTGCGCAGACGGATGGTCTTCGGCGTCACTTCCACCATCTCGTCGTCGTCGATGTACGCGATGGCCTGCTCCAGCGTCATCTTCTTCGGCGGGGTCAGGCGGATCGCGTCGTCCTTGCCGCCCGAAGCGCGGAAGTTCGTCAGCTGCTTCGCCTTCATCGGGTTGACCTCGAGGTCTTCCGTCTTGGCGTTCTCGCCGATGATCATGCCCTCATACAGGGCCTCGCCATGGCCGACGAACAGGATACCGCGCTCTTCGAGCGGGCCCAGCGCATAGCCCTGGGCTTCGCCGGCACCGTTGGAGATCAGCACGCCGTTCTTGCGGCCTTCGATCTTGCCCTTGTGGGGGCCGTACTTCTCGAACAGCCGGTTCATGATGCCGGTACCGCGGGTGTCCGACAGGAACTCGCCGTGATAGCCGATCATGCCCCGCGACGGGGCGGAGAAGGTGATGCGGGTCTTGCCGCCGCCCGAGGGACGCATGTCGGTCATCTCGGCCTTGCGCAGGTTCATCTTCTCGACGACCGTGCCCGAATATTCCTCGTCCACGTCGATGATGACGGTTTCGTACGGCTCGGTCTTGTTGCCGTTCTCGTCCTGGCCGAACAGCACGCGCGGGCGGCTGATGCCCAGCTCGAAGCCTTCGCGGCGCATCGTCTCGATCAGCACGCCAAGCTGAAGCTCGCCGCGGCCGGCGACTTCGTAGCTGTCGCGGTCTGCGGCCTCGGTCACCTTCACGGCGACGTTCGATTCGGCTTCGCGGAACAGGCGGTCGCGGATCATGCGGCTCGTCACCTTGGTGCCCTCGCGGCCCGCCATCGGCGAGTCGTTCACGGCGAAGCGCATCGACAGCGTCGGCGGATCGATCGGCTGCGCCTGCAGCGGCTCGGTGACCGACGGGTCGCAGATCGTGTTCGACACGGTGGCGACGGCCAGGCCGGCGAGGCTGATGATGTCACCCGCCTTGGCCTCTTCCACCGGCACGCGATCGAGCCCGCGGAACGACAGGATCTTCGAGGCGCGGCCGGTCTCGATGACGTTGCCTTCCGCGTCGAGCGCGTGGATCGGCTGGTTGAGCTTCACCGTGCCCGAGTTGACGCGGCCGGTGAGGATGCGGCCCAGGAAGTTGTCGCGGTCGAGCAGCGTCACCAGGAAGGTGAAGGGCACGTCCTCGACTTCGACTTTCGGCGCCGGCACGTGGCTGACGATCGTCTCGAACATCGGGATCAGCGTGCCTTCGCGCGCGTCCATGTCGGTCGAGGCATAGCCGTTGCGGCCCGAGGCGTAGAGCACCGGGAAGTCGAGCTGCTCGTCATTCGCGTCCAGCGACACGAACAGATCGAACACTTCGTCCAGCACTTCCTGGATGCGCGCGTCGCTGCGGTCGACCTTGTTGACGACGACGATCGGCTTCAGGCCCAGCGCCAGCGCCTTGCCGGTCACGAACTTGGTCTGCGGCATCGCGCCTTCGGACGAATCGACCAGCAGGACGACGCCGTCGACCATGCTCAGGATTCGCTCCACTTCGCCGCCGAAATCGGCGTGGCCGGGCGTGTCGACGATGTTGATGCGAATCGCCTCGTCGGCACCCGGCGGCGTCCAGTCGACCGAGGTGGGCTTGGCGAGAATGGTGATCCCGCGCTCCTTCTCGAGGTCGTTGGAATCCATCGCACGCTCTTCGACGCGCTGGTTGTCACGGAAGGTGCCGGACTGGCGGAAGAGCTGGTCGACGAGGGTGGTCTTGCCATGGTCGACGTGTGCGATAATCGCCACGTTACGGAGGTTCATGCGATTTCCTGATTGGCGCGGAAGCGCGCGTACGGGCGGCCCCATAGCGGAAATGGTGCGTCGCGGGAAGGCCCTCGTATTTCCCGCTATAGGATACGGTGCACCGTGATCCGCACCGCCGCCCCCCGGCCCGCGGGCGGCGCCCCGATCGTGCCGGTGAAGACCGACTGGTTGAGCCAGGCGTGCGGTCCCTCCGATACCTCGAACCAGGGCGTCGTGCGCACATAGGGCCGCTGGGGGTCGCGGCTGATCAGGCCCTTGTTGATCACATGGATCAGCGTGCCGTCCTCCGCCTGCATCATGTAATCGGCGTGGACATCTAGCATGCCGTCCGGCCGCTCCAGCTGCCAGTCCATGCCGCCCGCCAGCACCGTCCCGCGGATGCGCGGCCCCTCGAAGCTGCCGCCGGTGATCGGGATACGGTTGCGAACGCCGTACGGCGTCTTCCCCACGGGCGTACCCGCGCCAAGCGTGACGACGGCATCATAGGCGAACTCCAGCGCCAGGCTCGCTCCCGGCGCAGCCTTGGCATCGGGAGCGATGCCTGCCGCCAGCCCAGCCAGTCCCATCGAGCCCAGCACGTCGCGCCGCTGCATCCACCCCTCCCTCTTGCCTCACGGCGATACAATGCGGGCGGCCGCGGCGGGTCAAGTTGCATTCCAAACTGTGCTATCTACATGACACACTTGCGGGATACGTGCTTCGCCTGCATGGTTATCCCCACGGAGTTGGAGAGAGAGTGACGATGGCGACTGTGACGGATACCGCAGAACAGGGTCTGGTGCTCACGCCCCCGGATCCCGTCCCCGCCGTGGCGCCGGAAAAGGCCGCCGGGCTGGTGCCGGTCGAAGACACCAAGAAGTCGGAACTGGACAAGCGAGTCACCGGCTTCATCGACGACCTGATCGCGCAGGACGTGAACTCGCCCGAATTCGGCAAGCGCGTCGATGCGATCGCGGCGATGGGTCAGAAGGAAATTCGCGAGGCCGCCGGCCAGTCGAACCGCTTCCTCGATCGCCCGGTGCGCGCGATGGGCAGCGAAGGCGGCGTCGGCGCCGACCTGCTTGCACTGCGCAAGACGGTGGAAGACCTCGATCCCTCGCGCAACGGCAAGCTGATTGGCGGCAAGGACGGCTTCCTGTCGAAGATCTTTGGCGGCGGCGCGCTGACCAATTATTTCCGCAAGTACCAGTCGTCGCAGACCCACATCAACGGCATCCTCAAGAACCTGGCCAACGGCAAGGACGAGCTGCTGCAGGACAATGCCGCGATCGCCACCGAGCGCGCCAATCTGTGGAACGCGATGGGTCGGCTGGAGCAGATGATCTATCTTTCCAAGGCGATGGACGAGAAGCTCGAGGACAAGGCGAACGAGCTGGATCACACCGATCCCGCCAAGGCCAAGGCGATCCGCGAGACCGCACTCTTCTATGTCCGCCAGCGCACCCAGGACCTGCTCACCCAGATGGCGGTGACGGTGCAGGGCTATCTGGCGCTCGATCTGGTCAAGAAGAACAATGTCGAGCTGATCAAGGGCGTCGATCGCGCCTCGACCACCACCGTCTCGGCGCTGCGCACCGCGGTGACCGTCGCGCAGGCGCTCAACAACCAGAAGCTGGTGCTCGACCAGATCACGGCGCTCAACACCACCACCGCCAATCTGATCGAATCGACCGGGCAGCTGCTCAAGAGCCAGACCGCCGCGATCCACGAACAGGCGGCGAGCGCGACCATCCCCGTCGAGACGCTGCAGCGCGCCTTCCAGAACATCTACGACACGATGGATGCGATCGACACGTTCAAGCTGAAGGCGCTCGACAGCATGAAGGTGACGGTCAACACGCTGTCGAACGAAGTCGAGAAGTCGAAGGGCTATATCGCCCGTGCCGAGGGTGCCGAGCAGAACCGGCTCGGCGGCCCCACGGACGGCTTCAAGCTGGAGGCGATGTAAGCCGCGATGCCGAATGACGTGGACCGCCTGCTCGCCCGCGGCGAGGAACTGATCGAGCGTTCGCGCGCCCGCACCGAGGGCGCCCTCGCCACCCGCACCCGCAAGCGGCGCGAGGCGGAGATCCTCGCCCGGCTCGGCCGGATCGCGGCGGCGGATGCGGTGATCATCATCGCAGCGATCGTGATCGGCATGTTCGTACCGCTGGGCATGTTCGGCGCGCTGGCCGTGATGGCATTGCTGATCCTGGCGACGCTCGTCTTCGCCTCGCTGCCCGTCACCAGCGCGCCGCGCGTCGAGCAGCTGGTGCAGGTTCCCCTGAAGGCGCTGCCGTCCACCACCGAACGCTGGCTGGAGACGCAGCGGCTGGCGCTGCCGGCGCCCGCGCGCACGCTGGTCGACTCGATCGGGGTGAAGCTGGAGACGCTGGCGCCGCAGCTCGCCCGGCTGGACGAGGCCTCGCCTGCGGCGAACGAGGTCCGCAAGCTGATCGGTGAGCAGCTGCCCGAGCTGGTAAAGGGCTATGGCCGCGTGCCCGAGCCGCTGCGCACCGTGCCGCGCAACGGCATGACACCGGACCAGCAGCTGGCGCAGGGCCTGCAGGTGATCGACGAGGAGATCGCCGAGATGACCGCGCAGCTGGCGCAGGGCGATCTCGACGCGCTGGCGACGCGGGGCAACTTCCTGCAGATCAAGTACAAGGACGACGAACTGGGCTGATCGCTCAGAACAGCGCGACCACATAGCGGATCAGGTCGGCGATGCCGCTCGCGCTGACGGGCAGCAGGAGCAGGATGAGCGCGTAGACCAGGAACATTCGCGTGAGGAATCGCTCGCGCTTGCCCGGCGGCACCGGGGCCGGCTGGCGCGGCTCGGGCCGCGGCCAGGTGCGATTCTCGTCGAAGAACATCGCTGCGCAGGGTGCCGTATCCCTGGCCGGGTCGCAACCGCCCCTTGGGCCAGCGGACCAGTATCTGCGGCCGCCACCCCACCTAGGAGTTTTGCGTAGAGACCGGGCGGGTGTGCCGTGGCGGGCAGGGCAATCAGGCCCGATCCATGACCATGCCGCACCCCGCCGAGCGCCCCAGCGTACTCCTTGTCGAAGACGATGACGGCGTGCGCCGCGCGACGCAGCTTCTGCTCCACGGCCGCGGATACCGGGTGCGTGCGCACAGCGCAGCCGCCGCGTCGCTGGCGGACCCGCTGGCATTCGAGGCCGCCTATCTGGTCGCCGATTATCGCCTTCCGGATGGCAACGGTGTCCAGTTGCTGCGCGACCTGCAGGCAAAGGGCTGGACTGGGCGCGCGGTTCTGATGACGGGCTATCCGAGCCCAGGCCTTGCACATGAAGCGGCCGCCAGCGGCTATGCGGCACTGCTGGAAAAGCCGCTGCGGGGCCATGAACTGCTCAGCCTGCTGGAGACAGGCGGCCAGGGGCACGCAATCGACGCCTGATCATTCAAATTCCGATTTGCTTTCTGGATAGATGCGCTAGGTCACTGCGAAGACTTGTTGGGGGGAAATCTTGCAGAAGAAGCCATTCGTGGCAGGCGCAGCCGCCTGCCTGATGTTGAGCGCGTGCAGCGGCGGCAGTGGAGGTGCCGGCGGGGGCGGGATCGGCAGCGGCGGGAGCGGCGGCCTGCCGGCGGCGCCAACCAACACGACGCTGACTGACCTGCGGACCAGCCAAAGCTTCACCAACGATGCGGCTGTCAATACGGCGATGTTCGATCTGAAGACGAGCACCGGCATTCAAGGCAGCGCCAGCGGCAGCAGCCTCACCATTCGCTATGACGCGAGCGCCAAAAGCTACACGGTGAGCATGGCCGATCGCTCGCAGAGCTTCGGCTCCGGCGACGTCACTACCGACGATGCGACTCAGACGATCTACAAGAAGTCCGCGAACGGCGCGAACGAATATCTGACCATCGCGAAGGCAGGCTATTCCGGCCTGGCGGCAACCCGCTATGTCCGGCTCGGCTATTGGCAGCGCAACCTGTCAGCGAACGGCCGGCAGAACACCGACTATGTCAGCTTCACCTATGGCTTGCCGACGCCCGCGGGCGCGCTGCCGCGCACCGGCACCGCCGCGTACAAGATCGATACGTTCGGGATGGTCTCGGCGCCGGGCGGAGAACCGCGCTCGATCGGGGGCAGCGGTACCTTCAGCGTCGATCTGGAGCAGGGCCTCTTCTCGGCGTACAGCTCGCTTCAGGAGACGCAGCTCGTCCATAGCGGCGGCACCGTGGGCGGCGGCATCGAGTTCAACGCAGGCGGCAAGATCGCCGCGGACGGCAGCTTCGCGGGGACGCTGGGCTATGGCGGATCGCTGGGACAGGGCGGCGGATCGCTGGCAGGCCGCTTCTATGGTCCGAACGGCGAAGAGCTGGGCGCCACGTTCTTCGCGAACAACGCCGCCGGCCTTTCGGTGGCGGGCTCCTTCACCGGCGCGCGCGATTCCACCCTGCAGGCCGACAATTTCACGCTGACCAACCTCACCCACGAACAGCAATTCTACACGCGGTTCGGCACCAATGTCGGCGGCTCGCTGACCTGGTAGAATTCGGAGACGTTCACCGCCTCCAGCTACTCGTCCGGCTATTCGGGCGGCCAGTTCACCCTGGCGGACAAGATCGCCAGCGCCGATCCGAACTTCACGACCTACAAGAAGTCGTTCACGACCTATTACGACAGCCAGTATTTGCAGCCGGTGACGCTGGAGCTCTACAAGCCCGGCAGCGCTAACACCGAACTGGCGCTGACCTATGCCAGCTTCGGCCACTGGATCACCACCGAAGTCATCGGGGGCAGCAACAAGCCGCGCGTGGACCAGTATTTCGTCTATGGATTCTACACGCCGACGGCGATGTTCGCAGCGCGCACCGGCACGGCGGAATATACCGGCATCGCCTATGGCACCGGCTCGACCTACACCACCGGCGAAAAATATGCCGTAACGGGATCCTCGAAGTTCGTCGTCGATTTCAGCGCTGCCAAGCTCAACGCGACCCTCGTCCTCGCGGGCAAGTCGATGACGAGCGGGAGCAATTTGAACTTCGGCAGCTTCGATTTCGCCGGCAAGCTCTCGTCCTATGGCGCCACGGGCGAAGCCAGCTTCATCCGCGACCAGACCACCCTCGGCACGATCTCCGCGAGCTTTTTCGGCCCGGATGCCAGCGAAGTCGCCGCACCCTTCTATCTGAACCTGCCGGCCAACAGCGTAGCGCCGAATACGTCGATCACCGGCGCTGCCGTCGCCAAGCGGCGTTGACGGGAGCACGGGCGGCACCACGCCGCCCGTGCCTCAGCCGGTCACCACCTCGGCGTCCTCCCGCTTCTCCGGGCGGATATAGATCGAGCTGAGCTGGGGCAGCGCCGCCTTCAGCTTGGCCTCGATCCGTTCGATCAGCGTCTCCGCCTCGCCCATCGCCAGGCTGTCGTCGAAGTCGGCGCTGATCGCCACGAACACGCGTTCGGGCGCGGTATGAATGGTGCGGACATGGTTGACGGCGGTGACGCGCGGCTCGGCCTCCAGCATCGCCCGCACCTGCGCGATCAGGTCCGGATTGGCGCGTTCGCCGATCAACAGCCCCTTGGCCTCACGCGCCAGCAGCGTCGCGACGGCCGCGAGGATCAGCCCGATCGCGATCGACGCCATGCCGTCGATCCGTGGATCGTCCCAGGCATGGCTCGCCCATACGCCGATGGCGGCGACGATCAGCCCGGCGAGTGCCGCCGAATCCTCGAACAGCACGATGAAGCCGGCGGGATCCTTCGATTCGCGGATTGCCTTCCACCAGCCGCAATCCCCCTTGCTCTCGCGGAACTCGCGGATGGCGATCGCCCAGCTGGTGCCCTCCATCACAGTGGCGATGCCGAGCACGATGTAATTGACCAGCGGATCGCGCAGCGGCTCCGGATCGATGATGTGGAGATAGCCTTCGTACACCGATACGCCGGCGCCCAGCCCGAAGATCAGGATGGCGACCACGAAGGCCCAGAAATAGAGCTCTCGGCCATAGCCGAAGGGATGCTCGGCATCAGGCGGCCGCTTGGCGCGGCGCTGGCCGTAGAGCAGCAGGATCTGGTTGAGGCTGTCGACCAGGCTGTGGACGCCCTCGGTGAGCATCGAGGACGACGCGGTGATCGCCGCCGCGACGAACTTCGCGACGGCGATCCCGATATTGGCGGCGAGCGCCGCGTAGAGAACGATATTGGCGCGCCAGCCCGACGCAGGGGGAGCGGCCATGCGTTCCCGCCTCAGTCGATGCCGAGCTTGTGCAGGGCCTTGTCGATCAGGCCCCGGTCTTCCTTGGGAGCATTCTGCTGGCCCGCGCTGCGCTCGGCTTCGGCCTTGGCGTCATAGCCCGAGCTTTCCGGGATCTGGTTGTTGTGCACCGGCTGGGTCGAGGCGGGCGGGTCCGATGCGTCCATCGACTCGTCCAGCGCGCGGTCGAGCCGTGCGTCCTTGCTGGCCGGATCGCGGGCAAGCCGCTCCTCGATCGAAGCATCGGTGCCGGCATCGGCCGAATGGACGGCGCCCTTGGCTTCGTCGTCGGCACGGGGGTCCGGGGCGACCGACATCCGGTCCATCGCGGGGTCGAGGGGGTTGTTGGTCATGCTGCACTCTCCTGAGCGTTACCGGGAGAAAACGGCTCGGCGTGGATTCGCGTTCCGTCACGCCGGAAACGGGCAAAACAAAAGGCCCGGCGGATCGCTCCGCCGGGCCCTTGCTGCATCAGCTTTGGCGCGGGATCAGTCGCGCGAGCTGCCGAACAAGCGCAGCAGGAACAGGAACATGTTGATGAAGTCGAGATAGAGGTTCAGCGCCCCCATGATCGCGACCTTGCCCTGCTCCGGCGTGCCGGCGACATAGCTGTAGATGCTCTTGATCTTCTGCGTGTCATAGGCGGTGAGGCCGGCGAAGATCAGCACGCCGACGGCGCTGATCACCAGGCTCATCATGCCCGACTGCAGGAAGATGTTGACGATCGACGCGACGAGCAGCCCCACCAGGCCGATGATCAGGAAGGTGCCGAAGCCCGACAGATCCTTCTTGGTGGTGTAGCCATAGAGGCTCAGCGCGCCGAAGCCGGCGGCGGTGCCGAAGAACACCTGCGCGATCGACATGTCGGTATAGGTGGTGAAGATCGTCGAGAGCGACGCGCCCAGCAGGCCGGCATAGGCGAAGAACAGCGCCTTCAGCGTGCCCTCCGACATGCGGCTCTGGCCGAAGCTCATCGCGAACACGATCGCCAGCGGCGAGAGCATCGCCACCCAGCCGAGCAGCGTGGGCTGCAGCGACAGGCCGCGGCTGGTTTCCACCACCTGGAACAACAGCGCCTGCAGCGATGCGACCTTGCCGAACGCCAGTGCGACGATGCCGGTCAGCAGCACGCCGGACAGCATGTAGTTGTAGACCGACAGCATGTACGACCGGAGCCCCGCGTCATGCGCCGCGGCGCGTGCACTCGCGGTCGCGAAAGGCGACTCGCTCGTGCGGGGATCGGACCAGTTAGCCATTCGAAAAACTCCTTTGCCCGGCGCAGTGCCGGATGGCTGGAATATCGGCCTCGCCACGAGGGTTTTCAAGCAAAACCGGGTCCAGCAACGTTTCGATACACTGGGCCGTGCCAGTTCTCCTTCGCTTTGAACAGGCTAGCCGGTCCGCTAGAGCAGGCGGCATGCATCGTCTGTTCGTCGGCTTCCGTCCACCGCCTGCGATTCGCGCCCAGTTACTGGCGCTTGCCGGCGGCGTGCCGGGCGCGCGGTGGCAGAGCGACACGCAGCTCCATTGTACGTTGCGCTATATCGGCGAAGTCGAACGGCCGATGGCGGAAGACGTCGCGATCGCGCTCGGCGCTATCCGCTTCGCGCCGTTCGAACTGGCGATCGCCGGCGTCGGCGAATTCGGCTCGCGCGGCCGGCCAAACGCGCTCTGGGCGGGGTTGCGGCCGCACGAGACGGTCACGCAGTTGCACCAGAAGATCGACCAGGCGCTGGTCCGGCTGGGTCTGGCGCCCGAACGCCGCGCCTATCTGCCGCACATCACCCTTGCCCGGATGAACGTGGGCGCAGGCGCCAACGATCGCTTTCTCGAGACGCATGCCGGGCTCGCCAGCGCGCCGTTCGCTGTCGACAGCTTCCTGCTCTACGAGAGCCATCTCGGCCGCGAAGGTGCCAGCTACGACGCGATCGAGCGTTACCCGCTGCGCGGCTGAGCGCCCGCGACGCCGTCCGCCACCAGCGCCATCGCCGCGCCGACCACGCCGTCCTCCGCCGGCACCTTGCCGTCGAGCGCCAGCGTCGACAGGCCGTGCACCACGCCCCAGGCGGCGAGCGTCGCCGGCCCAGCCTCGCCCCCTGCCAGGCTCGCCACGCGCCGCGACAGGATCGCGAAGGCTTCGCCATAATCCTTGGGTGCCACCGCACAGCCCGGATTGCCGCCGAACATCAGCCGGAACATCGCCGGGTGCGCCTGCGCGAAGCGGAAATAGGCCAGGCCTTGGGCGATCAGCGCGGCCTTGGGCGGCTCGGCCAGATCCGCCGTCGCGAGCACCGCTGCGAGTTCGGCAAACCCCGCCTCGGCCACCGCGCCAAGCAGCGCCGACTTGTCGGCAAAGTGGCGGTAGGGCGCCATCGCCGACACGCCGGTCGCCTTGGCCAGCGCGCGCAGCGTCACACCCGCTTCGCCCTGAGCGTGCAACAGCGCGATCGCCGCATCGATCAGCCGCGCGCGCAGTCCATCTGCAACTTCCATCTTGTTTACACCGTAAACCTGCCGTATCGTGTACACTGTAAACAAGGAGACTCGCCATGCAAGCCGGCACGTTCCGCGAGACGGTGGATCTCGCTGCCTATCCGGAAATGATCGTCGTGATCCTGGGGTTCAAGCTGCGCCGCTGGCGTGCGCTCCCCGCGATGATGCGGATCGGCCGCGGGCTCGCCGAGATCAAGAAGAACCCGCCCGACGGGCTGCTCGCCGAGGACGGCATGCTGTTCGGCTGGAACCATGTCGGCTTCCGCCAATATTGGCGCGATCTGCCGAGCCTGGAGGCTTTCACACGCAGCGCGCCACACAGCGTCTGGTGGCGGGATTTCCTGAAGGACCCGCAGGGCGCCGGCTTCTGGCACGAGGCCTATAGCGCCCGCGGCATCGAGGCAGTGTACGTCAACCTGCCGGGTCAGCGCCTCGGCCTCGGCATGTTCGCGCCGATGGTGGAGCCAGTGGGCACGCTGCTGTCGACCCGCCAGCGCCTCCACGCCCATGCCGGGGTGGAGCGCTGAAGCGGGCGGGCGCCGTCAGAACGACGCCCAGTCGCCGTTCGCCATGGCAGGTGCGGGTACTGCAGCGCGGCCCTGCCCTGCCGGACGCTTGCCCGCGATCGCGGGACGGCGAAGCGGCAGGCTCATCCGGGCATTGTGGCCGTCGCCGACGGTGAACGCCTGCGCCGAACGCTTCAGCGTTTCGACTTCGCCGCTCAGGTTGCGCGCGGCGGCCGAGGTTTCCTCGACCATGGCGGCATTCTGCTGCGTGGCCTGATCCATCACGGTGATGGCGGTGCTGATCTCCCCGATCGACGAGGCCTGGGCCTGGTTGGCGCTGGCCATGCTGCCGAGCAGGTCGTGCACTTCGCGCACGTCGGTGGCGATTGCCGCAAAGGCGTCGTCGACGCGCTGGACCATGCCCACCGCCGCGGTCACGTCGGCCTGGGTGGTCGTCAGCTGGTCGCGGGCCCGGCCGGCCTCTTCCTCGGCGCGCATCGCGAGCGCCGACACCAGATCGGCAACCACGGCGAAGCCGCGACCCGCCTCGCCGGCGCGGCCGGCTTCCACCGCAGCGTTCATTGCAAGAACGCGCGTCTGGAAGGCGATCTTGTCCAATCCCTCGATCACGTCGTCGATGCCCTTCGCGCTTTCCGACACGCGGCTCATTGCCGACACTGCTTCGTCGGCGACGTCGCGGCCCGCCTGGACCGAGGCGATTGCCCCGTCCGCGCGTGCCACCGTCTCGTTGGCGTGGCCCGCAGTGCTGCGCAAGCGCTGGTCCATTTCGCTGATCGAGTGGACGGTCTGTTGCAGGCTGGCCGCGGCGCTTTCGGTACGGCGCGACAGGTCCTCGGACGCAACGGCGATTTCCGCCGACCCCGTGCTGATCGTCTCCGCCGACAGCGTGACGGAGCGAACCAGTTCGCGGAGCGCGGCCAGCGCTTCGTTGAAGTTGCTCTTCAGCACGGCATTGGCACCGGGGAAATCGGCAGTGACGTCGGCAGTGAGGTCGCCCCTAGCGAGTCGCTCGAGCGACTGGCCCAGCACCTGCACCACGGCAGCCTGCTGCTCGGCGGCTTCGCGCTGGGCAACTGCGGCATCGCGGAATACCAGCATCGCGCGCGAGATGCGGCCGACGCAGTCCTCATAGTCGGTATGGGCGATCGGCGCTGCCAGGTTACCGGCGGCAAGGCCTTCCATGCGCACTACGGTCGCGACATAGGGGTCGGCGATGACGCGGCTGAACATGCGGGTGAGCACGAAGCCGGCCGCGATCACCACCACGTTGAGCCCCAGCATCACCCAGTGCGGCAGCACCAGGTTGAGAACTGCCAAGACCGTCATGATCCCGATCATCGACCCGAAGGCGACCTTCAGCTTCTCCCGAATGGGAGCCTTAACTTCCAACCAATGCAGCATTTCGTCCCTCACGATCAGGTCCCGGCATTGCCTGCCGGCCCCGCGTTCAGCCCACCCAAGCGCATTGTAGGAAGCGAGTCGTTAAAAAGGTCCGATCGGACATGGACCGGAAATAATTTGTTGTAATTGGCGGGTGCTGCAACCAGCGCCCGCCACCCTCTCAACCTCGGGCCGGGTCGATCAGGAACTTCTCGCCGGTGGCCTTGCGCTCATAGGCGCGCAGCACGTCCGGCTGCAGCGCCTCGGCCAGGCCGATGGTGCGGGTGTAGCGGCTGGCGAAGGTGGTGGTCAGCTCCGCCAGGATCCGCTGCCGCATCGCGCCGAGGGTTTCCATGCCGGCGCGCCGCAGGAACGGCATCAGCAGCCAGCCCGACACGCTCCACTGAAAGCCGAAAGCCAGCCGGTTGAGCGTGGTCGGCGCCAAGTCGAGGGCACCATAGATGTACAGCTGTTTGAACTGGTCGGATCCGTAGCGGCTATATTCCGTCATCTTGCGCACCGCCGCAGCTTCCATGGCCTGCAGGATGTCGCTGCCCACCGCGCCGCCGCCGATCGCATCGAAGGCGATGGTGGCGCCGGTCTCGGCCACCGCATCGGTCAGCCTGGCGCGGAAATCCTCGTCACGGCTGTTGACGATGTGGGTCGCGCCGATCTCGCGCAGGATCGTCGCCTGCTCCTCGGAGCGGACGATGTTCACCAGCGGCACGCCGTCCGCCAGGCAGATCTTCTGCAGCATCTGCCCCAGGTTGGAAGCCGCAGCGGTGTGCACGATCGCGCTATGGCCGTCGCGTCGCATCGTCTCGACGAAACCGAGCGCGGTGAGCGGATTGACGAAGATTGCCGCGCCGTCCGCCGCCGCGGTGCCCTCGGGCAGTTCGACAACGTCGCGTGCCTTGAGCAGCCGGTAATCGGCGAACATCGCGCCGCCGATCGCGGAGACGCGCTTGCCCATCAGCTGCGCGGCGTCGGCCCCTGCTGCGACAACCGTGCCCGCGCCTTCATTGCCCACCGGCATCGACTGGCCCAGCCGCGCCTTCATGCTGCCCAGCCGACCCTTGGGCACTTCGAAGACGAGCGCATCCCCGTCCTCGCGCAGGCTGTCCACCTGCGCGGGCCCCAGCAACAGGCCGAGATCGCTGGGATTGATCGGCGCGGCCTCGATGCGGACGATCACTTCGTCAGCCGCGGGTTCGTCATAGGTCACCTGATCCAGCGACAGCCGCAGCGTGCCGTCTTCGCCGAGCGTCGAGCGCAGTTCGCGTCCGGTGAATGCCATGGTCGCTCTCCTTCTTGTGGTTCAACGGGTCTGTACGAGTTCTTCCACCAGCCGGTCGGCCGCCGCGCGCACCTCGTCCCAGGTGCGGTCGAAGCCTTCGGGCCCGCCATAATAGGGGTCGTCGACCGCACGGCCCTCCCAGCCGGGCACCGCATCGAGCAACAGCCGTAGCCGAGCGCGACCGCCGGCGGGCGCGATCCGGCGCAGATCGGCCAGATTCTGCGGGTCGAGCGCCAGGATGTGGTCGAACCGCTCGAAGTCCGCGCGCGTCACCTGCCGGGCGCGCAGCCCGGTGATATCGATGCCGTGCTTCGCGGCGACCGCGATCGAGCGGCGGTCGGGCGCCTCCCCCGCATGCCAGCCGCCGGTCCCCGCCGAGTCGGCGATCACGGCAATGCCCGCGTTCTCCGCAGCTGCGCGGAACGCCGCCTCGGCCAGCGGCGAGCGACATATATTCCCCAGGCAGACGAACAGGAATGCCGGTCCGGCCATCGTGAAAATCATCCTTTCGTAAAACGGGTACGCTCTGCTAGCCTGGCTGGCAACGGCTCGCACAACGCCGAAGGAGAGGATATGGCCAGCATGCCCTTGGCGCCCGATGGGGCGAAGGCGACCCCCTATGCCTGGTACGTGCTGTCGCTGCTGCTGCTCGTCTATATCCTGAACTTCATCGATCGCCAGATCGTCGCCATTCTCGCCGACGACATCAAGCGCGACCTGGGGCTGCGCGATCAGGATATCGGCTTCCTCTACGGTACCGCCTTCGGCGTGTTCTACGCCCTGTTCGGCATCCCGCTCGGCCGGTTGGCGGATAATTGGCACCGGGTGCGGCTGATGACCGCGGGTCTCGTGCTCTGGTCGAGCATGACCGCGCTTTCCGGCTTCGCGCGAACCGGGCTGGTGCTGGGGCTGGCGCGGATGGGCGTGGGGGTAGGCGAGGCAACGGCGGGGCCCGCCGCCTACTCGCTGATCTCGGACTGGTTTCCCAAGCGGCTGCGCGCAACCGCGCTGGCGCTCTATTCCTCCGGCGTTTACCTGGGCGGCGGCCTTTCGCTGTTCCTCGGCGCGCTGATCGTCCAGCGCTGGAACCAGGCCTATCCCGGCGGCGGACCGCTCGGGCTGGTCGGCTGGCAGGCGGCGTTCCTTGCAGTCGGCATCCCCGGTCTGCTCGTCGCCGCGTGGGTCGTCACCCTGCGCGAACCGCCGCGCGGCCTTTCCGAAGGCATGGCGACGCCGCGCCACCCCGCCCCCTTCCGCGCCTTTTTCGAGGAGCTGCTGACCATCATCCCGCCTTTCACGCTGATCGGCGCGGCGCGGCTTGGCCGGGCGACGCTGGCACGCAACCTGGCCGTGCTGGTGCTGGTCGCCGGCCTGGTCACGCTGCTCGTCGCGCTTGGCGAGCCGGCCGCCCAATGGATCGCCGTGGGAATCGGCATCTACGCCGTTTACAGCTGGGCGACCGCGCTCCGGCGCCGGGATCCGCCCACCTATGCGCTGATCGTCGGCTCGCCCGCCTTTCTGTGTGTGGTGCTGGCCTATGGCCTCAACACCTTTCTCGCCTATGCGATGGCCGCATTCGCCCCCAGCTTCATCCGCCGCAGTTTCGATATTCCGCCCGAGCAGCTGGGATCGCTCGGCTTCTGGATCGGCGCGCCGGTCGCACTGGCGGGGTTTCTGGGGGTGACGCTGGCGGGGCGAATCGCCGATGCCTTGCGTGCGCGCAGCCCGGTCGGGCGCATCCACGTCCTGCTGTTCGCCTGCCTGGCGCCGATCGTGCCGATCTTCCTGCTCTTCACCGCGAAGAGCCTGACCATGGCCTATGTCATGCTGCCGGTCGCGCAGTTCCTGATCTGCGGCGGGCTGGGCGCAGCGGCGGCAACCACGCAGGACCTGGTGCTGCCGCGCATGCGGGGCACCGCCACTGCCGCCTTCTTCATCGGCACCACGCTGATCGGCCTCGCGCTCGGGCCCTATTGCGCGGGGCGAATCGCGACGCTGACCGGCGATCTGGCGACCGGGGTACTGGCGCTGCTCGCCAGCGTGCCGATCGCGCTCGGCGCGATCGGCGGCGCCTATCGATTGCTGCCGGCGGCGGAGGCGAGCAAGCTCGCCCGCGCGCGCGCCGCCGGCGAAGCGGTGTAGATCAGGCGGTCTGGAATACGCCGCAGGCGATCCGGCCGCCGCTGTTGCCCGCCGGATCGCTCTTGTAGTCGTCCTCGCCGGCATGGACGACCAGCGCCGCGCCGTCCTGATCCATCAGCTGGTCGAAGGTGCCGCCGGCCAGCGTAAAGCTGATATGACCGTGCCCCTTCTCGTCGACCTTCATGTTCGGCAGGTCGCCCGCGTGCGGGCCCATCGGGTTTTCCTTGCCGTGCTTGGTGGCACCGGGGTTCCAGTGGCCGCCGGCGCTGGCGAAATCGGGCGCGGTGCAGGCTCCCGTGGTGTGGACATGCACGCCGTGCGGCCCCGGCGAGATGCCGTTCACATCGACCAGCACGCGGATCGATCCTTCCACCTGCTCCGCCACCGCAGTGCCGACAACCTTGCCGGCCGCATCGTGCAGCTCGGCCTGTGCGCGGAAGTGCCCGGCCATGTAGCGTTCGTTCTGCGCCGTTGTCGCGCAACCGCCCAGCAGCGCGCCGACCACCGCCACGCTTGCGCCGATTCCCCAAGCCTTCATACCCAGTCTCCCGACCAAATCCCTGAACCAGCGTAATGGGCCCTGCCGGCCGTCGTTCCAAGAGGTTGATTCGGTGGGTTCGGTTCATCTGCCGGCCTTGCACGGCGTATTGCTTCGGCTCGCCGCATCCTGCGGCACGCCCACCGCAGCTTTTACCTTTCGTTAACCTTCGTTTACGACTTTCCTTCGCGGGACCGTCGCGGCAAAGCGCGTCCCGTAGGTTCACAGGGGATTTTATCATGCACCGGCTCGCCTGCGCGATGCTTGCCTTGCCCTTGCTCGCTGGCTGTCAGCCTGGCAGCACGGGGACGGACCTACGGCCGATCGCCGTCGTCGAGATGCCGCCGCCACCGCCCTTGTGGCGGACGCGAATCGCGGAAGCGGACGTGCCGCGACTCGAGAGCCTGCCGAACAGCTGGCGCCAGCTGTACGAAGGCGTGCGGGCGCCGGTACGCAAGCTGCAGGGCGCCGTGCTCGATCCCGATGCCGGCCAGCCGCACCCGGCGCTGCCGCCCGGCTCCTATCGCTGCCGCACACTGCACCTGAAACCGGGTCCGGCCGGCCGTGCCCTGGTCCAGCCGAGCCCCGCCGGCTTCTGCTACATTTCCGCTGCGAACGAGACGGACGACCAGGCGCCGCTCGGCCTCGCCAAGCAGACCGGTACGGACATCGTTGCCGGCTATGTCTTCCCCGACGGCAAGCGCTATGTGTTCCTCGGCGCGCGGCAGGCGAAGGCGGGTGCCAACGATATCGGCTACGGCAATCCCGGCGCGCGCGACGTGGTCGGCATGGTCGAGCGGTTCGGCACCTTTCGCTGGCGGCTGGCGGTGCCGGGCGCGCTGCCCGGAAGCGTGGACGTCTATGAACTCACGCCCGTTCCGGCGGAGGTCCAGCCCAAGGGCTGACGCCTGAAAGTCGTTCATCGCGGCGACAGAAACCGTTGCCGCAGTGCAACACTTGTCGATCAAAGCTTCGCCGCGATGCAACCTTGCCGATCGCTGGGGCATTGTGCGCCCATCTCCGGCCGCCCCGCCTGTTGCAGCGGGCAAGCGCCGGGAGATATGTGTTTCACCAGCGTAGAGGTTTTCCCCCCCCATGCGTAAGATCATCGCCGTCGCGGCAGCTGCTGCCGCGCTCCCCTTCGCCGTCCCCGCCTTCGCCCAGGACGCCACCACCGGCGCCGGCACGATGGAGACGACCACCGCCGACGCCAGCGGCACCATGACCACGACTTCGGCGCAGGACGACACCCCGCGCGCGCCGGACGGCTCCAAGGCCTTCGGGATCGAGCCCTATGTCGGCGTGCTCGGCGGGTGGGAGCGTTTCGACCGTCAGGAAAACGCCGGCATTCCGATCCAGCCGAACAAGTATCGCCTTGACGGTGCGATGGTGCAGGGCGTCGTCGGCGTGAACGTGCCGCTCGGCCCGGTGTTCGTCGGAGCCGAAGGTAACGTCGCCAAGGGCGTGAGCGGCGACATCGATTGGGAATATGGCGCTGCGGGCCGCTTCGGCCTGCGCGCTGGCGACAGCGGCCTGATCTACGGCAAGGTCGGCTACCAGTGGGTCAATTTCGACAAGGTCGCCAACGCCAATCGCGACTATCACGCGATGACCTACGGCATCGGCGTCGAAGTCGGCCCGAAGGACATCGGCCTGGGCGGCATCACCGGCCGTAGCGGCCTGCGCCTGCGCCTCGAGATGAACACGTTCAGCGACGCGAAGAGCTTCCGCCCGATGGCGGGTGTGATCGCGCACTTCTAAGCGCCGAGCGCCGCCCTTCCGGGAACGGGAGGGCGGCACGCCGTTGATTCCCGTCAACCCGCGCGCGCCATTTTTCGGCTATGGCGCCTCCATGTCCGAGTCTTCCCTGCCCTTTGACCGCGTCGGCGGCGAAGAATCCGTCCGCGCGATCGTCGACCGCTTCTACGACCTGGTCGAGCAGGACCCTGCCTATGCGGCGCTCCACGCCATGCACCAGCCGGACCTGACAGCCCTCCGCCACTCGCTCACTCGCTTCCTGGTCGCCTGGCTCGGCGGCCCGCGCGACTGGTTCGAGGAACGGCCGGGCATGTGCATCATGGGCTTTCACCGCCAGTTGAAGGTCACCGCCCAGACCGCCGCGCAATGGGCGCACGCCATGGACCGGGCGATCGCCGCCGATCCGGGCATAGAACCCGAGACCGCCCGCCAGATGAGCGAGGCCCTCCACCGCATGTGCCGCGCCATGGCCGTGCAGGCCCGAACTGCCGCCGAGGCCGCTGCCGCCTGACCTCTTGTTGCTCCGCTTCGGAGCAGGTCACCGGCGCGTGCCGGGCGGCTTGCGCTACAAGGCGCGGCGTGATGAACGCGCGGATCACCCCCGTCGATACGCCGCTGGAAGTCGCCTGCGAGCATTGCGGCCGTCTGGGGGTAACGCGCGAAGCACGGGCGGAATGGAGCATCGCCGAGCAGGCGTGGGTGCTCAGCCATTTGTTCGATTTCGCCTTCTGCCATCACTGCCATCGCCCGACCCGCCCGATCGAAAGACCGGCGCGCGCGAAAGGGCCGACGGCAAAGGGAGCGGTTTGAAACGGGCGGCGCGGGTTAACCCCCTCTCGTGCCTCCCGCAGCGCGCAAGCGCGGGGGACGGGTCTGCCGGGGAAGCTCGGCAGGCCCGCAACTCGCAGGCGGGCGGGGCTCCGTACGCTCGCGGAAAAGCCGCGAAATGCTTTGATCGGCACCGGTTCCTGCAGCGAACGTGCGGCCGGTGCGCGGCTGCCGGGCCCCAAACACAGGGGCGCCCGCCGGGATCGCCCCTGCGACCGGACAAGCGCCCCCGGGACCCGCTTCCCCTCAGGCTTGGGCCGCGATCCTTTCGGCCGTCTCGCGATAGCCGTGCAACGGGCGGCCAAGCAGCGCGGTCAGTCGCGCGCGGTCGCCATCCTCGGGGATCATGCCGTCGCTCACATAACGCTCCGCCATCAGCCGCATTTCATAGGCGGTCCAACGCGGCAGGAACGTCGCCATGTTCGCCTCGAACCCGGCCGGATCGTTGCCGCCATAGACGACCGGGCGGCCCAGCACATCGGACCAGATGGCCGCCACATCGGTACCGGTCAGGGTATCGGGGCCGACCAGATTGATCGTCTCGATCGGCAGCTTGCCCGGCGCGTCGTGGCGGCGGATCAACTCGATCGCCGCAAGCTCGGCGATGTCGCGGGCATCGACCATGGCCAGCCCCTTGTCGCCGATGGGCATCGGGTACACTCCGTGCTGCAGGATCACGTCCTTCACCATCACCTCATTGTCGATGAAATAGGTCGGGCGCAGGATCGTGGCGCCGAAGTCCATCGCCTCCAGCATCCGTTCGGCGCCACGCTTCACCGCGAAGTGGGGAACGTTGACCGCCTGGTCGGCCCCGAACACCGACAGATAAACGACGCGGTCGACACCCGCCTCCCGCGCGATGTTCAGCGTGATGAGCGCCTGCGTGAACTCGTCGCCGGTCACCGCATTCAGGAGGAACAGCGTGCTGGTACCCGCGAAGGCGGCGCGCAGCGCATCGATGTCGAGCAGGTCGCCCTGCAGGACCTCGACACTTCCGGGGAAGTTCGCCTTGGCGGGGTCTCGCGTGAGCACGCGCACATCCGCCTCGCGACGAAGGAGTTGGTCGACAACGTGGCGGCCTACACGGCCGGTGGCTCCGATCACTAAGATGGTCATGAGGTTGGTCCCTTCATCAGGTCTTGCTGAGGAGCCAAAGATGCGTGATCCATATCCCTGCAAATAGACGGGCAATCTGGACACACCGTCTCACTGATGGAACATCATGGATCTGCTCGCGCTAGCTGACTTCACCCTCGTCGCCCGCCACGGCGGTTTCGGCAAAGCGGCCCGTGCCACGCTGCGACCGAAAGCCACGCTCTCCCGTCGCGTGAGCGAACTGGAAGCGGCGCTCGATCTGCGCCTGTTCGAACGCGGCCGGCGCGACCTCAAGCTGACCGAGGAAGGCCGCGCCCTTTTCGAGCGCGTCGGTGCGCTGCTGACCGAGCTGGAGGAGACGACCGCCGCCATTGCGTCTGGCGGCGGCCAAGTGCGGGGCCGATTGCGGATCAGCGCCCCGTTGCTGTTCTCGCAGACGGCAATGGGGCGCCTGGCGGCGGAGTTCGTTCGGCTCCATCCCGAGGTTCGTCTCGAGGTGACGACCGACGACCGCGCCGTGGACATGATCGAAGAAGGCTATGACCTCGTGATCCGCGTGGACCCCAAGCCGGACGACGCCCTGGTCGGCCGCCCCTTCCTGCGGGATCGTCTGGTGGTGGTGGCGCACCCGGAACTGCCGCGATCGGCAGGCGGACTCGTGCCCGCTGCCGTGCGGGGTGACGATCCCGCGCGCAGCTGGCGCATCGCCGCGCCGGACGGGCCGCTGGAGATTGCGATCGAGCCGGTGCTGCGCCTTTCCTCGCTCGTCATGATCCGCGACGCGGTCCTTGCCGGCGCGGGGATCGCGCGACTGCCGCTTTCGCTTGCGCTTCCGTGCATCACCAGCGGCCGACTGGCGCACTGGGGCGACGTGGTGCAATCGGATATCGCATTGTGGGCGCTCTACCCGTCGCGGCGGCTGCTCAGCGCCCGGGTTGCCGCGTTTCTCGAGCTGTTGCGCCGCGCCTTTCCCAACGCCGCGCCCGAGGAGCTCGCCGCATATCTCGAAGGCTGAAGCCGCACGCGAACCCTTCCGTTCGACGCAGCTTCGGGCCGCGGCTCCGGCCCGTTCGATGGGAGCGTGTGGCGGCAACCGGCCATGGTGCGGCAGCCGTCCCCCCGCTCAACGCTGGACGTCGCCGCAGCGCGCGCTAAGGGGAGGGGCAAGGCAACCGAACCTTTGGAGCGGCGCGCATGAATGATCAGGTTTCCCAGAGCTATGGCGCAGTGGCGGCGACCAGCGAGACCGGCTGGCTGACCACCTCCTTCGTCCTCATCGCGCTCGGCGCTGCACTGGCAGTCTTCATCCTGGTCTGGGGTAGCCGGCTCGCGATCCGCCGTCGTCAGGCACGGGCCGAGCTGGAGGAGCGGGGCGAACTCGAAGTCGCCGATGCGCCGGAGCCGCTGGGCACGCTGTCGCCGGCGCCCAGCGTTGCCGAAGTAGCGCCGCCCGCTCCCGAACCCACGCCGCTCGCCGACGAACCGATTGCGGCTGCTGCGCCGGTTGCCGCGCCCTCGGCTGCCCTCGCCGCCGACACCAATGCCGTCCCGGCACCGGCAGCGCCGGCGGCGCATGGCGACGACCTCACGCGCCTCAAGGGCGTCGGTCCCAAGCTTGCCGCGCGCCTCAATGAACTGGGCGTCACCCGCTTCGCCCAGCTGGCTGCTCTGGACGACGCGGCCGCCAAGGCACTCGATGCGCAGCTCGGCAGCTTCCAGGGCCGGATGACGCGCGACCGCTGGATCGAGCAGGCGCGGTTCCTCGCCGCCGGGGACACCGCCGGCTATGAGGCGGTGTTCGGCAAGCTCTGAGCATGTTCCCGGCGCGCCCGCCGGGAGCCGCCGTCTATCGCTTCAGGATGTCCAGCGCCGCCGCGGTCAGCGCCTCGGTCGCGGTGCCCACCACCGACTCGGCATCGGGCGCCCATTCGGCGCTGTGAAGCGACGGCAGCATCACCTTGCCGCCCTGCGCCGCGTCCCACTTGGCCTGTGGCACGCCGCCCACCCAGAAGATCGTGCTTTGGATGCTCTTGTCGGCCAGCCAGTAGCGGCTGAAATCCTCGCCGCCCATCACCGCCTTGGTCTCCACTACGCGATCCTTGCCGAACCGCGCGGCGAACAGGCCCTGCAAGCGGCCGGCAAGCGGCTGGGTGTTGAAGGTCGCCGGGGTATATTCGTCCTTCACCTTCATCACCGGCATGCGATCCTCCGGCACGCCCGCCGCGATCGCCTCGCCCCGGGCGATACGAGCGATGCCGTCGAGCAGCTGCTGCCGTGATTCCGGCGTGAAGCTGCGCACCGTGAGCAGCATCGTCACGTCGTTGCCGATGATGTTGTGCTTGGACCCGCCATGGATCGCACCCACCGTCACCACCGCCGGTTGCTGCGGATCCATTTCGCGACTGACCAGCGTCTGCAGCGTGGTCACGATCCGCGCGGCGAGCACGATCGGATCCTTGGTGGTGTGCGGATAGGCACCATGGCCGCCGACCCCCTTCACCACCAGATCAACCGAGTCGACATTGGCCAGCGCATAGCCCGGCGTGATGCCGATCTGCCCGGCCGGCAGGCTGGCACTGTCGTGGAAGGCGATCGCATAGCCGGGCTTGGGAAAGCGCGTGAACAGCCCGTCGTCGAGCATGTCCTTCGCGCCGCGGCCGCGCTCCTCGGCCGGCTGCGCGATCATCACGACCGTGCCGTGCCAGCGATCCTTCATCGCCGCGAGGTTGCGCAGCGTGCCGACCCAGCTCGCCATGTGCGTGTCGTGCCCGCAGGCATGCATCACGCCGCTCTCGATACCCTCGTCGGTCGTCGCGCGCACCTTGGAGGCGAAGGGCAGCCCGGTGTTCTCCACCACCGGCAGCCCGTCCATGTCGGCGCGGATCAGCAGCACGGGCCCCGTACCGTTGCGCAAAACCGCGACGACACCGGTACCCCCCACCTTCTCCGTAACCTCATAGCCTGCCTCGCGCGCAGCGGCGGCGAGCTTGGCTGCCGTCCGCACCTCGTGCAGGCTCAGCTCGGGATTGGCGTGGAGATCGCGGTAGAGCGCCATCAGCTGCGGCATCGCTTTCACCGTGGCGTCGCGCACCGGATCGGCGGCAGCGGCGGGCGTGCCGAGGCTCATCGCCCCGGCCAGCAGGAAAGACGTGAACATCGGGGCCCCTTTCGCATCATCGGCCCAAGTGTCACGCCTGTGCGCGCCTCTGTCAAACGCGGGGTGTCAGCCTGCGGGCGCGATCTCGATCACGTCCAGCTTCGACTCGAACGACGGATAGGGCAGCACCAGCCGCCAGCGCTTGTCGCTGATCCGCTCGCCATAGCCGATCATGTCGCGCTGGTCGTCGAGGCCGTAGCGAAGCGGCGCACTGTCATCCCCCACCGCCAGCGTGCCGAGGAAGATGACGCGCGCGGCCACGTCCGGGAAGAAATTCCCCTCCGGTCGCTGCACCCCGCCGTCGATGCGGAAATGCCGTACCTGCCCGTCCTCGCTGATCGCACAGGGCCGCCAGTCATAGGTGACGATCGCGCTGACGGCGGTGCCGCCACCGCCCAGCTTGAAGATGCGGCAGCGATAGGCACCGGCCGGCGGCATCGCCTCGGCCTGGCCGCGATCAGGATCGAACAGTTCCGGATCGCCGTCGATCAGCTTCGCGTCGGCGGCGCGGGCGAGCGGCAACGCCTCGCTCCACGCCTTGCGCCAGTTGCGCAGCTTGGTGCGATCGACATCGGTGGCGATCCGCCGCCAGCTGAGGCTGGTGTCCATCCCCGGGGTGGTCGCCTCGCGATAAACGCTGCACCCCGCCAGCGCGGCGCCGAGGCCGAGAAGGACGAGCGTGTGCCGCATCATTCGGCGGTCCAGCCGCCGTCGATCGAATAGTTCGATCCGGTGATCTGCGCGGCCTCGTCGCGGCACAGGAACAGCGCGAGCGCCGCCACCTGTTCCGGGAGCACGAATTCCTTGGTCGGCTGCGCATCGAGCAGCACGTCGTTGATCACCTGGTCGCGGGTCATCCCCCGCGTCTTCATCGTGTCCGGAATCTGGTTTTCGACCAGCGGCGTCCAGACATAGCCCGGCGAGATGCAGTTCACCGTGATGCCGTGCGTCGCCACTTCCAGCGCCGCCGTCTTGGTGAGGCCGGCCAGGCCGTGCTTGGCGGCGACATAGGCGGCCTTGTTGGGGCTCGCGACCAGGCTGTGCGCGCTGGCGGTGGCGATGATCCGGCCCCATTTGCGCGCCTTCATGCTGGGGATCGCCGCGCGCATCAGGTGGAAGGTCGAGCTGAGGTTGATCGCGAGGATCGCGTCCCACTTCTCGATCGGAAATTCGTCGATCGGCGACACATGCTGAATGCCGGCATTCGAGATGACGATGTCGACCGCGCCGAATTCACCCTCCGCGCGCGCCACCATCGCGGCGATCTGGTCGGGCTTGGTCATGTCGGCGGCATCGTACAGCGCCTTGCCGCCGCTGGTTCCGGCCAGCGCGGCGCGCTCCTTCTCGATCGCGTCCGCATCGCCGAAGCCGTTGATCAGCACGTTCGCGCCTTCGGCCGCCAGCGCCTTGGCATAAGCGAGGCCGATGCCCGAGGTGGACCCGGTGACGATCGCGGACTTGCCCTTGAGGAACATCGGCATACTCCTTGTTAACGCTGGGTGAGATCGAAGGCGGCGGTTTTGCCGTCGAGGATGTTCTGCGCGACGAGGCGCGCGTTCGCCATGGTCTCCGCCACAGCGATGCGGCCGGACTCCCAATGCTCGCGCATCGTCCGCGTGGAGAATTCAAAGTCGCGGGAGCCGCCTTCCCACAGCTTGGCGCGGTAGATCAGCTGCACGACGTTGACCGGGAACTCGGTCACCAGCTCGCGCACCGCCTGCACCTGCGGATCATCGGCCAGGTGCTCGGGGAGCTTGTCGAGCAGCCGCCGTACCGTCTCGCGCGCCTTGCGCAGCCGCAGCCGCTCGTCGGAAATGGCGCGGGTGCGGCTGGAGAACTGGATCTCCTTCTCGCGGCCCATCACGTCCATGATCGTGCGCGGCAGATCGTTTTCGGCTGGGAACAGGTCGACCTGGAAGACGAGCATCTCGGCCTCCTGCCGATCGAGGACGTGGGTGAGCGGGGTATTGGAGACGAGTCCCCCGTCCCAATACCAGCAGCCGTCGATCTCGACCGGCGGCAGCCCGGGCGGCAACGCACCAGACGCCATGATGTGCCGTGCATCGATGCGTTCGTCGCGCGTGTCGAAATAGCGGAAGTTGCCGCTGTGCAGATTGACGGCGCCGACCGAGAGGCGGACGGAACCGTTGTTGAGCAGATCCCAGTCGACCAGCCGGTCCAGCGTCTCGCGCAAGGGGCTGGAATCGTAGAAGCTCAGCGCCTCGGGCGTGCCGGGCACCGCGAAGGCAGGCGGGATCGGGCGCGGGCGGAAGAAGCCCGGCACGCCGCCCAGCATCACCGCGCCGGCCGACCATTCATGCGCGATCTCGCGCAGCTGATCGTTCATCGGCAGCGAGAAATCCGGCAGCGCGGAGGTGACCTGCTCCCAGAAGGCGCGGATCGCGCCCAGTCGCTTATCGGGCGGATTGCCGGCGAACAGCGCAGCGTTGACCGCGCCGATCGAGATGCCGGCCACCCAGTCCACCTCGATCCCCGCGGTGCCGAGCTCCTCGATGACGCCGGCCTGGAAGCTGCCGAGCGCTCCGCCCCCCTGCAGCACCAACGCGACGGTATCCGGCAACGGCATGCCCGGTCCGGCATGGCGGCGGCGGTGCGGGCGGGAGTCGGCATCGGCCATGGCAAGCGATGTGGCCCATCCCATGCTGCGGAGCAATACGAAGCTTGGTAGGGAGGCGTGCAACGCACGACGCGCTGGCGCATTGTGACGCTAGGCAAACAAAGGGGAGGCCCGATGCGGCTCGACGATCTGGATCCTACCGACAATGCTCGCGACCTGGGCTCGGGCGGCGGTGGCGGCGGCTTTCCGCTGCTGGGCCTGCTGCCCCTGTTCCTGGGCCGCGGCATGGGCTGCGGCGGCATCGTGCTGATCGGTATCATCGCGCTGGTGATGTTCGGCCTGGGCGGTGGCGGCGGGATGCTGGGGTCCAGTGGCGGCGGCGGCACTGCGGGCCGGTCGCCGACGGCGGGGCAGTCCGGCCAGCAGGTATGCCGCGTGGACGAGCGTCGACTGGAAGCCTGCCGCGTAATGCGCAGCACCGACATCACCTGGGAGAAGATCTTCCAGGAGATGGGCCGCAACGACTACAAGCCCGCGACGATCAACTTCTTCAAGGGCGGCGCCAATACCGGCTGCGGTGCCGCTACCTCCGCGGTTGGGCCGTTCTACTGCCCCAGCGACGACGGTGTGTATCTCGACACGGGCTTCTTTGACGAGTTGCAGAACCGCTTCGGCGCCAAGGGCGATTTCGCGCGCGACTATGTGATCGCGCACGAGATGGGGCATCACATCCAGGATCTGCTCGGCACGTCGACCGAAGTATCGCAGGCGCAGGCGCGTGGGTCGAAGACCGAAGGCAACCGCCTGTCGGTGAAGCTGGAGCTGCAGGCGGACTGCTATGCCGGCGTCTGGGCGGCGCGCAACCGCGACCGCCTGGAGCCGGGCGACATCGAGGAGGGCATGACCGCCGCAAATGCGATCGGCGACGACACCCTTCAGCGCGAGGCGCAGGGAACGGTGGTGCCGGACAGCTTCACCCACGGCACTTCGGCCCAGCGCATGGCATGGCTGAAGCGCGGCCTGGAAACCGGCGATCCGCGCCAGTGCGACACCTTCAACGCCGCGCAATGATCACATAACGTCAACCTTTGGCCGCTAGCCTTCGCGGCCAAAGGGGGACTTCATGGAACATCAGGACGAACGCGGCGCGTTTGAATTCACCGGATCGTGGCGCGAATATGCGCCGATCGCCTTCAGCAACCTGCTGCTCACCGTCGTGACGCTGGGGCTGTACAGCTTCTGGGGGCGCACCCGCACCCGGCGCTATCTGTGGAGCCACACCCGCTTCATCGACGATCAACTGGAATGGACCGGCACGGGCCGCGAACTGTTCCTTGGCACCGTGCTGGTGATGCTGCTCGTG
The DNA here is from genome assembly GCF_036731925.1 of Sphingomonas sp. GTDB lineage: Bacteria > Pseudomonadota > Alphaproteobacteria > Sphingomonadales > Sphingomonadaceae > Sphingomonas. Next base: position 821,167 of record NZ_DAINDJ010000002.1, read on the forward strand.
TTCGTGCCGCTCGCCGCGATCAATCTGCTGGCCGGGGGGCTGGTGCTGCAGGGATCGACGGCTGGCCGCATCATCGGGGTGCTGCTGTTTCCGCTGAGCTATGGCTTCCTGTTCGCGCTGGGCGGCCTCGCGATCTTCCGCGCGCTCCGCTATCGCCTCAGCCGCACCTACTGGCACGGCATTCGCGGCGGCAGCGATGCGCAGGGGTTCCGCTACGCGCTCTCCTATGTCGGGCACTCGCTCGTCGGCAGCTTCGTGTTCGGCCTGCTGGTGCCCTGGGCAATGATCAGCATGTGGAACGAGCGCTGGAACGCGATGAGCTTCGGCCCTTATCCCTTCCGCAGCGGCGCCCTCACCAACGGCCTGATGCGGCGCTACCTGCCCTTCTATCTGGTCCCGCTGATGACGGTGATCCTCGCCCTGCTGCTCGCCTCCGCAGTGGGCATGAAGGCAGCCGACGGCCAGCCCAACCCGCTCTTCGTCATCGGTGGCGGAATCGTGCTGTACCTGTTGTTCGCCGGCCTGATGGGCCTGGTCGGCCTCAGCTATTACGCCGCCTATTTTCGTCAGGGGATCAACAACCTGACGCTGGGCCACCTGGAATTCGAGTTCACCGCCCGCACCAAAGACTGGCTGAAGTTGACGCTGGGCAACGCCGCCCTGGTGGTGTGTACACTTGGCATCGGCGCGGCTTTCGTCAGCTATCGCAACTGGGCTTTCTTCGTCCGGCACCTTCGTGCTTATGGTACGCTGGACGCGGACCAGTTCACCCAGTCGACCACGCCTTCCCCCCGCCAGGGCGAAGGACTGTTCGAGAGCCTGGACATGGGCGCGTTCTGAGGGAAGGGGCAGCAGGTGGAAACTCGGGTCTGGCACTATGACGGCCGCAGCGCGCAACGACGGATGCCGGCCATCGCGCCGGCCGCCGACGAGCGCTATTTCACGCTGCACGGCGACGATGCCGAACCCGGCCCCTATGCCTTCGCCGATCTGGAGCCGCACGGCACCTCGCATCACGAACGCGCCTTCGGCCTGAAGGGGCGGCCGGGATGGCGGATCACCTTCATGGAGTTTCCGCCCTCCGAAATCGCCGTCCAGTTGCCAAAGCCGCCACGTTACGGAACGTGGATCGACCGATTTGGCCTGTGGCGGTCAGCCGGCGTGCTCGCGGTGCTCGCGATCCTGGTGGTGGGTTTCACGCTCAAGCTGCCGCCGCTGATCGCACGGCTGATCCCGGAATCGGTCGAGCAGCGCATGGGGCGGTTGATGGTCGGCAATCTCGGCACCTATGCCTGTTCGACGCCGAAGGGCGATGCCGCGCTCAAGGCGCTGGGCGCCCGGCTGCGCCAGGGCGACAACGTGACCATCCGGGTCGTCCACGCGCCCATGGTCAACGCGGTGGCATTCCCGGGCGGGCAGGTCGTGCTGTTCGACGGGCTGATCCAGAATGCCGCCTCGCCCGATGAGGTTGCCGGCGTGCTGGGCCATGAGCTCGGCCATGTCGCACACCGCGACGGGATGGAATCGCTGGTCCGCCAATATGGCCTCAGGCTGCTGCTCGGCGGCTTCGACAGCAATATAAGCGGCTATGGCAACGCGCTGCTCAACGCCCGCTATTCGCGCAAGGCTGAAGCGGGGGCGGACGGCTATGCCATCGGTCGGCTGCAGGCCGCCGACATTTCCCCGCTGCCGACCGCGGCGCTGTTCGCGCGCTTGGCGCAGCAGGACAAGGAGCCCGGCAATGCCGGTACGCTGCTGAACTATCTTTCCTCGCACCCGCTCTCCACATCGCGCGAACAGGCGTTCAAGAGGAGCGTGCAACGGGGGGCCGCCTATCGGCCGGCACTCGACGCGGCGCAGTGGCAGGCGCTCCGCACGATGTGCGGTGATTCGCCCCCGCGTTAGGGCAGCAGGTCGATCAGCTTGCCGGCAAGGACCGACAGGCCCGACACCGCGATGGCGGCGCCGAAGATCAGCTGGGTGCCGGGGACGAACCGGCGGACCGGCAGGGCGATGGCTTTCTCTACAGTGCTCATGCCTTGTATCTGCTCCTTCGGGCCGGCGATGTCCTACGATCAATCCCGATATCGGTGATCGGTTCCATCGCTGGCGGGCCGAGGGACGAGCCGCTACACCAATGCGCATGACCAGCCCCGCTCTTGCGCACCACCACAGCCCGGGCACATCGCCCACCATCGTCTTCCTGCCCGGCTACCGATCGGACATGCAGGGATCCAAGGTGCTCGCGCTCGAAGCGTGGGCGCAGGCGCGCGGCCAGGCATTTCTGCGCTTTGATTATGCCGGTTGCGGCGAGAGCCCCGGCGCATTCGAGGACCAGACGCTGGCGAGCTGGCGCGACGATGCGCTGCGGATGATCGATAGCCTGGTGGAAGGCCCGGTGGTGCTGGTCGGCTCGTCGATGGGCGGCTGGCTGATGCTGCTGGTGGCGGCAGCGCGGCCAGACCGCGTGGCCGGCATGATCGGGATCGCCGCCGCCCCCGATTTCACCCGCTGGGGCTTCACCGATGCGGAGAAGCAGACCCTGGCCGACAAGGGCCGCCTCGAACAGCCGAGCGACTATGGTCCCGAACCGATGGTCACCACCCTCCCCTTCTGGACGTCGGGCGAGGCCAATCTGGTGCTGGAAGCGCCGATCCCGTTCGCCGGGCCCGTCCGCCTGCTCCAGGGCCAGTGCGACGCGGAAGTGCCGTGGAAACTGGCGCTCCGCCTTGCCGAGACGCTCCGTTCAGACGATGTGCAGGTGACGCTGGTCAAGGGCGGCGACCACCGCCTGTCGCGCGATGCCGACATCCGCCTGCTGCTCCGCGCCACCGAGGACGTACTGATCGCATGCTCTTCTCCCTCCTCCTGCTGATCGCCCAGCAGCAGACCCCGGCGATTCCGCCCAAGGCCGGCCCGGTGCTGCGCGACGCGGAGCGCGCCCGCGCCGCCGCGGCAAAGGCGGCTGCACCGGCCCCGGCCGGCGAGCCGCCGCGCTTCACCAAGTGCATGGATCTCGCCACCGGCGATCCTGCCGCGGCCATCGACGACGCGGTGCGGTGGACAGGCGAGAAGGGCGGCATGTTCGCGCGCCAGTGCCTGGCGGTCGCCTATGCCAACCAGGCCCGCTGGGATTCGGCCGCTACCGCATTCGAGGAAGCCGCCGGCGAGGCGGAGACGGCCAAGGACAGCAAGCGCGCGGCCACCTACTGGACCCAGGCCGGCAATGCCTGGCTTGCCGCCAAGAAGCCGCCCAAGGCCGGGGCCGCGATCAACGCCGCCCTCGCTTCCGGCATGCTCCAGGGGCTGGCGCTGGGCGAAGCCTATCTGGACCGCGCCCGCGCCGCCGTCGCTTCGGGCGAGAATGCCGGAGCGCGGGCGGACATCGACGTCGCGATCGCCAAGGCCGGCGACGATCCGCTCGCCTGGCTGCTCTCCGCCACGCTCGCGCGGCGGATGAACGATCTGCCCCGCGCGCAAAAGGACATTGCCGAGGCGGTGAAGCGCGCCGGCGACGACGCCGCGGTCCAGCTCGAGGCCGGCAATGTCGCTGCCGCCGGGGGCGACGAAGCCGGTGCCAAGGCAGCCTGGAACAAGGTGATCGCCGCCGCCCCGGGCAGCCCCCAGGCCAGCGCCGCCCGCGCCGCGCTGGCGCAGTTCGACACGGCCCCGGCGAAGTAGCGGGTGGAACGCGGACGCGGGGGCTCCTATCTGGCGGGAAAGATCCATCCAGGGAGTGCCCCCGTGAAGTTCCTCCACACCATGATCCGCGTCACCGATCCCGATGCGACGATCGCCTTTTTCGCGTTGCTCGGCCTGAAGGAAACGCACCGCATCACCAGCGAGAAGGGCCGCTTCACGCTGATCTATCTCGCCAGCGATGCCGACATCGATCCTGCCACCGGCCGCGGCACTGCCGAGGTGGAACTGACCCATAACTGGGATCCCGAACCCTATACCGGCGGCCGCAATTTCGGGCATCTCGCTTTCCAGGTCGAGAATATCTACGAAACCTGCCAGCGGCTGCAGGATGCAGGCGTGACGATCAACCGTCCGCCGCGCGATGGCCACATGGCGTTCGTGCGCACGCCCGACGACATCTCGATCGAACTGCTCCAGGACGGCCATCTGCCGCCGCAGGAGCCCTGGGCCTCGATGCCGAACACCGGCGTGTGGTGAGCGCATGACCGCGCTCCAGATCGTCCGCCTTCCGGCGCTCAGCGACAATTACGTCTGGCTGGTGCACGACCCCGTCTCCGCCGAGACCATCGTGGTCGATCCGGCCCAGGCCGCGCCGGTGCTCGATGCGCTGGCGACGCGCGGCTGGGCGCTGACGGCGATCTGGAACACCCACTGGCACCCGGATCATACCGGCGGCAACGCCGAGCTCAAGGCCGACACCGGCTGCACCGTGATCGCCCCGGCGGCCGAAGCGGCGAAGATTCCCACCGCCGATCGGCTGGTCGGCGAAGGCGATGTTGTGGCGATCGGCGGCCACCGTGCAGTGGTGCTCGAGGTGCCGGCGCATACCGCAGGCCACATCGCCTATCACTTCGCCGACGATGCGATCGTCTTCGTCGGCGATACCCTGTTCGCGATGGGCTGCGGCCGGCTGTTCGAGGGCACGGCCGAGCAGATGTTCGCCAATATGCAGCGGCTCGCCGCCCTGCCGGACGCGACGCTGGTATATTGCGCGCACGAATACACTCTCTCGAATGGCCGCTACGCGCTGGTCGCGGAACCGGAGAACGCCGCCATCCGCCACCGCATGGCAGACGTGGAGCGCCTGCGTGCCGAGGGCGAAGCCACCGTGCCCACCACGATCGCGGCCGAGCGGGCCACGAATCCCTTTCTCCGCGCGGCGGATGCGCGCATGCTCGCCGAACGACGCGCTGCTAAGGATAGTTTTGCCGGCTGACGCGTAGGAACCAGGAGGAGAGAGAGGATGCGTTTCGCCATCATCGCGGCCGCCGGCCTGGCGCTTGCCGGCTGTGCCCAGAATGCCGAATATCAGGCGCAGCGGGACGCGCAGGCCCGGCGCGAGCTCGCCGATGCGCTGGGCGATCGCGTGCCGGGAAAGCCACAGGACTGCATCAACCCCGGCATGACCGACGGGCCCCAGATCATCGACACGCGCACGCTGATCTATCGGCAGGGCACGCGGCTCTATCGCAACGATCTCGCCGCCGACTGCCCCTCGCTGGCGCCGCTGACGACGGTGATCGTGGAGATGCGCGGCAGCCAGCTCTGCCGAAACGACCAGTTCCGCGTGCTGACGCCAGGGACGACCATCCCCAGCGGCTATTGCCGGATGGGCAAGTTCACCCCCTATACCCGGCCTAAGGGCGGCTGACCGGCAGCCGCCCCCGGGCACCTCACTGCACCTTCAGCTGGTCCAGCGCGAAGGCGAGATATTCCGCGCTCTGCTTGTAGCGCTCGAACCGGCCGGATTTGCCGCCATGGCCGGCTTCCATGTTGACGCGGAACACCAGCGGGTTGGCATCGGTCTTGGTCGCGCGCAGCCTGGCCACCCATTTGGTCGGCTCGTAATATTGCACCTGGCTGTCCCACAGCCCGGTGCCGACATAAAGCGCCGGATAGGCCTGCGCCGATACGTTGTCGTAGGGCGAGTAGCTCAGCATATAGTCGTAATAGCGCTGCTCGGCCGGGTTGCCCCACTCGTCAAACTCGCCGGTGGTCAGCGGGATCGAGGTGTCGAGCATCGTCGTCACCACATCGACGAACGGTACCTGCGCGATGACCACGCGATAGTCCTGCGGCGCCATGTTGGCGACCGCGCCCATCAGCAACCCGCCCGCGCTGCCGCCCATCGCCGCAACCCGGCCCTTTGCGGCATAGCCCTGGTCCACCAGGAAGCGGGTCACGTCGATGAAGTCGGTGAAGCTGTTCTTCTTGTGGAAGATCTTGCCGTCATCATACCAGCGCCGGCCCATCTCCTGCCCGCCGCGGATATGCGCGATGGCATAGACCATGCCGCGATCGAGCATGCTCGGCAGCGTGGGATTGAAGCTCGGATCGGTGGAATAGCCGTAGCTGCCATAGGCGTACTGGAACAGCGCGGCGGTGCCGTTCTTCTGGAAGGTCCTGGCATGGACCAGGCTCACCGGCACCTTCGTCCCGTCCCGCGCCGTTGCCCAGACTCGCTCCGTCACATATTTGCTCGCGTCATAGCCCGGCACCGGCTGCACCTTCAGCACCGTGCGCTTGCCGGTCGCGGCATTGACCTCATAGGTCGTCGTCGGCGTCACCAGCGAGCCATAGGTGTAGCGCAGCACCGGGCTGGCCGGATCCTCGTTGGTGTCGAGATCCATCACATAGGCAGGCTCGTCCGCCTCCACGAAGCTGCTCTTGCCGGCCGGCGTCAGCATTCGCAGCCGCTTGTTGCCGCCCGATCGCTCCTCGATCGCGAGGAAGCGGTCGAAGGGCTGAAAATTCTCGATGAACACGCTGTCGCTGGTCGGCACCAGGTCGGTCCATGCCGCGCGGCCCGCGGCGGCCCTGGCATCCGGCACCACCATGATCCGGTAGTTGGGCGCCTGGAAGTTGGTGCGGATGATCCAGCGTCCGCCCAGGTGATCGGCATTGTACAGGAAGTCCCGCTGGCGCGGCGCGACCGGCGTGAACGCCACCGGGTTGGCGGCCGGCGCGCAGCGCTGCTCGTCGCTTACCGTGGAATGGAGATTGATGCAGATATAGCGCTCGTCGGTCGTCGCTCCGATGCTCATGTAGAAGGTGTCGTCCTTCTCGGTATAGACCAGCCGGTCGGCCGAGGCGGGAGTGCCGAGCACATGCGCCTTGACGCGCGTGCCGAGCAGCGTCACCGGATCCTTCTCGACATAGAAGATCGTGCTTCCGTCGGCGGACCAGACAAGCCCCGCTTCGATGTTGCTCACGGTATCGGCCAGCATCTTGCCGGTGGCGATATCCTTCACCTTCAGCACATATTGCCGGCGACCGACAATGTCCTCGGCCCAGGCGATGCGGGTGTTGTCGGGGCTCACCCGCCAGTTGCCGATCTGGAAGAAACCCTTGCCCTTCGCCATGGCCGGCTGGTCGAACAGCACCTGCTCGGGTGCCGTCATGCTGCCCTTGCGGCGCGCAACCACGGCATAGTCGGCGCCGGTGTCGAAGCGGGTATAATAGAAATAACCATGCTTGGCGTAGGGGACCGACGCGTCGTCCTGTTTGATGTGCCCGACGATCTCCTGATACAGCACATCCGCCTTCGGCTTGGTCGGCGCCAGCACCGCATCGGCATAGGCATTCTCGGCGGCGAGATAGGCGAGCATCTCGGGGTTCTTCCGCGTGTCGTCACGGAGCCAGTAATAGGGGTCCTCGCGCGTCGCGCCGAACGGCGCCTTCACGGTGTAGGGCTTCTTCGCGGCGACGGGCGGCGTTGGCGCAGCGGTCTGGGCGACGAGCGGCGCGGCGGCGACGCCGGCCAGCAGCGTGACGAGGATGAGCTTTTGCATGGATTCCCCCGGGATCGAGTCGATCGCGGGAAGGTGCCAGAACGCCGGGGCACTTCAAGCCCCTCCTCCTTGGAGGAGGGGTTGGGGTGGAGGGATTCCAGAACGACTGTTGGTCTCTGTGAAACACAGCCCCACCCCTCCCCTGAAGGGGAGGGGCTTAGGAAGGACGAATCACAGCACGTAGCGGCTGAGATCCGTGTTCCGCGCCACGCTGGCGAGCTGCTTGTCGACATAGGCCGCATCGATCACCACGGCGCTGCCGCTGCGGTCCTCGGCCTCGAAGCTGACTTCCTCGAGCAGCTTCTCCATCACCGTCTGCAGGCGGCGGGCGCCGATATTCTCCACCTCGGCATTCACCTCGGCGGCGATCTTCGCCACCGCGCGGATGCCGTCCTCGGTGAAGTCGATCGAGACGCCTTCGGTGCCGAGCAGCGCGGCATATTGCCGCACCAGGCTCGCCTTGGTGTCCGAAAGGATCGCGACGAAATCCTCCTCGGTCAGCGCCTTCAGCTCCACCCGGATCGGCAGGCGGCCCTGCAGCTCGGGCAGCAGGTCGCTGGGCTTCGCCACATGAAACGCGCCGCTCGCGATGAACAGGATGTGATCCGTCTTCATCGGCCCGTACTTGGTGGCGACGGTGGTGCCCTCGATCAGCGGCAGCAGGTCGCGCTGCACGCCCTCGCGGCTCACCGACCCGCCGCGCACGTCGGACACCGCGATCTTGTCGATCTCGTCGAGGAAGACGATCCCGTTTGCCTCGGCATCCGCAAGCGCCACCCGGCTCACCTCGTCCTGGTCGAGCCGCTTGTCCGCCTCTTCCTCGACGAGCTTCTCCCAGGCGGAGCGGACGTTGAGCTTGCGGCGCTTGAGCGGAGTGCCGGTCAGGCCCTTCATCATCTCCGACAGGTTGATCATCTGCGGCGCGCCGCCGGGGATATCGAACGGCATCTGCGGCGCCTGCTCGATCTCGATCTCGATCTCGGTATTGTCGAGCAGGCCCTCGTTGAAGCGCTGCTTGAAGGCCTCGCGCGTCGCGGTGCTCGAATCCTTGCCGGTCAGCGCGTCGAGCAATCGACCCATAGCGGCTTCCTCGGCCTTGTCCTTCACCGCCGAGCGGCGGCGCTCCTTCTCGAGCCGGATCGCCTCTTCGACCAGATCACGCGCGATCTGCTCGACGTCGCGGCCGACATAGCCGACCTCGGTGAACTTGGTCGCTTCCACCTTCACGAAGGGCGCGTCGGCCAGCTTGGCGAGGCGGCGGCTGATCTCGGTCTTGCCGCAGCCGGTGGGCCCGATCATCAGGATGTTCTTCGGCGTCACCTCGTCGCGGAGGTCGGCCGAGAGCTGCTGCCGGCGCCAGCGGTTGCGCAGCGCAACGGCCACTGCCTTCTTGGCATCCCGCTGGCCGATGATGTGCGCGTCGAGCGCGGCGACGACCGTCTTGGGGGTGAGGTTCTGGTTCATTTTTCTCTCAGATCGTAAGCCCCTCCCCTTCAGGGGAGGGGTTTGGGGTGGGGCAGAGTCTCACCGAGACCAACATCTGGTCTGGAATCCCCCACCCCAACCCCTCCCCTGAAGGGGAGGGGCTAAGAAGAAGTCAGGCGGCGCTGTCCAGCGTCTCCACGGTCAGCCGATCGTTGGTGTAGACGCACAGCTCGCCGGCGATCGCCATCGCCTTGCGGGCGACCACTTCGGCATCGGGCTCATATTCGATCAGCGCCCGCGCCGCGGAGAGCGCGAAATTGCCGCCCGAGCCGATCGACGCGACGATCCCATGCTCGTGCGCCTCGGGCTCCAGCACGTCACCATTGCCGGTGATTACCAGCGTCACATCCTTGTCGGCGACGAGCAGCATCGCTTCCAGGTTGCGGAGATACTTGTCGGTCCGCCAGTCCTTGGCGAGCTCCACCGCCGCGCGCAGCAGCTGGCCGTGATGGCGCTCCAGCTTGGCCTCGAGCCGCTCGAACAAGGTGAAGGCATCGGCGGTGGCGCCGGCGAAGCCCGCGATCACCTTGCCGTCGCCCAAGGGACGCACCTTGCGAGCATTGGGCTTCATCACGGTGTTGCCGGCCGAGACCTGGCCGTCACCTGCGATCACCACCTTGCCGGATTTGCGCACGGAGAGGATCGTCGTGCCGTGCCACGCGGTGTTCTTGTCGTTCATGGACGCGCATATGGGTGGCAGGCGCGGGCGTGCAAAGGGGGAGTTCCCCTAAGGTCGCGTCTCCGCAACGATCTGGCGATTTCGAGAGAATGTTGGGTGTGGCTTGGTCGGGGCGACAGGATTCGAACCTGCGACCCCCACACCCCCAGTGTGATGCGCTACCAGGCTGCGCTACGCCCCGACCGAGGGTGCGCCCTGTATGCCCCTTGAGCGCAGGACGCAACCCCCAAACCGCGCTCCCTACTGATCGAGCGCTTCCAGCCCCATCGCGATCGCGCCCAGCGGACCCGCCATGTCGCCCAGCCCCGGCGGGCCGACGCGCGTGTCGAGCTCGGCACAATAGCCGGCGAGCGCGCCATAGCCGTTGATCATCGCCGCCACCTTCTCCCGCACCGCGCCGAACAGCTGCGGCCGCTTCGTCATCACCCCGCCGCCGATCGCGATCCGCTCGGGCGCCAGGCTGACGATCAGGTTGTGGAGCAGCGCCGCGAGATCATGCGCGAAATAGTCCCATTCGGGCGCGTCGTCGCCGACCTCCTGCCCCGGCCGGCCGAATCGCGCCGCCAGCGCGGGGCCGGAGAGCAGGCCCTCGGCACAGTCACCATGATAGGGGCACCAGCCGGCGAAGCTGTCGCCCGGCGCACGGGCTGAACGCATGTGCCCCGCCTCGCCATGCGCATAGCCCATGATCGGCCGTCCATTGGCCACCAGCCCCACGCCCACGCCGGTACCGATGGTGATGTAGGCGTGCGTCGACAGGCCCGCCGCGGCGCCCCAGCGCGCTTCGGCCAGCGCCGCACCGTTGACGTCGGTCTGGATCGCCAGCGGCTTGGCGTAGCGGGCAGCCAGACGGCGCGTGAGATCGGTATCGTTCCACCCGGGCTTGGTGGTCGCGACGATCGAGCCGAAATTCGGCCGGGCCGTGTTGAGTTCGATCGGCCCGAAGCTGGCGATGCCGATCGCATCGAAGTGCCAGCCATCCAGCACCGCTTCGATCGCGGCGAGAGTCGTGGCAGGGTCGGTGGTCGGCACGACATGCTGCTCGCGCACGTCGTCGGGTCCACTGCCCAGCGTTGCCACACATTTGGTGCCGCCCAGTTCCAGGCCGGCGATCGACAGGTTCACAGTCATGCGAGCGCGCTAGCGCGGCGCGCGGCGCGGGGGAAGCCCGTGGCAATCACTGATCGCGCGGATGCATGTACTCGCTGAGGCTGACGAACGCGAGCGCGAGGATGAAAATTCCCATCGCGAGCAGGACCATATACAGATAATTGCTACCGATGACGTCGAGCATTTCCGCCTCCATCAGGAAGACGGGAAGCATGCTGTAGTTACCCGGCCTTTACTTTGACCGTGATCAAATCCTAGCGTGCCCGCGGGAGGGCGCGTACAGGGTGAGAAGGACCGCGCACAAGTATCGGAGTTTATGACGGATCGGCCTGCACATGATCCCGCGGCGATGGCGTTGCTGTTCGAGGCGGCGACCGACCGGGGGGTGCTCCTGCTCGACGCCGACGGGCGGATCGCGAGCTGGAGCCGCGGAGTCGAGCTGCTCGACGGCTGGACGCCCGCGGATCTGGCGGGCGCGAGCCTCGCCCTTCATTATCCTCCCGCCGAAGCCGCCGACGCCAAGCCGACGCGCGACCTGGATCGTACGCGCGCCCAAGGCCGGCTGATCGAGGAAGGCTGGCGCGTCCGGCGCGACGGCAGCGAGTACCTCGCAGAAGTGCAGCTGACCGCACTGGTCGACGCCGATGGCACCTTTCGCGGCTATGCCGAGGTGTTCCGCGACATCACGGACCACAAGGCGTCGCAGACCGCGCTTGCCGGCAGTGCGCTCCACCTCCGCTCGATCCTAGCAACCGTGCCCTCGGCGATGGTGGTGATCGACGACCACGGCATCATCCTGTCGTTCAGCGCCGCCGCCGAGCGGCAGTTCGGCTGGAAGGAAAGCGAGGTCATCGGCCGCAACGTCAGCATGCTCATGCCCGCGCCCGATGCCCAGCTGCACGACAGCTACCTCGCCCGCTACATGACCACCGGCGAGCGCCGGGTGATCGGCATCGGCCGCATCGTCGTCGGCCAGCGGCGCGACGGCACCGATTTTCCGATGGAACTGCAGGTCGGCGAGGCGAGCAGCGACGGCCACCGCATCTTCACCGGCTTCATCCGCGACCTGACCGACGAGCAGCGCGCCGAACTCCAGCTGAAGGAGCTGCAGTCGGAGCTGATCCACGTCTCCCGCCTGTCCGCCATGGGCACCATGGCCTCGACGCTGGCGCACGAGCTCAACCAGCCGCTCACCGCGATCGCCAACTATCTCGAGGCGGGTCGCAACCTGATGGCGCGCGACAGCGACGATCCGGAGGATCAGGCAATGATCCAGGAAGCGATGGAGGAATCGGTCAAGGAGGCGCTCCGGGCCGGCAACATCGTGCGCCGCCTGCGCGAGTTCGTCGCGCGCGGCGAGGCCGATATGGGGCTGGTCGACCTGCCACGGCTGATCGACGAGGCAAGCCGCCTCGCCCTCACGGGCGCACGTGAACTGGGCGTTCGCGCCTTCTATGCGCTCGATCCGCACGCCACCGCCGTGCTGTGCGACCGGGTGCAGATCCAGCAGGTGCTGGTCAATCTGATCCGCAACGCGATCGAGGCAATGGCGGAAAGCCAGGTGCGCGAAATCACCATCGGATCGGAGCTGGCGCCCCGCAATCTGGTGCGCGTCTGGGTGGCGGATTCCGGGCCCGGGATCGCCCCCGAACAGGCACCGAAGCTGTTCCAGGCCTTCGCCACCACCAAGGAGCGCGGCATGGGCCTGGGCCTGTCGATCTGCCGCACCATCGTCGAGGCGCATGGCGGCCGCATCTGGGCCGAGCCGCGGGCGGAGGGCGGTACCATTTTCAACTTTACCCTGATGTCCGCGAACGAGGAAACCGCATGAGCGAACGCAAGCGCATCCACCTGGTCGATGACGAGGAATCGGTCCGTCGGTCGACCAGCTTCATGCTGCGGACCTCGGGCTACGACGTCGATACCTACCCTTCCGGCGTCGCGTTCCTCGAGAAGGTGGAGGGGGCAAAGCCGGGCTGCATCCTGCTCGACGTGCGCATGCCGGAAATGGACGGGATCGAAGTGCAGGTCGAGCTTGCCAGGCGGGGCGTCAAGCTGCCGGTGATCGTGCTGACCGGGCATGGGGACGTGGGCACCGCAGTGGCGGCGATGAAGGGCGGCGCGCTCGACTTCCTTGAAAAGCCGTTTGAAAAGGATGCGCTGGTCGCGGCGCTCGAGCGCGGCTTCGAGCGGATGGAAGCTGGCGAGGCCGCCATTGCCACGCAAGCGGAGGCTGAACGGCGCATCGCCCTGCTCTCCCCGCGCGAACAGGACGTGCTGCGCGGGCTGGTGCGCGGCCACCCGAACAAGACGATCGCCTATGATCTCGGCATCTCGCCGCGCACGGTGGAGGTCCACCGGGCCAACGCGATGGCCAAGCTGGAGGCACGCAGCCTTTCCGAGGCGCTGCGGCTGGCCTTCGCTGCGGGGCTCGACGGCTGAGGCACCTGTCCCGGTCCGGCCAACGCAAGCGGCTGGCAAGACGCGCCATCCCGTGTATGGTCGGCCGGTTTGCTGGCACGGACTCCGCCGGCGATGGGGACTAACGACTTCAGAATGACTCATTTCCCGATCGGCATTTTCGGGGTGCTGGCGATTTTGGCTATCGCCGTCCTGCTTTCCAGCAACCGCCGTGCAATTCGGCTGCGCATCGTCGGGCCTGCATTCCTGCTCCAGGCCGGCATGGCGATCATCGTCCTGCGCACTGCCTGGGGCCAGGTGGCGCTGCACAGCATGGCGAACGGCGTGTCGGCGCTGCTCGGCTATGCCAGTGCCGGCACCCAGCTGCTCTTCGGCAATCTGGCCAAGCCCGAGCTGGGCGGCCAGAGCCTGGCCATCGCCGCGCTGCCGGTAATCGTGTTCTTCGCGGCCCTCGTCTCGATCCTCTACCATGTCGGCATCATGCAGCAGGTCGTCCGCTGGATCGGCGGCGCGATCGAGAAGGTGACCGGCGTCAGCAAGGTCGAATCGCTCTGCGCCGCAGCGAACATCTTTGTCGGCCAGAGCGAGGCACCGCTGGTGATCCGCCCCTATCTCGCCCGGCTTGCGCCTTCGCAGGTTTTCGCGGTGATGAGCGTCGGCATGGCCGGCGTCGCGGGCACGATCCTCGCCGCCTATGCCAGCCTGCTCGGGCCGGCCTCGCTCCCCTACCTCCTGGCGGCGTCATTCATGGCGGCGCCGGGCGGGCTGATGATGGCCAAGATCATCATGCCGGACGAGCCGGTGGTCGCCGATGCGCCGATGTCCGGTGAGGACGAGGTGATCCGCGTCGCCGAGGAGGACTTCCAGGAGGAACGCGCCGCCAACATCATCATGGCGGCGGCCAACGGCGCGTCGACCGGCGTGAAGATCGCCGTGGCGGTGGGCGCGATGGTGCTCGCCTTCGTGGCACTGGTGGCGCTGGCCAACGGGCTGCTCGGCGTGGTCGGCGGCTGGTTCGGCTTTCCGGGCCTCAGCTTCCAGGCGATCATCGGCACGATCTTTGCCCCGGTGATGTACCTGCTCGGCATCTCCTGGCACGAATCGCTGACCGCCGGCGGGCTGTTCGGCACCAAGGTCGTGCTCAACGAATTCGTCGGCTTCATCGAGCTCGGCAAGGCGACCGACCTTGCCCCGCGCTCCAGGGCGATCATCACCTTCGCGCTGTGCGGCTTCGCCAATTTCAGCTCGATCGCAATCCAGATGGCCACCACCGGCAGCCTTGCGCCCAACCAGCGCCCGGTGATCGCCCGGCTGGGCGTCAAGGCGCTGATCGCCGGCAGCCTGGCGAACCTGATGTCGGCGGCGCTGGCGGGCCTGCTGCTGCCGTAACCTCCGTCCCCCTCCCGCAAGCGGGAGGGGAGCGCGGGCCGTGAGGGCTGACTACCCCCCGCCGATTCCTTCCACCACCTTCCCCGTTCCGCCACAGTTCGGGCATTCGCCACCGTCGATGCGGCCTGAGCCGCCGCAGCGGCGGCAGAGGTCCTCGCCGGTGCCCGGGGTACCGGGGGCGGCTTCGTCGCCGGGATTGAGGGGTTCGGCCATGATCCTGCTCCTATCCGTTCAGATGCACGGCCAGCCAAACGCTCGGCCGGTCACGCGCGGTCCATGTCACCCAATGTTTCTGGCCCGCCGCGATCAGCAGATGGTCGCCCGGCCCCAGCCGTACCTCCGCTGAATCCTCGATGCGGATGCCCGCCGCGCCTTCGAGCAGCACCACCCACTCATCCCAGTCCTGCACCATCGGTTCCGCCTCGGGGGTGGCCTGGCCGCGGGAGATGATCCGCTCGATCCGCACACCCGGGCGTTTCAGCAGATCGTCGAACGCCTCGCCGTCCTTCGCCTCGGGCAGGTCGCGCAGCAGGTTCGTGACGGCGGGCCGGAGGCGCGGCTTGGGCGGCGGAGCAGGCGTCGGCTTGGGGACGGACTTCGGCTTCGCCGCCCGCTTCGGCCCCGGCGTGGTTTCGACCGACGTGCTCCAGTCGCTCCGCATTCCGCCGCGGAGGAAATCCCGGATCGCCGCCGCGTCGGCCGTGAGCCCGTCCGCGCCGAAGCCGAACGCCTCGGCGCCGCTTCCATCCTTCAGCCCGTACAGGCCGAAGTCCCCGCCGGCCTTGCGCCGCCGGGACTTCACCAGCTTCAGCCCGCGATGCACCGCCATCGCCCGCAGCTCGTCGTCCTGTTCCGCCACATGGCCCTCCCTTGGATTCCCGGCCCAAACGCGCCAATAGCAGCCCATGCCCCGTTTCCAGTTCACCATCCACGCCACCGACGGCAAGGCCCGCCGCGGCACCATCGCCATGCAGCGCGGCGAGATCCGCACGCCTGCCTTCATGCCGGTCGGCACCGCCGCCACCGTGAAAGCCGTGAAGCCGCAGGATGTGCGCGCGTCCGGCGCCGACATCCTGCTCGGCAACACCTATCACCTGATGCTGCGCCCCACCGCCGAGCGCGTCCACAAGCTGGGCGGCCTGCACAAGTTCATGGGCTGGGACCGGCCGATCCTCACCGATTCGGGCGGCTATCAGGTGATGAGCCTGTCCGAGCTGACCAAGCGCAGCGAGGAAGGCGTCGCCTTCGCCTCGCACCTCGACGGCTCGCGCCACATGATGAGCCCCGAACGCTCGATGGAGATCCAGCGGCTGCTCGGCTCCGACATCGTCATGGCGTTCGACGAGCTGGTGCCGACCACCTCCACCCGCGAGGTGCAGGCCAAGGCAATGGAGCGCTCGATGCGCTGGGCGAAGCGCAGCCGCGCGGGCTTCGATTCGGGCGAGGAACATGCCGCCCGCGCCGCCCTGTTCGGCATCCAGCAGGGCGCGCTCGACGAGGGGCTGCGCAAGGCCAGCGCCGATGCGCTGAAGGACATCGGGTTCGACGGCTATGCGGTGGGCGGCCTTGCCGTCGGCGAAGGCCAGGAGGCGATGTTCGGCGTGCTCGACTATGCCCCCGGCCAGCTCGACGAAACCAAGCCCCGCTACCTGATGGGCGTCGGCAAGCCCGACGACATCGTCGGTGCGGTCGAGCGCGGTATCGACATGTTCGATTGCGTGCTGCCCACCCGCTCGGGCCGCACCGGCCAGGCCTTCACGCGAAACGGCCCGATCAACATCCGCAACGCCAGGTTCGCCGAGGACCAGGGGCCGCTCGATCCCGCCTGCCCCTGCCCGGTCTGCGGCACCTGGAGCCGCGCCTATATCCACCACCTCGTCCGCGCCGGCGAGATCCTGGGCGCGATGCTGATGACCGAGCACAATCTCTGGTTCTACCAGACGCTGATGGCCGACCTGCGCGCGGCTATCGAAGAACAGCGGCTCACGGCGTTCGCCAATGATTTCCGGGCGAAGTACCAGGCGAAGCAGGGATAATGCGGGTCTCTGCACGCACTATCGTGGTTCGTCAGCAACCGCTCCAGAACCGGTTATTGAGCCTTATAGAGGACAGCTCCAAAGGGGACATTGGCGTAGTTCCGACGAAGCAGCTAACGGTGGTCAGCTGTTCGACTTCTTAGCCAGCCTTGGCTTTGAGGCTCGCCCGGCCATGCGTAGCGGTCACGAATGAATCGAGTCGTACGACGGCACCAGCCATCCAAATTCTCGTCACTCTCGCTTTCCCGACAGCGGTTCGCTTCATACGTGCACAGCGCCCCTTGATCAGGGTCGGCCAGGCATCTGACCGCCCGAACTCTAACGCGAGAAGCCCGATTCATCGACGCGCTGTCGCCAACACCGACGGTCTTGATATCTTCGAGAAGTTGAACCCCGCTCTCAATCTCAGCAATTGCGTGCGCACTTGGCACGTGGTTCCTCTCTTGGGAACCTATCAGCGCAAAGAGAAGAGCTGGGTATAACATGCCTCATCTTGCGGACTGGTTTCTCTGCCCGCAAGTGGGCTCGCTGACGGTTGTTCGCGCGTGCTCCGATCGAAAGGCAGCTATATCGCTTCATTCTCTCAGAAGCAGACAAGCCGCTTCCCATCCACGTTCAGCCATTCGGCGCTCCACGTGGGAAGCAGCTGCGATGGGTGCGGGCGCTAGGCAAAACTTGCCGCCCTGCCCCGCCAGCGCCTCCACGCGTCCTATAATCCGGTAAGGATCATCTCGCCCGGAGCCTCGCTTGCCGCTTTCCCTAGATCGACCGCAGCGGGTGCTGTTCTACCTGCCGGTGGTGACGAACTGGTGGTTCGTCACCATTGTCGAGCCGCTGCTCCGCCGCCTGGCCGAGCACCATGAGGTCCACGTCCTTGCCCCGGCCCCCTGGCAGGGCACCGGCCTGGGACCCGACGAACTGGGTCGCTGCACCGATCTGGCCGAGGTGCGCTGGTACATCATGGACAGCGCCGACCATCCCAGCATCCGCACCGTCCCCGAGGATCCCGAGGGGCTGATCGGCTTCGTCCGCGATCTTGCCCCGGATGTGGTGCTGTGTCGCACCGCCGATCATGAGACCGTACGCCATTTCCCCGGTATCGTCCGGCTGCTGATGGAAGGCCGGTTCGAACCGTTCGGGCCTCCGCCGCGCTGGATCCTCCTCGCCGAGCGCCCGCACGATTATGGCCTGCTCCTCCCCTTGCCGGACGGAGCCGCCGAGCGGCTGGACGCGATGATCGCGCCCGCCTGGGACCGGCTCCAGCGCTCTCTCCGCCCGGCGGCAGGCGAGCGCGCGGCACTGTTCGCCCGCTTCGGCATCCCTGCAGACCGGCCCTTGCTGCTGCTCGCGCTCGAAAGCGAGGCCGAGGACAATTTCTTCGCGATGCACCGCATCGGCCCCAAGCCCAACGCCGCGCTGGTGCGTGCGCTGGCGAAGGAATTGGGGAATCACTGCACGCTCGCGGTGTCCAACCACCCCGTCAACGACATCCATGTCGATGCCGCTGCGCTGATAGAGGCGATCGACACGTGCGACAATGTCGTGCTGCTGCCGCCGCGCATCGGCATGCTGCCGGCCACGCTCGCCATGGCGCGCCATGCCGACGGGATGATGGTGGCGGATTCCAAGACCTTCGCGCTGGCGGCGTTCTTCGGCGTGCCGGTGCAGCGCCACTCGCACTTTGCCTCAGGGAGCTGGCTCAACGCCTATGATGCGATCGCGCCGTTCCTTGCCGATATCGCGGCGGGCACCGCCCGGCGTCCCGATCCCTGGGGCGCGCGGCGATGGTTCGCCCAATATCTGCTGAACGACGCGATCGACCCCCTGGATGCCGAGGACGATATTCTCGCGCACCTTGCCCGACCGGTCGATCCGGACCGCTGGGAACGAGCACTGGCCCGGCTGGAACGCACGCTGCCGGCGCTGTTCCCCGCCGAGGCTCAGGCCAGCGGGTAGAGCGCGCCTGCCACCCAGCGGAGCTCGGCGCGAAGCACGCCCCAGGCGCGTGCCGCCGCGCGACTGTCCATCGCCTCGATGCCGATGCCGCGCTTCTCCAGCGCCTTCACCAGGGCAAGCGGCGGGCGCACCAGCGTCGTGCCGGTGCCGAGCAGCAGGAACTCCGGCTGCGGGTTCAGCGCGAAGGCGGGCGCAAGGTCCGCCTCCGTCAGGTCGCCGACGGCGGGGGGCGACCATCCGTCGGCGCGCTGCGGCGTGATGATCAGCCCGTGATAGACATTCTCGTCGACGCGAAAGCCGCCGCCGGAAAAACCGGAGATCAGCGGCCCTTCGGCGCTGCGCCGCTCGATCTTCACGTTACGGCCGCTCGCGCGGCGCCACGCGCTCGGCGTTGGTCGCGATCGAATCGGCCTTTTCGGGCTTCACGCCCGGCTTGAGGCCCAGGGTGATCAGCAGCGAGGAGGAGACGTAGATCGACGAGTAGGTGCCGACCACGATGCCGAGCATCATCGCCGAGGTGAAGCCGCGCAGCACGTGCCCGCCCCAGATCAGCAGCGCGCCCAGTGCCAGCAGGATGGTGAGCGAGGTCATCACGGTACGCGGCAGCGTCTCGTTGACCGACAGGTCGATCAGCTCGCTCATCCCCATCTTGCGGTACTTGCGCATGTTCTCGCGGATACGGTCGTCGATCACCATCTTGTCGTTGATCGAATAGCCGATGATCGTCAGCACCGCCGCCACGATGTTGAGGTCGAACACGAGGCGGGTGAGCGCGAAGAAGCCCAGCGTCATCAGCACGTCGTGCAGGATGGCGACCGCGGTGGAGACGCCGAACTGCCACTCGTAGCGAAGCCACGAGAAGATGGCGATGCCGACGATCGCCAGCACCACTGCCAGTACGCCGTTGCGGATCAGCTCGCCGGAAACCTTGCCCGACACCGTCGAGTAGGTGGAGAAGGTGGCGCCGGGGAACTTGGTGGCGATGGCAGTCTTGACCTGCTCCACCATGATGTTGGTGGCGGCCGGGTCGCTCGACTTCGGCACCGGCAGGCGGATGGTGACGGTATTCTTGCCGCCCATTTCCTGCAGCGTCGCCTCGCCATAGCCCAGCTTGTTCACGGTCTCGCGGAGCTGGTCGGTCGGCGGGGCCGACGCGAACTTCTCTTCGATCGACACGCCGCCGATGAAGTCCACGCCGTAATTGAGGCCGCGTGCCGCGACCAGACCGATCGCGGCGACGGTCAGCAGCGCGGTGATCGCGAAGGCGATGAACCGGATGCGGACGAAGCCGATATTGGTGTTGTCGGGTACGATCTTGAGGAGCCGCATGTCGGCGCTTCCTTAAATATGGATCTCGCTCGGGCGCTTCTTGCGGAGCCAGAGCGTGACGAGCAGGCGCGTGAACACCACGGCGGTGAAGACGGAGCTGGCGATGCCGATCAGCAGCACCACCGCGAAGCCGCGGATCGGGCCCGAACCGAGCACCAGCATGATCAGGCCGGCGATGGCGTGGGTGACGTTCGCTTCGAAGATGGTGCGGCTGGCTTCCTTGTAGCCAAGCTCCACCGCCTGCATCACGCTGCGGCCGCGGCGGCGTTCCTCGCGGATACGCTCGTTGATCAGCACGTTGGCGTCGACCGCGGTACCGATGGTCAGCACGAAGCCGGCGATGCCGGGCAGCGTCAGCGTCGCGCTGAGCATGCCCATCACCGCCAGGATCACCAGCACGTTGATGGTGACGGCGATGTTCGCATAGACGCCGAAGCGGCCATAGGTCAGCACCATGAACACCACGACCGCGACGATCGCGATCACCGATGCGGTGATGCCGGCGCGGATCGAATCGTTGCCGAGTTCGGGGCTGACGGTCGATTCCTGCACGACCTTCAGGTTGATCGGCAGCTTGCCCGAGCGCAGCGCAATGGCGAGCTGGTTGGCGCTGTCCACGGTGAAGCCGCCCGAGATCGAGGCGCTGCCGCCGAGGATCGGCTCGTTGATGTTCGGGGCCGAGATCACCTTGTTGTCGACGATGATCGCGAACGGCTTGCCGGTATTTTCCTGCGTGACGCGGGCGAAGCGCTTGGCGCCGGCGCCGTCCAGCTGCAGCGTCACATCGGGGCGACCCTGCTGGTCGTAGCTCTGCTTGGCGTCCACCAGCATGTCGCCGGTGATCATCGCGGTGCGATTGACCACGATCGGCGCGCCGTTTTCGTACTGGAGCAGCTGCGAGGTGACGGGGATATCGCCCGAGGCGATCTGCTGCGGGGTCACGCTGGTATCGACCAGCTTGAATTCCAGCTTGGCGGTCTTGCCGAGCAGCGCCTTGAGCTGGCTCGGGTCCTGCAGACCCGGGACCTGCACGACGATGCGGTTGCTGCCTTCGCGGATCACGGTGGGCTCGCGGGTGCCGAGCGCGTTGATGCGCTTGTCCACCACTTCGCGGGCGTCGTTCATCGCGGTTTCGATCTGCTGCGACAGACCCGCCTGGGTGGGGGTCAGCACAAAGACGCTGGAGTCGCGAACGGTGATTTCCCAGTCGCGCTGGCCGGTGGTGCCGACGCCGTTGGTCATCGGCAGCAGCTTCTCACGCGCCGCATCCACCTTGCCGGGATCGCGGACCATGAAGCTCAGCTTGCCGCCGGCGACCGAGATGTCGCCGATTTCCACGCGCGGATCGCGGCGCATCGCCAGCCGAACCTGCTCGCGCATCTGCTCGAGCTTGCTCTGCTGCACGTCGCTGATGTCGCCCTCGAGCAGCAGGTTCGATCCACCCGCGAGGTCGAGGCCAAGGTTGACGGCGGGCTTCGGCACCCAGTGCGGCCAGGTGTTGCGGATGTTCTCCGGCACCAGGCTCGGCACGGCGAGCAGCACCATCGCGGCGAGGCCGAGGAAGATCGACCAGACCTTCCAGCGCGGGAAATCCAGCATCAGTCGTTCGCAGGCTTGGCGCCGTGCGGGCGCACTTCGGCGAGCGTCGACTTGATCGCGCGCACCTTCACGTTCGGACCGAGTTCGATCTCGACTTCCGTCTCGTCGACGCGGGTGACCTTGCCGATCAGACCGCCGGCGGTGACGACGGTGTCGTTCTTCTTCACTGCCTTCAGCGAATCCTGAAGCACCTTCATCCGCTTCTGCTGCGGACGGATCATCAGGAAGTAGAAGACGACGAAAATCAGGACGAGCGGCGCTACCGACACGATCCCGGCCAGAGTGCTTCCCTGACCAGCCGCGCCTGCGGCCTGTGCATATGCTGGAGTGGCGAACATGGGTTCCCGAAAAGCCTGAAGTTAGGGGCGCGGAATGGCCCCATTCAAGCCGCGGGCGCTACCATGCGCACGAAGAGGGCGCAACTGTAAGGGGCGCAGCGGATTTCCCATCGGTGGATGGGACACGCTCAGTCCGCTTCGCGGCTCACCAGCAGCTTGTCGATCTTGCGGCCGTCCAGGTCGACGATCTCGAAGCGCCAGCCCTGCTCCTGGAACACCTCGCCCTCGCCCGGCAGGTGCTTGAGCACCGCCAGCGCCAGCCCTGCCACGGTCGCATAGTCGCGGTCCTCGGGCAGGTCCAAGCCGAGACGTTCGGCGAGCTGGTCCGCCGGCGTCGCACCCGCGACGAGCAGCGAGCCGTCCTCGCGCACGACGATATGCGGATTGTCGCCCGGCTCCGAATCCGAAGCGAACTCGCCCGCGATCGCCGCCAGCAGGTTCGCCGGGGTCACGATACCCTCGAAGTGGCCGTACTCGTCGTGCACCAAGCCCATAGGCACTTCGGCCTGGCGGAGTGCGGTGAGCGCGTCCATCGCATCGACCTGGTCGGGCAGGACGGGTGCCTTGCGCATCAGCTTGCGCAGGTCGAGCGGTTCGCCGCGGAACAGCGCGGCAGCAATGTCACGCGCCTGCACCACGCCGATCACGGCGTCGATCGAGCCTTCCGCCACAGGCAGGCGGGTGTGCGGCGTCGCCAGCAGTTCTTCGCGGATGCCCGCCCCATCGAGGCTCACGTCGAGCCAGTCCACCTGGGTGCGCGGCGTCATCACTTCGCGGACCGGCCGATCGGCGAGGCGAACGACGCCCGAGATGATCGAGCGCTCATGCTCCTCGATGACGCCGGACTTGCTCGCCTCGGCGACGATCAGGTGCAGCTCCTCGGCGGTAACCCGGTTCTCCGATTCGCGGTTGAGGCGAAGCAGGCGGAACACCAGCCCCGTCGACGAATCGAGCAGCCACACCACTGGCGCCGTGCCCCAGGAGAGCCAGCGCATCGGCAGCGCCATCGCCGCGGCGATCGGCTCGGGCGAACGCAGCGCGAACTGCTTGGGCACCAGCTCGCCGATCACCAGCGATCCGAAGGTGGTGAGGCCGATCACCAGCGTGATGCCCAGCGTGTGGGCGACTTCGGCGGAAATCCCCAGCGCCTCGATCCGCTTGCCCACCGGCTCGCCCAGACTGGCGCCCGAATAGGCGCCCGCGACGATGCCGATCAGGGTGATGCCGATCTGGACGGTGGAAAGGAACTTGCCGGGGTCCTCGGCAAGCTCGATCGCCGTCTTGGCGCCGCGATTGCCCAACCGGGCCAGCGCCTCCAGCCGCGCCGGGCGGGCGGAGACGATTGCCAGCTCCGACATGGAGAAAATGCCGTTGATCGCGATCAGCACGAAGATGATCGCTACGTCGATCCAGGGAAAAGGTGCGCTCATGGTGCACCCCCCTCATATCCGCAGCGGGCCCCACTTCACAACCTTTTGCAGTGCGAAGCGGATTTAGGGCGTCTGCGCGGCAAGAACGGCAGGGTTGCTGGCCAGCCCGTGAAGGTAGGCGTGCCGCGCCTGCGACCCCGGCTTGAGCGACCGCAAATGCCGCTGCTGCTCCACCGTGAGCTGGAACCGGGTATAGCCCCGCGCCCGAAGACAGCTGGACACGGCATCCTCCAGCAGCGTCCGCACCTCCTTCATCCGCTCGGCCGGCCGCGTACGCTCGACGATTCGGCTCGAATCGCTGGCCACCTGGATCGCCCGGTCGAGGCCGCCGCCCATCGACAGGCTCGCCTCGTTGTTCTCGAGCTGCGACGAGGCCTGCTTGAACACCTTTGCCGCCTCGGTGTTCGACACATCGAGATAATAGCCCTGGCGCCCGCAGGCGACAGCATCGGCGCGATAGGTGTCCAGGGTGACGCCGGGCTTTCCCCAGCTCAGCATCGGCCGTTCGGCGGCCGTCGCAGCGACGGGGAACAGCAGCAACGCTCCGGCAACGCAGTGCGACAGACGCATCGGCACCTCTCCTGTTTTTTGGCAATCTACATCGATGCGGGCCGGGCGACCAGCCGAACGCGACTCAGCGCCGGGTGCGAAAAAAGGCGCGGAGCACCGACGCGGCTTCCGCCTCGCCGATGCCGGCATACACCTCAGGCCGGTGATGACAGGTGGGCTGGCCGAAGAAGCGGGGGCCATGTTCGACGGCCCCGCCCTTCGGATCGCTCGCACCGTAATAGAGGCGGGCGATTCGGGCATGGGCGATCGCCCCGGCGCACATCGCACAGGGCTCCAGCGTCACCCACAGGTCACAGTCTTCCAGGCGATCGCGACCCAGCAGTTTCGCGGCGGCGCGAATCGCCAGCATCTCGGCATGCGCGGTGGGATCGCTGAGCGTGCGGGGGGCATTGGCGGCGGTGGCGATCACCTCGCCGTGCAGCACGATCGCAGCGCCTACCGGCACCTCGCCCTGATCGGCCGCAGCCTGGGCGGCGGCAAGCGCGGCTCGCATGGGAGGGGGCAACGGGAACATCGCGCACGGCTTAGCGGCCGCACGCAGGCTGGTCACGCCCTGCTCAGGCGAAGGCGTGGTCCGGGCGACGCAACAGCCGCCACAGGGCATAGCCAGCCCCCGGCAGAAACCCCAGCAGCGTCAGCCCGCAGGCGATCTGGAAGGGACGACCGGCGCCCTCCTCCAGATAGACGCCGAGCGGCGGCAGCAACGCCGCTGCCACGACTCGACCGACCGGCCGGCTCATTTTGCCGGCGACGGCGTCGCTTCGGGCGCCTTCTGCACGTCGAGCGTGGGGAGCTTCACCTGCTTGTCCTTCATCTCGACGGTCGGCACGCGGACCGTGCTGTTCGATTCGCCCACCGATACCTTGCCCGTCTCCGCTGCGACCGTCGGCAGCTTGCCGCCGCGCACGTCGACATTGAGGAAGCCCAGCGCGATCAGCACGACCGCGACCAGCACCAGAATTCCCAGCAACCCCAGGATTGCGCGCATCCCAATCTCCTCTTATCGTTTCACCTGCCCAACGCCCCGGTGGCGTGCGGGTTGCGCACCGTTCCTCGTGAATCGGTTGACGGCGGCGCGCATCGACGCTAACAGCGCGGCCTTTCCGGCTTACCGCCCAACTCAGGATTTGAAGCGATGTCGCGCATTTGCGAGCTGACCGGCAAGGGCCGGCAGGTGGGACACAATGTTTCCCACGCCAATAACAAGACCAAGCGCACCTTTCTGCCGAACCTGCAGAACGTGACGCTGATCTCGGATTCGCTCGGCAAGAGCATCCGTCTGCGCGTTTCGACGCACGGCCTGCGTTCGGTCGAGCATGTCGGCGGCCTGGACAACTGGCTGCTGAAGTCGAGCGACGACGATCTCTCGCTGCGTGCTCGTCGCCTGAAGCGCGAAGTGCGCAAGGCGACCGCCGGCACCGCCGAAGCGGCCTGATCTTCCTTTAGATCAACGGTTTGGCCCGCTACTGTATCGCAGTGGCGGGTTTTTCCGTGCCTGTTTGCTAGAGGTCCAGGCGGAATTTGAGCAGCAGCGTCTGCTGCCACCATTGCTCGTTGTCGTCCGAGACCATCCACAGCACCAGCGAATCGCTTTCGCGCTGCACCGCCAGTCCCTCGAAATTGTCGTGCTGGAACGGGGGGGAGAAATCCGCGATCTCGGTGCCGCGCAGCACCTGCCCCGCCTTCGCGCCGCGGATATCGACCAATTCGATCTTCACGGTGAACAGCGAGGGCAACGCGAACCGCCGCACCAGCACCAGCATTCGCCCATCGGGCAGCAGCGCGGCGTCGCTCGGATCATAGCCGGCGGGCGGCACGTAGGCGAGGTGAATCGGCTGCGGGTTGCCGATGGTCGGGTCGCTTGGAAACAAGAGGATCTCGCGCCCCTGGATCGGCCCGCCAGGAGGCCGGGCGGTTTCCGCCAGCACCAGCATTCTCCCGTCGGCGAGACGGACCATCGATTCGGCGCCACCGTTGCGTGGCCAACGTTTCATCGTCTTCGGCCTCGCCGAGGACAGCCGCTTCCGGAACTCCGAATCATATCGAAAAATCGCGTTGAGGGATTCGAAGCCGATCCAGAAATCGCCCGTGGCCGGATCGCGGGTGAGTGATTCGGAGTCGCGATCCCCCTTGTAGGCGCTCTGGCCCGGCCCTGCCGGCAGATCGTCGAAGCGAATGTCGAACGGGCGCCAGTCCGCGCCCATGCGGAAGCGGACGAGGTTGCCCCGGTCGCTGAGCAGGGTGAACCGGTCGCCCGCGACGTTCAGCGCGGAATAGCCGGAAAAGGCGAGGTCCGGGCTGGTGAGCCGCACCCCGCCGAGATAGCGGAGCCGGCCGATGCTCTGTCGTGCAGGATCGCCGGGCACCAGCGGAACGCGTGCCGCGTGCATGACCGGGTCCTTGCCGAGCGGCGTGCGGAGTTCGGGGCCCGACGCGCTCATGAAAAGGACGGAAAGCGCCAGCGGCGGGGCAGCAAGGAGGCGAAACCGGAAGCGCATGGCTTCCTCTTAACGGCTCCGCCACAGCCCGCCAGTGCTGCATGTGCGAAGATGAACGGGAAATAACCAACTCGTTCAGGGTTCGCTCAAGGGAACCGCTCTAATCAGAACGAGTTGTACGCGTACATTTGCTCTCGCGTAGCGTATCGAGAGACGCCGGGGGCCGGATCCGCAAGGATCCGGCCCCCCTGTTTTTATCAGTACATGTGCTGGCCACCGTTGATCGACAGCGTCGATCCGGTGACGAAGCCACCCTCCTCCGCGCAGAGGAACGCCACGGCGCGCGCGATCTCATGCGCCTGACCGAGCCGGCCGACCGGAATCTTGGCGACGATCTTCTCCAGCACGTCCGCCGGCACCGCTGCCACCATGTCGGTATCAATATAGCCCGGCGCAATCGCGTTGACGGTCACGCCGAAGCGCGCGCCTTCCTGCGCCAGCGCCTTGGTGAAGCCATGGATGCCCGATTTGGCGGCGGCGTAGTTCACCTGGCCATACTGGCCGGCCTGGCCGTTGATCGAGCCGATGTTGACGATGCGGCCCCATTTGCGGGTGCGCATGCCCGGGAACACCGCATGTGCCATGTTGAAGCAGCCGCCCAAGTTGATGCGAATCACGTCTTCCCACATGTCGCGGGTCATCTTCAGGATCGTGCCGTCGCGGGTAATGCCGGCATTGTTGACGACAATGTCCACCGGGCCGAGTTCGGCTTCCACCTGTGCGACGCCAGCCGCGCAGGCGTCGAAATCGCCCACATCCCACTTGTATGCCTTGATGCCGGTGCGTTCCGTGAAGGCGGCGGCCTTCTCGTCATTGCCGGCATAGTTGGCAGCGACAGTGATGCCGGCGTCCCTAAGGGCCAGACTGATCGCTTCACCGATCCCGCGGGTACCGCCGGTGACGATCGCTACTCGTGCCATGTGCCTTCCTCTCCAAAATCGAATCAAGAATTGGCTAGGCGGGGTTCACCCAGCCGGCAAGTTCGCGCCCGATGATATGTCGGAGCAGCGTCATGCCCGCCGCACTATCATTGAGACAAGGCAAATATGCGAAATCGGTGCCGCCGGATTCGAGGAAGGACTCGCGTCCGCGGATCGCCAGTTCCTCCAGCGTTTCCAGGCAGTCGGCGGAGAAACCTGGCGCAACGATCGCAACGCGGCGGATGCCCTTGGCCGGCAGGGCCTCGAGCATCGTGTCGGTCGCGGGCTCCAGCCACTTGGCGCGGCCGAAGCGCGACTGGAAGGTCACGATCAGTTCGCGCCCCAGCGCCTCGCCCAGCAGCCGACCGGTCTTGCGACAATGGCAATGATAGGGGTCGCCCAGCGCCAGCGTCCGCTGCGGCATGCCGTGAAAGCTGGCGATGACGGCATCGGGGGTGAAGTCGAGCCCCGCCAGTCCTTCCTCCACGCTGGTCTTCAGTGCCGCGATATAGGCGGGATCGTCATAATAGGGCGGCAGGGTGCGCAACGCCGGCTGCCAACGCATCGCCATCAGCGCCGCGAAGGCCACGTCGTTGGCGGTTGCTGTCGTCGCCGCGCAATATTGCGGGTAGAGCGGCGCCACCAGGATTCGCTCGCACCCCTGCGCCTTCAGCGCGGCGATCTGCTCGCCGACCGAGGGCCGGCCATAGCGCATTGCGTGGGCGACCGTCACGTCCGGCCCGAACGCCCCTTCCAGCCCCCGTGCCTGCGCCTTGGTGATCGCGGCGAGCGGCGAGCCGTCCTCGCGCCACACCTGGCTATAGGCATGGGCCGACTTCTTCGGCCGGGTGCGCAGGATGATGCCGCGAAGGATCGGCTGCCACAGAAGCGGCGGGATCTCGACCACGCGTCGATCGGAGAGGAACTCGCCGAGATAGCGCTTCACCGCTCCCGGATCCGGCGCATCGGGCGTGCCGAGATTGACCAGCAGCACGCCGATGCGGGCGGGCGGGATCTTCGGGTGATCGGCGGGCAGGGTCATTCGGCATCCGATAGCAAGGGCAGGCGGCGGAACCGCGTGCCGGTGGCGGTTTGCAGGGCGTTGGCGATGGCCGGTGCGGTCGGCGGCACGGCGAGTTCGCTCACGCCGCCCGGGTCCGATCCGCTGGGCAGGATCTCCACGGTGATGTCGGGCGTGTTCGCCAGCGTCGGCAGGTTGAGATCCGCGATGGTCTGGATATCGGCGATGTTCTCGCTGAACGTGGTCGCCGCGCCCAATGCGGCGGCGAGGCCGAACAATAGCCCGCCTTCGATCTGCTGGCGGACAAGATCGGGATTCACCACGCGCCCGCAATCCACCGCCGCGACCAGCCGCTCGACGACAATCTCGCGCTGTGGGGTCAGGTGCGCCTCGGCCATCACCGCGATGTACGAGCCGCGAAAGGCATGGGCGGCAAGCCCCTGCCCGCTGCCCGGCTCCCCGCCCTGCCAGCCGCCGAGCTGCGCCGCGGTCTGCAGGCAGCGCGCCAGGCGGGGCTGGTTGCCGAGCATCGCCATGCGGAACGACAGCGGATCGCGATTGGCGACGTGCGCGAGCTCGTCAACGAAGCTCTCGGCGAAGAAGCAGGTGTAGCTGTGTGCGCCCGAGCGCCAATAGCCGGTCGGCACGCCGATCTCGGCCGGGTGATGGTCTACCGCGAGGTTGGGGATGGCATAGGCTGGGCTTGCACCCTCCACGGCGGACGAGTCCGCCTTGCCCGGCAGCGCCAGCCCGGCCGCGGCGACGGCATCACCGGCAAGCAGCCGCGCCGCCAGTTCGCGGCCGGTCGCCGGTGCGGCGATCTTCGCGAGCCACGCCGATACCGTGCCCCCCTGGCCCAGCTTCGCCGTGAACCGTGCGGCGGCGGCGGGGCGGAAGCGGTCACGCCGCAGATCCTCGTCGCGCGGCCAGGTGAGCTGCACCGGGCGCCCCACCGACTGCGCAATCAGCCCCGCCTGCACCGCCGCATCGACCTCCAGCTTCTCCCCGAACGATCCGCCGCCGAGCATTGCATGCACCGTGACCCGCGCCGGATCGATGCCCAGCGCCTTGGCCGCCGCCGCGCGGGCGAGCCCCGGCGCCTGGCTGGGCAGCCACAATGACAGACGACCATGCGCGAAATCGGCCGTGCAGGTCATCGGCTCGAGCGGCGCATGCGGTGCCAAGCCGACACGATAGTCGGCCGTCACCACCCGCGCGCCGCGGAATTCACGGGCGAGGTCGCCCCTCGCCTCGATGCGCGCGCCCTCACCGTCCAGCGCGGCATCCAGGGCTGCGTCGATGCTGTCGTCGTTCACGACGGCGGCGGGGTTGCGGAAGCGCGGCCGCATCGCCTGGAGCGCGCGTTCGGCCGCCCACCAGTTGCTCGCCACCGCGGCAACCCACTGTTTGGTCGTGACGATCGACAGCATGCCGCGCACCCGGTTGGCAGCCTCGCGGTCGACATGCACCAGTTCGGTATCGCCGATCGGTCCCTGCCGAATCGCCGCAAACACCATGTTGGGGAGCCGCACATCGGCCGCGAAATTCGCGCTGCCGTCGATCTTCGCCGGCGCATCGAGCCGCGGCAGCGGCTGACCATGCAGCCGCCCCGCTTCGCCGCCGCGCAAGGGCGGTTGCGCCGGCGCCTTCTCGCGCGCCGCCGCCTCGGTAAGCTCGCCGAACCCCAGCCGCTGATTGCCGTGGATCACGCTGTTTCCCGCGGTTCCGCACGCCTGCCAATCGACGCCCCATCGCCGCGCCGCCGCCTTGCACAGCAGCACCCGTGCCGCTGCCCCCGCCTGACGGAGGTCGTCCTCGAACGCGCGCACCGAGCTGGAACAGGCGGTGAGCATCAGATCGGCGCGCGCTGCGTGGCTGCGTCGCACGCCGTCCGGCAGCGCGCCCAGCGCCGCGGCGAACAGCGTCTGCGCGGCCAGCGGATTGGCATACAGCGGGTTGAGCGGCGCCGGCTCGACACCAACCAGCTTCCAGTCCGCGCCCAGTTCGTCGGCGAGGATCTGCGGAAGCGCGGTATAGACGCCCTGCCCCATCTCGGCCTGCGGGACCGCGACGCGCACCTGCCCGTCCTTGCCGATCTTCAGCCACGCGCCGAACAGGCTTTCTCCCGGCCCGGCCGACAGGTTTGGCGCATAGCTGCGCGGCCACAGGCCCCAGGCAACCACCAGCCCAAGTCCCGCACCGCCGCCGATCAACAGCCTGCGTCGATCGAGCCGGATGCGGGGTGCGGAGGTGCCTGCCATCGCCTCGCTCTATCGCGGGGCGGGGCCGCGCGCCAGCATGGGCTTTCGATCACCCTGATCGCTCCCCCTTGGGTTTGCGGCATTTTGGCTCTATCGCGGGCAGCGATTGCTTCTCACGCCGGGGATTACCGTGCTGCCAACCTTGCTTGCCGCTGCCGGCGGACACCTACATTACACCGATCTCCACCTCGATCCGGTGGCAATCAATCTCGGCTTTTTCCAGATCAAATGGTATTCGCTGGCCTATATCAGCGGCATCCTGCTCGGCTGGGTGTATCTGATGAAGCTGCTGGCCGCCCCCGGTGCGCCGATGGCCCGCCGCCATGCCGACGACCTGGTCTTCTACGCAACGCTGGGGATCATCCTGGGCGGCCGGCTCGGCTATGTGATCTTCTACGCGCCGGACATGTTCAACAAGCCGCTGCAGATCCTGATGCTGTGGCAAGGCGGCATGAGCTTCCATGGCGGGGTGCTCGGCACCTCGCTGGCGATCATCTGGCTGGCGCGGCAGAACAAGCTCAACTGGCTGCGCGTGCATGACTATGTGGTCTGCTGCGCACCCTTCGGCCTGTTCTTCGGCCGCCTCGCCAACTTCGTGAACGGCGAACTGTGGGGCAAGCCGGGCGACGAGCCCTGGGCGATCGTGTTCCGCGGCACCGTTGCCGCCGGCCTGCCGGAACCGGCGCGCCATCCCAGCCAGCTCTACGAGGCCGGGCTGGAAGGCCTGCTGCTGTTTGCGGTGCTGTGGTTCTTCTTCTGGCGCACCGATGCGCGGTACCAGCCGGGCAAGCTCGCGGGCATCTTCCTGCTCGGCTACGGCATGTGCCGTTTCTTCGTGGAGTTCTTCCGCGAACCCGATCGCCAGCTCGTCTGGCTGGTCGATCTCACCGGTCTGCACATGGGCCAGTGGCTGTGCCTGCCGATGATCGTGGGCGGCCTTTACCTGATCGCCACCGCCCCCGGCCGCCGCAAGCGGGTCGAGGCGATCACCGGGCCGAGCGTCGCCTGATTTAGCCGCCATGACCAACCCTCTCGATGCCCAGCCCGACGAACGCCGCGACAATGCCGCCGAGCCGGCGTTGCCCGAACGGCTGGCGCGGGCGATCACGCTCGCAGGACCGATCCCGCTCTCGCAGTTCATGGGGGCGGCGAACGCGCATTATTACGCCACCCGTGATCCGCTGGGCGCACGGGGCGACTTCACCACGGCGCCCGAGATCACCCAGATGTTCGGGGAACTGATCGGGCTTTGGGGTACGGACCTGTGGGACCGCGCCGGGCGCCCCGAGGCCACCCGCTATGTCGAGTTCGGCCCCGGTCGCGGCACGCTGGCGAGCGATGCGCTGCGGGCGATGGGCAAGGCGGGCTTCGCGCCCCCCGTCGACTTTCTTGAGACCAGCCCGGTGCTCCGCGCCGCGCAGAAGGAGCGCGTGCCGCACGCCGAATGGCACCTGGACCTGGTCGGGCTGCCGGACGATGCGCCGCTACTGGTGATCGCCAACGAATTCTTCGATGCGCTGCCGATCCGCCAGCTGGTCCACACCGCGCAAGGCTGGCGCGAGCGGCTGGTCGCTTGCCAGGACACGCTGTTCCTGCCCGTGACCGGCGACCGTGGCTTCGATCCGGTGATTCCGCCGGCGCTGCGCGATGCCCCGCCGGGCGCGATCCTCGAGACCTCGCCTGCCAGCGTATCGCTGCTCCGGGCGCTCGCCCAGCGGCTGCTGGCGCAAGGCGGCGCGGCGCTGATCATCGACTATGGCTATGAAGGCCCGGCGATCGGCGACACGCTGCAGGCGGTGCGCGGTCATGCCTTCGCCAATCCGTTCGACGCACCCGGCGAGGCCGATCTGACGGCGCATGTCGACTTCGGCACGCTCAAGGAAGCCGCCGAGGCCGAAGGGCTGATCGTGCACGGCCCGGTGACGCAAGGCGATTTCCTCAAGGCGCTGGGGATCGACGAGCGCGCCCGGGCGCTGGCGCGGGTCGCACCCGAGCGCGGCGACGCGATCGCGGCCGACCGCAACCGGCTGGTGGGCGACGAGCAGATGGGATCGCTGTTCAAGGTGCTCGCGATCACCGCGCCCGGCTGGCCGGTACCGGCGGGCTTCGCATGACCTTCCGCGACGCAACCCCCGCCGATGCTTCGGCGATCGACGCGGTGTTCCGGGAAAGCTTCCAGGCCACCTTCGCGCATCTCTATGCGCCCGAGGACCTCGCCGCATTTCTTGTGCGGTTTACGGTTGCCGGCTGGGCAGAGGAACTGGCGGACCCCGGCTTTGCCTTTCGGGTGATCGAGGATGCGGAGGGGATCGCCGGCTATTGCAAGCTCGGGCCCATCAGCCTGCCCGCCACGCCGGAAGGTGCGGCGGTGGAACTCCGCCAGCTCTATCTGCTCGATCGTGCCAAGGGCAGCGGCGCCGCGCAGGCGCTGATGGACTGGGCGCTCGCCACCGCCCGCGCGCGCGGCGCCGCCGAGCTCTGGCTCTCCGTCTATGTCGACAACCATCGCGCCAAGCGCTTCTACCAGCGCTACGGCTTCGAGGATCGGGGCCCCTATGCCTTCATGGTGGGTAACCATGCCGATGAGGACCGACTGATGCGGCTGGCGCTGTGAGCAACGTCGAAGTCACCCGCGCCCGCGCGCTGGAGGGCGTGGCACACGGCTTTCTCGGCCGGGTCGGCGGCGTCTCGACCGGGGTGGTCGCGGGGCTCAATGTCGGCACCGGGTCGCACGACGATCCGGGCGCCATCGCCGAGAATCGTGCCCGGGCCGTGGGGGCCGTGCTGCCGGGCGTGGAGCTAGTCACCGTCTATCAGGTCCATTCGGCCGATGCGGTGACCGTGCTCGCGCCGTTCGACGAGGCACTGCGCCCCAAGGCCGACGCGCTGGTCACCAACCAGCCGGGGCTGGTCCTCGGCATCCTCACCGCGGACTGCGCGCCGGTGTTGTTCGCCGATCGTGCGGCGGGTGTGGTCGCCGCGGCCCATGCCGGCTGGAAGGGCGCGATCGGCGGCGTCACCGACTCCACCATCGCGGCGATGGAAGCGCTCGGCGCGCGCCGCGATCGGATTGCTGCCGCGATCGGCCCCTGCATTGCGCGGGCCAGCTACGAAGTCGATGCCGGCTTCTTCCGCCGCTTCTGCGAGCAGGACCCGGCCAATGAGCGATTCTTCGCCGATGGTCGGCCCGAGCATTTCCAGTTCGACCTGGAAGCCTATGTCGTCCACCGCCTGGCATTGGCCGGCCTGCGGACGATCGAGGCGCTCGGGCTCGACACCTATTCGGATGAAGCCCGCTTCTTCAGCTTCCGCCGCGCGACGCACCGCGGCGAGCCCGACTATGGCCGGCAGATCAGCCTGATCGGGCTCGCGGAATAGCGGTCAGAAGCGGATCGGCGCGCCCAGCAACAGCTGGTGGCTGCTATTGTCGACATGGGTATAGTCGAGCCGCAGCCCAACCCGGTCGCTAACGCGCCACTCGGCGCCGCCGCCCACGGCGAAGCTGCTGCTCCAGCCATGCGCATCCTGCACTGCGGCGTTGCCGGTAAGGCGGTATCGATTTCCGCCATATCCGCCCTTGCCGTAGAGCAGCAGCCGGGGCGTCGCGACGAAGCCCAGCCGCCCGGTGACCCGAAATCCGAAGCGCGGGGATTGGCCATAGCGATAGTCGTCGCGAACCACCGCATCGGGCGTGCCGCCGCCGGCGGTTCCCTCCACTTCCCCGCCGATCCGCCAGCGCCGGGCGATCGCAAGGTCGTATCCGGCAAAGGCACCCCCGCCGAACCCGGTGTCGCGATAGTAGCGGCTTGAATAGGGTCGATCGTTCACCGTGACGTCGAGATAGAAATGGTGCTCGATCACCCCGGCCTCGGCGCCCGCATAGCCACCAGTAAATGGCGCTTCCTGCGCATTGGCAGTCGCCGCGCCGAACAGCGCGGCGGCTGTCATTATCCATCGCATGTTGATGCCCTCCCCCTCAGAGGAGATCAGGCTATGGCGATCGATATAAACACATGCTGAACGAAGCGACTATTTCCCTTCCGCAATATCACGCCGCATCTTCCACCCGCACTTCGGGCGGATGCAATCGCAGTCGGTTGACCTTGCGCTCATCGGCATCGATGACTTCGAGCTTCCAGCCGCTTTCATGCTCCAGGCACTCGCCGACTGCCGGCACATGCCCCGCCAGCACGAAGGCGAGGCCGCCGATCGTGTCGACATCCTCCTCCACCTCGGCCAGCCGCGGATCCACCGTCTCGGCGACGTCCTCCAGCTCGGCACGGGCATCGGCTTCCCAGCCGCCGCCGTCGATCGGCACGATCAGCGCGGCCGGCGCCTCGTCATGCTCGTCCTCGATCTCGCCGACGATCTCCTCGATCAGATCCTCGATCGTGATCAGTCCCTCGGTCCCCGAATATTCGTCGAGCACGATGGCCAGATGGGTGCGCTTCACCCGCATCTGCGCGAGCAGATCCAGCGCGCCCATCGATTGGGGCACGTAGAGCGGCTGGCGGATCAGGCCGGCGATGCTCGACGGATGGGCCTCGCCCTTGGCCAGGATCTCGAACACATCCTTGATGTGGACCATGCCGATGATCGTATCGAGCTCCTCGCGATAGACCGGCAGGCGGCTGTGCCCGGCCTCGGCGAAAAGCTGGACGAGATTGGCGAAGCTGGTCTGCTCCTCCACCGCGATGATGTCCGCGCGCGGCACGCCTACGTCGCCGGCGTCGCGCTCGCCAAAATGCAGCAGGTTCTTGAGCATCTGCCGCTCGATCGGGGCAAGGTCGCCGGCTGGCGGCGTGCCGCCGTCGCTCTCATGCTCCTCGATGGCTTCTTCCAGCCGCTCGCGCAGCGATTCTTCCTGTTCCTCGCCGAACAGGAGCGTGCGCAAACTGCGCCAGATGCCGCCGTTTTCGTGTCGGTGTTCGGGCGAGCCGGTACTAGGGCCCTCGTTCATGTTGGTGGTCAGTCCTCGCGTACGGGATAGGGATCGTGCAGGTTCAGCGCCGCCATGGCGGCTTGTTCCATCGCCTCCATGGCTTCCGCCTCGCCATCCTCGATATGGTCATAGCCTAGCAGGTGCAGCATGCCATGGACAATCAGATGCGCGGCATGATCGTCCACGGAAATGCCGCGCTCAATAGCTTCGGCCGAACAGACGCCATGCGCAAGCACGATGTCGCCCAGCAATACTTCGCCATCATCGCTGTTCTGGGTGACGGCATCGAGCAGATCGGGCTGGATCATCGGGAAGGAAAGCACGTTCGTCGGCTTGTCCTTGTCCCGATACTGGCGGTTGAGCGTGTGGACCTCGTCGTCGCTGGTGAAGCGCACCGCGACTTCCACCGCCGTCGGCCAGCCGCGCCATTCGGCATAGGGCGTCTGCGCGATCGCCGCCTCGGCCGCGCGCAGGGCAAGCGCTTCCCAATCGCCTTCCGGCCAGGGCGCTTCGGGGAGGGCGGCAACGTCAAGCATCAGGCGAGGTCCGTCTTGGAGAAATCGTCGCCCTTGTAGAGCAGACGCGCATCATGGGATTTGGCGCACGCATAGGCGAAGCAATCGCCCATGTTGAGTCCGGCCGGGTGTCGGCCCTTGCCGAATTGCTGATAGGCATCGAGCGCCAGGTCCAGCTCGCGTTGCCCGATCGGAACCAGTCTCAGTCCCAGCTCACCGGCATGGATCGCAACTTCCTGCCGCGCTTCCGCCACCTCCATCTGGCGCGAATGCGACAGCGCGGCAACGGCTTCCCAGCACGCCATTGGCGACCACAGCGCCGGCGCGCCTTCGACTGCATCGACGACGAAGCGGTCGCGCTCGGGTTCTTCGGCGATGATCGCCACCAGCGCTGATGCGTCAACGAACAGCGTCAAGCCTCGCCCCACAGCTCGTCGAAAAAGGCCTTGTCCGCCGGCAGCCCGGTGGGCGGCGGCAGCGGGTGCGCGCGACGATGCGCATCCAGTTTACGGAGCACGTCCTGCACCCGCCCTTTGGCTTCCAGCTCCGCCTTTCGCCGCAACAGGCTGTCGCGCACCGCCTCGGTCTTGGTGGTGCCGAGCGCGGCTGCGACTTCGGCAGCGAGCGCCGCGGTGTCCGGATCCTTGATGTAGAGCGATGCCACGCCAGCGTCTCCGAAGGGGATATCCCGAATGTAGGACGGGATATCCCGGCCTTCAACCATCGCCCTCATAGGCCGCGACGATCCGGCCGACGATTGGGTGGCGCACCACGTCACCGATGCCGAACCGCACCATCGAGATGCCCTCCACGCCCTCAAGCCGGTGGACAGCATCGTTCAGCCCCGAGGCATTGGGGCCGCCGGGCAGATCGGTCTGGTTGGGATCGCCGCAGATTACCATCCGGCTGTTCTGGCCGAATCGCGTAAGGAACATCTTCATCTGCATCGGCGTGGTGTTCTGCGCCTCGTCGAGAATGACGAAGGCATCGGCCAGCGTCCGGCCGCGCATGAAGGCGATGGGCGCAATTTCGATCTCGCCGCTCGCGATCCGCCGCTCCACCTGCTCCGCGGGCAGGCAATCGTAGAGGGCGTCGTAGATTGGGCGGAGATAGGGGTCGACCTTCTCCTTCATGTCGCCCGGCAGGAAGCCGAGCCGCTCGCCCGCCTCCACCGCCGGACGCGACAGGATCAGCCGCTGGACGCTGCCGGTGATCAGCTGCGCCACCGCCTGCGCCACCGCCAGATAGGTCTTGCCGGTACCCGCCGGCCCGAGCGCGAAGATCAGCTCGTTCGAAGCGAGCTCGCGCATGTAATGCGTCTGCGTCACCGAACGCGGTACGATCGTCTTCTTGCGCGTGCGGATCATGACGGAGGGCTTGGGCCCGCCCCCCGCCGGTTCGGCGCGCACGATGCCGGTGAACATCGGCTCGGTCGACATCGCGATCACCGCGTCGATCAATCCACCATCAACCGCCTCGCCGCGGATCACCCGGCTGTGGAGCTCCTGCAGCACCTCGCGGGCATGGGCCACCGCCTCCGTGCCGCCCTCGATCACCACCCGCTGGCCGCGTGCGTGGATGTACACGCCCAGCCGCTCCTCCAGCATCAGCAGGTTGGCATCGAACTCTCCGAAGAGCTGCGGCAGGAGCTGGGGCTTGTCGAAGGTCACCTCTACCCGGGAACGTTCGCCGGACTGGGCGGGGACAGGCTTGCGGCTCATGCGGTCCTTTCGGTGTTGGCGCGGGGCGTGGGGATCACGCGGCCCCGGAGGGGCAAACCTTGGCATCGTGCGGAGGTTCCTTGGCGCATGTCGATAGACAAGATGGCAGACGGAGACGCGGCTGCACAGGGGGAGATCGTCTGCCGTCGCGTAATGCCGCAGGCGTGTGACGCGGGTGCGACATCACGCCCTTTCCGCAGACGCGCAGCACCGGTGACCCGCGCGTGCCGAAACGGGATCGGCGCGCAGCATCGCTGCCTTGGAAGTGCCGCGGGCAGCGGCTAATCGCGCCGTCACACATCAGTAACAATCAAGGTCCGCGATGAAGTATCTGCTTCGGGGCGCGTTCGCATGCGCGCTTCTGTTGTATGCCGGCTCGTCGCTCGCAAAAACAACGAGCGAAACGGCCGTTCTGGGACAGCGCTGAGACGCAGCCCCACGCCAATGAGACGGATTCCCGCAACGCTGCCGTCGAGCGACGCCACCGCAGCTTGTACAAGAGTCCCGAGTTTCTGTTGCGAAGGAAAAGAAGAATGAAGACCGCTCTCGCGGCCATTGCTGCCGCCATGCTCGCCTGGACCGGCACTGCCCAGGCCGACACGATCATCGACACCGGCCCCGCATCCACCACCCTCTTCGACGCCCAGTCGATCACTGCGACCCGCAATGTCGCCGGCTTCTTCGAGCTGAACAAGGCGGTGACGGTGAACGGCGTGTTCGGGTGGATCGGCGGCAACGAAGGTGCGCGCCTCACGGCCAACATCTACAGCGAGATCGACTTCGTGCCGGCGAAGCTGCTCCATTCCACCAGCTTCGTGAACACCGGCTCGATCGGCTGGCAGGGCAGCGACTCGCTGAACTGGAAGCTGGACGCTGGCTCCTACTGGGTCGTGTTCTCGGGGGCCGATGAGAACAAGAGCTTCATGCCGAACGGCGCGGCCGATCCGCTGGTCGCCTATCTGCGCGGCAACAGCGACAATGGCTGGCTTCGCCTTCCGGAGAAGGATGCCCTCGGCGTTCGCCTGACGGGCTTCACCAGCGGCGTGCCGGAGCCGGCGAGCTGGGCGCTGATGATCGGCGGCTTCGGCCTGGCCGGCGGGGCGATCCGCACGCGTCGCAAGCGCCCGGCAGCACTGGCCTGAAGACGGCAGGGCCGGGTCGGCAGTGCCGCCCGGCCCGGCTACAGGCTCACCATCAGGTTTAGCGAACCATATCGGGTCCAGCGCCCCGGCCGGGCGTTGGGTGCATCACGCAGGAATCGCCCCTTGGCGAGCAGCACCGCGTCTGCCTCCAGCCGCACCGCCTTGCCCACCCGGTACCGCACCCGCCCATCGAACTGGTGCCCCGCGAAATCGCCCGCGCGGCCGCTCGCATCGCGCACGCCGGTGCTGGAGAAACTGTCGCTCCGCGCCGCCAGCCACATCGGGCGATAGCTGAGCATCAGGTCGGTGCGCGCATCCGGCGCGGCCTCGGCCTGCAGGGACGGCGCGACGACGTTGCTGCGGGCGATCGCGTTGTAGAGCCCGGCCGGCGCCAGATCGGCGCGGCGCATGCCGAACAGCGTATCGAACCGGCCATAGCGCCCGCCGGGCGCATCGCCGCTCGCATAATCGAACTCGGCCATCAGCCGCGGCTTCCATGCGCCTGCCCAGCTATAGCCCACCCGGCCATGAACGAACCAGGCGCGCACCTGCTGCCGCGCCGCGCCCGCGGCGAGGCTGATCGACTGCGAGCCGGTCTGCCCGATCGCCTCGGCCTCATAGTCGAACTTCCCCAGCGCCGGATCACGCGCGATCCGGATGCTGGCGGTATCGAGTGAACGGTCGCGCGTCGGGCGTCCGGGCGTGTCGTGCTCGCCAAGATGGAAATAGCTGGTCTCGACCAGCGCAGGACCGATCGTGTGTGCGCGGCTGATCAGCCCGCCCCACAGCACCAGCGCCGCGCCTTCGCGATCGATCGCCGGTGCGTTCGAGAGCAGCGAGTCGAGATCATCGGGCCGACGGCGCTGTGGCATGGTGTAAAGCGCCGTCGCTGCCCAGCGCCCGGCACTCCAATCCGCCCGCACCCCGGTATAGCCGTTGGTGGTGTTGCGGTAGTCGTCCGCCGCGACCAGCCGCCGGGAGCCGAGATTGAGCATGAAGCGGCCGGCCTGGAGCCTCAGCTTCGACCCCGCCCCCAGCCCCGCACCGAGATCGAGCTGCACATAGGCCTGCACCGGCTCCAGCGTGTTGACCTCGCCCGTCGTCACCGGCGAGCCATGGTTGCCGTTATAGGCGCGGCTGTCCCACAGCTCGCCCACCACGGTCACCGGCCCGCGCTGGTAGCGCGCGAGCAGCGTGGTGCGGAAATTGACGAGCTGGTCGCTGCTGTTGAAGCCCGCGCGCGCCTGGCCGTCGATCGCCTCGAACCGCACGCGCTCGCTGGCGGCGAAGGTCAGCCCCTCGGCCGGTGGCGGCAGCACGCCCTGGGCCTGCGCGGCGCCTGCCACGCCACCTGCCAGCACTGCGACGAGCCACCGCACCGTCTTCGCCATTTCCGCCCCCCTGTCAGCCGGTTGCCGGCCGCGGGCTTCTATGCGGACAGGGCGCGAAAGGTCACGCGGAAACTGCTGCCAGTTCGCGGCCTGCCAGCGAGTTCGGGCCGGCACTGACCAGCTCCACGTCGATCAGGTCGCCGATCTTCGCGCTGGTCTCCAGATGCACCGATTGCAGCCAGGGCGACTTGCCGATCATCTGGCCGGGGCGGCGGCCTACCCGCTCGATCAGCACCGAACAGCGCCGGCCGACGCTCGCTTCGTTGAACGCCTGCGAGTGGCGGGCCAGCGCCGCCTGCAGCCGCTGCAGCCGTTCGTCGGCCACCGCTTCGGGCAGATACTGGTCCACCCAATCGGCTGCCGGGGTGCCCGGGCGCGGCGAATATTTGAAGCTGAAGCACTGGGCGTAGCCGACGGCGTCGACCAGCTGCAGCGTTTCCTCGAACTCGGCCTCGGTTTCGCCCGGAAACGCGACGATGAAGTCGCCCGACAGCGCGATGTCCGGCCGGGCGGCGCGGACGCGCTCCAGGATGCGCAGGTAGGAATCGCGCGTGTGGCTGCGGTTCATCGCCTTGAGGATGCGGTCGCTGCCCGCCTGCACCGGCAAATGGAGGAAGGGCATCAGCTTGGGCACATGCGCGTGCGCCTCGATCAGCCCCTCGGCCATGTCGTTGGGATGGCTGGTGGTGTAGCGGATCCGCGCCAGTCCCTCGATCCGGTCAAGTGCTATGATCAGGTCGTGCAAGCCATGGCCGTCGTCATCGCCCCAGGCGTTGACGTTCTGGCCGAGCAGCGTGATCTCGCGCGCACCGGCATCGACCAGCGCCTTGGCCTCGTCGACGATCGCCGCATAGGGCCGGCTCACTTCGGCGCCGCGGGTATAGGGCACCACGCAATAGGTGCAGAACTTGTCGCAGCCTTCCTGCACGGTGAGGAAGGCGCTCGGCCCCACCTTGCGGCGCGCGGGCAGCTTCCCGAACTTGCTGGCGATCGGCATGTCGGTATCGAGGCCCAGCTGGCCCTTGGCGGCCTTGTCCACCAGCTCCGGCAAATTGTGATAGGCCTGGGGGCCGACCACCACATCGACCTTGGCGCGACGAGCAATCTCCTCGCCCTCGGC
The DNA here is from genome assembly GCF_036731925.1 of Sphingomonas sp. Taxonomy (GTDB): domain Bacteria; phylum Pseudomonadota; class Alphaproteobacteria; order Sphingomonadales; family Sphingomonadaceae; genus Sphingomonas. Next base: position 862,533 of record NZ_DAINDJ010000002.1, read on the forward strand.
CTGGGCCACGCAGCCGGCGACCGCGATCATCGGCTTGCCGGATTCGCGCAGCTTCAGCCGGCCGATCTCCGAATAGACCTTCTCGGTGGCCTTTTCGCGAATGTGACACGTGTTCAGCACGACGAGATCGGCCTTGTCGGCCTCGGCCGCGACAAGGCCCTGGGCGGCCATCAGCTCGCCCATGCGCTCGCCGTCATAGACGTTCATCTGGCAGCCGTACGACTTGACGTGATAGGTCTTGGGGGTGGTCATGATCGGCGCGCCTATACGCGCAAAAGGCGGCAGAAAACAGGCCTGCGGCATCTGCGTTCAGCCCTGCTGCTGCAGCGGCGCCTTGTACCCGATCGGATCATCCGCGAAGCGGAACGGCCGCAGCGGGTGCCCAAGCGTCCGAACCATCGCTTCCTCGATCCGCCGCCGGCTCTCCGCAGCAATCGCCTTGCGGCCGGGGAAGTCGCGCGGGTCGAACGGCTCGAGGAAATGCACGCGCAGCCGGAAGCGCTGCTTGCGCGCCAGCACGCGCTTGGCGTTGTTCAGGCCCCGCTCCTGCCCGATCCACGCGATGTCCTCGCCCGCCGCTCCGTAATCGAGCATCACCGGCTGCACCATGACGCCCGGCGGCGGCGGCTCTAGCACGCGCAGCATCGGCGTCTTGAACGGCAGCAGCGACTTGCCGTCGGTGGTGGTGCCCTCGGGAAAGATCGTCACCGCCCAGGTCTCGGCCAGTGCGTCGCGCAGCTGGTTGATCTGCTCGGCCACGCCCATGCGGTTCTCGCGCTTCACATAGACCGTCCGGTTGAGCCCGGCGAGCCAGCCGACCAGCGGCGAGGCGCCGATCTCGGCCTTGGCGACGAACGCGGTGCCGCTCGCCCCGCCCAGCGCAAGAATATCGATCCAGCTGATATGGTTGGAGACGTAGAACACGTCCCGTTTCAAGGGCGTGCCGACCCGCTTCACCTTGGCCCCGGCGATCCGGGCCGCGCTTCCGAGGAACAACCGCGGCCAGGGCGAGGGCAGCCGCACCAGCCGGAACAGATAGTGGAGCGGCACATGCACCAGCAGCGCCAGCACCAGCCGGGCAATGCGGAACCAGACGCGCGCCAGCTCCGCCCCGGTCAGCCGGGTCGGCAGCCCCTGAGTCGCTTCCTCGCGGCGGCGCCGGGCCCGCTCAGTTCTTGCGCTCGAGCGCAACCCCGTAGAGTTCCATGCGGTGGTCGACGAGGCGGAAGCCGAGGCGTTCGGCGATCTGCTTCTGCAGCAGCTCCAGCTCGGGATCGACGAACTCGATCACCTTGCCGCTTTCCACGTCGATCAGGTGGTCGTGGTGCGCCTCGGGCGCGGGCTCGTAGCGCGCGCGGCCGTCGCCGAAATCGTGGCGATCGAGGATGCCCGCCTCTTCGAACAGGCGGACGGTGCGATACACGGTGGCAATGGAGATGCCGGGATCGATCGCGGCGGCGCGCTCATAGACCTTTTCCACATCGGGATGGTCGTCGGCGTCGGAAAGCACGCGCGCGATCACCTTGCGCTGTTCGGTGATGCGCAGCCCCTTTTCGTGGCAGAGCGCTTCGAGATCAATCTTGCGAACCATGCCACCGCTGTAGCGCCATTGGCGTCATCGGAAAAGGGCAACCCTTTGGATCACATTGATCGATCCTTCGCCCGGTTTCGCGGGCAAGAAAAAGCCGGCCGCGGGCGGGGGCCCGGGCCGGCGTTTTTGCTGGTCCTGGAGGAGGGACGATCAGCGCGTCTTGCGACGCTTGGTGCCCAGGCCGATCTTCTTCGCCAGGCTGCGGCGCTGCTCGGCATAGTTCGGGGCGACCATTGGATAGTCAGCCGGCAGGTTCCACTTGGCGCGATACTGTTCCGGGGTCATCTGATAGTGAGTCATCAGGTGACGCTTCAGCATCTTCAGCTTCTTACCGTCCTCGAGGCAGACGATATAGTCGGGCTTCACCGAAGCGCGCACCGAAACGGCCGGCTCCTGCTTCACTTCCGGCTCCGGCTGCGTGGTGCCCAGGCCGCTCAGCGCGGTGTGCACGTTCGAGATCAGCTGCGGCAGGTCCGACACGGCGACGCTATTGTTGCTGACATGTGCCGCAACAATATCCGCGGTCAGCGCGATGAGGGTTTCCTGAATTTCAGATGACGCTTCCATGATGTTCCTTTCGACCCGTTCACGGCGACTATTCTTCTGTCGCCTGAATCGCCCTATCGACCGAAGCACAGCGCTTTGCAAGAGATCAAGTCGCAATTGTTATAATTTTTGCGACAAGGAACGTGCCAAAGTGAGAGCATCCAACGCTTCACCGCTAGTACCGCGATAATAGCCACGTCGTTCACCAACCTTTTCGAAGCCCTCACGATGATAGAGGCGGATGGCTCCATTGCCGGCGCGGACTTCAAGATGCACCTTGGTCGCGCCGCGATTGCGCGACTCAGCAATCACTGCGCGTAACAACGCACCACCCACGCCCCGACCGCGCGCCGCAGGGCTGGTTGCGAGCAGCAACAATTCGGCTTCATCCAGCATCGCCCGTGCCATTGCGAAGCCGCAGTCGCGCCCGTCGATGCTGGCAACCAGCAGCCACACGCCGGAAAGCGCCATCATCCCCATGCACTGGGGCTGGGTCCACGCCTCGCCATAGGCTGGGTCGAACGCGGACTGCATGATCCGGCTGACCGATGGCAAATCCTGCACCCCGCCTTCGCGCAGTTCGATGGGCCGGGGTGCGCCGCTCATGCCAGGCCCCGCTCGGCGAGGGTCTTTGCGTCAGGGCCGCGCCCGTAGAGCGGGCGCGGCGGCAGATTGATGCATTCCGGGGGAAGCAGTACGGCGTCGGCGGCGCGAGGCAGCGCTTCGCGCAGGTCCAGCCCTTCGGCCAGCGCCGCGAGATGGCGCACCCCGCTGCCGAGGGCGGGGCGACCGTCCAGGCTGGCAAGCGCTGCATCTGGGCGCAGCGACGCCAGCGGCGCGGTATCGACCAGCGGCCGGGCGAAATGCTGGACGAACACTTCGCCGTGCCCGCCTTCGAGCACGACGGAAAGCCGCTCCAGCGCGGGATCGGCCGCAAGACCCGCCGCGGCGAGCAGTGCCAGCGAGGAATAGCCCTGCACCGGCACCCCCCAGCCGATCGCCAACCCCCGCGCGGCGGCGAGCCCGACGCGCACGCCGGTGAAGCTACCGGGGCCAACGTCGACAAGGATGGCATCGGCGCGCCCGCCTCCCGGCAGTTCGCCGATCATCGGGACCAGCCGCTCGGCATGGCCGCGGCCGACCAGTTCATGCCGTTCGGCGAGAACGGCGCCGTCCGCCAGCAACGCCACCGAACAGGCGGCAGTGGCGGTTTCGATCACGAGCAGTCGCGGGGCTTCAGCCATCGGCCCGGGCTAGCCAAAGAAACGGGGCCAGGTCAAATCACCGTGTTGAACTGGTCGAATGCCGGACGCGGCGAACGCGCATGAATGGTGGACGGATCGCCGACGCCGAGCGTCGCGATGAAGTTCGACTTCACGCCCGGCTGGTCGGCGAAAAAGGCTTCATCGACCTTGGCATTGTCGAAGCCGGACATCGGACCGGTATCGAAGCCCAGCGCACGCGCCGCGATGATGAAATAGGCACCCTGCAGCGAGGAGTTGCGGAATGCCTGCTCGCGGCGGCCTTCCTCTGTCGGGAACCAGTTCTTCGCTTCGGGAGCGTGCGGGAAGAATTCTGGCAGATGTTCGTGAAAGTTCACGTCATAGCCGATGATCACGGTGGCCGGTGCCTTGCGGATCTTGTCGGGATTGCTGCCGGTGGAAAAGCTTGCCAGCTTGTCCTTGGCATCCTGGTCCAGCAGCCACACGAACCGCGCCGACTGCTGGTTGACCGAGGTTGGCCCCATCTTGAGCAAGTCGTAGATCGCCTCGATGTCCGCCCGAGTCACCGGCGCATCGGTGTAGCCGTTAAAGCTTCGCGCGGTGCGGAAGATGGTGTCGAGGGCGACGTCGTTCAGCGGCTGGCCCATGGCCTGCGATCCTTTCTGTTTTCGGAGAAGCGAAGTACGGCGCGCGATCAGATCGCGCGCACCTCGGTGACTTCGGGCACGTAGTATTTGAGCAACTGCTCGATGCCGTTCTTGAGCGTCGCGGTGGACGAGGGGCAGCCAGAACAGGCGCCCTGCATCTGGAGGAACACCTTGCCTTCGTTGAAGCCACGATAGACGATGTCGCCGCCATCATTGGCGACTGCCGGACGGATGCGCGTGTCGATCAGCTCGCGGATCTGCGCCACGATGTCGGCATCTTCCGGGTTGTCCCCGAAATCTGCACTCTCCGGCGGCACGCTGAAGCCGGCGGCGGAGCCCTGCAGGAACAGCGGCATGTTCGCCGAGAAATGATCAAGCAGGATGCCGAGCACATCCGGCTTGAGGCCGATCCAATCGACGCCGGGCGCCGCGGTAACGGAGATGAAGTCACGGCCGAAGAACACGCCGGTCACGTCGCCGAGCGCGAACAGCGCGGTGGCAAGCGGCGAAGCCTCGGCCTCTTCGGGACTGGCAAAGTCGCGGGTGCCCGCCTCCATCACGATCCTGCCGGGCAGGAACTTGAGCGTGGCGGGGTTTGGCGTGGCTTCGGTCTCGATCAGCATGGCGCTCACATGGGCGCGTCCTTGCGCCGGATCAAGCGGGAGGAAGGGAACGCTGCGTTGCCCGCCCGCGGCGGTGCCAGATAGAGCTTAGAGCCCGTTTGGAAATTCGCGAACGAGCGAATTTCAAGGCGGTGCGCATTTCCAAACAGCCTCTTAGCCCCTCCCCCTCGCCACCGGCATCGTGTAGGCCCCGCCGCGATGTTTAGCCGTCCGTTGCTCGTTTCGCTGATCCTCGGCATCGTCTCCGCCACCGGCTTCGCGCCGCTGGAATGGTGGCCGCTCACCCTGTTCTGCTTGGCCGGACTGTTCGCGCTTATCTACGCAGCGCAGACGCTCCGCTCCGCCCTGCTGCGCGGCTGGCTGTTCGGGCTCGGCCATTTCACGCTCGGCGACAACTGGATCCAGCACGCCTTCGACTTCCAGGACAAGATGCCACCGGTACTCGGCTATTTCGCCGTGGCCCTGCTGGCCGTGTACCTCGCAATCTACCCGGCGCTGGCGATGGGCGCAGCCTGGGCATTCGCCCGCAAGGTGAAGCCAAGATCCAGCTGGATCGAACCCGATCTCGGCTATGTGCTTGCCGCCGCCGCCGCCTGGATGGTCAGCGAATGGCTGCGCGGCGTGGCCTTCACCGGCTATCCGTGGAACCCGCTGGGCGTACTCTGGGTGCCGGTGCCAGGAGTACGCAACCTCGCTGCGCTGATCGGCACCTATGCGCTGTCCGGCCTGACGGTAGCGATCGCCGGCTGCCTCTACCTCGCCTTCCAGCGCCAGTACCGGCCGCTCCTCGCCGCCGGTGTCGCGCTGCTCGCGCTGAACCTCTTCTGGTCGGATCGCTGCGACCATATTCGCTGCATCAGCACGGCCAGCGGCACGGAAGTCGTCATCGTCCAGCCGAACATCGGCCAGGACGCGGTCAGCCGCCCCGATTACGCCGAATACCTGCTCAACCGGATGATCGCGCTCAGCGGCAAGCCCGGCGCGCTGCCCCGCCTGGTCGTGTGGCCGGAGGGCATGGTCGATTACTTTGTCGAGGACGGCTATCCGGTCCAGTGGTACCGGCAGGACCCCCGCCTTGTCCGCGCCCGCATCGCCGCAATGCTGGGCCCCTGGGACCAGGCGCTGATCGGCGGCAACGCGCTCGAATTCGGCCGCGACAGCCAGCTGCAGGGCGCGGGCAATTCGGTCTGGGCGCTCGATTCCGCAGGCATGCTCGGCGGCAGGTACGACAAGGCGCATCTAGTGCCCTATGGCGAGTATCTGCCGATGCGCCCGCTGCTCGCGCCGCTCGGGCTCGCCCGGCTGGTGATGGGCGATGTCGATTTCCTGCCCGGGCCCGGCCCGCGCGCGCTTTCCGTGCCAGGCTTCGGCAATGCCGGCATCCAGATCTGCTACGAGATCATCTTCTCGGGCCAGGTCGTCGATCGTACCCATCGCCCAGACTTCCTGTTCAACCCTTCCAACGACGCCTGGTTCGGCGCCTGGGGCCCGCCGCAGCACCTCGCGCAGGCCAGGCTGCGCGCGATCGAGGAGGGCCTGCCGATCCTGCGCTCCACGCCTACCGGTATCTCCGCGCTGATCGACGGGCATGGCCGCCTGCTCGGCACGATCCCCGCGGGCGAGGCGGGCGCCATCCGCCTGCCCATGCCGCGACCGCTGCCGCCCACCTTGTTTTCAAAGCTGGGCAACTGGATGGTGCTGCTGGTCGCTGCGCTTACGGGGTTGTTCGCGATTGCCAATCGGCGATGGGCTCGCTAGGGAGCACATATAAGGAAAGCTTTATATGGGCATGGCAACGGCCCGGCGATCCTTCCCAACCTGAGGAATTTACATGCGTTCCAACTATCTCTTCACGTCCGAGTCCGTTTCCGAAGGCCATCCGGACAAGGTCGCCGACCAGATTTCCGACTCGATCGTCGACCTGTTCCTGTCGAAGGATCCCGAAGCGCGTATCGCTTGCGAGACGCTGACCACCACCCAGCTCGTGGTTCTTGCCGGCGAAATCCGCTGCAAGGGCGTGTACGAGAACGGTGCCTGGGCCCCGGGCGCGCAGGAAGAGATCGAGAAGACCGTGCGTGAGACGGTGAAGCGCATCGGCTATGAGCAGTCGGGCTTCCACTGGCAGACCTTCCGCTTCGAGAACAACCTGCACGGCCAGTCGGCGCACATCGCGCAGGGCGTGGACGCGAGCGGCAACAAGGACGAAGGCGCCGGCGACCAGGGCATCATGTTCGGTTTCGCCTGCGACGAGACCCCGGACCTGATGCCGGCGACGCTCTACTACAGCCACAAGATCCTCGAGCGCATGGCCGCCGATCGCCACTCCGGCGCGGCGCCGTTCCTCGAGCCCGACGCCAAGAGCCAGGTCACGCTGCGCTTCGAGAACGGCAAGCCGGTTGCAGCCACCGCCATCGTCGTCTCCACCCAGCACGCGCCGGGCTATGACACGGGCGACAAGGAAGCCGAGCTGCACACCTATGTGAAGAAGGTCGTTGCCGACCTGCTCCCCGCCGAGCTGCTTTCGGACGCCACCGAATATCACATCAACCCGACCGGCTCGTTCGAAATCGGCGGCCCGGACGGCGACGCCGGCCTGACCGGCCGCAAGATCATCGTCGACACCTATGGCGGCGCTTCGCCCCATGGCGGCGGCGCGTTCAGCGGCAAGGACCCGACCAAGGTCGACCGTTCGGCGGCGTACATCACCCGCTATCTCGCCAAGAACATCGTGGCGGCCGGCCTCGCCGCGCGTTGCACGATCCAGCTGGCCTACGCGATCGGCGTGTCGAAGCCGCTGTCGCTCTATGTCGATACCCACGGCACCGGCACCGTCGGCGACGACAAGATCGAGCAGGCGATCCAGGGCATCGAGAAGCTGGGCGGCCTCACCCCGCGCGGCATCCGTACCCACCTCGGCCTCAACAAGCCGATCTACCAGCCCACCGCGGCCTATGGTCACTTCGGCCGCAAGCCCGAGGGTGATTTCTTCCCCTGGGAGCGCACGGACCTCGTCGAGGACCTGAAGGCTGCACTCGCCGCCTGATCGGTCTTTCTGATCCGAAGATGAAATCGCCCCGCCGGCACCTGCCGCGCGGGGCTTTTTCATGCGCGCGTCGCCCGCTCGTTTCACCGCCGGCCTATAAGAATCCTCGAGCCCGCCATGGTTAACGCGGGCAGTGGAGGAAGTACGGATGGTTCTCGACGCAGAGGACTGGCAGCCCGCACCCGAAGCCGGGCTGCACCTCGCCTTTCGGCCGGTGCATGACGTCATCACCGGCCGCGTCTATGCCTATGAAGCATTGCTGCGCGGCCCCGACGGCGAGGAGGGCGACGAGATCCTCGCCCACATCCCGTCCGCACGCCACGCCGAGCTGGACCGGCGCATCGCCGCCGCCGCCGTCTATCGTGCGATGGACGCCGGACTGGGGACGATGCCCGCGCGGCTGCTGATCCCGATTCTCGCGCCGCAGGCGGCGCCGGCTGGTTCGTCGCTCGCCGCCGCGATGGAAGCCGGTCGCCGGACCGGGCTGGTGCCCGAGCGCATGATCTTCGGCATCCACGACTTTGCCGACGTGCCCGGCCAGCACCTCGCCGACCTTGTCGACGGACATCGCCGCGCCGGCAGCCTCAGCGCCTTTGTCGGGCTCAGCCATGATCCGATCGGGTTCACCCCGTGCGTGCGCTATCGGCCGGAGATGGTGCGGCTCGATCCGGAGCTGGTCAACGGCATCGACTCGAGCTGGTCGCGCCGCCTGATGCTGGAGGAACTGGCGCCGCGCCTGCGCGACCTGGGCATCCGCGTGATCGCCGACGGCGTGGAGCGCGAGCCCGTGCTGCAGCGGCTGCGCAGCTTCGGCATCTTCCACGTCCAGGGCGAGATGGTCGCGCCCCCGATTCCCGGCGCACTGCCGCCGACGCGGATCGTGCGGCCCGCCGCAGCGGCCTGACCATGGTGTTACCCCGAGCGTCACCGTCAACGCTCGGGTAATCACTTTCGCCGTAGGTTGGTGCCAGGGGATCAAGCGTGGAGATGCCCTGTGCTCGACCAAACCGCCACCGCCCCCCTTCAGGAAGCGCTTCGCCGGGACTGGTTCGCGATGGCGTTCCAGCCGGTCGTCAACACCTCTACCCTGATCGTCACTGCCTATGAAGCGACGTTCCGCGGCCCCGACGGCGAAGCACCCGCCGCCTTTGTGGAGACGCTGGCCGAGGATAAGCGCGCCACCTTCGACCTGCGCTGCCGAGTCGCCGCCATCGAGCAGGCGATGGCGCTGGGCATCACGGAACGCCATACCCGCCTCGCAATCAAGGTGATGCCGCGCTACATCACGGATCCCGAGGCCGATGCGGACCGCATGCTGCGCATCGTCCGCCGCCTGGGCTTCCCGGCGCGCGAGCTGGTCTTCGAGTTCAGCGACCGCGACCATCTCGAAAGCGACAAGATGCTGGGGCTGATGAAGGCCTATCGCAAGCAGGGCTTCCTGATCGCCTTCGACGATTTCGGCGCGGGCGACATGGGACTGGACCTCGTCTCCGCTTTCACCCCCGACACGCTGAAGCTTGCCCCCGAACTGGTGCACAGCCTCAGCAGCAGCTGGGCCAAGCGCATCGTCGTCGAGCGTGTGGTGGAGATCGCCAAGAAGGGTCGCATCCGGCTGATCGCCGAGGGCGTCTCGACTCGTGCGGAGCATGATCGGCTGCGCTCGCTGGAGGTGACGCTGATGCAAGGCGACCTGATTGCGCCCGCCCAGGTGGGTGCGCTCCCCGCGCCTGCGCTACGGCTGGACGCAGCGGCCTGAGGGCGAATCGCAGAATCGTTTGCAGATGCGCAATGCAAGCATCGTAGAATCCCCAACCGGTTGAATCCGCTGCGGCGACGCACGGAATGGGCCGGTTGGGCCGAATTGGGTACCCAGGCTTCAGGTTCACGAGAATCGCGTAAAGGAGCACATCATGGCTACCACGATGGATCTTCGGATCGACCTGCAGCCGATCACGGCCCAGGGCACCACCGAACCCTTCGCCTGGCATGTCGGGATCCATGCGCGTCCGCAGGCCTTCCACACCGTCGATGCCATTCTGCCGCGGGAAGATCGCGTGGAACTGGAGGCCGTCCGCCTCGATCGTGCCTTCGCCGTTGCCGCCGAAGCCGGTCTGGTCGACGCGGGTACGCTGTTGGTTGTTCCGGTCCAGCTCTCCACCGGCACGCCCGATCGCCTGCTCACCCACCTGTTCCGCGCTGCGCTGCGTCACCGCGTCCCGCTGGACCGCGTCGTCGTGGAGATCAGCGCCGACGAGACGGCCGATCGCGACGCCGCCGCTGCGATGATCCACGCGTGCACCGATCGCGGCATGATGATCGGCCTCGGCGACTTCGCCGCCGGTCCGCTGGCACTGGGCCTGCTCGCACATTGCTCGCCGCGCCTGATTCGCCTGGCGCCTGCGCTTGCACACCGGCTCGATGTTGCCCCGGCGCGTGCCCGCCTGGTCGAAGGCGTGCTGCGCCTCGCCCGCGGCATGGGCGTCACCGTGGTCGCGCCTGCTCCCACCGAGGAAGCCGAACAGCGCGCCGCAGCCGCCGCCGGCCTCCGCCATTTCCAGGGCGAACTCCACATCGCGCGCCGCATCCGCCGCTACACCCGCCCGGTGCGTCGCTGGGGCGCGCCCTGCGCCGGGATGCGCATCGCCGCCTGATCCAGCGCGGATTTGCCAGCGCGCGGCAGCACGACTATGCGCTGCGCCCCATGGCCGATCCCATCACTCTCCGCCGTCTCTATGGCCGCCGCCAGGGCCACAAGCTCCGCCAGGGCCAGTCCGCGCTCGTCGAGGAACTGCTGCCGCAGGTGAGCGTGCCCGACGCCGGCCCGCTCGACGCGCAGACCCTGTTCGGCGACGACCGCCCGCTCGAATTCGAGATCGGCTTCGGCGGCGGCGAGCATCTTGCCGGCCAGGCGACGATGCGCCCCGATCATGGCTTCATCGGCTGCGAACCCTTCCTCAACGGCGTGGTCGGTGCGCTGAACCATATCCGCGACGGCGATCTCGCCAATGTTCGCCTGCACATGGGCGACGCGCTGGAGGTGATGGAGCGGCTTCCCGATGCGAGCCTGTCCCGCGTCTACCTGCTCCACCCCGATCCCTGGCCCAAGGCGCGCCATGCCAAGCGCCGCATGGTCAACCACGGCCCGCTTGACCTGATCGCCGCCAAGCTGAAGCCCGGCTGCGAATTCCGCCTCGGCACGGACGACCCCACCTATTGCCGATGGGCGATGATGGTGCTGGGCCAGCGCAAGGATTTCGTCTGGCAGGCGCAGACCGCGCAGGATTTCCTCACCCGCCCCGCCGACTGGCCGGAGACGCGCTACGAGCGCAAGGCGCGCCGCCAGGGCCATGAGGTCTGGTATTTCCGCTATGTCCGGGTCTGAACCCGGCCACCGCATCGAAAGCGTCGCCACGGTCTATGAAGGCTGGGGCCGGCTGCTGTTGGCTACGCTGCGCACCCCCGACGGCAGCCAGATCCTCCGCCAGGTCGAGGATCATGGCGATGCCGTCGGCGTCCTTCCCTATGATGCGGCGCGGGGCACCGTGCTGCTGGTTCGCCAGTCGCGCCCGCCGCTGATCTTCCGGGGCGAGACCGATTCGGTCTACGAGGTGCTCGCCGGCCGCATCGACGCCGGTGAAGATGCGGAGGCGACCGCCCGTCGCGAAGCCCTGGAGGAATGCGGCGTTGCGCTGAATACCCTGGCGTTGGTCGGCCATTTCTTCTCGATGCCGGCAGTCTCCACCGAACGGCTGAGCCTGTATCTCGCGCCCTATAGCCTCGCCGATCGCACAGGCGCCGGCGGCGGCCTCGCGCACGATCATGAGGATATCGAGGTCATCGAGATGCGGCTCGACGAGCTGTGGGCGATGGGCATGCCGGCGCTGGCCGACATGAAGACCGCGATTCTGGTGCTCGCGCTTCGCGAACGCCTTGCCGCTCAGGCCTGGCCGCCGACCGGCTGACGGCTGCGCCGCCAGCGCCTGCGCAGCAATCGCGCAGCCAGCGCCTCCAGGCCCGGCCGTACCAGGATCCAGTCGCGCATCGCCGGCCCCTTCCGCGCCCCCAGCGCCTGCTTGTACCCGCTGTCTCCCGCGCCCCAGTCAACGCTGGTCACGCCGTGCACGCGCATGCGCACGAAGTCCCGATAGGCAAGCAGCCGGCCCGGCGAATGCTGCGCCACCGCCGGATCATAGCTGTTGGCGATCACATGGGCGTGCGCACCCGTGACCAGCCCGAACGCGAAGGCCATCGCGCGCCCGTCGACCCGCAACACCGCGGCGCGGAACATCGCCGCCAGCGCCGGGTCCCGCGCCGCGGCACGCCAGAAGGCGCCGTGCCCTTCCACGGTGAACTTCGCGTCGCGGCCATCGGTTCGCGTGCCCACCCAGCTACGCCGTTCGAGATCGGCAAGGTCGTCAAAGGGCGGGGGGCTCCATTCCCAGGCAACGGCGCCCTCGCCCGCGAGGCGCTTCTCCAGATACCGGTTCTTCCGCAGCGTCGCTGCGCGGGGCCAATCCTTGCTTGTCGGCAGGTCCAGCAGAAAGCTGTCCGCCAGGTGCCGGTCAAGCAGCGTCCAGCCTCTGGCAACCGCCGCCGCCCTCAGCCATTCGAGCGCCGGATCACCGTCCTGCACCGGCCCGATCCGCAGCGCCCGCACCTGCCGGGCCAATCCGGCAAGCAGCGCCCCTGCCGCCGCCCGGCTGGCCCCCTCGGCTACCGGGAAGCTGCGGAACGGCCAGTAGCAGCCGGGAACCTCCGCCAGTCCCAGCCAGCGCGGCCCCTTCGCCACCAGCGGCAGTGCGGCCACCGGCGAGCCGTCGGCCTCCACCACCAGCGTCCGTGCGCTGCCGCCATAGGCTTGCAGCGCCGCAGCGTACCAGCCGCGCCGGAGGAAGCGGAGACGTTCCGGCGCATGCTCCGCCACCACGTCCAGCGCGTCGGCAAGGCCCTCCACGGTGCGCAACATCGGGTCTGGGGGAACCATGCCCTTGGCTTACGCCATTACCCCTTACCATACGGTGCAGCCCATGCTTGCGCCGCGCGCATTACCCCTTGCATAAGGAGCACGCATGGAAGGTCCCTATCTCTCCACCGTCTCGGAAACGATCCAGGCTGCGATCGCGCCGGTGTTCCTGCTCGCTGGTATCGGCGCGTTCCTTAACACGATGGTGGGGCGCCTCGCCCGCATCGTCGATCGTGCGCGAAACATCGAGGAACTGCACCCCCGCTCCAGCGGCCCCGAGCATGACCGGCACGTCTGGGAGCTGCGGATCATCGATCGCCGGATTTCCGTGATCAACAATGCGATCTTCCTCTGCACCGCCAGCGCGCTCGCCATCTGCATGGTCGTGGCGCTGATGTTCGTGTCGCGGCTGGCCAATCTGCATGTCGGGATCTGGGTGGCGGTGGCGTTCATCATCTCGATGCTGCTGCTGATCGCCGGCCTGCTCTATTTCCTCGTCGAGGTACGGATGTCGCTCAAGGCGATCCATGTCCGCCAGGAACTGCTCGAACTCGATTCGTGACCCATTGCCCTGAGGGCCCTGCCTGACTAACACCCCGCTTCCATTCCACGGTCGGGCAGGCAATGGCGCACGCACCTCTTATCGGCATCATCATGGGCAGCACCTCCGATTGGGAGACGATGCGCCACGCGGCCGACATCCTCGCCGAGCTCGGGGTTCCGCACGAGACCAAGGTCGTCTCGGCCCATCGCACGCCCCAGCGGCTCTATGATTATGCGACAGGTGCCGCGGATCGCGGCCTGAAGGTGATCATCGCCGGCGCCGGCGGCGCGGCGCACCTGCCCGGCATGGCAGCGGCGATGACGCATCTGCCGGTGCTGGGCGTGCCGGTCGAATCGAAGACGATGAAGGGCCTCGATAGCCTCTATTCGATCGTCCAGATGCCCGGCGGCATCCCCGTAGGTACGCTGGCGATCGGCAAGGCCGGCGCCAAGAACGCCGCGCTGCTCGCCGCCGCGATCCTCGCCACCGCCGATCCGGCGCTCACCGAGCGGCTGATCGCCTGGCGCACCGCGCAGACCGAAAGCGTGGCGGAGGACCCGGCATGAGCGACATCCTCCCCCCCGGCTCGACCATCGGCATCCTCGGCGGCGGCCAGCTCGGCCGGATGATCGCGGTTGCGGCCGCCAATCTCGGCTATCGCACCCATGTCCTCGCCCCCGACGAGGAAAGCATCGCCGCGCAGACCGCCTCCAGCTTCACCCGCGCCGATTATCACAGCCATATCGTGCTCGACGAACTGGCGAGCCACGCCGACGTGATCACCTACGAGTTCGAGAATGTCGCGCTCGCGCCGGTCGCGCACCTCGCGAGCAAGGTGCCCGTCCGCCCCGGCGCCAAGAGCCTGGAGATCGCGCAGGACCGCGCCAACGAGAAGTCGTTCGTCGCGGCGCTGGGCGGCCGCACCGCGCCCTGGGCGCTGGTCACCACCCGCGACGAGCTGCACGCCGCGATCGCCCGCATCGGCGCGCCGTCGATCCTGAAGACGCTGCGGCTCGGCTATGACGGCAAGGGCCAGGTGCGCCTGCACGACGCCTCCGAAGCAGAGGCGGCCTGGGCGGCGATCGGCGAGCGCCCGGCGATCCTCGAAGGCTTCGTCACCTTCAGCCACGAATTCTCGATCATCACCGTGCGCGGGCTCGACGGTACGCTGGCCAGCTATCCGCCGCCCTGGAACGAGCACAAGGACGGCATCCTCGCCCGCTCCACCCTGCCCGCTCCCGCCGAGATCGCCCGCCACTGGACCGAGGCGGCAGCGCTTTCCGGCCGAGTCGCCGAGGCGCTGGGCCATATCGGCGTGCTGACCTGCGAGTTCTTCGCGACCGATGCGGGCCCGGTGTTCAACGAAATGGCACCGCGCGTCCACAATAGCGGCCACTGGACGATCGAGGGCGCCGAGACCTCGCAGTTCGAGAATCATGTCCGCGCGATCTGCGGCTTGCCCCTGGGCTCGACCGCGCTGACCGGCAGCCATGTGGAAATGGAAAACCTGATCGGCGACGAAGCCGACCGCTGGCCCGAACTGCTCGCCGAGCCGGGCACCCATCTCCACCTCTACGGCAAGGGCCAGGCCCGGCCAGGCCGCAAGATGGGGCATGTCACGCGGGTGAAGCGCGGCTAAACCGCGTCACCCGCGCCGAGGAGGCTTAATTCCCCTCCGAATCGACGACGAAAACCTCGGGCTTGCCTCGCGACAGGAGATCCCAGCCCGCCGACAGCGCGGATCGGACGCAGCGCGTGATCGTCGCATCGTCGAGCTGGAGACGGCCGCGAGGAAGCCCCTTCAGCAGCCGCTTGGGGGCCGGGAATTCCAGCCAGGCCTCGCGTTTGGCATCGCGCTGGGCGACCGCGATGGTCATCCCCTTCCAGCCCTCGTCGTCCGACAGATGGGGCTCGCGCTGCAGACGCCAATCATAGGTCACGCCATCCAGATCGATGGCACCGCTGGTGCTCAGGGATTTCGACATTGGGGCCCCTTAGCATGGGAACTGCGCCAACGCACGGGCGCAGCCCCGCCGTCCTACTGCACCAGCCCCGCCACGATCGGCAGCGCCGAGGCGAAGATCGTCGGCAGGCCGTTGTGGATGTAGATCCACTTGGCATAATCGAGGAAGATATCGGTGCGATAGGCCGTCACGTCGTTGCCGAAGGCGAACAGCACATAGTCGTTCCCCAGCCGCTCGGTCAGCGCCGTGCTTTCGGCGGGGTCCATGCACTGGACCTCGAAATGGATCACCGCCGGGCGGCAGCCATGGTTCAGCACATCGTCGATGATCACCTTGTCCATGCCCTCGGCGTCGATCACCAGGATCTCGGGGGTCCGGCCTTCCGCCTGTGCCGCCAGCGCATCGAAGCCGATCACCTGCACAGTGATGCGTTCGATGCAGGTACCGATGCGGCGCGTCGTCTCCGCGTCGATGGTCAGGCCGCCGATCGCGTTCTTGTCGTCATAGACCGAGGAAATGCCGAGCACCCAGCGCGGCAGGCCTGCTGCCGCCGCCTTGTCCGGATTGATCGCGTTGAGCACCAGCGGCTGCCCGTCGATGCTATAGGCACGCTGCACCGGTACGGCGTTACGGTTGTTCGCATAGCCGCGCGCCAGCATGTCGAACATATAGGGGTTCGGCTCCAGCAGCAGCGCGGGCGGATCGTAGTTCACCAGCGCCGACCGCAGCGGATCGACCAGCACGCCGTCTGCCGCGCCGATCTGCCACACCATGCGGTCGGGGTTCTGCTCGAGCAGCCAGTGGACGATCTTGTCGAACGCGAACGCCGGGCGGTCCGCCGGCGCGACCGTCAGGCTGCTACTGAGGAACTGCGCCGCCTCGGCAGCCATGGTGCGCCCTTCGGCAATGACCTTCAGCACGAGCTGGAGATCCGCGGCCCATTTGTCCTCGAACCCCTCCAGGATGCCGCCGGCATCGACCAGGTCGCCCTTGCCGAGCAGATCGAGCGCCTTGCTCTTCTTTAGCTCGGGCGGGAGCCAGGCCCCGCCCCAGACATGGATCCCCAGCGTGTTGCCGAGGTCCTTGCGCCGGATCGAGGACAGCGGGGCATCGTACAGATAGGGGTAGAAGCTTTCCGGCGGCAGGCGACGATGCGCGTGCTTGGCCAGATATTTGCCGAACAGCCAGGGACCGGTCGTCACGTTGGGGCGCGATTCATCGGGCTCGGCGGCGAGGATATGGTCGATCAGGTCGCGGAAGATCGGGTGGCCCGCCGGCGTGCCGATAAAGCCGATGGAGCAATATTCGGTAGCGTCGGTTTCGTTGCAGACGGTGAGCTCGCGGCACATCTCCTCCGGCACAAAATGCGCGTAAGGCATGATGTCGCAATCGAGATAGATGCCGCCATGCGTGTAGAGGATCTCGTAGCGCGCGAGATCGGCACGCGAGACATGGCTGGCGAAGCGATCGAGCGCCGGGCGCGACAGCGTTAGCGTGTCGAGATCGCGATCGGTCCAGGTGCGGAAGTCGCTGTCCGGATATTGGCGCTGCCAGGCCTGCCAATAGGCTTCGTAGGCGGCCGGGATCGGCCGGGTGCCAAACCAGATCCGGTGGAAAGTGGTGCGCGCGCCGGGCACGCTCTCTGCGGCGGCAGCCGGGGCGGGGCGCACGGCGGCGACCGGCGCGGGTTTCGCGCGCTCGACCGGGGCCGGGGCCGGTGCCGACGCGGGCGCTGCGTCCGCTACGACTTGCTGATGCAGCTCGTCATAGATGTCGAGCGTGCTGCCCCAGAGCTGGTCGGCATAGACCGGGCCCGGCCCTTCATATTTCACGCCGGAGAAGTGCTCGGGGATGAAATAGTGGCTCGGGTAGATCCGCAGGCCGTGATAGCGATATTCGCGATAGGAGTCGGTGAGCCGCTTCGGGCCGACGCTTTCCCACGCCATCCGATCGACCACCGTGGTTTCGTTGTAGATGTCGCCGATGATCTGCGCGACGAACGGGTTCTTCGGCTGCGCGGCGAAATAGCCCGCCGCGATCAGTCCGGGCCGCGCCATTTCGCTTTCCCAGCAGGCAAAGGCCTCGCAATCGAGCAGATGATCGTCGAGCGGCCGCACGCACACGCTGTCCGCGTCGACGACGAAGCCGCCATGCTCGTACACGATCTCCCAGCGCATCATGTCTGCCACGCCGTTCAGCTCGCGCGCGGACATTTCGCTCATGTGGCGACCGTTGATCCAGCCGCGCTGCTGCAGCGACTCATTGCCCCAGATCATGATCTCCCAGCCGGGATTGCGGGTGCGCCAGGTATCGATGCAATTGTCCGGCCGCTTGGTTTCGTCACCCACCCAGATGAAGTGCAGAATCTTGGGTATCATGCAGCAGTCCTTTGATCCGATGGACATGGCGCGCGCGCAGCGTGTCCTTTCCCCGACGCAGCCCAGCCCGGGCGCAGGCGGGCATGGCCGCGCGCATCCGGAAACAGGGAAGTGCTGTACGTCTTATAGACGCCGGGCGCCGCAAGGGTCCGGCCGGATGAAGACTTGATTCAGCATAGTTGCGACCGGCATGCGTCAAATCGCGCCGCGCCGCGCCGTCGGCGGCCGTGGGGCCTAGCGCTTCCCCGGCTCCACCCGGTCCGCCAGCCGCGCCACTGCCGCCGCGTGGATGCCCTGCGTCGTCGCCAGCACCCCATATGCCTCACCCGCTGGCGTGTTGAACGCCAGCTTCTGGCCCAGCGCGTCGGTAACCGCGGCGCCTGCCTCGCGGGCGAGCAGCACGGCAGCCGCAATGTCCCATTCATGCCCCCAGCGCAGCGTCGCGACGAGATCGGCCTCGCCGGCGGCGATCATCGCGATGCGGAGCGCGATCGAATTGGGCTTGGGCACCGTCACCAGGTCGCGGTCCACCTTGGGGAGCTGGTCCGCCGGCACCCGCGCACCGGGCAAGTCCACGCGCTCGGCTGCCCGCAAGGCCACGCCGTTCCGCCACGCCCCCGCACCGGCCCGAGCCGTCCAAACCTCACCCCGCGCCGGCGCGTCGAGCACGCCGATCACCGGCTGGCCATGCTCCACCAGCGCGATCGAGACTGCCCAGCCGGGCCGCCCGCGCAGATAGTCCCGCGTGCCGTCGATCGGGTCGACCACCCAGAGCCGGTTGAGCGCAAGCCGATCGGCATTGTCCACCGTCTCCTCGGAGAGCCAGCCGGCCTCGGGCAGCAGCGCCCCCAGTCGCTCGCGGAGCAGCGCATCCACCTCCAGGTCCACCGCGCAGACCGGGTTGCCCGGCGCCTTTTCCCAGCGCGCGAAATCGCTCTGCCAGCGCGCCATCGCGTGCCGGCCCGCCTCGGCGGCGATCGCCGCGATCTCGGCGGCGAGCTCAGGCACCGGCGATCGTCATCCCGTCGATGCGGAGCGTCGGCGCGTTGATGCCATAGCGGAACTCAAGGTCGCTCGCCGGCGTGAGCGCGAGGAACATATCCTTGAGGTTGCTCGCGATCGTCACTTCGGAGACAGGCACGGTGAGTTCGCCCTTCTCGATCAGGAAGCCCGCGGCACCCCGGCTATAGTCGCCGGTCACCCCGTTGACGCCCTGGCCGATCAGCTCGAACACGTACAGGCCATGGTCGATCTCGCCGATCAGCGTCTCTACCGGCACATGGCCCGCTGCCATATAGAGATTGCTCGGCGACACGCCGGGCGCCCCGCCACCGCCGCGCGTCGCATGACCGGTCGGCTCGAGCCCAAGCTGCCGGGCGGCGGCGCTTTCGAGCAGCCAGGTCTCCAGCATCCCCTCGCGCACGATCTGCATGCGGCTGACCGGCAGCCCTTCGCCGTCGAACGGGCGCGAGCGGATGCCGCGCGGGCGGTGCGGATCGTCCCAGATCGTCACGCCCGGCGCGAACACCTGGGTGCCCAGCGCGTCGAGCAGGAAGCTGGTCTTGCGGGTGATCGCCGCGCCCGAAATTGCCCCCATCAGGTGGCCGAGCAGCCCCGAGGAAACGCGCCGATCGAACACCACCGGCATCGCGCCGCTGGGGATCTTGCGGGGGTTCAGCCGCGCCACCGCCCGCTCGCCGGCCAGCCGGCCGACCGCCTCGGCGGGGTCGAGCTGGGCCACGTGGCGCGCGGCGTGGTGCGCATAGTCGCGCTCCATCGCGCCGCCGCTGCCCGCGAGCACGCTGGCGGAGATGCCGTGACTCGACTGTGCATAGGCGCCGCTGAAGCCATGGCTGGTCACCAGCGCCAGCTGGACGCGGCTTGCACCCGCGCCCGCGCCTTCGCTGTTGGTTACCCCCGGCACGGCGCGCGCGGCCTCCTCGGCGGCGAGAGCACGCGCCTTGAGCGCGGCGGGCTCCACCTCTGCGCCGTCATCGAGATCGAGCTGCGGCGGGAGCCCCTGCATCAGCCGGTCCTCGGGGGCCAGCCCCGCCCATTGGTCCTCCGGCGCCTCCCGCGCCATCGCGATCACGCGCTCCACCAGCGTGGCGATCGCGTCGCTGCTCAGGTCGCTGGTCGAGACGCTGGCCGAGCGCTTGCCGACGAATACGCGAAGGTCGAGTTCTTCGGCCTCGGAGCGCTCGACATCCTCCAGCGCCCCCATCCGGAGGGAGACCGAAAGCGAGCGGTCGGCGGAGAAGACGGCATCGGCGGCGTCGGCCCCCGCACGGCGGGCACGCGCCACCGCGTCGGCGGCGCGCTCCAGGGCGGATTCGTTGTTCAGCATCCCCGCGACTTAGGAGGCGGGGGCGTAAAATCAAAGTCCGGACATTCCCACCACCGCGCACGCCGCGAGCATCAGCAATCCCGCGTCGCGATTGGCACGGAAGCGACGCAGCGCATTGGCGCCGTCGGCAGGCTTGAGGGTGGCGAGCTGCCAGACGAAATGCACCGCCACCGGCAGCAGCGCCAGCAGCGCCAGCGGATCGGGACGCACGGTCCACACCGCCGCCGCCCATAGCCCCAGCGCACCGAGATAGAGCAGCCCCACCCCGAAGCGGACCTGCGTGCCCATTCGCCGCGCCGACGAGCGGACGCCGACGATCGCGTCATCCTCCACATCCTGCAGCGCGTAGATCGTGTCATAGCCGATCACCCACAGGATGGTGCCGGCATAGAGCCACCACTGCGCCCCCTGCCGGCTGGCGAACGCCGCCGCCGGATCGCCGGCGACGAAGCCGACCACCGCGCCCGATCCGAACACGATGCCCAGGAACGCCTGCGGCCACCAGGTGATGCGCTTCATGAACGGATAGGCGGCGACCACCGGCAGCGTGGCCAGCGACCAGAGCTTGGCCGGCAGCGGCATGGCCAGCCACACCCCGAAGCCGATCGCCAGCAGCACCGCCAGCCACGTCCAGGCCGCGCGCACGGAAACCGCGCCGCTGGGGAGCGGCCGGCTGCGGGTCCGCTCGACTTTCGCATCCAGGTCGCGATCGACGATATCGTTGTAGACGCAGCCCGCGCCGCGCATCGCGATCGCGCCGAGCAGCATCGCGCCGATCCGCCACCACGCCCCATCGGGCAGCCCGGAAAGCAGCGCCCCCCAGGCGCAAGGCAGGAACAGCAGCCACCAGCCGATCGGACGATCGAACCGGGCGAGCAGCGCATAGGGCCGCCAGCCGCGCGGCAGCAGGCCGACAAGGCCGCGATGTTCGGTATCGGGAGTAATGGGGGCAGCGCCGGTCATGCGCCGCCTGCTGCCACAATCCGCCCTGCGCGCCCAAGCCGAAATTTTCGGGCACATTTTCGCGACAATCGCTAGCTAGCGGGAGAATCGATTTCCAGGTGGAGGGCAAGAGGATGCGGATGCTGGGTTTGGCCGGGCTGTTGCTGGTGCTGGCGAGCGGCGCGCAGGCGCAGGACGGCCCACCGCCGCCGGGCGGATCGGGAGGCCCCGGCGGGCCGGGCGGCCGCCCGCGCGGCCTGTTCGTCAGCCCGATGGGCGAGCCGTTCCGCGGCACCCCGGATGGCAAGGCGCCGCAGGACGCCTGGTTCGACGGGGCCGATGCCGATCATGACGGCGCGCTGACCCTCGACGAGTTCCGCGACGATGCGATGCGCTGGTTCAAGGTCCTCGATCGCAAGGGTGACGGCGAAATCGATCCCGCCGACATCGAATATTACGAGACCGTGCTCGCCCCCGAGGCGCGCGGCGGCGGGTTTGAAATGGGCGGGCCCACCATGGGCGACGACGGCCAGGTAAAGGCCGCCGAGATCGGCTCCACCCGCGTGCTGAGCGGCCTTGCCCGCTTCAACTATCTGGGCAGCCCCGAGCCGGTGACGGCAGCGGATTCGAGCCTCAACGGCGGCGTGAGCGCGATCGAGTTCATGGGCGCGGCGAAGCGCCGCTTCGACCTGCTCGACACCAACCATGACGGCAAGATCACCAAGGAGGAGCTGCCCGAGCTCCGCACCGGCGCGATGAAGCGCCGCGGTGGCCGCAGCGGTGGCGGTGAGGGCAGCGGTCGTCGCGGCGGCGGCGGGCACCGCGGCGGCTATGTGGGCGGATCGATGGGCGGCTGAGCCGTTCCCCCTTTCCCTCTCCCGCCTGCGGGAGAGGGAGGGAGGCGCGTCAGCGCCGGAAGGATGATGGTGACGGAGGGAAGCCCCTACTCCCGCTCGGGCACCGGCACGTTGAAGCCGTTGAGCGTCACCGAGACGAGGCTGTACAGCCCGACCAGATAGATCAGTTCGTTCGCGCCGTGCTGGCCGAAGGTATCGACCGCGAGGCGGTAGCACGGCTCGGGCAGCACCCCGCCCTTTACCAGCGCATAGGCGACGTCGAAGGCGACATTCTCCTGCTCGTCGAGATCCGCGGGCTTGAGCCCCGCACAGATCGCCGAGATGCGCGCGGGCGACATCTTCTCGGTCTCCGCCACCGCGACATGCGCGTAGATCTCGTACGCCGCATTGAAATGCGCGCCGGTGACGAGGATCGCGATCTGCCGCGCCGGATCGGGCAGCGTCGCTTCCATCGACATCGCCTTGGTCAGCTCCCAGATCGCGCCGCCGATGCGGGGCTCGTGCAGCCAGGGGTTCCACGGCCCCATCAGGCTGCCGTCTTCGCCGACCGCGACGAAGGCGTTGAAGTTGGAGGAAATGCCGCGCTTCATGTCGTCGTAGAGCGGCTTCTGTTCGTCGGAGAGCTGGTCGGGCTTCAGGAGGGGCAGGCGCATGACGGTGCAGTCCTTCGCTGGGCGCGGCGCAGATGCCGCGCTGCACAAATGCTGCAGCCCGTGGTTGGCTCCCGCCAATCCCCGCGATCCCACGCCGTTCGGACCTTGGGAAAACGCGGACGTCGTTCCGCGTAAATAATTCGCGCCGGTGCTCTCCTCAGCGCCCGGTGGGACGATTAATGGGCGCTTTCAACAACCTGGAACGACGGCCAAGCCGTCAGGGCCTGAAGGAAGCAGCATTGAACCATCCGGACGGCATCAACACACGCGAACCGCAGCGCGCGGAAATCCAGACGCCCCGAAAATCTTCGGTCGCGCTCCTATCGGCCGCTACTGGTCTGCTGCTGCTATCAGGAGCAATCCTCTTGAACGAAAGCGCGGCTGCACCGGCCGACAGCACCCACCGGGACCGAAAAGGGCCTCAGGAAGCGAGAACAGCCGCGAAGCGAGATGCGCCGCAGCACGCCGCGGCGCCCGGCACGACGGGCAGCCCGTTCGTAGGCAAATATGAGGGGAAGGTAGAGGGTGGCAGCGGATCGATGACGATTCAGGCGCGCGCTGGCGGACGGGTCCATGTCGACATCATCGTAGGCAGCCCGGACTGCAGCGGCAGCATCGCCTTCGAGGCGACGCCGAAAGACGACGTGATCCGCTATCGCGGCCTCCCTGACCAGGCTACCGGTCATCAGTGCGGCATGACACTCACGCGGCGCGGCAACCGCATCACGACCGCTGAAGATGGGTGCTTGGACGATCACGGCCGGTCCTGCACCTTCAGCGGCACGTTCAAACTTCGACGCTTCTGAAGCGCCGATCGACCGTCCAGCCGGGGCACCCGGGCGCCCGGCAGCTGGCAGTTGGATGCGTCCAGGCCCTACCCCGCCGCCAGCGCCGCGCGGATTCCGTCGATCACGAACTGCACCGCCAGCGCCGCGAGCAGTACACCGAGCAGCCGCGACACCACCGCCTCGATCCGCGCGCCGACGATCCGCATGATCGGCCCCGCCGCGAGCAGCGCGAGCACGCACAGCAGCAGCACCGCCAGCATCGCCGCCAGCACCACCAGCGACTGCTCCAGCCCCTTGCTCTGCGCCATCAGCAGCATCACCGAGGCGATCGAACCCGGCCCGGCGATCATCGGCATCGCCATCGGGAAGATCGAGATGTCGACCGGATCCTCGGCCTTCACCTTCTCGGCGCGGTCCTCGCGGCGTTCGGTGCGCTTCTCGAACACCATTTCGAGCGCGATCAGGAACAGCATGATGCCGCCGGCGATGCGGAAAGCGTTGAGGCTGATCCCCAAGGCATGGAGCAGCGCCTCGCCGAACAGCGCGAAGCCGAGCAGGATGATCGAGGCGACCATCACCGCGCGCACCGCCATCGCGCGGCGATGCACGGCATTGGTCCCCGCCGTCAGCCCCGCGAAGATCGGCGCGCAGCCGGGCGGGTCGATGATGACGAAGAAGGTGACGAAGGACGAGACGAACAGCTCGATCAAATCGCGTCTGCCTCGAGCGGTACCCCCGCATTGCGATGCGCGGCGACCAGCGTGTTGCGGAGCAGGCAGGCGATGGTCATCGGGCCGACGCCGCCCGGCACCGGCGTGATCGCGCCCGCGACGCTCGCCGCGCTATCGAAGTCGACATCGCCGACCAGGCCATTGTCGGTGCGGTTGATGCCGACGTCGATCACCGTCGCGCCGGGCTTGAGCCACTCGCCCTTGACGAAGTGGGGGATGCCCACCGCGGCGACGACGATGTCGGCGTGGCGAAGATAATGCGGCAGGTTGCGGGTGCGCGAATGCGCCACGGTCACCGTCGCGCTCGCCTTGGTGAGCAGCGCCGCCATCGGCTTGCCGACGATGTTCGACCGGCCGATCACCACCGCGTCAAGGCCGGACAGGCTGCCCAGCTTGTCCTGCAGCAGCATCAGGCAGCCGAGCGGAGTGCAGGGCACGAAGCCCTCCAGGCCCGTTGCCAGCCGGCCCGCGTTGACCGGATGGAAGCCGTCGACATCCTTGTCGGGCGAGATGCGCAGCAGCACTTCCTGCTCGTCGATATGCTTGGGCAGGGGCAACTGAACGAGGATGCCGTCCACCGACGCATCGGCATTGAGCTGGTCGACAAGCGCCAGCAGCGCTTCTTGCGTCGTATCAGCGGGCAGACGATGCTCGAAGCTCGCCATGCCGGCCTCGCGCGTCTGCTTGCCCTTGGAGCGGACATAGACGGCGGAAGCCGGGTCCTCGCCCACCAGTACCACGGCGAGGCCGGGCACGCGCCCCGCCGCCGCTTCGAATGCAGGAACCAGGGTCGCGATGCGGGCGCGCAGGCCCGCGGCAAATGCCTTGCCGTCGATGATCTCAGCCGTCATGCCCCTCGCCATAGAGGCTGCGGGCGATTTGTTCCAGCGCCGTAGCGTCGCCGGCGACGGAAAGCCGCTTGAGCCGCGATGTTTCGCCCGCGATCAGCGTCACGTCGCGCTTGGCCACGCCGAACGCCTTGGCGACCAGCGGCACCAGCGCGGCATTGGCAGCACCCTCCACCGGCGGCGCGGCGAGCCGGGCGGCAAAATGCTCCTCGGTCCCCGCCGCCAACGCGTCGCGCGACGCCCGCGGGGTCACGCGCACCGCGATCTCGATTCCAGTGGCGCTAGGCCGCCAGGCGGGCACGGCTCAGAACGCGGCGCCGGCGATCATGATCGCGATCCGCGGGATCACGATGTTCTGCAGGATGTAGAGGATCAGCAGCACGACCAAAGGCGAGAGATCCAGCGCGCCGAAGTCCGGCAGGATGCGCCGGAAGGGGCGGTAGAGCGGCTCGGTCATCCGGTACAGCGCGTTCCACACCGCACGGACGAAATCGCTGTGCGTGTTGATGACGTTGAACTGGATCAGCCACGACATCACCGCCTGGATCACGATGATCCACCAGACGATGTTGAGCAGCACCTGCACGATCTGCAGCAGCATCAGGCCAATCTGGGTCAATTCACTCTCCGGGACACCGTTTCAGGTGCGATATAGGATGAAACGCGCGCCGAACAATCAGCTGTGGACGAGCGTGCCCACGCCCTGGCGGGTAAAGATTTCCAGCAGCATGCCGTGCGGGATGCGCCCGTCGAGGATCACCGCCGCATCGACGCCCGCCGCCACCGCGTTCACGCAGGTTTCCACCTTGGGGATCATGCCGCCCGAAATCGTGCCGTCGTCCTTCAGCGCCTGGACCCGCGCCGCATCGAGATCGGTGAGCAGGTCGCCGGTCTTGCTCAGCACGCCAGGCACGTCGGTCAGCAGGAAGAAGCGCTTGGCGCCGCAGGCACCCGCGATCGCGCCGGCCATGGTATCGGCGTTGATGTTGTAGGTATGCCCGTCCGCACCCAGCGCGATCGGCGACACTACCGGGATGAAGCCCGAGGCCGCGAGCGACTGGAGGATGGAGATGTCGACCGCCACCGGCTCGCCGACAAAGCCGAGGTCGACATGCCGCTCGATACCCTGCAGGGGATCAGCCTCGGTGCGCTGGACCTTCTCGGCGCGGACGAGGCCCGCATCCTTGCCCGAAATGCCCACCGCCTTGCCGCCGGCCGCCGCGATCCAGGCGACGATTTCCTTGTTGATCGATCCGGCCAGGACCATCTCGGCGATCTCGGCGGTCGCCTTGTCGGTGACGCGCAGCCCCCCGACAAAGGTCGATTCGACGCCAAGCCGCTTGAGCATCCGCCCGATCTGCGGGCCGCCGCCATGGACGACGATCGGGTTGATCCCCACCGCCTTCAATAACACCACGTCTTCCGCGAAGTCGCGCGCCAGCTCGGGATCGCCCATGGCGTGGCCGCCATATTTCACGACGAAGGTGGCGCCGGCATAACGCTGCAGATAGGGCAGCGCCTCGGTGAGGGTCTCGGCCTTGGCGAGCAGCGCCGGATGGGGTGCGTGGTCGGTCATCCGCGGCCCTTTAGAGCCGCTCAGGCCTTACGTCCATCGAGTGCGCGTCCGAGCGCGACCGCGCCGGTGATCAGGAACGGCACGAGCGCGATCGACAGCACCACCTTGGTGAGCATCTGCCCCGCCATCAGCTCCAGGATCGGCCGCTCGCCGAGGAAGGAGATGCTGATGAACAACACGGTATCGACGATCTGCGACACCACGCTCGCCACCATGCCGCGGAACCAGACGAGCCCGCCCGGCCCTTCGCGCCCGCGCAGCTTGTTGAAGATGAACACGTTGAGCGTCTGCGACGTGCCGTAGGAGATGAACCCGGCGAGCATCATCCGCATCCCCTGCCCGACCACGATCGGGAAGGCGGCGACCGCAGGCGGGTACATGCCCGGATCGGTCGGCAGGATCAGCACCAGCTGGATCAGCGCGGCGGACATCAGCAGCGGCACGAATCCCAGCCGCACCAGCCCGGTGGCGATCGCCTGGCCGTGCAGCTCGGCGACGGCACTAGACAACACCACGAGCAGCAGGAAGGCGAAAATCCCCGCCTCCACCGCCAGCGGCCCGAGCGCGACCTGCTTCACCCCCAGCACGCCCGCCATGCAGACCATGCCGCCATAGAGGATGGCATAGACGAACAGCGAACGGGGGATGGCGAGCTTGGGAGTATCCATCGCCGGGTGCTAGCGCCAAAGGCGGCGCGGTGGAAGATGGTGTGAGGAGCGGGGATGTCCCAGGCAGGGGGTGTCTTCCGCTGACCTGTCCGCGTTTCCGGCGAACCAGCCGCAGCATCTCGCGATTATGAGCCCCCAGCACGGTGCGGTAGAACCCGGCCTGCCGGCCACACCCAGCGAACAGCACCCCAGAAAAAACACGGTTCGGATGGATTTTCGGCCGTCAGCCGAGGGTAATTCCTGCGGTCGAGCCATCGCTTGCCGCGCCCGTCCGCGTAGCTATGGTGTCGCCCGCAACCATCCCGGGGGATTTCGCTTCGATGCCGTCCATGCGCCTGCTCTGCACCACTGCCCTGATCGCGTTTGCCGCGCCTGCCCTGCCCGCTTTCGCGCAGCAGGCGCCCGCCGCCACCGCGCCCGCGCCGCTGTCGACGCTCGTCGATCAGGTGAAGCTGCCCTATGAGCAGTTCACCCTCGCCAACGGACTGCGCGTGATCGTGCATACCGATCGCAAGGCGCCCGTGGTCGCGCTGTCGGTCTGGTACGATGTCGGCTCGAAGCACGAGCCAGCCGGTCGCACCGGCTTCGCGCATCTGTTCGAGCATCTGATGTTCAACGGCTCGCAGAACGCCCCCGGCGATTTCTTCGAGCCATTGAAGCAGGTCGGCGCGACCGATCTCAACGGCACCACCTATTACGATCGCACCAATTATTTCGAGACGGTGCCCAAGCCCGCGCTCGAACGCGCGCTGTTCCTCGAGAGCGACCGGATGGGCTGGCTCACCCCCGCTATCACGCAGGCCGTGCTCGACGAGCAGCGCGGCGTCGTCCAGAACGAGAAACGCCAGGGCGACAACCAACCCTACGGCCTGGTCGAATACACGCTGGTCGAAGGCCTGTTCGGCGACGGCCCCTATGGCCATTCGGTGATCGGCTCGATGGCCGATCTCGACCGCGCGAGCGTCGACGATGTGAAGGGCTGGTTCCGCGACCATTACGGCCCCAACAACGCCGTCCTCTCACTCTCGGGGGACATCGACGCTGCCGAGGCGCGGCCGATGGTCGAGAAATATTTCGGCCGCATCGCGCGCGGACCCCAGAGCGCGCTCCCCAAGGTCACCATCCCGACGCTGCCATCGGCCAAGACGGTGGTACTCAAGGACCGCGTGCCTGCCATCCAGATCACGCGCAACTGGGCGATCCCCGGCCTCAACGATCCCGATGCCGCAGCACTCGACGTGTTCGGCCAGGTGCTGGGCGGCCTCGCCAGCTCGCGGCTTGCCAATGCGCTTGTCCGTGAGGAGAAGCTGGCGGTGAGCGCCTATGCCTATGCCGAGACCTTCTCGCAGGCCGGCACCTTCACCATCGGCGTGACGCTGAAGCCCGGCGTCGACCCCGCGGCGGTCGACAAGCGGATGGATGCAATCCTTGCCGATCTGATCGCCAAGGGCCCGACCGCCGACGAAGTGCAGCGCGTCGCCACCACCAACGTCTCGGCCACGATCAAGGGCCTGCAGTCGACCCGCGCGCAGGCCGCGACGCTGGCCGAGGGCCTGCTCTATTCCAACGATCCCGGCTTCTTCCGCAAGCGGCTGGAGGAAGTCGCGCGGATGACGCCCGCCAAGGCGCGCGCCGCTGCCGCCAAGTGGCTCACCCGCCCGGCCTTCACCATCCGCGTCGAACCTGGCGACCGCGAGGCCTATCAGGAAGCCGCCGCCGTCGCGCCTGCCAAGCCCGCCGCCGAGGAAGCGATCCCCAAGGGCGATCGCGGTCCGCTGCCGGACGTCGGGCCGATCCGCGACATCCGCTTCCCAACCGTCGAGCGCACCCGCCTCGCGAACGGCGTGGAGCTGATCTACGCCCGCCAGACCGCGGTGCCAGTGACGCGCATGGTGCTCAGCTTCGATGCCGGCGTCACTGCCGATCCGGACGGCAAGCCGGGAACCCAGAACCTCACGCTGTCGCTGATGGACGAAGGCACCACCAGCCGGAACTCGATTGCCATCGCCGAGGCCAAGGAGCGGCTGGGCGCGGAGATCGACAGCGGCGGTTCGGCCGATCGAACCTATCTCAGCCTGGGCGTGCCCAGCGCCAATCTCGGCGGCGGCGTCGAGCTGTTCGCCGATATCGTGCGGCGCCCCGCCTTCGCACCCGCCGAGGTCGAGCGGCTGCGCGCCACCACGCTCACTGCGATCCAGTTCGAGCTGAGCAGTCCGAACGGTCTCGCCGGTCGGGCGCTGCCGGGCCTGCTCTACGGCAGCGACAGCCCCTATGCGAAGCTCGCCAACGGCTCGGGCGATCCGGCCGTGATCGCCAAGCTGTCGCGCGACGAACTGATCGCCTTCCACCGCGCCTGGATCCGGCCGGACAAGGCGAAGGTGTTCGTCGTCAGCGACCTGCCGCTGGCGCAGGTGAAGGCAGCGCTCGACGCGCGCTTCGGCGACTGGAAGGGCGAAGGCGCAGCCGGCGTGAAGGCGTTCGCCGCGAAGCCGCAACAGGCCAGCCCGCGCATCGTGCTGGTGGACCGGCCCAACTCGCCCCAGTCGCTGATCGTCGCCGCGCAGATGACGCCGCTTGATCCGGCCGGCGATCTGCTCGTCCCGATCACCGCCAACCAGGTGCTGGGCGGCGGCTTCCTCTCGCGCATCAACATGGATCTGCGCGAGGCGCGCCACTGGTCCTATGGCGCCAGCGGCGGGTTCAACTGGCTGGAGCACGCCGTGCCCTATGCAGTGAACGCGCCCGTGCAGGCTGACCGCACGGGTGATTCGATTCGGTCGATCCGCGACGACGTGCGCGGCTTCCTCACCACCAGCGGCATCACCCCGGCCGAACTCGCGCGCGAGATCACCGGCAGCACCCGTGAACTGGCCGGGCGATTCGAAACGGCCAATGCGGTGCTCGGCGCGATGCAGCAGAACGACATCCGCCACCGCCCCGATAATTACTACGACAGCATCGCGCAAAAATATCGCGGCATGACCGCGGCCGAACTTGACGCTGCGGCACGCGGGGCACTCGACGTCGATCGCTTCGTTTGGGTGGTTGTGGGCGACGCCGCCAAGGTCCGCCCGCAGCTTGACAGCCTCGGCCTCCCTGTCGAGGTGATCAGCGCGAGTTCTCTGGCGGGGAAGGCCCCGCCGGCAACCAAGTAGGAGAGATCCAAATGGCGAATGTGGATGGCAGCTGGAACACCGTGACCAAGTCGCCGCTGGGCGATCAGCAGGCGACGCTCACCGTCACCAGCAACGGTGACAGCTTCACCGGCAGCTTCAACGGCGCAATGGGCCAAACGGAAATCAAGGACGGCAAGGTGAACGGTGACACGCTCAGCTGGTCGCTCGACATCTCCGTGCCGATGCCGATGACGCTCACCTGCGAAGCGACCGTGAACGGCGACAGCCTCGACGGCACCGTTACCGCGGGCGCCTTCGGCAGCTTCCCGATCACCGGCACCCGCGCCTGATCGGACACCGGCAGCCCCGTACCACGGGGCTGCCGGCACCGCCCCGCCTGCACGTCTCCCAACGAGACAAGGCGGCGTCACTGTCATAAATTCGTTACCCAAACGCAACCGAACTGACTGCGTTCCCCCCTATCGGCCTCATCAAACAGAGCTGAATCAGGGGGCTTTCATGACATCGCAATCGAAGTTGATCCTCGCGTCCGGCGCGAGCATGCTGGCGTGCATCCTCGCCACCGCTGCTGCCGCGCAGACCGCGCCCACCGCCGAATCGCAGGACGGCGTGCCGGGCGAGATCGTCGTCACTGGCGCACGGCCGATCGCCGAATCAGAATCGCTCGCGCTGCGCATCCAACGCGCGTCGGATTCGCTGGTTACCGTGGCGGCCGCGGACGGCGTCGGCCGCTTGCCCGACCAGAACATCGCCCAGGCTGCCAGCCGTCTCCCCGGCATCGCGGTCGAGCGCGATCAGGGCCAGGCCCGCTATATCTCGCTGCGCGGGGCGCCGAACTATTGGACTACGCTGTCGTTCGACGGAATCACCGTCGTCAGCCCGGAAGGCCGCGACGCGCGTTTCGATTCGATCCCTTCGGCGATTGCCTCGCAGATCATCGTCTCCAAGGCGGTCACGCCGGACATGACCGGCGAAACCGTCGCCGGCAACGTCAACGTCGTCACCCGCTCGGCCTTCGACTACAGCGGCGCACATTTCGCGGGCAAGGCAGGCTATGGCATCGCCGAGCTGGGCGAGCGCAAGCAATATGAAGTCTCGGCCGTCGCATCGGATCGCTTCAAGGTCGGCGAAGGCGAAGTCGGCGTGCTGCTTTCCGGCAGCTATTTCCAGCGCGGCATGATCACCGACAATTTCGAGACCGATTACGAGCGCGTCCCCGGGGACCAGCGCCCCGGCAACGCTACCCGCTTCTGGGCCGCGGAAGCCGAGAACAAGCTCTACCGCCTCACCCGCCGCAACTGGTCGGCCTCGGCGCGGGTCGATTACAAGCCGGACGATCGCAACACGATCTCGCTGCGGTCGATCTACACGATCTTCAAGGATGACGAGGCGCGCGACAATTACCGCTTCGACCTCGACGACTCCGAGAAGGAGCTGGGGAAGGGCACCGCGGACTGCGCTCGGGACGTGAACCCGACGCCGACCAATTCGGGCTATGCGGATGTCTGCATCGGCAACACGCCCCAGCGCGGCACGATCTACGGCATCGACATCCGCCAGCGCTCGACGCTGCGCGCCTATCGCCAGTCGATCTTCACCAACAGCATCGTCGGCGAGCATGATTTTGCGCCGGGCTGGCACCTCTCCTGGGTGGGCAACTACACCGAATCGAAGGACGATCGCTCGGTTGTCGGCGAGATTGCGTGGGACAGCCCCGATACGCGGACGCTGCGTCCCACGGTCGGCTATGATTTCAGCGATCCCAACCGCTCGCGCCTGCTGCTGTTCAACACGCTCCAGCTCAGCGGCCCGACCCGCTATTCGGCCGGAACCCGCGTCGTCGCGATCGACAGCTTTACCAAGCCGGCCTCGTCGCTGACCGTGCTCGACGCGATCGACACCACCAAGGCCTATACCGGCCGCGTCGTGCTGTCGCGCGAGACGCGCTTCCTGGGCAGCGACGCGGTGCTGAAGGCGGGCTTCCAGTTCGACCAGCGCACCAAGGTGGCGGACGAAAAGCAGATCCTGGTCGACCTGAAAAACAATCCCGCAAATCTCGCTGCGATCGGCTTGTCGGGTAACTATGCCGATTTCTCGCTGAATGACCCGTTTGCCGGCAAGATTCCGATGGATTACACCTTCCGCTATTTCGATACGGACAAGATGCGGAACGTCGCCGACGCCGCGCGCGGACGGTTTGCCTTCACCCCCAACACCACCAACAACTACAATGTGCGCGAGCGCGTCTACGCCGGCTATGTGATGGGCACGCTGCGCTACGACTGGGGCTCGATCCTTGGCGGCGTGCGGGTCGAGCGACTGGAGAATCGCGGCAAGGCGATCGCCACGCTCGGCACCGTCCCCGGGCCGGTCACGGCAAGCTCA
The DNA here is from genome assembly GCF_036731925.1 of Sphingomonas sp. Lineage (GTDB taxonomy): Bacteria > Pseudomonadota > Alphaproteobacteria > Sphingomonadales > Sphingomonadaceae > Sphingomonas. The sequence continues at coordinate 894,987 of NZ_DAINDJ010000002.1, forward strand.
AGCCAGACGCTCGCCTTCCCGAGCCTGCACATCAACTACAATGTCGACGACACCAAGAAGCTGCGCCTGTCGTTCAACTCGGGCGCCGCGCGCGCCGATTACGATCAGATGCGCCCCAACGTGGTGATCAACGATACCAACCAGGTGATCTCGGGCGGCAACCCGGCGGTGAAGCCCGAGCGCGCGTACGGCGTCGACGGCTATTTCGAATGGTATGTCCGGCCGCAGGGCTATCTGATGGCCGGCCTGTTCTACAAGCGCGTGGAGGACGTGCTGTATCGCCAGTCGCGCACCTTCGGCTCCAACGCGCTGGACAGCAACGGCATCGATCGCTCCTCCTACGTCTTTACCGGCATCACCAATGGCGGCAACGGGCGCATCTTCGGCGCCGAGGCGGCGGCGCAGCTGCAGCTCGAGCCTTGGACCGGATCGCTCGGCCTGCCGGACTGGATGGGCGGCTTCGGCATCTCCGCCAACGTCACGCTCAACGACAGCAAGGTCACCAAGCCCGGGCTCCCCAGCGTCAAAATCCCGGCGCGCAAGGTGCGCCTGCCCGGCACCTCGGACCTGATCTACAACATCGGCGGCTATTACGAGAAATACGGCCTGTCGCTCCGCGTCCAGTACCAGCGCCGCAGCGACTGGCTCGACACGGTCGCCGACGAATTGACCGACGCCGGCGACACCTATTGGGCGGCGGACGAGGAGATGGACATCTCGGCGCGCTATGCGATCACCAAGCGCTTCGAGATCTATGCCGACGTGCAGAACGTGCTGAACCAGCCGGGCCGCCGCTATGCCGAGCCGGGCAATCTGCTCACCGCCACCGGCACGCCCAGCCCGACGATCAAGTCGCAGACCATCGAGTGGGAACGCTTCGGCCGCCGCTACGCCGCCGGCATCCGGGTGAACTTCTGATGCGCGCGGCTCCTGCCCTGGCACTGGCCGGCCTGGTGGCGCTCGCCACCGCCGGCTGCGCCCGCACCGAGCCGCGCCCTGCCTTCTCGCCCCTCCCCACCGCCCAGGTAACGGCGCGGGGCGAGGCGCAGGCGGTGCGCACCGCCAATGCCGATGCAGCCGACGATCCCGCGATCTGGCGCAACCCGGCCGATCCGGCGGCGAGCCTGATCGTCGGCACCGACAAGCAGGCCGGGCTGTACGTCTACGACCTGAGCGGCAGGCAGCGCTCCTTCCTCGACGCCGGCCGCGTCAACAATGTCGACCTGCGCGACATGGGCGCCCCCGGCATCATCGTCGCCGCGAGCGATCGCAACGACAAGCTGCAGGCGAAGGTCGATGTGTTCCGCCTCGACCCCGCCACCGCCACGCTCGCCTGGTCCGGCACCTTCGCCGCGGGTGCGGGCGAAGCGTACGGCGTGTGCCTCTACCGCGCCGGCGAGAAGCTCTACGCGTTCAACGTGCTCAAGGACGGCACGATCACCCAGGTCGATCTGAGCAGCGGCGCCACGCCCGGCCGGATCGTCCGCACGATGAAGCTCGGCACCCAGTCCGAAGGCTGCGTCGTCGACGATCGCACCCACCGGCTCTATGTGGCGGAGGAAGATGTCGGCCTGTGGCGCTTCGATGCGCGGCCGGACGGCAACACCCAGCCCACCCGTGTCGCCGCCGCCGACGGCAAGCAGATCGTTGCCGATGCCGAAGGCCTCGCGATCGCCGCGGAGGGGCCGGGCAATGGCGGCTATCTGCTGGTCTCGAGCCAGGGCGACAATGCTTATGCGGTCTATCGCCTTGCCGACGATGCCTATGTCGGCCGCTTCCGCATCGCCGCCGGCAGCTTCGGCAGCACCGAGCAAACCGACGGCATCGAGCTGATCACCGGCGATTTCGGCCCCGGCTTCCCCGGCGGGCTGTTCGTGGCGCAGGACGGCATCAACCCGCCCGCCGCGCAGAACTTCAAGCTCGTCGCCTGGGACGACATCAAGGCCGCGCTGTCCTTGCGTTGAAGCGAAGCCGGGGATTGCACCCGCGCCCCGGCTTCCTACAACGTCTCCATGACCGATTTCCCCAAGCCGCCCGTCGCCGCCACCCGCCCGCACAGCTTCACCCGCCACGGCATCACCATCGAGGATCCCTGGGCGTGGATCCGCGACCCCGGCTACCCCGACGTCACCGACAAAGACGTCCTCGCCTACCTCGCGGAGGAGAACAGCTATTTCGACACGGTGATGGCGCCCTTGAAGCCGCTCGCCGAAACGCTGTTCCAGGAGATGCGCGGCCGCATCAAGGAAGACGAGGCCAGCGTCCCCCAGAAGGACGGCGACTGGCTCTACTGGACCGATCACGAGGTTGGCGCCGAATATGCCCGCTGGTGGCGCAAGCCCGTCGCGGGCGGCGAGGACCAGCTGATCCTCGACGAGACCCCGCTCGCCGCCGGCAAGGAATATTTCCGCCTCGGCGAGATCTCGGTCAGTCCCGACGGCCGGCTGCTCGCCTATGCCTATGACGACAACGGCTCGGAGCGGTTCGAAGTCCGGGTGAAGGACCTCACCACCGGCGAACTTCTCCCAGACACCATCTCCGGCATGCTCTCCGAGATTGTCTGGACTTCGGACTCCAAGGGCTTCCTATACGGCCTCGCCAACGAGAACTGGCGTACCGACAATGCCCGCTGGCACAAGCTGGGCGAGCCGGTCGAGAACGATGTGGAGCTGTTCCGCGAGGCCGACGAAGGCTACCGCGTCGCGGTCGGCGAGACCTCGTCGCGCAAATGGCTGACCATCGCCACCGGCGACCATGTGACCAGCGAGGTCTGGCTGCTCCCCGCCGACAACCCGGCCGCCGCGCCGATCTGCGTCGCCCCGCGCAAGCCCGGCCGCGAATATGACGTGGACGAGCATGACGGCACGCTGTTCATCCACACCAACGATACCGACACCAACTGGCGCCTCGTTACCGCGCCCGTCACCGCGCCATCCGAATGGACCGAGCGCATCGCCCCCTCGCGCCATTTCTACATGACCGGCGTCACCTGCTTCGCCGATTTCTTCATCGTCGAGGGCCGCGAGGACGGGCTCGATCAGATCGAGCTGCACCGCTACGACGCGAGCGTGCCCCCGACACGCCTGCAGTTCCCCGAGGCGAGCTATGTCGCGGGCCTGGGCGACAACCCGGAGTACGCCGTCACCAAGCTGCGGCTCGGCTATGAATCGATGGTCACCCCCGGCACCGTCCAGGATTACGATGTCGCGACGGGCACGCTGGAGACGCTGAAGGTCCAGGAAATCCCCAGCGGCTATGACGGCAGCAAGTATCGCACCGAGCGCCTGACCATCACCGCGCGCGACGGCACCGCCGTCCCCGTCTCGATCGTCTACCCACACGACTTCCCGCGCGACGGCACCGGCAAGCTCTATCTCTATGCGTACGGCGCCTATGGTCACGCCATCCCGCCGGGCTTCTCGACCAGCCGCATGTCGTTCCTCGATCGCGGCATGGCCTTCGCCATCGCCCATATCCGCGGCGGCGACGATCTCGGCCAGCACTGGTATCACGAGGGCAAGCTGGAGAAGCGCACCAACACGTTCAATGATTTCGTCGACGTGGCGAAGGGGCTGATCGCCCTCGGCTATACCGCGCCGGGCCGGATCGCCATCGCCGGCCGATCGGCGGGCGGCGAGCTGATGGGCGCGGTGGTCAATTCCGATCCCGAGCTGTGGGGCGCGGTGATCGCCGACGTGCCCTTCGTCGACGTGCTCAACACCATGCTCGACGAGAGCCTGCCGCTCACCCCCGGCGAGTGGCCCGAATGGGGCAACCCCATTGAGGACAAGGCGGCGTTCGAGCTGATCCGCAGCTACAGCCCGTACGACAATGTGCGCGCACAAGCCTATCCGCCGATGCTGATCTCGGGCGGCCTCAACGACCCGCGCGTGACCTATTGGGAGCCCGCCAAATGGGCCGCCCGCCTGCGCGCGACCAAGACCGACGACAACATCCTGCTGCTCAAGACCAATATGGGCGCCGGCCATGGCGGCAAGTCCGGGCGGTGGGAGAGTTTGCGGGAGTATGCCGACGAGATGGCGTTCGTGCTTTGGCAGTTGGGGGTGGAGGGGTAGGGGGCCCCTCGCCTGCCTCTTACAACGATCCAATTGACAGGGGCACCGCTGTCCGTAAGTTGGCCGCTAAGGGCCGTGAATAGATTTTTTCGCTGAGCATCTCAGCGTTTGAGAAGTACGCGTACACCGCTTGCTACCATGCATCATGCATAATAATGATCCGTTATTGGTCATTTGCGCCAATCACGTTATCGCATAAGAGTATTCACGGCCCACATGCTGGAAGATTTGAGAGAGTGCAGCACGAGAAATGGACTAGCAGATTTGCTAGGCGTTTCAGCAAAGGAGCTTGCATTCACTCTTTACAAGATCCCACCGGAAGAACGGTACACTCCATTTTGCATCAGCAAAAAGAATGGAAAGACGCGGACGATTCTCTCATCGCGCCCAAAACTTAAATGGATACAGCGAAATCTCTTGATATACTTTACGCTTACGAGGACGACCTCTACGCAGCAGGAATCCGCCAGCCCAATCTGGATCATGGGTTTCGGCGAGGCACAAATATTTACTACAACGCAAGAGTTCACCAAAAGCGCCTGTTCGTTCTAAATATAGATTTAGAAAACTACTTCGATCAGTTTAATTTCGGTCGAGTCAGAGGCTTCTTCATCAAGAATGAAGAATTTCGGCTACATCCAGCTGTTGCAACGGTCATCGCACAGATCGTGTGCCATGACGACAAGCTTCCGCAAGGCGCCCCAACCTCTCCTCACGTTGCTAATCTCATGACGAGGTTTCTAGACCGCCGGCTGACACGCTTCCTACGCGCGCGGAAGTGCGCTTACTCGCGGTATGCCGATGACATCACGATATCAACAAATATGCCCGATTTCCCTAGCGATGTTGCAGTTCCCGATGCCGGCGCACACGGTTGGGCACTCGCTCCTGAGATTTGCGACATATTTGCCCGATCCTCACTTCCACTGAACAACACTAAAACCAGGATGAGCATCACCGGAAGTCGCCAAATGGTAACCGGCTTAGTGGTTAACAGTCATCCTAACGTCACCAGAGAATATTATCTAAATACTCGTGCTATGTGCCACCACCTATTTCGGACCGGCAAAGTGACGATTCCACATTTTACGGGAAGCTTTGCCGACAATTGCCCAAAAGATGACGCTCAGTCGCCAGATATCGTCAAAGACCCAATCAAATCTCTTGAGGGACGTTTGTCGTATATCCACTACCTCAGAGAGCGTCGTGACCCACGAACCACGCACGACAAGCAAGACGCACCAACGCAGTTCCGGAACACGCTTCAGCTATTTTATTTGTACAAATATTTTATTGGGAATGATGTTCCAACAGTTCTCACGGAAGGCCCATCGGACATCTATTACCTGAAGTCCGCAATAGCAAAGAGTACACTCAATCTCCCGAAAATCAAGTCATCTAAAGAAAATGGCGAAAAGCCCAAAATCAGCTTTTTTAGATTTGATAAGACCGCTGCCGATGTAATCGGATTGACCGGAGGCTCTGGAAATATCAAGAGGTTCTTATACTTGCTCAATGCCAAGCGATCACATTTCAACATGAACCTCAGGAAACAACCAGTCATTATAGTTATCGACAATGACTCTGGTGGAAAGGATGTAATCGCTCAGATAAATGGTATGTACAAGAAAAATATCAGTTCAGAGGATCCACAGCCTGTGCATCGTATTTCACCCGGCCTTACGCTAGTGAAGACTCCTCACACATCGTCCAAAAAATTAACCTGTATCGAGGATTTCCTTCCTGCAGACGTAATTTCTGTTGAATTGAAAGGAAAATCCTTTTCTTCATCAAACAAGAAAATGAATACAGACCTACATTTTGGTAAGATCGCGCTAGCGCATTATGTTCGCGATAACATCGATAGTATCTCGTTTGCCGGATTCGACCCGCTTCTCCAAGCACTGGATGATGCAGTTGCGTTGGGAGTTTCTTGAAGGCAGGCAAGGCTAACCACCGTCCCCTCAATCCCCCGCAAACCCAAACGCCGTAACCCCGCGCTCCCGCTCGCTCCCCGCCGCAGCCCGCCCCGCCGGCGCCGCCGAGCGCTGCAGGCACGCGACGCGCGTACACGCCCGGCACCCCAGCCCGATCGGCGCGGCGCGGCCGGCCAGGTCCACGCCGCGCGCCGCCGCCAGCGTCCCCGCCTCCGCCGCCGGCAGGCCCAGCGCGATCACGAAGCGCGGGCGCACGCCGCCGGGGGCTCCCCCATGCGGATGCACGCAGCGCGCAATGGTGAAGGCGCGCGCGCCGTCCTCCAGCTCGACGAGCTGCACCGCCGTCTCGTCGGTCCGCGCGAAGGCGTCATAGGCGTTCCACAAGGGGCACGGCACCGCCGCCTCGACCAGCGCCGATCCGCTGGCGCCGGCATAGCGTTTCGAGACCTGCCCCGCGCGATCGAACCGCATCAGGAAGAAGCTCAGCCCCCGCGCGCCCACCCGCTGCAGCGTCGTCAGCCGGTGCGCGACTTGGGGCAAACTCGCGCCGAAGCGCCGCTGGAGCAGCTCCAGGTCATAGCCGCTGGCCTCGCACGCGCGGAGAAAGCGGGCATAGGGCATCGTCACCGCGGCGGCGAAATAGGCGGTCAGGTGCCGGCGGAACAGCCGCGCCGCCACCCGGTCGAGTTCGGCGCCGCGGACCAGCGCCTCGATCTCGTCGCGCGCCTCCACCGCCAGCTGCTCGGCCAGCGCAAAGGCGCGGGCGCTGGGATCGAGCGCCTCGGACAGCTGCAGCTGCCGCGCATGGAGGTCGAGCCGCTTGAGCGTATCGACCATAACCTCGGCGGGCAGGATGCGCACGGCAAGCTGGTGCTTCACCCGCAGCCGCTCGGCCATCGCGCCATAGGGCTCGCCGGCCATGCGCAGTTCGTCGGCCAGCGCCTCGCCGGCGGCGTCGAGATCGGCGAAATGGTTGCGCCAGCGCTCGATCGCGCGGCGGACCTGGGGGCCGGGATCCTGCGCGGCGCCGGGGAGCGGCGCGGCGGCGCTGCCCATCCGGTCATAGGCGCGGGCAAAGGCCTCGGCGCCGTCGGGCGCACCGGCCAGCCATTCCTCGAGCTGGTGGCGATCGATGGCGAGGTCGGCGAACAGCGGGTCGGCCAGCCGCCGCCGCAGCGCCTCGGCCCCGCCGCCGGGCTCGGCCGCGGCGAGGCGACGGGGATCGAAGTCATAGGTCTCGGCCAGCTTGAGCATCAGCGCGGCGGAGATCGGCCGCTGGTTGCGCTCGACGAGGTTGAGATAGCTGGGCGAAATCTCCAGCGCCTCCGCCATCGCCGCCTGGGTGACCCCGAGCTGGAAGCGGAGGCGGCGGATGGCGTGCCCGGCGAAGAGTTTGCGTTCGGCCATGGGGACTCCTGCTCCTTCCAACGCTCGCAGCCTGCGCTCCCCTCCCGCTTGCGGGAGGGGTCGGGGGAGGGGCTGACGTGGCGGCGCCTGCTGGAACGGCGTCCCACGCGAGCCCGTCATCCCCTCCCCTAGCCCCTCCCGCAAGCGGGAGGGGAACGCGGGTGGCGAGGCTTTCCTACACCACATACGTTCTTGGTATGTTCAGATTCCAAGAAGACGGCTGACCTGTAAATAGCTTACACCACAACAAGGAGTCCCCGCAACCCGCAACACACCCACACCCTGTGCGAAGCCGAAGTTGAATTCCCCGCCCCGCTGAACGCCCTAAACTGAGCCACACAGAGTTTAGCCATTCAGTCAAGGAATTCACAATGTCCCAGTCGCTTGGTTTCGAGGATCTGGTCCCCGCCCCCGCCGGGCGGTTCGACGGCATCCAGCGCCCCTACACCGCCGCCGACGTCGCCAAGCTGCGCGGCTCGCTGCCGGTGGAGCATACGCTGGCCCGCCGCGGCGCGCTCAAGCTGTGGGAGCTGCTGCGCACCGAGGACTATGTCCATGCGCTCGGCGCGCTCTCGGGCAACCAGGCGATGCAGATGGTCCGCGCCGGGCTCAAGGCGATCTATCTGTCGGGCTGGCAGGTCGCGGCGGATGCCAACACCGCCGGGCAGATGTATCCCGATCAGTCGCTCTACCCGGCCAATGCCGGGCCGGAGCTGGCGCGGCGGATCAACGCGACGCTCCAGCGCGCCGACCAGATCGAGCATATGGAAGGCGGCGCGACCCGCGACTGGTTCGCGCCGATCGTCGCCGACGCAGAAGCCGGCTTCGGCGGGCCGCTCAACTGCTTCGAGATCATGAAGTCCTATATCGCGGCGGGCGCGGCAGGCGTGCATTACGAGGACCAGCTCGCCAGCGAGAAGAAGTGCGGCCATCTGGGCGGCAAGGTGCTGATCCCGACCCAGGCGCATATCCGCAACCTCGATGCGGCGCGACTGGCGGCGGATGTGTGCGGCGTCCCGACGGTGATCTGCGCCCGCACCGATGCGGAGTCGGCGCGGCTGATCACCTCGGACGTCGACGAACGGGACCACCCGTTCCTCACCGGCGAGCGGACCCCGGAAGGGTTCTTCCGCCTCAAGGAAGGCACCGGGGTCGACCACTGCATCCAGCGCGGGCTGGCGTTCGCGCCGCATGCCGACCTGCTGTGGTGGGAGACCTCGAAGCCCAATCTCGACGACGCCCGCCGCTTCGCCGAGGCGATCAAGAAGGCGCATCCGAACAAGATGCTGGCGTACAACTGCTCGCCCAGCTTCAACTGGGAGAAGAACCTCGACAAGGACGACATCGCCCGCTTCCAGCGCGAGATCGGGGCGATGGGGTACAATTTCCAGTTCGTCACCCTCGCCGGCTTCCACAGCCTCAACTACGGCATGTACGAGCTGGCACGCGGCTATCGGGATCGCGGCATGGCGGCCTATTCGGAGCTGCAGCAGGCCGAGTTCGCGGCGGAGGCGGAAGGGTACACCGCGACGCGCCACCAGCGCGAGGTCGGCACCGGCTATTTCGACGCCATTGCCCAGACGGTGGCCGGGGGCGCCAGCTCCACCACCGCGCTCGCCGAGAGCACCGAAGCCGCCCAGTTCAACGCCCAAGCCGCATAACAGGAGAGCATGTCATGTCGAACGAACCGCAGCGCAGCCGCGCCGTCTTTTCCACCGAGGATTTCCGCTTGCTCCGCGAGGCCGTCGGCGCCCATCTGCAGGCGGTGAAGGACAAGCCGGAATCGGTGAAATATTCCAACCTCTACCACCGTTTGGGCCGCGTGGCCTGACGTCTTTCCTGGGGAGGAAAGGATGCCCGCCGGGTCGAGGACCCGGCGGGCATTTTCCGTGTTCAGCCGGCCTTGCTGCGCAGCCAGGCCGCGAAGGAATCTTCTCCCAACTGGCCGGCGGCGAGGGCGAGCATGGTCTGGATGGCATCCATTTTGTCGAAGGCGATCTCGATGCGGTTCAGCTTGAGGAACAAGCGGGTCAGCACCCACGCAGTGCGCTTGTTGCCGTCGGCAAAGGGGTGATTGCGTGCAACGCCAAAGCCATAGGCAGCTGCCAAGGCGAACGGGTCCTCTTCGCCATAAGCCGCCTTGTTCAACGGCCGCGCCATCGCCGATTCGAGCAGTCCCGCGTCCTTCACGCCGGACAGACCGCCATGTTCCGCCAATTGCCGCTCATGCACCGCCAGCGCTATATCAGCGGTAAGGAAGCGGAACTGCAACTCGCTCACCGGGCGAGGACGGCGAGAACATCGCGATCCTCACGCATGATTTCTTCCGCCGCCTGCATCGCCTCGGCGAAATCAACGTCTGCCGCCCGAAGCGTGACGCTTCCCTGGCCTTCCGTGAGGAAGAGGTCGTCGCCCAGCTCCACCCGCAGACGCGCGAGGATTTCCTTGGGGAGGATGACACCGGCAGAGTTGCCGATCTTGATGATCTTGAGCGGCTTGGTCATACGTTCGTTATAACATCAGTTCGCACCACCTTCAACGCCGCGCAGCTGCGCCAGCCGGGCGGCGTGCTCCGCCTTGCCGAAGGGGAAGCGCCGATAGAAGAACGCCGCGATCGCGCCGAGCAGGAGGTAGACGGCGCAGAAGATCAGGGTGAAGCGGTCGACCACCGCCTCGGGCACCGTCCCCGGCTTGGCGCCATCCGGGAAGCCGGAGAGGCTGAGGATCAGACCGGTCGCGAAGATGCCGAGCCCGCTCGAGCATTTCTGGACGAAGAAGAACCCGGCGAAGAACACGCCCTCAGACCGCCGCCCGGTCTCGACCTCGCTGTGCTCGACAACGTCGGCCAGCATCGAGGCGCCGAGCATGGTGGAGGAGACCGCAAAGGTCGCGTTGACGGTGAAGATGGTGAACAAGACCGGCAGCAGCAGGGGATCGCCGGGGGCCGGGAACAGCCCGACGAGGCGGAGGACATAGGGCGCGACGAGCAGCAGCACCGCACCGACGAGCGCGATGGTCGCCGCGGTCGGCTTGCCCAGCCAGCGGGCGAGCCGCGGGGCGATCAGGAAGGCGAGGACGACGCCCAGGAACAGCGTTGCCCCGAGCAGCTGGAAGGCGAGGTTCCCGAAATTCCAGACATGGGCATAGAGATAGTTGGACATCGAGAAGCTGATGCCCTGCGCGACGAAATAGCTGAGCGCCGCGGTCATCAGCACCAGAAAGGCCGGGTTGCGCAGCGTGGCGAACAGCTCAGCGATGCTCTGACGGAGCGGCTGGGGCGCGATCTCCACCGGCGGCAGGTTCTTGATCTCGCGGTGGGTGCCCAATGCCGAGCCGAGGATCGCCACCACCATCAGCGCCGCGCCGCCGATCGCGAAGCCCGAGTAGCCCGCGCGGTCGAACTGGCCGTGCGGCTGGCCCGCCCGCTCGGCAAGGAACCAGCCATAGGAAAGCATCAGCATCGCCATGCCCCCGCCCCAGCCGAACAGGAAGCGATAGGCCATGATCCGCGTCCGCTCCTCATAGTCGGAGGAGAGCTCCGGGCTGAGCGCCTGCGACGGCACCTCGAAGGCGGAAACGGCGGTGCGCACCACCACGGCGGTGACGAACAGCCAACCTAGCAGCGCCCCCTGGCTCCATGCCGGCGGGTTCCACAGGAACAGCCAGCCCACCGCGATCGGCAGCCAAGCCGCGTACATCCAGGGATGGCGCCGCCCCCAGCGGCTGCGCGTCCGGTCCGAGAGCATGCCGATCGCCGGATCGACGAATGCGTCGAACAGCAGCGCGCACATGATCACGAAGCCGACCTGCGCGGCGGGCAGTCCTACCACCTGGTTGTAGAACAACAGCAGGAAGGTGACGAAGCAGAAGTCCTTTACGCCATAGGCCGCGGCGCCGAAGCCATAGGCCAGCATCGTCGGCGTCGCCACGCGCCGGCTCGGCGGTACGGGCGGGGTGTCGGCGGTGCGACCGGCCATCAATCTCTTCTCCACTACGTCCCCCGGGCGTCCCGATACAGACGCGGGGCCGTCGCGGCAAACGAAACACTTTGGAATATCGGGTACGGCTTGCAGCCGACCATCCACGCGCTATACCTGCTGGTAATTAGAACCGAGAGGATGGCCATGGCCCTCGAAACCGAGCTGTTCGACGCGCTGATCGACACGGTCCGCCGCTTCGTCGCCGAGCGGCTGCGCCCGCTGGAGGCGGAGGTGGAGGCCGCCGATGCGATCCCCGACGTGATCGTCGAGGAGATGAAGTCGCTCGGCCTGTTCGGCCTGTCGATCGCCGAGGAACATGGCGGACTGGGCCTCACCATGGCCGAGGAGTGTCGGGTGGCGATCGAGCTGGGGCGCACCACCCCTGCCTTCCGTTCGGCCTTCGGCACCAATGTGGGCATCGGCAGCCAGGGCCTGGTGATCGCCGGCACACCCGAGCAGAAGGAGCAGTGGCTGCCGAAGATCGCCTGCGGCGCGATCATCACCAGCTTCGCGCTGACGGAACCCGACGTCGGCTCCGATTCCGCATCGGTGAAGACGCGCGCCGTCCGCGACGGCGATGTCTACCGGATCAGCGGCACCAAACGCTACATCACCAATGCCGACAAGGCGCAGCTCTTTACCGTGATGGCGCGCACCGGCGAGGAAGCGGGCGGCCGCGGCGTCTCTGCCTTCCTGGTGCCGCGCGACCTGCCCGGCGTCTCGATCGGCGAGCCCGAGAAGAAGATGGGGCAGAAGGGCGCGCGCGTGGCCGACGTGATCTTCGACGACGTGCCGGTTCCGATCGAGAACCGATTGGGCGAAGAGGGCGAAGGCTTTCGCATCGCGATGCAGGTGCTCGATCGCGGACGGCTGCACATCGCCGCGGTATGCGTCGGGGTGGCCGAGCGACTGATCGCCGACTGCGTTGCCTATGCCAGCGAGCGGAAGCAGTTCGGCAAGCCGATCGCCGAGCACCAGCTTATCCAGGCGATGCTGGCGGATTCAAAGACAGAGGCGCTCGCCGCGCGCGCGCTGGTACTGGAGACGGCAACCGCCAAGGACGCGGGGGCGAACACCACGATGGAAGCCGCCGCCGCGAAGTATTTCGCCAGTGAAATGGTCGGTCGTGTTGCCGACCGGGCCGTGCAGATCTTCGGCGGGGCCGGGTACATCGCCGATTACGGAATCGAGCGGCTGTTCCGCGATGTGCGGCTGTTCCGCATCTACGAAGGCACCAGCCAGATCCAGCAGCTGATCATCGCCCGCGAGACGCTGAAGCGCGGCGGATAATCAAGCCCTCTCCCCACCGGGAGAGGGTGCGGAGAGGGGCAGTCGGATACACGAACCGATGGGCCGGGATCGAGAGACTGCCCCTCTCCCCGGCCCTCCCCCAGGGGGAGAGGGAGTTTGGCATGGACGTATCTTCGCTGTTTCGACTCGACGGACGGGTGGCGCTGGTCACCGGCGGCTCGCGCGGCATCGGGAGGATGATCGCCGAGGGGTTCGTTGCATCCGGCGCGAAGGTCTATGTGTCGTCGCGCCGGGCCGACGCCTGCGAAGCCACCGCGGCAGCGCTGGGTCCGAACGCCATCGCCCTGCCCCATGACGTCTCGACCGTCGAAGGCTGCCGAGCCCTCGCCGCCGATCTCGGGAAGCGCGAACAGCAGCTCGACGTCCTTGTCAACAATGCCGGCGCGGCCTGGGGCGAGCCGTTCGAGAGCTTTCCGGAGAAGGGCTGGGACAAGGTGATGGACCTGAACGTGAAATCGCCCTTCTTCCTGACCCAGGCGCTGCACGGCCTGCTCAAGGCCGGCGGGAGCGCGGAACGCCCGGCCAAGGTGATCAACATCACCTCGATCGACGGCCAGCGGCTGAATGCCTGGGAGACCTATAGCTATCAGGCGTCGAAGGCCGCGCTGATCCACCTCACCCGGCGGATGGCGGCGCGGCTGGTGCGCGACCAGATCCACGTCACCTCGATCGCCCCCGGCGCCTTCCCGAGCGACATGAACAAGGCCGCACGCGACCATGGCGGCACCGTGGCGCAGGCGATTCCGGCCAAGCGCATCGGCGTCGCCGAGGACATGGCTGGCGCGGCGATCTACCTCGCCAGCCGGGCCGGAGATTATCTGGTCGGGGAGACCGTCACCGTGGACGGCGGGCTGGTCAATGCCTCATTGGGCGCGAGCATCGACGGCTGATCCGTCGATGCTCGCCTGAACCTCAGCGGGCGATGTCGCCCGCAGCCAACACCGCCAGCGTCACCAGCTCGCTGGCGGTGGAGGTCATCGGCGCGATCTGCACCGACTTCTCCATGCCGATCAGCATCGGGCCGATAGTCGAATCGCCGCCCAGCTCGCGCAGCAGCTTGGCCGAGATGTTGGCCGATTGCAGGCCCGGCATGATCAGGATGTTGGCCGGACCCGAGAGGCGCGCGAACGGATAGTTGGCGAGCAGCTTCGGGTTCAACGCCACGTCCGGCGCCATGTCGCCTTCATATTCGAAGGTCACGCCGCGCGCGTCGAGCACCTTCACCGCGTCGCGGATATTGTCGATCCACTTGCCCTCGGGATTGCCGAAGGTCGAGTAGCTGAGCAGCGCCACGCGCGGTTCATGCCCCATGCGGCGGGCGACCTGCACGGTGCGCTCGGCGATGTCGGCCAGCTCCTCGGCGTTCGGCCGCTCGTTCACCGTAGTGTCGGCAATGAAGACGGTGTGCGACCGACCGACCAGCACGTGGATGCCGAACGGCGTTCGGCCGTCGACCGGATCGATCACGCGACGCACCTGCCGCATCGTTTCGGCATAGGTGCGGGTGACGCCGGTGATCATCGCATCGGCATGGCCGAGGCGGAGCAGCAGCGAGCCGAAGATGTTGCGGTCGCGATTGACCATCCGCTCACAATCCCGGCGCAGATAGCCGCGGCGCTGGAGGCGCTGGTACAGCATCTCCACCATGTCCTCCACCAGCGGCGAGTTGACGCTGTTGTGCAGCTCGAAATGATCCGGGTTCGCGCCCAGTGCACGCAACCGGTCGTGCACCGACTCGCGGCCCACCAGCACCGGCGTACCGTATCCGCCTTCCTGGAACGCGATGGCGGCGCGCAGCACCACTTCTTCCTCGCCCTCGGCGAAGATGACGCGCTTCGGCTTGGCACGGGCACCCTCATACGCCATGCTCAGCACCGACGTGGTCGGGTTCATGCGCGCGCGCAGTTGCTGGCGATAGGCCGTCATGTCGATGATCGGCCGCGTCGCCACGCCCGAGTCCATCGCCGCCTGGGCGACCGCTGCCGGGATGATCTCGATCAGGCGCGGATCGAACGGCGTCGGGATGATGTAATCCGGGCCGAAGCTGTGCGACGTGCCATAGGCCGTTGCGACTTCTTCCGGCACCTGCTGGCGGGCGAGTTCGGCCAGCGCGCGCGACGCCGCGACCTTCATCGCATCGTTGATCGTCGTCGCGCGCACGTCGAGCGCGCCGCGGAAGATGAACGGGAAACACAGCACGTTGTTGACCTGGTTCGGATAGTCCGAACGGCCGGTGGCGATGATCACGTCCGGCCGCACGCGCTTGGCCTCGGGCGGGGTGATCTCCGGATCGGGGTTCGCCATCGCGAAGATGATCGGCTTCGGCGCCATCTTCTCGAGCAGCTCGGCCGGCAGCGCGTTGGCGGCGGAGAGGCCGAGGAACACGTCCGCGCCCACCAGCGCCTCGGCCAGCGTGCGCCGGTCGGTCTTGGCGGCATGGGCGGACTGCCACTGGTTCACGTCCTCGCGGCCCTGGTAGATCACGCCGGTGCGATCGCACATCAGCAGATTGTCCTGCGGCAGCCCCATCGCCTTGATCAGCTCGGTGCATGCGATCGCGGCGGCGCCGGCGCCGTTGACCACGATCTTCGTCGTCTTGATGTCGCGGCCGGTCAGGTACAGCGCGTTGATCAGGCCGGCGGCGGCGATGATCGCGGTGCCGTGCTGGTCGTCATGGAACACCGGAATGTTCATGCGCTCGCGCAGCGTCTGCTCGATGACGAAGCATTCGGGGGCCTTGATGTCCTCAAGGTTGATGCCGCCGAAGCTTGGCTCCATCAGCTCGACCGCGTCGATGAAGCGGTCGACATCCTCGGTCTTCAGCTCGAGGTCGATCGAGTCGACGTCGGCGAAGCGCTTGAACAGCACCGCCTTGCCTTCCATCACGGGCTTGGACGCGAGCGCGCCGAGATTGCCGAGGCCCAGGATCGCAGTCCCGTTGGAGATCACCGCGACGAGGTTGCCCTTCGCCGTATAATCATAGGCGGTTGCCGGGTTCTCCGCGATCGCCAGCACCGGCACGGCGACGCCCGGCGAATAGGCCAGCGCCAGGTCGCGCTGGGTTGCCATCGGCTTGGAAGCGACGATCTCGATCTTACCGGGACGGCCCTCGGCGTGATAGCGCAGCGCCTCTCGATCGGAAAATTGGACGTTGCTCTCTTCGGCCATCCGCTCGGCTCCTAATGATGGATATTTACTCCCCCTAAAGCAGCCCGACGCGGCGATTGCAAACGACGGAAGCCCTGCTCCGTGCTTTCCCCTACGTCCGGACGCGTGGGCGAACGGCGTAAAGCGCGCTGCGGGCGGACCGCCAGATCGGCACCAGCCGCGGTTCTGCCGCACCGCGCGGGAGCTGCACGTCGATCAACCAGACATAGTCGGCTGCGTCCAGCGGCAGGCGCGGTACGACGTCGGCGATGGTCTGCCGCGTCTCCCCGCCCCGGCCGACACAGTCCGGGGGTGAGACGAGTTGCGACGGATCGGTCGCGAAGCCCGGTGGCGCATAGCGGACCTGCAGCAGATGGATCGAGGCGACCGACCAGTGCGCATTGGTCCAGGCTTGGCGCTCGGCGGTGGCCAACGCGGCTAGATGGGTGAGCCGCGGCTGGCGCCAGGCGCGCAGGCCGCAATCGTTGGGCACCAGGTTCAGCACGCGGCTGCCCGGCGCGATATGATCCAGCGCCGCCAGTTCGCGCGCATAGCTGCGCTGATAGCCGAGGAAGCTGGCGCTGGTGACGCCGAACCGCACCGCCAGCAGCGCCGCGCCCCCAAGCAGCACCAGTCGGCGCCGCCACATCGCGACCGGGCGCCAATCCTGCAGCGCCAGCGCCAGCATCATCGCATAAGGTGCCAGCCGCATGTCGACATTGTTGGTGCCCGAAAGCTGGAGCGGCGCCGCGAGGAACAGCGCCGCCGTTCCCAGCACCGGCCAAAGCCCGGCGCGCACGATCCGCGCACCACTCAGCCGTCCCAGCAGCAGCACCGCCAGCGCCGCAGCCACGGTGGCGATGTCGAGCGCGGCGCTCTGGTCGCGGACCAGCGCGGTCAATTCGTCGAGCTTGCCGGGGAAGTCCCATGCCGTCGTGCCGCCATCGCCGCGGGCGACCGCGAGCGGCAGCACTATCGTGACGAAAGGCCAGAGCCGCCCCGCCACGCCGATCGCCGCCCTGAGTCGCCACCAACTGCCGACGCGGCCCGCCTCATAGCCCGCCGCCCAGAGCAACAGCAGCGCCCCGCCCTCGCCGTGCCCCAGGAACAGCGCCGGCGCGATCGGCAGGAACAGCGCCCCCCGCAGGGTAGGGCGACACTCGAGCGCGATCCACAACGCGAACCCGCACAGCGCTAGCGCCGCCGTGAAGGAATAGTTGACGAAGCCCCAGAGGAACGGACTGTTGTAGACGAAGATCAGCGCCCAGGGCAGCGCTGCGCTCCCCTGCGGGTTGAGCTGGCGCGCGACCACCAGCAGCCCCAGCACCGTCAGCACCGGCACCGCCGCGCAGACCAGCCACATCGCCTCAGCCGGCCCGAGCAGCGGGTGCAGCACCTGCACGATCAGGTCGGCCGCGAGATTGAGCGTCGGCCGCCAGACGAAATCGAAATAGCGGTGCAGCGGGCTGTCCGGCGCAGCCAGCTGCGCCGCGAACCGACCGATATGGCCCGGCGCATCGGTCAGCGGCGGCACGCTCACGAAGAGGAACGGCAGCACCGACAGCGCCGCCAGCGCGACGACCCAGCGCCACCGCAGCATCGGCGCCGCCTGCTGAGGAAGCGGGGACTTGTGCATCGCCCGCGCCCTTATCCCCAGATTCCACCAGCGTCACCCCGTGGCGGCGGTTGTGCGGCCCCCTGCCCATCCGGTAGCGAGATGCCCATGTCCTCCGCCGCCCCTACCCCGATGATGGCCCAGTATCTCACGCTCAAGGAGGAGGCCGGCGACTGCCTGCTGTTCTACCGCATGGGCGACTTCTTCGAGCTGTTCTTCGAGGATGCGAAGATCGCGAGCAGCGTGCTGGACATCGCGCTCACCTCGCGCGGGGAGCATGCGGGGGACAAGATCCCGATGTGCGGCGTGCCGGTACATGCGATGGAGGCCTATCTCGCCCGGCTGATCAAGGCAGGCCACCGCGTCGCCATCGCCAACCAGACCGAGACGCCTGAGGAGGCAAAGAAGCGCGCAGGCTCCAAGGCGCTCGTTTCCCGCGCGATCATCCGCGTGGTGACGGCCGGAACGCTGACCGAGGAAGCGCTGCTCGACAGCCGCACCGCCAATTGGTGCGCGGCGGTGGGCGAAGCGGGCAGCGGCGTCGCGATCGCTTGCGCCGACATCTCCACCGGCCGGTTCGAGCTGATCGAGACCGATGCGGCACGGCTGGGCGCCGAGCTCGCGCGGCTCAACCCCGCCGAGACAATTGCCTGCGATGCCACCGCGTTCGCGGAACTCGCCACTGCGCTGCGCCCCAAGATCGACTTCGACAGCAGCGGCGGCGAGGCGCGGCTGAAGCGGCTGTTCGGCGTGGCGACGCTGGACGGGTTCGGGCAATTCTCGCGCGCCGGGCTGGCGGCCGCAGGCGGGCTGGTCGCCTATCTGGAGCACACGGCCAAAGGCTCGCTCCCTTTCCTCCGCCCACCACGGGTCAGCCAGGCCGAAGCCGCGATGGCGATCGACGCGGCGACGCGCGAAAGCCTGGAACTCACCGTCAGCGCGGCCGGCACGCGCAAGGGCAGCCTGCTCGACGCGGTGGACCGCACCGTCACCGGGGCGGGCGCGCGCCTGCTCGGCGCCGACATCGCCGCGCCGCTGATGGACCGTGCCGCGATCGATGCGCGGCTCGATCTCGTCACGCTGTTCCACGATGATGCCGGCCTGCGCGACAGCATCCGCGCGACGCTGCGCGCGCTGCCCGACATCGGCCGCGCGCTTGGCCGCGTTGCCGCCGGGCGGGGATCTCCGCGCGATCTCGGCCAGCTGCGCGACGGCCTCGACGGCGCGTGGCGACTGGGCGAGCGGCTCGACCGCATTGCCGATGCGCCCGCCCTGCTCCGCGACCTCGCGCCACAGCTTCGCGGCCACGGCGCGCTGATCGACCTGCTATCCCGCGCGCTCGTGCCAGAACCGCCGGTCGACGCCGCGCATGGCGGCTATATCGCCGAAGGCTACGACGCCGCTCTCGATGACCTGCGCGATGCCGGTGCCGGTGGCCGCCGCGCGATCGCAGCGCTTGAGGCTGACTATCGCGCCCGCACCGGCATCACCGCGCTCAAGATCCGCCACAACGGCGTACTCGGCTATCATATCGAAGTGCCTGCGCGCTCGGCGGATGCGCTGATGAAGCCCGACAGCGGCTTCACCCACCGCCAGACGCTGGCCGGCGTCGTGCGCTTCAATGCGCCCGAGCTGCACGACGTGGCGATGAAGGTCACCCAGGCCGGCGCCCACGCCCTCTCGGCCGAAGCCGCGCACCTGGAGGATCTGACCGGCCAGGCGCTCGCCCGGCGCGAGCCGATCGCCGCGACCGCGGACGCGCTCGCCCGCATCGACGTCGCCGCCGGGCTTGCCGAACGCGCAGCCGAAGGCGGCTGGGCAAGGCCTGACCTGGTCGAGCATAGCTGCTTCGATATCGAGGGTGGTCGCCACCCGGTGGTCGAAGCCGCCGTCGCGCGCAGCGGCGGCCGCTTCGTGGCGAATGACTGCAAGCTCTCCGAAGACTCGCGCCTGTGGCTGGTCACCGGCCCCAACATGGGGGGCAAATCGACCTTCCTGCGCCAGAACGCGCTGATCGCGGTACTCGCCCAGGCCGGCAGCTACGTGCCCGCCACGCGCGCGACGCTGGGGCTGGTCGATCGGCTGTTCAGCCGCGTCGGCGCTTCGGACAATCTGGCGCGCGGCCGATCGACCTTCATGGTCGAGATGGTCGAAACCGCCGCGATCCTGGCGCAGGCGACGCCGCGCAGCTTCGTGATCCTCGACGAGGTCGGTCGCGGCACCTCCACCTATGACGGCCTCGCCATCGCCTGGGCGGTGGTGGAGGCGATCCATGAGGACAATCGCTGCCGCTGCCTGTTCGCCACGCATTACCATGAGCTGACCCGGCTGGCCGAGCGCTGCGACGCGCTTACCCTCCACCATGTCCGCGCGCGCGAATGGAAGGGCGAGCTGGTGCTGCTGCACGAACTGGCCGATGGGCCGGCGGACCGCAGCTACGGCATCGCGGTCGCGCGGCTGGCCGGCATGTCCCCCGCCACGGTGAAGCGCGCCAAGGCAGTGCTCGACAAGCTGGAGGCGGGCCGCGCCAAGACCGGCGGACTCGCAGCGGGGCTCGATGATCTCCCCCTGTTCGCCGCCGCCGCGCATGCGGAGGAGGAGAAGGTGGACGCGCTGCGCCACGAACTGGACGCGCTCGACATCGACGCGCTCAGCCCGCGCGAGGCGCTGGACGTGCTCTATCGGCTCAAGGGATTGGCAAAGGACGTCTGACGATCACGAGGGGGGACACGGACCGGCGAAACACGCATGCGCCAGCACTGCGTCCTCGCGCCGCCACACTGCGCCCTCCTTCCGTGACACCGCTAGGCGGCGGCGCGCTCGGCGTATGTCTCCAGGAACGTCCCCGCCTCGGCCGCCGGCAGCGGCCGCGAGAACAGATAGCCCTGAAACTCGTGGCAGCCGAAGGAACGGAGGAACAGCTGTTGCGTCTCGTCCTCCACCCCTTCCGCCGTCACCCCAAGGCCCAGCGACTGGCCAATGCCCAGCACCGCCTGGATGATGGCGCGCGCATCCTGCGAGCGACCGATGTCGCGTACGAAGCTCTGGTCGATCTTCACGCGATCGATCGCCAGCTTGTGGAGGTGCGAAAGGCTGGAATAGCCCGTGCCGAAATCGTCGAGCACCAATTGCACGCCCGCGGCACGCAAGCGCGCGAGCCCCGCTTCCACGCACGGATCCATCGCGAGCACGGCGCTTTCGGTCACCTCGAGCTGCAGCTGGCCCGGGTGCATGCCGTGCCGCGCGAGAATGGCGAGTACCTGCCGGTCGAATCCGGGGCTCCGTAGCTGGATCGGGGAAAGGTTCACTGCCAGCGAAACGTTGGGGAAGCGCGCCATCATTGCGGCGGCGCGGTCGAGCACCAACTCGCCTAGCGGAACGATGAGCCCGCTGGTCTCGGCAATCGGGATGAAGGTGGCAGGCGAAATCGTGCCACGGGTCGGGTGATGCCAGCGGGCCAGCGCCTCGACACCGACGACGGTATTGCCGCCGGCGCCGATCACCGGCTGATAGTGCACGTCGAGCTGTTCGCCGCTGGCCACCACGTCGCGCAGGTCTGCTTCCAGCGTGCGGCGGTCCTGCACCTCGGCGGCAAGCGCGGCATCGAACAGGCGGAACTCGTTGGCGGGCTGTTGCTTGGCCTCGTACAGCGCGAACTCCGCACGGCGATGCAGATCCTCCGCGCGAACGCCCGGTTCCGCCCAGGCGCAGCCGATCGACAGCGCCAGCTTCACTGCGCCCGCCGGCCCGGAGAGCGGCAAGTTGGCCAGCGACAGCAAGCGGCGACAGGCAGCTTCGGCCGCTGCCGCATCGGGGCAATCATCGATCAGCAAGGCAAAGGTATCGCCGCCGGTGCGCGCCACCCAGTCCGACCCGCGGGCCGCGCCCGCGAGCCGGTCCGCAAAAGCGCGGAGCAGGGCATCGCCGACGCACTCGCCAAAGGCTTCGTTGATGTCCTTGAATTGATAGAGATCGACCAGCAGCAGCGCCGGCTGCCCCCGCGCAGGTGCATCCAATGCCGCGGCCAGTTGCTCGCTAAGCGCGGCGCGGTTCGGCAGTCCGGTCAGCGCATCATGGAAAGCGAGATGCCGCGCCCGAGCCTCTGCATCTCGCAACGCGGTGATATCGGTAAGGATCGTAAGGACCAGCGGATCGCCTTCCACGTCAATCCGGCGGCGGCGCGTGACTACGTGGCGGGGCGTTCCGTCATACGCCTTCACGGTCTCTTCGGTTTCCATGTCGTCGCCGGTCGCGAAAACATGCGCGTGCTCGGCCGAGTAGCGCACATATTGATCGTGGGGGATGTGCATGGCCAGCGGCGTGCAGCGCCAATAGGTCGGGTCACGCCCCGCCAGCGCGCAAAATGCGACGTTCACGTCCACGATCATGTCGCTGCGGTCGATCAGGATGACGGGCGAGGGTATCGCCTCGAGCATGGCGCCGAGACCGGTTCGGCGGGACGCAACTGCGTCTCCCTGTTCGTTCTTCGCCATCAGCACCCCGCCGCGTGATCCACCAGCGGTCGGTCCTGCCTATGCGACTCGCGCCGCGCCAAGCTAGGACTTGTCCATATCCAGGCGGAAACCTGACGATAACCTGCGGGCCGTGCGCCCGAGGCTCCTCAAAATGAAAGAGGCCGCCGGGACCCTACCAGGGCACCCGGCGACCTCCGACATGGTCAGCGGCCGGAGAGCTCCAGCCCGGGAGACCATGCGGACCGCTTTACCTGCAGCTGCCGGCGTTGATTGGAAGAGGATACCTCCCGCACGGCACGACGGACGGAGGACTTCCGCCCGCGCGGCAAGGTCAGCGGCGCGTCTCCCGAACGAACTGAACCGACCTCATTGCTGAACCATGAGACATCGGATCACCTCCTTTCGCTTGTTGAAGAGCCTGTGCCTCTCGACACACTTGACATGTAGGACGCACCTGAGTCGCAGAACAAGTCTTGTAAAAGAATTTTATCGGTGCGATTCTGGAAGTCTGGCCCGAAACGGCGCGCCGCTTCGTGCTATTTGCGGCAGTCCTCCACCACGCGCAGGATCTCCGGCCAGGCCGGTATCACGAGCACCGGCAGCCCCCCGCCCTCGATCACGAACCGCCCACGGCTGAAGCCGAGCGCGTCGAGAAAGCTGTCGTTCGGCGCGAAGCTGATCGCCAGCATGCCGGGGGCACCCAGGTCCGGTGTCGCGGGGATCGCACGGACGGCACTGGTGGTGCGCAGCGTAAGCGCCGTCGGGGCAGAACCCGTGCGCGACAGGGTCACCCGCCGCGCGGCAAGGTCACAACGCAGGATCGCAAGCGGCGTACCGCCGGCAACGCCGTAGGTCGCGCGGCCGGCTCGATAGCGCCAGTCACCCGGCGTCAGCGGCCAGTCCCGCCAATCCGCACCAAGTGCCGGGGCGGCGGGCGGCGGCGCGGGCACTGGCACCGACACCGGCCGGGGAGCCGGTGCTGGCGGCGGCGTGGATGGAGCGGGCACGCAGCCGGCGATGAGAACGAGGCCGGCACCGGCCAGCAGGGAAAGCAAACGCATGGCCGTGCTTATGGGGGAGCGGGCGATGCGGCTCAACTGGCGGCTGCAGCGATCACGACGGAACGCGAGCTGGCCGCGACGCAGCTATCCCCGCCGAGGTCCGCCGAACTTGGTCTTGGTCTGCTTGCCATATCGCGTCTTGCGCGTGCCCGGCTTGCCTTCGTTGCTGCGCCCCATCACCGGTGCCTTGCGCTCGCCTTCGGGCAGTCCGAGTTCCTCCGCCTCCAGCGCGCGGATCTCGTCGCGCAGGCGCCCGGCTTCCTCGAACTCCAGATTCGCGGCGGCGTCGCGCATCTTCTTCTCGAGCTCCTCGATATAGCCGCGCAGATTGTGACCGACCATGTGCGGGCGATCGGCATCGATCTCCACGGTCACGCCGTCCTTCGAGGCGACATGGGCGATGATGTCGCCGATGTTCTTCTTGACGGTCGCCGGGGTGATCCCGTGCTCGAGGTTGTACGCCATCTGCTTTTCGCGGCGGCGGCCGGTTTCGGCGAGCGCGCGCTCCATGCTGCCGGTCATGCGGTCGGCATAGAGGATCACGCGGCCTTCCACATTGCGCGCCGCGCGGCCGATCGTCTGGATCAGCGAGGTTTCGGAACGGAGGAACCCCTCCTTGTCCGCATCGAGGATCGCGACCAGCCCGCATTCGGGGATGTCGAGCCCCTCGCGCAGCAGGTTGATGCCGATCAGCACGTCGTACACCCCCATGCGCAGGTCACGGATCAGCTCGATGCGCTCCAGCGTCTCGGTGTCCGAGTGCATGTAGCGAACCTTCACGCCCGCCTCGTGCATATATTCGGTCAGGTCCTCGGCCATGCGCTTGGTCAGCGTCGTCACCAGCGTGCGATAGCCCTTGGCAGCCGTTGCCTTGCACTCCTGGATCAGGTCCTGCACCTGCTCCTCGACCGGCTTGATCTCCACCGGCGGATCGATCAGTCCCGTGGGGCGGATCACCTGCTCGACGAACACGCCGCCGGTCCGCTCCATCTCCCAGTCGCCGGGCGTCGCCGAGACATAGGTGGTCTGCGGCCGCATCGCGTCCCATTCATTGAAGCGCAAGGGGCGGTTGTCGATCGCCGAGGGCAAGCGGAAGCCATATTCGGCGAGCGTCAATTTGCGCTTGTGGTCGCCGCGCGACATGCCGTTGATCTGGCCGATCGTCTGGTGGCTCTCGTCGACGAAGAGCAGCGCGTTTTCCGGCAGATACTCGAACAAGGTGGGCGGCGGCTCTCCGGGCAGGCGGCCGGTGAGGAAACGGCTGTAATTCTCGATGCCCGCGCAAGAGCCGGTCGCCGCGATCATCTCCAGGTCGAAATTGGTACGCTGCTCGAGCCGCTGCAGCTCCAGCAGCTTGCCCTCGGCCTCCAGTTCCTTCAGCCGCTCGGTGAGTTCGTGGCGGATCGCTTCCATCGCTTGCTTGAGCGTCGGCCCCGGCGTCACATAGTGGCTGTTGGCATAGACGCGGACAGTGTCCAGGCTCGCAACCTTCTTGCCGGTGAGGGGATCGAACTCGACGATTTCCTCGATCTCGTCGCCGAAGAAACTGATCCGCCAGGCGGTGTCCTCATAATGCGAGGGAAACAGCTCGAGATTGTCGCCGCGCACCCGGAAGGCGCCGCGTCCGAAGGCGGCGTCGTTGCGCTTGTACTGGAGCGCGACCAGCTTGCGGATAATCTCGCGCTGGTCGACCACCTGCCCCTTCTTCAGGTCGAAGATCATCGCGGAATAGGTCTCGACCGAGCCGATACCGTAGAGGCACGAGACCGAAGCGACGATGATCACGTCGTCGCGCTCCAGCAGCGACCGGGTGGCGGCATGGCGCATCCGGTCGATCGCCTCGTTGATCGAGCTTTCCTTCTCGATATACGTATCCGACCGCGGCACATAAGCCTCGGGCTGGTAGTAATCGTAATAGCTGACGAAATATTCGACCGCGTTCTCGGGGAAGAAGTTCTTGAACTCCCCATAGAGCTGCGCGGCGAGGATCTTGTTGGGCGCGAGGATCAGCGCCGGGCGCTGCAATTCCTCGATGACCTTGGCCATGGTGTAGGTCTTGCCCGATCCGGTGACGCCGAGCAGCACCTGGTCCCGCTCGCCCGCCCGTGCCTGCTCCACCAGCTCCGGAATCGCGAAACGCTGGTCGCCCGAAGGCTGATAGTCGGAGACGAGCTTGAACTTCTTGCCGCCCTCCGCCTTTTCGGGGCGCTGCGGGCGGTGGGGAATGAAGGCTTGGCCCGTTTCGGGCTCGGCAAGGTTGGTCCGGATCTGGATCGCCATGGCCGGAATATGGGGTGTGCGGCCGCATCTGAAAAGCGGCCTTGCGATCAGGGCGTTGGCCGATAGGCGATCCGCCACATCGCGAGTCCGATGCCGGCGGCGAGCAGCGCCACCGCAGCCGCCTGGGCGAACCGGAAGGCGATCGCGAACAGCCAGCTGCGCGTGTCGACCGGCGCAAGGCTGAACATCGCGCTACCGCCGCCCTGCGCGCCGAGGAACAGCCCCAGCCCCAGCAGCCCCGTGACCAGCGCGGCGTAGCGGCCGCGCCGAAGCCCCGCCGCGTGCAGCAGCAGCCAAATCGGGCCAGCCACTGCCGACAGGGCGATGCCCGCAAAGAGCGTGCCCACCATCCAGCCGACAAGCAGCCCCAGCGGTGCACGCTGTCCCGCTGCAATCAGCAGCATCAGGACGAGCAGGCCGCCCAGCCCGCTTCCTACCGCGATCGCCTTGCCCACGCGCTCGGCACTTGTTGGATGGTGGCGCCGTGCGCCGGTCGTTTCGTGCATCTGCCCCGTTCCCGGATTTCTTTTAGGAACCGCGGCGCAGCGTCTCAAGCTCAGCGGAAGCGGTCGAAGCGCCCTGCTGCACGGCAGGCGGCGATACCATCGTCGTTCGGCGCTCGGGGCGGTGCGCCGATTGCCGGCACGTCGAAGCTCCGGCCGATCGCATGATCGGCGAACCGGGCGGAATCGGTTCCGCCACAGCGCAGCATCGCCGCGAGCATGTCCGGCGGGGTGCGATACGCTTCCCAGGAAAGCCGGAACGTGCCCCAGTGGATCGGCAGCGCCCAGGGCCGCCCCAGCCCATCCCACACCCGGATAGCGTCGCGCGGACCGATATGCGCGTCGGCCGCCATCTGCCCTGGCTTGAAGCGGAAGGCGCCGACCGGGATCGCGGCGAACCGCACCGGACCCAGCGCCGCCGCCTCGGCCGGCCATTTGCCGTCACCCCAGCCGGTGTCGCCGGCGAAGAACAGGTTGCCGCCCGGCAGCGTCACCACGAAGCTGGACCAAAGCGCGCGGTTGCGATCGGCGAACCAGCGGCTGCTCCAATGGTGGTTGCGTGTAACGACGACGTCGATGCCGGGCCGCAGCGTCAGCCGCTGCCCCCAGTCGAGCCCGCGGGCAGGCACGCCCGCTTGCCCGATCACGCTGTCGTTGCCCAGTCCGGTGACGATCACCGGCCGGTCGCGCTGCCAGATCGTCTTGAGCGTCGCGAGATCGAGATGGTCGTAATGATTGTGGCTGACGACGATCAGGTCGATCTTCGGCAGGTCGGCCAGCCGCACGCCGGGCGCGGCAACACGCTTCGGCCCCATGCCGAACGGCCCCGCCACGTCGCTCCACACCGGATCGGTGAGGATGTTCAGCCCCTGGGTCTGGATCAGCACGCTGGCATGACCGATCCAGGTGACCCGCATCGCCTGCCCGTCCACCCGCGCCGCGGGATGGCCTTGCGCCACCGGCACGCTGGCGGGCCAGGGCGGCTGTCGAGTCGCGCTGGCGATACGGTGCGCAAGGAAGACAAAGCCAAGCGCCGGCGCCGGCGCGGTTTCGCCGTCCGGATTGGCGAAGTGCTGCCCGTCGAAATGGCCGGTCTCGACACCGCGATAATAGATGCGATCGAGGAAGGGCGGCACCAGCGTCAGGAACAGGCACAGCGCCACCACGATCCAGAGCAGGAGTCCAACAAGTGCCTTGGCCATGGTCGCAATACGCATGGCCGCGGGTGATGGCCGCAAAGCCCCTTGCGATCAACCGCCCCGATCCCCTAGCGCGGGGCCATGACGCTGCCCCGCACGCCCGACGAAGCCGCCGCCGAGCTGGAAAGGCTCGCCGCAGAAATCGCGCACCACAACCGCCGCTATCATGACGCCGACGCGCCCGAGATCAGCGACGCGGCCTTCGACGCGCTGGTCCGCCGCAATGCCGAGGTTGAAGCCGCGTTCCCGGACCTGATCCGCGCCGATTCGCCCTCCCGCCAGATCGGCGCCACACCCTCGGGCCCGCTAGCCAAGGTGGCGCATGCGCGGCAGATGTTCAGCCTCGACAACGGCTTTTCGGACGAGGACATTGCCGACTTCCTCGGCCGCGTGCGCCGCTTCCTGAAGCTGGCCGACGATGCACCGGTCGAACTCACCGCCGAGCCCAAGATCGACGGCTTGTCCTGCTCGCTGCGCTACGAAAATGGCGTGCTGGTCCAGGCGCTCACCCGCGGCGATGGCAGGATCGGCGAGGACGTAACGCCCAATGTCCGCACCATCGCCGACATTCCCCACCGCATCGAAGGCGCCCCGCCGGTCTGCGAGGTGCGCGGCGAGGTCTATATGGCCAAGGCCGATTTTGCCGCGCTCAACGCGCGGCTGCTCCTCGAAGCGGAGGAGTCGGGCAAGGAAGCGCGCCAGTTCGCCAATCCGCGCAACGCCGCCGCCGGCTCGCTGCGCCAGAAGGACGCCGCCGTCACCGCGGCGCGCCCCTTGCGCTTCCTCGCCTGGGGCTGGGGCGAGTTGAGCGAACCGCTCGCGGACAAACAGTATGAAGCGATCGACCGCGTTCGCGCCTGGGGCTTTCCGGTCTCCGACCTGTTCGTCCGCGCGCCAACGCTGGAGGACGCGCTCGCCCAGTATCGCGCGATCGAGGCCCGCCGCGCCGACCTGCCGTTCGATATCGACGGGGTGGTCTACAAGGTCGACCGGCTCGATTGGCAGGAGCGGCTCGGCTACGTCGGGCGGGCGCCGCGCTGGGGCCTGGCGCACAAATTCCCGGCGGAGCGGGCCCAGACCACCCTGCAGGCGATCGACATCCAGGTCGGCCGCACCGGCAAGCTCACGCCGGTCGCGCGGCTGGAGCCGGTGACGGTGGGCGGCGTCGTCGTCAGCAACGCGACGCTCCACAATGCCGACGAGATCGCCCGGCTGGGCGTGCGCCCGGGCGACCGCGTCGTTCTCCAGCGCGCGGGCGACGTGATCCCGCAGATCGTCGAGAACCTCACCCGCGACGAACCGCGCCCCGACTGGCATTTCCCGGCGCACTGCCCGATCTGCCAATCGGAGGCGGTCGCCGAGGAAGACGAAGTCGATGTCCGCTGCACCGGCGGGCTGATCTGCCCGGCACAGCGGCTGGAGCGGCTGAAGCATTTCGTCAGCCGCGGCGCCCTCGACATCGACGGGCTGGGCGAGAAGACGCTGATCGAGCTGCTGGACCTCGGCTGGATCACCGAACCCGCCGACATCTTCCGCCTCGCCCGGCATCGCGCCACCCTGCTCGGCCGCGAAGGCTGGCAGGAAAAGTCAGTCGACAGCCTGCTCGCCGCGATCGAGGCGAAGCGCGCGCCCGATGCCGCACGACTGCTGTTCGGCCTCGGCATCCGCCATATCGGCGCGATCACCGCCCGCGACCTGCTCAAGCGCTATGTCACCCTGCCCGCCCTGGAGGCGCTGGCCGATGAACTGATCGCCCTACGCGAGGCGACCCCGTCGCAGCTGGGCGAAAGCGAGGCCAGGCACCGCACCCGGCTCGACAAGGCGATTGCCGAGCGGATCGGGGTGGAGAATGTCGGTGCCGCCGTCGGCCATGCGCTGGCAGACTTCTTCCACGAACCGCACAACCGCACTGTCTGGGCGGATCTGCTGGCGCAGGTCTCGCCGCCACCCTTCGTCGTCGAATCGCGCGACTCGGAAGTGACGGGCAAGACACTGGTCTTCACCGGCACGCTGGAGGCCTTGAGCCGCGACGAAGCCAAGGCGCAGGCAGAGCGGCTGGGCGCGCGCGTATCCGGTTCGGTATCGGCGAAGACGGATCTGGTGATCGCCGGCCCTGGTGCGGGGTCGAAGCTGAAGAAGGCTGCAGATCTGGGAATCCGGGTGATCAGCGAGGGCGATTGGCTGGCAATCGTGCGCGCTTCCGAGTGATGCCATTTTGCAACGCACCATAGCGGAACGATGCGTACGTATTGACTGTCACAATTCCGCAATCAAAGCCGAGCAGGGGGCACCCAGACAGATGGCGCGCGAAGCGCCACGACTGGTAGCCACAGGCTCTACAAGGGAACTCTTTCGATGCGAACGCACTATCTTGCAGGCGTGGCCGCTGCCGCGCTGCTCATTCCCGTTGCCGCGCACGCGCAGGAAACCACCTCGACGATTCGCGGCACCGTGACCGCCAACGGCGCACCGGTTGCCGATGCGATCGTCGTCGCGACCAATTCCGCATCGGGAACCCGCTCTACCGCCCGCACCGACGCGAGCGGCAGCTTCAACCTTACCGGCCTGCGCACCGGCGGACCGTACACCGTCGAAGTAACGGCGCCGAACTATTCGAACGCTTCGATCACCGACATTTACACCGTTGCCGCCCAGTCATTCGATCTGCCGGTCGAACTGGTCGCTGAGGGCCAAGACATCGTCGTGACGGCGAGCACCATCCGAGGCGCTCGCTCGATTTCGCAGGGTCCTGCGACCGTTCTTTCTGCCGAGCAAATCGCCAATGTGGCCAGCCTCAACCGCGACATCCGCGACCTTTCGCGCCGCGATCCGTTCGCCCGCCTCGACGACACCCCCACGGGCGGCCGCGCGATCTCTTTCGCTGGCCAGAATGCACGCTACAACCGCTTCAGCGTCGACGGCGTGCCCATCACCGACAACTTTGGCCTCAACACCGATGGTCTGCCCAGCCGCCGCTCGCCGATTCCGTTTGATGCGATCGGCCAGTTCCAGGCGAAGATCGCGCCGTATGACGTCCGTGAAGGCAATTTCCAGGGCGGCGCCATCAACATCGTTCTGAAGTCGGGCACCAACGAGTTCCACGGCAGCGGCTTCTATGCCCGCTCAGGCGACGAGTTCGTCGGCAAAAAAACTAAGAACGTCAGCATCAATGTCCCGAACTTCCACGTCGACAACTATGGCGCCGAGCTGAGCGGCCCGATCATCAAGGACAAGCTGTTCTTCATGGTCGCTGGTGAGCGGCTGCGCGGAGGCCGTCCGATCGCGGAAGGCCCGATCGAAAACAACAGCGGCACGATCATCCCCGGCGTTACCCAGGCGCAGGTGGATCGCATCAGCGCAATTGCGAAGAGCGTCTATAACTACAACACCGGCGGCGTGCTGCGCGAGTCCGGCGATAAGGATGATCGCGTCGTCGCCCGCCTGGATGCGAACATCAGCGACAAGCAGCGCATGTCGGTGACGTACACCTATGCCAACGACGCCATCAACCTGCTTAACAACACCTTCACCAACCAGCCCTACGGGCTGGGTCTTGCGTCTAACGCCTATATTCAAGGTAATCGCCTGCATACCGGCGTGGTGCAGCTGAACTCGGATTGGTCGGACGATTTCTCGACCGAAGCGCGTGTGTTCTACAAGAACTACACTCGTATTCAGGATCCCTTGCTAGGTCGCGGGTTCGCCCAGTTCCGCGTCTGCACCAATGAGACGTCGACGCCGCTGACCGTTTCGGGCTCGTCGCTTACTGCCTGCGAAAACAACGCTGCGGTCGTTTCGTTTGGCCCCGACAATTCGCGCCAGACCAACCAGCTCAAAACGGATACGTGGGGAGGCATGCTCCAGGCGCGCCTGACAAAGAACGATCATGACCTGCGCATCTTCACCGAGTTGCAGTTCGTGAACGTCTTCAACTCGTTCCTGCAGAACAGCGCCGGCAACTATTACTTCGATTCAATCGCCGATCTGCAGAACAAGACGGCAAACCAGATGACCTATGCCAACGCGATCCCGTCGCTGGTACCGAACAACGCTGCTGCGAACTTCTCGTACCAAAGCTATACGTTCGGCGTGATGGACTCGTGGCGCGTAACTCCGACGCTGAACATCAGCTACGGCATGCGCTACGACCTCTACGGAATGCATGATCTGCCGGCACGGAGCGCCGCCTACACCGCGCGCTATGGAGCCGGGGCGGTCGTCAACGGGCAGCTCCAGACGATCGGTGCCAACAACGCCAATATCTCTGGTCTAGGCCTGTTCCAGCCGCGCGTCGGCTTCGACTGGAAGCCGCTTCCGCGCGTCAGCATCCGCGGCGGCGGCGGCATCTTCGGCGGCGGCACTCCCGACGTCTACGTGTCGAACAGCTTCTCGAACACTGGCGTGCTCACCAACTCTGTGCAGATCAACCGCACCGCCACCGGCTTTTCGGGCGCCACCACCAACGCCGCGATCGGCAACGCAGCGCTCTCCGGCGTGACCGGCACGTCGATCCCGGGTGAGGTCAACACGCTCCTGACCAATGCCACGGTTGCCACCAACGCCACCGTCAACGCGCTTGCGCCCAACTTCAAGGTGCCGTCGCAGTGGCGCGCTACGCTCAGCGGCGAATACACGGTGAGCGGCTGGACCTTCGGCGCCGACTTCCTGTACTCGAAGGTCCGCGATCAGGTGTACTTCACCGACATCCGCTCGCAGCCGATCGTCGGCTCGCTGACGCCCGACGGTCGCCAGCGCTATCAGAACATCATCGATGGCGCCGCCAGCACCAACACCAACAGCGACATCCTGCTGACCAACACCAGCAAGGGCCGCGCACTGATCGGTGTCGCTCGCGTCGACAAGACCTGGGACTTCGGCCTCAACATCAACGGCAGCTTCACCTACCAGGACGTGAAGGATCAGTCGCCGGCGACCTCGTCGACCGCTGGTTCCAATTACAGCAACGGCGCGTTTGTTGATCCGAACAACGTCGCCTATGGCATCTCGAACGATCAGGTGAAGTACTTCTTCAAGTACAGCCTGAACTATGAGCACGCTTTCTTCGGTGACTACAAGACCACCTTCGCGCTGTTCGGCGAGTCGCGCATCGGTCACCCGTACAGCTACACCTTCCAGGATTTCGGCAGCGGCCGTTCCTCGGTGTTTGGCACCACCGGTGTCAGCTCGGGCACCGGCACTGGTGGCAACCGCTATCTGATGTACGTGCCGACGGTGAACGATCCGCTCGTCTCGTACAGCACCCCTGCGGTTCGCGATGCGGTGAACGCGTTCATCGACGCTTCGGGTCTTGGCAAATATCGTGGCCAGATCGCGCCGCGCAACGCGTTCCACTCGAAGTGGTTCACCCGCATCGATCTGCACGTGTCGCAGGAACTGCCGACCGGTCTGGGCAAGTCGCGTGTCACCATTTTCGGCGACATCGAGAACTTCACCAATTTCCTGAACAAGAAGTGGGGCCAGACCCGCGAGTACGTGTTCCCGTACAACGTGCCGACGGTTCGGGTTCAGTGCCTGACCACCAAGGGCAACGCCGATGGCGCAGGAACGGTAGCGACCAGCGCAGCGCAGCCCTGCGCACAGTATCGCTACTCGCCGGTGGGGGGCACCGCCAACTTCACCGCCCCGAGTGATCAGATCTACGCGAACCAGTCGCTCTACTCGATCCGTGTCGGCGCCCGCTTCACCTTCTAAGCGGTACCGACCATCACCTCTGGAATGCCGGGCGCCCAGCGCGCCCGGCATTTTTTTTGCCCCCTCGCCGCCGCGATGGTACAGGCGCAGCGTGGCAAAGACTTCGCTTCCGCAGACCGGCACCAGCACCAGGACGTTGGGCCTTCCCAAGCCCGACCTGTTTTCGCGTCCCTTTTTCGAAGACAAGGGCCGTGCCTTCTGGATTCTCCAGGCGACCGGCTGGAGCGGCTATCTGCTGCTGCGCTCGGTCTCGTCGATCTCGAACGGCTTCTCGGTAGAGGGGCTGATCAAGGCGATCATCGAGGCGATCGTCGGCTATTGCCTCACGCTGCTGCTGTCCGCGCTCTACGGCTTCTACCGCCGGCTGCCGCGCATCCCGGCGGTGCTGCTCACCCTCGCGACGCTCGGTGCGGCGACGCTGATCTATGCCGTACTGGAAGCCTTCACCTACTCGTTCACGGCCGCCGAGCCCGGCATTACCGTAGCGCGCGTGATCGGCTACAGCTTCCTCACCTTCACGGTGCTGGCGGGCTGGTCGGCACTCTATTTCGGGATCAACTTCTACCTGATCGTCGAGCAGCAGATCGATCAGATGCAGATCCTGGAGAACCAGGCATCGAGCGCCCAGCTGGCGATGCTGCGCTACCAGCTGAACCCGCATTTCCTGTTCAACACGCTCAACTCGATCTCGACGCTGGTGCTGCTCAAGCAGACGGAGCGCGCGAACATCATGCTGTCGCGCCTTTCCTCCTTCCTGCGCTACACGCTGGCCAATGAGCCGACCGCGCACGTGACGCTGGCGCAGGAGATCGAGACGCTGAAGCTCTATCTCGAGATCGAGAAGATGCGCTTCGATGAGCGGCTGCGGATGCATTTCGACCTCGACCCGCGTGTCGCCAAGGGCCGGCTGCCGTCGCTGCTGCTTCAGCCGCTGGTCGAAAACGCAATCAAATATGCCGTCAGCACGCAGGAGAACGGCGCCGACATCATCGTTTCGGCTCGACTCACCGGAGACAGGGTGCAGATCGCCGTGTCCGATACGGGTCCGGGATTGATCGAAGCGCGTCCTAGGCCGACGCTTTCCACTGGCGTGGGGCTCGCCAATATCAGGGAACGGCTGGTGCAGGCTTTCGGGCCTGACCATCGTTTCGAGACGCGAACGAAACCTGGGGAAGGTTTCAGCGTTGAGATCGAAATACCGTTCCAGCTTGAGGAACCGAACCGAGAGGCCGCATGACCATCCGTACCATCCTCGTTGACGACGAATCCCTGGCGATTCAGGGGCTCGAGCTCCGGCTGCAGGAGCATGAGGATGTCGAAATCATCGACAAATGCTCCAATGGCCGCGAAGCCATCCGATCGATCAAGACGCACAAGCCCGACCTCGTCTTCCTGGACATCCAGATGCCCGGGTTCGACGGGTTCTCGGTCATCCAGGGCCTGATGGAAGTCGAGCCGCCGCTGTTCGTCTTCGTCACTGCCTACTCCGACCACGCCATCCGCGCCTTCGAGGCCCAGGCGGTGGATTACCTGATGAAGCCGGTCGAGCCGTCGCGGCTCGCCGACACGCTGGACCGCGTCCGCCAGCGCCTCACCGAGAAGCGCGGCGTGGAGGAAGTGGAGAAGCTGAAGGAAGTGCTGGCCGAAGTCGCGCCGGATGCGGTGGACGACATCGCCACCGGCGACGGCACCGAGCCGGCGTCGAGCCGCTTCGAGAAGCTGATCAACATCAAGGATCGCGGCCAGATCTTCCGCGTCGATGTCGACACGATTGAGCGGATCGACGCGGCCGGCGATTACATGTGCATCTATACCGGCGACAACACGCTGATCCTGCGCGAGACGATGAAGGATCTGGAGAAGCGGCTCGATCCGCGCCGCTTCCAGCGCGTGCACCGCTCGACGATCGTCAACCTCGACCTGGTCCGCCAGGTGAAGCCGCACACCAATGGCGAATGTTTCCTGGTGCTCAATTCGGGCGCGCAGGTGAAGGTGTCGCGCTCCTATCGGGACGTGGTGGCGCGCTTCGTTCACTAAGGTCCATCCAACCGCGCACAAAAAAGGCCTCGTCCCGCAGGACGAGGCCTTTTTCTTGTCGGGCGCCCCGCTCCCGGCCGGGAGCGGGATACCAGGCTCCGATCAGAACCCGGCCGAGAAGGTGAGGAACCACTGACGCGGCGCGATCGGATAGACCGAATAGCTGTTGGTCGCCGACCCCACCGAGATGGTGGACCAGCCGCCGACGTCCGCCAGGTTGGTGACGTTGAGGCTCAGTTCCGCCTTCTTCAGTCGGACCATCTCCGCCGGCAGCTTGGCGGCGAGGCGCAGCGAGGTGAGGAAGTAGGACTTCACGCTGGTGTCGTTGGCATAGGTCGCATAGCGGCGGCCCACATAGTCGCCGGTCACCTGCACCTCGAACGCGCCGAGCGCCAACGTCGCGACCGACTTGTTCATCCATTTCGGCGAACCCGGCACCTGCTTGCCGCAGGTCGGCACGACTTGGATCGGCGTTCCATCCGCCGCCTTTCCGCTGCCGACTACGCCGCCGCCAAGGCAGCCCGGCACCGCCGCGCCGATGCCGATCGCCGTGGAGCTATAGTCGCTCTGATAGGTCGAGCTGTTGTACGAGGTGGCGTTGTACAGCGACAGCGCCCGGCCGAAGTGCAGCGTGAAGGCGGCGTCGACGCCGTCGGTGTGGACGCTGCCCACATTCACCAGGATCGAGGTGCCGCCGGTGATCGCGCCGCCGGCGATGCCGCCCGGGTTGGTGCTGATCGCGAGCAGGCGGTTGCTGAAGGTGACGTGGTAATAGTTCACCTGCGCGTCGAGCCCGCTCAGGATCCCGTCGAAGCTGCGGTGCGTGCGCGCGCCGGCTTCGTAGGTCCAGCTGGTCTCGGGCTTGCCCTGTTGCGCGAAGGCGTCGAACGCCGACTGGCTGCCGGTGAACCAGGGCGAAAGCGAGCCGCCGCCCAGATACGCCATATACTGGTGCAGGTTTTTCTGGACGTTGAAGTAGAGCTGCTCGTGCCCGTTCAGGTCGTAGGTCGCGCCGATGGAGGGCAGGAACCAGTTCCTGGTATTGATGCGGCCGCTCGGCAGGTTGCCGGTCAGGCCTGAGAGCGAGCCAAGCTTCGGCTGGACGACGAAATAGCCGTTCGCCCATTGCGCGCTGGTCTTCACACCGGCTTCGACGCGCAGCTTCTCGGTGACCTTCCAGGCGTCCTGCAGGTGGAGCTGGAGCACGTTGACGCGCGCCTCGCCCTGATACTGGGTGAACAGCGGGTTGGACGGCCGGATATACGGCGTGCTGGCACCGGGGTTGTTGATGTCGAAGCCATACCAGCGGCGCCACTGGGTCGCGCTGTTATGCTCGAACCAGGCGCCAAGCTGGACGTGGTGGGCGCCGAAATCCAGGTCGAGGTTGGAAATGCCGCCGGTGCGATCGATACGATATTCGGTGGTGCGGGTCACCAGGCCCGAGCCGCCGGTTGCGGCGACGAGTGCCGCCGAGGCATTGTTGTTCGAGCTAAAGCCCTTGCCAGGCACATAGGCGGGATCGAGATAGGCCTGGATGACCGTGATCGACTGGCCGAGCGGCCCCGCCACGACGCCGACGCCGTCGTTATGGTGGAAATAGCCGGTGTTGGACCAGGTCACGCGATCGCCCAGCTTGGCATCGTAGCGGGCATAGGTCAGGTAGTCGGTGCGCTGCGCATCCGAATAATAGTTGCGATAGTTGCCGCCCTGCGCCTTCGGGGTATTGCCGAACGCGTCCATATAGCCGCGCATGCCCGCCAGGTCCGAATAGTAGAAGGGGCGGGTGCGCGGGGTGTAGAGCTGTGCTGCCGTCGCCGGCGCACCGCCCACCGATGGCTTGAAGAAGGTGGTCGCGTCCTCGTTCGGCTCCTTCTTGTCCGAATAGTCGAAGAACAGCGTCAGCTTGCCCTCGGCGCCGTCATGGACGAACTTGGCGTTGGCCTGCCAGCCGCCCTGGATGCCGTTGAAGTCCCAGGCCCGCGCGCGCTGGCGGACGCCGGAGACATAGGCGCTGTTCTCTTCGTTCGGGCCGAAGGCGCCGCTGTCGAGCCGCAGATAGGTGCGCGAGGTGCCGTAGCTGCCCACCGTCTGGTTGAACGTGCCGCCCAGCGTCTTCGCCGGATCGGCCGAAAAGGTTTCGATCGTGCCGCCGAGGTTGCTGGTGGAGGCGGTGCCGAGATCGCCGGCGCCCGTCGTCACCACGACGCGGCCGACATTCTCCGAGATCACGGCGCGCTGCGGCGACAGGCCGTTATAGTTCCCGTAGCTCTGGTCCCCCAGCGGAATCCCGTCCATCGTGTAGCCGAGCTGCTGGAAGTTGAAGCCGTGGATGAAGATCTGCGCGTTCTGCTCGTTGTTCCCCCACGGATCGGCAGTGACGTAAAGGACGCCGGGCAGCGTCTGGATCGCCTTGAGCGGCGAGACGCCCGGCAGGATCTTCTGGATCTCTTCCGAGGAAAGCGCGGTGGCCGACCGGGTCGTCTTCGCGGTGACCACGATGTTGCCGGCGGTGTCGGTGTCGGCATCGCTGCCGGTCTCCGGATCGGCGACGACCTTGCTGGCCTGCTGCGCCTGCGCCGGTAGCGCCGCGGCAGCAGTGAGGAACGCGGCGACGGAAACCGTCGCGCGGAGTGCGTGGTGGAACTTCATGACGGACCCCCCAGGTCTGATGGCATGTTGCGGATGTGATCGCGCCGCTAGGGGGCCCGTGTTTCAGTTCGGCGGCGTTTCGATAAAACTCCCGTGACGTTGCCCATTTGCTTCGGTGCCCCCCGGCACCCGTTCAGACGCCGCCGGGTTCGTCCAGACCGCGCTTCGACCTGGCGGTGCCGCCCTCCCCGCGCGGCGCCAGCCCGTGGCCGAGCAGCAGCACCGGCTCCAGGATCGCCATGCCGATCAGCACGGCGATCAGCCGCTCGATTCCCGGCAGCACGTCGCCGTCCGCATAGCTGTCCGGCACCAGCATCACGAGCACGGCGAGCGTGAACTGGGTGCCGACATAACGATAGCGGTGCGGCCCGTTCTCGATCATCCGCCCGCTCGCAACCCCGATCCCGGTGCCGGCGAGGAGGATCGCGGCATGGCCCTGCGCCAGGAACAGGCATGCCGCCGCCAGCGCGGCACCGGCAAGGCAGCCGACGAAGCGCTGCGCCAGCCGGACGCTCACCGGCACGAGCCCGCCGGCGCCCAGCCCCTGGACCGGCACCAGCATCACCGCCATCACTCCGACTGCGCTCTGCGCCAGCGCCGGAAGCGCCAGCGCATGGGCAATGCCGATCAGCAGCGCCAGGGCCACGCCCGCCTGCGCGGCATGGCGAAAGGCGGCCGGGTGCCAGAGCGCCACGGGCGGTGCCGGCGTGGCGGGCGCCGGCCAGCGCCGACGAACCGTAAGCGTCGAGACGATGCTGACCGCCATGCACGAGAGCGTGCCCGCCACCGTCTCCAGCACGCGGGTGAGGACGAACTGGTCGAGCGCGGTGGCCGGCGTCTCGATCTTGTCGAGGAGCACCATCGCGAAGGTGAGGCCGAAGAACAGCCAGGCATAGGCGCGGCGGGCGGTGAGTGCGCGGTACAGGCTCAGCGTGCCCACCGCCATCATCGCGCTGGCAGCGCCGATCCAGCTGGCCGCCACCAGCGGCGCCAGCCCCAGCGCGAGCAGCCCGCCCGCCACCGTGCCGACGATCCGCAACAGCCCGCGCAGCACCGTTTCGCTGGCATGGCCGCGCATCACCATATAGCCGGCGAACGCCGCCCAGGCGACGTTGCTGCCGCCGATCGCATGCGCCGCCAGGATCGCCAGCAGCACCGAGACCACGCACTCGCCCGCATCGACGGTGCGCGGCGTGATCCGGGCCAGCACGGCGTTCCAGGCGGTCCGCGCGGCCCTCATCTCATTCGAACAGCTCGGCGAGGAAGTTGGTCATCGCCTGCCAGCTGCGGCGATCGGCCTTGGGCTCGAACGCGACCCTGGAATTGTCGCCGCCCTTGCGGCTCACATCGGTGAAGGCATGGCCGGCATGGCCATAGGCATGGAGCTGCCAGTCGGCGCCGGCCTCGGTCAGCTCCTGCGCCAGCGCGACCGTGGCCTCGGGCGGCGCGATCGGGTCTTCCCAGCCGTGGCAGACCAGCAGTCTGGCGGTGATCGGCGACACGATGGCATCATCGGGCCGGTCATAGACGCCGTGGAACGACACGCCGCCCAGGATCGGCAGCCCGGCGCGCGCCATGTCGAGCACGCACTTGCCGCCGAAGCAGAAGCCGATCGCCGCCATGCGGGTGCGGTCGGCCTGTGCGAGGCCGGCCAGCGCCGCCAGCGACGCCTCAAGCCGCGCGCGCAGCAGCCCACGATCGGCGTTGAGCTCGGCCATGTAGCGGCCCATGTCCGGGTCGGTCAGCGTCGTGCGCTTGCCCTGGCCATAGACGTCCGCGACGAGCGCGACATAGCCGAGCCCGGCGAGCGCGTCGGCCTTCTGGTTGTCCTCTTCCTTCTGGCCCAGAATGTTGGGCAGCACCAGCACCGCCGGGCGGTGCCCTTCAGCCGCGGCGTCCCACGCCGCCACGCCCTCGAACGGGCCGCCCGGACCTTCATAGACCAGCGTCTGCCGAACCAATGCCATGCTTGTCGTCTCCTGCGCTTGTCCCCGCCGCCCCTTCCGCTAAGGACGGCGACGCGCAGTTACAAGGAGCTTGCCCATGCCCACCCTCGTCCTGATCCGCCACGGCCAGTCGGCCTGGAACCTGGAAAACCGCTTCACCGGCTGGTGGGACGTCGACCTGACCGAGCAGGGTGTGCGCGAGGCGACCGCCGCCGGCACGCTGATGAAGGGAAAGGGGCTGGACTTCGACCAGTGCTTCACCAGCTTCCAGAGCCGCGCGATCAAGACGCTGCACCTCGCGCTGGAGGCGATGGATCGCCTGTGGCTGCCGGAAGAGAAAGACTGGCGCCTCAACGAGCGCCATTATGGCGGCCTGACCGGGCTCGACAAGGCGGAGACCGCCGCCAAGCATGGCGACGCGCAGGTGAAGATCTGGCGCCGCAGCTTCGACGTGCCGCCGCCGCTGCCGGAGGAAGGCTCGCCCTGGGATCTGACGCAGGATCCGCGCTATGCCGGCATCCCCATCCCGCAGACCGAGAGCCTGAAGGACACGATCGCCCGCGTGCTGCCCTATTGGGAGCAGCGGATCGCGCCCGAGCTGAAGGCCGGCAAGCGCGTGCTGATCGCCGCCCATGGCAATTCGCTCCGCGCGCTGGTCAAGCATCTGTCGGGCATTCCCGATGACGAAATCGTCAGCCTGGAAATCCCGACCGGCCAGCCGATCGTGTACGAGCTCGACGCGGATCTGAAGGAAGTCGAGCGCTATTATCTCAGCGAGCGGTGATGTTCTGCCTTTAAGCCCCTCCTCCTGGGAGGAGGGGTTTGGGGGTGGAGGGATTCCAGAACAGACGTTGGTCTCGGTGAGACCCTGCCCCACCCCAACCCCTCCCCTGAAGGGGAGGGGCTAAGCGTCATAGCTCACCCCCCGCGCGGCCCAAGATCCGCCGGAATGGTCGCGCGGTACTGCGGCGCCACGCGCGCCTTGCTCGCCTGCTCGTACGCATAGCCCGCACGCAGCAGCAGCCCGTCCGCATAGGCCGTGCCGATGAACGACAGCCCGGCCGGCAGCCCGTTCACGAGACCCATCGGCACGGTGAGATGCGGATAGCCCGACACCGCCGGCAACTCGCTCGCCGAGGGGCCGACGAACTGGTCGCCATGCGCGGGATCGCTCAGCCAGGGCGTGCCGTAGGTTGGCGTCACCAGCACCTCCGCCCCCGCGGCCTTCAGCATCACGTCGATCCCCTCGGGCCCGGCCAGCCGCTGCGACGTCGCGCGCGCGGCCTTGTACTCGGGATCGTCGAGGCCCTTGGTCGCCTCGGCCTTCACGAAGGTCTCCTGGCCGAAGAACGCCATCTCCTCGCCCGCATGCGCCTTGTTGAAGGCGATCACGTCGGCCAGCGTCCGCACCTTCACCGCCCCCGGTGCGGTTGCGAGATACGCAGCGAGATCGGCCTTAAGTTCGGTGTAGAGCACCAGCCCCTCGGCCTCGCCCAACCCGTCGAGCTTGGGCATCTTCACCTCGACCAGCGTTGCCCCCGCCGCGCGCAGCTCGTCGAGCGCCTTGTCGAACCGAGCCGCCAGATCGTCGGCCATGTCCGGACGCCAATAGCCGATCCGCATGCCATTCAGTGCGCCGGCCGAGAGGCCCTGCGCATAATCCTTGCGATGCGCATTCGCGCCCCTCGTCGCCGGATCGGCGGGATCCTCGCCGACCATCGCCGAGAAGAGCAGCGCGACATCCGCCACGCTGCGCCCCATCGGGCCCGGCGTATCCTGGCTGTGGCTGATCGGCACGACGTGCGTGCGGCTCACCAGCCCCAGCGTCGGCTTCAACCCCACCAGCCCGTTCA
Source organism: Sphingomonas sp. (assembly GCF_036731925.1). Lineage (GTDB taxonomy): Bacteria > Pseudomonadota > Alphaproteobacteria > Sphingomonadales > Sphingomonadaceae > Sphingomonas. Next base: position 936,175 of record NZ_DAINDJ010000002.1, read on the forward strand.
TGGCGGACGGGCACACGACCGAACCATCGGTCTCCGTGCCCACCGCGACGGCGGCAAAGCTCGCCGCTGCCGCCGCGCCCGATCCGCTCGACGAGCCGCAGGCGGTGCGGTCGAGCGCATAGGGATTGCGCACCAGCCCGCCGATCGCGCTCCACCCGCTCATCGAGTGGTCCGATCGGATGTTCGCCCATTCGCTGAGGTTCGTTTTGCCAAGGATCACCGCGCCGCCCGCGCGCAGCTGCGCCACCAACGGCGCGTCGCGGCCGGTGCGGTTATCCTTGAGCGCGAGGCTGCCGGCCGTGGTCGGCAGTTCCTTCGTCTCGATATTGTCCTTGATCAGCACGGGCACCCCGTCCAGCGGCCCCAGCGGCTTGCCCGCCTTGCGCCGCGCATCGCTGGCGCGCGCCTGGGCGAGCGCATCGGGGCTCACCGCGATCACCGAGCGCAGCGTGGGCCCCTTGCGGTCCACCGCCGCGATGCGGGCGAGATAGGCAGCGGTCACCGCGGCGCTGCTCGTCTTGCCCGAAGCGAGGTCGGCGGCGATCTTCGTTGCCGGCACTTCCGCCACTTGCACCTGCGCGATCGCCGGGCCTGCCGCCGCCAGCGCCAGCATCGCCATACCCCAAGTCCGCATCGTCGCCCCCTTTTGCGTGGTTCATCGCCAGCCTACCCTGCCGCAGCCGACGCGCAATCCTGCTCCGATTGACGTACGGCAAGATCGGTCGGGCAGGCTGCCCCCCCGCCGCATAGGAAGGCGTCGCCACGGAGGAAAAGATGCAGACGCCGCTCGCCCGCTACCATGCCCGGATGCAGCGTGTGCTCGACCATGTCGACACGCATGCCGAGGACGATCTGAACCTGGAGACGCTGGCGGGCGTCGCGGCGTTTTCGAAGCACCATTTCCACCGCCAGTTCAGCGCGCTGTTCGGCCTGTCGGTGCATCGCTATGTCCAGCTCGTGCGGATGAAGCGGGCGTCGTATCGCCTTGCCTACCGGCCGGGCGAGCCGATCACCGGCATCGCGCTCGACGCCGGCTATGAAGCGCCCGAAGCATTTGCCCGGGCCTTCCGCCAGCGTTTCGGCCAGGCGCCCTCGCAGTTTCGCGCGGCGCCGGACTGGCAGCCCTGGCACGCGGCCCTCGCGCCGCTCACCCAAGCCCGGATCCAGACGATGCAGAGCCGATTCGCTTGTGCCGACGTGACCATTCTCGATTTCCCCGCCACGCCGGTGGCGTTCCTCACGCACCGCGGCGACCCCGCCCATCTCGGCGATACGATTCGCCGCTTCATCGCCTGGCGCAAGGCAAGCGGCCATCGCCCGCCGGCAAGTGCCACCTACACCATCTTCCACACCGATCCGCGCGCGACGCCATTGGAGAACTATCGCCTCGACCTGTGCGCCGGCGTGGCGCACCCGGCGGCGGAGCCGCGCCACGGCATCGAACCGGGCCTGATCCCCGCCGGCCGCTGCGCGATGCTGCGGGTGGAGGGGCAGGCCGACGATCTCGAGCCCGCCGCCCTGTTCCTCTACCGCGAATGGCTGCCGGAAAGCGGCGAGGAACCGGGCGACTTCCCGCTCTTCGCGCGCCGGGTCGCCTTCTTCCCCGACGTGCCCGAGCATGAATCGGTCACCGAACTCTATCTGCCGCTTCGATAGCCCCCATGGTGCAGCTTGCACCGCCACGGCCACCATCGGTTGTGGCGGCGGTGATTCATCCCCCAAAATTTATTTGCAGTTCCATGTTCGTTCCCTTGCCTTTTCCGGAGGCGAGGAAGGTCCGTGCGTCGCGCGCTTTTTGCGTCGCCTTGCCCGCCACGAGCCGAGTCATTCGGGCGATGAACCGTTGCATTCCAGCTGCATTTCGGCTCTTGTGCCTGAACTCGGATTGGCACAATCTGTAGTGGTCGCACCAAGGGGCAAACCCAAGCACTGGTAACCCATCGCCCGCATTCCCAAATGCGGCATGGGTAGACTCGTGCCGGGCGCCGGGCCGATGGACACTTTTTGTTCTCGCGCAAACCCGGCTGGTGCTACGATTGCTACCGTGCCCCGAGTCGGTTGTTGCGTAAGGCAGAAGACAGGGGTCCGAGTGATGGAATTCAGAGATAGTGAGACCAGCGTGAACGAGACCGCCACCATCGAAGCCGCCCCCGCCAGCAAGGCGCTCGACAGCAAGGCGATCGTGCCGCAGCCCTATCCGGTCGAGGTCGATCATGCGCGCGACGCGCTGCTGACCGATTTCGGCAAGGAGACGCTGAAGGACCGCTATCTGCTCCCCGGCGAAAGCTATCAGGACCTGTTCGTCCGCGTCGCCTCGGCCTATGCCGATGATCAGGCGCATGCCCAGCGCCTGTACGACTATATCTCCAAGCTGTGGTTCATGCCGGCCACCCCGGTGCTGTCGAACGGCGGCACGGGCCGCGGCCTGCCGATCAGCTGCTACCTGAACTCGGTGCCGGACAGCCTGGACGGCATCGTCCAGACCTGGAACGAGAATGTCTGGCTCGCCTCGCGCGGCGGCGGCATCGGTACCTATTGGGGCAGCGTGCGCGGCATCGGCGAGCCGGTGGGCCTCAACGGCAAGACCAGCGGCATCATCCCCTTCGTCCGCGTGATGGATTCGCTGACGCTGGCGATCTCGCAGGGTTCGCTGCGCCGCGGCTCGGCCGCCTGCTATCTCGACATCTCGCACCCCGAGATCGAGGAGTTCCTCGAGATCCGCAAGCCATCGGGCGACTTCAACCGCAAGGCGCTCAACCTGCACCACGGCGTGCTGATCCCCGACGCGTTCATGGAAGCGGTGCGCGAGGGTGCCGAATGGCAGCTGAAGAGCCCGAAGGACGGCTCGGTCCGCGCCACGGTGGATGCGCGCGCGCTGTTCCAGAAGCTGGTCGAGACCCGCCTCGCCACCGGCGAACCGTACATCGTGTTCTCGGATCACGTGAACTCGACCATGCCGAAGCACCACCGCGATCTGGGCCTCAAGGTCTCGACCTCGAACTTGTGCTCGGAGATCACGCTGCCCACCGGCCGCGACCATCTCGGCAACGATCGCACCGCGGTGTGCTGCCTGTCCTCGCTCAACCTCGAGACCTGGGACGAGTGGAACAAGGACAAGCGCTTCATCGAGGACGTGATGCGTTTCCTCGACAATGTGCTGACCGACTATATCGAGCGCGCGCCGGACGAGATGGCCCGTGCCCGCTATTCGGCAGCGCGCGAGCGCTCGGTCGGCCTCGGCGTGATGGGCTTCCACAGCTTCCTCCAGGCGCGCGGCATTCCGTTCGAAGGCGCGATGGCGAAGAGCTGGAACATGCGCATCTTCAAGCATGTCAGCGCGCAGGTGAACGAAGCGTCGATGGCGCTGGCGGTCGAGCGCGGGCCCTGCCCGGACGCCGCCGACATGGGCGTGATGGAACGGTTCAGCTGCAAGATGGCGATCGCGCCAACCGCGTCGATCTCGATCATCTGCGGCGGCACCAGCGCCTGCATCGAGCCGATCCCGGCCAACATCTACACCCACAAGACGCTCAGCGGCTCCTTCTCGGTGCGCAATCCGTATCTGGAGAAGCTGCTCAAGGAGAAGTCGAAGAATTCCGACGCGGTGTGGAATTCGATCCTCGAACAGGGCGGCTCGGTCCAGCACCTCGACTTCCTGACCCAGGAAGAGAAGGACACGTACAAGACCAGCTTCGAGATCGACCAGCGCTGGATCCTGGAACTGGCGGGCGATCGCGCGCCGTTCATCGACCAGGCGCAGTCGCTCAACCTGTTCATCCCGGCGGACGTGGAAAAGTGGGACCTGCTGATGCTCCACTTCCGCGCCTGGGAACTGGGCATCAAGTCGCTCTACTATCTGCGCTCCAAGTCGGTGCAGCGCGCCGGCTTCGCGGGCGGGGTCGAGGCCGACAACACGATCGAGAAGCCCAAATTCGATCTGGGCGAGTCGACCGATTACGACGAATGCCTGGCCTGCCAGTGAACCTCGGCGATGCAGCGGCGGCCCACCCTCTTGCCCTCCTCTCCCGTCGCGGGAGAGGCAGGGGCTCGTGCTAAGGCACGAGAGGAAGCGGTGAGGAAGGCAGATGCCTCCTCACCGCCCGTTGCCTTACGCCTCTTCTTCGAACAGCTCGGCCGCGACATCGGCGTTGGCCGACAGGCGGACCTTGTCACCCTCGACCTCGGCGACCAGGCCGCCGGGGATGTAGTGGTGGTGCCCTTCATGGCTGCCGGTGGCGCCTTCGACCTGGGCACCCGAATCCTTCTTGGTCAGCTTGATGCGGTCGCCATCGACATGGTCGACGGTGCCGACATGGACGCCGTCGGCGCCGATGACTTCCATATGTTCCTGGATTGCGCTCAGATCTGCCATGGGTCTTCTCCTGCTAGGGGTTCGCGCACCGAACGCACGCGGTCGCGAAACGATGCACGCTGCCCCAAGGGACGTCTGCCATACCTAGGGATAGCCGCATGAAGATCCGCGCCCCCCTTGCCGTCGCCGCTCTGGTGCTGCTCACCGCCTGCGCGCACCAGGTAGCGAGCGCCGTGCAGCCGCAGGCGCCGGGCTTCCTGCTCGGGCTGTGGCACGGCTTCATCTTCCCCGTCGCCTGGGGGCTGTCGCTGCTGTTCCCGGAGGTCGCGGTCTATGCGGTGCCGAACAATGGCGGCTGGTATGATTTCGGCTTTTTCATCGGCGTGGTGTTCCTCGGCGTCGGCGCGCAGGGTGGCCGCAAGGTCGTCTATCGCGAGCGCATCGTCGTGCGCGATGGCATGAAGACCGTTCGCGGACGCGTGATCGACCAATGACCCGTACCCTCGCTCTCCAGGCCGGCCTTGGCATCGCCTCGGGCACGGCGGGACTGATCGTCCTCCTCCGCCCCTCGGCGGCGCGCGGGCTGCTGCGCATGGAGGCCAGCGAACCGGCGACCTATGCGCTGCGGATCGGCGGCATGATGCTGGTCGCGCTCGGCCTGTTCCTCACCGGCTTCGCGCTGGCCTTTGCGAGCGCGGGAGGGGTGGCGTGAGGGATACCGTCCAACTCGAGCGCAGCGGCTATCAAGCCACCGGTAAGCACTGGTTTGCCCTGAAGCTGATTATAGGCCTGGGCATTCTGGGGCTGCTGAGCATGCTGCCCGTCAAAGACAATGTGATGCACTGGGGATATGCCGTCGTCGCATCCCACGGAATTTTCGAAGCCCTTCGACTTCTTCTCACGCCCAACCGCAGCCATGAGGCGGCTGAGGATGGCCAGTCACCTCGTACCATTCGCGTTCAAGGAGCATTGCTGCTGGTCGCCTGGGCAGCGCTTCTACTCTTCGCCATTCAAAAATTGTTCTGATCCGGAGTACCCCAGATGTCGCTTCTCGAAGCCCGCAAGACCTACAAGCCCTTCGAATATCCCTGGGCCTATGAATATTGGAAGCGCCAGCAGCAGGTCCACTGGCTGCCGGAAGAAGTGCCGCTGGGCGAGGATTGCCGCGACTGGGCGCAGAAGCTGACCGATCACGAGCGCAACCTGCTCACCCAGATCTTCCGCTTCTTCACCCAGGCCGATGTGGAAGTGCAGGATTGCTACCACGAGAAATACGGCCGCGTGTTCAAGCCGACCGAGATCAAGATGATGCTGACCGCCTTCTCCAACATGGAGACGGTGCACATCGCGGCGTACAGCCACCTGCTCGACACGATCGGCATGCCCGAGACCGAATACAGCGCCTTCCTCCAGTACAAGGAGATGAAGGACAAGCATGATTACCTCAGCACCTTCGGCGTCGATACCGACGAGGATATCGCCAAGACGCTGGCGATGTTCGGCGGCTTCACCGAGGGACTGCAGCTGTTCGCCAGCTTCGCGATGCTGATGAACTTCCCGCGCTTCAACAAGATGAAGGGCATGGGCCAGATCGTCACCTGGTCGATCCGCGACGAGAGCCTGCACTGCGAAGGCATCATCAAGCTGTTCCACACCTTCTGCAAGGAACGGAACTGCATGACGCCGAGCGTGCGCGACGACATTCTGGACATGTGCCAGAAGACCGTGCGCATCGAGGACGCGTTCATCGACCTGGTCTTCGAAATGGGCCCGGTGAACGGCATGACGCCGAAGGACATCAAGAAATATGTCCGCTTCATCGCCGACTGGCGCCTGGGCCAGCTGGGCCTCAAGCCGATCTACATGATCGACGAGCACCCCCTGCCCTGGCTCGCCCCGCTGCTCAACGGCGTCGAGCACGCCAATTTCTTCGAGACGCGCGCGACCGAATATTCGAAGGCGGCGACGCGCGGCCAGTGGAACGAGGTGTGGGACAGCTTCGACAAGCGCCGCCAGGCGAAGACCAGCATCATCGCCAACGAGGACGCGATCGAAGGCGACATGTTCGCCAAGGCGGGAATCGCGGCGGAGTAAGACATCTCTTTATCTGGGGCCAAGGTAAAACTTGGCCCCGGTCATCTTCAGCTAAACGAAAGGAGATTTTTAAAGGCTTGATTTGATATGCAGGGCTGCAAGAAGACACGAAAGCCATGTCTCTTTGGGCAATTCAGGATGGCGGAAGAGAATCCAGAACCCCACATAGCAGGACTTCTCTACGATCAGATTGCCGCCTTCACCATCATTGAAGGACAAATCATGAACGCAGACATCTACCTCGACAATCGAGGCTCGTGGCAGTGGGAGGTCGTAGACGGAGATGGAGTCTATCTCCGGTCAGACCGCCATTTTGACTCTCAAGCAGAAGCCTTGCGCAACTTGAGGGAAGAAACGCATCTGCTTAACCCGACAGTTCGCCTGAACTGACAACAGCGGGCGGGAGGGCAACCTCCCGCCCGTCTGTCATTAAGCTCCCAGCGCGGCGATGAACGCCCGCGCATTGGCGCCGACCTGCTCGGCGGTCATCCCCACCTTGTAGAGCGCCGAGCCCAGGCCGAAGCCCGGCGCGCCCGCGGCGATCCACGGCGCCATTGTGTCCGGCGACACGCCGCCCACCGGCAGGATCCGCGCCTCGGTCAGCACCGCGCGCATCGCCTTGAGCACCGTCGGGCTCGCCGCCTCGGCCGGGAACAGCTTGAGCGCGGTCGCGCCCGCGTCGAGCGCCGCGAAGGCTTCGCTCGGCGTCATGATGCCGGGCAGCGAAACCAGGCCCGCCGCCGCGCTCGCACGGATCACGTCGAGATTCGCGTTGGGCGAGATGATCATCGTGCCGCCCGCGTCCGCCACCGCCTGGACCTGCTCCACCTTGAGCACCGTGCCCGCACCGATCACTGCACGCCCGGCGAAGCGCTTGGCAAGCCGCGACACGCTCTCCAGCGGCTCGGGCGAGTTCATCGGCACTTCGATCAGGGTGAAGCCGGCCGCGACCAGTTCGTCGCCGATCGCCTCGACCTCGTCGGGCTTCACGCCCCGGAGGATCGCGATCAGCGGGCAACGCGCGAAGGCGGCGTCGAATTCGGCGATGTGGCTCATGCAATCTGCTCCGCAATGGCAAGGATTCCCGCGACGAACGCGTCATGGCTGCTGGCGATCACCGCCTCGCGGCCCTGCGTACGAATCGCGGCGGCATAGAGGCCGCCCAGCATCGGGTCGGCCAGGATATGGACGGTGTCATGGCCCGCATGTTCCAGCCGCGCCGCGACGTCGCTGCCGATCAGCAGCCCGCTGGCAAAGGCCGCGGCCTCGGCATCGTCGCGCACGCCCAGCATCTTGGCGGCGCGGATGCCGAACAGCGAGGCGGCGAGGTCGCGCTTGCGGCCCTCTTCCACGCCCGCGAGGAAGGCGGGGCCGACCTGGACGTCGCCGCCCAGCTGCGCCGCCAGCAAGCCATGTTTCCGGAGAAGCGCGAACAGCTCGCCGGTCATCGCGGTGGTGAAGTCGGCAATGCGGCCGTCCACCATCTCCACCCATTTGCAATGCGTGCCCGGCTGGACCAGCAGCGCGTCGGCAGGCGCCAGCCCGGCATGCACCGCACCGAGCAGCTGGACTTCCTCGCCGCGCATCACGTCGGGTCGGCCGGTGACCATGGTCGAGACGCCCGGCACGATGGCGCTGCGCTCCTCCACCCAAAGCAACCCGCCTGCCAGCTCGGCGATGCCCGCCGGTGCGGCGACATAAGGCGCCGGCGCCCAGCCGATATTGGCGCCGACCATGCCCGCCATCAGCAGCGGCCGTTCGCCGTGCCGCGCGCGGATGCCGGCGGCTTCCGCGGCAAAGTCGGTGACCGAGGTGACGCCCTTGTCGTCGCGCTCGGTGTGGGTGACGGCGCCGTTCTCGACCACGAAGACACGCCGGTTGGTCGTGCCCCAGTCGACCGCGAGAAAGGAGCCGGAGAAACTTACCACCATGTCGCGTACAACCCGATCAGGATCAGAATGATCACCACCGCGGCCACGTTGAAGCCGGTGGTGGTGTTGAAGCGAACGCCTTCCATGCGGATGCGGTTGCTGCCGCGTGCCGCCGGACGGGCGAGCGAGACGATCACCGCCAGCGCGAGCGAGGCGAGGAAGACGATGCCCATGCGGTTGATGAACGGCACCGCGTTCAGCGCCTCGATCCCACCCCATTTGGCCGGGAACCAGAAGACGAAGCTGAGCACCACCGAGGCGACCGCGCCCACCAACGCCCCCGCCTCGGTCGCGCGCGGCCAGAACAGGCCGAGCAGGAAGATGACGGTGATGCCCGGCGTCACGAAGCCGGAGAATTCCTGGATATACTGGAATGCCTGATCGAGGCTGCCGAGCAGCGGCCGCGCGGTGAACATCGCGATGATGATCGAGACCACCGCCGCGATCCGGCCGACGCGTACCAGATGCGTTTCATACGCGGCCTTGTCCGCGCCGTCCTCGGCACGGCTCTGCACGCCCTTCAGCTTGGCGTAGATGTCGAGGGTGAAGATCGTCGCGATGGAATTGATCTTGGACGCGGTCGACGCGATGATCGCCGCGATCAGCGCCGCGAAGACGAGGCCGAGCAGCCCGGTGGGCAGCAGCGCCATCATCGTTGGGTATGCCTGGTCGGGCTTGGCGAGGTTCGGCGCCAGCACCACCGCGGCGATGCCCGGCAGCACGATGACGACCGGCATCAGCAGCTTGAGGAAGCCCGCGAACACCACGCCGCGCTGCGCCTCCGCCAGGCTCTTCGCCGCCAGCGCGCGCTGGATGATATACTGGTTGAAGCCCCAATAGCTCAGATTGGCGATCCACATGCCGCCGACCAGCACGGCGATGCCGGGCAGATCCTTGTAGTGCGGATTGTCGGGCGAGAGGATCATGTCGAAGTGGTCCGGCACCCGCCGCGTCAGTTCCTGGAAACCGCCGATCACGCCGCTGTCGCCGCCGATCTTGGTCAGCGTCAGGTAGGCGACGACGAGGCCGCCCAGCACCAGCAGCGTCACCTGGACGATGTCCGTCAGCGCCACCGCCTTGAGGCCGCCGCGCAGCTGGTACAGCAAGGCGAAAGCGCCGAGCCCGATCAGCGCCACGTCCTGATTGACGCCCGCCACCTGCGTGACCGCGATCGAGCCGAGCCAGATGATCGAGGTGAGGTTCACGAACACGTAGAGGATCAGCCAGAACACGGCCATCACGGTGCGGATGGTCGGTCCGAAGCGCTGCTCCAGGAACTGCGGCATCGTGTAGATTTCGTTGCGCAGGAAGATCGGCAGGAAGAACTTGCCGACGATCAGCAGGGTCAGCGCCGCCATCCATTCATAGGAGGCGATCGCCAGGCCGATGGCATAGCCCGAGCCGGACATGCCGACGATCTGTTCGGCGGAGATGTTCGCCGCGATCAGCGAGGCGCCGATCGCCCACCAGGGCAGGTTCTTCGAGGCGAGGAAATAGTCGCTCGAATCCTTGGTGGCGCCCGCCTTGTCGCGGCTCACCCATTGCGCGAGGCCGAAGATGCCGATCGCATAGGCGATCACCACGACCAGATCGATGTTGGATAGACTCATGCCCACTCCTGCCGGCCGCGGCGCGAGCGGCATGGCCCGCGCATCTTGCCCCGTTCCCGCCCGGATGCGACGGTCCGTTGTTCATTTATCTTATCTATCAGGGTTGTCCAGCAACGCCGCTGGAGTACCATGTCTGCAACAGGTTGGTCGTGCACAGCATCGTACGGCCGAGAACAGGAAAGCAATCGCGAGGATGTCCACCGCCCTTCCCCATGCTGCCGAGGAAGTCCGCTCGGGGCTCGGCCGCAACCTCACTTATGGGATGCTCGATGCGCTGGGCCGGGCGATCGTCACCGGCCGCTATGAGACGGAGGCATTCCCCACCGAGGCGGAGCTGGCCAAGCAGCACGGCGTCAGCCGGTCGGTAACGCGCGAAGCGGTGAAGATGCTCACCGCCAAGGGGCTGCTGAGCGCGCGTCCGCGCCAGGGCACGCTGGTGCAGCCGGCCTCCTCCTGGAACCTGTTCGATACCGATGTGCTGCGCTGGCTGCTCGAGCGGCAATTCTCGGTCGATCTGCTGCGCCAGTTCAGCCAGCTGCGCATCGCGATCGAGCCCGAGGCGGCGGCGCTGGCGGCGCAATTCGGTACGGCCGAGGACCTGCAGCGCATCTCTGCCGGGCTCGCCCGCATGGAAGCGGCCGAGCGCGGGCTGGACGACACGCTGGATGCCGACATCGCCTTCCATGTCGCGGTGCTGCGCGCGTCGGGCAATCCCTTCTACGCGCAGTTCCGCGACATGGTGGCAACCGCGCTGCGCACCTCGATCCGCTTCACCAACCGGATCAAGGGCCGCAGCGCAAGCGTGGCGGATCATGCCGCCGTGCGCGATGCGATCGCCGCCAGGGACTCCGCCACGGCCCGAACCGCGATGCGGACCCTGATCGGCGACGTGGTGGAGCTGATCGACACCGCCGAGGGCGCCGAAGCGGCCTAGGGAATCAGCCGGTCGGCGCGCAGCCGCTCGAACAGCGCGAAAAAGGCGTCGTCGGTAGGCTGGTAGGCGGTGAAGCCCATCCGGCGGCTCTTCGACATATCGGTTACCACTTCGATCGGCCGCCCGAGATCGGCATCGGTATGCCAGGGCGAGGCGAGCCGGGCGAGGTTCGGCTCTGCCAGCCCCTCGCGCTCGGCAATCGCGCGCCAGAGATCGGCGTCCCCGGCCATCTGCTGCTCGAGCGGCTGAACGGTGCCGTCGAACGGCGCGGGCCCGAGCCCGAACCATTGGGCGATCCGCGCCCACATCCATTGCCAGCGGAAGACGTCGCCGTTGACGACGTTGAACGCCTCGTTCGCCGCTGCCGGCGTTTCTGCCGCCCAGAGCAGGTGCCGGGCAAGCTGCCCCGCATCGGTCATGTCGGTCAGCCCGCTCCACTGCGCGGCAGATCCCGGGAAGCGGAACGAGCGCCCGGTCTCGCGGCACAGCGTCGCATAGACGGCAAGCGTCGTACCCATGTTCATCGCATTGCCCACGGCCTTGCCGATCACGGTATGCGGGCGATGCACGCTCCAGGTGAAGCCATCGCGTTCCGCCGCGGCGAACACCTCGTCTTCCTGGGCATAGTAGAAATTGTCGACGTCGAGCCGGCCCTGCTCCTCGCGGAACGGCGTCTGCGGGAGACTGCCTTTGCCATAGGCCTCGAAGGGCCCCAGATAATGCTTCAGCCCGGTGACGAGCGCGACGTGGCGCGGCCCCTTGGGCTTGGGCAGCCCGTCGAGCAGATTGCGCACCATCGCCGAATTCACGCGGATGTTCTCTGCCTCGCTGTCCTGCCGCAGCCAGGTGGTGATGAACACCGCGTCGGGATCAACACCGCCCAGCGCCTCCGCGGTCGCCGCGGCATCGGTAAGGTCCGCAGCGATCGGCGCCACGCCCGCCTGCTTGACCGGGCGCCGCGCCAGGCCGTGTACCGTCCAGCCCTGCGCCACCAGCAGGTCTGCCGTCGCGCTGCCGACGATCCCGCTTGCGCCTACCACCAAAGCCGTCTTGGCCATTTCTGCCTCCATAAAGCGTTGGCAAGCGAGCTAGGCAGCCGCACCCGCGGCTTCTAGACGGCACCAAATCGGAACCTAGGCACCAGGAGGTACCCATGCAGCCAGGCACGGCGGATTCGGAATGGCGCGAGGATTGCGCGCCGCGGCGCGTGCTGGCGCTGTTCGCCACCAAATGGACGAGCATGGTACTGCACACGCTTCATGCCCGCCATGGCGGGGCAGCGCGGAGCGGCGTGCTGCTGCGCAGCCTGCCCGGCATCTCCAAGAAGATGCTGACCCAGACGCTGCGCGAGATGGAGGAAACCGGCCTGATCGACCGGATCGTCCAGAACGCGGTGCCGCCGGCGGTGGAATACCGGCTGACTCCGCTGGGCGACCGCTTTGTCGAGCCGGTCGAGCTGCTCTACGCCTGGGGGCGCGACAATGCCGATGCGCTCGACCAGCTCGGCAGCCGGCCCACCGCCCGTCGCACCTGACGGCCCGGACAGTCGAATGGATTGCCCGACAAATCCCTGCCTTTCGGAGGAACCGGGATACGCTGTCACCGCCCCGGCAGGGAGCTTCTCGCACACCGGAGCATCTGGCACCCGCTGCTTGTGGCGCGCTTCAGCTGCCGTTGAAACTTCCTGCGAGACGCTACATAGAGCAGTTCATGTCGGAGTTATTGGTTCGTCAATCCAGAGGCGAAAGCGCGGCGCACCGATGCGAGTTGCGGCTTCTTCGCACATGATTCCTCCGCTACGGGTGGCTGCGAGGCACCGTAGCGCAGCTTGATAACCGCTGCGACTGCAACAATATATCTCATAAAAGGATGGGCTGAAATGTCGGAGCGGATTCGTCTTGGGTTGATAGGCATCGGCAAGATCGCGCGGGATCAGCATCTGCCGGCGCTGGCGGGCGATGACCGCTTCGAGCTGGTCGCCACCGCAAGTCGCAATGCCTCGGTCGATGGCGTTGCTGCACACAAGGACATTGAGTCGCTGATCGCCGGTGGGCATGGCCTTAACGCGGTATCGCTCTGCACGCCGCCGGAAGGCCGCTACGACCAGGCCCGGCTGGCGATCGAGGCCGGCCTGAACGTGATGCTGGAGAAGCCGCCGGCCGCCACGCTGACCGAAATCTTCGACCTCGCCGAACGCGCCCGCGCCAAGGGTGTGACGCTGTTCACCACCTGGCACTCACGCGAGGCAGCCGGCGTCGAGCCGGCCAAGGCATGGCTGGAAGGCAAGCAGATCACGGCCGCGCGGATCACCTGGCGCGAGGACATCCGCCGCTGGCATCCGGGGCAGGAATGGATCCTTGCTGCGGGGGGCTTCGGCGTGTTCGATCCGGGCATCAATGCGCTGTCGATCGCTACCAAGATCCTGCCGGACGCACTGCTGCTCGATCAGGCATGGATGGAAGTGCCTGAAGGCCGCGCCTCGCCGCTCCGCGCAAAGCTGCACATGCGCAGCGGCAGCGCCGCGGTGACCGCGGACTTCGATTTCCTCCAGACCGGCCCGCAGACCTGGGACATCGAGATCGACACCGACGCCGGCACGCTGCGCCTCGGCATGGGCGGCAGCATCCTGCAGCTGCCCGGCGAGGACGAGCAGAAGGCTCCGGATCGCGAATATGCCCGCCTCTATGCCCGTTTCGCCGATCTGGTGGCCGCAGGCGAAAGCGACGTGGACGTGCGGCCGCTGCAGCTGGTGGCGGATGCCTTCCTGGTCGGGGAGCGCGCGATCGGCGAGACCTTCGCCTTCTGAAGACACGCTGCACCTGCACCCGCCGGTACGCCGGCGCGGTGCAGGTAACGCGCAATTGCAGCAAATCCGCGCAAGTCGCTACGCCGTTCGACATATTTTGCGACAACCTTTTTGTGGCACCACGGAAACGTGGCATCTAATGCCGAGTTTGGCAGTGACCGGTGGTTCGGCATTCCTCGGGCCACCCCTAAGCGGGTTCTGAAATTTGAACGCTCCGACCAGCCATGGCCGTTCGGGCCTGATCCTTGTTGCATCGGCCTTGCTCCTCGCCTCCTGCGGTTCCGGCGACGGTGCCGGCAAGCAGCAGGGCGGCCGCCGGGGACCGTCGGGCCCACCGCAGGTCGGCTATGTCGTCGTCCAGCCGAGCAGCGTTCCGATGACGACCGAACTCGCCGGCCGCGTCACCGCGTTCCAGATGTCGCAGGTACGGCCGCAGGTCGCCGGCATCATCCAGCGCCGCTTCTTCAAGGAAGGCGAAGTCGTCCGCCAGGGCGAAACCCTCTATCAGATCGACCCCAGCCTTTATCAGGCGAGCGTCGCCCAGGCGCAGGCCAACCTGCAGAACGCCCAGGCCAATCTGGAAGCGGCGCGGATCAGGGCCGATCGCTACAAGCCGCTCGCCCAGATGCAGGCGGTAAGCCAGCAGGATTACACCGATGCCGTCGCCCAGGCGCGGCAGGCGGCAGCGCAAGTCGCCCAGCAGCGCGCGGCGCTGCAGACCGCGCAGATCAACCTGCGCTTCACCCGCGTGCCAGCCCCGATCACCGGCCGCATCGGTCGTTCGCTGTTCACCGAGGGCGCGCTCGTCACCGCCAACCAGGCCGATCCGCTGGCGGTGATCGAGCGGCTGGACCCCATCTTCGTCGACATCCAGCAATCGAGCGCCGACCTGCTCAGCCTGCGCAAGGCGCTCGCGCGTGACGGCATCGCGCCGGTCAGCGCCAGTGTGCGGCTGAAGCTGGAAGACGGCAGCGACTATGGCGCGGCCGGCACGGTCGAGTTTACCGAGGTGATCGTCAGCGAAAGCACCGGCACCGTCACGCTGCGCGCGCGCTTCCCCAATCCCCAGAATATACTTCTGCCGGGCATGTTCGTCCGCGCGATGTTCGCGCAGGCTATCGACACCCAAGCCTATCTGGTGCCGCAGGCCGGCGTGTCGCGCGATCCCAAGGGCAACGCGACGGTGTTCGTGGTCGGGCCGGGCAACAAGGCGGTGGCGCGCACCGTTGTGGCCGATCGTACGATCGGGCAGAATTGGGTGATCACGCAAGGGCTTGCGCCGGGCGACAAGGTGATCGTGCAGGGCACGGCGAACCTCAAGCCCGACATCGACATCAAGCCCGTGCCCGCCAGCGCCCCGCAGAAGATCGAGCCGCCCAAGAAGGGCCAGGGGCAAGGCGGCGCCCAGACCAGGGGCGGCAGCCAGGCCAAGGCGGGCTGAGCCCTCATGTCGCGCATCTTCATCGACCGGCCGATCTTCGCCTGGGTGCTCGCCATCATCGTGATGCTGATGGGCCTGGCGGCGATCCTCTCGCTGCCCATCGCGCAATATCCGGACGTCGCGCCGCCGCAGGTCAACATCCGCGCCACCTATCCGGGCGCCTCGGCCGAAACGGTGCAGAACAGCGTCACCCAGGTGATCGAGCAGCAGCTGAGCGGCATCGACGGGCTGCTCTATTTCAGCAGCTCGTCCACCTCGCGCGGCCAGGTGTCGATCTCGGCAACGTTCGAGAAGGGTACCAACCCGGACATTGCCCAGGTCCAGGTGCAGAACAAGGTGCAGCAGGCGCTGTCTCGCCTGCCCACCCAGGTGCAGCAGCAGGGCCTGACCGTCACCAAGTCGAACCCGGACTTCCTGATGATCGTCGGCGTCTATGACGCGACCGACAAGAAGACCAATCTCGACGTCTCGGACTGGCTTGCCTCCAACCTGCAGGATCCGCTGTCGCGCATCGAAGGCGTGGGCGACACCAATGTGTTCGGCGCGCCCTATGCGATGCGCATCTGGCTCAACCCGTCGCGGCTCGCCAGCTATGGCCTGATCCCGAACGACATCATCGCCGCGATCCAGGCGCAGAACACCGAAATCGCCGCCGGCGAGCTCGGCGGCCAGCCGATGCCGAACGAGCAGATGCTCAACGCGACCGTGACCTCGCAGTCGCGGTTGCAGACGCCCGAGCAGTTCGCGAACATCATCGTGAAGACCGATGCGACCGGCGCCGCGGTGAAGCTGCGCGACGTGGCGCGGGTCGAGCTGGGTTCGGACAATTACAATTCCTCGAGCCGGATCAACGGCCATCCCGGCGCCGGCCTCGCCATTTCGCTGTCGCCGGGCGCCGACGCGCTCAAGACCGCCGACCTCGTCAAGCAGCAGGTGGAGGCCGCCTCCAAGGGGTTCCCGGCCGGCTTCAAATACGCCTATGCCAACGACACCACCGGCTTCATCAAGCTCTCGATCGAGGAAGTGGTGAAGACGCTGATCGAGGCGATCATTCTCGTCGTCATCGTGATGTTCGTGTTCCTGCAGAGCTGGCGCGCGACGCTCATCCCGGCGATCGCGGTGCCGGTGGTGCTGCTCGGCACGTTCGGCGTATTCTACGCGCTCGGCTTCTCGATCAACACGCTGACGCTGTTCGGCCTCGTCCTCGCCATCGGCCTGCTCGTCGACGACGCGATCGTCGTCGTCGAGAATGTCGAGCGGTTGATGGAGGAGAATCCGGAAATGACGCCGCGCGAGGCGACGATCCAATCGATGGACGAAATCCAGGTGGCGCTGATCGCGATCGCACTGGTCCTCTCGGCGGTGTTCCTGCCGATGGCGTTCTTCGGCGGATCGACCGGCGTGATCTACCGGCAGTTCTCGGTAACGATCGTCTCGGCGATGGTGCTGTCGGTGCTGGTCGCGCTGGTGCTGAGCCCCGCGCTCACCGCCACGCTGCTGAAGCAGAAGAACCAGGAAAAGGATATCGAGGACAGCTGGTTCGCGCGGCGTTTCCCCTGGGTCGGGCGCGGGCTGCATTCGGCCAAGACGAAGTTCAACAACGGCTTCGATCGCGGCGTCGAGCGCTATACCCGCGCGGTGCAGGCGGTGGTCGATCGCAAGTGGATCTTCCTGCTCGTCTATGTCGGCGTCTGCGCGCTGCTGGTGCTGATGTTCGTCCGCCTGCCCACCGGCTTCCTGCCGACCGAGGACCAGGGCGCGGCCTCCGTCCAGTTCCGCCTGCCCGCCGGCGCCACCATGTCGCGCACCAAGGAAATCCAGCTCGCGGTGGAGAAGTATTTCCTCACGCAGGAAGCCAAGAACGTTTCCGTGATGTTCTCGGTCGCCGGCGGCGGCGGCGGTGGCGGGCCCGCCGGGCAGAATACCGGGCAGGGCTTCCTCAACCTGACCGACTGGTCCGATCGCAAGGGCAAGGACAACAGCGCCGACGGCATCGTCAACCGCGCGGCCGGCGCCTTCCGCAACTTCCGCGACGCCCAAGTCTTTGCGCTGGTGCCCCCGGCGATCCGTGGCCTCGGCCAGTCGACGGGCTTCACCATGGAACTGCTCAATTCCAGCGGCATGCCGCGCGACCAGTTCGTCGCCGCGCGTGACAAGCTGCTCGCCGCCGCCAACGCCGATCCGGAGCTGGCGCAGGTCCGCCTCGCCGACCTGCCCGACGTCGCCACGCTGAAGGTCGATCTCGACCAGCAGAAACTCGCCACGCTGGGCCTCAGCCAGACCGACGTGAACTCGACGCTGTCGACCGCCTGGGGCGGCCGCTACGTCAACGACTTCATCGATCGTGGCCGCGTGAAGCGCGTGTATGTGCAGGGCGACGCACCCTATCGCTCGGAACCCGGCGATCTCGCCCAGTGGTTCGTGCGCAGCAGCAACGGCCAGATGGCGCCCTTCACCTCCTTCTCCTCGACCAGCTGGGCGACGGCGCCTACCTCGATGGCGCGATTCAACGGCGTGCAGTCGTTCGAAATCAGCGGTCAGGCGGCACCGGGCAAGAGCTCGGGCGAGGCGATGCGGCGGATCGCCGAACTCGCCGCGCAGATCCCCGGCACCAGCGTCGCCTGGGCGGGCCTCTCCTATCAGGAGCGGCTCTCCTCGGGCCAGGCGCCGCTCCTCTACGGCGTGTCGCTGCTCGTCGTGTTCCTGTGCCTCGCGGCGCTCTATGAAAGCTGGTCGATCCCGATCGCGGTGCTGCTCGTCATCCCGCTCGGCCTTGTCGGCGCGATCTTCGCGGTGACGCTGCGGGGCCTGCAGAACGACGTCTATCTCCAGATCGGCCTGCTCACCACCATGGGGCTGGCCGCCAAGAACGCGATCCTGATGATCGAGTTCGCGGAGCAGGCCGAGAAGCAGGGCAAGCGCGTGATCGAGGCGGCGCTGGATGCAGCCCGCATCCGTCTCCGCCCGATCCTGATGACCAGCCTCGCCTTCATCTTCGGCGTGCTGCCGCTGGCGATCTCCACCGGGGCGGGCGCCAACAGCCGCATCGCGATCGGCACCTCGGTGATCGGCGGCATGCTGACGGCGACGATCCTCGCGATCTTCTACATCCCGCTGTTCTTCGTGCTCGTCCGCCGCGGCGTGCGCGACGGCCTGGCAGCCCTGCGCAATCGCCATCGCCGCAACACCCCGGAGGCCCAGGCATGAAGCGCGCGCTGACCCTCCTCACCACCGCCGCGCTTGCCGGCTGCTCGATGGCGCCGAAGGACGTGCGCCCCGCAGCCCCGGTGCCGCCCAGCTGGCCCGTGGGCGATTCCTATCTGCGCACGAGCGAGGCGACGCTGCCCGCGCTCAGCTGGCGCGAGGTCTTCCGCGACGCGCGGTTGCAGACGCTGATCGAACAGGCGCTCGCCAACAATCGCGACCTCCGCGTGGCGGCCGCCAACATCGCCGCGGCGCGCGCGCAGTACCAGATCCAGCGCGGCGCGCAGCTGCCCCAGGTCGATGCGAGCCTGGGCATCACCGAACGGCGCGGCAGCACAACGTCGCTGGGCAACGGCACCGGCAACACGGGCACCGGCACCGGCACCGGCACCGGCACCGGTACCGGCACCAACGCAGGAGCCGGCGGCAACGGGCTGCGCACCAACTATTCGACGCAGCTCGGCATCACCGGGTTCGAGCTCGACCTGTTCGGTCGGCTCGCCTCGCTCACCCGCGCCCAGCAGAACAGCTATTTCGCCACCGAGGCGGGCGCCCGCGCGACGCGGCTCACCCTGGTCGGCGACATCGCCACCGCCTGGCTCAACTACGCCTCCGACGCGAGCCTGCTCGCGGTCGCGCAGCAAACCGCGAAGAGCGCCGAGGACAGCGTGCGCCTCACCCGCGCCCGGCTGGAAGGCGGCGTCGCCCCCCGCACCGATCTGCGCCAGGCCGAACAGACGCTCGCGGCCGCGCAGAACGACGTCGCCCGCCAGACCACCGCGCTGGCGCAGGACGTCAACGCGCTGCGGCTGCTCGCCGGATCCGAGATCGACCCGGCGCTGCTGCCCGCCTCGATCGAACAGGCGGCCGCTACCATTGCCGCTGTGCCCGCCGGGCTCGATTCGAGCATCCTGCTGCGCCGGCCGGACGTGGTGCAGGCCGAATATCAGCTGCGCGCCGCCAATGCCCAGATCGGCGCCGCCCGCGCCGCGCTGTTCCCGCGCATCAGCCTGACCACCGTACTGGGCTTCGCCAGCACCGCGCTGTCCAGTCTGTTCAACGGCGATGCGTTCAACTGGCAGGCCGGCGGCTCCGGCACCTACTCCATTTTCCGCGGCGGCGCCGGACGCGCCAATGTGCAGCTGAGCGAGGCACAGCAACAGGCGCAGATCGCCAATTACGAGCGCGCGATCCAGACCGCGTTCCGTGATGTCGCCGACGCGCTGGCGGTGCGTGGCACGATCGACGCGCAACTGCGCGCCACCCAGCTCCAAGCCGACGTCGCGGCCGATACCTTCCGGTTGAGCGAGGCGCGCTACCGGGGGGGCATCGACACCTTCCTGCAGAGCCTCGTCTCGCAGCGCTCTCTCTATGCAGCACAGCAGCAGCTGGTGACGGTGCAGCTGACCGCCGCGACCAACCGAGTGAACCTCTACCGCGCGCTCGGCGGCGATTCGCAGCTGGAGGTGACGCGCGAGGGGCCGCAGCCCGCCGAGGCCCCAGGAACCGCCGCCCATCCGGACGGTTGACCGCACGCCCCTGCTTGTGGCAGGCGGATCGCAGCGGGCGGGTATAGCACAATGGTAGTGCAGCAGCCTTCCAAGCTGAATACGCGGGTTCGATTCCCGCTACCCGCTCCATTTTCCGATCTCACGAAATCCCACAGAGCTTTGTAAACCGCGGAAATCTGCGGTATTTTCGGGTCGTCCGGCTCGTGATCGCTCGTCCCGTCCCATGAAAGCCCAAGCGCATGTGGGGCCTGTTTTCGAAGATTTCGGGCCTAAATTTGGACGAGGCCCCACGGCTGTGGCCCCTCGCGACGAAAGGCCCGAACCATGGCTCTGAGCGATATCGCAATTCGTAAGGCCAAGACCCTCGACAAGGCGTACAAGCTCTATGACGGGCTGGGCCTTTTTCTGGTCGTATCGCCATCCGGCTCCCGCCTCTGGCGCATGAAATACAAACGCCACGGCATCGAAAAGAAGCTCAGTTTCGGCTCCTACCCGGAGGTAAGCCTGCGCGACGCGCGTGATCTTCGCGATGAGGCGCGCGATCTCCTTGCCGTGGGAAAGGACCCCGCCTTGGAGCGGCAGCGGGAGAAAGCCCGGAACGAAGCGCTAGCGGAAAACACCTTCACTCGAATCGCAAATGAATATTGCTCGAAGCGGCGGCGCGATGGCGACCGGGCCTGGGCGCCCTCCACCGCTGCACGGTGCGAATATCTTCTCAGCCTGCTCGATACCTCCATCGGCAAAATGCCGATCCACAAGATCGAACCCATCGACGCGCTAACCGCGATCCGGAAGATCGAACAGCGCGGCAAGCTGGAAAGCGCGCGGCGTACCCTGCAGCTGGCCGGCGCCGTATTCCGCTATGCCGTCGCCACCGCCCGATTGAAGTCAGACGCAACGAGAGACCTCCGCGGCGCGCTGCTGACGCCAACCGTCACGCACTATGGCGCAGTCACCGAAGCGAAGGATGTCGGCAAGCTGCTGCAGGCAATCGACGCCTATGAAGGTCAAGGCATGACCAAGTGGGCGCTACAACTGGCGCCGCACGTGTTTGTCCGCCCTGGAGAATTGCGCCACGCACGATGGGAGGAGATCGATCTGGAAATCGCCGTGTGGACTATCCCGGCGGAGAAGATGAAGATGCGCAAGCCGCACCATGTTCCGCTGTCGACCCAATCGATCGACATTCTGCTGGAGATCCGGTCGATCACCGGATCCAACGGCTATGTCTTCCCGTCGATGCGTTCGCGCACGCGGCCGATGTCGGACAATACCCTTAACGCCGCACTCCGCCGCTTGGGCTATGCCAGCAATGAAATGACCGCGCATGGCTTCCGGGCCATGGCGAGCACCCTCCTCAACGAGTCGGGCAAATGGTCCTACGACGCAATCGAACGCGCGCTGGCGCATGGCGACACCGACAGGGTGCGCGCCGCCTATCATCGGGGCACGCATTGGAAGGAGCGGGTAGCGATGGCACAGTGGTGGTCGAACCTGCTGGACAGCCTGCGCAGTGGCGCCACCATCCTGCCCTTCCGGGAGTGAGGGGCGGCTGATCGCCTTCGGTCCATCCGCGCCCGATCGCCCGTCGGTGAGGTCTGGGTATGCGGCGCCCCAGATTTAGTGGGCAAGGTCTTCCCAAAGGGTTGAGGAGGAGAACGCCGGTTGCGACCAAGTCGGCGGTGTTGCGGCTAACGACGGTGAGGCCGTGCACGAGGGCGGTGGCGGCGATCACCGCGTCGCGTTCTGATGGCGGATCAGGGACGCGGAGCGCTGCGCAGCGATAGGCCACCGCCGCGTCGAAATCGAGAGTGTGATCCGCAAATCCAGGCATCACGGTCTTGTCCATCCAGCCACGGAGCGATGCTGCTGGAGGGTAGCGTCACGGGACGATCGTAGCCATGTGGCACGCTTCAGCGGAAATCGTCTACGTGGTAGAAGATGGGATTGTGCATCCACTCGTTGACGGCGGACTCCCGCCAGCCGGCGCAGCGGGTGGCGATACGCACCTGCTTGGGGAAGGTCCCCTTCTGGATCTTCCGGTAGAGCGTCGCGCGTGACAGGCTGGTGCGGCGGAGCACCTCCTTGAGGCGAAGGAAGCGGTCGGGTTGCTGTTGGATCATGGCTCAGTCTCCTGTGTCTTGCGGGGTCCTTTTGTGCTTGTTGGAGACAGAGTTGGGGTGACGATCGCCGTCGTCAATGGCATGAAAATTGGCTGTTTTACGGGATTTTGTCCCTAGACGTTCCTATTCGTCCGCTACCGTTCCAAATGTGCGGGAAAATTATTTGTAGGCGGATGATGTGGCGTCTCAGGCTGTTCCAGCCTGACCGCGCTCTACTTCCGCGTGCCGCTCCAGCCGAGCCGCCTTGCGGCGTCTCGGCGGCTTCGCCGTGACGATCGCATGACGTGGGGCCGGCCCGCGATGCGGCCCGGTCGGCATGGGTGCCATGCCTCTGGTGGTCGCCGCGCCGGTGGCGCGGCGGCGTGGTGCCTTCGGCGTCATGGTGGCGGGGGGCGTCACGGCCCTGTAGCCCCGCCTCGGCGCGGCGCAACCCGGCAGCCTCGCTGCCGGGTCATCCACGTTCGTTCCTGCCCTTCAGGTGCGCCCCGCCTGCGTCCGGCGGGGCTGTCGGTCCGCTCCTGCCGCCCCCCGCCACCCCGGCGCCGGTCGATGGCGGTTTTAGGAAGGAGCAGAGGAGATGCAGAGCAACGAGCGTCAGAGCCTCTATGGCGAGGTGACCACCCGGATCATCGCCGAGCTGGAGCAAGGCCGGTTGCCCTGGGTGCAGCCCTGGGATGCGGCGCGGTGCCCCTGTACCATGCCGAGGAACGCCGTATCGGCCCGAGCCTATTCGGGGATCAACGTACTGATCCTGTGGGCCGCGGCGATCGGTGGCGGTTATGCTGGCCAGCGCTGGCTGACCTACCGGCAGGCGGAAGCGGCGGGCGGGCATGTTCGGCGCGGCGAGAAGGGCACGGTTGTGTGCTATGCGGATCGCTTCACCCCGAAGGACGAGGCCGAGAAGGCGCAGGGCGAAGACCGGGAGGCGCGGACCATTGCCTTTCTGAAGCGCTTCACCGTGTTCAACGTCGATCAGTGCGACGACCTGCCCGAGGCGATGACCAGCATTCCGGTTTTGCCCGATCCAGTGCTGGCGATTGCCGAGGCGGATCGGGTGATCGCCGCCAGCGGCGCGGATTTCCGGATCGGCGGGAGCGAGGCCTATTATTCGCCGTCGCAGGATGTCGTGCAGGTGCCGCCACAGGCTGCCTTTCATGATCCGGTGAACTGGTACCGGACGGCGCTGCACGAGCTTGGCCATTTCACCGGCCATCGCAGCCGGTTGGACCGCGACCAGTCCGGTGCCTTCGGATCGGCGTCGTACGCAAAGGAAGAACTCGTCGCGGAAATGTCGGCGGCATTCACCTGCGCGTCGCTCGGCATTATGCCCAGCGTCCGACACAGCGACTATATCGGGTCGTGGCTCGCGGTGTTGCGCGGTGACGAGAAGGCGATTTTCCGTGCCGCCAGCGCCGCCAGCAAGGCGGCGGATTTCCTCCTTTCCACCGGGGAGGCGCGGTCATGACCGAGCGGCTTCCACCCCATGTCTTTCGGCGCCGGGGCTTCCGTGCCCTTCGTCGGATGACCGAACGGCAGCGCGCGATCTTCTGGGCGATGCGGTTCGAGGATGTCGACTATCCGACGCTTGGGCATCGCCACGGCATCAGCGCAGAGGAGGTGGAGGCGGAATTTGCCGCCGCCCTCACCCTCTTCATGCGGATCATCGACACGCCGGAACCGTGGTGACGGCGCCTCTGGCCCTGGTGATCGCCGCCATTCGAACCAACCGCTGGCCGCCGGGTGGCTTGCCATCGGGCGGCAAGCCCGACAGGGTAGCTTCCGCCATGCGCAGCAATCTCGATCATCTTCCACCTGCCAAGCAGCGCGAGCTGGAGCGCGTGGTGCAGATCGTCTTCGAGGAATTCGACGACGCCTTCGCGCTCGCCAGCAATGAGTGGAAGAAGAAGAGCCGCATTCTCAAGGTCATTCTGTACGGCAGCTATGCGCGCGGCAACTGGATCGACGAGCCGCATACCGCCAAGGGCTACAAGTCCGATTATGACCTGCTGATCATCGTCAACGACAAACGGCTGACCGACCGCATCAAATATTGGGCGAATGTCGATGACCGGCTGATGCGCGAATTTGGTATCACCGGCAGCATCAAGACCCCGGTCAATTTCATCGTTCACAGCCTGCAGGAGGTGAACGACGGCCTCGCCCATGGCCGCTATTTCTTCATGGACGTCGCCCGTGACGGCATCGCGCTGTACCAGAGCGACGACAGCGAATTGCACCAGCCCAAGCCGAAGTCGCCACATGCGGCGCTCTCCATGGCCAGGGAATATTTCGACGAGTGGTATCCAAGCGGCGGCGAGTTTTTCGACAATTTTCGTTTCAACCTCGCTCAGCAGCGATTTAACAACGCGGCGTTCCAGCTGCATCAAGCAACAGAGCGCTTGTATCATACGGCCTTGCTTGTTGTGACGTTCTACACGCCGCACGTTCACAATTTGGCCTTCCTGCGCACGCAGGCTGAGAGGCTCGACCGGCGTCTCGCCTACGTCTGGCCGGGCGACAACCGCAAGCAGCGCGGCATGTTCGAGAAGCTGAAGGAAGCCTATGTGAAGGCGCGGTATTCGAAGCACTACCGCATCAGCGCTGACGAGCTGACGTGGCTCGGCGAGCGGGTCGAGGAACTGGGCCGCGTCGTGCAGGAAATTTGCTCGGAGCGCATCGCCCAGCTGGAAGCGACAGCGAGGAACGCGGGATGATGCGGGGCCAGCCATGGACCTGACCTTCGGTGATGCTTTGGCGAAATGCGGCTTGGCGCGTTCCGATGTGCGCCTATTGCGTCACCAGGCCAAATCGCCTTCGGGCCGCACGCCCTATCTCCTCTGGCGCGATCAGCGGACTGCCTTTGACGAATATCAGTCCGTGCAGAGCGACACGAACCGCGCGAAGCTCGCGGCCCCGTTCTGGGCAAGCTTTGTGGTCCCGGCAAATGGCGGCACACTGTTTTCCGGGCTCTACGTCGCCGAGCGCATCGGACCAGCGGCGAGCGACTGGGTCGACCCGCTGTACGAGAGACCCGGTAGCGAACTGACGACAAGCCAACTAGATCGATATCGCGTGACGCCTTCGCCGTTGCTCGCCAGTTACATCGGCAAGCTTTGGATCGAATGGGGCGCCGGCACTCGGAGTTGGATCCAGCGAGCCGACAACCAGGACAAGGCAATCGTTCAGCTCACACGGGAATTCCGCGAAGATGCATTCCCGGGATACGATCGATTCATCGCAAATGTCTCGGACGTTGTTACCCTTCCGCTCGGCTGGGTCGCGGCGTTGCGCGCGGCGCGTGGTGTCTATCTGCTGACATCAGCACGCACGAAAGAACAATATGTTGGATCGGCTACCGGCGACGGAGGATTCTACGCCCGTTGGCTCAACTATGCATCGGACGGGCATGGCGGCAACATCGGCCTGAAAAGCGCCGATCCAAGCGATTATCAGATCGCCATTCTCGAATGTGCCGGATCGGCGGCCAGCTACGAACAGGTTCTTCTCCTCGAAAGCCTGTGGAAGCGGAAGCTGCAAAGTCGCGAGCTGGGCCTCAATCGGAACTGAAGGCCGCGCGCCGACAATGGTCAGCGCGAGCCCACGTTATCCTCGCCGAATGCGCGGCGTCCTCGCCTACGCCAGATGGCGACCAACTGCTCGTGGTCGGCACCATCCGTCGCGCGAAGTTTCGCCGCCGCTTCGATCAAGATCCCGAGGATTGCCGCACGGTCGTCGTCGATCAGTTCGACCAAGCCAGCCTTAGTCACGAGCCCGCCCAGCTCGATCAACTGGCGCGTGCGTTCGCGCCGTTTCACCTGCCAGTCACGGCGATCATACCGCGCCTGCTTCGCCTGGAGCCTGTTCCGCGTCTCCGACACCCGCCGCAGTGCCGCCCGGCTCGCGACCAGTGCGGTCGCCAGCGCCTTTCCGCTCACCTCGAAAGAAAGCGGCGCCCCGTTTGCGCCACGCCTCCCGCGTCGCTGCGTCGGTGCCGGCCGCATGCAACAAGGCGCCGGCCAGCTCCTCCACGCCCAGCGCATCAGCGCCGGTCGCCATCACCAGTTCACCGAGCTGGCTTTGCTTGCGCGTCTTCAGTTGACGCGCTTTGTGGGCAAGCGCCTTCAGGTCTGCATCATAGTCTCGGAGTTTTCGCATGGTCCTGCCCTTCCCTTGTGTCGGTCGGACAGACCAGATATCGTTGCCGGCAATCCGCGCCAATATCCTGAAACTTCGTGAGATTTCGCGGTCCCGAGAGCGATGAAATCGTTCGAGGGCGCGCTTATACGTCGTGCCGACGTGCGCTTTTAGGCGTATCTGGTGCGTCGCCATGGCGATCTACCACTTCTCCGCCAAAATCATTTCCCGCGCTGCCGGGTCGAGTGCGGTGGCGGCTGCCGCCTATCGCTCGGCGTCGCGGCTGCACGATCAGCGGCTCGGCCGCAGCCATGACTTTTCCAACAAGGCCGGCGTCGTGCACAGCGAAGTGCTGCTGCCCGAAAACGCGCCCGAGGCGTGGCGCGACCGCGAGCGGCTGTGGAATGATGTCGAGGCCGCCGAGCTGCGCAAGGACGCGCAGCTTGCCCGCGAAATCGAATTCGCCATCCCGCGCGAGATGCAGCAGGCCAACGGCATCGAACTGGCGCGGTCGTTCGTCCAGCGCGAATTTGTCGATCGCGGCATGGTCGCCGATCTCAATGTCCATTGGGACATCGGCGCCGATGGGCTGGCGAAGCCCCATGCGCATGTGATGCTCGGACTTCGTTCGGTTAGCGATAACGGGTTCGGCGCCAAGGTGCGCGACTGGAACCGCACCGAGCTACTTACCCACTGGCGCGAAGCCTGGGCGGAGCACATCAATCATCGCCTCGCCGAACTCGACATCGACGCGCGGGTCGATCACCGCAGCCTGGAAGCGCAGGGCATCGGTCTGGAGCCCCAGCACAAGATCGGCCCCGCCGCGTCGCGCATGGTGGCACAGGGGCGTGACAGCGAGCGGCTCGAAGAACACCACGCCATCGCCCGCGCCAATGGCGACAAGATCCTCGCCAACCCCAGCATCGCGCTCGACGCGATTACCCACAGCCAGGCAACCTTCACCACCCGCGACCTTGCGATGTTCGTGCACCGGCATAGCGAGGGAAAGGACCAGTTCGACCAGGTGATGGCGGCGGTGCGCGCGTCGCCCGAGCTGGTGAAGCTGGGCAAGGACGGGCGCGGCGACGATCGCTTCACGTCGCGCGCGATGCTGGAGACCGAACAGCGGCTCGAACACGCCACTGCAACGCTCGACGCGCGACGGCATCACTCGGTTGGCGATCGGCATCTGGAACGGGCTGTCGGCGTCGCCGAACAGCGCGGCCTCCGCCTCTCGCCCGAACAGCGTGGCGCGCTGGAGCACGTGACCGCCGCGCGCGGCATCAGCAGCGTCATCGGCTATGCCGGCACGGGCAAGAGTGCGATGCTCGGCGTCGCGCGCGAGGCGTGGGAAGCGGCGGGCTACACCGTCTACGGCGCGGCGCTGTCGGGCATCGCTGCGGAGAATCTGGAAAGTGGCTCGGGCATCGCGTCGCGCACCATCGCCAGCCTGGAGCATCAATGGGGCCAGGGCCGCGACTTGCTAACCGACAAATCCGTCCTTGTCATCGACGAGGGCGGGATGATCGGCACACGGCAGATGGAGCGCGTCATCCGCGAAGCGGAGAAGCGCGGCGCGAAGGTCGTGCTCGTGGGGGACCCGCAGCAGCTCCAGGCGATCGAAGCCGGTGCGGCGTTCCGCTCGATTGCCGAGTGGCATGGCGCGGTGGAAATCACCACCATCCGCCGCCAGTCCGAAGACTGGCAGCGCGACGCAACGCGGCAGCTCGCCACCGGCCGCACCGGCGAAGCACTGGCCGCCTATGCGGAGGCTGGCCATGTCCATGCCGCCGAGACGCGCGAAGCTGCGCGCGAGGCGCTGATCGACCGCTGGGACAAGGACCGACAGGCTGCCCCGCAAGCCGGCCGCATCATCCTCACCCACACCAATGACGAAGTGCGCGAACTGAACACGGCGGCGCGTGACCGGATGCGGGCGGCGCAGATGCTGGGAGCGGACGTCGACCTCGTCGTCGAGCGGGGAAGCCGGTCGTTCGCGGCCGGTGATCGCGTGATGTTTCTCAAGAATGAGCGCTGCCTGGAGGTGAAGAACGGCACGCTCGGCACGATCGAACAGGCCAGCGGAACCGCGATGCGTGTGCGCACCGATGACGGGCGAAGTGTCGCCTTTGACCTCAAGGACTATGCCCATGTCGATCACGGC
The DNA here is from genome assembly GCF_036731925.1 of Sphingomonas sp. Classification (GTDB taxonomy): domain Bacteria; phylum Pseudomonadota; class Alphaproteobacteria; order Sphingomonadales; family Sphingomonadaceae; genus Sphingomonas. The sequence goes on from NZ_DAINDJ010000002.1 coordinate 964,439, forward strand.
TATGCCGCCACCATCCACAAGGCACAGGGCATGACCGTGGATCGCGTCCATGTCCTGGCGACGCCGGGGCTGGACCGGCATGCTGCCTATGTCGCGCTGTCGCGTCATCGGGGGCGTGTCGATCTGCATTATGGCCGGGATGATTTCGCCGATGCCGGGCGGCTGGCCCGAGCGCTGGCGCGCGAGCGCAGCAAGGACATGGCGTCGGACTACCCCCGCGCGCTCGACGTGCAACCGGCGCTATCGCCAGCGCCGGCGTCTGCCCGTCGCGGGATGTTCGACGGGCTGAAGCTCAGCAGCGCGCCGATCCGTATGCCGACCCAGCCCGGCCCGCTCGAACAGGCGGTGCAGCGATTTGGCCGCGCGGCGCAGGACATCATCGGTATGAAACAGCAGGGCTTCGAACCCCTGCCCCACCAGCGCGAGGCCTTTGGTACTGCCCGCAAGGAGATCGACGCACTTCGCCCCGGCGGCAGCGAAGACATGCGCATCGCGATGAACAAGGACCCTGCCCTTATCAGCGAAGCCGCGAATGGCCGGACCAGTCGCGCGATCCAAGCGATGGTCGCCGAGGGCGAAATACGCGTCGATGCCGCTAACCGCGCCGATCGCTTCGTCGCCGATTGGCAGAACAAGGCACGGCAGCTGAAAACTCTGGAGAGGAGCGGCGATTACGATGCCGCGCGGTCCACCAGAGATGCCATGACCACGATGGCCAAAGCGCTGCACCGCGATCCCCAGCTCGAGTCGCTGCTGCGCAATCGCGCACTGGAGCTAGGTTTGAAGTCTCAGGGAGGCGCGTCGATGTCTCACGACCTCCAGGAATGGCTCGGCCGCTCGCGCGGCCTCAACATTGGGATGTAGGCTCGCGCCCATGACCGACATTCCCCGCCAGTATGGCATTGCCGACGATCCCACCCAGGCCTTCGAAAGCCTGCGGCAGGAGATTTCCCTTCTCCATACAGCCATTCAGGGACTGACCGCCGCGCGCGAGAAAATGCCGGATTACAGCCCGACGCTGGGCGCGATCAGCCGGCAGCTTGCAGCGATGACCGAGGGTATCACCCGCATCGAGCAGGCGCCGGGCGTCAAGCTCACCCCAGCCATAATGGTCCAGCAGTTGGCGAAGGCAGCGGCAGATGCGAGGGCGGATGATAAGCGTCAGATGGATGACGCTCGTGCCGACCTACATAAAGTGATCGGACGAATGGATGGGCTGGTCGTTCGAGCGCGGTCGACCGATCTCCAGCGCAGGCGCGAGCTATGGATGATGCTCGGTGCCTTCCTTTCCGGAATTTTGCTTTGGTCTTTCCTGCCCGGGATGATCGCCCGCTCCCTTCCCGAAAGCTGGCATGTACCGCAGTGGATGGCGGCGCGGACGTTGGGCAAGGAACAGGCCACTTACAACGGCCAAGCCGGCGACAATAACCACACGCCTGAGAAAAATTGACTGAATCTGGGCCATATGAGACCTGTGCGCGGGTGGGTGTGGGTTGCTGATGCTGGTCGTCGGCCGCATACACTCATAGCCGCCCGGTCGCGGTCTTGCCACGGCCGGGGTCGAGCATCGGCACCGGGGTGTCGTCGGCGTGGATCTTGTCGGCGTGCAGGACTTCGTCGCGAATGCGGGCGACGACCGGGTCGAGCAACGCTGCGACCTGTCCGGCCCAGCCGGCCAGCGTCGAGCGATCGATGTCGAGCCCCTGCGCCGGCATCATCTCCGCCTGGCGATACAAGGGGAGATGATGCTCGAACTTCGAGACCACGACATGCGCGAGCGTGGCGAAGCTGGCCTTGCCGCGCGACGGCGCTGCCGGCGCGGGGGCCTGGACGATCTTTTGGCAGACCCGGCAGCTATATTTTGGGCGGACGTTGCGCACCACCCGCCAACGCACCGGCACCACGTCGAGCATTTCATGCGCGTCCATGCCCAGCCGACGCAGCACGCCGCCGCAATCCGGGCAGGTGCAGGCGCCCGAGGCTGGTTCGTGGACGACCTCCTCGCGCGGCAGGTGCGCCGGCAGGCTGCGGACCGGTGCCGGCCGCGCCGTCACCTCCGACGGGCGTGCCTCTACCGGCGCCGCGTCGCGCTCGGCTGCCAGTTCTTCCAGCGCCAGTTCGAGCTGCTCGATCTCGCGGTCCAACTTCTCCGACGAGGCGCCGAACTGCATCCGCCGCAGCCGGGCGATGTGGCCGCGCAAGCTGTCGATGAGCAGATCGCGCGCGGCAAGCGCGGCATTGGCCCGGGCCAGCAACGCCTCCAGCGCGGCGAGGCGACGATCGTCGGCGATCACGAAGGTGCGGCGGCAGAGCAAGTGCCGGCGATGGTCATCGATCTGGCCTGCGGCAGGAGGGTGAGCATTTTCCCCTCGGCATCGCCGACGCTGGTGGGCGCAGCCCTGAAGGCGCTGCGGTGATTCCTCCAGGAGCGCGGGTATGGATCGCGATGGGCCACACCGATATGGGGAAGGGGATGCAGGGCCTGGCGCTGATGGTTCAGCAGGGGCTCACGCGTCGCCTCCTCCACCAGATGGAACTGCAGCTCGAAGATCTCGAGGCCTACGCTGCCGAGAACGCGTCCGCCGCCGAGATAGCCGCGGCAAAGACCAGCAGACTCCATCACCGCGTTCACCTCCAGCGGGCTACACTGCGTCGAAGAGCTTCTCGACGATCGCCGCTCAGCATTCATGAAGGATCTCTGACCTCGGCGCGGCCTTCGCCGGATGGAGTAAACGTGGTCTGCAGGCCGCAGGTTATGCGGCTTGCGCGGTTGGCTGATCAGCTGGCCGATTCCAGTTCCACGGGAGGAGTTCATCCCAGCGGCTGGCGGGCCAGTCATCGGCGATCCTGGCAATGATGTCGGCGATATAGGCCTGCGGGTCGACACCGTTGGCCTTGCAGGTCTGGATGATAGTGTAGATGGCGGCGGCACGCTCGCCGCCCACGCGCGAGCCGGCGAACAGCCAGTTGCGGCGGCCGATTGCCACGCCCCGCAGCGCGCGCTCGGCCCTGCGCGTCTCCGCCATGCCCCCGGCATGGCTACAATGCTCGGTGTTGTCGATCTCCAGCCGGCCATCGTCGAGGAAGCGGGACAGCGCCAGCCAGCGCTTGGTGCCATAGGCAATCGCCTTCACCATGTCGGATTTGGGCGACAGGCGGCGCAGCGCTGTGTCGAGCACCGCACGCAGCGCCTTGACCGGCGGTTTGCTGCGTTCCTGCCGCGCCCGGTGCCGGATATCCGGTGGCTGGCCACGCACCTCGGCCTCCACGGCATAGAGCGCGCCGATCCGCTCGAGGATGTCGGTGGTCAGCGGCGTGGCGGTGCGCTCATGCAGGTCGAAGATCTTGCGCCGGAAATGCGCCCAGCAGGCCACCTCGGTCACCCCATTGCGGTAAAGTCCATCATAGCCGGCATAGGCATCGGCCTGGAGGAGACCGCGAAAGCCGGCGAGATGCGCCAGCGGGTGGGCGGCGGTGCGGTCCGGCGTGAAGCGATACCAGGTCGCGCGCGGCGCGGTGCTGCCCGAGGCCTGGTCGTCGACCGCGTACACCCATAGCCGCCCGGTTGCGGTCTTGCCGCGGCCGGGGTCGAGCACCGGCACCGGGGTGTCGTCGGCGTGGATCTTGTCGGCGTGCAGGACTTCGTCGCGAATGCGGGCGACGACCGGATCGAGCAGCGTAGCGGCCTGTCCGGCCCAGCCGGCCAGCGTCGAGCGGTCGATATCGAGCCCTTGCGCCGCCATCATTTCTGCCTGCCGGTACAGCGGCAGGTGGTGCTCGAACTTGGATATCACGACATGCGCGAGCGTCGCGAAGCTGGCCTTGCCGCGCGCGACGGCGCTGGCCGGCGCGGGTGCCTGGACGATCTTTTCGCAGACCTGGCAGCTATATTTTGGGCGGACGTTGCGCACCACCCGCCAGCGCACCGGCACCACGTCGAGAATCTCATGGGCATCCACGCCCAGCCGGCGCAACGCGCCGCCGCAATCCGGGCAGGTGCAGGTGCCCGAGGCCGGTTCGTGGACAACGTCCTCGCGCGGCAGATGCGCCGGGAGGCTGCGGACCGGTGCCGGCCGCGCCGTCGCCTCCGACGGGCGCGCCTCTACCGGCGCCGCGTCGCGCTCGGCTTCCAGCTCTTCCAGCGCCAGTTCGAGCTGCTCGATCTCGCGGCCCAGCTTCTCGGACGAGGCGCCGAACTGCATCCGCCGCAGCCGGGCGATCTGTCCGCGCAAGCTGTCGATGAGCAGATCGCGGGCGGCGAGCGCGGCATTCGCCCGGGCCAGCAACGCCTCCAGCGCGGCGATCCGCGCGGTGGCATCAGCAGGGGAAACGGGCGCTTCCGACACCCGGATTTCCTAGCAGATCGCGGGGACTCAAGCGAGCAAAAGCGACGCAAAACCGCCGGTTTTAGCCCGCCAGCGTCGGCGTGCAGGTCCGCTCCGGGCGGCGCCAGTCGATGCCCTCCAGCAGCGTCGACAATTGCGCCGGCGTCAGCACCACCGTGCCGGTCGCCGTCACCGGCCAGACGAAGCGGCCCCGGTCGAGGCGCTTCGAAAACAGGCAAAGGCCTTGCCCGTCGAACCACAACAGCTTGACCAGATGCGCGCGCTTGCCGCGAAACGCGAACAGCGCGCCCGAATGCGGGTCTTTCGCCAGCACCTGCTGCACCAGCACGGCAGTGTCAGGAATTTCGTGTGCGGGCGGGCGGATTGAACATTACGCCGCCATGGCCCTGATGAATCGTTCGCCGAAGATGACGGCGAACTGCGCCTTGGCCATGGCCCACTCGCGCGGCGGCATTTTCCACTCTTTCTCGGACCTGTTCAAGATCAGGTAGAGCAGCTTGGTGGCAGCGTCGTCACTGGGGAAATGCCCGCGGGCGCGCACCGCCCGCCGGAGCTTCGAGTTCAGCGCCTCGATCGCGTTGGTCGTATAGACGATCCGGCGGACCTCCTCGGGGAAGGCGAAGAACGGGATCACCTCGGCCCAGACCCGCCGCCAGCTCTGCCCGATGGCGGGATAGCGGCTGCCCTAGGCGCCGGCCTCGAACGCCGCCAGCGCCTGCTCGGCGGCCTCGGCGCTAGGGGCGCGGTAGATTTCCTTGAGCGCCGTCGCCAGACCCTTGCGGTCCTTCCAGGAGACGAATTCCATCGAATTTCGCAGTAGATGGACGATGCAGGTCTGGACGACGGCGTCGGGAAACACGGCGGTGATCGCCTCGGGGAAGCCTTTCAGCCCATCGACCACGGCGAGCAGGATGTCTTCGGTGCCGCGGTTCCTGAGCTCGTTCATCACCCGCAGCCAGAATTTGGCGCCTTCGTTCTGCTCGAGCCACAGGCCGAGCACCTCCTTGGCGCCATCGGCACGGACGCCCAGCGCGATGTGGATCGCCTTGTTGCGCACCATGCCCTCGTCGCGGATCTTGACCCGGATCGAATCGAAAAAGACCAGCGGATAGACCGGATCCAGCGGACGCTGCTGCCAGATGGCGACCTCGTCGAGCACCGCGTCGGTCACCGTGCTGATCAGGTCGGGCGAGGCATCGATGCCGTACAACTCCTCGAGATGGCCGGCAATTTCCCGCGTGCTCATCCCCCGCGCGTACATCGACACGATCTTTTCATCGAAGCCCGGGAAACGACGCTGATATTTGGCGATCAGCTGCGGATCGAAGCTCGACTGACGGTCGCGCGGCACCGCGAGCGCCAGGCTGCCGGTGTCCGTCATCACCGTCTTCCGGCTATAGCCGCTCCGCATGTTGCCGGCACCGCCCATCGCCGGCGAGGTGATGGTCCATCTCCGCGTTTTACGCGCGCTCGGCCAGCGCCTTCTTCAGCGCATCCAGCAGGCCACCTTGTTGCAGCGCCGCCGCCGCATCCCCGCCAGCCAGCAACTGGTCCAGCAACTCATTCGGTATCGCAGGCTCTTTGCGTCGGGACATCTCGGGTCTCCTTCTTACCCTCTTATGCCCGCCCGCACACGAAATTCCTGACACTGCCCACCAGCACCGCCAGACCGTCGAACCCCTTGCGCATGTCGGTCACGCCGCACGCCAGATATACCCGCGTCGGCAACGGCGCCGGGCTCACCGCAGCACCGACAACACCCGTGCCAGCGCATCCGCATCCACCCCGCCGTCGACGCTGATCCGCACGCCGCCGGGCAACGCGATATCGATGCGCCCCGACGAACACGGCACCGGCGGTGACGCCGGCACGATCGGCTCCGCGAGCCGAACCTCGGCGAACACCGGCAGCGACGCTGCAGTCCCGGCCAGCTTGCCGACCCGCAACTGCTTGCGCCACGTATAGATCAGGCTGCTCGACACCTCGCGCCGGGCGATCACATCGCAGACCCTGGCCCCAGGCCGGAACGCCTCGGCCAGGATCTCCAGCTTCTCCGCATCCGACCAGCGCCGCCGGCCGACACCCGGCCCACCACCTCCATGCGACCAGTCATACGAGTGCTCGTATGACTGGTCGTAGACCCCGAAACTTCCTGCACCACCACCGCCCTCGTCAAAGGCGGCAAGCATCCCGGCTATCGACGATGCCACAAGGCGGCCTGCTGAACACGCTTACAAACAGCCCGCGATCAGACGACGACCCATCGAATCGATACTACCGCTGCGGGCGACCCTCTCGAATACCATGAAGAAGATAGTGCTCAAGCGGATTCGAGCCGCTCGCTGCCACGTCTGGATGAATTGCGAGGTAAGAGCGCTCGTCAAACAGCTCTTGCCTTGAAAGCGATTGCTCTATTTTGTGCATCTTCAATCGGTGCGGCAACAGATACCACCATGCCGGAGCTGCGAGTATAGACGCGTTAACTTTGAGGAGCCAATCGATTCTGCCCAGGCGCGCTTCAGATTCCGCTAAGGCGCCATCGCGTTCTCGGGCCAATTGATCGCAGAGTCGCTGCGATTCATAGGTGACATTATGAAACAATGAAATCTGTTCCAATAATTTACTAATCTCCTTAATCGCGGCAGACTCACGAACTTCCGACGCTAATAGCTCTTCACAGAGAAGATCCATTCTACGATGGACATCTTCGTATTTAACTAATAGTATATCCAGCTGCTCTTGAAGAGATTTGACTGAACCTCGCGCAATATCAAGGGCATCTGCAAGGTTTTTTTGCTCTTGTTCAGCAGCCTCCCTCCGACCACGCTCCGCTTCCGCCTCGGCACGCGCTCGAGTAAATAATTGACTTTGCTCCCACTGCACCAGTTGCAGCTCAGCTGATTGACTTTGACTCCGAAGAGCGACATCCGCCTGAGCTACCACCGCCCTTTGGCTGGTCTCTAATTCGGCCTCAAGCTGTCGAATTCTCGCCAGACCAGCACCTGATTGCCCGGGAACCGGCCCTCCCACAATGCCGATCTGAGTAAATGCAGCCGACGCCGCATCGAACTTATTTCTGATTTGGTCTAGTCGCCTTCGCCCTTCAGAGGTCTCACCTTCCAGACTCCACCGACAAAGAATTGAAAAGACTTCGCTTGCCCAAGCATGAACTTCGTCGTTGATTGGCTCTTGTTCAAACTTCGTCGAGAAATGACGGTGCCGAACCGTCAGAAAGTCGGCGATCTCCGCTTCCACTGCAGGACATCGATTGGGGAATCTGATACCCAAGCGGTCTTCCATTCTTTCAACGACCGCTTCCCAATCTTCCAAAAGTTCATCATATCTGCAAAACGCCCGAATAATCCCACGACTACCATGTTCAGCGTCGAGCGTGTACCTGAGCCAGAGCAGGTGAGCGTAACCGCTCACGATCAAATCGCGCTGCTGAAGTGAGCTGGCGACCTCTTCAGGGGATCTAATTGGTAGTAAGGCGCGAGTTTCGATATCCTCTGATTGCATAGCAAGGAACCAAAATCGCGATAGTCTGCAGATTCTTGGATCCTTTAGTACAATGAGGGGGTAGGACTCGTACTCCTGGCGCAGAAGAGTGCGTGCGCGGCCTAGGAATTCCGCGCTTTCCGAGGAATTCACCGATGCCAAAGAGAGTGGCCGCCAATCATCCCAACGAGAGCCTGCCGACGCAAGCAGCGCCTCGTTGAACGAGACGACCGCGCTGGGCTCCCAGTGCCCCGTTTCATTCGAATCGGCCGGTCCAATTAGATCGTTCGGGAGATGAGCACCAAGCAGATTGAGGGCCCTCGTCAACGCGCTTGTGCCAGACCGATGCATGCCAAGTATGATAATGCCCAGCCGGCTACTAGACCGCGCGCCCTTTCTATCGCTGCTCACAGCGTGCCCAACTCCTTACTCCAAGCAAATATATGCTCATACTTTTGTACCGAACGTCCTAGACGTTCAACGAACGCAATATGATAAACCTTAGGTTCCATGCCAGCTTGCCAAAGCCTCCTCTGCGTTCGAGATCGCTTTTGATCTTTGCGTTAGAGTGGATTGCATCGGCGATAGATTACCTCTCAGTCTGATCCTGGTTCGGCATTCCTGTCGGAGGAGGAGACCGGCTTGGATGTGTCATTCTTTATAGATCGACTTGCGTGTTCGGTTGATGGCTGCGCGTGACGGCGGACTCAGCTGTCGAACCGCGGCGAGATGGTTGTGGCACGCAATCCGAAAAGGGCCACACGCTCAAACGCTCGGACAGAGCGAGCAGGTCACCGTGGCAACCGACGCAAACAACAAACAATTTGAGTAGGGTGCTGCTTGCCTCATGGGAGCCGTGCAGTCACCTGCCGTGCCTGTTGGAGCGGAGCCGCACCAGCATCGGTCGTGAGCCGATCTATCGCGTCATCGCGATTAATCATAGCGAGTAAGATAGTACGCGCAGCTGCAAAATCTCCATCTCGCTTCCGCTTCGACATTGACAAACTCTTCCCCTACTCGTCCCGCGGTTTATTCAGGCCCCAGGCAGGATATCACCTGAGAGTGCCTGCCGGGAGGCCTAAAGCCTCTTCGGAGGCCGTTAGCACCTCTTCAACCGTAATACTCGTCAGGCACAACGCCTCCTTGCCGCAGAGTACGACATCATTGAGGGCGCAGCCCGCGCAGGGAACGCGCTTGCTCACGATCACACCAGACCCATCCTGCCCCCATTCGTTCCAGTTGAGGCGCCCCACGTGCAGGCTCACCGTAGGGACACCGCGAACGGCGGCAAGATGCTTCGGACCGGAGTCGTTCGCGATAACCAGTCCCGCACTGGACAGGATAGCATCGAAGCTGGCCGGTGGCATCTTATCGCACAAGCGCAGGCCGTCCTGCACGATTTGGCTGGCCACCTTACTCTTCGAATCTGCGTCGTCAAAAAACATGACGACCTGCAACATGGTTTTTTCGAGCAGCCGCCGCGCCAATTCCACATATTGCTGGAGGGGCCAGCGATTGATTGGATGCCGCGCGCCCGTATGAAGAACGACGTACTTGCCGTGTTCAAGGCCGTACCCCGACAGGATGGCCGCACCCAATTCCAGGCTGGGAACATTCTGCATCGCCGGTTGCGCCGCAATCGCCAGTGCCTCGATCAGCATGGAAACTGTCTTGGCGTGCGAAACATTTTCCAAAAGGTTTACCTTGTCACGCGAGCGAACGGAGATGCCAAAGTCAAGATAGGCGAATCGATCGGAATTGAAGCCGACCAAGACCTCCGCGGTGCAAAGTAGCAGGAGTGGCCGCGTTTCATCACCGGGCGAAAGATCGATAGCAAGATCGAAGCGGCCGCCGTTCAACATCTCGACAAGACGCGCCTGTTCTGCCTCGCGCAGGCATCGCCTTTCCGCCGACGGATCATAGTCCAGGGTAACCGTCAGCACCCTGTCAGCGACGCCGCTAGCCTCGACGATGTCGCGCAGGCCAGGCTGGACCAGCGCAGTGATCGACGCCTCCGGAAACAGGGCGCGAAGCCGCGCAAATGCGGGGAGCGAGGCGGACACGTCGCCGAGTTGATCGGCCCGCACTGCCAGGATCGACTGGACTGGGCGGGAGAAGAGACTTCGACGTGCCGGACGGATGAGCGCAGGCAACTCCCGGACATAGGTATCGCAATCCTCGTCCGGGCGAGGCGGGGAAGGAACATACGCATTCGACTGGGCAAGCTTTGCACCGTCTTCGACGACGCCGACGTTCACGTACAGGCCGGCCGGCTCGATGCGCCCCCCTGCCTTGATGCTGAGCCAGTGGCGGCCAGGCGGTAACCGGGCACTGTCGAACCAGAGATTGAAGACCTGTAGCTTCAATGCGCGGTTGAGCTGGGAGGGCCGAGTGGCGACACGCATGAGCAGTTGCTCACCCACGCCCGAGCCGCACCAAAGCTCGACATGATCCACCGGCATGACCGATAGGACCCGCCCCCTCAGCGCAACGACCCCGCAGAGCAGCGGTTCGGGAACGCCGTCGCGTTCCATGGCCATTGCTCCGACTTGGTCGAGCTTGACCGCCGCAATGGCGCCACCGGCAAACCGACGGGGTACGCCGGAGGTATCGCCAAGCGTGCCCAGCATCGCCCTGGCATCACCAGAATACCGCTTTACTCTTCGCGGCAATGCCGACGCCTGGACAGTGAGAGGCTGCACATTGATCGGTACGGGCAGCTCGCCCGCCTCCGCGGTCACGTGGAACGCGTGCCGGCGGAACCCCTCCAGCTTGTGCGCCTCAGCCGCTTCCGCCAGCGCGGCGGCACGATGCGCGACGCTGCCCACCGAATGATAGGCGGAAAGAGCGCCCTCGATATCGCCAAACGCACGCAAGCAATTACCGATCTGAATTTTCAGATCCTCGCGCCATGGCAACCATTCGATCGCTCGGCGATATTGATAGACCGCCTCAAGCCACTCGTCGCGTAGACGCGCCGCATCCCCACGACGAGCGAAAGGAAGACCAAAGCGCAAGCGGACAAGCTTGGCAACCCGCACCGGCATCTTCGATGCAGGCGGGCGAGCCGCAGTACCGGCCGGCAATTTCCTGCTCACACGCCCCGCCAAGCGATGAAGCCGAAGCAGGTCGCAGGGAAGCCGTCGACAGCGACCTTCAGATGCTGCGGCGCACCGAGCCAGTCCGTGATCGCATCGGGAAGGTCATGATGGAAAGGCGGCAGATCGATGAAGCGATCGAACGGCTTGTCACCAAGGGAAAAATCGAGCGGCGCCACGCGATGGCCCTCCGCGACCAGCTGGGCAGCCAACTGCTCGAAATGGTGGCGCTGGAAAAGAACGGTTCCCCAGTTGTCGATCGTCGGACCGTTCGGATTGATGTTGAATTCGGTCGTATGCACGCTGACCCCGCCGACCTTCAACACCTTGAGCGAGTTCCTGATGAATTCGAGGCCCTTCTGAATGGAACCAAGGTGCTCAAGCGCGCAGACCGACCAGCAAAAGTCATAGTCCTGGAGATCAGCCGGGATAGCGTTCATATCGACATAGCGCAGGCTTACCTTGTCGTCGAAGGTCGCTCGATCGACGAGATGTGCATGGAAAGCAAGCTCCAGGCTGGCGGTGTGCTGACTAGTAGTCGCCCAGCCCGCAGCCTGGGCACGGTCCGGCTCCATGTCGGTCATTGTCACTTCGATGCCACGAGAGGCGAAATAGCTCGGCAGCGGCTCGACACCGCACCCGAAACCAAGTCCCCGCGCGCCCGCGCGACGATGGCCGTGCTCATGCAGCACTTGCAGTACGTAGACTAACTCCCACACTTTGCGGTGATAGGTCACCGGGATTTGGAGTTCGCGGCACCAGTAGGCGGACCAGGCGCTTTCGATGTCCGCCTGAATTGATGTCTTGCACGGCAAACCAAGATAGCCGGGCTCCTGGTCCCCCGACGGGAGTGGCGTTACCTCCGACAGCCTCCGCGCAAGATCGTAGCCGAAGGTCTTGATATTTAGATAGGCGAGCGGCAGGTTCTTCACGAGCTCTGAAAGGGCATTAATGTTCGGCCGAGACTGCTCGTCGACAAGACTGAGCAGCAGCTTCATCTTCTCGCGGTCGGCCGACGTCAGCTTAGCAGTCATAGATCAAATCTCTCGACACGGTACGTGAGTTGCAACGGTTACGGACGTGTGCTGACATTATAACCAGCGGGAAGTTCGACGCGCGATAAAACCGGCCGCGCCAGGCTCGCGGTCGAACTCCGGTCGGTGCGGCGCCAACCGTAGTTGAGCGACATCGTGGCCCTTTGACAACATGTTGAGAGAAAGCCGCTCCAAAGCGGCGCGACTAAAGCCTGGACCATAACCCCCGGTGCCGACGACATGCACTGCCAGACCCGACGGCCGCAAGCAACCGAACGAGGACTCGATCATGCGCTGCACTGCGTCCGGATTCAGCCCAGGTTCGAGCCAGGCCGAACATACGAAATCGAAGTCGAGCAGGTCACCTTGGTTGAGTGCCTGTTGCAGATCCGCCATGTCGGACGGCGACGTTCCGCCAGTGTGCACGGTCAGGGCGCAGCCCTGTGCTGCCAGCGGCGCAGCGAGGTGGTCGCTGCTGCTGCCAACCAGCAGGCCTCGCGCACCTGCCTGCGCCATCTCGAATACAGCGAGCGCCTGCCGCTGATACACGGCGGACCAAGCCGCAAGTTCGTCCGCACCGCCCAGGCCAAGCGCGCGTCGCTGCTGTTCGAAGATGGGCTCGTCCAGTTGCGCGCGCGTTGCGATTTGCGACGTCGGCGCGCCCAGGGTCGGCGCCTCGACTGCTATGATGTGCGCCGCCTTCTTGAAACCGGCGAAGTTGCCGAACCGCGTCGGCGCGCCCTCGCCACGATCCTCGAGATCGATCGCCGTCTCGTCGTATAATCGCTCAACCGTGACGCGCAGATCGCTGGCCGATGCATCGGTCTGTCCGGCCACCAGACCCATCAAGGCATACCGCGCCGAGCGAAACGCCTCGAACGTTACTTGGACGTGCCCGCCATTTTGTGCGAGCCGATTGAGCTGGATGCGCTCACTCGTCACCATCGAGGCTACCGACCCCGGCTCGTCCGGCAACAGATGCACGCGCAGGACGAGCGTGCCCTGCTTCGCCTCGAGATCGGAAAGATGAATGGCGAAATTTGCCCTGCCCCGGGCTAGCCGCACATAATCGGTGTGAAACGCGTAGGAAGGATCGGCATTCGGCGTAGCGCCGCCGATGCCTTTGATAACGCTGGCCGTGTGGTCATGAAACGAGAACGGATCGAGGACCGCCGGCGCTGAACCTCCACTGGACATAAGCTTGTTCATCAACTCCGTTCGGCAATTGGCGGGACGCGTGGGCAGAGACCCGCCGTACGGCCACCTACCGCAAGGTCCCACCAGCGCCAGAGCCAATCAGAAGCTCGTCGTTCTGACCGGATAGACCAGCGCCCAACTCAGGAAGCGTGCTCACGCACACCCGCAGCGATCAACCAGCTGATCGAGTATACCAGCAGCGTTGCAATTAGCACCGTCAGCGTGACTCGCCACCGTTCGGGGTACAGGCTCTTTACCGGCTTGTTTGGTTCCACGACGTGAACCACATAGAGCTGCTGCCGCTGTGCCTGTTCGCGCGCCAAGGCAAGGGCCGCTGCTGCCGCCTCATACCGCTTTGCGAGAAATTCCTGCTGCAACTTGAGCTGCTCATATCCGCCGATATCCGTCGCTATTGCGTCGCTAGGCCCCGTGAGCTTGGCTGACGCCGCGCTGACCTGCCCTTCAAGTGCAGCCACCGTCGCCGCCATGGCGCGATACTGGGGGCTGGATGGACTGATGCTTCCGCGCATCACATTGAGCTGGGCACGCGCCGCCGCAAGGCGCTCGTTCAGGCCGCCGACCAGCGCAATTTGCGCCTGCCCCGTGATGAGCGGATCGATATCGGACCGCGATTGGCGGAACTGCGTCATCCGTCCCTGAACATCCGCCAGGCTCTTCTCAGCCGCCGCAAACTGCTGCTTCGCCAGCGCAATCGAATCGTTGTAGCTGCGCTGGTTCAGTTCGTTCACGCGCGCCTCACCCAGGCGCAGCAGCTTGCGGACGAGATCGTAGGAATCCTGCGGACGAAAGCTGCGCACGCTCAGCGTCGTGATCCCGGTCTCGGTGCTGTACGAAACGGTCACCATGCTCTGATAATAGCGCAGCAGGCTTTCCGGTGTCAGTCGACTGGTGTCCAGCCGACTGAAGAAGTCGATGCCCGGAAGGCTGTAGCGTTCGATCAGCCTATCATTGGTCTTCAGCGCGGCGACAGCATCATGCGACGAGAGATAGTCTGCGACACTCATTGCCTCGCTCTGCGATGACGTCGCGCCACCTGCCATACTGATGATCTGACCGAGCCCTCCGTTGAGCGCCGGTGCCGCAGGCGATTCCGTGCTTCGCACGAGGAAATGCGCCTCGGAGGAATATTGGTCGGACGCAAAGCCAAACAGATAGACTGCCGTCGCAGTTACGGGCGCAACCACTACGACAAAGAAAAGGTAATGCGCCTTTACCCATTCAATTGAACGTCGAAGTACCGAAGCACGACGCTTCCCACCGACCGTGGCGGGCTGTATTATACCATGCATATTCATGCAAGATTGCCTTGTTCAAGCGTTCAAATTTTTAGCGGAGATGAAGCCGCTTGCGGCATCTTGAAATAAACACAAGCCCGAGCCAGGTCTGGATCGCGCATACCGCGATCAAATACCCGCCGTCGAAATAATCGAGCTTGGCGCTGTTGAACTGTCCATAGCGAGCAAGTTCAAAAATATGCGGCAGCGGGAAATAGAGAACGACCGTACGGTACGGCTCAGGGATCCAGGACACTTGGATGAAAGCACAAGAGATCGGAATCATGAAGTACGCATAGGGGTGAACCAGCCGCTCCAGCGTGCGATTGTCGTGCGTGGTGCTCGCGATGATCATGGATTGGCTCCACGAGCACCAGAACATCGCGACAATAGCCAGGAAGAGGTAAAGCGGCCGGGCCGGAAGCGCCATGAGACCTACGCCCCACAACAGCGCAGACAACAATATATAGGTCGTGAAGGTGCCGGCCGCTTCGAGAATGGAGCGGGCAAGAACAACATCGAAGATCGTAACCATGCGATGGTAGAGCAGCACGGCACTGCTTTCGACGATGCCCTCCGAGCGGTTCACGATCTGTCGAAACATGATGAACGTCGTGTAACCTAGCACCGTGAAAGCGAGCGGCTTGATGTCGCTGCCATATTCGGTGTGTCCGCTACGATGGAGTAGCGCCATCACGCTGGCGAGAATCATCGGCTCCGCGAAGAGCCACAGATATCCGATATTTTCGCGGCCGTAGCGCGTGTGCAGTTCGCGCATGATGATGGCGCCGATCACGCGCCCCTGCACGGACAAACCTCGCAGGAGCGAACCCCCGCCTTGGCTGCTGGCGATCACAGGTCCCATTGGGGCAACTCAATCCTACGCATTTCGATACCTATCGCGACATGCTGCAGGCCACCATGCCGCCACGCCCGCAGCGTGTCCCGATAGCGTCCTACCAGTGCCGTGTCGATGGCTGCGCCGCGCGGGTCCGTCAGGCCGATATTTTCACATCGCGAATATTACGGACCGGCGCCACACCCACCTTCGACCCTTGTGCCAAAACCCCGTTAAACAACGGGCAGACGAAGAGCAAACCATTGTGAGAGAGCGCCTCGCGATTGTCGAGGCTGTGGGCGACCGACCGCAGGAAGGTCGCCGCGTTGCGGAAGAAATAGACGCCAGCCGATGCGTGCGACGAAATAACCTTCTTCTCTGCTGTTCGCAGGACCGCTCCTTCGGGGTCCAACTCGGCATAGCTGTAAACGGGGCTAGACGATGGGAAGGTGAGCAACAACCCACCGGCATCCGGAGCACGGAAATAGTCAAGTGGATCCGCTTCGTCGTCGAAGAGGATGTCCGCCAGATCGATGCAAAGCGGGGCGCCCGGATCGGCCAGGGCGACGCCGCAAAGCGCGGTCAGCGCGGCGCCACCGGTGAATGCCCCCAGGAAGACGTTGCGAGACCCTGGATACCATTCGGCAAGGCGTTCGACGGCGAACGTGCGCGACACTGGCGTATCGCGCAGCAGAAAGACGCAGTCCTCCGCCGAAACGGTGCCGTTCCGCCACCAGCTCCGGCTCTCGAGCGCACGTCGAAGGAGCGGCGCCCCCTCGACCATACGCTCTGCCCGTGTATCGTCGGCGCCCGTCTCGAAATCGGGACCGGCCAGCGGGACGATGACCTGCATCAGCGTGCGTGCCGCTCGAGAAACGCTTCGAGATCCGGAGGCGTGCCGAGGCCCGACATCGCATTCGCCGGCACCTCATACACCCCGATGCGCGCACCGTTACGGATCATGTAGTTGTAAACCGGACAGGTGTAGAACTCGTTATTCACGCGATCGTTGCGGGCGATCATGTCCACCGCAGCGTCGACGAAGTCGCTGCCTCTGCGGAACAGATAGATACCGACCGTGGCCAGATCCGAAATCGGCTTTTTTTCGGCCACTTCGGTCACAAGACCCTCGTCGTTGAGGCGCGCGAATGACCATTTGGGATCACGCGAAGGGTCACGGAAGACCAGAATCGAACCGTCCAGGCCGCGCTTCAGGCAATCCTGGACATAGTCGTCGACAGAAAAGTCGACCAGCTGATCCGAATTGGCCACAAGCAGGGGTTGATCATTGTCAAACGCGGCCCGCGCGAGCAACAGCGTGCAGGCCGTTCCTTCGGTAAGCTGATCCACCTCGGTGAACTGCAGGCCAAGTCCCGAGAGCGTGGCCAGTTCTGCCTCGCATCGCCGTGCGTGCTCGCGACGCAGCAACACCCGAACCGACGCGCCGCTAGGCGTTACATTATCGATCACGTGACGGATCATCGGCCGGCCGAGCACGTCGATGAACGGCTTCGGCTTCTCATACCCTGCCTTGGCGAAACGGCTACCCTCCCCTGCCGCGGGGATTACCACCTGAACCGTCGCCAGAGAAGGCGCCTCTGTCGTTCCCAGCGAACGCAGGATGCGACCCTCCTCATACTCCTCGATCTTCGTCGGCGAGTAGAAACTGTGATACGACGTTGCCGAAATCTCGATGCTACGGACACTGCCGCCGCCGAGAATGATCTCGTTCAGCGCGGGTGCGATATAATAGAGCCCCTGGTGGCTGGCGCCCGATTCGATGCACGCCTTAGCCGCGTCGATGAAAGTCGCCGCCGTCTTGAAATAATAGAGTCCGCCCACCGCTTGTCGGCTGATGACGCGCTTCTCCGCAGCCTGCGCGATTTCGCCGTTTTCACCAAGGCTGACATAAGACCAGCGCGGGTGAACCGAGTCGAACGTCACGACGCCGGCGTCGCTGCCATGGTGCTGGAAGTCGTTGACGATCTGCTGGAGATCGGCGTCGATGATCTGGTCGCCGTTGGAAATGATCAGCGGCTGGTCGAGTTGAAGCTCGTCGATAGCCATCAGGCAGGTGCACAAGCTGCCCTTTGTCTCCGCGCCAAGCTGAACGATTTTCGAACGCCCCTCGGTGATGATTTCCAGTGACCGATCCAGCGAGAAGGCGGCCGCATCCTCTCGACGGATCACGAACAGGAAGCGCGGCTCCGGGTGAAGGCGCTTCAGCCCTTCCACGACGCGTTCGATCATCGGCCGACCAGCGACCTCCACCAGCGGCTTGGGGAAGTGGAAATCCTCCTTCTTGAAGAAGGGCGACTGGGTTGCGAGCGGGACGAGAATTTGCACGGTGAGATTCCTCAGTTCGCTGCGGCAGCGTTGATCGCGTCGATCGTCTGGCGGATGCGGGGATAGGTGACGTCTTCGGTCGTACCGATCGTCATTAGATGCGCCCCCGAGGCGCGAGCGGCCTGGATGCCGTGGTCATTGTCTTCCAGAATAAGCGTCTCGGCCGGCGTGACCCCCAGCTTTTCCATCGCCAGGTTATAGATAGCCGGATCGGGCTTGCCGCGTTCGACGTGCTGTGCCGACAGCTGGAGATCAAGATACGCATCGAGCTTCGAAAGGCTCATCATCAGCTTGACCGAATCAACAATCGAGTTCGAGCAGACAGCGAGGTGATAGCCCTGTTGCTTCAGGCGCGAGAGAGCATCGCGATGGTGAAACACCGGACGGCAACGAGCATAAGCGATTTCCTGCGTGAAACTCTGCTTCAACCGGTTGGTGAAGTCATGCAGACCCCGCGGGAACCCACGCGTTTTCGTCAGCATGTTCAACTTGTCACGCGTCGGCAGTCCGTCGAAGGTAGCGAGATGCGCATCTCGAGCGATTTCCATGCCGAAATGGGCGAGCGCAAGATTCAGCGCCTCATAGTGCCAGTCTTTAGCTTCGATTAGAACGCCGTCCATATCGAAGAGTACCGCTTTAATCATGTTGTCTTCCTCACCTCTCGAAATAGGCGCGTGCTTGATCGGGAAAGTCGGTACACAGTTGCAGCCGCTTTCGAACATGGGGTTCGATATTCTTCCAGCAGGCCCATGCATCAAGATGAGGGCGGCGGTGCAGTTCCGGCGACACGAGTGCAATGTCGCCTGCGACGTGCGTGCCAGCTTCAGCGATCGCGGTAGCATCAGCGAACGGACGCTCGAAACAATCCATCCACACGCCCGCAGCATCCGAATCGAGCGGGGAAGCCCCCTCGAACTCGCTCCTGCGCACGTAGAATGGAATGCCTGCCTTGCGGTAGCCCAGGAGATCGGGAACCGACATATCGAACACGACATAATTGGTAACGGCAGCCGAGGCCAGGCTGCGCTGCAGCGCTTCCTGCAACCCGTCGGCCTTGACGTTCAGTGCCAGCTTGGTCCGCTCAGGATATTCCAGATATATTTCAAGAAATCGGTCGAAATGCATCGCCCCATCTACTGGGGGATCATGGCTAATCACCAAAACCCCTTCGTGATCGCGAACATCAGTCTCTATCCCGAAACCATTCTCGAATGCGCGACGGATCGCACGCTCGCTGTTCTTTTCTTCCGGCGTGCGCCAGAAGCCACGATGCGCCAGATAGTCCACGTTCCCCCCTATCAGTCGATATTTGCCCCCCGCCGCTCGCTCAGACAAGCGAGTTCAGGAACTCGGCCATACCCGCAACGGTGGTCCGCCGGGCATCCTCTTCAATCTCGGCGCGCAACTGCTCCACCGTTCGCCGTCCCCGATAGATCTCGAACTCAACGGATGAACGCAGGACTTCACGGATCTTGGTCGCGTGTTCGAACAAGATCGTGCGGAGGTGCGTGTGCGGGAACAGGCGAACCCGATACGCTGCATTGACGGGCGTGTTCGGCGCAACGATCGACTGCAGCAACTGGTACCCGTCCATCAGCCGCTCGAAGGCAGCCCGGTCCACCACCATGTAGCGGTCGCCGACCCCCTCGATGTAGGTCGCATGAGGGTCGTGGTCGAACATGCCCCAGTTGGTCTCGCCGGACCGAATCTGGGCGTCGACAAGGTTGCCCAGCGGCCCCGACAGACTGGTGAGATCGGATCGGATCAACAGGGCATGGGTAACCGGCCGAGCCGCCCGCTGTTCGGCCTCAGCAACAAGAGCGCGGTGCGCGGATATGCGGTTCCACATGCGGCCTTGGTTCAACACCGGGACCGAATTGCCGAACACCTCCTTCAGCCGCTCGCCAAGCTCCCCCATGTAGCGCTCGTCATCCTCGATGGAAACGAGCGCATCGGCGATGAACTGGCCCTGCAATGTCGCCGCATCCAAGCTCTGTGTCTCGCGCCCTTCGTCGATGAGCTTGCGCGTAATCGTCGGTATATACGCCGCTGCGTCGCGCACCTGCATTAGTCGGTGCGATGCGAGCCGATCCATGATCGGAACCGGGAGCAGATCCCGCAGGAAGGAATAACCGTCCTGCTCCTGAAGCTCGCGCTGGCCGCTGTCCTTCCACGTCGCAATGCCGAAGCTCAGCGAGCCTCCGCTCTCCACGAAAGCGGAGAACTGCTGCTGCAGATAGTCTGCAAGCGGCGCGAGCAGATATTTGCCGAAGCGCACCTGCCCGAACAGGCCGACATAGAGATGCCGCCCGACAGGCGCCGCCTGTGCCGCGTAGGTCGGCGCGAGGCTTCCCAGTGCGGCAAACGCCTCAGGCGGCTGAAGGTCAAGTCGTAGCTTGCGGGCCTTGACCTCCAGAGCGTTGAGCACGGCGGCGGTGCGGAGCTTGCGCGCACTGTCGTCGGGCGCGGTTACGCTGCAATGGTCCACCATCATACGGGCAGCGGCCTGCGCATAGGCAGGATCGCCCTCATCCGCGAAGTTCAAGAGCGCCTTGACGAAGACTGCGTCGGATGCGGCATCCGGCTTGCGCAGCAGGCGATCGACCATCTGACGCGCCTCGTCCCATCGTCTGGTAGCCACCATATAGGCGAGCGCGGTGGAAAGGATGGACGTCGGCGCATTTTCCGGCAAGTGGCTGAGCAAACGCGCGAAAACGTCCGCGCGCAGATGCAGCGCATCGGGCCTGAGGAAGGTCCATTCTTGAAGATGGGTGAACAGGTCGTCCGGTGCGTCGATGGACGCGATCAGATCCTGCAGCAGGGTCTCGGCCACCATCAGACGTGCCGCGTGCATTTGCTGGCTGGGCAAGAGGTCGATGAACGGCGAGGCCAGATCGACGCTGTGGCTGGCAAGGGCCGCAAGCAGATCCTTCCGAAGTCGCGCGAAGCTTGGCACCCCCGCCACGGCTTCTTGGGGAACGCCACGCAACCACGTCATGGCCTCGGACAGGCGACCATTCTGACGGTGGTGGTGCGCCATCAGCAGACGGATGTGCGGATGCGCCCGCAACGATTCCGGCATCCCGGCCAGGATACGGTCCGGCACATCCGACACGCTAAAGGTCGTTGTGACGACCAGCAGTTCGAGCGTGGCGCGAAAATGGCTCGGATCGCTTGCCACCAGAGCTTCCAGGCCCACCGAGGCAGCGGCAACGTCACCGGCGTCGCGAATCGCAACCCATTCCGATACCTGGTCATCCAACGACACCGTATTGCCCCTCCCCATCCAGACCTCCCCGTCTCGCGGTCCCGCAGACGACTTCACTGCCGTCCAATCATTGCGAAAGTGCCCTTGCCGTAATAAACGGAGAGAACAACTGGTTCAAAATACCGACGAACTTGGAGATGCGATTGATCTTAGCGTTGCTGATATACAACACGTCGCCCTTACGCATCATGAACTTCTGCGCGAGGAAATAACTCTGCGGCTGCATCAGATCCAAGCGATAGATCGTAGGCTTCGCCTCCGATCCGTCGATAGGTCGCACGTAGCGAAACAGGAAGATCGCCTTTGGATTGGCCAGCGCGTCGTTCGGTCCACCGGCACGCGCGATAGCCTCAGCAAGGCTCAACTCGGTCTGGTCGAACGGAACCTGCGTCACCTTGGCCGCAGCACCGAACACCGTATAGGTCTGCGGCTCCTTGATCAGCTCGATGACGTCGTCCGCCTGCAGGCGGATGTCGTCGGCGGCGCCAACCCGAATCCGATCGAGACGCTCTTCGATCACGCGACCGCGGCGACTGAAGCGCACCAGAATGTCCTGCGCATTGCTCGCCGTCCCGCCCGCTTCCGCGATCGCGGCGGAAAGCCGCTCGCCGCGCAAGGTCAGCTCGATTCGGCCCGGTTTGCGAACATCGCCGGTCACGTAGACGGTGTTGCTCAGATTGCGCTTGAGCATCACCAGCGCCTGCGGAGCCTGCGAACGACGCGCATATCCCTGCTCGACCATCTTGCCGATTTCCGTCGGTGTTCGCCCGGCCACCATCAGAGTTCCGACATAGGGCAGCTTGATCGTCCCATTGCGATCGACGAGCACCGCGTCGAAATCCTGCGCCCGCGCCGCAGGCATCGGCGCCTCGCCATTCGCTACCATGCCGCCAAACATACTGACGCCGACCTCAAACAGCTTGATCGAAAGCAAGTCGCCAGGCCCGACAACGTCGTTCGTGGCCGCGCCCGCACCTTCGGCAAATTGCGCTAGCGTTATGATCTTTTCATCGGCCTGGCGGCTTTCGTCGACCATGGTGGTAATCAGCGGCAGGGTAATGTCCTGCAACCGCATGCCGATCTGGTCCTGCGGGCTGCCGACCACGCGTGTTACCTGACCCGCCGTCGGGCCGTTCGTTGGCAAGGTCGCACAGGCCGAGAGGCTGGCCGCGCCCGCCATCAACACCCAGGCGCGCGACTTCCGAAACGATTGGGTAAACAGCAACTTTCTCCAGAATTGCGCCGACCCCAATTTCGGCGAACAGCAAGGTCGTTTAGGCATCGCCAGCGAGCCCTTATCCGCAAGAAGACAACAGCTCAACCGGAAGCTGGGCACGCCCAACCAAGGGAGCGTTTCCGGCATGGCGGGCGACAGGACAACCCACGTCGGCATTGCCTGCCACTACCGCCTTCAGTGCCGAAGCGTGGCAATATTGATGCCGAAATCCTCGCGATCATATGGGAGATTCGGAGAATAGAACGGATCTACCATCAGCTTGCGTCCCCAGCGCGACTGCATGAACCGAACCTCGCCGGCAGCTCGCGCCATCTTTTCCGGCGTATCTTCGGCACCGCGGGAGATACTCTCGTGATGGAATAGCTTCGCGAATGGCGTAAAGAGGTTACGATATCCCGCTTCCCGAACGCGCAAACAAAGGTCGACGTCGTTGAAAGCAACGCTCAGTTCCTCTTCAAGTCCACCGACCTCAAAGAAGACGTCCTTGCGCAGGAAAAGACAAGCTGCCGTTACCGCAGAGAGGTTTTGGTGAACTTGCAGGCGGTTGAAGTATCCCGCCGCATCATGCGGGAAGAATTTGTGCGAGTGGCCCGCACATCCGCCAATACCGACAATTACACCAGCATGCTGAATCGACATATCGGGATAGAATAGCTTCGCACCGACACAGCCGATTTCCGGCTGAATGGCCCACGCTGTCATCTCCTCCATCCAGTCGGGCGTAATTACTTCCACATCGTTGTTGACGAGGGCGATTACCGAACCCTTGGCATGCTCTGCCGCGAAGTTGTTGATCTTGGAGTAGTTGAACGGGTGCGGATACGGCAGAACCCGTACACCTGCGATCTGCGAAATCTCAGCGAAATATTTTAGCGATTCAGGCTGCACGGAGCCATTGTTGACCACGAGAATCTCGTAGTTGTCATAGGTCGATTTCTCCAAAATCGAGTCCACGGCAACCTTCAGAATATCCACCTTGTCGCGCGTCGGAATGATCAGCGAAACCAGCGGCCGCTCCTCCGGAAGCTCGTGACGAACGCGATAGTGATGGACCTGATCTATGATCTCGACTTTCGCACGCCGCTTGGTTCGTTCCAAATGGTCGCGGACGGCGGCCCTGCCGCTCTCCAGCACATAGTCCTTCTGCTCGTTGCCAAGCGCGGTCGAGCCAGTGAGCGCCCGCCAGTGGTACAAAACGTAGGGCAGATGCCCCACCTCAGACGGCTTGAGGTTCTCCACGATCCTAAAGATGAGATCGTGATCCTGGCTACCTTCAAAACCGACGCGCCACCCCCCCGCATCACGAACCAGATCCGTACGAACCACGGTCATATGGTTCATGTAGTTCTGCGCAAGCAGCAATTCTGGTGAGAAATCAGGCTTGAAATAGGGGTCGAATCGTTGACCGCGCTCATCGAGCTTGTCCTCGTCGGAGTAGAGAATTTTGACCTCGGGATGCTCGGCGATGTGTTCGGCGGCGAAAAGCAGCGCGTGCGGCGCAAGGACGTCGTCATGATCGAGCATGGCAATCCAACTGCCGCTGGCCAGCTCCAAAGCGGAGTTGGAAGCTTGGCAGATATGGCCGTTTTCCGGTCGAAACAACACCTTAATGCGATGGTCCTGCGCGGCCGCTTCTTCGAGAGTCCGTCGCACGTGGGGCTGTGTCGACGCATCATCGGCGATGCAGAGCTCCCAATTATCGTAGATCTGCCCTCGAACGCTGGCGATCATTTCCGCCAACGACGCAGCCGGCGGATTGTAGACGGGCACGACGACGCTGATACGCGGCCGCTGCTTTAGAGCCTCATTCCTCAGTTTCAGCTCAACAACGCCCTTCGCGCTCTGGAATTCGTTCCGGGCGATCCAGTGCGTGTAGCCCGCATCGCCCGAGGGGGACAGAGCACGGGTAAGCACGACAGCGGCAGGCGCATCCGGCCGCCGACTGGCCTCCATCGAAACGCGCAACAGAAGCTTAGAGGTTCCGGCCTCGCCAAAGTCGCCGAATTCTTCGGCGCAATAGGCTTCGGTCGTGAGCGGGGCCACCTCAAGCATGGAAATGCTCGCGGTGCCGATGCTCGCAGCCGGATCCCAGCGGGCTGCCAAGAGCCGCCTTGGCGCGGCGACCGTCGCTTTATGAAAGCCGTCGCGATCGGGCACCAACGGAAGGGAATTCGCTTCGCTGAAGCCCGATCCATAGTCCAGATAAAGCTGCCCCGTGGTCGCGTGCCCGTCGATTGCCGCCCGAAATCGGAAGGACATTAGGTCGCCTTCGATGGCGGGTCCTGTCGGCTTCAGGATCAACCACGGATCGCCGCCCGTGAACTCAACGACGTGCCCGTTGGCCGAGATCTCCATGTTGTTGCTTGCGAGTACTTCGACATTCTGGCCGATCTGCTCAAGCCGCTCATGCAGCGAAGCCAGCTTCTGGGCGGCCTCAACACCGGCCCCGAATTGAAGCCGCCGCACGACTTCTTCAACCACCCAGGTAAGTCTACGGCCTTGCAGCGCGTGCGCGATCGCCGGCTGTGTCAGCGCCCCTGCGATGATGGCGGCAGCGTCCAGAGACTGCGTTGCTTCAAGCAGCAGCCTGTCGGACGCCCAGGAAGCAACGGCCGATGGAACCAAATGGGTTGTGTAGCGTCCATCCATCGCCGGATACGCCACCTTGGCAGCAAACTCGGGCGACGCAATGAAATCGCATACGGATTCTGCCAGCGGGGTGTCGGGACGCTCAGCGGTGACCAGATCAGATTCGGGAGCCCGTTCCAGAAAAAGCAAATAGCAGTTCTGCAGATCCTCCCGGCTGGTGGAGGCCTTCAATCGTGGCTTGCCTAACCTGTCAGCGAACCCGGCCAATTCCACTGCGCAGCCATCGCCAAGAGCCGCATCAAGCAAATCGCCCAAGATCGGGTAGCGAAGACAAAAGCCAAGCATGGGGGCTAAGTCCTGGATCTCCGCCAGCCGTTCTGCATCATGGTCGCCCGGCAACAGCAAATCATGTACCCACCGGCGCAAATCACCTGTCACAGGACCTTCGAATAAACTTGCGTCCAGCTCCCCTTGGAGAAAGGAACGCGTATCCTTCCGAAACTCTTCTGAGAACATGAATGCATGCAGAAGCTGCTGCCGTTCTATGCCCACCTTTTCTGCGATGACGGTTTCGTTTTCCGGTGGACGCCCGAGAATGAGCCGGTAGCAATTGATCACATCCTCGCCGGAGGCAGGTGCTGTCAGCCCGCCTTCATTGGATTGATACTGCGAGGCCGTAAACGAAGCCGGCGATCCCGAAAACATGCGCTTTAGCCGGCGCGCTACCTTTTGCATCAAATACTCCATCCCCGAGTCTCAAACCCCGCCTCAAACAGATAATAACCGGCGTAGCGTGCGCTATCACCCAACAGCCCGCCGAGAGACAACCCTATTCCCGCAGCGCAACATTGGCTTCCCACGTAGGTGGCGCCACCTCTGCGGCCAATTTGCAAGCGTCTAGCGAGGTACCAACCGCTCCTTGAAGGACAGCACGCGCTGCACGGAAGACAAAACATCGCTGGGCTCGATATCGCGCAGGCAAGACTTTTCAAATCGGCATTGCGATAGTCGATCCAGATGACAGGGCGAACACCAAATGTCCCGCGAGACAATGATAACGTTGGGGCCTACTGGCCGCCACTCGCGTCGCTGATGCGACCCACCAAAAATACAGACAGTCGGCACGCCTGCGCTTGCAGCAAGATGTGCGACGCCGGAATTGTTGCCGATTACGCAACTTGCCCGGAGGATGGCAGTCTGGACCACCGGCCACGGATGCCTGCCACAATCGTTAAGGACCCGTCGCGAATCCAATGGCCGTACGATCTCGTTCGCGCGCAATGCCTGCGCCTTGGTTCCGATAAGACGAATAGTCGCCCCCGGCAAGGTATCTACCAGCATCCCCGCGAGCGTACGATAGTGCTCCGCCGGCCAGTCTCTCACGAAACTATTGGAAAAGGGCGATATCACGACCTCCATTGTCATGCAGCCGGAGCGACGAGATGCCCCGTCTCTCGAAGACGCTGCGTTACCAGATGAACCAGCAGCGCCAGATATTCAGACTGGTGGAGAACATTTCCCGAGCCTCGACGGTATAATTTGCCGCCATAAAAACTGAACGGAGACGCCCGCTTCCAGCGCGGCACCCAAATCCGGAACTGGAAGACCCCCCCTTCGGGCCCGACTCCAAACTCGAAGTCCGGCACCGATCCGCTCGTCACGGTTTTTGCCTGAAGGACCGAATCATCGAGAACGACGTCCATCGTAAGCGATGCGCCCTGTCGCGCCGCCTCGATCTCGATGCGCGGCTGAAAAATATAGCTGCCATGCCGGAGGCGCCGATAGGGGCCCCAGAGCAAGGCGCCTCGTTTCGGCCGCCGAGACCCCGTGAATATCGTTCGATAGGGACTGGTGCTGCAAACCGTGGACGACGCGAAGGCGCCATGGTCCCAGAGCGCCGCGGTTGAGGTTTCCCGGCCGTCGCGACTGTGGTCGATCGGCAGGAAGATGTCGAGGAAGGGGTGATCTTCGCTGTTCCCTAGCCCTGCACGCACATCGGCGGAAACGCCTGCCAGCAGGAAACGCGTATCGGCATCGGTCCGCAAGTCGATCGCGACATCGTAGTGACCGGTCACTATTGCCTCGAAAAGCGCGCGTTGCCCACGGACGTCAACCGCCTCTTCGCTGGCGTTACGTGGGAAAACCGAGAACAGGGTGACAGTGTCCACTAGTCCGCAGTCGCGGGCAAGATCCGCGTTCCAGGGGCCGACAACCAGTTCGATATGCGCCTGCGGAAAGGCAGCACGAAGCTGCCGAAGCGCCGGCACGGCCAGCACGAAATCGCCGAGATGATCGAGCTTCAGCAACAGGATTCGCGCGGGCGCGGGACGCCGGGCGGCAATTTCAACGCGGGTGGCGGGTGGGTAAAAGAGCGCAGGCTCCGCTGGCGCTGGGTCCGCTTGGGGCAACAACGTCCAAGCTGGCGGCCTGATCCGCTCAATCATGAGCACGATGTCGCAGGCACCGCTGGGCGGCGTATCCAAGGAAAGACTATAATCATAGTGCTGATCGTCGTCGTACAACATGCGAACGCGATAGCTGTTGGGCTCAAGCGCCTCTTCGATTTCTCCAACGAGCGAGGCGGGGGTGTACAAACGCCTCTGCTGCGGTTCCCAGGTTGCCGGCAATGTGATCTGCCGGTCGCGGAGAAATGCATGTGGAACGATTATGACAAGATGGCCGCCCACACGGGTTGCCCCGAACCAAGCTTGAAGCGCTGCCCGATAGTCGCCCGCATGATGCAACCGGTTGTCCGCAATTACCGTCGCGTGCACCCCGTCTGCCGCACACACTCCATCCGCTTGGATAACAAAGGCCTCGGCCAGCGAGAGTCCCGTGAGCGTCTCAAGACGACGGCGCCTGGGTTCACTCATCACGGAGGAGGCAGCGGCGCGCTGCTGTTGCACGAGAATATCCTGTAACCGAAAAGGAGGCTTCGTTAGCCCTAGCGAGACTTTCTAAAATGGTCGAGGGAGACCAGTGCGAATATAGACCTCGCGGTGCGCAGCCGATAAAGCCGCCCCGCGCTCGTCCGCCAGCTTCGACGCTGCGGATGTGGCGACGGACGGAGAATCGTGACTTCATGACAGGTTATATTCGCGACGACACTCCTACTGCCGAGGACGTCCGCTTCCTGTTCCGCCTAGCGCTCGGCCGCCTGCCGTCGACGGAGGAATTGGCAACGGCGTTGAACCAGCCGATGTCTGTTTGCGTGCCGGGCCTGTTTCGCAGCCGTGATTTTAAGGCGTTGCGCAGTCGGGTCGCGCGCAGGCTTCCGCTCGACGCTGGTGATCATGCCATTCCGCCCGATGCGGCACTTCTCCGCTGGGCTGCGGACTTCTTCCCCGTTCCGCATCCGACCCGCGAAGCCGTTCGCCGCGCAAGCGACTGGCCCAACCTGTTCGAGGTACTGTTCAGCGACTGGCGTTTTCGCAAGCACATTGCGCGGGAATGGCGCGGCCTCTCGTTGCGCGCCTTTCTTGCCGGCCTTCGCGCATTGCAAAAGGCGCCGGCCAGCATCATCGGCGCAGTCGATGCCTGGTCAGATTCGAGCGTGCGTGGCTGGGCCGCGGACCGCCATATGCCTGATCGATCGCTGATCGTTGAGATATGGCTTGGGGGGCGTTTCATCGCGGCAGGCCAGACGGGCACCGGGCAAGAACATCCCATAGGTGACCAGTGGAGCCATGCGGGGGCGACCGGCTTCACCATTTCCATCCCGGCAGGCGCACTCGCCGGCACCGATCGCTTGGCAGAGGTTCGGGAGGCGAGCAGCGGTTTCGTGATAGGTCGTTTTGAAACGCGCGACTTCAGGGCGCCGCCGGTCGACGCGATCGGTGAAATTCGCGACCAACTTCGCGCGTTGCGGCAGATGATCGATCGTATCGAGGGCAAACTGCCCGACTTCCAGGCAGCGCTTGGCTTTTCGCTTGACAGCTATGACGCGTATTTCGAAGCGTATTACGCGCCTTTACAGGAGCACGCCGTGGCGGGCGCCTCCCACGCGCCAATGTGTGCGCTTGTCGACGCGACTGAGGCGTCGCCGGCCACACTCGCACGCACACTCGCAACGCTGGACCGGCAGACAGCCCAGCCCGCGGAACTGATGTTGCTGTACCGCGACGGCGACACGGCGCTGGAGATGCTCGCTCTCGTCGACTCCTATCGAACCAGGAACGGGCGCCGAACGCTTGTTTCCGCACAAAGCATCAGCGGATCGACACTGGCTCCTATTGCCAACGCGCTCGTGGCAAAGTCGGATCAGCCCTACATCTTGTGGTTGCCCGCCGGCTGTGCACTTGCTCCTGACGCAATCGAGATGTTCGCATCCACGCTGTCCGCAGGCGCGGCGATTGCCTTTTCGGACTCGGACCAGCTGGAGGGGGAACCGTGGTCGGTTCGACCGCGTCATGTTGCGCCTCAATTCCGCGCTGCATTCGACGTGACCCGTGCCTTGCAGCAGGAGATCTGCGGTCCAGTATTGGCGATCCAGCGGAACCAGTTGCTCGATGTGCCGCTGCGAGATGGCTTTGGCACGGCAGCGCTATACGAATTCATCTTACGCGCCGCACACTCGGGTGCGGCGCCGCGTCATGTTCCCCGCATCCTCTATCATATCGAGCATCGCAAGGAGGCCGAGGTTGCCGATCGTCTGAAGGCGGTTGAAGCGCTCCTATCGGAGTTCCATCCCGCCGCAACGGTGGAGCCGATGCGCGACGTGATGGAGGCACCCACACAGGTGCTGCGCGTGCGATGGCCACTTCCCAAGACGAAAGTTGCCATGATCGTTCCGACCCGCGACAGGCTAGACCTTTTCATGCCATGTCTAGGCAGCATCGAGGCCTCGATCTCGCACAACCAAGTAGACCTGGAACTGATCGTCGTCGACAATCAGAGCCAGGAACCAGAAACGGACCGGTTCCTCCGAAAAGTGGCATCGTCCGCGGTGGGGCGCGTCGTGAGATATGATGGTAGCTTCAATTGGGCGGCGATGAACAATGTGGCGGCCGCCCAGTCTGATGCGGACATCTTCGTCTTCCTCAACAACGACACCGTAATCCTGTCCCCCGACTGCTGGGATGCGCTCAGCGCCCAGGCGCTACGCCCCGAAGTGGGCGCGGTGGGCGCACGTCTTCTCTACGCGGATGGCACGGTACAGCACGCGGGCGTTGTAATGGATGAATGGCACAGTTTTGCCAGCCATGAAGGCACCGGCTTAGCGGGAAACGCGGGGGGCTATCTCGATCGCAACCTCGTCGCCCGGGAGGTTTCGATGGTGACGGGAGCATGTCTCGCCACACGCGCCGATGTTTTCCGCCGGATTGGCGGCTTCGATGCGACCGCCTTTCCAGTAGAAGGCAACGACACCGACTATTGCCTGCACGTTCGCTCCCTGGGGCTGAAGGTTCTGTATGAGGGGCAGGCCTGCCTCTATCATTTCGAGTCCAAGTCACGCGGGTACAATGACGACGCGCACAAGCAACGCCGGGCGTTCGCCGCGACACAGATGCTGAAGGCGCGCTGGCCGACCTATGCGACGGACCCCTATTATAATCCGCACTTCGACCGCTTAGCGCCGCCCTTCACACGCCTTCAGGCGCCCAGGCCTTTCCAAAGCGCGTCTCGAGCGTAGGAAGCCTCATGCAGACGGACGGCGAGCGGCACATTCCGCACTTTGAAGAATTGGCCAAGATGGATTTGGTACAGCAGCGACGTGTTCTTGAGAACGAGATCACGGCGTTGCGGTCTTGGTTGTTCAACGACACCCTGCCATTCTGGTGGGAATGCGGCGCCAACCGCGCTGCAGCGGGCGGGTTTCATGACGCTCTCGACACCGGCGGCCAGCCGGCACGCCGTCCGATGCGACTGCGCGTCCAGGCACGACAGATATTCGCCTATGCCGAAGCGGGCAGAATGGGCTGGACTGGGCCCTGGGCCGACGCGGTCGACCATGGGTTACGCGCGCTGTTTGGTCATTTCCGACGTGACGACGGCCTCTACAGGGCAGCGGTACATCCCAATGGCGGCGTGGTCTCCGACGCGGTTGATCTCTACGATCAGAGCTTCGTACTGCTCGCCCTAGCGGCAGCGTGGCAGGCGAGAGGGCGGCCCGATACATTGCGCCGAGATGCGGAGACGCTGCTCGATCGTCTTCGCACCACGCTGTCGCATCCCGTGCTAGGCTTCGAGGAGGCCAGCCCGCGTCGGCTGCCCCTTCGGTCAAACCCGCACATGCATCTACTCGAGGCATTGCTCGCTTGGATCGAGTACGATCAAGATGCGCCGTTCCGCGCGGCGGCGGAGGAAATCGTCCGACTGGCGACAGGCTCGCTGCTCGACCACACGACCGGCGCGGTCGGCGAGTTTTACGACGGTGACTGGCGTTTCCATCCTGGCGACCCGGGCCAGGTCCGAGAGCCTGGCCACCAGTTCGAATGGGCGTTCCTGCTCGATCAGGCGGGGGGGCTGCTGGGTCAGGATCTGAGCACGCATGTCGCTCGCCTCTATCGCTTCGGCAGTTGCTACGGAGTGACAGACGGGCGGGTGATCGCTGCAGTGGATGCTGCGGGGCGGCCGCTGGATCTCGGTTCCCGCCTGTGGCAACAGACCGAACGTCTTCGCGCCGTCCTAACTGTGGGGACGGAGGCGCCGGATCAGTCGGTCGCGCTGACGCTTGCCTGCATCGCGTCCTTTCGACGCTTTCTCCGTTCGCCCGGTGGTGCGTGGTATGACCGGCTGGACACAGAGGGTGTGCCGGTTCCCGAGGCCGCTCCAGCTTCCTCACTCTATCATGTTATGACTGGGCTACGCCCTTTGTTCGACAAGGTGTTGAATGGTTAATCTGCCAGCCTTCGATAGCGTTCGCGTTCTCTGCGTGGGCGACGTGATGCTCGATTGCTTCGTTGAGGGCGCGGTGGAGCGGATCTCGCCGGAAAGCCCGGTACCGATTCTGCGCTACAAGCAGTCGCGCAAGGTCCCCGGTGGCGCCGCCAACGTCGCTCGCAATGTCGTCACCCTTGGGGCGACCTGCACGCTGGTGAGCGTCCTCGGCGATGATCCCGTTGCTGAGGAACTGGTCACCGCGATCGATGCAGAAGGCGGCATCCGCCTTCACGCGGTGCGCGATCACTCGCGCCCGACAACGGAAAAAACGCGATTCACCGCAGCCGGGCAGCACCTGTTGCGGGTCGATCGCGAAGAGAACACCCCATGTTCCAAAGCGGTGCAGGACGCGCTGATTTCTGCTGCCGCAGAGCATATTCGCGCCCATGATGTGCTCGTCCTTTCGGACTATGCCAAGGGCGTACTCAGCGATGCCGTGACCCGCGCGCTTGTGCTCCTCGCCATCGAGGCAGGCGTGCCCGTCATCGCGGACCCGAAAACGATCAGCCTGGATCGCTATCGCGGCGCCACTCTCATAACGCCGAACGTTCACGAGGCGCTCGCGGCTACCGGGATCCGCGCCAGCGATGACGCGTCCGCCGAAAGTGCCCTGGCGACCATTGCCACGCAGTTCGGCGTGAACGGGGTGTTGCTGACCCGTGCAGAACAGGGAATGTCGCTACGGACGCAGGATGGTGCGATCCTGCACATTCCCGCGACCGCTCGCGACGTGTTCGACGTTGTCGGCGCCGGGGACACTGTCGTCGCGGTTCTCGCGCTGATGCTGGGTGCAAGCGCGGATGCAGCCACGGCGGCAACGATCGCCAACACCGCGGGGGGGATCGTTGTCTCCAAACACGGCACTGCCACCCTTACCCGAAGCGAATTGATGGACGAGCTTGCGCACCATATCGCCGACCGGTCGAGCAGCGCGGTCAAGGTTCTCGACGGCATGGCGGCAGCGGCGCGTGCGGCGGAGTGGCGTGCTGCCGGCCTCACCGTGGGTTTCACCAACGGTTGTTTCGATATCCTCCACGCCGGCCACATCCAGCTGCTTCAGTTCGCCCGCAGCCGATGCGATCGCCTGATCGTGGGGATAAACGACGATGCTTCGATCCGCCGTCTCAAGGGCGCTTCGCGACCAATCAACTCGCTTGAGGACCGCAGCCAAGTGCTCGCGGCGCTCGCGGCCGTGGATGCGGTAGTACCTTTTGCCGAGGACACACCGTTCGAGCTGATTGCGGCGCTGCGGCCCGGCCTGCTCGTCAAGGGCGCGGACTATGCGATAGAAAATATTGTCGGTGCCGACCTCGTTCTCGCGGCGGGCGGCCGGGTCGAGCGGTTCGAGTTGCTAGAAGGGCGCAGCACGACCCGAATCGTCGAGATGGCTGCTGGTGCGCGCGCGCGGACTCCCGCGTGAGCGCGACGGAAGCGCCCCGCCCGATGGAGCCAAGGCGGAAAGCGATATTTCTTGATCGAGATGGTACGCTCATTGTCGAGCGCAACTATCTGTCTGACCCCGCCGCCGTCGAACTCGAGCGAGGGGTGGTGGCCGGCTTGACCGCACTGCAGCGGGCCCACTGGTTGCTCGTGATGATCACCAATCAGTCGGGGATTGCTCGTGGCTTCTTCTCGGAGGCGCAGGCGCGGCGGGTGAACGAAGAGGTTCGCGACCAGCTGGCGGCACAAGGCATTGTCCTTCAAGGCATCTATATGTGCCCTCATGGTCCGGCGGACGGGTGCGACTGCAGAAAGCCCGCACCGGGGATGTTGATCGCAGCGGCCGACACGCTTGCCATCGATTTGGCGCAATCGGTGGTGATCGGCGACAAGCGAAGCGACGTTGAAGCGGCTATCGCGGTGGGGGCGCTGGGTGTGCTGGTCCTGACCGGCCACGGCTGCCATGATCATGCTTGGGCAATCGAACACGGCTACCCGGTTACGGAAACGATCGCCACGGCGGCGCGTCTTCTCGAACCTCCATCGGTGGACGCGCACCCACAGCGGTAAACCGCCACAAGCAGCGAGTTTGAAGGGTATAGCGGGGATATGATGCGTTCTGAAAAGATACTTGCAGGGTTGCGGCAGGACGGGCTCGGCCTGGAGATTGGCGGCGGGTACAACCCTTTGGCAACAGGCCCTTCAGTTCGCCATCTTGATCAGGCGGATCAAGAAACCTTGCGCACCAAATTCGCGGCAGAAGGCGCTGATCCGCAAAACGTGCCGCACGTGGATTATGTGTGGAACGGGGCGAACTACGCCGAACTGGTGGGTGAGGACCGCTTCGACTGGATCGTTGCGTCGCATGTGATCGAGCACATGCCCTGTCTGATTCGCTTCCTCCAAGAATGTGAGGCCATTTTGACGCAAGGCGGTATCCTGTCGCTAGCCGTGCCGGACAAGCGCTATTGCTTTGACCATTACCGGCCCAGTGCTGCGCTTGCTCGCGTGATCGACACATTTCTGCACGCGGTACGCCGCCCGACCGCGGGCGCGCTGGCCGAAATGCTCCTCAACGCGTCGGCCTTGGAGGGGAATATCTGCTGGAACGCCGGCAGTATCGGCAACCCTGTGCTCATCCACGGCGTCCCCGACGCGCTGGCGGCGATGGAGCGATCAAGCGCTGGAGCCTATTGTGATACGCACGTCTGGGCATTCACGCCCAACGCGTTCCGGCTGTTGATCCACGATCTCAACGCGCTGGGCTTTACCCGCTTTGCAGAGATTTCATTTACGCCGACGACCGAAGGCGAGTTTTATATTCAGCTGGGCCTGGATCAGCGCAGCGCCCTTAATCGAGTGGATCTTGCCCGCGCCGCGTTGCTCGACTGATCCGGGAGAAAGAGGCAGGCAACGCCCCAACGCGCGTAGGCCTTTGCACTTCCTCCTGTCGCCGCCTATCCGGCGTCATGCAGTTGATCGTCGATGGCTATAACATCTCGTTGCCAAAAGGGACCGGCATTGCGACCTATGGGCGCAATTTCATCGCGACGGCGAGGAGACTGGGGCACCGCGTAGACCTGCTTTGCGGCGACCAACCCCACGCGGTCGGTACCGGAAAATTCCGTCGGTGGGCGGAGGTCGCAAGCGACTTCCTCGTCGCGCCGCTCGGCTATGATCCACGGATCGTCGACGGCACTGCCCCGGCAGATGCCGCGCATGGCACGGCATCCGTCTCCTGCGACGCTGCTTGGAGCAGGGCCCGCCTCTTCCGAGCAGCCAAGCGATACTTCCGCCGCACAGGGCGGTTCGTTGCCGTGCGCATCCCGGGTGCCGAGCTGGCGCACTGGACCTATCCGCTGCCGCTCTATGTCCCCGGCGCGCGGAACATCTACACGGTCCATGATCTCGTGCCGATCAAATTCCCCTGGATGGTTGATCGAGGCGCCGCGGAATATCGGCGCACCTGCGCGGCTATTGCGCGGCGGGGGTTCGACATCGTGACCGTCTCCGAAACGTCGAGAAACGACATTCTGTCGGAGTTCGCGATTGCCGAGCATCGGGTAATCAATACCTACCAGCCTTTTGACGTGGCACCGCGGCAGGGCGAAAAGCAGCGCGCCGCAGATTGGGTCGCTGCGCAGGGTTTCACCACGCGCGGCTACTTTCTGTTCTTTGGCGCGATCGAGCCGAAGAAAAATATCGGGCGGCTACTGGACGCGTTCGAGGCGAGCGGCAGCGACACGCCGCTGGTCGTGGTAGCAGCGGGCGGATGGGGGTGCGACGCAGAGCGTGCCCGATTGCGCGCATTGGCGGAACACCCGGAATCACGCGTCCGCGTTTTTCCCTATCTGCCGCGCGAGGAGCTGATGCATCTAATCGAGCATGCCAAGGCGACGCTGTTCCCAAGCCTGTACGAGGGCTTCGGGCTGCCGGCCCTCGAATCGATGGTCATGGGTACGGCGGTGGTAGCGGCGGGCAATGCGTCGCTTCGCGAGGTTGTCGGTGATGCAGGCCTTTTGGTCGACCCCTACTCCGTCGAAAGCATCCGCGACGCGATAACTGCGCTCGACACTGGGGAATTGCTGCGCAGCCGGCTCGAGGCGGCCGGCATCAGGCAAGCGGCGCAGTTCTCCCCCGAAGCTTATGCGGCAAGGCTGCGCGCGCTGTTTGATGGATGGACATCGCCATGATTGATACAAAATTACCCCCTCGGCGGCCAGAGGATGATGCGCCCATAGTAATTGCCTCGTCCCGCTGGTATCCGGCGGCGTGGCACAAAGGCCCTCTTCAAGTGCGAGACTGGTGCGTTTCTCGATGAAGCTCCGCACCGGAGTGAAAGTGAAGCCGGATGATCAAGTTTGAAAATGTCTCGAAAGCCTACCATATTCGCAAATTCGAGAAGCAGGTTTTCAACGACCTGAACTTCGAGATCGCAAAAGGCGAAAGCGTTGGCATCTGCGGAGCCAACGGAGCCGGCAAATCGACGCTGATGCGAATGATCGCCGGCGTGGAATACCCCTCCTCAGGGAAGGTCTCGCGGACGATGAGCTGCTCGTGGCCAATCGGCTACGCCAGTTGTTTCTATCACAACCTCACCGGCGCGGATAACGCCCGCTTTATTTCACGCATTTACGCGCAGCCGGAGCAAGCAATTCTGGACTATGTAGAAGATTTTGCACAACTAGGACCATATTTGCATCAGCCCGTCGGAACATATTCGGCTGGCATGGTAGCACGCCTGGCGTTCGGCATTTCCCTGGCAATCGATTTCGAATGCTATCTGGTCGACGAAATCACCGGCGCGGGGGATGAGCGATTTCGAATCCGCTGCGAGGAGGCCCTGCTTCACCGGCGCGACAACGCGACGCTGATCATGATCTCCCACGACCCCGGTACGCTTCGTCAATATTGCCGTCGCGGTGCGGTCGTCTATGGGGGAAGCTTGGTGTTCTACGACACCATTGATGAAGCGGCCGAAGTGCATCACCGGCTACAGACTCTGTCTCACTAGGGCTGAGACTCACAAAAACCACATGACGGTGGCAGCGACGTGTATGCTGCCGAGGAAGATGGCGGCGGTGTGGTCATAGCGCGTGGCGAGGCGCCGGCAGTCCTTGAGGCGGCAGAACAGCGCTCGATGGCGTTGCATCCCTTGTAAAGGCTGCGGCTGAAGCAGCTTCCAGCGTCGGTTGGCCTTGTTGGGAACAGCCCCCTGCCGCTCGATAAGGTCACTGATGCGGTTGGTGTCATAGGCGCGGTCCACATGGACGATGCAGCGAGCCGGCAGGACGTCGAGCAACGCCTCCGCTGCCCGACAGTCTGCCGCCTGGCCAGGCGTCAGGAAGAGGGCGAGCGGCTTGCCTTCGACGTCGGCGGTGGATAAGCGTCCGGTGAGCGGCGTGTTGTCGTGCGCGCCGGGGTCGCCAATGTGCCGATCTGTCGTGGCCTCCTTCTGGAGTCCAGAAGGAGGTCAGGAGATGGGGCGAATGGAGGTCATCACTCGAACGGAGCGGCGGCGGATCTACAGCGATGCGGAGAAGGCGGCCGTAGTCGCGGAAGCGTCCACGCCGGGTGTGACAGTGCGCGAGGTGTCGCGGCGGCTCGGCATAGCGGAGAGCCTCATCCACAACTGGCGCTCGGCGCAGCGGAAGGGGTCGAACGTCGCCAGCGAGCCATTGCAGTTCATTCCATATGGCGCGGTGTCGGAGGCGCCGCCGCCTCAGCCCAGCATTGCGCCGACGCGCGCACGCACTCCGGGGCGACGGCGAGACCGCACAATATGCTCTGGAGACGTCGATGGACGTGACAGTCACCGTCGATGTCATCAAAGGGCGCAGCGTGGCGATGCAGCGGGTGGAATCCCCGACCCAGATCATGGTGATCGGCCAGGCTGGATCGCTCGACAAGGCGCTGAAGTCCGCCAGCACGGGCATGATCCAGTGGCTCCAGCAGGAGTACGGGCTGACGCTCTCGCAGGCGGCGCAGGTGCTGGGTGTTGCAATGCGCTTCAGCGTACCCAACCTCGCCGGGCGCAGCGTCGGGGTAGCGGCCAAGATCTACAAGGCGCTGTTGCCCGCCAAACGAAAATGATGACGGCAAAGCGCGTCCTTGTTCCCTGGACGCTCCTGCCCTAAATCTTGCTGGCCGGTGTGTTTGCCAGTCGCACCAGAAATGACGGTCCGCACATGCGGGCGCAGAAGGCGCCCTCGCGTTTCAACCTGACCTGTTTGTGCTTCGAACCCGAATTACGAAAAGGGGATGGGGCCTAACTGGTGGGGCCCGATTTTTGCTGCAGTGCGGTAAGAAATTGATTAAAGGCTTCTTTTGAAAGTCGTTCGATTCCTGCTACCCGCTCCAATTCGCGCCCATGACAGATGATCCCGCCCCGCTCGCACTCTATGTGCATTGGCCGTTCTGCGTGTCCAAATGCCCGTATTGCGACTTCAACAGCCATGTCCGCGAAAGCGTGGATCAGGCGCGGTGGCGTGATGCGCTGCTGGCGGACCTTGCCCATGAAGCGGCAGTGCTGCCGGGGCGGCGGCTAGGTTCCATCTTCTTCGGCGGCGGCACGCCATCGCTGATGCCGCCCGAGACGGTGGCGGCGATCCTGGACGCGGCGGCAAAGGCCTGGGCGTTCGAGGACGGCATCGAGATCACGCTGGAGGCGAACCCCTCCTCGGTCGAGGCCGCGCGCTTTGCCGACATCGCCCGGGCAGGCGTCAACCGGGTGTCGCTGGGGCTGCAGGCGCTCGACGACGACGCCTTGGTCTTTCTCGGCCGCGCGCACGGCGTCGACGAGGGGCTGGCGGCGCTGGCGACCGCGCAGGCGGCATTCTCCCGTGTCAGTTTCGACCTGATCTACGCCCGCCCCGGCCAGTCGCTGGAGGCGTGGGAAGCCGAACTGCGCCGCGCGATCGGCTTCGGCACCGAGCATCTTTCGCTCTATCAGCTCACGATCGAGCCCGGCACGCGCTTCGCCACGCTGGCAGCCAAGGGCCAGCTGACGATCCCCGATGCCGATACGGGCGCCGACCTGTTCGAGATGACCCGCGCGATCACCGCCGCGGCGGGGCTGCCCGCCTATGAGATTTCCAACCATGCCCGCCCGGGTGCGGAGAGCCGGCACAACCTCACCTACTGGCGCTACCGCGACTATGCCGGGATCGGCCCCGGCGCGCATGGCCGCCGCGGCGGCCTGGCGACGCTGCGCCACAAGAAGCCCGAGAACTGGCTCGCCGCGCTCGACCGCAACGGCCATGGCATGGAGCGCGAGGACCGGCTCGAGCCCGCGGACCGCGCGATCGAGGCGCTGCTGATGGGGCTGCGGATCGGCGAGGGCGTGGACCTGGACCGCATCGCCGCGCTGGCGGACGGCGCACCGCCGATCGACGGCAGGGCGATGGAACGCATCGTGCGACAGGGTCTGGCGGTGCGCGAGGGCAGTCGGCTGCGGATCACCGAGGCCGGCATGCCCGTGCTCGAAGCCATCCTGCGCGAGATCGTCGCCTGAACCACAACACCGTCATCCCGGCGAAAGCCGGGATGACGGTGTTGGACGTTGGGCCCTTCTTATTGCGCGCTTGCCGGCGCGGCCGACACGGTGACGATCGACCCGTCGCGCACTTCCTGCACCTCCAGCGCACGCGCGGCGATGCCGTCGCGACCGAAGCGGAAGGCGCCGTCGACGCCGCCGAAATCATGATCGACCAGCATCGATGCGGGGAAGTCCGTGCCGTTCTTCCAGTCGCGCGCGATGCGCACCGTCAGCAGCACCGCGTCATAGCCGAGCGCCGACAGGCGGTAGGGTGCCGCGCCGAAGCGCGTGCGATACTTCACCGCATATTGGCGGTACACGCCGTCCGGCACGCTGGCGAACCACGACCCGTTAAGCACCGGCCGGCTGGCGATCGCCGAATCGGTGTTCCACAGCTCGGTACCGAGCACGCGCGCCGCCTTGCCCGCGCCCGTGCGGCGGAGCGCCGGCACCGCCACGGTGGCCGAACCTGCGCTGCCTGCGATCAGAATCGCCTGATAGGGCACGCCCGAAAGCTTGGCGATCGCCGCGTTCATCGAGCCCGGCCGCGCATCGTAATTCTGCATCGCCAGCACCTTGCCGCCGGCGCCCTCCACTGCGCGAAGGAACGCGGTCGAGCTGCGCTGGCCATAGACGCCCGACGGAATCAGCCCGGCGAACTGCGTGATGCCGTTGCCCTTGGCATAGTCCACCACCCGCTCGATCGACTGGGTGGGCGAATAGCCGAGCAGGTACACGCCGCCCCCGGCAGCGCTGGCGTCGTTCGAGAAGCTGAGCACCGGCACGCGTGCACGGCGCGCGACAGGTGCCACGGCGCGTGCATCCTCCCCGAGCAGCGGCCCGAGGATCAGCTTGTTGCCTTCCGCCACCGCGCGTTCGGCCGCGGCGATCGCACCGCCGGGACCGGCGGTATCGTAGCTGGTGATGCGGATCGCATCGGTATTGGTGTCGAGAATCGCCAGCTGGGTGGCGTTCTGCAGCGAGCGGCCGAGGCCGGCATTGGTGCCGGTCAGCGGCACCAGCAGTGCGACGCGGTGGCGCGCCACGTCCTGCGGCAGCCCCTGGGTGATCGGGGTGCTCGGCCGCTCCACCGGACGCTCGACCGGCGCGGTCGGCACAGGCG
Source organism: Sphingomonas sp. (assembly GCF_036731925.1). GTDB lineage: Bacteria > Pseudomonadota > Alphaproteobacteria > Sphingomonadales > Sphingomonadaceae > Sphingomonas. The sequence continues at coordinate 1,004,667 of NZ_DAINDJ010000002.1, forward strand.
GCGGCCCCCCGCGCGGCGCCACGCAGGCGCTGGCCAGAAGGGCGAGACCGGTAACGGCCAAACGGATGGACGCGAAGCGCCCCAGTTGCGATCTGCCGCTACCCTCTGCCATGACACTCCCCGATGGAAAACACGCTTGCGCCCGGCCTCTATATCGTCGCCACCCCGATCGGCAATCTCGGTGACCTGTCACCGCGCGCCAGCAAGATACTCTCGCAAGCCGATGTGGTTGCAGTGGAAGACAGCCGTGTGACGGCCGGGCTGCTGCGGCACATCGGCGCAAAGCGACCGATGCAGCCCTATCACGACCATAATGCCGATGCCGTGCGCCCCGGCCTGATCGCACGGATGGCAAGCGAAGCGGTGGCGCTGGTTTCGGATGCGGGCACCCCGCTGATCTCCGATCCCGGCTACAAGCTGGTCCGCGATGCGCGCGCTGCCGGGCACATGGTGGTGACGATCCCCGGCCCCTGCGCCGCCATCGCCGCGCTCACCCTGGCCGGGCTGCCGACGGATCGCTTCTTCTTCCTCGGCTTCCTGCCCAGCAAGGCGCATGCCCGCGCCGAGGCAATCGCAGAGGTGGCGGCGATCAAGGCGACGCTGATCCTCTATGAATCGGGCCCGCGCCTCGCCGCCTGCCTGTCGGCACTGGCCGAGGGGCTGGGCGACAGGGAGGCGGGTGTCGCGCGCGAGATCACCAAGAAGTTCGAGGAATGCGTGACCGGCACGCTCTCCACCCTGGCAGCCCGCTACGCCGAGGCACCGCCCAAGGGCGAGATCGTCATCATCGTCGGCCCGCCGGGCGAAGCCCCGCCCGCCACGCTGGAGGATGGCGAGGCGGCGCTGGTGGAAGCACTCACCCGCCTTCCCGCTTCCAAGGCGGCCGGCGAAGTGGCCAAGAAGCTCAGGCTCGACCGCAAGGCGCTCTACGCCCGGGCAATGGAACTGAAGGGGTGACGCCTCGCGGCACCCTCTCCGCTGTCATCCCTGCGAAGGTGGGGAGCCATTGGCGCTGGTGCCGCGGTTCTTTCCCCCGGCGCACAGGCGAATGGATTCCCGCTTTCGCGGGAATGACGATGGTTTGCGTGGCGGGCGGTTCGCTCAGATGAAAAGCCCCAAGCGCCAGGCCGCCGAGGCCCGTGGCCGCGACGGCGAGCGCCGTGCCGCCTGGTGGCTGTGGCTGCGCGGATGGCGCATCCTCGACCAGCGCGTGCGCACCCCCGCGGGCGAGATCGACATCGTGGCAAGGCGCGGCAACCTCGTCGCCTTCGTCGAAGTGAAGACGCGCAAGTCTGCCGCGGCGCTCGACTATGCCGTCGACGAGCGCCGCCTCGCCCGCGTCGCGGCCGCCGCCGAACTGCTGATGCCGCGCTATGCAGGACCGGGGGACGATATCCGCGTCGACGTGATCCTCATTGCCCCGCGCACCATGCCTCGCCATATCGAGAATGCCTGGATCGGGTGAGTGAGCCCGGCAAGACACCTAGGAGGCAGAATGTCGCTTACCGTCGCCGTGCAGATGGACCCGCTCGATTCGATCAACATCGCCGGCGATTCGAGCTTCGCGCTGATGCTGTCCGCCCAGGCGCGCGGGCACCGGCTGTTCCACTATGCGCCCGAGGATCTGAACTACAGCGCCGGCCGCGTGTGGACCAAGGCGCATCCGGTAACGGTGCAGCGCGTTGACGGCGACCATTTCGCCTTCGGGGATCCGGTGAAGCTCGATCTCGGCGACGAGGCCGACGTGGTGCTGATGCGCCAGGATCCGCCCTTCGACCTCGGCTATATCACCGCCACTCACCTGCTCGAGCGCATCGCCGATCGCACACTGGTGGTGAACGATCCCGCGCAGGTCCGCAACGCACCCGAGAAGGTGTGGGTGCTTGATTTCGCGCAGTTCATGCCGCCGACGCTCGTCACCCGTTCGGTCGACGAGGCCAAGGCCTTCCTCGCCGAACATGGCGAGATCGTCGTCAAGCCGCTCCACGGCAATGGCGGCAAGGCGATCTTCAAGATCGGCCGCGACGGGGCCAACCTCTCCTCGCTGATCGAGGTGTTCAACACCGCCTATCGCGAACCGCACATGGTGCAGGCCTTCCTTCCCGACATCGTGAAGGGCGACAAGCGCATCGTGCTGGTCGACGGCGAAGTGGCGGGTGCGATCAACCGGCTGCCGGGCGAGGGCGAGATCCGCTCCAACCTCGCGGTCGGCGGATCGGCGGCCAAGACCGAGCTGACGGACCGCGAGAGGGAAATCTGCGCCGTGCTGGGGCCGGAACTGAAGAAGCGCGGGCTCCTTTTCGTGGGCATCGACGTTATCGGCGGGCAATGGCTGACCGAAATCAACGTCACCTCGCCGACGGGCATCGTCGCGATCGACCGGTTCAACGGGACCGACACGGCGGGCATGATCTGGGACGCGATCGAGGCCCGGGTCGCCGCGCGCGGCTGATCGGAGCCTGACGCGATGGGCATGATCCTCGGCTGGGGTTATTGGGGCATCTTCCTGTTGATGGTGCTCGAGAATGTCGTGCCCCCGGTGCCGTCGGAGGCGATCATGGGCATGGCCGGGATCGGGGCGGCGAAAGGCCATTTCGATCCCGTGCTGCTCGTGCTGGTCGGCACGCTGGGCACCGTGCTCGGCAACCTCTTCTGGTGGGAGATCGGGCGGCGGCTCGGCTATGAGCGGCTGCAGCCCTTCGTCGCGCGCTGGGGCCGATGGCTGACCGTCGAGTGGCACGATGTCGAGCGGTTCAAGGGTTATTTCGATCGCTGGGGCGGCCCCACCATCTTCGTGTTCCGCTTCATGCCCTTCGGCCGCACGATCATCTCGCTGCCCGCCGGGCTGATGCACATGCCGTTCTGGAGGTTCTGCCTCTACACCGCCGCCGGCAGCGCCTTGTGGAACGCCGCACTGGTCGGCGTGGGCTACGGCCTCGGCGCCGCGATCGCCGAGATCGACCGGTTCATCACGCCGGCCATCCTGATCTGCGTGGCTGCGATGCTGGTCTTCTATGTCTGGCGGGTGCTGACCTGGAAGCCGCGCGCGGCCTGACCCCCCCCCCAGCCGTCGATCACGTGCGGCACGAACCGCGCGGTGTTGCCGGTGATCAGCCCGTCCTCCCGGATGCCCATGCCCACCGGCACACCGTCGACCAGCCAGGACCCGATCACCGGATAGCCCCCGCCGAAATCGCGAAGCGCATGGAAGCGCTGGTAGATCCAGCCCTGCTCGACATAGTCGCCGTCGCTTTCCGCCACGACCTTGTCGCCCCAGCGGATCGAGACATTGGCGCCCTCGCGCCCGAACAGCGGCTTGGCGACCTGGTCGCCGCCGATCGGCCGGGTGCCTGCCTCCAGCAGATTGGGATGGCCGGGAAACAGCTCCCACAGGATCGGCAGGATCGCCTTGTTGCTCCACAGGGTCTTCCAGATCGGCTCGATCCAGCGCGTGGTGGCAAGGCTCTCGACCAACATCGGCGCGAAATCCTCGGCGAGCAGCCATTCCCAGGGATAAAGATGAAAGACGGAATCGATCGCCCGGTCCGCCCCGTCGACGAAGCGGCGGGCGCCATGCGCCCAGCCGATCGCCGCCATCTCCACCGCCAGCGTGACCAGCCCGGCTTCCTCGGCCGTGTCGCGCAGATAGGCGACGGTGACGCTGTCTTCGCCCGCCAGATCGGCCATGTGCGCGAAATGGAGCGGCCCGCCGCCCAGCAGCGGGGCGATCGCCTGCCACTGCGCCACCAGCGCCTCGTGGATCCCGTTATACTGGTCGAGCATCGGGAACACCGCCTGCTTCCAGTCCCACTGGATCACCGCGGCTTCCAGCAGGCTGGTCGGCGTGTCGCAATTGAACTCGAACAGCTTGGGCGGGCCGTCACCCGAATAGCCGAGATCGAACCGCCCGAAATTGAGCGCCGGCGGCTCCGCCTCCCATGCCGCGGCAACCGCATCCCAGGCTGGCCGCGGAATCCCGAGCTCGCCCAGCCTTCCCTCCGCGATCACATGCTCGCCCGCCGCCAGATAGAGCCGGTACAGCTCGGCGCTGGCGGCCTCGATCTCGGCAATTTCCGCCGTGGTGAAGGCGTAGCAGGCGCTTTCGTCCCAATAGAGCTGCCCATCGAGGCTGTGCCACACCAGTCCCAGGGCCTCCACCCGGGCCTGCCAGTCGGCGCGGGGAACCAGCGTCGTGCGGCGCATCAGCCGCCCCGGCTGCCGAAGAAGCCGCCGCTCTTGCCGAAGCCGCCGCGCGTCACGGCCTCCGCGCCACCGTACCGCACGCCGCTTACCGGCCGATACGACCCACCGCGAGCGGAGTCGCCGATCGCCGGCACCGTCGCGCCCCTGCCGGCGTAATAATAATGCGCGCCGCCGCCACCGCCGCTCCTGCAATAGGCATCGGCGACCCGCCGGCCGCCAGCATCGGTGCAATAGCGCACCGGCTGGTTGGCCACATTACTGCCGCCGCAGCCCGCGGCGAGCAGCGCCATCGACGTTGCCGCGGTGATCCGCAGCCGGCTGAAATCAGGTGATTTGCGCATGCTACCCCCAACAGCTGCCACGCATCCCCATGCGCGCCAGAAAGCCTCTATTTACCGAGTGCCGCTATGGCTGTCGCGCGAAACCGTAACCCGCGCCTTTCCGGGCAAAATGCCGCTTATTGCTCCTGCGAACGAATTGCAAAGATATTCCTGCACCCAAGCCGAATCCCGGGTTGCAGCCTCGCTATTATAGGCCTATCCCGCCCTCGCTTTCGCGGCGCATGTTCACGCGACCGCTTTGCTTGGACCCAACCAAGGAGATTCCATGGCCCGCAAGAAGATCGCACTGATCGGCTCCGGCATGATTGGTGGCACGCTCGCGCACCTCGCCGCCATCAAGGAACTGGGCGACATCGTCCTGTTCGACATTGCCGAGGGCACGCCGCAGGGCAAGGCGCTCGACATCGCGCAGTCCGGCCCGGTCGAAGGCTTCGACGCGAACCTCAAGGGCGCGAACAGCTACGAGGATATTGCGGGCGCCGACGTCTGCATCGTCACCGCCGGCATCCCGCGCAAGCCGGGCATGAGCCGCGACGATCTTCTCAAGACCAACCTGGGCGTGATGAAGGCCGTGGGCGAAGGCATCGCCCAGTATGCGCCTGACGCGTTCGTGATCTGCATCACCAACCCGCTCGACGCGATGGTGTGGGCGCTTCGCGAATTCTCAGGGCTCCCGCACCAGAAGGTCGTCGGCATGGCCGGCGTGCTGGATTCGGCGCGCTTCCGCCACTTCCTCGCCGAAGAGTTCAACGTCTCGGTCGAGGACGTCACCGCCTTCGTGCTGGGCGGCCACGGCGACACCATGGTCCCGGTGATCGAATATTCGACCGTCGCCGGCATCCCGGTGCCCGATCTGATCAAGATGGGCTGGTCCACCCAGGAGCGCATCGACGCCATCGTCGCCCGCACCCGTTCGGGCGGCGGCGAGATCGTCGCGCTGCTCAAGACCGGCTCGGCCTTCTACGCCCCGGCGACCAGCGCAATTGCGATGGCCGAGAGCTACCTGAAGGACAAGAAGCGCCTCCTTCCCTGCGCCGCCCACCTCACCGGCCAGTACGGCGTCGACAACATGTATGTCGGCGTGCCGATCGTGATCGGCAAGGACGGCGTCGAGCGCATCGTCGAGATCGAACTGAACGCTTCGGCGAAGCAGAATTTCGACGTCTCGGTCGACGCGGTCAAGGAACTGGTCGCGGCATGCAAGTCGATCGACTCCTCGCTCGCCTGATCCTTCCCGCGCTCATGGCGGTGCCGGGCGTCGCTTCCGCACAGGAAGCGATCGCCACGGCACCGACGGAGCCGGTGGCGCTGTTCCGTGCCGTGTGCATGGGCGGCAGCGCCCGGCTGACTCGCGGCATGTCCGAGGCCGCGACCTATGCGACGCTGCCGTTGCCCGCGCAGCGCGCGATCGGCATCGGCGCCGTATCGCCCGCGAATGCCGCCGATGCGCTGAAGGCGCCTGCGCCTGAACCGGCGGCGGTGCCCAACAGCATTTACCGCATTGCGGGCGGCAATACGTATCTGTTCGTACCCAAGGCCGGCACCGGCACGGGTACCCTCGCCGAATCCTGCATGGTCCTGTGGATCGGCGGCGGCGACGATTATCTCGCGGCCCGCAAGATCGTGCTGCCGAGCGAGGAAAAGGTGCCGCTCTATGCGCGGCCCGAATCCAAGCCCGATCGCGCGACCTTTACGGCCGCTTCGTTCGGAACGACGCAATATTCGCTCGCCACGTTCGGCGGCTGGATTGCGCTGCGCTCCTTTACCCCTCCTCCCAGCGACCCGGAAAAGGCGAACTGAATGAGCATCCTCGTCGACAAGAACACCAAGGTCATCGTCCAGGGGATGACCGGTGCCACCGGCACGTTCCACACCGAACAGGCGCTTGCCTATGGCACGCAGATGGTCGGCGGCGTCACCCCCGGCAAGGGCGGTAGCACGCATATCGGCCTGCCCGTGTTCGACACGGTCGCCGAAGCCAAGTCGAAGACCGGCGCCGATGCCAGCGTGATCTACGTGCCGCCCCCCTTCGCGGCCGATTCGATCCTCGAGGCGATCGACGCCGAGATCCCGCTGATCGTAGCGATCACCGAAGGCATTCCGGTGCTGGACATGGTGAAGGTGAAGCGCGCGCTTTCCGGCTCCAAGTCGCGCCTGATCGGCCCGAACTGCCCGGGCGTGCTGACGCCTGGCGAATGCAAGATCGGCATCATGCCGGGCAGCATCTTCTCCAAGGGCTCGGTGGGCGTCGTGTCGCGCTCGGGCACCCTCACCTATGAGGCGGTGTTCCAGACCACCAATGCGGGCCTGGGCCAGACCACCGCAGTGGGTATCGGCGGCGACCCGGTCAACGGCACCAACTTCATCGACGTGCTCGAGCTGTTCCTGGCCGATGAAGCCACCCAGTCGATCATCATGATCGGCGAGATCGGTGGCTCGGCCGAGGAAGAGGCCGCGCAGTTCCTGATCGACGAGGCCAAGCGTGGCCGCAAGAAGCCGATGGCCGGCTTCATCGCGGGCCGTACCGCGCCTCCGGGCCGCCGCATGGGCCATGCCGGTGCGATCGTCTCGGGCGGCCAGGGCGGCGCCGAGGACAAGATCGCAGCGATGGAAGCCGCCGGCATCCGCGTTTCCCCCAGCCCCTCGCTGCTCGGCGAGACGCTGATGGAAGTGCTCAAGGGCTAAACTGCAACGGTAGCGCTCCTATATAGGTGGGAGTGGGAGCGCTAACACGAACGGAAGCATGATCATGGGCTATGAAGGCCTCGACTTCGACGACATCGCCGGCGGCGTGAGCCCCGGCTTCGTCGAGACCCTGTACCGGCGCTACAAGAGCGATCCGGCCTCCGTCGAACCGAGCTGGCGTGCCTGGTTCGAGGGTCTCGAATCCACGGCCTCCGGCCCCAGCTGGCAGCGCGCCAACTGGCCGCTGACCGAAACCGACGCGCTGACGGCCGGGCTCGACCCCACCCAGATGGAGCCCGCGCCGAAGCCCGCCAAGGGCGGCGCCCCGGCCAAGCCGGCCGCCCCCGCCGCTTCCACGGCGGACGTGACCAAGGCCGCGGAAGATTCGATCCGCGCGATGATGCTGATCCGCACCTACCGGGTGCGCGGCCATCTCGCCGCCAATCTCGATCCGCTGGGCCTCGCCCGCCAGAACCTGCCCGCCGATCTGACGCCGGAATATCACGGCTTCTCGGGCGCCGATCTCGATCGCCCGATCTATCTCGGCGGGGCGCTTGGGCTTCAGCATGCCACGGTGCGCGAGATCGTCGCGATCCTCCAGGCCAATTACTGCGGTAATGTCGGCCTCGAATATATGCACATCGCGGACGTGGAGGAGCGCCGCTTCCTCCAGGACCGGATGGAAGGCAAGGACAAGGCGATCACCTTCACTGCCGATGGCAAGAAGGCGATCCTGTCCAAGGTGATCGAAGCCGAGCAGTGGGAAAAATTCCTCGGCAAGAAATATGTCGGCACCAAGCGGTTCGGCCTCGACGGCGGCGAATCGATGATCCCGGCGATGGAAGCGATCATCAAGTACGGCGGCCAGCAGGGCGTCCGCGAGATCGTGTACGGCATGGCCCATCGCGGCCGCCTGAACATGCTCGCCAACGTCATGGAAAAGCCGTTCCGGATCATCTTCCATGAATTCGGCGGCGGTTCGGCCAATCCGGACGACGTCGCCGGTTCGGGCGACGTGAAGTATCACCTCGGCACCTCCACCGATCGCCAGTTCGACGGCATCAGCGTCCATATGTCGCTGGTCGCCAACCCGTCGCACCTCGAGGCGGCCGATCCGGTCGTGCTCGGCAAGGCGCGCGCGCTGCAGACGATCCGCGGGGACCTGGAAAAGCACGAGCAGGTGCTGCCGGTGCTGATCCACGGCGACGCGGCCTTTGCGGGCCAGGGCATCGTGTGGGAGACGCTCGGCTTCTCCGGCATCCGCGGCTACAATACCGGCGGCTGCATCCACTTCGTCATCAACAACCAGGTCGGCTTCACGACGAGCCCGCAGTTCGCGCGCTCCTCGCCCTATCCGTCGGACGTCGCCAAGGGCGTCCAGGCGCCGATCCTGCACGTCAACGGCGACGATCCCGAAGCCGTGACCTTCGCCTGCAAGGTGGCGATCGAGTTCCGTCAGGAATTCCACCGCGACATCGTGATCGACATGTGGTGCTATCGCCGCTTCGGCCACAATGAAGGCGACGAGCCCGGCTTCACCCAGCCGCTGATGTACCAGAAGATTCGCCAGCACCCCGGTGTCAGCAGCATCTATGGTCAGAAGCTGATCGCCGAGGGCGTGGTCGACCAGGCTTTCATCGACGAGAAGACCCACCAGTTCACGACGCTGCTCGAAGGGGAGTTCGAGGCAGGCAAGACCTATCTGCCGAACAAGGCGGACTGGTTCGCCGGCCGCTGGTCGGGCCTGGGCGCGCCGTCGGACGGCGAGGGTTCGCGTCGCAACGTCGAGACCGGCATCGAGAAGAAGCTGTTCGACAGCCTCGGCCGCACGCTGACCACGGTTCCGCAGGATCTCGAGATCCACAAGACCCTGGGCCGCGTGCTCGATGCCAAGCGCGAGATGTTCAAGTCGGGCACCAACTTCGACTGGGCGACCGGCGAGGCGCTGGCGTTCGGCTCGCTGCTCTCGGAGGGCTATACCGTCCGCCTGTCCGGCCAGGATTCGGGCCGCGGCACCTTCTCGCAGCGCCACGCCGTCTGGGTCGACCAGAAGACCGAGGCCAAGTACGTGCCGCTCACCACGGTGCCGCATGGCAGCTTCGAGGTGCTCGATTCGCCGCTCAGCGAATATGGCGTGCTCGGTTTCGAGTACGGCTACGCGCTGGCGGATCCGAAGGCGCTGGTGATGTGGGAAGCGCAGTTCGGCGACTTCGTGAACGGCGCGCAGATCATGATCGACCAGTTCATCGCGTCGGGCGAGTCCAAGTGGCTCCGCGCCAACGGCCTGGTGATGCTGCTGCCGCACGGCTATGAAGGCCAGGGCCCCGAGCACAGCTCGGCACGTCCGGAGCGCTTCCTCCAGCTCTGCGCGCAGGACAACATGCAGGTGGTGAACATCACCACCCCGGCAAACTATTTCCACCTGCTCCGCCGGCAGATGCACCGCAACTTCCGCAAGCCGCTGATCCAGATGACGCCCAAGTCGCTGCTCCGCCACAAGATGGCGGTGTCGAGCGCCGAGGAGTTCCTGGGCGACAGTCACTTCAAGCGGATCCTGTCGGACCCCAAGGCCCCGGCGGATACCGAGGTCAAGCGCCTCGTGCTCTGCACCGGCAAGGTGGCGTACGACCTGATCGAGGCGCGCGACGCGGCCGGCGACCAGAACACCGCGATCGTCCGGATCGAGCAGCTCTACCCGTTCCCGGGCGAGCCGCTGACCGAGCGGCTGAAGCGCATGACCAACCTCGAAGAGGTGGTGTGGGCCCAGGAAGAGCCGAAGAACAACGGCTATTGGTTCTTCGTCGAGCCGCTGATCGAGCAGTGCCTGATCGATGCCGGCGTCAAGCCGCAGCGTCCGCGCTATGCCGGTCGCTCGGCGGCGGCATCGCCCGCCACCGGCCTGATGAAGCGCCACACCGCAGAGCAGGGCGCGCTCGTTGCCGACGCGCTCGGCCATAATGTCCGCGAAGAAATCCGCCGCACCCGGAAAGGTTGAAAATGGCCACCGAAGTCAAAGTCCCTGTACTGGGCGAATCGATCACCGAAGCCACCGTCGGTGAATGGCTGAAGAATCCGGGCGATCCCGTCCGCGTAGACGAGCCGATCGCCAGCCTCGAGACCGACAAGGTCTCGGTCGAAGTCCCGTCGCCGGTTGCCGGCGTGATGGGCGAGCAGATCGTCAAGGTCGGCGATACCGTCGAAGTGGGTGCGGTGATCGCGATCATCGCGGGTGAAGGTGCGGCCGCCGCTCCGGCTGCTGCTCCCGCCGCTGCTGCCCCGGCTGCCACCCCGGCTCCTGCGCCCGCCGCTGCTCCGGCCCCCTCGGCCGATGCCGCTGCGCTGTCGCCGTCGGTGCGCCGTGCGGTGCTCGAAACGGGCGTCGACCCCTCGACCGTGCAGGGCACCGGCAAGGACGGCCGCCTGACCAAGGACGACGTTATCGCCGCCGCCAGCAGCAAGCCCGCCGCCGCTCCGGCGCCGGCCGCTGCCCCGGTTGCTGCGCCTGCCGCTACCGGCGGTCGGAAGGAAGAGCGCGTGCGGATGACCCGCCTGCGCCAGACCGTCGCCAAGCGCCTCAAGGAAGCGCAGAACACCGCCGCCATGCTCACCACGTTCAACGACGTGGACATGACTGCGGTGATCGAGGCCCGCGCCAAGTACAAGGACCTGTTCGAGAAGAAGCACGGCGTTCGCCTGGGCTTCATGGGCTTCTTCGTGAAGGCCGCGTGCATGGCGCTGAAGGACATCCCCGGCGTCAACGGCTCGATCGAAGGCGACGAGATCGTCTATCACGATTATTGTGACGTCTCGGTCGCGGTCTCGGCCCCGCAGGGCCTGGTCGTGCCGGTGATCCGCGACGCGCAGGACCTCTCGGTCGCAGGCATCGAGCGCACGATCGGCGATTTCGGCAAGCGCGCCAAGGACGGCACGCTGAAGATGGACGAGATGAAGGGCGGTACCTTCACCATCTCCAACGGCGGCGTGTTCGGCTCGCTGATGTCGACCCCGATCATCAACCCGCCGCAGTCGGCCGTGCTCGGCCTGCACCGCATCGAGGATCGTCCGGTGGTGCGTAACGGCCAGGTCGTCGTCCGCCCGATGATGTACCTCGCGCTCAGCTACGACCACCGCCTGGTCGACGGCCGCGAGGCGGTGACCTTCCTCGTCGCGATCAAGAACGCGATCGAGGATCCGACCCGCCTGCTGATCGACCTCTGATCTCCTTGTGCCCCTGCGAAAGCAGGGGCCCAGGGTAGGAAAGTACAACGCTTGTGGCACTGGGCTCCTGCTTCCGCAGGAGCACGGACTTAGGAGAAGCCCTACGAAATCCGGCTGCGTGTACATCATGGCGAACAAGCGCAACGGCACGATCTATGTGGGATCGACCAGCGACTTGTCTGCCCGAGTGTACCAGCATCGCACCGGCATGATCGAGGGCTTCACCAAGGACAATGGCTGCAGACGCCTCGTCTGGTACGAGGCGCATGAGGATCTGGACGGAGCGCGACTTCGCGAACGCCAGATGAAGAAATGGAAGCGGGCGTGGAAGATCGAGCTGATCGAACGCGACAACCCGCAGTGGAAGGATTTGTACGGGACGCTCTTCGGCTGAGCCGCGCGATGGCGCCGGATCGAAGAACGACCTTCGCAACCCTGGGCTCCTGCCTTCGCAGGAGCACGGACAGGCGCCCCCGCGCGCACGCATGGAGCGGAAAATGGCTGAATATGATTTCGACGTCCTGATCATCGGTTCCGGCCCCGGCGGCTATGTCGCGGCGATCCGCGCGGCGCAGCTGGGTCTCAAGACCGGCTGCGTCGAGAGCCGCGATACGCTGGGCGGCACCTGCCTCAACGTCGGCTGCATCCCCTCCAAGGCGCTGCTGAACGCCTCCGAGCTGTTCTACGAAGCCGCCTCGGGCGCGCTCGCCAAGCACGGCGTCAAGCTGGGCAATGTCGAGCTCGACCTGCCGGCCATGATGGCCGACAAGGACAAGGCCGTGAAGGGCCTGACCGGCGGCATCGAATTCCTGTTCAAGAAGAACAAGGTCGAGTGGGTGAAGGGCCGCGGCACCTTCATCGACGCGCACACCGTGCAGGTGGGCGAGCGCACCGTCACCGCCAAGAATATCGTCATCGCCACCGGCTCGTCGGTCACCCCGCTGCCCGGCGTGACGATCGACCAGAAGGTCGTGGTCGACTCCACCGGCGCGATCGCGCTGGAGAAGGTGCCGGCGAACATGGTCGTCATCGGCGGCGGCGTGATCGGGCTCGAGCTCGGCTCGGTCTGGCAGCGCCTCGGCGCCAAGGTGACCGTGGTCGAGTATCTCGACCAGCTGCTCCCCGGCATGGACGGTGAAGTGCGGAAGGAAGCTTCCAAGATCTTCAAGAAGCAGGGCATGGAGATCAAGCTCTCCACCAAGGTGACCGGCGTTGCCGTCAATGGCGACAAGGCGACCGTCACGATCGAGCCCGCCGCCGGCGGTGCCGCTGAGACCATCGAAGCCGATGTCGTGCTCGTCTCGATCGGCCGTCGTCCGAACACCGAAGGCCTGGGCCTCGACAAGATCGGCATCACCCCGAACCAGCGCGGTCAGATCGAGACCGACCACAGCTTCCGCACCGCGATCGACGGCGTGTGGGCGATCGGCGACGTGATCCCGGGCCCGATGCTCGCGCACAAGGCCGAGGACGAAGGCATCGCGGTCGCCGAGAACATCGCCGGCCTGACCGGCATCGTGAACCACGCGGTGATCCCGAGCGTCGTCTACACCCACCCCGAAATCGCCGGCGTCGGCCTCACCGAGGAGCAGGCGCGCGAACAGGGCGAAGTGAAGGTCGGCAAGTTCCCGATGGCGGGCAACAGCCGAGCCAAGGCGATCGACGACACCACCGGCTGGGTGAAGGTGATCGCCGATGCCAAGACCGACAAGGTGCTCGGCGCCTGGATCATCACCGCGCCGGCCGGCACGATGATCGCCCAGGTCGCGCAGGCGATGGAGTTCGGCGCGACGTCGGAAGACATTGCGTACACCTGCCATGCCCACCCGACGCATTCCGAAGCGATCAAGGAAGCGGCGATGGGCGTGCTCGGCAAGCCGATCCACATCTGATCCGGTCATCCCGGATTCAAGCAAGCGCCGCCGGCATCCCCGGCGGCGTTTTGCTGTTCGGGGCCCAAGAACCACGCTAACGCCCCGGCATGACCACCTCCCTAGGCACCCATGACGCAATCATCCTCGGCGCCGGCGCGGCGGGGATGTTCTGCGCCGCGATGGCAGGCCAGCGGGGGCGACGCGTGCTGCTGCTCGATCATGCCGAGGCACCGGGAAAGAAGATCCTGATCTCCGGCGGCGGGCGGTGCAATTTCACCAATCTCGGCACCGCGCCCGATCGCTACCTTTCCGCCAACCCGCATTTCGCCAAGTCGGCGCTGGGCCGCTACACCGCGCAGGACTTTCTCGCGCTGGTCGAGCGCCACGGCATCGCCTGGCACGAAAAGACGCTGGGCCAGCTGTTCTGCGACGGCTCCGCGCGGCAGATCGTGGAGATGCTGCTCGGCGAATGCGCGATGGGGCAGGTGACGATCACGCTCGGTGCAAGCATCGGCAGCGTCGATCATGCCGATGGCCGCTTCCGCGTGACCACCAGCCAAGGCGTTGCCGAGGCCCCTGCGCTCGTCATCGCCACCGGCGGCCCCGCCATCCCCAAGCTCGGCGCAACCGGCTTCGCCTATGATCTCGCCCGCCGCTTCGGCCTCAAGGTCGTCGAGCCGCGCCCCGCCCTGGTCCCCCTCACCCTCGGCCCGGACCAGGCGCTGTTCCGCGATCTATCGGGCGTCTCCACCCCGGTTGCCGCAAGCGCCGGCAAGGCGGCGTTTCGCGAGGCGGCGCTGTTCACCCATCGCGGCCTCTCCGGCCCGGCGATCCTGCAGGTCTCGTCCTATTGGCGGCCGGGCGAGTCGATCGCGATCGACTTCCTGCCCGATCAAGCCAAGGGATGGCTCCGCGAGGCCAAGCGCAGCGAACCGCGCCTGGGCCTGCGCGGCCTGCTGAATCGCCAACTGCCCGATCGCCTCGCCGTCACGCTGGCCGAACGTATCGCCCTGCCCAGCGAGCTCGGCAATTGCCGCGACGCGCTGCTGGAGCAGGCCGAGTCGCAGCTCGCCGCGTGGCCTTTCGCACCCAACGGCACCGAAGGCTTCGCCAAGGCCGAAGTGACCGTCGGCGGCATCAGCACCGCCGATCTTTCCTCGCAGACCATGGCAGCGCGCCGTGTGCCCGGCCTCTACGCGATCGGCGAGGCGGTCGACGTCACCGGCTGGCTGGGCGGGTATAATTTCCAATGGGCCTGGGCGAGCGGCTGGGCGGCGGCACAAGCACTCTAGCCCCGCCTGTTGCGCAAACAGCACGTGGGTCTACGTAAAGTTGCTTAACAGGACCTTTTCATTTGCATAGGTTGCGCTCCTTCGGCCAAACTTGTCACAGAGACCCGCTATCATGCTGGTCCGGGGGGACAATTCAGGTCTGCGATGAGAGTTCGGTGCGTATTGGCGGCCGCCGTCTTGGCTTGCCCGGTGACCGCGCAGGCCCAGCAGCAGCCTGATCCTGCCGCAGGCGCGAACGGCGCGCCCCCTGCTTCCGGCGTGCTCGTGTATGGCCCGGAATTTTTCGGCAACACCGCGCTGCCGACCGCGCTGGACATGGTGCAGCGCTTGCCCGGCTTTACGCTCGATACCGGCAATGGCGAGGCGCGCGGCATCGCCGGCAACACGGGCAATGTGCTGATCGACGGCAAGCCTCCCGCGTCGAAGACCGATGGGCTGGGCGAGATCCTGCGCCGGATCAGCGCCTCCAGTGTCGCGCGGATCGAGCTGATCCGCGGCGGGGCGCCGGGCATCGACATGCAGGGACGCGCGGTGATCGCCAATGTGGTGCTGAAGCGTACGGCGTCCACCGAGAAGCTGATCAACTTCCAGAGCTATATCTACCGCGACGGCTATGTCGGCCCCGACGTGACGCTGCAGTACGCCCGGCGCGACGGCGATCGGCGCGACGAGCTCTCGCTGGAACTGATCAGCGATCGCACCAGCGGCACCGCGCAGGGCATCCGCACCCGCCGCGATGCCGCCGGCAACCTGCTCCAGCGCCACAGCCTCGACCTGTGGGACCGCGATCGTACCGCCACGCTGCGGACGTCGCTGCAGCGAGCGGCCGTCGGCGGGCTGCTGACGGTCAATGCGCGGTTCGATTACCTCGATTATCCGACCAGCCAGACCGTCACGCTGCTGGAAGGCATCGGCAGCAGCGGGCGCGCGACCGACGTGACGCACCAATGGAAGGGCGAAGTCGGCGCGAACTGGGCGCGGCCGCTCGGCGCGAAGGGCGAAGTGGAGCTGATCGCGCTCCAGCGTCTCGGCCATACCGGCTATGATTCCACGACCAATGCCGGCGGCTTCGTTTCCACCTTCGGCCAGCAGTCGCGGAACGGCGAATCGGTCCTGCGCCCGATCCTCCGCTACAAGCCCGGCAAGACACTGTCGCTCGAGGGCGGCGGCGAGATCGCGTACAACTTCCTCGACAACCGCACCGATTATGCCGAGCAGGGCGTGCCGAAGCCGCTGCCGGACCAGAGCGTATTCGTGAGCGAAGTGCGCGGCGAGCTGTTCGGGCTGGCGCGGTGGCAGCCCTCCACCCGCATCACCCTGGAAGCCGGCATGCGTGCGGAAGTGTCGCGGATCGCCGCCGATGCCGACACCGGCCGCACACGCTCCTTCTTCTACCCCAAGCCGCGCCTGCAGCTGACCCTGCGACCCAACAAGCGCGACCAGCTGCGGCTGCGGGTGGAGCAGAGCGTCAGCCAGCTGGACTTCAACGATTTCGTGGCGGCGACGGAGATCAACCTGGGCACGGTGCGCGCCGGCAATGGCGATCTGGTGCCCGAGCAGATGCTGACGCTGGAGGCAGTGGTCGAGCACCGCTTCTGGGGCAAAGGCGCGCTGGAGCTCGGCGCCAAGCACGAGGCGACGCGCAACGTCATCGACTATATCCCGCTGGAGGGCGGGTACGACGCGATCGGCAATATCGGCACCGGCACGCGCGATACGCTGTCGAGCACGTTGACGCTGCCGTTCGACAAGCTGGGCATCAAGAATGCGCGGTTCCGGGGCAACGCGTCGGTGGTGCGCAGCCATGTCACCGATCCGCTGACCGCCGAGCGTCGGCGCTATACCAACGAAGTGCCGTTCACCTGCAGCGGCAGCTTCAGCCAGGATCTGTTCGGCGGCCGCTTCACCTATGGCGTGTACGGCAGCTGCGGGCAGCCCGGCACCCACCTCTACCGGATCGGCGAATATCGCACGACCGAGGTGGAGCCGAGCTTCGAGGTGTACGGCATCTGGAAGCCGAGCAAGCGGCTGACGGTGCGGCTGGACGCCGGCAACCTCAACAATGCGGCGCGGATCTATGACCGCGACCTCTACATCGGCGAGCGCAACGCCTCGCCGCTGCTGTACCGCGAGCATCGCACCCAGCGGCGCGGACAATATCTCTACGTGCAGATCCGCCGGGCGCTGTAGGGGCGCCCGGCGGCATCGCTCAGTCCAGGTTCGGCCGCAGGTAGCGGGTCGCCAGCTCCTCGCTGATGCCGCGGCGGGCAGCATAGTCCTTGAGCTGGTCCGGCCCGACACGCGCGACGCCGAAATATTCGGCCTGCGGGTGGCCGAAATAGAAGCCGGACACCGCCGCCGTCGGCAGCATCGCGAAGCTTTCGGTGAGGCTGATGCCGGTGCGCTTGTGCGCATCGAGCAGGTCGAACAGGATCGGCTTGAGGCTATGCTCGGGGCAGGCCGGATAGCCCGGCGCCGGGCGGATGCCGCGATACTGCTCGCGGACCAGCGCGTCATTGTCGAGCTGCTCGCCCTCGGCATAGCCCCACAGCGCGGTGCGGACGAACTTGTGGAGCCGCTCCGCGAACGCCTCGGCCAGACGGTCGGCCAGCGCCTTCAGCAGGATGTCCGAATAATCGTCGATCGCCGCCTTGAAGCGGGCGAGGTGCGGCTCGATGCCGTGGATCGAGACCGCGAAGCCGCCGATCCAGTCGCCGTCATGATCGATGAAGTCGGCCAGACACATGTTCGCCCGGCCCTCACGCTTGGCGATCTGCTGGCGCAGGAACGGCAGGCGGACGTGGTTCTCGTTTTCGAGATGCACAATCACGTCGTCGCCCTCGCGCCGGCACGGCCACAGCCCCGCCACGCCGCGCGCGGTGAGCCAGCGCTCGTCGATGATCCTGTCGAGCATCTTCTGCGCGTCGGCGAACAGCGAAGTCGCGCTTTCGCCGACCACTTCGTCCTGCAGGATCGCCGGATAGTTGCCGGCCAGCTCCCAGGCGCGGAAGAAGGGCGTCCAGTCGATATAGTCGCGCAGGTCCTTCAGGTCCCAGTCGTCGAACGTATGCACGCCCGGCAGCCGCGGCTTGCCCGGCTTCAGCGACATGTCCGCCTCGAAGGCGTTGGCGCGCGCGTCCTCGAGCGGCAGCAGCTCGCTCTGGCCCTTGCCCGCGCGGGTGACGCGGACATGCTCATATTCGTCCGCCACCTTGGCGACGTAGGGATCGCGCTGGGTATCGGAGACAAGCGCCGTCGCCACGCCGACCGCGCGGCTGGCGTCGAGCACATGCACCACGGGGCCGGTATAGGCCGGGTCGATGCGCAGCGCGGTGTGAACGCGGCTGGTGGTCGCCCCGCCGATCAGCAGCGGCATCGTCATCTGCGCGCGCTGCATTTCCTCGGCAACGGTCACCATCTCGTCGAGGCTGGGGGTGATCAGGCCGGACAGGCCGATCATGTCCGCATCATGCTCGACCGCCGCCTGGAGAATGTTCGACCAGGGCACCATCACGCCCAGATCGACTACCTCGAAGCCGTTGCACTGAAGCACCACGCCGACGATGTTCTTGCCGATATCGTGCACATCGCCCTTCACCGTGGCGAGCACGATCTTGCCCTTGCCCTTCGCCCCCGGCTCCTTCTGCGCCTCGATATAGGGCAGCAGATGCGCCACGGCCTTCTTCATCACGCGGGCGGACTTCACCACCTGCGGCAGGAACATCTTGCCCGAGCCGAACAGGTCGCCGACGACGTTCATGCCGTCCATCAGCGGGCCCTCGATCACTTCGATCGGGCGCGCAAAGGCGAGGCGGCATTCCTCGGTATCCTCGACGACATACATGTCGATGCCCTTGACCAGCGCATGCTCGAGCCGCTTGGTCACCGGCCAGCTGCGCCACTCCGCCGCCTGCTTCTCCGCCACCGCATCGGTGCCGCGATACTTCTCGGCCAGCGCCACCAGCCGCTCGCCGGCGTCCGGATCGCGGTTGAGCACCACGTCCTCGCACGCCACGCGCAGCTCGGGATCGATCGCGTCATACACGTCGAGCTGGCCGGCATTGACGATCGCCATGTCCATGCCCGCGGGGATTGCGTGGTAGAGGAACACGCTGTGCATCGCCCGGCGCACCGGCTCGTTGCCGCGGAAGCTGAACGACAGGTTCGACAGGCCGCCCGAGATATGGACGTGCGGGCAGCGCTTCTTGATCTCGCGGCACGCCTCGATGAAGTCGACGCCGTAGTTGTTGTGCTCCTCGATGCCCGTCGCCACGGCGAACACGTTGGGATCGAAGATGATATCTTCGGGCGGGAAGCCGATGCCGGTGAGCAGCTTGTAGGCGCGTTCGCAGATCTCGACCTTGCGCGCTTGCGTGTCCGCCTGGCCGACCTCGTCGAACGCCATCACCACCACGGCGGCACCGTACGCCATGCACTTGCGCGCATGGGTTAGGAACGCCGCCTCGCCTTCCTTCATGCTGATCGAATTGACGATCGGCTTGCCCGAAACGCACTTGAGCCCCGCCTCGATCACCTCCCATTTCGAGCTGTCGATCA
This sequence comes from Sphingomonas sp., assembly GCF_036731925.1. Classification (GTDB taxonomy): domain Bacteria; phylum Pseudomonadota; class Alphaproteobacteria; order Sphingomonadales; family Sphingomonadaceae; genus Sphingomonas. Next base: position 1,023,837 of record NZ_DAINDJ010000002.1, read on the forward strand.
TCACCGGCACGCGGGCGATGTCCGGCTCGGCGGCGATCAGCTTGAGGAAGGTGGTCATCGCCTCGACGGCGTCGAGCAGGCCCTCGTCCATGTTGACGTCGATCACCTGCGCGCCGTTCTCGACCTGCTGGCGCGCGACTTCGACGGCGGCGGTGTAATCGCCGGCCATCACCAGCTTCTTGAAGCGGGCCGATCCGGTGACGTTGGTGCGCTCGCCGATATTGACGAAGTTGGTGGAGGAAGGCGTGGTCATGATCTGGGTTCTTTTTCTCTCCCTCTCCCCATCGGGGAGAGGGCCGGGGAGAGGGGCAGTGTGTCGTTGATCGCGGGCGGAAGAGCGGCAGCGTCCTGCCCCTCTCCCAACCCTCTCCCCGGAAGGGAGAGGGCTTATGAAGTCACGCCGCCATGGTGAACGGTTCGAGGCCCGCGAGCCGCGTCCGCACGTCCGGCGTCGGGATGCTGCGCGGGGTAAGCCCCTGCACCGCCTTCGCGATCGCGCCGATATGCGCCGGGGTCGAGCCGCAGCAGCCGCCGAGGATGTTCACCTGCCCCGCATCGGCCCATTCCTTGACGAGGCCCGCGGTGGTCGCCGGCAGCTCGTCATAGGCGCCGAGCTCGTTGGGCAGGCCCGCATTCGGATAGACCATGATCAGCGTGTCGCAGAGCGCCGACAGCGTCTTCACATGCGGGCGCAGCTGCTCGGCGCCGAACGAGCAGTTGAGCCCGATCGTCACCGGCTTGGCATGGCGCACCGCGTGCCAGAACGCCTCGACGGTGTGGCCGGAGAGATTGCGGCCGGACAGGTCGGTCAGCGTCATCGACAGCATGATCGGCAGATCGCGGCCCAGCGCCTCGCCTGCCTCGATCGCCGCCATGATGCCGGCCTTGGCGTTGAGCGTGTCGAACACCGTCTCGATCAGCACGAAGTCGATGCCGCCTTCGACCAGCGCGTCGATCTGCTCGCGGTACACGTCCTTCAGGTAATCAAAGTCGATCTCGCGATAGCCGGGATCGTTGACGTCCGGCGAGAGCGACAACGTCTTGTTGGTCGGGCCCAGCGCACCGGCGACGAAGCGCGGGCGGCCGTCCTTCGCCTCGAACTCGTCGGCGATGCTGCGGGCGAGCTTCGCGCTCTCGATATTGATCTCGCGCACCAGATGCTCGGCGCCGTAATCGGCCTGGCTGATCCGGTTGGCGGAGAAGGTGTTGGTCTCGGCGATGTCGGCACCGGCCTCGAAATAGGCGCGGTGGATCGAGCCGGGCACCTCGGGCTTGGTCAGCGCGAGGATGTCGTTGTTGCCCTTCTGATCGTGGCTCAGGCCGAGGGTGCCGGCATAGGCGGCCTCGTCGAGCTTCCAGTTCTGGATCTCGGTGCCGAACGCGCCGTCGGTGATCAGGATGCGCTTGGCGGCTTCGGCCAGCAGTTTCTCGCGTGCAGTCATGTCAAATTCCTCACGTAAGCCCCTCCCCTTCAGGGGAGGGGTTTGGGGTGGGGCAGGGTCTCACCGAGACCAACAGAGGCTCTGGCATCCCTCCACCCCAACCCCTCCTCCCAGGAGGAGGGGCTTAGGTTGGGTTACGCCGCCGCTACCGCCGCCTGCTGCCGCGGGCGCAGGCCCAGCAGGTGGCAGATCGCGTAGCTCAGCTCGGCGCGGTTGAGCGTGTAGAAGTGGAACTGCCGCACGCCGCCGGCATAGAGCTTGCGGCACAGTTCCGCCGTCAGCGTCGCGGTGACCAGCTGGCGCGCCGAGGGATGCTCGTCGAGCCCCTCGAACAGCTTCTCCATCCAGGCCGGCACGTCGGTGCCGCACATCGCGGACATCTTCACCACGCTGGCATAGTTCATCACCGGCATGATGCCCGGCACGATCTCGGCATCGATCCCCGCCGCCGCCGCGCGGTCGCGGAAGCGCAGGAAGGTCTCGGCCTCGAAGAAGAACTGGGTGATCGCGCGGTTGGCGCCCGCATCGATCTTGCGCTTGAGATTGTCGAGATCCGCCTCGGGGCTCGGCGAGTCCGGGTGGCATTCGGGATAGGCGCTCACCGAAATCTCGAACGGGTGGAGCCGGCGCAGGCCCGCGACCAGGTCCGCGGCATTCTCATAGCCGCCGGGATGCGTGCGATATTTTTCGCCGGCACGGGGCGGGTCGCCGCGAAGTGCCACGATGTGCCGCACGCCCGCCGCCCAATATTCCTCGGCGATCTGGTCGATCTCCTCGCGCGTCGCCTCGACGCAGGTGAGGTGGGCGGCGGCGGCCAGCGGCGTCTCGCGCGCGATTTTCGAGACCGTGGCATGGGTCCGCTCGCGGGTGGTGCCGCCGGCGCCATAGGTGACGCTGACGAAGCGCGGCCCCAGGGGGGACAGCGTCTCGATTGACTGCCACAGCGTCTCTTCCATCTTCTCGGTCTTGGGCGGGAAGAATTCGAAGCTCACTGCCACGTCGCCCGCCACATCGGCGAACAGGGGCGGTGCCATGGGGTCTACGATGCTCATGCCGCCTTCACCTTCTCTGCAACCTCGCCGGTCTTGCGACCCAGCCATAATTTCACCGTCAGTGCGCCGCCTTCGAGCGTCTGCACCTGCACCGGGGCCAGCCCGGCGCGATCGAACCAGCCGAGCATCTGCTCGTCCGAGAAACCCAGTCGCGCATGCGCATCGCGGGTGCGCAGCTCCTCGCGCTCGTGCGGCGCGAAATCGACGATCAGCAGCCGGCCGCCGGGGCCGAGCACCCGCGCCGCCTCACCGATCGCCGCCGCCGGTTGCTGCGCGAAGTGGAGCACATGATGCAATATAGCAGTATCCGCAGCGCCGTCCGCCAGCGGCAGCGCATAGAGATCGGCCTGGCGCAGTTCGGCATGGCCGAGATCGGCCAGCTTGGCGCGCGCCAGCCGCAGCATCTCCGACGAGCGGTCGATGCCGAGCGCCTGGGCCGAACGCGGCCCGAACAGCTCGAGCATTCGCCCCGTCCCCGTGCCGATATCGACCAGCGTGCCGAGCGAGCCTTCGCCCAGCGCCGCACCCATGGCCGCTTCGACTTCGCTTTCGGCGACATGGAGCGAGCGGATCGCGTCCCATTGGCCGGCATTGCTCTCGAACCACGCCTCCGCCGCCGACGCGCGGTCGGCGCGCACGGCCGCCAGCCGGGCCTGGTCCGCGATCACCCAAGGGTCGCCCGCCAGTTCCCAGGCATCGAGGGCCGCCAGCACGGGTGCGGTCACCGCACGCCGGCCGAGCGCGACGAATACCCAGCTGCCTTCCTTGCGCCGCTCGGCAACGCCCGCGTCGCAGAGGATCTTCACATGACGGGAAACGCGCGGCTGGCTCTGCCCCAGCACCTGCGCGAGCTCTCCGACGCTCAGCTCCATCGCGCGCAGCAATGCGACGATGCGCAGCCGCGTCGAATCCGCGAGCGCGCGGAAGATGGCGAGGGGTTCTGTCATGGGCGGGATAGAGATATAAAGATATCTTTATATCAGGTCAACGCATCGCTGCGCGGTTGCGTGCGTTTGCGCGTCTGGCTAGCCCGGCCGCAAACCCCGTGAAGGAACCCATTCCCATGCGCAAGCTTCTCCTCCTCCCCGTCGCCGCGCTGGCGCTCACCGGCCTCTCGGCTTGCGGCAACAAGGCGAAGAACGAGGCCGCCGAGGCGAACGAGGCGATGGCCGGCGACAGCAACACGATGGGCGAAGCGGTAGCCGACGTGAACGCCGCCGAAGATGCCGCATTTGCCAACGCCGAAAGCGCCTATGGCAACGACAGCGGTCCTGCCGGCAACGAGATCACCGACTGACGCGTTCCTCGCCCTCCCTTCCCTATCGGAGTACGCCCATGCCGCACCTTCGCCACCTCGGCGCCTCGGGCCTTGAGATCGCGCCGCTCGTGCTGGGCGGCAATGTGTTCGGCTGGACGGCCGACAAGGCCGCCAGCTTCCGCATCCTCGATCGCTTCGCCGAGCGCGGCGGCGTGATGATCGACACCGCCGACGTCTATTCGGCCTGGGTGCCCGGCCACCAGGGCGGCGAATCCGAGAGCGTGATCGGCGAATGGCTGCGTACGTCCGGCAAGCGCGACCAGGTGCTGATCTCCACCAAGGTAGGCATGCTGCCCGGCGAGGGCGGCGCGAAGCTGGCCCCCGCCCGTATTGCCGCGGCGGCCGAAGCCTCGCTCCAGCGGCTGGGCATCGAGACGATCGACCTCTATTTCGCCCACCAGGACGATGAGGACGTGGCCCAGGAGGACTATCTCGAGGCGTTCGGCACGCTGATCGACGCGGGCAAGATCCGCGCGCTGGGTGCGTCGAATTTCCACGCGATGCGGCTGAAGTCCGCGCTCGACCTTGCCGCAAAGGAAGGGCTGCCGCACTTCCGCGTACTCCAGCCCGAATACAACCTCGTCAGCCGCCGCAAGTTCGAGGGCGAGCTGCAGGATCTGTGCATCACCCAGAATCTCGGCGTGATCCCCTATTATGGCCTCGCCGCGGGCTTCCTCACCGGCAAGTATCGCAGCGAGGCGGACCTCTCGAAGAGCGTGCGCGGCGGCGGCATGGCCAAGCTGCTCGCCGGCAAGGGCGGCGCGGTGCTGGCGGTGATGGACGACGTGGCGGCCGAGACCGGGGCAAGCCTCGCCCAGATCGCGCTTGCCTGGCTGGCCGCGCAGGACGGCGTGACCGCGCCGATCGCCAGCGCGACCAGCATCGAGCAGCTGGACGAACTGATCGGCGCATGGGACGTGGACCTCACCCGCGACCAGCTTGATCGCCTGACCGCCGCCGGGGCCTGATGACCGCAGCAGACCTGATCGATCGTATCGTGGCGCAGCTCGTGCGCCGCCATGGCGGCACCGTGCGTCGCTGGAAAACCGTGCTGGGGCCGGTACGCGTATACGACCCGGAGACGCATCCGCACTGCAACTGGTCGCTCGCGCCCAGCGGCGCCGCCGGCGACGTGGCCGCGGTGGAGAAGCTGCTCGACGAGCTGCGGATCACCTATCCGGTGGTGATCGGCTAAACGGAGAAGGGCGGAGCACGCAGGTGCCCCGCCCCCGCTTCCGTCGTCAGGCGGCCCTTACAGACCGACCTTCAGCGTCAGGAAAAACTGCTGCGGCGCGCCGACCATCAGCGTCGCATTGTCGCCGCTGTTCCCAAAGCCGTTGGTGCCGATCGTCGACACATACTTCTTGTCAAACAGGTTGGTGACGTTGCCCTGCAGCTCCAGCTTCCGCCCACCCAGGTCGAACTTGTAGCCGAGCGTCGCATCCACCACCACGCGGCCGTCCACGAACTGGTCGTTGGTGTAGGTGAAATAGCGCTTGCTCATGTAGTTCGCGCCGACGCGCGCATTGAACCCCTGCCCCGACCAGGTCACTTCGCCCTTCAGCATGTGCTTGGGCGAGTCGACGACGGTCTTGCCCTTGGTGAGGATCGTCGCGGTGGCCGTCTTTACGTTATCGCGATAGGTCGAGTCATTGTAGCTGTACGAGCCGAACAGCCCGAAGCCCATCGGCAGCCGCAGATCGCCGGTCGCTTCGAAGCCGATCGAGCGGGCATCGCCGACATTCTGCAGGATCGCCGGATTGCCGACAATGCCGGCGCTGGTCGTCACTGCCAGCAGGCGGTTGCGGAAGTTGACATAATAGCCGGCCAGCGATCCGGTGAAGATGCCCGAACGGTAGCGCGCGCCGGCTTCGAAGGTGTCCGAAGCTTCCGGCTTCAACTTGGTGGACCCGCTGTTGAGCGCGTTGAAGCCCTCCTGCGTGGTGGCGAACGGGCCGCTGGTGCCAGCCGACACGAAGGCACGCGTCACCTGGGTAAAGCCGGCGAACAGCTCCGCATCGCCGGTGACGCGGTAGTTCACGCCCACATGCGGCTGGAACCAGTCGGTCACCTTGATCTTGCCGCCGGCGAGGCTGCCCGCAACGATCGGCGTCGCGCGGTTGGTGACGGCGAAGCCCTTCCAGCCCAGGTTCGCAGTCAGCGCGCCGAGCTCGATCTTGTCCTGCACATAATATTGCACCGTGTCCGTCTGGTAGCGCCAATACCACTGCGTCGCGAACGGACTGCTCTGGAACGACAGACTGTCGCGGCCCGCATCGGTACGGCTGGAGAGCGCATAGAAGCGCCGCGCCTGGCGGAAATTGTTGCGCTCGTACCAGCCGCCGACGGTGATGTCGTTCATGCCGATCTTGGTGCCCACATTGCCGAACACGCCGCCGCGACGGATGTCATATTCGGTGGTGCGCAGCGACATCGGCGTGCCGTTGGGCGAGTTCACATAGGGCGTGAACCACAGCCCCTGGCCATGGTTGTTGTGGAAATAGCCCTTCAGCGCACCATGGACCGCCGAACCGCCGGTCGTCTCGATGCCTGCCGAGGCGAGATAGTCACGGCGCAGGCCAGCGGCGTTGTAATAGGCATCATCCAGGGACGTAATCGGCGCGGGGAAGGTGGTGCCTGCCGCGGCATTGCTCGGTGCGTTGCCGGTGATGTCGGACAGGCCGTCCGGGCCGGGCTTGCCGGTGGCATTGTTCACATTGTCGATATTGTTGGCGATATCGGCCAGCCGGATCGTCTTGGCATAGTCGTTGGAGATGTTGTCCCAGCTGTAGCCCAGGCGCTTGATCATGCCGAGCGACATGTCCTGATAGTCGTTCTCGCGCCGGTCAGAGAAGCCGAACGTGCCCACTACGCGGAGCTCCGGGCTCAGCGGCGTGACGATCTTGCCGTTGACCTGATTGACGCGCTGCGCCCCCCAGCCCTTCCACTTGTCGGTATCCGAGTGGAGGTAGGAGAGATAGGCGCGGGTGCCGCCCGGGGTGAGTTCGCCGAAATCGAGCCGGCCGAACACGCGCCAGAAATTGTCGCTGCCGCCCGTGGCATTGACGTCGATGCCGAGCTTCTCCTTGGGGTCGCTCGACAGGAACTCGAGCGTGCCGCCCAGATTGTTGGTCGCCTGCGTGTCGATCGAGCCCGAGCCCTGCGCGACGCGAGTCTCGGCGATGTTCTCGCTGATGATCGCGCGGCTGATGTGCAGGCCGTTGACGTTGCCGTAGCTCGCGTCGCCCAGCGGGATGCCGTCGAGCGTGAAGCCCAGCTGGTTCTGGTTGAAGCTGCGGATCGAGATCCGGCCCGCCCATTCATAGGCGCCGAACGGATCCGCGCCCTGGAAGTTGACGCCGGGCAGCTTCTCGATCGCCTTGAGCGGGCTGGTACCCGGCGCGAGCAGGGCAATGTCGGCCTGGGTCAGCGTCTGGACCTGGCGGGTCTCACCCTTGCCGATCACGACGATTTCGTCGGCGCCGCTTTGCGGCTGGCTGTCGTCGACCAGATTGGCGGTGGTCGAAGTCTGCGCGAACGCCGCGCCGGCAGTGAGAAACGACGTGCCGGCGAGAAGGCCGGCGGCAAGCATACGGATGCGCATGCGCGTGGATCCCCTTGGGAAAGCACAGGCCCCTCGCCCGTGCTGGGCCGCCGCTACGCGCGCTGCGTTGCAACATTCGATAGTTAACGCTTCATTACCAAGACTCTATCGTGACGCTTCGGTGATGCTTCGATTTACCCTTCGGAAATGCCCGGATTTCCCGTTGGCGGGCGCGGTCGCAATACGTTAGCCACGACACACGTAGCTCCTCTTGTGTTGCCGAATTGCAACACTATCTGCTGGTCAACTTCGAACAGGGATCAGGCATGAACCTCGAAAAATTCACCGACCGCGCCAAGGGCTTCCTGCAATCGGCGCAGACCGTGGCGATCCGCATGAACCACCAGCGGATCAGCCCCGAACATCTTCTGAAGGCGCTGCTCGAGGACGAGCAGGGCATGGCCAGCGGCCTGATCCAGGCGGCGGGCGGCGACGCCAAGCGCGCGCTCAGCGAGACCGACCTGGCGCTGTCCAAGATCCCGGCCGTCAGCGGCTCGGGCGCGCAGCATACCCCCGGCCTCGACAATGACCTGGTCCGCGTGCTCGACCAGGCGGAGACGATCGCGCAGAAGTCCGGCGACTCCTACGTCACCGTCGAGCGGCTGCTGGTCGCGCTGGCGCTGAGCCTCAATACCGCTGCCGGCAAGGCGCTGCAGGCGGCGAACGCCAAGCCCGAGGCGCTCAATACCGCTATCAACAGCATGCGCGGCGGCCGCACCGCCGACACCGCGTCGGCGGAAGATCGCTATGACGCGCTCAAGAAGTTCGCCCGCGACCTCACCGAGGCGGCGCGTGCCGGCAAGCTCGATCCGGTGATCGGCCGCGACGAGGAAATCCGCCGCACCATCCAGATCCTCGCCCGCCGCACCAAGAACAATCCCGTGCTGATCGGCGAGCCCGGCGTCGGCAAGACCGCGATCGCCGAGGGCCTCGCGCTTCGCATCGCCAATGGCGACGTGCCCGATACGCTGAAGGACCGCACGCTGATGGCGCTCGACATGGGCAGCCTGATCGCAGGTGCCAAATATCGCGGCGAGTTCGAGGAGCGGCTGAAAGGCGTGCTCGACGAGGTGAAGGGCGCCGAGGGCCAGATCGTGCTGTTCATCGACGAGATGCACACGCTGATCGGCGCCGGCAAGGCCGAGGGCGCGATGGACGCCGGCAACCTGCTCAAGCCCGCGCTCGCCCGCGGCGAGTTGCACTGCATCGGCGCGACCACGCTCGACGAGTATCAGAAGCATGTCGAGAAGGACCCCGCGCTCCAGCGGCGCTTCCAGCCGGTGTTCGTCGGCGAGCCGACGGTCGAGGACACGATCTCGATCCTGCGCGGCCTCAAGGAGAAGTACGAGCTGCACCATGGCGTGCGGATCACCGACGCGGCGATCGTCGCGGCGGCGACCCTCTCCAATCGCTACATCGCCGACCGCTTCCTGCCCGACAAGGCGATCGACCTGATGGACGAGGCCGCCAGCCGCATCCGCATGGAAGTGGAATCCAAGCCCGAGGAGATCGAGACGCTTGACCGGCGGATCATCCAGCTCAAGATCGAGCGCGAGGCGCTGAAGCGCGAGACCGACGAAGCTTCGCGCGACCGGCTCGCCACGCTGGAGGAGGACCTCGCCAATCTCGAGCAGCAATCGGCCGAGCTGACCACGCGCTGGCAGGCGGAGAAGGACAAGATCAACGCCGAGGCGACGATCAAGGCGCAGCTCGACCAGGCGCGGATCGAACTCGACCAGGCACAGCGCGCGGGCGACCTCGCGCGTGCCGGGGAGCTGTCCTACGGCGTGATCCCGCAGCTTACCCGCCAGCTCGACGAGGCGCAGAACGTCACCAAGGGCGCGATGCTGCGCGAGGAAGTGACCGCCGACGACATCGCGGGGGTGGTTGCGCGCTGGACCGGCATTCCGATGGAACGGATGCTGGAAGGCGAGCGCGAGAAGCTGCTCCACATGGAGGAGCAGCTCGGCAAACGGGTGATCGGCCAGGCGGATGCGGTGAAGGCGGTCTCCACCGCCGTGCGCCGCAGCCGTGCCGGTTTGCAGGATCCGAACCGTCCCTTGGGCAGCTTCCTGTTCCTCGGGCCGACCGGCGTCGGCAAGACCGAGCTGACCAAGGCGCTCGCCGAATTCCTGTTCGACGACCCCAACGCGATGGTGCGCATCGACATGAGCGAGTTCATGGAGAAGCACGCGGTCGCGCGGCTGATCGGCGCCCCTCCGGGCTATGTCGGCTATGAGGAAGGCGGCGTGCTCACCGAAGCGGTGCGGCGGCGGCCGTATCAGGTGGTGCTGTTCGACGAGGTGGAGAAGGCGCACAACGATGTGTTCAACATCCTCCTCCAGGTGCTGGACGACGGCCGCCTGACCGACGGCCAGGGCCGCACCGTGGACTTCTCGAACACGATCGTGATCCTGACCTCGAACCTGGGCAGCCAATATCTCACCAACCTGGCCGATGGGCATGGGGTGGAAGAAGTCGAGCCGCAGGTGATGGACGTGGTGCGGGCGCATTTCCGGCCCGAGTTCCTCAACCGGCTGGACGAGATCATCCTGTTCCACCGGCTGGGCGCGGATCACATGGCGCCGATCGTCGACATCCAGGTCGGCCGCGTGGCGAAGCTGCTGAAGGACCGCAAGGTGGGCATCGACCTTTCGCCCGCGGCGCGGGAGTGGCTGGGCCGGGTCGGCTATGATCCGGTGTACGGCGCGCGGCCGCTGAAACGAGCCGTGCAGAAGTACCTGCAGGATCCGCTGGCGGACCTCATCCTGCGCGGTGCGGTGAAGGACGGGTCGACCGTGCATGTCGATGAAGGGGATGGGGCGCTGACTCTGCGCGTGGGGTAAACAAGGGAAGGGACCGCCGGGCGGCGGTCCCCTTTTCTGCGGTTTAGTTCGGACTCCAAGGCGAATAGGGCGCCGCGCGAATCCATCGCGTCGCAACCCATTTTGCGCCGGCACGCACCGGCAGGCCGGCGTGGCGCGACCGTGGATCGGGCCGTCCGTCCTCCAGCACATTGTCGAAGACCAGCGCGTCGCCGCCCCGCGCGACGACGTCGATGCCGAGCTGCTCGAACCGGGTTTCGCCACCGACAAAGCCTTCGTTCAGGTACAGCAGCACCGTCTTGATCCGCTGGTTGGCCGATCCGGTGATCGCATCGAGATGCGGCCGATACTGCTGTCCCGGCGAATAGCGTAGTAGAGACAACTGCTCCCCTTGGCCGACATCGGTGCCAGTGGCGGCCGCCACCCGGCGGAGAATGGCCTGGACGACCAGACTTTCCCGCGTCGGACCGATCACGGCGTTGTCGGACGTCCGCACCGGATGGTGCACCATGCGATTGGTAGCCGGATCGAACACGAGCGCCGGCCGGAGCAGGTCAGCGGCTGACAGTGCGAGATGCTCGCACTCGGCTGGCGTCAGCAGCTTCGGCAGCCGGAAGATGCGGGGAGAATCGTTCAAGACCTCCACGTGCGGCAGATGTGTCGGATCGCCAGCAGCGTCGAGCGCCATGGCCTCCACCAGCGCGAGGTGGTCGCGGGCGATTGCATTTCCCTGTTCGGCCGCGCTCCGCAGCAAGCCGAGCGCACGGGGCCAGTCGGGGCTGCCGCCTGCGCCGTTCGCGACGAGCGCAACTTCCATCAGCGCGGCGTCGCCATGGCCGGCCTTTGCCGCAGCGTTCAGGGCGAGCATCGCGCGCGGCAGATCGCGCGTGATCGGCGAGCCCACCAGCAGCCACATTGCCAGCTGGAAGCAGGCGTCGCGATTTCCCGAAGCGCTGTGGCGCTCCACCAAAGCGACGGCACCGGGCACGTCCCCCGCTTGCAGCAGACGATCGACGACGGCGTTGGAATAACCGAGTGCCATCGAACTCCTTCAAAAAAAAGGGAGCGGGCAAGCCCGCTCCCCTCGCATTAGCAGCATTGCCGCAAGCTTAGAACTTCACGTTGAAGCCCGCATACATACGACGACCGATGTTGTCGTAGATACCCGAACCGCCACCGATGCCGGTGGAGCCGAGCGGCGGACGCTCATCGGTGAGGTTGTCGACGCCCAGGAAGAACTGCTGCTTCGGGCGGATCGACACGCCGAGGCGCAGATCGTGATAGGTAACCGCGCGGTACCAGGGGATGTCGGCAAAATCGAGATTGGTCGCCGGACGGCCCTGGAAGGATTCAAGCGCCTCGATCGACGTTGCCGCCATCTTGCTCAGGTACCGCAACTGGTAACCGAAGAAGAACTTCCCGAACTTGCCGTCGATGTTGATGTTGAAGGCATCGCGCGGATCGCCGACTTCCGCACGATAATTATCCGCGAAGCCGGGCTGTGTCGGATCGAGGAACGCCTCGTTTGTCAGCTGGTGGGTGTACACGATACGGCCATTCAGGCTGTTCTCCGGCGAGAACTTGTACAGGTACGAGACCTCGGCGTTGATGCCGCGCACCTTCAGCTGCGCGTAGTTCAGCGGCCGCTCGAGCAGGCTGCCCTCAAGGATGCGGAACGGCGTACCGGTAACCGAGCCAGCGGCATCATCACGCTTGAAGATGTTGCAGAACTGGTTGTTCGTCGTCGGCGAGTCGTAGCAGGCGTTGGCGACCTGCTGCGGCGTCGGCGACGTTATCACGTTGTTGACCGCGATGTTGTAGTAGTCGACCGTCACCGACAGACCCGGGATCATCGCCGGCTGAACCACGACACCATAGGTGTAGGAGTCCGACTTTTCCGCCTGCAGGTTCGGGTTGCCCGACGCTGACGTCTCCAGCGACTGGGCATAGTTGTAGTTGAACCCGCTCCCCACAGCGGCGGCGCAATTGGCCGGACGATATTGCGTGCCGTTGGCCAGGTTCGCCTGCGAGCAAGGGTCGCTGAAGCCCGGCGCGAAGTTCTGGCCGGGTGCCGCGTACAGCTCGGTCAGGTTCGGCGCGCGCACCGAACGCGAATAGGCCGCACGGAACATGATGCCCTTCACCGGGCTGTACGTGCCGTCGAAATTATAGGCCCAGACCGTACCGGCGCCACCCTTGTAGTCGGAAACGCGGGCAGCTGCGTTCGCCGTAAGCTGCTTGACGAGGAAGATGTCCTTGAGCAGCGGCAGGCTGAGCTCGCCGAACGCTTCCTTCACCTCGAACGACGGCGGATTGAATTCGGCCAGCGCGTTGTAGAAGGTGTAGCCCGCCTCGACGAGCGGATCGGCCTTGAAAAACGCCGTCTCCCGGCGATATTCGCCGCCGAGCGCCACGCCGACCGGGCCACCCGGCAGGTTGAAGAAGGTGCCGGTATCGCCCGAGACGAAGCCGGTGAAGTCCAGCTGCGTGATCTTGCCGCGCGAAACCGTGTTCTGCAGAACGTAGTTCTTCGCATCCTGCGAGATGTTGCCGGTGCCGAACGGGTTCAGCGGCTTACAGGCGGCAATGTCCTTCTGGAGGATGGCATCGTTGCCGACGAAGTCCTCCGCGCGGTCAGGATCGATCTGCGAGGCGCAGACGATCTGGCCGCTGCCGTTGCGTGCGGAATCCAGCGCCAAGGCGAGGCGCTGGGTGTTCACGTTGCCGAGCACCTTGGTGTTCTCGGTGAACTGGCCATAGTTGCCCGCGACTTCGTAGCGGAAGTTCGAGCCCAAATCGCCGCGAACGCCGCCGACGATGCGGAAGGTCTCGCGACGCGCCTCTTCCGAACGCATGCCAAGGTCGGTCAGGTTCTTGCGCATGATGAAGCGGGTGCTGTTCCCGATGTTCGCGGCCGGCACGCCGCTTGCGATCAGCGCATTGGTGATCGTCGTACGCGCCTGCGACGAAAGATACGGGTTGTCGAGGCGCGGACGCTCGTACAGCGCGTCGATCGTGCTGCCGGTGAAGAACGCAGGGCCGGAGCCACCGGCGCTGAACGATTCGGTCCGCACATATTTGGCTTCGACGAACGGCACGAACGCGCTCGAAATGTCGAAGTGACCGATTACGTTGACGGCGTAGCGGTCAAGCCGGGGAAGGAGCTGCACCAGCTTGTCTTCGCGGCGGGTGTTGCCGTTACCGCCGATGAACGAACCGCCGGGCGCAACGCCAGTGACGCCCGAGGCCGAGGTGGAAGCCGTAGTCGCGTTCTGGACGCCGACGCGCGATCCGGTCTGCTGGATCAGGTCGCCGTTCGACGCGAAGATGTAGTTACAGGTGAACGGGCGGCCGTTCGGGAAGGCCGCGCTGGTCTGGCTGTCGCGTCCGCACGGCGCGGTGCCGAGGGTGGTCGACGGCGAGAAGGAGACCAGGCCGCCGCTGTAGATGCTGGCGCTGCGCACGTCGCGGAAGAAGACGTTGTCCGGAACGCCGTCGGAGCCGTTGGGGAGGCCCGCCGGATCGTTGTCGACGGTCAGCAGCGTGTCATTGCGTGCATAATAGCTGCGATCGGACGCGAACAGGTCGTTCTGGTGCGCATATTCGAGGTCGACGGCGATGTTGCCGCGACCGCCCGCGAAATTCTTGCCGGCGAGCAGGCTGGCCGAATAGCTGCCGGCATCCTTTTTGTCGGTGATCGAGCCCTGGCCACGCATCTGCAGGCCTTCAAAGTCCTGCTTCAGCTTGAAGTTCACCACGCCCGCGATCGCGTCCGAACCGTAGACAGCCGAGCTGCCGCCGGTGAGGATCTGAACGTCCTCGATCAGGTCGGTCGGGAAGGTGTTGAGGTCCGGGGAAACCGCGTTGCTCAGAATGTCGGCACCGACATGGCGGCGACCGTTGACCAGCACGAGCGTACGCTGGGTGCCGAGACCGTAGAGGTCTACCAGGTTGAGGCCGCCGGTGCCGAGGAAGCGCGACGAGTTCTGCTGGCTGTAGGTGCTGCGGACCTGCGGCAGATCGTTGATGACGTCGCCGATCGAAATGCGCGCGGTCTGCTGCAGCTGCTCCGCAGTGACAACGGTGACCGGGGTGGCGCCTTCAAGATTGGGTCGCGCAATGCGCGAGCCGGTGACGACGATGTCCTGCGCTGCAGGCTCTTCCTGCTGCGCACCGCTGCTTGCGGTGTCCTGCGCGTATGCCGGCAAGCCGGCGAACGCGCCTGCGCTCGCCAGGACCAGCGCCGACAGCGCCGTTCCGGTCCGCAGACCCTTTTGCATCTTCTTCATGGATGTCCCTCATTTTATCCCGGCTGCGTTCCCCTCGCCGGAATTGTCTCCCCTTCCGCCGGCAGCGCCCCATGCACAGCCGGCAGAGATGGCATGAAGGAAGCAAGGAATGTTACCGGCTGTAAAGCCTCCATTCATCATCTAGCGACGCACCCGCGACAACGTCTCTAATTTGCAACAGTGTGGAAATTATGTAACCACATCAATGTCGTTCTCGTAACATTATATTGCAGAGTGTCGCAGCGTGCTCAAAAACACAGCACGCAATAGCTTGCACAACCGCCGAACCGCACTGGGTTCTTTTGGGGCATGCGGAGCGGACTGCCCGGCCGACGAGAGCGACGGCTCCATACAAGGCAATCCTCACCTGCGAGCAGCGACCGGTATTGATGTCCCGCACCATGATCGGAGCGCTTCGGTCGGTTGGAGCGCGCGCCGCGACCCTAGGGTGACTGCACCGCCAGCTCAGCCCATTAGGCTGAGCAACAGTTCGGTACAGGCTGCCCCACGGGCGCTTTGTGGCAGTCGTCCCTCGCCCGGCGGAGGGGGACACCATTGATGCCGGGCATGGATTATGAGACGTTTTTCGCTCGATTATCATGGAGGCATCAAATGATTGGCTCGGTCGCGCTCCTTCTCGCTATCGCGCAAACCGCATCTCCCTCTGCCGCCGCGCCGGCTGCCGCGCCAAAAGTTCGCTGTGTCCGCGTGGAGGAAACAGGCTCCTTGATCCGCAAAAAGCGCATCTGCCACACCCAGGGAGAATGGCGCCTAATCGAGCGCCGCGACGACACCGAACTGAATCGCATGCGCGATCGCACGCCGATCAATTCACAGCGGCCCAACGGATAAGCCACCAGCTTCCAACAAAAAGGGGGTGGGCACCGCTGCCCCCCCCCGAAGTCTCTTGTCGCTAAAGCGACTGATCAGAACTTCAGCTTGACGCCCACCGCATAGCGACGGCCCAGCGCGTCGTACGTCGACGGATAGGTGTTGCCACTGTTGAACGAGGTCGACCCGATCGTGTTGCCGACGAGGGGCGGCTTACGATCGAACAGGTTCGTCACCGTGAACGTGAAGTCGAAATTGTCGGTTGCCGCAAAGCGGGTCGCAAGATCGAAATAATGCGCCGCCTTGATGTGGCGGAACTGCTGCGCGGGCGGATCGGTATCGTCGTTGTTGTCGTTCAACAACTCCTGAACGGCAAGCGGCTCATAGTCCATCTTGCCGATGTAGCGCCACAGCAGCGACAGATCGATCCGCGAGAAGCTGAGCGTCGTGCGCTGGTTGAAGCTGAACTCCGGCTGGATTGAACCACGGAAGTTGATACCAGCACCCGGGCTGCCGCAGCTGTTGGAATAATAGCCGACGCATTCGCGAATAACCGAAACCGGCGTCGCCTGGAACTTCGACGAGTGGGTCCAGTTACCCGAGAAGTTCAGGTCGAGCTTGGCGAAGTTCAGGTCGCGGCGATAATTGACCGTCAAGTCGACGCCATCCGTCCAGATGCGGCCGGAGTTGGAATAAGGCAGCGGGACGAAAGCAGAAGCCGTGCCGAACAGCGAGCCCGTGGCGGGATTGCGACGGATCGCGGTGCAGGCAGGGTTGCTCGGGTTCAGGCCAGGATTGTTGGCCGTGAGGAAGCAGGCGTTCAGCGCATCACCGAACGAGGGCTGACTGATCGCATCGCGCACGCGGATATTGTAGTAATCCGCCGTGATGGTCAGACCCGGCACGAAGGTGGGGTTCAGCACCACGCCAGCCGTCCACGTAGTCGCCTTTTCGACACCCAGGCGGAGATTACCGCCGGTGCGATTGTTCGGCTGCGCCGACGGTTCCGCTTCGATGCTGCCGATCGAGGAAGCGGGGGCACCTTGCGCGATACAGATCGCGCGAAGCTGTGCATTGTTCACCGGCGCCACGCCTTGGCAGGGGTCGGTGGCGAAGTTGTCGAGGCCGGTCACCTGCGGGCTGAACAGCTCGCTAATGTTCGGTGCACGCGCGGCCTTCTGATAATTGCCGCGGATCTTCAGCCAGCTAGTCGGCTCCCAGTTACCGCCCGCCTTCCAGGTCCAGTTGGTACCCGCGATCGAGTAATCCGAATAGCGCGCGCCGAGTTCAAGAGTCAGGTTATGGAAGAGCGGCTTGTCCTGAACCAACGGCGCAATGAGCTCCGCAAAGGCTTCCTTGACGTTGTAGGTACCACGTGAATCCGGGTTGGCAGCGCCCGCGCCGAGCACTTCGTCCGGCGTCTGGCTCGAAAGATCGGAGCTGCTCTCGGCCACGTAGCGCCGATATTCGCCACCGATGGCGAAGCCGATTGCATCGTTCGCACCGGGCACCGCGACCCCGAGGTCACCCGAGACGACGCCCCGAACGGTGGTGAGCGACGTCTTGGTGGCCGAGCTGGTCGGGATGTTCAGATAGGCAAACATCTGCGGCGTGATCGACCCGGCCGCGCCGAACAGATTGATTGGCACGCAGTCCGATGCGCCGTTGGCACAGCTTTGGGTGTTGTTCGCAAGCAATGCCGACTGCACGCGCGAGAACAGGCCCTGCCCCGTGCTGCGCGAGGTGTTCTCGCTCTCGCCATAGCTGCCCGACAGGTCGAAGTTGATCGTGCTGGTGATGTCGCCGCGAAGGCCGGCACGCAGCTGGAACAGCTGCGTCGTGTACTCCGAAATGCGCGAGCCGCCTTCGACGAAACGGCGGGACAGCGTGGCACCAAATGTGTTTTGGCCAATCACCGGCGCCGCCGTCGACGAAGCTGCCGCGGCGCAGGCAGCCGCATTCAGACCGTTGGCGGCGCAAGCGGCGTTGCGAACGGCCGCGGGCAGATACGGGTTGTTGTAAGGGATCTGATAGGTAAGACCGAAGGTCCCCGACGGCGCAATGATCGTCGACACCTTGGTCTTCGAGAACAGCCCTTCCGCATAGGCCTCGATCCCGTCCTTCACTTCGTAACGGCCGGTGCTGTACAGGCTGTAACGCTCGAACGGCGTCTGGAAGACGTTGTACGGATTGAAGTTGAAGAGCGCGAAGGTCGGATCCAGCGTACCCGAGGCCGGGTTGAACTGCTTGGTGCCGTTGCCGTCGCCCAGGTTCAGGCGGATCGGAACAGTCGTACCGGATCCTGCCTCCTCACCGCTCACCGAATCGATCTGCGCAACCGAAATGGCGCGATCGCCTTGGTAAACCGGATTGGCCTTTTGATAACCGAGGCTGAGGGTAACATTGCCACGCCCATCAGCAAGATTGGCACCGGCAGTCAGATCGACGCGGAAGACGTTGCCGTCGCCGCGCTCGGTGAGCTGCTCGGAAGCATTGACTTCGAGGCCCTTGAAATCCTTGCGCGTGATGAAGTTCACCACGCCCGAAACGGCGTCCGCACCATAGGTGGTGGTGGCGCCACCAGTGAGGACATCGATCCGCTCGACCAGCGCCAGGGGAATGATGTTCAGATTGACCTGGCCGTTGAAGTCCGCCGGCACCAGGCGCGAACCGTTCAGCAGCACCAGATTGCGCTGCGGGCCCAGGCCCCGAAGATCGACGAAGGAGGAACCGCCATTGCCGTTGTTTACCGACGAACCGATGCTAGGCACGACGCCCGGCAGCGACCGCAGCACCTCCTCGGCGACGTTGCTCTGCCGTAGGGACAGCTCCTGCTGCCCAACAACGTTAACGGGGCTGGAGGACGTGAGATTGGGATTGCGGATAAGCGTTCCCGTGACGACAACTTCGCTGCCGGTATCCGCAGCCTGGGCCGGTGCCGGATCGGCCGGTGCGACCGTCGTGTCGCTGCGAGGCGCGGGCGCGTCCTGCGCCGCAGCCGGTGTCGCTGCCAACGCACTTGCCACGGCAACTGCGGACAACGCAATCCCACCACGCAACTTACTATACGCTCTTTTCATTGGATTCCCTCATTCTGCCCTACCCCTTATTCATGGGCAAGGAATGCCTCCCCAGCACCCGACCGTAAGCGGGCCGGATCGAGATGGGAGGCAAGGAAGCAAGGAAGCTAGCAAAGTGTAAAGTTGCGAACGCAACGACGTCTACGGTTTTCCGTACATGTCTCTAAAACGCAACAGCTTTAATCAGAAATGTCCGGCAATCGCTTGGCTAGGTAATAAAATTTCGGAGCAATGCGCACTGTTGCTGAGGAACCGGGCAGAACTGATTGTAACTGCGAAGAGCCGGAAGCGCCGCGCTGCAATTTGGCGGCGCGAATCATGCAAGCTATCGGAGATATCGGCCCTTATGGCGATCGGAACGGGATCGCCCCTGCCACCAGCAGCGGGTCGACCCGCGCACCTCGCCACATCAGACCCCAGTGCAGATGCGGTCCCGTCGCGCGACCGGTCGCCCCAACTGCACCGAGCAGCTGGCCCTGACGAACCACCGCCCCCTCCGCCACGTCGATCCGCGAGAGGTGCAGGAACGCGCTCGACAGGCCCATGCCGTGATCGAACATCAGCAGATTGCCTTCCAGTGTGAACGGCGCGTCCGCGGCGAGAATCACGACGCCATCGGTCGGGGCACGTACGGGGGCGCCTGTAGGCAGCGCGATGTCGATGCCAGAATGATAGGCGCCGGGCTCGCCGGCATAGATTCGCTGCGAACCAAATAGCGTGGAGATGCGGCCGGTGGCTGGCCAAGCGAAGCGCTGGCGCCACCCCTCCGCTGCAGTCTGCAGCGCCCGGGCGGCCTTGATGCGGGCAAGTTCGGCCGGACGCCGCGCCTCGAATTCCGCGCTGGGCACCGGATATTTCGGCAGCTGGTCCAGCCTGGAGATGTTCCAGCCGCGCGGCGCGATCTGCAGCTCCTCGCGCACCGTGCGCCCGGCGCCAGCCCTCGCCTCCAGCACCGCAAGGGGCGCCGCATCGCGATCGAACGCAACAAGGAAGCGGCGATCGGGCGCGAAGGGGATCGGCTGGCCGTTGAACTGCAGTTCGGTGGTGCCGGGGGGCACCTGCCCGCGCGCGATGCCGCCCTGCTCGAAGCTGCCGTCGAGCGCGAAGGCATCACCCCCCGCCCGCGCCGTCCGCGCCGCAAGCGTCGTCGCCAGCATCGCCGCGGCGAACCGCCGGCGGTCGATCATGCGTCGAGCAATGCCTTGGTCGCCGCCTCGGGCGTGGCATAGGCTTCCTGCCGCGCCACGCTCCAGTAGCGCAGCGAGTCGAGGGGCACGCGCTCACCCGTTACCGCGCACAGCACATGGTCGCCGGGCGACAGGACGCGAAAGCCATTGGCCATATAGTGCAGCTTGGCGACGCGAGCGGTGTTGGACATCAGCATGGGCGGCGCCATTCCTGCGTTCGAGTGGGTTGGATGCGCCTCACAGCAGCGTCGGCTGTTCGGGCTTGGGCGGAACATAGGCCTTGGCCGCGCCACGCTCAACCCGGGCATCCACCGAACCGTCGGCGAAATGCAGCGTCACGGCCTGCGCGGCGCGGGCATCCTCGGCCGAGGCGACCACCTTGCCGGTGCCGCGCCCCTCGACCCAGGCATAGCCCTTCTTGAGCGGCAGTTCGGGATCGAGCAGTTCGAGATGGCGCCCCATCGCCGCAAGCCGCTCGGCGGCCGTGGCGAAGCGGCGTTCGAGCGATGCGAGCTTGAGCGCTTCGGCTGGGCGGGCGAAGCGCTGGCGCAGAAGTAGCAGCTCGCGGTCGGCCGCGCGATCGAGCGCGATTCCGCCCAGCCGCTGGCGCGCCGCGGCCAGCCGCTGCTCAAGCGTGGCGGGGCGCAGCGCCGCCCCCGCACGATCCAGGTGCCCGCGCGCCACTGCCACGCGTCGCTCCAGCGCAAGGCCGAGGCGCGCGCCAGCGTCGTCCAGTCGCTGGCGCTGGGGACCGAGCAGCGCATCGCGCCGCGGCAGCACGCGCACCAGCGCCGCAAGCCGCTCGCCTGCGCGTTCGTGATACCGGCGCACGCAGCGCTCGGTGCGGTGCGCCAGTGTGGCGATGCCGTGGCGGACCTCGGACAGCACCGGCACCGCAATTTCCGCGGCGGCCGTCGGCGTGGGTGCGCGGAGATCGGCCGCGAAGTCGCACAGGGTGGTGTCCGTCTCATGGCCGACGGCGGAGATCACCGGGATGGAGCATTCGGCGACCGCACGGACGACGACTTCCTCGTTGAACGACCAGAGATCCTCGATCGAGCCGCCGCCGCGGGCGACGATCAGCAGGTCCGGGCGCGGTACCGGGCCGCCGGGCCGGATCGCGTCGAAGCCGCGGACCGCTCGCGCCACCTCCTGCGCCGATCCGTCGCCCTGCACCTTTACCGGCCAGACCAGAACGTGGCTGGGGAAGCGATCCTCCAGCCGATGGAGGATGTCGCGGATCACCGCGCCGGTGGGCGAGGTCACTACGCCGATCACCCTGGGCATGTACGGCAAAGGCTTCTTGGCGCGCGCGTCGAACAGCCCCTCGCCCGCCAGCTTCGCCTTCAGCTTCTCCAGCAGCGCCATCAGCGCGCCTTCGCCGGCCAGCTCCATCCGCTCGATGACGATCTGGTATTTGGAGCGGCCCGGATAGATGGTGAGCTTGCCCGTGGCGATCACCTCCAGACCATCCTGCGGCTGGAAGGGCAGCGCGGACGCGGCACCGCGCCAGATCACCCCGTCGATCACCGCGTCCATGTCCTTCAGCGCCAGATAGGCGTGGCCGGAGGCGGCGCGCTTCCAACCCGAAATCTCGCCGCGCAGGCGGACATGGCCGAACTCGCCTTCCACCATTCGCTTCAGCCGGCCCGAGAGTTCGCTGACGCTCATCGGCGCCGCGTTGTCCCCGGGCACCGCCTCGGCTACGAGCCGCGTCGATGAAGTCTCGAAAAGGGGGTCGGCCATGAACGTCCTGCTACTGGGTTCGGGGGGGCGCGAACATGCGCTCGCCTGGAAGCTCGCGCAATCGCCGCTGCTGACGCAGCTTTTCGCCGCACCGGGCAATCCGGGCATAGCGGCGCATGCCACGCTCGTCGACCTCGCAGCCACCGATCCGGCGGCAGTGCTCGCCTTTGCACAGTCGCATGCCATCGGGCTGGTCGTCGTGGGCCCCGAAGCGCCGCTGGTGGCGGGCGTCGGCGACGCGCTGCGCGATGCGGGAATTCCGGTGTTCGGGCCCAATCGCCTGCCTGCACAGCTGGAAGGCTCGAAGGGCTTCACCAAGGATCTCTGCGCGCGCGCGGGCATCCCCACCGCCGGCTATGTCCGTGTGCACGGGCTGGACGAAGCGCTGGCGGCGCTGGAGCCGTTCGGCCTGCCCGTGGTCGTCAAGGCGGACGGCCTTGCCGCCGGCAAGGGCGTGACCGTGGCGATGACGCGCGAGGAGGCAGTAGGCGCGCTCACCGCGATCTTCGCCGATGCGGGCGCCAGCGCGGTGATCGAGGAATTCCTCGACGGCGAGGAAGCCAGCCTGTTCGTCATCACCGACGGGACGAGCGCCGTTCCGTTCGGATCGGCGCAGGATCACAAGCGCGTCGGCGAAGGCGATGTCGGCCCGAACACCGGCGGCATGGGGGCGTACAGCCCGGCGCCGGTACTCACGCCCGCGCTGGAGCGCGAGGCGATCGAGCGCATTGTCCAGCCGACCATCGCCGCGCTCGCGGCCGAGGGCATCCCCTATTCGGGCGTGCTCTATGCCGGGCTGATGCTCACCAAGCATGGCCCCAAGCTGATCGAATATAATGCGCGCTTCGGCGATCCCGAATGCCAGGTGCTGATGCTGCGGCTGGAGGACGACCTTCTCGAGTTGCTGCTGGCGACGGCGCGCGGCGAACTGGCCGGGCGCCCGGCGCCCCGCTTCCGCGCGGACACCGCGCTAACGGTGGTGATGGCGGCACGCGGCTATCCCGGTACGCCGGAGACCGGCGGCAGCATCGAAGGGATCGACGCGGCCGAGGCCGGCGGCGTGCAGGTGTTCCATGCGGGCACCAGGCGCCAGGGCGATGCGCTGGTGGCAAGCGGCGGCCGCGTGCTCAACGTGACAGCGATGGGACCGGACATCGCGACGGCGCAGGCGGCCGCCTATCGGGGCGTGGACGCGATCGCCTTTCCCACGGGCTTCTGCCGACGCGACATCGGCTGGCGCGAACTCGCACGCAGCCGCGGCTGACGAACCGGGGAGGCGGCTGCATCCGCAGCCGTCTCCCGACGGCAAAAACCATCGCAGCCACTTGTCGGCGCGACTGGTCATCCAGCGATGTCGGAAGAAATTGGCGCGCCCGGAACGATTCGAACGTCCGACCCTCAGATTCGTAGTCTGATGCTCTATCCAGCTGAGCTACGGGCGCGCGGTGAGGTGCGGCGCCTAAACGAGGATCCGGGGTAGCGCAACCCCTTTTTGCATCCCTGCATCAATTATCGCGATAGGGCAGCATATCCTCGTCGAACGAGCGCGGTTCGTTGCAGTG
This sequence comes from Sphingomonas sp., assembly GCF_036731925.1. Classification (GTDB taxonomy): domain Bacteria; phylum Pseudomonadota; class Alphaproteobacteria; order Sphingomonadales; family Sphingomonadaceae; genus Sphingomonas. The sequence goes on from NZ_DAINDJ010000002.1 coordinate 1,046,773, forward strand.
CCAGGTTGCGCCGTCCCACCGGTCTTCCCGGTCATCATACTGGATGAGCGTGCCTTCCGGGCAGCCCAGCGCGACCAGCTCGTCGCGGCAAAAGGCCCGGCCCCGATCGAGGTCGACAAGGTCGACATCCAGGATCGCGCAGGCGGGCCGCCACTGGCCGGCATCGTCCAGCGTCTCGATCATCGTGCCGCCGCCGCAGGTGCCGAGCCCGGCGATGCGCAACTCGGCATCGAGGAACACGCCGTAGCGGCCCTCGCGCTCGTGCGGATCCATGTCGCCGGGAAAGGCGACCGACACCGAATGCGTGTCGAGCGGCTCCGCCAGAAGGGCGTCGAGCCCGGGAAGGAACCGCTCGATCATCGCATCATCCTCGCAAGGTTGCGCCCAGCTTCGCCGCCGCCGCGACGACCTTGTCGGCCACGGCCTTCAGGTCCGCGTCGGTGAAGCTCTTTTCGCCCGGTTGCAGCGTAACTTCAACCGCGAGGCTCTTCTGCCCCTCCGGCACGCCTTGGCCGGTGAACAGGTCGAACAGCCGCGCGTCGACGATAATGCCCTTGTCCGCGCCCTTCACGGTGCGGACGAGATCGCCTGCCGCAAGCGCGGTCGGCACCAGGAAGGCGAAGTCGCGCGTCACCGCCTGCAGCGCCGGCGGCGTGAAGGCCGGACGGGTGAAGCCGGTCGCCTTCTTCGCGGGCAGCGCGTCAAGGTGGATCTCCACCGCAGCCACCGCGCCGTCGAGGTCGAACGCCTTGAGGACGGAAGGGTGCACCATGCCGAAGCTGGCCAGCACGTTCTTCGGCCCCAGCCGCAGCGTCGCCGACTGGCCGGGATGGTAGGCGGCACCCGCCTCCCCCATCACCTGCAGGTTGGCGACCGGGGCCCCTGCGGCCTCCAGGAGCGCCAGCGCCTCTGCCTTGGCGTCGAACGCGTCGAACGGCTGGGCCTTGCCGGCCTGCCAGCCGCGCGCCGCCTTCGATCCCGCCAGCACCACGCCGAGCGTCAGTCGCTCCTTGTCCGCCAGATAGCGGCGGCCGACCTCGAACAGGCGGACGCTGGTGGCGCCGCGCTTGAGGTTGCGCTCCGCCGCGGCGAGCAGGCCGGGCAGCAGCGAGGGGCGCATGACCTTCATGTCCTCGCTGATCGGGTTGGCGAGCGTCCAGGCGCCGCCGCCGAACACGGCCGCCTGCGCTTCGGGCAGGAAGCTCCAGGTGATCGCCTCGTTCAGCCCGCGCGCGGCGGCGGTACGGCGCATCCGGCGCTCGAGCTTCTGCTCGGGCGTGGCGGTGGGCGTCGCGACACCGGGGGTGCGCGGGAGCGGAACCGAGGGCACGTTGTCGATGCCGGCGATGCGGATCACTTCCTCGACGATGTCCGCCGGGCCGTCGACGTCGCGGCGCCAGCTCGGCGCGGTGACGCGGAACGCCTCGAAGTCGCCGCCCAGGTCCACCGGATCGCCATTGCCGTCGAGCGGCTGGACGACGAAGCCGAGGCTCTCCAGAATCTCGACCTGCTGATCGGCCGGCACGGCGAGGCCGCCGAGCGTTTCGGCGAGCGCAGGATCATAGCCGACCACCGCGCCCACCTTGGGCGGCGTGCCGCTGCGAGTGACGTCGCTGGGGGTGCCGCCGCACAGCGCCAGCACCAGCCGGGTGGCGATCGCCAGCCCCTCGTCGAGGAACGCCGGATCGACGCCGCGCTCGAAGCGGGTGCGCGCGTCGCTGGTCAGCAGCAGCTTCTGCCCGGTGCGGGCGATATGCTCGGGATCGAAATAGGCGCATTCGATCAGCACATCGGTGGTTTCGTCGGAACAGCCGGAATGCTCGCCACCCATGATGCCGCCGATGTCGTGCACCGCCGAATCGTCGGCGATCACGGTCATCGCATCCGTCAGCGTGTAGCTCTTGCCATTCAGCGCCAGCACGGTCTCGCCGTCCTGCGCCTTGCGCGCGACCAGCCCGCCCGAAAGCTTCGCCATGTCGTACGCATGGAGCGGACGGCCGAGCCCGAACATCACGAAGTTGGTGATGTCGACGAGTGCGGAGATGGGCTTCTGCCCCACCGCCTTGAGGCGCTGCTGCAGCCAGTCCGGCGACGGGCCGTTCTTCACGCCGCGCACGATCTGGCCGTAGAAGGCCGGGCAGCCCGCCGCATCGTCGGTACGCACGTCCGGACCCGCCCCCTGCGGCGTGATCGTCGGCAGGTCCGCGACCACCGCATCGAGCGGCTTGAGCGTGCCCATCCCCGCCGCAGCGAGGTCGCGCGCGATGCCGCGCACGCCCATGCAGTCCTGCCGGTTCGGCGTGATCGAAACGTCGATCACCGGATCGTCGAGACCGGCATAGTCCGCGAACGCCGTGCCGATCGGCGCGTCCTCGGGCAGTTCGATGATGCCGTCATGATCCTCACCGAGCTCCAGCTCGCGCGTCGAGCACATCATGCCGTTCGACTCGACGCCGCGAATGGCGGAGAGCTTCAGCGTCATGCCGTTCGCCGGCACCACCGCACCGGGCAGGCCGAGCACGCCAACGAGGCCCGCGCGCGCGTTCGGCGCGCCGCACACCACCTGCAGCGGGCCTTCGCCGAAGTCGACGCTGAGGACCTGCAGCTTGTCGGCCTGGGGGTGACGCTCGGCGGTCAGCACGCGGGCAACGCGGAATCCGGTCAGCCGCTCGGCGGGGTTCTCGACGCCCTCGACTTCGAGGCCGACACGGGTCAGCGCCTCGAGGATCTCGGTCAGCGAGGCCTCGGTTTCCAGATGCTCCTTGAGCCAGCTCAGGGTGAACTTCATGCGCCGACTCCCCCGCTCAGCGTGGGCACGTCGAGGGCCGAGAAGCCGTAATGCTTGAGCCAGCGCAAATCGCCGTCGAAGAAGGGGCGCAAGTCGTCCATCCCATATTTGAGCATCGCCAGCCGGTCTACGCCGGTGCCGAAGGCGAAGCCCTGCCATTCCTCCGGATCGAGCCCGCAGGCCTCGATCACCCGCCGGTGCACCATGCCGCTGCCCAGCACTTCCATCCAGCCGCCGCCGGGCGCGTCGCCGCTGCCGCCGATCACGCGCTTGCCGTCCTTCCAGGTGAAGCCGACATCGACCTCGGCCGAAGGCTCGGTGAAGGGGAAATAGCTGGGGCGCAGGCGCAGCACGATGTCGTCGCGCTCGAAGAAGGCCTTGAGGAAGGTCTCCAGCGTCCATTTGAGGTGACCGAGCGTGATGCCCTTGTCGATCACCAGGCCTTCGATCTGGTGGAACATCGGCGTGTGCGTCGCGTCCGAATCCGAACGATAGACGCGGCCCGGCGCGATGATGCGGATGGGGGGCTTGCTGCTGGTCATCGTACGGATCTGCACGGGGCTGGTGTGCGTGCGCAGCACCATCGGCCGTTCGTGCTCGCCGGCGATATAGAAGGTATCGTGCATCGCGCGCGCCGGATGCGTCTCCGGAATGTTGAGCGCGGTGAAATTGTGCCAGTCGTCCTCGACCTCGGGGCCGGTGGCGACCGCGAAGCCGAGATCGGCGAAGATCTCGGCCAGTTCGTCCATCACCTGGCTGACCGGGTGGACCGAGCCGGGGGCGACGCCGTCGACTGGCAGCGTCATGTCCACCGTCTCGCTGGCGAGGCGGGCGTCGAGCGCGGCCTGTTCCATCGCGGCCTTTCGGCTCGCAAGCGCCTCGGTGACGGCTTCGCGCAGGCTGTGGATCCGGGGCCCCTGTTCCTGGCGCTCTTCGGGGGTGAGCTTGCCGAGCGTCTTGAGCAGGCCGGTGATCGCGCCCTGCTTGCCGAGCGCCTGGACGCGCACCGCCTCCAGCGCATCGAGCGCGGTGGCGGCGTCAATCGCGGCAAGCAGCTCGCCGCGCAGGGTATCGAGATCGGTGGTCATCGTTTTCCGTTCACTGTGCGAGATGGCTGGAACCCCAGACGGGCCCCTAGGTCAAGGCGTTTGAGGGTCCGCTACACCCGGCTGCCGAGCAGCGCGGCGCCGAACGCCACGAACACGCCGCCGGTCACCCGGTTGAACATCCGCTGCCGCGCCGCCGGTGCCAGCCATGCCGCGAGCGAGCGGCCGCCCAGCGCATAGACCGAGAACCAGAAAGCCTCGATCACCGCAAAGGTGGCAATCAGGATCGCCAGCTGCGGCAGGAAGGGCCGGCTCACGTCGAGGAACTGCGGGAACAGCGCCGCGGCGAAGACGATCAGCTTGGGGTTGGACAGCCCCGTACCGAGCCCGGTGAGATACCGCGCCCGCACCGACTGGCGCACCGGTACCGGTGCATCGGCATGCGCCTCCGCCACCGGGGCGCGCGACGCCTTGATGCCCAGCCATACGAGGTAGGCGACACCCGCATAGCGCAGCACGTCGTACAGCCCGGGCGACGCCTTGAGCAGCGCCCCCAGCCCCGCCGCCGAGGCGATCAGGCAGAACATATTCGCGCTCATCAGCCCTGCGGTGGTCGGCAGCACGCTGCGTGCGCCCTCGCGGATGCTCTGCACCATCACGTGGAGCATGTTCGGCCCCGGCGTCATCGACACGAAAAACACGGCGGTGACGTAGAGCCACCAGGTCTTCATCGCCACGGGATCGTCCCTCCCGGTTGGAATGAAAAAGGGCGCCGAAGCCGCAGCCTCGACGCCCCTTGTTCAGCTTGCGCGCAGGTCCGCTCAGGCGGCCTGGGGCAGTGCCGCCTTCGCCTGCGCGATGATGGCGGTAAAGGCCTCACCTTCGTGCATCGCGATGTCGGCCAGGACCTTCCGGTCGAGTTCGATACCGGCCAGCTTGAGGCCGTGCATGAACTGCGAATAGGTCAGGCCTTCGGCGCGAACGCCGGCGTTGATGCGCTGGATCCACAGGGCGCGGAAGCTGCGCTTCTTTACCTTGCGGTCGCGATAGGCGTACTGGCCGGCCTTTTCGACGGCCTGGCGCGCGATGCGGATGGTGTTCTTGCGACGGCCATAATAGCCCTTCGCCTGATCCAAAATCCGCTTATGCTTCGCCTTGGTGGTCGTACCACGCTTCACTCGTGCCATTTTTCAGGACTCCCTTACTTCAGGCCGTACGGCGCCCACGCCTTGACGTGTGCCACGTCGGCGTCGGCCAGCACGCTGGTGCCGCGGTTGGTACGGATATACTTCGAATTGTGCGAAATCAGGCGGTGGCGCTTGCCGGCGACGCCGTGCTTCACCTTGCCCGTGGCGGTGAACTTGAAGCGCTTCTTCACACCGCTCTTGGTCTTGAGCTTGGGCATTTTCGTCTCCTTTTGGTTCGACGATTGCAGACAGCCGCGGCAGCCCTATTAGCCGGACGGTCCCTCGATCGCGGAAAGCGGGGCCCTTAGCGGAAGGCTCGGCGATATGCAACCACCGGGGAACCGCGGGAGCGCAAGGGATTTTGAGGACAATGGCCGATCTGGATGCCCCCGCAATCGCTGCCGAGCAGGCGCCGCCGCCCCGGCCGGCCCGCGCCATGGGCACCCCGCTTGCCGCGACGATCGCCGTCGCCACCAGCCTGATCGGCCTGATGGTGCTCGCCTGGGCGGTGCTGTTCGTCACCAAGGGGCGGTTTCTCAAGGGCACGTTCGAATCGATCGCGAGCAGCAGCGCCGACCGCAAGGTACGCGTCGCGGGCGATTTCCAGCTCTATTTCGCGCCGTTCAACCTGAAGTTCGTGGCCGAAGGGCTGAGCGTCGAGAACCCGGACTGGGCGGGCACCAGCCCCTTCTTCAGCGCCGCGCGAATCGACGCGCGGGTCGCCACCCTGTCGCTGCTCGCGGACCAGAAGCGATTCCAGTGGCTCGGTCTCACCGACGGGCGAATCGATCTGCAATGGGATCGCGACGGCAAGCAGAATACATGGACCTTCGGCAACGGCGGCGGGAAACCGCTGCAGATGCCGCTGATCCAGCGCGCCCGAATCGCCGGCACGCAGATCCGCTATCTCGATCCGCGCCACCAGCTCGACGCAGCGATTCGCGTCGACACGGTGGCAGCGGAGGACAATCGCTTCGCAGACACGATCCGCTTCGACGGCAACGGCACTGCGCGCGGTGCCCGCTTCACGCTGGCGGGGGCGCTGCTCTCCTCCAACAAGACGCTGGCCGGCGGCGAGAATCGCCTGCGCCTCCATGCCGAGGGGGTGCGTAGCCAGGTCGACATTGCGGGCACCCTGCCCGGCGCGACGGTGCTGGAAGGTGCCAAGCTCCATATGGACCTGCGCGGGCAGAACCTGGCCGACGTGTTCCTGCTCGCCGGGATCGCCGTGCCGGATACCCGCACCTATCGCCTGACCTCGGTCGTCACCAAACAGGGAGACGAGTGGCGATTCACCGGGATGAAAAGCCGCTTCGGCGACAGCGACCTTGCCGGCAAGTTCACCGTCGCGCTGCGCCAGCCGCGGATGCTGGTGACGGCGGACCTGTTCACCCATGTCCTCGACATCGTCGATGCCGGCCCCTTTATCGGCTACAACCCCAACGCGCTTGCCGCCCAGGGTGCGCAGGCGGCGGTAACGCAGGTCTCTGGAACCCCGCGGCTGCTGCCGGACGCACCGCTCCGGATCGACGCGCTCAAGAATTTCGACGCCCGGGTCCATTGGCAGGTGCGCACCGTTCGCGCGCCGAACCTGCCGGTGTCGAATATCGAACTGGGCCTCGACCTGAACAACCGGCTGCTCAAGCTGAGCCCGCTCAACTTCAGCCTCGCCCGCGGCACCGTCACCTCGGACATCAGCATCAATGCCCGGAAATCGCCGGTGTTCACCACCTACGACATCCGCCTTTCGCCAACGCCGATGGGGGTGCTGCTCGCCGGTTTCGGTGCCGAGCAATCAGGCACCACCGGCATGCTCAAGGCGCGCATCCAAATGAACGGCAGCGGCAACAGCGTGCGCGATTCGCTTGGCAGCGCGAACGGCCGCATCGCCGTGATCCTGCCCAAGGGCGATTTCTGGACGCGCAACACCGAGCTCGCCGAGTTCGACATCGGCACCTTCGTCCAGAAAATGTTTGAGAAGAAGCTGAAGGAGCCGGTGCAGATCAATTGCGGCCTGATCGGCTTCACCGTGCGCGACGGCGTGGCGGCAGCCGACCCGATCCTGATCGACACGCAGAAAAATGTGATGCTCGGCCGCGGCGGGTTCAGCTTCAAGAACGAGACGGTCGACCTTGCCTTCCGCGCCGATTCCAAGCGGTTCAGCCTGTTCTCCGGCCAATCGCCGGTAGGGATCGGCGGATACTTCGCGAAACCGGCGATCAGCGTGATCAGCCCCGAGCTGGTCGGCCGCGCCGGCACCGGGCTGGGGCTGGGCATCGCCGCGTCGCCGCTCGCAGCGGTGCTCGCCTTCGTGGATTTCGGCGACGCCAAGGCCGCCGATTGCGGTCCGGTGCTTTCCGGCGCCACTGCTGCCAGCCAGCGCGACGCGAAGGGCCGCCCGCGCGACGATGTCGGCCGCGGTACGACCGCCAAGTCCGAAAGCGGCAAGGCCAGCGCCGGCGAAGAGAAAAGGCAGCGCAAGAAGTTTCTCGGCATCTTCTGATCCGCTTGCGCAAGCCCCGAGGGCAGGCGCAGGATCCCCGCCGATGCTGCGCTTCCTGATCCTGTCCGCTGCGCTGGCGATGGGAGCCGATGCTCCATCGGAGCAGCGCGTGACGCTCGCCGCGCCCTCTGCCGCGGCGGGAACGGCCCTGGCGGTGCATGTCGGCGGGCGGGTGGCGCGCGTCGCTGGCGGCTTCCGGCACCAATGGCCCGGCATCTATTTCGAGTCCGCGTTCCGAGGCGATCGCGTCACGTTCCGCTTCGAGGACGCGATCAACGAATGGCGGGCCAGCGTGGACGGCGGGCCGCCCCTGTCGATCGACCGCCCCGGCCGCGCCGATGTGACGATCGACGGCCTTGGCCGCGGCAGCCACCGCATCCGCCTCGACAAGGTCACCGAAAGCGCCGCCCCGGCACGCTTCGATGGCATGTTCGTCGACGCAGGCAATGCGCTGCCCGCCCCGCCGCCGCGGCGGCGCCAGATCGAATTCATCGGCGATTCCTCGATGACCGGCTATGGCGCGCGCGCCGACCGGCGCGATTGCACGCCCGAACAGGTGCGCGCCACCACCGACACACCCGACGCCTTCGCAGCACTTGCTGCGCAGCATTTCGGGGCCGACTATCAGGTGAACGCGGTATCCGGCCGGGGGCTGATCCGCAATTTCGGCGGCACCGCGCCACAAGGTACGATGGAGCAGCTATGGCCGCGGCGCCTGCCCGCCGAACCGGCACCGTTCGAGGATCCCGCCTGGCGGCCGCAAATCGTGATGCTGAAGCTGCAGGCCGATTTTGTAGGCTTCCGCCCCGATGCGCGCTGGCCCACGCTGGAAGCGCTCGCCACCGACTATGCCAGGCGTTACGGCGCGTTCCTCGCCGGGCTGCATGGCCGCTATCCGCGCGCCGCCTTCCTCCTCTGGTGGTTCGACACCAGCGGCGCACCGCCGGAGCAGGCCGCGATGCTACGCTCGGCCGAGACGCAGATCAGCGGCGCCGCGCGGGCCGCGGGCGCCCGCGACGTTCTGTTCCTGCCCTTCCCCGCCGGCGATTTCCGCGCCACCGCCTGCCATGGCCATTACGGGCTGGAGGAACAGCGCCGGATCGCCGACTGGCTGGTCCGCGCGATCGACGCGCATCCGGGGTTCTGGGACGAGCGCTAGGCCCGGCTCAATGCCCCCGGCAGTCCATCGCTTCGAGAATGTCGTCGATCCGCGCCGGATCGCCCGCGGCGATCACCTCGCCGTTGCTGCCGGCATGGAGCGGATCGCCCTGCCAGTCGCACATCCGCCCGCCCGCGCCCTCGATCACCGGCACCAACGCGGCGAAGTCGTGCAGCTTGAGGCCCGCCTCGACTACGATGTCGAGCCAGCCGCTCGCCACGCAGCCGTAATTGTAGCAGTCGCCGCCCAGCACCGTGCTCATCACCTGGGCATCGAGATGCTCGAAGGCGTGAAGCTGGCCGTCGTCGAACAGCGCCGGCGAGGTCGTGCCGAGAATCGCCTGGTTCAACTCGCGGCAGATGCGGGTGCTGGCGGGTTTGCCGTTGAACAGCGTCTTGCGGCCGGTCACGCCCAGCCAGCGCTCGCCGATGATCGGCTGGTCGATCACGCCCAGCACCGGCCAGCCATTGTCGACCAGTGCGATGAGGGTCCCGAACACCGGGCGCCCGGCGATGAAGGCGCGCGTGCCGTCGATCGGGTCGAGCACCCATTGCCGCCCGCTGGTGCCTTCGCGGACGCCGAATTCCTCGCCAATAATGCCGTCCATCGGCCGCTCGGCGATCAGCAGCTTGCGCATCGCCTCCTCGCCGGCGCGATCCGCAAGGGTGACCGGCGACTGGTCCTCCTTCGCCTCGACGCCGTGTTCGGCGCGGAAATAGGGGCGGATCGCAGCGCCGGCGGCGTCGGCGAGGCGGGCGGCAAGCGCGATGTCGGTTTCGGAAACGGCCATGCCCCTGCCCTACCGGGCGGAATTTGACTCGCCAAGGTCACAAACGCCTGTCACTTCGCGGATTATGCGTGTGATCGCCGCTCTTCTCGTGTCCGGCCCGTTGTTCGTTGCAGCCCCCGCGCTGGCGCAGGTGCGTGCAGTGCCGGCACAGCCGGCCTCCGAACAGGCGGCGCTACGCGGCGTCGAAGTGTTCCTCGTCAACGAAACCGACGCCCCGCTCGCCGATGCGGGCCCGCGCCAGATCGAAGTGACCGCTACCGACGGCACACGGCTGATGCTGGAGCGCACGCCGGGCCCGACGCCGACCATCGCCCCCCACGCATTCGCCAAGGCACGCTACGTGCCGGTGGGCGTGGCCGGGCTCGCCGTGCCTCCTGCCGCGCAGCATCTGCCGGCCGAGATCCCCGAGCAGGAGACGGTGGTACAGAGCGCGACCGGCAGCTCCGCCGGTGTGCTCGCCCGGTTCGAGCCGCACGAGCCCATCTATGGCGCCTTCGGCCTAGACGACGCCGGCGGGAAGCTGCAGGTCAGCTTCGCCTTCCGCCCCTTTGCCGAGGATGCGCCGCTCCAGCTCGGCAACCTGCGCTTCGCCTATACGCAGACGATGTTCTGGGCGCTGAACGAACCCTCCGGCCCGTTCCGCTCCACCAACTACAGCCCCGAACTCTATGCGGATGTGCCGGTGGATGCGACGACGCGGGTAGCGCTCGGCTGGCGGCACGATTCGAACGGCCGCGGCATTACCGACTCGGTGGATATCAACCGCATCTTCGTGCGCGGCGAGAAGACGTTCGACCTGGGCAGCGACTGGCGGCTCGATGTCGCGCCGCAGGCCTGGCTCTATGTCGGCAACAGCGGCACCTTCCACGACATGAAGGATTATTTCGGCTATACCGGTCTCGCCGCATCGATCCAGCAGAAGGACGGTATCAAGCTGGCGCTCAGCGCGCGCGGCAGTGTGAAGACCGGGCGCGGCGCGGGCGAGGCGTTCGTCTCCTATCCCCTGCGGCGGCTGGGCGGCGGGTTCGGCATCTACCTCTTCGGACAGGCATTCACCGGCTATGGCGAGGCGCTAGACCGGTACAACGTCAACGACACGCACGCGCGGATCGGCATCGCCTTCACCCGCTAGTCGCCGCACGAACACTGACGTAGAAACGACACCAACCAGATCAGGGAGATCGATATGCGCCTGAAGCTCGCCCTTGCCGCCCTTGCCCTGCCGTTCGCAATGATGCCGGCCGATGCGGCGCTCACCCCCGGTGCAAAGGTGCCGCTGTTCACCGCCAAGGGCGCGGTGGCCGGCAAGCCGATCACCGTCGACCTGAAGGCTGCACTGAAGAAGGGTCCGGTCGTCCTCTATTTCTTCCCGGCGGCGTTCACTTCCGGCTGCAATGCCGAGGCCCATGCCTTCGCCGAAGCCCTGCCCGACTTCACCAAGGCCGGCGCGACCGTGATCGGCATGACCGCCGGCAATGTCGATCAGCTGGAGCAGTTCAGCAGCCAGTATTGCGCGGGCAAGTTCGCCGTCGCCGCCGCCTCGCCCGAGGTGGCGCAGGGCTATGACGTCGCGCCCAAGAAGCCCGACGGCACCGTCGCCAAGTTCACCAGCCGCACCAGCTATGTGATCGCACCCGACGGCAAGGTGCTGTTCGTGCATTCGGATTCGAACCCGGCCGATCACATCCGACTCACGCTCGCTGCGGTACAGAAGTACCGCGCGACTCACCGCAGCTGACCCGAATCGAGCCGGCCAGTGACCGGCAGACGTGGCGCCGATCCGGAGGCATTAATCCTCCGGATCGGTGCATATCCGCCGGAGCCGATCTCAACATGTTGAGTTTCGGCTATAATGTGCACTGATGCTTGCCAACGCCCCTCGGTGCGCTGTTCAGGATAAACTGATCAGCAACCAGATATTAGCACTCTCCGCTTATTGCTTCTGGGCCATATAGCGGCCGTCATGCCGTGATTTGCACGGGGGTTAGGAGCGTATGCGCATCGCGCGTGCCGTTCGTTCAGATGCAGAGGGAGAGGAAGGCCGCGCGCTCTTCGAGCGGATCGGTGCGTTTCTCGTCGATCAACGGCTTGCGCCGACGCCGACCAACTATGCCTTCGTCCACCGGCTGTTCACCGAACCCGACGACACGCTCGCCCGCGCCGTGGAGCTGATCACCGAACGCGGCGTACGGATCACGCCGCGCGACATCCAGACGCTTACCGAGGATCATGCGCCCGAGGGCCGGGAACCGTCGCCTGCCGAGTTGAAGGCGCATACCGAGGGGTTGGTCGCCCGTACCCAGATGCAGGTCGAAGGCTTTGCCGATATGGTGACGGCTATGCGTGCCGAGACTGCCGACTTCGGCCGCGACCTGGTCGCGAGCGCCGAAGCGATCTCGACCGGCGACGACGCCCCCCAGGCAGTCGACGATGTGGTTCGGATCACCGCGGCGATGCTCGATCGCATTCGCGTTGCCGAGGACAAGCTGGAGTCCGCTACCCGCGAAGCCAACGAGCTGCGCGAGAAGCTGGAGGAGGCACGCGACAATGCCCGACGCGATCCGCTGACGCAGCTGCCCAATCGCCGTGCGTTCGAGGAAGCCTTCGCGGCACAGGAAGCGGCGGGCGGCCAGATGTGCATCGCGGTGTGCGACATTGATCATTTCAAGTCGGTCAACGATCGCTTCGGCCATGCGGTGGGCGATCGCGTGCTGCGGGTAATCGCCGATGCGCTGAGCCAGTGCTGCCGCGGCCATCTCGTCACGCGCTATGGCGGCGAGGAGTTCGCGATCCTGTTCACCAACGTGCCGCTCGACAGGGCGCATGCGGTACTCGAACATGCTCGCGGCACGGTGCAGACCAAGCGGTACAAGCTGCGCGACAATGATGCACCGCTCGGCGAGATCACCTTTTCGGCGGGCCTCACCCCGGTCGAGGCCGGCGAGATGCACCAGACCGCTTTCCATCGTGCCGATCGCCTCCTGTATCTGGCGAAGAACCAAGGCCGCAATCAGGTCAAGACTGGCAGCGCAAGCTATAGCGATTTTTGCCGCTGAGTAGCAAACTGCGCCACCCTTTGTGGCGCTTAACACCGTATCGCTGAATTGAGTGTTCGCCAGTTCTAGTGATTACAGTCACTTAGCGTTTTGGCACGCTCCCTGCAAAGTAGTTGGCATCGGCCGCCGGATGGTCCGCCAGCCGACTTATCAGGGAGTAACTACCATGACCGCTCGTCTCGCTTCGCTGCATCAGACCGTTGCCGTCAGCGCCGCCGTCCTGCTCACCGCTGCGCTGGTCCTGTTCTCCACCCCGGTGATCCCGGTCGCATGAACCCTCTCGCAGAGCAGGAGAAGATCAGCATGTTTCGCAGCGTCCTCATCGGCATCGCGTCGTTCGGCATCACCAACGTGATGATCCTCGGCAGCGGCCTGCAGGGTTCCAGCTTTTTCGGCTGACCCCGAAGGCCGCTCCGACGGCCCCGATCTTCAGGAACTTACCGCGGGTACGCCCGCTTGTTCGGCACCCCTCCCACCGCTTTCGGAGCCGTGCCGATGTCTGACCAACACACCATTGACCGCGTTCACGAGGATGCGCTCCCCGGCGAGGAGCGCTCCCTCGATCCCAAGCCCGAGTGGCAGCCGCGGTATCGCGGATCGGATCGACTTAAGGACAAGGTCGCCATCGTCACCGGTGCCGATAGCGGCATCGGCCGCGCGGTCGCCGCGCTCTATGCTCGCGAAGGCGCCGATGTCGCGATCGTCTATCTGAACGAACATCAGGATGCCGAGGATACCGCCGAGGCAGTCCGCGCCGAAGGCCGTCGCGCGATCACGATTCCCGGCGATGTCGGTGAAAAGGCGTTTTGCGAGGAAGCCGTCCAGAAGGTAATCGCCGAGTTCGGCCGCATCGATATCCTTGTCAACAATGCCGGCGAGCAGCACCCCGACAAGGACATCACCGACATCACCGAGCAGCAGCTCCGCCGAACCTTCCAGACCAACATCTTCGGGATGTTCTTCATGGTGCAGGCAGCCTCGCCGCACCTTGAGGAAGGCGCCGCGATCGTGAACTGCACCTCGGTGACGATGTACCAGGGCGAGCCCGAGCTGCTGGACTATAGCTCCACCAAGGGCGCGATCACCGCCTTCACCCGCAGCCTGTCGATGAACCTGATCGAGAAGGGCATTCGGGTGAATGCCGTGGCGCCGGGCCCGATCTGGACACCGCTCAACCCCAGCGGCGGCGCGAGCCCGGAAAAGCTCGAGCACTTCGGCGAGAGTGTGCCGATGGGCCGGCCGGGCCAGCCCAACGAAGTCGCGCCCGCCTTCCTGTTCCTCGCCTGCGAGGACTCCAGCTACATGTCCGGCCAGGTGCTGCACCCGAACGGCGGCACTGTCGTCAACGGCTGAACGCCCCCGCGCCGGTCTCACACCGGCGCGGTTTCGCCCACCAGCCCGGTCGGAGCCTCCTCGCCGCGCGAATAGACGCCCGTGAGCAGGCCCGCGGCGAGCACATGCCCCGCCATCGCCTTTACCAGCGCGCTGCGGCCGGGATTCTCGCCGATCTCACAGCCGCCGCCGAGAGCAAAGAGCTGGAAGGCGTAGTTGTGCGGGCCATGGCCGGTCGGCGGGTCAGGCGGGAGCCAGCCTTCGCCGAGAAAGCTGTTGCGGCCGACGTCCTTGCCGGCAGCATCGCCGGCGCCGTCGGCGCGGATGGCGCCTTCCTTAAGGTCGCCGTCCATGGGAAGGCCCCAGATAACCGCGTGCACCAGCGGCTGCGGGGCAGGCGCATCGGGATCCTCGACGATCAGTGCCAGGCATTCGGTGCCCTCGGGCACGCCCGTCCAGAACAGGGGCGGAGAAACCCCCTCGCCGTCGGCGGTGAACCGCTCCGGCAATCGCCCGCCATTGGCAAAGGCGGGGCTGGCGAGGTGCAGCACCTCGAAACTGCCGAGTTCCGGCTGGACGATCGCCAGCTTGTTGGCGCCGGCGCGCAGGCCCTTCAGCGCGCTTCCCAGCCAGTGCGGTATGTGTTCGAGCATCGCGGTCTCTCCCGTTTGGCAGCCAAACGCGCCTGACCCCGCGATTATCCCGCGATCAGAGGTCCAGCTTCTCGTAATCGGCCGGCGGCGTGATTCCCTCCATCCGCTCGGCGAGCAGCTGGCGGAAGCTCGGGCGGCTCTTCATCCCGATATACCAGCGCTTGGCGAGCTCATGGCTCTTCCAGTCGATCCCGCCCAGATAATCGGCGACCGAAATCTGCGCCGCTGCGGTGATGTCGGCAAGGCTCATCGTGGCCCCTGCCAGCCAGGTGCGGTGATCGAGCAGATAGTCGATATAATCGAGATGGCCGACCGCGGCCTTCATCGCGTCGCGCAGCACCTTGGCGTCGGGCGGCTGGCGATAGACGATCCGCTTGATCATCCGCTCGTGGAGCAGCGGCGCGGTGATGTCGCTGTAGAAATTATTGTCGAACCACACCACCAGCCGGCGGATCTCGGCGCGATCCACCGCCGAGCCGTTGAGCAGCGCGTTCTTGGTCGCCGTCTCCTCGAAGAACTCGCAGATCACGGTGGAGTCGATCAGCGTCACATGGCGCTCGGCATCGATCATCACCGGCGTCTGGCCGGTGGGATTGAGATCGAGAAACTCGTCGCGCCGCAGCCAGGGCGATTCGCGCACCGGCTCATAGGCGATGCCCTTCTCGCCGAGCAGGAGCCGGACCTTGCGCGAGAAGGGACAGAGCGGGAATTGAAGGAGCTGCCACATGGGGAAAGCCATAAGCAGCGGAAATGGGACGGGGAAGAGCCGTTGTGCCGACGCCCGCGTTTCTATATTTCTAGCAGCATTCTAGAACGGAGCCGCACCATGGCGCTCAGCATCAAGGACGAAGAAACCGACCGGCTGGTCCGCCGCTATGCCCGCGCAAAGGGGGTTAGCTATACCACCGCGGTCCGTATGGCGGTGCGCGAGGCGATGGATCGTGATCGCACGAGCACGGACAGCTTTGTCGATCGGCTCAAGCGTGCGCAGGCAGTCGCGGCCGGTGAGCCGCGCAACGATCGCGGCGCCGATGACATTCTGGGGTATGACGAGCACGGCTTGCCGCAGTGATCGCGATCGACACCTCGGCACTGGTCGCCCTGCTCTTCGGTGAGCCCGAAGCGGACCGGATCGCGGCGCTACTGGACGAGAACGACACGGTGCTGATCGGCGCACCGACGGCGCTGGAGTTTCGCATGGTCGTGCTCGGGCAATCGACCCGCAACGCCGCGGATGCTGGCTCGGCACTGATCGCCAAGCCGCCGTTCGTGATCGTCCCGTTCGGCGAGGACCACCTGCAGGTCGCCGCCGACGCGTTTGACCGCTTCGGCAAGGGCCGCCACCCCGCGCGCCTGAACTACGGCGACTGCATGGCCTATGCGGTCGCCGCGCTTGCGGACTGCCCGCTGCTCTTCAAGGGCGACGACTTCCGCCAAACCGACGTCGTCGTCGCCCTCGATTGAGCGTTACTCCGCTGCCACCGCCTCGACGGTGTCGTTGAGCGGATGCGGCAGGCGGGTGAGCATTTCCTTCGGCACCACCTGCCAAAACTTGCCCACTTCGCGGTCCCAGTCCTCGAGCAGGCCCTTCGACCATTTGCTGTCGGTCTCCTCGGCATGCGCCTCCACCAGCGCGCGGAGCTTGGCTTCCCAATGGCTGGAGGCGAGCCGGGCCCAAGTGATGTTCTCCGGATTGGCGTGGCGTTCGAAGCTGCCGTCCACGTCATACACGAACGCCATGCCGCCGGTCATGCCCGCGCCGAAGTTCATGCCGACGCGGCCCAGCACCACCGCGGTGCCGCCGGTCATGTATTCGCAGCCATTCGCGCCGCAGCCTTCGACCACCACATCGGCACCCGAGTTGCGCACCGCGAAGCGCTCGCCCGCCTGACCGGCGGCGAACAGCCGGCCCGAGGTCGCGCCGTAGAGCACGGTGTTGCCGATGATCGTGTTGTTCCACGATTCGATCGGCGAGCTGACCAGCGGCCGCACCACGATCACGCCGCCCGAAAGCCCCTTGCCGACATAGTCGTTCGCGTCGCCGAAAACCTCCAGCGTAATCCCCTTGCACAGGAACGCGCCGAGCGACTGGCCGGCCGAGCCGCGCAGCCGGACATGGACGTGCCCATCCTGCAGCGCCGACATGCCGAACCGGTTGGTCACCTCGGACGAGAGCCGCGTGCCCACCGCGCGGTGGGTATTCCGCACCGAATAGGTGAGCTGCATCTTCTCGCCGCGCGCGAACACCGGAGCGGCATCCTTGATCATCTGCGCGTCGAGGCTGTCCGGCACGTCGTTGCGGAAGGTGCTGAGACTGAACCGGCGCTCGGCATCGTCCGCATCCACCTTGGCGAGGATCGGATTGAGGTCGAGATCGTCGAGATGCTCGGCGCCGCGGCTGACCTGGCGGAGCAGTTCGGTGCGGCCGATCACTTCGTCCAGGCTCTTGAAGCCGAGCTTGGCGAGGATCTCGCGCACTTCCTCGGCGATGAAGGTCATCAGGTTGATGACCTTTTCCGGCGTGCCGACGAACTTGGCGCGCAGCTTCTCGTCCTGGGTGCAGACGCCCACCGGGCAGGTGTTCGAATGGCACTGGCGGACCATGATGCAGCCCATCGCCACCAGGCTGAGCGTACCGATGCCGAATTCCTCGGCCCCCAGAATCGCGGCGATGACGATGTCCCGCCCGGTCTTGAGCCCGCCATCGGTGCGCAGCTTGATGCGGCCGCGCAGGCCGTTGAGCGTCAGTGTCTGGTTCACCTCGGACAGGCCCATTTCCCAGGGCGTGCCGGCGTACTTGATCGAGGTGAACGGCGAGGCGCCGGTGCCGCCATTATGCCCGGCGACGAGGATCACGTCCGCATGGGCCTTCGCCACGCCCGCCGCGACGGTGCCGATGCCAGCCGAACTGACCAGCTTCACGCACACCCGCGCGCGCGGATTGATCTGCTTCAGATCGTAGATCAGCTGCGCCAGATCCTCGATCGAATAGATGTCGTGGTGCGGCGGCGGCGAGATCAGCGTCACGCCCGGCGTCGCATGGCGCAGCCTGGCGATGAACTCGGTCACCTTGAAGCCGGGCAGCTGCCCGCCCTCGCCGGGCTTGGCACCCTGCGCCACCTTGATCTCGATCTCGTCGCAGGCGTTGAGATATTCCGCGGTCACGCCGAAGCGGCCCGAGGCGACCTGCTTGATCGAGGAGTTGGCGTTGTCGCCATTCTCATAGGGCTTGTAGCGCGCCGAATCCTCGCCGCCTTCGCCGGACACGGCACGTGCGCCGATCCGGTTCATCGCGATCGCCAGCGTCTCGTGCGCCTCCGGGCTGAGCGCGCCGAGCGACATGCCCGGCGTCACGAAGCGCTTGCGGATTTCGGTGATCGCCTCGACCTGATCGATCGGCACGCCGGTTTCGGGGAAGTTGAACTCGAGCAGATCGCGCAGATAAACCGGCGGCAGATCGCGCACCCCGCGCGAGAAGGCGAGGTAGCTCGAATAGCTGTCGTTCGAGACCGCGGTCTGCAGCTGGTGCATCAGCTGCGCCGAATAGGCATGCGCCTCGCCGCCCGCGCGCTGACGATAGAAGCCGCCGACCGGCAGCGTCGCCACGCCCGCATCATAGGCCGCCTCGTGCCGCATCATCGCCGAGAGGTGGAGCGAGGCATAGCCTTCGCCCGAGATCTTGGCCGGCATGCCGGGGAACAGATCGTTCACCAGCGCCCGGCTGAGACCCACCGCCTCGAAATTATAGCCGCCGCGATAGGAGCTGATCACCGCGATGCCCATCTTCGACAGGATCTTGAGCAGCCCCTCGTCGATCGCCTTGCGGTGGCGCTTGAGGCAGTCGGCGAGGCTGATGTCGCCGAACAGGCCGCGCGCGTGGCGGTCGGCGATCGCGGCTTCGGCCAGATAGGCGTTCACCGTCGTCGCGCCGACGCCGATCAGCACCGCATAATAATGCGTATCGAGGCACTCGGCGGTGCGGACGTTGACGCTGGCATAGGAGCGCAGGCCTCGCCGCACGAGGTGCGTGTGCACCGCCGCTGCCGCCAGCACGCCGGCGATGGCGGCCTTGTCGGGGCCGCTATGCTCGTCGGTGAGGAACAGTTCGGTGCAGCCGGCGCGGACCGCCTGCTCCGCCTCGTGGCGGATGCGCTTGATCGCGAGCTTGAGCGACTCCGGATCGCCGTCCGCCGCGAAGGTGCAGTCGATTTCGGCCGCGTTGGCGCCGAAATGCGCGCGCAGCCGGTGCCAGTCGGCATTGGTCAGCACCGGGCTGTCGAGCACCAGCACCGGGCTGCCCGCGCCTTCGGTATCGAGGATGTTGGCGAGGTTGCCGAAGCGCGTCTTGAGCGACATCACATAGCGCTCGCGCAGCGGATCGATCGGCGGGTTGGTCACCTGGCTGAAGTTCTGGCGGAAGAACTGGCTGATCAGCCGCGACTTGTACGAGATCACCGCCAGCGGCGTGTCGTCGCCCATCGAGCCGATCGCCTCCTTCGAGGTTTCGACCATCGGCGCGAGGATCAGCTCCATGTCCTCCAGCGTCTGCCCGGCGGCAACCTGACGGCGCGACAGCTCGGCGCGGTCGTAATAGGTCTCGGCGGGTGCTGCGGGCAGGTCGTCGATCGACAGGAAGCCCTGCACCATCGAGGCATAATCCGCCTCCCCGGCGATCTGGTCCTTGATCGCGCGATCGTGGAGCAGCTTGCCTTCGTCCAGGTCGACCGCGATCATCTCGCCCGGCCCGAGCCGGCCCTTGGCAACGACATTCGCCTCCGGCACCGGCACCATGCCGGTTTCCGAGCCGACGATCAGCAGGCCGTCCGAAGTCTGGGTGTAGCGCAAGGGACGCAGCGCATTGCGGTCCATGCCGGCAACCGCCCAGCGGCCGTCCGTCATCGCCAGTGCCGCGGGGCCGTCCCACGGCTCCATGACGGAGGCGAGATACTGGTACATCGCCGCGTGCGCGGGCGGCGTATCCTCGTCCTGCTGCCAGGCCTCGGGGACCAGCATCAGCTTGGCGGTCGGCGCGTCGCGGCCCGAGCGGCAGATCGCCTCGAACACCGCATCCAGCGCCGCCGTGTCCGATGCGCCGGCCGGGATCACCGGCTTGATGTCCTCGCTCTGCTCGCCGAACGCGATGCTCGCCATCTTGATCTCGTGGCTGCGCATCCAGTTTTGGTTGCCGCGGATCGTGTTGATCTCACCGTTATGCGCCAGGCAGCGGAACGGCTGCGCCAGCCACCATTGCGGGAAGGTATTGGTGGAATAGCGCTGATGGAAGATCGCGACGCGGCTCTCGAAGCGCGAATCCTTGAGGTCCGGATAGAAGTCGGACAGCGACTCCGCGAGGAACAGCCCCTTGTAGATGATCGAGCGGCACGACAGCGAGCAGATGTAGAATCCGCCCACCTGCGCCGCGATCACCCGCTTTTCGATGCGGCGGCGGATCAGGTACAGCTGCCGTTCGAACTCGGCGGCGTCCATCGCCTCGGGCTCGGGACCGGCGATCATGATCTGCTCGATCTCGGGGCGCGTCGCCTGCGCCTTCATGCCGATGACGGAGACGTCGACCGGCACCTGGCGCCAGCCATAGATGGTGTAGCCCGCCTCGATGATCTCGCTCTCGACGATGGTCCGGCAGGTTTCCTGCGCGCCGAGGTCGGTGCGCGGCAGGAAGATCATGCCGACGGCGAGGCGGTTCGGCAGCACGCGGTGGCCGCTGCCGACGATCTGCTCGTCGAAGAAGCGCAAGGGGAGATCGACATGCAGGCCGGCGCCGTCGCCGGTCTTGCCGTCCGCATCCACCGCGCCGCGGTGCCACACCGCCTTCAGCGCATCGATCGCCGACTGGACGACCCGGCGCGACGACTGGCCATCGGTCGCGGCGACGAGCCCCACGCCGCAGGCATCGCCTTCATATTCGGGGCGGTACATGCCCTCGCGGGCGAGGCGTTCGCGCTCGGCGGCCAGCTTGATGTCGTCCATGGTCTTCCTCGATCTTCGTTCGCGCGTCCTCGTAAGGATGCGGTGCTTACTTCTTGGCGGGCTGCTCGGCCTTGGTTCCCAGCAGCTTCAGGATCTTCTCGCGCTGTTCGGGCGTCAGATCCTCGGGCTTGCGCGGCGGCGGCAGGTCCTTGGTGCCTGCCTGGGCAGCCTGCACCAGCGCCGGCATCTGCTTCATGATCTCGGGCATCGCCTCGGCCATGGTCTGCGCCATGTCCGGTCCCATCATCAGCTCCATCGAGCTGCGCGCATAATGCGTGCCCGCCGGCGTGGCGAAGAAGCGCTGGAAATCCTGCAGCTCGGGCAGCGTATATTCGCGTGCATAGGCACGGGCGATCGCGACGCGGACCTTGGGTTCGAGCGTGGACATCAGCTTGCCCATCTCGGCCATCATCAACCGCATCATCCGCTGCTGGCGTTCCTTCCAATAGGGATCGTAGATCTCCATCACCTCGCGCAGCGTGGTCTGGCCGAGCGCAGCGACGTCCTCTTCCGTGAGGCCTCCCATTTGCGCAAAATCGCGCAGCGGAAGCTCGCCGGCGGAGCCCAGCATCGTCTCCATCATGCGATTCAAGTTCTCGCCCATCATCCGCTGGTACATGCCCTGCGGGATCAGCTTGTCGGCCAGCTCGCGGGCGACGGCGAGGCGCGCGGGATCGGGTTCCGACACCTGCGCCTTCGGGGCAGGAGCTGCCGGCACGGGCACAGCCACGACCTTCGCCGTCTGGGCGGACGCGGCCGATGCCGTGAGCGCCGCGCCGGCCAGAACGAACAGGAACCCGACGTGCTTCGAGCGCATCACTTCTTCTTCTCCCGCGCGAGGAACTCGGCCTCGGCCGTGGCGCGTGCCTTCTCCAGCACCGCACGGTTGCCGGTGCCGAGCTGCATTCCCCACGCCTTGCTAACTTCCATGATCTTGGTGTTGACCAGCTGCATCTTTTTCGCCGCAGAGCTTGCGCCAAACGCCGTGATCGCGGGGTAGTCGTCCTCGGTCAGCTCGGCCACCGCCGCCTGGACTGCCGTCTTCTGACCGTCCTCGGCACTGGTCGCGCCCTTTTCCTTGAGCGCGGCAGTCGCACGCGCACGCATCTTCACGCCGGTGGCGCTTTCGAAGAAGGTGATCGTATCGACGATCTCCTCCGGCTCGAGCTCGTCGCGCACGACCTGGGCGAGCTGGTCGCGCAGGCTCTGCAGATCCGCGACCGCGAGCCGCGCGAGCTCTTTCGAGACGCTATCGGCAACGAAGTCCTGCATGCCCGGATGCGCGTCATACAGCGCCTTGCCCGCAGGATTGGCCGCGAGGCTCGGGCCGAAGCCCTGGCGGAAGCCGATGCCGATCAGCGCCGGCATCTGCGCTTCGGGAACCATCAGGCTCGCAAGCCGCGCCGCGTCCGCTTCCTGGGGTGCGCGCGTGGTCGGGGCGGTCTGCGCGAGGGCGATGCCGGGCACAGCCACTGCCATCAGCAGCGCGGCAGCGAGCAGCTTCATGCCAGGCTCGCTTCGCGTACGGCCGATGCCGGCGCCTTGGCATGCGCCTTCATCCACGCATGCATGTGCGCCGCCACGTCGCGGCCGTCGCGGATCGCCCATACGACCAAGCTTGCGCCACGCACGATGTCGCCGGCGGCGAACACGCCGTCCATGCTGGTCATCATCGTCTTGCCGTCGGTGCGCAGCGTACCCCAGCGGGTGACGCCCAGTTCCTCGGCGCCGAACAGCTTGGGCAAATCCTCGGGCTCGAAGCCCAGCGCCTTGATGACGAGGTCGGCCGGCATCTGCAGCGCCCCGCCCGGATCGACTTCCGGCGCACGGCGGCCGGACGCATCCGGCGCGCCGAGGCGCATCTTCGACGCGCGCACGCCGCTGACCTGCTCGCTGCCCTCGAACGCTTCCGGCGCGGAGAGCCAGACGAACTCGACGCCTTCCTCCTCGGCATTGGCGACTTCGCGCTGCGAGCCCGGCATGTTCGCCCGGTCGCGGCGGTAGAGGCACTTCACCGAGGCAGCACCCTGGCGGATCGCGGTGCGCACGCAGTCCATCGCGGTATCGCCGCCGCCGACGACAACGACATGCTTGCCGAGCGCGTTGAGGCTGCCATCGTCATAGGCCGGCACCGCGTCGCCGAAATTCTTGCGGTTGGAGGCGGTCAGATAGTCGAGCGCGTCGACCACGCCCCTGGCGCCGACGCCGGGCGCCTTGATCGCACGCGCCTTGTAGACGCCGGTGGCGATCAGGATCGAATCATGGCGCTGGCGAAGCTCGCCCAGCGTCGCGTCGCGGCCGACTTCAAAATTGCGGTGGAAGACGATGCCGCCCTCCTCCAGCCGTGCCACGCGGCGCATCACCACGTCCTTCTCCAGCTTGAAGCCGGGGATGCCATAGGTGAGCAGACCGCCCGAGCGATCGTACCGGTCGTAGACGTGCACGTCATAGCCATAGCCGCGCAGATATTCGGCAGCGGAAAGCCCCGCCGGCCCTGCGCCGATGATCCCGACCGACTGGCCGCGAGCGCGCCCGACCTGCACCGGCTCCACCCAGCCTTCGGCCCACGCGGTGTCGGTGATGAACTTCTCGACCGAACCGATCGTCACCGATCCATGGCCGGAGAATTCGATCACGCAATTGCCTTCGCACAGCCGATCCTGCGGGCAGATTCGGCCGCAGATCTCGGGCATGGTCGAGGTGGCGTTGGACAGCTGATAGGCTTCCTGCAGCCGCCCTTCGGCGGTCAGGCGCAGCCAGTCCGGGATATGGTTGTGGAGCGGGCAGTGCACCGAACAATAGGGCACGCCGCACTGGCTGCACCGGCCCGCCTGCGCTTCCGCATCGGGCACCGCATAGCGCTCCGCGATCTCGCGGAAATCCTCCGCGCGCAGTTCAGCGGGGCGCTTGGACGGGTAGGCCTGCGGCCGCCCGACGAATTTGAGCATGGGATCGTCAGCCATGCCGCCCCCGTACAGGAGAGCAGCGGAACGATAAAGACAGCAATACTGACCTATATGGCTGCCGAAGCCTAAATAGTTGACCCGCAGCTAACTTTTTGTCGCGGGATAGGCCCGAAACGGCCCTACCGCATGGATAGCCAAATCAGCGCTGCCGCCCCGGCAACAATCCGATAGATAGCGAAGGGCGTGAAGCCATGTTTGCTCACGATCCCCACGAACCACTTGATGACGGCAAGCGCAACGATGAAGGCCACGACGAAGCCGATGCCGATCTCGCCCCAGCCCACCCCGCTGGTCGCCAGCATCTCGCGGTTCTTCGCCAATTCCAGCACGGTCGCACCCAGCATCGTCGGGATCGCCAGGAAGAAGCTGAACTCCGCGGCAGTGCGGCGCTCGACTCCGAGCGACAGCGCGCCCATGATCGTCGCGCCCGAGCGGCTGACGCCGGGCACCATCGCGAGGCACTGAACGAAGCCGATGCCGAGCACGCGCACCACCGGGATCTCGGCAATGCCGTGGATCGTCGCGGACTTGACCAGCCGCTCGATCACCAGGATCGCGACGCCGCCGACGATCAGCGCCCAGGCGACCACCTTGGGCGCACCGAGCAGCGCCTCGATATGCTTGTGGAGCGCAAGGCCGATCACCGCGGCGGGAATGAAGGCGATCAGCAGGTTGCGCACGAAGCGCAACGAGACCGGGTTCAGCTTGATCAGCCCGTCGAGCACCGCCCAGAAGGTGCGCCAGTAGAGCACCACCACCGCCAGGATCGCGCCCAGCTGGATGACGATGTTGAACATCGCCCAGCGCGCCGAATCATAGCCCATCAGCTCGCTGGCGAGAATCAGGTGCCCGGTCGAGGAGACCGGCAGGAACTCGCTAACGCCCTCGACGATGCCGAGCAGGATCGCCACCAGCAGCGTGGTCATGAAAAGGCTCCTTCAAGGGGGTCGCGCCTGGCGACCCCCTGCAAGGCGCCGCCCGGCAGGGGGAATGGAATCAGGCGGCCGTGCGGAAGCGGCTGAAGCGGCCGGCCTGACGGAAACGCACCAGCCAGCTCGGCGCCACCGATGCCATCGGCGTCGGCGTCACGCCCAGCGCCGCGAGGCCCTCGGCGCCGGCCGGCACGACATTGTCGGCCCGCAGCATCGCGAACTGGTCGCGCGTGATCGGCGTACCCGGCAGCGACGCAACCAGGCTGGCGAGCGAATCAGGCAGTTCGACGAAGTGCGGCTTGCGCCCGATCGCGCCGGCGATCCAGCGGAGCAGCGCCGACATGCTCAGCACGTCCGGGCCGCCGAGCGTGTAGGTCTTGCCGCCATGCGCGGCCGGATCGGCCAGCGCCGCGGTCACCGCCTGCGCCACGTCCGTGACGAACACCGGCTGGAACCTGGTTTCACCGCGCACCACCGGCACGATGTTCAGCGGGGCACCCGCAATCATGCCGGCGAAGCGGTTCACGAACGCATCCTCGCGACCGAACACGATCGAAGGCCGCAGGATCGTCGCGCCCGGGAAGGCGGCGAGCACCGCCTGCTCCCCGGCCGCCTTGCTGCGGCCATAGGCGGAAGGCGAACCGGCATCGGCACCGAGCGCCGAGATATGGACCAGCGCCGCGGCACCGGCAGCCGCCGCCGCTTCGGCGACGTTGCGCGCGCCGGCGACATGCACCTTGTCGAAATCGCCGGCGAGGATGCCGACGAAGTTCACCACCGCGTCGCTGCCCTGCAATGCGCGGGCAAGCGTCTCAGGCTTAGTGATGTCGCCCACGACGAGCTGGGTCTGGCCGAGGCCACCCTGCGTCTTCAGAAACCACGCGTCGCGCGGCTTGCGCTCGACGACGCGGACGCGCGCGCCGGCGGCGAGCAGCTCCTGCGCCACGTAGCGGCCCAGAAAGCCACCGCCGCCGATCAGGGTTACCAGCCGATCCTTCATCTTGCGCCTCATTGCCTCGCGAACGTGCGGCCCCAATGCCGTGCGAAGGGCTAAACGGCAAGCGCGACGCGAAGTCCAACATTTTTCGCAAAAAGTCGTTGACACCCCCCGCAAACCTCCCCTAGAGGCGCCGGCCTACCCCGTGCCCAGATGGCGGAATTGGTAGACGCACCAGCTTCAGGTGCTGGCGATCGCAAGGTCGTGGAGGTTCGAGTCCTCTTCTGGGCACCATTTTCCCCTAAGGCTGAGAAAGCCTAGGGTTTGGCGGAAAACCTAGGTTTTTTACGAGCGTCTAGTACAAAGGTACGAGGACGACAGCCAATGTGTTCATACCTCCATCGCGCTCCTAACGGGGTCTATTATTTCCGCATGGGGATACCTGCGGACCTGCGCCCCTTCATGGCTGGCAAGCGGGAGATAAAGCGGTCCCTAGGTCTAAAGGATCGGGAAGCGGCTAAGGCTCTCATCCCTGACATGACCAAGACGGCCCATGCTATGCTTAAACAAGCAGAGCGGGATAGGGCCGCTGCCAAGCCCGCCCCTGCCATTGCTCCTAAGCCTGCCTCCCAGACCGAACGGGAGCGGAGGCAATGGGAAGGGGACCAGCTACAGGCTGAGCTAGTGGCCGATGACCTGTTTGCATCTGACAGCGAGATTGAGCGGCTAGAGCCGATCATGGACGCATTGGCAGCAGGGATGGAGTCTGACGCCTCCCCGGCTGACGTGGCTAGGGCTGGCAAGCTGCTAGTCGAGCACGAACGAGAGACTGCCGGGGCGCTGATCGCGTCCATGCAAGCTCGCTACGGAAAGCCTGCCCGCGCATCCGAAATCCAAAATTATGCCGTTGAGTACAGCCCCGATGCCAAAGCCAATGAGGGCAAAGGGAAATTCCTGGATACAGATATCCTCGACGGGTGGGCCGCTGAGCGAAAGCCGTCGCCCCGTGGCAAGGATGCCTATTGGCGGGATGCCAAGCTATTCTATTCCATGATGGGCCGTAAGTCCGTCGAGCTTATCACCAAGGCCGATGTGATGGCTTACAAGCGCAAGCTGATAGCGGACCCTGCCCGGTCACAGGTCAATGTACGGGATCGACTGGCCTATCTGCGGACCCTGCTCGAATGGGCGGCGCAAGAGGATATCGTCCCCGTCAACGTAGCCCGTGACGTGAAGATGGCTGTGACGGAGCGGGGAGAGAAGCGAAAAGACTTCTCTGTTGATGACCTGAACGCACTGTTCGCTGGCCCGGTTCATGCCAAGGGCGAGCGTCCCAAGGGCGGCTACGGTGAAGCCGTCTATTGGCTCCCCCTGTTAGCCCTGTTCATGGGTGCCCGCCGTGAAGAGATAGGCCAGCTACGGGTGCAGGACGTGAAGCCTGTTGCCTACATAGACGACGACGATAACCGACAAGAGGTCTGGTGTATCGACATTACAGATACTCCCGATGACGATGCCCTGCCCAATCAGATCAAGAACGAGGCTAGCAATAGGCTTGTCCCGCTGCATCCGAAGCTGATCGAGCTAGGATTCATCGAATATGTGACCAACCTGCCAGATCAGGCGGGCCGCGTATTTCCCGGCTTGAAGGCCGTAGGCATCGGCAAAAAGCTCACAGACAAGATTGGTCAGTGGTTTAGCCGGTACAAGCAAGAGTGCGGAATAGTGGATAAGGCAAAGGTCTTTCACTCTTTCCGTCACACATGGAAAACTCATGCCGTTGACGCGGGTATCCCCGAGCGGGTTTGCCGTCAGTTCCAAGGACACGAAGGAAAGGACGCTGCTGACAAGTACGGTGCGGCCCCATCTATGCGGGTAATGGTAGCGGCTATTGCAACCTATCGGGTGCCAGGGTTAGCTATATAGCAGGTAATCGGGGGAGGCTGTGTGGGCATATTTCGGGATATCGCCTTTGGGCGCATCTTGACCACATTGACGAATATCATGGTTGAGGTCGAGGCCAGTAGAACCTTGCTGCCAATAGGCGCTGGTGGAGGACTTGATAGCCTTCCTTTCAAGCGGCAAGTTGATTTTGAGCAAAACAAAGAGAAGCTCAGAAAATGGCCGCGCCATGAAGTGACCCGGGAGCTTTGTAAAAATTACCTATTGAACGAGCGACTTCGCCGCAGTGATCGAATGCAGGCGATAGATCGGCTGATCGGCATACTAATACACGATGGCTTGGCCCTCCCTATGGATGACTTTGCCAAATCGTACATTTGACGAACATACAGATACCCGAAATCGCCCCGCTCAGCCCCGTCAGGAGTCGATTGGGAACGGTCGGGTATCTGTAGGCCGGGACAAGCTATCGCCTCTCAGCGACTCTCCTAGGCGGGATTTCAGGCATTCGGCCCGAGCGGCACGCCAGCCTCACGACGGGCAGCTTCCCCAGTCGGGGCGACACGGATGCCATATTCCGTCTGCATATAGGCCACGTCGCCTACCGGCGTGCCATGCGAGCGACGGCCAGCCTCCCCGGTCTGAGCTACCCGGATGCCGGTCGGCCCCTGCCCGCCCTTGAACGGATCGTAGCCCGTCATGCTCTGACCCACCTGTGGACCGCTAGGAGGCTGACTGACGAGGGTATAGCCGGTCGGCCCCTGTACCCACTGCGGGCCCGTTGCCGGGGCCTGAGCGGCGGCTGCGGGAGCCTGTGGGGCATGGCTAGGAGGGCCATTGAAGCCGAACGAGCTGTTCGCCGTCTGGCCCGGTGGGAGCGTAGCGGCATCGGGAACGTCGGGCGTCTCAGCAAATGCTTCTGCCGTGCTGCCGAGAGCATCCTCGATAGTCCAATTGGCTGCATCAGCCTCCGTCACCTCGCCCTTGCTGATTGCCAGCGCCTTGGCATCCTCAAGGATCATAGGGGCGAGACTATCAAGATGGCCCTCGTCACCACTGTTATTGTAGTCCGTCAGCACCTTGTCATAGAGTGCAACGGTAGCATCATCGCTATTGTGAATTAGATCAACGGCAAGATGCAGCGTGTTTCCCATAGCAGGGACACGAGCAATGAAGCCGTCGATAGCGTTCTTGTAAGCGATGTTGGCAGGATAGCCTTTAGCCAATTCATCTTGAGCCTGCTTCTGCACAGTGCGTGGATTGTGACCGTGCACAGCGATCAACGAAAGAGCCGCCTTGACCTTAATGGCCTGCCGGGGAGTTAATGCGGTCATGTGATTTCCTCAGGGGTGTCTTGGGAGCTTGTTGGGATGCGGAGCCGCACGCGGGGGAACATCGCCAATCGTGAGCACCGGCGGAATTGTCCCTTTGCGGACACAGGCGACAAGGTAGCGGTGAGTCATCTCGCAGGCCTTGCGGTTGAGGTAAGGACGGCCAGCAGCCTCCCACAGGGCGTAAACCTCAGCGGCCATAGAGCGGGCTATGCCTTGGGCATCCTCTGGAAGGTCGTAGAGTGCAGGCCTTACGGCGGAATCTGACAGACACGGCCAGCCCGTTTCATGCTCGATGGCTTGCCGTGTGAGCAGAACGGAAAGGCTGGCGGCAGCGCCAGAGATAAACGCGGCAGCGAGAGCCTCTTTAGCAGCGCCGTGCATGTGCCATGCAGTGACAGCACCCCATTCAACATAGGCCTTGGCAGCCTCAGCGTAGGGGCCTGCTCGCTTGAGCAGATCGGGGAGATTCGTGGGGTCGATATGCCACTTGGGCCGGGGATCGGCTGGGAATGAGCGGGGAGGCTTTGGCACCTCTCCCGTTCCCCAGTCATGCAGATCAGGCATTAAGCCGCCAGAGCGTCGCGGAAATACCCCCGCCTCTTACCCTGGAAATAGATCTCCATCGCCTCATGGGGCTTACCCGGAGCTAGGGCCATAATGATTGCAGGGATCGCTTGGGGCTTCTTGGTCAGCAGATACTCGTAAGCGTCATCAGTGAGATTAGCGAAACCATTGCATTCATGCTGCTTCGGAATGCTGGCGTTAGCTCGCATGTCCCAAGTATCCTGCATATACTTGATGACAAACCCGGTGCTGATCAGATTATCGGCGGGCGTCACCTCGACGCGGATATCGGAGAAGCGGCTAAGCCGTAGAGTGCGCGCCTCTTCCTGCTCGTCAGCAAGGGCAGTGGCGAAGCGATCCTTTGCATCCTTCAATGACTTATCGATCTTATTCGCCTTATCGATGGCGGGCTTGCCAAGGATATCGATGTAGCTGTTGACCCTGAGCAATTCGGCGCTGAGCGTTTCAATCTCATCCGCGATAGTAGCAAGTTTTTCTTTGTCAGTCATGGCTTTTCCTTCAATGGATTGGTTGATTATCGACGGGGTGCGAAAGCACCGATGCCAAGCTTCTCGTGTCGATAGGTACGAATTGTGCCGCTATCTGCATCAGCATCGGCCATCAACTTAGCAATAGACGGGCGGCCAGCGGGCTTAGTCTTTGCATAGTCGGGAAGCGGGATACCTAGGATATCCAGACAAAGGCGGAAGCCACCGCGTACGCGGCTATCCACTTTCTCGATGTGGGCAGCAACGCGCGGATCATCAAGACGACTAAGGTTAACAGGCTGAGGGTTCATGTCGTGTCCTTCAATTGGGTGGAACAATATTGTCAAAAGCAACAGAGAGATTCCCCGCTTGCGCATAAGCAAACGAGAACGGGAAAATTACAGCTATGGAGGGTTGGCCTGCTGACTGCCAACTATGGGCAATGCTACAGTCAGCAGGCTAGCAATTGCTCAGGGCCGATGGGCAACATTGGATGATGAGCAATGCGTAGTGGGAGGATCATTCCTCAAATGTAGGCTCAGGCTGACATAGCAACCACCCCAACAGGAAAGGGTGATAACTATCTGAGCCTACATTGGAAGAATGAACGATCGAGCGTGGCACCCACGGTGGGAAGCCGTAGATTACCAAGGATACATACTATGATAGTATGATCGTTAGATTTGATAGATGTAGATGTATCCCGTGGTCCCCCCGGAGATAGATTGGAGATTGCTAAACTCCGCCCTTCTCGCTTTAGGGACGCACTTACATCAGCATGATCGTTGAGTTCGATTAGCGTAGATTGTAGTGCCCGTGGTCCGATACCCTGTATCATCATTGTAGATGGCACAGCCCGTCGCTCTTAAGCTAGGCCTCGCGGCCCTCAGTATCTTAGCAGTTGCGTATGCCCCACCGCTTTCGCGGCTTACGTTCCCCCCGGCCTAAACGGGAGTGGCGGTGTCCTTATGTTGTACGGTCCCAAATTCAGCCGGAAATTCCTCCAGCCTCGCACAGCTCCTCACAGCTCCGTACGAGGCCGCCCCGGCATCGCAGCTAGATCGACACCTTGCACCCCGAATCGAGTCTGGCGGGTCGTTTCCGGGCAGATTTGACAGCGCTGGCGAACGGATCAATCCTCATGCCGATCAGTCGGGGAGCGAGCCATGCCCTACTTCAATTCATCTGCCGTTAAGCGCGCCGAGTATGACGAACAAACTATGAGGTTGAGGCTGTGGTTTCCCAATGGCCACTACGACTTTTGCAGAGTCCCAATGCACATATGGCAGGGACTTTTACATGCATCATCTAAAGGCACTTATTACAGCGACTATATCCGCGACCGATATCAATGCTAGCAGCCTGTAGAGTGCAGCCGTATCAGGTCGCTGACTGACTGAGCCGCCCACTTCCCGCCCCGTGCTGTGATGATACCACGGGCATTAAGCTCCCCTGCGATAGCCCTCAGGCTGATATGACCCTCGGCCTTGATAGCCTCAATGATCGGGGCAATATCGGTAGCGAACGCCTGAGCCTTGGCCTTGATCGCATCGACGGCGGCACCGTTGCCCTTGCTATC
Organism: Sphingomonas sp.; assembly: GCF_036731925.1. Taxonomy (GTDB): domain Bacteria; phylum Pseudomonadota; class Alphaproteobacteria; order Sphingomonadales; family Sphingomonadaceae; genus Sphingomonas. The sequence continues at coordinate 1,077,977 of NZ_DAINDJ010000002.1, forward strand.
CCCGAACGCCTTCGCGCCCATTGGATTGCCTAGTTTGGTGCCACGAGCCTTAGCAGCAGCAAGGGCTTCCTTGGTCCGCTTGCTTATCGCCTTACGTTCGGCCTGGGCCATTGCTGCCATGATGTGAATGGTAAGCTCATTCGCCTCAGGCATGTCAGCAGCGATGAACCTAGTACCGGCATCCTGTAGCTGAGCGAGAAAGGCCAGATTCCGGCTGAGGCGATCCAGCTTGGCTATGACCAGTGTGGCCCCTGTCACCTTCGCATGATGCAACGCCTTGGTAAGCTCAGGCCGGTCATCCCGCTTGCCGCTCTCCACCTCGACGTATTCGCCAAGGGGCTGGCAGTCCCGTGATGCGCAGAATGCAGCGATAGCCGCTTGCTGAGCCTCTAGGCCCAAGCCGCTACGTCCCTGCTTGGCAGTCGATACACGGTAGTAGGTGACGGTCCGCATGGCATGATCCCTTTCGCCAAGCCTACGTACGACCGTTGTCCATAATTGTCAAACGCTCGTTTGGTTATTCTGGACAGCACCAATCGAGCTACGATCCTGCTAGTGTGACACGTCATGCAGGGATGAAGACTATGCGCGATAATGCAGGTCGGGCAGGCGTGTCATAATCGTAGTACCGGGCAGCCCGGGTATACGGGGGAAACGGTCGCTCAGGACTGTTTGATTGCCCTTTCGCACATCTTCACCAAATATAGGTCATAGGCAGTTTGCACCTGTCTGGGCGGCATAAGGGGATTGTGATGGCTAAGGGGAAGCATAGGCTCTTGGGATCGGTTTACGGTGCGAGCTTGCGCCCACCCATCGTAACGCCACGCTTAACACCAACGCAGGAGCAACTACCTCTAGTTCCCTCACAAGTGGAGTTATCCCCTCCGCTAAAGAAAGGTGAGCGCGGCGGCATCATAGGTGTAGCGACTGATATGAAGCCCAATGATAATGGAATGACGTTTTCTCAGCGAGATACGGACGAGAACGTTGTAAAGGTTGCCCTGCTTCTTGTCGACAAGATAGATAAGCCTTCAACAAATCTCATTAATACAATAGATGACAGTAAGGACGTAACAGCCGTAGGGCTTGGCTCTCAGTCCAAGGCAATATTCAATGCGGGCTTGGATCCTCGACAGTATGCAGGCTTTGTGTGGGAGATATATAAGGAGCTAGATAAGCGGGAACCGGGTAGATGGTCACTGTGGCAGCAATATAATACCCCGATAATACCTAGCGATGAATTAGCGCCCGACCTAGCCTTTCAGCTCAATCTAGCGAGCGGGCTAATCGTACCAAGCCCTAGCACTCCATATGAGGACGTCATTAGCTTCAAGCAACGCCATCGCGACGAGCTAATCTCGCTTAGGCATCACCTCGAAGAATTAGCTATCAAGCTATCTAAAGAAGGCGATGCGAGGGCAGTTAATCTAGAAGTCGAGAGGTTTGATGCCTCGCTGTCTGACTACCTAAAGAAGGCTCAGCAGTCGAACGTGAGGAAGGCAATAGCCAGCCTTACCACAGAGCTAGATTGGGCTGCCGCTATCCGCAGTGTCATGGGTGGCGGCAGTGGTGGTCTTATCGCCGCCGCTCAAAGCTTATCCCTTACTGCGTCTGCTGCTGCAATCGGTGGTGGCGTTCTGGCTGGCCTCTCCGTCAAGAGCGTAGCCGGTGTGAAGAATGGCCCTTCGCCCTTTCGATACCTTGCGCGGATCGAGAGGGAGTTCGGGGAATGATCCGGTTCGAGTCCCTAATGCGACTCACATTGGCCAGCCCCTTGCCTCAGCTAGTACAAAGGCCTAATACAAACGCCCCGACGCTCTCTCGGAAAACCGCGGTAATCCGTCATTTTTGGTGCCAACCGTAAAATCCTCTTCTGGGCACCACTTCCCCCCTGCCGGGGCGGAAAGACAAAATTCCTAACATCTCAACGTCTTGGCGCTCCGGTCTTTGACCGGCAGCGCCTCGTTGCGTTCCACGTCCAGACGACGAAACGGCCCCGCATGTCGCAGATGCCAGGGCCGAGACGATGCTCAGCGTGTGCCGCTGCTGGCAGACACCGGGCGGGATGGCTGCACCGGGGATCGGTGCCATCCGGCGCGGTGAGCGCGCCACGGCCGAGGCAGATCAGCCCGCCGAGCTCCAGCCGCTGGCCATCGATCGGGTCCGGCAGGCGGTGGCTTCGGCCTTGCCATCGTCCGCGACCTGGTGGCGCGGTATGGCGGGCAGAGGGCGCTGGAGGAGAGCGCGCGGGGCGTGGGGTCAGCCGTCCTCGGGCGGCGCCGCCGTGGAGCTGCGCTTGACGATCTCGTGCTCCAACACGCGATCCCGGCGCGGCCGGGCTTTCGAACCGCTCCCACGCGCTTCGTCCGCGAGCAGCGCCAGCGCCTCGGCGGCCAGACGCCGGACCGGCTGATGGACTGTGGTGAGCGGCGGCCACAAGGTCACCGCCGCCGTGGTGTCATCAAACCCGACCACGGTGAGCTGCCGCGGCACGTCCAGCTGGCGGCGGTGCGCGACCGAGACAATGGCGGCGGCCATGTCATCGTTGCTCGCGAACACCGCCGTGGGCGGGGAGGGCCCGTCCAGCAGCTGCTCGCCCGCAGCGAGGCCGGAGGCATAGCTGAAATCCCCTTGCACCAGCTGCACCCCCGCGTCGGGCACGTCGCGCATCGCATCTTCCATCCCGGCGCGGCGCTCCGCGCTCGCGGTCTGGTCGGGATTGCCCAGCACGAAGCCGAGCCGGCGATGGCCCAGTTCGAGCAGGTGGCGCGTCATCTCGAATGCGGCGCGCCGGTCGTCGATCCGCACACAGGTGGCGCCCGGCACGTGATAGGCGCCGATCGCCGCGATCGGCACCCCCAGCCCGCGCAGCGTGCGCAGCACCACCGGCGCCTCCGCCAGCGGCGGCGCGAGCAGGATGCCGGACAGGCCGGCGTTGACGAAACGGAGCAGGTCCTGCTCCGCAGGCGCGCGCCCGCCCTCCCCCTTCAGCAGCACCAGCCGCGCGCCGCGGGTGGAGGCTTCCTCGAACACGCCGGTCAGCAGTTCGCTCATGAAGGCGGCGCTGGGATTGGAATAGAGGATGCCGATGCGCAGTTCCGCCGAGGTCACCAGGCTGCGCGCCGCGACATTGGGCACGTAATGGAGTTCCGCGATGGCGCGCTCCACCGCCTCGCGGGTCGCGGCACTGACTCCGCTGCGGCCGTTGATCACGCGCGAGACGGTCATGGCGGAGACCCCCGCCCTCGCCGCCACGTCGATCACGGTCGCTCCCTGCGCCGACCGGCCCGCCCTCGTCACGCCCTCGTTCTTCCTTCCCCGCATGCCGCAGGACCTACGCGATGCGGCGGGATCGGAAAAGCAGTGATGCGCCATCGGCTTGTGCGGTCGCCGGCGGCGGCTATGCAGGGCGCGAAGGAGAGAGACCCCTATGCGCCACGTCCTGCTGCTCGACCTCAACGACGATCCGGAGGCAGTCGCCGCCTATGCGCACTGGCACCGGCCGGGCGGCCCGCCGCCCGCTGTCATCCGCTCGATCCGCGAGGCAGGCATCGAGGCGATGGAGATCTGGCATGCCGGGGACCGGCTGGTGATGGTGATGGAAACCGGCCCCGGCTTTGATCCCGAGGCCAAGCGCATGCGCGATGCCACGGATCCAGAGATCCGGGCCTGGGAGACGCTGATGGACAGCTTCCAGCGCCGGCTCCCCTTCGCCGAGCCGGGCGTGAAATGGGTGCCGACCGTGCAGATCTTCGCCCTCGCCGACCAGCCCTGAGCGGCCGAGGGTCAGAAGGCGACGATTGCCTTCAGCACCTGGTCCGCTTCCTCGATCAGCGCCGGCAGCCGCTCCGGCAGCGCCTCGGCAGCCACACTATGGGTGTGCAGCCTGTCCGTGGGGATCGCGCCGGATCGGATCGCGGCGATCACCCGCTCAAAATCGACAGCGCATGCGTTTCGGCTGGCGATCAGCACCGCCTCGCGCTTGTGGAACTCCGGATCGGCGAAGCTGAGGTCGCCCGGCGCCACGCCCACCAGCAGCAGCGCACCGCCATGGCCGACGAAATCGAGGCTGCGGCGCATCGCGGGCAGCGAGCCGGTAGCGTCGATCACCACGTCGAAGCCGTCGCCGTTGGTCCGCGCTGCCAGCGTTTCGCCGAGCGCCTCATCGGCGACGACTCCGTCGAGGTCGAGCTGATCGCGCGCATAGGCGAGGCGCTGGGCGCGCTGATCGACCAGCGTCACGTCGAACCCGTCGAGCCGGGCGAACAGCGCACTGGCGATGCCGATCGGCCCCGCGCCCACTACCAGCATCCGTCCCTCGCCGTCCTTCGGCGCACGCGACACGGCATGGGCACCGATCGCCAGGAACTCGATCATCGCCGCCTGGTCGACACTCAGACCTTCGGCATCGAGGACCGCGCTGGCAGGCACCACCAGCAACTCGGCCATGCCGCCGTCGCTGTGCACGCCAAGCACGCGGATGTTGACGCAGGCGTTCGGTTTTCCCTTGCGACAGGCGACGCAGTGGCCGCAGGCGAGGTACGGGTTGATCGCCACCGTCCGGCCTAGCGGGAGCACGGCGCCGGCACCCAGCGCGACCACTTCGCCGCCCAGTTCGTGCCCCATCACGCGCGGATATTGCAGGAACGGGTGGCGGCCGGCGAAGATGTGATAATCGGTGCCGCACAGGCCAACGCGGTGGATACGGACCAGCACCTCGCCCGGGCCGGGGCTCGGCGCCTCACGCTGGATCTGGGTCAGCTCGAACGGCGCGTTGCAGAGGATGGTACGCATGGCATGGATCTCCCGTGCCAGCCCTGCCACCGCCGAGCGCGCGTGCGCAAGCCAGGTTTCCTAGGCGCGAACGTCCAGCGCATAGGCGCGGACGGCATTGCCGCCAAACACCGCCGCTTCGGCCGCAGGGCAATGGCGCTCCACATAGCGCAGCACGATGTCGCGGGTGTCGCCATAGCTTCCGGCGAGCGCGCAGACCGGCCAATCCGATCCCCACAGGATGCGCTCGGCACCGAAGCAGGTGAAGACATGGTCGAGATAGCGCTCGAAGTCGCCGGGCCGCCAATCGCGTGCTGCTTCGGTGACGAGGCCGGAGACCTTGCAGAACAGCGATTCCTGCTGCGCCGCGTCGGCGATCTGGTCTGCCCAGGGCTGCCACGCGCCGTCGGCGATATTGGGCTTGGCGGCATGGTCGAGGATCAGGCGTCCTGCGCCGCAGCGATCGAGAAAAATCGGCAGGCCGCCGAGTTGTGCGGCATTGACCAGCACGTCGTAGCTGAGTCCGGCCGCAAGCACCGCGCGCACTCCCGCCACGAACTGCGCGTCGAGCAGGAAATCCGCATCGGGCTCGTCCTGCACGATGTGGCGATAGCCGAGGATCGGCCCCGCCGGCCGGGCGGCGATCCGCTCGGCGACGCCGGGCGCGCGGAGGTCGATCCAGCCGACCACGCCGGCAATCCGCGGCTGGCGCGCGGCGCAGGCCAGCAGGAAGTCCGTCTCCGCCTCGCTTTGCCGCGCCTGGACCGCGATCGCATGGTCCACGCCGGCGGCCTGCATCTCGCGGACGAGATCCTCGGCATCGAAGTCGCGCGCAATGGCGCTGCCGGGCGCGATCCAGCCAAATGCTTCGGGGGTGTAGTGCCAGAGGTGATGGTGGGCATCGATCCGCATGCCCCTGCATAGCCGAACGCGGTGCGCCTCGGAAAGCGACCCGTAGTCGCGGGCGAGGCTTTGTTTTGAACGGCTTGCAACCCCTGCTCCACAATCCGGTTGGTCCAGTGACACGGCGCTCTCCCGCGCCTGCTGCCAGGGGATGGTTCATGGCGACGCAGACTTCCCACCGCACCGCGGTGATCACCGGCGCATCGAGCGGCATCGGCCGGGCCACGGCCGAGGCATTCGCCCGGTGCGGATGGCGGCTGGTCCTCGCCGCGCGCGACGCCGAGGCGCTGGAGGCGTTCGCAAGGGACCTGCGCGCCACCGGCGCGGCGGTGCAGGCCGTGCCAGTGGATGTCGGCGACCATGCCGCAGTGCTGGCGCTTGCCGAGGCGGCGCAGGCATTCGGCGGCAGGATCGACCTGTGGTTCGCCAATGTCGGGATCGGCGCCGTCGGCCGATTCGAGGAAGTGCCGATCGCGGCGCACGAACAGGTGCTGCGATCGAACCTTATTGGCCATCTGTACGAGGCGCATGCCGTGCTGCCGATCTTCCTGCGCCAGGGCCAGGGCGTGTTCGTCAACATGATCTCGATGATCGGCTTCGCCGGCGCGCCGCTCGCCGCGGCCTATTCGGCGAGCAAGTTCGGGCTCAAGGGGCTTTCCGAAGCTCTGCGCGCGGAGATGGCGCCGCACCCGCGCATCCATATCTGCGACGTCTATCCGGCCCTGGTCGACACGCCGGCGCTGGAGCATGCCGGCAACTATACCGGCAAGGCGATCCACCCGCCGGCGCCGCTGCTGGACCCGCGCCGCGTGGCCGAAGCGGTGGTGCGCCTCGCCGACCATCCGCGGCCGACGACGCTGGTCGGCGCGCAGAACTGGGCGGCGCGGATAGGCCACGCGCTGGCGCCGACGCTCAGCCTGAAGCTGATCGACCGCTGGTTCGAAAGCTATTTCGCTGAGGCGCGGCCGGCGGCGGTCACCTCCGGCAACCTCTTTCACCCGCCTGGCGACCGGCCACGGGTGGACGGCGGCTTTCGCAAGCCGGTGACGCGACGGCTGCCGTTGCTGCTGGCCGGCGGGACCTTGCTAGCGTTGGGCGGTGCCGCGCTTCTTCGGCGGCACACCTCGCGAGCGGAACCAACCTAGGCCAGGTTCGTCGCCTCGGCGTTGAGAGAGGAATAGCAATGACCACCAATCCGACGCGCGACCGCACCGAAGCCGAACGCCACGCCCATGAAATCGACGCGCAAGGCGCCCCACCGCGCGACGGGCGCCTGGATGCGCTGGCGGGAGAAGATCCGGACGGCATCCCGATGACCGGGGAGGAAGATCCGTTTGTCGAGACGGAGCAGTTGGCCGAGGGCGATGACGCCCAGGCCGAGCCCGAAGCGCACCCGTCGTAGAAATCTAAAGCCTCTCCCCTTCAGGAGAGGGGCTTAGCGAAGCACCACATCCACCGCGTGGATCGCCACGCCGACCAGCCCGCCGACCACGGTGCCGTTGATCCGGATATATTGCAGGTCGCGGCCCACGGCATTTTCCAGCCGCGAAGTGACGGTCTGCGCATCCCAGCCGCGGATCGTGTCGGAGACCAGCCGGACGATGCCGTCGCCATAGTCGGACGCGGCGCCCACCGCCGAGCGGCGCACGAAGCGGTTGATCGTCCGCGCGAGCCTGGCATCGGTCTGCAGCGTGCCGCCGAACTGGCGCAGCGCCTCGCCCATTCGCCCGCCCAGCGCCCGTTCGGGATCGCGCGCGAGCCGCAGCATCGCCGCACGGCTCTGCTCCCACAGCCCCTCCACCCAGCGCTGGAAGCCTTCATTCTCCAGCATCTCGAGCTTGAAGCTCTCCACCCGCGCCTGCAGCTCGGGATCATGCTGCAGCCGGTCGGCGAGGCTCTCCAGCCCCTCCTCCACCTTCGCGCGGACGGGATGCTCGGGATCCTCGGCCATTTCGTCGATCAGCTTCTTCAGCCCCTCGATGATCTTCGTCGCCAGCGTCTCGTCGAGCCCGGTCCAGCGCATCACCGAACCGGCGCGGGCATGGACCATCTCGCGGATCAGATGCTCGTTGGCCTCCAGGATGCGCGCGGCCCCGCGGATCATCGAGTCGAGCAGCGGCAAGTGCCGGCCATTGGCAATCGCCGCCGCCAGCGCCTGGCCGAACAGCGGCGCCACGTCGATGGCGCGCAGCCGGCCGGCGATCGCGCCCTTCACCATGCCGCCCAGCCGCTCCTGGTCGAGCGACTCGAGAATGTTCGCCGCCAGCCGCGAGGCCCCCGCGCCGATCCGCCCGGTGCCGTGCGAGGGCGATGCCAGCCAGCGCCCCGCCGCCCCCGCCACATCCAGCCGCTGCATCCGCCGCGCCACCACGCGCGGGATCAGGAAATTGGCGCGGAGGAACTGGCCGAGCGTATCGGCAATGCGATCCTTGTTGCGCGGGATGATCGCGGTGTGCGGGATCGGCAGGTGCAGCGGATGCCGAAACAGCGCCGTCACCGCGAACCAGTCGGCCAGCCCGCCTACCATCGCCGCCTCCGCAAAGGCGCGGACGAAGGGCAAGGCCGGGTGCAGTCCCTGGAAATGGCGCGCCGCAAGGAACAGCGCCGCCATCGCCAGCAACAGGCCGGTGGCGACCATCCGCATCCGGCGCAGGGCGGCGGGCGGAGGGTCGCTGCGGAAGCGGGGGGCAAGGCTCATGGCTGGTGCAACGCCGGGAAGGCCGCGTGCGCTCCGTTTAGCCTTCGCGCTGCACCGCGAACGGGCCGTTCGCCTGGTTCACCGGCATCAGTTCCAGCGTGTTGACCGCGAAGTGCGGCGGCAGCGTCGCCACCCACAGCATCGTCTCGGCAATGTCCTCGGCGGTCATCGGGTTCACGCCGGCATAGACCTTGTCCGAGGCTTCCTGGCTGCCGGTGCGGACCAGGGTGAACTCGGTCTCGACCATGCCCGGCTCGATCGAGGTGACGCGCACGCCCGTGCCGATCAGGTCGGCGCGCAGGTTGAGCGTGAACTGGCGGACGAACGCCTTGGTCGCGCCGTACACATTGCCGCCCGGATAGGGATAGGTCGCCGCGACCGACGACAGGTTGATGATCCCGCCCTTGCGCGCAACCAGGCCCGGCAGCAGCTTGTGGGTGATCGAGACCAGGGCGGTGATGTTGGTGTCGATCATCGTCTGCCAGTTGTCGAGCGACGCCTTCTGCGCAGGCTCGAGGCCCAGCGCCAGGCCGGCATTGTTGATCAGCAGGTCGATGTCGGCGAAGGGCGCAGGCAGGCTCGCCAGCGCTTCGTCACGCGCGGCATCGTCGCGAATGTCGAAGGCGAGGGTGTGGACGCGCTCGCCTGCGAGCTTCTCCAGCCGATCGGCGCGGCGGCCGGTGGCGACCACATGCCAGCCGGCATCGGCGAAGGCGCGGACCGAAGCTTCGCCGATCCCGGCGGTGGCGCCGGTGATGAGTACGGTAGGCATGGCAACTCCTGGAATGACGTTTCGCCTGTCTATACGCGCGCCGGGGTGGTTTGGATCAGCTTTTTGCGGGGGGGCACAGCAACCGAGGCGGAACGCCGAGCCGCGCGGAACCGCGCCTATGCTCGTGCGGTTTCGATCCCCCGAGCGATGGAGGATTTGAAATGGCCGCACAGCAGCTGGAAATCGACGACACCACCCTGTTCGACAATCTTGACGATCGGCAGGTCGAATTCGGCGGCCGGGTTGACGGCGAGGACTATCAGTTCGCGGTGCAGTACAGCGTCCTGGAGGCGCTGAGCGGCAGCCAGCCCGACGGCGATGCGGAGGAAAGCTTCCGCCGCTATCGCGCCGCGATCGCGCAAGCCGCCCTCGCCGCGCTTGCCAACGGCCCCGACCGCCCGATCATTGTGGTCAGCGAGAACGACCTGGACCAGGAGGCACAGGCATGACCGAAGCGCGCTGGGGCGACGACGCCAAAAACCCGCCGATCGACTGGACGATGAGCGCGGCGCTGGAGAATGTCGTGCGCAGCGGTGAGGACGTGGCTGAGGTCACCAATCTCGGCGCGGCGGTTCGCGCATGGCGCGACCTGGATCCCGAGCATCGGACACACGCCGTGCTGATCCTCGACCATCCGGTGCACCTCGACGGCGCAGCAGTGAATCGCTTTGAAGGCGAAGGCATCGCGGCGCTCGCGGAGCGGCTTTCCGACTAAAGCGGCATCCGTCTCTCCCTCTCCCGCAGTCGGGAGAGGGCCGGGGTGAGGGTGAGTCGGGCGAAGGAGAGGGCCGCATTCGCCCCACACACCCTCACCCTTCCGCCGCCTGACGGCGGCTCCCTCCCTCTCCCGCAGGGGGAGAGGGAAAGGCCGATCCTCCCCCGCCAGAGGGAGGATAAGATGCTGGCCGGGACGAGCCTCCGCGCTTCCGATCAGACGTCGAGATTCGCCACGCTGAGCGCATTCTCCTGGATGAAGTCGCGGCGCGGTTCGACCACGTCGCCCATCAGCTGGGTGAAGATCGCGTCGGCCACGTCGGCCTGGTCGATCGCCACCTGCAGCATCGAGCGGTTCTGCGGATCGAGCGTGGTCTCCCACAGCTGCTCCGCATTCATCTCGCCCAGACCCTTGTAGCGCTGGATCGCCAGCCCCTTGCGCCCGAAGGCGAGGATCGCGTCGAGCAGCTGGGAGGGGCGCGAGACCAGCGCCTCGCCCTTGCCGACCGCGACGGGAGCTTCTTCCTCCGGCACCGGCGCATCCACCTCGGTCGCCAGGCCCTTGTTCGAGACGAGCTTCGACGGCGTGAGATAGGCCGCCGCCTGCTCGCTCGCCAGCGTGTGCAGCTTGCGCGCCTCGGCCGAGACGAGGAAGCTGGCCTCGACGATGTGGTGGTCGGTCACGCCGCGCCACAGCCGCTCGAAATGATAGCCGCCATCCTCGGTGATGCGCGCGCTCCACCGGGCTTCGGTGTCGGCCGCATCGAGGCGGTGGACGACCGTCTTCAGCTCCTCGGCATGCCGCTCTCGGCTCACCGACGGATCGAGCGCGCCGCCCAGCGCCAGCGATTCGATGATCATCGGATCGTAACGGCGGGGCACGTAGCGCATCAGGGTGCGCATGCGGCGGGCATGTTCGACCAGCGTGCGGAGGTCCTCGCCGCTGCGCTGCGCACCCGCGGTATCGAGCACCGTGCCGCCGACCCCGGCATCGACCAGATACTGGTCCAGCGCGGCATCGTCCTTCAGATACACCTCGGAGCGGCCCTTGGTCGCCTTATAGAGCGGCGGCTGGGCGATATAGAGGTGCCCGTTGGTGATGATCTCGGGCATCTGGCGGTAGAAGAAGGTCAGCAGCAACGTGCGGATATGCGCGCCGTCCACGTCTGCGTCGGTCATGATGACGATCTTGTGGTAGCGCAGCTTCTCGATGTTGAAATCGTCGCGGATGCCGGTGCCGAGCGCGGTGATGATCGTGCCGATTTCGCGGCTGGCGAGCATCCGGTCGAAGCGGGCGCGCTCGACGTTGAGGATCTTGCCGCGCAGCGGCAGGATCGCCTGGAAGTGACGGTCGCGGCCCTGCTTGGCCGATCCGCCGGCCGAGTCACCCTCGACGAAGAACAGTTCGGACTTGGCAGGATCGCGCTCCTGGCAGTCGGCAAGCTTGCCGGGGAGCGAGGCGATATCCATCACGCCCTTGCGGCGGGTGAGCTCGCGGGCGCGCTTCGCGGCCTCGCGCGCGGCGGCGGCGTCGATCACCTTCTGGATGATCTGCTTCGCGACGGCGGGATTCTCTTCCAGCCACTCGGCCAGCTTGTCGGCCATCAGGCTCTCGAGCGGCTGGCGGACTTCGGAGGAAACCAGCTTGTCCTTGGTCTGGCTGCTGAACTTGGGGTCCGGCAGCTTGACCGAGACGATCGCGGTGAGGCCCTCGCGCATGTCATCGCCGGTAAGGGAGACCTTCTCCTTCTTCAGCATCCCCGACTTGTCGGCATAATTGTTCAGCGTTCGGGTCAGCGCCGCGCGGAACGCCGCGAGGTGGGTGCCGCCGTCGCGCTGCGGGATGTTGTTGGTGAAGGCGAGGACGTTCTCGTAATAGCTGTCGTTCCACTCCAGCGCGACGTCGATCGTCACGTCGTCGCGGGTGCCGCTGATCGCCACCGGCTCGGGCATCAGCGCAACCTTGTTGCGATCGAGATACTGGACGAACGCAGCGATGCCGCCTTCGTAGAACAGGTCGATTTCCTTCACCTCCTCGTGCCGCGCGTCGCGCAGCTTCAGGCGCACGCCCGAATTGAGGAAGGCGAGTTCGCGGTAGCGATGCTCAAGCTTCTCGAAATCATATTCGGTGATCTTGAACGTTTCCGGGCTGGCGAGGAAGGTCACGCGGGTGCCCTTCTTGCCGTTCGCCGGGCCGATCACCTTGAGCGGCGCTTCGGCGTCGCCGTGGCGGAAGCGCATGTAGTGCTCCTCGCCGTCGCGCCAGATGTTGAGGTCCAGCCACTCGCTGAGCGCGTTCACCACGGATACGCCCACGCCGTGCAGACCGCCCGAGACCTTGTAGGCATTGCTGTCCGAGGTGTTCTCAAACTTGCCGCCCGCATGAAGCTGGGTCATGATCACTTCGGCGGCGGACACGCCCTCTTCGGAGTGGATGCCGGTGGGGATGCCGCGGCCGTTATCCTCGACCGAAACCGATCCGTCGGCGTTGAGCGTGATCAGGATCAGGTCGCAATGCCCGGCCAGCGCCTCGTCGATCGCATTGTCGGAAACCTCGAACACCATGTGGTGCAGGCCCGAGCCGTCGTCGGTGTCGCCGATATACATGCCGGGGCGCTTGCGGACCGCATCCAGGCCCTTGAGGACCTTGATCGAGTCCGCGCCATATTCGTTCGCGTTGGGATCGTTCGTCTTGGGAGTGTCTGCCATGCCGAGGATATAGGGATTCAGGGCACGGAACGAAAGCAAAATGGGCGGTTCAGCGCTTCCGGTCGGCTTCGTCGTGCGCGTCGTAATTGCGCCGCGTTGCATCCTCGGTTTCGTCCAGCTGCCGCTTCGACGTGCGGTTGCGCGCGATCGCCCAGATCAGCGCCGCGGCGAGGACGATCGGGCCGACGATCACCATCAGCCCCTGCATGCTCGACAAGTCCATGGCATCTCTCCGTTTTGCCCGGACCAACGAAGCCTGCGCCCCTTTCGATCCGTGCCCGCGCCCCCATATCGCCGCCATGACGCTCGGCAGCTGGCTCACCCCCGATCCTTGCGGGATCTACCTTCCGGCAGCGGATGCGTGGATCGATCCTTCCAAGCCCGTCGCCCGGGCGATCATCACGCACGGTCATGCCGATCATGCCCGCGGCGGGCATGGCGAGGTGTGGGCGACGCCGGGCACGCTGGCGATCATGGCGGCGCGCTATGGCCCGCAGAACGGGCGGCCGGTGGACTATGGCCAGAGCATTCAGCTCGGACCGATCGAGGTGGGCTTCGTGCCCGCCGGGCATGTGCTTGGCTCCGCGCAGGTGGTGCTGGATCATGCCGGCGAGCGGATCGTCGTTTCGGGCGATTACAAGCGCCGCCCGGACCCGACCTGCACGCCGTTCCAGCCGGTGAAGTGCGACGTATTCGTCACCGAGGCGACCTTCGGCCTGCCGGTGTTCCGCCACCCCGAAACCACCGACGAGATCGACAAGCTGCTGGCCGCCCTGCGCGCCGAGCCCGAGCGCTGCGTGCTGGTCGGCGCCTATGCGCTGGGCAAGGCGCAGCGCGTGATCGCCGAGCTGCGCGCCATGGGCTTTGACGATCCGATCTACATCCATGGCGCCTTGCAGGCGCTGTGCGACCTCTATGCCGAGCAGGGCGTGGCGCTGGGCGAACTGCGCCCCGCCACCGGCGTCGCGAAGAAGGAGCTGGAGGGGCGGATCATCCTCTGCCCGCCCGGCGCGCTCAACGATCGCTGGTCGCGGCGGCTGCCCGATCCGATCACCGCGATGGCGAGCGGCTGGATGCGGGTGCGCCAGCGCGCCCGCCAGCGCAATGTCGAGCTGCCGCTGATCCTGTCCGACCATGCCGATTGGGACGAACTGACCCGCACCATCGAGGAACTGGCCCCGCGCGAAGTGTGGGTGACACATGGCCGCGAGGATGCGCTGGTACATTGGTGCAGGCTGCGGCAGATACGCGCCCGTGCGCTCGATCTCGCCGGGTTCGAGGATGAAGACGATTGAGGGAGATGTGACGATGGCAAAGGGCAAGACCTGGGCCTGGGTGGGCGGCCTGCTGGGCGGCACGGTGGTCGTGGGTGCGGCGGCCTATTATGCGTTCGAGAAGGCCAGCGAGCAGCCGCCCTTCACGCTGGTGGAAAAGGACGGCGCCTTCGAGATCCGCGACTATCCCGAGCTGGTGGTGGCGGAAACGCGGGCGATCGGCACGCGGGAAGCGGCGCTGAACGCGGGCTTCTCGCGCCTGGCCGACTATATCTTCGCGAAGCGGCGCGGCGATAATGGCGGCAGCGGCGGCGAGAAGATTTCGATGACCGCCCCGGTGCTGAGCACCAAGCAGGATGCCAGCTGGCGCACGCAGTTCGTGATGCCCTCCAAGTTCACGCTCGCGACGCTGCCCAAGCCGTCGGACAATGTCGATCTGGCGACCCGCCCTGCGCGGCGCGTCGCGGTGCTGCGCTTCTCGGGTTCGCCCGACGACGCTGCGCTGGAGAAGCGCGAGGCCGAGCTGCGCAGCTGGCTGGCGGCCAAGGGGATCAACGGCGGCGCGGTGGAATATGCCTTCTACAACTCGCCGTTCATTCCAGGCCCGCTGCGGCGGAACGAAGTGCTGATCGCGCTGTAACGTCGAGATTTTGCGCCCCCCTCCCGCTTGCGGGAGGGGTCGGGGGAGGGGCTGGTCGCGCGTCCCACCGACACAGCAAGAACTTCCACGTCACCCCCTCCCCTAGCCCCTCCCGCAAGCGGGAGGGGAACGCATGGTTGGACGGCGGAGATGTCCAACAAGTGCCGCGATCTTGCCGCGGACGTCCTCTACCGAACCCCCATGACGATTCGCCCGCTCCTCGCCGCCGCTACGGCCTTCGCCTCCTTCCTCGCCCCCGCCGCCGCGCAGGCCCAGGCGCGCGACCCGTTCGGCGAGTGCCTGCGTGCCCGCACCAGCCGCGCCGATCGCGACGTGCTGATCCGCTGGGTGTTCGCCGCCGTCGCGCAGAGCGCCGCGGTGCGCGACATGGTGAAGGTGGATGAGGGCCGCCGCGTCCAGGCCAGCCAGCAGGCGGGCCAGCTGATCACCCGCCTCGTCACCCGCGACTGCCGCGCCCAGGCGATGGACCGGATGAAAAGCGACCCTGGCGCGCTGCAGAACAGCTTCACCGCGCTCGGCCGCGTCGCGCTGATGGACCTGGCGCAGGACCCCAACGTGGTCGGCACGCTCGCCGGCGTGCTCCAGTACACCGACATGGGCAGCATCACGATGATGCTGATGGAAGGCGGCCTGCGCCCCGGCGGTTGAGCCGCTCAGCGCTCGAAGCGAACCCGCGCCACCACCGGATAATGGTCGCTCGGGTAGACCTCGCCCCGATGGCTGTCCACGGTGGTGACCCGCTCGACCTTGAAGCCGCGCGTCAGGATCCAGTCGATGCGACGGTCGCCCTTGCCGGTGAAGCCGTGGAAGGTGAAGTCCGGGCCCTGCCGGTCCGGCCGCGACGCCCAGGCATCGGCAAGCGTCTTGGTCAGCACCGCATGGGCGGGCTTGTCGGCCGTGGTGTTGAAGTCGCCGGTTAGAATGACCGGCATATCCTTGGGCCCTGCTGCGATCCGATCGGACAGCAGCTGCGCGCCGCGGGTGCGCGCATCCTCATCCTCGTCGCGATAGGGGAAATGCGTGTCGTAGAAGCGGAAGCGGCGTCCCTCGCGCGTCTCGAAGGTCGCCCAGTTCACCATGCGCGGCAGCGGGTGGCCCCAGCTGATGCTGGCCGGCACCTCGGGCGTGTCGGACAACCAGAACTGGCCCTGCTCGACGATCTTCAGCCGGTCGTGCCGGTAGAAGATGCCCATGTGCTCATTGGCATGGCCGCCATAGCGATCGGTGCCGAACCAGCTATACTGCGGCAGCGCCTTGACGACGTCGTCGCCCTGGCGCTGGAACAGCTCCTGCGTGCCGATCAGGTCCGGGTTTGCCGCGCGGATCGTCGCGAAGGTGAGGTCGCGGCGCTTTTCCCACAGATTCGCGCCGTCGCCGTCGCTGGGCATGCGGATGTTGAGGCTCATCACCGTCAGTTCGGGCGCGCCCTGCGCCAGTGCCGGCGCGCACGCCAGCATCGCGGCAAGCGCCGCCACCAAACCCCAAATACGCTGCATCAACCCGCTCCTTCGAGTGCCTTCTGGCGCCGGCGCTGCACCGAGCTGCCAATGCCCATCGCCTCGCGATATTTCGCAACCGTGCGGCGGGCGATATCGAAGCCCTTCGCATTGAGCATTTCCACGAGCGTGTCGTCCGAAAGAATTTTCTTCGGATCCTCGGCGGCGATCAGCGCTTTGATCGCGCTCTTCACCGCCTCGGCCGACACCGCCTCGCCGCCATCCGCCGACTGGATCGCGCTAGTGAAGAAATATTTCAGTTCAAAGAGTCCGCGCGCGCAGCTGAGATATTTGTTGCTGGTGACACGGCTGACCGTCGATTCGTGCATCTCGATCGCATCGGCGACCTGGCGCAGCGTCAGCGGCCGGAGGTGCGCGACGCCCTTGAGAAAAAAGCCTTCCTGCTGCTTCACGATCTCGCTGGCGACCTTGATGATCGTGCGCTGACGCTGGTCGAGCGCCTTGACCAGCCAGTTGGCGCTCGCGAGCATGTCGGTGAGCCAGGCCTTGCTCGCCTTGTCCTGCTTGCCCCCGGAAACCTCGGCATAATAAGCGCGGTTGACCAGCAGCCGCGGCAGGGTGGCCGCGTTGATTTCCACCGCCCAGCCACTGCCCCGCCGCGCGACGAAAATGTCCGGTGTCACCGCCGGCACCGGATCGCCGCCATAGCGGCAGCCGGGCTTGGGATCGTAGTTCCGCAGCTCGCGGATCATGTCGGCGAGATCCTCGTCGTCGACATTGCAGATCCGCCGCAGCCGGCCGAGGTCGCCGCGCGCAACGAGCTCGAGATTGTCGATCAGCCGCGCCATGCAGGGATCGTAGCGATCGGCTTCCTTGGCCTGGAGCGCGAGGCATTCGGCAAGATCCCGCGCGCCGACGCCGGTGGGATCGAAGGTCTGGATCACCATCAGCACCGCCTCCACCCGGGCGATCGGCACGCCCAGCCGCTCGGCGATCTCGCGCAACGGAACGGTAAGGTAGCCGCATTCGTCGATCTGATCGATCAGGTGCTGGGCGATGAACAGGTCGGGCCCGGCAACGGTGGATCCCGCCTGGGCCAGCAGATGATCGGCCAGGCTGAGGTCGCTGGTGCCGAGGCTGTCGAGATCGGGTCCATCCTCCGATCCGCCGCCGGCGCCACCGTTCATGCCGAGGCTGCCGTCGAGCCCGCCGATCATGTCGCTGGCCGAATCATGGTGGAAGGCTTCGGTCGCAAGGTCGACGTCGAGCGCCGCCTCGCCCGCCGCTTCGCCGCCACCGAGGATCAGTTCGCTGGCATCGGCCGGGCCGTCGCGCGGCTCGAAGTCCTCGCCGCCCTCGCCCGGCGGGTCGGGCGGCCCGTCGTCCCCGCCCTGCGCATCGAGCAGCGGGTTGCGCTCCACCTCCTCGGCGATGAACGTCTCGATCTCGAGGTTCGACAGCGCCAGCAGCTTGATCGCCTGCTGGAGCTGCGGCGTCATCACCAGCGATTGCGACTGGCGCAGATCGAGGCGAGGCGCGAGACTCATCGCATTTAGAGCGAGAAGCTCTCGCCGAGATAGAGGCGGCGCACATTCTCGTCGCGGACCAGATCGTCGGGCGAACCGGCGAACAGCACCCGGCCGTCATAGATGATGTAGCCGCGATCGACGATTTCCAGCGTCTCGCGCACATTGTGGTCGGTGATCAGCACGCCGATGCCGCGCTGCTTGAGCTGCTTCACCAGATCGCGAATGTCGGCGATCGAGATCGGATCGATGCCGGCGAACGGCTCGTCGAGCAGGATGATCGTCGGGTTGGCCGCCAGCGCGCGGGCGATTTCGGCACGGCGACGCTCGCCGCCCGAAAGCGCCATGGCGGGCGAGGTCCGCAGCCGGGTGAGGCCGAATTCGTCGAGCAGCTCGTCGAGGCGGGCCTGGCGCGCGTCGCGGTCCGGTTCGGCCAGTTCGAGTACGGCCGAGATGTTCTTCTCGACACTCAGACCGCGAAAGATCGAGGTTTCCTGCGGGAGGTAGCCAAGGCCCAGAATCGCGCGGCGATACATGGGCAGGCGGGTGATGTCCTCTCCGTCCAGCATGATGCGGCCGCTGTCGGGCTTCACCAGGCCCATCACCGAATAGAAGCAGGTCGTCTTGCCCGCGCCGTTGGGGCCCAGCAGGCCGACGACCTCGCCGCGGCCGACGGAAACCGACACGTCGGTGAGGACGGTGCGCTTGTCGTACGACTTGGCGATCGAAACGACCGCAAGACCCCGATCGGGCAGCGGCACGGGATCCGGGGCGGAGCTTTCGGGGGCGGCGATGGCGACGTCGGTCATGACGGCTCCTGCTAGGTGAACGCTGGTCTGGTCCCCGCCCGAAGCGTGGTCGCTTGGCAAGGTTCCTGCATGATAACGCGCGCGAAGAAAAGGCTTTGCACGGCGTACCGTGGCAATGCCCCGGCCTATTGCTTCGAGGCGTCGCGATTTGGAACGGAGAAGCGGCCGGTCACGCGGCCGCCCGAGTTCTGCGTTGCCGGGCCGGCCGGTGCGCCGCCGAACGTCGCGCGGCTGGTGTCGAGGTTGATCGTCAGTCGCGGACCCGCCGCGTTGGCGACGTTCGACCCTGCCTGCTGCAGCGTGACATTGCCGATCATCGTGATGATCCGCCGGTCGACGTCGTACACCGCATAGCTGGAGCGCGCGGTCTGGTTGGGCCGCGTCACCGTCACGCCGCCGGTCGCATCGAGCCGCGAGGCCTGGGGCGAGCCGTTGAGCGCGCTGCCGCTGTACGCCACCGTCACGCGCGCGGCGCGCAGCGTCATGTCCGACTGCTTGATGACCACGCCACCGCTCAGAATCGCGCGATTCGCCTTGTCGTCGAGCTGGATGTTCCGCGCGTCGAAATCGATCGGCGCATTGGAATCGTGCCGTGCCTGCGCCGCGGCGGGGACAGCGGCGAGCAGCAGCGGCAGGCCAAGGGCGAACGGGGCGAGAGCGCGGGTCATCAGGGCCTCCTTGCCGGCTTCGGCGTCATCCGCAAGTGCGCATTGCCTTCGAGCGAGATCAGCCTCTTGTCGAGATCGGCGCGCAGGCGATCGGCGCGGAAGGTGCCGGTGGGCGTGTTGCCGGTCACCGCCCCGCCGCTTTCCAGCTGCCGCGTCTTCAGGTCGATCGTCGCGTCATGGGTGTTGAGCAGATAGCCGTCGCTCGTCTGGAAGCGAATCGGCCCGTCGATCATCATCTGGTCGGTATTGAGGTTGTAGCGCCCGTGATTCGCCACCAGCGTGGCCGGGCCGTCGGTCAGGCTCAGCCGTGCGTTGAGCTCGTTCAGCTGCACCACCGGTTCGGCCGAGCTCTTCTGCACCGCGGAACCCGCATGCAGTTCAAACTGGCGGCCCTTGGCATCCTCGCCGCGATAGTCCGCCGCGACGATCTTCAGCCGCTCGGGCGACATCGCCACCTTGTTCTTGTCGAGCACGAAGCTCACGTCGCCACCCATGAACAGCGGTGCGCTCACCAGAAAGGCGGCGAGCGCGCCGATCAGGATCGGCAACAGCACCAGCGCGAGGCGCACGGCACGATCATGGCTGCTCCCGGGATGGGCCCAGGCGCGCTTCTGCGTGGTCAATCGGGCGGCGATCTCAGACATGGGCTTCCTTGTGGGAAGCCGAAACGGCCGAGACAACCACTCGATCCGCGCAATCACGCATGGGCGAAGATATCCACCTCGGGCCAGCCGGCGATGTCGAGCTCGGCGCGCCAGGGCAGGAAGTCGAAACAGGCCTGTGCCATTTCCACGCGGCCTTCGCGCTCGAGCCGCTTGTCCAGCTCGACCTTCATTGCATGGAGGAAGCGCACGTCGGAGGCGGCATAGTCGCGCTGCGCGTCCGAAAGATCCGGACCGCCCCAGTCCGACGACTGCTGCTGCTTGGAGATCTCCGCGCCGACCAGCTCGCGCGCCAGGTCCTTCAGGCCGTGGCGATCGGTGTAGGTGCGCACCAGCCGCGAGGCGATCTTGGTGCAGTAGACCGGCCCGGCGGTGACGCCGAGATAGAAGCGGATCGCCGCAAGATCGAATCGCGCGAAGTGATAGAGCTTCAGCCGCTCGGGATCCGCGAGCACGGCGCGGAGATTCGGCGCGGCATAGTTGGACTGCGGGCCGAAGCGCACGAGATGCTCGTCGCCGGAACCGTCCGACAGCTGGACCAGGCACAGCCGGTCGCGCGGCGTGATCAGGCCCATCGTCTCGGTATCGACGGCGATGGAGGCGCCGGGTGCGAACACGCCCTCGGGCAGGTCTTCTTCGTGGAAATGGACGGTCATCGCGTCCGCGTAGCGAGGTTGGCGCCGTACCTCAATGCTTTGCCGCGCCTGCACGCCTTTGCAATTGTCGATTCGGCGGACTAAGAGCCCCGTCGTCCCGCGCCCGGTTGGGTCCAACCGCCGCGAAAATCGCCCGCTTCACCGACGACAGGTCTCGATATCGTGTCGTGGCGGACACTTTCCTGCCGTAAAGCGGCCATGCGCGCGATTTTCGTTCGCGCACCCGATTTTTTTGGGGTATGACCTGCACTGTGGCACTACGTTAGTGCCGTAAGACCTGCGTTTTTCGTCCGGCGCTCGGTTTTGATTGGTAGTTTGAGGGCGAACCGGGAAGACGAACAGGGCATGAGTTTCGATAGAGGACGTCGCGGCGAGCGCGGTGGGCGCGGCAGAGACAAGCGCGATGGTTTCGGCGACGATAACTTCGGCGGCGGCAGCAGCTTCGGCGGCGGCGGCTTCGAAGATCGCGGCGGCTTCGGTGGCGGCAATCGCGGCGGCTTCGGCGGCGGCGGCGGCGGTGGCTTCCGTAGCGGCGGCGGCTTCGGCGGCGGCGGTGGTGGCGGCTTCGGCGGCGGCGGCGGCGGTGGTTTCCGCGGCGGCGGCGGTGGCGGCATGCCCCCCCAGGTCATCGGCGAAGGCACCGGCGTCGTAAAGTTCTTCAACGCGCAGAAGGGCTTCGGCTTCATCGTTCGCGATGACGGCGGCGAGGATGTGTTCGTGCACATCTCGGCCGTGGAGCAGGCGGGCCTGACCGCGCTGGCGGAAGGTCAGCCGCTCGGCTTCACCCTCGTCGATCGTGGCGGCCGCATCTCGGCCACCACGCTCAAGATCGACGGTGAGCCGATGGCGGTCACCGAGCGCGCACCGCGCGACGATTCGCAGGGTGGCGGCTTCGGCGGCGACCGCGGTGCTCCGCGTGGCGGCCCGCAGCGCCAGCTGACCGGCGAGAAGGCGACCGGCACGGTCAAGTTCTTCAACGCGATGAAGGGCTTCGGCTTCATTCAGCGCGACGATGGACAGCCCGATGCGTTCGTGCACATCTCCGCTGTTGAGCGCGCCGGCATGCCGACGCTCAACGAAGGCGACCGGCTCGAGTTCGAGCTGGAGGTCGATCGTCGCGGCAAGTACGCGGCGGTGAACCTTTCGCCGCAGCAGTAACCCGAACGGGTACTGACGAATTGGAGAGGCCGGGCGGCAACGTCCGGCCTTTTCCTTTTTGGAGAACCCGCGCTGGAGTATGCCCCGTGCAGATCGCCGTCCTGACCTTCGATGGCTTCAACGAGCTGGACAGCTTCATCGCGGCTGCGATTCTCAACCGGATGCACGCGCGTGGCTGGGCGGCGCACATCACCTCCCCCAGCGAGGAAGTGACCTCGCTCAACGGCGTGACGATCCGGCGCCAGCGCCCGCTGGCCTTCGCCGCCGAAGCCGATGCCGTCATCCTCGGCAGCGGCAGCAAGACCCGCGCGATCGCCGCCGATCCGCACCTGCTCGGCCAGATCCGGCTCGATCCCGAGCGCCAGTTCATCGGCGCGCAGTGTTCGGGCACCTTGCTGCTCGCGAAGCTGGGGCTGATCGGCGCGCTGCCTGCCTGCACCGATCTCACCACCAAGCCCTGGGTGATCGACGCCGGTGTCGCGGTAATCGACGCGCCGTTTGTCGCGCATGGCAATGTCGCGACCGCGGGCGGCTGCATGGCCTCGCAATATCTCGCCGCCTGGATGCTCGCGCGCGGCGGCGGGCTGGAAGCGGCGCGGGAGGCACTCCACTATGTCGCGCCGGTAGGCGAGAAGGATGCCATGGTGGCGCATGTCCTCGGCGTCATCGCGCCCTTCCTCCCGACGACGCGCAACGCTGTCCCCGGCCAGACATGCCCGCAGGCAGCCTGAACGCTATCGCGCGGGTATAACGGGGCCCTCGAACAACGCAGGCGCCGCTGCGACGATCGTGCAGACCAGCCCTTCCGGCGCGAAGTCCATTCGAACCTGCGCCTTCAGGTCCCCCGCCAATGCGCGTTCCAGCATGCGCGTGCCGAACCCCTGTCGCGCCGGCGGGGTCACGGGAGGGCCGCCCTGCTCGCGCCAGACGAGGTGCAATCGTGGCGGCGGCCCCTCCTCGACCCGCCATTCAAATGCCGCCTGCCCGTCTTCGCCGGACAGCGCGCCATATTTGATGGCATTGGTGCAGAGTTCGTGCAGCGCCATCGCCATCGTCACGGCGATCCGCGAATCGAGCCAGATCGTCGGGCCGGACATCCGCACCCGCTCGCTGACGCCGCAGGAATCGACCGCCCCCAGCGCCACGTCGGCCAGTTCGGCCTTCTCCCAGTGCACCCGCGTCAGCGTGTCATGGGCGCGGGCGAGCGCACCCAGCCGGCCTTCGAACGCCAGCTGCGCCGCGGCCGGATCGGGATTGCGGCCGATCGTCTGCCGCGCCAGTGACTGCACCACCGAGAGCATGTTCTTTACCCGGTGGTTCAGTTCGTCGATCAGCAGGCGCTGGCGCCGTGCCGACTCGGCGAGCGCGCGCTGAGTTTCGCGCAACTCGGTCGAATCGAAATAATAGCAGATCACCCCCTGCCGCCCTTCGGGCAGCCGGGCGCGGTGCAGCTCCCACTCATAGCCCTCGACCTGATCGACATCGGCGCGTGCCTCGACGAACGCCTGCGAGCGAAACGCCTCGCCGGTTTCCAGGGTATGACGAAAACGGCCGATGATCTCCTGCGCCACCGCTTCCGGCCACAGGATGCGCATCGCCTCCTCGAACGGCCGCCCGATGACGGGGCGAACATTCTGAAAGGCCCCTTCCTGGCTGCGCTCGTTCATCGCGACGATCGTCAGTGCATCGTCGACGAGATAGATGCCGAACGGGCATTTGTTGATCAGTTCCAGGAAGATGTCGCCCTGGCGTGCGGTATGCTCCGCAACCTGCCGAACCCATTGCTCGGGTGCGCCATCGGCCACCAGCCGCAACAATGCGTCCCGCCCGGTGAAGCGCTCCGACAGCGCTTCGGACTCGAAGCCCGATCTGGTCCGCATTCCTTTTCCCCCGAACGGGCACCGTGGCGCGCATGCGCGGACCGCATGTGCCAATCCGGGGCAGTCTTACCTTTATGGACAAGGGCTTGTCCAATTTTGCGGCAGCAGGCCGCAGCTGGTCAGCGAATGAAATAGCCGATCACGCGCCAGCCGCTGCCTTCGTGGACGAGCATGATCGTCTCCACCGAGTCGCGCCGGTCGGCGAAGGCCGTCTGGAACTTCAGAATTTCATAGTCGCCGTCCGGTGCCCCGGGCAGCGTCTTGCTCTTGAGCACCGATTCGAACTTGCGCGAAACCACGGCGCCCAACGGCTTCCGGACCGGCGTGACCATCTCCGCCCAGCGCGCATCGGAGACCTCGGTGCGGAACAGGCCGGCGGCGGCTTGCCAGCTTTCGTGCCATTTGCCCTGATCGACCAGCGCCGCCCATGCGAGGGCGGCATCGAGGCTGGCGGGCGCGTTCTCGGCGGCGGGTGCGGCGGCGGGTGCGGCGGCGGGTGCGGCCACGGGCGCCTGCGGGGCCGGAGCGGTCGGGCTATGCAGCGCAATGGCGGCGACGGCGGCGATGAGCAGTGACATGATGAACATTCCTCCACTGAGCCAGGCGAGCCGGTGCATCCGTTGCACCCGGGCAGCTGGCAGATCCGGAGAAGCCACGAACGGGCCGGCAGCCGACACCCTCAACGGCGTGTCCCCCAAATTTTGAGGGATGGCCGCCTCGATTTCGGCCAGCCGCCGCGCCGCTTCGCGGCTGCTGGCCGCGCCGAGCTTCCGCCGCGCGTCGCGCAGCCGCTCGTTCACCGTATGCACCGAAAGGCCGAGTTCGCGGGCGATCGACTTGGCGTCATGCCCCGCGAGCAACAGCCGAAGCGTCGTCTTCTCGCGCTCGGTCAGCGCGCCGTCGCCGCGCTGCGGTGGCGATGCTTCCCCCATGCCCATGCCCGCTTGTACGAACCGGCGCACGGCATCGCCAGCCTCGCCAGGCGCACACCCCCAAGAAATTTGTTCCTCAGGTCGCGAGCCGCCGCAGCCCGGCGATGGTGTCCGCCTCGGCGGCGGGCTTGTCGGTGCGGATGCGCGCGATTCGCGGAAAGCGCATCGCCAGCCCCGACTTGTGGCGCTTCGATTCGTGAATCGAATCGAACGCCACTTCCAGCACCAGCGTCTTGTCCGTCTCGCGCACCGGCCCGAAACGGTTCACCGTGTGCGTACGGACATGGCGATCCAGCCATTTCAGCTCCTCGTCGGTGAAGCCGAAATAGGCCTTGCCGACGGGGAGCAGTTCGCCGTTCTCGGCCCAGGCGCCGAAGGTGAAATCCGAATAGAAGCTGCTGCGCTTGCCCGAACCCCGCTGGGCATACATCAGCACGCAATCGGCGGTGAGCGGGTCGCGCTTCCACTTGTACCAGAGCCCAACCCGTCGCCCGGCCACATAGGGCGAATCGCGCCGCTTGAGCATCACGCCTTCGATGGCTGCGTCGCGCGCGCCGGCGCGAATTTCCTCCAGCGCAGTGAAATCGGCCGCATCGATGACCGCGGAAAGATCGAAGCGTTCGGGATCCAGCCTGGGCACGAACCCCTCCAGCCGCGTGCGCCGGTCCTGCCAGGGCAGCGGCCGCATATCCTCCGCGCCGTCGAACAGGATGTCGTAAAGGCGAACAAACGCCGGGAATTCGGCCAGTGTCTTCGCGGACACCACCTTGCGCCCCAGTCTTTGCTGGAGTGCGTTGAAGCTGCCCGCCTCGCCCCCCTGGACCTCGCCGCGCACCAGCAATTCGCCGTCGAGCACGCCGGGCGCGGCGAACGCCGCCGCGACCTCGGGGAAGCTGCGGGTGATGTCGTCGCCCGCGCGGCTGTAGAGCCGGGTCTCGCCGCCGGCATGGACGAGCTGGACGCGGATGCCGTCCCACTTCCACTCCGCCGCATAGTCGCCGAGGCTGACCTGCGTCTCCTCCAGCGGGTGCGCGAGCATGAACGGGCGGAACACCGGCACGTCCTCGGCGCGCGGCTGCTCGGCACGTCCTTCGGCCCAGTCGAAAAGCCGGTCATAGGGCGGATGCAACCCGTGCCACACCTCCTCCACGGCATCCACGTCGAGCCCGAAGGCCTGGGCGAGTGCGGTCTTGGCCAGCCGCGCCGAAATGCCCACGCGCAGCGCGCCGGTCGCCAGCTTAAGCAGGGCATAGCGCTCGTCCGCCTCCAGTCGGTCGAGCATCGCGGCGAGCACCGCGGGCGCATCGGAACGCGACAGCGCGCCGAGGGTGGACACTACCTGCGACAGGGTGAGCGGAGTGCTGTCGGGCGGCGGCACGTGCAGCTCTGGCCAGAGCAGGGCGATCGTCTCGGCCGAATCGCCGACGAAATCGCGGCTCATGCCGTACAGCACCGGATCAACGCGCGATTCAATCATTGCGCGGAGCAACGCGGGCTTCACCGCCGGCAGGTCGAGCGCACCGGTCAGTGCCGCCATCGCCCATCCGCGATCGGGATCGGGAGTCGCGCGCAGATAGTCGCCGATCAGGCGAAGCTTGGCATTGCGCGATCGGGTGTAGATCAACCGGTCGAGCAGGTCGGCAAAAGCGCGCATGACCAGGTAGATGGGGGCCGCAGGCGATCGGCGCTAGGGCGAGACGAGGGCTCGCCAGAACGTTCGCACATGCAGCAAAGAAGGCTTCGAAAACCGGAGGGCTTGCCCTAGGGCAGGACCATGAAGCGCATTCTGCTCCTGATCCTGCTGCTCCTGCTGCTCCTGCTCGGCCTGACCGCGTTCGGCCTGTTCACTGCGATGCGTGACCCGGTGGTACGGCGAATGACCGTACACATGCGCAACTGGCCCGCAGACACCCCTCCGATGCGCGTGGTGCTGATCAGCGATCTGCATGTGGCAGGCCCGGAAACGCCGCCCTCGCGGCTTGCCCGCATCGTGGCGCAGGTCAACGCGCTCAAGCCGGACCTCGTCCTGATCGCTGGCGATATCGAGCAGGAGCGGACGGTCACTACTCGCGTCTATGGTGCAGCCGAAGCGACTGCGCCGCTCGCCGGACTGCGCGCCCGCTACGGCGTGCTCGCAGTGCTGGGCAACCATGACTATTCGGGACGGAACAAGAGCGATCTGCCGCCCTGGCTGGAGAGGCAGGGCATTACGGTGCTGCGCAACGAGGCGGTGCGTCGCGGGGCGCTGACGATCGCCGGCGCCGATGACCCCTACCACGGCAAATATCACGGAAAGGCGCTCGACCACGCGGCACGCGCGCTGCCTGGGCCGACCGTGGTGCTGAGCCACACGCCCGACATCGCGCCCTCCCTTCCCGCGCGCTATCCGCTGGTGCTGGCCGGTCACACCCATTGCGGCCAGATCGCGCCGCCGCTAATCGGACCGATCACCGCCTCGTCCAACTATGGCCTGCGCTATGCCTGCGGGCTGATCCGCGAACCGGGCCGCGACGTGCTGGTGACGGCGGGGATCGGCACCAGCGGGGTCCCGCTGCGGATCGGCGCGGTGCCCGATTTCTGGCTGCTGACCTTCGACGGCGTCGCACGCTGACGATTCGCAAAGCTGCCGCAATTCGCCCCTAGCCTCCGCACTCGGGCGCGCATTGCGCTCGTTCAGGGAGAGCCTTTCCGATGAAGCTTCTTGTCGCAGGCGCGGTTGCCGCCGCCGTGCTGAGCCCCGCCGCCATGGCGCAGCAGACCCCCGCGCCGGCAACTGCCGCAGCACCCGCCGCCAAGTTCAGCCTCGATACGCCGATCGAGACGCTGATCGCAGACGCGAAGGCCAAGGCGGTACTCGACACCGACATTCCGGGTCTGTCGTCGCACCCGGCGCTCGACCAGTTCAAGACGATGAGCCTGCGCGCGGTGCAGCCCTTCTCGCAGGGCGCGCTGACCGACGAGATGCTCAAGAAGGTCGAAACCGACCTCGCCGCCGTAAAGTAAACGGCGAAGGGCCGGCGCACGCCCGCAGCGCGCGCCGGCCCATATCCGGCTCAGCCCTTGCGGCTGGCCTCGAACAGGAACCAGGCGCGCTCTTCCGCATGATCGGTCCATTCGTCGACGATGCCGCTGGTGGCATTGTCCTTCGCCTCCTCGGCGGCGTCCTTCACCGCACGGAAGCTCTCGACCAGCTTGAGATTGTCGTCGCGCAGCTCGGCGAGCATGTCGCCCGGGGCCACGAACTCGGCATCATTGTCCGAAATCGTCTGGCGGCGCGCAATGTCGCCGATCGAGCGCAGCGTGGTGTTGCCGGTCTTGCGAACGCGCTCGGCGATCGCATCAGTCACGCCCAGGATCTGCGCGGCCTGATCGTCGAGCAGCAGGTGATAATCGCGGAAGTGCGGGCCCGAGACGTGCCAGTGGAAATTCTTGGTCTTGAAGTACAGCGTGAAGCAGTCCGCCAGCGCACTGTTCAGGGCATCGGCAACGCTCTTGGTGTCGTTGCGGTTGAGGTCGGTCGGCGTCGCAAGTGCGGGATTTTCGGCCATGGGTGTCCTCCTGAAGGCGGTCGATACGTTGCCCTAACGATCGAGATATAGGGTCAGGTTCCCTTTGCGGAACAGCCATACCCATGGATAATCCCGATCAGCCTGATCGATAGACGCGCAGTGCGGCAACGGCCTTCCGAAGCCAACACACTTGACTTTCACCAACGATTCGCGCATCCGCTCCCCCCTGTCAGCGGTGTGCCCATGGCGCGCCGCTCTTTTCTTTTCGCACGAATCAAGGGTTCCGGGTCATGGCAAAGCCGACCACCGTAAAGATCAAGCTCGTCAGCACGGCGGATACGGGCTTCTTCTATGTCACCAAAAAGAATCCGCGCACCCAGACCGAGAAGCTGAGCTTCCGCAAGTATGATCCGGTCGTGCGCAAGCATGTCGACTTCAAGGAAGCGAAGATCAAGTAACGCTGCCGGGCGCGCAGGTCGCGCCCGCGCTGTTTGATCGCATCGCGCCGGATCCTTGCGGGGGTCCGGCGTTTTCGCTGCATCGGCAGATCATTCCTCGATGGCGGCCATCAGCTTTTCGACCTGGTCGACGAATCGCGCGAGCGAGATCGGCTTGGCGACATAGGAGCGCGCGCCCGCTGCGCGGATGCGTTCCTCATCCTCATGGCTCGAATAGGCGGTCACCGCCATGATGGGGATTCGGCTGAGCACCGGGTCCATCTGCATCTGGCCGATCAGCTCAAAGCCGGTGACGTGCGGCAGCTGTACGTCCATGATCACCAGATGCGGCCGGAAACGGCGCGCACTGGGCACGGCCTCGCGCCCGTCGCGCACGGGCTCGGCTTCATAGCCATGCGCACGCAACAGGTCGCAGAACAGCTTCAGGTTCAATTCGTTGTCCTCGACAACGAGTACTCTTTTTGGCACGCGCTACCCCTATTCTGCGGGGGTGGTGTTAGGCGATGGCGGGCGATGTGACAAATCCCGAAACAATGGCCCTGCAGGCTTTGGCGTGGATTCTCAGTGAGTCCGGCCGCGCAGGTCGCCTGCTGGACCTTACCGGGCTCGATCCCGCTACGCTCCGGGCACGGGCCGGCGAACCGGCACTGCTCGCCGCGGTTCTGGGTTTTCTCGAATCCTACGAACCCGACCTGATCGCCTGCGCCGACGCGCTCGATTGCTCCCCCGCGGCGCTGGTCGACGCCCGCCGACAGCTGGAACGCGCATGAAACCTCTGCTCATCACCGACTGCGACGAAGTGCTGCTCCACATGGTGCGGCATTTCGGCGAATGGCTCGGCGACACGCACGACATCGATTTCGCGCTGAACGGCAGCGACTTCGCCGAATCGATGCGTCGGCGTGGCGATGGCAGCGTGCTGGCGGCCGAAGAAATGTGGGCCCTGCTCGACGGCTTCTTTCCCGCCGAGATGGAGCGCCAGACGCTGGTGCCGCACGCGCGCGAAGTGCTGGGGCGGATTGCCGAGGTTGCGGACATCGTCGTGCTGACCAACCTGCAGGACCATTGCCGCGACCACCGCATCACCCAGCTGGCGAATCACGGCATCGTCCACCGCGTCGAGTGCAACCAGGGCGGCAAGGGCGCACCGGTGGCGAAGCTGGTCGCCGAGCATGACGCGCCGGTGGCGGTGTTCGTCGACGACCTCGCCGTCCACCACGAATCGGTCGCCAAGCATGCCCCCGACGTATTCCGCCTTCACATGGTGGCCGAGCCCAACCTCGCGCCCAAAGTGCCCCCTGCCCCGCACGCCCATGCCCGCATCGACGACTGGCGCGCGGCGGAGGCCTGGATCCTCGAGCGTTTCGAGCGCGCCTGACGGGGCCTTGACCCTGCTCGTGGCCGGTGGTTGGGTTCGGGCATGACCACTGCCATTGATCGCAAGCTCGCCGAGCTTGGCCTCACCCTCCCCGAGGCCGCCGCTCCCGTCGCCGCCTATGTTCCGGCCGTCGCAGCCGGCGGGCTGCTCCACGTCTCCGGCCAGCTGCCGTTCCAGGACGGCGCGCTGATGACCGGCCGTCTCGGCGAGGACCGCGACATCGCCTTCGGGACCGAGGCGGCGCAGCGCTGCGGGCTGATGCTCGTTGCGCAAATCAAGAAGGCGCTCGACGGCGACCTCAGCCGCGTGAAGCGGGTGGTGAAGCTCGGCGTGTTCGTGAACTCCACTGCCGACTTCACAGACCAGCCCAAGGTGGCCAACGGCGCGTCGGAGCTGATGCAGGCACTGTTCGGCGAAGCCGGCCGCCATGCCCGCAGCGCGGTGGGCGTCGCGGCCCTCCCGCTGGGCGCTGCCGTCGAAGTCGACGCCATCATCGAACTCGCCTGATCGTTCCCGGGCGCCCGCCGCGCGTAACCGGCGGGTGCCTGTGGCTTGACAGCAACACTGTGTAACAAAGCGCGGAGGCTTCTTGCGAAGGCGGTTGCGCGTTGCCGGTTCAATCCGGCAATGTTTCGTTGCAAACTGGAAGTCGCGGGGCCGCAGAGCCCAACATCATGCGATGCCAAGGTGCAGCAGGCAGGATCCTTTAGTAGCAATGAAAGGGACTCCATGCGCTTCTCCTCCATCAGCCTCGGCGCGCTCCTGCTCGCCACGACCGCCCCTGCGCTGGCACAGGAGGCGGCGCCGGCCCCGGCTCCCACCATCACGATCAGCGGCAACGCCACACTGATCAGCGACTACAAGTTTCGCGGCATTTCGCAGACCGACGGCAATTTCGCCGTGCAGGGTGGCGCGACGGTCAGCCATGCTTCCGGCTTCTACGTGAGCTTCTGGGGCTCGTCGGTCGACAATTACGTGACCGCGCATGGCACGGCGCATCAGGAAATCGACCTGATCGCCGGCTACAAGCACAGCTTCACGAACGGCGTCACCGTGGATGTCGGCGCGCTCTACTATGTCTATCCGGGCACCCGCCCGATGGGCGACCACACCTCGTCCGACTTCATCGAGCCCTATGCCTCGGTCTCCTACGCGCTGGGCCCGGTGACCGCCAAGGGCACGGTCAACTACGCGCCGAAGCAGAAGGCGCTGGAACTGGACCAGGGCGCCGATCCCAAGGCGCCGAAGCAGGACAATGTGTACATCGCCGGCGACTTCTCCGCCGCGATCCCGAAGACGCCGATCAGCCTCACCGCGCATATCGGCCACACCTTCGGGCCCGACTGGCTGGCGATCGGCAAGGAATATACGGACTGGAGCCTGGGCGCGGCCTTCACCTACAAGGCGCTGACCTTCGGCGTGTCCTATGTCGATACCGACGCCTCGCTGATCACCCCGAGCGGCCATGACGCGGCCAAGGGCAGCATCCTGGGCTCGGTCGGCGTCAGCTTCTGATCGTAAGGGCTTGCGGGAGCGGCTGGCCCGCTCCCGCTTTCCGCCCCTTGCCACGCGCAAAAGAAAAGCGCCGGCCCGCACGAAGCGGACCGGCGCTTTTTCGTTGCCCGGGACGGCCGTTACTGCGGCGTCTTGACGCTCGCGTCCTTGTTGTCGCCCTGGGGCGATTTCAGGATGTCCTGGGTCGTGGTGCCCTTGTCGACCACGGTGGTCGCCGGGCTGCCGGCATTGCTGCGCACGCCCGCGTCGGCGCTGGCCGCACCGGCCTGGTCGAGGGTCGCGCTCTCCGCCGGGCTGCGAGCCGCGGTGCCGCCGAACAGCGCTTCCAGCGCCTGATCGGACGGGTTGGTATCCTGCGGGCGGGCCGCACCCGGCTGCGGCGGACGCAGCGAGAAATCGGGCGGGATCACCAGCGGCGCCTGGCGGGCCACCGCGAACTCGTCCGGACGCGCCCGATCATACCCCTTCTTGCCGCACGCCGAGAGCGAGGCCACCAGGGCGACGCCGGTCGCGACGAGGATCAACTTACGCATTGAATTTCTTCTCCACAGGGGCAGGCGACTTGGGGTTCTTGTCGCGAACGAGCAGGGCACGAAGCAGCAGGATCACCACGCCGATGGTAATCGCGGCATCGGCCACGTTGAAGACCAAAAAGGGGCGCCACTCGCCGAAATGCAGATCGGCGAAATCGACGACATAGCCGAGGCGGCTGCGATCGAGAATGTTGCCGCACGCCCCGCCCAGCACCAGGCCGAGCGCGACGACATCGCCGGTCTTCTTCTCGCGCAGCATCCACACGCACACGCCGATCGCGATGCACGCGGTCATCAGCACCAGCAGCCAGCGCATCGTCGGGCTGTTGGCCGAGAGCAGGCCCAGCGACACGCCGATATTCTTGACGAAACGCAGGTCGAAGAACGGCGCGAGGGTCACCGAATCATTCTGCACCACCAGCCCGAGCGGGCCGGTGACGATGTACTTGGTCAGCTGGTCGAGCACGAACACGGCCAGCGCCGCGGCGAAGCCATAGAGGCGAACCTGCTTCATCACGACACCACCTCTGCGCAACGATCGCACAATGCCCCGTCCAGCGTCACCTCGGGAAGATGGCGCCAGCACCGGCCGCATTTGTGGCGATCGGTGGGCGTGACCGTGACATCGGCAGCCTGATCCACCTTCGACACGATGAACAGCTCGGTGAGCTCCTCCGCGGGCATCGGCAGCGTCGGCACGGTCACTTCGGCCTCGAGGCTGGAGCGCACCTTCTTCTCGCGACGCAGCGGCTCGATCGCTTCGGTGACGGTCTGACGCAGCGCGCGGATTTCCGCCCAGTCATGCTCGACCGACGCGCCTTCCGGCAGCACCGGCCATTCGAGCTCATGGACCGATCCGTCTTCGCTCGGAAAGCGGCTCTGCCACACTTCCTCGGCGGTGAAGGCGAGGATCGGCGCGGCGTAGCGGACCAGCGCGTGGAACAGCACGTCCAGCACGGTGCGATAGGCGCGGCGCTTGGGATCGCTCTCCGCATCGCAATAGAGGCAGTCCTTGCGGATATCGAAGAAGAAGGCCGAGAGGTCCTCGTTCATGAAGTCGCCGAGCGCGCGGGCATAGCGATTGAACTCGAACGCCTCCGCCGCCGAACGCAGCTCCGCATCCAGTGCCGCCAGCTTGTGGAGCACATAGCGCTCCAGCTCGGGCATCTCGGCCACCGCGATCTTCTCGGCCTCGCCAAATCCGTCGAGCGCGCCGAGCAGATAGCGGAAGGTGTTGCGGATCTTGCGATAGGCGTCGCCGGTGCCGGCCAGCACTTCCTTGCCGATGCGGACGTCGTCGAAATAGTCGGTCTGCGCGACCCAGAGGCGCAGGATGTCCGCGCCGCTCTCGCCGATGATCTTCAGCGGATCGACGACGTTGCCGAGCGACTTGGACATCTTCTTGCCCTGGCCGTCGAGCGCGAAGCCATGGGTGAGCACCGCGTCATACGGCGCCCGGCCGCGGGTCCCTGCGGATTCGAGCAGCGACGACTGGAACCAGCCGCGATGCTGGTCCGAGCCTTCGAGATAGAGGTTGGCGCGGACGCCCTCGCCGTAGCGCGCCTCGATCACGAAGCTGTGGGTGGAGCCGCTGTCGAACCACACGTCGAGAATGTCGGTGACGACCTCATAGTCCTCGGCCCGGTAGTCGGGGCCGAGCAGCGCCTGGTGGTCGGCCTGGAACCAGGCATCGGCCCCGCCGGCGCGGAAGGCGTCGAGGATGCGGGCATTGACCGCCGGGTCGCGGAGATAGTCGCCGGTGGCGCGGTTGACGTAGAGCGCGATCGGCACGCCCCAGGCGCGCTGACGGCTGATCACCCAGTCCGGGCGGCCCTCCACCATCGCGCGGATGCGGTTGATCGAACGCTCCGGCACCCAGCGGGTATGTTCGATCGCATCGAGCGCGACTTCGCGGAGCGTCGGCGCGTTGCTGTCCGCAAAGCCCTCTCCCCCCTGGGGAGAGGGTTGGGAGAGGGGCATGTCCGCGGGCGATGTCGCTTGAGGAGAGTCCCCCTCTCCCCGACCCTCTCCCCGGAGGGGAGAGGGAGTTGGCTTGTCCATCGGGATGAACCACTGCGGGGTCGCCCGGAAGATGATCTTCGCCTTGCTCCGCCAGCTATGCGGATAGCTGTGCTGGAAGTCGTCCGAGGCGGCGAGCAGCGCGCCGGCCGCGCGCAGGTCCGAGCAGATCGGGCCTTCGGCGCTGACGAACTTCTTGTTGATCACCGATCCCTGGCCACCGAGCCACAGCCAGTCGGCACGGTACATGCCCGCGCCATCGACCGCGAACACCGGATCGATGCCGTGCGCCTTGCACAGCAGGAAGTCGTCCTCGCCATGGTCCGGCGCCATATGGACGAGGCCGGTACCCGCATCCGTGGTCACGAAGTCGCCGGGCAGGAACGGCCGCGGCTTGGCGAAGAACCCGCCCAGCGCGTGCATCGGGTGGCGCGCAACGGCGCCGGCGAGCTGGACGCCCTTCAGCACGTTGGCGAACATCAAGCTCGCATCATCAGCGGGAAGCGAAGCCTCATCACGGAGACTCAACCCGGTCCGCTTGAGGAATGCGTCAACGAGATCGAAAGCAACGACGTAGGTGCGTCCATCGCTCGCAGGTACGCGAGAGTAAGCGATCCCCTCCCCATAAGCGAGCGCCTGGTTCACCGGGATCGTCCACGGCGTGGTCGTCCAGATCACCGCATGCGCGCCTATCAGCTCGGGCGCATTGGGCGCCTCGGTGATCTCGAACGCCACGTCGATCTGCGTGGACGTGATGTCCTCGTACTCGACCTCGGCCTCGGCCAGCGCGGTCTTCTCCACGGGCGACCACATCACCGGCTTGGCGCCGCGATAGAGCTGGCCGCTCTCGGCGAACTTCAGGAGCTCGCCGGCGATCCGCGCCTCGGCGTCGAACTTCATGGTAAGATAGGGATCGTCCCAGTCGCCCAGGATGCCGAGCCGCTCGAACTGGCCGCGCTGCACCGCCACCCACTTTTCGGCATAGGCGCGGCATTCGGCGCGGAAGGCGACGGGGTCGACTTCGTCCTTGTTCAGCTTCTTGGCGCGGTACGCCTCCTCGACCTTCCACTCGATCGGCAGGCCGTGGCAGTCCCAGCCGGGGACGTACGGCGCGTCCTTGCCCATCAGGCTCTGCGAGCGGACGACGATGTCCTTCAGGATCTTATTGAGCGCATGGCCCATGTGGATGTCGCCATTGGCGTAGGGCGGACCGTCGTGCAGCAGGAACCGCTCGCGGCCGGCCCGGGCCTCGCGCAGCTTCTGGTACAGCCTAATCTTCGCCCAGCGCTCGAGGATGGCGGGTTCCTTGGCGGCAAGCCCGGCCTTCATCGGAAAATCGGTCTTCGGCAGGAAGACGGTGTCGCGCCAGTCGCGCTGGGTTTCGGTTGCGTCAGTCATGGGTCGCGCGGGATTAGCCGGTGTGCGAGGCGAAGTCATCCCTTGCTTGCGCACTTAAGCCCCTCCTCCTTGGAGCATTAGGTCGGTCATGCCCCCGGCATGACCTGAACCGCGCGGGGCGCGGTTCACCTGATGCTGGGTTGGGGGTGGAGGGATTCCAGAACGGCGGTTGGTCTCGGTGAGACACTGCCCCACCCCAAACCCCTCCCCTGACGGGGAGGGGCTTAGAAGCGCGCTACTCGTGCGCGCCGTTGGGCTTCGGCGTCACGGCTCTCGCATGCGCGCCGGACTTGCAGGCGCGGATCGTCTCCGGTTCGGGTCTTTCTCCGCGCGTCTCGAACACCGCCATGTATCCGCCGGCCGACGCCATCGGCAGCATCGAGACCTGTACATAGCCCACCGCCGCGAACTCGCACTTCAGCAGCGCGGGCGGCGTGCCGTGGTTCTCGGTCGCGCGGTCGGCATCGACCACGATCACCTGCCCCCCTGGCGCCAGCGACGGCCGCAGCCGCCACAGGAACTCGTAGGGCGATTCGATCTCGTGGTACATGTGCACCATCAGCACGCGATCGAAGCTGTTCTCGGGCAGCCGCGGATCGGCCGGCAGGCCCAGCCGCACGCTGACATTGTCGAGCTTCTCACGCACCACGCGGGTGGCGAGCGCGCTGATATAGTCGGGGACGATGTCCTCGGCGACCACCCGCCCTTTGGCGCCGACGCGCTGGCCCAGGCGGATCGTGTAATAGCCCTCGCCCGCGCCGATATCGGCGACGGTCATGCCGGGCTTGATGCCGGCCAGGTCCATCACCTTGGCCGCCTCGTTCAGCCGGTCGCGTTCTTCCTCGCTGGACCAGCGCGACGAAACGATCGTCGCCACCGGCCGGTCCGCTGCCGGAAATCCGGAGTTGGACGCGTCATGGCTGACCTTGCCCGGCCCCCGCGGACTGCCGTCGCACGCCGCCAGCAGCAGCGCCACGCCCAGCAGCAGGGGCCGCGTCAGGATCAATCGACATCCTCCACCACGACGGCCTCGCCCGTCACGCGCTGTGCTAGCGCGGCGGCCATGAAGCTGTCGAGGTCGCCGTCGAGCACGTCGCTCGGCGCGGTGGAGGTCACGCCGGTGCGCAGGTCCTTCACCAGCTGATAGGGCTGGAGCACATAGGAGCGAATCTGGTGGCCCCAGCCGATATCGGTCTTGGTGGCGTTCTGCGCGTCGGCCACCGCCTCGCGCTCGGCCAGCTCGCGCTCGTACAGGCGGGCGCGGAGCTGGTTGAACGCCTCGGCGCGGTTCTTGTGCTGCGAACGCTGGTTCTGGCACTGCACGACGATGCCGGTCGGCAAATGGGTGATGCGCACCGCCGAGTCCGTGGTGTTGATGTGCTGGCCGCCCGCTCCCGAGGCGCGATAGGTGTCGATGCGCAGTTCGCTCTCGTTGATCTCGATGTCGATATTGTCGTCGATCACCGGATAGACCCAGACGGAGGCGAAGCTGGTCTGGCGGCGCGCGTTCGAATCGAACGGGCTGATGCGCACCAGGCGGTGCACGCCGCTCTCCGTCTTGGCATAGCCGTAGGCGTTCTCGCCCTTGAACAGCAACGTCGCGGACTTGATGCCTGCCTGTTCGCCGGCGTGATAATCGACCAGCTCGACCTTGTAGCCGTGCCGCTCGGCCCAGCGCGTGTACATGCGCTGGAGCATTTCGGCCCAGTCGTTCGATTCGGTGCCGCCCGCGCCGGCGTTGATCTCGACATAGGTGTCGTTGGGATCTGCCTCCCCCGACAGCAGCGCCTTCACCTTGTCACCATCGGCGCGTTCGGCGAGCTGGCGCAGGCTGGCGGTGCCGTCGACCGCCATTTCCTCGTCGCCCTCGGCCTCGGCCATCTCGATCAGCTCGACGGTGTCGCTCAGCTCGCTTTCGATGGCGCGGGTGGCGGAGATCGACTCGTCCAGACGGCGACGCTCGCGCATCACGTCCTGCGCCTTCTTGGCGTCGTTCCACAGCGTCGGATCCTCGACGCGCGCGTTCAGCTCGTCCAGGCGGCGCAGCGCGCGGTCCCAGTCGAGCGAGCGGCGGAGCAGCGCGAGCGCGCCGTTGATCTTGTCGACATATGCCTGCGCTTCAGCGCGCATGTTCCAAACCTTCCGAAGTAACCGCTGGCCGCACCACGGACGATGCGGCGATCTCATGCCATATAGGGTGCGTGCGATCCGCTAGTAGATTCCGCCCTGTTGTTGCAAGAAGTCGCTGTCACCCTGGCGATCGGTCTTGCGCTGCGCCGGGGCCGCCGCGGCGGCGGGTGCCGCTTCCACATTGGCGGTCCGGCGGGTGCGGCGCGGATCGCTGTCGGGCCGGAAGGCCTCCCAGATGATCGACGACAGCGGATCGTCGGTGGGCCAGCCGCCCTGCACCGGCCGGCCGCTGCCGCGATCGATGCGGACCATGCGGATACCCGGCGGCGCGGCGAACGGCAGCGGCTCCAGCCCCTCGTAGGCCGGCACCGCGAACTCCTTGAAGATCGGCGCGGCGATCGATCCGCCCTGGGCATAGCCGCCGAGGTTCGAGGGCGTGTCGTAGCCGAGATACAGGCCGCCGATCATCTGCGGCGTGCCGCCGACGAACCACACATCGGTGGGGCCGGTGGTGGTGCCGGTCTTGCCCATCATCGGTCGCTTGAGGTCCCGCAGCACCGTGGCGGTACCACGCTGGACCACGCCTTCGGTGATATGCACCATCTGATAGGCGACCATCGGATCGATCACCTGGCGGGCGCGGACGATCGGGCGCGGCATCGGCTTGCCGTCCCAGTCCCGCGCGTTGCAGCCCGGGCAGGCGCGCCAGCCGGCGGGGAAGATCACCCGGCCGCGGCGATCCTGGACGAAATCGATCAGCGTCGGGTTGAGCGCGCGGCCCTGGTTCACCAGGATCGAATAGGCGTTGACCATCCGCAGCACCGTCGTCTCGCCCGCGCCCAGCGCATAGGAGAGATAGGGCGGCAGCCGGTTCCTGGAGACGCCCAGCCGCTGGATCGTGTCCACCACCTTGTCCATGCCGGTGGCGTTGGCGATCTGCACGGTCATCAGGTTGCGCGACTGTTCGATGCCCCAGCGGAGCGTGTGCGGGCCGGCACCACGGGCATTGCCGAAGTTGCGGAAGCACTTCTGGCCGAGCCCCGCCCCCTGCCACACGCAGAACGGGCCATCGACGACGATCGAGGCCGGCGTCATCCCGTTCTCGAGCGCTGCGGCATAGACGATCGGCTTGATCGTCGATCCCGGCTGGCGGGTCGCCTGCGTGGCACGGTTGAAGGCCTGGAGACGCGAATCGAAGCCGCCCTGCATCGCGAGGACGCGGCCGGTCGAGGGATCCTCGACCACCATCCCGCCCGACACCTTGGGCACGCTGCGCAGGCTCCATGCGCCGCCCTCGGGCGCGACGGCGACGATGTCGCCGACCTGGATCGCGTCGAAGGCGTGGCCGCCCCTGCCGCGGATCGGCATGGCGGCGGCACTGGCCGGCAGCGTCCCGGTGTCGCCGTCGTCAAAGCCGAGCTGTGCAGCCCGCGAATCGCGCGCGATCACTACCGCAGCGCGCCAATTGTCATAGTCGACGCCGATGTTCTTCGAGGCGAAGGCGGAGTACCAGCCGTCGCCTTCGAACTGCACCTTACCCAGCGGACCGGACCAGCCGCGCCCGCGATCGAACCGCAGCAGGCCGTCACGCAATGCGCGCTGGGCATAGGCCTGCAGCCTCGGATCGAGCGAGCTGCGCACCCACAGGCCTCCGTCGAAGACGCTGTTCGGCCCGTCCTCGCGGCTATCGCCGAACTGCTTCGACAGCTGGCGGCGGACTTCCTCGACGAAATAGCCCCCCACCCGCTCGAAGCGCGGCGTCTGGCGCGGCACCGTGCCGAGCGGCGCGGCTATCGCTTCGGCATGCTGCGCCTGATTGATGAAGCCGTTGCGCAGCATCTCGCCAAGCACCCAGTTGCGGCGATCGAGCGCGCGCTGCGTATTGCGATCGGGATCGTAATTGGCCGGCCCCTTGGGCAGGATCGCCAGATACGCCGTCTGGGCCAGGCTCAGCTTGTCGAGCGGCTTGCCGAAATAGGCGTCGCTCGCCGCCGCCACGCCCCCCGAATTGCGCCCCAGCTCGATCGTGTTGAGGTACAATTCCATGATCTGCGGCTTGGTGAGCGTATCCTCGATCCGCCAGGCGAGGATCGCCTCGCGAAGCTTGCGGGTGTACGTCGCCTTGTTGCCGACGGCGATGTTCTTCACCACCTGCTGGGTGATGGTGGAGGTGCCGCGCGGGGTCTTGCCGCGGATCAGCCCCTCGCCCGCCGCCCGCACCAGGCCGGGAAAGTCGAGCCCGTGGTGCGAGAAGAAGGTGCGGTCCTCGGCCGCCATGAAGGCACGGACCAGCAGCGGCGGGAACTCGTTGTAGCTCAGCTGCACGCGGCGCATCTGCGCATAGGCATGGATCGGCGCGCCATCGGTGGAGCGCACATAGCTCGGCAACTGCGGCTCGTAGCTGCGCAGCTTGTTCACCGAGGGCAGGTCGCGCGCGACGAGCAGCCAGACGGCGAACACCAGCAGCCCGGCGAGCAGCGCCAGGATCGCGAGCGTGCGGAACCACCAGCGCCGCCGCAGCCGCGCCCAGCGGCCGGGCGTGCGTTCGATATGGATGGTTTGGGGAGTGTCGCCGTCGGCCATGCGGCGCGCGGTGTAGCACCTTTTCGGGCGGAAGAAAGGGAGCCGCGCCCGCGCCTTGTCCCGGCTCAGCGCGTGGCGAGGTAGATTTCGGTCGCCCGCCGCACCGCCGCGGCGAGCCGTGCGCGGCCCTCTGGCGAGGCGAGCGCCTGCGCGTCTTCCGCGTTCGAGACATAGCCAAGCTCAAAGAGGACCGAAGGCATGTCGGGCGCCTTGAGCACCATCAGCGCCGCCATTCGCCGCGGCCGCGCGTGCAGGCGCATCGCCGGTGCGGCCTCGCGGGCCAGCAGGTCGGCATAGCGGGCGGACACGCCCATGGTGCGGCGCTGGGCGAGGTCGATCAGCAGCGAGGCGACGTCCGCCCGCTCGCTGCCCAGATCGACGCCGGCGAGAAGGTCGGCACGGTTCTCGCGCGCCGCCATCCGCGCCGCTTCCTTGTCCGACGCGACTTCGGACAGCGTGTAGAGCGTCCCGCCCGAGGCGAGCGGGTCCGCGGCGCTGTCGCAATGGAGCGAAAGGAACAGCGCCGCGCCCAGCCGCCGGCCGA
Organism: Sphingomonas sp.; assembly: GCF_036731925.1. Lineage (GTDB taxonomy): Bacteria > Pseudomonadota > Alphaproteobacteria > Sphingomonadales > Sphingomonadaceae > Sphingomonas. Next base: position 1,118,296 of record NZ_DAINDJ010000002.1, read on the forward strand.
TATCGGTTCGCTGCTGCAGCGGCACGAAGGAATCATCGCTGCGCGTCATCGCCACGCGCACGCGCCCGGAGGCGAGCAGCGCGTCGCGAATCGCCTGGGCCGCAGCAAGCGTGAGGCGCTTCTCCGTTGCCCCGTCCAGACCGGGCGCCCCGGGATCGCGCCCGCCATGTCCTGGGTCGAGCACCACCAGGGGCAGTCCGGGCGCACCCTGAACCGGCGGAAGCGGTGCGCCGCCCGCAGCCGGGACCGGCGCGGGCATCGCCAGACTGACGCTGTACTCCGGCGCGCCGAAGGTGAAGTGCAGCCCCCGCCCCTCCGCCGACGGATCCGGGGACAGCACCAGCGCGCCCTGCTCGATGCGCACGCGTTCCGCCAGGCTCATCCAACCGGGCGCACCGGTCAGCCACCCGGCAAGCAGAACCAAGATCCATGACACGCCGTCGCTATGCCGCGCGGCCCGCCGCATGGTCCAGCCCGGAATTCGCTCCGATTCGCTTGGTTAACCGCGCGCTAAGTTCCATTTGCTAGCGATAGGGATCGAAATTCCCGAAAAAGCTTTGTGCCGCCGGGGAATGAAATCTTGCCCATCTGCGCCCGGTTGCCGCAACGACACAGCGGTGCTAGGCAGGATACGCTTCCGGCACTGCGCCGGATAAGGCCCGCGACGCTTCTTTGTCGCGACAGTTCAGGTTGACGTTCGCATGAGGCAATTTCCCCACCGTCCGCATCGCCAGGCCTTCGCGGCCGGCAGCGTGGCGATGGTGGAGCAAGGGGACCGCCGGTCCGCTCGTGCCCGTGCAGCAACAGCAGTTTTTGAAACCCGCGCCACCCGGATCGGCCCTGCCGGTCGCCGGGTGCGCTTCTTGTATCGCGCGCTCGCGCCCCATTCCTTCGAGGAACTGTGCCGGCGCGCCCGGAGAATCATAAATGACCATGCGTATGCTGATCGACGCACGCCACCGGGAGGAAACCCGCGTGGCCGTCGTCAAAGGGAATCGAATCGAGGAATTTGACTTCGAGTCCGCTGAGCGCAAGCAGCTCAAGGGCAATATCTATCTCGCGAAGGTGACCCGCGTCGAACCGTCGCTGCAGGCGGCTTTCGTCGATTACGGCGGCAACCGCCACGGCTTCCTCGCCTTCTCGGAAATCCATCCCGACTATTACCAGATCCCCAAGGAAGACCGCGAAGCCCTGCTGCGCGAAGAGGCTGAGCATGCCGCGCAGGAAGCCGCGCTGCGCGAAGCCGATGGGGATGACGACGACGATCATCACGATCACGACCATGACGACCATGAAGACGGCGTTGAGATGGTCGAGCGTGGCCATGACGACGAGGAAGCCTCGGAAGGCGAGGACGCGCCCCAGGGCGGCCGCCGCCGTCGCGGCCGTGGCAGCAATGGCGACGAAGCCGAGGCCCTCCGCCAGCGCCGCATGAACCTGCGCCGCCGCTACAAGATCCAAGACGTGATCCGCCGCCGCCAGGTGCTGCTGGTCCAGGTCGTCAAGGAAGAGCGCGGCAACAAGGGCGCGGCGCTGACCACCTATCTCAGCCTCGCTGGCCGCTATTGCGTGCTGATGCCGAACACCGCGCATGGCGGTGGCATTTCGCGCAAGATCAGCTCGGCGGCCGATCGCAAGCGCCTCAAGGGCATCATGGCGGACCTCAAGCTGCCCGCCTCGATGGGCTGCATCGTCCGCACCGCCGGCCTCCAGCGCACCAAGACCGAGATCAAGCGCGACTTCGACTATCTCGCCCGGCTGTGGGACGAGATTCGCGAGAAGACGCTCACCTCCTCCGCGCCCGCGCTCGTCTATGGCGACAGCGACCTGATGAAGCGGGCGATCCGCGACATCTACAACCGCGACATCGACGAGGTGATCGTCGAGGGCGAGGAAGGCTATCGCCAGGCCAAGGACTTCATGAAGCTCCTGATGCCGAGCCATGCCCGCAAGGTGCGCCAATATGCCGATGCGGTGCCGCTGTTCCAGCGCGCCGGCGTCGAGGAGCAGTTGTCGGCGATGTACCACCCGGTGGTGCAGCTGAAGTCCGGCGGCTATCTGGTGATCAACCCGACCGAGGCTTTGGTCTCGATCGACATCAACTCGGGCCGCTCGACGCGCGAGCACAATATCGAGCAGACCGCGACCGCGACCAACCTCGAGGCCGCCCAGGAAATCGCCCGCCAGCTCCGCCTGCGCGACATGGCGGGCCTGGTCGTGATCGACTTCATCGACATGGATCATTCGTCCAACGTCCGTAAGGTCGAGAAGGCGATGAAGGAGGCGCTGAAGAACGATCGCGCCCGCATCCAGGTGGGCCGCATCTCGCCCTTCGGCCTGATGGAAATGAGCCGACAGCGCCTGCGCACCGGCGTGCTCGAAGCCTCCACCCGCACCTGCCCGCATTGCGAAGGCACGGGTCTCGTCCGTACCGCCTCGTCGGCAGGCCTGTCGGCGCTGCGCATGATCGAGGACGAGGCCGCCCGCGGTCGCGGCTCGGAAATCCTGCTGCGCGCCAGCCAGGAAGCGGCCTTCTACGTGCTCAACAAGAAGCGCGGCGAGCTGGCCGAGATCGAGGATCGCTACGGCGTGCTGATCGAAGTCGCGGCGGACGGCGAGCTGGAAGGCGCCCGCATGACCGTCGAGGCCTCGGGCCCGCCGCCGGCCTATGCGCCGAAGATCGAGCCGCTGCTCGAGGAGCCGGAAGAGGACTTCGTCGAGGAGATCGAGGAAGAGGAAGAAGAGCTCGAGGCCGAGGCGGAAGCCGAAGTCGCCGAGCCGCGCGAGCGTGGCGAACGCCAGGAGCGCGGTGACCGCGAAGGCGAAGGCCGCGGCAAGCGCCGCCGTCGTCGCCGTGGCCGCGGACGTCGTCGCGAAGAAGGCGAGGGCCAGGACGAGCAGGTCGAGACCGAAGGCGCCGAGGGCAATGTCGACGGCGAGGCCGACGAGGCCGAACCCGCCGAGCTCGAAGCCGCTGCCGATACCGAGGAAACCGCCGCCCAGCGCGAGGAAGGCGAGCGCAACCGCAAGCGCCGTCGTCGCGGCCGTCGCGGTGGCCGCCGCGGTGCCGGTGAAGAAGGTGCCGAGCAGGCAGCTGACGAGGCCGGCGAACCGGCGGAAGCCGAAGCGCCCGTCGCCGCGCCCGAGCCGGTTGCCGAAGCAGCCCCTGCACCAGCAGCGGTAGCGGTCGAGGCGGAAGCGGAAGCGCCGGCCAAGCCGAAGCGCACCCGCCGCAAGAAGGCAGACGTCGAGGCCGAAGCTGCTCCGGCCGCCGTCGAGGCACCCGCCGAGGAGGCCCCGGCCAAGCCGAAGCGCACCCGTCGCAAGAAGGCGGACGTCGAGGCCGAAGCCGCACCGGCGGCGGTCGAGGCTCCCGCCGAGGAGGCTCCGGCCAAGCCGAAGCGCACCCGTCGCAAGAAGGCGGACGTTGCGGCCGAAGCCGCCCCGGAGGCACCCGCCGTCGAGGCACCGGTCGCGCAGGACGTGACCCCGGCAGCCGAGGAACCGGCCGCCGAGGACGCGTCCGCCGAGGAAGGCCAGCCCCGCCGCGGCTGGTGGCAGCGGACCTTCGGCGCCTGAGGAAGATCCCCGGCGCGGCCAGCTGCGCCGCGCCGGGGCTTTCAGTATAGGTTCAGGGCTTACTTGCCAGGGCGGCCCTTCGAACGAGTCCCCGGGAGTATCGATCATGGCGCGCATCCATCGATTGGCCACGTTGCTCGCGATGCTGTGCCTCGCGTCGTTCGCGTCGCGCCCGGCGCTGGCGCAATCGGTACTCCGCGACGCCGAGACCGAAGCGCTGCTGGCCGACATGGCCAAGCCGCTGTTCACCGCCGCCGGGCTGAACCCCGCCAACGGCAAGGTGGTGCTGATCGGCGACCCGTCGATCAACGCCTTCGTGGCGGGCGGGCAGATCGTCTACGTCAATGCCGGGCTGATCGACGCGGCGGATACCGCGAACCAGGTCCAGGGCGTCGTCGCCCATGAAATCGGTCATATCGTCGGCGGCCATGCCGTGTTCCAGCGCGACGGCGGCTATGGCAACATCTCGATCCTCAGCCTGCTGCTCGGCGCAGCGGCCATGGCGGCAGGATCGGCCGAGGCGGGCACCGGCATCCTGATGGCCGGCCAGCGCGCCGCGATCGGCAAGTATCTCGCCTATAGCCGGGTCCAGGAATCGTCGGCGGATGCGGCGGGCGTGCGCTTCCTCAACACGGCCGGCATCACCGGCAAGGGCATGCTCGGCTTCTTCGAGAAGCTGACGCAGGAGATGCACCGCTACGGCTATTACAGCACCGATCCCGAGGTGGATCCCTTCGCCCAGACCCACCCGATGTCCCAGGATCGCGTGCAGACGCTGAAGGCCGATCTCGAGGGCTCGCCCAACTGGACCAAGCCGCTCGATCCCGATCTCGAACGCCGCTTCAAGCGCGTCCAGGCCAAGCTGCGCGGCTACACCAACGATCCCAAGAAGACGCTGCGGATCTATCCGAAAACAGACAATTCGATCCCGGCGCATTATGCCCGCGCCTATGCCTATCACCAGTCGGGCTATCCCGAGCAGGCAGCAGAAGAGACCGCGGCGCTGGTGAAGCTGGCACCCAACGACCCCTATTTCCTGGAGCTGCAGGGCCAGATCCTGCTCGAATCCGGCCAGCCTCAGGCGGCGCTCGATCCGCTGCGCAAGGCGACCCAGCTCTCGAACAACGCGCCTTTGATCGCGAGCACCTTCGGCCATGCGCTGGTCGCGACCGAGGACAAGGCGAACCTCAAGGAAGCCGAGCGCGTGCTGCGCGATTCGCTGACGCGCGATCGCGACAATCCCTTCGCCTGGGTCAACCTCGGCACCGTCTATGATCGCGAGGGCGACGAGCCGCGCACCGCGCTCGCCACTGCCGAGCGCGCCAATCTGATCGGCGATGCGCGCACCGCGATGGTCAGCGCGCGGCGGGCGATGGGCGGGCTGCCGCAAGGCTCGCCCGAATGGATCCGCGCGCAAGACATCGCAATGGTCTCCGACCAGGCGATGAAGGACGACAAGCGCAACAAGGGACGCGGCGGATAATAATGAATCGATCGAGGCTGTTCTTTGCCAGCGCGTTGCTGCTGGCCGCGGTGCTGGGCGGGCTGGCGGTGCTGGCGGTGCTGGCGCTGCAGGCGCTGGTTCCCGGGCTTGGCAGCAACAAGGCGCAGGTGGAGCGCATCGTCCACGGCTATCTGCTGGAGAACCCCTCCATCTTGCGCGAGATGATGGAGCGCCTGCAGCAGCAGGAAAATGCCGAGGCGCAAAAGGCGCAGGACGGCGCGCAGGCCGCCGTGCCCGCGGCGCTGCCGGCGCTGACAACACCCTTCGCCAGCGCATGGGCTGGCAATCCGAACGGCGACGTCACTGTTACAGTCTTCATGGATTATGCCTGCGGCTATTGCCGCGCGAGCCTGCCGGGCCTGGCCGAGCTGATCGCCAAGGATCCGAACGTTCGCGTGGTGTACCGCGAATATCCGGTGCTGGGCGAGCCGAGCGTCGTCGCTGCCCGCGTGGCGCTCGCCGCCGCGCAGCAGGGCAAGTTCCGCGCCTTCCACGACGCGCTGTTCGCCAGCGGCGGCCCCAGCAACGCGACGATTACCGCGGCGCTCGCCAAGGCCGGGCTGGATCCGGCAGCGACGCAGAAGCTGGCCAACAGCGACGCCATCGCCAAGGAAATTGACGCCAACCACCAGCTGGGCGCCAAGCTGGCGATGAACGGCACGCCGGCCTGGGTGGTCGGCAAGCAGATCCTGTACGGCGCGCGCGATTACCAGGCGCTGGCCGATGCCGTAGCGATCGCGCGCAAGACCAAATAACCAGGGCATCTTGCCCGGGCCCCGGCGCCACCCTAGCTATCGGGCTCCTTCCGGCCGGGGCCATCATCTCATGCAACCCATCCTGTCGCTACGCCAGGTCAGCAAGACCTATGCGTCGGGTCACACCGCGCTCGACCACGTCGATCTCGACATCCACCGCGGCGAGATCTTCGCCCTGCTCGGGCCGAACGGCGCGGGCAAGACCACGCTCATCTCGATCATCTGCGGCATCGTCACGCCCAGCACCGGCACCATCCTGGTCGACGGGCACGACGCCATCCGCCAGCCGCGCGCGGCGCGCTCCAGGATCGGCCTCGTGCCGCAGGAGATCGCGGTCGACATGTTCTCGCGCGTCGGCTCGGCCGCCCGCTACTCGCGCGGGCTGTTCGGCAAGGCGCCGGACCATGCCTATTGCGACCAGCTCCTCAAGGACCTGTCGCTCTGGGACAAGCGCGACGCCAAGATCATGGAGCTGTCCGGTGGCATGAAGCGCCGCGTGATGATCGCCAAGGCGCTCAGCCACGAACCCGACATCCTGTTCCTCGACGAACCGACGGCCGGCGTCGACGTCGAGCTGCGCCGCGACATGTGGAAGCTGATCGGCCGCCTGCGCGACCGCGGCACCACCATCATCCTGACCACCCATTATATCGAGGAGGCCGAGGAAATGGCCGACCGGGTGGGCGTGATCAACAAGGGCAAGTTGCTGCTGGTCGAGGAAAAGACCGCGCTGATGAAGAAGCTGGGCAAGCGCGAGCTGGACCTCAGCCTGGTCGAGCCGCTCACGACGATTCCGGCCGAACTCGGCGAATGGCAGCTGAGCCTGGCCGATGAGGGCCACAAGCTGCGCTACACCTTCGACGCGCAGGCGGAGCGCACCGGCATCCCCTCGTTGCTGCGCAAGCTGCACGACCTGAACATCGCCTTCAAGGATCTCGACACGTCCAAGTCGAGCCTCGAAGATATTTTCGTCGACCTGGTGGGGGCACAGGCATGAACGGCATCAATTTTCCCGGCATCTGGGCGATCTACAAATTCGAGATGGCGCGCACGGTCCGCACGCTCTGGCAGTCGATCGCGACCCCGGTGATCACGACGTCGCTCTACTTCATCGTGTTCGGCGGCGCGATCGGCAGCCGGATCGATGCGATCCATGGCGTGAACTATGGCAGCTTCCTGGTGCCGGGCCTGATCATGCTCTCGCTGCTGATGCAGAGCATCGCCAACGCCTCGATCGGCATCTACTTTCCCAAGTTCACCGGTACGGTGTTCGAGCTGCTGTCGGCGCCGATTTCGGCGATAGAGCTGGTGGTGGGCTTTGTCGGCGCGGCGGCAACCAAGTCGGTGGTGATCGGGCTGATCATCCTCGCCACGTCGGCGCTGTTCGTGCCGCTGCGGGTGGATCATCCCGCCGCGATGCTCGCCTTCCTGGTGCTGACGGCGGTGACGTTCAGCATGTTCGGCTTCATCATCGGCATCTGGGCGAAGAGCTTCGAACAGCTCAACATCGTGCCGTCGCTGCTGGTGACGCCGCTGACCTTCCTGGGCGGCGCCTTCTACTCGATCGACATGCTGCCCGAGCCCTGGCACACGGTCAGCCTGTTCAACCCGGTCGTGTATCTGGTGAGCGGCTTCCGCTGGAGCTTCTTCGGGCACGGCGATGTGGGCATCGCCTGGAGCCTGGGTTTTACGGGCGTGTTCCTGCTGCTGTGCCTGGGGCTGATCGTGTGGATCTTCCGCACGGGGTACCGGCTGAAGAATTGAGCCATCGACCTTGAGCCCCTCCTCCTGGGAGGAGGGGTTGGGGTGGAGGGATGCCGGAACGCCGGTTCGGTCTCGGTGCGACACAGCCCCACCCCAACCCCTCCCCTGAAGGGGAGGGGCATAAGAGCCCGTTTGGAAATGCGCTGCGGCATCTCCAAACAGTCCCTCAGGCGAAGGCGAGACTCGCCGCCGACTTGCGGGTGCTGCGGGCGCGCGCCGCGCCGATCGGCAGGAGCGCTCCCATGTCGAAGCGCCCGGACTGGCTCTGCAATGCTTCGACCTCGATCGTCAGCTTCGCCGTGGCGGCGGACGTCTGCTCGACCATCGCCGCATTCTGCTGGGTGGCATGGTCGATCGTCGCGATCGAGGCGGCGATTTCACTGATCGTCGCCGCCTGTGCCTGGTGATCGACCCCGATGCCGTCGAGCAGCTGGTGCACCGTATCCACCGAGGCGGCGATTTCAGACAGCGCACCATCGACCTTGTCGACCGCGCCCAGCGCCACCTGCACATCCTGCCGCGTCGAGCTCAGCTGGTCGCGGGCGCGGCCAGCCTCTTCCTCGGCGCGCATGGCAAGGACCGACACGAGATCAGCGACCACGGCGAAGCCGCGCCCCGCCTCGCCCGCCCGGCCGGCTTCCACGGCAGCGTTCATCGCCAGCACCCGCGTCTGGAAAGCGATCTTGTCGAGGCCCTCGATCACGCTGTCGATGCCCTTGGCACTATCGGCCACGCGGCCCATCGCCTGCACCGCCTCGTCCGCCAGACCGCGCCCGCGCCCGACCACGTCGGTCGCCTGCTGGGCACTCGCCACCGTCTGATGGGTCGCCGCTCCGCTGCCGCGCACCCGCGCATCGACTTCGGCGATGGCGGCCGCCGTCTGCTCCAGACTGGCCGCATTGGACTCGGTACGGCGGGCGAGATCGTTCGACGCCTCGGCGATTTCCTCCGCCCCGTCGAAGATCAGCGCCGCGCTCGCCCGCACCGTGCCGATCAGGTCACGCAGGCTGGCCAGCGCGCCGTTGAAATCCTGCTTCAGCTGCGCATAGGCGGGCGGGAACTCCTCCTGCACCTCGGCGGTGAGGTCGCCGTTGGTCAGCGCCGCCAGCCCCTTGTGCAGCGCCCCGGTGACGCGACGCTGCTCCTCCGCGATCCGCGCATCCGCCGCACTGCGCGCTATCGCCGCCTGGCGGAACAACTCGACGGCATTGGCGACATCGCCGATCTCGTCGCGGCGATCGCGGTGGGGGACCACGGCCTCACCGCCCTCGGACAGCAGCTTGGTCGCGCCGGAGACGTCGACGAGCGGCTTGGTCACGGCGAACTGCAGCAGCCGCCAGATCGCCAAGATCGCGCCCAGGGCCGTGAAGACGACGATCCAGGTCAGTCGAACGGCGAAGCGCTCTGCCTTCAGCCCCTCTTCATTGGCGAGGGCCGAACGCGCCCGGTGCTGATCCTGCACGCGATCCACCGCGTCCCGCAGCGCGTTCGAGGCCTTTTTGCTCGGCCCCTTCATGATCGGGAACGCCGCCGCCGCGCCGTCACGTGCGACCACGTCGAAGATCTGCAGGTTGACCCTGCGCAGCGAATCGACGCCGGCGCGGATCTGTTCGAGCTGGGGCCGCAAATCGTCGGCCACCCGCTCATAATCGCGGATCGCGCGGCCGATATCCGCCTCATTCTTGTCGAACCGGGTGCGCAGCTCCGCCACTTCCTCGGCAGATTCCGCGTTCAGCCGGCGCCAGATGATGATGCGCTGCTCACGCAAGGTCGAGGCAAGTCGACCCAGCGCATCGGTGCCGTCAATGCCGCGATCGACATGGTCTTTCGCCACGGCTGCAAGTTTTTCGTTACTGATCAGGCTGGTGGCGCCCAATGTACAGACAAGCAACGCTACCGTGGTGAATATGGCGACCATCTTCGCCGATATCCTCCATTCAGCGATGAACGATTTCAGCATATTGCCTCCGGTCACACAAACGCCATCCACGCACCTGCATGGCGTGGCGCACAATCCTTCCTTTATAGGGGACATCCCGTTAGGCATTATAATCGGCGGTTAATTCTACACCACCCTCCGAAGCATCATCTTTAACTTCAAAATACTGAACGAGGTTCATGGGGAATCGCAGAAACGTTTTCACATTCACGTACTTTTACGGATACTTGTTTTTAGCCCGGTCCGGAATTGACGCTTGCCGCACCCAATCCTGAGAGTCCGTTCGGACAATCATGGATAGGCGTTCGGCGTAGGAGGTTGCCTCCCATAGCGACGAGGATCATGAGGTTGGAGGCGTCGACGCGCCGTTCGTAGTCGCGGACCAGCCGGCGCCACTGGCGAAGAGATGCTTGATCCGCGGCCAGCGCTTGCGGCTACTCTCGGGATGATTTGAGCGCCCGCGCTGTCCGAAAGATCGGCAGTGGTCGGATGAACCATCAGCAACCGGCCGTCGGCATCGACGGCAATGTGCCGCTTGCGTCCGACAACCATTTTTCGTGCGTCAGACCCGCGCTTTTCCGCCGATGGCGCCTCGACCGACTGGCTGTCGATCACCGCCGCACTGGCTGGCTTGCCGCCCCTGACGCTGGCGTTCGAGCATCAGTTCAAGGCGGTGGATCGTCTGGAACAGCAACCTGCGCGCCCGTTCGCGGGAGCAGCCATAGGCCGCCTGCCAAGCCCCGAAATCGAGCTGCAGCATGCGCCAGCCTCAGCCCGATCGAACAAGCTAGCGCACGGCGTTGATCACCTCGCAAAAGTTCACCTCGCGGGGCGGCCCCGGCGCCGCGGCTTGGACATCGACGGGGCCAGGCGTTTCCATTCCTCGTCAGTCAGGTCACTGGGGTGGCGCTTCGTCTTCTTGGCAATCCGGGCCATGCTTCCCGGGTTCTGCTGCATCCACATGCAAAGCCTGAATCAGACGGACACCAACCCCGCACCCTCCACAGCCTATTCCAAACAGCCTCTAAGACGGCAAGGTTACTTCACCACCGGCAGCGTCACCACCGAGCCCGCACACACCCGCTGCGTCGCCTTGCGATAGTCCTCGGGCTTGGCCTTGTAGATGTTGGGCACGAAGGTCTGCGGGTTGCGATCGATTACCGGGAACCAGCTCGACTGGACCTGCACCATGATCCGGTGGCCCTTCTTGAACACATGGTCGTGGTCGCGGAGGGGGAAGTCCCAGGCGGTCACCCGGTTCGGCACCAGCGGCGTCGCCTGCTCGAAGCTCTTGAGATAGCGACCGCGGCGGATCTCCATCGCGATCGGCAGCTCATAGCCGTTCAGGCCCTTGGCGTACGCACCCAGCGCCGTCGGCGCCTTCTCATAGTCCTCCGGGAACACGTCGATCAGCTTGACGACGAAATCGCTGTCGGTGCCGCTGGTCGAGGCCATCAGCTTGGCGGTGACCTCCCCGGTGACGGTCAGGTCTTTATCGAGCGGCGCGGAGACGTAGCTCAGCACGTCGGGGCGGTCATCGACGAAGCGCTGGTCCTCCGCCTCCCACCAGCGCCAGTCGGGCGTGGCATAGGTGGCGGACATCGGCCGCGGGCGGAACGGCACCGGGCGGGCGGGATCGCTGACATAGTCGCGGCAGCTCTCGCCCGCCGTCGGCGCAGTGAAGCTCAGCGAGCCGTCGCCGTGCAGGTACAGGCTGGTCGCCTGCGCGTTGGCGAGCGGATAGCTCTGGTACGTCTTCCACTGCCACGAGCCGGACTGGAAGCTCTTCAGCGCGAAGTCCGGCTTGGTGCCGGTGCCGTGCAGCCAATAGGCGAAGAACGGCGCCTCGATCTGCTCGATGAACTGGACGCCGCTGTCGACCCCGAACGGGATGCGCCCGAGGCTGTTGGCGGGCGTGTGCCAGGTGCCGTGTGCCCAGGGGCCTGCAACCATCAGCGCAAGCTTGTCCGGATCGTTGGCGCGCTGCTTTTCCCAGATCTTCCAGCTGCCCCAGGGATCCTCCTGGTCCCAGTATCCGGCGACGTTGAGCGTCGGCACGGTCGTCTTGCCGAGCGCGTTCGACCAGACCTGCTTCTTCCAGTGATCGTCATAGTCGGGATGCTCGATCATCTCGCGGAAGCGCGGCACCCGGGCCTTGAAGTACTTCTTTTCGATGTCGTCGGGCGAGCCGGCGTGGAGGAACCAGTCGTACGTGTCGTAGCGGTCGTACAGGTCGATGCCGTCGTTGGTCTTGCCGGCCTGGAGGCTGTTCACCCAGTCGCTGGCATAGGTGAGCCGCATCGCGCCCCAGCGGTGGAGATCGTCGTTCTTCCAGTAATCGATCCACGCCGCCTGCGGGCTGGTCGCCTTCAGCGCCGGGTGCGGCTTGGCCAGGGCAATGGCAGCGGTGAAGCCGGGGTAGGACACGCCCCACATGCCGACCTTGCCGTTGTTGGGCTTCACATTCTTCACCAGCCACTCGATCGAATCATAGGCATCGCTGGCCTCGTCGACGGCGCCCTTGCCCGTCTTCACCTCGGTCGAGAGGGTGAAGGCGCCGCCTTCGGACTTGAAGCGGCCGCGCATGTCCTGGAACACGAAGATATAGCCATCGCGTACCAGCGGCGCCCAGCTGTTGGGCACGCGCGGCGGCGCTGCATCGGGCGAGCCATAGGGGCTGCGCTGGAACAGGATTGGCAGCGGGCCCTTGGCGGCCCTCGGCCGCAGGATGACGGTGTGGAGCTTCACCCCGTCGCGCATCGGGATCATCACCTCCTCGAAGGTGAAGGGCGCATCGGTCGCGCTGGGCGCAGCCTGGGGCGGCGCTGCGGCCGCGAGAGGGGCGGCAAGCGCCGCGAGTGCTACGGAAACCAGCCAATGCCGCATGTTCGTCGATCCCCCGAAAAGCCAGGGTGACTTGGTGCGGCAAGACGCCGCCGGGATCAAGCCGGCGGCGTCTGTGGTCGATCAGTCGATGCGGTGCTCGCCCTTCACCCAGCGCACGGTGCCTGAGCTGGCGCGCATCACCACGCTTTCGGTGGTCATCTTGCCGCGCACGCGCTTCACGCCGGCCAGCAGCGAGCCATCGGTCACGCCGGTGGCCGCGAAGATGCAGTCGCCCTTGGCGAGTTCCTCGAGCGTGTAGATCTTGTCGAGATCCTCGATGCCCCACTTGGCCGCGCGGGCGCGCTCATCCTCGTTGCGGAAGACGAGGCGGCCCTGGAACTGGCCGCCGACGCAGCGCAGCGCCGCGCAGGCCAGCACGCCCTCGGGCGCGCCGCCCTGGCCCATATAGACGTCGATCGTCGTGTCCGGGTCGCTGGTCGCGATCACGCCCGCCACGTCGCCGTCGGGGATCAGCATGATGCCGCAGCCGATCTCGCGCAGTTCGGCGATCAGCTTCTCGTGACGGGTGCGGTCCAGCACGCAGGCGATGATCTCGTTGGGCTTCACGCCCTTGGCGGCAGCGATCGCCTGGATGTTCTCGGTCGGCGTCTTGTTGAGGTCGATCACGCCCTGCGGGTAGCCGGGGCCCACCGCGATCTTGTCCATATAGACGTCGGGCGCGTTGAGCAGATTGCCCTCTTCGGCCACGGCCAGCACCGCCAGCGCGTTCGGGCCGGCCTTGGCCGTGATCGTCGTGCCTTCCAAGGGATCGAGCGCGATGTCGATCTTGGGGCCCTTGCCGATCGCGGAACCGACCTTCTCGCCGATGAACAGCATTGGCGCCTCGTCGCGTTCGCCCTCGCCGATCACCACGGTGCCGTCCATGTAGAGCTGGTTCAGCGCCTCGCGCATCGCCTCCACCGCGGCGTGATCAGCGGCCTTTTCGTCGCCCCGGCCGATCAGGCTGGAGGCGGCGATCGCCGCAGCTTCGGTGACGCGCACCATTTCGAGCACCAGGACACGGTCGAGAACATGGCTTGCGTTCGGCATCGGTTCGGTGATCCCCTCATTCGATTTGTGCGATGCGATAGGGTGCCCGTCCCCCCCTGTCGAGCAGTGCTAACGTTGTCAGCAACTCTTGCCGAAGTCTTTGGTGATTTTGGCAAGATTTTGGGCTATCGTTGCGCGACATTGCGGGGGAACGACACGATGTTGCTGGCGATGCTGTTGATGGCTCAACAAAGTACGGTCTCCACCGTGCTCGCCGAATATCGTACGCGCACCCAGGCCCGAATTCCGTGCCGCGGCTCGTCCGACGAGAGCGAGATCATCGTCTGCTCCCGCCGTGAGGCGGATCGCTACCGAGTGCCGTTCGTCGCGCCCAACTTGAGTCGCGACTCCGATGCCGCCCGGCTCAACCGCCTGATCGGCGATCCCGCGCAGCAGGGCATCACGCCCTGCGGCGAGGGTGCCTTCACGGTGAGATGCGGCAAGGTCGGCGTTACTGCCACGATGGGCTTCGACGGCAAGGTCAAATTGCAGCAGCGGGAGCTTGCGCCATGAGTGCGGTGAAAGGCCTGCATGGCTGCGCAACCAGCCGCGTATCGACGCGTTGCTTCGGCGGGACACAACAGGAGGGCATATGTTGTTGATCGCACTGGCGCTCCAGAGCGCGACCATGGCCGGCGCGGTGACCGCCGTAGATGCGGCACGTCCGCGAATGATGCGCGCAACGCTCAAGCGCTCGGCGCGGCCCGGCCCTGATTCATCGCCGCTGATCAGCGCGTGCGACGTCGAGCGCGACTGCGGCACACGGGCGCGCAGTCGCTTCCGCCTGACCGGCGTGCAGGAGCCGCTGGTCGACCGGAAGCTGGAAATGCTCCGCGCCGCACAGGGCCCCAGCTGCAACCGCACCGGCATGCCGGTATGCCCGGGGAGCGGCCACCGGCTGCTCCGCCTGAGCTACTAGCCTCCGCCGACGCGGCTCACGCGTCGAGAATATGCATCCACATCGGCTCGCCGGTAAGGCTCTGCGAGCCCCGCAGCTTCTCCAGTGCCTGGGCGATGCTCCGCTCCGGTGCCTCGTGCGTTACGATGGCGACCAGCGCGCTGCCATCCGGGCTCACGCCGCGCTGGATCAGGCTTTCGATCGAGACGCCGGCATCGCGCATTGCCGCCGCGATTTCCGCGAGCACGCCGACGCGATCGGCCACCGTGAACCGCACATAGGAACGGCCGCGCCGCTCGCCGCTGTCCGCCGCGGACTGGGCGACGAGCGCGGTCGCCGGCATTGCATAGGGCGGGCCATATTCGCCGCGGGCGATGTCGATCAGGTCGGCGACCACGGCGCTCGCGGTCGGCCCGTCGCCCGCACCCGCGCCCTGGAACAGCAGCCTGCCGACGAAATTGCCTTCCGCGACCACCGCGTTGGTCGAGCCCGTGACATGCGCCAGCGGGTGGCTGAGCGGCACGAGATGCGCGTGGACGCGCTGGAACAGGCCGTGCGCTCCCGCGTCCGCAATGCCGAGGAGCCGCACACGATAGCCGAGCGTCGCGGCCTCGGCGATGTCGGCCGCCAGGATGTGGCGAATGCCGCTCGCCTTCAGGTCGCCGAACGCCGGCTGGGTGCCGAAGGCGATGCTGGCGAGGATCGACAGCTTGTGCGCCGCGTCGATGCCGTCGATATCGAAGGTGGGATCCGCCTCGGCATAGCCGAGCGCCTGCGCCTCGGCGAGGATCTCGGCAAAGTCGCGGCCCTCCGCCTCCATCTTCGACAGGATGAAATTGCAGGTGCCGTTGAGGATGCCGTAGACGCGCGAAATCGCGTTGGCAGCGGCGCCTTCACGCAGCCCCTTGATCACCGGCACGCCACCGGCCACCGCCGCTTCAAACTTCAGGGCGACCTTTGCGCCTTCCGCCGCCTCGGCGAGTTCCAGGCCATGATGTGCGATCATCGCCTTGTTTGCGGTGACGAAGCTCTTGTTGGCGCCCAGCGCCGCGCGGGCGAGCGCCAGCGCCGGGCCATCGGACCCGCCGACCAGCTCCACCACCACATCGGCCCTGGCATGACGGGCGAGCTCGACGGGGTCGTCGACCCAGTCAAACCGGGAAAGATCGATGCCGCGGTCCTTGGAGCGGTCGCGGGCGGACACGGCGACGACCTCGATCGGGCGGCCGGCGCGGCGGCTGATCAGCTCGGCATTGGCGTCGAGCAGGCGAATCACGCCGCCGCCCACCGTCCCCAGCCCCGCCAGTGCCACGCGCAACGCTTCCGCCATTCCTGGTTCCTCTTGATTCCATACGACAAGGCGGCGGCCGAGCGCTTGTCGCCCCGCCGCCGCCTCTTGGTCCCTAGCGCCTTCCCTCCCCAGAAGGAAAGACAGATTTTGTCGCGGCGGCGCCCCGCCACGCCCTGTTTATTTCTTGATCAGGCCGATTTCGACGAGCCGCTCGTGGAGGTAATCATGCGCGGTGATCGGCTCCGGATAGCGGTTCGGATTTTCCGCGCTGATGCAGCCGGGCAGCGTCTTGATCAGGAAATCGGGCGCCGGATGCAGGAAGAACGGCATCGAATAGCGCGAATGGCCACGACGCTCCGCCGGCGGGTTGACGACGCGGTGCGTCGTGGAGGGCAGCACATGGTTGGTCAGGCGCTGCAGCATGTCGCCGACGTTGATCACCATCGCGCCTTCGGGCGGCTTGATCGCCATCCACTTGCCGTCGCGGTCGAGCAGTTCGAGGCCCGCCTCCTCGGCACCGAGGAGCAGGGTGATCAGGTTGATGTCCTCATGCGCGCCGGCACGCACTTCGGGGGCATCGGCATCGACCGGCGGATAGTGGAGCAGGCGCAGCACCGAATTGCCGTCCTTCACCGCCGTGTCGAACCAGTCCGGCGCAAGGCCGAGATAGCGCGCGACGGCGGAAAGAAGCTTGTCGCCCGCGGTATCGAACGCCGCGAACAGCTCGACGAAGGTTTCCCGGAAGCCTTCGGGCTGGCCCGGCCAGATGTTCGGCGCCATCACGTCGGCAAAGCGGTGGCCGGCGGCCAGCTCCCGGCCGATGTGCCAGAATTCCTTCAGGTCGACATGGCTCGCGCCCTTGGCGATCTCGGTCTTGAACGGGGTGTAGCCGCGCGCGCCCCCGCCGCTGGGGATGAAGTGCGCGCGCTTCGCTTCCTCGGGCAGATCGAAGAATGCCTTGGTGAGGCTCCACGCGCGATCGATCAGTTCCTGCGGCACGCCATGATCGCGCACGACGGCGAAACCGAACCGCTGGAACGACTGGCCGAACGCATGGGCGAAGCCCTCGGGGTCGCCGGCCTGCGCCTTCAGGGAAAGCACCGGAATTTCGGCGGGGGTATCCAACATCAGAGTCTCCGAACGCAAAAACGCGTGGTTAGTCCCGCCACGACGGACCCCACAAGACTGGGGACATTCCGAATGGCCGCAGCCTGTCCCGTACCGGGCTCAGCGGCCGACCTGCATCAGCCCCTTGGTCCTGGCATCGCCGCCCGGGCGCAGCTGGAGCGCGAAGGGCTGGCCGTCGTCGGTGGTGCCGATCAGGTTATCGTCTTTCGTCGTCACCTTGAAGCCCTGCTTCGTCATGTTGTCGCGGAACCAGTCGCGCACCACCGTCGGCGCGGCCGGGCTCTCGAACTCGACGATCACCTGCCCGTCCCTGTCGCTGTTGCCATCGTTCACCTTGAGGTTCCTGAGCGTCGAGCCGGGGTAGAGCGTCACGCCGTCGATATCGAAATTCTTCGCGTCGAGCGGCATCTTCGGCAGCGTGATCGATCCCTGGATGCCCGGCGCCTTGATCTGGATCCGGCCATTGGCGTCGGTGGAGATCACACTGTTGCCGTCGGTATCGTTGCCGTCGAAATTGATGTTGGCATTGCCGTGGCAGGCGGCGAGCGCGATCGGCAGCAAGAGAGGTGCGAAACAGCGATTCATCGGGGTACTCCTGCGGCGGTTCCACACCGCAATGTTGTTGCGCGGGCATCCACGTCAACCTGAAAAAGGGTGACGCGGCAGCATGGTTGGGCCATGGCGCAGGCATGAACGCCCCGCATCTGAGCACCGCCTCCGCCGGCAAGGCCCCGCTGCGCTTCGGCGAGTTCGTGCCGCTCGCCGCCGCGCTGATGGCACTGACCGCGCTGGGCATCGATTCGATGCTTCCGGCCCTGCCCGCGATCGGCACCAGCCTGGGGGTCGATTCGGCCAACCACCGCCAGTTCGTGATCACCGCCTTCCTGATCGGCTTCGCGGTGGCGCAGCTCGCCTATGGGCCGCTGTCCGACCGCTTCGGGCGCCGGCCGGTGCTGCTGGTTGCGCTCAGCTGCTATGTCGTCACCTGCGCCATCGCCGCCATTTCCGGCAGCTTCGTGCTGCTGCTGCTGGCCCGTCTGGCGATGGGCACGGCCGCGGCGGGCGCGCGCGTTGTCACCGTCGCGCTGGTGCGCGACTGCTATTCAGGACGCGCGATGGCGCGGGTGATGAGCCTGGTGTTCATCGTGTTCATGGCCGCGCCGATCTTCGCGCCTGCGGTCGGGCAAATCATTCTCTCCGCCGGCGGATCGTGGCGGACGATCTTCTGGGGAATCGGCGCGATCGCGGGGCTGGTGCTGCTGTGGTTCGCGCTGCGCATGCCGGAAACCCTGGCGACCGACGCGCGCCAGTCGCTTCATCCTGCCCGCGTGGTCTCCGACTACGGCCTGATGCTGCGCGACCGCGCCGCCGTGGGCTACACCATCGCGACCGGTCTGCTCTCCGGCGCGCTGTTCGGCTTCATCGGATCGGTACAGCAGGTGATGGCCGACGTCTTCCACCGGCCGGACCTGCTCACCGTGGTGTTCGCCGGCGTGGCGAGCACGATGGCGGTGGGCTCGTTCCTCAATTCGCGCATCGTGATGCGGCTGGGCACTCGCGTGATCTCCCACACCGCACTCACCCTGCTGACGCTGGTCGCCGGCGTGCACCTTGCCATTACCGTGCTGGATCTCGAGACGCTGTGGAGCTTCGCCGTGCTGCAGGCGCTGATGATGGCATGCTTCGGCCTCGCCACCTCCAACTTCTCGGCCATGGCGATGGAGCGGATGGGCGCGATCGCCGGCACCGCCTCCAGCCTGCAGGGGTTTGTGACGACGCTGGCCGGCGCGCTGATCGGCGCGGCCATCGGCCAGGCCTTCGATGGCACCACCATCCCGCTGTATAGTGGTTTTCTGCTGATGGGTGGGCTCTCGCTCGTGGTAGTAGCGGTAACGGAACGCGGACGGATGTTCCGCCCGAGCTGAGTCGGAACGCAGCCGGGGCCAGCGCCGTTGCGCATCCGAACCCCGGCGATCCCCGCCGGGCCAGCAATGAGGTTTGGCGATGAGCGGCATTCAGAGTCCGGGCGACGACGGCTACGACGCGGAAGGCTATGACGAGAGCCAGCGCGCCGAAATTCTCGAGGTGACGGGCGACGGGCCGGACGACGGCGCGCTGCTGACCGACATCAACCCCGATCTCGGCGGGAGCGAGGACGACGACGACGATCTCGACGATCTCGCCATGACCGACGACGAGATCGGCGAGGAAGACGACGACGCCGATGAGGACGAGGACGACCTCGACGAGGACGACATCCAGGACGATTTCGACGACGAGGATGTCGAAGAGGACGATCTGGACGAGGAACTCGACGATCCGGACGACGTGGCGCTGCGTCCCTGAGACGACGCGGATCGGTGCGCGTGGCGACGGCCTCGCGCACCCCTCCTCCGCCGGCGATCCGACTTGCGGCGCGCTCCAAAAATGTTACGATATACCGTAGCAACATAGGAGGAGAGGTCATGCGCAAGGTCGTACCCGCCGCCGAACCCATGCCGATCGGCGCGATCAACGTGACGCCGTTCATCGACGTGATGCTGGTACTGCTGATCGTGATGATCCTCAGCATGCCGATGATGTCCCACAAGGTGCCCGTCGACCTGCCACAGGGTGGTTCGGTCGCGAACGACGACGCCACCCACCGCCTGGCGATCGACCGCGACGGGGCCTTGTTCTGGGACGGCGCACGCCTCGCCGACGCCGCCCTGCCCGCCAAGCTGGCGGCGCTGCGCACCGACGCGGCGGTACTGCAGCTCCAGACCGACCCTGAAGCCCGGTACGAGCGCTTCGACACGATTCTTGCCGCGATCAAGCGCGCGAACATCGCCAAGCTGGGCTTTGTCGGCAACCAGCCGCTCACGGAATGAGGAACCTGCGCATCCGGTAGCTCGTTCGCATCCTTCGATGTGGAAGAGACCCGGATGCGCCTGATTCCTGCCCTGCTCGCCGCCTGCTCGCTCGCCGCCTGTTCTTCCGGCCTGCCCCCAGCCCCTGAAAACAGCGCCAACGACACCAGCATGGCCGAGGTGAACCAGACCGCGCCCCCCGCGACCGAGCTGGCCCCGGCCAACGAACAGCAGCTGGAACCGCTTGATCCGCCCGCTCCCGGCCAGCCCGGCGGCCTGCCCGATGATCGCACGCCCGTCAGCGAGGCCAGGTTCACGCCGGACAGCGCACAGGGTGCCGCCAATGTCGTGCAGACCTATTATGCGCTGATCGAAAGCGGCCGCACCGAGCAGGCCTGGGCCTTGTGGAGCGACGGCGGCAAGGCGTCCGGCGGCGACGCCAAGGCATTTGCGGCCCGCTTCGCGCCCTATTCCGAATATCACGCCAACATCGGCGCGCCCGGCCGCATCGAGGCGGGCGCCGGCCAGCGCTATGTGACCGTGCCGGTGCAGGTCTATGGTCGTATCAGGGCTACGGCCAAGCCCTTTTACCAGCTGGGCGAGGTGACGCTGCACCGCGCCGGCGACATCGACGGCGCCACCCCCGAACAGCGGTCCTGGCGGATCCGCGCGGTCAAGTTCGAGGGAGATCCGGGCAAGCCCGGACAGTGATCGTTACCGCCGTGATCAGCCACCGATGACGTTGCGGAGCAGCTCCAGATCGGCATTGTCGATCGGCTGCCCCAGCGCGTCGGTAGCGTTCTCCGCCGATGCGGCGGCAGGCACCTTTCCCACGCCGGCCACGCTCACCGCGGTCCACAGCACGCCGGCCGCCCAGAGCAACGCCGCCCAGCGGCTGCGGAACAGGGCGGAGGGGCGGCGCGGCAGCATGGTGCGAACCCTGCTCCCCATAGGGTGAATACGGCGCTACGCTGCATGGTTACCGCACCGAGGATTGCTGATGCCCCGCTTCTCCCGATCGATCACTGCGACGCCCGACGACATCGACGTGCTGGGTCATGTCAACAATGCCATATGGGTCGCCTGGATCCAGGACATCGCCGTCGCGCATTGGGAAGCACTGGCAACGCCGCGGGAACAGGAAGCCTATGTCTGGGTCGTCACCCGGCACGAGATCGACTATCGCGGCAATGTACGCGCCGGCGAAACGGTGACCGGCGAGACCTGGGTGCCGGAGCCGGCGCGGGGCGCGCGCTTCAACCGGCACGTCCGCTTCCTCGGCGATGACGGCAAGGTACGGGTGGAAGCGGTAACCACCTGGGCGCTGCTCGACCGCGCCGCCGGGCGGCTGCTGCGCGTGCCGGCCGCGCTGAGCGACCGTTTCCTTGAGGCGCGCGACTGACGAACCGAGTCGTCGGCACGACGAACCGTGGTTCGCGCGGTCGCCGAACTCGCGTAGGGTGCGTGGCCATGGCGTTCCTGCGTGTGTTTCCGCTGGCGGTGTTGTCGCTGCCCCTGCTGCTGTCGGCCTGCATCTTCGGCAGCGATGGCGGCGACAAGCGGCCCGCGCCCGCCCCCACCCGCCCGGCGGGCAGCCGGCCGATCACGCTCAACCGTCCGACGCCGCGCGACACGCAGCAATGCTTCACCGATTTGTCGCGCGCCGGCGTCCGGTTCAGCGCGATGCCCGATCGCGACTATGGCGGCGGCTGCCTGGTCGAAGGCGCGGTACAGCTGGTCGACATCGGCGTGCCGGTGGGCGGCATCAAGGGCATGCGTTGCCCGCTCGCCCGCGCCTTTACCGGCTGGGTGCAATATGCCGTGGCGCCCGCCGCGCGCCAGATCCTCGGCAGCGACCTGGTGCGGGTGGATACGTTCGGCACCTATGTCTGCCGTGCCATTGTCGGAGGCACCCAGCCCGGCACCAAGCTGTCCGAGCATGGCCGCGCCAATGCCGTGGACGTATCCGGCTTCGTGCTGAAGGACGGGCGGCGGATCACCATCCTCAAGGACTGGCAGAACCAGGATCCTGCGGTCCGGCGATTCCTGGAAACCATTCACGGATCTGCCTGCAGACGTTTCGCTACCGTATTGAGTCCGAACTATAATTACGTCCACCGCGATCATTTCCACCTCGACATGGGCCGCGGCCCGTTCTGCGCCTGAGGCTTTCCAAGCGGGGCGGATGCGCCTAATCCGCCGGTGATGAGCGATACGAGAGTCCCCTCGCGCGTCTTCCGCCCTGCCCAGCAGGAAGCCGAAGCCGCCAACACCGCCACCGGCACCCCGCAGACCGAACACCCCGCCTATCGGCTGGCCTTCCAGGACATGGACTTCCTGCTGCGCGAGGACCTCCGGCCGGTGCGCTTCCAGCTGGAGCTGCTGAAGCCACAGCTGCTGCTCGACGAGGCGAACATCGCGTCGACCTTCGTGATCTACGGTTCGGCGCGCATCCCCGAGCCCGCCAAGGCCGAGGCAGTGCTGGCGCTGGCCGAGACCGATCAGCAGAAGCGGATCGCGGAGAGCCTGGTCGCCAAGTCCAAATATTACGATGTCGCGCGCGAACTGGGCCGGCTGGCGAGCAACTTCCCGCTCGATGCTGCGGGCAAGCGGCACTTCGTCGTCACCTCGGGCGGCGGCCCCTCGATCATGGAAGCGGCAAACCGCGGCGCGCGCGACGTGGGCGCAGAGACGATCGGCCTCAACATCGTGCTGCCGCACGAACAGGCGCCGAACCCGTATGTCACGCCGGGCCTGAGCATGCAGTTCCACTATTTCGCGCTGCGGAAGATGCACTTCCTGCTCCACGCGCGCGCCGTGGCGGTGTTCCCGGGCGGCTTCGGCACGTTCGACGAAAGCTTCGAGCTGCTGACGCTGATCCAGACCGGCAAGGTCGATCCGATCCCGGTGCTGTTCTACGGCAAGGAGTTCTGGAACCGCGTCGTCAATTTCGAGGCGCTGTGCGACGAAGGCGTGATCTCGCCGCGCGACCTGAACCTGTTCCGCTTCTGCGAAACGGCCGAAGAAGGCTGGGAAATCGTTCAGGATTTCTGGCGGAACAAGGAAACGGCGCAGGGCTGAGGGACCGTCTTGGAAATTCGCGGAAGATCGAATTTCCAGGCAGTTCCTGCGCATGGCATTGCGGGATCGCTCGCGCTGGCGCCTGATTGGGCTATAGCGCGGGCATGACCGATCCGCTGATCCGCATTGCCGAGGCGCTCGAACGGCTGGCGCCGCCCCCCGCCCCGCTTGCCGACCTGGAAGCGCACCCCGCCTATGTGTGGCGTGGCCGGGACATCGTGCCGGCGCGCGCATTCGCGCCTACGCCCCTTGCGCTGCTGCAGGGCGTGGAGAAGCAGCGGGCCGCGCTGCTCGCCAATCTGGAGCGGCTTGCCGCCGGCCACGCCGCGCAGGACGTGCTGCTCTGGGGCGCGCGCGGCACCGGCAAGTCGGCGCTGGTCAAGGGTGCGGTGGCAGACGTGCAGGCGCAGGGCGGCCGGCTGGCACTGGTGGAGGCGGCGACCACGCATCTCGAGACGCTGCCCGATCTGTTCGCGCTGCTCGCCACCACTAACCGTCCCTTCGCGGTTTTCCTCGACGATCTGGGCTTCGATGCCGCTGCCGACGCGCGGGCGCTCCGCTCGCTGCTGGAAGGCGGCGCGGAGGCACGGCCGGCCCATTGCCGGCTGCTGGTGACGTCGAACCGCCGGCACCTGCTTCCGCGCGACATCGAAGCGCAATCGAGCGCGATCAACCCGCGCGATTCGATCGACGACGAGCTGGCACTGGCCGATCGCTTCGGCCTGTCGCTGGGGTTCCACGTGGTGGACCAGGACACCTATGTCGCGATCGTTCGCGGCTATGCCGAGGCCCATGGACTGGATTTCGCGCCGGAAGACGCGATCCAGTGGGCAACGCGACGCGGCAGCCGCTCCGGGCGGGTCGCCTGGCAATATATCGTCGAGCTGGCGGGACGGCAGGGCAAGCGGCTCTGACCCGAGCAAGAAGGCCCGCTTCCTACGCGCTCAGTTTGTCCCGATATGAGACACATTCCTCTCATGGTGAGTGTGTGCCTCGATGTTTTGTGCGCGTGCAGCATCGTTTTCATGTCGAAACGTTCGCCAGCGGCATTTTGGCTCCTACCCACGCGTTGCGAGGAGCGACGCGGAGTTAGAGGGCATCGTTTGCACGAGGAGCACGTTTCCGAAGTCGGCGATCCAGCCGTTCTCGTCCATTTCGCTCTGCACCGAACAATTCGTATCTGCGTATATTTATTTATATGCGGTTCATTGCCTCGTGATTTCAGAAGCTTAACGGTTAGTTAACAAGCAAAATAGCGAGTCGCTAAAACAACCGTATTCGACGCTTTTGAGGGAGGTTGTCTTCATGCGTATTCCTACCAGGATCGCTGCTTTTGCAGCATTGATGTGCGCGGCAGCGCCCGCACAAGCCGCTACGATCATCGGACAAATCAGCTTTGGCGGGTACGTCCGTCCGATCGGCGCCTCCAACATGGGCGCCGCTACCGGTCTCGATTTCTACAACGCTGTCACGCCGGGCAATGCCGCGGCGCCGGGAACCATCGTCTCCGCATTCGGCAGCACCGGCGTGTTCAGCGGCATCACGTGCCTTGGCCTGTGCGGCACGATCAAGGATCTGCCGAATTTCTCGGTCGGGTCGATCAACTCGTTCTTTGACATCGGTTCGGCGATCTTCTTCGACCTGGCGTCGATCACCTCGGTCAACCAGTCGCCAGATAACGCTGGCGGCGGCCTGAAGCTGATCGCCTCGGGCACGTTCCGCATCGCCGGCTATCAGGATACTCCGGGCCTGCTGACGCTGACCACGCAAGGGGACGGCATCACCAGCTTCTCGGCGACGGCCCTGTCCGCGGTGCCGGAACCGGCCAGCTGGGCGCTGATGATCGCCGGCTTCGGCATGATGGGCGGCATGCTCCGCGCGTCGCGCCGGTCGGTGCGGGTTCGTTACTCGACCAACTGACCTTCCAGCCCCCTGGATGCGCGAACCCCGCCGGAGCGATCCGGCGGGGTTCGTCGTTCTTGCGCATAAGCACGCATGCGGGCGAACTCGCCCTCGCGGGCGTCAGCCCAGCCCTTCCACCATCTCCGCCAGCTCCAGCCAGCGCATCTCGGCCGCATCCTTTTCGTCACGCAGCTTGGCGATGCCGTCGCTCAGCCTGGCGAACTTCGCCGGGTCCTTGGTGTAGAGCGCGGGATCGGCCAGCGCCGCCTCGTCGCGCGCGATCGTCTGGTCGATCTCCTCGATGCGCTTGGGCAGCAGCTCGTAATCGCGCTGGTCCTTGTAGCTGAGCTTGGTACGCGCCTTGGGCGCCTCGGGCGCGGGCGCGGCGGCGGCCGGCTTGCCCGCCTTCTTCGCTTCGTTGCGCGGGCGGCGCTTGGCCTCCCAATCGGCATAGCCGCCGACCACCACGTCCACCGTGCCGCTGCCATCGAGCCCCAGCGTGACCGTGACGGTGCGGTCCAGGAAGTCGCGGTCGTGGCTGACGATCAGCACCGTGCCGGCATAATCGGCGATCACTTCCTGGAGCAGGTCCAGGGTCTCGAGGTCGAGATCGTTGGTCGGTTCGTCGAGCACCAGCAGGTTGGAGGGCCGAGCAAATTCGCGCGCGAGCAGCAGGCGCGAGCGCTCGCCGCCCGACAGCGTACCGATCCGTGCCTCGGCGATGCTGGGGTCGAACAGGAACTCCTTGAGATAGCCATGGACGTGCTTGCGCGCGCCCTGCACGTCGATCCAGTCGCCGCCGTCCGCCAGCACGTCGCGCACGCGCTTGTCCGGCGCCATCAGGCTGCGTTGCTGATCGATGATGATCGCATCCAGCGTCTGGGAAAGCTTCACGCTGCCCTCGTCGGGCTGGAGCTCGCCGGTGAGCATCTTGAGCAGGGTCGACTTGCCCGCGCCGTTCGATCCGACGATGCCGATCCGGTCGCCCTTGGTGACGCGGAAGGTCAGATCCTTGATGATCGTCCGCTCGCCGAAACGCTTGGTGACGTGCTTGGCGTCGATCACCACCTTGGTCTGGTTGCCGTCCGAGGCGGTGGCGAGCGCGGCGGTGCCCTGCGGACCCTGCATCGCGGCGCGTTCGGCGCGCATGTCCTTGAGCTTGGCGAGGCGGCCCTGGTTGCGGCGTCGGCGGCCGGTGACGCCGCGCTGGAGCCAATGCTCCTCGATCTTGAGCTTGGCGTCGAGCCGCTGGGCGTTGCGCTCCTCCTCGGCATAGACCTGCTCGGTCCAGGCCTCGAACCCGCCAAAGCCGATCTCGGCGCGGCGGATGGAACCGCGATCGAGCCACAGCGTCTGGCGCGTCAGGCGGGTGAGGAAGGTACGATCGTGGCTGATGACGACGAAGGCGCCCTTGTAGCGTGTCAGCCAGTCTTCCAGCCATTCGATCGCGCCGAGATCGAGATGGTTGGTCGGTTCGTCGAGCAGCAGCACGTCCGGGTCCTGCGCCAGCGCGCGGGCAATGGCGGCGCGGCGGCGCTCGCCGCCCGAGGCCGTCGCCGCCTCTCGGCTGAGGTCGATCCCGAGCTGGTCGGCGATCGCCTCCGCCTCGTGCTGGGCGGGCGCGTCGTCGCCGGAGAGGACGTAATCCATCAGCGTGGTGCAGCCGAGCATCCGCGGCTCCTGCTCCAGCAGGATCACGCGAGTGCCGGGCACGATGGTGCGGCGGCCCTCGTCGCTGTCGATCGCGCCGGCGATCAGCTTGAGCAGCGTCGTCTTGCCCGCGCCGTTGCGGCCGATCAGCGCGAGCCGATCGCGCTCGCCGACATGCAGGTCGAGATTGCGGAAAAGCCAGCCGGATCCCTGAACGAGACCCAGCCCTTCATAGGAAAGCACCGGAGCAGCCATGGTGCAGCACCTAGGAGGCGGCGGGCCTCCCCGCAAGCGGCCAGGCACGGGGCGCGGCGATGTACCAATGCCACAATTGCCGAACCGCGGCTGACGTTCATGTTCAGGGGCTATTCAATGCCCGGACCCTATGCCATTCCCATGCCGATGTTGGTCAAACCCGTTCTGATCGCGTGTCTTGCGAGCCTCGCGCTCACGAGCCCGGTCCTCGCGCGCCCGATTGGTGCGGAGCAGGATGACGGCCAGCGTGCGGCGCGCGAGCGGCGGCTTCGCGGCCAGAATCTGCCCGCGCGCGAGATCGAGCGCCGAGTGATCCCGAAGATGCCGGGCGCGCAATATCTCGGGTTCGATTATGATCCCGAGCACGATGTTTACACGCTCAAGTTCCTGCGCAACGGATCGGTGATCTGGGTGGAGGTGGACGGCCATACCGGGCAGATCCTCCGGCGCATGGGCAGCTGAGCATACAGAAAAGGACGGGACAGCGAATGCGACTTCTGATCGTCGAGGACGAACCCAATCTCGGGATCCAGCTGCGCACGGCGCTGGAAGGTGCGGGCTATGCCGTCGACCTCGCTACCGACGGCGAGGAAGGCCATTTCCTCGGCTCGACCGAGCAATATGACGCGATCATCCTCGACCTTGGTCTGCCCGAGATCGACGGACTGACCGTGCTCGATCGCTGGCGCAAGGAAGGCCGCACCATGCCGGTGCTGGTGCTCACCGCGCGGGACAGCTGGTCGGACAAGGTCGCGGGCCTCGATGCCGGCGCCGACGATTATGTCGCCAAGCCCTTCCAGACCGAAGAGCTGATCGCCCGCCTCCGCGCGCTGATCCGCCGCGCCTCGGGCAATGCCTCGGCCGAGCTGACCGCGGGCGACATCCGCCTCGATACCCGCTCGGGCAAGGTCACCAAGGCGGGCGAGCCGGTGAAGCTGACGGCGCAGGAATACAAGCTGCTGAGCTACCTGCTCCACCACAAGGGCAAGGTGGTGAGCCGCACCGAGCTGATCGAGCATATCTACGACCAGGATTTCGATCGCGATTCGAACACGATCGAAGTGTTCGTGACGCGCATCCGCAAGAAGCTGGGCGCCGATGTGATCACCACCATCCGCGGCCTGGGTTACAGCCTCGACGAATCCAGCTTCACCTGAGGCCGGAGGGATGGACGCAGCGCCGATCTCCAGCGACGACGCGCCCGAGGCGGCGTCCGCGTCCGCGGAAGCCGAGGCACGCGGGTACCGGCCGGTGCGCGTCACCGGCTCGGTCAGCCGGCGTATGCTGCTGGTGGCGACGACCTGGATCCTGCTGCTGCTGGTCGGCGGCGGGCTGGCGCTGGACCGCGTGCTGACCGGCGCGATCACCCGCAATTTCGACGACCAGCTCGATTATCTCGTCTCGTCGATGATCGTCTCGGCCGAAGTCGGGTCGAACGGCGAAGTGGTGCTCAATCGCGAGCTCGCCGACCAGCGCTTCCTCGAGCCGAATTCAGGCGCCTATTGGCAGATCAGTGGCCAGGGCTTCGAGCCCTTCCCCTCCCGCTCGCTGTGGGACCGCAAGCTGCGCGTCGATCAGGTGCACAACGATCGCGAGATGCATTTCTACGACAGCAACCAGTTTGCCGACCAGAAACTGCGCATCGCCGAGCGCGATCTGAAACTGCCCGGATCGCCGGTCCGCTGGCGCTTCCAGGTGGCGGAGAGCCGGGAAGTGCTCGACGCGCAGATCGCCACCGTCCGCCGCACCCTGGTGCGCAGTTTTGCCCTGCTGGGGCTGGGGCTGGTCGCGATGGCGGCACTCCAGACCTGGTACGGCCTCAAGCCGCTGCGCAAGGTGCGGCGCGAGATCGCCAGCCTGCGTGCGGGACGGACGCAGCGGGTCGGCGGGCCGATGCCGGCCGAAGTCGGGCCGATGGTCGACGAACTCAACGCACTCGTAGAGCATAATGATCGCCAGGCCGAGGAGGCGCGGCGCCATGCCGGCAACCTCGCCCATGCGCTCAAGACGCCGCTCAGCGTGATCATGAACGCCGCCGCAGCCGGCCAGGACGACCTGCCGGACACCGTGATCCGCGAAGCGCGGACGATGCGGCGGCAGATCGATCATCACCTCGCCCGCGCGCGCGCGGTCGGTCGGCGCGGCAGCGCGCACAGCCGCGCCGAGGTGTGGCCGTCGATCGAGGCGGTGGAGCGCGCCGTGGCGCGGCTCTACCCCAATGTCCGCATCGATGTGGACGGGGTGAAGGATGCCGTCGCCCATATCGAGCGACAGGATCTCGACGAGATTCTGGGCAACCTGGTGGAGAACGCGGCCAAGTATGGCGGCGGCAGCGTCTTCGTGACGGCCCGGCTCGAATCGGGCTTTGTCGAAATCCTGGTCGAGGACGACGGCATGGGCATCCCCGAGGCCGATCGCATCCGCATCTTCGATCGCGGCGTGCGGCTCGATACCGGCAAGCCCGGCACGGGCCTCGGCATGGCGATCGTCCGCGACGTTGCCGAGATCTATGGCGGCACGGTCAGCCTGGAGGAGAGCGAGGATCTGGGCGGCCTGCTTGTCCGCCTCCGTCTGCCCGCCGCGGGCTGAGGCTCAGGCCGGCTCGACCGCGCGCATCGCCTCCGCCGCGATCTCCAGGCTGCGCTTGCGGGCCTGGTGATCGAACATCGCGCTGGTGAGCATCAGCTCGTCGGCCTGGGTACGTTCGATGAAGGCCTCGATCTCGCGGCGCACCTTGGCGGGGCCACCGACCGCCGAGGCGGACAGGACATGATCGAGCACCGCATTGCCCTGCGCCCCCAGGCTCTCGCGATAGCCGCGTACCGGCGGCGGCAGCTGGATGCCCCGCCCGGTGGTGCGGATGGCGACGAATGCCTGTTGCTGCGAGCTGGCGAGCAGCTCCGCCTCCTCGTCCGTATCCGCGGCGAAAACGTTGAAGCCCAGCATCACGTGCGGCTTGGCCAGCGCCGCCGACGGGCGGAAGTTGCGGCGATAGACCGCGATAGCCTCATCGAGCAGCCCCGGCGCGAAATGCGACGCAAAGGCATAGGGCAGGCCCAGGGCGGCTGCGAGCTGCGCACCGAAGGTGCTGGAGCCGAGGATCCACAGCTTCACGTCCGCGCCCGCTCCCGGCGTCGCGCGCACACCGGTGCGGCCGTCATCGGCGAAATAGCTTTGCAGCTCCATGACGTCCTGCGGGAACTCGTTGCCGTCGCTGGTGGAGTTGCGGCGGATCGCGGCGGCTACGCGCTGGTCCGAACCCGGCGCACGGCCGAGGCCGAGATCGATGCGGCCGGGGAACAGCGCGTCCAGCGTGCCGAACGCCTCCGCCACCTGCAGCGGGGAGTGATTGGGCAGCATGATGCCGCCCGCACCGACGCGGATGCTGCTGGTTGCCTGGCCGACATGCGCGATCACCACCGCGGTGGCAGCGCTGGCGATCCCCTCCATGCCATGATGTTCGGCAACCCAGTAGCGCTGGAAACCGAGCTTCTCGGCATGGGCGGCGAGGTCGGCGGCGTTGGCGAGCGCCTGGCCCACGGTGCCGCCTTGGACGACGGGCACCAGATCGAGCAAGGAATATGCAGTCATGGACAGGATGTGGGGACGCTGGTGCAGCGTTGCCAGAGGGTTACCGCCCGCAACGCGCTAAGCGGGCGTTGCGGCGCCCGGCGTTTCCACCCGCCGTCCTCCCGGCGAACGCCGGGATGACGGGCCGGGTCCTCCCAAGCCGGGAGGACCCGGCGCCCTCACTCCGCCGGCTGTGCGCCGTCATCCCCGGGCTTGTGATCGATCGCGCCGTGCGGACCGGCCGGGCCCAGCACGCGGCTGCCGTCGTCGCCCGGACGATAGGTGAGCAGGCGCCGCGAGAGCCGCGGCCCGAGCCATCCTTCCAGCCCGACTGCGAGGCTGAACAGCGCCGGCACGATCACCAGCGTGAGCAGCGTCGATACGATCAGGCCGCCGATCACCACCACGCCCATCGGCGCGCGGAACGACGAGTCGCCGTTGAGCGAAAGCGCGGTCGGCACCATGCCCGCCACCATCGCGATGGTGGTCATCACGATCGGCTGGGCGCGCTTGCGGCCGGCATCGACGATGGCTTCCATCTTCGGCACGCCCTTCTCCATCTCCTCCAGCGCGAAGTCGACGAGCAGGATCGAGTTCTTGGCGACGATGCCGAACAGCATCAGCATGCCGATATATACCGGCAGGCTCACCGGCATCCCCAGGATCGCCAGCATGATCAGCCCGCCCAGCGGCGCGTTGAGCAGCGAGCCCATGTTGACGATCGGCGAGACGAAGCGGCGATACAGCAGCACCATCACCGCGAAGACCAGGAAGATGCCCGAGGCCAGCGCGATGATGAAGTTCTGGATCATCTCGCCCTGCCACTTGGCCTGGCCGACCGTCATTTCGGCCACGCCCACCGGCAGCTGCTTCATGATCGGGAGTGCGTGGATCTCCTTCATCACGTCGCCCGAGACATAGGGCTTGCCCGTCGCCGGATTCATCGCGAGGTCGGCACCCACCACCAGGCGGCGCTGGAGGTTGAGACGCTCGACCTTGGTCGGCCCCGCGGCGAACTGGATGTCGGCCACCGCCGAAAGCGGCACCGAACCGCCGGTCTGCGTCTGCACGCGCATGTTCTGCAGCGTGTCGAGACGCGTGCGCGAATCCTGGTCGAGCGCCACGCGGATCGGGATCTGGCGATCGGACAGCGAGAATTTCGCGCTGTTCTGCTCGATGTCGCCCAGGGTCGCGACGCGGATCGCGTTGGACAGCGCCGCCGTGGTCACGCCCAGATCGGCGGCGAGGTCGAGCCGCGGCGAAATCACGATCTCCGGCCGCTGCAGATCGCCCGAAATGCGCGGCGCGACGACCGACTTCAGGCCCTCCATCTGCTTCATCAGCGTGAGCGCGGTCTTGTTGAGCAGCTCGGGATCCTCGCCGCCCAGCGTGATCGTGAGATCACGACCCGACGAGCCCCAGCCGAACTGCGAACGGAAGTTCACCCGCGCATCGGGAATGGCGAGCAGCTTGGGCGCCACCCGCTTCTCGAACTCGGTGCTGGTCTCCTTGCGGTTGGCGCTCTTCTTCTCCGCCAGATCGGCGGTGACTCGGCCGTTGCCCACCGAGGTACGGGCATAGGTATGCTCGACCCCCGGTTCGGCGCGCAGGATGCCCGCGACCTGCTGGACGACGCGATCCGTCTGTTCGAGCGTGGTGCCCGGCACCATCTCGATCGTCGCCGTCACGCTGTCCTGGTCCTGCGCAGGCTGGAAGGTCTGCGGCATGCCGATGAGCAGGCCGATCGTGCCGGCCAGCGACGCCACATAGGCGAGGATCGCCACCCAGCGGTGCATCAGCGTCCATTCGAGCAGGCGGACATAGATGCGCATCATCACGCCGCCGCCATGTTCGGCATGGCCATGCGCCTTGAGGAAATAGGCGGCGATCATCGGCGTCAGCATGCGCGCCACCGCCAGCGACATCAGCACCGCGGCGACGACCGTAAGGCCGAAATTCTTGAAGAACTGGCCCGAAATGCCCGGCATCAGGCCCACCGGCAGGAACACCGCGACGATCGACATGGTGGTGGCGAGCACCGCGATGCCGATCTCGTCCGCCGCGTCGATCGATGCCTGATAGGCCGATTTGCCCATCCGCATGTGGCGGACGATGTTCTCGATCTCCACGATGGCGTCGTCGACCAGCACGCCCGCGACCAGGCTGAGCGCGAGCAGCGTCATCTGGTTGAGCGTGAAGTTCATCATGTCCATGAACCAGAAGCTCGGGATCGCCGAGAGCGGGATCGCCAGGGCCGAGATCACCGTCGCCCGCCAGTCGCGCAGGAACAGGAACACGACGATGACGGCGAGCACCGCGCCTTCGATCATCGCTTCCATTGCGGTGTCGAACTGCTCCTTGGCGTATTTGCTGCTGTTGTCGAGCAGCTCGAAATGCACCTTGGGATTGTTCTTCTCGAGGGCCTGCAGCTTCTTTTGCGTCTCCTCGAAGATCGTCACGTCGGACGCGCCCTTGGCGCGCTGGATGTCGAACGAGATCACCGGATGCCCGTCATAGCGCGCGAAGTTGCGGCGCTCGGCAAATCCGTCCTTCACCGATGCGATGTCGGCCAGGCGCACGGTGCGGCCGCTGCCGGTCGCGATCTGGGTCTGGCCCAGCGTATAGGCGTCCTTGGCGTTGCCGACGACGCGCAGCGACTGTTCAAAGCCCGAGATCTGCGCACGGCCGCCGGCGGCGTTGAGGTTCACCTGCCGCAGCTGCTGGTTCACCTGGCTTGCGGTGAGGCCGAAGCTGGCGAGCTTCACCGGATCGAGCACGACGCTGACTTCGCGGCTGACGCCGCCGTTGCGCTGTACCGCCGCCATGCCGCTGATCGACAGCAGCTCCTTGGAAACGGTGTTGTCGATGTACCAGGAAAGCTGCTCCACCGTCATGTCGGTCGCGGCGGCGGTGAAGCTGGCGATGTCGTTGCTGCTGGCACTGTCGACGCGGCCGACCTGCGGCTCGAGAATGCCGTCCGGCAGATTGCCGCGGATCTGCTGGATCGCGCTGCGGACGTCTTCCACCGCACGGTCGATCGGGGTGCCGATCGCCAGCTGCACCACCGTCTGGGTGTTGCCTTCGGAGACCGTCGAGTTGATCTCGTCGATGCCCTGCAGGCTGCGGACTGCGGATTCCACCTTCTGGGTGATCTGCGTCTCCAGCTCGCTGGGCGCGGCGCCGGGCTGGCTGATCGAGATCCAGACGATCGGGAAGTCGATGTCCGGACTGTTGTTCACGTCCATGCGGCTGAAGCTGACCAGCCCTGCAATGGTGAGGAACAGGAAGAGGACGATCGGCGGGACCGGGTTGCGGATGGCCCAGGCCGAGATGTTGCGAAAGCTCATCGCGCCGATCCCTTACTTCTTCTGGAGCTGGGGTATGACCTTCTGGCCCGGGTTGAGGAACGCGCCCGCGGTCATCACCACGCGCTCGTTGCCGGTCAGCCCGCTGGTGATGCGGACACCCTGGTCGGACACGTCGCCGGCCTTGACGTCGCGGCGCACCGCCTCGTTCTTGTCGTTGAGGATATAGACATAGGTGCCCTGCTGGTCGCTCTGCACTGCCGACTGGGGCAGGATCACCGAGGTGACCGCGCCGGCGACGATC
The DNA here is from genome assembly GCF_036731925.1 of Sphingomonas sp. GTDB lineage: Bacteria > Pseudomonadota > Alphaproteobacteria > Sphingomonadales > Sphingomonadaceae > Sphingomonas. The sequence goes on from NZ_DAINDJ010000002.1 coordinate 1,152,006, forward strand.
CGGGCGCTGGCGAAGCCGCCCGGACGCAGTGCCGGGTTATAGGGCAGTGCGATGCGGGCGATGCCGAGCCGGCTGGTCGGATCTATCACCGGCGATACCTGCCACACCTGGCCCTTGAAGCTGGTCTGGCTGCCGACCGGCGTCACTTCCGCCGGTGCGCCGACGTGCAGCTTCTGGACATCGGCTTCGGAGAGCTGGGTGCGCAGTTCGAGCTGGCCGTCCATCGCCATGCGGAACAGGGTGCCCGAGCCCGAGCTGACGATCTGGCCCGGCTCGATCTGGCGCGCGAGCACCAGTCCGGCTTCCGGCGCGCGGATGTCCAGCCGGCGGTTGCGGGCCTGGGTCTCAGCGAACTGCGCCTTGGCGACACGGACGCGGGCGAGCGCCTGATCGCGCGCGGCGGTTTTCTGATCGATATCGGCGCGAGAGATGAATCCGTTTCCGACCAGCTTCTGCGCCCGTTCGAGATTCGCCTGGGCGAGCTTGGCATCGGCCTCGGCGACACGGATCTGCGCCGCCAGCGACTCGGCGGTCTGCGCCTGCACCGAACGGTCGACCGTGGCGAGCACCTGGCCCTTCTGCACCCAGCTGCCGGCATCGACCAGCACGCGCGTGACGATGCCGCCCTCGCCCGCGACGCCCACGGGCATTTCGCGCTTGGCGGCCAGGCTGCCGTTGCCGGTGACGATCGTGGAAATGGTCTGCTGCCCCGGGGCCGTCACCGTGACGGTCAGCAGCTGGCTCTGGTCCTTGCCGCCCTTGGCGACCGGCACCTTCTTGTCGGACGGGCGCCCCATCATCAGGAAGGCGGCGATCACGACCAGCACCAACGCGCCCAGCCCGATCCACAGCCACCGCCGCCCGCGCCGCGCCGGTTCCCCCTCGAAACCGAGCTGCTCCTGCCGATCCAACATCCCTGCCTCGTAGTTCATGCGCCCACCTCGTTCGGGACGCGTGCACGTCCCAGGTCGCACTGTATTATAGGAATAAATCACCCGCCACAAGGCCGGTTTAGCAACGCGCGGCGGAATGCCCGGTTGCATGCTCAAGCGCAAGTGACACACAAGAAAAAGGTAAGCCCCTGCGAGTGCTTGCAAGTAATTCCAATCGTTTGCTCCGCCCGGTTCCGTTCAGCCTGCGTTCGTGTGCAGGCGTCGACAAGCCGGTACATCGAGACGACGAAACCACAGGAGGAACGTCCCATGATCCGTACCCTGCCGCTCGCGGCGATGCTGGCGCTGGTCGCCGCGCCCCAGGCGCTTGCCCAGGTGCAGGCCGCCGCTCAGCCGATCCCGGCCGACGGCACCGTGCTCGACGTCGTCGCGGAGGGCGCGAGCACACGCGTGCCTGACCTGGCGCTGATCCAGGCCGGCGTCGTCACTACCGCTACCACCGCCGGAGAGGCGATGCAGCAGAACGCGGCGCGCATGGCGGCGGTACTCGGCGCGCTTCGCAAGGCGGGCGTCGCGGAACGCGACCTGCAGACCAGCGCGGTCAACCTCGCCCCGCAATATCGCTATCAGGAGAACAAGCCACCGGTAATCACCGGCTATCAGGCGTCAAACCAGCTGACGGTCCGCTTCCGGGATGTCGCCAGGAGCGGCACGATCCTCGATGCGCTGGTCGCCCAGGGCGCCAACAACATCGCCGGCCCCAGCCTGACGCTGGCCGACGAGGAAGGCGCCCTGGACGAGGCTCGGCGTGATGCGATCGCCAAGGCCAAGGCGCGCGCGACCCTCTATGCGCAGGCCGCGGGGCTCAAGGTGGACCGGATCCTGCTGATATCGGAAGCAGGCAGCGCGCCGATGCCGCAACCCATGCCGATGCTGATGCGCGGCAAGGCGATGATGGCGGAGGCCGATACCGCGATCGTGCCCGGCGAGCAGAAGATCACCGCCAGCGTCTCGGTCCGTTTCCTGCTGGAATGATCCGGACATGAAAAAAAGGGCCGCCCCGGCTGGGACGGCCCTTTTTGGATCTGGTGGAAGCGGGTTGCTTAACGCACCGCGCCGCGACGCACCAGGTTGACGATCGCCAGCAGGATGACAGCACCCACCAGCGAGACCAGGAAGGTCATCGGGGTGATCACGCCGCTGTTGATGTTACCGCCGAACAACAGTCCGCCAACAAAGGCGCCAACGATACCGACGACGATGTTCAGGAAGATGCCCTGCTGGGCATCGGTCCGCATGATGATGCTCGCAAGCCAACCGACGACGCCGCCGATGACGAGCCAAACGATAAAGCCTACCATTCGTCCCTCCTTTACTTGCCCGGCGACCCGGGCGACGTAGAGGGAAATCCGCAAATGGTCAGATTGGTTCCGTCACGATATTTTGCGTTGTCAAGGGAACTTTCGCACGGCCGCTTTGAAAATCAGAACTTCTGCTGGCGCTCGTAAAGCGAGCGGTAATGCTGGATGCGGGTGACGCGCAGCCCCGGCATGCCGGAGCGATCGATCGCGCGCTGCCAGCCGGCGAATTCCTCGACGGTGAGGCCATAGCGATCGCACACCTCGTCCACGGTCAGCAGCCCGCCATTGACGGCGGCCACGACCTCGGCCTTGCGCCGCACGACCCAGCGGGTGGTGTTCGGCGGCGGCAGCGAGTCCAGGGTCAGCGGCTCGCCGAGCGGGCCGATCACCTTTGCAGGACGGATCTTCTGGTTCTCAATCATCTACCAACCTCATCGGGGCCGGCCGCCCCTGTTACGCAACCGTGAAACGACTTTTACCGGCCTGCCTTGAACATCGGCTAAAATGGCAAGGTAAACGCGCGCTTCACGCCTCTCCCCACTGGTGAAGCGCGGTTGCGACGGCGCGATGGAAGCAACCATCGACCGGCGCGAGCAGCGCTGCCACGGGAAGCGGCATCGAAATCCGGGTCTGGACCCGCGCGGTGGGACTGGCGGCCTGCCGGCTCGTCACCATCGCCATCAGCACCGCGAGCCCCGTGGGGAGCATCGCAGTGCCCAAGTCGCGGTTCGGATGGGCAAAACTCAAGTCCACCAATGCGTTTCCAGTCGTCTTTCGTGCTCGCAGTATACCCCTGCAGTGCTGAAAGGGCCGTAAAGGCGCCGAAAACTTCGGCTTAACTTCCGTGTCTGGCAGGTTTCCAAAGGCCCCGGGTGGCATCCGGAACGGGCCTGTCCTATCTGGGCGGCCATGAACCCCGGTGATTTCCAGCTAGCCGAGCCGCTTTCCGGGCGACGCATCGTCGTCGCCATGTCCGGCGGCGTCGATTCCTCCGTCGTCGCCGCGCTCGCCGCGCGCAGCGGGGCGGAGACGATCGGCATCACGCTCCAGCTCTACGATCACGGCGAGGCGGTGGGCCGCGCCGGCAGCTGCTGCGCGGGCCGCGACATCCGTGACGCCCGCGCGGTGTGCGACAAGCTGGGCATTGCCCATTATGTGTTCGACCATGCCAGCAGCTTCCAGACCCAGGTGATCGACGACTTTGCCGACGAATATCTGGCGGGGCGCACCCCGATCCCGTGCGTGAAGTGCAACATGGGGCCGAAGTTCACCGATCTGTTCGCGCTCGCGCGCGACCTTGGCGCGGATTGCCTCGCCACAGGACATTATGTCCGCCGGGTCGTGGGCGCGCACGGCGCGGAGCTGCACCGCGCCGCCGATCCGGCGCGCGACCAGAGCTATTTCCTGTTCGCCACCACGCATGGCCAGCTCGACTATCTGCGCTTCCCCCTGGGCGGCCTGCCCAAACCCGAAGTGCGAGCGCTCGCCGCCGAGCTGGGGCTGGGCGTTGCCGGCAAGCCCGACAGCCAGGACATCTGCTTTGTCCCCGACGGCGACTATGCGACCCTGGTCAAGAAACTGCGTCCGGAAGCGGAGACAGGCGGCGACATCGTCGACGAGAGCGGCGCCAAGCTGGGCGAGCATCGCGGCCTGATCCACTTCACCGTCGGCCAGCGCCGGGGGCTGGAGATCGGCGGCGCGCCCGAGCCCTATTACGTCCTGCGGCTGGAGCCGGAGACGAAGCGCGTGGTGGTCGGCCCCCGCCGCGCACTGGCGGTAGGCGCGGCGCAGCTGGCAGGCATCAACTGGCTGGCGGGCGACTATCAGGGCCCGATGACCGCCAAGGTCCGCAGCCTCGCCAAGCCGGTGCCGGCACGGATGGAAGGCGACCGCGTGCTGTTCGAACTGCCCGAATATGGCGTGGCGCCCGGTCAGGCCGCCGTGCTCTATGCGGGGGATCGTGTGCTGGGCGGCGGCTGGATCGCGGCAACCGAGCGGGCGGCAGCACTGGCGGCATAACCCGTTTACACGAAACGTTTTTCGGACGGTTTGCGCTAAAGCGAAGATCTGCCGCTTGACCCGTTCCGGTTTTTGGCGGAACGGAGATAGAGATTGCGCTGAAGCAACAGGATGGGTCGCACATCCATCGCGTTTCGAGTGAGACTTTGCATGCCTTCGATGCTGGCGGCCCCCTGGTGGGTTGCCCAACTTGCCACTGGCGCCAAGTCGTTTCGGGACAATCCCCTTATCGGATCGCAACGCCTCAATGCCGCCGGCCTGCACAGGGGCCGCGTGCGGCTGGCACACCACCTGGCATGGTCGCGGCGTGAACGCCTGACGGCGGGTCTGCCTGCATCCGATCGGGAAGCCTTTGACCGCGATGGCTTCGTCATCCTCCGCGACTTTCTGCCGCAAGCGCTGTTCACGGCCCTCAGGGAAGCGGTGCTGACGCAGCGCTTCGACACGCGCGAGATGCGCCAAGGCAACACCGTCACCCGCAGGATCGCCATCGGGCCCGCCTTCCTGCGCGCGATACCCCAGGCGCAACTGCTGCTCCGCAACGAACGATTTCGCGCGCTATGCCGCTATGTAGGCAGCTTCCGCAGCGAACCGCTCCATTATATCCAGACCATCCTCACCGACAGCGGTGTTCCCGATCCCGATCCGCAGACCAATCTGCATGCTGACACCTTTCATCCGACGCTGAAGGCGTGGTTCTTTCTCAATGACGTCGAGGAAGCGGATGGGCCGTTTTCCTATGTTCCCGGCTCGCATCGGCTGACGCCGGAACGCCTCGCCTGGGAGCATGCGCGCAGCCTTACCGCGGGAACGAGTGAGGACTTTCTCTCCGCGCGGGGATCGCTGCGGATCGCGGATGCGGAACTGCCTGAGCTCGGCCTGCCGGAGGCCCGGCGTTTCCCGGTGCCCGCCAACACCCTGGTGGTGGCCGATACGTGCGGCTTCCACGCACGCGTCGCCGCAAGCCGACCCAGCCGCCGCCTGGAGCTCTGGTCGTTCAGCCGCCGCAATCCGTTCGTGCCCTGGACCGGCGCGGACCTACTGAGCATGCCGGGTATCGCCGAACGGCGGATAGACGCCATGTGGCGCATCCGCGATCGCTTCCAGAACTGGACAGGCCAGCCCTGGAAGCCGAGCGGCAACAAGCTGGTACTGGATGATTGAGCGGGGCGACTGGTCTTGCGTCGACGAAGTTCGGGTGCAAGACGCGCAAGGGCGTGATTGCAGTTGCCGGTGCCGATGCTTGTCCTGGCAGCGCCATCGTGAAGATCACCGGGGGACGGGACATGGAAACGAGTAGCGTACAGACCATCATCGATCACGGCGCCGAGGTGATCCGCGCCGAGGCTGCGGCATTGACGTTGCTTGCCCGGGAGCTGGGCAGGGACTTCTCCGCCGCCGTTGATCTGCTGGTCGGCGCACCTGGCCGGATCATCCTCGCGGGCATGGGCAAGTCCGGCCATATCGCCCGCAAGATCGCGGCGACGCTTTCCGCCACCGGGAGCGCGGCCTATTACCTGCACCCGGGCGAAGCATCGCACGGCGATCTGGGCATGATGCGCAGCGGCGACGTGTTGCTGGTCCTTTCCAACTCGGGCGAGACGCCAGAAGTCGTCGCGGTGCTGACGCACGCACAGCGGCTGGCGGTGCCGGTCATCGCCATGACGGCGGGTGCCTCGTCGATGCTCGCGCGCAAGGCCTCGATCACGCTCGTCCTGCCCGCGTGCGGCGAGGCTTGTCCCGAAGGCGTCGCGCCGACCACCTCGACCACGATGATGCTCGCGCTCGGCGACGCGCTGGCGGTGGCGGCAATGCGCAAGCGCGGCACCTCGCGCAACGAACTCGCCCATTGGCACCCGGGCGGACGGATCGGCTGGGGCCTCCAGACGCTGGACGCGCTGGTGCGCCGCACCGAACCGCTGCCGCTGGTCCGCGCAACCGCCTGCGCCCGCGATGTGGTGCTCGAAATGACGTCCTGCGGCAAGGGCGTCGCCGGCGTGGTCGATGCCGCCGGGGACCTGATCGGCGTGATCACCGACGGCGATCTGCGGCGGGCGTTCGACCGCATGCTGCTTGCCGTGGCGGGCGAACTGATGACGCGCGATCCCGTGACGATTACCAGGGACGCCACGGTCGACGAAGCGATCGCCCGGATGCAGGAGAACAAGATCACCGTGCTGTTCGTGATGGAAAAGGCCGGATCGCGCCGCCCCTGGGGGCTGCTCCACATCCACGATCTGCGGCTCGGCGCCTGAGCACGCCGGTCATGGAGCCGAACCCGATGCCCCGCGGCGTGATCGTCATTCCCGCGCGCTATGCCTCCTCGCGCTATCCCGGCAAGCCGCTGGCCGCGGTGTCGGGCGCGAGCGGCGAGGCCCGGCCCCTGATCGCGCGCTCGATCGCTGCCGCCCGGCGCGCCGGGCTCGGCCTGCCGCTGCACGTCGCCACCGACGATGCACGGATCATGGCGGCGGTGGAGGCGCTGGGCGAACTGCCCGTGCTGACGCCGGAGAGCTGCGCGAACGGCACGGAGCGGGTTGCCGCCGCGCTGGAGGCGCTCGGCATCGAACCCGACTACGCGATCAATTTCCAGGGCGATGCGCTGCTGACCCCGCCGGACTTCGTCGCGGCGCTCGCGGCGTGGATGGAGGATCGGCCCGATTGCGCCGTCGCCACGGTGGCGATGCGGTGCTCCGCCGGCGTCTATGCCCATCTGCTCGCCGATCAGGCGGCGGGCCGCAGCGGCGGCACCACGGTGGTGACCGACGCAGCAGGACGCGCGCTGTACTTCTCCAAGCGCGTGCTGCCCTTCCTCGCCGAACCGCCGCGCGAAGGCGCCAACCCGGTGCTGCTGCATCTTGGTCTCTATGCCTATCGGCCCGAGGCGCTGCGCCGCTACCGCGCGCTGCCGCCCTCTCCTGCCGAACAGGCCGAGGGGCTCGAGCAGCTGCGCTTCCTGCACCACGGCATCCCCATCGACGTGATCGCGCTCGATCCCCCCGGCTGGGACCCGATCGAACTCAACAACCCGACGGACCTCGCGCCGATCGAAGCAATGCTCGCCGCACGCGGCATCGCGTGATGGAGCGGCCGCAGCCGGCCTTTCTGCGCATGCCGCCCTTCCCGCGGGCGCGCGTCGCGCCGCTTGCGGTAGCGGGCGCCGAAACTTCCCGCGCCGATCCGGCAGCGGTGGTCGCGCAGTTGCGGACGCTGCACATCGGCGGCGGCTTCTGGCAGGCGCAGCCCGAGCTGCCCACGTCGCGCGATCTGCTGTTTGCCCCCGCCTCCGCGGCCCAACTCCGGACGATGCTTGCCGCCGCGCCGGCCGATGCGGCGACGCGCGGCATCATCCTCGGCACGGCGCGGTCCGGCATGCCCCGGATCGGCCCCGCCGATCCGTGGTGGATGGCGCGCCGGTGCAGCGTCATCTTTGCCGATGCCGGTGACGAGATCGCGTTGGTCGCGGCGCTCGCCGGCTGCCCCTTGCGCCTGTTCGGCAGCGGCCGGTTCGCAGCGCTGGGCGACGGCACGGACCACACCGCGCTCGAGCGGGTCGTCGCTGCCGAGCTCCTCGCCGGGAGGGACTATCGCGACCCCTTCACCGGTGAATCGACACCGATCGCCGCCATCCTGACGCTGCTGGCCAGCTGGCGAGCGCTGATCGATGACAATCGCGACGTGACACACGTGCTAGGCATCGCCGGCTGGAAGCGCGAAACCGTGGAGGCGCTGCTCTGGGATGGCGGCCGAGGCCCGCGCTACCGGGCGGACGGTGCGCACAAGGGCATGACGCTGCTCTGGCGATCGCGGGTGCCGCCGGCGCAGCTCCAGCGGATCGAGGCGGAAGGGCGGCCGGTCGGCGAGATCGAAGACGGCTTTGTTCGCTCGGTCGGTCTCGGCGCCAATTGCGTCCCGCCGCTGTCGATCACCATCGATCGCCGCGGCGTACACTTCGACCCTGCCCAGCCCAGCGACCTGGAGGTGATGATCGAACAGGGCGGCTTTGCGCCGACAGTGCTCGCACGGGCGGAAGCGCTGGTTTCCCGCATCGTCACCGAAGGACTCAGCAAATACGGCCGCGGTGGCGCAGCGCTGGCCCGACCGGCGGGCGCGCGCCGCCATGTGCTGGTGACCGGACAGGTGGAGGACGATCGCTCGGTACAGTGCGGCGCCGGCGGCAGGACCAACCTGGACCTGCTGATCGCCGCCCGCGCGGCGGAGCCCGACGCCTATTTGATCTACAAGCCGCACCCCGATGTCGAGGCGGGGCACCGCAAGGGCGCGATCGACGACGCAGTGGCGCTCGCGTACGCCGATCAGGTTGAGCGCACCGCGCCCATTTCCGCCCTGCTCGACATGATCGATGCGCTGCACGTCCTCACGTCGCTCGCCGGATTCGAGGCGCTGCTGCGTGGCAAGCAGGTCGTCACGCATGGCGTACCCTTCTATGCGGGTTGGGGGCTCACGCGCGATCTCGCCGCGGTACCGGCGCGTCGCACCGCCCGTCGCAGCCTGGCCGAACTGGTTGCCGCGGTGCTGATCCTCTATCCGCGCTACCTCGACCCGGTCACCCGCCTGCCCTGCCCCGCGGAAGTGCTGGTTGACCGGATGATCGCCGACGTGGCCGCTACCCCCAGCTTCCTCGAACGATTGCGTACACTGCAAGGGAAGGTTAGACGCAAGTTCGCGCGCAGGGGACCCGGGCGATGAAGCATGTGCGACCGTTACGGCGATCATTTCTTTTTCTTCAGGGACCGCCGGGCCCGTTCTTCTGGCAGCTGAGCCGTGAACTCTCGGCACGCGGCTGCGCCGTACATCGTATCAACCTGAACGGCGGCGATCGCTATGACTGGCCCGAAGGCGCAGTCGACTATCGCGGCCGCCTTGAGGCCTGGCCGATCTTTTTCGATCGCTTCGTGCGGGAGCACGACATCACCGATCTGGTGCTGTATGGTGATTGCCGCCCGATGCACCTGGCGGCGCATCGCCTGGCCAAGCTGCGTGGTGTCGCGATCCACGTGTACGAGGAAGGCTATATCCGGCCCGACTGGATGACGCTGGAACCCGATGGCGTGAACGGCCACTCCACGCTGGATCGCGATCCTGCCTCCATCCTCGAGCGCGCCCGCGATCTGCCGCCGCTCGAAAATCTGCCGTCGATCACCGCAAGCTTCGGCCGGCGCGCGCGCGATTCCTACTGGTATTATCATCGCGTGGTTACCGGGCGGTTCCGCTTTCCCTTCTATCGCTCGCACCGCAAGGGCATCATCATCGTCGAGGGGCTGGGCTGGATCCGCAAGTTCGCGCTGAGCCGCCGCCGCACGGCCCAGGCCCGCGCGACACTCGCGGCCATCGCCGACAAGCCCTATTTCCTGTTCCCGCTGCAGCTGACCGGCGATTACCAGATCCGGGAACATTCGCCGTTCGGCACGATGATGACCGCGGCGGACTATGTGCTCGACAGCTTCGCGCATTGCGCGCCCGCCGATGCCCATCTCCTGGTGAAGGAGCATCCGCTCGACTGCGGCTTCCACAACTGGCGCAGCTTCCTGCAGAAGCGCGCGCGCGCACTTGGCCTGGAAGGGCGCGTGCATCATCTTGAGGGCGGCGATCTTTCGCAGCTCGCGCGCAATGCCCAGGGAATGGTGTGCGTCAACAGCACCTCCGGCACGCTGGCGCTATCGGCAGGCAAGCCGGTGATCGTGCTCGGCGAGGCGATCTACGACGTGCCCGGCATCACCCACCAGGGACATCTCGATCGCTTCTGGGACGCTCCCCAGCCGCCGGACATGGCGCTGTACGATGCGTTCCGGCGGGTGCTGCACGCGCACTGCCTGATCCGCGGCGGCCTTGCCAGTCAGTCGGCGACCGAGACGCTGGTCGCGAACAGCATTGAACGGCTGCTCGGCGACGCGCCGGAACAGGTCGCCAGCATCCACGAGCCTGCGCTGTTCTTCCACGGCGTAACGCGCTAGCTGCGCTGCTCGCGCCGTCGGCTGTCTCAGGCGCCAGGCTCAAGCCCGGCATCGTCGAACCAGCCGCGACGCCGCCCCGCCAGGAACAGGCGGTTCACCAGCGGGTTCGACCAGCCGCAATTGGTCGCGAAGTCGCGCTGGAGCGTATCGTGGTGCAGCTGATGCGCGGCGGGGGTCATCAGCAATCCCACGCGCCGCATGGCGACGACGATCCACGGATTCTGCTGCCGGTGGAGCGAACCGTGGAAATATTGCGCGAACGCGCCCCCCACGATCAGCGCCACGCCGCCCGCCGCGGCCCAGCCCGGCACCAGCCCGGTATAGGCCAGCACGTTGAGCACGATCGAGAAGGGCAGCGCCGCAAGGATCACCGTGCTGCCGATCAGGCGCCAGAGATCGCGGCGGCCCAGCGCGTCGGGGCGCGGGTGGTGGTTCTTGAAGTCGTAGACCAGCCGGTCGAGCGGGCTCACCTTGGCCATGCGCTCGCGCCACAGCGCCTTGTATCGATCGGATTCGCGCGATCCGGGGTAGAAATAGAGCGCGTCCAGCCCCTTGCCCGCCGGCGTCGGCCGATAGTCCATGTACATGTGGACCAGGCCCGAGGCCAGATCGGCGGCATACCAGCCGCCGAGCAGGGCAGGTATCGCCCACCAGCTGGGGTCCAGCAGCGCCGCCACCAGATTGGCCGCAAGCGACGCGAGGAACAGCGGCATCAAAATCTGTCGAGCCATCAGGATCTCACTTGTCTCCACCCACAGGGCAGGTGCTAGCGCGCGTCCTACGCATTGCCTTGTCGTGCATCAACGGCTTGATTTGTCCGATGCGCGGGCGCAAGCGACGGCACATCGTGATCACGCCTGCCCTTGCAATACTTTCATCCCGTCCGGCGGACTGAGTGCCGACAGCGATGCAGCGCGATCTTCTCATCGACATCAGCCGCCTGATCTGGCGGACCTGGACGGGGCGACTGCCCACCGGCATCGACCGGGTGTGCCTGGCCTATGTCGATCGTTTCGCCGACCGGGCGCAGGCGGTGGTCCAGCGCGGCAATCTGCGCCAGATCCTCACCCCTGCGCTTTCCGACGCGATCTTCCGGCTGATCCGCGAGGGCGGTTCGCAATTCCGCAGCCGCGCGCCGCGACTGGCGATGCGTGCGGTAGTTGCCCAGCGTGGCGGCCAGCTCGGCCTGAACCGGCTTTACCTCAATGTCGGGCATACCGGGCTCGATGCGACCGGCCTCGTCACCTGGGCGTCGCGGGCGCAGGTGCGGCCGGTCTATCTGATCCATGACCTGATCCCGCTCACCCATCCCGAATTCTGCCGCGTGGGCGAGGATATCCGCCATCATCGCCGCATGGCCAATGCGCTGGCGAGCGCCACGGGCATCATCGGCAACTCGCAGGCGACGCTGGACGCATTCGCCGCCTTTGCCGCGGCCGAAGGCAAGCCCTGCCCGCCGATGCTGCCGGCGCTGCTGGGTGGCCATCCGCTGCCCGCCGAAGCGCCGCCGATCGCGCTGGACCGCCCCTATTTCGTTACGCTCGGCACGATCGAGGGACGCAAGAACCATGTCCTGCTGCTCCAGCTCTGGCGCCGGCTGATCAGCCACAATCCCGCCGCCTGCCCGAAGCTGGTCATCATCGGTCAGCGGGGATGGGAGGCGCAGACGGCGCTGGCGATGCTCGATCGACTGCCGATGCTCGCCGGTCATGTCCAGGTGATAGAGGATTGCACGGATACGGCACTCGCGGGCTATCTGCGTGGCGCCCGCGCGCTGCTGATGCCCAGCTTCGCCGAAGGCTATGGCCTGCCGGTGGTGGAAGCGCTCGGAGTCGGCACGCCGGTGGTAGCGAGCGACCTGCCGGTGTTCCGCGAACTGGCCGGCGACCTTCCGATCTATTGCGACCCGCTGGATGGCGCGACCTGGCTCGCCGCGATCGCGCACCATCTGCAGGAAGGCGAGGTCCGTCAGGCGCAGCTGGCGCGCGTGCGAGGCTATGTGATGCCCAGCTGGGAATCGCATTTCGCCGCCGTGGAGCCGTGGCTCGCCCGCCTCTAGACTGGAGAAGGTCCAGGGGGTTCTGTTGCCCGGCCCCCCTGGCGGCCGCTGGAGTCCACTTCTGTTGCCCGGTGTGGCCCAACCGCGCATTTTAGAATAACCTTAGGCCGTTAAGCCGTGTGGTTACGCCGCAATAGCGAGTGCTTCGTTATCGTTGGCACTTGTGTAATGGGCCGTTGCGGTGGTCCCATTCCGAGCGAAAACAGCGCCTTTCAATACACGTCGATCCTGGTTCGGCCCCGTCAGAAACGGTGTCCAGAAACACCACCTTGTGGTGGAGCCGCCGGGTACTGCCCCCGGGTCCGCTGCATCTATTTCACGCCGCAATTTATCGCCATAGCCGGGCGAACCCGGCAAGAACCCATATAGGCGCTTTGCGCTTAATGAAAAGGTCAGGTTGCACGGTTTATCGCCTTCCCAACGCCCCATTCGGTTGGCATGGAGAGTGCATCATGTTGACGCAGCGTTCCCGCTACGCGCTCCGCGCAATGCTCTTCCTTGCCGAACAGCCGATCGCCGGCGCGCCCGTGCCGATGAACCGCATCGCCGCCGAAGCCAACGTGCCCCGCAAATTCCTCGAACTGATCCTCGCCGATCTGCGCGAGGCGAGCTTCCTGGTTTCCACCCGCGGCAAGATGGGTGGCTATCGCCTCGCCCGCCCCGCGCACCTGATCTCGCTGGGCGAGATCATCCGCGTGATCGAAGGGCCATTGGCGCTGGTCCCCTGCGTCAGCCGCACCGCCTATCGCCCGTGCAACGACTGCAAGGACGAAGCCGCCTGCGCGATCCGGCGGGCGATGGCGCGGGTGCGCGACGAAACCGCGCGCATCCTCGACGGCACCAGCCTGGCCGATGCCGCGGCCGAGGAACTGGCGGCGGCCTAAGCCGCGCCGTTCCGCTTCTTTAGCTCGTCGCGGATCTCGCGCAGCAGCACCACATCGGCCGGATCGGCAGCGGGCGGCGCATCGCCCTTGGCCTTGTCGCGCTCGGCGGCGGCGATCACCTTGTTGACCGTACGCACCAGCAGGAAGACGATGAAGGCGAGGATCAGGAAGTTGATCACCACGGTAACGAACGCACCGAATCCGATCAGTGGCACGCCGGCTGCCTTCAGCGCCGCGTAATTGGATGGCGAGCCCGTGTAGCTGGGCGGGATCGCGCCCAGCCGCAGGAAATAGCCTGAGAAATCAACGCCGCCGAAGATCCAGCCGACCAGCGGCATGATCATGTCGTCGGTCAGCGATTTCGTGATGTTGCCGAACGCTGCGCCGATGATCACGCCCACTGCCAGATCGAGCACGTTGCCGCGCGCGATGAACGACCTGAATTCCTTCAACATCCGCCATCTCTCCATTCCCGAAGGCATCGCGACCTTGCCGAAGTCGCGCGGACACGCCAACCCCCGGCGACCGATTTCGCTTCCGTCTGCGGGTGTGGGCGTCGTATAAGACACCCCGTTGATGGGATTTGGAGGTTGCTTCCCCATGAAGTTTCGTACCGCACTCGTGCCGATCGCAGCCCTGTCGCTCTCGGCCTGCGGGCTCAACAGCGTGCCGACCGCCGAGGAGAATGCAAAGGCCAAATGGGCGGACGTGCAGGCACAGTATCAGCGCCGCGCCGACCTGGTCCCGAATCTGGTCGCAACGGTGAAGGGCTCCGCCGCCTCTGAAGGCAAGATCCTGACCGACGTAATGAACGCCCGTGCCAAGGCGACCTCGGTGCAGGTCAATGCCAACGACCTGACCGATCCGGCCAAGGTCCAGCAGTTCCAGGCGGCGCAGCAGCAGCTGGGCGGCTCGCTCTCGCGCCTTCTGGCGACCACGGAGGCCTATCCGGACCTCAAGAGCCAGGCGAATTTCACCACGCTGATGAGCCAGCTGGAAGGCACCGAAAACCGGATCACCATCTCGATCCGCGACTATAACCAGGCTGTGCAGGCCTATAACACTCGCATCCGCACCTTCCCCGACGCGGTGGGCGCCAAGATCTTCTACGGCGCCAAGCCCCTCACCCCGTTCCAGGCCAAGGCGGGCGCGGATGTTGCCCCAACGGTGAACTTCGGGAACGGCAACTGATCCACGCGGCGCTCCTTGCGGGCGCCGTGCTGCTGCACGGCTGCCCCGTCGGCAAGGTGACGCCGGCGCCGCCGGTCGCCTACGCCGGCAAGCATCAGGCCCCGTTGCCGCAACTGACCGGCCGAGTGATGGATAACGCGCACCTCCTCTCGCCCGCGCAGGTGGCCGCCCTCACGCGGCGGCTCGCGCAGGCGGAGGTGCGCACCTGCCACCAGATCGTGGTTCTGACGGTGGCGAGCCTCGCAGGCGAGCCGATCGAGCATCTCGGTCAGCGGCTAGGCAACGGGTGGGAGATCGGCAGACGCGGCTATGACGACGGCGTGCTGCTCGTCGTCGCCCCCGCCGAACGTCAGGTGCGGATCGAAGTGGGCAACGGCCTCCGCAGGGCGCTGACCGATGCCGAGGCCGCGCGAATTATCCAGAAGGACATGGTGCCGCGCTTCCGCAAGGGCGCCATGGCCGACGCTATCGATGCAGGCACCACCGCCATTCTTCGTGAGATCAGCTGATGATCCTGTTGCGTTTCCTGTTGGCGCTGCTCGTGCTGACGCCGCTGCCGGCGCTCGCCGACCCGACCTTCCCCAAGCTGACCGGCCGCGTGGTCGACGACGCCCATCTGCTCTCCCCCGAACAGGTGGCGCAGCTCACCCAGCTTTCCGCGGAGGTGCAGCAGGCCTCCAGCCGCCAGCTGGTCGTCGCGACGATTCCGGACCTGCAGGGCTATGACATCGCCGATTACGGCTATCAGCTCGGCCGCGCCTGGGGCATCGGGCAGAAGGAGGCGAACAACGGCATCCTGCTGATCGTCGCCCCCAACGAGCGCAAGGTGCGAATCGAGGTCGGCTATGGCCTCGAACCGATCATGACCGACGCGCTGTCGAACCAGATCATCAGCCAGGTCATCGTGCCGAAGTTCAAGGCGGGCGACATGGCCGGGGGCATCGTCGCGGGCGCGCAGGCCATTGCCGAGCAGATGAAGCAGCCGCTCGAGTCCGCCGAGCAGAAGGCCAAGGCGGCGCAAGACGCGGCGACCAAGTCCTCCGCGCGCAAGCGGCAGGGCGGCGGGCTGCCGATCGGGCTGCTCGTCTGGTTCATCATCCTCATCGTCATCCTGGTGCCGATGCTGGCGCGCTTCGGCGGACGTCGCCGGCCCGGGCCCTGGGACGGGCAAGCCTATCGCGCACGCGATAATGACAGCGGCATGTTGCCGATCGTGCTCTGGACCATCGCCAACGAAATCGGCCGGGCGGCAAGCCACCGCGACGATGATGACGATCATGGCGGCTGGGGCGGCGGCGGCGGTTGGGGCGGCGGCGGTGGTGGCGGCGGCGGCTTCTCCGGCGGCGGCGGGTCGTTCGGTGGCGGCGGCGCTTCGGGGAGCTGGTGACAATGCGATTGACCGATCAGGACCGTGCTCGAGTGGCCGCGGCCGTTACCCAGGCCGAGGCGAATACCAGCGGCGAGATCGTTACGGTGCTGGCCCGCCGTTCTGACGACTATGCCGACGTCGCGCTGCAATGGGCGGTGCTGGCGATGCTGCTGGTGCTGGCACTGCTCGCCTGGCAGCCGGGGCCGATCGAATGGCTCCACACCCGGCTGATCGATCCCTGGTCGCAGACCGTGCCTGCGCACTGGTATCTCACCGCCGCGCTGGTCGTGACCGCGCTCACCTTCCTGCTCGTCCGGATCGTACTGGCGAAGGACGCACTGCGGATCGCGCTCGCACCGGGGTCGACGAAGACGCGGCGGGTCCATGCCCGAGCGCTGGCGCTGTTCCGCACCGCGACCGAGAAGCGGACGACGGGCGCCACCGGCGTGCTGCTCTACCTCAGCCTCGCCGAGCATCGTGCCGAGATCCTAGCCGACTCGGCAATCCATGCGCGTGTCACGCCGGAGGTCTGGGGCGCGGCGATGGCGGCGCTGCTGGCTGAGGTGAAGGAAGGGCGCGTCGCCGAAGGCATGGCCGCAGCCGTCGCGCAGATCGGCGCTGTGCTCGCCGAACAGTTCCCCCGCGCGGCGGACGACGTGAACGAGCTTCCCGATCGCCTGATCGAGCTCTAAGGCCTTCCGAATGACCGACGAACCGATCGAGACCCCCTGGGCGGGCAAGTGGATTACCGTGCGCCGTCAGGGCAAGTGGGAATATGTCGCCCGCGCCCGCGGCATTCGCGCCGTCGTGATCGTCGCGATCGACGACCAGGATCGCGTGATCCTTGTCGATCAATATCGTGTGCCGATGGGCCGCCGCTCGATCGAGCTGCCCGCCGGGCTGATCGGCGATACCGAGGAAGGCGACACCGTCGAAGCTGCCGCCCGTCGCGAACTCGAGGAAGAAGCGGGCTATGCCTGCGAACGGGTCGAGGAGCTCGGCGAGTATTTCGCCTCGCCCGGCATGGTCAGCGAGAGCTTCACGCTGGTTCGCGTGCACGGCCTGACCCGCATCGGCGCGGGCGGGGGCGTCGATGGCGAGGACATCAACGTCCACCATGTGCCGATGGCCGAGCTGCCGTCCTTCATCGCCGATTGCCGGGCGCAGGGCATGGGTGTCGACGTGAAGATGCTGCTGCTGCTCAGCGCCGCGCTGCTGGCGCGGGGCTGAGGCGCTTCTACGGATAAGCCGAAAAACACGTCATCCCCGCGAAGGCGGGGATCCATTTGCCGGGACGATAGGGTTGCAGCCGCGCAGCTCCCACCAATGGATCCCCGCCTTCGCGGGAATGACGACGATGGATCCAGCGCTTCGTCCGGCCCTTCCCCGCAGCCAAGGGAAAGGGTCAGAGATCAGCGGAAGTTGTCCGCATAGGCCTGCAGTTTGAGCTTGCGCTGCGGCGCCGGCACGACGTGATAGGCATAGCCTTCGCGCTCGGCATACTCCTTGGCTGCTTCCAGCGTCGGGAAGGAAATGCGGACCTGGTTGGCAGTCTCGCCGCCGCCGGCCCAGCCGGTCAGCGGATCGGGCCGCTGCGGGGTGTGCGGCTCGAATTCGAGGACCCAGTTGTCGGTCCGGGCGCGGCCGGACTGCATCGCGTTCTTGACGCGCTGATAGATGCGAGCGGACTTCATGGGGCCATTCCTTAGCGCGCCCCGCGCGCCCTTGCATCAGCGTTTTTCGTCCGTAGCGTTGCGGAGGCCGCCGCCGGGTCCTCGGGCCAGGGGTGCCTGGGGTAACGGCCGCGCATTTCCTTGGCCACCGCCGTCCAGCTGCCCTTCCAGAAGCCGGGCAGATCGCGCGTCGTCTGGATCGGGCGGCCCGCGGGCGAGGTCAGGCTGAGGACCAGCGGCACGCCCGCACCGACCGTCGGATGCTCGGCGAGCCCGAACAGCGCCTGCACGCGAACCTCCACCGTGGGGCCTGCCTCGGCGGCATAGTCGATGGCGTGGGACGAGCCCGCCGGCGTCTCGAACCGTGCCGGCGCCAGGCGATCGAGCGTTTTCTGGCCGTCCCAGCCGAGCAGGTTTTGCAGCGCCTGGGTGAGCGATTCGGGCGACACCGCATCCAGCCGGCGCTTGCCGTCGAGCGCGGGCGGCAGCCATTCGTCGAGCGTGGCGAGCAGGGCTTCGTCGGTGAGCGCGTCGATGCCGGCATAGGTGGCGCGGGTGCGCAGCGCGTTCGCCGTGTCCGACCAGGGGAGCAGATGCAGGCCGTGGTTGCGGACGCCTTCCAGCAATGCCGATCCGATCTCGGCCGGAGTCGCGCCCGAATCGCTGCCGCCGGACAGGCGGACGGCGCCAAGCCGGCGCTCGCGCAGCGCTTCGATACGACCGGTGGCCGGATCGAAGGTCACCGTGCGGCGGGTCTCGATGCGGTCGGCGAACAGCGATTCGACCGTCGCGGGATCGAGCGGCGCGGCGGAGAGGATGCGCGCGCCGGCGGCCATGCCCTGCGTCTCCGCGACCGCCAGCCATTCGGCGCGAGCGAGCGGCGAGGCGGGATCCAGCTTGAAGCCACGCCCGCCTACCGACGCCCAGGTCTCGCCGGAACCATCTCGGCGCTTCGCCACGCGGTCCGGGAAGGCGAGCGCCACGCAAAGGGCGACCTCCTCGCCGCTGCTCGAAGCCTGCGCTCCCCTCCCGCTTGTGGGAGGGGGAATCAGCCGGCTCCACCGCTCCGCCAGGCGTCGCGCATTTTCCGCCCGCTGGCCGCGTTCGCCCTTCCAGCGCCGCAGCCGCAGTTCCAGATCCGCGTCATTGCCCCCCAGCCCGCGTTCGCCGAGCAGTACCGCCACCTCTGCCGCCGTCCGCGCCAGCCCCCGCTCACTCGCGCGCACCAGCATATGGCCGAGGCGCGGCGGCAGTGGCAGGCGGGCGATGGCCTTGCCGTGCTCGGTCGGGCGGCCGTCTCCGTCGATCGCCTCCAGCGCGCCCAGCCGTGCCCGCGCCTCGGCGATGGCGGCCTCGGGCGGCGGATCGAGCCAGGCGAGCTGGCGGGGATCGGTCACGCCCCACAACGCACAGTCGAGCATCAGCGCCGACAGGTCGGCCTCCAGGATCTCCGGCGGATCAAAGCGCGGCAACCCTGCCGTCGCCGCCTCTTCCCATAGCCGATAGGCCGCACCCGGCCCCTGCCGCGCGGCGCGGCCGGCGCGCTGGGTCACCGCCGCCTGGCTGGCGCGCTCGGTCACCAGCCGCGTCATGCCTGCCGCGCGATCGTAGCGCGGCCGCCGCGCGAGCCCGGAATCGACCACGACCCGGATGCCGTCCAGCGTCAGCGAGGTTTCGGCGATCGAGGTTGCCAGCACGATCTTGCGCCGCCCCTCCGGGTCGGGTGCGATCGCGGCGCGCTGGGCGGCGGGATCAAGGCTGCCGTGCAAGCGGTGGAGCACCGCGCCGCCGATGTCGCCCAGCCGCTCGGCGGTCCGCTCGATCTCCGCCACGCCGGGCAGGAAGGCGAGAATGCCGCCCGCCTCCTCGCGCAGCGCCTGCCGTACCGCACCAGCGACGCTGTCCTCGATCCGCGCCTCTGCCGCGCGGCCGAGATGGCGCAGCGCAAGCGGATAGCTGCGTCCTTCGCTCTCCACGACGGGTGCGCCGCCCATCAAGCCCGAGAAGCGGCTGCCGTCGAGCGTGGCGGACATCGCCACCAGTCGCAGGTCCGGCCGCAGCGCGCCCTGCGCATCCAGCGCGAGCGCCAAGCCGAAGTCGCTGTCGAGGCTGCGCTCATGCACTTCGTCGAACAGCACCGCCGATACACCGGAAAGCTCGGGATCGGACTGGATGCGGTTGACGAAGATGCCCTCGGTGACAACCGTAACCCGCGTTACCGCCGATCGCTTGCTGTCCATGCGGGTGGCGTAGCCGAAGGTCTTGCCCACCGGCTCCCCCGCCAGCGCCGCCATCCGCTCCGCCGCCGCCCGCGCGGCGAGCCTGCGAGGCGACAGCAGCAGGATCTCGCCGGTGCACCACGCCTCGCCAAGCAGCGCCGGCGCCACCGCCGTGGTCTTGCCCGCGCCCGGCGGCGCCACCAGCACGGCGTTGCTCGCCGCCCGCAGCACATCGAGCAGCGCCGGCAAAACAGCGTGGATCGGCAGGGTCGACGTCATCGGGCTGCAACCATTCGGGATAAGCGTGGTTAGGCGGACTCACCGCCAGAGGAGCGCGACATGGCACGAATCCTTTCCCAGTTCACCATCACGCCGGATAGCGACGGCGACTACACGCTGCACCTCGAGGATGAGGACGGCGAAACCATCGAGATGACGGCGAGCTACGAGCAGCTCGACCTGATCGTCGAGGGCATCGAGGAAGTGCTCGACATGGACGAGGAAGACGCGCTCGAAGTTGACGAGGACGCAGACGAGGAAAAGCCGGCCGACGACTGAGTCCGCCGGCCGGGGCGCGCGTCAATAGGCGCGCGCCACCGCGAATTCGACGGCCTCTACCATGGCGTCCTTCGCCTCGCAGGCGCGGAAGCCGCCGAGCGCATCGATTGCGCGCTGGCCATAATGCCGGGCGCGCGCCAGCGTGTCGTCCACCGCGCGGCAGCTGCGCACCAGCCGAATCGCCTCGACGAAATCCTCGTCCGAGATGCGGCGGCCCGAAATAGCTTCCTTCCAGAAACCGCGTTCCGCCTCGTTGCCGCGCGCATAGGCGAGGATCACCGGCAGGGTCATCTTGCCCTCGCGGAAATCGTCGCCGGCATCCTTGCCCATCGTCGACGCGTCGGAGATGTAATCGATCGCGTCGTCGACCAGCTGGAAGGCGATGCCGAGGTTGCGGCCATAGGCGTCGAGCGCCAGCTCCTCCGCTTCCGGACGCTCGGCAACCACCGCGGACACGCGGCAGGCCGCGGCGAACAGCGCCGCAGTCTTCGCACCGATGATGTCGAGATAGCGGTCCTCGGACAGGTCGATCCGGCGCACGGCGGTGAGCTGGTTGACCTCGCCCTCGGCGATCACCGCGCTGGCGTTCGACAGGATATGCAGCGCCTTGAGGCTCTCGGCTTCCACCATCAGCTCGAACGAGCGGCTGAACAGGAAGTCGCCGACCAGCACGCTCGCCGGATTGCCCCAGATGATATTGGCGGTGCGACGGCCGCGGCGCAGGTCCGAGCTGTCGACCACGTCGTCGTGGAGCAGCGTGGCGGTGTGGATGAACTCCACGGCCGCGGCGAGCTTGTGATGGCGCGTGCCGGCATAGCCGAGCAGCCGGGCGCTCGCGAGCGTCAGCATCGGTCGCATCCGCTTGCCGCCGCCGGCAATCAGATGGCCGGCAAGCTCCGGAATCAGCGGGATTTCCGACTGCATGCGATCGAGGATCACCGCGTTGACCAGGTTCATGTCCTGGGCGACCAGCGCCATGATCGGATCGAGCGAGGGCTGGGTTCGCGACCCCAGGCGGTGGACGGTTGCGCTCATATGCACGTGCCTCTGGCCTTTGTGCCCTGCAAAGGCAAGAGTGCTTGCAAGGCCGTGCCGCAGCGGCAAAAGGGATTTCCATGACCGACGCGACGCTGACCCGCTTTCGCCAGAGCATCGACAATATCGATGCGGCGCTCGTCTTCATGCTCGCCGAGCGGTTCAAGGTGACCCAGGCGGTAGGGCGCTACAAGGCCGAGGCCGGGCTGCCGCCCGCCGATCCCGGCCGCGAGGAGGCGCAGATCGCAAGGCTGCGCGCGCTGGCGCAGGACGCCGATCTCGACCCCGAATTTTCCGAGAAGTTCCTGCGCTTCATCATCGACGAGGTGATCCGCCACCATCGCCAGGCCCAGGAAGCCGAGACCGCAGCCGGAACCCCGGGAGCCTGACTCCGTTGCTGGGCGTGAAACCCGAGGGGGCAAGCGCTTGAGCGACGATTACCTGATCTTCCGGCCCGACGATGTCGACCTGACCCGCTCGCCGCTGCGCAGCGGCGTGGACGATGCCACCTATGTGCTCGGCGCGTTCAACCCCGGCTTCGCGCGGCTGCCGAACGGCAATCTGCTGCTGATGGTCCGCGTGGCCGAGGCGCTGCGCGATCCTGTGGTGGACGGGCATGCCCGAGCAATTCGCTGGACGCCCTCAGGCTATGTGCTCGATCGCCACGCGGTAGCGGGGCTCGACATGACGGACCCGCGCCAGTTCGCGCTCAAGGACCGCAACCCGCGGCTGCTCGGGCTCACCTCGCTGTCCTGGCTGCTGCCGGTGGAGCTGGATGCCGATGCCCGCACGGTGGTGGCGGTGCATTACAACAAGGCGATCGCACCCAGCGCCTCGTACATGGACTACGGCGTCGAGGATGCGCGGATCACGCGCATCGACGGCACCTATTGGATGACCGTGTGCGGGGTCTCCGCCGAACGGCACTGCACCGCGATGTACCGCTCGACCGAGGGGCTCGACTGGGAATTGCTGGGGGTGGTGCTCGACCACCAGAACAAGGACATGCTGCTGTTCGAGGGGCGGATCGACGGCTTCTTCCACGCGCTGACCCGGCCGCTGGGCGAAGTCTATTTCGCTTATCCGGACGACTCCCCCTGGCTGGGCGGCCCCTCCATCAACCTCGCCCGCTCCCCCGACGGGCTGCACTGGAAGCCGCTCGACCAGCCGGGCATCCGGGCGCGCAAGGGCTCGACCTCGAACCAGCGGATCGGCGGGGGCAGCCAGCCGGTGCTGACCAATGCGGGCTGGCTGCTGATCTACCACGGCGTGGAGAAACGCGACGCGGTGGGCATCTATCGCAGCTTCTGGGCGCTGCTCGATCGCGACGATCCCGGCGTGATCCTGCGGCAGGAAGACACGGTGCCGCTGCTGGAGGCCAATCCGGCGCTGACCGCGGACATCGCGCACCAGCTCTATCTGCCGACGCCGGTGGTGTTCACCACCGGGCTGGTCGATGCGGGCGAGCGCTACATCGTCGCCAGCGGCGAGGCGGATCTGGCGTGCCGGATCACCCACATCCCGAAGGAACGCTTCCGATGACCGAGCCGCTCTGGTGGCAGAAGGGCGTGATCTACCAGGTCTATCCACGCTCGTTCAACGACTCGAACGGCGACGGCATTGGCGATCTGGCGGGCGTGACTGCGCGGCTCGACTATCTGGTCGATCTTGGCATCGACGCGGTTTGGCTCTCGCCGATCTTCCCCTCCCCAATGGCCGATTTCGGCTATGACGTGGCGGAGTATTGCGGGGTCGACCCGCGCTTCGGCACGCTCGCGGACTTCGATGCGCTCCGCGATGCCGCGCATGCCCGCGGTCTTAAGCTGCTGCTCGATTTCGTGCCGAATCACAGCTCCAGCGAGCACCCGTGGTTTCTGGAGAGCCGATCCTCGCGAGAAAGCCCGAAGCGGGACCGGTATATCTGGCGCGATCCCGCCCCCGATGGCGGACCGCCCAACAACTGGCAGAGCTATTTCGGCGGCAGCGCCTGGGAATGGGACGCCGCCACCGGCCAATATTATCTCCACCAGTTCCTGAAGGAGCAGCCCGAGCTCAACTGGCGCAACCCCGATCTGCGCGCCGCGATGCTCGACGCGATGCGCTTCTGGTTCGATCGCGGCGTCGACGGATTCCGCATCGACGTGCTGTGGCTGGCGATCAAGCATGCCGACTTCCCCGACAACCCCGCCAATCCGAACTGGCGCGATGGCATGCAGGACATCGAACGGCTGCTGCCCGTTCACTCCGCCGACCAGCCCGAGATGATGGAGGTGATCGCCGCGATGCGCGACGTGGCGGAGGGCTATCCGGAGCGCGTGCTGATCGGCGAGATCTACCTGCCGATCCCGCGTCTGGTCGCCTATTATGGCGAAGGCGGAGGCGGCGTGCACCTGCCCTTCAACTTCCACCTGCTCGATGCCAATTGGGACGCCCCCGCACTGGCCCGACTGATCGCCGACTATGAAGGCGCGCTGCCGGCGGACGGCTGGCCGAACTGGGTGCTGGGCAACCACGACAAGCCGCGCGTCGCCTCGCGGGTGGGGACAGATCAGGCGGCGGTGGCGATGATGCTCCTGCTCACGCTACGCGGCACACCGACGCTGTACCAAGGGGACGAGCTTGGCATGCCCAACGTGCCTATCCCGCCGGACCGGGTGTGCGATCCCCAGGCGCTGCGCGAGCCTGACACGGCCTTCAACCGCGATGAAGTGCGCACGCCGATGCCGTGGGATGCGAGCGGCCACGCCGGGTTCAGCACGGTCGAGCCCTGGCTGCCGCTCAACCCGGACTGGGCGACGCGCAACGTCATGGCGCAACGCGACGATCCGGCTTCGTTGCTGAATTTCACCCGCGCGCTGCTCGCGCTCCGGCGGGCGCGCGCCGCGCTGTCGATCGGCAGCTGGCACGCCGTGTCGAGCGACGGCGCCGTGCTGGCGTACGAGCGCCGGCACCGCGAGGACCGCGTGCTCGTGGCGCTGAACCTGTCGGATGCGCCACAGACGCTGGTGCTGCCGGACTGGGCGGCAACGCTCGCCCCCATCCTCACCACACCTTCTCCTCGTCATTCCCCCGAAGGCGGGTATCCATTTGCCAGTGCGGCCGGGGATCGCACGGAAGCGTTCCCACCAATGGATCCCCGCCTTCGCGGGGATGAAGAACGGCGGGGTGACGCAGCTGTCCTCCCGCTCGCCCCCAATCAAGGCATCCTGCTCGCATGACCAACATTCCCGTGCCCCTGCGAAAGCAGGGGCCCAGTGCCACGCGCGATTCGCTCTCCTACCCTGGGCCCCTGCTTTCGCAGGAGCACGGCGGAGAGGTGCACGCCACCCCCTTCGGTCCCATTGCATGAAGATCGCCATGCTCGCGCCGATCGCCTGGCGCACGCCGCCGCGGCATTATGGCCCGTGGGAGCTGGTGACGAGCCTGCTCACCGAAGCGCTGGTGGCGAAAGGTGTCGACGTCACCCTGTTCGCCACGCAGGATTCAGTCACCACCGCTCGCCTGGCCGGCGTGGTGCCGCGCGGCTATGCGGAGGATCCTGCGATCGACGCGAAGGTGTGGGAATATGCCCATCAATCGCACCTCTTCGCCCGCGCGTCCGAGTTCGACCTGATCCACAACCAGGCGGATTTCCCCGCGCACGCCTATGCCCCGCTGATCGACACGCCCATGGTAACGACGATCCACGGCTTCTCCTCCGAACGCATCCTGCCGATGTACAAGCCGTTCGAGGAGCGCGTGCAATATGTCGCGATCTCCGACGCAGACCGGCACCCGGCGCTGCGCTATGCCGCGACGATCCACCACGGCATTCCGCTCGACGATTTCGCCTTTGACCAGCAAGGCAGCGACGACCTGCTGTTCTTCGGCCGGATGCACCCGGACAAGGGCGCCGCCGAGGCGATCGCCGTCGCCCAGGCGACCGGCCGCCGCCTCAACCTCTACGGCATCGTCCAGGACCAGGGCTATTTCGAGCGCGCGGTGCAGCCGCATCTGAACGACCGGATCGTCTATCACGGCCCCGTTGGCGGCGCGGCGCGAATCCGGGCGCTGGGCAGCGCCCGTGCGCTCCTCCACCTGATCAACTTCGACGAGCCGTTCGGCCTTTCGGTGATCGAAGCGATGGCGTGCGGCACCCCGGTGATCGCCGTGCGGCGGGGGTCGATGCCCGAGCTGATCGAGGACGGCGCCACCGGGATCCTTGTCGCCTCTGCCGACGAAGGGGCGGATGCGGTCGAGCGCGTCGCGTCGATCGACCGCGCCGCCTGCCGCCGCGCGATCGAAACGCGCTTCTCGGTCGATGCGATGGCCGACAAGTATATCGCGCTTTACCGCAGCATCCTTGACGGAAACACCGCCTAGCGAACGCCCAGCAGGGTCAGCGCCCGCGCGAGATCGGCCTGGCGGAAGGGCTTGGGCAGATGGGCGAAGTCACGCCCCAGGCCTTCGACATCGGCATAGCCCGAGACGATCAGCGTCGGCACCTCGCCCAGCCGGGCATGCACTTCGCGTGCGAGGTCGGTGCCGGTCATGCCCGGCATCAGGTGGTCCGTCACCAGCAGGTCAGGGACGAGCCCGTGGTCGAGCATCGCCAGCGCCGCTTCGGCGGAGTCCGCCGGTTGCACCTGATAGCCGAGCGCACGCAGCATCTCCGCCGCCGTGCCGCGAACGATGTCCTCGTCGTCTACCAGCAGCACCATGCCCGCCCCGGCGTGGGGCTCGTGGCGGCCCTGCGCCGCGACGGCAGCGGGCGCGTCGTCGCTGACCGGCAGCCAGAGTTCGACCACCGTTCCCTCGCCTGGCCGGCTCTCCAGCCCCATCGTGCCCCCCAGCTGGCTCGCCAGCCCATGCACCATCGACAGGCCGAGGCCGGTGCCGCGCCCGACCCCCTTGGTGGAGAAGAAAGGCTCGACCGCCCGGGCGAGCGTCGCCGCGTCCATCCCCGTGCCGGTATCCCGCACCGCCAGTCGCACATAGTGCCCGGGGCCGAGCGGCGACGGCGCTTCCTGCGCGTCGCCAAGCCCCAGCCGCACCTCGAGCGCGCCGCCTTCGGGCATCGCGTCGCGCGCGTTCACCGCAAGGTTGAGCAGCGCCATCTCCAGCTGGTTGGCATCGGCCCGGGCAGCCGGCAGCGTCTCCGGCTTGCTGACCGACAACGCGATCTTGGGGCCGAGCGTGCTGGCGAGCAGCGGCACCATCCCGTCGACCAGCGCGACCATGTCGACCGGCGCGGGTTGCAGGGGCTGGCGCCGGGCGAAGGCGAGCAGCCGCTGCACCAGCGTGCTCGCCCGCTCGGCCGAGCGCATCGCGCCGTCGAGTAGCCGATGCAGCATCGGATCGTCGCCGCGCTTGCGCAGAATCAGGTCGAGGCTGCCGATGATCGGGGTCAGCAGATTGTTGAAATCATGCGCGACGCCGCCGGTCAGCTGGCCCATCGCTTCCATCTTCTGGCTCTGGCGCAGCGCCGCTTCGGTCTCGCGCAGCGCCGCGGTGCGCTCCTCCACGCGTCGCTCCAGCGTCTCGTTGGCGGCACGTACGTCGGAAAGCAGGCCGGCATTGTCGATCGCCACCGCCGCCTGCGCCGCCAGGCTGCGCGCGAGCGCCTCGTGTCGCGCCGTGAAGCGACCGGGCAGCGGATGACCGAACAGCAATCCGCCCAGCACCGATCGATCGCGCGAGACGACCGGCACGCCCAGATAGCTGGTGATCACGGGGTGGCCCGCCGGCATGCCGTGGTTCGGCGGGTTGTGGCCATAGTCGGGCTCGCGAGTGACGTCGTCCGAGCGGATCACCACGTTGCGGAAGATCGGGCGGAGAACGCCCGTCGCTCGCGGCCGTCCCAGCGCCTCGAACCGGCTGCGCTCCTCGCCGGAAAGCGTGAACAGGTGCAGCCGCTCGCCGCTCTCGTCCATCACATTGTGGAAGAAGGCGCCGACGCTTGCCCCGGTCAGTTCCACTCCTGCATCGGTGAGCATCTGCACCAGCCGCTCGAGGTCGTGCTCGGCCGAGAGCGCCGCGCCGACGCGGTTGAGCGTTTCCAGCGCGTGCTGCGCGTTGCGCTCCTCGCTGACATCCTCGCAGGAGATCGCGATCTGGTGGATCGTCCCGTCCCAGTCATAGACCGGCACCCAATTCTGCCGCCAGGTGGAGGTGCCGTCCGGCCGCCCGCGCGTGGGCCCGGTGACTTCGATTCTCAGCAGCGGCTCGCCGCCCAGCACCCGGTACAGCGCCTCCACCACCTGGTCGCTGAGCTCGGGCACGATCTCGCTGACATGGCGGCCGATATGATCGACCACGGGAATGCCGTTCCATTCGGCCAGCTGGCGATTGATCCGCACATAGCGCAGGTTGGTGTCGAGCACCGCCAGCCCGACGGGCGAATTGTCGTACATCACCGCAAGTTCGTCGGCCTGCTCGCGGGCGAGCGCTTCGCTGGCCCGCAGCGCCGCCTCGCTGTCGCGCAGCCGCTTCTCGGCCTTCACCCGCTCGGTACTTTCCGAAACGATCGCCAACACGCCGCCGACCGTGCCGTCCGTCTCGAACACGGGGGAGAAGGAAATGTCGAAATAGACGATTTCGCCGAAGCCATAACGCTCGGTGTAGAAGCGCCGGTCGCGCGCGGAGAGCGTCTTCCCCGTCGTGCGGACATGGGCAAGCATCGGGCCCAGATCGTCCCAGCTCTCCGCCCAGTGCTGCCGGGCAGGGCAGCCGAGCGCTTTCGGATGCTTGTTGCCGATCGTCTGGGCATAGGCGGGATTGTAGAGCGCGACGTACTCGGGCCCCCAGAACAGCGCGGTCTGTGCGTGGGACGGCAGCATGACGGCAAGGGCGCTCCGCAGGCTCTGGGGCCAGTTGTCCGGGGCCCCGAGCGGCGAATCGGACCAGTCACGCGATGCGACCAGCCGGTCCAACGGCGTCGCACCGGATCCGCCGATGCCCGCCGGCGTGCTCATCCCTCGGCCGGCACGATGGGGTTGGGGTCGCGCCGCGGGCCCGAGGTGCGCCGGTCGAGCGCCGCACGGATGCGGTCCGCCAGCTGCTCGCGACGATAGGGCTTGCCGATCACGTCGAGGTTCGAGCCGCGCGGGATGTCGGCGACCAGATCCTCGTTGTAGCCCGTGGTCATCAGCACCGGCGTTTCGGGATGGGTCTGGCGGAACTGCTCGACCAGCTCCAGCCCGCTCATGCCGCCTGGCATCACGATATCGGTGAACAGCAGGTCGACCGTCTCGGTCTTCAGCCGCTCCAGCGCCTCCTCGCCGCTCGCGGCAAGCACGACGCGGTAGCCAAGGGCGGCAATCTGCTCCTGCGCCAGCGCACGGACGTCATCGCTGTCCTCGACGAGAAGAATTGTCTCGCTGCCGCCGCTCGCGCCCTCGCCGGCTGCGCGCCTCGGTGCAGGCGCGGGGGCCGGGACGGTGCCGGCCATGGCACTGGCGGTCGGAAACAGCATGCGGATCTCGGTCCCCTCGCCCGGCATGCTGTCGATTTCCAGCCGCCCCAGCGATTGCTGGACGAAACCATGCACCATCGCAAGGCCCAGCCCGGTGCCGCGCTCCGCGCCCTTGGTGGTGAAGAAGGGCTCCGTCGCGCGGCGCCGCACATCTTCAGGCATGCCGGCGCCTTCGTCGCGGATGGTGAGGACCACATACTCGCCTTCCGGCAACTGGTGCATCGGCGCATCGCCGTTCAGCTTCCACAGGCGCGTCGCGATGGTGACGGTGCCGCCCTTGGGCATGGCGTCGCGCGCGTTGAGCAGCACGTTGAGGATCGCCATCTCGAGGTGGGTCGGATCGATCTCGACGGCGGGCAGCCGCCGCTCGAGCGCGGTGACCAGCCGGATCTGCGCGCCGACCGTGTTGTCGAGCAGGTCGCCGAACTCGTGGATCAGCTGGTTCATGTCCACGGTCTTCGGCTCGAGCCGGGTCTTGCGGGCGAAGGCGAGCAGCTGGCGGGTGAGCTTCGATCCGCGGTCGGCGGCACGCGCCGCGTTGGTCAGCAGGCGCTGGTGCCGCTCGTCCTCCACCTGCCCCGCAACGATGTCGATGTTGCCGGATACCACCTGCAGCAGGTTGTTGAAGTCATGCGCCAGACCGGCGGTAAGCTGGCCGATCGCCTCCATCTTCTGCGCCTGGCGGAATGCCTGTTCGGATTGCCGCCGCCGGGTCACGTCGAGCTGGCTGGCGAAGAAATAGAGCAGCTCGCCATCGGGCCCCAGCACCGGCGCGATGAACACCGCATTCCAGAAGGACGATCCGTCACGGCGATAGTTGAGGACCTCGATCGCGATCGCTTCCTTCGCATCCACTGCGCCGCGCATTTCGGCCACCGCGTCGCGGTCGGTTTCCGCCCCCTGGAGAAAGCGGCAATTGCGGCCGAGGACCTCGCTTTCCTCATAGCCCGTGAGGTCGAGGAACGCCTTGTTGGCGAAGACGATCGGATTGTCGTCCTGGCGCGGATCGGTGAGGATCATCGGCATGCGCGTCATCTGCAGCGCGGCGAAGAACACCGTGCTGCGGTCGCCCAGACCAGGGGCGCCGATGATCGCACGCTTCCAATGGTGCGTCGGGTGAACGCCCGTAGGGCTGTAGGAAGTGGAATCCTTCAGATCGCCCGCCGGCTCTCCGGTCGCGGCCGGCTTCTGGTCGTCATCCCTCTGCACGCGTTTCGCTTCCTCGTGATCACAGCAACCCGCCAGACAAATGCGCGAAATGCCGTTGCGGTTGCGAACCTTTTGGAAGTGCTAGGAAAAACTCATGGTCGGCGCCAGTCCAGTTGCGACCAGCCGCGGGCCTCAGCCAGCTTCGCCAGCGGGCCATGCGCGTTCACCGCAAAAGCCTCGTCCGCCCATTCGAGCAGCGGCGCGTCGGAGACATGGTCGGAATAGGCGCGGACATGGCAGTTTGCGCGCAGCAGGCCCTGCGCCGCCAACCAATTTTCGATCATGTGGAGCTTTACGGGCCCGTAACAGTTCTCGCCCTCGAGTTCGGAGAGAATATGCCCCTGCCCATCCCGCTTCGCATTGGTGCCGATCACGTCGTCGAAGCCCAGCCGCTTGCCGATCGCCTCGGCGTAATAGCGGTGCGAGGCGGTGGCCATTACCAGCCGGCAGCCGGCGGCGCGATCAGCTTCGATCTGCGCGCGGGCCCCTTGCAGCACGCCCTTGCGCAACTCAAGCTCGGCAAAGGCCTCGGCGACCGCGGTCATCTCCGCCGGCGGCAGCGCCCGGCCGAGCAGCAGCCGGTGCGACAGGCGCTTCAGCCCGGCGCGGTCGATACGGCGGGCGAGATAGCCCAGGCCGCCCAGACCGACCAAGGGAAACAGCCCCAGCCGCCACGGCGCACGCGTGCGCGCAACGTGCAGCAGGAACCGCGTCCAGGTCGGCTTTGCGGTGATGGTCTTGTCCATGTCGTAGATGGCGAGGCGTTGCATTGCGCCCTCTAGCCACGGAGGAACTTGCCGTTCCAGCCAGAATCGCGGAAAGGGGGTTTCGATGAGGGCACCCGCCGACTTTGAACGGTCCGACGAGAACGGCGAGGCGGTGCTCCGCTTCTCCGGCAATCTTTCGCTCGCCTGCCTGGGCGACCTGCCCGCGCGGCTGGAAACGGTGGACGGCGCCGTGGCCCGGCTCGACCTAAGTGCGGTCGGGCGGATGGATACGGTCGGCGCCTGGGTCGTGCACCGCTTCGCGCGGGAACGCGGCGCAGCGATCGACGGGCTGAGCGGCAACGAACAGCATCTGCTCGATCAGGTGGTCGCCGCCGAGCATCCCATCCAGCTGCCGCCGCCACCGCCGGGATCGTTCACCCGCGCGCTGAACGAGATCGGCGGCGCGGTCATCAATTCGGGCAAGACGCTCTACGGCCTGCTCGGCTTCATGGGCGCGACGGCGCTCGCGCTGTGGAACGTCATCACCCATCCCAGCCGTTTCCGCTTCAACGCGACGGTGCAGCGGTTCGAAGTGGTCGGTGTCGGCGCGCTCGGCATCATCGCGCTGATGAGCTTCCTGATCGGCATCGTCATCGCCCAGCAGGGTTCGGTACAGCTGCGCCAGTTCGGTGCGGAAATCTACACGATCAACCTGCTCGGCCGGCTGACCCTGCGCGAGCTCGGCATTTTGATGACCGCGATCATGATCGCCGGTCGATCGGGATCGGCCTTCGCCGCGCAGATCGGCACGATGAAGCTGACCGAGGAAATCGACGCGATGCGCACGATCGGCGTCTCCCCGATGGAAGCGCTGGTGCTGCCGCGTGTCCTCGCCGTGGTGTTCATGCTGCCGCTGCTCGGCTTCTATTCCTCGATCATCTCGATCATCGGCGGCGGCCTGCTCTGCTGGGTGGATCTGGGCATTCCGCCGATCACCTTCATCCAGCGCATCCGCGAAGTGGTGCCGCTCACCGACCTGTGGGTCGGGCTGGTAAAGGCGCCGGTGTTCGGCGCGATCATCGCCATGGCCGGCTGCTTCCACGGCATGCAGGTCGAAGCCGATGCGGAACAGGTCGGCCAGCGCACTACCACCGCCGTGGTGCAGGCGATCTTCCTCGTGATCGTGCTCGACGCCTTCTTCGCGGTGTTCTTCACCAATGTGGGCTGGACATGACCGACGCTGCACGCGACGACGATCGCGAAATCCTGATCCGCGTCCGCGGTCTGCGCAACGGCTTCGGCGAGCAGATCGTCCATGACCAGCTCGACCTCGACGTGCGTCGCGGCGAGATCCTCGGCGTCGTCGGCGGGTCGGGCACCGGCAAGTCGGTGCTCATGCGTTCGATCATCGGCCTCCAGCCGCCGCTGGACGGCACGGTGGAGGTATTCGGCGAGAACACGATCGGCCGCGAGGAGACCGAGGCGGTCGACATCCGCAAGCGCTGGGGCATCCTGTTCCAGGGCGGCGCGCTGTTCTCCACGCTGACGGTGTCCGAGAATGTGCAGGTTCCGCTCAAGGAATATTATCCGCGGCTCGACCCTGCGCTGCTGGAGGAAATCGCCGCCTACAAGGTGGTGATGACCGGCCTGCCGCCCGAAGCGGGGCCGAAATACCCGGCCGAGCTTTCCGGCGGCATGAAGAAGCGGGCGGGTCTCGCCCGCGCGCTGGCGCTCGATCCCGAGCTGCTGTTCCTCGACGAGCCCACCGCCGGCCTCGACCCCATCGGCGCAGCGGCATTCGACGAGCTGACCGCGTCGCTCCAGAAGACGCTGGGGCTCACCGTGTTCCTGATCACCCATGATCTCGACACGCTCTATGCCATCTGTGACCGCGTCGCGGTGCTTGCCGACAAGCGGGTGATTGCCGTGGGCACGATCCCGGAACTGCTGGCGCTGGATCACCCGTGGATCCAGGAATATTTCAACGGGCCGCGCGGACGCGCTGCGGTCGCGGGCCCGAACCGGCCGGTGCACGAGGATAAGAGGGGCTGATGGAAACGCGTTCCAATCATGTGCTGGTCGGCGCGGTCGTGCTGATTCTGCTGGCCGTGCTGTGTCTATTCATCGTCTGGCTGTCGCGGCTGGGTGGCGGTGACGAGCGTGAATATGACATTTTCTTCAAGCAGTCGGTGGACGGCCTGAGCCGCGGCTCCTCGGTCAGCTTCTCGGGCGTGCCGGCTGGCCAGGTGAAGGAAATCCAGTTCTGGCGGCCCGATCCCAGCCTCGTGCGCGTGCGCATCAGCGTGCAGCCCGACGTGCCGATCCTCGAAGGCACCAACGCCACGATCCAGGGCAGCTTCACCGGCCCCAGCACCGTGCAGCTGGACGGCGCGGTGAAGGGCCAGCCCCCGATCGAGTGCCCCCAGGACAATCCCCGCGCCGCCTGCCCGCTGGGCGTGCCGGTGATCCCGACCAAGCAGGGCGGCCTCGGCGCGCTCTTGAGCTCGGCACCGAAGCTGCTCGAACGGCTGACCACGCTTACCGAGCGCGTGTCCGACCTGCTCGACGAGAAGAACCAGGCATCGATCGGCGGCATCCTGGCGAACACCAACCGGCTGACCAAGTCGCTGGCGGATCGCGGCCCCGAGATCGCCGCCACGCTTGCCGAGACTCGCGTCGCGATCCAGCAGGCCGGCGCCGCCGCCCAGCAGATCGGCCAGCTTGCCGAGTCCACCAACGGCATGATGAACAGCGACATCAAGCCGACCATCGCCAATCTCAACGCCACCATCACCTCGGCGCGCAAGAGCGTCGAGACGCTGGATGCGACAATCGGCGATGCCCGGCCGGGGATCCAGGCCTTCTCGAACAAGACCATGCCCGAGGTTGGCCAGCTCGTGCAGGATCTGCGCGAGATGTCGCTCGCGCTCACCAATGTTGCGCACAAGCTCGATCAGGGTGGCGCTTCCAGCCTGATCGGGGCACCTGCGCTGCCCACCTACAAGCCGAAGAAGTGAGGTTCCGGATGAACAAGCCCGCTATCGCTGCGCTGCTCGCCGCCGTGCCGCTGTCCGGATGCATTTCGTTCGCGGCCAAGCCGCCGGCGTCGCTGCTCACGCTGCAGCCGGCGGCGGTGCTTCCGGCGGGCGAAGTCCAGCTATCGGGCACGGTCAAGGCCGTGTCGATCGGCCCCGTCAATGCGCCCCAGGAACTCGCCACCACCCGCGTGCCGGTGCATTCGGGGCCAGGCGGGACGACGGTGGCCTATGTGAAGGACGCGCAATGGGTTGAAGGCCCGGCCAGCCTGTTCGGCCGGCTGCTGGCCGACACCGTCGCCGCGCGCACCGGCCGGATCGTGCTGAGCCGCCGCCAGTCGCTGAGCACCCCCAGCGCGAGCCTGAGCGGCGACTTGCGCAGCTTCGGCGTCGATGCGAGCAAGATGGAAGCCGTAGTCACCTTTGACGCCGCGCTCGGCCGCGAGGGCACCCAGGCCTTTGAACGCCGCCGCTTCGAGGCGCGCGTGCCCGTGTCCGCCGTCGATACGGCCGCGATCGGCCCCGCGCTCAACCAGGCCGCCAATCAGGTCGCGAACCAGGTGGCGGACTGGGTCGGCAAGTAACGGCTCAGGGCCGGCGGCGGACCGCTGCCGGCAGATCGCAGACGTTGAGTCCGGTCGCCACCATCGGCGGCGCCGGGTTCATGCGCAGCGCAAGCATCGCAGCATAGCGGGGGTTGTCGGTCGCGCGGACCTGGAAATGCGGCCGCTCGTCCGGTGGCAGCTGGCTCGCCAGCCGCACCCAGGCGATGCCGGTCCGCTCGCCCTCGGTTGCGTAGACCCCCATCGCGGCATCGCTGCGCGGCAGCGCCGAGAGGAGCTGCATTCCCTCGATGATGCGGCCGACCACGGTATAGTTGCGGTCCAGCCGCCGGGCGGACTGGCCGATCGGGGTGAACAGCTCGGACCCGGTGCCGGTATCGGGCAGCTGGTCGCGCGCCACCCCCACCATCCCGTAACAATGGGTGAGCCAGGCCACTTTGCCGTCGCTGGCGATCGGCCAGCCGTCGGCGGTGACGCCGGTCGCGCTCGCATAGGAATCGGGCCTGGGCAGACGCTGGGCCGGCGCGAAGGCGCCGATCTCGAACTCGGCGGGCGGCCTGGTGAGGATCTCGGGCGGCAACGGCTTATTCTCGGTCGGGTCGCCCCATTGCGCGACCCAGTTCTCCTGCACCCGGTAGACGCTCTCCCCGTCCCACCAGCGCGCGGCGGCGAGCTTGCGGATGTTGGCGACGTGCGCGGGCGCGAACCGCGCGGCCAAGCGGATGGCGACCTGCCTGCCGTTCTTCAGCTGGATCAGCAGGATCTCGTCATCGGGAATGTCGCGCCAGTCTTCCGGTGCCGGCTCGGCCGCGGCAGGGCTGGGTCGCGCGAGCGCCGCGGTTTGCGGGGCATTCCGAGCGGCGAGCGGCGCGGCAACGAGGGTCGCGGCGAGGACGAGCAGGGTTTTTGCCATTCGGAGAGCTTGGCATGGCAACGGGCGCTTGCCTAGCCGCCCAAGGAACGGTAGGGCCGCGCCTTCCAGGTATCCTGCGGAGCGGTGGCCGAGTGGTCGAAGGCGCTCGCCTGGAAAGTGAGTATACGCCAAAAGCGTATCGAGGGTTCGAATCCCTCCCGCTCCGCCAGCTACGCCCTTTCTTCGGCTAGCGAAACTACCCTCAAACTGCGCGAAATTCGAGAGAATCCCGAGGTTTTTGGTGTCATTGGACTTCGTTCAATTCCACGAATTCCCACCACAAGTGGTGGCTAAAGTGGTTGGTATTTCGGAGCAGGGTTAGGGGAAAACGCACTGCGCTCAAGATACACTCGTTGGCGGAGCCCTGGCGTACGCCGACGGCGACGGCCTATTTCTCGATGTCACAGGCAAAGGGATGGGCAGGTGGATTCTTCGCGTTCAATCAAACGGACGGCGAAGGTAGATTGGTCTCGATTCACTAAAGACTGTCTCCCTGTCTGACGCGCGCGATGCAGCGCAGGAAGATCCCGCGGGGCATCGATCGTGCCGCTGAGCGCAAGCAGGAGCGCCAGGTCATTCTGACGTCTCGCAGCACTGCCGAAATGGTTCACGCGGAACACGAAAGGCGTGGTGGCCTGGCGGTTTCGGGCGCTGCTCGGTTGCGAGCGCTGGAGGCCGAAAACCGCCGGCTGAAGAAGCTGCTGGCGGAGTCGATGCTCGATGTGTCAGCACTGAAGGATCTGCTGGAAAAAACTCACGCGGTCTGTGGAACGCTACGCTGCCGTGGAGAAGCTGATGGCCGATACAGCTTCTCCGAGCGTCGCGCCTGCAGGCTGGTCGGGGTCAATCGGTCGGCGTAGCAATATGAGCCGCTTCGCGGACAGGACGACGCTGTCCGCGAGCGTATGCGCAAGATCGCGAACGAGCGTCGTCGGTTCGGCTGCGGTCGGCTGGCGAGACTGCTGCGACGTGAGGGCAAGGGCATGAACCTGAAGAAGGTGTACCGGCTGTATCGCGAGGAGCGGCTGACGGTGCGCAAGCGTGGCGGCCGCAAGCGGGAGCTCGGCACGCGGGCGCCAATGGCGATTCCGCAGGAACCCAACCAGCGCCGGTCGCTCGACTTCGTGTCGGACGCGTTGGCCTGCGGCCGGCGGTTCGTATGCTGAATGTCATCGACGATTACAGCCGGGAATGTCTGGCCTGTATCGTCGACACGTCGCTGTCCGGCCGGCGGGTCGTTCGTGAACTGAGCGCCATCGCCGAACGTCGCGGGCTGACGTGCATGGTGGTCAGCGACAACGGTACCCAAATGATCAGTCACGCCGTCCTTGCCTGGTCCCAGGACACCGGGGTCGAATGGCACTACATCGCGCCGGGCAAGCCGCAGCAGAAGGAATTCGTCGAAAGCTTCAATGGTCGTTTGCGCGAAGAGTGCCTAAATGAGCACCTGTTCCCATCGCTGGCCGCAGCAAGACGGATCATCGAGGCATGGCGAACGGACTACAACAACGTGCGCCCGCACAGCAGTCTTGGCGGGTTGGCACCCGCTGAATTTATGAGCCGCCCCCGCAAAAGGGCATAAGGACACTGGAGCTTAGAGCGGCGCGACGATCCTCGCGACGATCCTCGCGAGGTTAGCCCGGCATCCGATCAGCGCGGGCAACTAGGCGGCGGCGTGGCTCATTGCCCCGCTGTACCGCGCGGCGCCCTCCACCGAATTTCGTACGGCGAAAGTTGCGGCCCTGTGATTTTTCGCAACCGCGATCGCAACCGCCCGCCCTCCCCGACGTTCAACGCGCGACCAATGGGAGGACACCACATGGCTTCGGCCGATTTCGGCACCGGGCGCGCGCGCGCATGAAACTTCCCGGTACCGACGATTCTTCGACGCTTCTCTACGATCTGCGCAGCGATACGCGCAGTGTCGGCATCCTTACCTTCCATCGCTGCATCAATTATGGCTCCTATTGGCAGGCGCGCTGCCTGGCGGAGGGCGTGCATGCCCGCGGCCACCGCGTGATGCTGCTCGACCATGAATCGCCGCGCGTGACGCGCGCCGAGTGGCGGACCGCGCTCCAGCCTACCCTGCCGGTGCGTGCCAGCGCCGAGGACCGGCGGCGCTACGGCGCCAAGCTGCGCAAGTTCCTCTGCGCCTTCGACGCGCTGCCGCTGTCCCCCGGCTTCGACCTGGTGGATCCGCTGGAGATGCCGCATGTCGATACCGTGCTGGTCGGCAGCGACGAGGTGTGGAACCTGCGGCACCCCTGGTATGGCGGCGCCTCGATCTTCTTCGGACAGGGGCTGAACGCCGAATGCGTCGCGGCCTATGCCGCCAGCTTCGGCAGCTATGACGCGGATGCCGGGCTCGATCCCTATTGGCAGGACCAGCTGCGCCGCTTCGACATGATCGCGGTGCGCGACGCCAACAGCCGCCGGCTGGTCACCCAGGCGATCGGCCGCGAGCCGACACTGGTGCTCGATCCCTGCCTGCAATTCCCGCCCGCGCGCGATGCGGCGGTGCCGGTGCCCGAGGGGCGGTACGCGCTGGTCTATGGCCATGGCATGCCGGCCGCCTTTGCCGATGCAGCCCGCGCCTGGGCATCGGCGCGCGGCGTGCGGCTGGTCAGCATTGGCTATCGCAACGACTGGGCGGACGAACAATGGCTGGACGCGGGCCCGCACGACTTCGCCGCAGCGGTGGCAGGGGCGGAGGCGGTGCTGACGAACTTCTTCCATGGCTGCGTATTCGCGTTGCTGAACGAGAAGCCGTTTGCCTGCGCGACCTCGCCCTACCGGATGAACAAGGTGCGCGATCTTACCGAGATGCTCGGCGCCGAGCGGCACCTGCTGGTGCCCGGTGCGCCGATCGACCTCGGCCCGATCCTCGATTCGCCGCTCGATGCCGCGATTGGCGACCGGATCGCGGCGATGCGCGACCAGTCGAGCGCCTATCTGGACAAGGTGCTTGGCTGAGGCGCCGAGCCCCGCCGCCATTGTTCGCTCCGGATTGTGCATCGGCTGCGGCGCCTGCGCGTCGCAGGGCAGCGGCGGGCATATGGGCTGGGACGGCTATCGCCAGCTCAAGCCGCAGGGCCCGCCCGGCTGGCGCGAGACGGCGACGCCGCGCTTCGCCGCTACCTGCCCCTTCTCGCCCCAGGCAGTGGACGAAAACGCGATCGCCGAGCGCCGTTTCCCGGCCGCTCCGATCGCCGACCAGCGGATAGGGCGGTTCGAGACTGCCTATGTCGGCCATGTCGCCGAGGGGCATTTCCGCGCCGGCGGCAGCTCGGGCGGGATGGTCAGCTGGGTCGCTGCCGAGCTGCTGCGCCGCGGGCTGATCGACGGTGTCGCCCATGTCGTGCCGCTGCCCGGCCCTGGCGCGCCGCATTTCGGCTATCGCATCTCGCGCAGCCTCGACCAGATCGCCGAGGGTGCGCGCTCGCGCTACCACCCGGTGCATCTGGCCCATGTCCTCGACGAGATCCGCCGCGTACCGGGCCGCTACGCCGTGGTGGGCATTCCCTGCTTCATCAAGGCGGTGCACCTCGCCCGCGCCGCCGAGCCGGTCCTGGCCCAGCGGATCACCGCCACGCTGGGGCTGTTCTGCGGCCATATGAAGAGCGGGCGGCTGGTCGACAGCTTCGCCTGGCAGCTGGACGTGGATCCGGATGCCGTCACCGCGGTGGAATATCGCCGCAAGGATGCCGATCGCCCGGCCAACTGGTACACCGCGCACCTGACGCTCGCCGACGGCAGCGCGCGCTGGCAGGACTGGTGGCATCTCGCGGACGGCGACTGGGGCGCCGGCTTCTTCCAGAACAGCGCCTGCAACCTGTGCGACGATGTCGTCGCCGAGACCGCCGACATCGCGTTCGGCGATGCCTGGGTGGAGCCCTATTCCTCGGACGGGCGCGGCACCAACGTCGTGATCGTTCGGTCGCCGCAGCTGCGCGACATCGTGGCCGACGCGATCGGCACCGGGCGGCTTACACTGGGGGGCGTGGACGCCGATTTCATCGCCGGCACGCAGGATGCCGGGCTGCGCCATCGCCGCGAGGGGCTCGCCTATCGGCTGACCTGGAGCCGCCGGGGCATCCGGCCGATCAAACGGGTGTCGCCCAATGCCGCCGGGATCGGCTGGCGGCGCAAGCTGGTCTATCGGATGCGGGCGGGGATCGCCGCCTGGAGCCACCGCGTCGCCTGGGCGGCGGATCGGCTGGGCATGCCGGGGCTGTACGTCGGCTGGGCCAAGGCGTCGCTGGGTCTCTACCAGGCGCTCACCTATTCACGCGGCCGGCTCGGCACCTGGCTCGACAGGATCGAGCGCCGCTGAAGCAAGACCCGGCCGGGCAGCATGCCCGGCCGGGTCGACGTCTCAGGCTTCCACGTCGCTCTTGGTCCGCCCGGCGCCCGGGCCGGCGGCGAGATCGGCACCCGTGGTCGGGTTGGTCGAGGGATCGGACTTGGTCCGCTCCGCCAGTTGGGTCAGCGCCGCGGTATCGGCCGAACCCAGCGTCACCGTCGGCATGCCGTCGCCGCTGTCGGCGGGCAGCGTCTGCTGGAGGTCGTCGACCCGGTCCCACTCCGGCCCGTCGTTCCATGGACCGCGCATGTCGCCCTCGCCCTGCGAGGTGTTGACGTACATGCTCGAATATTCCGGCACGCCCGGCAGCTTGCCCGGCGGGAAATTGTCCTCGATCGAGTAGAGCGCCTTTTCGAACGACTTCTGGTGCGCCACCTCGCGCGTCATCAGGAACTTGAGCGCGTCCTTGATGCCGGCATCGTCGGTGATGTTGATCAGCCGCTCATAGACGATCTTGGCGCGGCTCTCCGCGGCGATGTTCGAGCGCAGGTCGCAGGTCGGATCGCCGCGGCTGTCGACATAGGCCGCCGTCCACGGCACGCCCGCCGAGTTGGTCAGCGCCGGACCGCCGCCATACAGGATCGCCTGGGTATGGCTGTTGCCGCCCTGGGTGAGCGACATGTACAGTTCGGCCTCTTCCATGTCCCCTTCGGAGATATGCGCCTTCACGCCCTTGTTGAGCATGGCGACGATCGAGCCGATCACTTCGAGATGGCTCAGTTCCTCGGTAGCGATGTCGAGCAGCATGTCCTTGCGGCCGGGATCATCCTCCGCCAACCCTTGCGTAAAATAGCGCATTGCAGCTGCGAGTTCGCCGTCGGGGCCGCCGAACTGCTCGAGCATCAGCGAGGCGAGCACCGGATTGGGCTCGGCTACGCGCACGGTATATTGCAGGCGCTTGTTGTGCATGAACATGCCGTCTCTCCTTGATGGGGTACCCACCAAGAGCGGCTGGCCTGGTACGTTGTTGCAAAGACTTTGCGACTGATCGATTTTTTGGCGTTTAACCTGCGTAAGATTGGACGCCGCATCGACCGTGCAGCGCGGTTCGTTGCGGCTTCTTCTACAAAGCCGCCACAAACTTGCTGAACGAGCCAGGCGATCAGCGGAACGGGCGCGCGCGCCGCTTCGTTGATGGAGAAGAACCACCGGACATCAGGAGCTTCTCAGATGAGCGACAAACAGCCGATGCAGGCGAGCGGCGGTGACGCCCGGAAAGGCGCGCCCGACGGCGTTTCGGATGCCGATACCCACGGCCGATCGGAAGGCGAGAGCGAAGGCGGCGCCTACCCCAACCCCTATCCGGAGAAGGCGCGCAAGGAAGGCCCGGGCCACCTGATGGGCCATGGCGGCCAGAGCCACATCAACTATGAGGGCGGCCCGAACCCGAACGCCACCACCAAGGGGGAGGAATAGTCTTTCCGCTCCCTTCGCGTCCCTCACCGCTCGCGGAAACGGGCCGAAAAGGGGGGAGCGTCGCGCGCTGGACCTCCGAGGCGAAAACCGCCGCGTCGCCCCCCTTGCCCCCCGCCGTCGGGGGGGGGGGGCGAGACCTTATCCCAATGCCGGCAGAAGTGCCTGGGCGCCGCCCGGCTCTATGGAGGTCGCCTTGCCTTCCGCTCCCGATGGCGCCTCGGCTGCTCCGACGCTGGCAGCGTCTGCATCTTCTTCCTGTCCAACCGGGAGCGTCTTGCCGGTGGTGCGATCGAGCCCGATTGCCGTCACGATATCGAGCGCCGTTGCCGCCGCGACGAAGGCGATCGCGCCCCACACCGCCTTGTTCTGCGGCGCGCGCCGCGCCGCGAGGCCAAGCGCGGCAATGTCCATCGCGTCGCCCGCCACGCGGTTCCACACCCGAACACCATGCGCCGGGCCGGAGAGCAGCGCAGCGCCGGCCAGCAGCTCCCGCGCGCCGAACGCCCGCACCAGGCCGTCATGGTCGT
Source organism: Sphingomonas sp. (assembly GCF_036731925.1). Classification (GTDB taxonomy): domain Bacteria; phylum Pseudomonadota; class Alphaproteobacteria; order Sphingomonadales; family Sphingomonadaceae; genus Sphingomonas. The sequence goes on from NZ_DAINDJ010000002.1 coordinate 1,193,428, forward strand.
CCGCCGACAGCTCCCGCGCGATCCGCTTTGACGCCGCCAGTTCGGCGATGCCGAGCCCGATCGAGAAGAGACCCAGTCCAAATCCCAGCTTGCGATAGTCCATCGGTTCGCTCCTTGCGCTTCGTGAGTCGATGCGCCCGGCAAGGCTGCTGCCGGACGGCGATCGACCAACCGTTCGCAAGCAAGCGCCGTTCCGAAGATTTCACCAATACTATCTTATGTTTGCAGGATCACTTGCAGGGGAAGCGCTGCTGCATCATTTTCGCGAAAGCTGCTTTTACGCTGATCCCGCGCTGCGCAGGCGGGATCTTCTCGAAGGCCGCGATCAGCTCGTTGCTGCCCATCTTCACCTGCCCTTTGGGAGGCGGGCAACTGCCCGGCGCCCGGCCCGCGGCAATGGCTGCGGCAAGGTCGCCGCGATAGGCGGCGGAGGCGCCCTCCACTTCCTGCTTCAGCAGACCGATGTCCGACGAAAACATCGCCATTGCGCCCTTCGCCTTGAGCGCGTTCACCTTGGCGAGGAACTCGGCCACGCTCATCGCCTGCGCGGGCACCGCCACGAGCATCAGTCCACCGGCCGCCAGAAACAGTCGGCGCATAAGAAAAACGCTCCCGGAAAGGGTTCCCGGGAGCGCTCTCTATCGTAGCGAAGCTGAACCTAGCAATGCCGGGCAGCCTCAGGCGCCCTGCGGCGCCGGATTGCCGAACGGATCCTTCAGCTTGCGCGTCTTGGGGATCGAGGTGCCGCCTACCGCCGGCATGCCCGGGGTGCCGGTGGGATCGCCGCGGTCCAGCGTCTCGCCGGCGATAAGCTTCTTGATCTCTTCGCCGGTGAGCGTCTCATACTCGAGCAGCGCCAGCGCGATCGTGTGAAGCTGGTCGGTATGGTCGCCCAGGATCTGCCGCGCGCGGTTGAGGCCCTTCTCGACGAAGCGCTTCACCTCGGCATCGATCAGCCGCGCGGTCTCGTCCGACATCGGCTTGGCGCGCGCCACCGAATAGCCGGTGAAGCTGTCCTCGCTCTCGGAGAAATCGAGCGGACCGAGATTGTCCGAAAGGCCCCATTTGGTGACCATCGCGCGGGCGAGACGGGTCGCCTGCATGATGTCGTTCGAGGCGCCCGAGCTGACCTTGTCATAGCCGAAGATCAGTTCCTCGGCGACGCGGCCGCCGAACGCCACGGCGATATCGGCATGCATCTTGTCGCGGTGATAGCTGTACGAGTCGCGCTCCGGCAGCGGCTGCACCATGCCCAGCGCGAAACCGCGCGGGATGATCGTCGCCTTGTGGATCGGATCGGCAGTCGGCTCGTGCGCGAACACCAGGGCGTGGCCGGCTTCGTGATAGGCGGTCATCCGCTTCTCGTCGTCGGTCATCACCATGGAGCGGCGCTCGGCACCCATCAGCACCTTGTCGCGGGCGTCGTCGAATTCCTGCGCCGCCACCAGCCGCTTGCCGCGACGGGCCGCGAGCAGCGCCGCCTCGTTGACGAGGTTGGCGAGATCGGCACCCGAGAAGCCCGGCGTGCCGCGCGCGATGACGCGGGCATCGACGTCCGGTGCGATCGGCACCTTCTTCATGTGGACCTGCAGGATCTTCACGCGGCCCTCGATATCGGGGCGCGGCACCTGGACCTGGCGGTCGAAGCGGCCCGGACGCAGCAGCGCGGGATCGAGCACGTCGGGGCGGTTGGTCGCGGCGACGATGATGATGCCTTCGTTCGCCTCGAAGCCGTCCATCTCAACCAGCAGCTGGTTCAGCGTCTGCTCGCGCTCGTCATTCTGGTTGCCCAGCCCGGCGCCGCGCGAACGGCCGACCGCGTCGATTTCGTCGATGAAGACGATGCACGGGGCGGACTTCTTGGCCTGCTCGAACATGTCGCGGACGCGGCTCGCGCCGACGCCGACGAACATCTCGACAAAGTCCGAACCCGAAATGGTGAAGAAGGGAACGCCCGCCTCGCCGGCGATCGCGCGGGCGAGCAGCGTCTTGCCGGTACCGGGCGAGCCGACCAGCAGCGCGCCCTTGGGGATCTTGCCGCCCAGGCGGGCGAACTTCGACGGGTCCTTGAGGAACTCGACGATCTCCTGCAGCTCCTCGCGCGCCTCGTCGATGCCGGCGACGTCATCGAAGGTGACCTTGCCTTCCTTCTGCGTCAGCAGGCGGGCGCGGCTCTTGCCGAAGCCCATCGCGCCAGAGCCCGAATTCTTCTGCATCTGGCGCAGCACGAAGAAGGCGATGCCGAGGAACAGCAGGAACGGCAGCGACTGGACGAGGATGTACTGCCAGATCGACGGCGAGTCTTCCGGACGCGCGTTGATCACCACGCCCTTGGCGCGCAGCGTCTCGACCAGCTTCGGGTCGCCCGGGTTGTTCGTGCGGAACTTGCCCTCGCTCGTCGTGCCGGTGATCACACCGGAGCCGACCGCGATGTTGACGTCCTTCACGTCACCCGACTGCACCTTGTCGAGGAAGGTGGAATAGGGAATCGCATTGCCCGTGGGCTGCGCGGTGCGGGTGTCGAACAGGGTGACGAACAGCGCCAGAGCTGCGAGAATACCCACCCAGATGAGCAGGCTCTTCATCCAGGGGTTATTACCCCCGTTTTCCGGACCCTGCTGCTTGCCGTTATCGCTCATCGTGTACCCGGTACCTTTCCAGCTCTAAGATAGGCATGGCGGCGTTAATGACAATGGAACAACGTCGATCACGGTGATCGGTGCGGAGGCGCCGGCGCGAAGTGCCAGCGGGGTCCAGGCCGCACCACGACTCCGGCCAATGTCGCCACCTGCCCGGCATCCACCGCGGCGATCAGCCGGTCAAGCCCGGAACCGCGCGGCGGCGGGGCGGCATTCACCATGTTGAGCGCGCGCGCGACGAGGCGGCGACGCAGTTCGTGGGGCAGATCGGCCATCTCGAGCAACAGCCCGCCCTGCCCCGATTCGGCGCGTGCGGCCCATTCCCGGGCCGCCGCCCAGGCGAGCGCGGTCTCCGCATCGCGCAGGTTGCTGGCGGCGCGCGCAAGCCGGGCCGGCGGCAATTCGGGGCTGTCGGCGAGCAGGGCGCGGGCCCGGCTCCGATCGAAGCGCGGGTGCCGGTTGGAGGGATCTTCCACGGCGACGATTCCCGCGGCCGAGACGCGGGCGGCCAGCTCGGCGCGCGACCAGCCGAGCAACGGCCGCACCAGCGAAGGCGCGCCGCCGCCTGCGCGCAGCGGCCGCGCCGGGAGCATCGCCGCGAGGCCGCCCAGCCCCGCTCCTCGCCGGGCGCGCAGCAGGAAGGTTTCCGCCACGTCGTCTTGCTGGTGCGCCACGGCGACCCAGCGCGCAGCGCACGCCGTGGCCCAGTCGGCAAGGCAGCGATAGCGCATCGCCCGCGCCCGATCCTGGAGATTGCCGCCCACGAGCATCTCCGGTCGGGGCGGCAGGATGGTGTGCGGAACACCGATTCGGGCACAGACCGCCGCCACAAACGCTGCCTCTTCGGCGGACTCGGCGCGCAGGCCGTGATCGACGGTGGCGGCGATCACCGCTCCCGGAAACGCCGCGCGGGCAAGCAGCAGCAGTGCGAGGCTGTCCGTGCCGCCCGACACGGCGACACCGGCCGGCGCTGCGCTCTCGGGCAGGCGACCCGCGACCGCCAGCCAGCCGGCGGTGAAGCGGGCGATGTCCTCGCCCGCGATCGCGTCGATCAGCGACGCGTCACTTGCAGCGCTGATCCGCACGGCCCTTGGCGACGCCCGCCTTCATTTCGGCCGAAAGCGACGCGCCGTACACGCTGTTCAGTTCGTCATAGACCTTGCAGACCTCGCCTGCCGGCTTCTTCAGCTTCACCAGCGCCTGGGCGAGATAATAGAGGCTGTCCGCCGCGCGCTCGCCATTCGGGTTTGCAGTATAATTCTCGTACAGCGCGATGGCGGCGAGATTTGCCCGGTTGTCGTCGAGATAGGTGCGGCCGAGCAGGTTGCGCGCGAAGCTGGCGCGCTTGCCCGTCGGATATTTGGCCTTGTATTGTTCGAGCGCCTTGGCCGCTTCGGGGTACAGCTTCGCCTGCCACAGGCGGAAGCCGTAGAGGTACAGATCCTCGCCCGCGTCGCCGGTGCTCGGCTTCTCGACAGCCGCCACCTTGGCCGCGCGATCTCCCGAGGCACGTGCAGGCGCGGTCGCGGAGTCGCCCGAGGCAGCCACGGCACCATCCGTCGGCATGGCATCGGCAGCCGGCTGCGGCGTTTCCAGCGCCTTCATCCGCGCATCCGTCGCGGCCTTGTACGCGCCGAACGCCTCTTCGAGCTGACGCATGCGATACTGGTTCTGCTCGATCTGGCCGGTCATCGTCTGAATCTGACTCTCCAGCGCGGCGACGCGCTGGGTGAGATCGGCGAGCGGCGTGGTCGCGGGCACGCCCGGCGGGGTAGTGTCGACCTGCTGGGTGATCTGCGGTTCCACCGTCATGCCGGCGCCGCCCGGAAAGACCTTGCGCTGCACCGCGCGCATCTCGCGCTCCAGCTTGTCGACGCGCTGGCCGACATTGCCGTCCTGGGCCTGCGCCATCGCGGTGCCGTTGAAGCCGAACGCGGCAAAGGCCAGTGCCGCTGCGAGAGCAATACGCATCGTCGATAAATCCCTCAGCGCCTCCCGGGGAACGGAGGCGTGGCGCCGCTATAGCCAAGCGGCGCCCGCTTGCGCCACCCCCTCAGGGGTTCGGCGTGTCGCCTGCGGGCGTCGTGCCACCCACGGGCACCGGGGCAGCGTCGCCGCCATCGGTCGCACGCGGCGCGGCCCGCCGACGCGGGGTGCGCTCACGCAGCGGCGTGGCCGCCGCGGTGGCGCTCGGCGTCGGCGTAGGCGTCGCGCCCGGCTGGCCGCGGCCCCGCAGCGCGGCCGAGGTCAGTTCCGCCTCGATCACTTCCACCTGCGTACCGAGCGGCGCCACTTCGCTGCCGTTCAGCAGCACCTGCAGCTGGTCCGGACGGCCGGTGCGGATGCGCGGATGATCGGCATCGTCGGGCACTTCATAGCGTTCGCCGGCCGCCAGTTCCTTCTCGGCCAGCTTCTTGCCGGTCGCGTCGGTGATGCGGATCCAGGCCGGGCCGCGCGCGACGAGCGTGACATGCTCGACGGCGGGAACGGTGGGGCTGGGTGCCGGTGCGGCTGCCACGGGCGCGGGGCTGGGCGTCGGCTCGAGCTGCTGGACCAGGCCGTCGCCCTGCGACGCGCCGCCGCGGAACCAGTTGGTGCCGTACCAGATGCCGATGCCGGCAACGATCACCAGCGCCACGATCACCCCGAACCAGACGATCCCGCTCGGCGCCGCGCGCGACGGCTCCTGCAAGGGATATTCCGGCGTGAGCACGGGCCGTTCGATCTGGCCGAGCTCGGCGCGGACGTCGTGCGCGATCGCGACTTCGTCGGCGTTCACCGCGCGGGCATAGGCCTTGGCGAAGCCGGTGGCATAGGTGATCGACGGCAACCCGGAATAGGTCCCCTGCTCGATTGCCTCGAGGTGGCGCTGCGGGATGCGGGTACGCGCGGCAATCTCGGGCAGATCCAGTCCCATGGCTTCGCGCGCGGCGCGCAGACGTTCACCGGGACGGGCAGTGTACGAGGTGGACTCTTCGGGCGTTTCGCCTTGCATTCTATCCTCCGGCGAGCGCGTTGGACCCTGGAACGCCCGCCCTTGTGCTGCAGGGGATGCCCTCCCCGCCGTGCCGCTGTCAACGCCGCGACTAAATCATTCCGCGGGAAGCTCAGGCGAGTTCGACACCCTGCGCCTCGGCCCATTGGGTGAGCACATCGCGCAGCGGCGCTTGCGGATGCCGCAGCATCTCGTCCATCGCGGCCATCACCGCACCGCGATCGAGCGAGCGCAGCATCGCCTTGATCGGCCCCACCGCTGCCGGCGTGATCGACAGCCGGTCGATGCCGAGCCCGATCAGTGCCAGCGCCTCGAGCGGGCGCCCACCCATCTCGCCGCAGACCGCCACCGGCACGCCCGCCGCGCGCGCCTCGTCGCTCACCCGCTTGAGGAAGCGCAGGATCGCCGGGCTCAGCCAGTCATAGCGCAAGGCCAGCTTGGGATGCGCGCGATCGGCGGCGAACAGGAACTGGGTGAGGTCGTTGGTGCCGATCGACAGGAACTGCAGCTTGGGCAGCAACAGGTCGAGCACCTCGGCCAGCGCCGGCACCTCGAGCATCGCACCGTAGCGGATCTCGGTGGGCAGCTTGCGCCCGCGCGCGGCGAGCCAGGCATGCTGCGCCTCGAACAGGGCGCGCGCCTGGTCGAACTCCCAGGGCTCCGAGACCATCGGAAACATCACGTTGAGCGTGCGCCCTGCTGCCGCCTCGATCAGGGCGCGCGCCTGCGCCTTCATCAGGCCGTCGCGGTCGAGCGCCAGCCGCAGCGCGCGCCAGCCCATGGCGGGGTTCTCCTCCTCGCCATCCTCGTCGTGGTTCAGATAGGGCAGCGCCTTGTCGCCGCCGATATCGACGGTGCGGAACACCACCGGCCGCTCGCCTGCCGCTTCGAGCACGTCGCGATACAGCCGGCGCTGTGCCTCGCGCTGCGGAAGCGTGGCGGAGACGAGGAACTGGAATTCGGTGCGGAACAGGCCGATGCCATCGGCCCCGGTCAGGTCGAGCGCGGACACGTCGTCGCGCAGCCCGGCATTAACCATCACCGTCACCCGGTGACCGTCCCTGGTCACCGGTGCGACGTTCTTGAGCTGGGCGAACGCGGCGCGCCGCTTCTGGCTGAGCGCCAGCTTGGCTTCGAACGCCTCCTCCATTGCCAGCGAGGGCCGCACGAACACGCTCTCCTCGCCCACATCGAGCAGGAGCAGGTCGCCTTCCGCAACCTCGCGGCGGATCTCGCGCACCCGGCCGAGCACCGGCACGCCCATGGCGCGTGCGACGATGGTGACGTGCGCGGTGAGCGAGCCCTCCTCGAGCACTACGCCCTTCAGGCGGCGGCGATCATATTCGAGCAGCTCGGCCGGCCCCAGGTTGCGCGCGATCAGGATCGAATCGTGGCGCAAACCCAGCTGCGCGGCGGTGCCGAGCTGGCCCGAGACGATGCGCAGCAGCCGGTTGGACAGGTCCTCCAGATCGTGCATCCGGTCGCGCAGCAGCGGATCGTCGATCTCGCGCATGCGCTGGCGGGTGCGCTGCTGCACCCGCTCGATCGCCGCCTCGGCGGTCAGGCCGGAATCGATCGCCTCGTTGATGCGACGGCTCCAGCCCTCGTCATAGGCGAACATCTTGTAGGTCGCGAGGATCTCCTCATGCTCACCGCCGACGCCGAACTCGGCCTGGCTCGTCATGCGGTCGATCTGCTCGCGCATCTTGTCGAACGCGGCATAGACGCGGTGGCGCTCGGCCTCGGTATCCTCGGCGACGGTATGTTCGATGGTGATGCGCGGCTGGTGGAACACCGCGACGCCGCGCGCCATGCCTTCGACCAGCCGGAAACCGCCGATCGTGCCCGACGTGGTCGGCTGCAGCCGGGTGGAGGTGCCGCCCGCCGCATCGATCAGCTCGGCATTGGCGATCAGCTCGGAGAGGACCATCGCCACGGTCTGCAGCGCCTCGATCTCGATGTCCGCGTAGCGCCGCGGATCGACATGCTGCACGGCGAGCACGCCGACCGCGCGCTCGCGCCGGATGATCGGCACGCCGGCGAAGCTGTGGAACCGTTCTTCACCCGTTTCCGGATTGTGCACGAAATTGGGGTGGCTGGTCGCCTCGTCGAGGTTGAGCGTCTCGACATGCGCGGCGATGGTGCCGACCAGTCCCTCGCCCAGCCCCAGCCGGGTGACGTGCACCGCTTCCTGCGCCAGGCCGCGGGTGGCGAACAGCTCCAGCACGCCTTCGCGCAGCAGATAGATCGAGCAGACCTCGCTGTGCAGCGCCTCGCCGATGATGTTGACGACCGAGTTGAGCTTCGACTGGACCGGCAGCCGTTTCGCCATCAGATCGTGAAGGCGGGTAAGGATTTCCCGGGCGGAGGCGGCTGCGGTCAAGGCCATGGAGCAGCGCTAACAGATTGTGCGCACCCACGCCAAGCGGGTGCGCAGCAAATCCGCAGAAAAGCCGGGCCGTAGCGTCAGGCCGCGCGCTTCTCCAGCGCGTGCGCGGCTTCGGCCATCAGCGTTTCGATAATCGTCGCCACCGGCTCTTCCTTGGTGACCATGCCGACCGACTGGCCGGCCATCACGCTGCCATGCTCGACATCGCCGTCGATCACCGCGCGGCGCAGCGCGCCCGCCCAGTAGTGTTCGATCTGCAGCTGCGCCTCGGCCATTTCGATGCCGCCCTGGTCCAGCGCCTGCGCCACTTCGCGCTGCTTGGCGGTGAACAGCTCGCCGCCGGCATTCTTGAGCGCGCGCACCGGGATCACCGGCAGGCGCGGATCGATCTGTACGCTGGCGATCGCGTCGCGGGCGGAGGCGCGGATGAACGCCTTCTTGAAATTGGCGTGTGCGATGCTTTCGGTCGCCGCCGCGAAGCGGGTGCCGAGCTGCACGCCCGCGGCGCCCATGTCGAGATAGCCGGCGATCGCCTCGCCCCGGCCGATGCCGCCGGCGACGAACACGGGGACTTGGCTCGCGACCTCGGGCAGGATCTCCTGCGCCAGCACGCTGGTCGACACCGGGCCGATATGGCCCCCGGCCTCCATGCCTTCCACCACCAGCGCGTCGACGCCCGAGCGGATCAGCTTCTTGGCGAGGCTCAGCGCCGGCGCAAAGCAGATCAGCTTGGCGCCGTGGCCCTTGATCGCATCGAGCGAGCCCGCCGGGGGCAGCCCCCCCGCGAGCACGACATGGCCGACGCCGTGCTTACCGCACACGTCGATCAGCTCGAACAGCTGGGGGTGCATGGTGATCAGGTTGACGCCGAACGGCTTTGCGGTCAGCGCCTTGGTGGCCGCGATCTCGGCGTCGAGCAGTTCGGGGCTCATCGCGCCGCACGCGATCACGCCGAAGCCGCCCGCGTTGGAGATGGCGGCGACCAGATTGCGCTCGGACACCCAGGACATGGCGCCGCCGAGGATGGCGGTCTCGCTGCCCAGGAATTCGCAGCCGCGCGCCATGCGGCGGGCCAGGCGCTCGGCGCCGATCGAAGAAGATGCGTTCATGCCCGCCGCCTAATCCCTTCCGCTATCGCGCGGCAAGTCCGCATGCGTGCGGTGGGGCCGTGAACCGGTTCCACCGAAATGGCGACAGGTGCGGCGCAGCGCATTCAGGATGGATCAAACCCGCGTACCGCCGCCATTGCTCCGGGCGTAAGCAGCATCCGCACAGTAGAGCACCCGAATCGGTCGCCGCAGATAAAACATAGATACCATGGCAGCCCGTCATCAACTTCGACCTCCTCCGCGGCGTTGAAGCTGAGGATCGCGCATGCCTTCATTGATATGGAGAGGGACATGACGACGAACTACACGATCTATCTCGTGAACCAGTCATCGACGACGCAAACCTTCTGGTGCTTCCTGACTCGCCCGCAGGAACTCGCCTCGGACCCAGCGGTATTCGCGAATTCCAGCGCCTCGCTGGCGATCCGCTCCAACGACCCGGCAACCAATTCCTTCGTGATCCCGGTGCAATATGTGGTCGGCGCCGGCGCGAGCAACAACGCGGTCGGCCTCAACGTCCAGATCAATTCCACCATCTCGCAGAATACCGATGTCGGGCAGGTGTGGGACGCCCTCTATGCCGACGTGCCGCCGAACATGGGCCCGACGCTGACGCCGGGTTCAGGGGGGGCGCCTTCGAACAGCCTGCAGATCGTCACCAATGCCTTCGACCAGGGCAACAACGAAGCCAATGGCTGGTACAGCAACCAGTCGTTCGGCATCCAGACCAGCTCCGGCTTCATGGGAATGACCTGGTCGCCCTCGCCCAACCAGACCCGCACGCTCACGCCGAAGCTCAGCTTCTATGTCAGCGTCGGCAGCTTCGGCGATTCGGAGCTCGCGGACTGGACCCAGGTCAGCAACAATGCAGCGCAGATCAGCGTACCGACGTCCTTCTCCGCGAACGCCTGCACGGTGACGCTGCTCAACAACGGCACCTGGAGCGTCACGCCCGGAAAGCCGCCGCAGATGCTGTTCAAGGAAAATCTCGCGATGCTCGGCACCGAAGACATCGCCCAGCTGCTGGCGCTGTCGTACATCGACACCAACAAGATGCAGCAGGATACGGTCAAGTCGGTCTACTGGAAGAACACCACCGAGGCGCTCGATGCCGCGATCGAGGAGGAGCAGGACGCCGCGCTGCTGACCAACACCTTCCTCACCGGCACCATCACGGTAACGGCGGCGCTCACCGCAGCGTTCACCTATTTCGTCCTGTCCGGCGTGCAGTTCACGGTGACCGGGACGTCGGGCCAGGGCACCAGCGTGAACTTCAGCTATAACGGCACGCAGTCCGCGCAGGCCATCCAGAACCTGCTGGTCGCGGGCGCGCAGATCGTGTTCGGCGGCGCAAACTGAGCCGGCGGGCGCGTGGCCGACACCGGTTCCTGGGCTCCGTCGTCGACGGCCTCGCTGCCCGCCTTGCGGTTCCCGCCGGTCCCTGTGCCCGGCGGGAATCCACTACACGCCCCCGCCGCCGCGGCCACGCCGCACACCAGCGTGCTGATCCAGCTCGACGGGCTCTCCTCGGTTGATCTGGTGGCGAGTTTCGCCGGCGCCGGCCCTGCCGCGCCCGAGCCGGGCGAGCTGGTCGCCGGGATGCAGCAGGTCTTGACCCAGGCCTATATCGATTACGACCAGCAACTGCCGCTCTGGTGGCTGGCGCAGGTGCTCCGGATCGGCGACATCTCCGCCAGCGGCTCCGTGGTCGCCTATACCGCCGATACCGACAGTTTCGCGCTCAGGATCGGCGAGGTCGTCCTGAACCACGGCCCAGCGGGATGGAGCATCCCCAGCTTCGACAGCACCGTCTATTCGGTGTTCGTCGGCTTTGGGCTCGGCAGTCCCTATGCCTATCCAGCCTTCCTGGCGCAGGCATCGCCGCTGACGACCGTCGAGGTCGGGGCGGGCGGCTATGTCCTCGCCCGGCCGGTCGGATCCTCCGCGATCGGCAAACCGGTTGCCGCCAGCGACAGCTGGACGATGCCCCTCGGCAAGGCGTGGCTGCTAAGCTTCAACGCCTCGGGCGTGGGTACGCTGAGCACCCGCTGAGGCGCCGGTACATGGTCCGGCGCCGCAGCAGGATCAGGCCGCGAGTTCGTCCGCGTCGAGGCCATAGGCGGTGTGCAGCACGCGCACCGCGAGTTCGGTATAATCCTCTTCGATCAGCACCGAGACCTTGATCTCCGACGTGGTGATCGCCTGGATGTTGATGCCGCGCGCGCCCAGCGTCTGGAACATCGTCGCGGCGACACCGGCATGGCTGCGCATGCCGACGCCCACCACCGAGACCTTGGCGACACGCGTGTCGTGGCTGATGCCGGTGAAGCCGATCGCTTCCTTCTGCTGCGCCAGGATCTCCAGCGAACGGGCAAGATCCGCCGCCGGGACCGTGAACGTCACGTCCGTTGCGCTGGCACTGCCGGCGCTCTGGTGCGCGATGTTCTGGATGATCATGTCGACGTTGATGCTGGCATCGGCGAGCGGGGTGAAGATCGACGCCACCGCGCCGGGCTTGTCCGGCACCGCGGTGAGCGTGATCTTGGCCTCGTTCTTGTCGTGCGCGATGCCGGTGATGAGCTGGCGTTCCACGTCCTGAATCTCCTCTTCGCCCACGATCATCGTCCCGGGCAATGTATCTGCCATCGGCGCGTCGTCGCCCGTGAAGGACGAGAGCACCTGCACGCGAACCCCTTCCTTCATCGCCAGGCCGACCGAACGGGTCTGGAGCACCTTGGCGCCGACGCTGGCGAGTTCGAGCATTTCCTCATAGGTCACGCGCTTCAGCTTGCGCGCGCGAGGCACGATGCGCGGGTCCGTCGTGTAGACCCCGTCGACATCGGTGTAGATGTCGCAGCGATCGGCCTTGACCGCCGCCGCCACCGCGACCGCCGAGGTATCCGAGCCGCCGCGACCGAGCGTGGTGATCCGCCCCTCGTGCACGCCCTGGAAGCCGGGGATCACCGCGACTTCGCCGTTCCCCATGCTGGCAAGCAGCGCGTCGGTCTCGATATCCTCGATCCGCGCCTTGGCGAATGCGTCGGAGGTCTGCACCGGCAGCTGCCAGCCCAGCCAGGAGCGCGCCGGCACGCCGATCGCCTGCAGTGCGATCGCCAGCAGCCCGCTGGTGATCTGCTCGCCGGCGGAGACGACGACGTCATATTCCTTGGGGTCGTAGAGCGACGAGGCTTCGCGGCAGAAGCCGACCAGCCGGTCGGTCTCGCCCGCCATCGCAGAGACGACCACCGCAACCTGGTTGCCCGACTCCCATTCACGTTTGACGCGCGCGGCAACGCTGCGAATACGCTCGATCCCGGCCATCGATGTGCCGCCGAACTTCATTACGATACGCGCCATGGCTGGTTGCTTGTTTCCTGCCCTTGGGAGAGATGGGCGTGCCTGATAGGAGCCGCCGATGCCGAACGCAACAATAGCTACGATTGACCCCCGTGAAGCTGAACATTTCGGTCGTCTGGCGGCCGATTGGTGGAATCCGAAGGGTTCCTCCGCCATGCTCCACAGGCTGAATCCTGCGCGACTGCGCTATATCCGCCGGGCGATCGACTCGCACTGGGCCGGCGATTCGGCGGACTTCATGCCGCTGACGGGCAAGACCGCGGTCGATGTGGGCTGCGGCGCAGGCCTGTTGTGCGAGCCGCTCGCCCGCCTCGGCGCGCGCGTCACCGGCGTGGACGCGGCGGGGGAGAATATCGGCGCGGCGCGCGCGCATGCGGAGCAATCCGGCCTGCCGATCGACTATGTCCACGGCGGCATCGAGAATCTGGCGGGGCGGACGTTCGACCTGGTCACCTCGATGGAAGTGATCGAGCATGTCAGTGACCCTGCCGCCTTCGTGCGCGGGCTGGCCGCTGCGCTCGCCGAGGGCGGGCTGATGGTGCTCTCCACGCCCAACCGCACGCCGCTCTCGCGCCTCGCCATGATCACGCTGGCCGAAGGCACCGGCGCGATCCCGAAGGGCACGCACGACTGGAGCCGCTTCCTCAAGCCCGAGGAGCTGGAGGCGCTGCTCGTCGATGCCGGCCTGAAGGTGATCGACCGCCAGGGCCTGAGCTTCTCGCCTGCCCGCGGCTTCGTGGTGACCGAGAACGAGGCGCTCAACTATCTGGTGACTGCCGTCCGCGCCTGAGCCGCGGACGGCGGCACCCCTTATCTGGCGAGATCGAGCAGCAGGATCGGCCCGATATCGAGCACCTGCCTGGCGGTTGCGAGATGCAGCGAGACCGAGATGTCGCCCACCGCATAGTCGCGGTCGGCGGTGCCGACGACATGCACCATCTTCCACTCGCTGCCCACCTCGCCCTCGCCCTTGAACACGGTGGTGTAGGGCTCCTTGGCGAGGCCGACCTGGATGGTGGCGATCTTGGCGCTGCTCGCCCCTTCGGGCAGCTTTTCCGCGCGCGCCCAGACGACGATCACCAGCTTGTCGCCCTTCTTCACCGGCTGGTTGATCGACGAGATCAGGCCGACGCTCCACGGCTGGTCGCCGCCGCCCGCGATCGGCACACGCAGCGCGCGTCCGCCCTGGACAGTCTTGTCCTTGATCACCGAAGGCTTCACGCTGAGCCCGTAAACGTTGAACGTCTCGGGCGTCGGCGCATTGATGATCTGCTTGGAAATATCAGCCTGCTGCTGTTGCGCCTGCGCAAGCGCGGGCGGCGCGACGGCAGACAGACACAGCGCGGCCATGCACAGCCATGATTTCATGGCACCCCTCCGTTGTTTTCGTTGTCCTGCAGGCTATCGCAGGCGTCAACGCTGTCAATAGCCGCCGATTGACAGCCCTGCCGCCGGGCCGGACAGAGGGCCCATGTCCACGATCAAGCTGCACCCGAGCTGGATGGCCCCGCTGGAGGGGGAATTCGCCCAGCCCTACATGGCCGCCTTGCGCGAGTATCTGCGCGCCGAGAAGGCTGCGGGGAAGCGCATCTTCCCGGCGGGCGGCGACTGGTTTCGCGCGCTCGATCTGACGCCGCTGGAGCAGGTCCGCGTCGTCATCCTCGGGCAAGACCCCTATCACGGCGAAGGCCAGGCGCACGGCCTGTGTTTCTCGGTGAAGCCCGGCGTGCGGGTGCCCCCGAGCCTGGTCAACATCTACAAGGAAATGGAGACCGACCTCGGCATCCCGCGCGCGCAGCACGGCTTCCTGGAGCATTGGGCGGAACAGGGCGTGCTGCTGCTCAATGCCGTGCTGACCGTGGAGATGGGCCGCGCCGCCGCCCACCAGGGCCGCGGCTGGGAGCGCTTCACCGACGCGGTGATCCGGCTGGTCAACGCCAGGCCCGAGCCGGTGGTATTCCTGCTGTGGGGTGCCCATGCGCAGAAGAAGGCGGCGTTCGTCGACTCGATCGAAAAGGGCGGCCGGCACCTGGTGCTCAAGGCGCCCCACCCCTCGCCGCTCTCGGCGCATTCCGGCTTTTTCGGCACCCGTCCGTTCAGCAAGGCCAACGCGTTTCTGGAGAGCATCGGCCAGAAGCCGATCGACTGGGCGCTGCCGCCCATCCCCTGACCGGGCATGGGCGGAGCAGGCGGACTCAGGCCGCCTGCAAGGCCTGTACCCGCTTCCTGCGGATCGCGCCGCCCGCAAGGGCGAAGCCGCCGATCAGCATCGCCCAGCTCGCAGGCTCCGGCACTGCGCCAGCGCCACTGCCGGTCGTGAAGGTGATGCTCCACCCTTCATTGATCGTACCCCGATTGGTGGGCCCAAAGTCGATCGATGCCAGCGTCCAGTTATCATTGGGGTTCAGGCCGTTGAAACCGGAGAAAGACGTCAGGTTTGTAACCCCCAGCAGTCCGATCCCGGCCCTGTTGGCCGGCCGATACACGCCGGAGACGATGGGCGTGTCGTCACCCAACTGAGGCAGGAACTGCGAGGCGCTATCATTGAAGGTCAGCGTGGCATTGTCGATCGGATGGAGGCTGGCCGCCCCGCTCCAGAAGACGAGGCCGACCTTGGCATTCTCCGCAATCAGGGCAAAGAGCAGATTGCTCTCGAATGCATGGTTCACGCCATGCAGTGTTACCGACAGCGAGGAGATGTTGCCGGTCACGCCCGAAACAATGATGGGGCTCTCGACACCACCAATATTCGGAACCCCGATCCCCATCGGATTAGAGAAAGTTTGTGCGGCTGCAGGCAGGCCGATGCACGCAAGAACCAATGCTGTGATCCAAGACCTCATGACATTTCCCCTTTTCCGACAAGCTGTCCGCGCTCCCTTTCGGTTGCCGAAAGGTGCACACTTTATGCCGTCATTTTGGGTTCATTTTAACCATGAAGATCGGCCTGGGGGCTGTCTTTTGGGGACTCCTGCGCTCGCCGACGCGCACGGCAGGGCACGTGCCTGGAATCGCTTGTATTCGTCGATGGGGGCGGGCGTACAGGCCGCCCCCATAGCTGTTCAATCGTGCTCGCGATCACCCGCGCCCATGTAGAGCTCGCTGCCGGTCTCGCGGAACACCTTGCTCATCTCGGCCATGCCGGCCTCGGCATCCACCGTCGCCGGCGTCGCCGCCAGGAAAGTGTCGGCCGATGCGTTCTGCTTGGCGGCGAAGTCGCGCACTTCCTGCGTGATCTTCATCGAGCAGAATTTCGGCCCGCACATCGAGCAGAAATGCGCGGTCTTGGCGCCTTCGGCCGGCAGCGTCTGATCGTGATACTTCTCGGCCGTGTCCGGATCGAGCGACAGGTTGAACTGGTCGCGCCAGCGGAACTCGAAGCGCGCGCGGCTCAGCGCGTCGTCGCGCACCTTGGCCGCCGGATGACCCTTGGCGAGGTCCGCCGCGTGTGCCGCCAGCTTGTAGGTGACCACGCCCACCTTCACGTCGTCGCGATCGGGAAGGCCGAGATGCTCCTTCGGCGTGACGTAGCAGAGCATCGCCGTGCCGTACCAGCCGATCATCGCCGCGCCGATGCCGCTGGTGATGTGGTCGTATCCCGGCGCGATATCGGTGGTCAGCGGCCCGAGCGTGTAGAAGGGCGCCTCGCCGCACGCCTCGAGCTGCTTTTCCATGTTCTGCTTGATCTTGTGCATCGGCACATGGCCGGGGCCCTCGATCATCACCTGCACGTCCTGCTCCCAGGCGCGCTTGGTCAGCTCGCCCAGCGTGTAGAGCTCGGCGAACTGCGCCTCGTCATTGGCGTCGGCGATCGAGCCGGGGCGCAGGCCGTCGCCCAGCGAATAGGCGATGTCATAGGCCTTCATGATCTCGGTGATCTCGTCGAACCGCTCGTAGAGGAAGGATTCGCGGTGATGCGCCAGGCACCACTTGGCCATGATCGAGCCGCCGCGGCTGACGATGCCGGTGACGCGCTTGGCGGTCATCGGGATATAGGGCAGCCGCACGCCGGCATGGATGGTGAAATAGTCGACGCCCTGCTCGGCCTGTTCGATCAGCGTGTCGCGGAAGATCTCCCAGGTCAGCTCCTCGGCGATGCCGCCCACCTTCTCCAGCGCCTGGTAGATCGGCACGGTGCCGATCGGCACGGGCGAGTTGCGCAGGATCCATTCGCGGGTGTCGTGGATGTTGCGGCCGGTGGAGAGGTCCATCACCGTGTCCGCGCCCCAGCGGATCGACCAGACCAGCTTGTCGACCTCGCTGGCCACGTCGCTGGCGACCGCCGAGTTGCCGATATTGGCGTTGATCTTCACCAGGAAGTTGCGGCCGATCGCCATCGGCTCGCTTTCCGGGTGGTTGACGTTGTTCGGGATGATCGCCCGGCCGCGCGCCACTTCGTCGCGGACGAATTCGGGCGTCACATAATCGGGGATCGAGGCGCCCCAGTCCTGCCCGTCGCGGACATATTCGGCCAGCCGCTCGCGGCCGAGATTCTCGCGCTCCGCCACATATTCCATCTCGGGCGTGATGATGCCGCGCCGCGCATAGTGCATCTGGCTGACGTTCATGCCCGGCTTGGCGCGCAAGGGACGCTTGGTCACGTTCGGGAACTGCGGCACGCCGGCCGAACGATCCGGGCCCTTCAGGCCATTGTCCTCGGGACTAACTTCGCGCGCGTCATAGGCCTCGACATCGCCGCGGCTAAGGATCCAGTCGCGGCGGATCGCCGGCAGGCCGGCCATGATGTCGATGCGGGCATCCGGATCGGTATACGGGCCCGAGGTGTCGTAGACGCGCACCGGCGGCTCGCCGCTGCCGGGCTCGAGATGGATCTCGCGCATCGCGACGCGGTGCTTGCCGACATGAATCTTGCGGCTGCCACGAATGGGCCCGGTGGTTACGCCGATTTCGGTCTTGGCGGGAATGTCGGCCATGCTCGTCTCTCCTTCGGGCGGACGCAGGGAGAGCAGACGGACCTCGGGGAACAAGACCCTCCCTCCCTACGCCGGTGTCAACCGGATCAGGTTCAGCGGGTCGAGGGCTGCGGCCCTCCTCTCAACCGCTGCGCCAGCGGTCCCCCGGGGAATGATCTTGCTGTAAAGACTTAAGCGGGTGCGGGCAATGCCCCCGTCAGAAGGTGTAGGCCAGGCCCACCGCGCCGTACCACTGGTTCCGCGACCCCGCGATCCGCACCACCGGCGAATCCGCGGCGTCGTCGAGCATGCGCCGATAGGCGACGCCGCCCACTGCCGACAGGCCGTGCGTCAGGTCGCCGGTAAGCGCTACGTTGCCCATCGCGCCGAGCGTCCAGTCCTTCCAGCCCTTGCGCGCGTTGTACACCGGCAGGCCGCTCCGCGCGCTGCCGCCCGGCGTCACGCCGAAATAGGTCTGGGCATAGCCATTGCCCATGTAATTGGCCGAGAGGTTCAGCAGCACATAGGCCTTGCGGCTGAGCGGCGTGCCATAGTTGATCGAAGGCGAAACCAGATAGCTCTTATGCACGCTGCCGACGTCGTGGATGTACGACACGCCAATGGTCAGCTTGTCATAATCGCTGGTGATCAGCCCCTGCTTGCCGAGGCCGACAAAGCCGCCGGCCTCGAACGCGGTCTTCACCTTGCCGAGCGCCGCGACCTGGACGTCGTCAATGCGCGAGGTGCGGTTGAGGTTGACGTTGACGACCGGACCCGCCTGGAAATCCCAGCCGGGGCCGTTGTTGTCGGCGATCAGATCCGCCCAGGCACGGCTGCCGAGCAGCGCGAAGTTGATGCCGGAGACGCGGCCGCGCACCGCCGGCGCCGCGGTGATCACGCTCTTGTCCGACCCGTCATAGCTGGGCACGACGGCGGCACCGACGCCGACCATCACCGTGTCCCGAGTCAGGTCCGGCGGGGAGTCCGGGGCATCCTGCTGGGCGAAGGCAGGGGCCGCGGCGAACAGCGGGAGCGAGACGAGGGCGGCGCTCGCCGCGGTGCGCAGGAAGGACATGCAATACTCCGGAAACGCGATCAGACGATCAGAACCCGGGCAACGTCTGCACGCCCGCGCAGTTCCTAGAGCAGGTAGCGCAGCTTCACTTCCTGCCGGTCGCTGCCGCCCTGCAGGGGGAATTGCGCGGCGGAAAAGCGCGGCGGACCGAAGCCGATCACCGGGTTGCGCGAGAAGCCGAAGCCTTCGCGCGGGATGCCCATGAAGGTATCGAGCTTGCCGTTGCCGTTCGCGTCATGGATCACCGCCACCGCATAGTCGCCGGGGGCGAGGCCGCTCAGGCGCAGCTTGCCTTCGGCCGCCGGAATGGTGCGCTTGATCGCGCCGCGACCGTCGCGGCAATCGGGGAACTGGCTGGCCGCCGGTGCAATACAGATCTGCAACAGTCCGCGGGTCGAGCGCAGCTTGGTGAAGTCAAGCTCCAGCGTCGCCAGCGGCGCGGCGCTGGTCAGCAGCGGCAGCGCGACGAGCGCGAGCCCCGCCCGCTGCAGGATCGAACCGCCCCAACCCCTGGTCGGTACCGCACAGCCGGTCCCAGAACCGGAAATATAGCCCATAGTTGCACCCATACCGCTCATGATGGCGCTGGTGATGACTCGCCGTGATCAGCCATGCGCCCAAAGGCCCCCGCCACATCCAGGCCGGGAAGATCTCCCAGCCCATGTGGTTGGTCACACCCATAACCGTCATGATCGTCAGCACCAAGCCGAGCGCGCCGACATGAATGGGAATTGCGAAGACCAGCAGCGGAATCACGATCGCGCCCGACAGCGCCTCGCCCCAGTGGAAGCTCATCGCCGCCCAGGCCGTGGGCGGGCGGCTGGCATGGTGGACGGCGTGGTAGCGGCGGAACAGCGACGGCACGTGCATCGCCCGGTGCGTCCAGTAGAACCAGCTATCGTGCAGCAAGAGGTAGAGGAACACCGACACCGGCAGGTACCAGAGCGGCCAGGCATGGACGTCCGCATAGATGCGCGTCCATCCATGCGCCTTCCAGCCCCAGGCGACGATGCCCGCGGGAATACCATAGATCGCCGCCGAGGCGAGGCTCCACCCGATCTCCATGCGGATCTGCTTGCCGAGGCCGGCATAGAGGCCCGGATGCCGAAGCCGGGTCGCCAGGGCGAAGCCAGCCGAGGCCGCGACATAGCGCACCCCGACGATCACGGTCATGGCGATCGCGGAGGCGAGGATGGCAAGGGCGATGTCCATGTCTCCCGCTGCTACGCCTTCCCGGCCGCTGCGGCAATGCGGAGCAAACCCGCTTGCGGTCCCCCCGCAGCCGCACCCGTGGCATTGCGGCTCCGTAACATTCGTAGTTCTACGAAGATGCTTGGTAACAGAGTTTAATAGCGCCGCGGCTAGATTGCCCGACCCATAGAACAACAGTCACGGGTCGGGAGAGGTCGTCATGAAGCTGCGCTACGGGTTGCTCGCCTTCTGTTCGAGCGGGATGGTCCACACCGCCTTTGCCCAGTCCAGCCAGGACATCCCCAAGCCTCCCAGCACCCAGGCACCGGAAAAGGAAGTCTTTTCCACCGGCGTCGCCAAGGGCCGCGACCGGCTCGACAGCGCTACCTCGACCAGCGCCTATCGCGCGAGCGAGTTCGAGAAGCTGGGCCCGCGTCCGCTCGGCGATGTCCTCCGCACCATGCCCGGCCTGCGCGTCGAGAGCGGCATCGGCGAGGGCAACGCCAACTACACCGTGCGCGGCCTGCCGCTGGCGGCGGGCGGCTCCAAATACATGCAGTTCCAGGAAGACGGGCTGCCGGTGCTCGAGTTCGGCGACATCTTCAACGTCGGCGTCGATGTGTTCATGCGCGCCGACTTCAACGTGGCGGCAATCGAGTCGATCCGCGGCGGCTCGGGCTCGACCTTCTCGTCCAACGCGCCGGGCGGCCTGATCAACCTGATCTCCAAGACCGGCGAGACCCGCGGCGGCGCAGTGCAGGCGACTGTCGGGCTCGATTATGGCGAGAAACGCGTCGACATGGATTATGGCCAGCCGATCGGGGACGGGTGGCGCTTCCATGTCGGCGGCTATTACCGCTCGGGCGAGGGTCCGCGCGACATCGGCTTCACCGGCTACAAGGGCGGCCAGATCCGCTTCAACGTCACCAAGCAGTTCGCGACAGGCTATGTCCGGGTGAGCGGCAAGTGGCTGGACGATCGCTCGCCCACCTTTGCCCCCTATCCCATCCGGATCACCGGCACCAACGCCAAGCCGGTGATCGGAAACGCCGGCAATTTCGATATCCGCAAGGATTCGCTGCTCTCCCCCTTCATCGGCCCGGTAACCACGCTGGACGGCGACAACAAGCTCGCCCGGTTCGACGTCGCCAACGGCATGCGCGCCAAGAGCAAGACGATCGGCCTGGAAGCACAGTTCGACATAGGCGGCGTGACGATCAGCGAGCGCGCACGCTATTCCGCCAATTCGGGCGACTTCCTGCGCGTCTTCCCCTCTGCCGTCGGCCCGATCGCAACGATCGCGGCTTCCCAGGCGGGTGCCGGCGCGGTGGCGACCTATGCCAGCGGCCCGAACATCGGCAAGCTGGTGCCGGCAGACGCCAACGGCAACGGCCTGCTGTCGTTCAACTACATGGCGCAGACCCGCGCCCGTTCGCTGGACAATTTCACCAACGACGTGCGCGCGACGAAGGTGTGGAAGCTCGGGCGAGGCGACCTGACCGTCACCGGCGGCCTCTACAAGGCCAACCAGAAGCTCTACGCCCAGTGGCTGCATTCGGGCATCGACACCGATGTGGCGGGCGACGGACAGACCGCGATGGTCAACGTTACCAGCGCGACCGGCGTCGCACAGACGCAGAACGGCTATTACACCTTCAGCCGCAACGGCAGCAAGTTCCGCCGCATCTTCGACGTGTCGTACGACATTGTCGCGCCCTATGGCTCGGTGAACTACCATGTCGGCAAGCTTTCGATCGGCGGCAGCCTCCGCTACGATCGCGGCCGGGTACGCGGCTCGCTGGTCGGCGCCGATCTGGGCGGCGGCCGCGTCGGGCTGATCAGCTACGACATCAACGGCAACGGCATCATCTCCGCGCCGGAAACCCGCGTCGCCTATCTGCCGCTCGATACGCCCGCGCCGGTCAACTACAATTACGGCTATTGGAGCTATTCGAGCGGGATCAACTATCGCGTGGCCGAGCCCTTCTCGGTCTTCGCCCGCTACAGCCGCGGCGCCCGCGCCAATGCCGACAAGATCCTCTTCACCCCCGCGGTGAGCGTGGTCAACGGCAGCGTGCCCAACGCGGCGGACAAATATGATCAGGTCCGCCAGCTCGAAGGCGGCTTCAAGTTCCGCCATGCCGGCGCGACGCTCAACGTCACCGCGTTCCGCGCGACCGCGGACGACCACAATGTTCTCAACGGATCGGCTAACCAGACCATCCGCAGCTACCGCGCAACCGGCGTGGAGATGGAAGGCGGATATCGCCGCGGCATCTTCAGCATCACCGCGGGTGCCACCTACACCACCGCGAAGATCACCAAGGACTTTCTCGATCCGACGCTGACCGGCAAGGAACCGCGCCACCAGCCAACCTGGACCCTGGAAGCCACCCCGCAAATCGAGCTGCATCGGGTGACGCTGGGTGCGAATGTCGTGACGATCACCAGCAGCTATGCGCAGGACAGCAACCTGCTCAAGATGCCGGGCTTCACCGTGGTCAATGCCTTCGTGGTGGTGAAGCCGATCGATCGGGTGCGGGTGATGCTCAACGCCAGCAACCTGTTCGACCAGGTCGGCTTCTTCGAGTTCAACCAGAGCGAAGTGCCCGCCAACGGCATCGGCTGGGGCCGTTCGATCAACGGCCGCACCGTCTCGATGTCGGCCAAGTTCGACTTCTGAGCGACAGGGAGGCGCCGGAGATTCCGGCGCCTCCCGTCCCTTCAGGCGAAAACTGCCTTCTTCGCCCGACGGCGCAGCGCGGCGCCGGCGAAGCCGAAGCCACCGATCAGCAGCGCCCAGGCCGCCGGCTCGGGCACTGCGCTGGGCGCCAGCGTGGCAGTAAGCGTCAGATCGTCGATCGCCAGGCCGTGGTCCGAACCGCCGACGTCGCGATCGGTCCAGCGGATGGCGAAACCGCCGCCATCGGCGATCAGCAGGTTACCGATCGTCGCGCTGATTTCCTTGCGATTGCCCGGCGCATTGCCGTCCAGCGCACTGCTCGCGCTGCCCGAACCCGTGCCGTTCCTGATGCTGGTGAAGTCGAGCGCGTCGAAAGCCGTCCAGCTGCCGTTCGACAGCGAGGTGGCGTTCAGCGAATATTCGAAGCTGAGCCGGTCGCTGCTCGCGGTGCCGAGGCGCCACTGCTCGCCGAAATAGTCGAGCGTGATCGACTGGATCGCGCCGCCCAATGCGTTGGTGAAGAAGGCGCCGAACAGGATCGGCGTGGCGTTGCCGGACGTCACGCTGCCCAGCGCCCGCTCGCTGCCCGTGCCGAAGGCATAGGCGGTACCGGCATTGGCGTTGCTCGTCGCATAGGCGTCGTCCGAACCGGCAGTGCTGCTGCCGCGCTCATCGAGCTTCCAGCCCGTGGGCAGCGCCTTGCTGGTGCCGCTGGTCGCCAGAGTGTTGAAATCCTGCGTGTAGGTCTTGCTCGTCAGCGAGACCTGGGCCTGCGCGAGCGGCGCGCCGAGCAGCGTGGCGGCGACAAGCGTCGCGCCAAAAAGCTTCTTCTGCATTGCTTTGGTTCCCCTAGTTCACAAACCGCAAGCGCGGTTGCCCGGCACTAGGGCGGAAGTGTGCAAGCCGTGTGACGATAGTTAAAAGAAAATGAACGGCTTGGCGTGCGCCGGGGCGCCCCCGGCCAGCGACCGTTTCGATGGCTCTCCCCAATGGCGGGGTTCCCACACCCCCGGGCTTGGGCTAGGCGAACGACCATGCCTTCAACCATCAGTTGTGACGTCGCCATTGTAGGCGGCGGCCTTGCCGGCGGGCTTATCGCGCTGGCAATCCGGAAGAAGAAACCCGATTGCACCGTCCGGCTCATCGAAGGCTCGGCGCGGATCGGCGGCAATCACCTCTGGTCGTTCTTCGCCGACGACGTGGCGCCCGAGCATCGCTGGCTCGCCGCGCCCCTGATCAGCCATGGCTGGAACGGCTATGACGTTGCCTTTCCGGGCCATTTTCGCACCCTGCCGGCGCGCTACTACTCGGTGGAATCCGAGCGTCTCGACCAGGTCGTGCGCGCCGAGCTGGGCGAGAAGGGCCTGCTGCTGGAACGCGAGGCGGCCGACATCACCCCGACGGCAGTCGCCTTGGCGGACGGCGACCTGGTCGAGGCGGAGGGCGTGATCGACTGCCGCGGGGTCGGCGACACCAGCGCGCTCCAGCTCGGCTGGCAGAAATTCCACGGCGCCGAACTGGCCCTCACCGACCTGCACGACGTGAAGCGGCCGGTGATCATGGACGCCACCGTGCCGCAGATCGACGGCTATCGCTTCGTCTACTGCCTGCCGTTCAGCCCGACGCGGATGTTCGTCGAGGACACCTATTACAGCGATACGCCGTCGCTCGACATCCTCGCCACGGGCGACCGGATCGAAGCCTATGCCGATGCCGCCGGCTGGCAGGTCGATCGCGTGCTGCGCGAGGAAGTGGGCAGCTTGCCGGTGGCGATGGGTGGCGATCATGCCGCCTATTGGGCCGCCGGCGGCCGCGGCATCGCCAAGGCGGGGATGAAGGCCGGCCTGTTCCACCCGATGACCGGCTACTCCTTCCCCGACGCCATTCGTACCGCCGCGCTGATCGCCGACGCCCGCGACTATTCGGGCGAGGCGCTGCACCAAATGCTGTATGGCTATTCCCGCGCGCTCTGGCGCAAGCGCGGCTTCTATCGCATGCTCGCCGCGATGCTGTTCAAGGCGGCCGAACCTGAGGAGCGCTATCGCGTGCTGGAACGATTCTACCGTCTGGATGCAGGACTGATCCAGCGCTTCTACGCCGCGCAATCGACGCTGGGCGATCGTGTGCGCGTGCTTTCGGGCAAGCCGCCGGTCCCGGTAGGCCGCGCCCTCTCCGCGATCTGGAGCCGCTGATGCGTCGTGCAGTCGTGATCGGCGCCGGGTTCGGCGGCCTCGCCCTCGCCATTCGCCTCCAGTCGGCGGGGGTCGACACCACCGTCATCGAAGCGCGGGACAAGCCGGGTGGCCGCGCCTATTATTGGGAGCGCGACGGCTTTACCTTCGACGGCGGGCCGACGGTGATCACCGATCCCGATGCGCTGAAGGAACTCTGGCGCCTCTCCGGCCACGACATTGCGGAAGACGTGACGCTGAAGCCGGTCACGCCCTTCTACCGCCTGTCCTGGCCCGACGGGACGACCTTCGATTATACCAACGACGATGCCGTGCTGGCGGGCGAGATCGCCAAGCTCGATGCGAACGACATCGCGGGCTATCGCCGGTTCCTCGACTATTCCGAGCGGGTCTATCAGGAAGGCTATGTGAAGCTGGGCGCCAAGGCGTTCCTCGACTTCAAGTCGATGCTGAAGGCCGCGCCGGCGCTGATGCAGAACCAGGCCTGGCGCTCGGTCTATTCGGTCGTCGCCGGCTATGTGAAGAACGAGAAGCTGCGCGAGGCGCTGTCGTTCCACACGCTGCTCGTCGGCGGCAATCCGATGGCGACCAGCAGCATCTATGCGCTGATCCACAAGCTGGAGCGCGACGGCGGCGTATGGTGGGCCGAGGGCGGCACCAACCGGCTGATCGCCGGCATGGTCCGGCATTTCGAGCGGCTGGGCGGCGTGGTCCGGATCGGCGATCCCGTGGACGAGATCCTGACGCTGGGCGACCGCGTGGTCGGCGTGCGCACCCATAGCGGCTTCGAGGTCGAGGTCGATGCGGTGGCGAGCAACGCCGACATCGTCCACAGCTACCGCGACCTGCTGCGCAACTCGCGCAGCGCACGGCGGACAACCAGCCGCCTCGTCAACAAGCGCTTCTCGCCGTCGTTATTCGTGGTCCATTTCGGGCTGCGCGGCACCTTCCCGAACATCCCGCACCACATGATCCTGTTTGGGCCGCGCTATAAGGGCCTGCTCGACGACATCTACACCAACGGGGTGATCAGCGAGGACTTCTCGCTCTACCTCCACCATCCCAGCGCGTCGGACCCGAGCATGGCGCCGGAAGGCCATTCGACCTTCTACGCGCTGGCGCCGGTGCCCCATCTCGGCAAGTTCCCGGCCGACTGGAACGAAGTAGGCCCGATCCTCGAATCGCGGATTCTGGCCGAAGTACAGCGCCGGCTGATCCCGGACCTGGCGGAGCGCATCGTCACCAAGTTCCACTATGCGCCGACCGACTTCCGCGACGATCTGGCGGCGCATCACGGCTCGGGCTTCAGCCTGGAGCCGATCCTGACGCAGAGCGCCTGGTTCCGTGTGCACAACCGTGACGACGCGATTTCGAACCTGTATTTCGTGGGTGCGGGCACCCATCCCGGCGCAGGCATCCCCGGCGTGGTCGGCAGCGCCAAGGCGACCGCCGAGCTGATGCTGGGCGAGATCGGGGCGTAATCGATCAAATCTTAAGCCCCTCCTCCTGGGAGGAGGGGTTGGGGGTGGAGGGATTCCAGAGCATTCGTTGGTCTCGGTGAGACACAGCCCCACCCCAACCCCTCCCCTGAAGGGGAGGGGCTTGATACTCGTGAATACCCCCTCTCCCTCCCCCCGAAAACGCGCTATCAGCCCCGCCACAGGAGCATGAAATGAAGCGTATCGCCGTCTATTGCGGCTCGGCCAGCCCGGCCGATCCGGTCTATATCGAAGCCGCCCGCACCTTGGGCCGCACCCTCGCCGAGCGCGGCATCGGCGTCGTCTATGGCGGCGGGCGCCTCGGGTTGATGGGCGCGGTCGCCGATGCGGCGCTGGAGGCGGGCGGCGAGGTGATCGGCGTGATCCCCACCCTGCTGGTCAATGCCGAGGTGGCCCACCGGGGCCTCACCAGTCTCGAAGTCTGCGAGACGATGCACGAGCGCAAGGCGCGCTTCACCGAACTGGCCGACGGCTTCGTCAACCTGCCCGGCGGCACCGGCACCATGGACGAATTGTGGGAGGCGATGAGCTGGGCGCAGCTCGGCTACCACGCCGATCCGATCGGCCTGCTCAATATCGCCGGCTATTACGACAAGCTGGTCGAATTCTGGGAGCATATGGGCAAGGTCGGCTTCGTGCGGCCGCAGCATCAGGGGCTGCTGCTGGTCGACTCTACCATCGACGGGCTGCTGACCAAGATGGCCGAGGCGCAGCCGGTGGTGCCGATCGCGCAGCTGCGGCGCGAACAGCTGTAATGCGCTTTCCCGGCCGCGATGCGATTGTCGCGACTGCGGGCGAATCGATCGCCCGCGGCTCGCGCAGCTTCGCGGCGGCGAGCAAGCTGTTCGACCGCGCGACGCGCGAGCGCGCCTGGCTGCTCTATGCCTGGTGCCGCCGCTGCGACGACATTGCCGACGGGCAGGACCATGGCCATGGCATGACCGTGGTCGAGGATCCCCAGGCTCGCCTCGCGGAAGTTCGCGAGCGCACCGCAGCGGCGCTGGCGGGCGACTGGGTCGGCGATGCGGCATTCGACGCGCTGCGGATCGTGGCGCAGGAAACCGGCATGCCGCACCGCTTCGCCTGGGACCTCATCGATGGCTTCGCCCTTGATGCCGATGGCTGGCGGCCCGAGAGCGAAGACGATCTGCTGCGCTATTGCTACCATGTCGCCGGCGTCGTCGGCTGCATGATGGCGGTGGTGATGGGCGTGCCCCCCGAGGACGAGGCGGTGCTCGACCGTGCCTGCGACCTTGGGCTCGCCTTCCAGCTCGCCAACATCGCGCGGGATATCGGCGAGGATGCCGAGGCCGGCCGCTGCTACCTGCCCGCGGCCTGGCTGGCCGAGGTCGGGCTGACGTCCGCCAATCCACTGGCGGATCGCGGCGCGCTCGCCATCCTCGGCACGCGTCTGGCCGATCGGGCGGAAGGCTATGAGGTCAGCGCACGCGGCGGGGCGGCGGCGCTGCCGTTCCGTTCCGCCTGGGCGGTGCTGGCGGCGGCAGACATCTATGGCGGCATCGCCCGCAAGGTCCGTCTGCGGGGCGCGCATGCCTGGGACAGCCGCACCACCACGTCGGGCGGCGAGAAGCTGGCGGCGATCGCCAAGGCGTGGGGCGCAGCCTATCGGCGCGCGCCGACGCCGCGCCCGGCAGGATTGTGGACACGGCCGCGCTGAGGCGCGGGCCTACCCGTTCAACGCATTGATCGCCGCATGCACCCGTGCCTCGATTTCGCGACGGGGCAGTCCGGCAGGGATCGGCTCGCCGAAGCGGAAGACAATCTCGCCCTTGTGCATCAGCCCCTTGCGCGGCCAGACGCGGCCGCTCTGCACCGCCACCGGGACCACCGGCAGGTCGAGCGCCCGGTAGAGCCCGGCAAAGCCGGAGCGCAGCGGCGGCGTTTCGCCAGGACACACCCGTGTTCCTTCGGGGAAGATCAGCACCGATCGTCCGGTCGCCCGCGCCTTTTGCGCCTCGCGCATCATCGAGCGCAGGGCCGCCGCACTGGCGTCGCGGTCGACGACGATCGTGCCGTAGCGCTGTGCCGCCCAGCCCCAGAGCGGGATCCTGGTGAGCTCGCGCTTCATCACCGTTGCCGGGGCGCCCAGCATCCGGGTCAGTTCCAGCGCCTCGAAATAGCTTTCGTGCTTGCCGGCGAACAGCAGCTGGCCTTGCGGCACGCGGCCTTCGATCCGCAGCCGCGCGCCGATGATCGTCCGTACCGACCATTGCAGCATCCACGCCCAGAAATTCGCGTGGGCCCGGAGGAACCGCGTTCCGAACAGCGCGGCGATCGGCACCAGCAGCACCATGACAATGGACATGCCGTAGAAGAAAATGCGGAAAAGAAAGGTACGCAGCGCGTCCATCAATCGACCCCCAGAAGGAGCGCCCCCCGGCGCACCAGATATTTGTGATATTCGCGCAGCAGCATCCGCCAGCCCGGCCGGCTCGGCACCCCGTCGCCCAGGATTGTCACGCCCTGCAGCACATGCCGCAGCTCCAGCCGTGCGCGCGCCATGTGCCAATCGGAGGTGACGAGCCGGACGCTGTGATAGCCATGTTCATGCACCCAGCGCCCGGTCTCGTCTGCGTTGGAGCGGGTATCCACGGCCTCATGGCCCAGATCGACGCAGCACCGGAACAACGCCCGGTCGGCAGGGAATTGCGCGGCGAGTTCGCGCGGCCGGACATCGGGGTTCACGCCGCTTACCAGCATCCGCTTCGCGTCCTCGCGGCGGAGCGCATCGAGCCCACGCTGGATTCGCCCCGGCCCGCCCGTCAGCACCACCACGGCATCGGTACGATGCGTGCCGAGCGGCCGCCCCAGGTTGAACAGGAACAGCGCGAAGCCCGCGGCCCAGGCCAGCGCGAGCAGCACCAGCAGGAAGAACAGCCGCCGGATCACAGCTTGCGTCCCAACGTGTGCAGCACGGTGAGCCGCGTCGCCACCGTCGCCAGCAGCGCAAAGCCGATCGGCAGCAGCAGGAGCAGGGTCCAGTCAACCGGCGCCAGCGTCGCCCCGCCCAGCACCTCCGATCCGGTGAGCGCCAGCTTCGCCTGGAACAGCGCCACCAGCGCCAGCGCCGCCACCGTGCCGATCGCACCGCCGAGCAGCGTGTCGCGAGCGATCCGGCGCTGGAGCAGGCGCGCCACCTGGAGATCGGTCGACCCGAGCATGTGGAGCACGTCGATCGTGTCGCGGTGCGTGTCCAGCCCCGCGCGGGCGACGAGCAGCGCGACGCCCGCCGTGGCGGCGGCGATCACCAGCACCAGCGCGATCGCCACCCAGAACAAGGTCGCCAGCAACCCGCGGACCGGGGAGAGCCATCGCGCGCTGCCGTCCACCCGCGCTGCGGGTGCCACGCGGCGGGCGGCCGCAGCGACTTGCGCCGCCGATCCGGGGTTGGCGGTCACGTCGATCAGCACCGGCATCGGCAGCTCCGGATCGAGCCCGGCATCGCCGAGCCAGGGCTTGAGCAGCGCTGCGAGCTCGGCACGATCCGCCTCATGCACCCGGGTGACCCCCGGCACCTTCCCGATCGCCGCGACCAGCGCCCTGGCACGCGCATCGCGCAGGGCGGCGTCGGGCTCGACCAGTTGCACGGTGAGCTGCCCTGCGAGCTGGCGATCGAGCCCGCCGGCCGAGCGCGCCACCCCCAGCCCCAGCGCCCCCGCCAGCACGGTGAGGAACAGCATGATTCCCATGATGCCCGCCATCACCCATCCGCGCTGGCCCTGTCCCAGCAGCCGCAGGTCGATCGCGGCGCGCTGCCGGAACCCGTTCATGCGCCCCCCGGCGGATGGCGGAACAGGCCGCTGGGATCGACCAGCCGGCCCTTCTCGACGCGCATCAGCTGGGCGCGCGGGATGCGGGCGATGAGGTGCATGTCGTGCGTAGCGACGACGATGGTGGTGCCCAGCCGGTTGAGCGCCTCGAACAGATGGAGGAGCCGGTCCGCCATCTCGGGATCGACATTGCCGGTAGGCTCGTCGGCGACAAGAATCTCGGGCCGGGCGATCACTGCCCGGGCAATGGCGATGCGCTGCTGCTCGCCGCCCGAGAGCGTCGGCGGCTTGGCGGTGACGCGCGCGCTAAGCCCGACCCAGGCGAGCATTTCCATCACCGGCGCCTCGATCTCGCTTTCGCGCACTCCGGCAACGCGCAGCGGCAGCGCGACATTGTCATAGGCGGAAAGCTGGGGGAGCAACCGGAAATCCTGGAACACCACGCCGATCCGGCGGCGAAAGCCCGGCAGCCGGTGGCGCGGCAGCGCCCCCGCATCCTCGCCGAACAGCCGCACGGCGCCCCGCGTCGGCCGCTGGGCAAGGTAGAGCAGCTTGAGCAGCGAGGTCTTGCCGGCGCCGCTCGCGCCGGTGAGGAAATAGAATCCGCCGGCCGCCAGCGTGAAGCTCACGTCCGACAGCGTTTCCGGTCCGGTCCCATAGCGCAGGCCGACATTCTCGAAGTGCACGATGTTGCCCATGCGCCGTGCGGCCCGGCCTCCTGTTCGCGGTGGTACCGGTTCGCCATCGCACAGGGCCCGGTGTGGCTCAAGCCGCCGCCCGTCCCAAGCCGCTTGCTGGCCCGAATCGGCCCCGCTAGACTCGCGCGTCCGTCGCGTGTCGGGCGGGTACCAGGGGGTTATGGGCATGATCTTGGAGTGCAGCCAGTGCGGGTCGCGCTACGAAGTACCGGATTCGGCGATCGGTCCCGATGGCCGGACGGTCCGCTGCGCGAACTGCAAGCATAGCTGGTTCCAGTCGGGCACCCCGCTGGAGCAGCCCACCCCTGCACCCGTGGCTGCGCCGGTGGTTTCCGCCCCCGCTCCCCAGCCTGCCGCCGATCCCGCACCGCTGCCGCCGCCCAGCCTGGTGCGCGCGCCGGAGCCCGTGCCCGATTATGACCCCTTCGACGCGCCCGCCCCGCCCCGGCGCAGCGGCCTGCGCTGGACGATCGCCGCGCTGGTGGCACTCGTGTCGGTTGTGCTGGGTGCCGCCGCCCTGCTCTACTGGAAGGCGCCACAGGTGCTGACCCAGCTCGGCCTGCCGATCGGGGCGAACACCGCGCTGGTGTTCAGCGAGAAGAATGTCGCGCTGCAGGCACGCGCCGATGGCAGCAAGCTGTTCATCGTCTCCGGCAAGGTGCTGAATGACACCGGCGCCGCCCAGCATGTGCCGGATATCCGCATCCAGCTGCTCGATGCGGAGCGGCGCGAAGTGTACAGCTGGCGGATCACCCCGCCGATCCGCACGCTCGAGCCGCAGAACGCGTTCGATTTCAACGGCGCCAAGGTCGACGTGCCGAGCGGCGCCAGATCGGTGAAGCTCAGCTTCGTGAGCGAACTCGACGGGTGATGATGCGCAGGCGGCCGCCGTGGAGCAGCGCCGCCGCGACCATTCCCAGGCCCGAGGCGAGTACCAGCGCCTGCGCGCCCCACCCGGCGTGGACCAGCCAGAGGCCGAGCCCGCCGGTCACCACGAAAAAGGCCAGAATGCCATTGATGCCGGCCGCGACCTGGTCACCAAGCGAGCGCAGCGCGTAGACGAACACCACCTGCACGCCGTCGAACAGGATGAACGGTGCCCAGAGGAGCAGCATCGTCGCGGCCAGCGCATGGACCTCGCCCGATGCGGGGAAGCGCGCCACCACCAGCATCGGCACGAACACGAGCGTCAGCGCGAGGAGGCCGGTCGCCAATGCTGCCAGCCCGGCGGCGATCGCCGCACGCCCGGCCGCGGCCTGCGGCACCCCCTCGCCCACGGCATTGCCGACGCGCACCCCCGCGGCCGATCCGAGGCCGAGTGCCACCGCGAAGGTGACGTTGTGGATCGAGAAGACGATCTGGAAGGCATGGGCCGTATCCTCACCCAGCTGGGTCGAGAGCGCGATCAGGATCGAGAAGCCGACCAGTTCCAGCCCCGAGGCGATCGCCGGCACGACGCCGAACCTCGCCAGCGCCCAGGCGCCCCGCCAGGTCTCCCCCCGTCCCCAGTCCCCCAGCAGCCGCACGCCCCGCGCTTCGGCGCGGGGCAGTGTCCAGGCCGCGGCGAGCATGCCAACGGCGCCGAAGGCGGAGGCGATCGCCGTCGCGGCGGCGGCCCCGACCGCGCCGAGCGCGGGAAAGCCCCAGGCGCCGGTCGCCAGCAGCCAGGCGAGCACGCCGTTGATCGGCAGCACGGCGAGATTGACCACCGTCACCCGCCCCGGCCGGCTCACCCCTTCCAGGAAAAAGCTCGTCGCGATCGAGACCAGCTGGAAGGGGTAGGCAAGCGCCATCACCTGCACGACGGGTGTCGTGGCCGAGAGCAGATCGGGCGCGACGCCCACACCGGCGAGCAGCGGTGCCGCGAAGCCCATCAGAACGGCCATGCTGGCGAGGCCGAGCAGCAGCGCGAGCAGCAAGCCTTCGTGCAGCACCCGCCCGGTCTGCCGCAAATCGCGCGCGCCATCTGCTCGCGACACAAGGACAAGGATGCCAGTCAGCGCGCCCAGCCCCATCACGATCCCGGGGAAGGTGATCGTCCGGCTGGCACCGAGTGCGGCGACCTGGTGCGAGCCGGCCAGGCCGACCACCACCACGTCCGTCACATGCAGGATCGTCCAGTTCAGGCTGGTGAGCATCACCGGCCAGGCGAGCGCAAGGAGGCGGCGCGTTTCGGCGGCGAGCGGCATGGCGGCGGACATGGCGTGCGGCATAGGCGCATGCGTTGCGCCAAGAAAGCTGCACATCATGGGTTGCCAGCCCCGATTCCCTTTGCTAGGGGCCGCTGCCTTACCAGCCGCTGGTATGGAAATGCCGGCGGAAATTCACGTGCGGTCGTGGCGGAACTGGTAGACGCGCAACGTTGAGGTCGTTGTGGCCGAAAGGCCGTGGAAGTTCGAGTCTTCTCGACCGCACCATGAATAAGACAAATGGGGGCTCCGGCCCCCATTTTCGTATCCGCGCGACAGGCGCGACAATTCATCCGACAATCCGGCACAGTTTTGCGACATGTGCGTCGTACCCCGAGAACAGGGACGAGCGGGCCTTCGGGCCCGCTTCTGATTCGAACAAGGGATGGAACAAGGATGAAGCGACTGGGGACCACCCTGGCGGGACTGTTGGCAAGTGCGTCGCCGCTGGTGGCACACGCACAAACAACGGGCGCAGCGCAGCAGCAGCCGAGCAGCCGGCCCGCCCAGGCACCCGCGCAGGAAAGCGATCCCTATGGCGAGGAAATCGTCATCACCGCCGGCGAGCCGCGCGGCTCGGTCAAGGGCGACATTCCGCCCGAGATCACGCTCAACCAGGCTGATATCCGCGCCTATGCGGTATCGTCCGTTGCCGACCTGCTGACCGAGCTTGCGCCGCAAACCGGCAGCGGGCGCGGCAGCGGCATGCCGGTGGTGCTGCTCAACGGCCGCCGCATCTCCAGCTTCGCCGAGATTCGCGACCTGCCGACCGAGGCGATCGAGCGCGTCGACATCCTGCCCGAGGAAGTCGCGCTCAAGTTCGGCTATTCGGCCAACCAGCGCGTGGTGAACTTTGTGCTGCGCCAGCGCTTCCGCGCCCTCACCACCGAGCTCGAGGGCGGCGTGCCGACCCAGGGCGGCAACAGCACCCAGCAGGTGCAGGCCGACATCCTCAAGATCAGCCGCGATCGCCGCGTCAATCTCGACGTGAAGTACCAGGGCACCACCGGGCTGCTGGAAAGCGACCGCAACGTCCAGCCGACCTTCAACGACGGCAGCGGCGTCAACCAGGCACCCTATCGCACCCTGGTCTCGCCCAGCCAGGACCTGACGATCAACGGCAGCTATGCGCGCAACCTGAACGAGAAGGTGGGTGCGACGGTCAACGGCACGCTGGAAGTGCAGCAGAGCGAGGCCCTGCGAGGCCTGGCGCTGTCGCAGACCGCTGCGCCGCTCGCGCTTTCCGGCGATCCCAGCCCGCTTACTGCCAGCAGCCGCACGATCACCGCGCATCTGGGCACCACGCTCAACGGCGACGGCCTGCCGTGGAGCAGCGCGTGGAGCTGGTCGCTGACCGGCAACTATGACCGCACCGAGAGCAAGACGATCACCGATCGCGGCTTCGATTCGCGCGGCCTGGCCCGTCCGGCCGATCGTGGCGAATCGACCTCGAACGTCGGCAATGTCGACGCGCTGCTGCGCGGCCCGCTGTTCAAGCTGCCGGCCGGGGACGTCTCGACTTCGCTGCGGATCGGCGGCAGCCTCAGCAGCTACGACAGCACCAGCTTCCGCGGCGGTGCCTTCCAGCCGACGAACCCGCTCACCCGCAACATCGCGAGCACGCAGCTCAACATCGATGTGCCGATCGCCAGCCGCCGCCGTGACGTGCTGCAGCCGCTGGGCGACCTGACGATCAACGGCAACGTCGCCGTGCAGCATCTGTCGGACTTCGGCACGCTGACCACCACCGGCTACGGCGTGAACTGGTCGCCGTTCAAGCCGGTGCGCTTCCTCGCCTCCTGGACCGACGCGGAGGATGCGCCCACCACCACACAGCTTGGCGGGCCGCTGATCGCCAATCCCAACACCCGGGTGTTCGATTATCGCACGGGGCAGACGGTGACGATCACCACCATCACCGGCGGCAACCCGCTGCTCCAGGCCGAGAGCCGCCACGTGATGAAGCTGGGGCTCGAACTGCGCCCCCTGGAATCGGCGGACCTGTCGTTCCGCGCCGACTATGTCAGCACCCGTGTCCGCAACGACATTGCGGGTCTTCCGGCCGCCACCGCAGCGATCGAGGCGGCCTTTCCGAGCCGCTTCGTCCGCGACCCGGCGACCGACGAGCTGATCAGCATCGACAATCGCGCGGTAAACTTCGCCGAGAACAACACCCGGCAGTTGCGCTGGGGGTTCAACCTTTCGGTGCCGATCAAGTCCTCGCTCGAAAAGAAGATCGCCGCGCTGCGCGCCCAGCGCGAGAAGGAACGTGCAGATGCGATCGCATCGGGCAAGCCGTTGCCGCCGGAAGGCCAGGCCGGCCTGTTCGGCCAGCGGCAGGGCCAGAACGGCCAGCCGCCCCGCTCGCCCTTCGGCGGCAGCCTGTTCGGCCCGCCGCCGGGCGCCGCACAGGGCGCGCCCGCTGGCGGCGCGGGTCCTGGCGCCGGTCCTGGCGGGGGTGGCCGGCCGGGCGGTGGCCGCGGCTTTGGCGGCCCCAATGGCGGGCTGGCAGGCAGGCTGCAGTTCAGCCTCTACCACACCTGGTATTTCAAGGATCAGATCAAGATCCGCGACGGCGTGCCGATCCTCGACCTGCTGAACGGCGATGCCGCGGGCAATGCGGGCGGTCAGCCGGCGCACCAGATCGACGCGCAGGCGGGAATCACCAAGGACGGCGTGGGCGTGCGGCTCGGCTTCAAGTGGCAGAGCAGCACCAGCGTCTATACCGGGCTGAATCAGACCAACCGGCTCGATTTCGGCGATCTCGGCACGTTCAATCTGCGGTTGTTCGCCGACCTTGGCCGCCAGTTCAAGCTGGTGCGCGCGCATCCGTGGCTGCGCGGCACGCGGGTGAGCCTGGGCGTCACCAACATCCTCAACACGCGCCAGCGCGTGACCGACCAGACCGGCGCGGTGCCGCTGAACTACCAGCCCGACCTGCTCGATCCCACCGGCCGCGCGGTACGGCTCAGCATCCGCAAGCTGTTCTTCTGACCCGCAAGCAGGCGCGGCGCCGGTTGCGCGCCGCGCCTGCTTGGCCCATCACCCGGCACGAACCGAACGGGGGATGGCGAATGAAGCGTGGATTGCTGCTGGCGGCATGGGCCGCGATGAGCGTGCTGGCGATGCCGGCGCAGGCGCAGGCGCAGGTGAGCGCCGATTGGGTGCGTGCGCACGAAACCTTCCTCGCCGGCGACGAACTCCGCGGTCGCGGCAGCGCAACTGCCGACGAAGCGATTGCCGCCGCCTATGTCGCGGCGCAGTTCCGCGGCTTCGGCCTCCAGCCGGCCCCCGGCATGGATGGCTACCTGCAAAAGGCCGAGATCGTCCGACT
Source organism: Sphingomonas sp. (assembly GCF_036731925.1). GTDB lineage: Bacteria > Pseudomonadota > Alphaproteobacteria > Sphingomonadales > Sphingomonadaceae > Sphingomonas. The sequence continues at coordinate 1,229,482 of NZ_DAINDJ010000002.1, forward strand.
GAAGCTCAAGGCGCCGATCACGCTGACCGCGAACGGCGCGCCGGTGCCGGGCGCGATGATGCTGATCGGCGAAGGCAAGGGGATTGAGGGCGTTGCACGCGTCACCCCGGCCAAGGCGATGTCCAGGATGGCGCCCGCGCCGGTGATGCTGGTGACCGGCGACATGCCCGCCTTCCAAGTCTACCGCGCCGCCAGTGCGCTCAAGACGCCGCGCCTGCTGCTGATCCGCGAGAGCGCCGAGACTCAGGCGATGGTGAAGGGCCTGCACGGCGAACCGCGCCTGCCGGGCATGCTGCGCGGCGAACCGCACGAAGCCGAGCCCTCCGTCGTGGTGCTGCCTGCTGCTGCATTCGATGCACTGGCCGCGCAGAAGGACGTTCAGGTCGCGCTCACGGTGCCGGTCGAGCAGATCGTCAGCACCACCACCAACGCGATCGGCTGGCTGCCCGGCACCGATCCCAAGGCAGGCGTGCTGCTGCTCAGCGCCCATCTCGATCATCTCGGCGTTCAGGCTGACGGCACGGTAATGCACGGTGCGAACGACGATGCCTCCGGTACGACCGCCGTGCTCGAGCTCGCCCGCACGCTGGCGGCGAAGGGCAAGACGAAGCGCGGCATCCTGTTCGTCGCGTATGGGTCTGAAGAGATCGGCGGCTATGGCTCGACCTGGTTCGGTGCGCACCCGCCGGTGCCGCTCGACCAGATCGTCGCCAATGTCGAGGTCGAGATGATCGGCGCGCAGGATCCCAAGCTGCCCGCGGGCACGATGATGATGACCGGGTTCGAGCGCTCGACTCTGGGCGAGACGCTGAAGAGCCATGGCGCGCTAGTCACCGCCGATCCCTATCCCGAGCAGAACTTCTTCCAGCGCTCGGACAACTACTCGCTCGCGAAGAAAGGCGTCGTCGCCCACACCATCTCGGGCTGGGCGGTGGTGCCGACCTATCACAGCAAGGACGATACGGTGGCGAACATCGACATCCCCTTCATGACCAGGGCGATCGAGTCGCTGGTCGAGCCGCTCCACGCACTGGCCAACAGCGACGCCAAGCCCGAGTGGAAGCCGGGCGGCAAGCCCTGAAGGCCGCGCACAAGCTGGCGCCCCGCGCCGGCTTGCTCTAGCGAGGGATCATGCACACGCCTCATATCGTCGCGCTGGGGGGAACGCTGCGCGCCCAATCCAGCACCGGCCGCCTGCTCGCCGCCGCCCTCGCTCGTGCCGAGGCGCGCGGCGCGCGCACCACGTTGCTCACCGGGCCCGACATCGTCTTCCCGCATTTCGAGCCCGAGCATGGCGACACCGACGCGAAGGTGATGCGCTTCGTCGAGACGCTGCGCAGCGCCGATGCGGTGATCATCGGCTCGCCCGGCTATCACGGCACGCTCTCCGGGCTGGTGAAAACCGCGCTCGATTATGTCGAACTGCTCAGCCGCGACGACCGGGTGTATTTCGACGGGATGCCGGTGGGCCTGATTGCGACTGCGGCGGGGTGGCAGGCCTCCGTCGCGACGCTGCAGGCGCTTCGCACCATCACCCATGCGCTGCGCGGCTGGCCGACGCCGATGGGCATTGCGGTGAACACCGTGGAGACCCCCGATGTCGAGACGCACTGCCACAAGTCGCTGGACGTGATGACGGGGCAGATCTTCGAGTTTCTCGGGCGCTAAACCCCAAGCTCCGCCATTCGGCGAAAGCCGGAACCCATGGGAGTTGCCGTCCCGGCGCTTGCTGCAAGGGAGTGGCGAATGGATCCCGGCTTTCGTCGGGCCCTTAGACCGTCACTCGAACCAGTGCCGCCGGACGAAATAGCCGGCGATCCCCAGCGACATCACCAGGCACATGCCCACCACGCCCCAGAACGCCCATGGCTCGTGCGCATAGGGAATGCCGTCGACATTCATGCCGAGCAGCCCGGTCAGGAAGGTCAGCGGCAGGAACACCATGGCGACGATCGCGATCACCAGGGAGCGCTGGTCGAGCAGTTCGCCGCGCAGATCGGTGAGCGTCTCGTGAGTCAGCGCGGCCCGTTCGCGGATGCTCTCCACTTCCTCGGCCATGCGCGCGGCGCGGTCGGCGGCGGCGGTAAGGTGGAGCCGGTCGTCCTCGCGCAGCCAGTCGCCGGGCAGGCCGGCCAGCTTCTCGATCGCCGCGCGCTGCGGGTTCAGAAATCGCCGATAGCCGATCGCCTGCACCCGCACCTTGTTGACCATCCGCCGCAGCTCGAAGGCGCGGTGGCCGGAGATCTGCTCCTCGCAATCGTCCAGCGAATCGCCGAGTTCGGCAACGACGGGGTCGAGTTCCTCGGTGATCGCCTGGGCGAAGGCGGCGATCAGGTCGCCGGGATCAAGAATCTTGCCGGTTTCCACTTCCTGACGTACCGGCTGGAGCGCCGTCAGCGGCTTCCGCGTCACCGAGAAGACGCAGCCGCCCATCGCATAGATGCGGATCGAAGCGAGCGGATCGGAGGCGGTCGTCGCCTCGGACGAAAGCCCGCGCAGGTTGATCACCGCGCCGTCGCCCACGGCGTCGCAGCGCGGCCGCGTCTCGGTCGCAGTCAGCGAATCGATGATGTAGGGCGACAGCTTGGCCTCGCCGCCGAGCCAGAGCTGGGCACGCTCGTCATTGGTGGTGAGATGGATCCAGGTCAGCCCGCCGCGCTGGTCGAGCGCCGCGCGCATCGTCGGCTGCTCGACCTTGCCCTCCTTCACGACATAGGCAAAGCCGCTCAACCCGCCATCTCCAGCCAGAGCGACAGGCCCTCGCCGGGATCGGCGGGCGGACGGGCGAGGATGCGCGCGGCATCGGCACGCGCGCGGTTGAGGATGGCGTCCGACACGTCGCCTAGATGGAAAAGCCGGTCGGCCTGCGCAAGCAGCCGGGCGTGACGCAGCGTGAGGTCCTCGGGATCGGGCGAGGTCAGCCGCAGGATAACGAGCTGGGCCTGCGGCGCGGCACCCTCCGCGAGCCAGCGGTCGACATCGCCGTCGCTCGCCAGCAGGTCGAGCATGCCGCCCTCCCCCAAGGCATCGGCCAGGGCGCGGCGTCGGGCACCCGCATCTGGCCAGCGCGCCTTCATCGCCGCGCGGCTGCGGCCCAGCCCCTTGGCGAGCGCGCCAAGGCTGGCCGGCAGCAAGGCCTCCAGCCGCTGGCGCAGCGCCGCCGCCAGCCCGGCCGAGACCCCGCCCGTGCCGATCGCGATCAGCACCGGATCGCGGTCGACGATCGCCGGCAGGGTGAAGTCGCACAATTCGGGCCGGTCGACGCAATTGACCAGCACGCCCCGCGCCTTGAGCCCCGCGACCACGTCTTCAGGCTTGTCCAGCGCGACGATGGCAAGCGCGGCTTCATCGCCCTCGCCCACCACCTGCGCCCCGGCGCGATCGAGCAGGCGGCGCTTGGCGTCCGCCGGCTCGCCTTCGCCGACCAGAATCACCGGCCGCCCCGCGAGCTTCACAAACAGGGGCAGCGCGGCGAGGGTCACTTGAGCCAGTCCGGCACCTGCTCGGCGGCCATGATCTCCTCGGCGGAGATGCGACCGGCGACGATGGCGTAGCGGTCGCCCGAGACTAGCACCTCGGGCACCAGCGGGCGGCTGTTATAGGTGCTGGCCATGGTCGCGCCGTACGCGCCGGCCGTTTCCAGCACCGCGAGGTCGCCGGACTTCACGGCGTCGATCTCGCGCGCCTTCACGAACACGTCGGTGCTTTCGCATACCGGCCCGGCGACGTTCGCCACGAAGCGCCCCCCACTCGGCTTCACCGCCGCGAAGCCGTGATAGGCATCGTACAGCGCGACCCGGGCGAGGTCGTTCATCGCCGCGTCAACCACCACCCACGGGTGGACCTGCCCAGGCTTCACCCACAGCACTTCGGTGACCAGCACGCCCGCGCTGCCGGCAATGGTGCGGCCGGGCTCGAACATCAGTTCGACGTCCCAGTCCTTCGTCACCCGCGCGACCATCTCGGCATAGGCTTCGGGGGTCGGCGGCACCTCGCCGGGGCGGTAGGCGACGCCCAGCCCGCCGCCGAGATCGACATGGGTGATGGTGTGGCCATTGCCGCGCAGCTCGGCGAGCAGCCGGCCGACGCGCTCGAACGCGGCTTCCAGCGGCGCGAGGCCGAGCAGCTGGCTGCCGATATGCACCGCGATGCCGTGCAGATCGAGGCCGGGCAGCTTGCCCAACCGATCGAAGATCGCCGGCGCCTCGCCGATCGGCAGGCCGAACTTGTTCTCCGCCTTGCCGGTCGAGATCTTCTCGTGCGTGCCGGCATCGACATCGGGATTCACCCGCAGCGCCGCCCGCGCAGTGAGGCCGCGCTCGGCCGCCAGCGCCGCCAGCACTTCGCCTTCCTCGACCAGTTCGAGATTGAACTGGCCGATCCCGGCCTCCAGCCCCTTCACCAGCTCACGCCGGGTCTTGCCGACGCCCGAAAAGACGATGTCCTTGGGCGCGACGCCCGCCGCCAGCGCCCGCGCCATTTCGCCGCCCGAGACGACATCGGCGCCGAAGCCCTCGTTCGCCAGCAGCTTGAGCACCGCGAGATTGGGATTGGCCTTGATCGCGAAGGCGAGGTGAATGCGGCCCAGCGGCTTCAGCGCGTCGCGAAAGGCGCGGGCATTGGCCTGGAAGCGTTCGGTGGAATAGACATAGACGGGCGTACCCACTTCGGCGGCGATGCGCGCGAGGGGCAGCGATTCGACGTGCAGTTCGCCGTCGATCATCGAGAAATCGGTCATGAGCCTCTGGTGCGGCGCGTGTGGCCGCCAAAATCAGTTGGGTGGCAGGTCGAACTCGTCGCTCCGCCGCGCTTCGGACGCCTGGATCAGGTCGTCGCTGCGGGACGGGCGGGTCTGCGCCGTGGGTTTGAGAAGATCGGGAGGCGTGGGCGTCGCCGCGGCGCCGTACGGCGCCACCGGCAGCGATGCCCCCGGCGGCGGGGCAAGAGCCTCGCGCACGCCGCAACCGCTCAGTGCCAGCCCCAGGGCAGGTACGACGAGCAGCAGTCGCTTCCTCATGCTTCCTCCTCACGACCCTTCCGAGCCGCTGCTATCGCCGCGCGAACGCGCGACGGTGCCGTGCCGCCGAAGCTGGTACGGCTGTTCACCGATGCGTCGACGCTGAGAACGCCGTACACGCGTTCGTCGATCCGCGCATCGATTTCCTGGAGCGCATCGATCGGCAGCTGGTCGAGCCGGATGCCCTCGGCTTCGGCCTTCGCCACCGCACGGCCGGTGATGTGGTGCGCCTCGCGGAACGGGATGCCGCCTTCGCGCACCAGCCAGTCGGCCAGGTCGGTCGCGGTCGAGAAGCCGGCCTCCGCCGCCGCGCGCATCCGCTCCAGCCGGAAGGTCGCGCTCTCGACCATGCCGGTCATCGCCGCGATGCTGAGGCCGAGCAGGTCGTGCGCTTCGAACACCGGCGGCTTGTCGTCCTGCATGTCCTTTGAATAGGCGAGCGGCAGCCCCTTCATCGTCATCATCAGGCTGAACAGCGCGCCGCTGATCCGCCCCGAATGCCCGCGGACCAGCTCGGCCGCATCGGGATTGCGCTTCTGCGGCATGATCGAGCTGCCGGTCGACCATTGGTCGGACAGCGCCACGAAGCCGAAGGGCTGGCTCGCCCAGATCACGAATTCCTCGGCCAAGCGGCTGAGGTGCAGGCTGCACTGCGCCGCGGCGGTGAGGTAATCGAGCGCGAAGTCACGGTCCGAGACCGAGTCGAGCGAGTTGCGCGTGGGCCCGTCGAAGCCGAGCGCGTGTGCCGTCGCCTCGCGATCGAGGTTGAAGCCGGTGCCGGCCAGCGCCGCCGAGCCCAGCGGGCACAGGTTCATGCGGGCCCGCGCGTCCTTGAGCCGCGAGCGATCGCGGGCGAACATCTCGAAATAGGCCATCAGGTGGTGGCCCAGCGTCACCGGCTGCGCGACCTGAAGATGGGTGAAGCCCGGCATCACGCTGTCGGCATGCTGCTCGGCACGCGCCAGCAGCGCGTCCTGCAGCGCGCCCAGCGCCGCATCGGCCTGGTCGATCGCATCGCGCACCCAGAGGCGGAAGTCGGTCGCGACCTGGTCGTTGCGCGAGCGCGCGGTGTGGAGGCGACCCGCGACGGGACCGATCTTTTCCGCCAGCCGGCTCTCGGAAAGCATGTGGATGTCTTCGAGCGCCAGATCCTCGGGCACGCCGTTGGCGGCGAACTCCTCGGCGACCTGATCCAGGCCCGCGCTAATGGTCGCTGCGTCCTCGGCTCCGACGATCCCCTGCTGGCCCAGCATCGCGACATGCGCCTTGGAGCCGCGCAGATCCTGCTGCCACATCCGCTTGTCGAAGGGGATCGAGGCGTTTATCTCGCGCATCACCGCGGACGGGCCTTCGGCGAAGCGCCCTCCCCACATGGAATTGGAGCTGTCCTTGCGCTCGGTGATCGGTCTTCTCCTTCTGGGCGCCCTCGCACTGGGCGCGTGCGATAAGCAATCGCAGCCTTCTCAGCAAGCGAACGAAACTTCAGCCCTGGCAAACGCCGCTGCGCCCGCGCCGGGCGGCACGGTCGACCGCAGCCACAAGGGCGAGGCAGCACCGACGATCGGCTTCACCGACACGGCCGGCAAGAAGACGACCCTCGCCGCCTTCAAGGGCAAGCCGGTGCTGCTCAACCTGTGGGCAACCTGGTGCGTGCCGTGCATCAAGGAGATGCCGACGCTGGATGCGCTGGCGGGCAAGATGGGCGACAAGCTCGTCGTGCTGCCGCTCAGCCAGGATCTGAAGGGGATGGAGGTCGTCGGCCCCTTCTTCCAGAAGAACGGCTACAAGAACCTCCAGCCCTATCTGGATACCGACACCGCATTCAGCGTGCAGATGGGCACCAACCTGCCGACGACGATCCTCTACGATTCGACCGGCAAGGAAGTGTGGCGCGTCGCCGGCGACTTCGATTGGGCGGGCGCGGAAGCCGCCAAGCTGATCGCCGAGGCGAAGTAAGCTCAGCCCATCTGGGCCAGCACCGCACGCAGCCACGCCTCGGTCTCGTCGGCATGGGTGAGCGGCAGCATGTGGCCGCCATCGATCAGCCTCAGCTTGGCCCCGACGATTTCCGCTGCGGTCCGCTCGCCATGCAGCGCCGGATCGAGCAGCGCATCCTGTCGGCCGTAGAGGATGGACACCGGCACCAGGATTTCGCCGTAGCGCGCGACCAGCGGCGGCATCGCCCGTTCCGCCATGCGGATCTCGAAGCTGCCCATCTGATAGGCCGACGACCGTGCCGACAGCACCCCGCCGCCCGCCGTGGCGAAATCGGCCGGCACCGGATCGGGCGCGAACACCGCCTCGGCGCCGCGCCTGCCCATCGCCACCGCCATCGGCACCGCGATCGTCCAAGCGATCGGCGCGCGCAGCAGGGCGGGCGCCATCAGCCCGCGAAACACCGCCGGCGCCTCGTGGACGATTTGGGTCAGCGGCGCGATCAGCGCCAGTGCGCCGGGCACCTCGGGCCGCTCGGTGGCGAGCGCGAGCGACACCGCCCCGCCCATCGAATGGCCGACGACCAGCGGCTTCTCCAATCCCAAGGTCTCGATCAACTGCGCGATCATCCGGCCCTGGCCGGCAAGGTCGGGGCGCGGCCCGGTGAGCCGCGAATGCCCCCAGCCTGGACGGTCGACCAGAACCACCCGATGGTCCTCCGCCATCCGGCCGGCGAGCGAATGGCTGAAGTTGCGCAGCTGCGCCATCAGCCCGTGGATCATCACGATTGCCGGCCCGGTCGCATCCTTCGGCCCCAGCTCGACGACGTGCATGCGTGCACCGTCGACATCGACGAAGCGTCCGTCGGCCGGCACCATCTCCTCGGCCTTGCGCCCCGCCCAGGCCGACCAGCCGGCCAGCCCGAGTACGCCCACGCCCGCCAGTCCGAACGGTATCAGCATCTGCACAATCCCCTTGTTGCTCCTCCGGTATAACCGGCCGCACGGGGAAAGGCTTCACTCCGCGACCGGGGCCTCGCCTTCCTCGCGCTCCTGCGCCTGGCGGGCCCACATCTCGGCGTAGATACCGTTCTGCCGCAGCAGCTCGGCATGGGTGCCCTGCTCCACCACGCGGCCCGCCTCCAGCACGACGATCCGGTCGGCATGGACCACGGTCGACAGCCGGTGCGCGATGACGATGGTGGTGCGGCCCTGCTCGATCGACTCGAGCGTCGCCTGGATGTCCGCCTCGGTGCGGCTGTCGAGCGCGCTGGTCGCCTCGTCTAGGATCAGGATCGGCGGGTTCTTCACCAGCGTGCGGGCGATCGCCACCCGCTGCTTCTCGCCGCCGGAGAGCTTGAGCCCGCGCTCGCCTACCCGGGTATCGAGCCCATCGGGAAGCGCCTGGATGAAGGCCGCGATCGACGCGCCGCGAACCGCCTCGGCGATCTCCTCCGGCGTCGCGCCCTCGCGGCCGTAGGCGATGTTGTAGCCGATCGTCTCGTTGAACAGCACCGTGTCCTGCGGCACGATCCCGATCGCGGCGCGCAGACTCGCCTGGGTAACGTCGCGGATGTCCTGCCCGTCGATGGTGATGCGGCCGCCGGTCACGTCGTAGAAGCGGTACATTAGGCGCGCGAGGGTCGACTTGCCCGCCCCCGAGGGGCCAACCACCGCGACGGTGGCGCCCGCCGGAATGTCGAGATCGATCCCCTTCAGGATCTGGCGATCGGCGTCATAGCCGAACTGCACGCCCTCGAAGCGCACATGGCCCTGCTGGATGGCCAGGGGATGCGCTTCGGCGGCGTCCTTCACCTCGGCGCCGGTATCGAGCAGGTCGAACATCGCGCCCATGTCGATCACGCCCTGGCGGATCGTGCGATAGACCCAGCCGAGCATGTCGAGCGGGCGGAACAGCTGGCTGAGCAGCGTCGACACCAGCACCACGTCGCCCGGCGTGAACCGGCCGGTCGACCAGCCGAACACCACCAGTGCCATCCCCGCGGCGAGCATCAGGTTGGTGATCACCGCCTGGCCGATATTGAGCCAGGCGAGCGAATTCTCGCTGGTGACGGCGGCGTTCATATACGCCGTCATCGCCTTGTCGTAGCGCGCGCTCTCACGGGCTTCGGCGTTGAAATATTTGACGGTCTCGAAGTTGAGCAGCGAATCGACCGCATGCGCGACGGCGCCGGTATCGAGGTCGTTCATCTGCTCGCGCAGCTTGGAGCGCCAGTCGGTCACCCAGCGGGTGAAGGCGATGTAGATCACCACCATCGCCAGCGTGCCGGCGACCAGCCACCAGCCGAAGCGGGTGCCGAAGATGCCGAGCACCATGCCCAGCTCGAGGATCGTTGGGGCGATGTTGAACAGCAGAAAGTAGAGCATCGTGTCGATGCTCTTGGTGCCGCGCTCGACAACCTTGGTCACCGCGCCGGTGCGACGGTTGAGGTGAAAGCGCAGGGACAACTGGTGGAGATGGCGGAACACGTCGGAGGCGAGCCGCCGGGTCGCATCCTGCCCCACCCGCTCGAACACCGCGTTGCGCAGATTGTCGAACAGCACCGTGCCCAGCCGCGCGGCGGCATAGCCGGTGACGAGTGCCACGATCAGCCACACCGCGTCGCGCGGGCCGGAGGCCATGCGGTCGATCGCGCCCTGCAGGGCAAAGGGCGCGCCATAGACCTGCACCAGCTTCGAGCAGAGCACCAGCAGCAGGGCGAGCACGATGCGGATCCGCAGCCCGGGCGCATGGCGCGGCCACAGATACGGCAGGAAGCGCTTCATCGTGCCGAGCATCGGCCGCTCGGGCCCGGAGGACGGTGTATCGGGAGGCATCGTCCCCATTTGGGGCGCGCTTGCACATCATGCAACGCGGGAACGGCGCGTAGGTCCGCACGTTGAAAGCGGCAGGAGGTCACGTCTCATGGACCAACTGCTCTACGTACTGGCCATCATGGGCTGCGGCGACGACAACACCGCATGCCGCCAGGTCCGCATCGAGCCTGCCCGCTATACGTCACAGGTCGCCTGCCAGGAAGCCATGGAAGCCGCGCTTCGTCGCGCCACCGATGTCGATTATCCTGTGGTGGAGGCGGCGTGCCAGCGGCAGGGCGAGCGGATGGTGGAGCGCGAGTCCCCAGGGCCGATGACTGTGGGATAACTTCCCCAGACGCGGTCATCCCCGCGAAGGCGGGGATCCATTGGCGCTGAATCCGTGGTTCTTTCCCCAAACGTCCTGGCAAATGGATTCCCGCCTTCGCGGGAATGACGATGGTGTGGACGGACGCCGGGGTCCGGCGCCCTCACCCCTACTCGTGCGAACGCCCGAAATCCGGCCGCGCATCGTCCTGCCCCTGGTCGATGATCGAGCGGCGGATCGTCCGGGTCCGGCTGAACAGCTCGAACAGTTCGTCACCCTTGCCCCAGCGGATCGCGCGCTGCAGCGCGGTCAGGTCCTCGGTGAAGCGCTGGAGCATGTCGAGCACCGCCTCGCGGTTGTTCAGGAACACGTCGCGCCACATCGTCGGGTCGGAGGCGGCGATGCGGGTGAAGTCGCGGAAGCCGCCGGCCGAATATTTGATTACCTCGGACTGGGTGACTTCCTCCAGGTCCGAGGCGGTGCCGACGATCGTATAGGCGATCAGGTGCGGCAGATGGCTGGTCACGGCGAGCACGCGATCATGGTGCCCCGGCTCCATCAGCTCGACATTCGCACCGAGCCGCCGCCAGAATTCGCTCACCCGCTCCACCGCCAGCGCATCGCTGCCCTCAGGGGGCGTGACGATGCACCAGCGATGGTGGAAGAGCGAGGCAAAGCCGGCGGTCGGCCCGCTATTCTCGGTCCCCGCCACCGGGTGCGCCGGGATGAAGGTCGCGTTCGGCAGGGCTTCCCGTACCGCCTCGATCACGCTCAGCTTCGACGAGCCGACATCGCTGACGATCGCCTCGGCAGGAAGGTCGGCGGCAAGCTCCGCTGCCACCGCGCCCATCGCGCCAACCGGCACGCACAAGATCACCAGGTCGGCGTCGATCACCGCGGTGCCGGCGCTGTCCGCCACATCGTCGCACAGCTCGATCGCCACCGCCGTTTCGCGCACGGCCGGATCGGCGTCATAGCCGGTGACCGCCACGCTCGGCATGTGCTGGCGAATGCCGCGGGCTATCGACGAGCCGATCAGCCCGAGGCCCAGGATGGTAACGCGGGCAAAGGGCAGCATCAGGCGCCGAGCAAGCGGCGCAGCGAGGCGGCCACGCCCTTGATCTCTTCCTCGGTGCCGATGGTGATGCGCAGCCCGTGGGGGAGGCCCTGGCCCGGCAGCCAGCGGACGATATAGCCGTCCTCCATCAGGTGCTTGTAGGCCTGCTCGCCGGTCACCTCGCCCTCGAACAGGACGAGCTGGAAGTTTGCCTTGGAGGGCACTGCACGGACGCCTTTGTTGCCCATGCTCGCGATCTCGTCAGCGAACCACTGGCGCCACTGGGCATTGTGGGCGCGGCTGTGCTCCACGAAATCCTTGTCGCCAAGTGCCGCAATCGCCGCACGACCGGCGCCGATGCTGAACGCGAAGGGCGCGCGGATGCGGTGCATCGCGGCGATGATGTCGGGATGGCCATAGCCCCAGCCCACCCGCTCCGAGGCGAGGCCGAAGATCTTGGAGAAGGTGCGCGTCACCAGCACGTTGGTCTCGGTGCGGGCGAGCTCGAGCCCACCGTCATCGTCCTCGGGCTCGAGATATTCGGTGTACGCCTGGTCGAGCACCAGCAGCACGCTCTTGGGGAGCGCGGCGTGCAGGCGGGCGATCTCCTCGCGCGCCGTGTAGGTGCCGGTCGGGTTGTTAGGGTTCGCCAGGAAGACGATCTTGGTCTTCTCGGTCACGCAGGCCAGGATCGCGTCGACATCCGTCGCATAGTCGCGGTCTGGCGCCACCACTGGCGTCGCGCCGACCCGGCGGGCGGCGATGTCGTACACTGCGAAGCCGTAGCGGACATAGATGATCTCGTCGCCCAGGCCCGCGAACGCGCCGGCGGCGAGGTGCAGCACCTCGTCCGAGCCGGTGCCGTAGACGATCCGCTCGGGCTCCACCCCGTAATGCGCGCCCAGCGCCTCGCGCAGCGCGACCGCGCCGGCATCGGGATAGCGCTCCAGCTCGGTCGCGGCGGCGGCATAGGCGTCGCGCGCGACCTGGGGCGTGCCGAAGGGATTCTCGTTCGACGAGAGCTTGGCGGCGGGCTTGCCCGAATCGGTGGTGGCGCGGCCCGGGACATAGGGGGCGATGGCCATCACCCAGGGCTTGGGGACGGGTGCGTTCATGGCGCCGGGGATTGGCCGAATGGGCGCCGATTGGCAAGCCGTGCGGCGGGGAAGCTTGAACGCAGGCGCGCGCGCGCCTAACCGCCGGACATGTCCGATGATCCGCGTTTCGGCCTTCGCCGCTCGGTAACGCTGCCGGGGCCGCTGCGCCTCGATGGCGGCGTGCTCTTCTCACCCGTGGACATGGCCTATGAAACCTATGGCACCCTCGCTCCGGATGCGAGCAACGCCATCCTCGTCTGCCACGCGCTGACCGGCGACCAGCATCTCGCCTCCGAACATCCCGTCACCGGCAAACCCGGCTGGTGGGCACGGATGGTCGGCCCCGGCAAGCCGATCGACACCAACCGCTGGTTCGTGATCTGCTCGAACGTGCTCGGCAGCTGCCTCGGCTCCTCGGGACCCGCAACGATCAACCCGGCGACCGGCCAGCCCTGGGGGATGCAGTTCCCGGTCATCACCATCCGCGACATGGTGCGGGCACAGGCCATGCTGCTCGACCATCTCGGCATCGACCGGCTGTTCGCGGTGGTCGGCGGATCGATGGGTGGGATGCAGGCGCTCAGCTGGGCGGCGACCTTCCCCGAGCGGGTGCGCGCCACGGTGGTGATCGCGTCGGCCGCGCGGCACTCGGCGCAGAACATCGCCTTTCACGAAGTCGGCCGCCAGGCGATCATGGCCGACCCCAAGTGGCGGGGCGGCGCCTATTACGAAGCGCAGGATCCACCCGCCGCCGGCCTGGCAGTCGCGCGGATGGCGGCACACATCACCTATCTGTCCGAAGCGGGCCTCACCGCCAAGTTTGGTCGCAAGCTCCAGGGCCGCGACGCCAAGACCTTCGGCTTCGACGCCGATTTCCAGGTCGAGAGCTATCTGCGCCATCAGGGGCTGGCGTTTGTCGACCGGTTCGATGCCAACTCCTACCTCTACATCACCCGCGCCCTCGACTATTTCGACCTCGCGGAGGAGCATGGCGGGCTGCTCGCCAACGCCTTCCGCCAATCGCAGGCCCGGTTCTGCGTGGTGAGCTTCGACACCGACTGGCTCTATCCCACGGCGGAATCGCGCAGCATCGCCCATGCGCTCAACGCCGCCGGCGCGCCGGCCAGCTTTGTCGAGCTGAGTTCGCCCTTCGGCCATGACGCCTTCCTGCTGGAGAGCCCGGAGCTCGACCGCGTGATCGGCGGCTTCCTTGCCGCTGGAGACCGGCCATGACACTCCGCCCCGACCTCGCGATCATCGCCGCCCATGTAAACCGCGGCGCGCGCATTCTCGACGTGGGCTGCGGCGACGGCGCGCTGATGGCGGCGCTGCGCGACCAGCATGGCTGCGATGCGCGCGGGCTGGAACTCGACCCCGTCAACGTCGCCGCCGCGGTGGGGCGCGGCCTGTCGGTAATTCAAGGCGATGCCGACACCGATCTGGCCGACTATCCCGATGACAGCTTCGACTATGCCATCCTCAGCCAGACGCTGCAGACCACCAGGCGACCGGACTGGGTGCTGGAGCAGCTGCTGCGGATCGGCCGCCATGCGTTCGTGTCGTTCCCCAATTTCGCGCATTGGCGGGTACGCGCCTCGCTGCTGTTCGGGGGGCGGATGCCGGTCACCCGGCTGCTGCCGATCGCCTGGTATGCGACGCCCAACATCCACCATGTCACGATCGACGATTTCCGCGCGCTGGTGAAGGAACGCGGCATCGCCATCGAGGGCGCCTGGTTCCTCTCGGGGGACCAGCAGACCGGATCGGGCATGGCCAATCTTCTGGCGGAACACGCCGTTTTCCTGTTGAGGCACGACCGATGACCGACGTCACCCTGCTTTCCACCCACGCCGCCTATCGCGACGATATCGGCGACCTCGTTACCCGCCGTCCGGTGCCGGGGCCAGGGCTGGAGCAGATCGGCGCCTTTCTGTTCCTCAACCATCACGGGCCGCAGACCTACGCCCCGGGCAATCGCGGCCTGCCCTTCGGCCCGCACCCGCATCGGGGCTTCGAGACGGTGACCTTCATCCTGGAGGGCTCGCTGGCGCACACCGATTCGGCGGGGCACGAGAGCATCATCCGCGCCGGCGGCGTGAAGTGGATGACCGCGGGCCGCGGGATCGTCCATGCCGAGGTCTCGCCCGCCGAGTTCAAGCAGGCCGGCGGGCCGATGGAGATCCTCCAGCTCTGGGTGAACCTGCCGAGCCGCCTAAAGATGACCGCGCCGCGCTATGTCGGGCTGCAGGCGGATGCCTTTCCGGAGATCGCCGCGGGCGATGGCGCGACGGTACACCTCGTCTCGGGGGATTTCGGCCGTCGTACCGGTCCGATCGAGTCGCTGACCGGCGTGTTCTTGTGCTGGGCGGAGCTTGCGGCAGGCGCCACGCTGACCTTCGAGGGTCTCAAGGACCGCGACCTGTTCCTCTACGCCGTGCGCGGGAGCGTGAAGGTGGGCGATCGCGCGCTGCCCAACTGGCATCTGGCCAGCCTGTCGTCGGGCGACACGCTGACGCTCGCCGCGGACGAACCCGCGCTGGTGCTGTTCGGGCACGCCGCGCCGATCCCGGAGCCGGTAGTCGCGCATGGGCCGTTCGTGATGAACAGCGCACAGGAAATCCACCAGGCCTATGCCGATTATCAGCGCGGGGCATTCGGCGTGGCGGAGATCGTCGCGGGCTAACCAGCCCAGCGGCCTTACTGTCATTCCCGCGAAGGCGGGAATCCATTGCCCTCGGCGCTGGGGGAAAGAACCGCAACTTCAGTGCCAATGGATCCCCGCCTGCGCGGGGATGACGGGGGAAGGCTGCGAGAGCCCTCCCCAACTTCTACATCAGTCCCTCTCTTCCCGATGGGGAGAGGGAAGCCATATCAATGCGCCGCCTGCTCGCCGCGGACGATGCCGCTCTTGCCGAGCTGGTCGTCGATCTGCGCCATCAGGCGATCGAGGCCTTGCTGGTCCTTCGCCTCGGCGCGGGCGACGAGCACGTCCTGGGTGTTCGACGCGCGCAGCAGCCACCAGCCGTCGGGCGTGTTCACCCGCGCGCCGTCGGTGCGGTCGACCTCGGCACCATCGGCCTCCAGCCGGTCGAGCACTTCCTCGACCACCGGGAACTTGCGGCTCTCGTCGACCTGGAAGCGCATTTCCGGCGTGTTGACCATTGCCGGCATCTCGTCCTTGAGCTGGGTGAGCGACTTGCCGATCACGTGCACCGCCTGGATCAGGCGGATCGCGGCGTACTGGGCGTCGTCGAAGCCGTAATAGTCCTGCGCGAAGAAGATGTGGCCGCTCATCTCGCCCGCGAGCGGCGCGCCGGTTTCCTTCATCTTGGTCTTGATCAGGCTGTGGCCGGTCTTCCACATCACCGGGTTGCCGCCCAGCTCCGCGATGCGGTCGTAGAGCGCCTGGCTGGCCTTCACGTCGGCGATGATCGTCGCGCCCGGATCGATCCGCAGCACCGGCTCGGCAAGGATGGCGAGCAGCTGGTCGCCCCATACCACCCGGCCCTGGCCGTCAATCGCGCCCAGGCGATCGCCGTCACCGTCGAAAGCGAGACCGAAATCGAGGTTCTTCTCGGCGACCAGCTTCTTCAGATCAGCGAGATTCTTCTCTTCGGTAGGATCGGGATGATGGTTGGGGAAATTACCGTCCACGTCGGTGAACAGCGTATGGTGCTCACCCGGCAGCAGCTTGACGAGCTTCTCGATCACCGGGCCGGCCGCGCCGTTGCCGGCGTCCCAGCCGATCTTGAACGAACCACCGGCATAGCCGGCGATCAGGCGGCTGACATAGAGGTCCTCGATATCGGCATCCGTCACCGTCTCGGTGCCGTCGCCCTCGTCCCAGTCGCCTTCCGCCGCCATCTTGCCCAGCGTCTGGATGTCCTGGCCGAAGAACGAGCGGTGCTGGAACACCATCTTGAAACCATTGTAATTGCCGGGATTATGGCTGCCGGTAATCTGGATGCCGCCGTCCACCTCCAGCGTTGCCTCGGCATAATATAGCATCGGCGTGGGGCCCATGCCGGTGCGCACCACGTCGCAGCCCGAGGCGGTCAGACCCTCGATCAGCGCGGCCTCGAGCATCGGCGAGGAGATGCGGCCGTCGCGGCCCACCGCCACCCGGCGGCCGCCGGCGCGGCGCAGCAGCGTCGCGAAGCCGCGGCCGATCGCGCGGGCGTCGTCCGGACCCAGCGTCTTCCCCACGATCCCGCGGATGTCGTATTCGCGCAGCGACGTCGGATCGAAACGGTGCGTCATGTAAGCCCTCCCGAAGGTAAAGATGCGCGCCTCTTCCGCGACCCGAAACGAAGTTTCAAGCCGCCCGAGACACGAATAGATCAATATTTTGCGCTGCAACATCGTTACAGGCAAATGTTACGTGAAGAGGACGGACCTCAGCCGCGCAGCAACGTATCGCGCGCCAGATTGATCCGTCGCGTCAGTTCGGCCGAGCCGCCCCGGTCCGGATGCAGCGCCGAAACGAGCCGACGATGCGCCGCGCGGATTTCCTCGGGGCCCGCCGCAGTATCGACACCAAGGATCGCCCGCGCCTCGCTCTCGCCGAGACGGGGCGGCGGTGCGACAGGCGCCTTCTTCTTCGGCTGCAGCCAGCGCCACAGGATGTAGAGCAACGCCGCGGCGATCAGGACCTTCGCCATCAGGCGAACAGCGGCGCGTTGACGTCGGGCAGCGCGAGCCCTGCCATCATCTCGCGCAGTTCCTGCCGCGCCGCGACATGGCTGAGGCCCATCTCGCCGAACTCGCGCGAGTCGAGCATCGTCAGGCCCTGCGGGAACAGCTCACGATAGATCACGCGCTCGGAGAGCCCCGAAATCACCCGGAAGCCGACGCGCTTGGAAAGCTGGTCGATCGCCTCGGACACGCGCTTCATGTTGCGCGCCTCGATATGCTGCATGCGGTTGCGCAGCACCACCCAGTCGATCGTCTCGCCGTCCGCCTTGGCGCGGCGCTTGCGCGATTCCCAGATCATTTCCGAATAGAAGCTGGGGCGGGTTACCCGGAAGCTGTCCGGATCCACTTGGCCGATCAGGTCGAAGTCGACGAAGCTGTCGTTCATCGGCGTGACCAGCGTGTCGGCATTGGTGACGGAGATGCGCGCGAACTTGTCGTCGCGGCCCGGCGTGTCGATCACCAGGAAATCGGCGCCTTCGCCCAGCCGGTCGAGCGTATCGGTGAAGAAGTCCATGCTTTCGCCGTCATGCGTCTCGTAGACCGGCATCGGCAGCTCGCGGCCCATCCGGCGCATCGTCGCGCGGCGATTGTCGAGGTAGCGGCCCATCGTCCGCTGGCGGTGATCCAGATCGAAACAGGCGACGCGCGCGCCCTTCGCGGCCAGCGCGATCGCCGCGTGCACCGCGGTGGTCGACTTGCCCGTGCCGCCTTTTTCATTGGCAAAAACCAGCACATGCAGTCGTTTGGCGGGCTGATTCAACGCAGCTATTCCTTCACTTGATCGGGCGGCCTCCCCCCCATAGAAGGCCCCGCTTCCGTTCATATCGAAAGTGCCCAAGCGTGCAAACCGTTCGCCAGATCGACGATCTTCGCCAGGCGCTGGACGCCTTCCGCAGCGAAGGCGCCCGGCTGGCCTTCGTGCCCACCATGGGCGCGCTGCATGACGGGCATATGGCGCTGGTCGAAGCGGCGAAGCGCGCCGGCGGCCGCGTGATCGTGTCGATCTTCGTCAATCCGATCCAGTTCGGACCAAATGAGGACTTGGCAAAGTACCCTCGCCGTGAACAGGCCGATTCGCGGCTGCTGGCCAATGCCGGCGTCGACCTTCTTTGGATGCCGACCCCGGAGATCATGTATCCGGAGGGTTTCGCCACCAGCGTACGCGTGGCCGGCGTCAGCGAGCCGCTCGACGGCGCGCACCGCCCCGGCCATTTCGACGGCGTCGCCACGGTCGTGTCCAAGCTCTTCCACCAGGTGCAGCCCGACGTTGCGCTGTTCGGCGAAAAGGACTGGCAGCAGCTCCAGGTGATTCGCCGCATGGTCGCGGATCTCGACATGCCCATCGACATCCAGGGCGTGCCGACCCAGCGCGAGGATGACGGCCTCGCCCTCTCCTCGCGCAACGCCTATCTGATGCCCGAGGATCGCACCCGCGCCGTCGCGTTGCCGCGCGCGCTCGGCGCCGCCGCCAAGACGATCGGCGAAGGCGGCGACCGCGACGCGGCGCTGGCCCAGGCGCAGGAATCGCTCACCGCGGCGGGATTCGATGTCGATTATGTCGCCCTGGTCGATGCCGAGTCGCTCGCTGCGCCGGTGGAGGGCCGGCCGATGCGGCTGCTCGCCGCCGCGCGGATCGGCGGCACCCGGCTGATCGACAATATCCCCGTGCTATGAACTATTACGGTTAAGCGGCTTAACCTTTTGTTGTCCGTTCCCCCCCAAATTCGGCCGCAACGAAGCAGCCGAACAGGGGCGATGCAACAATGGCAAATAGTGAGAAGAGTGCGCGATTTCTGATTGAAAGCCGGCTGCGCGATGCGGCACGCGGTAGCGCCGATGCCTGTTTCGATCTTGGCGTCGTCTATTCGAGCGGCGCCGAAGGCGTGACGATCGACTTGGTCGAGGCGCACAAATGGTTCAACATCGCAGCGATGACCGGCAGCACCGAAGCGCAGGCCTGCCGCGCCGACATCGCCGAGGACATGACCGCCCGCGAGATCATCGAAGCGCAAAAGGCTGCGCGCGCCTGGCTGCGGGGACTGGAGAGCCGCGCAGCCTGAGCCATCAGCTGGCCTTCTGGCCCCAGCTGATGGACACGCGCGTGCGGCCGAGATGGCTCTCGGCAACGACGCGCAGACTGCGTTCCGCCTCTTCCCCCGCCTCATAGCTGAAGCCGGTCTCGTGACGATATTTGAGGCCCGAGGCATTCGCCTGCCCGCGCGACCACCCCAGCACCTGCTTCACGGGCGCATCGGTCTCATAGACCAGATTGCCGCTGACATGCCGCCCCTCCAGCCCGTCGGGTGCCGCGGTACAGCTGAGAATTGTGGCATTGGCATAGACCGGCACGAAATCGGGCTTGTTGCTGCAATCCACCGCCGCCGCGACATTGGCCGGCACGCCCGCCGCAGCCGCAGCCGCGACGTTCTGCCCCACCGGATCCTCCGTACTGCGCTCCCCGCGTCCGCAGGCCGCCACCAAGGCGAGCGCTGTCAGCATCGCGGTTCGTCCCATCCCGTGATGACTTCGCATCGGGCCCCCTCTTCCGGCCGGGCGCCCATGCGCCGACATTCCGGTCATTGGAACGGCGGGGCGCGCGCTTTGCTCCCTCGCCCCGTGGTGCGGCCCGCCCGGCTCTGATAGCGGTGCCTAAGGCCCGTGAGGCCATATCGGGGGAATGCCGCATCATGGTTCGATTGTCGTCCGCGAGGCTGGTGCCCGTCGGTGCGGTGCTGGCGCTGCTGTTCTGCGGGGGGATGCTGGCGTACGGCGCCGGCCGCGGCATCGATCTGACCGACGAGATCTTCTACCTCGTCTGGGCGCGCAATCCCGAGGCCTATGCGCTGCTCTACCAGCCCTTCGGCTATCTGCTGCACCCACTATATGCGCTGCTCGGCGGCGACGTGGCGCGCTACCGGCTGGCCGGCTTCGCGATCACCGCCACGGCCGGGGCACTGCTAGGCGACCGAGTCGCGCCAGATCCGGCCGCACGGCTGCGCTTCGCGCTGTTCGGGGGTGCCGCGGCGCTGGTGATCTATTTCCCCTGGATCGTCACGCCCAGCTACAATTCCGCGGCCAATGTCGGCGCGATGCTAGTGCTCGCCGGCCTGGCGACGATCCTGCGCCCCCGCGCTCTACCCGTCCGGCTCGCCGCGATCGCAGCGATCGCCTTCGGCCTCTGCATCGCCGCCTTCACCAAGCCGCCGCTGTTCGCGCTGGGCGGCGCGCTGCTGGTCGTGCTGGCCGGCACCACGCTGCGCCGCGATCGGCGCCAGGGCGTGGCGCTGCTCGGGGCGATTGCGCTTGCGGTGCCGCTGATCGGGCTATTCCTGCCGCTGTCCCGCGTTCCGGCGCTGCTGGCGCGGATTTCGGCCAGCCAGCACATTCTGGCGCTCCCCAACACGCCCCTGCACCTGCCGATCAAGATCTTGGGCGACTGGGCGGCGGTTCCGCCGCTGCTGAGCGGCGCCGCACTCGCCATGCTCGGCGCGCTGACGCTGCGGGAAACGCGCTGGGCGGCCTGGCTCGGGCACGTGGCGATGGGCCTGGCGCTACTCTATCTGGCCACGACGATTCCCGATACGCTGGACGGCGGCATCCCGGAGTTTCCTGGGCTCGCGCTGCTGCTGCTCGCTGGCGGCTATGCAGCCCTCGTCGCGCGCAAGGACCGGCTGCTGCTGGCCCTGCTGCTCGCCGCGCCTTTCGCCGTGGCGCTCGGCACCTTCAACAACCAATGGGCGCAGCTTGACTTCAGCATGGTCTTCCCGCTGCTCGCGCTGTTCCGCCTGGCCCAGGACGATCCGCTGCGCTGGCGACGGCGCGGGGCGACGCTGCTGACCCTTGCCGCCCCCCCACTGCTGCTGCTTGCCGCGGCGATGGCGCCCTACAGCCTGCCCGACTCGATCTTCGCGCAAACCATCCCCGCACATCATCCGGTGACCGGCAGTTCGCTGCTGGTCGACGAGGAGACGGCGGCCTTCCTGAACGGCACGCGCGGTCGTGCCGCGGGTGCGCTGCTCGTCGATCTGTCGGGGACCGGGCCGGGCGTGGCGGCCTCGCTGGGCGCAACGGCGCCGGTGCTCCTGTGGCTGAATCCGGCGACGGCAAGCTGGCCGGACGTGGCGTGGGGACGGCTGAGCGAGGAGGAGCGCGCCAGCGTCTGGTTCGTGACGCCGGTGCTGCCGCTGTTCGCGGCCTCCGGGCCAGCGCGCTGGCTGGCGGCGCATCGGGGGCGCTATTGCCGCACCGCGCTGCCGCGCATGACCTTCTGGTGGGAAGAGCGGGCGCTCGAACTCTGGCGGCCCTGCGCCGCGCCCGCACCGGGCGCAGGCCGCTGAAGATCCCGATCGATCAGAAGGGCACGTCGTCGTCCAGATCGTCCGGGAAGCCGCCGCCGAAGCCGCCGCCGCTCGCCGCACCGCCGCTGCGCTGGCCGCCGCCATTGAAGTTGCCGCCGCCGCGGCCCGCGGGTGCACCGCCGCCAAAGCCGCCGCCGCTACCGCCGCCGAACGAATCGTCCGCACCCCAATCGTCGCCGCCACCGCTGCTGCGGCCGCCGCCCATGCCGCCGCCCTGGCCGCCGCCCGGACCATCGAGCAGCACCATCTGCGCGTTGAAGCCCTGCAGCACGATCTCGGTCGAATAGCGGTCCGCGCCGCTCTGGTCCTGCCACTTGCGGGTCTGCAGCTGGCCTTCGAGATAGACCTTGCTGCCCTTGCGCAGATAGCGCTCGGCGACATTGGCGAGACCTTCGCTGAAGATCTTCACCGTGTGCCACTCGGTCTTTTCCTTGCGCTCGCCGCTGTTGCGGTCCTTCCAGCTTTCCGAGGTGGCGATGCGCAGCTCGACCACTTTGCCGCCGTTCTGGAACGCCCGGCTCTCGGGGTCGCGCCCCAGATTGCCGACGAGGATCACCTTGTTGACGCTGCCCGCCATGCCGCAAAAACTCCGATATACGATGGTGCGCCCGCGCGAAGGGGCGCTAGAAAGACTCAAATATGGCCGAGATCCTTAACCTGAACAAAGCGCGAAAAGCGAGAGCGAAAGCGACCGCCAAAGCGGAAGCCGAGGCCAATCGCGCCCGGTTCGGGCGCACCAAGGCGGAAAAGGCGCGCGACGCCGCGGAGGCGGAGCGGAAGGTACGAACGCTGGATCAGGCAAAGCGCGAGACGCCCGAGGACTGAGCCCTCGGCTCGGCGCATTGTCGCTGTCAAAGCGGAACGCATCGTGTACAAGTAGACGGATCCGATGCTGCCGCCGCTCCCCTACCCCGCCCTCTACGCCAGCCATTCCGGCGTGTGGATCGCCACGGCCGAAGGCACGCGCGGGCTGAGCCGGGGCGAGGCGATCCGGATCGCCGCCGATACGCCGGTGCTGCTGCTCAACGCACCGCTGGTGGGCCAGCGGCTCGGCCACCCCGAGCTGAACGGGCTCGATCTGCTCGAGCTGTTCGCCTTCCTCCGTCCCGCCCGCTTCATGGTGCCGACCCCCAAGGGCCTCGCCCGGGCCTGCGGGCTGGAGCCGCCCAAGGACGACGCCCACGTCGCCGCGTTCCTGCGCGAGGCCGCCGCCGCACTGCTCGCGCTGGCCGAAGGGGACTGGCCCGAGCGCGAAGGCGCCTGGCACGGGCTGCAATCCCTCGGCCGCCTGCGTTGGCCGTGGAGCGCCGCACTCGGCCAGCGCATCGCCAAGCCAGAGCGCGCCGAGCGCTGGCTCTTCTCCAAACTGCCCGAATGGGAGGAGGGTGCGCCGCGCCCCGCGCCGCGCACGATCACGCTCGACTCCGCCGATGTGGCAGAACGGCTCGCCCGCCTGACCGGCGCCACCGCCGAGCGCCGCCAGGGCCAGCGCGACTATGCCGATGCCGCGGCGCAAGCCTTCGCGCCGCGCAGCGTGCCGGATACGCCCAACATGGTGCTGGCCGAGGCGGGTACCGGCATCGGCAAGACGCTCGGCTATCTCGCCCCTGCCTCGCTCTGGGCGGAGAAGTCCGGCGGGCCGGTGTGGGTTTCCACCTTCACCAAGGCGCTGCAACGCCAGCTGGGCAACGAGGGCGAGCGGCTTTTCCCGGATCCCGTCCAGCGCCGCGCCCGCATCGTCACCCGCAAGGGGCGCGAGAATTACGTGTGCCTGCTCAATCTGGAGGATGCGCTGCAGGGCGGGTTCGCCGGGCGCGCGGCGATCCTGGCGCAACTCGTTGCGCGCTGGGCGGTCTATAGCGCGGACGGCGACATGGTCGGCGGCGACCTGCCCGGCTGGCTCCCCACCCTGTTCCGGCGCAACGGATCGACCGCGCTCACCGATCGCCGCGGCGAGTGCATCTATGCCGGCTGCCCGCATTATCGGAAATGCTTCATCGAGCGCGCCGCCCGCGCCAGCGCCGATGCCGACATCGTCATCGCCAATCACGCGCTGGTGATGGTCAATGCGGCGCGGGGCCGTGAGAACCAGACGCGCCCCACCCGCTACGTGTTCGACGAGGGCCATCACCTGTTCGACGCCGCCGACGCGATGTTCTCGGTCGCGCTGACGGGCCAGGAATCGATCGAGCTGCGCCGCTGGCTGACCGGCCCCGAATCCGGATCGCGCGGACGCCGCCGCGGCCTCGCAGCGCGCCTGTCCGACGTCGCTAGCTATGACGATGCCGGCGGCCGCGCCATTTCCGAAGCCGTCGACGCCGCCCGCGCGCTCCCGAGCGACGGCTGGCTCCAGCGCCTCAACGAAGGCGAGCCTTTCGGTCCGGTTGAGGCGCTGCTCGCCGCCGTGCGCGGCCTGGTCTATGCCCGCGACACTAACGGCTCGGCCGATGCGGGTTATGGGCTGGAGACCGAGCTGACCGAACCCGACGCCGCGCTGGTCGAGGCCGCCGGTGCCGCCACCGCCGCGCTGGATGCGCTGCTCCGCCCGATGGTCGTCCTCGGTCGCCGGCTGGAGGCGGTGCTCGCCGAGGCGCCCGACTGGATGGACGGCCCCGCCCGCGCCCGCATCGAAGGCGCGATCGCCTCGCTCGGCTGGCGGGTCGATACCGTAGGCGCCTGGCTCGCGCTGATCGCTCGGATCGGCGGCCCGGCCGATCCCGAATTCGTCGACTGGCTGGCGGTCGACCGGGTCGAAGGCCGCGAGTTCGATATTGGCCTGCATCGCCACTGGCTCGATCCGGCCAAGCCGCTCGCCAAGACGGTGCTGGAGCCGGCGCATGGCGTGCTCGTCACCTCCGCCACGCTGCGCGCCGGCGGCGACTGGGACGTCGCCGAGGCGCGGGCCGGCAGCACGCACCTGCTCCGCCCGGCCCAGCGGTTCGAGGCGAA
The DNA here is from genome assembly GCF_036731925.1 of Sphingomonas sp. Classification (GTDB taxonomy): domain Bacteria; phylum Pseudomonadota; class Alphaproteobacteria; order Sphingomonadales; family Sphingomonadaceae; genus Sphingomonas. Next base: position 1,253,731 of record NZ_DAINDJ010000002.1, read on the forward strand.
GAGCCCGTTCGACTATCCCAACCAGGCCGAGGTGCTGATCGTCACCGACGTGAAGCGCGGCGACCTGCCGGCATTGGCCAATGCCTATGCCCGCCTGATCGCCGCAGCGGGCGGCGGGACGCTCGGGCTGTTCACCGCCATCCGTCGCCTCCGCGCGGTGCATGCCCGCATCGCCGATCGTCTGGCGCGCGACGGCCTGCCGCTGCTCGCCCAGCATGTCGATCCGATCGATACCGGCACGCTGGTCGACATCTTTCGCGACGATCCGCGCGCTTCGCTGATCGGCACCGATGCGCTGCGCGACGGGGTCGACGTACCCGGCGATTCGCTGCGGCTGGTGGTGATGGAAGGCGTGCCCTGGCCCAAGCCGAGCGTGCTTCACGCCGCGCGGCGGCTGGCGGGGGGCGGCTCTGCCTATGACGATCGCATCGTTCGCGCCCGGCTGGCCCAGGCGTTCGGTCGGTTGATTCGGCGCGCCGATGATCGCGGCGCCTTCGTGCTACTGTCTGCCGCAACGCCCTCGCGGCTTCTGGATGCCTTCCCGCCGGGCACGCGCATCACCCGGACGACACTGGATCAGGCGGTTGAGCGGGTTCGGCTTTCCTTGGGGCCAAGCTTGCGGCATGAGGCGGGCGAAACCGCCAGCGCTCATCTCGGGGAAGCATGAAGACCCTTCTCGTCCTCCGCCACGCCAAGTCCGGTTGGGACGATCCGGTCGCGCGCGATTTCGATCGGCCGCTCAATCCCAAAGGCCAGCGCGCCGCCGTCGCGATGGGTCGCTATCTCCGCGAGCAGGGTCTGCGCTTCGACCACGCCATTGCCTCTCCCGCAGTGCGGGTGCGGGAAACGCTGGCGGAGGTGTCGCACGGGCTTGGCGCGGCGATCGAACCCGCCTGGGACCAGAAACTGTATCTCGCCTCGCTCGGCACGCTGCTCGACGCGATCGAGGACCTGCCGGACAGCGCCGGCACCGTGCTGCTCTCGGGGCACAATCCGGGGCTGGAGGAATTGGTGCTGGATCGGGTCCGCACGCCGGGGCCGCTGCGCGACGCGGCGGAGGAGAAATTCCCCACGGCGACGCTTGCCGAACTGCGCTTCAACATCGCGCACTGGCGCGAGTCATCACGCGCGGACGCCGAGCTGGTCCGCTTTGTCCGGCCGCGCGATCTCGATCCAAGTCTCGGCCCTGACGCCTGAGGCGGACACGGCGTTGCCAACGACGCCGACTCAGCACGAAAGGACGAGGGGGAGGCGATTCGCCCCACCCTCGCCCAACGCTGTCGTCAGCGATCCTCTTCCAGCGCCTGTGCCAGCGAATCCCGGATCGTCTGCAGCTCTACGGTGCGGTTCTTGCCGCGTGCCGCCTTTTCGTCGGCCAGCAGCCGCTGCACGCCGCGGATGGTGTAGCCCTCCTCGCTGAGGAGGTGATGGATGCGGCGCACCAGCGCCACGTCATCGGGTCGATAATACCGGCGGTTGCCCGCACGGGTGAGAGGCTTCAGCTGGGGAAACCGGGTTTCCCAATAGCGCAAGATATGCTGCGGCCTGCCGATTTCAGCGGCGAGCTCACCTATGGTCCGCAACGCGCCGGCGGCCTTCTCGGTCGCCGACATCGGGGACCTCAGCGCGCCGAGACGATGCGATCCCGCATCATCTGGCTGGCACGGAAGGTGAGCACACGACGCGGGGCGATGGGCACTTCCACGCCCGTCTTCGGGTTGCGGCCGACCCGCTCGCCCTTGTCCCGCAGTACGAAGCTGCCAAAGCCCGAGATCTTGACGTTCTCGCCCTTCGCCAGTGCCTCGCACATGTGCTTCAGGATCTGCTCGACGATCCGCGAGGCGTCGGCGCGCGACAACCCCACTTCGCGATGCAGCGACTCGGCCAAGTCTGCCCTCGTCAGCGTTCCCGCAGCAGTCATTCCAGCAATTCCTTTCGTGTACTGGGGTACCCGTATCAGATTGTTACGCGCTATCAAGATTCATGTTGAAGCGTCAGTAACGCCTCAGACATATTCTGGAAAAACACGTAGCTGGTCCAAAATGGGGATACCGAAACAACGCCTAGAAGCGGACGACGGCTGCACCCCAGGTGAACCCGCCCCCCATGGCTTCCAATACGAGTAGGTCGCCGCGCTGGATCCGTCCGTCCCGCACCGCAGCATCGAGCGCGAGCGGTACCGACGCGGCCGAGGTATTGGCGTGCCGATCGACCGTGACGACCACCTTCTCCGGCGCCAGATCCAGCTTGCGCGCGGTCGCGTCGAGAATCCGCGCATTGGCCTGGTGCGGCACCACCCAATCGACATCGCCAGGCTGAAGGCCGGCGGCGGCAAGCGATTCCTGCATCACCGAGGCAAGGTTGGTGACGGCATGGCGGAACACCTCCCGCCCCTTCATCCGCAGCTTGCCGACAGTGCCGGTGGTCGACACGCCGCCGTCGACATAAAGCAAATCATTGTAGCGGCCATCGGCGTGGAGCTTGGTGGCAAGGATGCCCTGCGGCGCATCGCCGTCCGTTTCCTGCGCTTCCAGCACGATCGCGCCGGCGCCGTCGCCGAACAACACGCAGGTGGTGCGGTCTTCCCAATCGAGAATGCGGCTGAAGGTCTCGGCGCCGATCACCAGCGCCCGGCGATGCACGCCCGCGCGCAGCATCGAATCGGCGACCTGCACCGCATAGAGGAAGCCCGAGCAAACCGCCGCCACGTCGAAGGCAACGCAATCGAGGATGCCGAGCGCATTCTGCACGCGCGTCGCCGTGGCAGGAAAGGTCTGGTCCGGCGTCGCGGTGGCGAGCACGATCAGGTCGATCTCGCCTGCCGCAATCCCGGCCGCCTCCAGCGCCGCGCGCGCCGCATCGGCGGCGAGCGTGCCGGTGGTTTCCTCCGGCCCGGCGATGTGGCGGAAGCGGATACCGGTCCGCTCGACGATCCACTCGTCGCTGGTATCGACGCGCTCCGCCAGCTCCGCGTTGGAAACACGCTGCGCCGGCAGGGCGGAACCCGTGCCGAGAATCACCGAACGTACGGTCATGCGACCCCTTCTATCCCGTCTCTTACGCGGCCTTGGCCTCGAAGTTCCCCAGATCCTCGGCAATACGCCGGGTCAGGTCGTCGCGCACCATCTTGGCGGCAAAGCCGATCGCGGTATCCACCCCGACTTCGTTGGCGCCGCCGTGACTCTTCACGACAATGCCGTTCAGCCCGAGGAAAACGGCACCATTATGGTTGTTCGGGTCGAGATGGTGGCGGAGCAGCTCGGTCGCCGGCTTCGAGATCAGGAAGCCGAGCTTCGAGCGCAGCGAACTGCTGAACGCGCGGCGCAGCAGGTCCGCCACGAAGCGCGCGGTGCCTTCGGCCGTCTTGAGCGCGATATTCCCCGAAAAACCGTCGCAGACGATCACGTCGACATCACCGCGCGACAGCCGGTTGCCTTCAATGAAACCGGTGAATTCGAGCGGCAGATGCTTGGCGGCACGCAGCTGGGCGGCAGCATCGCGGATGCTGTCGGTGCCCTTCATCTCTTCGGTGCCGATGTTGAGCAGCGCCACGCGCGGGCGCGCGAGATCGAGCGCCGTGCGCGCATAGGCAGCACCCATCACCGCGAACTGGACGAGGTTGCGCTCGTCCACTTCGGTATTGGCGCCGAGATCGAGCATCACCGTGTCGTTGTCGCCAAGCGACGGCAGCAGCGCGGCAAGCGCCGGCCGGTCGATCCCCGCCATCGTGCGGAGCGACAGCTTGGCCATCGCCATCAACGCGCCGGTGTTGCCCGAGGATACGGCCGCCCCGGCACGCCCCTGCTTCACCAGATCGATGGCGATTCCCATCGAGGTAGTCTTGGCGCGGCGGATCGCCTGGCTCGGCTTGGCATCGGACGCAACGACTTCGGCCGCGTGGACGATCTCGCACGCGGCTGCCAGGTTCGGATGCGCCTTCAAGCCGTCACGAATGCGCGACTCGTCGCCGACGAGAAGGAACTCCATCCCCTCGAAGCGGCGACGTGCACGTGCAGCGCCGGCGAGCATGACGGCGACCCCCTCATCGCCGCCCATTGCATCGACGGCGATCCGCGAGGGAACAGTCATACCGGCAACCCCCCGTTGCGGAACGTCGTTCAGCCCTCGACCGAAACGATTTCACGGCCGTTATAGTGGCCGCATGCGTTGCACAGGTTGTGCGGACGCTTGAGTTCGCCGCAGTTCGGGCACTCCTGGAACGATTCGACGGTCAGCGAATCGTGCGACCGACGCATGCCGCGCTTCGACGGCGAGGTCTTTCTCTTAGGAACGGCCATTTCGGCACCTTCAACAAGCTAATGAATCAATAAGTCGCGATACGCCCACAGGGTTGTTCGGGCAAGCGACGGCTAGGCCGGCCGCTCGCCGGACCAGCAGGCAGGTCACGAAGCGAGCCCGCGCGTATAGCGATTCTCGTCCGCGTTGCAAGCAGAAGCCGCACGTGGCAGGGGTTCGCGCCTTGGTTTCAGGGGGACGCGCATGTTTTTTCTGCCGGTTACACTCACCAGCGCGGGCGCCGCGGCACTAATCAACCTGTGGCTGGCGATTCGCGTCATTCAACTGCGCTATGCCGACAAGGTGTTGACCGGCGATGGCGGCAGCCCGCGACTCCTCGCGCGCATGCGCGCGCAGATGAATTTCGTCGAATATACGCCCTTCATCCTGATCCTGATCGGCCTGATCGAGCTGGCCCAGGGCACGCGATTCTATCTGTGGGTGGTGGCGGCGGTGTATCTGCTCGGCCGCGTGCTGCACGGCTTCGGGATGGACGGCTGGCAGCCGGGCCGCGCGATCGGCGCGCTGACCACCTTCCTCACCCTCGCCGGGCTCGGCCTTTATGCGGCGTGGCTCGGCTATACGGGGTCGAACCCGCTCCACTGAGTCGTCAGGCGCGCGCCAGCACCGAATCGGCAACGAACGGGTTGGTGCGCCGCTCCTGGCCGAAATTGCTCGGCTGACCGTGCCCGGGAACGAACACGGTCTCGTCGCCCAGCGGCCAGAGCCGGGTGGTGATCGCGTCGATCAGGTCCTGATGGTTGCCGAGCGGGAAGTCGGTCCGCCCGATCGAGCCCTGGAACAGCACGTCGCCGACGATCGCCAGCTGCGATTCGGGATGGTGGAACACCACATGCCCCGGCGTGTGCCCGGGGCAGTGATAGACGTCGAGCACCAGCTCGCCCACCGTCACCTGGTCGCCTTGGTCCAGCCAGCGGTTGGGCTCGAACGGCTTGCCCGGTACGCGATAGGCGCGGCCGTCATCTTCCAGCCGTGCGATCCAGTAGCGATCGGCCTCGTGCGGCCCCTCGATCGGCACGCCCAGCTCCTCGGCGAAGATGCCGGCCGATCCGCAATGGTCGATATGGCCGTGGGTTATCAGCAGCTTCTCGATCGTCACCCCGTGCTGCTCGGCCGCCGCGCGCAGCCGATCGAGATCTCCGCCCGGATCGACGAACGCCCCGCGCATCGTCCTGGTGCACCAGAGCAGCGTGCAGTTCTGCTGAAGCGGCGTGACGGGCACGATCGCCGCACGGAGCGGCGGCTGGGCAGCGTTGGGATCGGGGTTCGCCATGCCCCCTCGCTACTCCGCGAGCGCGCGCGCGGCAACCAAGGCTTGCCCTTCGCCGCCGGCCTCTGCATTCCATCCGGCTGATGGTCTTGCGTCCTCCCTTCGTCCTGTTCGATGACGCGCGCGCCGGCGGACATGCGCGCCTTTATCGCGATCCCGTCGAAATCGTCGTCGCGCATCACGCGGAGGAGATCGCTCCGGCGCTGGGCCGCCTGCGCGCGGCCGCAGCCGAGGGGCTCGATGCCGCCGGCTGGCTCGCCTATGAGGCCGGCGCCGCGCTCGAACCCGCTGCACCCGCCCGCACCATCGAAGGTCCGCTGCTCTGGTTCGGCCTGTTCCGCGGCCACCAGCAGCTGCCGGCGGACGACGTGTCGACGTTGCTCCCCGACCCCGCCGGCGCCTGGGCCGGCGCCCCCCGCCCGCGCATCGATCGCAGCGCCTATGATGCCGCCCTTGCGCGGGTGCTGGGCTATATAGAAGCCGGCGACATCTATCAGGCGAACCTCACCTTCCGCGCCGAAGTGCCGTTTGCCGGCCATCCTGCCGCGCTGTACGCCCTGCTCCGCGCCCGCGCGGTGGCGGGCCATGGCGCGCTCGTCGCGACGGGCAACCAATGGCTGCTCAGCCTGTCCCCCGAACTCTTCTTCACGCTGGAAAACGGCATCCTCACGGCACGCCCGATGAAGGGCACGACCCGCCGCCACGCCGATCCCGCCAGCGATACGGCGCTCGCAACCGGCCTGCGCGAAGATCCGAAGCAGCGCGCCGAAAACCTGATGATCGTGGACCTGATGCGCAACGATCTCGGCCGCGTCGCGCGGCCGGGCAGCGTTGCGGTGCCCAGGCTCTTCCATGTCGAGACCTACCCCACCGTCCATCAGATGACCTCTACGGTCACCGCCCGCCTCGCCGACGGGCTGGGAGCCGTGGACGCGCTGGCGGCGTTGTTCCCCTGCGGCTCGGTGACCGGCGCACCGAAGATCCGCGCAATGCAGGTAATTGCCGAGGTCGAACCCGACGCACGCGGCGTCTACACCGGTTCGATAGGAAGGATCGATGCCGATGGCAGTGCCGAATTCAACGTCGCGATCCGCACCCTGGCCATCGCGGCGCCCGGCCGGGCGATGCTGGGCCTCGGCTCCGGCGTCGTTGCCGATTCGAAGGCTGGCAGCGAGTGGACGGAATGCCTCGACAAGGGCAGATTCGTGACTGCCGGGGAACGCAGCTTCGACCTGATCGAGACCATGCGCTTCGATCCCGAAGATGGCATCCTGCTGCTCGAACGCCATCTCGAGCGGATCCGGGCGAGCGCCGAGACTTTCGGCTTCCCGTTCGACCGCCACGTCGTCCGCAACGAACTCCAGGCCGCGACCTTCCGCCTGCGCGACGCGGCGAAGGTGCGGCTGCTGCTCGGCCGTTCGGGTGCGGTAGCGATTGGCATTGCGCCGCTGCCGGATACGCCGCCAGGGCCGATAAAGGTCCGGATCGTACCCCATTTGGTACCGGCGCAGGACTTTCGCCTCGCCCACAAGACCACCCGCCGGTCGGTCTATGACGCCCCGCGCCGTGCCGCCGGTACGTGGGAAGTGGTGTTCACCGATGCCGATGGCTGTTGCACCGAAGGCAGCTTCACGTCGCTGTTCGTCGAGCGCAACGGGGTGCTGGTGACGCCGCCGGTCGCGCGCGGGCTGCTCCCCGGCGTCCTCCGTGCCGAACTGCTCGCCACCGGCCGGGCGGTGGAGGGCGATCTGCGGCCCGAGGATCTTGGCAGCGGATTCTTCCTCGGCAACGCGCTGCGTGGACTGGTTGCAGCCGTTACAGTTGCGGAAGGCGCCGAAGCGGACCTATAGGCGCGCATCTTTCCCCGGAAAAGGCGCTCAGACTCATGCAGACCTCCGCCGCGCTCCAGCGCATCCAGCCCTCCGCCACGCTTGCCATGACCAGCCGCGTGTTCGAGCTGAAGCGTGCCGGCGTCGACGTGATCGGCCTGGGTGCGGGCGAGCCCGATTTCGACACGCCCGACTTCGTCAAGGAAGCCGCGATCCAGGCGATCCGCGACGGCAAGACCAAGTACACCAATGTCGACGGCACGCCCGAGCTGAAGGAAGCCGTGATCCAGAAGTTCAAGCGCGACAACGGCTTGGACTATACTGCCCAGCAGATCACGATCAATGTCGGTGGCAAGCACACGCTGTTCAACGCCATTGTTGCGACGGTGGAGGCCGGCGACGAGGTGATCGTGCCGGCGCCTTATTGGGTCAGTTATCCTGACGTAATTCAGTTCGCGGGCGGCACGCCCGTCTTCATCGCCGCGGGTGCCGACCAGCACTACAAGATCACGCCCGCCCAGCTCAAGGCGGCGATCACGCCGAAGACCAAGTGGGTGATCCTCAACTCGCCGTCCAACCCGACCGGCGCCGCCTATTCGGCCGCCGAGCTCAAGGCGCTGGGCGAAGTGATCGAGCGCCACCCGCATGTCTGGGTGTTCGCCGACGACATGTACGAGCACATCCTGTACGACGGCTTCGAATTCGCCACGATCGCGCAGGTCTGCCCGTCGCTCTACGAGCGCACGCTGACGGTGAACGGCTGCTCCAAGGCCTATGCGATGACCGGCTGGCGCATCGGCTTTGCCGGCGGCCCGGCGCCGCTGATCAAGGCGATCGCCAAGCTCCAGTCGCAGTCGACGTCGAACCCGTGCTCGATCGCCCAGGCGGCCGCTGTCGCCGCGCTGACCGGCGACCAGAGCTTCCTCAAGGACCGCGCCGCCGCCTTCCAGACGCGCCGCGACCTCGTCGTCTCCATGCTCAACGCCATCGACGGCATGACCTGCCCGACCCCGGAAGGCGCCTTCTACGTCTATCCCGAATTCAGCGCACTGATCGGCAAGACCACGCCCAAGGGCAAGGTGATCGCCACCGACGAGGACATGATCGGCTATTTCCTCGACGACGCCCGCGTGGCGGCGGTGCACGGCGCGGCGTTCGGCCTGTCGCCGGCGATGCGGATCAGCTATGCGACGTCGGAGGCGCTGCTCCGCGAAGCCTGCACCCGCATCCAGACGGCCTGCGCCGACCTGCGCTGACCGGAAGGAATGTCGCGGGGGCATCCTCGTCCTACTATGGGGTACCCATGGCCCGAAGCACGTTGAAGCTCCCGCTCTCCCTCGCCGCGCTTGCCGGCGGCGCCTTCCTGCTGATCGCCGCGGCCGGCGGGCTGCGCATCGAGAAGGTGACCGCCGTCGCGGTGCCGCCGCCTGCGCTTGACGTTGCAAAGGCGAAGAAGCCGCAGACGGCCGTGTTCGCCGGCGGTTGCTTCTGGGGCATGGAGGCGGTGTTCCAGTCGGTGAAGGGCGTACAGTCGGTCACCAACGGCTATGCCGGCGGTGCGGCGGGCACCGCCACCTACGATCAGGTCAAGAGCGAGAAGACTGGCCACGCCGAAGCGGTGAAAGTCGTCTATGATCCCACCCGGGTGAGCTACGGCACCTTGCTCCGCGTCTTCTTCTCGGTCGCGCACGACCCCACTCAGAAGGGCGGCCAGGGCCCCGATCGCGGCCCGAGCTATCGCAGCGCGATCTTCCCGCAGAATGCCGAGCAGCGCCGCGTCGCCGAGGCCTATATCGCCCAGCTGACCCACGCCAAGGCGTTCGCCAAGCCGATCACCACCAGGCTGGAGGCCGGCGGCTTCTACCCGGCCGAAGAGTATCACCAGGACTTTTTCTGGCGGCACCCGACGCACCCGTACATCATGCGCTGGGATCAGCCCAAGGTCGCCGCCTTCCGCTCGACCTACCCGCAGCTGGCGCACTGAGGCGTTTTTCTCCCCTCCCGCTTTCGGGAAGGGAACAGGCCCTCAAAAATCGATCGCGATGCCCTTCAGCTCCCAGTCGCCATAGCGGACCGGGTCCTTCTCCAGCGGATCCTGCTCGGGCCGCTGCATCGGTTCGGGCTTCGGCACCGGCGGGCTCTTCGAGAGATATGCCGGCGGCTTCACATGCTCGGGTCGCTTGCCCATCGGGATTGCCTTCCTTGGTTGCCCGGCCCATGTCGGCGGCCAAAGGAGCATGGTCAAGTGAACGGTTGGGTAGCGCACGAACGAGCAGAACTTTCAATGGGAGCGCGCTGAGCATGGCCCGTCCGACCACCCGCCGCCCTGCCGAGCGCGAACCCGATGCCCCGGGCGTCCCCGCCCGCCGCGCCGCGCTCAAGCTGCTCGACGCCGTGCTCCGCCGTGGACTCGCGCTCGAGCAGGCACTCGACTCCGCCGCGCAAGGCCTGGCGCCCAACGACCGCGGCCTTGCCCATGCCATCGCCGCCGAGGCGCTGCGCCGGCTGCCCGATCTCGACGCGCTGATCGATTCCGCCACGCGTCAGCGCCTGCCGGACGACGCGAAGGCCCGCTTCGCGCTGCGCATCGCGCTGGTCCAGGCGATTGCGCTCGGCACCCCTGGCCATGCTGCGATCTCGACCGTGCTGCCGCTGGTCGATGGCGGCCCGCGCAAGCTCGTCCACGGCGTGTTCGGCACGCTGATGCGCGGCAACGCCACCCTGCCCGACGTGCCGATGCTCCCCGATCCGGTGGCGCTGCGCTGGCAGGCGCTGTGGGGTGACGCGGTGGTCCAGGCCGCCTGCGAAGCGATCGCGACGCCGCCCCCGCTCGACCTCAGCCTGAAGACGACCGACGTGACCGTGCCCGGCGCGACCAGCCTCGCCCCCCGCCATGCCCGGCTCGAACCCGGCACCAGCGTGCCCGATCTGCCCGGCTTCACCGAGGGCGACTGGTGGGTGCAGGATCTCGCCGCCTCGATCCCCGCCCGGCTGATCGGTGCGGGTAGCGGCACCGTGCTCGACCTCTGCGCCGCGCCCGGCGGCAAGACGCTCCAGCTCGCCGCCGCCGGCTGGCAGGTTACCGCGGTCGACGTGGCCGAGAACCGCCTTGCCCGCCTCGGCGAAAATCTGGAACGCACCGGCCTCTCGGCGCAGATCGTCACCGCCGACCTGCTGACGTGGAGCCCCGCCGCCCCCGCCGACGCCGTGCTGCTCGACGCGCCGTGCAGCGCCACCGGCATCTTCCGCCGTCATCCGGACGTGCTCCACCGCGTCCGCCCCTCGCTGGTCACCGAGATGGCAGAGCTCCAAGCCAAGCTGCTGGACCGCGCCGCCGCCTGGGTGAAGCCGGGCGGGACGCTGGTCTTCGCCACCTGCTCGCTGGAGCCCAAGGAAGGCGAGGCGCACCTAGCCCCCTTCCTCGCGGCGCATCCCGAGTTCGAACTGGAGCCCGCAACCGCCGGTGAACTTCCCGCCGGCATCGCGCCGCGCGAAGACGGTTCGGTGCGCGTCCTGCCTCGTATGCTGGCCGATCAAGGCGGGCTCGACGGCTTCTTCATCGCCCGCTTTCGCCGCCGCTGATCGCGCGCCCGGGGCCCTTCGTCCCGGCTGTGCAGCAAGCTGTGGATAAGTCTGTGGAGAAGCGGTGTGCAACCGGTGGGCACCCGCCCCCTCCGGTTGCGCCCGACTCGCCCCTTCCCTAGGAGACGACCATGTCCGTCCGCATCGCCCCTTCGATCCTCTCGGCCGATTTCGCGCGGCTCGGCGAGGAAGTCCGCGCCATCGACGCCGCCGGCGCCGACTGGATCCATGTCGACGTGATGGACGGGCATTTCGTGCCCAACATCACCATCGGCCCTGCCGTGGTGAAGGCGCTGCGCCCGCACTCGGCCAAGAATTTCGACGTGCATCTGATGATCACCCCGGTCGATCCGATGCTCGCTGCGTTTGCCGAGGCCGGCGCGGACACGATCTCGGTCCATCCCGAGGCCGGCCCGCACCTCCACCGCACGCTCCAGACGATCAAGGCGCTGGGCAAGCGCGCCGGGGTGGTGCTTAACCCATCAACGCCGGTCGACGCGGTCGACTATGTGATGGATTTGGTCGACCTGATCCTGGTGATGAGCGTGAACCCGGGTTTCGGCGGGCAGAAGTTCATCGAGAGCCAGTTGCCCAAGATCACCGAGCTGCGCCGCCGGATCGAAGCGAGCGGCCGCGCGATCGACCTTGAGGTCGATGGCGGCATCGACCGCGAGACCGCGCCAAAGGCGATCGCCGCCGGTGCCAACGCGCTGGTTGCCGGCACCGCCACCTTCACCGGCGGCCCCAGCCAGTACGCCGCCAATATCGCGGCACTGCGCGGGGCTTGACCGATTCCGTGCCGGACTCCGCCGCCGACGGAGTCGAGGAAGGCAAGCGGCTGATCCGGGTGGGCGGCGACCGCGGCCTGTCGCTGGCCGACCGGATCACCGATCGTTTCCAGCGCCTCGCCTGGCGCTCGCCCTTCTATGCGATGCGGCTGAAGGGCCGGCACCCGCTCAAGCTGCTCACCGCCGCCGACGATCCCTTCTTCGGCGATCCGCAGCGGGGCAATGCCCTGCTCGACGGTGAACTGCGCCTGTGCGGCGAGGTCCGCGCGATCGAGAGCCTCGATTTCGCCAAGCCGGACTGGTCGCCCGCCTTCACCCAGCATCTCCAGGGTTTCGGCTGGCTGCGCGACCTTTCCAGCGTCGCCACCCGCCAGCAGGGTGCGCCGATCGCCGAGAACGTCATGCGCCGCTGGCTGGCGGTGCATGGCGAGCAGGTGGCGGACCCCGCCTGGCGTCCGGATCTGGTCGGCCGGCGAATCCTGGCCTGGGTGGCGCACGCGCCGCTGATCCTGTCTTCGACGGATCAGGTCTATCGCTCGGGCGTGATGCACGCACTCGCCCGCGGCGCCCGCCATCTCGACCGCAGCGCCGACAAGGTGCCGGTCGGCGTGCCGCGCCTTGCCGCTTGGGCGGGTCTCACGGTGGCCGGGCTGGTGCTGCCCGGCGGCGATCCGCGCCGCGCGTTTGCCGTGGCTGGACTCAACCGCGCGATCACCGCCTCGGTCTATGAGGATGGCGGCACCGTCGGCCGCTCGCCCGACGGCCAGCTCGATGCGATCCAGCTGATCACCCTGCTCTGCGAAACCTATGCTGCCCGCCGCATTGAGCCGCCCGCCTTCGTGCTCGGCGCGCTCAACCGGATGGTCGCGGCGTTGCTCGGCGTGTGCCACGGCGACGGTGGGCTCTCCAGCTGGCAGGGCTGCGCCCCCGTGAACGGCGACGTGATCGAACAGGCGATCGAAGCGACCGGCGTCCGCACCCGCCCGCTCAAACAGGCGCGGGAGTGGGGCTATCAGCGGCTCGCCTGCGCTGGCACTGTGCTGGTCCTCGACGCTGCGCCGCCGCCCGACGCGCGCGTAGCGCAGACCGGCTGCGCCTCCACCCTCGCCTTCGAGCTGTCGGACGGCCCGGATCGGATCGTTATCAACTGCGGCGGCAGCCGCGCGGCCGATGCGCGCCTGCCTGCCGAGCTGGTCCAGGGCCTGCGCACCACCGCCGCGCATTCGACGCTGGTACTGGGCGACAGCAACTCCACCGCGATCCATGCCGATGGCACGCTCGGCCGGGGGGTGAGCGAGGTCGAGCTGGTGCGGCACGAGACCGAGAATGCCAGCCGAATCGAGGCCGCGCATGACGGCTATGTCCGCCGCTTCGGCCTGCTCCACCGCCGCGAACTCACCCTTTCGCACGACGGGCGCGACCTGCGCGGCGAGGATCTGCTGCTGCCTTCGGGCAAGCGGCGCATTGAGTCGAAGTCCTTCGCCGTGCGCTTCCACCTCGCACCGCATGTGGAGGTGTCCCCGACAGCGGACGGCCACGGCGCGATCCTTCGCGCGCCCTCGGGCATGCTCTGGCAGTTTCGCGCCAAGGGCGGCACATTGGCGATCGAGGAGAGCCTGTGGATGGACGCGCGCGGCCGGCCGCACGCCACCCAGCAGCTGGTGATCCACGGCGAGACGCCGGCGGGCGGCGCCAGCGTGAACTGGGTGTTTCACCGGTCCAAATAGGGCTTGCCCCGGCGGCCCCGATTGAGGAGAGGGGCGGGCCATGGACATCAAGATCACCCGCGCGCTCCTCTCGGTCTCCGACAAGACCGGGATCGTCGAACTCGGCCAGGCTCTGGCCGCCCAGGGCGTCGAGCTCGTCTCGACCGGCGGCACCGCCACGGCACTCCGCAACGCGGGCCTGGCGGTCCGCGACATCTCCGACCTCACCGGCTTCCCGGAGATGATGGACGGCCGGGTGAAGACGCTGCACCCCAAGGTGCATGGCGGCCTGCTTTCGGTGCGCAACAATCCCGAGCATCAGGCCTCGATGGCCGAGCACGCGATCGCGCCGATCGACCTGGTGGTGGTGAACCTCTATCCCTTCGCTCAGACCGTCGCCAAGGGCGCGGATCGCGACGAGATCATCGAGAATATCGACATCGGCGGCCCTTCGATGGTGCGCTCGGCCGCGAAGAACCATGAATCGGTGGCGATCGTCACCGATCCGGCCGACTATGCGCTGGTGATGGGCGGCACCACGACACTGGAACAGCGCCGCAAGTTCGCCGCCAAGGCCTATGCCGCCACCGCCGCCTATGACGCGATGATCTCCAGCTGGTTCGCCTTTGCCGATCAGGACGAGGCCTTCCCGGAGACGCTCAATGTTTCGCTGAAGCGCAGCCAGGCGCTGCGCTATGGCGAGAACCCACACCAGCAGGCAGCCTTCTATGCCGCCACCGGCCCGGCCGAGCGCGGCATCGGCCAGGCCCGCCAGCTGCAGGGCAAGGAGCTGAGCTACAACAATTATAACGACGCCGATGCGGCGCTCGAGCTGGTCAGCGAATTCCGCGACGGCCCGCCGACCGCGGTGATCGTCAAGCACGCCAACCCCTGCGGCGTGGCGAGCGGCGCGACCCTCGCCGAGGCCTATGCGGCGGCATTCGCCTGCGACACCGTCTCGGCCTTCGGCGGCATCATCGCGGTCAACCGCCCGCTCGACCGCGCGACCGCCGAGCAGATCACCGGCATCTTTACCGAAGTGGTGGTGGCACCGGACGCGGATGAAGAGGCGCTGGCGCTGTTCGCGGCGAAGAAGAATCTCCGCCTGCTGCTGACCGGCGAACTGCCCGATCCGGCGCGTGCGGGCCTGTTCGCCAAGTCGATCGCCGGCGGCTGGCTGGTCCAGGGCCGCGACAGCGGCATCGTCACCCGCGACCAGCTCAAGGTCGTCACCAAGCGGCAGCCGACCGAGCAGGAACTGGCCGACTGCCTGTTCGCCTGGACGGTGGCCAAGCACGTCAAGTCGAACGCGATCGTCTATGCCAAGGACGGCAGCACGGCGGGCGTCGGCGCCGGCCAGATGAACCGGCTGGAAAGCGCCCGCATCGCCGCCTGGAAGGCCAAGGACGCGGCCGACAAGGCCGGCTGGGCAACCCCGCGCACGATCGGCTCGGCGGTGGCGTCGGACGCCTTCTTCCCCTTCGCCGACGGCCTGCTGGCGGCGGTGGAAGCGGGTGCGACCGCAGTGATCCAGCCGGGCGGCTCGATCCGCGACGACGAAGTCATCGCGGCGGCCGACGAGGCGGGCCTTGCGATGGTGTTCACCGGCATGCGCCACTTCCGGCATTGAGACATGGGCGCCGCGCTTCCGGTGGGGGCGCGGCGTTGCGACACGCTACCCGTTACCCCCGCGAAGGCGGGGGTCCATTGGCGCTGGAGCTGCGGTTCTTTCCCCGAACGTTTAGGCGAATGGATTCCCGCTTTCGCGGGAATGACGGTAGAGGGCACCCCCTCCACCACCGCGATTGGCGGCGGTCCCCCTCCCACGGCTTTGCCGAGGGAAGGAACCCTCAGGCGGCCTCGCCCGCCATACCCTCCGCCCGAGGCACCTTGCGGAACAGGGCGCGGTCCTCGGGGCCGAAGCCGAAGCGGATGATCACGAAGAGGAAGGTGGTCAGGATCGCCGGCATGCCCAGGCTCATCTCGGCCCATTCGAAGCGGTGCGGCAGCGAGGTGAAGGCGGCGCCGACCAGCCCCGCGATCGCCATCGCCGCGAAGAAGCTGGGGCGGATGCTGACCACCGGCGCACCGAGCTTGGCCTGGAGCAGCAACCCCTTTGCAACCGATCCGATCGTTAGCGAGAGTGCCAGCGCCACTGCAGGTGCCGCAGACTGGACCGGCACCGGCCAGCCCTGCCCCCGCGCGACGAAGATCAATGCGAAGCTCAACCCAATCTGCAGCATCAGCACGCAGATCGAGATCGCCAGATTGGTGTGCCGCGCAATGTAGACCAGCGCCGTCTCGCAGACCGCACCGGGCGAGGCGAGCACCTCCGAAAACAGCAGGATGCAGAGCACCGCCGAGCCGATCACGAACTCGCGGCCGAGCAGGCCCATCACCCCCTCGGCGGGGATCGAGAACATTACCGCCAGGCCGGCCTGCGCGCAGAGGATCCAGAAGCCCACCTGCCGCACCTGTCGCGCCACGGCCGGGCGGTCGCCGGCCGCAAGGCTCTGGGTAATCACCGGCCCCAGGATCGGATCAAAGCTCGATTTCAGCCGCTGCGGCACCGAGGCGACCTGCT
Source organism: Sphingomonas sp. (assembly GCF_036731925.1). Classification (GTDB taxonomy): domain Bacteria; phylum Pseudomonadota; class Alphaproteobacteria; order Sphingomonadales; family Sphingomonadaceae; genus Sphingomonas. The sequence continues at coordinate 1,269,807 of NZ_DAINDJ010000002.1, forward strand.
GCGCCATGTAATAGATGCCGACCACCGACGGGGCGAACAACAGGCCGAGGATGAAGCGATCGACGTTGCGGGTCGCCCACTCGATTGCGTCGGCGCCCGCCAAGGGCGCGTTGAGGCGCGCGAGCCCCCAGATCTCCGCCAGCTGCGGCCGCCAGCCGACCGGCAGGCCATATTCGCGCACGAACGGCACGATCGAGGCGACCAGCGCCGCGCTCATCGACAGGACATAAGCCATCAGCAGTCCGTCGCGTGTCGAGACGAAGGAGAAGACATAAGCGGCGATGCTGATCGTCCAGGGCTCGATGATCGCCCGCGCCGTCACGGACGCGCCGATATTATGGCGATAGGCGAGTGCCGAGAGCGACACGTCGGACAGCGCGATCGCGATGACCACGATCGGCAGGAAGCGCTCGAGCCCCATTACCGGACTGTTGGGGAACAGCGCCTGCGGAAACAGCACCATCACCCCGCTCGCAATCGCGCCGGCGACCAGCGCTACCGTCATCGCATCCCACACGACATGGGTGTGCGGCCGCTCGGTGCGCGACAATGCCTGGGCCAGCCCGCGCTTGAGGCCCAGCGTCGCTATCAGCGCGACGAACTCGATGACCAGCACCGCGATGGCGTACCGCCCGACGATCTCCGGGCCATAGGCGCGGCCGGCGATGAACAGGAACGGCAGCCGGGCGACCAGCCGGATGATGAAGCCCAGCATGTTGGTGCGCCCGCCCTTGGCGAGCGCGTTGATGTCCTTGGACGCTTCCGCCTGGCTCAATGCGCGGCGCCCCAGCTGGGGCCGACGCCGATCTCCACGCCCAGCGGCACGGTGAGCTTGATCGCGGGTTCGGCGGCGGTGGCCATCACCCGTTCGATGATCGGGCGCGCAGCCTCGACATCGCCCTCGGGCAGTTCGAACACCAGTTCGTCGTGCACCTGGAGGAGCATGCGGACCTTATGCAGCCCCGCCTCGCGCAGCGCCGGGACCATGCGGGCCATGGCGCGCTTGATGATGTCGGCGCTGGTGCCCTGGATCGGCGCGTTGATCGCGGCGCGCTCGCTGCCCGCCCGCTCATTGGGGTTGGAGGCCTTGAGCCGGGGGAAATGCGTCTTCCGGCCGAACAGCGTCGTGGTGTAGCCGCGCTCTTTCGCCTCGCGCAGCGTATCGGCGATGTAGCGGTTGATGCCGGGGAAGCGCTCGAAATAGCGGCTGATCATCGCCTGTGCCTCGTCCGGCGTCACGTCAAGCCGGCCGGCAAGGCCCCAGCGTGAGATGCCGTAGAGGATCGCGAAGTTGATCGTCTTGGCGCGACCGCGGGTATCGCGGTTCACTTCGCCGAACAGCTCCATCGCGGTCATGCTGTGGATGTCATCGCCATTCTCGAACGCGGTGCGCAGCGCGGGCACGTCGGCGATATGCGCGGCCAGCCGCAGCTCGATCTGCGAATAGTCGGCCGAGAGGATGACGTTGCCGGGCTCCGCCACGAACGCATCGCGGATCTGGCGACCGGTCTCGGTGCGGATGGGGATGTTCTGCAGGTTCGGATCGGTCGAGGAGAGCCGCCCGGTCTGCGCGCCGGTGAGGCTGTAGCTGGTGTGGACCCGGCCCGTCTGCGGGTTGATCTGTGCCTGCAGCGCATCGGTATAGGTGGACTTCAGCTTGGAGAGCTGGCGCCAGTCGAGCACCTTCAGCACCATCTCGCGGCCGGGCGAATCCTTGTCCGCGGCGATGCGCTCCAGTTCGTTGACGTCGGTGGAATAGACGCCGGACTTGCCCTTGCGGCCGCCCTTGATCCCCATCTTGTCGAACAGCACGTCGCCCAGCTGCTTGGGGCTCCCGATGGTGAACTTGAAGCCGGCGATGGCGTGGATCTCTTCCTCCAGCGTCGCGATCTGCTGCGCGAAGTCGGAGGAGAGCTTCGAGAGCACGCCGGCATCTACCTTGATGCCGGTGCTCTCCATCTCCGCCAGCACCGCGACGAGGGGGCGATCCACGCTCTCATAAACGCGGGTCACGCTTTCATAGGCGAGCCGCGGCTTGAGGCGGCGCCACAGCCGCAGCGTGACGTCGGCATCCTCGGCGGCGTAGCGGGTCGCGGCCTTGAGATCGACCTGGCCGAAATTGAGCTGGCTCTTCCCGGTGCCGACCACGTCCTTGTAGGCGATGCAGCTGTGCGCGAGGTGCGTGGCGGCCAGTTCGTCCATGCCGTGGCCATGCAGGCCGGCGTCGAGATCGAAGCTCATCACGATCGTGTCGTCATACGGCGCCACGCGCATGCCGGCGCGGCCCAGCACGATCATGTCGTACTTAAGATTGTGGCCGATCTTGAGGACGGCGGGGTCCTCCAGCAGCGGCTTTAGCCGGGCGAGCGCCTCGGCGCGGTCGAGCTGCACCGGCTTCTCGGCGAACATGTCCGTCCCGCCATGGCCGAGCGGGATGTAGCAGGCGAGGTTGGGCGCCAGCGCCAAGCTGACCCCGACCAGATCGGCCTGGGTCGCGTCGAGCCCCGTCGTCTCGGTATCGATCGCCACCCAGCCCTGGTGCCGCGAGACCGTGATCCAGCGATCGAGTGCATCCACGTCCGTGACGGTCTCGTAGCCGTCATGGTTGCAGGGCGGGTCTTCCTCGACGCCGGGCGCCTCGTGTACCTCGACCGGCGCATCGGCCACCGAGGACAGGCGCGAGAGCAGCGTCTTGAAGCCGTGATGCTCGAGGAACGCGCGGAGCGGCGCGTCGGGGATGCCCTGCAGCTCCAGCGCGTCGAGCGGCTCGGGCAGCGGCACGTCGCAGGCGAGCGTGACGAGCTTGTGGCTCAGCCGGGCGAGTTCGGCATGCTCGATCAGATTGTCGCGCAGCTTGCCCTTCTTCATGCTCGGCGCAGCGGCGAGCACCGATTCGAGATCGCCATGCTCCAGGATCAGCTTGGCGGCGGTCTTGGGGCCGACGCCCGGCACGCCGGGGACATTGTCGACGCTGTCGCCCATCAGCGCCAGCACTTCGCCGAGCTTCCCCGGGCCGACGCCGAACTTCTCGCGGGTGTCGTCCGGCCCCATCCGCCGATTGTTCATCGTGTCGAGCATGTCGACCGACGGATCGGTCATCAGCTGCATCAGATCCTTGTCGGAGCTGACGATCGTCACCGCCCAGCCCTGCGCCAGCGCCGCCTTGGTGTAGCTCGCGATCAGGTCGTCGGCCTCCCAGCCGAGCTCCTCGATGCAGGGCAGGCTGAACGCGCGGGTGGCGTCGCGGATCATCGGGAACTGGGGGACCAGATCCTCCGGCGCCGGCGGGCGGTGCGCCTTGTACTGGTCGTAGAGCTCGTTGCGGAAGGTATGCTCGGACTTGTCGAGAATCACCGCCATGTGGGTGGGGCCATCGGCCTTGTGGAGCTCGTCGGCCAGCTTCCACAGCATGCTTGTGTAGCCATAGACCGCCCCCACCGGCTCGCCATGCTTGTTGGTCAGCGGCGGCAGCCGGTGATAGGCGCGGAAGATGTAGCTGGAGCCGTCGACGAGATAGAGATGGGGCATGGGGCGGGAGATAGCAGCGCGGTGCGCCGCCGTCATCCCGCCGATACCCTTGTTTTCAGGCGCCCAGCTGATGCTCCGCGACGATCGCGCGGACCACGCCCTGCATCAGCAGCTGGCGCTCGTTGATCGGCCGCGGCGTGTCGCCGATCATCACCGCCAGCGCGTAAGCGCGGCCGTCCGGCGCGGTGAGCAGCGCCACGTCGTTATAGCCCGCGGTGCGGCCGAACAGATCCTGGCCCGTGCCGGTCTTGTGGGCGAGCTGCCAGCCCGGCGGCAGCGCGCCGCGCAGGCGGTACTTGCCGGTGTGCGAGGCCTGCATCGTCGCGATCAGCCACTGCGTGGAAACCGGCGAGAGCAGCTCGCCGCGCTTCAACCGGGCGAGCGCGCCGGCAATGGCGAGCGGCGCCGCGCCGTCGGGCGGATCGGCGACGTAGCGCTGATAGGCGGCAACGCGCGTCTCGCGGGGCAGCTGGGCGCGGGCGACGGCGAACGTGTTGCCCATCGAATATTCGGGCTTCCACGCGGGCAGCCCCGAGGTGCCGAGCTGCAGCAATTTCTCGCCTGGACCGAAGCGGATCGAGCCCAGCGCGTTGCGGGCGATGAACGAGCGCACCGCCGGCGGCCCGCCGACGAGGCGCAGCAGCTTGTCGTTGCAGGTATTGTCGCTCATCGTCAGCGCCCGGCGCAGGATCTCGCCGACCGTGCTCTGATAGCCCTGGTCGCCCTTGACCAGCGAGGCGACCGGCTGGTGGAACAGGGTGAAGTCGGCGCGGGTGATGACGAGCGGGTCGTTGAGGCGGATTCGGCCCTGGTCGACCTGGTCGAGCACGGTCATCGCCACCCACAGCTTGGAGACGCTCTGCTGCGGCAGCTTGCGCGCGCCGCCCTGCGAGGCGGTCCAGTTGCGGTCGACGCTGGTCACCGCGATGCCGACCACGCCGTCGAAGCTGCGAGCGATGTCCGACAGGCGATTCACCAGGCCGGCGGGCGGCGGCACTTCGGCACGGGGCGCTGCCTGAGCGCGCGGAATCGGCATCAGCACGCCATAGTTCGGCGCGGGCAGATACGCGGCGAGTTCGGGATGTTCGTGGACGGCGCAGCCGAGCAACACCGCGGGCCCAAGCCCCGCGACGGTCAGCGCACGCTCGACCTTGGAAAACCGGATTTTACGCACCGCAACCAACCTCTTGCCCACTTCCATCATGCGTCTGCCCCTAGAGAGGGCAAAGCAAGGGATTCCCGCAATGCGACGAAGCGAGTCGTTGGAGCGACGAGGCGTGAAGTCGCCGCGGCACCCACCCCAAAGCCTTCGTCATTCCCGCGCAGGCGGGAATCCATTGGCCGTGCCGCTGCGGCTCCTGCCTCGACCGCACAGGCGAATGGATCCCCGCCTCCGCGGGGATGACGGGTGGATTGGAGGATGCGACGGGGCAGAAAACCTTCTCGATTCAAGGCACCAGCACCGTGTCTACCGCCTCGGCCGCGGTCTCCGGATAGTCGAGCGTATAGTGCAGGCCCCGGCTCTCCTTGCGGTGGAGCGCCGAGCGGACGATCAGATCGGCGCTCTCCAGCAGGTTGCGCAGCTCGATCAGGTCTGGCGTCACGCGGAAATGGCCGTAATAGTCAGCGACTTCCTCGCGCAGCAGCTTGATCCGGTGCGCGGCGCGCTCCAGCCGCTTGGTGGTGCGGACGATGCCGACATAGTTCCACATGAAGCGGCGGATTTCGGTCCAGTTCTGCTTGATGACGACTTCCTCGTCGGAATCGGCCACCCGGCTCTCGTCCCAGGGCCGGATCGCCGGCGGCGGGGGAAGATCGCCCCAATGGCCCATGATGTGATTCGCCGCCGCCTCGCCGAACACGAAGCATTCGAGCAGCGAATTGGACGCCAGGCGATTGGCGCCGTGCAGCCCCGACTGGCTGACCTCGCCCGCCGCATAGAGCCCCGGCAGGTCGGTGCGCCCGTCCCGATCGATCATCACGCCGCCGCAGGTGTAATGCTGCGCCGGCACCACCGGGATCGGCGCCTTGGTCATGTCGATGTCGAGGTCGAGCAGCCGGTGGTAGATGGTCGGGAAATGATGCTGGACGAACTCTGGCCCCATATGGCTGATGTCGAGATGGACATAGTCGAGGCCGAGCCGCTTGATCTCATGGTCGATCGCGCGCGCCACGATGTCGCGCGGGGCCAGCTCCAGCCGGGGATCGAAATCGGGCATGAAGCGGTGGCCCGCCTCGTCGCCGGCCTCGGGCGGCAGCAGCAGATGCCCGCCCTCGCCGCGCACCGCCTCGGTGATCAGGAAGTTCTTTACGTCGAGATTGTAGAGGCAGGTCGGGTGGAACTGCATCATCTCCATGTTCGAGATGCGGCAGCCCGCGCGCCACGCCATCGCGATGCCGTCCCCGGTCGCGCCGCGCGGGGCGGTGGAGAAGAGATAGGTGCGCCCCGCCCCGCCGGTCGCCAGCACCGTCGCGCGGGCGGTGAACAGCTCGACGCGGTTGGTCCGGCGGTTGAAGGCATAGACGCCCCAGACATTGCCCGCGCCCGAATAGCGGAGTTCATGCCGGCTGGTGGCGAGGTCGATCACCACCATGTCGGGCACCAGCGTGATGTTCGGATGCGCCTGCGCCGCGCGGAGCAGGGCGGTCTGTACCGCCAGCCCGGTCGCATCGTCGACATGGGCGATCCGGCGATGGCTGTGGCCGCCCTCACGGGTGAGGTGGAGGGCATTGCCCTCGGTGTTGAACGGCACGCCGAGCTGGACCAGCCGCTCGATCGCCGCGGGCGCGTTCTCGACCACCATCTCGACCGTCGCGCGGTCGTTGAGGCCGGCGCCGGCGACCATCGTGTCCTCGATATGGCTCTCGAACGTGTCGCCGTCTTCCAGCACCGCGGCGATGCCGCCCTGCGCCCAGGCGGTCGAGCCCTCGGCAAAGCCGCCCTTGGCCAGCACCGTCACCTTGAACCGGTCCGCCAGATGGAGCGCGGTGGTGAGCCCCGCCGCGCCGGAACCGAGGACCAGGACATCGCTTTGGTGGGTAGTGTCGGACAAAGAGGCACTCCTTTGCGGCGCTTAAAGCGCGCAAGCGGCGGGTTCCGCAATCCCTACCCTTGGGCATAAGAGGTTAGCGAAGGAGAAGCAGATGCGGCTGGGCTGGTGGATCGGAGTGGCGGCGCTGTTCGGCAGCGGCTCGGCGCAGGCTGCGGCGTGCCGGCTTGGCGCTGCCGGGATGACGGTATCTGTGGCGATCGACGGCACCGGACGCTCGATGCTGGTGCATGTGCCCGCCGGTCGCAGCGCCGCGCGGTTGCCTTTGGTGTTCGTGTTCCACGGCAGCACCGGCAAGGGCCGCGACATCCTCGCCCAGTCCAAGCTGGAGGCGACCGCGGACCGCCATGGCTTCCTCCTCGCCGCGCCCGATGGCGGTATGCCGGCGGAAGGCGGCTTCGTGTGGAACATCCCCGGCGTGCCGACAGTGACCGGCAAGATCCCCGGCCCGGACGACGCCGATGACGTCGCCTTCGTGCAGACCGCGATCGACCAGCTGGCGGCCAAGGGCTGCGTGGATCGTTCGCGCGTCTACGCCACCGGCTATTCGGGCGGCGGCCGGATGACCTCCTGGCTCGGCTGCGTCGCGGCGGATCGCTTCGCCGCGATCGCCCCGGTGGCGGGCCTGCGCGCGGGCAATCCGTTGAAGGAAACGCCGCGCGTCCCCGATCCGGCGACCTGCACGCCGTCGCGTCCGATGCCGGTACTGGCGTTCGCGGGCGATGCCGACACCACCAACCCGATCCAGGGCGGCGGCGCAGGCTATTGGCAGTACCCGATGCACACCGCGCTGGTGCGCTGGGCAGACCTGAACGGGTGCCGGGTTGGGCCGGTGGAGCGCGAGGTGTCGGCGGATGTGAAGGAGGAACGCTTCAGCCGCTGCTCGGGCGGCGCGGAGGTGGCTGGCCGCGTGAAGCACGGTGCGGGCCACGTCTGGGTGGCGGACAACGAAGCGATGTGGAGATTCTTCGCGAAGCACCGGCGGTGAGCAGGCCTGACGTTAAGCGGGACACCGAGCGCCACATCGTCGTGGGCGGATGGCTCCAAGCAACCGCCGATGTCCGGGAACCGGGCATTGCCCTCCTAATATCGGCTGCATTGTGCGCATTCGGACCAAATGCCAAGATGGCTTCGTGACCACTCCATCTGACCGCGCGCGCTTCGACCGCCTCTTCGAAAAAGCCCTAAGAATCCGTCATGAACGGAAGATCGGGGTGTGGCGGCCCATCGTTTGGCATCTTGCCTTGCGTCATTATCCAGATGCCATGATAGAAATGGCTGACTGGCTTTCCGAAGGCGACGACCTGGGCGCATTCGGCAGGGCCGCAGACCCGTTCAGCCCTGCCGGCCTGTATCGGCGGGCCTGGGCGAGCGGGAACGCCAGAGCTGCGGCGAACGCCGCCGTGAGCAGCTTCAATCGCAACGACTTGTTGAACTATCGCAGCTGGCTGCGCCATGCGGCCAACGCTGGCGGGACAGAGGCGATGGCGGAGTTGCGCAGCTTCGAAACGCGCCTGTGGCACGGAGCGGCTCGAAAAATCAGGCGTCTGCGCCCGTATCAGAAGCGGGACCGGTCGAGGTAACGCGGCAATTCGTTCCCCCTACGCCGCCCGCGTCAAATTCAGGAACACATCCTCCAAATCCGCCTCGCGGGTCGACACGTCGACGATCCCCAGCCCCGCCGCCTGCACCGCGCCGAGCACCTCGCCGGCATTGGCCTGGTCCTTGCGATAGGTGATCACCAGCACCCGCTCGCCCTTCAGCTCCACCTTCTGGAAGCAGGCATTGTCCGGCGCGCTCCCTATGTCGCGGTCCACCGTCACCTCGACCACCTTTTCCTGCGCCATGCCGACCAGCTCGCGCGTCGGCTTGTTGGCGATCAGCTGGCCGTGGTTGATGATGGCGATGCGGTCGCACAGCTCCTCGGCCTCCTCGAGATAGTGGGTCGTCAGCACCACCGTCACGCCGCGCTGGTTGAGCTGCTTCACATAGGCCCAGAGCTGCTGGCGCAGTTCCACGTCGACGCCCGCGGTCGGCTCGTCGAGCACGATGATCGGCGGGGAATGGACCATCGCCTTGGCGACCATCAGCCGCCGCTTCATGCCCCCCGACAGCGTGCGTGAATAGGCGTTGGCCTTGTCTTCCAGATGCACCGCGCGAAGCAGCGCCATCGCGTCGAACTTGTCCTTGGCCACGCCGTACAGGCCCGCCTGGATCTCCAGCGTCTCCTTGGGCGTGAAGAAGGGATCGAACAGGATCTCCTGGTTGACGATGCCGATGCTCGCCTTGGCGTTGCGCGGGTGCGCATCGATGTCGAAGCCCCAGATCGAAACCTTGCCGTCGCTCTTGTTGACCAGCCCCGCCAGGATGTTGATCAGCGTCGACTTGCCGGCGCCGTTCGGCCCGAGCAGACCGAAGATCTGCCCGCGCGGCACCTCGAAGCTCACCCCGTCCAGCGCGCGCTTGCCGCCGGAATAGGTCTTGCAGAGAGTGTCGATCGCGATCGCAGCCTGGGTCATGGGGCGCAGCTTTAAGACCCTGCGCATCCGATTGCGAGCCCCCGCGCGCTTTGCTAAGGCGCGGAACATGATCGCCCCGCCCGAAGTCATCCGCACCGCCCATGCCCGCGTCGCCTGTGACGGCACCGGCCCCGGCCTGCCCGCCGCGCTCGGCCACCCGCGCGTCTATCTGCAGATCGACGAGAGCGGCTATGTCGATTGCGGCTATTGCGACCGCCGCTTCGTGCTGATCGGCGGCCCGGTCGACGGTGCCGACCAGAGCCAGCTGCCCGACCATCCGGCAGGCGCCAGCATCTGATCGTCGCGGACGCGCGTGACTCTGCGCACGCGCATCCTATATCGTTGGAATGAGCATTCCCACCGATCCCCGCGCCTTCCTCTATCGCGACGGGCTCGATCCCGACGCTGCCGTTCGCCTGACCGCCGATGCGCTGGGCCAGGCTGAGGATGGCGAGCTCTATCTGCAATATCGCAAGTCCGAGGCGTTCGGCTTTGACGACGGCCGGCTGAAGACCGCCGCCTATGACACGCAGTCGGGCTTCGGCCTGCGCGCGGTCTCGGGCGAGACGACGGCCTTTGCGCATGCCAACGAGATCAGCGCCCCCGCGATCCGCCGTGCGGCCGAGACGATGGCGCTGATCGACCCCGCCAAGCAGGGCAAGGCAGCCCCGCCGCAGGGCAACAACCGCCACCTCTATACCGATGCCGATCCGCTCGACCTGGTGCCGTTCGCCGACAAGGTGAACCTCTGCCAGACGATCGACGCCGCCGCCCGCGCGCGTGATCCCCGCGTGAAGCAGGTTTCGGTGAGCCTCACCGGCCAGTGGAGCGTGGTCGAGGTGGTGCGCGCTGACGGCTTCGTTGCCACCGATGTGCGGCCGCTGGTGCGGCTCAACGTCTCGGTGGTGGTCGAGCAGAACGGGCGGCGCGAGACCGGCAGCTTCGGCACCGGCGGGCGCGTGGTCTATGACCGGCTCTTCCAGCCCGAGACCTGGAACCGCGCGATCGACGAGGCGCTGGCGCAGGCGCTGGTCAATCTCGATGCGGTGGCCGCGCCCGCCGGCGACATGACCGTGCTGTGCGGCCCCGGCTGGCCGGGCGTGCTGCTCCACGAGGCGGTGGGCCATGGCCTGGAAGGCGATTTCAACCGCAAGGGTACCAGCGCTTTCTCGGGCCGGATCGGCGAACGCGTTGCGGCGCCCGGCGTAACCGTGGTGGACGATGGCTCGATCCACGATCGCCGCGGCTCGCTGTCGATCGACGACGAGGGCACGCCGACGCGCGAGACGGTGCTGATCGAGGATGGCATCCTCAAGGGCTATATGCAGGATCGCCTCAACGCCCGGCTGATGGGCGTCGAGCCGACCGGCAACGGCCGCCGCGAATCGTTCCAGCACGCGCCGATGCCGCGGATGACCAACACCTTCATGAAGGGCGGCAAGGACGATCCCGCCGAGCTGCTCTCGCGCGTCAAGAAGGGCATTTACGCGAAGAGCTTTGGCGGCGGGCAGGTCGACATCGTCTCGGGCAAGTTCGTCTTCTCGTGCACCGAGGCCTATCTGATCGAGAACGGCAAGCTGGGCGCGCCGATCAAGGGCGCAACGCTGATCGGCGACGGCCCGACCGTGCTCCACCGCGTGACCGGCATCGGCAACGATTTCGCGCTCGATGAAGGCATCGGCATGTGCGGCAAGGGGGGCCAGTCGGTCCCCGCCGGCGTCGGCCAGCCGACGCTGCTGGTGGAAGGACTGACGGTGGGCGGAACGGCGGCGTAAGCCGTCAGTTGCCGGTCAACAGCATGTCGAACGCAGCGATGATGTCGAGGCGATAGGCCTCCAGCGATGCGACCGCCGGGCCAAGATCCTTCGCCCGGACGGTTGCGGCGTACTGCGTCACCATCGCATAGCGCTCCCCGGCGATCTCGAACACCGGGTTCAGCCGCGACCTAAGTGCTGGTGCCCGGTCGAGCAGTACCAGCGGTGCTACCATACGCGTAGAGAGATGCCCCAGCACCTCGGCCTGGCAGTTGAGCAGCAACGCACCGTCTGCGGTACGATGCACGTCATACTGCGCCATCAGAACATGCGGTAGCGTTCGAGCGGAAGGCCGTTCTCTTCCACCCATTTGTTGCAGGCTTCGGCCCAGGCGCGATTCTCTTCCTGCCAGCGCCGATCCTGCTCGGCCTTGGTCGCCTGCCGAATAGCGGCCTCACAAACTTGGGACAGGTTGAGACCCACCTCGCGCGCGGCCGCGACGACACCCGTGTCGATCGAGAGGTTGACAGCCTTGCGCTTGCCGGACGCGATCGGATCGTGCTTCATGCGTACAAATTATGCGCATGCCCCATGCGCGTCAATGTGGAGGCCAGTATGGCCCTTGTCGAACTCGGCCGGTTCAACCGGCAGGAAGCCTTCATCGTCCAGGGTCGGCTGGAGGATGAGGACATCCCCAGCTTCGTGTTCGACGCGGGCGCCAGCATCGCCGACGGCAGCTATCTGCTGATCCCCGTGCGCGTGATGGTGGACGACGACGACCTCGCCGCCGCCCGCGCCATCGTAGACGCGGCAGGCGGTCCTACGCCGTAAAGCCCTGTAGCAGCTTGGGCACATCGCCGCTTTCGCCGCGCGCCTCGCCCATGAACCAGGACTTGAGCGGCGGAATCTTGTCGACCGCCGACAGGCCGAAGCGCCGCACCGCGTTGGGCAGCGCGCCAGGAATACCGAAGAGGCGGGTGAGTCCGTCGGTTGCCAGCGCCACCATGAAGGTGTCGAGCCCACGCCAGCGCTGATAGCGGGCGAGCAGCTCTGGATCGCCCATGTCGAGCCCCAGCCGCTTGCCGTCGACCAGCACCTCGACCAGCGTCGCCACGTCGCGAAAGCCGACATTCACCCCCTGCCCCGCGATCGGATGGATGCCGTGCGCCGCATCCCCGACCAGCGCGAGGCGCTCGGCGGTGATCCAGGCGGCGTGGTGGAAGCCGAGCGGATAGGAAGAGCGCGACGACAGCGGTCCCAGCTTCCCCAGGAACCCGCCCATCTTCTTCTCGGCCTCGGCCAGATAGGCGCGGTCGGAAATCTTGTGCATCGCCGCCGCGTCGCGCGCGTGCACCGTCCACACCACCGCTGAGCGATGGCCGCGCTCGTCGTCGAGCAGCGGCAGGATCGCGAACGGGCCCTGTGGGTAGAAGATCTCGTAGGCGATGTTCTCGTGGCTGCGCTCATGGTTGAGCGTCGCGATCATCGCGGCATGGTCATAGGTCCAGCGCGCGACCTTGAAGCCGGCCGAATCGCGGGTGGGCGAGTTGCGCCCCTCCGCCGCGATCAGCAGTTGCGCGCGCACCGTTGCACCCGAATCAAGGGTCGCCACCACGCCGTGGGGCCCGCGCTCCACCGACACGGCACGCGTCTGCATCCGCACGTCGGCGAGCGGTGCCGCCTGCGCTGCTTCGAACAGTGCAGTGCGCAACACGCGGTTTTCGAACATATGACCGAGCGCGCCGTCATCGGCATCGGGGGCAAAGTCGAGCTTGCCGGGTTCCAGTCCGTCAGAGACACGGATGCCCTGGATCGGGCACCCCTTCCCCGCCAGCCGCCCGGCGACGCCGATCGCCTCGAACATCCGCATCGGCGCGCTCGCGATCGCCGAGGCGCGGCCGTCAAAGGTCGCGGCAAGGATGGTTTCGGGGTCCGCCGGATCGATCACGATCGAGCTGATGCCATGCGCGTCGAGCGCAGTCGCCAGCGCGCTGCCGACCAGCCCGCCGCCAAGGATGAGAATGTCCGCCTGGTCCATGCACCCGCCCTAGCAGGTTAGAACGCGCCTGCCAGCCGTCAACAGGTGCAGGGCGGCGAAGCGCGTCCCTGCCTTGACGCCGGACTCCGCAGGCGCGATGATTCCGCCACGTTTTTCCATACAGATCCGGAGGCTGGGCGATGGCGTCCCGCGCAGAGGCGCCGCATTGGCGCGACACGATGAAGGCGGGCGTTCGCCGCGGCGGGTTCGTCCTGGCGGGCACGGCGCTGTTCGTGGTCACCGTCGCGATTGTGCTCGCGCTGGTCAGCTATCACGCGTCCGATCCGGCGCTGAACACCGCATCCGCCGGCCCCGCGAGAAACTGGCTGGGCGGCGTCGGCGCGTGGGTGGCCGACATCCTCTTTACCCTGGTCGGCCTGCCGGTGCTGCTGCTCGCCCCCGTGGGGCTGCTGGCCGCGCACCGGATGATGATCGATCGGCCCATCGAGCGCCCGCGCCGGATGATCGGCAGCGCGGCTGTAGCCGCCGCGCTCGCGGCGATCGGCCTCGGGCTGCTCCATTTCGACTGGTCGCTGCCGCTCGACTGGCGGCTGCCCGCCGGCATGGGCGGGCTGATCGGCCTGTCGATCGCTGGCGGCATCGACTGGCTGATCGGGCTCGCCGGGGATCCGGCCGTGTCGTTCTGGGTCGGCCGTGGCATCGGCCTGTTGCTGCTGCTCGGCGGACTTTGGCTGTGGTGGATGCGGCTGGAGTTCACCGCACCGACGCGCTTGTTTCGCATGCCCCGCTTCACCCGCTCGACCGGCGAGGAACGAATCGTCGCTGCCGCCGAGGGCACAGGGTTCCGCGCCAAGCCGCAAGCGGTCGCCGTGTTCGAGGAAGATCCGGACGAGGACGACGACCTCCCCTTCGACCGGGATCCGCCGCGCGCCGCCGAGCCGCGCCGCGTGGTGGTGCCGGACAACCGCCCCGGCCCGGTGATCGCGGACCGCACCGTTTCGACCGCCCCCGCCCGCACCAAGCCGCCGGTGCAGGCCGCGCTCGACTTCAAGGACAGTTACCAGCTGCCCCCGCTCGACCTGCTGACGCCGCCGCCGGCGAATCGCACCGCCACGGTCGACAAGGCCGCGCTGGAGCGCAATGCCCGGCTGCTCGAAAGCGTGCTCGAGGACTTCCACGTGAAGGGCGAGATCGTCGAGGTCCGCCCCGGCCCGGTCGTCACCATGTACGAGCTGGAGCCGGCGAGCGGCATCAAGGCCAGCCGCGTGATCCAGCTGGCCGACGACATCGCCCGCAACATGAGCGCGATCTCCGCGCGCGTCGCCACCATCCCCGGCCGCACCGTGATGGGCATCGAGCTGCCGAACACCACCCGCGAAGGCGTGAGCCTGCACGAGCTGATCGGCAGCCAGCAGTTCGAGGAACAGGGCGCCACCCTGCCGGTGGTGCTCGGCAAGAACATCGCCGGCGAGCCGGTGATCGCCGATCTGGCGCCCATGCCGCATCTGCTCGTCGCGGGTACCACCGGCTCGGGCAAGTCGGTGGGCCTCAACTGCATGATCCTGTCGCTGCTCTACCGGCTCACGCCCGAGCAGTGCCGGCTGATCATGATCGATCCGAAGATGCTGGAACTCAGCATGTACAAGGACATCCCTCACCTCCTCGCCGATGTGGTGACCGATCCGCCCAAGGCGGTGCGCGCGCTCAAATGGGCGGTGGAGCAGATGGAGGATCGCTACCGGATGATGGCCTCGGTCAACGTCCGCAGCCTCGCGAGCTACAACGACAAGGTCCGCACCGCCAAGGCCAAGGGCCAGACGCTCGGCCGCAAGGTGCAGGTCGGCTATGATTCGGATACCGGCAAGCCGATCTACGAGGAAGAGACGCTCGACTTGCAGGTGCTGCCGCTGATCGTCGTCATCGTCGACGAGCTGGCCGACCTGATGATGACCGCGGGCAAGGAAGTCGAATTCCTGATCCAGCGGCTCGCCCAGAAGGCGCGCGCGGCGGGCATCCACCTGATCATGGCGACGCAGCGTCCCTCGGTCGACGTCATCACCGGCGTGATCAAGGCCAATTTGCCGACCCGCATCAGCTTCCACGTCACCTCGAAGATCGATTCGCGCACCATCCTCGGCGAACAGGGCGCCGAGCAGCTGCTGGGCAAGGGTGACATGCTCTACATGTCCGGCGGCAAGGGCATCACGCGCGTCCACGGGCCGTTCGTGAGCGACGAGGAGGTCCAGGCCGTCACCGATTTCTGGCGCGCGCAGGGCGCACCGGATTACATTTCGGCGGTCACCGAGGAGCCGGAGGACGGCGGCTTCACGCTGGAAGGCGCGCCGGACGGCGAGGACAGCCCCGAGGAGCAGACCTATCGCCGCGCGGTCCAGCTGGTGGCCGAGAGCCAGAAGGCGTCGACTTCGTGGCTGCAGCGCCAGCTGCGCGTCGGCTACAACTCGGCCGCCCGCCTGATCGAACGAATGGAGCGCGAGAATCTCGTCTCCAAACCGGACCATGTCGGCCGCCGCGAGGTGCTGATGGATACCGACGGGCGGCCGCTCTAAGGGGATCCGTAACGGGATCGAATCGGGTGGGGTGCGGGTTCACAGCCCGTTCAAGCCCCGCCCGCTACCCGGGCGACCAGCAATTCGGAGACAACCCCCGTGTTTTCACGTCCCTTGGCCCTGTCCCTCCTCGCGGCCCCGCTGCTCGTGGCGGCCGCGCCGGCGCCGGAGCTCGACCAGGTGCAGCAGCATCTGAAGGCGGTTGCCAGCATGACCGCCGCATTCAGCCAGGAGGACCGCAACGGCCGCGTCCTGACCGGCACGATGACGCTGAAGCGCCCCGGCAAGATCCGATTTCAGTATGAGAAGGGCGTGCCGCAGCTGATCGTCGCCGATGGCAGCAGCCTCTATTTCATCGATTATCAGGTGCGCCAGGTGCAGCGCTGGCCGATCGGCAACTCGCCGCTGCGCGTGCTGCTCGATCCGAACCGCGACATGAGCGGCTATGCGACGGTGAAACCCACCGCGGATTCGCGCATCGTCTCGGTGGAAGTGCACGACAACAAGCATCCCGAATATGGCCGGATTACCCTGGTCTTCCAGAAGGACGCCGCCGCTCCCGCAGGGCTCAAGCTGCAGGGCTGGGTCGCGCTGGACGCGCAGAACAACCGCACGACGATTCGGCTGAGCAACCAGCGCTTCAACGCGCCGGTCGCCGATTCGAGCTTCCGCTGGACCGACCCTCGCCCGCAGGGACGCACGCACTAATTTCGCTTTCTGTGCAATCGTTCATCCAAGCGACAGGTTCGCTGCTTTAATAGGAAATGGCGGATGGGGTTTTTGCCCGGGATTTTTCCCCCTGTTGCCCGGGCCTGGTACCCCTTCCCGCCTGCGTGACGAACGCTAGGTCGGCCCTCGCTCCATTGCCCCCGGAGCGGGGGCCTTTCCTTTTTGGGGCAGGCCTGGTCTGGCGCTGGCCGCAGGAATCGCTACATCGGCGACCGTGAAGATCGCCTCCTGGAACATCAACTCCGTCCGCTTCCGCATCGCCATCGTCGAGCAGTTTCTGCGCGAGGAAGCCCCCGACATCCTGTGTCTCCAGGAGACGAAGGTGATCGACGGCGATTTCCCCGAAGCGCCGTTCCACGAGCTCGGCTACACCCATGTCATCAAGCACGGCCAGCGCATGCACCACGGCGTTGCGATCGTCTCACGCGTGCCGTTGGTCGAGGACGACCGGCTCGACTGGCAGGCCAACCAGGAAGCCCGGCATGTCGGCGTGCGGCTGCCGAACGGCGTTCGGCTCGAGAATGTCTATGTCCCCGCCGGCGGCGACGTGCCCGATCGGGAGGTGAACCCGAAGTTCGGCCAGAAGCTCGACTTCGTTCAGCGCATGACCGAATGGTCCGAATCGCTGGACGTGCCGACCATCCTGACCGGCGATTTCAACATCGCCCCGCTCGAGTCGGATGTGTGGAGCCACAAGCAGCTGCTCGACGTCGTCAGCCACACGCCGATCGAAGTGGAGGCGCTGGGGCGGCTGCAGGCCGCGCATGGCTGGGTCGATCTCGGCCGCAAGTTCATCCCGGCGCCGGCACGCTGCTTCACCTGGTGGAGCTACCGCGCGAAGGACTGGGCCGCCTCCGACCGCGGGCGGCGGCTCGACCATATGTGGGCGAGCCCGGAGGTCGCGGACAAGGCAACCGCGCACAAGGTGTGCGAGCCGTGCCGCTCCTGGCTCAAGCCCTCGGACCATGTGCCGATCGTGACGGAGTTCGATTTTTGAGCAACGCGCGCGCCGCCGCCGAAGCCGTCGACGCCCTCCGCCGGGGCTGGCCGATCGCCATCCGAGGGGCAGAAGGCACGTTGCGGCTGCTCGCGATCGAGACGGGCGACGGCGAACGGCTGGCGGCATTCGATTCCGGTGGGGTCGCCCCGGTGCTGCTGTCGGCCGGCCGCGCGGCGACGCTCAAGCTTGCGAACCAGCGCGACGCGGCCACGCCGGATGCGCCGGTGCTGGTGGAGCGGGTGAATTGGCTCGACTTCGATGCCGCGACGGCGCTGGCCGACCCGCAGTTCGACCTCGCCACGCCGCTCAAGGGCCCGTTCCGCGCCACCCCCGTGATGCACGCGGATGCCGCTGCGGCGGCGCTGCGCCTTGCGCGAATTGCCGGGCTTCTGCCTGCCTTCTTCGTGCTCGAAGGCAACGCAGACGATGCGATCACCCTCGCCGACATCGACGCGCATGAGGATGCCGATCGCCTGCGGATCGTCGGTCGCGCGCGGCTGCCGGTGGAGGCGGCCGAGGATGCCGAGATCGTCGCCTTCCGCACCGACGAGATGCCGGGCGAGCATATCGCGCTGCTGATCGGCCAGCCGAACGGCGAGGCCCCGCTGGTGCGGCTCCACAGCGAATGCCTGACCGGCGACATGCTGGGCAGCCTGAAATGCGACTGCGGACCGCAGCTGAAGGCGGCGATCGCGGAGATCTCGAAGAGCGGCTGGGGCATCCTGCTCTATCTGCGCCAGGAAGGCCGCGGCATCGGACTGATCAACAAGCTGCGCGCCTATGCGCTGCAGGACCAGGGCTTCGACACGGTCGATGCGAACACCCGGCTCGGCTTCGCGATCGATGCGCGCAATTTCCGCGTGGCGGCACGGATGCTGAGCCTTCTCGGCCAATCGCGCATCCGGCTGCTCACCAACAATCCGCAAAAGGTGGAGACGCTGCGCGCCGCGGGCGTCGACGTGCTGGAGCGCGTGCCCCACGTGCTGCCGGCGAATCCGCACAATGCGCGGTACTTGGCCACCAAGCGCGACCGGACTGGTCACGAATTTTGAACCTTCCGTGCTCCTGCGAAAGCAGGAGCACGATTACGCAATCAGCCGGGCAACCTCGTCGAAATCATGGGCGATGTGCTGCACGCCCAGCGCGCGCAGCCGCTCGCCATGATCGGCCGCGCAGTGCGTGCCCGCGCACAGCCCGATCACCGTCGCGCCGGAGGCTACCGCGCCCTTCACGCCCACCGGCGAATCTTCCAAGATCACGCAAGCCTCGATCGGCACGCCCAGCGCGGCGGCGGCGTGCAGGTAAAGGTCCGGCGCCGGCTTCCCGTTCGCTACATGCTCGCGGCCGCTGAACAGCTTGTCGCCGAACAGGTCGCGCACGCCGAGATGGCGGAGATGCGTATCGAGCCAGTGGGTCGGGCTCGACGAGGCTATTGCCTTGGGCAGATCCGCGGGCAGGCTCTCGAGGAAGCGCAGCGCCCCCGCCACCGCGGGCAGCCCCTCTGCCAGTGCGCGCGCATCTTCCTCGGCGCGAGCTTCGTGAAAGCCGTCGGGTACCGGGCGGCCGATCCAGCGCTCGATCGCGGCGAGGAAATCCGCGCCGGCCAGTCCCATGAAGTTCGCCATCGAATGCGCGGGCGTGGTCGGGTGGCCGATGCTCGTCAGGTAATCGGCGATCTGCTTGTTGCCGGCATATTCGCTCTCCAGCAGCACGCCGTCAAAATCGAACAGGATCGCATCGAATCGCACCGACAGCGTCTTGGGCGCGGCAGAAAGATCGTTCATCCGCGTTCTCCGAACAGCGCCGTGCCGACGCGAACATGGGTGGCGCCCAGCGTCACCGCAGTCTCGAAGTCGCTCGACATGCCCATGCTGAGCCCGCCCAGCCCATGGTCGCGCGCCAGCTTGGCGAGCAGCGCGAAATAGGGTGCAGCCTCCAGCCCGGCGGGGGGAACGCACATCAGGCCAGCGACCGGCAGGTCCACCGCACGCGCCTCGGCGAGCAGCGCCGGCAGCTCGGCCACCGGGCAGCCGCCCTTTTGCGGCTCGTCCCCGATATTCACCTGGAGGAAGCAGGCCGGACGGCGATCCGCCTTGTCCATCGCCTTGGCCAGCGCGGTCACCAGCGAAGGCCGGTCGACGGCGTGGATCGCATCGAACAGCACGACGGCTTCGTCCGCCTTGTTCGACTGGAGCTGGCCGACGAGATGCAACTCGATCCCGGAAGTTGTCTCGCGCAACTGCGGCCATTTGCCCTGCGCTTCCTGCACGCGGTTTTCGCCGAACACGCGCTGGCCGGCATCGATCAGCGGCTGGATCGTCGCGGCATCGTGCGTCTTGGAAACCGCGATCAGCGTGATGTCGGCGGGCTTGCGGCCGGCAATCTTGGCGGCGCGGGCAATCGCGGTCTGCACCGCGGCGAGCCGCTGGCTGGCATCGTCTTGAAGCATGCGCCGGGCTATAGGCACGGACATGCGCCGCCGCCACCCCCCAATCCCCCGCCTGTGGCTGATGACCGATCCCCGGCTGGGCGACAGGCTGTGGGACGCGCTGGAACGGCTGCCGCGCGGCAGCGGGGTGATCTTCCGCCACTATCAGCTGCCACCTGCCGAGCGACGCGCCTTGTTTGCCCGGATCGCCAAGGTGGCGCGGCGGCGAGGCCTCGTCCTGCTGCGCGCGGGCGCGACGCCGATGCGGGGCGAAGCGGGTACGCATGGGCGCCGCGGCCGTGGCCTCACCACCTGGCCGGTGCACTCGCGCCGCGAGGCGATGACGGCGATCCGCGCGGGTGCCGATGCGCTGCTCGTCTCCCCCGCCTTCCCCACGCGATCGCATCCCGGTGCGGCTGCGCTGGGACCGGTTCGATTCGGACTGCTAATCCGCAATTTGTCTCCACACGTCATCGCGCTGGGCGGGATGGACGCACGCAAGGCGAGGCGCCTTGCGCCTCTAGGCATTCACGGTTGGGCAGCGATCGATGCCTGGGCCCGCTGACGGGCCCGGCGGATCAGAAGTGGAAGGCAGTGCCGATATAGATCGACTGGCTTTCGCGACGCGTATCGTCATTGAACTGCGTCAGGCGGTCCCGCTCGCTCTTGTACCGTACGCCGGCAGTCACGTCGAGGCGGCGCGACACCGCGTAGGACCCGCCCAGATCGAACGAATAGCTGGGCTTGTCGCCGATCAGCACCGGCGTACCAGCCAGCGGACGATCCTCGCTCGCCGCGATCCGGCCGCTCAGCCGCTTGCCGGCATAGCTGAGCGCGACTTCCGAACGATCGCGGCTGCCCGGCTGGGTGCCCGCCATGTCGATATGAGTCACGTCCCCCGAGACGGCGAAGCGACGCCAGCCCACGGCAACGCCGAGATTATAGGCAATCGGCGCCAGGCTGACCGAGGCCGGCTTGGCCGAAGCAAGGCGGCTGCCTGCGTCGGCCGCGCGATTCGAGGCGGCGCGGACCGCAACGGTGACGCCGCGATTCGAGGCCGTGCGCGACTCGGCCGGCGTGAAGCGGAAGCCCGCACCGTTCATCCCGCTGCGCGCCAGCATGGCGGCGAGCTTGGGATCGGCGGCGGCCGGCGTGAACCCGCCGGCGCCCTGCAGCGCCAGGGGTGCGGGGCGAACGGCCGCCTTCAGCGCGCGGTCTCGTTCCTGTGCCTGGAGCGTGGGCGCGACGAGGAGCCCGGCGGCGCAGAGCGCCCCCAGCCCAAGTCCCGACATCCAACGTACCAAGCGCATTTGCATACCTCTCTAATGGTTGCCCCTACCATGGAATCAAAGCGACGTTCCACCGGTGGCAGCAATTTTCCCGGAGTGTTGCACCAGACCCACAGAATCGTACCATCTGCGACCAATCGGATACCAGCGCGTCGGCCTTGCTCCCGCCACATCCCGCCCTATAGATGCAGGCACTCATTCCCTTGCCGGTAGGAAGTACGACGTCCATGAACCGCCTGTTGCGCTTTGCGATCCTGGGGTCGCTCGCTGTTTCCGCCTCCGCCTGCAGCCATCAGAAGAAGGGCGTGAACGCGGACCTGGCGGCTTCCAAGGTGACGACGATCGGCGTCAACGCCTATCTGTGGCGCGCCAGCCTCGACACGCTGAGCTTCATGCCGCTGCTCCAGACCGATTCGAACGGCGGCGTGATCGTGACCGACTGGTACGTGAACCCCAACGTTCCCACCGAGCGGATGAAGGTGACGGTGACCGTGCTGGACCAGGATCTGCGCGCCGATGCGCTGCGGGTCGCGGCGCTGCGCGAAGTGAACCGCAACGGCGCCTGGGTCTCCGCGCCCGTGCAGGCCGCGACCGTCCAGAAGCTCGAGGACATCATCCTGACCCGTGCTCGCGATCTGCGCCGCGCGGCCGTCGCCAACTAATCGGAATCCCCAAATGGCGTCACGCTTCAATCCCTTGAAGGCGGACGCGGCATGGCAGAAGGCGTGGGAGGAAAACCGCACCTTCGCCGCCCGCGACGATTCGCCCAAGCCGAAGTCCTACGTGCTCGAGATGTTCCCCTATCCTTCGGGGCGCATCCATATGGGCCATGTGCGCAACTACACGATGGGCGACGTGCTGGCGCGCTTCCGCCGGATGAAGGGCATGGAAGTGCTCCATCCGATGGGCTGGGACGCCTTCGGCATGCCCGCCGAAAATGCCGCGATGGAAAAGAAGGTCCATCCCGGCGCCTGGACCCGCCAGAACATCGCGACGATGAAGGCGCAGCTCAAGCGCCTGGGTTTCGCGCTCGACTGGACGCGCGAGATCGCCACCTGCGAGCCCGATTATTATGGCCAGGAACAGGCGCTGTTCCTCGACCTGTATGAAGCCGGCCTGGTCTATCGCAAGGAAAGCGCGGTCAACTGGGACCCGGTCGACATGACCGTGCTCGCCAACGAGCAGGTGATCGACGGGCGCGGCTGGCGCTCGGGCGCGCTGGTCGAGCGGCGCAAGCTCAACCAGTGGTTCCTCAAGATCACCGATTTCGCCGACGACCTGCTCGAAGGGCTGAAGGGCCTCGAGCATTGGCCGGACAAGGTAAAGCTGATGCAGGAAAACTGGATCGGCAAGTCGGAAGGCCTGCAGTTCACGTGGGAGTTGTCCAACGGCGAAGGGCTGACCGTCTACACCACGCGGCCGGACACGATCTTCGGCGCCAGCTTCGTCGCGATCGCGGCGGACCACCCGATTGCGCAGCAGCTGGCCGCGAGCAATCCCGAAGTCCAGGCGTTCATCGAGCGCTGCAAGCAGGGCGGCACCACCGCGGCCGAGCTGGAGACGCAGGAAAAGCTCGGCTGGAACACCGGGCTCACCGCGCAGCATCCGTTCGACGCGAACTGGCAGGTGCCGGTCTACATCGCGAACTTCGTGCTGATGGATTACGGCACCGGCGCCGTGTTCGGCGTGCCGGCGCATGACCAGCGCGACTTCGAATTCGCGACCAAGTACGATCTGCCGATCCGCCGCGTCGTCTCCGAAGGCGACAAGACCGATCCGAAGTTCGACGGCACCGAGGCCTATACCGGCCCCGGCACGCTGGTGAACTCGCACTTCCTCGACGGCCTCGACGTCGTCGACGCCAAGCGCGAAGTCATCCGCCGCGCCGAGGAAGGCAATTGGGGCACCGGCAGCACCGTGTGGCGCCTGCGCGACTGGGGCGTCAGCCGCCAGCGCTATTGGGGCACCCCGATCCCGATCATCCATTGCGAGGATTGCGGCCCCGTCGGCGTGCCCAAGGACCAGCTGCCGGTCTCGCTGCCCGAGGACGTGTCGTTCGACGTGCCCGGCAACCCGCTGGACCGCCACCCGACCTGGAAGCATGTCGATTGCCCGAAGTGCGGCAAGCCCGCGCGGCGCGAGACCGACACGCTCGACACCTTCGTCGATTCGAGCTGGTATTTCCTCCGCTTCGCCAGCCAGCCTGCGGACAAGCCGTTCGACAAGGCGGTGGCCGAGCAGTGGCTGCCGGTCGGCCAGTATATCGGCGGCGTCGAGCATGCGATCCTGCACCTGCTCTATGCGCGCTTCTTCACCCGCGCGCTGCGCCATATCGGCCGCATCGACGTGGCCGAGCCGTTCGCCGGGCTGTTCACGCAGGGCATGGTCACCCACGCCAGCTACTATCAGCTGGAAGAGCATGAGGGGCTGGAGCGGAAGGTGTATTTCGAGCCGAGCCAGGTGTCGTTCCGCGCCGATGGCTCCGCCTATCTGACCGACACCGGCGCCGAGGTGACCGTCGGCCGCGTCGAGAAGATGTCGAAGTCGAAGAAGAACACCGTCGACCCGACCGAGATCGTCGACCAGTATGGCGCCGACGCGACCCGCTGGTTCGTGCTCTCCGACAGCCCGCCCGAGCGCGACCTGGAATGGAGCGAGAGCGGCATCGAAGGCGCCTGGCGCTTCGTCAACCGGCTGTGGCGCCTGTTCGACGGGCTGGAGGCGGCTGAAGGCGAGGACAAGGATCTCGACCGCAAGCTCCACCGCACGATCGCCGGCGTCGCCGAGGATATCGAGGCGCTGACCTTCAACAAGGCCGTCGCCAAGCTCTATGAGCTGACCGCGGCGATCGAGAAGGCCAAGCCCTCCGCCTCGCGCACCGCGGCGATCCGCGCGCTGGTCCGCGTCGTGGCGCCGATGGTGCCGCACATCGCCGAAGAGGCTTGGGCCGCGATGGGCGAAACCGGCATGATCGCCGATGCCGAATGGCCGGCGGTCGATCCGGCGCTGCTGGTCGACGACGAAGTGACGATCGCGGTGCAGGTCAACGGCAAGCTGCGCGACACGCTGGTGATGCCGAAGGGCGCCGATAGGCAAGTGGTCGAGGCTGCGGCACTTGCGTCGGACAAGATCGTTCGGCTGCTCGAAGGCAACGCACCGCGCAAGATCATCGTGGTGCCCGATCGATTGGTGAACATCGTCGCATGAACAAGACCGTCGCCCTGCTCGCCCCCCTCGCCCTCGCGCTCTCCGCGTGCGGGCTGCATCCGATGTACCAGGGGGGCAGCGGCGGGGCGGTGGCGACGACGCTGTCGGCGGTCGAGGTCGCGCCGATCCAGGGCCAGTCGGGCTGGCTGGTCTCGAACGCGCTCAAGGATCGGCTGGCGAACAATGGCGGCGCAGCGGCCTATCGGCTCGAGGTGAAGCTCGACGACCAGATCATCGGCCTGGGCGTTCGGCGCGACGACTCGGTCTCGCGGGAGCGGCGGACGCTGCGCGCGCGCTACCAGCTGATCGACCTGCGGAGCGGCCAGGTGGTGCTCGACGCCACCGCCGGCTCCGACGCGGGCATCGACGTGGTCGGCTCCGAATATGCTACGATCGCAGCCGAGAAGTCGGCGCTGGAGCGGCTGTCGGGCATCGTCGCCGACCAGATCGTTGCTCGGCTTGCGCGCACTGTCCGCGAAGGCGGCGCACGGCCGCAGTGAAGGCCAATGCGGGCCAGATCCGCGCGGCGGTAGAAGCGCCAAAGCCCGATACACGGCTCTATCTGCTGCACGGGCCCGATGAGGCCGGCGCCGGCGACCTCGCGGCGCGGCTCGGCAAGGCGCTGGGGCCAGACGCCGAGCGAATCGACATCGACATGAAGATGCTGCGCGATCAGCCGGGGCTACTGGCCGACGAGGCGGCATCGCTCTCGCTGTTCGGCGGCGCGCGCTACATCCGCGTCTCCAACATCGAGGAGGGCGCGGCCGAGGCGATCGCGCTGCTGCTCGGCGCCGAGCGCGCGGGCAATCCGGTGGTGGCGATCGGCCCCAACCTCAAGACCAGCGGCAAGCTGGTCAAGGCGGCGATTGCCGCGCCGACCGCCATGGCCTTTGCCTGCTATGTGCCCGAAGGTGCGGGCGCGGCGCAGCTGGCAGGTACGATTGCGCGCGAGCACGGCCTGCGCCTCACCGGAGACGTGCCGCATCGCATGGCGGCGGCGGCCAATGGCGACCGTGCGATCCTCACCCGCGAGATCGAGAAGCTGGCGCTGTTTCTCGACGCCGACCATGAACATCCCCGCGATGCGGACGGCGCAGCGCTCGACGCAATCGGCGCGGACCTGGGCGAAGGCGAGCTGTTCAGCGCGATCGAGGCGATTCTGGACGGGCGCGTGGCCGAGGTCGGCGAAGAGCTGGCCAAGCTCGGCGAAGGTGGCGGTTCGGCGATTCCGCTGATGCGCCAGCTGGTCCGCCGGCTGATGACCCTCGCCGAATTGCGCGCGGAGATGGATCAGGGCGCCAGCGTGGACGACGCAATGGAGCGGCACCG
Organism: Sphingomonas sp.; assembly: GCF_036731925.1. GTDB lineage: Bacteria > Pseudomonadota > Alphaproteobacteria > Sphingomonadales > Sphingomonadaceae > Sphingomonas. Next base: position 1,295,206 of record NZ_DAINDJ010000002.1, read on the forward strand.
CGTCTTCTTCAAGGAGCGCCCCGCCACAGGCCGCGCGCTCCGCCGCTGGTCCGCCCCGCAGATCGCCAGGGCAATCGCACGGGTGCGCCAGGCCGAGCGGGCGATGATGAGCAGCGGCAGTGCCGGGGAACTGCTGGCAGAAGTGGAATGCGTCGCGATCGCCCGGGCAGCAGCCCGAGCAAAGGGCTGACCCGGGCGTTCGCCTCTCCTCGCGGGAGGGGACGATCGCGCGAAGGATTTCCCTTCTTCTCCGTCCCATGCTTCAAATGCAGCATGCGCTACCTTGCCTTGCTCGCCCTGCTCGCCCTCCCCGCCGGCGCGCATGCCCAGCAGGTGGTGCTATCCGACGGGCGCACCTCCATCCCTATCCTTCATGACGACGCGCCGTCTGCGAAGCTCGCCAGCGAACTGCTCGCCCGCGACATCGGCAAGCGCACGGGCAGGACCCCGGTGGTGGCAGGTGATCTGGCTGCCTGCGGCAAGCGCTGCGTCGTCATCGGCCAAAAGGATTCCGCGTTGGTCCGGCAGATCGCCGCCGATGCGAAGGTCGATCTTGCTGCGCTTGACGGCCAGTGGGAACGCTATATCCGCGTCCTCGCCCGCTCCGGGCAGCACCCCGGTCGATCCTATCTGCTGATCGCCGGCTCGGACGCGCGCGGTGCCATTTGGGGGACGGTGGACCTCAGCCGCGCAATCGGCATCTCGGCTTGGGAATGGTGGGCAGACGTGACCCCGCGCCCTGCGGATCGCCTCGCTGTCGACGGCGGCCGGCTGCTCTCCGAAGCGCCGTCGGTCCAGTATCGCGGCATTTTCCTCAACGACGAGGATTGGGGTCTGCAGCCCTGGGCGGCCAATACTTATGAGCCCGAGACCGGCGATATCGGCCCCAAGACCTATGCCCGGGTGTTCGAGCTGCTGTGGCGGCTCAAGGCGAACATGATCTGGCCGGCGATGCACGAAAGCACCAAGCCATTCTACCAGATCCCGGGCAATGCCGAGACGGCCAAAGCTTATGCGATCGTCGTCGGGACCTCGCATGCCGAGCCGATGATGCGCAACAACGTCCGCGAGTGGGACGAAAGGGCGACGGGGCCCTTCAACTTCTTCACCAATCGCGACCGATTGGTCGACTATTGGCGCCGCCGCGTGGACGAGGTGAAGGGCTATGAGAACGTCTACACCATCGGCCTGCGCGGCAAGCACGACTCCGCGCTGGAGGGCGCCAAGAGCCCCGAACAGGCGCTCGCCGCCACCAGCCAGGCGATCGACGTGCAGCGCGGGCTGCTCGCCACCGCGCAGGGCAAGCCGGCCGATCAGGTGCCGCAGGTGCTCACCCTCTACAAGGAAGTGCTCGACATCTATCGCAACGGGCTCAAGGTGCCCGAGGACGTGACGCTCGTCTGGCCCGAGGACAATTACGGCTATCTGAGCCAGCTGCCCACCAGCGCGGAGCGCGCACGCAAGGGCGGCTCCGGCCTCTATTACCACATCAGCTATTGGGGCCGGCCGCACGACTATCTCTGGCTTGCGACCACCCATCCCGGCCTGATCCGCGAGCAGCTGGACCGGGCATGGCAGACCGGCACCCGCAAGCTGTGGGTGGTCAATGTAGGCGACATCAAGCCAGGCGAAGTGCTGACGAGCACCTTCCTCGACATCGCCTTCGACGCGAAGCTGCTGAACAAGCCTGTCCGCGCGCAGCTCGCCGACTGGGCGAAGGCGCAGTTCGGCGACCAAGGCCCTGCCATTACCGACGTGCTGATGGACTATTACGCCCTCGCCTGGGAGCGGAAGCCCGAATTCATGGGCTTCAGCACCGTCGAGCCCGAGACGCCGATCCGACTCTCCGACTATGTCCGCACCGGCGGCGGCGAGGCGCAGGCGCGGATTGCCCGTTACAAGGCGCTGCTGGACAAGGCCGAGGCGCTGGGCGCGGCGATGCCCGCCGATCGCCGCGACGCCTTCTTCCAGCTCGTCCTCTATCCCGTCCGCGGGGCGGCGAAGCTCAACGAGCGCAACCTGAAGCTCGATCTCGCCGCGCTATACGCGCGCCAGGGTCGCGCCAGCGCCAACGCCCTGGCCGACCAGGCGCGCGCTGCGCACCAGACGATCGTCGCCGATACCGCCGCCTACAATGCCCAGAATGGCGGCAAGTGGCGCGGCATCATGAACATGGCTCCGCGCCGCCTGGCAGTGTTCGCCGAGCCCAGCTACCCCAGGTTCGACCTACCCGCCGTCGCTCCCTGTGGCGTCGATGCGCCCGCGCTCGCCTTCGTGCGCGGCAGGGCTGAAACGCGGTTCATGACGGTCTACGGCAGGGGCGCAGTCAGCGACTGGACGATCGAGGGGCTGGCGGGCGTCGAACTCTCCGCTCGTTCCGGGAGGCTCGATGCGAGCAACGGCTACGAGATGCGCGTCGCTGTGACGTATGATGGCAAGGGTGCCATCGCGGCGGGCAAGGTCCGTTGCCCAGGAACGATGGTCTCTCTGGTGCCGGTGCTCCAGCCCTTCCCCGTCGGCGACTCCACGCCCGAGGTGAACCACATCATTTCGCTGACGCCGGCGAACCTGAAGCTGGCCGATACCCCCTGGGAGCGCATCGACGAACTCGGCTCACGCGGCGCCGTACTGCGCAGCAAGCTTGATCTACCCTCCACCGACGAGGCCGGCGCCGCCGCCCCGCTCATCCTGCCGTTCCAGCTGGACAACCAGCGCGATGCCGAGCTCAAGATCGTCGCCCTGCCGGTTCACGCCCTCACCTCCGCGAACAAGCTCCGGATCGGCGTGCGGGTGGATGGCGGCGCGATCACGGTGCTTGATTACGAGACGCATGGCCGCAGCGACGAGTGGAAGGCGAACGTGCTCTCCAACAGCGCGGTGCGTACGCTCAAGCTTGGCCAGCTCGCCGCCGGTGCGCACCGGATCGACGTCTTCGCGATGGATCCCGGCTTCCTGCTCGACCGCATCGACGTGCGGCTGGACGGCGCACCCGATTATTACGGAGCGCCGCCGATCCGCTGAGCCGCCAGTTCTGCGGCGGCCACGTCGCGCAGCCGCCGGGCGACCTCCGGATTGATCCCCAGATCCTCGGCGGCACGCTCGCGCGGGCCCAGGCTGCGCGGGTCACGGCCCGTGATCGCACCGAACTCGACCAGCGCCTCCAGATAATAGCCCTCGGCGCTGGCGTGGTACTGGTCCCAGGTCCACAGGCTGACCTGACCGAACGCCACGCCGTCATAGGGGTTGGGATCGGCATAGCCGTCGCGGATCGCGCGGTTCCAGGCGGTGCCGACAGGTAGCACGCTATGGATGCCATAGCCGGGAGCGAGCCCCAGGCGGTTCGCCGCCAGCAGATCCTCGGCCATGCGCGCGATCGGCAGACCGAACCAGTGGCCTGCCGAGCGATAGGTCTGGTCGGCCCGTGACCAGGTTGCGACGAGGTTGACCTGCGCGGCCGGGTTTCGCGCGTGGACCAGTGCCGCCAGCGCGCGCGCTGCAGCCAGATGACGCGTCGGATCACCTGGCCGTTCGGCATCCAGCGTGCTGAACCCCTGCAGCACCACCACGTCCCAGCGCCGGTCGATCAGCGCACGGCGGTTGGCAAGGTGCCAGGCCAGGTCCTTGCCCGGCGAAGTCTCCAGGCTCACCTGCCAGTCTAGTCCCGCCTGGATCGCGAACGTGCGGAACAACGCCGGCACGCCGCCGATGCCTTCCCGGTTGAGATCGGTAACGCGGTCCGGGCGGTAGCGCATCACCGGCGAATTGGCGCCGAAGGTGAAGCTGTTGCCGACAAACAGAATCGTCTTGGCGGCAGCGGGCAGCGTCCAGACGAGGCAGGCGATCAGCAGGGCGAAGCGGCGGAGAAGAGGTCGCATACGCATCCCCCTAGCCGCCTAAGGCGCTGCTCCACAATGATTTGGGCGGAAATCCATGTTCCCCATTCGTTCGTTCGGCGGTATAGCCCCGTCATGGCCGAGCAGCCCGTCCGCAAGATCCTGCACATCGACATGGATGCGTTCTACGCGTCGGTCGAACAGCGCGATGATCCGTCGCTGCGGGGCAAACCGGTAGCGGTGGGGTCGGCGGCAGCGCGCGGCGTGGTAGCGGCCGCAAGCTACGAGGCGCGGGCTTTCGGCGTGCGCTCCGCGCTGCCCTCGGTCACTGCGCTGCGGCGCTGCCCGGACCTGATCTTCGTTCGCCCGCGCTTCGATGTGTACAAGGCCGTGTCCCAGGCAATCCACGCGATCTTCGCCGACTATACGGACCTCATCCAGCCGCTGTCGCTTGACGAGGCCTATCTCGACGTGACGGAGGATCGCCGCGGGCTCGGCACCGCCTGGGCAACGGCGAAGGAGATTCGCGCCCGCATCCTGGCCGAGACAGGGCTCACCGCCTCGGCGGGCGTTTCGTACAACAAGTTCCTCGCCAAGCTCGCCTCGGACCATCGCAAGCCCAACGGCCAGTTCGCGGTAACGCCGGAGATGGGTGCCGCCTGGGTGGAGACGCTGCCTGTCTCGCGCTTCCACGGGGTGGGGCCGGTGACCGCCGCCAAGATGCAGCGGCTGGGCATCGAGACCGGCGCGGACCTGCGGGCCAAGTCGCTCGACTTTCTCCAGCAGCATTTCGGCAGCAGCGCCGAATGGTATCACCAGATCGTCCGCGGCGTGGACGAGCGCCCGGTGAACCCCAATCGCGAGCGCAAGTCCTCCGGCTCCGAGACGACCTTCAGCCGCGACCTGACCGACGATGCCGAGATCGAGGCGGCGGTGCTGGGCCAGGCCGACGATGTGTGGGACTGGTGCGAACGTACCCAGGGCTTTGGTCGGACGGCGACGGTGAAGATCAAATATGCCGATTTCCAGATCATCACCCGCAGCCGGAGCCACACCGCGCCGATCACCAGCCGCGAGCAGCTGCACGCCGCCAGCATCGCGCTGCTCCGATCGGTACTGCCGACGCCCAAGGGCATCAGGCTGGTCGGCGTGACCGTCTCGAACTTCGAGCGCGGGCTGGCCGAGCCGCTGCCGTTGTTCGGCCATGCCGACGCGCAGTAAACATCGCGATTCCAACGTCCTGCAATCCTGGAACCGGGCCCGCGCGTCGCGCGCTTTCCCACCAGCAGGAACAGGGGAAGCAGGATGGACCCGAAGGGGCGCAACGCGCACAGCCCATGGGCGATGCCATGGGCCGGCTGGAAGTCCGTGCTGTGGCGCAGCTGGAACGAGGCGGGTGACGACAATATCGGCCTGATTGCCGCGGGTGTGGCCTTTTACGGGTTCCTCGCGCTGGTGCCGCTGCTCGGTGCGGTGGTGCTGAGCTACGGCTTGATCGCCGACCCGGCAACGGTGCTGCACGACGTGCGGACCCTTTCCACCATCCTGCCGCGCGACATCGCCGCGGTGGTTAGCGACCAGTTGCTCAGCCTCGTCCACAGTCCGGACGGAGAGAAGGGCTTCGGCCTTCTGATCGCGCTCGCGATTGCGCTGTTCGGCGCCCGCAACGGCGCCGGCGCGATCATCGCCGCGCTGAACATCGCCTATGAGGAGAAGGAGAAGCGCAACTTCATCTGGGTGAACCTGACTGCGATTGCGATCACCCTCGGGGCCGTGCTGGCCGCAGTCCTCGCCGCGGGGGCCATGACGGCGCTCGGCGCGCTAGACCACCTGCTGCCCTTCGCACCGGGCGCGCTGCTGCTGGTCGGCAAGGTCGCAAGCCACGGCCTGCTGACGCTGGCCGGTGCGGCGGGGGCGGCGGCGCTCTACCGCTTCGGCCCCTCCCGGGCCACGCCGCGCTGGACCTGGATCACGCCGGGCTCGCTGCTCGCGGCGCTGCTGTGGCTGGCGCTGACGCTCGGCTTCGGCGCCTATGTCCGCTATGTCGGGCGCTTCGATGCGACCTACGGCTCGCTCGGCGCGATCGTCGCGCTGCTGACCTGGCTGTACCTCTCCGCCTATGTGCTGCTGTTCGGGGCCGAGCTGAATTCGGAGCTGGAGCACCAGACCCAGCACGACACCACTACCGGCGCGCCCCAGCCGCTGGGCCAGCGTCGCGCCTGGGTGGCGGACAACGTCGCCGAGTGAGGCGGGAGAACGGCTCGTCGCGCGGGCGGTGGCCCTGCCCTGCCTGCTTCCCCTATAGCGGGGCGATGCGTCGCCTTCCCCTGATTCGGCTGCTGCTGGCGCTGCTCTGCGCCGCCGCTCCCGCCAAGGCCCAGCAGAACGGCTTCGACCTCGCCGGTCCGGAGCTGAAGCTGCGCGTCACGCGGGGGGAAACCACGCTGCCGATCGGCGCCGTCCCCTCGCTCCAGCCTGGCGACAAGGTGACGGCGGAGGCCGCGCTGCCGCCCGACCAGTCGGCACATTATCTGCTGGTCGTCGCCTTCCTGCGCGGCGCGACCAATCCGCCGCCCAAGGACTGGTTCTTCGTCGCCGAGACCTGGCGCAAGAAGAAGAACCGGCTGGAGCTGACGGTACCGCAAGGCGCCGAACAGGCCGTGCTGCTGCTGGCGCCCGATACCGGCGGCGGCTTCGATGCCGTGCGCGATGCGGTCCGCGGGCGGCCGGGCGTGTTCGTCCGCGTGGCGCAGGACCTGTTCCAGGCCTCGCTGGATCGCGCACGGCTGGACGCCTTCGTCGCCGCGATCGCGCGGATCGGCGATACCGCGCCCGACCGACTAGCGACCGCCGCGCCCGTGCTGGCCAATGCGCTGCGCATCAAGCTCAACGCGGATTGCCTGGCGCGCCCGCGTGGACTGCAGGCGGCATGCCTCACGCAGAATCGCGATTCGCTGGTGCTCCAGACGCAGCGCGGCACGACCCTGGCCGAGACGCTGACCGGCACCCCCGCCGATCTCGCCTACAGCATTGCCGCCACGCCTCAGGCCGGCGGCGGCTATTACAGTTCGTATATCGGGCTGGCGCGCGACGTGGCCAAGCTGTTCGGCGCGTTCCGCAGCCCGCAATATCAATATCTTCCCGCGCTCGCGCTCGGCCGCGGCGACACGCTGAAGCTGCTGCTCAATGCGGCTCCCTCGTTCCAGAGCCCCCGCTCCGTTCTCGCCGCGCCGCTGCCGCCGATCGGCCCTGCCACGCCGCCGATCTGGCAGGCGGGTGGACCTACGCCGATATGCCTCGCCCAGCCCCGGCTGACTCTGCCGCTGGAGGACGCGCCGCTGCTCTACGCAACGGATTTCGGCCGTTCGCTCTCGGTGCGTGTGACCAGCAACGAGGGCAAGACGCGCGACTTCCCCGTCGTGCCCGATGTCGAGAAGGGCGGCATCCGCCTGGAGGGCACGGTGCCGGCAGACCTGGGCACCGTCTCCAACGCAGTGCTGCAGGGCCGCTGGGGGTTTGACGGCTTCACCGGGCCCCGCTTGCCGGTGCAGCTAGACGCGATGGGCGCCTGGCGCGCCGTGCCGGACAGCGCCGTGGTGGTCGGTCGCGACCATCCGCTGGTGCTGCGCGGCGGCGCGGCATTCTGCGTCAGCCAGATCGCGCTGGGCGATCCCGCCGGGACGCGCACGCCGGTCTCGTTCAAGGTGACGGGGCAGGACGAGCTGACCATGACGCTGCCGCTGAAGGACGCCAAGCCCGGCGCGCTCACGCTGAACGTCGCCCGGTTCGGCACTGCACCACCGGATACCATCCCGCTGGTCGCGCGGCTGGAGGCAAGCCGGCTCGATCGCTTCGTGGTGCACGAAGGCGATCGCGAGGGGGTGCTGGAAGGCGCGCGGCTGGACCAGGTGACCGGGCTCGAGTGGCGCGGATTGCACTTCACAGCGGGCGCCCTGTCGCGCGGCGCTGAAGGCGACCGGCTGGCCATGGCGGTCGAAAGCGCCGTGCCCGCCGGGGATGGGGAAGCCGTGGTACGGCTCCGCGACGGACGCACGGCGAAACTTGCCGCACGGGCATCGGCGCCCCGCCCGGTGGCTACGCTGCTCAGCCGTGCCGCCGCGGGCAAGAGCGCAAGCAACGGCTTGCCGATCGCTCTGCCTGATGGCGTGTTGCGAGCCGATGCCGGAATCGACTTCTCGTTTCGAATCACGCGGGGAACGCTGGGCGACGGCGGCTCGGTGGAGGTTGCTGGTGCCGACGGCCCCAGCGCGCGCCTGAGCTTCCGCGACGGCGCGCTGCAGCGCGTGGGGCAGGACGTCGTGGTCGCCCATTTCGCACCGCGGGCACTGCTCGGCGCGGGCGTGGCGGGGCCGCTGCGCTTCCGGCTCGTACAGAATGGAACGCCGGGGGACTGGCAGCCCCTGGCCACACTGGCGCGCCTTCCGAAGCTCGACCGCCTGTCCTGCCCCGCGGACGACGCGGCCTGCACGCTGACCGGCGACGATCTGTTCGTTCTTGCCGCGATCGGCGACAAGGCGGACCTTGCGGGCGCGACAATGGTGCCGCTGGGCTTTGTCGGCAGCAGCATCACGGTGCCGCGCCCGGCGGGGAAGATGCTGTATCTGCGGCTGCACGATGCACCGGACAGCGTCGCGGCGGTGACGCTGCCCGGCTGATCGCGCGTTACTGGACGCTGGACAGCGCAGCGCGGCAATCCTCCGCGCATTCACGGCACATCGTCGCGCAGAGCCGGCAATGCTCGGCCTCGTGCTGGCCGCATTCCTCGGCGCAGCGCTCGCATGCGCGGATGCAGGCCTCCAGCATCGTCCGAAGCACGGCGACATTCTCGCCGGTTCGCCGGGTGGCGAGCCGAGCCGTCGCTGCGCAGATATCGGCACAGTCGAGGCAGGTCCGCACGCACTGGCGCATGTTCATCGCTTCGGCGATGCACGCATCGGCACAGCTGGTGCACATCAACGCGCAGAGCATGGCGTGCCGCGCCGCCTTGGCGAGTGCTTCATTGGGATCGGCACCAACATCAGGGTGCAGCGCAATCATCTTTTCGAGGGACATGAGGATGGCTCCTTGCTGGCCGGCATCGGTTGCCTCCTCAACGGTCCCAAGGAGCCGCGGGTTCACCAAAAATGCCGTGGAACCGGCACGATGGGCCGCCCGTTATCGAACATAACAGGAACCATCGCGAGGCGATCATGGCCGAAACGCTGCACAATCCGAAGCTCGACGGGCATCCGGGATCGAATACCGAGAAGGATCCGGATGACTGGGTCTCGGGCGACGATCCGATGACCGGCGCTCAGGCGTCCTACCTCACGACGCTTCTGGAAGAGGCGGGAGAGCCGCCGATCGAAGGCACGCTGACCAAGGCGGAAGCCTCGAAGCGTATCGACGCGCTGAAGGAACAGCTCGGCCGCTGAGGCGCGGCCGGCGGGCTCATCCCTGCTGCTTTGCGAGGGCGTCAAATGCCTTCAGCCGCGTGAGCAGCGCGCGCATGTCGTCCAGCGGAACCATGTTGGGGCCGTCGCTCGGCGCAGTGTCGGGGGCCTGGTGAGTCTCGATGAACACCGCCGCGACCCCTACGGCCACCGCGGCGCGGGCAAGCGTGGGCACGAACTCGCGCTGGCCGCCCGAACTGGTACCCTGCCCGCCCGGCTGCTGCACCGAGTGGGTGGCGTCGAACATCACCGGATAGCCGGTCTCCGCCATGATCGGCAGCGACCGCATGTCGCTCACCAGCGTGTTGTAGCCGAAACTGGCGCCGCGTTCGCACAGGATGATGTTCTCGTTGCCCGAAGACGCCAGCTTCTTCGCGACGTTCTTCATGTCCCAGGGCGCCAGGAACTGGCCCTTCTTGACGTTGACGGCACGGCCGGTCTGCGCCGCCGCGACCAGCAGGTCGGTCTGGCGGCAGAGAAATGCCGGGATCTGCAGCACGTCGACCACCTCGGCGACCGGCGCGCATTGGCCCGCATCGTGCACATCGGTGAGCACCGGGCAGCCGAACTGCGCCTTGAGGTCCGCGAACACCTGCAGCGCCGCGTCCATGCCGATCCCGCGCGGTGCGTCGATCGAGGTGCGGTTCCCCTTGTCGAACGAGCTCTTGTAGATGAATCCGATGCCCAGCGCCGCGCACAGCGTGGTCAGCGCCTCGGCCATGAAGAAGGCATGGTCGCGGCTCTCCATCGCGCAGGGCCCGGCGACGAGCACGAACGGCTTGTCGTTGGCGATCTCGAGGGCACCGACCTTGACCGTCTTCATCTTCTAATCCTTCAAAATGCGCCGCACTCGGCGAGGATCGCCTCCACGTCGCGACCCCGCGCCGCGGCCATGCGGATGCGTGCTTCGTTCGAAAGCACGTTCCACGCGGCTTCCTCGATCTCGGCCCACATCGCCCGGGGCACTGCCACTATCCCATCCGCGTCCGCAAATACCACATCGCCGTTGGCGATCGTCACCTCCCCCATGGTGATCGGACGGTTCATTGCCTTGAGGGTACCTTCATATTTGATGTCGTCGCAGGTCTGGCTGCGCGCATAGACCGGCAGGCCCAGCGCACGGACATCGGCAGTATCGCGGGTGGCGCCGTCGATCACTGCGCCGACCGCACCCGAACGGATCGCGAGATTGGCGTTGAGATCGCCGAAATACGCACATTCGGGCACGTCGGTCGCCACCATGATCACGTCGCCCGGGCGGACGAAGCGATAGGATTGCAGCGCGCCATAGATGCCGTGCCAGGGCCCGTCAGGCGAGCGATCGGGGCGCTCGGCCAGCGCCGCCAGCTCGATCGTCTTGGCGCGGCCGAGGAACTTGCCGCCACTGGTCGGACGCAGCGCCTTGGGCAGCACCACGCGGTGGCCGCGTTCCTTGAGGATGTCCGACAGTACCGGCGAGGAGAGATGCGGCAGCATCGCGCGGAAGCGCGTCACCTCCGCCTGGCGGAAGCCGGCGGCGACCGTCTCGGCAATCACGAGATCGTGATGATGGTTGATGTCGATCTGCTCGATCGGATCCAGGTCGAACAGGATAGGCCGGGTGCCGAACCGGCGCGTGGCCGCTCCCTCCCCGGTGCGGCGGACGATGTAGAGACTCATGGCCTCGACGATCGTCTCCGGCAGCTCGACGCTGTTCGGAATGCGGCCGGTGCCATAGAGCGGGCCCTGCCCGTTCCAGCAATATTGCTTGGCGCGGGTGACGGCGACCAGACTGTCCGCCTCCGGCTCGGCCAGCAGCCGCTCGATGGCGCGGCTGATCGTGTCTGCGGTGACGAAGGGCGCGGTGCAGAGCAGTTGGACCCAGATGTCGGCGTCCGGGCGCTGTGCGCACTCCCAGGCGAACATGCCATGGCCATCGGTGGCATTGCTTGCCAGCTCCACCGGGCGCTGCAGCCAGGTGACGGGCAGATCGCTCGCCAGGTCGGCCATCGCCTTGCTCTCGGTATCGAGGCAGACTTCGGTAATCGCCGGGCAGTCGAGCGCCTGGAGCAGCTTGCGCTTGAACAGGTGCTCGCCGTCCAAAACGCGCGTGTTCTTGTCCGACACGCGTTCGCTGTTCCCCTTGGCGGGAATGAAGGCGACGATCTTCAGGGGTTTAGCCATTCATCATATCCTTGGCATGCAACATGCCATGCAGACGCCCCTCCCCGTCGATCACAGGCAGAACCAGTAGGCCGCCTTGATGCTCGCGCAGGAGCAGCAGCGCATCGCCCAGGGTCGCAGTGACGTCGATCACCTGCGGATGGGGCTGCATCAGCGCGGCAGCGGGCGTATCGTAGACGTCGCGGCGCGACTGGAAGTGGCGGCGGACATCGCCGTCGACGACCAAGCCGAGAAGCCTTCCGCATGCGCCGACGACGCACGCAGCGCCCATCCGTCCCCCAGACATCACGGCGAGCAGGTCGGCGACCGGCGCGTCGGGGTCCACCATGGGCAGCTCCTCCCCCGTGCGCATCAGCGTACGGATCGCGAGCGACTGGCGGCCGAGCAGCCCCGCGGGATGGTGGCGCAGGAAATCTGCGCGGGTGAAGCCGCGCGTCCGGCTGACCGCCACCGCCAGCGCATCACCGATGGCCAGCTGTAGCGTGGTGCTCGATGTCGGTGCCATGCCGATGTGATCGGCCTCACCGGCAGTGCAGGCGGGGATGAGGATATCGACCGCGCGCCCGAGGGGCGAATCCGGACGGCCGACGACGCCGATCAGCACACAGGCACGGCTCTTCAGCACGGGCAGGATGCGCAGAATCTCGTCGGTAGTGCCGCTGTTGGAGAAGAGCAGCACGACATTGCCGTCCTGCACCGCGCCGAGATCGCCATGCGCCGCTTCCGCTGCATTGAGCACGAAGGCGGGCGTACCGAGGCTGGAGAAGGTCGCCGCCACCTTTGCGGCGATCAACCCGGACTTGCCCATGCCGAGACAGGTGAGCGGACTCGACTGCCCTGCGATCACCGCGACAGCGTCGGCCAGCGAAGGCGGCAGCACCGCCTCGAACGCCTGGAGCGCACGGCGCTCGGCGGCGATCACCTCGGCCGCCCAGGCGAGCGCGTGGCCGGGCATCGACTCCGCAACCCTGGCGATGGCCGCATGCCTCACCTCCCGTCTCCACGACGGACCACCGGCTGTATACCGCGTCGAGGATGGGAGACTCCCCGCAATGCCTGCTCCGTTACGATATGGGGGCGCAACGGCCCCTGTGTGTCTCTTATAGGAACAGCGGTGCTTGGACGGCCTCCGTGGTAGGAAAATCTTGCCTAGCGCGGCCGCTCGCCGGAACCGGCGGGCGACGCACCAGTTGGGCGGGCATCTCCCAGCGATCTGAATCGGAGCGTCTCCATGGCCGACCAGCAACGTTCCTCGCGCGTGCTCTTCGTGCTCGCCCTCATCCTTGCACTGGTGGGCCTGGGGATCGGTGGCGGCGGGCTCTGGCTCGCCCTGCTCGGCGGTTCGCTCTTCTATCTTCCCGCTGGCGTAGCGCTTCTCGCCACTGCATGGCTGCTCTACCGCCGCAAGCCTGCGGCGCTGATGCTTTATGCCGTGCTGCTGGTCGTGACGATGCTGTGGGCAGTCAGCGAGGCCGGGTGGGACTTCTGGGCGCTGGCTCCCCGCGGCGACGTGCTGGTGCCGCTGGGCATCGTGCTGGCGCTGCCCTGGGTCACGCGGCGGCTGGGATCGCGGCGCTGGCCGGGGCCCGCCTGGCCGCTGGTCGGCAGCCTCGGCCTTGCCGCGCTGGTGCTGCTCGCCACCGCCTTCACCAACCCGCACGACCTGCAAGGCAGCCTGCCTGGCGCACGCCGCATTGCGCCTTCGAGCGTGCTGGGCGGCACCCCGAAGGAAGACTGGAACGCCTATGGCCGCTCGTGGCGCGGCGACCGCTGGTCGCCAATCGACCAGATCACCCCTGCCAATGTCGCCAAACTGGAAAAGGCATGGGAATTCCACACCGGCGACCTCAAGACCGGCGCCGACCCCGACGAGTTCACCTATGAGGTGACGCCGATCAAGGTCGGCGGCCTCGTCTACCTGTGTTCGCCGCACAACATCGTCTTTGCGCTCGATGCGGAGACCGGCAAGCAGGTCTGGCGATACGATCCGCAGATCCGCGCCTCGCAGGAGATGCAGCATCTCACCTGCCGCGGCGTCTCCTACCACAGCACCGGCGCAGCACCGGGCACCGGCGGCGTTTGCGCCAACCGCATCATCATGGGCACGAACGACGCACGGCTGATCGCGCTGGACGCCGCCAGCGGACGCCCCTGCCCCGGATTCGGCAATAACGGCCAGGTCGATGTCTGGCCGGGTCTGCCGGGCCAGAAGCGCGGCTGGTGGCAGATCACCTCGCCCCCCGTGATCATCGGCAACCTCGCAGTGTTCGGCGGCGCTGTCTACGACAACAAGACGACCTTCATGCCTTCGGGCGTGGTGCGCGGCTATGACGTGAACACCGGCCGCGCCGTCTGGGCCTTCGATCCTGCCAATCCGAACGACACCAGTCCCAAGGCGCCCGGCACCGGCCGCTACACGCCGTCCAGCCCGAACAGCTGGACGATTGCCGCCGCCGACGCCGATCTCGGCCTCGTCTACATTCCCACCGGCATGGCCGCGATCGACCAATGGGGCGGCCGCCGGACGCCGGAGACCGAGCGCTTCGCCACCTCGGTGATCGCGCTGGAGGCCGCGACGGGCAAGGTCCGCTGGACCTTCCAGACCGTCCATCACGACCTGTGGGACATGGACGTTCCCGCCCAGCCTGCGCTGGTCGACCTGAACCTGCCGGGCCGCGGCCGTGTGCCGGCGCTGATCCAGTCGACGAAGACAGGCAACCTGTTCGTCCTCGACCGGCGGACCGGCCAGCCCGTGGTTCCGGTCCGCGAAATCCCGGTGCCGCAGGGTGCGGCGCCGGGCGACCGCACCTCGCCCACCCAGCCGGAATCCGCGTTGAGCCTGATGTCGAAGAAGCGCGTGACCGATGCAGACATGTGGGGCGCGACGATGTTCGACCAGCTCGCCTGCCGCATCAAGTTCAAGCGGCTGCGCTACGAGGGGCCGTTCACCCCGCCCTCGCAACAGGGCACGCTCGTCTTCCCGGGCAATTTCGGGGTGATGGACTGGGGCGGCATGGCGATCGACCCGGTTCGCATGGTCGCCTTCGCGCACCCGAACTACATGGCCTTTGTCGATCGGCTGGTGCCGCGCAAAGAATCCGACGCCGCCGATCCCAAGCTGCGCGGTCCTGCGGGCGGATCGGACTTCCACGGATCGGACATCAAGGGCTTCAACCCGAACACCGGCGCCCCGTTCGCAGTCGCGCTCAATCCGTTTCTCTCTGCGCTGGGCCTGCCCTGCCAGGCGCCGCCCTGGGGGTATGTCGCGGGTATTGATCTGGTGAGCGGCAAGACCGTCTGGCAGCACCGCAACGGCACCTCGCGCGACCAGACGCCGGTACCGCTGCCGTTCAAGCTGGGCGTTCCCTCGCTCGGCGGGCCGATGCTCACGGCGGGTGGCGTGGCATTCATGGGATCGGCGCTCGACTATTATCTGCGCGCCTATGACGTCACGACCGGCAAGGTGCTGTGGCGCGGTCGCCTCCCCGCCGGCGGCCAGGCGACGCCGATGAGCTACTGGTCTGCGAAGAGCGGCCGGCAATTCGTAGTGATCGCCGCGGGCGGCCATGGCTCGCTAGGCACGAAGCGAGGTGATTCGATTGTCGCCTACGCCCTGCCGCAGGGAAGCCGGTAAGCCGCAGCGATCACTGCGAACTGGATACTGATTCAGGATATGGGTTTGACTTTCCCCATGAAATAGATGCCTCCTTCGCAACGGGCCTCATTGGCCCGCAAAACGGGGGCAGGTGATCTTGCGACGTTCGCTGATCCTCATGGGTCTGACCGGTCTGCTGCCGATCGTCGTGCTGGGCTCGGCCTATGGTGCGGTCACCCTGCGCGAGCAGCGGGCTGCGCTGGACCGGCAGGCGGCACTGGCGAGCCGATCCACGGCGCGCCTGGTCGGCCGCGAGATCGCCGCAACGGTCGATGCGGTGAAGATGATCAGCCGCTCGCCCTCCTTGGACGCGGGCATCGACCGCGCGCGCTTCACCCGGCTCGGTCTGCGCCTGATGGAGGATCATCGGGACTGGGCAACCCTCAGCATCGCGGACTCCGAAGGCAATCGCGTGCTTGATCTGCCGCAGCCCATTGGCGGAAGCCTCGGGAAAGTGGTCGATCCGGTCAGTCTCGCCCGCGCCGTGCGAACGCGTGAAGCGCAGGTGGGCCATGTCGTCCGCGGTCCCGGTGAGGTCGTCGCCTTTGCTGTACGGGCGCCCGTTTTGCAGCGCGGTGCCGTACCCTATGTGGTTTCCGCGGTGATCCCCGTGCAGGCGATGCAGCATCTGCTGTTCGCCGAAGAGGTTCCGGCCGATTGGCGGCTGCGCCTGTTCGACAAGCGCGGCGCGGTGATCGCGCAATCCGGCGCTGCCGAAGGCGATGCCGTACAATCGGTGGTGACCGCCGTGCCGGAGGCGGGCTGGCATGTCGAAGTCGCAGTACCGCGCGGCAGCTTCGCCGCACTTACGCGGCAGACCCGGTTCGTGCTGATCGGCGGCGGGGTCATGGCGCTCGCGTTGTTCGCCGCGCTGGGTTTCGCACTGTCGCTGGAACTGCGCCGCTTTCGACAACGCCAGGCGGCCACCGTGCAGGCCCAGCGGCTGGAGGCGCTCGGCCGGCTGACCGGCGGCGTCGCCCACGACCTCAACAATCTGCTGACGCCGATCCTGGGCGGCCTCGATCTGCTGCGCGGCCGAATTGGCGAAGATCCCAAGGCGCTTCGCTACATCGACAGCGCGACGAGCAGCGCAGAGCGCGCCCGCAGCCTGGTCGCGCGGTTGCTCGCCTATGCCAAGCGCCAGGCGCTGACTCCTGAGGCGATCGACGTTCCTGCGATGCTGGCCGACCTGCAGGAGCTGCTCCAGCGTTCGGTAGGCCCGACGATCCAGTGCACGATCCAGACCACGCCAGACCTTCCTGCCGTCCGCGCCGACCGCAACCAGCTGGAACTGGCGGTGCTCAATCTCGTGATCAATGCGCGCGATGCGATCAAGACTGGCAGCCGGATCAGCGGCGCCATCATCGTCGACGTTCGGCCGCCGCGTCGCGAGGACATCCGCGGACTGCCGCGCGGCGAGTATCTTGCGCTTGCCGTGCACGATGACGGCTGCGGCATGGATGCCGCCACGCTGCGGCGGGCGATGGAGCCGTTCTTCACCACCAAGGCAGGGGATCGCGGCACCGGGCTCGGCCTGTCGATGGTCCACGGCTTCGCCGAACAGTCGGCCGGGCGGCTGATGCTGGAAAGCGCGCCGGGCCAGGGCACCAGCGCCACCCTGATCCTGCCGACGACCGAGGCGCCAGCCCCGACGCACGACCAGGCGCGGGACCGCCCGACGCGCACCGCCGAGATCCTGCTGGTCGACGACGATCCCGCGGTTCGCGAGGCCGCCGCCGAAGTGCTGCGCGCGCACGGCCATCTGGTCGCCGAAGCGGAATCGCTGAGCCAGGGCATGGCGGCGCTCCACGGGGCACCGGCCACCGCGCTGGTGATCACCGATTACATGATGCCCGGCGGCACCGGCGGCGAATTCATCACCCGCGCCCGCGACGCCGGCCTTCCCCAGCCCTTCCTGCTGCTAACCGGGTATACCGACGCGGCGGAGGACCTGCCGGGCGACGTGCCCCAGCTGCGCAAGCCGTTTCGCGAACGCGAGCTGCTGGACGCCGTCGACGCACTGCTCGCCTGAACGGCGTTACATCTCGCCGGGAGCGGGCAACCACGCGGGATCGAAACGGATGCGGCGAGGCGGCAAGGGCGAGATCTTGCGCAGCATCTCGATGTCGGCCAGCGCGATGCGCTGGCCCTGGCGGGCGATCAGTCCCTCCCGCTCGAGCAGGCGCATAGTGCGATTGACGTGGACCGCGGTGAGCCCCAGCACATCGCCCAGCAGTTCCTGCGTCAGCGGCAGGTCGAACCGGCCGTCCTCGACGGCGCCGATCCTGGCAAGCCGGTCGTGAAGATCGAGAAGCAGCCGCACCAGCCGCTCGCGGGCAGAGGATTTGCCCATGGCCGCAACGATATCCATCAGCGCCAGCCGCTCGATCTGCACCGTCATGAAGAACAGCGGCCCGATGCGAGGATGGGCGATCAGCACCTCGCGCATGCGGGATAGCGGCACCTTCGACACCCGGCATTCCGTCACCGCCGTCAGCGTATCCGCGGCAGTATCGAGCACCATGCTGGGCGTGCCCATCATGTCCCCGGCAATGTGAACCTTGACGATCTGACGCTGCCCGGCCGGCAACCGGATTGCCGAGGTGGCCCAACCTTCGAGCAGCAGATAGATGCCGTCGACCGGCTCCCGCTCGCGGCGGATCGTCGCGTTGCGGCGACAGACGAAATCGGCCTCCCCCAGGCCGCGCAGTACTTCGACTTCTTCGTCGCTGAGCGACGCCTGCTCGTGAAACCGCGTCAACGGGTAGTTCGGCACTCCAGATGATCCCCCTTACTGGATGTGTCCCGCCGGCGAATGACGGGCGAACGGAGCGGCGGTCTCTGCAGATCATCGTCCCGCACGCCCCCGAAACGATGCCTAGCCGGCCAAGATCCTGCGAGCAATCACACCCATAGCGAAAATTCGACTTAACCTGTTATAAGTTTTGGCTTTTCACAGCGCAAAGTCGAACCATCGAATCATGGGTCCGGAAGTTCGGCCAGCAGCTTGTCGGGGGTGATCGGAAAGCTGCGAACACGCACGCCGCAAGCGTGGTGGATCGCGTTGGCGATCGCGCCTGCCGCGCCGCAAATGCCGAGTTCGCCCACGCCCTTGGCCTGGAGCGGACTTCCCGCGGGATCGCGTTCGTCGACCAGCACCACGTCGAGCGCCGGCACATCCGCGTTCACAGGGACATGATATTCGGCGAGGTCGTGATTCACGAGATGGCCGTCACGCGCGTCGAATACCAGCTCCTCGGTCAGCGCGCTGCCGATGCCCCACACCATGCCGCCCAGGCACTGCGAGGTCGCCGTCTTTTCGTTGAGCGCACGGCCCAGGCCGAAGGCGCCGGTCATCCGCCGCACCCGCGTCTCGCCGGTATAGGCATTCACGCCTACCTCGACGAAGAAGGCGCCGTACATCGCGATGGCGAATTTCTCGTCGATTCCACCATTTTTGAAATGGCCGGTTTCGCTCAGGTCAGCCTTCAGCAGCTCGGTGAAGGGAATGCGGCGGTTGCCGGCAATCGCCTCCCCGTCCTTCAGCGTGAGATCCGCCTCCTTAACGCCGAGTTGCTGTGCGAGCTGTTCCCGGATCGCCTCGCACGCGGCGAATACCGCAGAACCGGTCGAGGCCGCACCCCAGCTGCCGCCTGAACCCGCCCCCGGTGGGAAGCGCGTGTCGCCGAGCTGCACCAGTACCTTCTCCGGCGGCAGGCCGAGCATCTCGCCCGCAATCTGGCCGAGCACCGTGTAGGTGCCGGTACCGATATCGGTCATGTCGCTTTCGACCACCGCGGTGCCGTCGGCCGATAGCGTCACCTTCGCCTGCGCCTCGTTGAGATTGTGGACTCGGCACGCCGTCGCCATGCCGGTGCCGATCCACCATTCGCCTTCGCGGCGTTGGAGCGGGCGGCGGTCGCTGCCGTCCCAGCCGAAGCGCTCGGCACCGATCTTGAGGCTCTCCGCGAACCGTCGCGAGCTATAGGGCAGTCCTTCGCTCGGGTGCTGCTCGGGGATGTTGCGCAGGCGCAGCTCGACCGGATCGATGCCGCTGGCCAGCGCCAGCTCGTCCATCGCCGCTTCGAGGCACTGCATGCCCACTGCTTCACCCGGCGCGCGCACCGAGCCGGCAGTCATGCGGTGGATGCGCGCCAGGTCGATCCGCAGCGTGCGGTGCTCACCGCGATAGAGGAACTCGCTGGCCTGGGTGACCGGCTCGGCGAACTTCTCCCCCGGCAGGTTCGAGACCCATGCCTCATGGCCGAAGCCGTTCAGCCGCCCCTCGGCATCGGCGGCGAGGCGGATGCGCTGGCGCGTCTCCGATCGGCGCATGACGCACTGGAACACCTGCTGGCGGCTCATCACCACCCGCACCGAGCGACCCAGCTCGATCGCCGCGACCGCCGCCGCGACCAGCTCCGCGCTGATGCCGAGCTTCGAGCCGAAGCCGCCGCCCACATAGGGCGAGATCAGCCGTACCTGCTCGGGCTTGATCCCCAGTGCGTCGGCCAGCTCCTTCTGGTTGTATTTGAGCATCTGAAGGCTCGAATAGGCGGTGAGCGTGTTGCCGTCCCATTGGGCGATGCTGGCATGCGGCTCCATCGCGGCGCTGGCATGGCCTTCGGTGGTATAGGTGACGTCGACCGCATGCGCGGCATCGCGCATGGCAGCGTGGAGATTGCCCTGCTGCACCGGTTCGCCATAGACCTCATGGCTGGCATGGCTGTCGTCCTGTTCGAGCGGCACCTTCGCAGGATCGTCGCTGCGATAGGCGACGCGCAGCCGGGTGGCCGCATCCCGCGCCTGCTCGAACGTCTCGGCGACCACGAGCGCGACCGGCTGACCGTAATAGTCCACCTTCTGGATTTCGCGAACCGGCGACTTGCCCGCCCCGCCCTGCGCCGATCGGGTGATCATCCGGGGATCGGCGATCACCGCCAGTACGCCCGGCATGGCGAGCACGGGCTCGGATTCGATCTCGACGACCTCGCCGCGACTGATCGTCGCGAGGACCAGCACGCCCTCGGCGCAGTCGGCGATCTTGTATTCGGCCGCATAGGGCGCGACGCCGCTGGTCTTGGCGCTGCCGTCCGGACGGTCCAGCGGGCGCCCGATGATGCCCTGCGCCATCGCGTCGAGCCGGTTCCGTTCGTCCGGCTTGTCCATCGTGTACAGGCGAGTCACAGCGTTGCTCCCGTAGCTTCGCGCAGCACCGCCTTCAGCGTGCGGCGGGTGAGCGGAATCTTGAAATCGTTGCTGCCCTGCCCGCGCGCTTCGTCGAGCAGCAACGCGGCGGCCTCGTCGAACAGCGCGTCGGAGGGCGCCTGGCCTTCGAGCAGCTGCTCGACGCGGGAGTCATGCCAGGGCTTGTGCGCCAGCCCGCCGAACGCGAGACGCGCCTTGGCGATCACGCCGCCTTCGACATGAACCACCGCCGCCACCGAGACGAGCGCGAAAGCGTAGGAGGCGCGGTCGCGCACCTTGCGGTAGAGCTGGGTGCCACCCGCTGGCGCAGGCAACACCACGCCGGTGATCACGTCGCCGGGCATCAGCACGTTGTCCCGCTCGGGCGTGTCGCCGGGCAGGCGGTGGAAATCGCGCACCGGCACCATCCGCTTGTCGCCCTTCGCGTCATGGATCTCCACGGTTGCGCCCAGCGCCGACAGGGCTACCGCCATGTCGCCGGGATAGGTCGCGATGCAGGCATCGCTTGCGCCGAGGATCGCGTGGATGCGGTTGAACCCGCCGATCGCCGCGCAGCCGGTGCCGGGATCGCGCTTGTTGCACGCCTGGGAGAGGTCATAGAAATAATAGCAGCGCGTCCGCTGGCAGAGATTGCCGCCCGTGGTCGCCTTGTTGCGCAGCTGGAAGGTAGCGCCCGCCAGGATTGCGCGCGCCAGCACCGGATAGTCGGCGCGGATGCGCGGATCGGCGGCGCAGGCGCTGTTCGAGACGAGCGCACCGATGTGCAGCCCCTCGCCGTGCGGCACGATACCGCCCAGCGGCAGACGGTTCACGTCGACCAGGGCGCTCGGCGTCTCCACCTCCAGCTTCATCAGGTCGAGCAGGTTGGTGCCGCCCGCGATCGGCTTGGCGCCCTCTGCAACGAGGAGCTGGCCGGCATCGCCAAGGCCATGGGCGCGCTGATAGTCGAACGGCTTCATGCCTGCGCCTCCGCTACTTCCGAAATCGCCGCCACGATGTTGGAATAGGCGCCGCAGCGGCAGACATTGCCGCTCATCCGCTCGCGGATCTCTTCTTCGCTGAGCTTCGGCGTGCCCGCGACATCATCGCTGACGAAGCTGGTCCAGCCTGCCGCGATCTCATCGAGCATCGCCTTGGCCGAGCAGATCTGGCCGGGCGTGCAATAGCCGCACTGATAGCCGTCGTGGCGGACGAAGGCAGCTTGCAGCGGATGCGGCGCATCGGGCGTGCCGAGTCCTTCGATCGTGGTCACGCTGTCTCCGTCGTGCATCACGGCGAGCGTCAGGCAGCTATTGATCCGCTGGCCATTGAGAAGAACCGTACACGCGCCGCACTGGCCGTGATCGCACCCCTTCTTGGTGCCGGTAAGCCCGCAATCGCGGCGGAGAAAATCGAGCAGACTGGTACGGGGATCGACGTCGAGATCGTGTTCGGCGCCGTTGATGGTGATGGGCATGCGCGGCCTCCCTGGTCAGGGGGGCGAACGCGTGGGGACCTGGATCGGTCCCGATCCAGGTTAGGATTGCGGTGCGCGGCTCAGTGGGCCTTGCGCGGAAGCAGGTGCAGGAGGCCGGCGACGACACCCCCCACCAGCAGCCCGGCCACCGCAGAACCCAGCGCGTAGACGAGCCAGCTGACGATTCCGCCGAACGCGCCGAGCCCCTGCCCTGCCACCTCGGACCAATGATGCAGCGCATGGGGCACCGCGCTGATGCCGAATTCCTCGAGGCCATGCAGCAGGATGCCGCCGCCCACCCAGGCCATCGCGCCGACGCCGATATGGGACAGGGCAGTAAGCAGCATCGGCATCGCCTGGACCAGGCCGCGCCCGAACACCGCGACCGCGCCCTTGCCGCCGCCCCGGCTGAGGTGCAGGCCGATATCGTCCATCTTCACGATCAGCGCGACGACGCCGTAGACGCCGATGGTGATGGCGAATGCCACCAGCACCAGCGCGCCTGCGCGCGTCAGGAACGACATCTCGGGCGGCAATTGGGCCAGCGCGATGACCATGATTTCGGCGGACAGGATCAGATCGGTGCGGATCGCGCCAACTACCTGCCGCTTCTCCAGCGCCTTGGGATCGGTGATGGCGGCGACCTCCTCGCTGCCATGCTCCCCGAGCAGCGCCTCGAGAATTTTCTCGGCCGCTTCGAACGAAAGATAGGTACCGCCCAGCATGAGGATCGGCGTTAGCGCCCAGGGTGCAAAGGCGCTGAGCAGCAACGCGAGGGGCAGGATCACCAGCAGCTTGTTGGCAATCGAACCAAGCGCGATCTTGCCGATGATCGGCAGTTCCCGATCCGGCGTCAGCCCGACCACGTAACGCGGTGTAACGGCGGTATCGTCGATGACAACGCCGGCAGCCTTTGCGCCCGCCTTGCCGGCAGCTCCCGCCACGTCGTCCAGCGACGCTGCCGCCAGCTTCGCCAGCGCTGCGATATCGTCCAGCAATGCGACCAGGCCACCCGCCATCAATTCCCCCTCATGTTGCGTTCGCGCTAGCCGAGATGAAGCGGAAATGCACGCTCGCCCATTAGGCTCCGCGCCCTTGGCAAGATGGGCGTGCCGCTGCGGCGCGGTCAGCCATGCTCCGTGCCGAAAGCGCGGTCACCGGCGTCCCCGAGGCCGGGCACGATATAGCTTTGCGCGTTCAGCGTCGCGTCCAGCCCGGCGGTCCAGATCGGCACGTCGGGGTGGGCCTCGCGGACTGCCAGGACGCCGGGCAGTGCCGCCAGCAGGCAGACGAACCGCAGATCGCGCGCACCGGCTGCCTTCAGCCGGTCCAGCGCAGCGACGGCGCTGTTGCCGGTCGCCAGCATTGGATCGACCATCACGACCGGCCGACTGGCAATATCCGCCGGCGCCTTGAAATAATATTCGATGGCCGCCAGCGTCACCGGATCGCGATACAGACCGAGATGCGCCACGGCAGCTTCAGGTAGCAGGTCCAGCAGCCCTTCCGCCATGGCGAGCCCGGCGCGGAGCACCGGCACGAGCACCGGGGGGGTACCTGCGAGCGCTGGCGCATCCATCGGCGCGACGGGCGTCTCTATCGAGATTAGTGCAAGCGGGAGGTTCGCCAGTGCCGCGGCGCCGAGCAGGGTTGCGACCGCGCGGAGCTCACTGCGAAACCGCTCGGGCGGGGTGCGCCGGTCGCGCAGCCGGGTAAGGCGATGCTGGACCAGCGGATGGGCGACGATCGTCAGCCCCTCGATCGGGTTCTCGGGTTCGGCCATGGCCGCGGTGGTGCGCGATGCGTCGACGCGATGCAAGACGCCACCGATGCTCCCCAGGGCGCGGGCTTCAACGGCCTGCGACTGCCCGTGCCCTTGCTCGTGCAGGATTATCTAAGGGAGACGACATCCTTTGCGGACCGCACTGCCGGAGCGCCTCAGCATAAGCCTCGCCCGAACCAGCCAACCATGGGGCCGCGGTGCGGGCAAGGTGAGCCGAGACCGGATGGCATCGCGCGCCGCGTCATGCCAGGTCGGTCGAACGGCATCCACGCCATGGCCGCGCCATTTGTCGCTTTGCAGCTGCTCGATCATCGGTACCCTTCCCGCCAGCTGCCAAAACGCAGTGCGCGAGCGAGAGTTCACCAATTCTTTACCATGATCCAGCAAAACTCAGCCGGCGCTCGGATCCGTGATGCCGGCTGCGGCGAGCAGGTCCGGAATGTGCCGCGCGAACGCAAAATACCCTCTGCCGCTATATGGCCACGCGCGGCCATCCCAGCCCCGACGGTGTTCCGCAATCGGGATGCTGCTGATCGCTCGATATGCCGCCAGCGCATCTGCGACGGGGCCCACGGGCGCATAGCCCGTTGCGATCTGCGCACATCCCTCGGACGCTGCAAGCGCCGCTACCGCCTCCAGATCATCGACCCATGCTGCAGCCACCTGCCAGTGGCTCGAGGCACGTTGCAGCCCGTCGGCGACCGCAGCGATATCCGCAGCGCTGCTGCAATGGCGCCGGCACGCGACGACGCGATGCACCGCCAACGTTGCTAGGGACGACTCGGTCTCCAGTGACAGATCTTCGGGCGTGAGCAGCAGAAGCGTGCGTGCATCCGGCCGCAAGGTGTCGGGGGCACGCACTTCCACCTTCTCGATTGCGGGTGTTTCACGTGGAACATCCGCTTGGGTGGCAAGCCCCTGCGGGTCGAAGCGCCCGCCCGTATGCAGGCGTATGCGGTCAGCGCTCGCAAGGTACGCCTTGCCTTGGGTGTGCAGTCCCGCAACCCATCGCCAGGACAGCGTGTTCGAGGCAGGATCGGCGTCTACCAGATGGGCGAAGGTGAACGCCGCGCCCAGCTCCCATGGCAGACCCAGAGTGAAGATCCAGATCGACGCGAACTGCATCCGCGCCCAATTGTGCAAATACCCGGTCTCCCGCAATTCCCGCACCCACGCATCAAAGGCATCGATCCCGGTGCGACCGGTGACAGCGAGATCATAGCCGGGAGGCATGTTCTCGCCGCTGCGCCGTTCGCACGCGCGTCGCCATTCGCGCCAGACCCCGGGATGCTGCTCCAGCCATCCCTTCCAGTAGGTCCGCCAGAACAGCTCCTGCAGGAACTTCCCCGCCGCCTGTGCCCCATGGGCTGCCACTACGGCGCGGGCGACCTCCTCTTCGCTGATCAGCCGCCGTCGCAGCGCTGCGGAAAGCCGCGAGACCGCGTGGTGCCTGCCCGGCCCCGCATCATGGCTGCGGCCGTCGGCATAGCCCCGGACCGCCTTGGGCACGAACGCCGCAAGACGCTCCAAGGCTGCGCTGCGTGACAGCGGGAAGTCGAAGGAAAGGGTCGATGTTCGGTCTTGCGCGGGGAGCAGCATAGATCAGTTGCTGCCATGCTGCTCCCGAAGGTCAATCCTGCCACAAGGGGCAGCGCAACCAAATCAGATGCGTTCGCCGCTCAGTCGCTGGCAAACCATGTCGAGCTGGTCGAGCGTGGAATATTGGACGGTCAGCGACCCTCCCTTCTCCGCCTGTGCGATGCGGACGTTGAGACCAAGCACGTCGCCCAGATGCCGTTCCAGCGCAGCAATGTCCGGATCGGGCTCCGATCGCCCTTCCGCAGCCTTGCGCTTCGGCGCCGGCTTGGCGGTGCGCGCCAGCTTCTCGGTGTCGCGAACCGAAAGCCCCTTGGCCACCACTTCCTGCGCCAGCTTCTCGGGATCGGGCGCGCCGATCAGCGCACGGGCATGACCCATCTCGATCGACCGGTCGACGACCATTTCGCGCACCGGCTCCGGCAGGTCGAGCAACCGCAGCAGATTGGCGATGTGGCTGCGCGACTTGTGGACGATCTTGCCCAGCGCCTCCTGGGTGTGGCCGAACTCGCGGATCAGCCGGGCATAGCCTTCCGCTTCTTCGATCGCATTGAGGTCCTGGCGCTGGATGTTCTCGATCAGCGCAATTTCGAGCGTCTCGGCGTCGTTCAGCTCCCGGACGATCACCGGCACTTCATGCAGCCGCGCGCGCTGCGCCGCCCGCCAGCGCCGCTCGCCGGCAACGATCTGGAAGCTCTGGCCATGCGGGCGAACGAAGATCGGCTGGATCAGCCCGCGCGTCCGGATCGATTCTGCCAGCGTGTCCAGCGCCTCCTCGTCGAAGTGGCGGCGCGGCTGGTTCGGATCGGCGACCAGCGAGCTGATCGGCAGCATCCGTACGCCGGAGCTGCTGGTCGGGTTGCCCTTGATCGGCTCTTCGGGAAGGCTTTCGCCGAGCAACGCGGAAAGCCCGCGGCCGAGACCGGGGCGAGGCTTGCGGGCGGCGGCGGGAGATTCGGTCATGCGGCTTTCTGCAACTTGGGAAGACGATCGATCACCTCGCGGGCGAGCGCGATATAGGCTTCGGAGCCGGCGCAGCGATGATCATAGATCAACGCCGGCACGCCGTGGCTCGGGGCCTCCGAAAGGCGAACATTGCGGGGAATGACGGTGTCGAATACCACCCGCCCCAGCACCGCCCGCACATCCTCGGAAACCTGATCGGTAAGGCGGTTGCGCCGGTCGTACATGGTCAGCGCAACGCCGAGGATCGACAGGCCCGGGTTGAACCGCGTGCGAATCCGCTCGACGGTGTTGAGCAGCTGGCTGAGCCCTTCGAGCGCGAAGAACTCGCACTGGAGCGGCACCAGCAGCGCGTGCGCCGCCACCATCGCGTTGACGGTGAGCAGCCCCAGCGAAGGCGGGCAATCGACCAGAACCACATCCCAGCGCGCGCCCTGATGGCGCTTGATCGCGGCGTCCAGCCGGTGGGTACGGGCGTCGAATTCGATCAGCTCGATCTCGGCTCCCGAGAGGTCCTGCGTGGCAGGCACCACGTCAAGGCCGGGCACACTGGTGGGCACCGCCACGTCCTCGAGATCGGCGTCCGAGACGAGGAGATCATAGCTCGAATGCTCGCGATCACCGCGCCCGATGCCGAGGCCGGTAGAGGCATTGCCCTGGGGATCGAAATCGATCAGCAGAACGCGCTTGCCGGTCGCAGCGAGGGCGGTGCCGACATTGATGGCGGTCGTGGTCTTGCCCACCCCGCCCTTCTGATTGGCGATCGTGATGGTGATCATCTGGCGCCTATCTGTGTTGCGACCACGATGCCCGATTCCGGCTGCGTGATGCTGGGTTCCACGTGAAACCGACCTTGCCATTTCGCGCGCGTGGCATCCACCTCCGATTGCGCGCTGCGCCCCTTGGGCAGCAACCAGACTGTGGATGAATCGGTGCAGTGAACTGTGGATAACATGAGCGCCGACAGTTCCGCCACCGCCCGCGCGGAGACAATCGCGACCGGCTGATCCGGCCGAAAAGATTCCACCTTGCTGCCGACAACCGTGACACGATCGGCGATGCCGAGCTGTTCAGCGGCAGCCCGCAGGAACAGGACCCGCTTGGCACGCGGCTCGACCAGCACGATCGGGCGATCCGTAAGCAAGGCAATGACGATCCCAGGCAGCCCGGCCCCGCTTCCGACGTCTAGCCACACGCCTGGTGGGGCATGTTCAGCCAACGGGACAAGCTGCGCGGAGTCCGTCAGGTGCCGAGCCCAGAGGCTGTCAAGCGTCGAGCGCGCAATCAGGTTTTGATGTTCAGCCTCAGCGGTCAGGATGTTCCCGAAGGCTTCGACAAGTGTTTCACGTGAAACGCCGAAGCGTTCGCGCACCCAGCTGCGGGCTTCTGCTTCGGTCATGCCACTGCCTTTCGTGCATGCAGGAGGATGGCCGACAGCGCCGCCGGAGTAATGCCGCGAATACGCGCCGCTCCTCCCAGCGTCTCCGGTGCAGCTGCACTCAGCCGCTCGACCATCTCGTTCGACAGCCCCGGAATTGCCGCATAGTCGAGACCCGGATGCAGGCGCACTGCATCATTGGCGCGAAGCTGCGCCACCTCGGCATCCTGCCGTTCCAGATAGGGCGCATAGCGCGCGTCTTCCACATATTCGGCGAGCAGGGCGGGATCGGCTTCGGGCGCCGCGTCCAGCACATGCTCGATCTCGACGCCCGGGAACCGCAGCCACTCTCGTGCAGGCCGGCGCGCGCCATCCTGCGCCACCGGAGCCCCCCGCAGGTTCAGCTGGTGTGCCGTTCGCTCCACCCCGAAAAGCGTGTCGAGCTGTGCGCGTCCCGCATCGCGCGCCTGGAGACGAGCGCGACGCGCCCCGCCCAGCAAGCCCAGCGCATCGGCGATCGGCCCCAGCCGCGTCTCCGCATTGTCCGCGCGAAGCCGCAGCCGGAACTCCGCACGTGCGGTCAACATTCGATAGGGTTCGGTGACTCCCTGCAATACCAGGTCATCGATCATCACGCCGAGATAGGACGTGGCACGGTCCAGCACCAAGGGCGGCATGCCCAATGCGAGCGCGGCGGCATTGACACCTGCGGCGAGGCCCTGCCCGCCCGCTTCCTCATAGCCTGTCGTTCCGTTGATCTGGCCCGCGAAGAACAGGCCCGGAATCAACGGCAGCGCAAGCGTGGCATCCAGCGCCCGCGGATCGATATAGTCATATTCCACCGCATAGCCGGGAACGGTGATGGTCGCCGCCTCCAGCCCTGGGACGGAGGCGATCATCGCCGCCTGCACGTCCACCGGCAGCGACGTCGACAGTCCATTCGGATAGATCCAGTGGTGATCGAGCGCCTCGGGCTCGAGGAAGATCTGGTGCCCGTCGCGATCACCGAAACGATGCACCTTGTCCTCGATCGACGGGCAATAGCGCGGACCCTGCGCCTCGATCGCGCCACTGAACAGCGGTGACCGATCGAGGCCGCCGCGGATCGCATCATGCGTCGCCTGGGTCGTACGCGTGACCGCGCAGTGCAACTGGGGGAGCGGCCGCGCCGCCACCATCGGCGACATCGTCCAGCGCTCCGCGTCGGAGGGCTGCTCTTCCGTCCGTGCCCAGTCGATCGTTCGTCCATCCAGGCGCGGCGGGGTTCCCGTCTTCAGCCGCCCCATCGGCAGCGCCAGCTCGCGAAGCTGCGCTGCGAGGCGGAGGGCAGATGCTTCCCCTACCCGGCCGCCCTCGAACCGCTCCTCACCGCGGAACAGCCGGCCACCGAGGAAGGTGCCGGTCGCCAGCACGACGGCAGAGGCAGCGAGCACCGTGCCATCACGAAGCTGCACGCCGGCAACGCGCCCGCCTTCCAGCACCAGCGCTTCGGCTTCCCCCGCTACGAGGCTCAACCCGTCCTGCGCGTGCAGCATGGCCTGGATGGCGGCAGCGTAGCGGCCGCGATCGGCTTGCACGCGGGGCCCCTGCACCGCCGTGCCCTTCGAGCGATTGAGCATCCGATAATGGATGCCGGCCGCATCGGCAGCACGCGCCATCAACCCGTCGAGCGCGTCGATCTCCCGAACGAGATGCCCCTTGCCCAGCCCGCCAATCGCCGGGTTGCACGACATCGCGCCAAGCTTGGTCAGATCGAAGCTGAGCAGCGCAGTACGCGCGCCACGGCGTGCGGCTGCGGCAGCCGCCTCCGTGCCGGCATGGCCGCCGCCGATCACGATCACATCGAATTGCATGCAACCGCTAAACGCCTTCGCGCGGCGCTTGTCCAGAGCCGGTGCGGCGGAACGGTGTCGCGGCGTGTTCCACGTGAAACACCTTACTTGCCGATGCAGAACTTTCCGAACAATGCATCCAGCACATCTTCGACACCGGCGCGCCCGGTGATCGCATCCAGCGCCCGCCGGGCGGCGCGCAGCTCCTCGGCGAACAACAGCGCGTCGCCGAGCAGCGATGCGCGCGCCAGTGCATCCGCCGCTGCTACGCACCAGCCCCGTTGCCGAGCATTCAGCGCAACCAGATCCGGCGGCGGCAGCAGCGACGCAGCTACTTCCGACATTCGATGCCAGAGCGCCGCAAGGCCGCTTCCCTCGTGCACCGATACGGCGATCTGCCCCTCCCTGGCCGGCGGACGCCCTTCCGCGTCGGCGCGGGCATGCACCCACAAGCTGCAGCGATGCGGCGGCGGTGGATCGTCGCCGAGCCACAGCAACAGATCGGCCTCGAGCAGCGCATCGCGGGCCCGCGCGACGCCGATCGCCTCGATCGGATCGTCTGTTTCCTCGGCAAGTCCTGCCGTGTCGATGAGCAACCACGCAAGCCCTGCCCGTACCACAGGCACCTCGATGCGATCGCGTGTCGTGCCGGCGATCGGCGAGACGATCGCTGCTTCGCGCTCCCCCAGGGCATTGAACAGCGTCGACTTGCCGGCGTTGGGCGGCCCGCCCAGCACCACCCGCAGCCCGTCCCGCAGCCGCTCCACCGGCGGGCGCGCCGCAACCGCTGCGATGTCGTGGCCGAGTGCCGCGGCCGCGATCCGCAGGTCCGGAAGCGGATCGGTCCCGGCCACGTCGTCCTCGTCACCGTGATCGAGTTCGGCCTCGATCCGCGCGGCGATGCCGAGCAGGCGCGCCGTCCATTCCTCTGCATTGCGCCGCACCGCGCCGCCCGCGCTGCGGATCGCCGCACGTCGCTGGCCCTCCGTCTCCGCTGTCAGGAGATCGCCCAGCCCCTCGGCCTCGCTGAGATCGAGGCGGCCGTTGAGCAGGGCGCGACGGGTGAACTCGCCCGCTTCGGCGGGGCGCAACCCCGGCAGCGCTGCCAGCGCCGTCTCCACGGCCCGCACCACGGCCCTGCCGCCATGAAGATGGAGTTCGGCCAGATCCTCGCCCGTGGCCGATCGCGGGCCCGGGAAGCACAGCACCAGCGCCAGGTCGAGTGCGTCGCCTGCACCGTCGCGCAAGGTCCGCAGCGCAGCGCGGCGCGGCGGGGGAAGGTCGCCCGCCAGTTGCTGCACTGCACCAAATGCCTGTGTACCACTGATCCGGAGGACGGCGATCGCCGCCGGCGGGACACCGCTGGAAACCGCGAAGATCGTATCCATGCGCGCCGCGTCAGCTCCCCGGCTTCTTCGTGGCCGCATCGAACAAGCCGCGCCAGAAGTTCATGCCCGCCTCACCCATCGGTGCCCAGCTGCGCATCATCTGTTCGAAGCCTTCGGGCGTGCCGTGATTTTCGATCGCCTGCACCATCAGCTGCACATAGCGATCATGAACCGGGGTAAGGTCCGGCAAGCCCATGGCGCGGCGCGCTTCTTCCGGCGTGCACTCGACTTCGACGTTGATCTTCATGAGCTTCCTTCCGCGCTTGAGCGCATGCCCGGCCCCCTGCTAGGCCATGGGCATGTATGCGCGCGACCATGCCCTGATCGCAACGCCCATCGGCCCGATCCGGATCGAAGGCGATGATCGGCAGCTCGAACGTATCGCCATCGGCGCGGAGGGTGCGGCGTGCCGCGGCAGCAGCACGGTCGTGCGTGCCGCCGCCGATCAGTTGGAACAATGGTTTGCAGGGGACCGGCGCAGCTTCGATCTTGCGCTCGCGCCTTCCGCCACGCCGCGCGGCGCCATCCTTCGGGATGGCTTGATTGCGGTGCCGTTCGGGCAGACGATCAGCTATGGCGATCTTTCGCGCGCGCTGGGTTCCAGCGCCCGTGCCATCGGCCAGCTCTGTGCCCGGAACCCCTTCCCGCTCGTCATACCCTGCCACCGCGTGCTGAACCAGGGCGGGGGCCTGGGCGCATATTCCGCCGGGCAGGGCCCGACGACGAAATCCTGGCTGCTCGATCATGAGCGGCGGCTAACCGGAGACTATCTGCTATGAGCACCCTGACGATCGACGCGCTGGACGAGAGCGGCAGCTTCTCCGCCTATGTCGCGCGTCCCGAAGGCACGCCGCGTGCCGCGATCATCGTGATCCAGGAAATCTTCGGCGTAAACCCGGGCATCCGGCAGAAGTGCGATGGCTGGGCAGCCAAGGGCTATCTGGCGGTCGCGCCCGACCTGTTCTGGCGGCTGCAGCCCGGAATCGAGCTCGATGCCGATGTGCCGGAGCAGTTCCAGCAGGCGCTCGACTGGATGGGCAAGTTCGACCAGGACCAGGGCGTCGCGGACATCGAATCGACGATCCAGGCGGTGCGTGCGGAACTGGGCGGCGGCGCGGTGGGCGCGGTCGGTTTCTGCCTCGGCGGGCGCCTTGCGTACATGACCGCGGCACGGACCGACATCGATGCGAGCGTTGGCTATTATGCTGTCGGCATCGACGGGCTGCTCGACGAGAAGCACGCCATCGCCAAGCCGCTGATGCTCCACATTCCGGAGGCCGACCATTTCGTGTCGCCGGAAGTGCAGGCCAAGATGCACCAGGGCCTGGACGATCACCCCAAGGTCACGCTGTACGACTATCCGGGCGAAGACCATGGCTTCGCTGCCGAGATGGGCAAGCGCCGTTCGGAAGCGGCGGCGCAGCTGGCAGACCAGCGCACGGCCGACTTCTTCGCCCAGCATCTGGGCTAAGGCCGGCTTCCCCCTCCCTGCCGCGCAGGGAGGGGCTCCCGGCTCAGAACAGGCTGGTGAGCCCGGCGGTCTCGGGCGTCCCCACCCAGCCTTCGTAGATCATCTTGAACGCGACGAAGACAATCACCGCAAGGCCGATATAGGCGATCCAGCGGTGGCGATCGATCAGCTTGGCGATCAGGTTCGCCGCAAGGCCCATCAGCGCGACCGACAGCAGCAGCCCTACCACGAGAATGCCCGGATGCTCGCGCGCCGCGCCAGCCACCGCCAGGACGTTGTCGAGGCTCATCGAGACGTCCGCCACGGCCACGGCCCAGGCGGCGCCGGCGAAGCTGCGCGCGGACCGCACGCCCGAATGCTCGTCGCCTTCGATCTCGTCCGAGCCTGCGCTTTCGCCGCCGTGCCGGATCTCGCGCCAGAACTTCCAGCTGACCCAGAGCAGCAACAAGCCGCCCGCGAAGATCAGCCCCACGATCCCCATCAGCCAGCTGACGACCAGCGCGAAGGCAATGCGCAGCACCAGGGCCGCGCCGATGCCGATCAGGATCACCTTCTTGCGCTGCTCCGCCGGCAGCCCCGCCGCCAGCGCGCCGACGACGATGGCATTGTCACCCGCCAGCACCAGATCGATCATCAGCACCGACCCGAAGGCGGCGAGCGCCGCTGGGTCGCCGAGATTGGAAAAATCGGCGACGATGTGCTGCCAGATGTCGAGCGGCGAACCGATGCCGCCCGCTGCGGCGCTGAGAAGAAGATCGATCATGCCAAAATCCTAGCGCCAGGATCGGCGCACGCAACGCCTACGCATGCCCGAGGCGAGACGTTCCCTGCACCAATACGCAAAAAGGCCGGGCACCCTGGCCCGGCCTTTCCGAAATCACGAGGATGTGCCCGCAGATTACTGGTTCATGCTGTCGAAGAAGTCTTCGTTGGTCTTCGAATCCTTCATCTTGTCGAGCAGGAATTCCATCGCGTCGATGGTGCCCATCTGCATCAGGATGCGGCGCAGCACCCACATCTTGGTGAGCTTGGCCTTTTCGACCAGCAGCTCTTCCTTGCGGGTGCCCGACTTGCCGACGTCCAGCGCCGGGAAGATGCGCTTGTCCGCCACCTTGCGGTCGAGGACGATTTCCGAGTTGCCGGTGCCCTTGAACTCTTCGAAGATCACTTCGTCCATACGGCTGCCGGTGTCGATCAGCGCGGTGGCGATGATCGAGAGCGAGCCGCCTTCCTCGATGTTGCGCGCGGCACCGAAGAAGCGCTTCGGGCGCTGCAGGGCGTTCGCGTCGACACCGCCGGTCAGCACCTTGCCCGAGCTGGGCACCACGGTGTTGTAGGCGCGGCCGAGGCGGGTGATCGAGTCGAGCAGGATCACCACGTCCTTCTTGTGCTCGACCAGGCGCTTGGCCTTTTCGATCACCATCTCTGCGACCTGCACGTGGCGGGTCGCCGGCTCGTCGAAGGTCGAGCTGATCACTTCACCCTTCACCGAACGCTGCATGTCGGTGACTTCTTCCGGGCGCTCGTCGATGAGCAGCACGATCAGGAAGACTTCGGGATGGTTGTCGGTAATCGCCTTGGCGATGTTCTGGAGGAGAACGGTCTTACCGACGCGCGGCGGCGCGACGATCAGCGCGCGCTGGCCCTTGCCCTGCGGCGCGACGATGTCGATCACGCGGGCCGACTTGTCCTTGACCGTCGGGTCGAGCGTGTCGAGGCGCAGCTTCTGCTCGGGATAGAGCGGGGTGAGGTTGTCGAAGTTGACGCGGTGGCGCACTGCGTCCGGATCGTCGAAATTGACCTTCACCAGTTTGGTGAGGGCGAAATAGCGTTCGCCGTCCTTGGGCCCGCGGATCTCGCCTTCCACCGTGTCGCCGGTGCGCAGGCCGAACTTCCGGACCTGGTTAGGGCTGACATAGATGTCGTCGGGGCCGGCGAGATAGTTGGCCTCGGGCGAGCGCAGGAAGCCGAAGCCGTCGGGCAGCACTTCGATCGTGCCTTCGCCCATGATCTGGTCACCCTGCTCGGCCTGAGCCTTGAGGATGGCGAAGAGCAGGTCCTGCTTGCGCAGCGTCGACGCGCTCTCAACGCCCAGTGCCTCGGCCATGGTGACCAGTTCGGCGGGGGCGGTTTTCTTGAGGTCCTTGAGATGCATGGAAGGTCCGGAAATTCTAAGGGGGAGAGCGTCGATCGGCGATAGGTACGCGCAGGATTCGATGCTTGGAGGAAGGATGCACCGGGGGTCCGGTACACGCCTTCAAAATTAGGTAGCGGATCCCCCCAAGTCAACTGCGATTCGGCGCAGATTAACCGGCGTCGATCGCAGTGATTCTCAGAAGGGCTTCACCTCGGCGAGGATGACGATGAAGACCAGCGCCAGCGCCGGCACTTCGTTGAGGAAGCGCAGCGTGCGGGTGGCAATCGGTGCCTCGCCCCGGCCGAGCTTCTTGCCATAGCCAACCGCCCAGCCATGATAGCCGCTGAGCAGCACCACCAGCAGCAGCTTGGCGTGGAGCCAGCCGACGCCGGCCTGCCCGTCGAACAGCCCGATATTGGCAGAGAGCGCGAGCCCGAGCACCCAGACGATCAGCATCGACGGCGTGAGGATCATCCGCTTCAGCAGCGCCTCCCGCTTCGCCCAGGACGCTGCCTCGGGTGTACCGAGCGCTTCCTGGTGGTGGATCAGGTAACGCGGAAACAGGAACAGCCCCGCCATCCAGAACACCACGAAGATGACGTGGAACGCCTTCACCCAAAGATAGGCACTGCCCAGCCAGCCGATCATGCCGCGGTCCCCCGCACGCGGGCCAGCAGCTGCTCGACATGCGCGATCGGCGTGTCGGGCAGGATGCCGTGGCCCAGGTTGAACACGTGCGGCCGGGTAGGGAAGGCCGCGAGGATCCGGTCGATCGCGCTGTCCAGCACGTCTCCGCCGGTGATCAGCGCCAACGGATCGAGATTGCCCTGCACCGGCAGCCCGTCCGGCAGCACCGCATTCGCCCAGGCGGGATCGACGGTCTCGTCCAGACCGATCGCATCGACCCCGGTTTCGCGAGCATAGGCGGCGAGCTTGCCCCCTGCCCCTTTCGGGAATCCAATCACGGGCACCAGATCCCGAACGGCGGCCGCGATCCGGGCGTTGGGGGCGATCACCCAGCGTTCGAACTGGGCGGGGCTCAAGCTGCCGGCCCAGCTGTCGAATAGCTGCACCGCCTCGACGCCCGCTTCGGCCTGGGCGCGCAGATAGGCGATGGTCTGCTCGGCGATGCGATCGACCAGCGCCTGCATCAGGCCCTCGTCGCGATAGGCCAGGCGGCGTGCCTCGGCCTGTTCGCGGCTGCCCTGCCCCGCGATCATGTACGTCGCAACGGTCCAGGGAGAGCCCGCAAAGCCCAGGAAGGTGGTCGAGGGGTCCAGCACCTGCTTCACCCGTCGAATCGTGCCGTAGATGGGCTCCAGGACGCTGGAATCGGCATCGAAGCCGTCGAGCACGTCTCGCGCGGTCACTGTCGGCGCGAGTCTGGGCCCTTCACCGGTCTCGAACCACAGCTTCTGGCCGAGCGCCATCGGCACCACGAGGATGTCGGAAAAGAGGATCGCGCCGTCCATGCCGAAGCGGCGGATCGGTTGCAGCGTGATCTCGGCCGCGGCGTCGGAATCCATGGCGAGGGCGAGGAAGCCGCCCTTCTCGGCACGGAGCGCGCGGTATTCGGGCAGGTATCGGCCGGCCTGGCGCATGAGCCAGACGGGCGGAACGGGCTGGCGAGTCCCTCGGAGGGTCGCGAGCAGCGGCTTGGATGCGCGAAGAGTCAGAGCCGGGATCCCACTACTAGAAGATTCGATTCTCAGGATGTTGGAGTCTGTTGGCCGGTGAAAGCCGGGGCTTATGGCGATGTGAGTCAGTTGCCAACAATTTGACTCCTGCGGCCATACGGAATCGTCCGGATTCGGAAAATCTGTCCACAAGACTCACAGGCTGTGGATCGAAAGTACAAGCTGGGGATGCCGCTGTGGACGAATCACGCGGTGAATCGCGGAATCGGGCGGGTTGGCCGAGTGCCGCGGTTACGCTACCGCTTGTTCGCCATGTTATGCACAGATCGGTCCCCAGCCTGATGCGGCTGCACCTGCACCTGCTCTCGGACTCCACCGGGGAGACGCTGGAAAACATCGCCAAGGCGGCGCTGGCGCAGTTCGACGACGTCGAGCCGCTGCGCCATTTCTGGCCGATGGTGCGCAGCGAGGCGCATCTTGAGCGCATCCTGCAGGAGATCGCGCAAAACCCGGGGCTGGTGATCTACACGCTGGTCAATCGCGACATCCGCCGCATGCTGGAGACGCGCTGCCGCGCGCTCGGGCTGCCCGCGATCGCGCCGCTCGACCAGGTGAGCCACGCGCTGTCCAACCTGCTCGGCCAGGAAGCCAAGGCGCGGCCGGGGCGGCAGCACATGCTCGATGCCGCCTATTTCGCGCGGGTCGATGCGATCCAGTTCACCATCGCCCATGACGACGGGATCGGCTGGGAGGATTGGGAAGAGAGCGACATCCTCCTCGCCGGCGTGTCGCGCTCGTCGAAGACGCCGACCTCGATCTATCTCGCCAATCGCGGCTACAAGGTCTCGAACATTCCGATCGTGGTGGAATCGCCGCCGCCGGCCAAGCTGTTCCAGCTGAAGCGGCCGCTGATCGTCGGGCTCACCACCAGCGCAGATCGGCTGGTGCAGATCCGCCGCAACCGGCTGCTCTCGCTGAACCAGGCGCCGGAAACCGATTATGTCGATCAGGAAGCCGTGCAGCGCGAGATCGCCTTCGCTCGCCGGATGTTCGCCGACAATGGCTGGCCGGTGATCGACGTCACCCGCCGCTCGATCGAGGAAACCGCAGCCGCGATCATCCAGCTGTGCAACGACCGTGAAATGGAACGCCGATAATGCCGACTCTCGTCCTGGCCTCCCAGAGCGCGTCGCGCCGGGCGATGCTCGATGCCGCCGGCGTGGCGCATGAAGCGCTGCCCGCACTGGTGGATGAGGCCAGCGCCAAGGAATCGCTGCTCGCCGAGGGCACGAGTCCGCGCGATCTCGCCGATGCGCTCGCCGAGCTGAAGGCGCTCAAGGTATCGCGCATGGCGCCCCAGGCGCTGGTGCTAGGCGGCGACTCGCTCGTCGCGCTCGACGACGGCAGCCTGCTCGACAAGCCCGAGAGCCGCGAGCAGGCGCGCGACCATCTCCAGCGCATGTCGGGCAAGACCCACGACATCTACAGCGCCGCGGTGGTCGCCGAGGGCGGCCGCCCGGTGTGGCGCCATGTCGATCGCGCGCGGCTGCACGTCCGTCCGCTGAGCGAAGCGTTCATCGAATCATACCTCGATGTGGAATGGCCTGCGATCGCGGGGTGCGTTGGCTGTTTCCGGATCGAAGGGCCCGGCGTGCAGCTGTTCCACCGCACCGACGGCAGCCACTTCACCATCCTCGGCATGCCGCTGCTGCCGATTCTGGACTATCTGCGTACCCGGGGAGTGATGCCCAAGTGACTCGCTATGCCGAGGTGATCGGGGATCCGATCGCCCATTCCAAATCCCCGATCATCCACAAATTCTGGCTCGATGCGCTGGGAATCGAGGGCGATTACCGCCGTACCCATGTGCTGGGCGACGACCTTGCCGCCTATTTTGCCCGGGCGAAGGACGATGCCGACTGGCGCGGCTGCAACGTCACCATCCCGCACAAGCTGGCGGTGATGGACCTGGTCGGCGATCCCGGTGGGGTGCGCAGCACGATCGGCGCGATGAACACCGTGATCCGCGGCGAGGACGGCATGCTGATCGGCACCAATACCGATGCCGGTGGCTTCTTCTCGCCCATCGCCGGACTGGAGCTGGAAGGGCGCCATGCGGTGGTGGTGGGCGCCGGCGGCGGGGCCCGTGCGGTGCTGTTCGCCCTGTCGCGCGTCGGCATCGGCCGGGTGACGATCCTCAACCGCAACGTGCTCAAGGCGGCGGCGTTGCTCTCCAGCTTCGGGGTGAAGGGCGATGCGCTGCCGATCGGCGCGCCCCTGCCCGCTGCCGACCTGCTGGTGAACGCCAGCCCGCTCGGCATGGACGGCCAGCCGCCGCTGGACCTGAATCTCGATCCGCTGCCCGAGCATGCGGTGGTGTACGACATCGTCTACGCGCCGCTCGAGACGCCGCTGCTCGCCCAGGCCCGCGACCGTGAACTGGATACGGTGGACGGACTCGAGATGCTGGTCGGCCAGGCCGCGCTGGCGTTCGAGCTCTTCTTCGGCGCCGAGCCCCCGCGCGACCGCGACGAGGAACTGCGCGCGCTGCTCACCGCATGACCAGGCGGCCGATCGTGCTCGGCCTCACCGGCTCGATCGGCATGGGCAAGTCGACCGTGGCGGCGATGTTCGCCGCCGCCGGCGTGCCGGTGTTCGATGCCGATGCAACCGTCCACCAGCTCCAGGGCCCGGACGGCGCGGCGGTAGCGGCGATCGAAGCCGAGTTCCCCGACACCACGACCGAGCTTGGCGTGAACCGCACGCTGCTGCGCGAAGCGGTGATGGCGGATTCCACCGCCTTTGCGCGACTCGAGGCGATTCTGCACCCCGCCGTCGCCGAGGCGCGCGAGTCGTTCCTAGCCGCGCATGCCGATTCGGCGCTGGTCGTTCTTGACGTACCATTGCTGTTCGAGGCCGGCGGCTGGCGGCATGTCGACAAGATCGCCGTCGTCTCCGCACCGCCCGAGGTGCAGCGCGAGCGTGTCTTCGCCCGCCCCGGCATGACCCCCGAGCGCTTCGACGCCATACTCGCGCGGCAGATGCCGGACGCGGAAAAGCGCGCGCGCGCCGATTTCGTGATCCCGACCGGCGGAGGCCTGCAGGTTACGGAAGATTGCGTACGGGCGGTGATCGCTTGCCTCGCGCCGCCTGCGGGTGGATAAGCGATCCATGCGGGAAATCGTGTTTGACACCGAAACGACAGGACTCAGTTTCTCAAGCGGAGACCGCCTCGTCGAAATCGGCTGTGTCGAGCTGGTGAACCGGGTTGCCACCGGCAACCATTTCCACGCCTATATCAATCCGCAGCGTGCCATGCCGGTGGAGGCGTTCAACGTCCACGGCCTGTCCGAGCGATTCCTCTCCGACAAGCCGCTGTTCGAAGACGTTGTCGAGGATCTGCTGGCGTTCATCGGCGACTCGCCGATGGTCGCGCACAATGCAGGATTTGATTTCGGCTTTCTCAACGGCGAGCTTGGCCGTTGCAGCCGCCCACTGGTCGATCTCGGCCGCATGGTCGATACCCTTGTGCTCGCGCGCACCCGCCATCCGGGTGCGAAGCATACCCTGGACGCGCTGTGCAGCCGCTACGGCATCGATCTGAGCGCACGGACGCTGCACGGCGCGCTGCTCGACGCGCAGCTGCTGGCGCAGGTCTATGTCGAGCTGACCGGCGGTCGCCAGATCACGCTGGGCCTGGCCGAGGAAGTGCCGGTGATGCCGGAGACCGCGATCGAAGCGCCGACTCGGGTACACGTCCGGCCGGCGCGGCGGTTCACCGCGAGTGCCGCGGAACTTGAGCGCCATGCAGCGTTTCTGAAGTCCCTGGACGAGCCGCTATGGGGTGTTCCCACAATCGACGCGGTTCCGGCGCACCCCTAGGTCGCTCGTCCTTAATTGCGAAGTGGAGGTACATATGGATATCCGGATCTCGGGGCATCAGGTCGATACGGGCGCAGCGCTCAAGACGCAGGTGACGGATCGGGTCCAGGGTATCGCCGACAAATATTTCTCCCGCGCCATCTCCTCGCAAGTCACCTTCGGCAAGGGGCCGCACGACAACGGCTTCACCTGCGACATCGTGATGCACGTGACCCAGGGCCTCGTGCTCAAGGCGACCAACAGCGGGATGGAAGCGCATGGCGCCTTTGACGGCGCGGCGGACCGAATCGACAAGCAGCTGCGACGCTATGTCCGAAGGCTCAAGGATCGCCGCCCGACCGAAGTCATCGCGCTGGCTGAAGGCGGTGCATACGACAACGGCTTCGACAATGCCGGCTATACCCTGTTCCAGGAAGCACGCGAGGAAGAGGAAGTTGCCGACGCACCGCTGGTGATCGCGGAAACCCGTGTCGACGTACCGGACGCCACCGTTTCGGACGCGGTGATGATGCTCGACTTGCGCAATACCAACGCGCTGCTGTTCCGTAACAGCGGGACGGGCGCTTATAATATGGTCTATCGCCGCGGTGACGGGACGATCGGCTGGGTTGAGCCCAACCGCGCACCGGCGTAAGGCGCCGGCTTGCCGGCGGGCAGCCGCTTCTTTGGAACGAGTAATGACTGATTTGAGCGATTTGCTCGTGCCGGAGGCGGTGCTCGCCGGCGTGACGGCGAGCAACAAGAAGGCGCTGTTCCAGCAGCTCGGCACCAGTGCGGCGGCGACCTACGGGGTCGACGCCAAGCTGGTGGCCGAGCGGCTCGCCGAGCGCGAGCGGCTGGGCTCGACCGGCTTCGGTGGCGGCATTGCCATTCCCCATGCCCGGCTGGACGACCTGCCGCGCGTTTGTGGCGTATTCGCCCGGCTGGAACAGCCGGTCGACTTCGGTGCCGTGGATGATCTGCCGGTCGATCTGGTGTTCATGCTGCTCTCGCCGACCAATGCGGGCACCGAGCATCTGAAGGCGCTCGCCTCGGTGTCGCGGCGGCTGCGCGAGCGGCCGTTCGCAGAAAAGCTGCGGGGCGC
This sequence comes from Sphingomonas sp., assembly GCF_036731925.1. GTDB lineage: Bacteria > Pseudomonadota > Alphaproteobacteria > Sphingomonadales > Sphingomonadaceae > Sphingomonas. Next base: position 1,336,125 of record NZ_DAINDJ010000002.1, read on the forward strand.
CGGTTCGAAGGATGCGCTCTACGTGCTGCTGACCGGAGTCGAGGCGCGTGACGCTGCCTGATTCGGCGCCGACCGGTGCCGAGGCGCATTACCGCGCGCTGGAATCGCTCTATGCCGCGGCACCGATCAACCAGCTTTTTCCCTCGGTGCTCGAAATCCCCGAAGCGGGGATCGCGCGGATCCGCTTCGACGTCGACGCGCGCTATTTCCACGCCGCGGGGGCGACGCACGGGACGAGCTATTTCAAGATGCTCGACGACGCCGCGTTCTATGCGGCGAACAGTCTTGTCACCGATCGCTTCCTGCTGACCACCGCCTTCAACCTGCTGCTCACCAGGCCCCTGCCCGAGGGGCCGGTGATCGCCGAAGGGCGCTGGGTGAGCGGCCAGCGGCGGGTGTTCGTGGCCGAAGCCCGGCTGATCGACGCCCAGGGCGAGGAGGCCGCGCGCGGCACCGGCACCTTCATGCGCTCGCGCATCCCGCTTGCCACTCTGCCCGGCTATCGCACCGCATGACGCCGCGGCTGACCAGCGCGATGCTGGTGAGCGCGCTGGTACGGCGGGCCGATGCGGCCGGTGGCTCGGCGATGGTGCTGGCGAAGGGGGATGCCACCTCGGGCGCGATCCTGCTGCTGCTGCTCGAGCGCGGTGCGAATCCCCGCTTCGTCGAACGCGGCATCGGGCCCGACGGAGTCGCCGCCCTGCTCCCCTCCGGCCCGAAGGAACTGCCCGACGAGGCCGAGGCGAGCGCCTATTGGCGGCGGCGGCGCGAACGGGACACCGATCTCTGGGTCGTTGAACTGGATATCGCAGGGGCCGAACGGTTCGCCGCTGAAACGATGAACCTTTGTTGACAGTTTGGCCCTCGCCCGCGAAAGGGTCCACCACGTTCATTCGCGTTGTGCCGTTCGGGGTGTGAAGTCGATCGGTTACGCAGTCGGGGGGTAAGTCCGGCGGTCCAGTCTCCTCGGGAGCAGCGTCCGACCGCACGCCAACCGCACAATATTGATATGAAATGAAGTTTCTGCCACGCGCTGCGACTTTCGCAGCTGTGACTTTCTGCGCTGGCGCACTTGCGAATGCTGCCACGCTCAACCTGAGCCCGCTCCCCCAGCAGGAAGCGAAGATTCAGGCGACGGTGCAGCCCGCACCGGCTCAGGTACAAAACGTCCTTGCTTCCCAGCAGGTTCCCGCGCCTCAGGCAGCGGTTGAGCAGCAGGGTACCGACGCCGAGGACGATGCCACCCCGGAATATGCCAGCCTCTCCGACGCGGTTGCCGCGCAGGAGGACATCGCCGCGCTTGAAGAGGATCGCGAACTCCGCTGCCTCGCCACCGGCGTCTATTTCGAAGCCCGCAGCGAGCCGCTTTCCGGTCAGCTTGCCGTGGCCGACGTAATCCTCAACCGCAGCACCTCCGGCCGTTTCCCCGGCTCGGTCTGCTCGGTGGTGACCCAGAAGGGCCAGTTCTCGTTCGTGCGTCGTGGCAAGCTGCCGACTCCGCCGGCGAACGCCCAGTGGCGCCGCGCGCTCGCAGTGGCGCAGGTCGCCCGCAAGAATCTGTGGGAAAGCCCGGCCGGCGACGCGCTCTATTTCCATGCGCGCTACGTCAATGGCAGCCAGGGCCGGGCCTCGGTCGCCACGGTGGGCAACCACGTCTTCTATCGCTGATCGGGGTCTTCCCCGTCGCGCTTGAAAAGCCGCCGAAGCGATTCGGCGGCTTTTCTGTGTTCGCTTAATGTTCTATATTTGCCGAATGAACGCGCACCAGCCTCTGCCCTCGCCCCCGTCTCCTGAAGCCGAGGCGCTCGTGTCGGCAGACGTGGTGCGCGGGGTTTGCCGGATGCTGTTGCGCCACGACTGCGTGGCCATCGCCGAAGTGCCGCTGGAGGGCGGCCGCCGTGTCGACCTGATGGCGCTGGATGCGCGCGGCAACATCGTGATCGTGGAGATCAAGGTGTCGCGGGCAGACCTGCTCGGCGACGCCAAGTGGCAGGAATATCTCGGCCATTGCGATCGGTTCTTCTGGGCGGTGCCGCAGGGGTTCGATCTGCGGCCGCTCGACCAGCCGCACTTCCTGCCGGAGCGCACCGGGCTGATCGTCGCCGACCGCTATGACGCTGCCGTTGCCCGGGAGGCCGCAACCGTGCCGCTGCCTGCACCGGCACGTCGCAAGGCAACCCTCGCCTTCGCCCGACGCGCCGGGCGAAGGCTGCTGGGCATGCTCGACCCCGACGTTGCCGACGGGTTCTGATGCGGGGTTAGAGCTTGGGCCCTGCCGCAGTGGCGGCGCGGCCCACCTTGGGCGCATCCGCCAGCAGCTTCGCGATCGAGGGATAGCGGGTCTCGCGCTTCGCATATTCCCGCGCCGAAAGGCCGCCGCCGAAATCGGCGCGATCGGGGTCTGCGCCCGCGTCGAGCAGCTTCTTCGCCACGTCGGCGTCGTGCGCCAGCACCGCACGGATCAGCGGCGTGACGCCGCCATTGTTCGCCAGGTTCACATTCGCCTTCTTGGCAAGCAGCGCGTCCACGCCGGCACCCCAGCCCACGCCGGCGGCGAAGATCAGCGGCGTGTTCCCCTCGCGATCCTGGATGTTCACGTTCACGCCGGGCTGGTTGATCAGCACCGAAAGATAGGTCGGATCCTGACGTTTCACGACGATGTGCAGCGCGGCTTCCCCGGTGCCGTACGGATCCTTGACGTTGACCATCGAGGCTGCCTTGTCGCGCAGGAACTCGTTGACCTTGTTCCCGTCCTGCTTACGGATCGCGTCGAGGAACTGGATGCTCTCGCGCGGTTGGCCCATGCCCTGGGCGAGCGCCGGGAGCGGCAGGAGAAACAGGGCCGCGGCGGCGGCGGAGGCGAGACGGAACGTCATTGCTGGATCGGTACCTTCGATACTGGCGACGGATGCAGCCGAACTCCTAGCAAAGACTGGCGGTGGATACCATGAACAGCATGTTTCGAGTTTTGATACCTGCCGCAATGCTGCTGCTGTCGGCATGCGGTGCCGGCGATCCTGGCGAGCCGCCGCTGGCGGGCGCGCGGATCGGCGGTCCCTTCACGCTCGTCGATCAGAACGGCAAGACGGTCACCGATGCCGCTTTCGCGGGCAAATATCGGATCGTCTATTTCGGCTACACCTACTGCCCCGACGTCTGCCCGACGGACCTGACGAAGATCGGCGCGGCGCTGCGCACGCTCGACAAGCAGGCGCCGCGGGCGGCGCAGAAGATCGTACCGCTGTTCATCACCGTCGATCCCGAGCGCGACGGGCCGGCCCAGCTCAAGCAATATGTCGGCAACTTCCACCCAAGGCTGATCGGCCTCACCGGCAAGCCCGATGCGATCGCGCAGGTGGCAAAGGCCTATGCCGTCGCCTATATGAAGCAGCCTACGCCGTCGGGCTATCTGATGGGCCATACGCAAGTGGCCTATCTGATGGGGCCGGACGGCAAGCCGATCACCAGCCTGCCGCTGGAAAAGGATCCCCCGGCGATCGTCGCCGAGCTTGAGCATTGGGTGCGTTGATCATCAAATTCTGGGAAGATCTGCCGCTGGAGGCCCTGGACCGCGCGCAATGGGAAGCCCTTTGCGACGGTTGCGGCAAATGCTGCCTGCACAAGCTGGAGGACGAAGAGACGGGCGAGCTGTTCGCTACCAACGTCGCCTGCAAGCTGCTCGATCGCAAGATGGGGCTGTGCAAGGATTACAAGCATCGCCGCGCCTATGTGCCGGAGTGTGTGCGGCTGACGACGCGCAACGTCCGCGACATCGAATGGCTGCCCACCACCTGCGCCTATCGGCTGCGGGCGAATGGCGAGAGGCTGCCCGACTGGCATTATCTCGTCTCGGGCGACCGCGAGGCGGTGCACAAGGCGGGTGAATCGACCCGCGGCTGGACCATCTCCGAGGACGATGCCGGCGATCTCGAGCATCACATGACGGACCGCCGCCTTTGATCGAAGGGCTCGAAGTGATCCGCCATCCCCGCGCGCGGCGGATGCGGCTCGCGATCGATCCCCGCGACGGCAAGGTGCGGCTGACGATCCCGCCTCGCGCATCGCTCGCCAAGGCGATGCAATGGGTGGGCGAGCAGCAGGCGTGGATCTCAGCGCAACGCGAGCGGCTGCCGGGCGGGCGACCCTTCGTGGCCGGCGCGGAGATCCCTTTCGGCGACGGCAAGCTGACGATCGTCTGGCCGGTGCCCGGTGTGCGCGGGGTGCGGCGCGAGGGCGACCAGCTGCGCTGCGGCGGGAGCGAGGAGGGCCTAGGCCGCCGGGTCGAGCGCTGGCTTCGCGCGGAGGCACTGCGGGTTCTGAGCGAGGAAACCGCGCACTATGCCGCGCTGGCAGGAGTGCGGGTCACCAAGGTCGCGATCGGCGATGCGCGCAGCCGCTGGGGCAGCTGTGCGTGGACGGGCGTGATCCGCTACAGCTGGCGGCTGATCCTGGCGCCCAGCGAGGTCCGCCGGGCGACGGTGGCGCATGAAGTCGCGCACCGGGTGCACATGAACCACGGGCCCGATTTCCACGCGCTGGTCGAGCAGCTCTACGGCGCTGACCCCACCCCGCACCGGCACTGGCTCCGCCAGCATGGCGCGGCCCTGCACTGGGTGGGGCGGGAATAGCCTTTCTGCCATGCTCCCGCCTCCGCGGGCGAGAGCATGGATCAATATTCGTCGTTCGGCCGCTGGCGCTCCTGGGGTGCGGGCTGGCGCTGCTGCGGCTGGCGCTGCTGCTGCCCCGGCGTGCGGCCGGTCATGCGGTTGATCCAATCGCGGTCGAGCTTGTCGCCCTGTTGCTGGACCGGCGCCGGGCGCCCGCCCTGCTGGACCGGGGCCGCGTCCATTTCCTCGCCGTCCTGCGGTTCCACCGGCACCTGCGGCGGCTGTACGATCGGATTGCCGTCCTCGTCGACCATCATGCCGTTGTCGGGAGCGCCGTACGCATCCGCGTCGGGCTCTAGCATGTTGTCGGGCGGGGTCAGCTGCGTCTCGAACTGCTCGACCGGCCGGTTGGCCACCGCCTGGATCATGAAGTCGTGGAACGCACGCGCCGGCGCGCGGCCGCCCTGCAGGCCCGGCACCACCTTGGCGTCGTCACGGCCCATCCACACGCCGGTGGTGAGGCCGCTGGAAAAGCCGATGAACCAGCCGTCCTTGTTCGAGCTGGTCGTGCCGGTCTTGCCTGCCACGGGCCGCCCGATCTGCGCGGCCCGGCCGGTGCCGGTGGCGACGGCAGTCTGCATCAGGTCGATCATCTGCGCGGCGACATAGTTGGCGACCAGCACATGGCTGGTATCCACCTCATGCTGGTAGATCACCTTGCCGTTCGCGGTCACGCGGGTGATGCCATAGGGCGTCACCGCCACGCCGTTGTTGCCGACCGAGGCGAAGGCGCGGGTCATGTCGATCAGGCGCACGTTCGAGGTGCCGAGCACCATCGCCGGCTGGGTGTTGATCGGCGTAGTGATGCCGAAGCGCTTCGCCATGTCGGCAATGGTGGTGAAGCCCACCTCCTGGCCGAACTTCGCCGCGATCGTGTTGACCGAATAGGCAAAGGCGGTGCGGATCGTGATCGGCCCGCTGTTGCGGCGCGAGTCGTTGCGCGGCGTCCAGCCGTTGATCGTCACCGGCTCGTCGACGACGATGTCGTCGGGCTTGTGCCCGGCTTCCAGCGCCGAGAGATAGACGAACAGCTTGAACGACGAGCCCGGCTGGCGCTGCGCCTGAGTCGCGCGGTTGTAGATCGAGGACACATAGTCCTTCCCGCCCACCATCGCCCGCACCGCCCCGTCCCGGTCGATCGAGACCAGCGCGCCCTGCGCGCCATCGGGCGCATTGACGCGGATCGCCTGGTCGGCGCTGCGCTGCATGTTGAGGTCGAGCGTGGTCCACACGTCGAGCGGCGCCTCGGTCTCGTCGATCAGCGTTTCCAGCTGGGGCAGCGCCCAGTCGGTGAAATAGCGGACGCTGTTCTGCTTGGGCTCGGGCGCCAGCTGCACGGCGTGTGGGTCGGTGCTGTTGGCTTGCGCCTCGCTGATCTTGCCGGCGTCCGCCATCAGCTTGAGCACCACCGTAGCGCGGTCGACCGCGGCCTCCGCGTCGGCAGTGGGCGAGTAGTGCGACGGCGCTTTCACCAGGCCGGCGACGATCGCGGACTCGCCGAGCGACAGGTTGGTCGCGGGATGGCCGAAGAACTTCCGGCTGGCCGCGTCGATCCCGTACGCGCCGCCGCCGAAATAGACCTTGTTCAGGTAGAGCTCGAGGATTTCCTGCTTCGAGAATTTCCGCTCGAGCGCCAGCGCCAGGATCGCCTCGCGGATCTTGCGGGTTACGCTGTACTTGTTCGACAGGAAGATGGTGCGGGCGACCTGCTGGGTGATAGTCGAGCCGCCCTGCAGCCGCCGGCCCTCGTCGTGCAGCCGCTTTGCCACCCAGAAGATGCGCGCGACGCCGACCGGATCGACGCCCCAGTGCGATTCAAAGCGGCGGTCTTCGGTCGCGATGATCGCGTCCTTCATCGCCTGGGGGATCTGGTCGTACTTGATCCACTCGCCATAGCTCGGCCCGAGCGAAACCAGCACCGTGCCGTCCACCGCATGGACGCGGATCATCTGCCCATTGGGCGAGGACTTCATCTGGTCGAAGCTGGGCAGCGTCGCCCGCGCCGAGTAGACAGCGATCACCAGCGCAATGAAGGCGATGAGCGCCACCCCCACGCCGCTGATGAACGACCAGAGGAAGAACTTCTTCCAGAAGGAGCCCCGGCGCCACCAGGGCGCAGCTGCGGTTTTCGATTTCACGGCCATGTTACGGCGTGGTCGATTACAGCCTAGCGGGGCTTCCTACAAGGATTAGGCCAAAGGGATCAGGCGGCAATCAGACAGCCGGTGCGCTCGCGGCGCGCGGCCGGAAATCGAGGCTCACCGAATTCATGCAGTAGCGCAGGCCCGTCGGCGGCGGCCCGTCGGGGAAGACATGGCCGAGATGCCCGTCGCAGCGCGCGCAGCGCGCCTCGATCCGGCGCATGCCATGGCTGGTGTCGGCATGTTCGGACACATGGTCGGGTGCCACCGGCTGAGTGAAGCTTGGCCAGCCGGATCCGGAATCATATTTGTCGATGCTGTCGAACAGCTCGAGCTGGCAACCGGCACAGCGATAGATACCGTCGGCCTTGTTGTCGTTGAAGTGACCGGAAAACGCACGTTCGGTGCCCGCCTGGCGCAACACGTGGAACTGCTCGGGGGTGAGGCGCTTGCGCCATTCGGACTCGGAGAGATTCAGCTGTTCCATAGGCCCAGGATGTGGGTCTGCGGCCCTGTTCCGTCAATCCGGGGAAGGCCCTCAATCCGGGATGGTGATCCGCTGCACGACGGCGCCGCTTGCGCGCAGCTGGGACTTCAGCACCTCGGGCTTGGGCGCATAGAGGAAGCCGAAGCTGACCGTCCCCTTGCGGGTGCGCACCGCGTGGTGAAGCCGGTGCGCCTGGACAATCCGCTTCATATAGCTGGAGCGCGGGATGTAGCGGTGCCGGATCCGCTTGTGCACGATCAGGTCGTGGAAGCCGAAATAGATCGCGCCATAGGCTGCGATGCCCGCGCCGATCCAGGTGAAGCCGGGCCACCAGCCCAGCTGAAGGCCACCGAGCAGCAGGACGAACGACGGCACCGCGAAGATCGCGGCATAGAGGTCGTTCAGCTCCCAGTTGCCGGTGCGCGGCCGGTGGTGGCTTTCGTGGAGGAACCAGCCAGGCCCGTGCATGATCCAACGGTGCGCGGCATAGGCGAACAGCTCCATGCCCAGGACGGTGGCAACGAACAGCAGAAAGGCGTTGAGCGGCGACATGACGCCCATGTAGGCGATTGCCGCGCGCCATTCCATTGACTTTGCCCAAAGGGACAGGATCAGCCCTGGGGCATGTCCAGAAGGTCCGCGCCCATGGCCGAGATCAGCCAGTCGTGGAAGATCTGCACCGGGCGAAGCGTCAGCGCGCGCGGGCGGCAGACGAACCAGTAGCTGTAATGGCTCTCCACCGTCAGATCGAACAGCTGCACCAGTCGATCGTCACGGGCGGACTGATAGTGCGATTCGAGCATGAAGGCGACGCCGAGGCCCTGCGCGGCGGCCTCCAGCATAAGGTTGCCCGAATCGAACAGGTCGATCGCCGCTGGTTCGAGGTCCGGATAGCCCGCCGCCATCCGCCAGGCGGTGAAGGTCTCGGGCATTTCGCGGTGGACCAGTGCGGTGAGCCGCGACAGATCGGTAGGGTCGCGAACCGGATTGGGGCCTTCCACCAGTGTGCGGGCGCCGATCACGTGCACGCGATTGCGGTCCAGCCGACGGGAATAATAGCCGGGGTCGATGTCGCGTGCGATGACGATCGCGGCGTCCAGCCCGTCGCCCAGCCGCGCCATGCCATGGCTGCCGGTGTCGACGTCGAGATGGAGTTCGGGGTGCCGCTGCTTGAGCTCGGGCAGGCGCGGCAGCAGTTGTTGCGTAGCGTAGAGCGGCAGGACGCCGAGCCGCAGCCGCAGCAACTCGCTGCCGCTGGTCATTGTCTCGATCGCGTCGGTCATCGTGTCCAGGGCGGGCGCGATCAGGCTGAGCAGCCGCTCGCCATCATCGTTCAGCCGCAGCGACTGGTGGCGCCGTTCGAACAGCGGCTTGCCGATGAAGCGTTCGAGCGCCTGCACCCGCCGACTCAGCGCGGGGGAGGACAGTGCCAGTTCCTCGGCGGCAGCCTTGATCGAGCCCAGGCGCGCGACCTGAACAAACGCTTCGATCGCGGTGAGCGGCGGTAGGCGACGCATCGATCCGTGTCTCTCAATTGGTGCGGTGCAGCAAAAGGCTGACAAAAGCACGACGCCTTTGCCGGTACCCTCTCCGCTGGAGGCGAATATCGCGCGGGACAATCGCGATTGCAAGCCGTGCATCTACGCGGTGTAAATTTCGCACTTGCACAAAAACGTGCCGCACCGCACATAGGGGGTGCCTTTCAGGCATCCTCTCCTAAAACTTTCCAAGGCCGCCCTTTTTGAGGCGGCCCTTTTTTTTGCCTCCGCCGTTCTTAGCTTTCGGGCCTACCGCCACGAAGGAAACCAGAATGGCCGACGACGAATCCCGCACCCGCCGCCTGCAGGTCGCCAATGCGCGACCCGAGGACAGCGGCCGCGGACTGGCCCATATTCCCCGCAGCTTGATGGCCGCGCTCGGCATCACCGAGGGCGATGTGATCGAGATTGTGGGCAAGCGCAGCACGCCTGCGCGCGCCGTCCTTCCCTATTCCGAAGACGAAGGCCTGGAGTTGCTCCGCATCGACGGGCTCCAGCGCGCCAATGCCGGCGTCGGCTCGGGTGACTTTGTCGAGGTCCGCCGCGCCGATTCGAAGCCGGCCACCCGCGTCGTGTTCGGCCCCGCGCAAGCCAATTTGCGCCTGCGCGGCACCGGCGAGGCGCTGAAGCGCACCTTCTTCACCCGTCCCCTCACCGCCGGCGACACGATTGCGACGGTCGGGCACCAGCGCGCCGACGTGCCGCCCAACGTCGCGCAGTTCGTCCGGGCACCCGCCTATGCGCTGCAGGAGATCCGCCTGACGGTGCTCTCCACCGTGCCCCGCGGCGTGGTGCATATCGACGAAAATACCGAGGTCGAGCTCCGCACCGAATATGAGGAGGCGAAGGAAAGCCGCCGCGCGGACGTGACCTATGACGATATCGGCGGCATGGCCGGCACGATCGACCAGCTGCGCGAGATGGTCGAGCTGCCGCTGCGCTACCCCGAGCTTTTCCAGCGCCTGGGCGTCGATCCGCCCAAGGGTGTGCTGCTGCATGGCCCGCCCGGCACCGGCAAGACCCGGCTGGCCCGTGCGGTCGCCAACGAAAGCGATGCCAGCTTCCATCTGATCAACGGGCCGGAGATCATGGGCTCTGCCTATGGCGAATCCGAGCAGCGGCTGCGGCAGGTGTTCGAGGAAGCGGCGAAGAACGCGCCGTCGATCGTGTTCATCGACGAGATCGATTCGATCGCGCCGAAGCGCGGCCAGGTGACCGGCGAGGCGGAGAAGCGCCTCGTCGCCCAGCTGCTGACGCTGATGGACGGGCTGGAGGCACGCGCAAACATCGTCGTGATCGCCGCGACCAATCGGCCCGAGGCGATCGACGAGGCGTTGCGCCGTCCGGGCCGGTTCGATCGCGAGATCGTCGTCGGCGTGCCGGACGATCGCGGCCGTCGCGAGATCCTGGGCATCCACACCCGCGGCATGCCGCTGGCCGAGGATGTCGACCTGCCCGAGCTGGCGCGCACCACCTACGGCTTCGTCGGTGCCGATCTCGCCGCGCTGACCCGCGAGGCGGCGATCGAGGCGGTGCGGCGGATCATGCCGCGCCTCAACCTGGAGGAAGGCACGATCCCGCCCGAGGTGCTCGATACGCTGTCGGTTACCCGCGACGATTTTCTGGAAGCGCTGAAGCGCGTCCAGCCTTCGGCGATGCGCGAAGTGATGGTGCAGGCGCCGACGGTCCGCTGGGAGGATGTCGGCGGACTCGACGATGCGCAGATGCGGCTCAAGGAAGGCGTCGAGCTGCCGCTCAAGGATCCGGACGCGTTCCGGCGCCTCGGCATCCGGCCGGCCAAGGGCTTCCTGCTTTATGGTCCGCCGGGTACCGGCAAGACGCTGCTCGCCAAGGCCGTGGCGCGCGAGGCGGAGGCGAACTTCATCGCCACCAAGTCGAGCGACCTGCTGAGCAAATGGTATGGCGAGAGCGAGCAGCAGATCGCCCGCCTCTTCGCCCGCGCCCGCCAGGTCGCGCCCTGCGTGATCTTCATCGACGAGCTCGACTCGCTGGTGCCGGCAAGGGGCGGCGCGATGGGCGAGCCGCAGGTGACCGAGCGCGTGGTCAACACCATCCTCGCCGAGATGGACGGTCTGGAGGAGCTCCAGTCGGTGGTGGTGATCGGCGCGACCAATCGGCCGAACCTGATCGACCCTGCCCTGCTGCGTCCGGGCCGGTTCGACGAGCTGGTCTATGTCGGCGTGCCCGACAAGGCCGGGCGCGAGCGCATCCTGCGCATCCAGACCGACAAGATGCCGCTTGGCAGCGACGTCGACCTGGGTTCGATCGCCGAGCAGACCCAGCGCTACACCGGCGCCGATCTGGAAGACGTGGTCCGCCGCGCCGGCCTGGTCGCGCTGCGCCAGTCGCTGGCGACGCGCGAAGTGACGATGGCGCATTTCGAGGAAGCGCTGAAGGACTCGCGGGCGACGGTCACGCCGGAGATGGAGAACGAGTACGAGGCGATGCAGGGCAGGCTGAAACAGCAGGCCTCGTCGATCCAGCCGATCGGCTTCATCGCGCCCGGTATGCTGGAAGGCCGCGGCCCGAAGGGGTGAGGCGTACCGGCCTCGCCCCCGGCAGGGCGGTCACGGTTGTTCCAAATACCACGTCATCCCCGCGCAGGCGGGGATCCATTGGCGCTGATGCTGCGGTTCTTTCCCCCAGCGCACAGGCGAATGGATCCCCGCCTTCGCGGGGATGACGATGGTTTTTGAGGCGCGCACTCGCACCGCCCATGCGATAGGAGGCCCTCTCCCCTCCAAGACGCGAGCAGCATGACCGATTCCAACCCGCTTCAGCAATCCAACCGCCAATGGCTCTGGCCCGCGCTCGCTCTGCTGGGCCTGTCGCTGGCCGGCCTCGCGGCGTTTCTCTGCCTCCGCTTCGCCAGCGGGTTCGCCTTCGATCCTGCGCTGCTGCTGGCGTTTCGAACGCCCGGCGACCTCGCGACTCCGATCGGCCCCGCCTGGCTGCTCCAGTCGGCGATCGATATCAGCGCGCTCGGCGGCTACACCGTGCTCTGGCTGGCGGGTGCCGCGACGCTGATCTTCCTGTTCGCGTTCGGCAAGCGCTCCGAGGCGCTGCTGCTCGGCGGATCGCTGGTCGGCGCATCGACGATCAACGCGTTGCTCAAGCTGTTCCTGCACCGCTCGCGCCCGGACGTGGTGCCCCACCTCGCCCATGTCTCCAGCGCCAGCTTCCCGAGCGGCCATGCGATGATCTCGGCCGCCGTCTACCTCACCCTCGGCATGATGGTCGCGCAGACCCAGACCAGCCGCTGGGCGCGCGCCTATCTGCTCGGCTTCGCGGTGTTGCTGGTGCTGCTGATCGGCTGCAGCCGCGTGTTCCTGGGCGTGCACTGGCCGTCGGACGTGCTGGCCGGCTGGTGCTTCGGTGCGATCTGGGCGCTGTGCATGTTCGCGCTCAACGCGCGGCTGCACCGGCGCTGAAACTCAGCCGTCCGACGCCTGCGTCGTCCAGCCGAGCCGCGGAATGGTGATCGAGCGCTTGCCCGACAGATCGACGCGGGTGACGAACAGCCCCTTGCTCTCGATATATTGCATCAGCCGTCGCGCGCGGCCGAGCGAGCTGGTGCCGTAGCTCGTCGCGATGTCGGTATCGCTCGGACAGGGCAGACCCTCGCGCGCCGCCTTGGCGACGAGCAGGAACGGAGCGAGCATGTCGTCCGGCAGTGCCCGCGCCGCTTCCAGTGCCTGCGCCCATTCGTCGTCGGGGTCGCCGTGGATGCCCGCGCGGGCCGCCGATAGACGGCGGACAAAGCCCGAAATGTCGAGCGGCGGACGGGTGAGCCCGACCATCCGGCAGCGCACCTGGAAATCCTGGTACAGTACCGCGGGCGAGCGCAGCGTCGATTGCTCGTCCTCGACGATCGCGCGCAGCACGTCGGCGACCAGCCCGGCGACTTCCTCAGGGTCGCGATCGGGCTCGACTTCCATCGGCGAGGGCGCCGAACGGGCAAGCTGCTCGAGCACGGTCTCCGGCTGGGCATAGGCATGCGCGGGCGGCGGGGCCGGCGGCACCCATTCGGGTTCGGCCGGGGCGAGCAGCAGGTCCTTGATGTCTTCGGTCGGCGCCTGGGGCAGCGGGGTCAGTTTCGGCGACGAGCTGCGCGCGCTGGTCTCCACCGATCCGATGCGGATCGCCACTGGCCGCCGGGTGATCGCCGGGCCGAGGCCGAGGAAATGCCCGCGCGCCAGATCGCGGATCGCTTCGGCCTGGCGGCGCTCCATGCCGAGCAGGTCGGCGGCGCGCTGCATGTCGATGTCGAGAAAGGTGCGGCCCATCAGGAAGTTCGAGGCTTCCGCCGCGACGTTCTTGGCAAGCTTGGCGAGGCGCTGCGTCGCGATCACGCCGGCGAGGCCGCGCTTGCGGCCGCGGCACATCAGGTTGGTCATCGCCGACAGTGAGGCGCGGCGCACCTCCTCCGCGACTTCACCGCCGCCGGCGGGCGCGAACAGCTGGGCTTCGTCGACCACAACGAGGGCGGGATACCAATGGTCGCGGGGCGCATCGAACAGGCCGTTGAGGAAAGTGGCCGCGCAGCGCATCTGCCCTTCCGCCTCCAGCCCTTCCAGGCTCAGCACCACCGAAGCGCGGTGTTCGCGGATCCGCGCCGCGAAGCGGGCGACATCGCGCTCGCTATGGTCGACCGCCTCGATGGCGAGATGGCCGTAGCGATCCGACAGCGTGACGAAATCCCCTTCGGGATCGATCACCACCTGCTGCACATGGCCGGCCGATTGTTCGAGCAGCCGCCGCAGCAGGTGCGACTTGCCCGAGCCCGAATTGCCCTGGACGAGCAATCGGGTCGCAAGCAACTCCTCAAGATCGACCGGCACGGGGCTGCCCGTGCCGTCGACGCCCATGTCCACGCTGACGGTCATCCGGGCCGCTTTGCCGGATCAGGGGGGGCAGCGGCAAGGGCCGGCCGCACGAAAACTGTGGGTGTTTGTTTCGCTTCAGGCCGTGCCGGTGGCGCTCAGGCGCTGGCGGCGGCGTTCGAGCGCTTGCATCGTCTTCTCGGCAAGCAGAGTCAGCCGCGCGGTATCCTGCTCGGTGAGTTGCGGGCGCGCCATGCTGTCGATGACGCAGAGCGTGCCAATCCGCTTGCCGCTGGCGGTGCGCAGCGGCGCCCCGGCATAGAAGCGGATATTGGGGTCGCCGGTGACCAGCGGGTTCTCGGCGAAGCGCGGATCTGCCTTGGCGTCGTGCACCACGAACACATCCGGCCCGCGGATCGCATGGGTGCAGAAGGAGATCGAGCGTGGCGTCTCCTGGGGCTCCAGTCCGACGCGAGCCTTAAACCACTGGCGGTTCTCGTCGATCAGCGAGATGAGGGCGATCGGCACGCCCAGCGCCGCTGCGGCCTCGCGGACGATGGCGTCGAACTCGGCTTCGTTCGGCGTATCGAGCACGCCATAGCCCTTGAGCTCTGCGAGGCGGGCGGATTCATCCGAAGAGTCGAGCGGCATGCGCGGCGTCCTTGTGTTTGCGCCCCCCGGCACATTCGGGCTACTACCGAGGCAGAAGTTAACATTTGCTCGACAGTGCAAGCATGTGCCGGGCAGTCTGATGGCAGCCATGCGTCCCGATCCCATTGAACATCTCCGCCGGGTTTTCGGCTATGACGCCTTTCGCGGCGTGCAGGCCTCGGTGGTCGACCGCGTGATGGCGGGGCAGCGCACGCTGGCGGTGATGCCCACCGGCGCGGGCAAGTCGCTCACCTACCAGCTGCCCTCGGTGATGCTGGAGGGAACCTGCGTCGTCGTCAGCCCGCTGATCGCGCTGATGCACGATCAGCTGCGCGCCGCCGAGGCGGTGGGCATTCGCGCCGCCACGCTGACCAGCGTCGACGACAATCGCGCCGAGACGATCGAGCGCTTCCGCGCCGGCGAGCTCGACCTGCTCTACATCGCGCCCGAACGTGCCTCGGGCGAAGGCTTCCGCAACCTGCTGACCCAGGCGCCGCTCAGCCTGTTCGCAATCGACGAGGCGCATTGCGTTTCGGAATGGGGGCATGATTTCCGCCCCGATTACCGGCTGCTCCGTCCGCTGCTCGATCGCTTTCCGGAGGTGCCGCGCCTGGCGCTTACCGCCACGGCCGACGCGCATACCCGCGCCGATATTCTGGAACAGCTGGGGATTCCGGAGGACGGGCTGATCGTCGCCGGCTTCGACCGGCCGAACATCCGCTACCATATCATGCCTCGCGAAAACACGACGCGGCAGATCATCGACATCGTCGCCGAAAATCCCGGCCCCGGCATTGTCTATGCCCAGACCCGCAAGGGCGTGGAGCAGCTCGCGGAGAAGCTGGCGGCGGAGACCGGCCGCTCGGTGCTCCCCTATCATGCCGGGCTCGACCCGGACGTGCGGCGCCGCAACCAGGCGCAGTTCGTGGCGAGCGAGGACATGGTCGTCGTCGCGACGGTGGCGTTCGGGATGGGGATCGACAAGCCCGATGTGCGCTTCGTCGCCCATGCCGGGCTGCCCAAATCGATCGAGGCCTATTACCAGGAAACCGGCCGTGCCGGCCGCGATGGCGATCCTTCGGTCGCACACCTCTTCTGGGGCGCCGATGATTTCGCGCGCGCCCGCCAGCGGATCGGCGAGGTGGAGCCCTCGCGCCAGCCCGGCGAGCGGGCGCGGCTGACCTCGCTCGGCGCGCTGGTCGAAACCGCGGGCTGCCGGCGCCGCATCCTGCTCAAGCATTTCGGCGAGGATCCGCCCGAGACCTGCGGCAATTGCGACAACTGCCTGAATCCGCCCGCGGCGATAGACGTTAGCGTGACCGCCCAGAAATTCCTCTCGGCGGTGTTTCGCACCGGCATGCTCTACGGCATCGGCTATATCGAGGGCATCCTGACCGGCGTCTCGACCGAGCGCAGCCTGATGAATGGGCATGAGAAGCTGTCCGTCTTCGGCATCGTCGACGGCGACGAAGTGGCGATGCTCAAGCCGGTGTCGCGCGCGCTGCTGCTGCGCGATGCGCTGCGCACCAACGAGCATGGCGGGCTGGAATTCGGCCCCGAGGCGCGCGCAATCCTGAAGGGCGAGGCGAAGCTGGAACTGGTCCTGCCGCCTAAGCGCGAGCGGCGGCGGCGGGGTGCCAAGGGCACGGTACCGAACCCGGTCGGTCATCCGCTGTTCGAAGCGCTGCGGGCCAAGCGCCGCGAGATCGCGCAGGAAACCGGGCTGCCGCCCTATGTGATCTTCCATGACTCGGTGCTGCGCGACATGGCAATGGTGCGGCCCTCCTCGCTGGCGGAGATGGGACAGCTTTCGGGCGTCGGTGCGCGCAAGCTCGATGCCTATGGGCAGGATTTCCTGAACGTCCTTCGCCAGTTCTGATCGGCTTCCTTGGGGGAGCGCCCCGCGCTACAGCCTCGCGCTGGAATCACGAGGAGGACCTGCCATGCCCAACAAGATCGACGACAGCATCTCGGTGGCCCCGCAGATCCGCCCCGAAGACGTGCCGGCGCTCGCGGCGGCGGGGTTCGTGCACATCATCAACAATCGGCCCGAGGGCGAGGAGTTCGGCCAGCCGACTGGCGCCGCGATTGCAGAGGCGGCAGAGGCGGCGGGGCTGGGCTATACCGAGATCCCGGTGACGCCGGGCGGTTTCTCGATGGCGCAGGTCGAAGCAATGGCGGAGGCGCTGGCCTCGGTCGACGGGCCGGTGCTGGCGTATTGCCGCTCGGGCACGCGCTCGTGCAACCTCTGGGCGCTGGCCACGGCGTACAAGGGCGGGGAACCGGACACACTGGTCGCGAAGGGCGCGGGTGCGGGCTACGACCTGTCCGGCATTCGCCCGGCGCTGGAGCAGCTTTCGGGGAAGTAAGCTTTTATTCTCCTTCCCGCAGGCGGGAGGGCATTACAGCGCGTACAAAAAAACGGGCTGGTGGTTGCCCACCAGCCCAGTTGTCCGCAGGAGGAACCTCGGTGGGGCGCCGCGGGGAAGAGGACCCGCGCGGCGCCCGATTTCGTCAGTAGTTGTAGGCGCGCTCGCCATGCTCGTTGATGTCGAGCCCTTCGACTTCCACTTCCTTGGAAGGACGGATGCCAATGGTGAGCTTCAGGCCGTAGAACAGGATCGCCGAGATCACGCCCGACCAGAGCAGGGTGATGCCCACCGCTTCGGCCTGGGTGATCAGCTGGCCGACTGTGTCGTAGCTGGTCGCGGCGACCGACGGGAACTTGGTGTAGTCGATGATGCCCTGGCCGCCGAGCGCCGGGTTGGCGACGATCGCGGTGCCGAGTGCACCGACGATGCCGCCCACGCAGTGGACGCCGAACACGTCGAGCGAGTCGTCATACTTCAGCTTGTTCTTCACCGTGGTGACGAAGAAGAAGCAGATCGGCGAGACGACCAGGCCGAGCACGATCGAGGTCATCGGCGCGGCATAGCCCGAGGCCGGGGTGATCGCTACGAGGCCGGCAACCGCACCGGTCACGCCACCCAGCAGCGACGGCTTCTTGTGCACGACCTGCTCGATGACCGCCCAGCTCACCGCCGCAGCGGCGGTGGCGACGAAGGTGTTGATGAAGGCAACCGCAGTAACCCCGTTCGATTCCAGATTCGAACCGGCGTTGAAGCCGAACCAGCCCACCCACAGCAGCGATGCGCCGATCATGGTCATGGTCAGCGAGTGCGGCGGCATCGGCTCGCTCTTGAAGCCCACGCGCTTGCCGATCACCAGGCAGCCGACCAGGCCGGCGATGCCCGCATTGATGTGGACGACGGTGCCGCCGGCGAAATCCAGCGCGCCCTTGCCCCACAGGAAGCCGTAATCGGTCGGCGTGTCGACCAGGAAGTCCGGGCCCGCCCAGTACCAGACCATGTGCGCGATCGGGAAATAGGCCAGCGTCATCCACAGCACGGTGAAGATGATCAGCGGCGTGAACTTCACGCGCTCGGCAAAGGCACCGACGATCAGCGCCGGCGTGATGCAGGCGAAGGTCATCTGGAAGCAGACGAACGCGAATTCGGGGATGTAGACGTTGTTCGAGAAGGTCGCGGCATAGGTGCTGCCGCTCACCCCGACCAGGAACGCCTTGGAAAGGCCGCCGAAGAAGTGGTTCTCGCCGCCGCTCGTGAAGGCGATCGAATAGCCCCAGCTGACCCAGACCAGCGAGGCGACCGAGACGATCATGAACACCTGCATCAGCACCGAGAGCATGTTCTTGGTACGGACCAGGCCGCCATAGAACAGCGCCAGCGCCGGTACCGACATCATCAGCACGAGGGCTGAGGAGATCAGCATCCAGGCGGTGTCGCCCTTGTTGACCATCGTCGCCTGCTGGGCGACGGTGGGCGCCTTGATCATCGCTGCGGTTTGCGCCCAGGCGGGCATCGCGGCGACCAGCGCGGCCGCGCCGAGCGCGAGCCCGGCGGTCTTCCATCCTTGCTTCATTGCTACCCCCTTGCTCACAGCGCCGTCTCGTCGGTCTCGCCGGTGCGGATGCGCACGGCCTGGCCCATGTCGAGGACGAAGATCTTGCCGTCACCGATCGCGCCGGTGCTCGCCGCCGCCTGGATCGCCTCCACGGCGCGGTCGGCAAGATCGCTGCCCACGGCGACTTCGATCTTGATCTTCGGCACCATGTTCGTGCTGTATTCGGCGCCGCGATAGATCTCGGTCTGGCCCTTCTGGCGGCCGAACCCCTTCACTTCGGTAACGGTCATGCCCGTCACCCCGACGGTGGTGAGCGCCTCGCGCACCTCGTCGAGCTTGAAGGGTTTGATGATGGCGATGATGAGCTTCATGTCGCCCCCTCTGGCGGTTGTCCCGGGGAACACTCCGCAAGGGGCGTGCCAAATGGAACGCACAGGGGGAATGTGCGTTTGGGGCGGCCAGATATTACGAACTGGTGAATTTTGCGACGCGCCGTTGCCCGAAAAACGGGCAGATCACTGCAGCGTCGCGCTGTCCTCGCCATGGCGGCCGAAGAACTGCATCAGCTGGACGATCAGCTCGGCGCGGTCCTCCAGCCGTGGCGCCTCGAGCAGCGCCTGTTTCGACGCCGCATCGAACGGCGCGATCTGCGCGATCCCGTTGACCAGCGATTCGTCGTCGAGCCGCGTCACCGCCTCCCAATCGACCATATAGCCGAGCCCATCGGCGAAGCGGCGCGATTCCATCTCGATGGACGCGCGGCCCGCGAGCGACAGCGATTCGGACTGGCCCGCCACCTCCAGCGCCGCCTCGACCTGGCGGAACGGCGTCCCCAGCTCCAGCTCGCGGACAATGGTGAAGCGCGTGAGCCCTTCGAGCACGATATTGTAGCGCCCATCCTCCAGCGCCTCCACGTCCGCGATGCGCCCGACGCAGCCGACGTCGAACAGCGTCGGCGGATCGCGGTCGTCGCGCGGCTGGACCATGCCGATGCGCCGATCCCGCGCGAGGGCCTCGGAGACCATCGCGCGGTAGCGCGGCTCGAAGATGTGGAGCGGCAGGTGCATGCGCGGAAACAGCAGCGCACCTGCGAGCGGAAACACCGAGAGCCGCGTCGTCTTCATCCGAACAGGATCTGCGACAGCTTGCGGCGCTGAGCGGCGACCCACGGGTCTTCCAGCCCGACGACTTCGAACAGCTTGAGCAGCCGCTGGCGGGCGGCGCCCTCGTTCCACGCACGATCGTCGCGGACCATCGCAAGCAGCGTCTCGGCCGCGCCCTCGCGATCACCTGCGGCCATCTGGCCGCCGGCGAGCTCGTAGCGCGCGTCCATGTCCTCGGGGTTGGCGGCGGCACGCGCGGCAAGCCCGCCAAGGTCGTCGACCGGCTGGGCTTCGCGCGCCAAGCTCAGCGCGGCGCGGGCGCGTTCCACTTCGGGCGCCTTGGCAGCATCGCCCTCGATCGCGTCGAGCACGGCCTGCGCCTCGTCGTGGCGCCCCAGCGTGGTCAGCGCACGGACGCGCCCGGCGGCCACCACCGCATGATCCGGCGCGATTTCGGCGATCTGGTCGAAAATGGCGAGGGCGCGTTCGGCGTCGCCATCGGCCAGAACCTGCTCGCCCATGGCGA
Source organism: Sphingomonas sp. (assembly GCF_036731925.1). Classification (GTDB taxonomy): domain Bacteria; phylum Pseudomonadota; class Alphaproteobacteria; order Sphingomonadales; family Sphingomonadaceae; genus Sphingomonas. The sequence goes on from NZ_DAINDJ010000002.1 coordinate 1,356,006, forward strand.
TCAGCGGCTCGAGCTCGGCCTCTGCCTCGCCTTCCTCGCTGCTGATCGGCAGCTGGCGGAGGATCTGGTCGATCATCGTGCGCAGCTGCGATTCGGTACGCGCGCTGGTCAGGTCGGCGACCAGCTGGCCCTGGAACATCGCATAGACCGTCGGGATCGAGCGGACCTGGAATTGGCTGGCGATGAAGCTGTTCTTGTCGACGTCGATCTTCGCCAGCATCACCCCCTTGGGGGCATATTCGTCGGCGATCTTCTCGATCACCGGGCCCAGCGCCTTGCACGGACCGCACCATTCCGCCCAGAAATCGATGATGACGAGCTTCGACATCGACGGCTCGACGACGTCCTTGCGAAAGGCGTCGACCGCCTGTTTGTCGGCGGGGCTCAAACCAAGCGTGGCCAAAATGCGCTCCTTCAGCGAACTGCGGGTGCCGGCGCCTCGGATGGGCGCGCGGGCGGGTCGGCTCCTATTTGGGCGTTCGGGGCCGAACCGCCAAGTCTTTTCCAAAAAGTGCAAAAGGGGGGTTGCGCCCTTTCAAAGCCGCTGTTAGTTGGCCCGCCTCACCCGCCGAGAGCGCTTCGAAACGCTCCCGGCCACGACGCCAGAGCGGGCGTAGCTCAGGGGTAGAGCACAACCTTGCCAAGGTTGGGGTCGAGGGTTCGAATCCCTTCGCCCGCTCCAGTCGCCTATCAGCGACTGTACCGTCCGTGTCACGGCATCAGCCGTTTTCTTCCTTCCGACAGATGCCAGCGCATCGCCAAGGCTGCCCCGTCGGCGTCCTGTGCGCGAATCGCTTCCACGATCGTCTCGTGCTCGCGCACCATGGCCGCGATCGGCTCGGCCTCGCGCAGGCGGGCGATGTCCACGCCCGCGCGCATGATTCGCATCGTTTCCTCGTGGAGATGCTCGAACGCCTTCTCGAAGGCAGGGTTGGCGGTGGCACGGAAAATCGCGCGGTGCAGCCGCCAATCCTCGTCATGCGCCGGATCGCTGGACAGCAATGCGCTTCGCAGCGCAGCCATCGCCGATTCGATTTCCGCCAGTTGCTCGGGAGAGCGGCGGCGCGCGGCCAGTCGGGCAGCTTCCGATTCGAGCGCGAATCGCACTTCATAGGTGCCGAGCGTCGCGGAAAGTTCGTCGAACGCCATGTGTGCGCCCAGCCGCAACGAGGGGCGTCGCATCACATAGGAACCGGCGCCGCGGCGCGCCTCGGTGATTCCATCCGCTGCCAGCCGCACCAGCGCCTCGCGCACCACGGTGCGGGACATGCCGAAGCTTTCCGCCAGTCGCGATTCGGAGGGAAGCCGGTCCCCTACCCCCAATCCGCCCAGGATGATTTCGACAATGCGCGAATAGGCCTGGTCGGCGAGGCGTTGGTCGGCGGGAGCATGGTTTCGCAGCATAGGTCGCCACGATACTAAGGCCGTGAGAAATGGCGAGTCGTGCCAGGATCCCAGGAGACGCCAATGCCCGATTCCCCCGCTCCCATTCGCGTCGGCATCGGCGGCTGGACCTTCGAACCGTGGCGCGGGACCTTCTATCCGGACAAGCTGCCGCAGAAGCGGGAGCTGGAATATGCCGCCGCCGCGCTCACCGCGATCGAGATCAACGGTACCTATTATTCCACGTTCAAGCCGGCGAGCTTCGCCGGCTGGGCGGCGGCCGCGCCCGAGGGCTTCGTCTACACGGTGAAAGGCTCGCGCTTCGTCACCAACCGCAAGGTGCTGGCCGAGGCGGGCGAATCGATCGCGCGCTTCTGCGGCCAGGGGCTGACCGAGCTCGGCGACAAGCTGGGGCCGATCTTCTGGCAGTTCATGGCCACCAAGAAGTTCGACGCCGACGATTTCGGCGCCTTCCTGAAGCTTCTGCCCGCGGACCAGGACGGCGTGAAGCTGCGTCACGCCGTGCAGGTGCGGCACGAGAGCTTCCAGACACCCGAATTCGTCGCGCTCTGCCGAGCGGCGGGCGTGGGAATCGTCTTTGCCGATTCGCCGCAATATCCGAGCGTCGCCGACGTCAGCGGCGACGTCGTCTATGTGCGGCTGGAGGCGGGAGAAGACGACAATCCCTTCTGCTATCCCGAAGACGCGCTGCCGCAATGGGTGGAGGCGGCGAAGGCATGGGCCGCAGGTGGCCAGCCGGAGGGGCTTCCCACCTTTGCGCCCGAGCCGGCACCGGTGCGCCCGCGCGAGACCTTCGTCTTCTTCATTCATGGCGGGAAGGTACGGGCGCCCGCGGGGGCCCAGGAGTTCCTTCGCAGGCTGCGCTGACCACCGAACCCTTTGGCGCGTCGCTTCGTTGACCCCGGGCAACCCGAGGAGAGCCAGCATGATCCACGATCCCGAACAGCAGAAGCCGCAGGACGACGAAGCCGAGGCCATGGAAGAAGCACAGGCCGAAGCCGCCGAGGAGCGCGAGGAAGAAGGCGGCTACCAATAAGCGCCCGTTTGGAAATTCGCGAAAGAGCGAATTTCAAGGCGGTACCGGCCCGCTCCCGCACCCGGCCACCCATAGAATAGTGCCGATGGGTGACCGGGTGAGGGAGCGGGCCGATGCCGATAAATGCGCGGCGTCGCCCGCCTGCCGCGCACATCCATGGCGTTTTGGACCTAGCCATGGCGGCAAGTAATTGATAATCACTCGCAGCATGAACGCCACCGCTGCGATTCCCGTGCCTGTTCGCCTTGCCCAGCTGCATCGTCATGCCCCCGGTACTGTGGCCGGAGTCGATTGGGATCGGTTAGCCGAGCCCGAGGCGCGACGCCTGCGTGAATTGGGACTGGACGAGGGCGTGGAGGTGGAACTGCTCCATCGCTCCGGTTTCTTCGGCGGGCCGCTTGCCTGCCGGATCGGCCGCATGACCGTGGCGCTCCGCCGCCATGTCGCCGCCGCGATTCATGTGACGCCGCTGGCCCAGCACGCATGAACACCACGCCATTGGTTGCGCTGGTCGGCAATCCCAATGCCGGCAAGAGCGCGCTGTTCAATGCGCTGACCGGCGCGCGGCAGAAGGTCGGCAATTATCCCGGCGTCACCGTCGAGCGCCATTCGGGCCGCATGGCCTTGCCCGATGGCCGTCCGATCGAGCTGATCGACCTGCCAGGCGCCTACAGCCTTGATCCCGGCAGCCCCGACGAGCAGGTGACCCGCGACGTGCTGATCGGCCGCCAGCAGGGTGAACGGCTGCCCGATGCGATCCTGACGGTGGTCGATGCCTCCAATCTCGACAACCATCTTCGCTTTACGCTGCAGCTGATCGCACTCGGACTGCCGATCGTGGTGGCGCTCAACATGGTCGACCTTGCCGAACGCGACGGCCTCAAGCTCGATCCGGAAGCGCTGGAGCGGGAACTGGGCGTGCCTGTCGTGTCGACCGTGGCGGTGCGCCGTCGCGGGCTCGATGCGCTGAAGGAGCGCTTGGGCGAGATGGTGAAGGGCGTCACCAAGGTGCGCCCCTCGCCCGGCGTGCAGCACGACATTGTCCTGCTCCAGCGTCGCGCGCGCCAGATCGCTACTGCCGTTACCGTATCCGAAACCGCGGCGCGGCGCTGGACGCACCGGCTTGACGCGCTGTTCCTCCATCCGGTCGCCGGGCCGCTGATCCTCCTCGGTACGATGTTCCTGATGTTCCAGGCGGTGTTCGCCTGGTCCCAGGTGCCGATCGGCTGGATCGAAGACGGGATGAAGTGGCTCGGCGCCGAGGTGGGCACCGCGCTGCCGGATGGCGTGTTCCGCTCGCTGATCGTCGACGGCGTGATCGCGGGCGTGGGCGCGGTGGTGGTGTTCCTGCCGCAGATCCTGATTCTGTTCGCCTTCATCCTGGTGCTGGAGGCGACCGGGTACATGGTTCGCGCCGCCTTCCTGATGGACCGGGTGATGGCGAGCGTGGGGCTTTCGGGCCGCGCGTTCATTCCGCTGCTTTCCAGCTTCGCCTGCGCGGTGCCCGGGATCATGGCGACGCGCACGATCTCGGACGAGAAGGACCGACTGACCACCATCCTGATCGCGCCGCTGATGACCTGTTCGGCCCGCCTGCCGGTCTATACCATCATCATCGGCGCGCTGATCCCCGATCGCGCGGTGCTGCCGGGCGTGGGGCTGCAGGGGCTGGTGCTGTTCGCGCTCTACATCCTCGGCATCATCGGCGCCTTCTGCGTCGCGCTGGTGCTGCGGCACACGGTGACAAAGGGCGCGACATCGGGCTTCATGATGGAGATGCCAAAGTACCAGTGGCCGAGCGTGCGCGACGTGCTGCTCGGGCTCTGGCAGCGTGCGCTGATCTTCCTCAAGCGCGCCGGCACGATCATTCTCTACACCACGGTGGTGCTTTGGGCGCTGCTCAGCTTCCCCAAGCCGCCCGAGGGCAGCACCGTCTCCAAGGTGGATTATTCGATCGCCGGCCGCATCGGCACCGGCCTGCAGACCATCGTGGCCCCGATCGGCTTCAACCGGGACATGGCGCTGGCGCTGATCCCGGCAATGGCCGCGCGCGAAGTGGCGGTGGCGGCGATCGGCACGGTCTATGCGGTCGACAATCCCGATGACGCGTCGGGCGAGGAATCGATCCGCGAGCAGCTCCAGAAGCATTGGAGCCTGCCGAGCGCGCTCGCCTTCCTGATGTGGTTCGTCTTCGCGCCCCAGTGCATCTCGACCATCGCGGTGACGCGGCGCGAGACCAATGGGTGGAAGTGGCCGGCCTTCATGATCGGCTATCTGTTCGCGCTCGCCTATGTCGCGGCGGGGATCACCTATTGGAGCGCGGTGGGACTCGGCCTCTAGCAATTGCATCGCGGGCGCGAAAACGGCAGAGGCAGGGGACCATGAGCAACGTCACTCCCGAACTCCGCGCTGCTGCGCTCGTCTCCAAGGCCTGGCCCTATGAAGAGGCGCGCAAGCTGCTCAAACGCTACCCGCAGATCGCAAGCGGTGGCGCGCCGGAGAAAGGCCATGTGCTGTTCGAGACCGGCTATGGTCCCTCGGGACTGCCGCATATCGGCACGTTCAACGAAGTGCTGCGCACCACCATGGTCCGCCGTGCCTTCGAAAGCCTGTGCGACGTGCCCACCCGCCTGATCGCGTTCAGCGACGACATGGACGGCCTGCGCAAGGTGCCGGACAATGTGCCCAACCAGGACATGCTGCGCGAACATCTCGGCAAGCCGCTGACCCAGGTGCCGGATCCGTTCGAGAAGTTCGAAAGCTTCGCTCACCACAACAATGCGCGGCTGCGCGAATTCCTCGACCAGTTCGGCTTCGAATACGAGTTCGCCTCGTCCACCGACTATTACACCGGCGGCCGCTTCGACGCGGCGCTGAAGGGCGTGCTGCGCCACTATCAGGGTATCATGAACGTGATGCTGCCGACGCTCCGCGCCGAGCGCCAGGCGACCTACTCGCCCGTCCTGCCGATCAGCCCCAAGTCGGGCATCGTGCTGCAGGTGCCGGTCGAGGTCGTCGATGCCGAAGCCGGCCTGATCGCCTTCGAGGATGAGGGCGAGCGGATCGTTCAATCGGTGCTCGGCGGCAAGGCCAAGCTCCAGTGGAAGGTCGACTGGGCGATGCGCTGGGTCGCGCTCGACGTCGACTACGAGATGGCCGGCAAGGACCTGATCGATTCGGTTACTCAGTCGGGCAAGATCGCCCGTGTCCTCGGCGGCCGCCCGCCCGAGGGCTTCAACTACGAGATGTTCCTCGACGAGAAGGGCGAGAAGATCTCCAAGTCCAAGGGCAACGGCCTCAGCCTGGAGCAATGGCTGACCTATGGCCCCGAGGAGAGCATCGCCTTCTACGCCTATCGCGAGCCGAAAAAGGCCAAGCAGCTGCACCTGGGCGTGATCCCGCGCGCGATCGACGAATATTGGCAGTTCCGCGGCAATTATGCCGGCCAGCCGATCGAACAGAAGCTCGGCAACCCGGTCCACCACATCCACAATGGCGAGCCGCCGGCTGAGACCCTGCCGGTCACCCTCGGGCTGCTGCTCAACCTGGTCGGCGTGATGGGCGAGGCGAGCAAGGAACAGGTCTGGGGCTATCTTACGAATTATGTCCCGGACGCGAATCCCGAAACCTATCCGGCGCTCGACCGTCTGATCGGCTATGCGCTTGCCTATGCCCGCGATTTCGTCGCTCCGACGCTCAACAAGCGCGCGCCGGTAGGCGTGGAGATCGATGCCTTGAAGCGGCTCGACACCGAACTCGCGGCGCTGCCGGCCGATGCGACGGCCGAGGCGATCCAGGACCAGGTGTACGAGATCGGCAAGACGGGCGGCTTCGAGAACCTGCGCGACTGGTTCAAGGCGCTGTACGAGACGCTGCTGGGATCGGAGCAGGGGCCGCGCATGGGCAGCTTCATCGCGCTGTACGGCATCGCGAACAGCCGCAAGCTGATCGCCGAGGCGCTGGCCCGCGCGGCGTAAGGGGGAAGGCACTTCCCCGGTCACGAACAAGAGAGGAAATCCACCATGAAACGCCGCATTCGAACGGTCCGCTCTGCGGCGCGGGATTTCCTTCACGGCGAGGCGGCCGGCGGCATCTTCCTGATCGCCGCCGCCGCCCTGGCAATGCTCGCGGCGAACCTGCCCGGCATCTCCGAGACCTATTTCCACACGCTGCATCTGGAGACCGGACCGGTGATCGCGCCGTTGCACGGGCCGATGACCGTGCATCTGTGGATCAACGACGGGCTGATGGCCGTGTTCTTCCTGCTCGTGGGGCTGGAGATCAAGCGCGAGTTCATCGACGGCCGGCTGGCGAGCTGGGACCGCCGCCGCCTGCCGGTGATCGCCGCCGCCGCCGGCATGGCGATTCCCGCGCTCGTCTATCTGCTGATCGCCGGCCGCACGCCCGGCGTGACCAGCGGCTGGGCCATTCCCGCAGCAACCGACATCGCCTTCGCGATCGGGGTGCTGGCGATCCTTGGCAGCCGTGCACCGGCCGCGCTCAAGCTGTTCCTCACGACGGTGGCGATCGTCGACGACATGGGCGCGGTGGCGATCATCGCAGTCGCCTACACCGCGCATATCGATCTGGTGGCACTGGGCGGTGCAGCGGTGGTGCTGGGCGTGATGATCGCCTGCAACCGGCTCGGCGTACGCAATCTCGCCGTCTACCTGGCGCTTGCGGCGGTGCTGTGGGTCCTGGTGTTCCAGTCGGGCGTGCATGCCACGATCGCCGGCGTGGCCGCCGCCATGACGATCCCGCTCGTCAAGTCGCCCGCCGCACCCGACGCTGTGGACTCGCCGCTCCACCGGCTGGAACATGCCCTGCACCCCTGGTCGGCGTTCCTGATCGTGCCGCTGTTCGGCTTCGCCAATGCAGGCGTGTCGCTGGGCGGCATGTCGCCCGCGATTTTGCTCGAGCCGCTGCCGCTTGGCATCGCCGCCGGGCTCTTCCTGGGCAAGCAGCTCGGCATCTTCGGCAGCATCTGGCTGGCGGTGAAGACCGGCATTGCCAAGCGCCCGGGCAATGCCGGCTGGCGGCAGATCTACGGCGTTTCGCTGCTCGCCGGAATCGGCTTCACGATGAGCCTGTTCATCGGCGGCCTCGCCTTTCCAGGCAACGAATTGCTGGTCGACGAAGTGAAGATCGGCGTGCTGCTCGGCTCGATCTTGTCCGCGGTGGCGGGTTACGCGGTCCTGCGGTCGGCGAGCACCGCCAGCCCCAAGATCGCCAGCCCGCCCAGCGCCAGCAGCGCGCCGACCCAGCCGGTCGACGTCCAGCCGTAACCGGCGGCAATCGCCAGGCCGCCCAGCCAGGGGCCGAGCGCATTGGCGGTGTTGAACGCGGAGTGGTTGAGCGCGGCGGCCAGCGCCTGTGCGTCGCCCGCCACGTCCATCAGCCGGGTCTGCAGTACGGGCCCCAGCGCACCGGCAAAGCCGATCGCGAACACGTCGAGCGCGATCCAGACCAGCGAATGCGCCGCAAGCGGATAAAGCGCGAGCGCGACGGCGCTTGCGATCAGCAGGGCGGCGCCGGTGGGCATCAGCGCACGGTCGGCAAAGCGCGGCACGACGATGTTGCCGGCGATCATCCCCAGGCCGAAGATCGCCAGTACCAGCGGCACCGCCCATGGCGGCGTGCCCGTGACGTGCATCAGCGTGGATGCGACATAGGTATAGACGCAGAACAGGCCACCAAAGCCGATCGCGCTCACGCCGAGCGTCAGCCAGACCTGCCCGTTCGCCAGCGCGCTGAGCTCCCGCAGCGGGCTCGCGCCCTGTTCCGGCCGGTCCTTCGGCGCCAGCCAGACCACGAGCGCGACCGTGAGCAGCGCCAGCGCCGCCACCACTGCGAAGCCCCAGCGCCAGCCGACCGCCTGCCCCAGCCAGTTGGCCGCCGGCACGCCCAGCACCGTGGACACAGCCAGCCCGAGCATGACCCGACCCACCGCCTGCGAGCGCTGGTCATACGGCACCAGCGAAGCGGCCACGAGGGCGGCGATGCCGAAATAGGCGCCATGGGGCAGCCCGCTGAGGAAGCGGAAGAGCAGCATCCAGTGATAGGTCGGCGCCAGCGCGCTCAGCCCGTTGAACAGCGCGAAGCTGGCCATCAGCGCGATCAGCAGGGCCCGGCGCGACCATTTCGCCGCCGCCACCGCTAGGAGCGGCGCGCCGACCACCACGCCCAGCGCATAGGCGCTGATCACATGGCCGGCGGTGGGTTCGTCGATCCCCAGCCCCGCGGAGAAATAGGGCACCAGGCTCATCGTCGCGAATTCGGTGGTGCCGATCGCGAAGCCGCCCATGGCGAGCGCGAAATGGACCAGCCCGGGCGAGCGGGCGGCGGAGCGGGGGTGGGGAGCGTGCACCGCGGGCAGATGGGTTTGCTGCAGTGCAGCGTCAACACCGCTTCGCTGCAACCGTCGCTGCGCCGCGCGCAAGCACAATCAAGGGGTTGGAGGTGGGCCGGGCTCCGGCCGATCCAGCAGGCGGGTGAACACCGCCTGCGCCAGTGCCGCAACCAGCGGGCCGACCAGCAGCCCGCCAAAGCCGAATGCCTCGATGCCCCCCAGCGTGGAAAGCAGCACGATGAAGTCCGGCATCTTGGTTTCCGATCCGATCAGGATGGGGCGCAGGATGTTGTCGACCATGCCGATCACGAACAGGCCGCAGACGACCAGTGCGACGCCTTGCACCACCTGCCCGGTGGCCAGCAGGTAGAGCGCCACCGGTACCCACACCAGGCCGGTCCCTACGGCGGGCAGCAGCGCCGCCACCGCCATCACGATGCCGAGCAGCAGCCAACTCTGCACGCCCAGCACCGCCAGCACGACCGCGCCGACCGCGCCCTGCGCCAGCGCGACGAGGATGCCGCCTTTCACCGTCGCGCGGACAACCGTGACGAAGGTGGAAGCGATCAGCGTCTGATAGCCTGCGTCGATCGGGGCCAGCACCCCGAAGCGCCGGACCAGCTTCTCGCCATCGCGCAGGAAGAAAAAGCCGAGATAGAGGATCACCGTCACCGACAGCAGCAGGTTCAACATGCCGCCCCCAAAGGCCAGCGCCTGGTTGGCGACGGCGGGGATGCCGCGCCCCAGCCCGGCGACCAGCTTCGCCTGGATAGCGGCGAGGTCGCCCATGCCGGCGCGGGCGAGCAGGCCGCGGACGCTGTCGGGCAGGTGCGCGAAGAGCCCGCCAAGGGCCGCGGCGGGGTTGAATCTGCCGCTGGCGACGCTCTGCGAGAAGCTGGAGATCTGGTCGATCGCGACGATCGTCAGCAAGGCCATCGGCAGCAACAGGGTCAGCGACATCGCCGTCAACGCGACCAGCGCGGCCCGGTTCGGCTGGTCCGGGTGGCGGGTCAGATACCAGCGCTGCACCGGCTGGAAGAGGATCGTGCCGACGATGCTCCACAGGATCTCGTCGAGAAAGGGGAGGAAGACGCGCAGGCAGAGGATCGCGAGGCCGACCACGACCACCGGCAGCGCCATCGTACGAACCCAATTTCCACCCACGGCGCGTTCCTTGCCTGTTGCTGCCCGGCCGCGGGGTAGCGGCCCGGCTGCCCTCTCGTCCAGCGTTGCGGGTGCCGGGTTGCTCCTGCCGGATTTGCGGCTACACCTTGGCGCGTGGTTGCTCCCACTCCTTCAGCCGGCGACGGCGCGCGTGCCCGGCTGGTTCAGGCGCTTGCCGACGTGGCCGGCGGCAACCGCGCCGCACTCAAAATCGTCTATGATCTGACGGCGGCGAAGCTGATGGGCGTCTGCCTGCGTATCTGCCAGGACCGCGAGGCTGCAGAGGACGTGATGCAGGAAGTGTATCTGAAGGTGTGGGACAGGGCAGGGCGATTCGATGCGTCGCGCGCCAGCCCGATCACCTGGCTGTGCACGATCGCCCGCAACACTGCGATCGACTGGCGCCGTGCACGCGGGCTGGGCGAGACCGCGCCGGTCGAGGCCGCGCTCGCGCTGGCCGATGGCCGCCCCTCGGCCGAAGCACTGCTGGAGGCGGGTGAGACCCAGGCGCGGATTTTCGACTGCCTCGAGGCGCTGGACGAGAAGCCGCAGGGCGCAATCCGCGCGGCGTTCTTCCAGGGACGCACCTATTCCGAACTTGCCCAGTCCGCGGCCGTGCCGCTTGGCACGATGAAGAGCTGGATCCGGCGCGGGCTGCTGCAATTGCGGGGGTGCCTCGGCGATGGCTGATCCGCTGCGCCGCGACGAGGAAGACGTCGCACTGGCGGCCGAGCTGGCGCTGGGGCTGCTGGAAGGCGACGACCTTGCGGCCGCTCGACGTCGGCAACTGGCGGACCCTGTATTTGCGGCGTCCGTGGAGCGCTGGGTGCTGGATCTGGCGCCGCTTGCGCTGAGCGGTGCCGATGTACCGGTCGCCGCCGGACTGTGGCAGCGGATCGCGGCGCGGCTGCCGGCCGCGGACCAGGGCACCGTGGTGGCGCTGCGGCGCTGGCGGGCCACCGCGATCGCCGCCAGCGCTGCCGCGGCGGTGCTGCTTGCGATCCTGCTGCTGCGCCCGGTGCCGCAGCCCGTGGTGCTGCCGCCGCAGCCGGTGGTGGTGGCGCAGATCACCGGCACCGAAGGGGCGGTCTTCGCCGCCCGCTACGATGCCGGCCAGGGCATGCTCCACGTCCGCACGGAAAGCATGCCGGCCAGCGCCCGCGCGCCCGAGCTCTGGGTGATCCCGGCAGGCGGCAAGCCGGTTTCATTGGGTCTCGTCGCGACGCGGGGCGGCCGCGACATGGCGGTAGCGCCGGCGCACCGCGCGTTGATGGCGGAGGGGGCGACGCTTGCCGTGACGATGGAAGAAGCCGCCACCGCGCCGCACGCCGGCCCGAGCGGCCCGCCGGTCGCCGCCGGAAAAATCACGATTCTTTGAAGATCGCTGCATCCGGGGTGCTGGCTGCCCCGTAGCTCCGTCGCACCTCCGCCAGAGAGGTGTGTAGCAAGAGGAAGCTAGAAGATGCGCAAGACCCGTCTCGCCTCGCTCACCGGCATCATGGGGGCCGCCCTGCTCGCCACGGGAGCCGTCGCCGCCGTGCAGAATTATCCGATGGTTGGCGGCGCCGCGATGTACCCGACCAAGAACATCGTCGAGAATGCGGTGAATTCGAAGGATCACACCACGCTGGTCGCCGCCGTGAAGGCCGCCGGCCTGGTGGAGACGCTGTCGGGCCCCGGCCCATTCACCGTTTTCGCGCCGACCGACGCCGCCTTCGCCAAGCTCCCCGCCGGAACGGTCGACACGCTGGTGAAGCCCGAGAACAAGGCGACGCTGACCAAGATCCTCACCTATCATGTCGTCGCGGGCAAGCTGAGCGCCGCGCAGATCGCTGCCGATGCCAAGGCGCATGGCGGCAAGGCGACGCTCACCACCGTCCAGGGTGAGCCGATCACGATCATGAAGGGCCCGAGCGGCGGCTGGATGATTCAGGATGCCAAGGGCGGCAAGGCCAAGATCACCATCGCCGACGTGAACCAGTCGAACGGCGTGATCCACGTGATCGACAGCGTCCTCATGCCCTGACGCTGTCGAGGGCCTCGCACGCTCCCCCCTTGGGCGAGGCCCGGCCCGCCGGCGACCCTCCTTGCCGGCGGGCTTTCTGCTTAAGAGGATGAAGCCAAGCCCTGTCCTCTCCCTGAGCAGCAGGTGCCGCAAAAGAAAAGGGCGGCCCCGCCGCATCGGTGGGCCGCCCTTTCTTGTTTCTACCGATCAGCTCAGAGCTTTTCCGTCAGCTCCGGCACCAGCGTGAACAGATCGCCGACCAGGCCGATGTCCGCCACCTGGAAGATGGGGGCGTCCTCGTCCTTGTTGATCGCGACGATCGTCTTCGAGTCCTTCATGCCGGCCAGGTGCTGGATAGCGCCCGAGATGCCGACCGCGACATAGACCATGGGTGCTACGATCTTGCCGGTCTGGCCGACCTGATAGTCGTTGGGCGCATAGCCTGCGTCCACCGCCGCGCGGCTGGCGCCGACCGCGGCACCCAGCTTGTCGGCGAGCGGATCGATCAGCGCGTGGAACTGCTCCTGCGAGCCGAGCGCGCGGCCGCCCGAGACGATGATCTTGGCGCTGGTCAGTTCCGGACGCTCCGACGTCGCGATCTCCGAGCCGGCAAAGGTCGAAAGACCCTTGTCGCCCGCGGCCGCGACGGCTTCCACCGTGCCGCTGCCGCCGGTTGCCGCCGCCTTGTCGAACGCGGTGCCGCGCACGGTGATCACCAGCTTCTTGTCGCTGGTCTGCACCGTGGCGATCGCGTTGCCGGCATAGATAGGCCGCGTGAAGGTGTCGGCACCCTCGACCGAGAGGATGTCCGAGATCTGCATCACGTCGAGCGCGGCGGCGACGCGCGGCGCCACGTTCTTGCCGGTGGTGGTCGCCGGGAAAAGCACCGCGTCATGGCTGTCCATCAGCTGGACGACCAGCGGCGCGACATTCTCGGCGAGGAAATGCTCGTAGGCCGCGTCGTCGGCGACATGGACCTTGCCCACGCCTGCGATCTGCGCCGCGGCCTCGGCCACCGCCGAGACGCCCTTGCCCGCGACGAGCAGGTGCACTTCACCCAGCTTTGCCGCCGCGGTGACGGTAGAGAGCGTCGCGTCCTTGACGCTCTGATGGTCGTGTTCGACCCAAACCAGTGTCTTCATCACGCGACTCCCATGCCCTTGAGCTTCTCGACCAGCTCGTCGACCGAACCCACCTTGATGCCCGCCTGGCGCTTGGACGGCTCGACGACCTTGAGCGTCTTGAGGCGCGGGGTGACGTCGATGCCGTAGTCGGCGACCGTCTTCTTCGCGACCGGCTTGCTCTTGGCCTTCATGATGTTCGGCAGCGTGGCGTAGCGCGGCTCGTTGAGGCGAAGGTCGGTGGTGACGATCGCTGGCAGCTTGAGGTCCACCGTCTCCAGGCCGCCGTCGATCTCGCGAGTCACGTGCACGCGGTCGCCGGCGATCTCGACCTTGGAGGCGAAGGTTCCCTGCGCCCAGCCGAGCAGCGCGGCGAGCATCTGGCCGGTCTGGTTCGAGTCGTCGTCGATCGCCTGCTTGCCGAGGATGATCAGCCCGGGCTGTTCCTCTTCGGCGACCTTGGCGAGCAGCTTGGCGACGGCCAGCGGCTCGACCTCGTCGTCGGTCTGGATCAGGATGCCGCGATCGGCGCCCATGGCGCGCGCGGTGAGCAGCACGTCGGTTTCCGCCTTGGCGACGCCGATCGTGACGACGACGATCTCGGTCGCCGCGCCCTTCTCCTTCAGCCGCACCGCTTCCTCGATCGCGATCTCGTCGAAGGGGTTCATGCTCATCTTGACGTTCGCCAGATCGACGCCCGTCCCGTCCGCCTTCACGCGGGGCTTCACGTTATAGTCAAGCACGCGCTTGACCGGTACCAGGACCTTCATTCGCATCCTTCCTGTCTGCCAGGGTTGTCCCCGGACAATTGGGTTACGTTTACGCGAACGTCAACCGCTCGCAAGCGATTCGGCGTACGCCTGCATCAGCGTGCCGAAGGATTCCGGGGGCGGAAATTTTGGGTAGCTGTACGAAGCGCCAGTCGCGGCCCAGGGGAGCGCTTCCTCGGTATAGGTCTCGAGGAAGGGCGGGGCGGACATCGGCGCGTCGAGCATCGTCGTGCGGATGTTCACGAAGGCGTCGAGACCCTCGGGCCGGGTGAACAGCCAGCTCTTGCAATGATCGCAGTGAAAATGCCGGGTGGCGCCGTGCAGGCCGCCGATCACAGGCTCGCCTTCGATCACGGCAAAGGCTTCCGCCGGGTAGAGGCCGCTCAGCGAATAGGCGCTGGCGGTCATGCGCTGGCAGCCGGTGCAGTGGCAGGCCATGGTGACGAGCGCATTGCCCGTCACCCGGAACCGCACGCGGCCGCAGCGGCAGCCGCCTTCGACCGTCTTCACAGTCGAGGCGGCCGCATCGCTCACGCCGCGTTCTTCACCTCCGCCACGATCTTCTGGGCGGCATCGCCCAGATCGTTGGCGGCGACGATCGGCAGGCCCGAATTGGCCAGGATGTCCTTGCCCTGCTGCACGTTGGTGCCCTCGAGGCGGACGACCAGCGGCACCGAGAGGTTCACTTCCTTGGCAGCCGCGACGATGCCCTCTGCGATGATGTCGCAGCGCATGATGCCGCCGAAGATGTTGACCAGAATGCCCTTCACCGCCGGATCGCTCAGGATGATCTTGAACGCCGCGGTGACCTTCTCCTTGTTCGCGCCGCCGCCGACGTCGAGGAAGTTGGCCGGGAACATGCCGTTCAGCTTGATGATGTCCATCGTCGCCATCGCCAGGCCGGCGCCGTTGACCATGCAGCCGATGTCGCCGTCGAGCTTGATGTAGGCGAGGTCGTACTTCGACGCCTCGAGCTCCATCGGATCCTCTTCGGTCTCGTCGCGCAGTTCCATCAGGTCCTTGTGACGGTACATCGCGTTCGAATCGAAGCCGACCTTGGCGTCGAGCACCATCAGCTTGCCATCGTCGGTGACGGCGAGCGGGTTGATCTCGATCTGCGAGGCATCGGTGCCGAGGAAGGTGTTGTACACCTTGCCGGCGAGGCTCTGCGCCTGCTTGGCGAGATCGCCCTCGAGGCCGAGCGCCTTGGCGACGGCGCGGCCGTGGTGCGGCATGAAGCCGGTCGCGGGATCGACGTCGAAGGTGTGGATCTTCTCCGGCGTGTCATGCGCGACGGTTTCGATGTCCATGCCGCCTTCGGTCGAGACGACGAAGGCAACGCGGCCGGTGGCGCGATCGACCAGCAGCGCGAGGTAGAATTCCTTGGCGATGTCGACGCCGTCGGTGACGTACAGGCGGTTGACCTGCTTGCCGGCAGCGCCGGTCTGGATCGTCACGAGGGTGTTGCCGAGCATCTCGGTCGCGGCGTGGCGGACTTCGTCCTCGGTCTTGGCGAGGCGGACGCCGCCCTTGGCTTCGGCCGGCAGTTCCTTGAACTTGCCCTTGCCGCGGCCGCCGGCATGGATCTGCGCCTTCACGACATAGAGCGGCCCAGGCAGCTTCTTCGAGGCTTCGACGGCCTCCTCGACGCTCATCGCGGCAAAGCCGGCCGGCACGGGCACGCCGAACTTCGCGAGCAGTTCCTTGGCCTGATATTCGTGGATGTTCATGGGAGCAGTCCGCCTTTTCAAGGGAACGGGGAAAGGATCGCGCCCGCCTAAGCACAGCGCGCGCGCGAAATCCACCCTTTTAGGGATTATTGCGATTGCGAATGGATTGCAACATGACGCGTCATCCGGATGGAGGGCGCAGCCATAGGCCCCGCGGGCTTACCATCTCGTGAAGCGGGGAGGGGGTACTCGCCCTCCTCACACCATCGTCATTCCCGCGAAGGCGGGAATCCATTTGCCAGGGCGCTGGGGGGAAGAACCGCGGCATCAGCGTCAATGGATCCCCGCCTTCGCGGGGATGACAGGGGGTAGTGAGGGTGGCGGCGCAATCCCCCGCGAGCCTCATCGCCCGACCGCCGCGCCAGCCCTCCCGCCTCAGCGAAGCGGGAGGGACACACGCATCAAGCCTCGGTGCGGGCCTTGACGATCTTGCCGGGGTTCGCGGGCGGCTCGCCCTTGGGCAGCGCGTCGACATGCTCCATGCCTTCGACGACTTCGCCCCAGACGGTATACTGGCCGTCGAGGAAGCTCGCATCATCGAGGCAGATGAAGAACTGCGAGTTGGCGCTGTTCGGATTCATCGTGCGCGCCATCGAGCAGACGCCGCGCGCATGGCGCTCCTTGGAGAACTCCTGCGCGAGGTCCGGCTTGTCCGAACCGCCCATGCCGGTGCCCGAGGGATCGCCGCCCTGCGCCATGAAGCCGTCGATCACGCGGTGGAAGATCACGCCGTCGTAGAAGCCTTCATCGGCGAGGCCGGCGATGCGCGCGACATGGTTCGGCGCGAGGTCGGGGCGCAGGCGGATGCGGACGTCGCCGGTGTCGAGCGTGAGTACGAGCGTAGTGGGATCGGCCATGGGGCACCTCTTCTCTAAAACTGCAGCGATGCCCTAAGCGGTGCGCTGCCGACTTGCAAATCCGGGCTGAGGGTGGCAGCGACCCCCGACGAGGCCGCAGCACGGGAGGTCGGACGGTGAGCGAGACCGAACTGCACGAAGAGGCCGCCGCGCCCGAGAGCCAGCTCGACGAGGACGATCGGCTCAAGCCCGAATTCGTCAGCGCAGTGCTCGATGCGGTGGACGAGGGCGATGCCGAGGCCGCCCATGTGCTGGTCGCGCCGCTCCACCCCGCCGACATCGCCGACCTGATCGAGCTGGTGCCGTCCGAGCGCCGCGCCGACGTGGTCACCGCCATTTCCGACCTGATCGACGGCGACGTGCTCGCCGAAATGAACGACTGGGTGCGCGAGGCGCTGGTCGATGCGCTCGAGCCGCACCAGGTCGCCGATATTGCCGCCGAACTCGATACCGACGACGCCGTCGCGATCATCGAGGACATGGACGTCGAGGACCAGCGCGAAGTGCTCCGCGCGCTCGACCCCGACGATCGCGCCGCGATCGAGGAGGCGCTGTCCTATCCCGAGGAGTCCGCCGGCCGCCTGATGCAGCGCGAGCTGATCGCGGTGCCCGAGCATTGGACCGTCGGCGACGTGCTCGATTATCTACGCGGCAATGACGAGCTGACCACCGATTTCTGGGAAATCTTCGTCGTCGATCCCTCGCACAAGCCGATCGGCACCTGCGAGCTTTCCTGGATCCTGCGCACCCCGCGCGGCATCACCATCAGCGACGTGATGAAGCGCGAGCAGACGCTGATCCCGGTCGACATGGACCAGGAGGAAGTGGCGCTGCGCTTCCAGAAATACGCGCTGATCTCGGCCGCCGTGGTGGATCTCAGCGGCCGGCTGGTCGGCATGATCACGGTGGACGACATCGTCCACATCATCTCGCAGGAAGCGGGCGAGGACATCCTTCGTCTGTCCGGCGCCGGCGAGGGCGACATCAACGAGCCCGTGCTCCTGACGGTCAAGACGCGACTGACCTGGCTGTTCGTCAATCTTGGTACGGCGATGTTCGCAGCGTCGGTGGTCGGGCTGTTCCAGGGCGAGATCGCCAAGTTCGCGCTGCTCGCGGTGCTGATGCCGATTGTCTCCGGCATGGGCGGCAATGCCGGCACGCAGACGCTGGCGGTGGTGGTCCGGGCAATCGCTACCAACCAGCTCACCGAATCGAATACCTTGCGGATGATCTGGCGCGAGCTGCGTATCGCCGCCGCCAATGGCGCGTCGCTCGGGTTGGCGATCGGGGCCGGGACGATGCTGGTCTATGGCATTCCCTGGCTCGCAGTCGTGATCGCGGCGGCAATGGTGATCAACAACGTGATCGCGGGATTGTCGGGGGTGCTGATCCCGGTGACACTGGACCGCCTGCGCGTCGATCCGGCGGTATCCTCCGCCGTGTTCGTCACGATGATGACCGACGTGATGGGATTCTTCTCCTTCCTGGGTCTGGCGACATTGGTAGGCCTTGGCAGCTGACTTGATCGCGGGGCAGGGATTGCCCAAATCGGCGGCGTGCCACTCCATCTCACCAAGGTCGCCTTTGCCTGCGACAGCGTCGATTTCCTTCGGAGCCGGCTCGAGGCGCGCGCTGCCTTGGGCGGCGTCGCCCTGACCACGCGCTATCTGCCCAAGCGGCACGAAGAGATCGACGGCGGTTCGCTGTTCTGGATCCTCAAGCACCAGCTGGTCGGTCGCTCGCCGATCCTCAGCTTCGGCGAGGCGGAGGGCGGGCGCACGGCGATCCTGCTCGAGCCGAAGCTGGTGCTGGTCCAGGCGCGGCCGAAACGGGCGCATCAGGGCTGGCGCTATCTGGAAGCTGCCGATGCGCCGCCGGATCTCGGCGATCTGGAAGGCGGGGCAGACGAACTGCCGCCGTCGCTGATGGGCGAGCTGGCGGGGCTGGGGCTGCTGTAACCGCGTTTCTTCTTAAGCCCCTCCTCCTTGGAGGAGGGGCTTGGGGGTGGAGGGATTCCAGACCAGTTGTTGGTCTCGGTGAGACACTGCCCCACCCCACCCCCCCCCGGAAGGGGAGGGGCTTAGGTACTACTCAAACCGCCTCCGCCCGCAGCGGACGGCTGAGCAGCGCGTCGATCACCTGGGCCACCGGCGCGCCTTCGAGCAGCGCGTTCACCGCCAGCGTCACCGGCATTTCCACGCCGGCTTCCGCCGCCGCCTCGCGCAGCACGGGTGCGGTGAAGGCGCCTTCGGCCACGGTCTTGCGGTCGGACAGCAGTTCGGCGGCGCTGCGGCCCTGGCCCAGCCCCACGCCCAGCGAGAAGTTGCGCGAATTGGTCGACGAGCAGGTGAGGACCAGGTCGCCCAGCCCCGACAGCCCGGTCAGCGTCTCCGCCTGCGCGCCGCGGGCGAGGCCGAATCGGGTCATCTCGGCAAAGCCCCGCGCGATCAGCGCCGCGCGCGCGTTGAGCCCGAGACCCGCGCCTTCCACGACCCCGCAGGCGATGGCGAGCACATTCTTCACCGCGCCCCCGATCTCCGCACCGATCACGTCGGCCGAGGCATAGGGGCGGAAGGCGGGGGCGCCGAGCCGTTCCGTCAGCCGGGTGCGCAGATCGGCATCCTCGCAGGCCAGCGTCACCGCCGTCGGCTTCCCCGCTGCGACTTCGTGGGCGAAGGTAGGGCCGGACAGCACCGCGATCGGCGCGTGCGGCGCAACGCTGCGCGCCACTTCACCCACCAGCAGCCGGGTACCCGCCTCGATGCCCTTGGCGCACAGCACCAGCGGCGTGGTGCCGACCGCGACCTCCGCCAGCACTGCGCGGACATGCTGCGCGGGGGCCACCACCAGCAGCGCGTCGCAGCCGGCGAGATCGCCCAGGCTGCCTGTCGCGCGGATGCCAGGGGAGAGCGCCACGCCGGCGAGGAACTGACGGTTTTCGTGGACCGCGTTGATGCTCTCCACCACCTCGGGCTCGCGTGCCCAGAGCAGTACCGGCGCGTCGCCGCGTGCCGCCACCTGGGCGAGGGCGGTGCCCCAGGCACCACCGCCGATGACGCCGATCTTCATGCCTTCACTCCTGCACCGCGCACCTTCTCCGCATCGGGATCGAGCGGCCAGCGCGGCCGTGCCGGAAAATCGAGCGGATCGGTGAGGCCTTGGGCGAAGCGCTCGGCGCCGGCCCAGGCGATCATCGCCGCATTGTCGGTACACAGCCAGAGCGGCGGCGCGACGAAGGGCAGGTCGTGTGCGGTGGCCAATGCCTCCAACGCCGTTCGCACCGCGGTGTTGGCCGCGACACCACCCGCGACAACCAGCGCCGTCGGCCGGGTGACGGCGAGCGCCAGACGGGTGCGATCGACCAGGCAGTCGACCACCGCCTGCTGGAACGAGGCGGCGAGGTCCTCGGCGCTATAGTCGTTCACTGCGCGCGCGACAGCGCTCTTGAGGCCCGCGAAGGAGAAATGCGGCTCGCCCGATCCGACCAGCGGGCGCGGCAGCGGCACAGCCTTGGGGTTGCCGCGCGCGGCCGCCTTCTCCACCGCCGGGCCGCCGGGAAAGCCGAGGCCGAGCAGCTTGGCGGTCTTGTCGAACGCCTCGCCCGCAGCGTCGTCGATCGTCGTCGCGAGCCGGCTATAGCGGCCGACGCCCTCGACCAGCAGCAGCTGGCAGTGCCCGCCCGAGACGAGCAGCAGCAGATAGGGAAATGCCAGGCTGCGATCGCCAAGCCGGGGCGAGAGCGCATGGCCCTCGAGGTGATTCACCGCTACCAGCGGCTTGTTCGCCGCCAGCGCCAGCGCCTTGCCGGTGACAAGGCCTACCATCACGCCGCCGATCAGGCCGGGGCCTGCCGTGGCGGCGATCGCATCAACATCGGCCAGCGTCACGCCCGCTTCCTCCAGCGCCGCTTCGACCAGCGGCCCCAGCATCTCCACATGCGCGCGCGCCGCGATTTCCGGAACGACGCCGCCATAGGGCCGGTGCGCCTCTTCCTGCCGCGCCAGCTTGTGGGCACGGATCGTGCCGTCGCTTGTCACCAGGGCCGCCGCGGTTTCGTCGCAGCTCGATTCAAGTCCGAGGATGAGTGCCATGCGTCCCATCTAAGCCGCTTGCGTCTGCGGTCTAGAGGTGGGGGCATTTTGGTTCACGCGGAGGCGCGGCGCACGCGGAGCATTTTTGTTCGCGCAGCGGCGCAGAGGACGCAAGAGAAGGGAAGAAAGAGGGCGTAGCCGACCAACGCTTCTGTGCATATCTCCCGCAGGCAAACCGAGCGACCAACCCTATGCGCGCTCTGCGCCTCTGCGCGCGATCTCTTCTCCGCGTCTTCGCGCCTCCGCGTGAACCGAGAATCGAGCCAGCGCCTCCGGCAACACCCCCATTGCTCTCGTGCCGCGCCAACCCTAGCACCGCGCCCATGACTGCACTTCGCATCGGCACGCGCGGTTCGCCGCTCGCCCTTACCCAGGCCCATATGGTTCGCGACGCGCTGAAGGCCGCGCACGGCATTGAGGGCGAGATCGTCGTCGTCCGCACGACGGGCGACAAGGTACAGGATCGCCCCCTGGCCGAGATCGGCGGCAAGGCGCTGTGGACCAAGGAACTGGATCGCGCGCTGCTGGAAGGCGAGATCGACTGCGCGGTGCACTCGATGAAGGACGTCGAGACCGTCAGGCCCGAGGCGATCACCATCGCCGCCATGCTGCCGCGCGCGGATGTGCGCGATCGGCTGGTCGGCGCCGAGTCGCTCGCCGCGCTGAAGCCGGGCGCAGTGATCGGCACCGCCTCGCCGCGCCGCGCCGCGCAGGTGAAGCGGCACCGGCCGGACGTTTCCACCGTGCTGTTCCGCGGCAATGTGGACACGCGGCTCGCCAAGCTGGCGGCAGGCGAGGCGGATGCGACGCTGCTGGCATCGGCAGGGCTCGAGCGGCTCGGGCGCTTCGATGTCGGCCATATCCAGCCGACCAACATCCTCCTTCCGGCCCCCGCGCAAGGTGCAGTGGGCATTGAGGCGCGGAGCGGCGATACGCGAGTCCTCGGGCTGCTCGCGGCGATCGACCATCCCAGGACGCGGGCCTGCGTGCTGGCCGAGCGCGCCTTCCTGGCGGCGCTGATGGCCGATTGCCATTCGCCCGTTGCTGCGCTCGCCACGATCGAGGGCGCGATCCTCACCATCGAGGCCGAACTCTACGCCGCCGACGGCAGTGCGCATGTCCATGGCATGATCGAGGGCGCGCCCGAGGATCCGATGCTGCCGGCGACGCTTGCCCGCGATCTGCTGGACCGTGCGCCGGAGGCCGTGCGCATGTTGTTCGCCGGATGAGCCGCAGAATCGCGGTGCTGCGGCCCGAGCCCGGCAACCGCATCACCGCCGCTGCCGTCGAGGGGAGGGGGCGCACCGCGCTGCGCCTGCCGTTGTTCGAGACGCGGCCGCTTGTATGGCCGGTTCCTGATCCGGCGTCGTTCGATGCGCTGATCCTGACGAGCGCCAATGCCGTCCGCCTGGCTGGAGACGCGCTGGGCGGCTTGCGCAGCCTCCCGGTTTATGCGGTCGGCGAAGCCACTGCCTCGGCCGCGCGCCGCGCGCATTTCGACGTGGTGGCCGTAGGCGACGCTGGTGCCGCGGCGCTGGTCGAAGCGGCGCAGGAGGCAGGCGTGCGCCGCGCGCTGCATCTGGCGGGGCGGGAGCATACGCTGAAGGCCGGCGGCATCGTCGCCAGGGTCCTCCCCGTCTATGCCAGCGAGGCGCTGCCGATCGCCCCGGCGGATATCGCGAAGCTGGACGGCGCTGTCGCGCTGATCCAGTCCGCACGGGCGGGCAGCCGGCTGGCGGAGATCGTGCCCGATCGCGGCGCCTTGCTGCTCGCCGCGCTGTCCGAGGCCGCCGCGGCGGGCGCGGGCACCGGCTGGCGAGCCGTTGCGATCGCCGCGCGTCCGGAAACCGAAGCGCTGATCGACACCGCCGTCGCGCTCTCCGATTGACCCGCGGGGCGCAGGCGGCGAAAAGGGCGCCCATGAGCGACGAGCCCCTGGCGCCCGAGCCGGTCCGAACCCTGAGTCCGCGCCGCAACCGTATGATCCCCGTTGGGCTTGGCTTCCTTGCCGGCGTCGCGCTGACGGCGGGCGCGATCGAGCTGGCGGGCCCGCATCTGGCGACCACCACGCCGGCCAGCCCCGCGAGCAAGCCCGCCCCCGCGCCCACGCCAGCCGCGCAGCCGCTGAAGATGCCGCCGCCGGTCCTGCCCCCCGCCACCGACATGGCAACGCTGGACGCCCGCGAAAGCGCGCTGGCGGCGCGGCTCGACGCGCTGGAGCTGGAGCTGCGCCAGGCCGACGAGAGCGCGCGCAATGCGGCGCAATATTCCACCCAGGCCGAACGGTTGATGGTCGCTGCGGCGGTGCGCCGCGCGGTCGAGCGCGGCCAGCCGCTGGGCAGCCTGGAGCAGCAATTGCGCGGCCGGTTCGGCGGGGCGCATCCGCAGGCGGTGGCGGCGATCGTTACTGCGGCGGCCGATCCGCTGACGCTGGAGGACCTGCGCATTGCGCTCGACACGATCGCGCCGCGGCTCGGCACCGGGCCGGATGACAGCATCTGGGTACGTTTCCGCAGTTTTGTCGGCGATCTGTTCGTGCTGCACCAGGCCGGCATGCCGAGCCCGCGTCCGGCCGAGCGGCTGCGCCGCGCCCGCAGCGCACTGGCCGCCGGCAATGTCGAGACTGCGATCGCCGAAGTGATGCACATGCCCGGCGCATCGATAGCGGAGGGCTGGACCAGCGCCGCCTCGCGCTATGTGAACGCGCGCAAGGCGCTGGACGAAATAGAGAAGGCGGCCGCTGCAACGCCGCCCAAACCCCCGGTCGTGGCGCCGGCACCCGCCCCCGCCCCGGCACCGGAGACACCGAGGAACGACTGAAATGGCAGAAATGGGCCGGTTCAACTGGCAGGATCCGTTCGGGCTCGATGGCGAGCTGACCGATGAGGAACGGATGGTGCGCGATGCCGCACGCGATTATGCGCAGGGCGAGCTGCTCCCGCGCGTCACCTCCGCCTATCTGGAAGAGCGGTTCGACCGCGAGATCATGGCCGAGATGGGCACGCTGGGCCTGCTCGGCCCGACGATTCCGGAAACCTATGGCGGCGCGGGCCTCGGCTATGTCGCCTATGGCCTGGTTGCGCGCGAGGTGGAGCGGGTCGATTCGGGCTATCGCTCGGCGATGAGCGTGCAGAGCTCGCTCGTCATGCATCCGATCCACGCCTATGGCAGTGAGGAGCAGCGGCGGAAGTATCTGCCCAAGCTGGCGAGCGGCGAGTGGGTTGGCTGCTTCGGCCTCACCGAACCGGATGCGGGCTCCGACCCCGCCGGCATGCGCACCCGCGCCGAAAAGATCGACGGCGGCTACCGGATCACCGGCGCCAAGATGTGGATCACCAATTCGCCGATCGCCGACGTGTTCGTCGTCTGGGCAAAGAGCGACGCACATGACGGCGCGATCCGCGGCTTCGTGCTCGAACGCGGCATGAAGGGGCTCACCAGCCCGAAGATCGAGGGCAAGCTGAGCTTGCGCGCCTCGGTGACCGGCGAAATCGTGATGGACGGGGTGGAAGTGGGCGAAGATGCGCTGCTCCCCAACGTTCAGGGGCTGAAGGGCCCGTTCGGCTGCCTCAACCGCGCGCGCTACGGCATCGCCTGGGGCACGATGGGCGCGGCCGAGGCGTGCTTCCATGCCGCGCGCCAGTACACGCTCGACCGTCACCAGTTCGGCCGGCCGCTGGCGGCGACGCAGCTGGTGCAGCTCAAGCTGGCCAACATGCAGACCGAAATCGCGCTCGGCCTGCAGGCGGCGCTGCGCTGCGGGCGGATGTTCGACGCGGGTACGCTCAGCCCGGAGGCGATCAGCATCATCAAGCGCAACAATTGCGGCAAGGCGCTCGAGATCGCCCGGGTCGCGCGCGACATGCATGGCGGCAACGGCATCTCGGCCGAATTCCATGTGATCCGCCACGCGATCAATCTCGAGACGGTGAACACCTATGAGGGCACGCACGACGTGCACGGGCTGATTCTCGGCCGGGCGATCACCGGCATCGCGGCGTTCTGATGGTGCCCGATCGGCAGCCGGTGCTGGAGGGCGAACGGGTCCGCATCCGCCCGCTGGCGCCGGCTGATTGGGACGCGCTCTACGCTGTCGCCTCCGATCCGCTGATCTGGGAGGTGCATCCGCGGCCGGATCGGTGGCAGGAGCCGGTATTCCGCCAGTTCTTTGCCGAGGCGCTGGCCTGCGGCGGCGGCCTTGCGATCGAGGACAAGGCCACCGGCGCGATCATCGGCTCCGGCCGCTACGATTATCATGTGCCCGAAGAGGACGAGATCGAGATCGGCTGGACGTTCCTCGCGCGCGCCTATTGGGGCGGCACCTATAACCGCGAGGTGAAGCGGCTGATGCTCGATCATATCCACCGCTTTGTGGGTACGGTCGTCTTCCTGGTCGGCGAGAACAATGTGCGGTCGCGCGGGGCGATGGCGAAGATCGGTGGCACGCTGATCCCCGGTCGTCGCCATCGTGGTGGTGGCAAGGTCTTTTCCGACCACGTCGTCTACGCAATTCGCCGCCCGTGAAACCGCTCGCCGGCATCAAGGTCGTCGAGCTTGCCCGCATCCTCGCGGGGCCCTGGTGCGGGCAGCTGCTCGCCGATCTGGGTGCGGAGGTGGTGAAGGTCGAGCGGCCCGGGGCGGGGGACGATACCCGCCACTGGGGCCCGCCCTTCCTCCACGATGCGGAGGGCATCAACCGCGACGCCGCCTATTTTCACGCCTGCAATCGCGGCAAGACCAGTATCGGCATCGATATCGCGACGCCCGAGGGCCAGGCGGCGGCGAAGGCGCTGATTGCCGATGCTGATGTGGTGATCGAGAATTACAAGGTCGGCGGGCTGGTGAAGTACGGGCTCGATGCCGCCAGCCTGCGTGCGGCGAATCCGCGGCTGATCGTCTGCTCGATCACCGGTTTCGGCCAGACCGGGCCTTATGCGGCCCGCGCCGGCTATGACTTCATCATCCAGGGCATGGGCGGGGCGATGAGCCTTACCGGCGAGCCCGACGGCGCGCCGCAAAAGGCGGGCGTCGCCTATGCCGACATCTTCACCGGTGTCTATTCCGCGGTGGCGATCCTCGCCGCACTGCGCCGCCGCGACTTGGAGGGAACGGGCGCCCACATCGACATGGCGCTGCTCGATACGCAGGTGGCGGTGCTGGCCAACCAGGCGCTCAACTGGATGGCGAGCGGAAAGGTGCCGCACCGCATGGGCAACGGGCATGCGAATCTGGTGCCGTACCAGGCCTTTGCCTGCCGCGACGGCGAGCTGATCGTGGCGGTGGGCAATGACTCGCAGTTCGCCAGGCTCTGCGCGATCCTCGGGCTCGATCTGGCGAAGGACACGCGCTTCGCCACCAATCCGGCGCGCGTGACGAACCGTGATGCGCTGATCCCGCAGCTCGCTCGCGCGATCCTCGATTGGGCCAAGGCCGATCTGTACGAGGCGCTGGAGGCGCAGGGCGTGCCGGCGGGACCGATCAACCGCGTCGACGAGGTGTTCGCCGATCCGCAGGTGATTGCCCGCGGCATGGCGATCGTGCGCGAGGGGCTGCCGGGCCTCGCCAGCCCGATCACGATCGACGGCGAGCGTATGATTGCCGAGCATGCCAGCCCGGCCCGGCCTCAGATCGCCGGGTAGCGCAGCCGGCCGATGAAGCGGGAGAGGCTCGGCCGGTTGGTCGTGCGATTGACGAACCCGGCCTTTGCCTTCTCGAAGCGCATGATTCCGTCGATCCGGCGCGCAAGGAAGGCGCGGGTGTCGGCCCATTCCTCGCTCTCGTCCTGGACGAACACCGCGATGGTCGCCGCATAGACGCTGCCGAGCGTCATCCGCTTGGTATAATGATTATAGTCGGTGGCCGTATCGCCTGCCGCACGCCACATCGCGTCCGCGGCGCGCCAGCCGAGCTTGCTGGCGCGGGCCAGGTTCTGCGGCATGGCGAGGATCGCCAGGGCACGGCGCAGCGCGTCGCGATAGGGTGCGAGCAGCGCCAGCCGCGCCTCGACCAGGGCAGTGATTCGCGCACGGATCTTCATTCCCGCCAGCGTCTCGGGCGAAAGCTCGTCCAGCATCGCGCGGTCGATATGCGCGAACCAGGCGTCGATCATCGCCAGCGGGCCGTCCGAAAAGGCGAGTCGCGCCACGTCGCGGTCTACGCCCATGCCGTCGGCAGTGGCGTCGAGCGCGCGCTGGTTCCAGCCATCGAAGGCGGCGTTGGCGGCAAGCGACGGCGCAAGCGCCGCGCGCAGTTCGTCCAAGGTGGCGTCGGCGAGGTCCATGGATGCTGATCTAGGCGCGAAGCCGCGCCCCGGCAACCGCCTACCCCTTGGGCCGTACCGCGCCCTGCCGCACCAGCACCAGCGCCGCGGCCACCAGCGCCGCACCGAACAGATCGGCGGCGGCGAGCTTCTCGTCGAAGATGAACCAGCCGAGCGCCGCGCCGACCGCCGGCTGCACCAGCAGTGCGATGCCGATCACCAGCGGCGAGAGATGGCCGAGCGCGTAGATCATGCAGCCCTGCCCGATCAGCTGGCTGACGATGGCGAGCGCGAGCAGCGGCCACCACAGATGCGGCACGATCTGCTCGCCCATCGCCAGCGCGATCACGAGCAGCGGCGGGATGGTGGCGAGCGAGGAAAGGGCCAGTGCGGGTACTGGGCCGAGCGACACCCGCACCCGCGCCATCAGCGCGAAATAGACCGCATAGAACACGCCGGCGGCGAGGCAGAACAGATCGCCCGCTAGATGCCGCGAGGAGAGTTCGGCCGAACGCCCGAGCAGCAGCGCCCCGCCGATCGCCGCCAGCAGCAAGGCCGCACCCTGCATCTTGCTGGGCCAGGCGCGCGCGACGACGAAGCCGTAGATCGGGAAGATCAGCGACGCCGAATTGCCGAACAGCGTGGAGTTGGCGAGCGTGGTTCGGACGATGCCGATGTGCCAGCTGGCCAGATCGAGCGCGAACACGACGCCGGCGACCGCGAGGATCCACCAGCGCCCCCGACCGGCGGCGATGGGCTTCTCCCCCATGGCGGTGGCGGCGGCGAACAGGACCGGCGTGGCGATGATCAGCCGCCAGAACGCGGCGGATACCGGCCCCACATCCGCCATGCGCACGAACAGCGGGCCGGTGGCCAGCGCGGCGTTGGCGATCAGCGCCGCGACGAGCGCCGTCGCAACATGGCTTCGTGCCGGGGAAGTTTTTGTTGTCGGTGCGTTGCGGTGCATGGCGCCGTTTAGCGCCCTATCTCCGCCAAGTCACAAGCTGCATGAGGGAATTTCAATGCCCAGCCTGTTCGATCCGATTCAGATCGGCGCGATCCACGCCGCCAACCGCGTGTGGATGTCGCCGCTCACCCGCGGCCGCTCCACGCGCGGCCATGTGCCCACCCCGATCATGATCGACTATTACCGTCAGCGGGCGAGCGCCGGGCTGATCATCACCGAAGCGACCGGCATCAGCCAGCAGGGGCTCGGCTGGGCCTATGCCCCCGGCATCTGGAGCGACGAACAGGTCGAGGCGTGGAAGCCGATCACCGCAGCGGTGCACGAAGCCGGCGGCAAGATCGTGTCGCAGCTCTGGCACATGGGCCGGCTGGTCCATTCGGACTTCCTCGGCGGCGAACCCCCGGTCTCCGCCTCGGCTACAACTGCACCGGGCGAAGTGCGCACCTATCCGGCGGAGGATTCCGGCGAGATCAAGCGGCCCTACAGCCTGGCGCGGCCGCTGCGCACCGACGAGATCCCCGGCATCCTCGACGATTATGCCCGCGCCGCCGAGAACGCGATCCGCGCCGGCTTTGACGGGGTGCAGATCCATGCCGCCAATGGCTATCTGATCGACCAGTTCCTGCGCGACAACGCGAACTTCCGTGAGGACGAATATGGCGGATCGATCGAGAACCGCATCCGCCTGCTGCGCGAGGTGAGCCAGCGCGTGGTAGATACGATCGGTGCCGATCGCACCGGCGTGCGCCTGTCGCCCAATGGCGAAGTGCAGGGCGTCAACGACAGCAATCCGGTGCCGCTGTTCGAAGCCGCCGCCGCGGTGCTGGACGATATCGGCGTGGCGTTCCTCGAAATGCGCGAGCCGCGCGCCGGCGGCACCCGGGGCGAGCCCGACCAGCCGCCGGTGCATCCGGCGATGCGCAAGGTGTATCGCGGTGTGCTGGCGCTCAACTCGGACTATGATGCGGAAAGCGCGCAGGCTGCGCTCGATGCAGGCGAGGCCGATGCCATCGCGTTCGGGCGGACGTTCCTCGCCAACCCGGATCTGCCGCGCCGCCTGCGCGAGGGGCTGCCGCTCAATCCGCAGCGCGAGGAGCTGTTCTACGTCGGCGGCGCCGAGGGCTATACCGATTACCCGAGCGCCGACGAGGCGGCGCTTCAGTCGGCCTGATCGAACCCGTCAATCCAGCGGGTGCTGGCTTCGCGGAGATGCGCGCGCATCTTCGCCGGGGTCAGCACCGCCGCGATGGTGAAGGGAAACCAGGGCCAGAACAGGAAGCTGCCGGTCACCAGCAGCGCGATGAGGATTGCGCCGCCGAAGCGAAGCACCGACAGTCGCGAATGGGCGGTGTAGTTGAGCTTGATGGTGCGCGGCGCCTTGGCGTCGAACCAGCTGCGCGTGACGAAGCTGTCGGGGGTTGCGCGCGGTTGCCTGAAGCCGAACTTCCAAGCCTGCGCACCCTTGCCGCTTGCGGGAGGGGCATGCCCCGAGCGCCGTCGGCCCGTGGCAGCATCCCCTCCCGCAAGCGTGAGGGGGAATTTGGTGGGCGAAACTTCGCGCCCCGTGGCGCGATCCACCACGACCAGCCGCCGCCCCCGCTCTTCCACTCGGTAGCGGGAGGGCGGCATGTCCATGGGATCAGCCGAACTTGGCCTTGAGCGCCAGCATCGCCAGCGCCGCCTTGGCGGCCTCGCCGCCCTTGTCCTTCTGTGCGGGATCTGCGCGGACCAGCGCCTGCGCCTCGTTCTCTACCGTGAGGATGCCGTTGCCGATCGGCAGGCCGTCCATCGAGAGCGCCATCAGCCCGCGCGCGCTTTCGCCGGCGACGATCTCGAAATGATAGGTTTCGCCGCGGATCACCACGCCGATCGCGACGAACGCATCGTAGCGGCCGCTGTCTGCCGCCAGCGCCACCGCGCCCGGGATCTCCAGCGCGCCCGGTACCGTCAGCACCTCGGCCTTGTGCCCCGCCGCCTCGATCGCCGCCTTGGCGCCGGCGATCAGCATGTCGTTGAGATGCTCGTAGAAGTGCGCTTCGACGATGAGGATGTTGGCCATTATTGCTCCAGATCGATGGGACGTTCGCCGACGATCGACAGGCCGTAGCCGTCGAGCCCGATCAGCGTGTGATGGGTGTTGGTGAGCAGGATCATGTCCTGCACGCCGAGTTCGGTGAGGATGGTCGCGCCGACGCCGTAATCGCGCAGCTCGTCCATGTCCTTCGCGCCGATCGTGCCGGCCTGCGCCTGCAGCGCCAGCGTGAACTGGTCGGCCCGCGGCTTGTTGATCACGACGATCACGCCCGCGCCTTCCTCGCCGATGATCTCCATCGATCGGCGCAGCAGCCCGCCGCGCGCGCCCGCTTCGCCGAACAGGTCGCCGAACGGCGAGAGCGCGTGCATGCGCACCAGCGTGGGCGTGTCGGGGTCGATCTTGCCCTTGACCAGGGCGACCTGCTCCGAACCCGTCGCCTTGTTCCAGAAAGTGAGCGCGCGCCATTCGCCGCCCCACTGGCTGGTGAAGCGTGCCTCGGCCCGCTGCTCCACCAGGTGGTCGTGCCGGCGGCGATAGGCGATCAGGTCGCGGATCGTGCCGATCTTGAGGTTGTGGAGCTGCGCGAAGCCGACGAGATCGTCGAGCCGCGCCATCGTCCCGTCGTCCTTCATGATCTCGCAGATCACGCCGGCGGGGTTGAGTCCGGCGAGGCGGGCCACGTCCACCGCCGCCTCGGTATGGCCGGCGCGCACCAGCACGCCGCCGTCGCGTGCGACGAGCGGGAAGACATGGCCCGGGGTGACGATGTCCGCCCGGTCCTTGCCGGCGTCGATCGCGACCGAGATGGTGCGGGCGCGGTCGGCGGCGGAGATGCCGGTCGTCACGCCTTCCTTCGCCTCGATGGAGACGGTGAAGGCGGTTTCGTGCCGGGTGCCGTTGGCGCGGCTCATCAGCTCGAGCCCGAGCTGGTCGACGCGCGCCTTGGTCATCGCCAGGCAGATCAGCCCGCGGCCATATTTGGCCATGAAGTTGATCGCATCGGGCGTCGCCATCTGCGCGGGGATGACCAGATCGCCTTCATTCTCGCGATCCTCGTCATCGACCAGAATGAACATGCGGCCGTTGCGGGCCTCGTCGATCAGTTCCTCGGGCGAGGAGAGGAAGCCGTGCTTGAGCGCGGCGAGTTCAGCCTTTGGCACGCAATGCCTCCATGCGCTGAAGATAGCGCGCCAGCACGTCGATCTCCAGATTGACCGCCTGGCCTTCCGCCAGCGTGGCGAAGGTGGTGACCGCGGCGGTGTGGGGGATGATGTTGAGATGGAATTCGACGCCCTCGGCCACGTCTTCCACCGCGTTGACCGTCAACGAGACGCCGTCGACGGTGATCGAGCCCTTGGGCGCAACATAGGGGGCGATCTCCGGTCCCGCCGCGATCACCACATGGTGCGAGCCGTCGATCGCCTCGACCAGCTTCACCCGGCCGACGCCGTCGACATGGCCCGTGACGATATGCCCGCCCAGCTCGTCGCCCAGGCGAAGCGCGCGTTCGAGGTTGAGCTTGCGGCCGGCGGTCCACTGGTCCTCGGCGGTGCGCGACACGGTCTCGCCCGACACGTCGAAATCGAGCCAGTTCGGCCCCTTGTCGACCACCGTCAGGCACACGCCCGAACAGGCGACCGAGGCGCCGAGGTCGATCTCATGGGTGGGATAGCCCGTCGACACGCGCACGCGCAGGTCGCCCTGGCGCTCTACCGCGTCGATCGTGCCGACATCGCTTACGATTCCGGTGAACATCAGTTGCGCTCGTAGACCTCGAACCGATCGCTGCCAAGCAGTCGAGAGTCCAGTAGACGCCAGCGATCATGCGCCTCGGACAATGCGGCGAGGCCGAACGCCTCGACCGCGGGTTTGCCGCCACCGAGCAGGATCGGCGCGCGGTAAAGAAGGAGCCGGTCGACCATGTCGGCGCGGAGAAAGGCCGTCGCTGCCTTGGCGCCGCCTTCCACCATCAGCGTGTCGATTCCGGCGAGGTGCCGGATGTCGGCGACGTCGGCGATCCGTTCCCAACCCGGCGGGGTGGGGCCGGTGGACGAAAGCAGGATGCGGCGCGGTGCGCGATCGGCGAGGCCGGGCAGGCGGACGTCCAGTTTCGGGACGTCGGCGAGGAAGGTGCCGCGGCCGACAAGGATGCCGTCATGCCGGGCGCGCTCGAGATGGGCATGGGCGCGGGCCGCCGGGCCGGTGATCCACTTGCTCTCGCCGGTGGAGAGCGCGATTCGTCCGTCGAGTGAGGTGGCGAGCTTGAGCGTGACGAGCGGCCGCCCCTTGGCGAGGCGGGTTAGGAACCCGGCCATGCTGCGCCGGGCTTCGACCGCCATCAGGCCGGATTCGACTGCGATCCCGGCCTCTTGCAGCCGCGCAAAGCCGGTGCCGTCGGTTCGGGCATCCGGATCGCGCAGCGCGGCGACGACTCGGGCCACGCCCGCTGCAATCAGCAGATCGGCACAGGCGGGCCCGCGCGGCGAGACATGGGCGCAGGGCTCCAGCGTTACATACGCCGTGGCGCCGCGTGCGGCGTCGCCGGCCTGTGCCAGCGCCATGGCCTCGGCATGGGGGCGGCCACCGGGCTGGGTCCAGCCGCGGCCGATCACCCGCCCATCCCGGACGAGGACGCAGCCGACACTGGGGTTGGGTGCCGTTCGCCCCCGTCCGCGCTCGGCCAGGCCCAGCGCCACCGCCATCCAGTGCGCGTCGCTCAAATCCCGTGCTTCTTCAGCCAGTCGTCATATTTCTTGAAATCGGCCTGGCGCTTTTTCTGCCGCTCCAGGAACGCCGCTTCCTCTTCCTGGCGTTTGGCCTCGTCGACCTTCTGCTTGGCGCGGATCTCTTCCTCGGTGCGGGTGATCGGCCAGCTGTCCACGTAGATGATGTTCTTCTTGTACGGCACCGGAACGTGCGAATCCTTCACGAACACCACGATGATGCCGAAGGTAACCACCAGCGCGAGCATCATGAACCAGAGTTCGTGGCGTTTGCGGGTGGCCAGATAGCCGCGCAGGTCACGCAGTGCCTTGGGCGGCGAGATGTACTTGAGGAAGGTCATCGAGGGGCGAAGATAGGGACGCGGGGGCATAAGGGCCAGCCCCCGCGTCCACGCCGCTGGCATCGGAGGGCGATCAGCGGGCGTCTTCGATCCGGAACCGGACGGTCATGGTTTTCCAGCTTTCCTCGGCCACGCCGCCGCGCGTCGCCGGGCGGAAGCGCCATTTGCCGAGCGCCTGGCGCTTGGTGACCGCGAAGAAGGCATCGCTGGTCGCGCTGACCTGCTCCACGGACTTCACCCGCCCGTCGGTGCCGATCAGCACGCGCAGGGTGACAAGGCCGTCCCGCTGGGCGCGCATCTCTTGCGCCGGATATTCGGGCTGGAAGTCGTGTGCGTAGCGCGGGTCGGTGGTGGGACCGATGAGCGTGGCGACGGGCCTGGGCGGGTCGATCACCGTCGTCGGGCCGGGATCGGCGGGCTTGTCGATCACGCGCGGTGTTTCGTCGATATGTGTTGTGGTGTTGGTGTCGTTGGGGCTTGTCGTCGCCACGATCGGCTTCTGCGCCACCGGCTGCGGCGTGGTGCGGGGCTGGATCTTGTCCACGGGCTTGGGGTCGTCGATCGGCGGCGGTGGCGGCATGTCCCGCACGTTGACCGGCTCCATGATCTTGTCCGGGTTCTTGAGCACGATGATGTTCGGCGCAGCGAAGATCATCCCCGCGATAATCGCCCCATTGATGGCAAGCGCGGCCCCGAAGCTGACCGAACGCGGTGCATTGGCATGATAACGGGTATCGGCATGCATGACGTTGCACTCCTTCTCCAACACCGGTCTGAATGCCGGATGAAGGTAATGGTACAACGTTACATGACGGACGTAAAGATAGAACGGCTCAGCCTGCTCCGAGCCGTTCCAGCGCACGATCCTTGCCGATCAGCGGCAGCAATGCGGCCATGTCCGGGCCGTGATCGCGCCCCGTGAGCGCGCGGCGGAGCGGCAGGAACAGCGCCTTGCCCTTGCGCCCGCTCGCGGTTTTCAGTGCATCGGTGAGGGCGCGCCACGGGTCGGCCGACCAGTCGAGCCCTTCCGCCACGATTCGCGCCTGGACGAGGAAGTCCCGATTCTCCGCCTCGACCGGCGGCGCCGCGATCGGCCCTTCGACCACCGCCCACCAGTCCGCCGCCTCGGCAACGCTGGCGAGATTCGGCCGGATCGCCTCCCAGCCGGCGGCGTCGATGCTCGCCGGCAGGCGATCGGCAACCGCCGCATGCTCCAGCTGGTGGACGATCCGCGCGTTGAGCTGGGAAAGCTCGGCTTCGTCGAACCGCGCCGGGGCACGGCCGAAGCGGCCGAAATCAAAGCCGGCGATCAACGGGGCCGAATCGGCGAACGGCTCGACCGGATCGCTGGTGCCGAGTCGGGCGAGCAGGGCGATCAGCGCCTGCGGCTCGATGCCCGCCGCGCGGAAATGGTCGATGCCGAGCGAGCCGAGCCGCTTGGAGAGCTTGCCCTCCGCGCCGGTGAGCAGTGCCTCGTGCGCGAAGCCGGGAACCGCGCCGCCCAGGGCGTCGAACATCTGGATCTGCGTGGCGGTGTTGGAGACATGGTCCTCGCCGCGCACCACATGGGTGACGCCCATGTCGATATCGTCGATCACGCTCGGCAGCAGGTACAGCCAGGAGCCGTCGGCGCGGCGCACCACCGGATCGCTGAGCAGCTTCGCCTCGAATCGCTGGGGACCGCGCACGAGATCGTCCCAGCCGATCGCCGCGTCATGATCCAGCTTGAAGCGCCAGTGCGGGCGCACGCCGTCCGCTTCCAGCTTGGCGCGATCCGCCTCGGTGAGTGCGAGCGCCGCGCGATCATAGACCGGCGGCAGGCCACGGCCGAGCAGCACCTTGCGCTTCAGATCGAGTTCCTGCGCCGTCTCATACGCCGGATAGACCCGGCCATCGGCGACCAGCTGGGCGAATCGCGCCTCGTAGCGATCGAATCGCGCCGATTGGCGTTCCTCGGCATCCGGCGTCAGCCCCATCCAGGCGAGATCGGCGCGGATTGCCTCGACAAATGCTTCCTCCGAGCGCGCCTGGTCGGTATCGTCGATCCGAAGCAGGAAGCTGCCCCCATGACGACGCGCGAACAGCCAATTGTGGAGCGCGGTCCGCAGGTTGCCGACATGCAAGGTGCCGGTGGGGCTGGGGGCGAAACGGGTCACGACGGTCATGCGTTCGGCCTAGGCTGGCACAGCCAAAGCGGCAATGCCTCTTTGCGTCACGGAAACGTCGCACTAAAGGGCGCGGGCATCGGGACATCGCGAAGCGGCACGGGAGGCCACACACTCTATGAAACTCATGGCCGGCAATTCGAACCTGCCGCTGGCGAGCGCCATCGCCGACTATCTGGAGATTCCGCTCACCCAGGCGAACGTCCGCCGCTTTGCCGACGAGGAGATCTTCGTCGAGATCCTGGAGAATGTGCGCGGCGAGGACGTGTTCGTGCTCCAGTCGACCAGCTATCCGGCGAACGACAATCTGATGGAGCTGCTGATCATGATCGACGCGCTCCGTCGCGCGTCGGCCAAGCGGATCACGGCGGTGCTCCCCTATTTCGGCTATGCCCGCCAGGACCGGAAGCCGGGTCCGCGCACGCCGATCTCGGCCAAGCTGGTTGCCAATCTGATCACCACGGCGGGCGCCAATCGCGTCCTCTCGGTCGATCTCCACGCCGGGCAGATCCAGGGCTTTTTCGACATCCCGACGGACAATCTGTTCGCGGCACCGGTGATGTCGGCCGATATCCAGACCCGCTTCATCGACAAGCAGTGGATGGTCGTCTCCCCCGACGTGGGCGGCGTGGTCCGCGCCCGCCAGCTCGCCAAGCGGCTGGACAATGCGCCCCTCGCCATTGTCGACAAGCGCCGCGAGCGGCCGGGTGAGTCCGAGGTGATGAACATCATCGGCGAAGTGAAGGGTCGCTTCTGCATCCTGATCGACGACATCGTCGATTCTGCGGGCACGCTGTGCAACGCCGCCGCAGCGCTGAAGGCTGCCGGGGCCGAGGACGTGGTTGCCTATTGCACGCATGGCGTGCTTTCGGGCGCGGCAATGGCGCGCGTCGCCAAGTCCGAGCTGCGCGAGCTGGTGATCACCGATTCGATCGGCAACCACGAGGTGGTCGCGGCCGGCGAGAAGGTCCGCCACCTCACCATCGCCCCGCTGATCGCCGAAGCCATCCGCCGCATCGCGGATGAAAGCTCCGTCTCCAGCCTGTTCGATTAAGCCCACCAAACTTAGCCCCTCCCCTTCAGGGGAGGGGTTGGGGTGGGGCAGTGTCTCGCAGAGGCCGACAGGCGTTCTGGAATCCCTCCACCCCCAACCCCTCCTCCCAGGAGGAGGGGCTTGATACGCTTCAGCCCTTCGCCACCGCCTCCCAGATCAGCGCACCCCCCACCGCGATCATCAGCACATAAATCGCCGTGTAGAATCGCTCCGGCGATACGCGGCGCACCAGCCACACCCCCGCCAGCGTCGACACCAGCGCCAGCGGGAACAGCGCGGCGGAGGTCAGCAGGTTCGCGAGGGTGAACTGGTCGAGGGCCCAATAGGCCGGCACCTTGATCCAGTTGGTCGCGGCGAAAAACAGCGCGGTCGTGCCCACCAGCCGATCGCGGGGAAGGCCCCGCGGCAGCACCCAGAGCTGGAAGGGCGGCTGGCCGGCATGCGCGATCTGGCTGGTGAAGCCCGAGGCGATCCCGAACAGGCTGCCCACCCATTCGGGCCAGCGCGCTGTCGCCGCCGGTGTCTTCCGCCCGCTTGCCCAGAGCCGGTAGAGCCCGAACAGGATCGAGATCGCACCTACTGCCGCCAGCACCAGCACCGGCGAGACGTTCGCGGCAAACCCATAGCCGAGCGCGATGCCGGCCATCGATCCCGGCAGCATCCATGCCAGCAGCCGCCAGTCGACAGTGCGGCGGAACGCCCAGACGCTCACCACGTCCTGCAGGATCAGGATCGGC
The DNA here is from genome assembly GCF_036731925.1 of Sphingomonas sp. Lineage (GTDB taxonomy): Bacteria > Pseudomonadota > Alphaproteobacteria > Sphingomonadales > Sphingomonadaceae > Sphingomonas. Next base: position 1,392,814 of record NZ_DAINDJ010000002.1, read on the forward strand.
AGCGTGATCGCCGCGGCGCGCACTGGATCGATCGCCAGTGCCAGCAGCGGCAGCGACAGCGCGCCCATGCCCGCGAACCCGCCCTTGGACAGGCCGAGCAGCAGCACGGCGGGCACGGCGAGCGCATAGAAATGCCAGTCGGTGATCATCGACGACCGCTTTCGCAGGGCTGGCACGGATTGCAAAGCGCTGCGCGCGTTCTACGATTCCTGGATGGGAGAGGATCGTACCGGCCAGATCGCGGTGCTGTTCGTATCGAAGCGCACCGACGAAGACGCTGCAGGCTATGCCGAAGCGGCGACGGCGATGGACGTGCTGGCGGCGCGGCAGCCCGGCTATCGCGGCGTGGAATCGCAGCGCGGCGACGCGGGCGTGGGCATCACGATCAGTTATTGGGCCGACGATGCGAGCGCGCTGGCCTGGCGCGACCATCCCGAGCACGCCGCGATCCGCGCGCAGGGGCGGGAGCGTTGGTACGAATGGTATGAGGTGATCGTCACGCGCGTGGAGCGCGGCTATCGTTGGCGCCGGGCATGACGCGGGCGATCGACCGCGATTTCGCGCTGCTGTTCGGCGTGATGCTGATGATCGCGGCCGGCAATACCGCGCTGCAATCGATCCTCCCCGCGCTCGGCCGCTCGCTGCACGCCGCCGATAGTGCGGTTGCGGCAGTCTTTTCTGTCTCGGCGCTGCTCTGGATGCTCACCGCGCCCTTCTGGGCGGCGCGTTCGGAACGCGCTGGGCGGCGCGCGATGGTGCTGCTCGGCATTATCGGCTTCACTGCGTCGCTGGGATTGTGCGGGCTGTGCCTGGCGCTCGGCATCAACGGCGTGCTGAGCCCGTTCGCCACCTTTGCCGCCTTTGTGGTGGGGCGGATGCTGTACGGCGCCTTCGGCTCGGCCGCCCCGCCGGCGGTGCAGGCGATCGTTGCCGCGCGCACCAGCCGCGAGGACCGCACCAAGGCGCTGACCCTGCTGGCCTCGGCATTCGGCCTGGGGACGATCCTGGGACCGGCCGTCGCCCCCTATCTGGTGATGGGGCATCTCTGGCCCGGCGGACCGCTGATCGGCCTTTCCGGCCCCGCCTTCGTCGCAAGCGCAGTGGGGCTGGTGCTGTTCGCCGCCGTGCTGCGGCTGTTGCCGCGCGAATCGGGCGCGGTCGAACATGGCGCGGCGACCAGCTACCCTTCGATCGGGGGGCAGGGGACCGGCGCCAGCGTCGCGGCAGCGGTGGGCGAGCATGCCGAGCGTGTCCGCACCTTCGATCCGCGCGTCCGCCCCTGGATGATCGCCGGGCTCGTGGCGGGGCACGCCCAGGCGATGACTGGCCAGGCGATCGGCTTCCTGATCATCGATCGGCTCGCGCTTGCTCCTGCCGCGGCGCTGGAGCCGACGGGCCTGGTCCTGATGATCGGCGCCGGGGCCTCGCTGCTGGTGCAATGGGGGCTGATCCCGCTGCTCGAGCTGAAGCCGCGCGCGCTGATCCTCGCCGGGGCGGCGCTTGGGGCACTGGGATGCGTGGCGACGGCGATGGCAGGATCGCTCTACGGCATTGCGCTGGGCTATGCGACGATCGCGCTCGGCATGGGTTTCGCACGGCCTGGATTCACGGCTGGCGCGTCGCTCGCGGTGGGGCCGCATGCGCAGGGATCGGTGGCGGGGCGGGTCACCTCGATCAACGGCGCAGCGTTCGTGCTGGGGCCGTCGATCGGCGTGGCGATGTACGAATTTTGGGGATCGCTGCCCTTCCTGGTCGCGGCGGCGGCGCTGGCCGTGTTGTTCGGCTATGGCTGGATCGCGACGCGACAGCGTTTCGCGACGTTCTGAGCCCCCCGGAAAAGGGATCAAGACCGTTCGCGCGGACGATCCTCCTCAATCAGCTCGACAATCTCGAACGCGTAGCGCGCCCAGCCGCGCTGGCGGGCAGCGTCTTCCGCGGCCGCACGCTTACCCGTCGCTTCCTTCAGCGATTTGCTGTGCCCCCAGAAAACCTCGGTGCGGCCGCCGCCCAGTTCCGCGACAATGCGCCAGTAGTGGGTGAACGGTGCGGATGTCGGCCCGATCGTCTTCACATACCCGTCTGGCAGGGTCGCCGTCAGATATCGTTTCCGCTTAGCCATTGCATCCTCGCTGGCGCGCGCCGCCATGTGATTCGCATGCCGCCGGAACGGGCATCCAGCGGGCGTCGATCGGATTTTCAGGGGAGCTGGAAAACTGTTTGGATGCCCCGTGAGGATTCGAACCTCAATTGACGGAGTCAGAGTCCGTAGTCTTACCTTTAGACGACGGGGCACCGGACAGGTCGGCGCAGATAGGGGGATGTGCGGCGCGTGTCAACGCCGCAATCGCGCGCTCGCCTTGCGCTGCCATCTTTGCTCGTCTAGCCTCGCATCCAAGCACCGGCCGGGCCGTTTTGGTTCGGTGACGGAAGAAGATAAGCGAGTTGATGTGATGGGGGATGGCTCCGCCAGAATGCCCCGCGGGAGGCGCGTTTCCGCTGCCCGCCCTGTGGCGCCACCGGCTGCGAAAGGGCCGGCGCCGCGCTGGCCCGAAGCGCGCCACTATGCCGCGCTGGATCTGGGTACCAATAATTGCCGGTTGCTGATCGCCCGTCCGCAAGGCGCGGGGTTTGCCGTGATCGATGCCTTTTCGCGAATCGTGCGGCTGGGCGAGGGCCTGGCAACGACCGGTCGCCTGTCCGACGCGGCGATCGAGCGGACGCTCGCGGCGCTGCGAATCTGCGCGGACAAGCTCAAGCGCCGCAACGTGGCGCTCGCCCGCTCGGTCGCGACCCAGGCCTGCCGGCAGGCCGAGAACGGCGCCGAATTCATCGAGCGCGCCTATCGCGAGACGGGAATCGCGCTGGACATCATCACCGCTGAGGAGGAGGCGCGGCTGGCGGTGCTCGGCTGCCACGCGCTGCTCGAGCCCGGTGACGGGCCGGCGCTGGTGTTCGACATCGGCGGCGGCTCGACCGAGCTGGTGCTGGTCGATTCGCATGCGCCGATCCCGCGCATCCTCGACTGGCACAGCGCGCCCTGGGGCGTGGTGTCGCTGAGCGAGGCAACCGGGCAGAGCAAGGCGGTGGACGCCGACGCCCGCGCCGCTGCCTATGCCGACATGCGAAACCGGGTGCGGGAGAGCTTCGCGCCCTTCGTCGCGCGGCTGCGGCCGCCCAAGGGCACGCCGCGGCTGCTCGGCACCAGCGGGACGGTGACGACGCTGGCAAGCGTGCATCTCGGGCTCGCTTCCTATGATCGCTCGGCGGTCGACGGGCTGATCGTGCCGAGCGCGGCGATGCGCGAGGTGAGCGCGCGAATCGCCGCGATGAGCGTCAAGGAGCGCGCCCAGGTGCCGTGCATCGGCAACGAACGCGCCGATCTCGTCTCGGCCGGCTGCGCGATCCTGGAGACGATCCTCGACATCTGGCCCGCCGAGCGGCTAGGCATCGCCGATCGCGGCATTCGCGAAGGTATCCTGCGGCGGCTGATCGGCGGCGCGCCCTTATAAGGTTGTGAGGAAGAAGCGATGAGCAGGGGCGGTGGCCGCGGCCATGTCCGCGTGCGCACGGCGCGCGGCCGTACGGCGCAATCGACGCGCTGGCTGGAGCGCCAGCTGAACGACCCCTATGTCCGGCGCGCCAAGGCCGAGGGCTATCGCAGCCGCGCGGCGTACAAGCTTACCGAGCTGGACGAGAAGTTCGGCTTCCTCAAGGGCGCCAAGCGCGTGGTTGATCTGGGGGTTGCTCCGGGCGGCTGGACGCAGGTGGTGCGGCGCGTGCTGCCCAAGGCGGCGGTGGTCGGCATCGACCTGCTGCCGGTGGACCCGATCGAAGGCGCGACGCTGCTCCAGATGGACTTCATGGACGATGCCGCGCCCGATCGGCTGATCGAGGAACTGGGCGGCGCGCCGGACCTGATCCTGTCGGACATGGCCGCCAACACGGTCGGCCATCCGCAGACCGATGCGCTGCGCACGATGGCGCTGGTGGAAACCGCGTTCGACTTCGCGCTCAAGACGCTGGCACCGGGCGGCGATTTCGTCGCCAAGGTGTTCGCCGGCGGTGCCGATTCGGCGCTGATCGCCGAGATGAAGCGCGCCTTCACCACGGTGAAGCATGCCAAGCCGCCGGCGAGCCGCAAGGGATCGGTGGAATGGTATGTGGTGGCACAGGGCTTCAAGGGGCGCAGCGCCGCCGGCGAAGCGGAAGGGGAATAGGGCCCGGCTTCGGTCGGGGAGAGCCTGCCGCATGACCCAGACGCCGCAGCGCCCATCCTATGTGGAGGCGATCGCGCGCAGCGGCGTGCTGGGGCGGCTCGCTGCCTTCGATCCCCACGTCGCCGGTACGCCGCCGCTCGGGCTCGACCTGCCTGCCAGCGACATCGACATCCTCTGCCATGCGCCCGATCCGCTGCGATTTGCCGAGGCGGTGTGGCACGCCTTTGCCGACCAGCCGGATTTCGCGATCTGGCAGTGGCAGGGCAGCGATCGACCGATGGTTGCGCGGTTCCGCTGCGTGGGCTGGATCTTCGAACTGTTCGGCCAGGCACGGCCCGTCGCCGAACAACTTGGCTGGCGCCACTTCCGTATTGAACAGCGCCTGCTGGCGTTGGGCGGCCCGGCCTTTGCGGAGGCCATCATGGCGCTGCGCCGCGCCGGTGCGAAAACCGAACCGGCTTTCGCCCAACTGCTGGGGCTGGACGGCGATCCCTATGCCGCATTGCTTTTGCTGGAGCCGCTGGACGATGCTGGCCTCGCGGCACGGCTTAACCGGGCCACTCGCTAGGCAAACAAAAAGGGCCGGCGTTTCCGCCAGCCCCTTGTTGCTTCGGTACGAACGCGAAGGCGATCAGCCCTCGTAGTCGCCGCCCAGATTCTGGTTGCGGGGCGGCGCCGCCGCGGTGAGGCGAAGCGCCTCGGCCTGGGCCTGGATCGAGCCGACCTCGTCCGGCGCATCCTCGTCGTCGACGCGGACGCGCTGCAGGCTCGACACGACTGCTTCCTGCAGGTGATCGGGACGCACGGTCTCTTCGGCGATCTCGCGCAGGGCGACGACCGGGTTCTTGTCGCGATCGCGATCCAGCGTCAGGTCGGCACCACCGGAGATCTGCCGCGCGCGCTGCGCAGCGAACAGCACCAGGTCGAACCGGTTCGGAATCTTGTCGACGCAATCTTCGACAGTGACGCGCGCCATCCTGTTCTTCCTTAGATGTCAGGGCCGGGAAAGACCGGCCAGTTAGGGGCCGAGCCCGCAAATGTCAAGAAAAGCCGCCGCGCCGGCCCGAGGGAGCGCTGCGCGGCTTCGATCGTTACGCTGGTTCACCCACCGGAGGCTCCCGCTCGATGGCACCCTATGCCGATCCCGAACCGCTTGCCGATGCGCTGGCCGCGGGGCATGCCCCGGCGATGCTGCCGCTCGCCCAGCCCAGCTTCACCGTCGACGGCAACCGGCTGACGCTGCTGCCGGAGGGGCCGGAGCGCATGCGCGCGCTGCTCGCGCTGATCGCCGGTGCCGAGCGCACGCTGCGGGTGCTTTACTATATCTATCTCGACGACGCGGCCGGCGCCGCGGTCCGTCAGGCGCTGATCGACGCCGCCGCGCGCGGCGTGCGGGTCCATCTGATCGTCGACGGGCTCGGCAGCGAGCATGCCGAGAGCAATGATTTCTTCGATCCGCTCCACGCCGCCGGGGTCGAGGTCTGCCGATTCGTGCCGCGCTGGGGCCGGCGCTACCTCTTGCGCAATCACCAGAAGCTGGCGCTGGCCGACGAGGCGCGGGTGATCGTCGGCGGGTTCAACATCGAGGAGGATTATTTCGGGACCGTCGCCGAGCAGGCGTGGCGCGACATGGGGTTGCTGGTGGAAGGGCCTGCGGCCAGGCGGCTGACCGGCTATTTCGACGCGCTCGCCGTATGGGCCAAGCGCCCGCGTGCCACGCTGCGGTCGCTGGGGCGGACGCTGAAGGCATGGAGCGAGCCCGAGGGGCAGACCCGCTGGCTGCTCGGCGGGCCGATGCGGCGCCTGTCGCCCTGGGCGCGGGTGGTGAAGCACGACATGGAGCGGGCAAACACGCTGGACCTGATCGCGGCCTATTTCGCGCCGAGCCCGGCGATGCTGCGGCGGCTGGACAAGGCGGGGCGGCGCGGGCGGGTGCGGCTGGTCCTGCCGTCGAAGCTCGATCATACCGCCGCGATCTGGGCCGCGCGGTTCACCTATGCCGGGCTGCTGCGCAAACAGGTGCAGATCTACGAATATCAGCCGACCAAGCTGCACACCAAGCTCTATGTGATCGACGACGTCGTCCATATCGGCTCGGCCAATTTCGACATCCGCAGCATGTTCCTCAACCTCGAGCTGATGCTGCGCGTGCAGGATCCGGCATTTGCCGCGCATGTCCGCAGCTATGTCGACGGGGAGATCGCCCAGTCGGAGCGGATCACGCCCGAACTGTACAAGGCGCGGACGGGCTGGTGGACGCGAGTGCGGCAGTTCGGGGCGTATTTCGTGATGGCGGTGCTCGATTATAACGTCACGCGCGGGCTCAACTTCGGCGACAAGGGCCCGGTCGAGCACTGATCTTGCGGTCAGGACGTCCCGGTTTCCAGCGGCTCCACGTCGACTGAGACGTGCATGGCCTGCGCGCCCGAGCCGAGCACAATGCCGTCGATCGGGGCGATATCGGCATAGTCTCGGCCGACCGCCATGACGATGTGGTCCTCGGCCATCCAGATGCCGTTGGTCGGGTCGACGCCCACCCAGCCGAGGTCTGGTCCGCCCCACAGCAGCACCCAGGCATGGGTGGCGTCCGCGCCGACCAGGCGCGGCTGGCCCGGCGGCGGCAGCGTGCGCAGATAGCCGGAGACATAGGCGGCGGGCAGTCCGGCGGCGCGTAGCCCAGAAAGCATGATCTGCGCGAAATCCTGGCAGACGCCGCCCCGTTTCGCGAACGCTTCGTGCGGTGGCGTGTCGACCAGCGTCGCGGTGGGATCGAAGGCGAAGTCGCGCTGGATGCGCTGCGCCAGCGCGATCCCGGCTTCGAGGATCCCGCGACCGGGATGCAGTTCCTCGGCGCACCAATCGGCGATGTCGCGATCGAGCGGGATCAGCGGCGAGGGGAAAAGATAGGCGGCGGGCCCGGCGGGCGTGGGATCGCGGCTGTCACGCGCCCAGGCGGCGATCTGCGCGATCGTGGGATCGCTGACAGCAGGAATCGGGATCTGGCGATCCACGCGCACCTGTGCGCTGCTATCGATCGTCAGGCTGCTGGCCTCATGCTCCACCACCAGTCGCACGACATTGGCGAGCCCGGCCTCGGCACGGGCAGGATAGGTGCGGCCGCCAGGCTGGATGCTCAGCGCATATTCCTCGATCATCTGGCCGGACCAGAGGATCGGCTTCAGCCGCAAATTGCACCGCGCGAACGCCACCGGCTGGGCATAGTCGAATCGCGTCACATGGCGGATGCGGTAGAGCATCATGCGAGGACCAGCCCCGCCGCGCGCAACGGCTCGGCGCCGTGGAGGAAGTAGCGGCGGGCGACTGCGTCCGACAGGCTCCACAGCCGGGCCTGGAGATCGGCAAGCCAGGCATCGTCGATCGCGGTTGCGCGCGCGGTGACCAGCGTCGCGGCGATACCCCGCGCCTGTTCCTGCTGCGACTCGGCAAGGCCGTCATCCGAAAGGACGGGCAGCGCATTCAGATGCGCCGAGATCGCCGCCGCCTGGAAGGCGAGCCCGCGCGGGTTGCCGGGATCGAGCGCCAGCAGGTCGAGCACCGGGACGCGGCCGATTCCGGTCAGGTAGCGCTGGCGATAGCTGATCTGGCTGTCGGCAAGGTCGAGCAGCGTGGAGAGATCGTCGGCGGTTGCCTGAGGGCCGCCGAGCGGGCGCAGGAATCCGATCGTCGCCAGCGCCCGCTCGATGCGGCGGCCGAGATCGTGGAAGCGCCAGGCGTCGGTACGGCCCATATGCTCGCCGGCCTGCCCTGCCAGCGCCGAATAGCGTCGTTGCAGCGATCCGGCGCGATCGAGCAGCACGCCGCGCTCGGGGAAAGGCGCATCAAGCAGACGGATCATGTCGGCCGAAAGGCGGTCGCGCGAAACGGCGCCGATCGAGCGGGCCTGGGCGTTGATCGCGCGGACGCTGGTCCAGCCCTCGCCCGCCTCCAGCGCGGTGCGGGCAAGCTGGGTTAGGTCCTGCCGCTTCAGGCCCCGCGGCGCCGGGGCGGCGCCCGCCGCAACCACCAGCTGGGCAAGCCGGTCCACCGTATCGGCCGCCAGCGCCGCGCCGGTATCTGCGCTGATCGAATGGCCGAGCAGCACGCGCAGCACCGACAGCAGCGCTTCGCCGCGCTCGAGATAGCGGCCGAGCCAGAACATGTTGTCCGCCACCCGACTGGGCAGCGTGCCGGGATTGCGACGCAGCTGGGTCGAATCGCCTGAGGGGAGGAGCGAGACCGGCGCCACCGGATCGGGTCCGTGGATGCAGACGTCGGCCGACCAGCTGCCTTCGCCCATCACCGCTGCTCGCGCATCGGCATGCTCGCCGATCCGCGCGAAGCCGCCGGGCAGCACCGTCCAGCGGCCGGCGGCATCGCGCGCGGCGAAGACGCGAAGGGTGAAGGGTCGCGGCGCCAGGCGATCGTCTGCCACGAAAGGCATGGTCGAAAGGCAGACGACTTCCTGCCCGACATAATCCTGCGGCCGGCGGGTAAGGTCATCCAGCAACGCCGCCCGCGCCGCGGCATCGAGGTGCGCGCCGAGCACCGCCTTGCCCTCCGGCAGCCCGAGCGGCGGGGTGCAAAAGGCCGGCGCAATGACCATCTGATCGAGATTCGCCGCGACATGGGCTGCCTCTGCGGGCTGGCCGCACCACCAGGTGGCGATGTTCGGCAGGCGCAGCGGCTCGCCGAGCAGGACCTCGCTGAGGCGCGGCAGGAAGGCGGCGAAGGCGGGTGCCTCGAGCAGCCCGGCGCCTGGCGCATTGGCGATCACGACATTGCCGGCAACGGTCGCGTCGATCAGCCCGGCCACGCCGATCGACGAATGCGAATCGAGTGCCAGCGGATCAAGATAGCGCGGATCGAAGCGATGCCACAGCGCATCCACCCGCTTCAGCCCGGCGATGGTGCGGACATAGACGCGATCGTCGAGCACCGCGAGATCGGCGCCTTCGACCATCAGGAAGCCAAGATAGCGCGCGAGATGCGCCTGCTCGGCATAGCTGGCGGTGAACCGGCCGGGGGTGAGCAGCGCCATGCGCGGCTCGGCGCGGCGGCAGGCGGCGGCGATGCCGTCGCGGAAGGCGGCGAAGAAAGGCGCGTGGCGCTCGATATTGAGCCGGCCCTGCAGCCCGCCCAGCGTCCGCGCCATCGCCAGCCGGTTCTCCAGCGCATAGCCGGCACCGGCAGGGGCGCGAAGATGGTCCGCCAGCACGCGCCAATGACCATCCGGGCTGCGGCACACATCGAAGGCGACGAAATGGAGATGGTGTTCGCCCGGCGGCGTCAGGTGCGTGAGCGGGCGCAGGAAGAAAGGGCTGCCGGTGAGCAGCGCGGCGGGGAGGTAGCCGTCGGTGATCAGCCGGGTAGGGCCGTAGCAATCCTGGAGCAGCCGCTCCATCAACTCGGCGCGCTGGGCGATGCCCGCCTCGATCGCGCGCCACTCGGTCTCGTCGATCAGCAGCGGGACGGGGGAGAGCGGCCACGGGCGCTCGTCGCCTTCGTCGCCGATGCGATAGCCGGTGCCGATGTCCTCGGCATGGCGGTGCGCACGCTCTCGGGCGATGGTCAGTCCGTCGCCCGAAAGCCCTGCAAGTTCCTCGAACAGCGCGCTCCACGGCGCGCCGACGTCCGCGCACAGCACGTCCCCGGCGGGTGCATGGGCACAATAATCGGCGATCCAACGATCGGCGATCGTGCCCGCATCGAACAATCCCGCCTCGGCAAGGCTGGCCACAGCTGCTTCCCTTTCTCGGCCGAGGTGATGGGCGAAACCATGGTGCCATGCAACACGGGAGATGTGCGGGACCGATCAGCCGAGCCGGGCGCACTTCCTCCCGGGATCACAACCCCCGTGATGCCGCGTGCGTTGCAGCAGCGGACGCGAATTGCGAGCGTTACAGGTCCGGAAGCGTCTGATCGGCGCTTCCCCAGCCCCGCAAGGCCCGGCTGCCGGCGCGCTCGATCAGCGTGGCGGCGTCCTGAATTGTGAAAACATGCGCGCTGTCGATGTCGCGCAGCTCGGTCCAGGTGACGGGCGCCGCCACCGGCCCATTCGCCCGCGCCCGGGCGACATAGGGAAGCACCGCCGTCGCACCGCGCTGGTTGCGCAGATAGTCGATGAAGATGCGACCGACCCGGTTCGCTTTCTTGAGATTGGCGGTGAAACGCTCGGGCTCGGCCTGGGCGAGCGCACGGGCGAAACGCTCGCAGAAGCTCTTGGCGGCCGGCCATTCGGCCTGGGGCACCAGCGGCACCACCACGTGCACGCCCTTGCCGCCGGAGAGCAGCGGCCAGCTGGTCAGCCCGATTTCGGCGAGCTGCTCCTTCAGATATTCCGCGGCCTTCTTGACCACGCCGAAGTCTAGGCCCTCATCGGGGTCGAGGTCGAACACCAGGCGATCGGGTTTCTCGACATCGGCGACGCGCGATCCCCAGCCATGAAATTCGATCGTGCCCATCTGCACGCAGGCAAGCATGCCATCCACGTCGGAGACGTAGAGATAGGGTTGGGTAGATCCGTCCTTCTCGCGAATGTCGACATGATGGACCTGCTCGCCAAAGCTGCCGGCATCATGCTTCTGGAAAAAGCATTGCTTGGCACGGCCCTGCGGGCAGCGGACCAGACTGATCGGGCGATCGGCCAGCCAGGGCAGCGCGATCGGGGCGACCGCTGCATAATAGTCGGCAAGGTCGCCCTTGGTCAGCTTCGATTCGGGGAAGATCACCCGGTCGCGGCTGCTGATCTTGATCGTGGAGGGGGCGGCTTCGGGCAGCGCAGCCGGCTCCTCGGCGACTACCGCGTCGGCCGGCTTGTCTTCGCGCAGGCCGAGGAAGCTGGCATGGCGCACCACCTTTTCGGCGGTGAATTCGGCAAAGGCGATCTCGGCGACCAGCTCGGGCTTTACCCAATGCGCGCCGCGAGCCTCGGGGCGGGGGACCTTGGCGGCCGGTTTCTCGGCGGCGAGCGCGTCGAGGCGTTCGCGCACGACAAGAAGCGTGTCGCTGTTGAAGCCGGTGCCCACCTTGCCGGCATAGACAAGCCCCTCTGGCCCGTTCAGCCCGAGCAGCAGCGACTTGAAGCCGCGTCCCCGCGCCGTGGACGCAGTCCAGCCGAGGATCACGAATTCCTGGCGGTGGGTGCACTTGATCTTGAGCCACGCCTTGCTGCGAGTGCCGCGATAGGGGGCATCGGCGCGCTTCGATACGACGCCTTCGAAGCCTTCGCGGCACATGCTCTCGAACAGCTGTTCGCCCTTGCCGATAATGTGTTCGGAGAAGCGGATGCGCGCGTCGGCGCCCTCGAGAAGCGTGCGGAGTCGTTCCTTGCGGTCGAGCTGGGGGAGGGTAGTCAAATCCTCGCCCGCGGCGGCGAGCAGGTCGAAGGCGAAGCAGACCAGCCCCGCACCGCCCGCGGAGATTGCCTCCTGCAGCGTGGAGAAATCGGGCTTGCCGTCCTTCATCGCGACGATCTCGCCATCGACCAGCGCGCCGGGCGGGAGGGTCGCGGCGGCTTCGGCGATGCCGGGGAATTTGTCCGTCCAGTCAAGGCCGGAGCGGGTGTAGATCCTGGAGCCGCCGCCGCCGGTGGCGATCAGCGCCCGGTACCCATCATATTTGATCTCGTGCAGCCACTGGTTGCCGGTGGGCACGGCGTCGACCAGCGTGGCAAGCTGGGGGGACTGGAAGGCGGGCGGGGGCGATCCTTTGCGGGACCGCGCGGCGACTTTCCCTTTGTCATTCCCGCGAAGGCGGGAATCCATTGATGGAGCCATCTCGGCGCTTGCTGCTGAGCGATTTGCTAATGGATCCCCGCCTTCGCGGGGATGACGAGCGAGGGCGGGTCGCTTCCGCCCCTGGACTTGCTTGGGTTTCGCGCCCTCCGCAATCTCCTGCATGGTGCGGCCCGTGGTGACGCTGGTCAGCCCGGTTTCCACCAGTTCGTCCGTCGCGCCGGCATACGCATCGTTGATCTTGCGGAGCAGCCAGTTCTCCGCCTTCTCCTTACCGCGCGGCTTGAGCCGGATCAGCAGCCATTCGCCCTGCATCCGTGTCCCGTGCAGCACGAAGTGGAGATGACCCTTCTCCAGATCCTTGGCGCTCTTGCCCGCAATCGGCTCCCAGGTGCCGGTGTCCCACAGCATCACCGTGCCGCCGCCATATTGGCCCTTGGGAATCGTGCCTTCGAAATCCGCATAGGAAAGCGGATGGTCCTCGGTGCGGACCGCCAGCCGCTTCTCGTCGGGATCGAGGCTGGGGCCGCGCGTCACCGCCCAGCTCTTCAGCACGCCGTCGATCTCCAGCCGGAAATCCCAGTGGAGCCGCGTGGCGTCGTGCTTCTGGACAAGGAAGCGGTTGCCGCCGGTCTTGGCCACCTTGCCGGCGGGCTCCGCGGTCTTGGCGAAGTCGCGCTTGGCGTTGTAGCGGGCGAGGCTGTCGGGATCAGGCACGTTTCTTCGCCGCGGGCTTCTTGGCGGGCGCCTTGGTCTTGGCGGGCGCCTTGGCAGATGCCTTTTTCGGCGCCGTGCTCGGTTTGGCATCACCCGAACCCAGCGACTTCTTCAGCGCCGCCATCAGATCGACCACGTTCGAGCCGCGCTCGTCCGGCTTGTCCGGATCCTCCAGGATCTTGGCGCCCTTGGCCTTTTTCTTCTTCTCGATCAGTTCGCGCAGCGCATCGACATAGCGATCGTGGAAGCCCTTGGGGTCGAACTTGCTGGCCTTCTTCTCGATCAGCGTCTGTGCGAGATCGAGCAGTTCGGGATCGGGTTCGCTGTCGGGGATCTCACGGAAATAGCCCTGCGCCTTCTGCACCTCGTCGGCATAGCGCAGTGTTTCCAGGATCATGCCGCGCCCGCACGGCTTGAGGCTGACGACATATTCGCGACCGCGCATCGCCAGCTGGCCGAGCCCCACCTTGCGCGCGCGACGCAGCGCCTCGCGCAGCACGATGAAGGCCTCTTCGGCAAGGTCGTCCGCCGGCACGACGAAATAGGGGCGCTCGTAATAGAGCACGTCGATCTCGTCGGCGTCGACGAACTGGGTCAGCTCCAGCGTCTTGCGCGATTCGAGTTTCACCGCGTCGATCTCGTCCTGCTCGAGCAGGACGTATTCGCCCTTCTCGACCTCGTACCCCTTCACGATCTCGTCGGGCTCGACCGCGCCGATGCCCGGTGCGACCTTCTCGTACTTGATCCGCTGGCCGCTCGGTTCATGGATCTGGTGGAACGCGATCTGCGCGCCCGATTTGGTGGCGGTGTAGATCTCGACAGGGATCGAAACGAGGGCCAACCGTATCTGTCCCTGCCAATAGGCGCGTGCGGCCATGCGGAAGTCTCCTCGTTGCAGGCCCGATTCAATTCCCCAAAGGTCAGTGTGTTCCGCCCATCGCAACGGCGGCGTTTAGGCTGTAGAGGCACCACCCATGAGCACCGATCCTTTTGCGCTGTTCCACGACTGGTACACCGAGGCGCGTACCACCGAGATCAACGATTCCAACGCGATGGCCCTGGCCACCGCCGATGCCGCCGGGCATCCCTCGGTACGGATGGTGCTGCTGAAGGGCTATGACGAACGCGGCTTCGTCTTCTACACCAACCGCGAGAGCCGCAAGGCGGGCGACCTAGCCGCGAACGGCCATGTCGCGCTGCTCTTTCACTGGAAGTCGCTGCGCCGCCAGATCCGCATCGAAGGCCCGATCGCCTTCGCGAGCGACGCGGAGTCGGATGCCTATTTCGCCAGCCGCAGCCGCGACTCGCAGCTCGGCGCCTGGGCTTCGGACCAGTCGCGCCCGCTCGACAGCCGCGCCACCTTCGAGGCTCGCTTCGCCGAGGTGCAGGCGCGGTTCGATGGCCAGCCGGTGCCGCGCCCGCCGCATTGGGGTGGCTATCGCGTGACGCCGGAGCGGATCGAGTTCTGGCTCGATCGCGAACACCGCCTGCACGAGCGCCGGGTGTTCACCCGTACCGCCGGCGGATGGGATGAAGGCATGTTGTTCCCGTGAACAATCTTGCCCGCCGCGCGGCGATCGCCAGCGTCTGCAGCGCGCTATTCCTGGGCGCGATCAAATCCTACGCGGCGGTGAAGACCGGATCGGTGGCGGTGCTGGCCAGCCTCGCCGATTCTGGGCTCGACCTGGTTGCCTCGCTGGTGACGCTGGGCGGTGTGCACTGGGCCTCGCAGCCGGCGGACGACGAGCATCGCTTCGGCCATGGCAAGGCCGAGGCGCTGGCGGCGCTGTTCCAGGTGGTGATCATCGCCATCTCCGGCTTCGCCATCCTGCTGCGCGCGGTGCAGCGGCTGGTGCAGAACCAGCTGAGCGCCGATCCCGAAGCCGGCATCGTCGTCTCGGTCATCGCGATCGCCGTGACGCTGGCGCTGACCCAGTATCAGCGATCGGTGATCCGCCGGACCGGCTCGATCGCGATCACTACCGACAGCATCCACTACAGCTCGGACTTGTACCTCAACGCCGCGGTGGTCGGTGCGTTGGTGAGCGAGAGCTATCTTGGGCTGCGCGGCGCGGATCCCGTGTTCGGCATCGCCATCGCCTTCTGGTTGCTCTGGGGCGCGTGGCGCGCATCGGTCGCGGCGATCGACCAGCTGATGGATCGCGAATGGCCCGAGGAGAAGCGCCGCCGCTTCGTCGAGATCGCGGCCGAGCATCCCGAGCTGAAGAGCCTGCACGACCTGCGCACCCGCACCAGCGGCAATCGCGACTTCGTGCAGTTCCATGTCAGCATGCGGTCCTGCATGACGATCGCCGAGGCGCATGACGTGGTGGAGCGGCTGGAAGGCGCGCTGGGCGAGGCGTTTCCGGACACCGAGATCCTGATTCATGTCGATCCGGACGGCCATGTCGACGAGCCCGACAACGCCATGGCCGAAACCAATCTGCTCGACGAAAGCGGCACACAAACCATCGGACAGTAACAACCGCCCCGACGACTTCCTATCTGTGCCACCCGAAGCCCGAGGAGTCGCCGTCTTGCATGCCCCACAACCCACCGCTCGGCTCGGCCGCGGCCTGACCTTCGCCATGGCGGCGGCGGCGGGGATCGCGGTCGCCAATATCTATTACAACCAGCCGATGCTGGGCATCATCGAGCGCGACCTGCCGGGCCAGCCCGCGGGGCTGGTGCCGACGGCCACCCAGCTCGGCTATGCGGCGGGACTGTTCCTGCTCGTGCCGCTGGGCGACCTTCACGAGCGCAAGCGACTGATCGTGCTGCAATTCCTGGTGCTGGCGGCGGCCCTGGTGGCAGCTGCGCTGGCGCCCAACGCCTGGTTGCTGATCGGCGCGTCGCTGCTGGTCGGCGCGGCGGCGAGCGTCGCGCAGCAGATCGTGCCGTTTGCCGCACACCTCGCCGATCCGGCGCGGCGCGGGCAGACGGTGGGCACGGTGATGGCCGGGCTGCTCTGCGGCATCCTGCTCAGCCGGACGCTGTCAGGCTTTGTCGGCACGCATCTGGGCTGGCGCGAGATGTTCTGGCTGGGCGTGCCACTGGCGCTCGGCACCGCAGGCGTCATGGCATGGCGGCTGCCGCGCAGCGAGCCCGAGGCGACGCTCGGCTATGGCGCGCTGCTCGGATCGCTGGGCAGCCTGTGGCGCGAATTCCCGGCGCTGCGGCTGGCGGCGATCACCCAGGCGCTGCTGTTCGCCGGCTTTACCGGCTTCTGGACGATCCTTGCGCTCTACCTGGAAACACCGCGCTTCCGGCTTGGTGCGGACGTGGCGGGGCTGTTCGGTGTGGTCGGCGCGGCGGGCATCCTCGGCGCGCCGCTGGCGGGCCGCATCGCCGACAGGACCGGGCCGCACCGGGTGGTGCTGCTCGGCGCGCTGCTCGCGGTGGCAAGCTGGCTGCTGTTCGGGCTGTGGGCGAGCATCGCGGCGCTGGTGATCGGCGTGGTCGTGCTCGATTTCGCGGTGCAGAGCGCGCTCGTTTCCAACCAGCACATCATCTTCGCGCTGCGGCCGGAGGCGCGGGCGCGGCTCAACACCGTGCTGATGGGCTCGATGTTCCTCGGCGCCTCGGCCGGCTCCGCAACCGCCACCTATGCCTGGGGCATCGGCGGCTGGACTGGGGTGGCGCTGCTCGGGGGCGGGTTGTCGCTGGTCGCTGCGCTGCTCCAGCTGGTGAATCGTCGAAAGGGCTGAACGCGGGGAACAGCCGCCGCTGCATGTCGTTTGCTCGGTATCAGGAGAAGCGCCATGCCCGATCCGGACGACCAGACCCGCACCCAGCCCCGCCCCAACCTCTCGACCGAACCCGGCGAGAAGGGTGACAAGGGTGGCACCAGCACCCAGCCCCGCCCGAATATCTCGACCGAGCATCAGCAGGAAGGCGATGCCGCCCACCCCAGCGACACGCTGGATCGCGGCCAGACGAATCGCTGACCGGTTCAGGGGGACGAGATCGTGGAAGAACCCGAAACGGGCGCCACCGCACCTGCGCGCGACCAAGGCGGGGCTTCGGCTGCGCTGCTGATCATCGACATGATCAACACCTTCGACTTCGAAGGCGGCGACGCACTCCGCGCTCGCGCCGACGCGATCGCCGGGTCCATCCTCAAGTTGCGCGATGCCTTTGATGCCGCCGATCTGCCCACTGTCTACGTCAACGACAATTTCGGCGAATGGCATTCCGAGAAGTCGCGGCTGATCGACAGGGCGTTCGATGGCGCCCCCGACGGCCTGGCCAGGATCAAGCCGCGCGAGTGCGACTATTTCGTGCTCAAGCCGCAATTCTCCGGCTTTTATGCCACAAACCTGCCGGTGCTGCTGCCCAAGCTGGGCGTGCGCCGGCTGGTGCTGACCGGCGTCGCGACCGACATCTGCGTGCTGTTCACCGCGGGCGACGCGCACATGCGCGACTATGCGCTGTGGGTGCCCGAGGACGCGGTGGCGACGCAGGACGAGGATCGCGGCCGCTGGGCGCTGGAGATCATCGCGCAGAGCATGGGCGCCGACATCGCCGCGACGGAGGCGCGTTCGCCGGACGAATGGCTGGCCGAGGCGCAGCGTGGCTGAGCGCGGCGCCCGCCTCCTGCCCCTGTTGCTGCTGCTCGGCGGGTGCAGCGGCGCCAGCATCTTGCGCCCGGGCGGGCCGATCGGCGCGAACAACCGCACCATCCTGCTCGATTCACTGGTGATCATGCTGGCGATCATCGTCCCCACGATGATCGCCACGCTTGTCTTCGCCTGGTGGTTTCGCGCCGGTAACGGCAAGGCGCGCTATCGGCCCGAGTTCGTCTATTCGGGGCGGATAGAACTGATCGTCTGGTCGATCCCGCTGCTGACGATCCTGTTCCTGAGCGGCCTGATCTGGATCGGCAGCCACGAACTCGATCCTGCCAAACCGCTCGCGTCCAAGACGCCGCCGCTCGAGGTGCAGGTGGTGTCGCTCGATTGGAAATGGCTGTTCGTCTATCCGGCGCAAGGCATCGCGACGCTGAACCAGCCGGTGGTGCCGGCCGGCGTGCCGATCCGCTTTCGCCTCACCTCGGCCAGCGTGATGAACAGCTTCTTCGTGCCGCGGCTGGGCAGCCAGATCTACACTATGAACGGGATGGCTACGACCTTGCACCTGCAGGCCGATCAGCCCGGCAGCTATTACGGCCAGAGCGCGCATTACAGCGGCGACGGCTTTTCGGACATGAACTTTCGGCTTCACGCGGTCCCGGTGGCGGACTTCACCCGCTGGGTGGCATCCGTAAAGGCGGCCGGCGGCCTGCTCGACGGACCTGCCTACGCGCAACTCGCGCGGCAGAGCCAGAATGAGCCCGCCAAGCATTGGGGCGCGGTGCAGCCGGGGTTGTTCGACATGGTGGTGGCGCAGCACCTGCCGCCGGCCCCCGGCCCCGAACAGGGCCGCGACGGCCAACCACAGGTTTCCCCCGGAACGGCGGAGTGACGATGCTCGGTAAGCTCTCCTGGTCCGCGATTCCGTTCAGCCAGCCGATCCCGCTGATCGCCGCGGGCGGCGTGGCGCTGGCGCTGGTTGCGGTGCTCGGCTGGATCACCGTGAAGGGCCATTGGCCCTATCTGTGGAAGGAATGGATCACCTCGGTCGATCACAAGCGGATCGGGGTGATGTACGTGCTGCTCGGGCTGGTGATGCTGCTGCGCGGCTTCGTCGACGCGATCATGATGCGCACTCAGCAGGCGAGCGCGATCGGCCATGCCCAGGGCTATTTGCCGCCCGAGCATTACGACCAGATATTCTCCGCGCACGGCACGATCATGATCTTCTTCGGCGCGATGCCGGTGGTGATCGGGCTGATGAACTTCGTCGTGCCGCTCCAGCTCGGCGTGCGCGACGTGGCCTTTCCGACGCTCAACTCGACCAGCTTCTGGCTGACGGCTTCGGGCGCGCTGCTCGTCAACATGAGCCTGGTGATCGGCGAATTCGCCCGCACCGGCTGGCTGCCCTACGCGCCCTTGAGCGAGACGACCTATTCGCCTGGCGTCGGTGTCGATTATTATGTCTGGGCGATCCAGATCTCGGGCGTCGGCACGTTGATGTCGGGCATCAACCTGGTGACGACGATCCTCAAGATGCGCGCGCCCGGCATGGGCTATCTCCGCATGCCGATGTTCTGCTGGACGGCGCTGGGCGCCAACATGCTGATCGTCGCGGCCTTCCCGATCCTCACCGCCACGCTCGCGATGCTGACGCTTGACCGGTATCTCGGCTTCCATTTCTTCACGAATGAAGCCGGCGGCAACATGATGATGTTCGTGAACCTCATCTGGGCCTGGGGGCATCCGGAGGTCTATATCCTCATCCTGCCGGCGTTCGGCATCTTCTCCGAGATCTTCTCCACCTTCTCGTCCAAGCCGCTGTTCGGCTATCGCTCGATGGTGGCGGCGACGCTGTTCATCGTCGTCGTCTCCTTCACGGTGTGGCTGCACCATTTCTTCACGATGGGGGCAGGGGGCGACGTCAACGCCGCCTTCGGCATCGCCACCAGCATCATTGCGGTCGGCACCGGCGTGAAGATCTACAACTGGCTGTTCACCATGTATGGCGGCCGGGTGCGCTTTCCGACGCCGATGCTGTGGTCGCTCGCCTTCATGACGACCTTCATCATCGGCGGGATGACCGGGGTGCTGCTCGCGGTGCCGCCGGCCGACTTCATGCTGCACAATTCGATGTTCCTGGTCGCGCACTTCCACAACGTCATCAACTCGGGCGTGATCTTCGGCGCGTTCGCCGGCATTACCTACTGGTTCCCCAAGGCGTTCGGCTTCCGGCTCGACGAGTTCTGGGGCAAGATGGCGTTCTGGCTGACGCTCGCCGGCTTCCTGATCGTGTTCGGCGCGCTTTATGTGCTGGGGCTGGAGGGCATGACGCGGCGGCTCCAGCATATCGACTTCACTGAATGGGCGCCGTGGCTGTACGTTTCCGTGGCGGGTATCGGGGTGATGATCCTCGGCGTCGCGTCGCAGATCCTTCAGATCGTCGTCAGCATCCGCAATCGCGAGCAGTTGCGCGACGAAACTGGTGACCCCTGGGACGGCCGCTCGCTCGAATGGGCGACGACGTCGCCGCCGCCGGCGTTCAACTTCGCGGTGCTGCCACGCGTGCACGGCGAGGAGCCCTATTGGACGATCAAGCGCCAGGCGATCGAAAGCCAGGGTCTTGCCGACGAACCGACGTACGAGGCAATCGAGATGCCCCGCAACTCGGCAACCGGCGTTGTCACTGCCTTTTTCGCCACGCTGATCGGCTTCGCGATGATCTGGATGATCTGGTGGCTGGCGGCGCTCGGCTTTGTCGGCGCCTACGCCACCTTCGTGGTCTTCGCCTGGCGTGACGAGGAGGAGAAGGAGATACCTGCCGAGGAAGTTGCGCGGATCGACCGTGCTCGTCGCGCCTCGCGCCAGAAGTGGCTCGAGGAGAACCGGGAGCAGCCGGCATGACCGCCAAGGCGCAGGATCCCTATCGCATCGGCCGTGGCGGCGGGGACAGCAATACCGGCCGCGGCGAGGGCGGGCCGGCCAGCAAGCGCACCACGGTCGGATATGGCTTCTGGATCTACCTGCTCAGCGACATCATCCTCTTCTCCGGCTTCTTCGCCGCCTATGCGGTGCTCGCCAAGCAGACCGCCGGCGGGCCCTCTCCGCATGAACTGTTCGGCCAGGAACGGGTGGCGCTGGAGACCGCCGCGCTGCTCCTCTCCAGCTTTACCTGCGGGCTTGCGGGTGTGGCGGCAGAGCGTGGACGGATGCTGCCTGCGCAGCTCTGGCTGTTGGCCACAGGCGTCCTCGGCGCGGTGTTCCTGGGGCTGGAGGTGACCGAGTTCGCCGAGATGATCGGCGAAGGTGCCGGGCCGCAGCGCAGCGCCTTCCTCTCGGCGTTCTTCGGCCTGGTCGGGCTGCACGGCCTGCATATCGCGGTAGGGCTGCTCTGGCTCGGCACGATGATGGCGCAGCTCTGGGTAAAGGGCTTTCAGCCGCAGGTGCGGCGGCGGCTGATGTGCTTCAACCTGTTCTGGCACGCGCTCGACATCGTCTGGGTCGGCATCTTCACCATGGTTTACCTGATGGGAGTGGCGCCATGAGCGAGCGCGAAACGGATAGCGGCGATACCGCGCCCGGCGACGAGGCTGCCGAGGGCGAGGAGTTCGCCGGCGGTACCAGCGGCTACATGGTGGGGCTGGGGCTCGCGGCCCTGCTGACCGCCGCTGCTTTCGCGATGGTCAACCTGCCGCTGGTGTGGCGGCCGGCGGTGCCGATGGCGCTGGTGGTGCTGGCGATCGCCCAGATGGGCATCCACCTCGTCTTCTTCCTCCACGTGACCACCGGCCCGGACAACGCCAACAACGTGCTGGCGCTGGCGTTCGGCGTGCTCGTGGTGCTGCTGCTGATCGGCGGATCGGTATGGATCCTGGGGCACCTCGACCACAACATGATGCCGATGGGGCGGCAGATGCACGGCTTCCCGTGACGCCGCCGCTCAGCCCATGATGCCGAGCAGCGCCAGGATCAGCAGGAAGAGGGTGGCGATGATGGAGATGAACCACAGCAACAGGCCGGTCCGGAAGATCGCCGAACGCCAGCGCAAGCCATAGGCCTGCTTCAGCTGCCGGCACATATGGATCGGCGGCACGAGCAGGGCGAACCAGATCAGAATGTCGCTGGAGACCCGCATCGCGGCGAGCAGGGTGACGCCGATGAACAGCATCGACATCGCCGCGATCGAATAGGTGACGAACACCGCGTGATCGTAGAGCTTGTACTGCCGCTTCCAGAAAAACAGCAGCCACAGGAACGGGATTGATAGCGGGATCAGCAGCCAGGAGAATTTGTAGATGCTCGATTGCAGCTTGTAGAGCATCAGCGAAGGGTTCTTCTGCCACTTCTCGACCCCGTGATCGAGTGCGTGCCAGCCGGTATGCACTTCCTTGATCTCGTCACCGCCCTCGCGCATCACCTTGGGTATCTGGGTGAGGGCAGACTTGTATCCGGCGATTTCGCGGTCGGCCTCGGCGATATCGGCCGCCAGGTCGGCGCGGTCCGGATCGCTTGCTTCCAGCTTGGCGAGCTTAGCTGATTTCTTGGCCCGGGTGGCCTCCGCCTTGGTGATCGAATGCTGGAGCGCAACCGTCGGCCTCGCGCTGTTGCTGTCCAGATCGGTCGGCGTCGAGATGCCGAGAACCTGGAATATCGCGAACATGGTGAAGATCGAAAACAGGAACATCGCCATTGGCGAGACGAAGCGGGCACGCTCGCCGGCGATGTAGCGGCGGGTCAGGTCGCCCGGCCGCCAGGCGAGCAGCGGCAGGGTGCGCCACATCTTGCCTTCGAAGTGCGCGACGCCGTGCAGCAGCTCGTGCCCGATCGCGCCCAGCGAGCGATGGACGTGCCCCGATTGCCCGCATTCATGGCAATGCGGGCCGACCAGCGCGGTCCCGCAATTCAGGCAGATCGTGCCATGCCCATGGCCCTGATGCTCGCCCGCGTGCGGCTCCACCGCGCGGCCGAGCAGGCCCCCCATCACCAGTTCGCCGGCTGCGTCCAATTCCCCCATGGGGGCCGAGGCTATCAGCTTCCGGCGCTTCGTGCTAGCGACTGCAGCATGGCCGACACCGACACGCCCGACACACAGATGCTGATCGCCGACATGGGCCGCCGCGCCCGTGCCGCCGCCGCGGTACTGGCGGCGCTGCCAAGCCCGGCCAAGGCGCAGGCGCTGCGATACGCCGCCGCGGCGATCCGCGCGTCGCAGGATGCGATCCTTGCCGCCAACGCCGAGGACATGGCCAGCGGCCGCGCGAACGGCCTGTCTGATGCGATGCTGGACCGGCTGCTGCTCGACGCCAGGCGGATCGAGGGCATGGCGGCCGGCATCGAAGCCGTCGCGGGGCTGGAGGATCCCGTCGGCCGCACGCTGGACGAGCGGAGCCGGCCCAATGGTCTGGTGCTCAAGCGCGTCCGCGTGCCGATCGGCGTGATCGGGATCATCTACGAGAGCCGGCCCAACGTCACCGCTGATGCCGGCGCCCTGTGCCTGA
Organism: Sphingomonas sp.; assembly: GCF_036731925.1. GTDB lineage: Bacteria > Pseudomonadota > Alphaproteobacteria > Sphingomonadales > Sphingomonadaceae > Sphingomonas. The sequence goes on from NZ_DAINDJ010000002.1 coordinate 1,415,550, forward strand.
TGTCCGGCAATGCAGCGATCCTTCGCGGCGGTTCGGAGGCGATCCGCAGCAACCGCGCGATCCATGCCGCGCTGGTGCAGGGGCTCACCCAGGCGGGGCTGCCCGCCGCTGCGATCCAGTTGGTGCCGGTAACCGATCGCGCCGCGGTTGGCGCGATGCTAACAGCCGAGGGGCTGATCGACATGGTCGTGCCGCGCGGCGGCAAGAGCCTGGTCGCCCGCGTGCAGGCGGAGGCGCGGGTGCCAGTGCTCGCTCATCTCGATGGAATCAATCACAGCTATGTCGACCGTGCTGCCGATCCCGCGATGGCGCGGGCGCTGGTGGTCAACGCCAAGATGCGCCGTACCGGCATTTGTGGCGCGACCGAGACGCTGCTGATCGACCGCGGCTTCGCCGACCCCAAGCCGATCCTCGCCGCGCTGGCGGAGGCGGGCTGCGAACTGCGCGGCGATGCCGAGGTGCAGGCGCTCGACGCGCGCGTGCAGCCGGCGACGGACGAGGATTGGGATACCGAATATTTGGAAGCGATCCTCTCGGTGAAGCTGGTCGACGGCGTCGACGGCGCAATCGCGCACATCGCCGCACACAGCTCGCACCACACCGACGCCATCATTACCGCGGAGGCCGAGACGGCGGCCCGATTCCTGAGCGGCGTCGACAGTGCGATCGTGATGTGGAACGCCTCCACCCAGTTCGCCGATGGCGGCGAGTTTGGTCTTGGCGCCGAAATCGGCATCTCTACCGGCCGCCTCCACGCCCGCGGGCCTGTGGCGTTGGAGGGGCTGACCACCTACAAATGGCTGGTGCTCGGCACCGGCCAGGCACGGCCTTGAAGGCGGGTTCGGCGAAGGATAGATTCATCCCATGAACAAGCCGGCCAGGATCACTGCCGAACTCTCCGCCGAGACGCTGGCGATGGTGGAGGAAGTTGCCGCCTGGCAGGGCCGCAGCGCTGCAGAATTCGCCGCTGAGGCGATCCAGCGCGTCGCCGAGACGGAAGCGGATTACCGCGCCTTCATCCAGGAGGGCATCGACGCTGCGGACCGTGGCGACGTGGTGCCGCACGCCCAAGTGATGGCGGAACTCGACGCGATGATCGAGCGGCATCGGCAGCGATGCCAGAGCTAGTCTGGACTACGCCGGCTATTCGCGATCTTCAGGCCATCGACATCTGGTTATCCGAGCATCGTTCCGCGGCATTGGCGGAGCAGAGGTTGGCGCGGCTTCGCGAACGTGCCGAGTTCCTCACGCGGTTTCCGCACATCGGCCGTCCCATCGACGGTGGCGTCCGGGTCCTGCGTGTCTTTGATTCGCCCTATCTTCTCCTGTACCGGTTGAAGAACGGGAAGCTGGAAATCCTCCGCATCCGCCACGAACGTGAAGATTGGCTCGTCACCCGTTGAAACGCATCGGACTTCTCGGGGGCTCGTTCAATCCGGCGCATCGTGGGCATCGGCGGTTGTCGCTGCATGCCATCCGTGCACTCGATCTTGACGAGGTGTGGTGGATGGTTTCGCCCGGTAACCCGTTGAAGGACAAGGCGGGCATGGCGCCGTTCGAGGCGCGCATGGCCGCGGCGCGGGCGATGGCACGGCACGCCCCGATTCGCGTCACCGCGATCGAGAAGCGGATGAAGACCCGCTTCACCGCCGATACGCTCACCAAGCTGCCCCGCCTGTACCCCAATCATCGCTTCATCTGGCTGATGGGAGCAGACAATCTGGCGCAGTTCCACCGCTGGGAGCGGTGGCGGCACATCGCCCGTCAGGTTCCGATTGCGGTTATCGCGCGTCCGGGGTATGACCGGGGCGCCCATGCAAGTCCTGCAATGGGTTGGCTGCGGCGCGCTGTGCGGCCCGCAGGCCAGGCGAAACATTGGACGCGATGGAGATTGCCGGCACTTGTGCTGTTGCGCTTCCGCCCCGATCCGACGTCGGCAACACGCCTTCGGGCTGCCGATCCTGCCTGGCACCGGCGATTCCTCGGGTCTTCTCCGCATTTGGAACAGGAGAGCCCGGCGCCGTCTCCACTCACATCGCACAGACCGTCGCTAGACTAGGAGCAACCTTGGCCACTTCCCCCAATATGCAGCGTTCGAACGACGCCGACAGCGTCGAAGCGCTGCATAGGCTCGTGCTCACTTCGCTCGAAGACGATCAGGCGGTGGAAACCGTCTCGATCCCCCTCGCCGGCAAGAGCAGCATCGCCGACTATATGGTGATCGCATCGGGCCGCTCGACCCGACAGGTCGCCTCGATGGCGATGAAGCTCGCCGACAAGATCAAGGCCGAGCAGGGCCGCACGCCCCGCATCGAGGGCCTGCCGGCGGCTGACTGGGTGCTGATCGACGCGGGCGACGTGATCGTCCACCTGTTCCGCCCGGAAGTGCGCAGCTTCTACAATCTCGAGCGGATGTGGTCGTTCGAGGGCCAGGCCTGATCTGATCCCGAAGGTCCGCGCGCCATGCTGCTGCACATCGTCGCGCGCGGCCGGATCGGGCGCAGCCCCGAGGCCGAACTGGTCGACCGCTATCTGAAGCGGGTGACCTGGGGTACCCGCGTCACCGAACTACCCGATACCGGCGGCAAGATGCCGGTGCTCGCCCCCGGCACCCGGGTGGTGATGCTCGACGAACTCGGCGAGAACCTTCCCTCCAAGACACTCGCGACACGGCTCGGTGCCTGGCGCGACGACGGGGTGCGCGAGACGCGATTCCTGATCGGCGCGGCCGACGGGTTCGACGATTCCGACCGTGCGGCGGCGGACATGCTGCTGAGTTTCGGCAAGGCGACCTGGCCGCACATGATGGCGCGCGCCATGCTTGCCGAACAACTGTGGCGGGCGATCTCGATCCTCGCCAATCACCCCTATCACCGCGAGGGCTGATGGGGCCGCGGCGCAGCCTCGGCACGGCGGCGGCGCTGGTCGCGATCGCCGTAACGGGCGTGCTAGCCCAGCCCCGGCCCGACATGGCCCAGCAGGCCGCCCGCACCGTAACCGAAGCCAGCCTGGCCGCGAAAGCTGCGGAAGCGCGTGCGAGCCAACTCGAACAGGCTGCCGCTACCGAGCGTGACGGCGAAGCCCGGGCCCGCGCCGAACAGGCGGCGGCGGGCCAGCGAATCAACGCCGCGGAGGCCGAGCAGGCCGCGGCAGAGGCGCGGGTAGCGCTGCTCGATCGGCTGCTTGCCCGCCAGCATACTGCCTTCGCCGAGCGGCAGCGGCCTGCGCTGGCGCTGGTTGCGGCGCTGCAGGTGATGGCGCGACGGCCTTCGGTACTGGCGCTGGCGCAGCCTGGATCGGCACAGGATCTCGTGCATGTTCGCGCGACGCTCGCCAGCCTGCTGCCCGCGATCGAGGCGCGGAGCGCGGGCGTGCGGGCCGATCTGGCGCGCTCGCGCGCCCTGCGCGCTGCCACCGAAAACGCCTTGGCGGAGCTCAAGAAGCGCCGCCTTGACCTTGAATCGCGCCGCCTGGCCGCGCTCCAGCTCGAATCCGCGCATCGGTTGCGGGCGATGACGCTTGGCCGCGATGCCCTGGTGGAATCGGATCGCGCGCTGGCGCTTGGGGAACAGGCCCGCGACCTAGCCGCCGATCAGGAGCGCAGCGAGAGCGCGGCGCAGGTGCGTTCGGACCTGCTCGTCCTGAGCGGCCCGCTGCCGCGCCCCGGCGCCCAGGCCGAGCGGCCGCGCGGCCCGGGCCCCTACCGCCTCCCGGTACGCGGCCAGCTTGTCACCGGCTTCGGCGAGATTTCGGCCGCCGGTGTTCGCGCCCGTGGTCCCAGCTTCGCCGTGCAGCCGGGAGTCGCGGTCGTTGCTCCCGCTGCCGGCACCATCGCCTATGCCGGGCCGTTCGCCGGCTATGGCCAGGTGGTGATCGTCGATCACGGCCAGGGATGGACCAGTCTGCTTTCCGGCCTCGGCACGCTGGCAGTGCGCCCCGGGACCGCCGTGGCGCAGGGGGCACGGCTCGGCACGGCGGGGCCGCGCATCACCGTCGAGCTGCGCCGTCGGGGCCAGCCGCTGGACCTGACCCAATTGCTCGACTGACACAGCGTGCAAATCCCGTTATCCTCGCCTACATTAGCAAGGTCGCCCTTCCGGAAAGTCTCTTGATGCTGCGTTCGTTTCTTCAGGTTTCCGCCGCTGTCGGCGCACTCGCGATCATTCCCATCACATCCGGTGCCATGGCGGGGGTCGACACCAGCAGCTATCGCGAGCTCGATACCTTCATGGAAGTCTACAACACCGTGAAGGCCAATTACGTCGACAAGGTCGACGACAAGACGCTGGTGAAGGGCGCCATCGAAGGCATGCTGGCGGCGCTCGATCCGCACAGCAGCTATGCCGACGGGCTCGATTTCGACAATCTCAAGATCCAGACCGAGGGCAATTACGGCGGCCTCGGCCTCACCGTCACCCAGCAGGACGGCGCGGTGAAGGTAATCGCGCCCACCGAGGACGGCCCGGCTGCCAAGGCCGGCATCAAGTCCGGCGACTTCATCACCCATCTGGACGGCAAGTTCATCGTCGGCGGCAGCCTGGACGAGGCGATCACCCAGATGCGCGGCGCCCCCGGCACCAAGATCGCGCTGACCATCGTTCGCCCCGGCGCCGACAAGCCGCTGCAGTTCACGCTCACCCGCGAGATCATCACCCAGAAGCCGGTGAAGTGGGAGATCAAGGACGGCGTCGGCATCCTCAACATCAACACCTTCACCGCGCATACCGGCGGCGACACCGCGCTCGCCATCCAGGCCATCGAGAAGAAGCTGGGCCACAAGCCGCTCGGCTACATCGTCGACCTGCGCGAGAATGGCGGCGGCCTGCTGACCGAGGCGATCGCGGTGGCTGACGTGTTCCTGACCCATGGCGAGATCGTCTCGCAGCGCGGGCGCGAGAAGACCGATATCGAGCGCTATTATGCCGAGAGCGTGTTCCCGGGCGATCTCGCCAAGGGATTGCCGGTGGTCGTGTTGACCGATTCCGGCACCGCCTCGGCCTCCGAGATCGTGGCCGGCGCGCTGCAGGACCATCACCGCGCGATCGTGATGGGCGTGCGCAGCTTCGGCAAGGGATCGGTGCAGACGATCATGCCGATGGGCCAGCGCGCCGCGCTGCGCCTCACCACCGCGCGCTACTTCACGCCGTCCGGCCATTCGGTGCAGGAAGGCGGCATCAAGCCCGACATCGTCGTGCCGCAGCTTTCCGATCCCGACTACAAGTCGCGGCCGGTGCTGCGCGAGGCCGATCTGCGCCGCCACCTGATCAACCAGGAGAAGGTGGACGACAGCGTGCTCGAGGAAGACACCGCAGCCGATCCGCGCTTCACCGCCACTGCGGACGAGCTGAAGAAGAAGGGCGTCGAGGACTTCCAGCTGAGCTATGCGGTGCAGACCATCGCGCGTCTGGGCAAGACCGCGACCACGAGCGCGGGCAAGTGAGCGCCATGCCGCGGAACGTGCCGGTGCTCGCGCGGTGGCTCGCGCTGCTGTTGCCGCTCGCGCTGCTGGGCGGTGCGCTGGGGTCGCAGTTCATCGGCGGCCTCGTGCCGTGCGAGATGTGCGTGTGGCAGCGCTGGCCGCATCTGGCGGCGATCGTCGTGGCAGCGCTCGCTTTCTTCGCGCGCGGGCGACGGCAGGTGGCGGCGCTGGTGCTGCTCGCCGCGCTGCTGATCGCGGTGAGCGGCGCGATCGGCGTCTATCATGCCGGCACCGAATATCACTGGTGGCAGGGCATCACCAAATGCACGGCTGCGCCCACCAAGGGCTCGCCGATGGACATGCTGACCGAAGCGCTGCGCCGTCCGATCGTCCGCTGCGACGTGCCCCAATGGACGATGTTCGGCATCAGCCTGGCGGGATATAACGCGATCGTCTCTCTGGGCGGTGCGGTGCTGATCGCGCTGCTCGCAACGCGAAAGTCGGTACGATGAGCTGGAAGCCGGGCGATCGGCGCGAGCGCCACGATGCAATGGTCCGGGTGGACCAGGCGGGCGAATATGGCGCGACGCGCATCTATGCGGGCCAGCTCGCGGTGATGGGCGACCGCACGCCGACCGCGCGGCTGATCAGCGGCATGGCCAACCAGGAAGAGCATCACCGCGCCTTCTTCGACGCGCTGATCGCGAAGCGCGGCGTGCGCCCCACGCTGCTCCAGCCCTTCTGGGACGTTGCAGGATTCGGCCTCGGCGTGGTCACTGCCGCGCTGGGGCCACAGGCGGCCATGGCCTGTACGGCGGCGATCGAGACCGAGATCGACCTCCACTATGAGCAGCAACTCGAGCAATTGGGCGACGAGGATCCGGAACTGCGCGACGCCGTCGCGCGATTCCGCGATGAGGAAATCGAGCATCGCGACACCGCGATTGCCTCGGGCGCGGAAAGCGCGCCGGGCTATCCGGTGCTCTCGGCGCTGATCCGGGCCGGGTGCCGGTTCGCGATCGGTGTCTCGAAGCGGATCTGACAGCGGCTATTCAGGTGCGCCGCGGCAGGGCGGCACGCCAACACAGGAGGACAAGGTGCTCAAGAGGATCGCCATTATCACTGCGGCCGCAGCAGCGCCGCTGCTCGCGCCGGGCGCCGCGCATGCCCAGAATGCCGTGCAGAACGGCGTGCTGATCATCTATGGCAACGACAAGTGCCCGACCAACAAGGATGGCGAGGAAATCGTCATCTGCCAGCGCCTCGACGAAGGCGAGCGCTTCCGCATCCCGAAGAACATTCGCGACACCACGCCGACCACGCCGCAGAAGGGCGAGGCCTGGGCCGTGCGCTCGCAGGACGCGCTGACCAACGGCAATTTCGGCACCGGCAGCTGCTCGACGGTGGGCGCGGGCGGCGGCACCGGCTGTTTCGTCCAGCGCGCAACGGCTGCACGCGCCGAGCGCCGGGCGCAGAAGAAGGCCGAAACCGACCTGCCGCTGCCCTGATCGCTCAGCCGCGCGCCCGCGGGATCCACGCGGGCGCCGGCAGCCGGACGGCATCTGCGATCAGCCACAGCATCGCCACGCCGCGAACGCTTGCCGCCAGCAGGATGTCGTACGTCGTGGCATAAGGCCAGGCGTTCGACATGCCGGCGAACCACCAGAATTCGGTGAAATAGGCAGCGATGTCGCCGATCACGAACAGCGCCAGCGGCTTGAGGCGCGGGCTCGTCATCACGAGCAGCGGGTAGATCCACAGGTCGAACTGCGGCGACCATACCTTGTTGGTGAGCAGGAACCAGGCCAGCACCGGCGTGAACAGCACCCAGGGCCGCTCGTGATGCTGCCGCCAGCCGAGACCGACGATCCCCGCCGCGCCCAGCAGGAAGGTGACCGAGGCTGCCTTGTTGCGCTGGGCCACGTCGGACACCCAAAAGCCCTGGTTCGACAGGATCTCCCAGGTCGATCCCGCCGTGCCCGAGCGTTCCTGCGAGAATCGATAGAATTCGGACCAGTTCTCCGGCGCGGCGAGCGCCACCGGCAGGTTCACCACCGCCCATGCGCCCATCGCAACCAGGGTGCAGGCGCTGGCGGTGCGGAGGCGCGTGGCCCAAGTTTGGTCCGGGGCGAACAAGGCGGCGAGCCCGATCAGCGGCAGCAGCAGCACGGGGAACAGCTTCGCGGCAGCCCCCAGCGCCGCGAGCGCCGCCGCCAGCACCAGCCGCTGCCGGCGCGCAGCCAGCATCGCCGCCACGGCGAGCGTCGTCGCCCCCAGATCCCAGTTATGCCCGAGATACAGGATCAGCGGCGGTGCGCACGCCCACAGCCAGAGGCGCTGCCGGTCCATCCCGGCCCGCGCGCACATCCACAGGATCAGCGCCGCGAGCAGGGCGTTGACCAGCGTGACGGCACCCAGGAAAGTCGCGGCAGTGGCATCGGTGCCGAGCACGCCGCGCGCCAGGGCACCCTCGATCCAGATCTGCAGCCCGGTCAGCACCGGATATTCCATCGGCGTCTCGACGTAGGGGATCAGCCCCTGGTCGACGTGTCGCATCGCCCAGAAGGGCACTGCATCGCTGTAACAGCCGCTGGTGTACTGGATCGCGGCAACCCAGCCGCCCGCCATGCAGTGCGCCTTGAAGGCCCAGCCCAGCAGGCAGGTGCACGCCATGCCGAACACCAGCGCGGCCATGCGCCCATCGATCCGCCGAACCATTCGAATTCCCTCCGCCCGCCGCTCGTACAGGGCGGATGGACCAGCGTCCATCTGGACAGCGCGCGCGCAAGAACATAAAAAGAACAGAAATGGCGCAACTTGATACCCGTGCAAAGCTGGCGATCCTCGCCGATGCCGCGAAATATGATGCGTCCTGCGCGTCTTCGGGGACGAGCAAGCGCACGTCCAAGGACGGCAAGGGGCTGGGCTCCACCACCGGCATGGGCATCTGCCATGCCTATGCGCCGGACGGGCGCTGCATCAGCCTGCTCAAGATCCTGCTGACCAACAGCTGCATCTTCGACTGCCACTATTGCATCAACCGCAAGAGCTCGAACGTGCGCCGTGCGCGGTTCACGCCCGCAGAGGTGGTCGATCTCACGCTCAACTTCTACCGCCGCAACTATATCGAGGGATTGTTCCTGTCCTCGGGCATCATCCGCTCGTCCGACTACACGATGGAGCAGATGGTGGAGGTCGCGCGGAGCTTGCGCGAGGACCATCATTTCCGCGGCTATATCCACCTCAAGACGATCCCGGACGCCGATCCGGCGCTGATCCACCAGGCCGGACTGCATGCCGATCGCCTGTCGATCAATGTCGAGCTGCCGACGGTGGCGGGGCTCAAGCGGCTCGCGCCGGAAAAATCCGCGCCGCAGATCGAAGGCGCGATGCTCGGCATGCGCAGCGCGATCGAGGATGGCGCGGACGCGCGAAAGCGCTATCGCTCGGCCCCGAGGTTCGCGCCTGCCGGCCAGTCGACTCAGATGATCGTCGGCGCCGATGCCGCTACCGATGGCGACATCATCGATCGCGCTGCCGGCCTCTATGGCCGCTTCGGCCTTCGCCGCGTCTATTATTCGGCGTTCAGCCCGATTCCCGATGCCAGCACGGTGTTGCCGCTTCAGCGCCCGCCGCTGATGCGCGAGCACCGGCTGTACCAGTCGGACTGGCTGATGCGCTTCTATGAATATCGGCCGGACGAGGTCGCACAGGCGGTGGATCCCGCAACGGGCATGCTTCCGCTCGACATCGACCCGAAGCTCGCCTGGGCGCTGCGCTTCCGGGACCGTTTCCCGGTCGACATCAACCGCGCGCCGCGCGAGGCGCTGCTGCGCGTACCGGGGCTGGGCACCAAGGCGGTCGCCTCGATCCTCGCCGCGCGCAAATGGCGGCGGCTGCGGCTGGAGGATGTGGCGCGGCTCACCGTGTCCCTGGCGAAGATCCGGCCGTTCATCGTCACTGCCGATTGGCGGCCGGTAGCGCTGACCGACAAGGCCGATCTGCACGCCTGGATCGCGCCGAAAAAACAGCAGCTGGAGCTGTTCGCCGCGTGACCACTGGCCTGCGAACGACTCGCGGGAGCAACCCCGGCAGGGCTGGCCGGTTGGGCCTGGGAAACCAGGGAGACATCGCATGGCCGACCAGCCCCGCATTTTCGCCGACCTCATCGCCGATCACGATCGCCAGCGCGAACTGATCGCCAAGATCGACGCCACCTCGGGCGACAGCCCCGAGCGCCGCGACCTGTTTGAACAGCTCCGCCTCGAGCTCCAGTCGCACGCGGCGGCGGAAGAGGAGTCGCTCTACGCGACGATGCTCGCCAATCCCGAGCTGCGCGAGGATGCGCGCCATTCGGTATCGGAGCACAAGGAAGTCGACGACCTGCTCGGCGAGTTGATGGACATTGAGACGTCGTCCTCCGGCTGGCTCGGCAAGTTTCGCGAAATGAAGGATCGCTACTTCCACCATATCGACGAGGAGGAGGAAGAGATGTTCCCGACTGCCGAGAAGGAACTCTCGTCGGAAGAGGAAGAGCGGCTCGGCAAGATCTTCGAGCAGCGCAAGCCCAGGGAGCTGGAGCGCGCCGAAGCCCATCCGCCCGGCGACGAGCGCGAGTAAGCCTTGCGCGCCGTAACGATTGCTGCCGAGGATGATTTCGAAGGCTGGCGCGATGCGGCGCGGGCGCTGGCACAGGCGCATGTCGCGCCGCCCGAGGTGGTGTGGCGGGTCGGTGAAGGCGGCGGCGATCTGTTCGCTACCGAGGTCGCTGCGCCCCCGACCCCGGCAAGCGGCGCAAAGCTGCGTGTGCCCAAGACCTTTGTCGAGCTGGCGCAGACGGTCATCCTGCATTCGGATCCGCAACGCTTTGCGCTGCTCTACACGCTGCTCGCCACTGACCCCCACCGGATCGAGGACCGGGCCGATCCGCTGGTCCGCCGGCTGGAGCTGATGGCAAAGGCGGTCCGCCGCGACATTCACAAGATGCGCGCCTTCGTCCGCTTCCGCGAACTGGTGGACGAGGCGGGCCCGCGCTTCATCGCCTGGTTCGAGCCCGAACATCACATCGTCCGCGCCAATGCCCGCTTCTTCGTCGAGCGGTTCGCGAGCATGCGCTGGTCGATCCTCACGCCCGAGCTGTCGCTCCACTGGGACGGGCAGACGCTCAGCGAAGGGCCGGCTGCCACCCGCGGGGATGCTCCCGCCGATGATCCGGTCGAGGCGGTGTGGAACACCTATTACGCCTCGATCTTCAATCCCGCCCGCCTCAAGACCGGCGCGATGCTGAAGGAGATGCCGCGCAAATACTGGAAAAACATGCCGGAAACCGCGTTGGTGAAGGAGCTTGTGGCGGGTGCCCGGGCGCGGGAGACAGCGATGGTGGAGACGGCACGCAGTTCGGTCGGCGGCAATGTCGAAGGCGCGTGGAACGCGTTGCGCGACGAGGCGGCGGCGTGCACGCGGTGCCCGCTCTACAAGCCGGCGACGCAGACGGTGTTCGGCGAGGGGCCGCTCGATGCGGCGATGATGCTGGTCGGCGAGCAGCCGGGCGACCAGGAGGATCTCGCCGGCCATGCCTTTGTCGGGCCCGCCGGGCAGATGCTGAACCGCGCGCTGGAGGAGGCGGGGATCGACCGCGCCCGCGTCTACGTCACCAATGCGGTCAAGCATTTCAAGTTCGAGCCCCGCGGCAAGCGCCGCATCCACGCCAAGCCCGATGCCGGCGAGATCACCGCGTGCCGCTGGTGGTACGAGCAGGAACTAGCGCTGGTCCGCCCGAAACTGGTCGTGGCCCTGGGCGCCACCGCCGCACGGCAGATCACCGGCAAGGCGGCGACCATCTCCAGGCTGCGGGGCCAGAAGCTGGCGCTGCCCGAAGGCGGCACAGGCTGGGTGACGGTGCACCCCAGCTACCTGTTGCGTCTGCCCGATGCCGAGGCGGCGGCGCAGGCGTACCGGGACTTCGTTGCCGATCTGCGCGGTGCCTGGGCCTTGCTCTAGGCGGGAAAGGCGATAGTCCTCTTGCGGAACGGGGGACGAGGCATGACGAATTCGTGGGGCGCCGCACTGGCGCTGCTGATGCTGCCGGCGGCGCAGGACGCACCCAAGGCGCCCGCGGCGGTCGCCGCGCTGGGCGGCTGCTGGCGCGGCGAAGGCGCGGTGATGGGAAAGCCGGTGACGCTTGCGCTCACCATCTATCCGATTGTCGAAGGCGCGATGTTCGCGATTGATGCCGAGAGCGTCGCCAAGGGCGACCCCAAGGACCGCTACGCCGCGCATCTGCTGTTCGGCGACGGGGGCGAGGGCGGCGCGATCCTGGGCTATTGGGCGGACAGCTTCGGTGCCGCCTATGCGTCCAGCGGCAAGGGCGCGGCCACTGCCGATGGGTTCGCGATAACCTATCCTTATCCTGATGCCGACTTTCTCAACCAATGGCACCGGGAGACCGGCATGCTGGCCTGGCAGATCACCGCCCGGGACAAGGCGGGCAAGGAAACGCTGTTCGCGCGCTACACGCTGCGTGCGGCGCCGTGCGGCCGCGAGGCGCGATGACCCGCACGCCCCTTGCGCGAAACGATCGGCACGCCGATGTTTGGGCTTTAACACCTGTCCTGTAAGGGACGGGCGATCGGCATTGAACGCATTGGGGATATTGGTGGCAGATCCATACGTAACGCTCGGGGTGGCGCGCAGCGCGAGCGAGGACGAGATCAAGAAGGCCTATCGCAAGCTCGCCAAGGAGCTGCACCCCGATCGCAACAAGGACAATCCGAAGGCTTCGGAGAAGTTCAGCCAGGTCACCCAGGCCTATGACCTGCTGACCGACAAGGACAAGCGCGCGCGCTTCGACCGTGGCGAGATCGATGGCGACGGTAATCCGATCGCGCCCTTCGGGTTCGGCGCCGGTGCGGGCGGCGGCGCCGGCGGCTTCCGCCCCGGCGGCGGCCAGTTCGACTTCGGCGGCGGCAGCGAGGCCGATATCGGCGACATCTTCGAAGGCCTGTTCGGCGGCGGCAAGCGCGGCGGCGGCGGCTTCAGCGGCGGATTCGGCGGCTTCGGCCGGCGTGCGCAGCCCAAGGGCGCCAACATCGCCTATCGCCTCGCCGTGTCGTTCGAGGACGCGGCCAAGCTCGCGCCGCAGCGCATCACCCTCAAGGACGGCAAGACGATCGACCTGAAGCTGCCTGCCGGCGTCGAGGAAGGCACCCAGATGCGCCTGGCCGGCAAGGGTGAGGAGGGGCCAGGCGGCGCCGGCGACGCGATCGTCACCATCGAGATCCAACCGCACCGTTTCTACGTGCGCGACGGCGACGACATCAAGCTCGACCTGCCGATCACGCTTGCCGAGGCCGTGCTCGGCGCGCAGGTCCGCGTGCCGACGCCGGACGGGCCGGTGATGCTGACGGTGCCCAAGGGCTCCAGCTCGGGCAAGGTGCTGCGCCTGAAAGGGCGCGGATTTCACAAGCGGGGGGGCGCGCGTGGGGACCTGTTCGTGACGCTGATGGTGGACCTGCCGGTGGATGACGACGCGCTGATCGAATTCGCCCAGGGTTGGAAGAACAAGGGGAACCCGCGGGGACGCATGGGCGTCTGACCTATCGTGGACGAACCGACGCGCGCCTCGATCTCGCCCCAGTCGCCCGAAGGGCGGCGGCTGGGAGTCGGCGGAAAGGTCCCGCCTCGGCTGGCCGAGCTTGGCGTGACCGAACGCATGTTCGAGATCACCAAGCGCATCGCGATTGGCACGTTCAACGACGGCTTCACCTATGCCGGCAACCTTGCCTATCTCTCGCTGGTAACGCTGTTCCCCTTCTTCATCGTCGCGACCGCGCTCGCTAGCCTGGTCGGGCGCACCGGCACCGGCGTGCACGCGCTGGAGGCCTTTCTCCAGACCGTGCCGCCCGACGTCGCCGATCTGCTGCGCGAGCCGGTGATCGAGGTGCTCAACGGACGTACCGGCGGGCTGTTGTGGCTGGGCGGGCTCGTCGGCCTGTGGACCACCGCCGGTTTCATCGAGACGATCCGCGGCATCTTGCGCCAGGCGTATGGCACCAGCTCCAGCACGCCGTTCTGGCGCTACCGATTGGCCTCCATCGGCATGATCGTCGCGGCGGTGCTGCTGGTGATGCTGGCCTTTACCTTCCAGGTGATCCTCACCGGAATCGAGCAGTTTCTCTACCGCGTGCTGCCGCTCGCAACCGAGGCACAGCGTTTCGCCTCCGCGAGCAAGGCGGTGCCGGCGTTCGCACTGTTCGGCGCGCTCTACGTGCTGTTCTTCGCGCTGACTCCCTCGCGCTACCGCTCGCGCGCCTATCCCAAATGGCCCGGCGCATTGTGCACGACGCTGTGGTGGCTCAGCGTCACCGGGGGATTGCCCTGGGTGCTTTCGACGCTGGGCGGATACGGCGCCACCTATGGCAGCCTCGCGGGCGTGATGGTCGCGCTGATCTTCTTTTTCCTGGTGGGCCTCGGCCTCGTCGTGGGGGCGGAACTCAACGCCGCTCTGGCGGAAGTGCCCGAAGCCGGTCTAGAGGGAGACCAAGGACAGGAGATTCAGAAGACGTGACCGGATTGATGCAAGGGAAGCGCGGGCTCATCATGGGCCTCGCCAATGATCGCTCGCTCGCCTGGGGCATCGCGCAGCAGCTCCATGCGCAGGGCGCCGAGCTTGCCTTCACCTACCAGGGCGATGCGCTGCTCAAGCGGGTGAAGCCGCTGGCCGAACAGCTCGGCTCGGACTTTCTCATCGAATGCGACGTTGCCGAGATGGCGGCGCTCGACACAACGTTCGACACGCTGAAGGCGCGCTGGCCGACGATCGACTTCGTCGTCCATGCGATCGGCTTCTCGGACAAGAACGAGCTGCGCGGCGCCTATTACGACACGTCGCTGGAAAATTTCCTGATGACGATGAACATCTCGGTCTACAGCTTCACCGCTGTCGCCAAGCGCGCGCGCGCGCTGATGCCTGACGGCGGCAGCCTGCTGACGCTCAGCTATTACGGCGCCGAGAAGGTCGTGCCGCACTATAACGTGATGGGTGTGGCCAAGTCCGCACTGGAGACGTCGGTCAAGTATCTGGCTATGGACCTGGGTCCGGAGAACATCCGCGTCAACGCGATCTCGGCCGGCCCGATCAAGACGCTGGCCGCCAGCGGCATCGGCGATTTCCGCTACATCATGAAGTGGAACGAGCTGAATTCGCCGCTCCGCCGCAACGTGACGATCGAGGATGTCGGCGGCGCCGGCCTCTATCTGCTGTCGGACCTCGCCTCGGGCGTGACCGGCGAAACGCACCATGTCGACGCCGGCTACAACGTGATCGGCATGAAGGCCGAGGACGCGCCGGACATCGCGCTGGCCTGAGGATCGGACGGGGGCGGACGCGTGCCGCCCCTCAGTCGTGATCGAGCAGCCAGGCTCGGGCGACGTCCACATCGTCGAATACCGAAGAACCCGGGCGCGCCTCGGCGATGCGACGCAACTGGCGGCGAGTCAGCACGGTCTCCGCGACGAAGGCGAGTTTGCGCGCCCAGATGTCCGGCGTGCCGGCGCGCAGACTGCGCAGCGTCATGTCGGCCGTTTCCTGTGGCAGGACCGGCACGCCGCGCATGTCATACAGCGTCCGATGCCGCCCGGCATCCTCGCCCAGCGACAGGATGGCTGCGCGCACCTCCTCCGCGATCCAGCCGACATCTTCCGACGAAGGAATGCCGGTGACCGTGACCGCGATCAGCAGCAGCGAACGATCGACCGCCATCTCGAAATCGACGGCGTAGGGCGCGCGCGCCCGGGCTGCTCCATCCCCGGTCAGGCGCGCACCACGCCGATCTTGTGGAACGCCTGCGGTTCGGCTGGCGGGCTTGCCGGCTCGTTGAGCTCGCACTGCCAAATGCCGACGTCGATCCACTGGCCGTGCTTGTAGCCGGCTTCGCGGAACACGCCGGCGCGGCGAAAGCCTACTGCCTCGTGCAGCGCGATGGAGCTGTCGTTGGGCAGGGTGATCATTCCGAACGCATGGACGAAGCCCTGCGCCCGCAGCGTATCGACCAGCGCCTCGTAGAGCAGCCGCCCGGCCCCGCGCCGCTGCGCGGTATCGGCCATGTAGATCGAGCTTTCGACGACGTAGCGATAGGCGGGGCGGTCGCGAAACTTGCTGGCATAGGCATAGCCGATCACGCCGCCGTCGACTCCGTCACCGTTGGTCGCGACCAGCCAGGGGTAATAGCCTTCGCTGGCGCCCATCCGTGCCGCCATCGCCGCGGCGTCGGGGGGCTCGATCTCGAACGAGGCAGTGCCGGTCAGCACGTTCGGCGCATAGATGGCAGCGATCGCGGTGGCGTCGTCGGGCGTGGCAGCGCGGATTCCGATCACTTGGCGGCTCCCAGCGCAAACTGGAGCAGCGCGAGATCGCTGGGCTGGGCGCTCGGCACGCCCAGCGCCATGCACTCCAGGCAGCGCGCCTGGACCGAACCGCTTGCGGTCAGGCGCTTGGCGTCGCCCAGTGCCTGGGCCAGCAGCACCCGGCGCTCGTCTGCGATTCGGGCATAGGTGTCGGCACCGGCCGGCGCGTCGGCCCAGCTGCCGTCATCCTCGTCGTCATTGCCGAACGAGCTGAGCGCCGCCGCCAGGGCCGCCGCCGCCGCATTGGGCTTCTTCGCAAGATAGACCGGCCGCACCTTGGCGGGATCAAGCTTCGCGCGCTTCGCGGCTTCGGCGATCGCGTCGTTCAGCCCGCCGAAGCGATCGACCAGCCCGATCTGTCGCGCGATGCCGCCGATCCACACCCGCCCCTGGCCGATCTCGTCCACGCGCTGCGGGGTGAGCTTGCGCGCATTCGCCACCAGCCCGACGAAGCGGCCATAGCCCGCCTCGATCGCCGATTGCAGGATGGTGTCCACCGTGGCGTTGGTGCCGCCATAGATGCTCGGCTGGCCGGTGAGCGGCGTGCTCTGCACCCCGTCGGTGGTCACGCCGATCTTGGCGAGGCTGTTCTCGAAGGTCGGGATGATGCCGAAGATGCCGATCGAGCCGGTGATCGTGTTGGGTTCGGCGAAGATCACGTCCCCCGCCGTCGACACCCAATAGCCGCCGCTGGCGGCGAGCCCGCCCATCGAGACGACGATCGGCAGCTTCTGCGCCTTGGCCTGGAGGATCGCCTGGCGCATCTGCTCCGAGGCCATGGCCGAGCCGCCCGGCGAGTCCACGCGCACCACCAGCGCCTTCAGCTTGCCGTCCTTCAGCCCGTCGAGCACCAGCTTGGCGATCGTATCGCCGCCCGCGCTGCCGGCGCCGCCCTTGCCATCGACGATCTCGCCGGCGATCGTGAGCACGCCGATGGCGTCACCGCTCGTCGCCACCGGATTGGCCTGCAGCCAGTCGGCCAGCTTGATGCCGTTGAAATTGCCGGCGCGGGCGTTGTTCGGTGCCCCTACCATCTGGCCGACGTGGCGACCGAAGGCGATGCGGTCGCCGAGCTGGTCGACCAGGCCATAGGCGCGGTTGGCGGCGGCGATGTCACCCTTGGCGGCGGTGATCGCCACGTCCGGATGCATCAGGAAATCGGCGATTCGCGCCTTGGGCCGCGCTTTCTGGATGCCATCGCGCCACTGATCGAGCAGGCCGCCATACAGCGCCGTGTTCGCCTCGCGCGCCTCGGGCGACATGTCGGCGCGGATATAGGGTTCCACCGCCGACTTGAACTTGCCGACCTTGTAGACATGGACGTTGATGCCGAGCTTTTCGGTCAGCCCCTTGTAATAGAGCTGGCGGCCGCCCGGCCCCATGAACAGCGATCCGCCCATCGGGTGCACCCAGATCTCGCTGGCATTGGCCGCGATCTGGTAGCCGCTGTCGGTATAGGCGGTGGCATAGGCGAGCACCGCCTTGCCTGCGGCGCGGACGCGGCCGACCGCGGCAGCGACTTCGCTCACCGTGGCAGGATAGCCGCCGAGGAAGCTGTCGAGATCCAGCACCACTGCCTTCACCCGGGAGTCGCCCTTGGCGGCATCCAGCGCGCGGATCACGTCGCGGGCGCTCACCTGGCCCGCCGCGCGTGCACCGGTCACGCCGGCGAGCGGATCGGCTTCGCTCGGCTGTTCCACCAGCGCGCCGTTGAACGCGACGATGAGCGCGCCGTCGCGAATCGTCGCCGGCGTCGGCCGGTGCGAAAGCGCGGCGAACAGCGCCGAGAAGAACAGAAGGAGCAGAACCAGGACGAGCAGGTCCTTGATTCCGACGAGTATCTTCCAGGCAGTACGAACCAGCTTCACCGGCGGCTCCTCAAAGCGTATTCAACATGCGGTGCTACCGGATGCGCGGGGAGGAGTAAACGACCCGTATTAGCGATCCAACACGGCGAAAAAAGTTCCCGCCGCACCCGTTGACGACGCCTGACCCGCTTCACATATGGCAGCTGTTAGCACTCCGGGGGACCGAGTGCTAAACACCGAAATCCACCTGAAAGAGGATCAGGCAATGAACTTCCGTCCGTTGCACGACCGCGTGCTCGTCCGCCGCGTCGAAGCCGAGGAAAAGACCGCCGGCGGGATCATCATCCCCGATACCGCCAAGGAAAAGCCGCAGGAAGGCGAAGTCGTCGCCGTCGGCACCGGCACCAAGTCCGAAGACGGCAAGGTGACCGCGCTGGACGTCAAGGCTGGCGACCGCATCCTGTTCGGCAAGTGGTCCGGCACCGAAGTGAAGGTGAACGGCGAAGACCTGCTGATCATGAAGGAAAGCGACATCCTCGGCATCGTCGGCTGAGCGACCTCGCGAACCTCAACTTCCTGAAACTTAGCGAAATTTGAAAGGGCAGTCCCATGGCAGCCAAGGACGTAAAGTTTTCGCGCGACGCTCGTGAGCGCATCCTGCGCGGCGTCGACATCCTCGCCGACGCGGTGAAGGTCACGCTGGGCCCGAAGGGCCGCAACGTCGTGATCGAGAAGAGCTTCGGCGCGCCCCGCATCACCAAGGACGGTGTGTCGGTCGCGAAGGAAATCGAGCTCAAGGACAAGTTCGAGAACATGGGCGCGCAGATGGTGCGCGAAGTGGCCTCGAAGACCAACGACATCGCCGGCGACGGCACGACCACCGCGACCGTTCTGGCGCAGGCGATCGTCCGCGAAGGCATGAAGTCGGTTGCCGCCGGCATGAACCCGATGGACCTGAAGCGTGGTATCGACCTCGCCGTCACCAAGGTCGTCGAGGACGTCAAGGCCCGCTCCAAGCCCGTCTCGGGTTCGCAGGAAGTTGCCCAGGTCGGCATCATCTCGGCGAACGGCGACCGTGAAGTCGGCGAGAAGATCGCCGAGGCGATGGAGAAGGTCGGCAAGGAAGGCGTGATCACCGTCGAAGAGGCGAAGGGTCTCGAATTCGAGCTCGACGTCGTCGAAGGCATGCAGTTCGACCGCGGCTATCTCTCGCCCTACTTCATCACCAACCCGGAGAAGATGGCGGTCGAGCTCGCGGATCCGTACATCCTGATCCACGAGAAGAAGCTGTCGAACCTGCAGTCGATGCTGCCGATCCTCGAAGCGGTCGTGCAGTCGGGTCGTCCGCTGCTGATCATCGCCGAGGACATCGAAGGCGAAGCGCTGGCGACCCTGGTCGTCAACAAGCTGCGCGGTGGCCTGAAGGTCGCAGCGGTCAAGGCACCGGGCTTCGGCGATCGTCGCAAGGCGATGCTGGAAGACATCGCCGTCCTCACCAAGGGTGAAGTGATCAGCGAAGACCTCGGCATCAAGCTCGAGACCGTCACGCTCGGCATGCTCGGCACCGCCAAGCGCGTCACCATCGACAAGGACAACACCACCATCGTCGATGGCGCCGGTGAAGCCGAGTCGATCAAGGCTCGCACCGAGCAGATCCGCCAGCAGATCGAAGTCACCACCAGCGATTACGACCGTGAGAAGCTCCAGGAGCGTCTCGCCAAGCTCGCCGGCGGCGTGGCCGTGATCAAGGTCGGCGGTGCGACCGAAGTCGAGGTGAAGGAGCGCAAGGACCGCGTCGACGACGCGCTGCACGCAACCCGCGCAGCCGTTGAAGAAGGCATCGTCCCCGGCGGCGGTACGGCCCTTCTCTATGCCACCAAGGCACTGGAAGGCCTGACCGGCGCGAACGAGGACCAGACCCGCGGCATCGACATCGTCCGTAAGTCGCTGACCGCGCTGGTTCGCCAGATCGCCAGCAACGCGGGCCAGGACGGCGCCGTCGTCTCGGGCAAGCTGCTCGACCAGACCGACACTTCGTTCGGCTTCAACGCCGCGACCGACACCTACGAGAACCTCGTGGCTGCCGGCGTGATCGACCCGACCAAGGTGGTGCGCACCGCACTGCAGAACGCGGCTTCGGTCGCCGGCCTGCTGATCACCACCGAGGCGACCATTGCCGAGCTGCCGGAAGACAAGTCCGCAGCCCCGGCGATGCCGGGTGGCATGGGCGGCATGGGCGGCATGGACTTCTAAGTCCGCGCTCGACGCAAAAAGAGGGGCCGGCGGAGCGATCCGCCGGCCCTTTTTTCGTGCCTTCGTCCGAGGAGCCGCTTTCGGCGCAGGAGGTCAGCGCTCCCGCAAGCCGGCCATCCAGCCGCGCACCGCGTCCGCCGCCTCGCTGGCCCACTGGCTGCCGCGCCCGAACAGGCCGGCCAGTTCCTCCTCCACCCGGTGGAGCGCATCGCCGTCCTTCTCCGGCAGCGGCGGCAGGATGTGCGCGAAATAGCTTTTGCCGAGCAGCCGGTGGAGCAGCCGCTCGCCAGGGAAGGGCGCGCCATTGTTGAGCGCCCGCGCGCCGCGCAGCAGGTTGCGGATGTCGTACTGGGTCGGGCTGATGTCCGGCACCTGCTTCAGCACATTGAGCAGCGTGTAGACGCCGATCCTTGCGGTCCGGATCGAGCTTTCCATCGTGAACACGATGTCGTTCGCCGTCTCCACGAACTGGCCGACCAGCGCGAGGTTGGTACAGCCCTGCGGCACCACCGCCGGTCGGTCGCCGGGGGCGCGCGGCATGAACTCGGCGGTGATGTACGGCATCAGCGCGAGGCGCACCTTGGTTGCCTCGGTCACCGCCGCTACCTCGCTCTCGGCGATGCCGAGATGGTGGCAGAGTTCCGCCAGCACCTCGCGGCCGGTGCATTCGGGCATCGTCCTGGCCACCTTGTCGCCAGGCACGTCCATCCGCAGCGCATAGGCCCAGAGCACCAGCACGTCCTCCGGCTGGTCGGGAAAATGCGGCTGGCGGTTGCAGGTGACGCTGAGCAGCCAGTTCGAATCGGTGAAGGTGATGATTCCGCCGGTGACGGTGCGTCCCGAGTACGGATCGTTGACCGAGAGCGCCTTCAGCCGGTCGACCAGCGGCGAGGGACGGCAGGTGAGCGTTGCCGATTCCCACATCGAGCGGGCGACGTCGCCGCAGAACCTGTCCGGCTTGCCGAACACCGGTGACTGCCTGGCAAGGTTGCGCCACAGCGTCCAGTCGCTGTCGGCGCCCGGATCATGCGCCCCGCGTGCCAGTACGGGCGCCTGATCCATGTCCCCATAGGCGGTGCCCTCTGTCATCGAACCCGGCAGCACGAAGACGAGGTCCTCGGCCGCCACCGGCAGCACCGTTTCCGCGCCGCCGACCATCGCCCGGATACCGGTGACGGTGCGGTTCTCGCCCGCCACGGCGAAGTCGAGATCACAGGCGCGCGTGTCGAACTGGAAGCGCACGCCCTGCGTGCGCAGCATCCTGGTCAGCGGGCGGACGAAGGTGTCGAACTGGTCGTACCTCGGGAACACGACGACCGACATGTCGGCGAAGCCGTCCACCGAATCGAGGAAGCGGTGGAGGTAGAGCTTCATCTCCAGCAGGCTGTGCCACGGCTGGAACGCGAACATGGTGCGGAACAGCGCCCAGAAGTTCGTCTCGAAGAAGCCTTTGTTGAAATACTGCTCGATCGTGGTCTCGCCCACCTCGTCCTTGCGCTGGAGCAGCAGGCGGACGATTTCCCACTGGTCCTTGCGCGACAGGCCGAAGGTGCGGAAATCCTTGATCACCCCCCGCTGGTGCATCAGCCGGGCCTTAGAATAATTGGGGTCGCGGTCGTTCACCCAGCGATATTCGTCGAGCACGCTGTAGCCCGCGGGCAGTTCCAGCGCGGGCACGTCCTGGAACAGGTCCCACAGATTGTCGTAGTTCCAGTTCATCTCGCGCCCGCCGCGGATCAGATAGCCGCGCGTCGCATCGCCCGCCCCATCCAGCGAGCCGCCCTCCAGCTGCGCCGCATCGAGGATGGTGATGTTGGCCGGCGGCATATGGCCGTCGCGGATCAGGTAGAAGGCGGCGGCCAGCCCGGCGATGCCGCTGCCGACGATCCACGCCTTGCGACTTTCCACGCCCGGTGTCGGCAGCGGCCGGTTGCGGGCATAGGGGCTCCAGAAATCGGGCGGCGGCAGCGTGTTCTCGGGGCGCTGGTGCCAATAGCCGGCGGTGGTGTCCGGCGCATGCGCGAAGCCCTGGGGCGCAAGGTTCGCCCGGGGCGCAAGCCAGTCGGGGGTGGAACGGGCCATGGTGCAATCCTCCTGAGTCCGGCAAATGGGTCGCCGCCGGACTCAGGCAGATCTGCGCAAGCCTGTATTCGTAATGTTGGCAGCCGCAGGATCAGTCCTTGCGGTCGTCCTTCTTGTCGTCCTTGTCGTCGACCGGCAGCTTCGGCACCGCCGCGCGTGCGCTTGCTGTCGGTGCTGCGGGCGGCTTGCAGCCCTTCGATACGCCCAGGCCCTTGAGATAGGCGCGGCGGATCGTCCCGCCGTACAGCGCCGCCGTAACCCGCTTCTCCTGCTTGTCGGCGCCCGTGACCATGCGCACCAGCCCGAAGCCCGGGATCAGCGTGCCGACGATCGCCCGGCTGCCCGCCGCCGCGATCGCGCCGCCATTGCCGCCCTTTGCCGCCGGCGCATCGGCATCGGTGCCCAGCACGCCGTTCAGCTCGG
Source organism: Sphingomonas sp. (assembly GCF_036731925.1). Classification (GTDB taxonomy): domain Bacteria; phylum Pseudomonadota; class Alphaproteobacteria; order Sphingomonadales; family Sphingomonadaceae; genus Sphingomonas. Next base: position 1,437,939 of record NZ_DAINDJ010000002.1, read on the forward strand.
CAATGCCTGCGCGGATCTGCGTGCAGCTTCTGGTGCCTTGCGACGAATAGGGCGCCGAGGCGGCGAGCAGCAGCACGTCGGGAATCTTCTTCTCGTTGATCCGCAGGTCGCGCAGCGGCGCCTGGGCGCCGTCGCCGACGCTCTGCTTCTGTTGCGCCGCGGCGGGCGCTGCGACCAGCATCGCGGCCAGCCCGGCCGCCAAAATCGTCCGCATCTCGAATCTCCCAGATGTTCTGCAAAACTGCGCAGCAAAGGCACGGACCCGCAACATTGTTCCATCGCAACGATGTGCGGAATTGACTTTTGTGCAGCCACCGCTAGGGCCGTCGACGGGCCACGCGGTCCCAACGCCGCGCGTGCTCTCTGTGAGGAGAGTCTACATGACTGATTTGACTGCCGCCGACGCCACCATTGCGCCTGCGAAGCCCGCGACCAAACCGGCGCGTCCCTATTTCTCTTCTGGTCCCTGCGCCAAGCCCCCGGGCTGGTCGCCCGAGAAGCTCGCCGTCGAGTCGCTCGGTCGCTCGCACCGCTCGAAGCTGGGCAAGACCCGTCTCCAATATTGCATCGACCTGATGCGCGAGCTGCTCCGCCTGCCGGACACGCACCGCATCGGTATCGTCCCCGGCTCGGACACCGGCGCGTTCGAGATGGCGATGTGGACGATGCTGGGCGCCCGCCCCGTCACCACGCTCGCCTGGGAAAGCTTCGGCGAAGGCTGGGTCACCGATGCGGTCAAGCAGCTCAAGCTCGATCCCACCGTGCTGCGCGCCGACTATGGCCAGCTGCCGGATCTGAACGCCGTCGACTGGTCGAACGACGTGCTGTTCACCTGGAACGGCACCACCTCGGGCGTGCGCGTGCCGAACGGCGAGTGGATCGCCGACGACCGTGAGGGCCTGAGCTTCGCCGACGCCACCTCGGCGGTGTTCGCCTATGACCTGCCCTGGGACAAGATCGACGTCGCCACCTTCTCCTGGCAGAAGGTGCTGGGCGGCGAGGGCGCGCACGGCGTGCTGATCCTCGGGCCCCGCGCGGTCGAACGTCTCGAAACCTACACGCCCGCCTGGCCGCTGCCGAAGGTGTTCCGCCTCGTCTCCAAGGGCAAGCTCGCCGAGGGCGTGTTCAAGGGCGAGACGATCAACACGCCGTCGATGCTGGCGGTGGAAGACGCGATCTTCGCGCTCGAATGGGGCAAGGGCCTGGGCGGCGCGGACGGGCTGATCGCCCGCTCGGACGCCAACGCCGCCGCGCTCGACAAGATCGTCGCCGAGCGCGACTGGCTCGGCCACCTTGCCGAGGATCCGGCGATCCGCTCGCGCACCAGCGTGTGCCTCACGGTCGAGGGCGCCGATGCCGACTTCATCAAGAAGTTCGCTGGCCTGCTCGAAAAGGAAGGCGCGGCGCTGGACGTGGCCGGCTATCGCGACGCCCCGGCGGGTCTCCGCATCTGGTGCGGCGCCACCGTCGACACCGCCGATATCGAGGCGCTCGGCCCCTGGCTCGACTGGGCCTACGCCACCGCCAAGGCGGGCTGACTTAAAGCCCTCTCCCCTCCGGGGAGAGGGGTAGGACTTCGCCTTCTCCCCTGACGCATCCGGTTCAAGACACATCCCCCCTCTCCCCGGCCCTCTCCCCGGAGGGGAGAGGGTGGCAAGCAGGAGCAATTCCATGCCCAAGGTACTGATTTCCGACAAGATGGACCCCAAGGCCGCGCAGATCTTCCGCGAGCGCGGCGTCGAAGTGGACGAGATCACCGGCAAGACCCCGGACGAGCTCAAGGCGATCATCGGCGAGTATGACGGCCTCGCGATCCGCAGCTCGACCAAAGTCACCAAGGACATTCTGGCCCACGCCACCAACCTCAAGGTGATCGGCCGCGCGGGCATCGGCGTCGACAATGTCGATATCCCCGCCGCCTCGGCGCAGGGCGTGGTGGTGATGAACACGCCGTTCGGCAACTCGATCACCACGGCCGAGCACGCCATCGCGCTGATGTTCGCGCTCGCCCGCCAGCTGCCCGAGGCCGATGCCTCCACGCAGGCCGGCAAGTGGGAGAAGAACCGCTTCATGGGCGTCGAGCTGACCGGCAAGACGCTGGGCCTGATCGGTGCGGGCAACATCGGCTCGATCGTCGCGGACCGCGCCATTGGTCTCCGCATGCGCGTGATCGCCTATGATCCGTTCCTCACGCCGGAGCGCGCGCTGGAAATGGGCGTCGAGAAGATGACGCTCGACGATCTGCTGCTGCGTGCCGACTTCATCACGCTGCACACCCCGCTGACCGACCAGACCCGCAACATCCTCAGCCGCGAGAATCTCGCCAAGACCAAGAAGGGCGTGCGGATCATCAACTGCGCACGCGGCGGCCTGATCGACGAGGCGGCGCTGAAGGACGGGCTCGATTCGGGCCATATCGGCGGCGCCGCGCTCGACGTGTTCGTGCAGGAGCCGGCGAAGGAACATCCGCTGTTCGGCACGCCGAACTTCGTGGCGACGCCGCACCTCGGCGCCTCGACCACCGAAGCGCAGGTCAATGTGGCGATCCAGGTCGCCGAGCAGCTCGCCGACTATCTGGTCACCGGCGGCGTCACCAACGCGCTCAACGTGCCGAGCCTCTCGGCCGAGGAAGCACCCCGCCTGAAGCCGTACATGGCGCTGGCCGAGAAGCTGGGCGGCCTGGTCGGCCAGCTGGCGCATGGCGAGCTCACCAGCATCGCGATCGAAGTCGAGGGTGCGGCGGCCGAGCTCAACCAGAAGCCGATCACCAGCGCGGTGCTCGCGGGGCTGATGCGCGTGCATTCGGATACGGTGAACATGGTCAACGCGCCGTTCCTCGCCAAGGAACGCGGGCTGGACGTGCGCGAAGTGCGCCATGATCGCGAGGGCGACTATCACACGCTGGTGCGCGTCACCGTCGGCACCCAGGCGGGCGACCGTTCGGTGGCCGGCACGCTGTTCGGCAACGCTGCGCCGCGCCTGGTCGAGCTGTTCGGCATCAAGGTCGAGGCCGATCTGGCCGGGCACATGCTCTACATCGTCAACGAGGACGCGCCGGGCTTCATTGGCCGCCTGGGCACCACGCTGGGCGAGGCGGGCGTCAACATCGGCACCTTCCACCTCGGTCGCCGCTCGGCCGGCGGCGAAGCGATCCTGCTGCTTTCGGTCGACGAGTCGGTGGATGAGGCGCTGCTCGCCAAGGTCCGTGCGCTGCCCGGCGTGAAGACCGCCATGGCGCTCGGCTTCTAAGCTGCTACTTTAAAGCCCTCTCCCCTCTGGGGAGAGGGTTTGGGAGAGGGGCAGTCAGGGATGCCGAGGGTAGACGAGAAACTGCTCGCCCGCGCCAAGCAGATGCGCGCCAACCCGACACCCACCGAGTCGGCCATGTGGTCGATCCTTCGCGCCAAGCGGTTCGAGCACGTCAAATTCGCTCGCCAAGTGGTGATTGCACCCTATATCGCCGATTTCGTCGCGCGCTCGCGCAAGCTGATCGTCGAGATCGACGGTGACACGCATGCGCTCTACGAAGCGAAGGATGCGCGCCGAACGGCGTGGTTGGAACATCAGGGGTATCGGGTGATTCGGTTCACGAACTACGAGGTCGGGAGTAATTTGGACGGGGTGGCGGCGGCCATTGCTGCAGTCCTTGCGGACACTGCCCCTCTCCCAAACCCTCTCCCCAGTGGGGAGAGGGCTTAAGATGACTGGTCTCCTCCCCGAAGGGTTTCACGATCGCCTGCCGCCTGCCGCCGATGCAGCGGCTCGACTGGAGACGCGCGTGCTCGGGCTCGCGCGGCTTTATGGCTATGAGCAGGTCGATCCGCCGCTCGCCGAATTCGCCGACGAGCTTGCGACGCGGCTCAAGACGGGCGCGGTGCGCGATGCTGTGCGGTTCGTCGACCCGGTGTCGCAGCGCAGCCTTGCCATCCGTCCGGACCTGACCGCTCAGGTCGGCCGCATCGCCGCGACGCGTATGGGCCACCATCCACGTCCGGTACGGCTCTGCTATGCGGGCCAAGTGCTCAAGCTGAAGGCTGCCGCGCTCGATCCGCGGCGCGCGATGCGCCAGATCGGCTGCGAGCTGATCGGCCGCGACAGCGTGGGCGCCGCAATGGAGATCGTCCGCGTGGCGATCGAGGCGCTGCAATCGGCGGGCGTCGAGGGCCTCGCCATCGACTTCACCCTGCCCGATCTAGTCGATACCCTTGCCGGCGAGACGCTGCCGCGCGACACGCTGACCGCACTGCGCGAGCGGCTGGATGCCAAGGATGCAGGCGGTGTCGCCGCGATCGATCCCAAATACCTGCCGCTGATCGAGGCCGCAGGGCCGTTCGGAGGCGCAATGGCAAAGCTGCGCGCGAGCGATGCCGGCACCGCGCTGGCGAGCCGCATCGACGGCCTCGCGGCCATCGCGGCGAGCATCCCGGCAGGCGTTGCGCTGACGCTCGACCCCACCGAGCGGCACGGTTTTGAATACCAGACCTGGCTGGGCTTCTCGATCTTCGCGCGCGGGGTGCGCGGCGAGATCGGGCGGGGCGGCACCTACCAGGTCGTGCATGACGGCGGCCGTGAAGAGCCTGCCGTCGGCTTCTCGCTCTATGCCGATCCGATTCTCGACGCCGGCATGGGGGGCGATGCGCGGCGGCGGCTGTTCCTCCCGTTCGGCACCGATGCTGCCACCGGATCTGCGTTGCGCGCGCAGGGCTGGGTGACGGTCGCGGCGCTGGAGGCGGAGGATACGCCCCAGGCGCAGCTGTGCAGCCACGAGCTGCGCGACGGGGTGCCGGTCGCGCTCTGACGCGCCGGCACCGCGTGCCTCACTCCATCTGGTCGATCAGCGCCTGGATCGGCGCGAAGGCGAAGGCGACCGAGCTGTCCGCCACGCCGTAAGGGATGAACAGGCTGTCGCCGTGGCGGATCGCGCCGCAGGTGTAGACGACGTTGGGCACATAGCCCTCGCGGTCCTGGTCGGCGGCGGCCAGCAGCGGCTCGCGCGAGCGTGCCAGCACCTTGGTCGGGTCGTCCTTGTCGAGCAGCGCGGCGCCGACCGAATATTTGCGCATCGCGCCGACGCCGTGGGTCAGCACCAGCCAGCCCTGGTCGGTCTCGATCGGCGGCCCGCAATTGCCCATCTGCACCAGCTCCCACGGGAAGCGCGGCTTGATGATCAGGTCGCCGCCTTCCCAGTGGGTGATGTCGTCCGACGTGTGCAGGAAGATGTTTTCACCATCCTGCCGCCCCAGCATCATGTATTTGCCGCCCACCTTGCGGGGGAACAGCGCCATGCCCTTGTTGCGCGCGGCGCTGCCGGTCATCGGCACCAGGTCGATGCCGCGCCAGTCATGGGTGCGCAGCAGCTCGGACTGGATGCCGGAGCCGTTATAGGCGGTGTAGGTGCCGATCCACTCGGGCGTGCCGTCGTCATGGGTGAAGTGGCAGATCCGCAGATCCTCCAGCCCGTTCGACTGGGCGCGGGTAATCGGGAAGATCACCGTGCCGGAGAGCGTCGAATCGCGGTGGCGATAGATGCGCACCGGGCCTTCCATTGCCCGCTCGTCAGGCTCGCGGGCATCCGCGGCGGTGGCGAAGGGCGGTTCCGGGGCGAGCACCAACTCGTTGCTCTGGGTGATGATGCCTTCGCGGAAAGCAACGGAGGAGATATGGCCTTCGCCCACCGCGCGCAGCGACATCAGGATGCGCATGCTGCCCTCGGGCATGCCGGTCTGGTCGTAATGCGGCACCGCGCTGGGGTTCATCAGGGCGGCGGCGGCATAGCTGTATTCGTGGCAGAAATAGGCCCCGAGCAGCTGGCGCTTCTCGTCGCCGATCGCCGCGCCGTCCAGGCCCAGCATCGCCTCGATCTCGTCATAGCGCGTCATGAACACGCGGCGAGTCTGCCAGTGGCGTGCCTCGAAGTCCTTGAGGACGAGCTCGAGCTGCGCCCGCGCCGCGCCCGGCGAAAGCGCCAGCACTTCGCTGACGATCCGCTCCGTGCGGCTGGGGGCGCCGCCATTGGTCGACGCCCAGGCAATGTGAAAGGGGCGCACGACGACGCGCGACGGATCGGCGCGAAGCCGCAAGGGATGGTGAAACAGTTCCGGCATTTGGCAACCCCCGGGGAACGCGCTCGTTACGGCGCCGTCCCCCGTATCGCTTCAGGCGACAGCGAGTTCCGGTCCTGCCACGCTTTTATTGCCCTTTGAAAGAGCCGAGATCGCGCAATTCGCCAGTTGGAGCGCGAGAATCGATTCGGCACCTTGATTACGGTTAAGACCAGTCGGCATCAGACCATCGAAGCAGCCGCCATCGGCAACGCTGGCGAGCGGCGTGTCGAGGTCGTTTGCACCCAGATACCAGCGATAGGCGCGCATCGCCTCCTGCGCCCAGTGCGTGTCGCCGGTCGCGTCGTGCGCGGCGAGGCAGGCGTCGATCGTCGCCTGGGCTTCGAGCGGCTGCTGGTCGAAGGGCAGCGGCTCGGCATATTCGCGGCCGAAGCTCTCGGTGCCGACGGCGCGGAAGCGGCCCTCGGGCGAGGTCTGGCGCTCGACGATCCAGGCGAGCGTCTCCAGTCCGGTTTCAATGAAGTCGCGGCGGCCGAGCACCTGGCCGGCGCGCAGCAGCGCTTCGGGCAGGCGGGCATTGTCATAGGCCAGCACGATTTCGAACCAGCTCCATTCGGGGCGGCGCGCGGCCTCGAGCAGGGTGATCAGTTCGTTGCCGAAGCGCGTCAGGATCTCGCGCGAGAGCGGGTGGCCGGGATGGGCTTCCGCCATCGCCGCCGCGCCCAGCATCGCGAAGGCGTGCGCGCGCGGGCTGCCGAGATCGAAGGCGATCGACGCCGTTTCGTCGAACAGCATCGAGGCCCAGTCCCGATGCTTCTGCGCCCGCGCATCGCGGGCGGTGACGCCCAGTGCCCAGATTGCGCGCCCGTTCGAATCTTCCGAACCTTCGTCCTCGCACCAGGTCCGGTCGAAGTTCATGAAGTTGCGGAACTTGCGCTTGTCCGGGTTCCACGCGTGCTGGACGAAGCCGCCATAGATCGCAGTCCAGCGATCCCGCACAGTCTCGTCGACATCGTCGATCTTGCTCATCAGGATGAGCGCGCGGGCATTGTCGTCGATGCAATAGCCGTGGCGGCGGTCGGGCACCGAATAGATCGAGTGCTGGAGCATGCCGGTGGAGTCGCTCATCCGCTCCACCGCTGTCAGCACAGGGTGGAGCGGCGGCAGCTCGGTTGCGGCAGGGCGGATGCGGTGCGGCTTCTCCCCCAGAACCGCGTCGAACGCTGCAATTGCGCGCTCGGCCAGGCGGGCCCAGAGCATCGTGCGGCCGCGTGCATAGGCGCGGTTGGCGAGCGCCCGGCGCGCTTCCTTGTCGCCGAGCAGGCGATTGATCTCGCGCGCAAAGGCCGGGGCGTCTCCGAAGCCGACCAGCACGCCGTGATCCTGGTCGAGGATCTCCGTCGCATGAACATAGGGCGTGGAGATCACCGGCTTGCCCATGCTCACCGCATAGGAGAGCGTGCCCGAGGTAATCTGCGCCGGGTTCGGATAGGGCGTGGCATAGATATCGGCTGCCTGGAGATAGTCGAGCAGGTCGCTCTGCTCGACGAAGCGGTCGACAAAGGCGACGTTGTTCTCGAGGCCGAGCGCGGCAATCTGCGCATGCAGCCGATCGCGATAGGCTTCGCCTTCATGGGCGACGAGGTTCGGGTGCGTCGCGCCCAGGATCACGTACAGCGCGTTCGGATGTTCGGCGGCCACCGCCGGCATCGCCTCGAGCATCGTCTCGATGCCCTTGCTGGGGGCGAGCAGGCCGAAGGTGAGGATGACGTCGCGGCCCTGCCAGCCGAAGCTTGGCTTGAAATCGGCCGTGTCGGCAAAGGCGCGGTCGGGGACACCATGCGGGATGACGGCGATCTTCCTGTCCTCGACCCCATGGACGCGCTTCAGGATCTCGCGGCCCTTCTCGGCCATGACGATCAGCGTCGAGGCGCGGCGGATCAGCTTTTCCATCACCCGCCGTTCGTCGGCGCTCGGGCGCTCGAGCACCGTGTGCAGCGTGACGATGACGGGGATCGACACGCGATCGGTGAGCGCGAGCAGCAGTTCGCCCGCTGCACCGCCGAAAATGCCATATTCATGCTGGATCCACAGCGCCTCGGCACCGCTCGCGTCGATCTTGCGGGCGGCGTCCAGATAGGCGCCGCGGTCGTTCTGCGCGATGGAACCCGTCACCTGCGGAGGATAGGCATAATGGCCGGGCAGGTCGTCCATCGCATAGACGTCGACCTGAAGCTCCGGGTAGCGCTCGGCGAGCGCGGTAAAGGTGTCGGTAGTAAAAGTGGCGATGCCGCACTTGCGCGGCAGAAAGTTGCCGATCAGGGCAAGATGCCGGATCCTGGGACCCATAGGAGACCGTGCCATGGCGGACCTTTCGCTACTGCATGATGGACTCGGCCCAAATCTGGGCCTTATGCCCTGTTAAACTCCCGTTTTTCGAATAAGTTGCAGTTTCGCTGCAACGCACAACTCTATACCTGCTGAACCGTGCTGTAAATCTGACGTTCAGCCGCGCCCGCGATATCCGGAAACTCCCTGATCGGGAATCCAGACGTCCTCGGGCGGCTTGCCCGACTGCCAGAACACGTCGATCGGAATGCCGCCGCGCGGATACCAGTATCCGCCAATCCGCAGCCAGACCGGCTGCATCTCGCGGAACAGCCGCTCGCCGATGCCGACGGTACAGTCCTCATGAAACGCGCCGTGGTTGCGGAAGCTGCCGAGGAACAGCTTGAGCGACTTGGATTCGACGATCTTCTCGCCCGGCACATAGTCGATCACCAGATGCGCGAAATCGGGCGCGCCGGTGATCGGGCAGAGCGAGGTGAACTCCGGTGCGGCAAATCGCACCAGATAGCGCAGCCCCGGCCGCGGGTTGGGTACATAATCGAGTTCCGCTTCCTCCGGCGTGGCGGGCAGGGCGGATTGCTTACCGAGATGCTTGGCGTCCATGGCCGCCATGTAGGCGTTTGCCGTGCGGTTTCCATAGGGCTAGGACCTACCCGCATGGACGGATTGATCACTATCGAAGCGCTGGCCGCCATGCTCGGCGCCGACGACCTGCTGGTCCTCGACGCGACCTATACCTCCACCATTCCGGGCGCGGCCAGGCAGGATCCACGCGCGGAGTTCGAGGCGGGGCATGTTCCCGGTGCGCTGCTGCTCGATCTCGACACGCTGGTGGATGCCGAAAATCCGCTGCCCTCGATGCTGCCCACGCGCCAAGTGTTCGAGGCGCGGATGGCGCAGCTGGGGGTTACCGCCGATACGCGCATCGTCCTCTACGACAACAGCCCACACCACACCGCCTGCCGCGCCTGGTGGGTGCTGCGGATGTTCGGCGTCCGCGCCGCGATCCTCGACGGGAACATCGTTCATTGGCGCGCCGAAGGGCGGGCGGTGCAGACCGGTCCGCAGCTGGCTGCGACCACCGCCTTCACCGCCGGCGAGCCCATGGCGCAGCTTCGCACGCTCGACGACATGCGCACCACGAGCGAGCAGATCGTCGACGCGCGCTCTGCCGCCCGCTTTAGCGGAGAAGAAGCCGATCCGCGCCCCGAATGCGCTCCGGGGCACATGCCGGGCGCGAGAAACATTCCCTATGGCCGCTTCTTTGAAAGCGACGGCCATTGGAAATCGCCCGAGGGCATCCGTGCGGTGTTCGACACCGCAGGGCTGGACCTGGCCCAGCCGCTGGTCGCCACCTGCGGTTCGGGCATCACCGCCTCGGTGATCGTCTTCGCCGCGCACCTGCTGGGGCACGAGATTGCATTATACGATGGCAGCTGGACCGAATGGGGCGCGCAGCCCGATACGGCGAAGGTCGTCGGCGCATGAGCGGGCACGACGACACGCAGAGCGACAGGCACGCGACCCAGGTCGTCCAGGCCGGCCGCCGCCTCGAGTGGACGGGAGGGATCGTCAACCCGCCGGTTTGGCGTGCCTCGACGATCCTCTACGACAACATCGCCGAGATGCGCGAGCGCGGCAGCGCCGATACCCACCACAAGCTCTATTATGGCCGCCGCGGCACCCCGACGCAGTGGTCGCTCGCCGACGCGCTGACCGAGCTGGAGCCGGGGGCGGAGGCAACCTTGCTCTACCCCTCGGGCGTCGCCGCGATCACCACGGCGCTGCTCGCGGTGCTCTCGCCCGGAGACGAGGTGCTGCTGCCCGACAGCAGCTATGAACCGACCCGCGGCTTCGGCAACACCATGCTCAGGCGGCTGGGGATCACCGCTACCTATTATGATCCGCTGATCGGCGCAGGCATCGCCGCGCTGTGCACCGAACGCACCAAGGCGATCCTGATGGAAAGCCCCGGCAGCCTTACCTTCGAGGTGCAGGACGTGCCCGCGATCGTCGCGGCCGCCAAGGCGCGCGGTATCGTGACGCTGCTCGACAATACCTGGGCCGGTCCGCTGCTTTTTCCGGCGATCGAGAAGGGCATCGACTATACGATCCTGTCCTGCTCCAAATATGTCGTCGGCCATTCGGACGTGATGATGGGCTCGGTTACTGCCGCGCCCGGACACTATGAGAAGCTGCGGGCGGCCACCTACCAGCTCGGGCTGTGCGCCAGCCCCGATGACGCCTATCTCGCGTCGCGCGGGCTGCGGACGATGGAGGTGCGTCTCCGCCAGTCGGGCGCGAGCGGGCTCAGGATCGCCGAGTGGTTGAAGACCCGGCCCGAAGTGGCGCGGGTGCTCCACCCGGCACTGCCCGATTGCCCGGGGCATGACGCGTTCGTGCGCGATTTCCGGGGCTGCGCCGGCCTCTTCTCCTTCGTGTTGAACGGCGGCGACGATGCGGCGCGCACCGCGCTGATCGACGGCCTCAGGCATTTCGGTATCGGCTTCAGCTGGGGCGGCTATGAGAGCCTTGCCATCCCTGCCGATCCGCAGCGCATCCGCACCGCGTCGCGCTGGCAGGCCGAAGGGCCGATGATCCGCCTCTATGTCGGGCTGGAGGACACGGGCGACTTGATCGCCGATCTCGAGGCCGGCCTCGCCCGCTTCGCTGCCGCGCGCGGATGATTCACGACCTGCTCGACCGGTTCGCCGGCATGGGGATGCGAATCCCGTCGCCGGCCGAACTGGGCGAGCTGGCGGTGGCGCTGGGCTTGGCCGCGCTGGCGCTGGCGATCGGCGTCTTCGCCGGTCACCGCATCGGCGCGCAAATCGCGGGATTGTGGCACCGCATTGCGGGCGAACATATCAATGGCATTCAGGCGCGGCTGTGCCGGATCACGCGCTATCTGACGGTCGCGCTGCTGCTCTCGCCGGTGGCGAGCGGCTATGCCTGGTACCCGCCCGCGACGCTGCTGCTGGGCATCGCGCTGGGGCTGGCGATGGCGCTGGCGGTGGTCGAGGTATTGCGCGGGCTGGGCCTGCCGCGGCTCGCCACCTGGCCGATGGGGGCGATCGCCTTTACCTCGCTGCTCAGCAAGACGATGGGCGGGCTGGGTGTGATCGAGGCGCTGCTGGGCCGCATCGGCTTCGACATCGGCACGCGGCGGCTGTCGCTCCTGTCGCTGCTCACCTTCCTCGTCACCGTCACGATCATCTATGCGCTGGTGCGGATCGCCAACCGGCTGCTCGCGCAGTGGATCGGGCGGGCAAAGGGGCTGGATCCCACCCAGCAGCTGCTCGGGCAGAAGCTGGCGAGCATCGTGATCGTCACGGCGGCCTTCTTCGTCGGCATCGACCTGCTCGGCATCGACCTGACGACCTTCGCGGTGTTTTCGGGCGCCTTCGGCCTCGCCATCGGCTTCGGCATGCAGAAGACGGTCGGCAACCTGATCGCCGGGATCATCCTGCTGATGGACCGATCGATCAAGCCGGGCGATGTGATCGTGGTGGGAGACAGTTTCGGCTGGGTGAACAAGATCGGCGTGCGGGCCGTCTCGGTGATCACCCGCGACGGCAAGGAGCATCTGATTCCGAACGAGAATCTGATGACCCAGGAAGTCGAGAACTGGTCCTACACCGATCGCAACGTGCGGGTGCGCATCCCGGTGACGGTCGCCTATGGCTGCGACCTGGACCTGGCGCAGGGCCTGATGCTGCGCGCCGCGACCGAGAGCCCGCGCGTGCTCGACACGCCGCCGCCCAATGTGTGGCTGACCGCGTTGGGCGAGAACGGCGCGGCGCACGACATCCTCGTCTGGATCAGCGATCCGGAAAGCGGCGTCGGCAATGTGCGCAGCGACGTGCTCAATCGGCTGTGGAAGCTGTTTGGCGAACACGGCATCACCGTGCCCGCGCCGCGCCGCGACGTGCGGTTCAGCGGCGGCCCGGACCCGGACCGCCGCTGACGCTTCAGCGCTTCGGGCAGGCCGCCGTCACGCTGTTGCAGATCACGGTGCTCTTCCCCAGCGACACCGACCAGTTCAGCCCGCGCGGATCGGGGGCACCTTCGTAGAAATCGGTGCTGATCAGCTGTGCGCCCGAGGCGATGGCGGCGTCGAGCCGGCGGCGATCATGGGTGCGCGCCTCCAGCGTTTCGGCATCGGCGCGGGTACGCACCATGAAGCCGGCCTCGACGCGGCGGGTGATCGTCGCGGTGTCTTCGGTCGGGCTCTGGGTGTTGAAGAACGCGGCTTCGGGTGCCGTTTCCGGGAACCAGCCGAACATCATCCGGCCCTTCAGGCTGGCATGGCCGGTGCGGTAGCGTTCCTCGTTCGCCTCCGACGTATCGAGCACGAACAGGAACTTGCCGCGCGACGCGCCGACGGTCGGCCAGCGATGGGCGAGCACCGCCTCGCGCAGCGTGGGCAGGGGCCCACGCACATCGTCCGGCGCGATCACGCGCTCGCGGCCGATCGTCGCGGCAATGTCGGCATCGAGGGCGTCGAGCGTGGCGGCATCGAAGCCGATATCGGTCGTGCGCACCCCAGGGATGGGGCGCACATCGCTGGCATTGACCAGGATCATCACCGGCAAATGGCCCGGATGCGCGTCCGACCAGCGGCGGAACAGCGCCATGCAGCCGCGGAAGGTGCGGCAATGCGTCTGCCAGTCGATGCCAGGGATGTGGATGGTCTTGGCGCCCGGCGCGGCCATCTCGGCGCGGATTTCCTCGGGACCGTCCGCATAGGGCGCGGCATAGGCGCCCCCCTGGGGATCGGGCGCCACGTCGATCTCGAGCTGGCGCAGGCCGAGCGCGAGCTGGCTCTCGAGCGACGGATGGCCATAGGCGAGGCCTTCCCAGTTGCCCGGCAGGAGCTTGCGGATATGCGCTTCCACCGCCGGCAGCGGATAGGGGCGATAGCTGTTGTGCGAGCCGAGTACCCGCACCTGATCGAGCCGCAGCGAATCGAGGCCCTTGTCGGCGTCCGGCGTGGTGCCGCCCGGTGCCATCGCCATCAGCAGCGCCGCCGCGCCAATCATGTAGCCCTTGCACATTTTGTCATGTCCTTTTGCGAAGCGAACCCAAGGCGGTGCCTTTGGCGGGCTTTCGTTCCGGAACCATGACAGTGGCGCATACAAAAGGGCGGCGGCCCGCTGGGGACCGCCGCCGCTTCGGAAGGCTATGCGCTTAGTTGCCGCCGGTCGGGCTGGCCGGCGCCGTCGCCTGGGCGGACTGGCCACTGGTCTGCGCCTTGGCGGCGGCCGCCTGGATGCGCTGGTTGAGCGCGGTATCCGAGGCCATCGCCTGGCTGATCTCGTTGAAGCGCTGCGCCTGCAGGCCCGACGCGGTGATCGCGGCGACGAACTTGGGGTTCTTCTCCGCAGCCGGAATGCTCGCGTCCGCGTTGATCTTGTTCACCGCGAGCGCGGCCGTGGCGTACTGCTGGATCTCCGTGTCCGTGAAGGTCGACGCGCCCGCCGTCGCGGTGCCCGCCGTGCCCGCGCCGGTGGTGCCCTGGTCGGGCGTTGCCGGCGTGGTCTGCGCCGGTGCCGCGTCGGCCGGGGTAGTCTGGGCCGGGGTCGTGGTCTGGGCGAAGGCGGTCGAGGCCATCAACGTGCCGGCGATGGCCAGGCTCGAGAACATCATCTTCATCATCAACTCCTCGCAACAATGAAACTCTTTTGCACCCCTGTAACGTGACAGTGGGCTCTGGGTTTTCCGTTTCACACCCGATTCACGACAGGGTGTTGCCATGGCGGGACGGCATGACCCGTCCGGGGACGGCGCCTCTCGGAATCACACCGCTGGAAAAGCCGCGCATTTTCGCCTATATCCACGCGATGCAGACAGTGTCGGCCGCCCCCATGCCCATCCCCGGGCACATCGATCCCGTGCCCGTGCCGCGTGCCCTCGCCGCGCGCGAAGACGGGCGTACCGACCTGATCGGTCTCTCCCGCGACGGCATCCGCGAGGCCCTGCTGGCCGCCGGGCTGGAGCTGAAACAGGCCAAGCTGCGCGCCAAGCAGCTGTGGCACTGGATCTACAATCGCGGCGCCACCGACTTCTCGGCGATGACCGACATCGCCAAGGCGCAGCACCCCTGGCTGGCCGAACGCTTCGTGATCGGCCGCCCGGAAGTGGTCGAAGCCCAGGTCTCGAACGACGGCACCCGCAAGTGGCTGCTCCGCTCGCCCGACGGGCAGGATTACGAGATGGTGTTCATCCCCGATGCCGATCGGGGCACGCTGTGCGTCTCCAGCCAGGTGGGCTGCACGCTCAACTGCCGCTTCTGCCACACCGGCACGATGCGGCTGGTGCGTAACCTCACCGCGGGCGAGATCGTCGGTCAGGTGATGCTGGCGCGCGATTCGCTGGGCGAATGGCCCAGCCAGCCCGAGGGCCGGCTGCTCACCAACATCGTGATGATGGGCATGGGCGAGCCTCTCTATAATTTCGACGAAGTGAAGGCCGGCCTCCAGATCGTGATGGACGGCGACGGCCTCGCGCTGTCCAAACGCCGCATCACCCTCTCCACCTCGGGCGTGGTGCCGATCATGGCGCGCGCGGGCGAGGAGATCGGCGTCAACCTGGCGGTGTCGCTCCACGCCGTCACCAAGGACGTGCGCGACGAAATCGTGCCGCTCAACAAGAAATACGGGATCGAGGAGCTGCTCCAGGCCTGTGCCGACTATCCGGGGGCGAACAATGCGCGCCGCATCACGTTCGAATATGTGATGCTGAAGGACAAGAACGACAGCGACGCCGATGCGCGCGAGCTCGTCCGCCTGCTGCGCAAGTACAAGCTGCCCGCCAAGGTGAACCTCATCCCGTTCAACCCCTGGCCGGGCGCGCCGTACGAATGCTCGACGCCGGAGCGAATCCGCTCCTTCTCGAACATCGTGTTCGAGGGCGGCATCTCGGCGCCGGTGCGCACCCCGCGCGGACGCGACATCGATGCGGCGTGCGGCCAGCTCAAGACGGCGGCGGAGAAGAAGAGCCGCGCCCAGCTCGACCGCGAGGCCGCCGAGAAGTTCGCCGCGCTCGGTTGAGTCGGAAGCTGTTTCTTCGCTAAGGTGCAGCCATGCCGCTGCGCCTGCTCGCCCTGGTCTTGGCCGATCCCTGCGTCGACGCGAAGAACGCGGTCGAGCGGGACACCTGCCTCGCCCGCGCCAGCAATGCGGCCGAGGTGGAGATGACCCGCTATCTCGGGGCAGCGCGCAAGCGTGCGACAGCGGACGGCGCGGCAGTTGCCAAGGCGTTCGAGGAAGCCCAGGCGCGCTGGCTCGCCTTCCGCAAGGGAGAGTGCGACGCGGTCTATGCGCACTGGCAGGACGGGGCGGTCCGCGGCGCGAAGCTGCTTGCCTGCCGCATCACGCTCACCGAGGCGCGCACGCACTGGCTGTGGCGCGCATGGCTTACCTATCCGGATTCGACGCCGCCAATCCTGCCCGAGCCCGGGCTCAGCGCGGACGAGCCATCCTGAACAGCGCGTCCTCACCGATTTCAAAATAGTCGGCCGGACCCCCGCCACGCAGGATCGGGCGGGCGCGCGCGGTCTGGTACACGCCGTCCTCCAGCATCGTCCGGTCGATATGGATGCCCACTGCCTCGCCCAGCACGAGCCAGGTGTCGACCGCTGCACCTTCCTTTGTCTCCAGCCGGATCAACTGCGTCAGCCGGCATTCGAACTGCGCCGGGCTCGCGGCAACGCGATCGGGCCGTACGGTGCGGGAGGGCAGCGTGTCGATGCCCGCGAGGGCGAACTCGTCCACCTCCGGCCCGACCATCGCGGCGCTGGCATTCATCACCTCCGCCAGCGGGCGGGTGGCGAGGTTCCAGACGAACTCCTTCGTCTCGGCGATGTTCGCGACGCTGTCCTTCCAGCCGGTCGAGGCAAAGCCGAGGATCGGCGGGCGATAGTTGAACAGGTTGAAGAAGCTGTACGGCGCGAGATTGCGCACGCCGGTTGCGGAGACCGTGCTCACCCAGCCGATCGGACGGGGTCCTATGATGGCGTTGAGCGGGTCATGCGCGAGGCCGTGGCCCGATGCGGGTTCGTAGAAGTGGAAGTCGGTCGGCATCGCGGCTCCGGATTTTTGCGGCGGTGGTGAAACCGATTCCGCCTGCCCTTCGAATCTCCTACACTCGCCCCCTCCAGCGAAGGAAGTGCAGATGCCCGAAGGTCCACCAGACAGGCCCCGCCTGATCTACCGCCACCGGCTGGTCACCCGGCTGTGGCACTGGATCAACGCGGTCGCGCTGCTGATCATGGTCGGTAGCGGGCTGATGATCTTCAACGCGCACCCGCGGCTCTATTGGGGGCAATATGGCGCGAATTTCGACCATGCCTGGCTCGAACTGCCGCGCTTTCCCGGCTGGGTGACGATTCCGTCTTATTACAGCCTCGCCGGCGCGCGGCACTGGCACTTCTTCTTCGCGCTGGTGCTGGCGTTCGGCCTGCTGCTGTACCTGCTGTGGAGCCTGGCGAACGGCCATATCGTGCGCGACCTGCGCATCCGCGCCCGCGAACTCGGCCCGCGCCATCTGTGGAAGGACTTCAAGGATCACCTGGCTCTCCGCTTCCACGACCCCAGGGATCCGCGCGCCTACAACATCTTCCAGAAGCTCGCCTATGTCGGCACGCTGTTCGTGTTGCTGCCGGCGGTGATCTTCTCCGGCCTGGCGCTCTCGCCCGGCATGGACGCGGCCTGGCCCTGGTTGACGGCGATCTTCGGCGGCCGACAATCGGCGCGCTCGGTGCATTTCCTCGCGATGGGGGGGATCCTGGCCTTTCTCCTCGTCCATCTCGCGCTGGTGCTGCTCGCCGGGCCGATCAACGAGCTGCGCGCGATGATCACCGGCTGGTGGCGCGTGCCTGCGGAGAAGCAGCCATGATCCTGACCCGCCGCAACCTGCTGATCGGGGGCGCCGCAGGGCTGCTCACCGGCTGCGACCGCTTCACCGACAGCCCGGTGCTCGCCAGCGCCGAGGAGGCACACCGCTTCCTCCAGCGGTCGATCGGCCGCGGATCGCTCGCCACCGAATTCCGGCCGGAGCAGCGCAGCCCGATCTTCCGCGTGAACGGGACGCACCACCCCAACACGCCCGAGTACAATATCTGGGCAGGCACCCGCTTCGTCGACTGGCGGCTGAACGTGGGGGGCATGGTCGCGCGGCCAATGCAGCTGCGCCTCGACCAGCTGCAGGCCATGCCCCAGCGGGCGCAGATCACCCGGCATGATTGTGTCGAAGGGTGGAGCGCGATCGGCAAATGGCAGGGGCCGCAGCTCGGCACGATCCTCAACGCCGCCGGGCTCAGTTCGCGTGCGCGCTACATCGTGTTCCACTGCGCCGATCGCTACGGCGATGGCGGCTACTATGAGTCGATCGACTTGATCGACGCCTTCCACCCCCAGACAATCCTCGCCTGGGCGCTCAACGACCATCTGCTCGACGTCGGCCACGGCGCGCCGCTCCGGCTGCGGGTGGAGCGGCAGCTGGGGTACAAGCAGGCGAAATATCTGGTCGGCATCGAGGCGGTCGCCTCGCTTGCCGGGATCGGCAAGGGCAAGGGGGGCACCTGGGAAGATTCGAGCGGCTATCAATGGTATGCCGGAATCTGAACGATAGCGTGAAACCTAGGCGGAGAGTGGGTGTTTGCGGGATACCGAAACGCAATATGCGTATTCCCGACACAATCTCTGCCTAGTGGAGCGCCATGGCCCTGATTGACCGCTTTCTCGACCGTGCAGTGAAGCGCGGCGAGCTCACCCTGATCCGACCCGACGGCACTACCCGCAATTTCGGCAGCCCCGATCCGGCCCTCAAGCCCGTCACCATGCGGCTGTCCAAGGGTGCCGAGGGCCGCATCGTCCGCGATCCCGCGCTGGGCGCCGCCGAAACCTATATGGACGGCAGCATGAATCTGGAGCGGGGCGATATTCTCGACCTGCTCAACCTGGTGACGGCCAACAATGCCTGGGAAAAGAGCAATGCGGTCCTGAACCCGACCAAGCTGAGCCTCGCTGCCGGCAAGGTAGCGCATTGGCTTGGCCGCAAGAACATGGCGCGCAAGTCGAAACAGAACGTTGCGCATCATTACGATCTCTCGGCGCGGCTCTACGACCTGTTCCTCGACGCCGACCGGCAATATAGCTGCGCCTATTACACCGATCCGGCCAACAGCCTCGAGCAGGCGCAGGCCGACAAGAAGGCGCATATCGTCGCCAAGCTGGCGATCGAGCCGGGCATGCGGGTGCTCGACATCGGCTGCGGCTGGGGCGGCATGGCGCTGTACATCCATGCCAAGACCGGCGCCGAGGTGCTGGGCATCACCCTGTCCGAAGAGCAGCTGAAGATCGCCCGCGAGCGCGCAGTGGCCGCCGGCGTCGCGGACAAGGTGAAGTTCGAACTGATCGACTATCGCGCGCTGGAAGGGCAGTTCGACCGGATCGTCTCGGTCGGCATGTTCGAGCATGTCGGCACGCCGCAATACCGCACCTTCTTCGCCAAGTGCCGCGAGCTGATGACGCCCGAAGGCGTGATGCTGCTCCACACGATCGGCCGTGCCGGCGGTCCCGGCTATACCGACGCGTTCACGCTCAAATACATCTTCCCCGGCGGTTACATCCCGGCGCTGTCGGAAATTGCCGAGGGCTATGAGGGGCTGCGCTACTTCCTGACTGATGTGGAAGTGCTGCGCATGCACTATGGCCACACGCTCAAGGCCTGGTACGACCGTACCGTCGCCGCGCACGACGCGATTGTCGACCTGTACGACGAGCGCTTCTACCGCATGTGGACCTATTATCTGGCGGGATCGTACGTCAGCTTCATGAACGGCGGGCTGGTCAATTATCAGCTGCAATTCTCGCGCTCGCGCACCGCGCTGCCGCTGACCCGCGACTACATGCTCGAGGGCGAGGCAAAGCTGCGCCAGGGCTAGGCGCCCGTTCCGGGACACGGCGGATATTGCGTGGAAGGCGCGGGAACCCTAGAGGCCCCGCGTTTCCCCTTCTCTTTTTCCCCGGAGTCCCTGCCCCATGTCGGATAAGATCCATCGCGTCGTCCTCGCCTATTCGGGCGGCCTGGACACGAGCGTGATCCTGAAATGGCTGCAGCAGACCTATAACTGCGAGGTCGTCACCTTCACCGCCGATCTTGGCCAGGGCGAGGAGCTGGAGCCCGCGCGCAAGAAGGCCGAAATGGCCGGCGTGAAGCCCGAGCACATCTTCATCGAGGACGTGCGCGAGGAATTCGTGAAGGACTATGTGTTCCCGATGATGCGCGCCAACGCGCTCTACGAGGGGCTGTACCTGCTCGGCACCTCGATCGCGCGGCCGCTGATCGCCAAGCGCCAGATCGAGATCGCCAAGATGGTCGGCGCCGATGCGGTGAGCCACGGCGCGACCGGCAAGGGCAACGACCAGGTCCGCTTCGAGCTCGGCTATTATGCGCTGAACCCGGACATCAAGGTGATCGCGCCGTGGCGCGAATGGGACCTGACCAGCCGCACCAAGCTGATCGAGTTCGCGGAATCGCACCAAATCCCGGTGACCAAGGACAAGCGCGGCGAGTCGCCTTTCTCGACCGACGCGAACCTCCTCCACACCTCGTCCGAGGGCAAGGTGCTCGAGGATCCGTGGGAGGAAGTGCCCGATTACGTCTATTCGCGCACGGTGAACCCGGAAGACGCGCCCGACACGCCCGAGACGATCACCATCGATTTCGAGCGCGGCGACGGCGTGGCGCTCAACGGCGTGGGCATGTCGCCGGCGGCACTGCTCACCGCGCTCAACGAGCTCGGCCGCAAGCACGGCATCGGCCGTCTCGATCTGGTCGAGAATCGCTTCGTCGGCATGAAGTCGCGCGGGATGTACGAGACGCCGGGCGGCACCATCTATCACCTCGCGCATCGCGGGATCGAGCAGATCACGCTCGATCGCGGCGCCGCGCACCTGAAGGACGAGCTGGCCCCGCGCTATGCCGAGCTGATCTACAACGGCTTCTGGTTCTCGCCCGAGCGCGAGATGCTGCAGGCCGCGGTCGACTATAGCCAGGAGAAGGTCACCGGCACCGTGCGGCTGAAGCTGTACAAGGGCAGCGTGATCGTCACCGGCCGCAAGTCGCCCTATTCGCTCTACAGCGAGAAGGTCGTGACCTTCGAGGACGACCAGGGCGCGTACGACCAGCGCGACGCGGCCGGCTTCATCAAGCTCAACGCACTGCGCCTCCGCCTGCTCGGCCGCCGCGAGGGGTGACCAACTAGCGTCTCCTTCCCTGGGCTTCGCCCCGGGGAGGAGACGCTCAGGCTTTCACCGCCGCACGATAGGCCCGCAGACTATCCCACGCGTAGAGCGCGCAGCCGGACCAGATCAGCGCGAAGGTGGCGAGGTGGACCGGCAGCACCGGCTCGCCGAAGATCAGCACCGCCTCCAGGAATTGCAGCGTCGGCGCGATATACTGGAGAAGCCCCATGGTCGCATAGGGCAGCCGCTTGGCGGCGGCGGCGAACAGCAGCAGCGGCGTCGCGGTGACTGCACCCGCGGCAATCAGAAGCAGGTCGAGGCGGGTCGAGCTGCCGAATGCCGCCGTGCCGCTGTGGCTGGCCCAGAGCAGCACCGCCAGCGCGGGCGCGCCGAGCAGCAGCGTCTCCACCGTCAGCCCGCCCAGCGCATCAATCGCGGCGACCTTGCGCAGCAGGCCATAGCCGCCGAAGCTCAGCGCCAGCGCCAGCGGGATCCACAAGCTGCCGACGCCGTGGAGCGCCAGCAGCAGCACGCCCAGCGCCGCCAGCCCGATGGCGACTCCCTGCCAGCGCCGCAGCCGCTCGCCGAGCACCAGCATGCCCAGCGCCACATTGACCAGCGGATTGATGAAATAGCCGAGGCTCGCATCCAGGACATGCTCGTGCTGGACCGACCAGATATAGACCAGCCAGTTGATCGCGATCAGCGCCGCGCTGCCGATCAGGAACAGCAGCGTCCGTCCGCGCGCGGCTGCCGCGATACTCCCACCCCGCTTCAGCGCGAGCACGATGACAACGAGCAGCAGCAGCGACCAGAGCACGCGGTGCGACAGCACCTGTAGCGCCGGCACCGCCTGCAGCAGGTGCAGGTAGAGCGGCAACACGCCCCACAGGCTGTACGAGGCGATACCGAGGAGAAGGCCGGTGCGATCGGCACCCAAGGGCTTGGTCATGTCGCCCTGTTGCGCCGTGTTGCGGTGCAACGCAACAACGGCGGGGTCAGGCCGGGCGGATCGGTGTCGCTGCCTCTACCCCGACGACGGTGGCCCAGGGCACCACGTCCCAATGGGTGACGAGGCCTTGGGTTACATAGGGATCCTGCTCGGCGAAGGCACGCGCGGCCTCCGCATCGCCGAACAGCAGCAGCGCGCTTTCAGGCGGATCGCCAACCGCGCCGCCGAGCAGCAGCGTGCCCGCATCCGATGCCGCCCAGGCAAGCGCCAGATGCGCTTCCCGAAGCGCACCCCGGCGCGCGAGGTAATCGGGCGCCAGGGTGTAGCGGAGCAGGAAGTGCGCCATGCTTAGTCGGCAAACAGCAGCGCAGGCGTCTCCAGCAGCTTCTTCACCGCCTGGACGAAGCTCGCCGCATCCCAGCCGTCTACGACGCGGTGATCGCAGCTGATCGACAGGTTCATCAGCTTGGCGCGGACGATCTCGTCGCCGTGGAACATCGGGCGTTCGACGATCTTGTTCGGGCCGATGATCGCCACTTCCGGCCGGTTGATCACCGGCGTCGTCGCGATGCCGCCGAGCGGCCCGAGCGAGGTGACGGTGAGAGTGGAGCCGCTCAGCTCCTCGGACTTCGCCTTGCCGGTGCGAGCGGCGTCGGCGAGGCGAGTGATCTCGCTCGCCAGCTGCCAGACATTCCGGTCCTGCGCGTCGCGGATCACCGGCACCATCAGCCCGGCATCGGTCTGCGTCGCCATGCCGAGATGGACGCGGCCATGGCGGGTTACCACCCCGGCCTCGTCGTCATAGCGGGCGTTGAGCATCGGGAAGTCGGGCAGGGTGCGGCACAGCGCCACGATCAGGAACGGCAGCATGGTCAGCTTGGGGCGCTGGCCACGGTTGGCGTTGAGGTCGCCGCGCATCGCTTCCAGCGCGGTGACGTCGATCTCGTCGACATAGGTGAAGTGGGGGATGGCGCGCTTCGACGCGGCCATGTTCTCGGCGATGCGGCGGCGCATGCCGATCACCTTCACCGGCTGATCCTCGCGGGCGCGGGAGGCGTGCGGCGCGTGATAGCCCTGCGCGCTGCCATAGCGGAGGAACGCGTCGAGATCGGCGTGGCGGAGGCGGTCGCCTTCGGCGGGCTTCACCTGCGCAAGGTCGATGCCGAGGTCTGCTGCGCGGGCGCGCACCGCGGGCGAGGCGAGGACTTTTAACTCCCTCTCCCCTTCAGGGAGGAGGGGCGGGGTGTGGGGCATGGCTTCCACGGGCGATGGTGCTGGTGGAGAGTCCCCCACCCCAACCCCTCCCCTGAAGGGGAGGGGCTTTTCTTCCGTTGCTTCCTCAACGCCGGGATTCTCCGCCTCGACCTGCTCCTCGACCGCGGTCTCCGCCTCAACCGGCGCCTCCGCCTCGCCCTCGACCTCGATCACCATCAGCGCCGACCCGATCGGCACCTGGTCGCCTACCTCGCCGGCGAGTTCGACCACCACGCCGGAGACGGGCGATTCCATCTCCACCGTGGCCTTGTCGGTCATCATGTCGGCGACCTGCTGGTCCTCTTCGACGCGGTCGCCGATCTTCACGTGCCAGGCGACGATCTCGGCCTCGGCAATGCCTTCGCCGATGTCCGGCAGACGAAAGGTAAAACGAGCCATGGGCGTCAGTCCTTGAGGAGTTTGTTGAGCGCCTCGCGGATCCGCACGGGACCCGGGAAATAGGCCCATTCGAGGCTGTGGGGATAAGGCGTGTCGAAGCCGGTGACGCGGGCGATCGGCGCTTCGAGATGGTAGAAGCAGCGCTCCTGCACCAGCGCCGACAATTCCGCACCGAAGCCCGAGGTGCGCGTCGCCTCATGGACGATCATGCAGCGGCCGGTCTTCTTGACCGAGGCTTCGATCGCCTCGATGTCGAGCGGCACCAGCGTCCGCAGATCGATGATCTCGGCGTCGACGCCCAGTTCCTCGATCGTTGCGGCGACGACGTGGACCATCGTGCCGTAGCAAAGGATCGTCACCGCCTCGCCTTCGCGCACGGTCGCGGCCTTGCCGAGCTCGACGCGGTAATGCCCCTCGGGCACTTCGCTCGCCGGATGTGCGGTCCAGTTCTTGGCCGGGCGGTCATAATGACCGTCGAATGGCCCGTTATAGATGCGCTTGGGCTCGAGGAAGAGGACGGGGTCGTTGTCCTCGATCGCGGCGATCAGCAGGCCTTTGGCGTCATAGGGTGTCGACGGGATCACCGTCTTGATCCCCGAGACATGGGTGAAGATGCCCTCGGGCGACTGGCTGTGCGTCTGCCCGCCGAAAATGCCGCCGCCATAGGGCGAGCGCACCGTGATCGGCGCGGTGAAGTCGCCGTTCGAGCGGTAGCGCAGCCGCGCCGCCTCGGAGACGAGCTGGTCGAGCGCCGGGTAGATGTAATCGGCGAACTGGATCTCGGGCACCGGGCGCAGGCCATAGGCGCCCATGCCGATCGCCACGCCGATGATGCCGATCTCGGTGATCGGGGTGTCGAAGGCGCGGGTCTTGCCGTACTTGGCCTGGAGCCCGGCGGTCGCGCGGAACACGCCGCCGAAATAGCCGACATCCTCGCCCATCACGACGACCTGCTCGTCGCGCTCCATCATCACGTCCATGGCGGAGTTGATCGCCTGGATCATGTTCATGCGGGGGGCGCTCATATCCCGGCCGCCTTGCGCTCGGCGATCATCTGGTCGCTCTGTTCCTTCAAGTGCCAGGGCATCTCCTCGAACACGCCCTCGAACATCGTCTCGAACGGCTGGTGCATGCCGTGGCCGAGGATGCCGTTCTTCTCGGCCTCCTTCTGCGCGCGCTTCACCGTCTCGGCGAGTTCGAGGTCCATCGCCGCCTGGCGTTCCTCGTCCCATTCGCCAAGGCCGATCAGGTGATCCTTCAGCCGCCGGATCGGGTCGCCGAGCGGCCAGGCATTGGGCTCGCCGGCCGAGCGATAGGCGCTGGGATCGTCCGAGGTGGAGTGGCCTTCGGCACGATAGGTGAAATGCTCGATCAGCGTCGGGCCCTGGTTGGTCCGCGCGCGCTCGGCCGCCCACTGCGTCGCCGCATAGACCGCCAGCGCATCGTTGCCGTCGACGCGCAGCCCGGCGATGCCATAGCCGATCGCCCGCGCCGCGAAGGTGGTCGCCTCGGCGCCGGCAAAGCCCGAGAAGCTCGAGATCGCCCACTGATTGTTGACGACGTTGAAGATCACCGGGGCGCGGTAGACGGTGGCGAAGGTCAGCGCGGAGTGGAAGTCGCCTTCCGCGGTCGAGCCCTCGCCGCACCAGGTGGCGGCGATGCGGGTGTCGCCGCGCGCCGCGCTCGCCATCGCCCAGCCCACTGCCTGCGGATATTGGGTGGCGAGGTTGCCGGAGATCGAGAAGAAGCCGGTCTCCTTCGACGAATACATGATCGGCAGCTGCCGGCCCTGCAGCGGATCGCTCCGGTTGGAGTAGATCTGGTTCATCATCTCGATCAGCGGATAGCCGCGGGTGATCAGGATGCCCTGCTGACGATAGCTGGGGAAGCACATGTCGTCGCCAGCCATCGCCAGCGCGGCGGAGACCGACACGGCCTCCTCGCCGGTCGACTTCATGTAGAAGCTGGTCTTGCCCTGGCGCTGGGCGCGGAACATGCGCTCGTCGAAGGCGCGGGTGAGCGCCATGCTGCGCAGCATCTTGCGCTTCGCGTCCGCGTCGAGCCGCGGATCCCAGGGGCCAACGGCGGTGCCTGCGTCATCGAGGACGCGGACCAGGCCATAGGCGAGTTCGTGGAATCGATCGGCCGGTTCGGCGGTGTCCGGGCGGCGCGCGGCGCCGGCGGGCGGGATCGAAAGATCGCTGAAATCGGCCTCGTCGCCGGGGCGAAAGCGCGGCTCGGGCACGTGCAGCGATAGGGGCGGCAGGTTGGCGCGCGGGGCGTCCACCGTCATGGTCTCTCCATAAATACGGCCGTGTCGCCACGGACAACGCACGGACTCGATTTCACGAGCTTGTTATAAAATTTCAACGTGCCTGTCGAGATGGGGCAGCAGGGCTGGCCTAAAAATTTGGGACACGGAGACCGATTGACTCGGTGGCGGATTAGAACAAAATAGGAACGAACGAGTCGGACTAGTCATCAACCCCGAGCGAGTCGCTGTGCCCGATCCTGCTACGCTTGACCAGTTGCGCGCAATGCTCAGCGCCATCGACGGCACCGGATTCCGTCGGCGCCCGGTGCTGCCGTTCGGGCTGGAACGACTCGACTCGAAGCTGGCGGATGGCGGGCTGCGGCTCGATGCGCTGCACGAGATTTCAGGCGCCACACCCGATCTGACCGACGATTGCGCCGCCACCATGTTCCTCGGCGGAATCGCCGCGCGCTGCTGGGGCCCGGTGCTGTGGGTGGTGCGGCGGCGCGACTTGTTCGCCCCCGGGCTGGCGCAGGTCGGGCTCGATCCCAAGCGGGTAATCTACGCCGAGGCGCGCGACGACGACGAACTGCTCGCAATCATGGAGGAAGGGCTGCGCCATCGCGGGCTCGGCGCGGTGATCGGCGAAGTGAAGCGGATCGGCATGCCGGCCACGCGGCGGCTGCAACTGGTGGCCGAAGGGGGCCGCACGATCGCGTTGCTGCTCAAGCGCCATGCCCGTGAGGGGAGCGATCCGCTGGGTGCCCCGTCGGCGGCGGTGACGCGCTGGCGGATCGGCTGCGCGCCGTCGGCGCCGCTGCCGGTGGAGGGAGTCGGCCGGCCGCGCTGGGAAGTGTCGCTGGCGCGGCAACGTGGGGGGGAAGCGTTTCAACTCTTGGTGGAGGCCTGCGATGCAACGGGTCGCTGCGCTCTTCCTGCCCCACTGGTCGCTCGACCGCGTGCGGCGGGCCGAGCGGCGCGCGCTGCCGCCTGAGCGGGCGCACCCTCTTTCTCCTGACGCGCCTTCCGACGATGCTCTTGCGCCGGTTCAGGCGCTCGCCGCTGCCGAGCAGGAAGCCGCCTGCTCCGTCCAGCGGGGCGGCGGCTGGCGGCCGGGCGCGCGCTGGGCGCGGGCCGCGCGCGATGCTGCGATTGCCGCGTTGCCGCCGCACCAGCGGCCGCCGATGCGCGAGCTCGGCCGGCGCAGCGAGGCGGCGGACCATGCCTTCAAGCGGATGCGGCCGGACGAGGGCGGGCCGCTGGCGGGCGGGGTGGCGCGGCTGCCGCAGGCGGCGCGCGCGGCTGCGCCGTCGGTTGCTGCGCCCACCCCATCCACCCCTACACTGTCACCCCCGCGAAGGCGGGGATCCATTCGCCGTGCCGTTGCGGTTCCATCTTCGACCGATGAGCCAATGGATCCCCGCCTCCGCGGGGATGACGATGGGGGGCGGGGGGAGCGCGGGAGCCACCGGTGGACGTCAGTCGCGGTGGATGCAGCCGATGCGGATGCCCGCGTCCTCTCCCGCCGCACCGGCAGCCGCAGCGAAGTCGCCGCCGCCTGCCCCGCAGCGATGGGCGCGGGCATCCGCATCGGCATGGCGCTCACCCAGGCCCGCGCGCTGGTGCCGGAACTCCGCATCGACGCCGCCGACCCGGAGGGTGACCGCGCCGATCTCGAACGGCTGGCGCACAGCCTCGCCCGCCGCTGGTCGCCCAGCGTCACCATTGCCGGTGAGGATCTGCTGTTTCTCGACCTGACCGGCGTCGCCCATCTCCATGGCGGCGAAGCCCGGATGCTCCGCCGATTGCACGCGCTGCTCGCCCGGCTGGGGTTTGCCAGCAAGATCGCCGTCGCCGACACACCCGGTGCCGCCTCGGCATTCGCGCGCTTCCGGCCCGAGACGCTGCTCCGCTGCCCACCGGGCGAACACGCCGCCTGGCTGGCGCCGCTGCCGGTCGAGGCGCTGCGGCTGGAAGGCGATGCGATCGACCTGCTCCACCGACTCGGCGTCGACAGCATCGGCCAGCTCGCCGCGCTTCCCCGCGCGCCGCTGGTGCGCCGCTTCGGCACCACGATCGCCGCGCGACTCGACCAGGCGCTGGGCCGCATCCCGGAGCCGGTCACCCCCGTCACCCCGCCCGAGCCGATCGCCGTCGCCCAGCGCTTCGCCGAGCCGATCGCCACCCCGGAAGCCATCGCGCACTGGCTGGGCGACCTCGTCCAGCGCCTTGCCGAAGCGCTGGCTGCGGCGGGGCAGGGCGCGCGGCGCATCGGCTTGGTCGCAGACCGCGTCGACGGGGTACCGCAGCGGATCGGCATCGGCCTCGCCCGCGCCAGCCGCGATCCCGCGCACCTCCTGCGCCTCCTCGCCCGCCGGATCGACAGCATCGAACCCGGCTATGGCCTCGACGCGATGACGCTGCATTTGCTGCGCAGCGAACCGCTCGGCGCGCTGCCGGTCGACGAGCGGCTCGATGCCGAGACGGTGCCCGATCTCGCGCCGCTGATCGACACGCTGGCGACGCGAATCGGCATGGCGCGGCTGTGGCGGATGCGGCCGGTGGAAAGCGACGTGCCCGAGCGGTCGACCGCCGCCCTCCCGCCGCTCGACCCGCCCGAGCGCGAAGCCCCGCCGCTGAAGGCCGACGATGTCCGCCAGCTGGATCGCCATGCCCCGCTGCCGCCCTGGCACCCGGACTGGCCGCGCCCGATCCGCCTGCTCCGCCGGCCCGAGCGGCTCGACCATGTCGTCGCAGCACTTCCCGACCAGCCGCCGCGCCGCTTCACCTGGCGGGGCGAACGGCACGAGGTGGTCCATGCCGACGGGCCCGAGCGCATCCATGGCGAATGGTGGAAGCGCGCGGCGGAGACCCATGCCACGCGCGATTATTTCCGCGTCGAGGACGAGCGCGGCCGCCGCTACTGGCTGTTCCGTCAGGGCGATGGCGAGCGTAGCGTGACCGGCGATCTCAGCTGGTATCTGCACGGCCTGTTCGGGTGACCGCCATGTATTCCGAGCTCCAGGCCACCAGCCATTATTCCTTCCTGCGCGGCGCCTCCGCCCCTTCCGAGCTGTTCGAGGCGGCGGCGGCGTACGGCATGCCCGCGCTGGGAATCACCGATCACAACAGCGTCGGCGGCATCGTGCGCGGGCTGGTTGCGGCGGAGGAGACCGGCGTGCGGCTGGTTACCGGCTGCCGGCTGGACCTGACCGACGGCAGCGGCGTGCTGGTCTGGCCCGAGGATCTTGCGGCCTGGTCGCGGCTCACCCGGCTGCTCAGCATCGGCAAGGCGCGGGCGGATGCGCAGCATGGCGAGAAAGGGCAATGCTTCCTCCATTGGGAGGATGTGGCGGGGCATGCGGACGGACTCGTCGCCGCGCTCGTTCCTGGCATGGCGGATTCCGGCGACCCGGCGGCGCTGCGCTGGATGGCGGATGTGTTCGGGGAGCGCGGCCATGTGACGCTGACCCGCCATCGCCGGCCGCAGGAGGCGATGCGGCTGCATGGGCTGGCGCAGGCCGCCGCCGCGCATGGCCTGAAGCCGCTCGCCACCGGCGACGTGCTCTACCACCATCCGGACCGGCGGATGCTGCACGACGTGATGACCGCGATCCGCCACACCACCACGGTCGACGATCTCGGCTTCCGCCGCGCCCGCAGTGCCGACCGGCATCTGAAGCCCCCGCACGAAATGGCGCGTCGCTTCGCCGCCTGGCCCGAGGCGCTCCGGGCGGTGGAGGCCGTGGTCGAACGCTGCAGTTTCAATCCTCGCGAGCTCGGCAAGCTCTATCGCTACCCGGACGAAGTGGTGATGTCCGGTCGCAGCCCGCAGGAAGCGCTGGCCAAATTGGCCCGCGATGCGCTCGCCGCGAAATTCCCGGAGGGGCCGCCGAGCGCGTATGCCGAGCTGCTGGAGAAGGAGCTCGGCCTGGTCGAGACGTTCGGCTACGCGCCCTATTTCCTCACCGTTCATTCGATCGTCCGTTTCGCCCGCGCGCAGGAGATTCTCTGCCAGGGGCGCGGCAGTGCGGCCAATTCGTTGATCTGCTTCCTGCTCGGCATCACCTCGATCGACCCGGTGGTGCACAAATTGCTGTTCGAGCGGTTCATTTCCGAAGACCGCGACGAGCCCCCCGATATCGACGTCGATTTCGAGCATGAGCGGCGCGAGGAAGTGATCCAGTGGATCTACGAGACCTATGGTGCGCGCCATGCCGCGCTCACCGCCGTGGTCAGCCGCTATCGTACGCGCGGGGCGGTGCGGGAGGTCGGCAAGGCGCTGGGCCTGCCAGAGGACGTGACCGCCGGGCTCGCCGGGCAGGTGTGGGGCTGGTCGAACGAAGGGGTGAGCGAGGCCGATGCCGCCGCGCTCAACCTCGACGCCAGCGAGCCGCGCCTCGCGCTGACGCTCGACCTCGCCCGCCAGCTGATCGGCACCCCGCGGCACCGCTCGCAGCATCCCGGCGGCTTCGTGCTCGCCCAGGCCAATCTCGACGAGATCGTGCCGATCGAACCTGCGGCGATGGTCAACCGGCGGGTGATCGAATGGGAGAAGGACGATATCGAGACGCTCGGCCTGATGAAGGTCGACATTCTCGGGCTCGGCATGCTCGGCTGCATGCGGCGTGCGTTCGATCTGCTCGAGCAGCACAAGGGCGTGAAACTGACGCTCGCCTCGGACGCGATGCAGGTGGACGATCCCGCCACCTTCGCGATGATCCAGAAGGCCGACACGCTCGGCACCTTCCAGATCGAGAGCCGGGCGCAGATGTCGATGCTGCCGCGGTTGAAGCCAAAGGAGTTCTACGACCTCGTCATCCAGGTCGCGATCGTGCGCCCGGGGCCGATCCAGGGGGACATGGTGCACCCCTATCTCCGCCGGCGCGAGGGCAAGGAGAAGGTCGAGTATCCGAGCGAGGAACTGAAGGACGTGCTCGACAAGACCTTCGGCGTGCCGCTGTTCCAGGAACAGGCGATGAAGGTCGCCATCGTCGGCGCGGGCTTCAAGCCGGCCGAGGCGGATGCGCTGCGCCGGGCGATGGCGACGTTCAAGTCGACCGGCGGCGTCACCCATTTCCGCGAGAAGATGATCAGCGGCATGCTGAAGAAGGGCTACAAGCAGGACTTCGCCGAACGCACCTTCAAGCAGATCGAGGGTTTCGGCAGCTATGGCTTTCCCGAGAGCCACGCGGCAAGCTTCGCCAAGATCGCCTATGCGTCGAGCTGGATGAAGTGCCACCATCCGGACATCTTCTGCGCGGCGCTGCTCAACGCCCAGCCGATGGGCTTCTACGCGCCGGCGCAGATTGTCCGCGATGCGCGCGAGCATGGCGTGGAGGTGCGCGCCGTGTGCGTGAACGACAGCGAGTGGGATACCCGGGTCTTACAATCCTCCCTGGAACGGGGAGGGGGACCATGTGCGCCAGCACATGGTGGAGGGGGGGCTCCACACGGGCATCCCTTGCCGAACGCCCCCTCCACCACCGCCTTCGGCGGCGGTCCCCCTCCCCGTTCCGGGAAGGATCTTGGGCTGCTCCCTCTCCGCCTCGGCATGCGGGTGGTGCAGGGCCTTTCCGTGCGCGATGCCGATGCGATCCTCGCCGCCCGCGCCGAACGGCCCTTCACTTCGATCGAGGATGTGTGGCGCCGCGCGCGTGTCTCGCCCGCCGCGCTGACGAAGCTTGCCCAGGCCGATGCCTTCCGCGCCTTCGGGCAGGATCGCCGCCAGGCGCTATGGGCGATCAAGGCGCTCGACCAGGCGCCGCTCCCGCTGTTCGCCGCCATAGAGGGGCCGATCCAGGCGGCCGAACCCGCAGTGTCGCTTGTGCCCCTCAGCGCGGGTCGCGAGGTGGTGGAGGATTACCGCGCCACCCAGCTGAGCTTGCGCGCGCACCCGCTCCACTTTCTGCGCGGCACGCTCGCCGCGCGGCGCATCCGCCCGTGCGGCGACCTCAAGACGCTCAAGGACGGCGCGCGGGTGGAGGTGGCGGGCATCGTGCTCGTCCGCCAGAAGCCGGGCAGCGCCAAGAGCATCTTCCTGACGCTGGAGGACGAGACCGGCATCGCCAATGCGATCGTCTGGCCGGCGCGGTTCGCGCTCTATCGGCCGATCATCCTTGCGGCGCCGATGATTTCGGTACGTGGTCGCCTTCAGCGCGAAGGCGAGGTGCTGCACCTGATCGCCGAGACGATCACCGACCTGACCGAATTGCTGCGCAGCGTCGGCGCGCGCGACCTGCCGCGGATGACGATGCCGGGCGACGGCGCGACGCATGGCGGCACGATCGATTCGCGCGATCGCAAGGCCGCCCGGTCGAGCGACCCCGCTTATGCCTATCCGAAGCAGCGTACGCCCGAGAGCTGGCCGTCGCGGCGCGAGGACATCATCCCCATCAAGTCGCACGATTTCCACTGATGCGAGAGGCAGCGTCCACCGGACGCTGCCTGCGCGAGGATCAACCGGCCACTACCGTCTGCTCGATGGTGCCGAAGATCGGGTGGTGCTTGTCGTCCTCTGCCCAGATGCGGATCGTGTCACCGGCCTTGAGGAACGGCGTTTCCGCCGCGCCGCGCAGGATCGTCTCGACGGTGCGCACCTCGGCGAGGCAGCAATAGCCCTTGCCACCCTCGCCGATCGGCTTGCCGGGGCCGCCATCCGCATCGCGGTTGGAAACGGTGCCCGATCCGATGATCGTGCCGGCCCCCAGCGCCCGCGTCTTCGCCGCATGGGCGATCAGCGCGCCGAAATCGAAGGTCATGTCCTCGCCGGCATCGACGCGGCCAAAGGGCTGGCCGTTCAAGTCCACCATCAGCGTGCGGCGCAGCTTGCCGTCCTGCCACCAGTCGCCCAGCGCATCGGGCGTCACGAACACTGGCGAAAAGGCGCTGGCCGGCTTGGACTGGAAGAAGCCGAAGCCCTTTGCCAGTTCGCCCGGGATCAGGTTGCGCAAGCTCACGTCGTTGGTGAGGCCTACCAGCCGCACCGCGGCGAGCGCTTCTTCCCGCGTCGCGCCCAGAGGCACGTCACCGGTGACGACCACCACTTCGGCCTCGAGGTCGCAGCCCCAGCTTTCGTCCTTCAGCGGGATCGCGTCCCGCGGCCCGAGGAACCCGTCGGAGCCGCCCTGGTACATCAGCGGATCCTGCCAGAAGCTCTCGGGCAGCTCCGCCCCGCGTGCCTGCCGCACCAGGGCGACATGATTCACATAGGCTGATCCGTCCGCCCATTGATAGGCACGGGGCAAGGGGGCCGCCGCCTGGCGCTCGTGGAAGCGCATCATCGGAATGGTCTCATGCTCGAGATCGGTGGCGAGGTTGCGCAGATCGCCTTCCACCCGCTCCCAATCATCCAGCGCCGCCTGCAGCGTCGGGGCGATGTGGCTGGCATCCGCGTACCAGGCGAGATCGTTGGAAACGACGACGAGCTTTCCGTCCCGTCCCTGCTTGAGGCTGGCTAGTTTCATTTGACACCATCTCCTTCGGCGGTCGCCATAGGGCAACTTCGCTCGCCACGGAACCGTAACCCTTTGCTACGTATTTTGCCCAGTCGCATTGACTTCGGGGCGGGCCATGACCAACGAATTGCATATGGCCGCGCCGCTTCGCTTTCTGGATCATGGCGGCGACATGGCCGAACGTATCCGGACGTTCGACTGGACAGGGCATCCCTTCGGCCCACCCGAGACCTGGTGCGAGCCGCTGCGCATCACCGTCGACATGATGCTGGCCTCGCGCTTTCCCAAGGCGCTCTACTGGGGCCCCGAATACCGGTTGCTCTACAACGACGCCTGGGCGCCGGTTCCCGCCGATCGTCACCCCTGGGCGTTGGGACGGCCCGGCAGCGAGGTCTGGGCCGACATTTGGGACGTGGTCGGCCCGCAGATGGACGAGGTGGTCGCAACCGGCCGCGGTTTCGCCGTCTATGACCAGCTGCTGCGGATCGTCCGCGACGGCGTGCCCCGTGACAGCTGGTGGAACTACAGTTTCACGCCTGTTCGCGATTCCGACGGCCGCGTACTGGGCATCCTCAACCAGGGCAACGAGACCACCCGGATGGTGCTCGCCGAACGTGCCCAGCACGCGGAACTGGCGCGGTTGCAGGACTATTTCCAGCAAGCACCCGGCGCCGTGGCGCTGCTCGAAGGGCCGGAGCACCGGTTCGTGCTGGCGAACCCTGCCTATCTGGAGCTCGTCGGTCGCGAGGCGGTGGTGGGACAGCGCGTCGTCGAGGCACTGCCCGAGGTCGTCGAGCAGGGCTATGTCGACGTGCTCGACCAGGTATATCGCAGCGGCGCCGCCTACCGCGCGGTCAACCGCGACGTGATGCTGCGGCGTCGCCCGGATGCGGAGCCCGAGCGGCGGGTCCTCGATTTCACGTTCCAGCCGGTGAAGGACGCGCTCGGCGCCAGCACCGGCGTCTTCATCGCCGCCAGCGACATCACCGAACGTGCGGCGGCCGAAGAAGCCTTGCGGCACAGCGAGGAGCGGTTGCAGCTCGCGCTGAACGCTTCGACCGGCATTGGCACCTGGGATTGGACGGCGGAGAGCGGCCGGGTAACCGGGGACGGCCGGTTTGCCGCATTGTTTGGCATCGATCCGCAGCGGGTCGCCCATGGCGGCGGGCTGGATGCAGTGCTCAACTTCATCCATCCGGATGATCGCGCGCGCATTGCGCTGGAGGTGCGCCAGTCGATTGCCCAGCGCACACCGCTGAAGATCGAATTCCGCGTGCTGCGGGCCGATGGCGCTGTGCGCTGGCTGCTCACCCAGGGGCGTTGCACCTTTGATGCAGAGGGCCGGCCTGTTCGCTTCCCCGGCGTCAGCTTCGACATCACTGACCGCAAGCTGGCCGAGGAAGCCGCGCAGGAAGCGGCCGAGGACCTGCGGTCCGCCACCGAGTCGCAATCGTTCCTGCACAGTCTGGCGGAACGCCAGCGCACGCTGGAAACGCCGAATGCGATCATGGAAGTCACCGCTGCCGAACTGGGGGCGAGGCTGGGTCTCGCCCGCGTCGGCTTCTATCGCGTGGTCGGCGAATCGATCCATCTCGGCCCCTGCTGGACCGATGGCAGCCTGCCGAAATTCGCCGGCCAGTGGCCGCTGGATGCCGTGGCGCCGCTCGTCGAGCGGTATCGCCAGGGCCGCACCGTCACCTTCAACGACAGCCGCACGGAATATCCGCATACCGAGCTGAGCAAGCTTTCGCCTTCCGCCATCGGCGTTCCGTTGCTGCGCGGCGGGCAATGGGTCGCGACCTTCTATGCCAACGGCGCCGGCCCCCGCCAGTGGCGCCCGGAGGAGATCGCTTTCGTAGAGACCGTGGTGGAGACGACATGGGACGCCGTGGAGCGCGCCGATGCCGTGTTGGCGCTGCGCGAAAGCGAAGCGCAATTTCGCGCGATCACCAATTCGATCGATCACATGGTGTGGTCGGCCGATGCGGAGGGCGCGGTCGATTTCTACAATGACCGCTGGTACGATTATACAGGGGTCGCGCACGGCGACACCGATGGCGATGCCTGGACCAAGGTGCTGCATCCGGGCGATCAGCGCCGCGCAGCGGCGGTTTGGCAGCATTGCGTCCGCACCGGCGAGCTGTACCGCATCGAATATCGGCTACGGCATCACAGCGGCATCTACCGATGGGCTCTGGGGCGCGCCCAGGCGCTGCGCGACGAGAACGGCCGCATCGTTCGCTGGTTCGGCACCAGCACGGACATCCAGGATATCGTCGACGCGCGCGAAGT
Source organism: Sphingomonas sp. (assembly GCF_036731925.1). GTDB lineage: Bacteria > Pseudomonadota > Alphaproteobacteria > Sphingomonadales > Sphingomonadaceae > Sphingomonas. The sequence continues at coordinate 1,473,209 of NZ_DAINDJ010000002.1, forward strand.
GCTCGCCCGTTCGCGCGAGGAACTGGAAGCTGCCGTTCGTGAACGGACCGAGCGGCTGATGGCGGCGGAAGCGCAACTGCGCCAGGCGCAGAAAATGGAAGCCGTGGGGCAGCTGACCGGCGGCATCGCGCATGATTTCAACAATATGCTTGCCGTGGTGATCGGCGCGCTGGATCTGATGGAGCGCCGCGTCGCCCAGGGGCGTACCGACATCGATCGCTACCTGATCGCCGCGCGCGACGGAGCCAGCCGCGCGGCGGCGTTGACGCAGCGGCTGCTTGCCTTCTCGCGCCGCCAGCCGCTGGCGCCCACCGCGCTCGATGTGAACGACATGCTGGGTGGCATGATCGAGCTGCTGGTGCGCACCCTCGGCGAGGGCGTCGTGATCGAAACCCAGTTTGCGCGGCGGCTGGAAGCGGTGGTGGCCGATCGCAACCAGCTCGAGAACGTCGTGCTCAACCTGGCGGTGAACGGCCGCGACGCGATGCCCGAGGGCGGCACGCTGACGATCGAGACCGACCAGGTGGCGATCGGCGCCGAACACGCGGCCCGGTACGAGATCGAAGCCGGTGACTATGTCGAGATCCGCCTTCGCGACACCGGCGTCGGCATGCCGCCCGAAGTCGCTGCGCGTGCCTTCGATCCCTTCTTCACCACCAAGGGAGTGGGCAAGGGGACCGGGCTCGGGCTCAGCCAGGTGTTCGGGTTCGTCCGGCAGTCGGGCGGCCATGTCACGATCGAGAGCGTGCCCGGCGAGGGTACGTGCGTGCGCGTCCTGTTGCCGGCCAAGCCGGAGGCCGTGCCCGCACCCGCGGCCAACAGCATCCAGGGGGACCTGCCGCGCGGCCGCGCGAGCGAGGTGATCATGGTCGTCGAGGACGAGGATCGGGTGCGGACCTATTCGGTCGAGGCATTGCGCGAGCTGGGCTATGGCGTGGTGTTCGCCCGCGACGGTATCGAGGCGCTGCGGCTGCTGGAGCGCGGGCAGAACGTGTCGCTGCTGTTCAGCGACGTGGTGATGCCCGAGATGAGCGGCCGCGAGCTCGCGGCCCGGGTGCGCGAGCGGATGCCGGACCTGAAGGTGCTGCTCACCAGCGGATACGCGCCCGATTCGCCGGACCGGGGCACCGACGAGGCCATTCTTGCCAAACCGTTCGACATCGCGACGCTGGCGGTCGCGATCCGGGCCGCGCTGGACGCCTGACGACAGGAAAGGCTTGACCTGGCGGGCGCGGTTCGCCATTCGCCCCGCGGCTCCGGGCGACGCGTCCGGTTGACCAGCCCTGCCGCCGAGTCCTGTCGAAGGGCGGCCAGGGTCCGCCCGGCAGGCGGAGGACGTGTATCCATGGCAAATGTGGCAGTGATCGGCGCTCAGTGGGGCGACGAAGGCAAGGGCAAGATCGTCGACTGGCTCGCCGAGCGCGCCGACGTGGTCGTCCGCTTCCAGGGCGGGCACAATGCCGGCCACACGCTGGTGATCGGCGAAAAGGTCTACAAGCTTTCCCTGCTCCCCTCGGGAATCGTGCGGGGTACGCCGAGCGTGATCGGCAATGGCGTGGTGCTCGATCCTTGGGCGCTCAAGGCTGAAGTGGAGAAGCTGCGCGACCAGGGCGTCGACGTGACGCCGGACACGCTCAAGATCGCGGACACCTGCCCGCTGATCCTGCCGTTCCACCGCGATCTCGACGCGCTGCGCGAGGATGCCAGCGGCGCGGGCAAGATCGGCACCACGCGCCGCGGCATCGGCCCGGCCTATGAGGACAAGGTCGGCCGTCGCGCGATCCGGGTGTGCGACCTCGCCAATCTCGATGCCATCGGGCCGCAGGTCGATCGCCTTGCCGCACACCATGACGCGCTGCGCGCAGGCTTCGGCCAGCCGCCGATCGATCGCGAGGGGCTCCTCAACGAACTGCGCGCGATCGCCGGATTCGTGCTGCCGTTCGTGCAGCCGGTGTGGAAGATGCTCAACGAAGCGCGGTCGCGCGGCCGCCGTATCCTGTTCGAAGGCGCGCAGGGCGTGCTGCTGGACATCGACCACGGCACCTATCCGTTCGTCACCTCGTCCAACACCGTGTCGGGCACCGCGGCGAGCGGCAGCGGCATGGGGCCGGGCGCGGTCGGATTCGTGCTCGGCATCGCCAAGGCATACACCACCCGCGTCGGCTCGGGCCCCTTCCCGACCGAGCAGGACAATGATGTGGGCGAGCGGCTCGGCACGCGCGGCCATGAGTTCGGCACCGTCACCGGGCGCAAGCGCCGCTGCGGCTGGCTCGATGCGGTGCTGCTGCGCCAGTCGGTCGCGGTTTCGGGCATCACCGGCATCGCGCTGACCAAGCTCGATGTGCTCGACGGGTTCGACGAGATCCAGGTCTGCACCGGCTATCGGCTGAACGGCGAAGTGCTCGACTATTATCCCGCCAGCGCGCCGGACCAGGCGGCGGTGGAGCCGATTTACGAGACGATGGAAGGCTGGTCCGAATCGACCTTCGGCGCGCGCAGCTGGGCCGAGCTGCCGGCGCAGGCGATCAAGTACATCCGCCGCGTGGAAGAACTGATCCAGTGCCCGGTGGCGCTGGTATCGACCAGCCCCGAGCGCGAGGATACCATTCTCGTCCGCGATCCCTTCGCGGACTGACACGAAGACGCCCGGCCCTCGAGGGAGGGCCGGGCGGTTCGCGGTTCGCGGCGAGGAACCGAAAGGGGGAAAGGTTCCTCTAGCTCGTCCAGCGCTTAGCGGGGACGCTTGCGCTTCGGCTTGTCGCCGGTCTGGTCACCCGTGGTCGAATCCGTCGTGCCTGCGCTCGGGTCCGTGGGCGAGGTCGTCGTGGTGGACGAGGAGTCCGGTGTGGTCGTCATCGTGCCCGATCCGGTGGTGCCGCCGGGTGCGGTGGTCGACGGGTTCATCGACGGATCCGTCGGCGACGTGGTCTGGCCCGGGCTGGTCTGCCCCGGTGCCGTGCTCTGATCCATGGTGCCGCCCGGCGCCGTCTGGCCCGGCGTGGTCTGCTGCGCGAATGCGGCCGGCGCGGCGATCAGCGTGGCGGCGGCGAGAATCGTCTTGATATACATACTCGGCATCCTTCTGTTGATTATGCCAACGGAAGAATAACCATCAAGCCGGGAAGAAGTCTCACCGGCTGATCTCGATTAACCGATAAAAGCGAACGGATCAGGGGTGAGTCGAGCGCAAGATCAGCCGACCTGTGCCCGGTGCAGCAATTTCTGGTCTGCGAGTACCAGAGCCACCATTGCTTCCACCACCGGCACGCCGCGGATGCCCACGCAGGGGTCGTGGCGGCCCTTGGTGCGGATCTCGCTTGCTTCGCCGTCACGGGTGACCGTCTCCACCGGGATCAGGATCGAACTGGTCGGCTTGAACGCCACGCGCATGCGCACCGGCTGGCCGGTGGCAATGCCGCCCGCGATGCCGCCGGCGTGATTGGCGAGGAAATCGACGCCCCCGTCCGCGCGGGGACGCATCGCATCGGCATTCTCTTCGCCGCGCAAGCGCGCTGCGGCGAAACCGTCGCCGATCTCGAAGCCCTTCACCGCGTTGATCGACATGCAGGCGGCCGCCAGTTCGCTGTCGAGCTTGGCGTAGAGCGGCGCGCCCCAGCCCGCGGGCACGCCGGTTGCCTCGCAGGCGACGACCGCCCCGAGCGACGAACCGTCCTTGCGGGCGGCGTCTACCAGCGCTTCCCAGCGCTGTGCCGCCTCGGCATCCGGGCAGAAGAAGGGATTGTTGCCGATCTCGGCGGCGTCGAACCTGGCATAGTCGATCGCGTCGCCGCCGATCGCCTCGACCCAGGCGGTGATCGTCACTTCGGGGATCACTGCCCTCGCGACCGCGCCCGCCGCGACCCGTGCCGCGGTCTCGCGCGCCGAGGAACGACCGCCGCCGCGATAATCGCGAAAGCCGTATTTCTGGTCGTACGCGTAATCGGCATGGCCGGGGCGATAGGCCTTGGCGACTTCCGAATAATCCTTGGAGCGCTGGTCGACATTGTCGATGTGCAGCGCGATCGGGGTGCCGGTGGTGCGCCCCTCGAACACCCCGGAGAGGATGCGGACCTGGTCCGGCTCCTGCCGCTGGGTAGTGAAGCGCGACTGGCCGGGGCGGCGGCGATCGAGGAAGGGCTGGAGGTCCTTTTCGCTGAGGCTCAGCCCCGGCGGGCAGCCATCGACCACGGCGCCGAGCGCCGGACCATGGCTCTCGCCCCAGGTAGTGAAGCGGAACACGCGACCGAAGCTGTTGAACGACATCGGCGCACGCCCTCCGTCTGGGTTGAAATCGCCGGCCGTTTCGCAGGTGTCGCGCGCGGCTGCAACCCGTTCAGATGATCTCGAACAGCCCCGCCGCCCCCATGCCGCCTGCGGTGCACATCGATACGACGACATGGCGCACGCCGCGCCGCCGCCCCTCGATCAGCGCATGTCCCACCAGGCGGCTGCCGGTCATGCCGAAAGGATGGCCGATCGCAATCGCGCCGCCGCTCACATTGAGCTTCTCGGGATCGATGCCGAGCGTGTCGCGGCAGTAGAGGCACTGGCTGGCGAACGCCTCGTTGATCTCCCAAAGGCCGATGTCCTCAACCTTCAGGCCCGCACGGGCGAGGAGCTTGGGCACGGCGAAGACGGGGCCGATGCCCATCTCCTCGGGCGCGCAGCCTGCCACCTGGAAGCCGCGATAGATGCCGAGGATCGGGCGGCCCTCTGCCTCTGCGGTTTCCCGATCCATCAGGATCTGCGCGGCGGCGCCGTCGGAGAGCTGGCTGGCATTGCCGGCGGTGATATGACGCCCTTCGGCCACGAACGCGCCGTCCTTCCATACGGGCTTGAGGCCGGCGAGCACTTCGGCGGTGGTGCCGGGGCGGATGCCTTCGTCCTGGGTGACCGTCACCGTCTCGCTGCCGGTGCGGGTGCCGGCCTTGTCGAGCAGCGCCTTGGTGACGGTGATCGGCGCGATTTCCGCGTCGAACGCACCGCGGGCCAGCGCGGCGGCTGCGCGCTGTTGGCTCATCGCGGCAAATTCGTCCTGCGCTTCGCGCGAAATGCCGTAGCGTTCGGCGACAATCTCCGCCGTCTCGATCATCGGGACATACGCCGTCGGCACCTGGTCCGTGACCGAGCGATTCGCGTAGCGCGGCGCATTGGCCATGGTCAGGCTGATCGATTCCATGCCGCCGGCCAGCGCCGCGTCGATCTCGTCGGTCATGATCGAGCGGGCGGCGAGGGCGATCGCGGTGAGGCCGGAGCCGCATTTCCGGTCGAGGCTGAACGCCGGCACGCTGTGCGGAATGCCCGCGGCGAACAGCGCCATGCGCGCCATGTTGGCGCCTTGCGTACCCCATGGATTGCCCATCCCGTAGAACACGTCGTCGATGCGCGCAGGGTCGATCCCGGCGCGTTCGATTGCCGCGTTCATCACGTGCGCGGCGAGCACCGGCGCTTCGGTATCGTTGAAACAGCCCCGTCCCGCCTTGCCGATGCCGGTGCGGGCGGTGGAGACGATCGCGGCTTCGCGCATGGCACCCTCTCGTTCTTTCGAGTTTCGGGTACGCTTCCTTCATCGGCGGCCGGAATGCAACCGCCTCAGTCGCGGAACTGGGGTGCGCGCTTCTGCATGTTGGCCGTCACCGCCTCGATCTGGTTGGGCGAACGCAGCAAGCCAGCCTGCTCGGCGCTCTCGGCGAGCAGCACCGCGGCGGCGTCCCCGTCGTGATTCGCAAGCCGCTTGGCAGCGCGGATCGCATCCGGATTGCGGCCGGCAATCGATCGGGCGAGCGTGAGGGCCTCGGCGTGCGGATCCCCGGCGAGCCGTGTGACGAAGCCAAGTGCCTGCGCTTCCGCGGCGTCGAACTCGCGCGCCGTATAGGTAAGCTCGCGTAGCACGTCGTCACGCACCGTGCCGCGCCACAGCACGAAGCCGGCCATGTCGGGCACGATGCCCCATTTCAGTTCCATCACCGAGAGCCGCGTATCCGGCGCGGCGATGCGGATGTCCGCGCCGCTCGCGATCTGGAGCCCGCCGCCGAACGCCACGCCGTGCACCGCGGCAATCACGGGGACCGGCAGGGTGCGCCAGCCCCAGGCGACCTGCTGGAAGCTGTTGGCGAGGCCATGGGTTCGCGCCACAAGATCGGTGCCGGTGCCTGCGCTGGCCATGCTCGCCATGTCGAGCCCGGCGCAAAAGGCGCGGCCTTCGCCCGACAGCACGACCGCACGCAAGCCCGGCGTCTCGCAGAGCGTATCGATCGTGCCTAGGATCGCGTCGAACATGGCGGGATCGAGCGCATTCATCTTGTCGGGCCGGGCGAGCCGCACATCGGCCACGCCGTCTTCCATGGTCCAGGTCACGCGCTCGCTCATTCCGGCATCCTCTCTCGTATCCAGGCAATGTGCGGCGAAGCATTTGCGCGGGCAAGATGGTGTGGCTAGAAAAGCCGGTATGTCCCAGCCCAGCGATCCCGCGGCGCCGCCCCGGTTCGATCCGCGCATGTTCTTTGCGCTTCGCTTTCCCAACCATGGCAGCCGCCTGGGCGTTGCCTATGTCGACCATGGCGAGGACTGGTCCGAACTCCAGCTCCCCTGGCGGGAGGATCTGGTGGGGCAGGAGGAAAGCGGCGTGCTCGCCTCGGGCCCGATTCTGGCGCTGATGGACATGGCGAGCAGCGTCGCCGTTTGGCTGAAGGTCGGCACGTTCCTGCCGCACGCGACGCTGGACTTGCGGATCGATTATCTTCGCCCTGCGCGCACCGGGCAGACGGTGATCGGGCGCTGCGAATGCTATCGGCTGACGCGCTCGATCGCATTCGTCCGCGGCCAGGCGCATGACGGCGATCCGGCGGACCCGCTGGCCCATGTCGCCGGCACCTTCATGGCGGCGGAGGGCTACTGGTGAAGCTTCCTCCCTATGCCGAGCTGCTGGGGCTCACGGTCGAGCCAGGTGCGGATGCGCCGGTGCTGTTGCTGCCGTTTTCCGGCGATGTCGTCGGTCGCCCGGGGTTCCTGCACGGCGGCGCGATCGGCGGGCTGCTCGAGATGGCGGCGGTCGGCGCGCTGCTCCAGGCACTGGAGGCGGAGGGCGGGGCGAAGGTGAAGCCGGTCAACGTCACCGTCGATTACATGCGCGGCGGACGCGAGAAGGAAACGCGGGCCAAGGGGACCGTCACGCGGCTCGGCAAGCGTGTGGCGAATGTCAGCGCGGTGGCGTGGCAGGACGAGGAGGATCGGCCGATCGCCGCGGCACGGATGAACTTCCTGATCGTGCGATAACGGTTCCCCTCCCGCTTGCGGAAGGGGGTAGGGGAGGGGATGGCGGCAGCACAGTCCGCCCTCTCCACGCCAGCCCCTCCCCCGACCCCTCCCGCAAGCGGAAGGGGAGCGAAGGCTTGGAAGGCTGACTACTTCTTCGGGCTGATCCGCATCAGCCAGCCGCCATCGCCCTTGGCGCCGTCCTGCAGCAGCCACAGCGAGCCGTCCGGTCCCTGCGCCACGTCGCGGATCCGCATGCCCAGATCCCATTGGTCGGCCTTGCGGGCGTTGGTGCCGTCGAGCGCGATGCGGATCAGCGCCTGGCCGGACATGGCGCCCATCAGCAGCGAGCCCTTCCACTGCGGGAACTCGCTGCCGGTATACTGGATCAGGCCCGCAGGCGAGATCGACGGCACCCAGTAGAGCTTGGGCATCTCATAGCCGTCGCCCGCCTTGGGCTTGGGGATCGGCTTGTTGTTGTAATTCTCGCCGAACGAGACGTTGGGCCAGCCATAGTTGCGGCCCTTGACGATCAGGTTGAGCTCGTCGCCGCCCTGCGGGCCCATCTCGTGCTCCCACAGATTGCCGGCCGAGTCGAAGACCAGGCCATAGGGGTTGCGATGGCCGCTGCTCCAGATCGATGCCGGGGCCGGGTTGGGGCCGTCGAAGGCAAAGGGGCGGCCCTTGGCGGTCTTGGCGGCTTCGGTGTCCTCGGGCGGGTCGATCACCTGCACGGTGGTTGCGCCGACCTTGCCTGCATCCGGATTGTCCGCGGCTGGCTTGCCGTCGAGCGTCAGGTGCAGGATCTTGCCGATCGCCTGGTTCGGGTCCTGTGCGGGGGTAAAGCGCTGGCGCTCGCCGGAGGAGAGGAACAGCGACTTGCCGTCGGGCGCGAAGGCAATCACCGCGCCGAACTGGCCGCCGTCGCCGTCCGCGCCGCTGCGGAACAGCACCTCGACGCTATCGAGTCGCGGCGCCATCGCCTTGCCGCGAGTCAGCTTGGCGCGCGCCAGCGCCAGCGCGCTGCCGTTCGCCCGTGGCTCGGAGTAGGTGAAGTAGATCGTGTTGGTGCTGGCGAAATCCGGTGCCGGAGCCACGTCGAGCAACCCACCCTGTCCGCCCGCAGCGACCTTGGGCACCCCGGTCACTGCCTGCGCCTTCTGGCCCACTTCCCAATATTGGATCTGGCCACCCTTTTCGGTCACCAGCGCTGCGCCATCGGGCAGGAACGCAAGCGCAAAGGGCGAGTCGAAATCGGCAACGCGCGTCGCGGTGAAGGGAACGCTGGCGGGCAGCGGGGCGGGAGTGCCGCTCGGCACCGGCAGCGGCGTGGGCGTGCCTGCGGTGCCTGCAGGCTGCTGCGCATTCGAGCCCGGCGACGAGCAGGCGGCAGCGAACAGGGCAGGGATCAACAACAGCGAACGGGGCATGGAAATCCTCTCCGGCGGTGGCGCGGCCGCCAACGCAGCCGGTTTTGCAACGAGTTGCAACGCCTGTCCTGCTCGAAAAGATGCAACGCCGCCCGCCGCCCCCTTGCTGACAGGGCCCGGATTGCGTATATCGCGGCTGCTTTCTCGGACATCGTCAAACATGATCGAGGTCGGGGCCGCCAGGCTCCGGCGCCGAAGCTGCTTGAGTTTACCCGGAGATGTGTGTGGCGAATCTCGCCGAACTGGCCAAGATGATCGAAACCGAAGCGCAGGCGCTGGGCTTTGCCCTGGTGCGCGTGAAGCTGTTCGGCGGCCAGAGCGATCCCACGCTGCAGATCATGGCCGAGCGCCCGGATACGCGTCAGCTGACGATCGACGATTGCGCCGATCTGTCGCGCCGCATCTCGGACCTGCTCGATCGTCTCGAGGCCGAGGGCCGCGACCCGATCGACCATGCCTATCGGCTGGAAGTCAGCTCGCCGGGCATCGACCGGCCGCTCACCCGGCTGCAGGATTTCGCCGACTGGAAGGGCCATGAGGCCCGGATCACGCTTGCCGAGAAGCTCGACGGGCGCAAGCAGTTCAAGGGCGATCTCGCCGGAATCGATACGGAAGCCGCCACCATCACGATCGTGACGCAGGACGAGACACAGCATGTGCTGCCGTTCGCGGCGATCGAGGATGCCAAGCTGACGATGACCGATCGGCTGATCGCCGCCACCGCGCCGCTCTCTGCCGAGGGCGCCGACAAGATTATCGAAGTAGAAGGATAAGCCCGGATGGCCACCGCCATTTCTGCCAACAAGGCCGAGCTGCTCGCGATCGCCGATTCGGTCGCGAAGGAAAAGCTGATCGACAAGGCCATCGTCATCGAGGCGATGGAAGATGCGATTCAGCGCGCCGCGAAGAACCGCTATGGCGTCGAGAACGACATTCGCGCGAAGCTCGATCCGGTCTCGGGTGATCTCCGCCTGTGGCGCGTCGTCGAGGTGGTGGAAGCCGTCGACGACTATTTCAAGCAGGTCGACCTGAAGGGCGCGCAGAAGCTGCAGAAGGGCGCGAAGGTCGGCGACTTCATCGTCGATCCGCTGCCCCCGATCGAGTTTGGCCGCATCCAGGCGCAGGCGTCGAAGCAGATCATCTTCCAGAAGGTCCGCGATGCCGAGCGCGAGCGTCAGTATGACGAGTTCAAGGATCGTGTGAACGAGATCATCACCGGCGTGGTGAAGCGCGTCGAGTTCGGCCATGTCGTTGTCGACCTGGGCCGCGCCGAAGGCGTGATCCGCCGCGACCAGCAGATCCCGCGCGAAGTCGTTCGCGTCGGCGACCGCGTCCGCTCGGTGGTGCTCAACGTCCGCCGCGAGAATCGCGGCCCGCAGATTTTCCTGAGCCGGGCGCACCCCGAGTTCATGAAGAAGCTGTTCGCGCAGGAAGTGCCGGAAATCTACGACGGCATCATCGAGATCAAGGCTGCCGCCCGCGATCCGGGCAGCCGCGCCAAGATCGGCGTGATCAGCCATGACGGCTCGATCGATCCGGTCGGCGCCTGCGTCGGCATGAAGGGCAGCCGCGTGCAGGCCGTCGTGCAGGAAATGCAGGGCGAGAAGATCGACATCATCCCCTGGTCGCCGGACACCGCCACCTTCGTCGTCAACGCGCTGCAGCCGGCCAATGTCAGCCGCGTCGTGATCGACGAGGAAGAGGATCGCATCGAAGTGGTCGTCCCTGACGATCAGCTGAGCCTCGCCATCGGCCGCCGCGGCCAGAATGTGCGCCTGGCCTCGCAGCTGACCGGCAAGGCGATCGACATCCTCACCGAGGCGGATGCGAGCGAGAAGCGCCAGAAGGAATTCGTCGAGCGTTCGGAGATGTTCCAGAACGAGCTCGATGTCGACGAGACGCTGGCCCAGCTGCTGGTCGCCGAAGGCTTCGGCGCGCTGGAAGAAGTCGCCTATGTCGAAATCGAGGAGCTCGCGACGATCGAGGGCTTCGACGAGGACCTGGCGCAGGAACTGCAGAACCGCGCCCAGGAAGCGCTGGAGCGCCGCGAGGAAGCCAATCGCGAGGAGCGCCGCGCGCTCGGCGTCGACGATGCGCTGACCACGATGCCGTACCTGACCGAAGCGATGCTGGTCACGCTCGGCAAGGCGGGCATCAAGACGCTCGACGACCTCGCCGATCTGGCGACCGACGAGCTGGTCGAGAAGAAGCGCGCCGAACCGCGCCGTCGCGGCGAGGACGCGCCGCGCAAGGAGCCGAAGGGCGGGATTCTCGCCGAATACGGGCTCAGCGACGAACAGGGCAACGAGATCATCATGGCGGCCCGCGCCCATTGGTTCGCCGATGAAGAACCTGCGGAAGCAGGCGAGGAGGACGCAATTGCGGACTCCGAACAATGATACGCGCCGACTGACCTTGGCATTGGTCATCCCCCCTCTCGCCAGCGGGAGGGGTCGATGACCAACGCGGTTCGCACCTGCATCCTGTCGCGCGAGGAATCGCCGCGGGAAGGGCTGATCCGACTCGTGCTTTCGCCCGAGGGCGAAGTGCTGCCCGACATCCGTGCCAAGGCCCCCGGCCGCGGTGCCTGGATCTCCGTCGACAAGGCGGGGCTGACGGCATCGCGCGACAAGGGCAAGCTGAAGGGCGCCCTGTCGCGCAGCTTCCGTACCGGCGAGCTTCGCATTCCGGACGATCTGGAAGACCGGATCGCCACCCAGCTGCAGCGCGCTGCGCTCGACCGGCTGGGGCTGGAGGCGAAGGCCGGCTATGTGGTGATCGGCGCCGAGCGGATCGAAAAGTCCGCCCGCAGCGGCCGACTCCATCTGCTGCTCCACGCCTCCGACGCCCGCGACGACGGCAGCCGAAAGCTTGCCCAGGCGTGGCGGGTTGGCTCGTATCGGGAAGGTTCTGCCCTCAAGGGCTTAACATTGCCGGTCTCGCGCACCATATTGTCCTTGGCGTTAGGCCGCGAAAATGTGGTACACGCCGGACTCATCGACGCCCGGGCGGCGCAACGGACGAGCGAAGCGCTCGATCGCTGGCTGCACTTTATCGGACCCGAACCTGATCCCGTGTCTTGCGATTCCGAATCGCAAGGCGCATCGGCTTTGCCGTCCGCCGTGCCATTGACGACGAACACTATCGAGGAACTTGAGTAGCCGCATGAGCGACACCGAAAACGACAAGCCGAAACTGGGCATGCGCGCACCGCTGGGTCTGAAGCGCACGGTGGAAACCGGCAAGGTGAAGCAGAGCTTCAGCCATGGCCGTTCCAACACCGTGGTCGTGGAGGTCAAGCGTCGCCGTGTCCTCGGCCCGCAGGGTGCGCCGATCGACGAGTCGACGCCGGCCCCTGCCGCTGCGCCCGAGGCGCCGGCTGCTCAGGCTCCGCGTGCCGCTGCCCCGCAGCCGCAGGCGCCCCGCCCGGCTGCTCAGCCGCCGCGCAAGCCGATGGACAACCTGTCGCCGCAGGAGCGCCAGGCCAAGCTGCTGCGTGAGGCCGAGGAACAGCGCATGCAGGCGCTGGAAGAGAGCCGTCGTCGTGACGACCGCCTCCGCGCCGAAGCGCAGGAAGAAGAGCGTCGCCGCGCCGAAGAGCGTGCGCGTGCCCAGACCGAGGCGGCTGCCGCCCCGGCCCCTGCGCCCGAGCCCACGCCTGCTCCGGCACCCGAGCCGAAGCCTGAAGTGATCGCGGAGGCTCCGGCCCCTGCGCCCGCTCCGACGCCCGAGCCCACTCCGGCCCCTGCACCTGCGCCCGCTCCGGCGGCCCCGCAGGCCGCCGCGCCGCAGCCGGCGGCGCCCAAGCCCGCGCAGCCGCAGGCCGCAGCCCCCAAGCCGGCCGCGCCCGCGCAGCCGCCGCGTCGCCCGATCCCGCAGGGACCGATCACGCTGCAGCTCGATGCGTCGCTGCCCGCACCGCGTCGCTTCACGCCCGTGGTGCGCCCGGAAATCCCCAAGCCGCAGCCCAAGCCCGAGCCGCAGCAGGCAGCCCCTGCCGCGACCCAGCAGACGCAGCAGCCCGCGCAGAACCAGAACCAGCAGCGTCCTGCTGCCGGCGCCGGTGCCGCGCGTCCGGCCCCTTCGGGTCCCGGCGCCGCGCCGCGTCGCCCGGGTGCCGATCCGGCCAAGCCGTCGCGCGACCGCAAGGGCGACGATCGCCGCCAGTCGGGCAAGCTCACCGTCACCCGTGCGCTTGGTGGCGACGATGGTGCGCGTGCGCGCAGCCTCGCGGCGCTGAAGCGCGCCCGTGAGAAGGAGCATCGCCGCTCCTATGGCGGCCCGCGCGAGCCGCAGGTCAAGCAGGTCCGCGACGTGGTGGTGCCGGACGCCATCACCGTGCAGGAACTCGCCAACCGCATGGCCGAAAAGGGCGCGGACCTGGTGAAGGCCCTGTTCAAGATGGGCATGATGGTCACGGTCAATCAGTCGATCGACCAGGATACTGCCGAACTGCTCGTCACTGATTTCGGTCATAACGTGCAGCGCGTCAGCGACAGCGACGTCGATATCCAGGTCGATACCGAGCTGGATCCCGAGGACAAGCTGCAGCCGCGTCCGCCGGTCGTCACGATCATGGGTCACGTCGATCACGGCAAGACCTCGCTGCTCGACGCGCTGCGCGGTACCGATGTGGTGCGCGGCGAAGCCGGCGGCATCACCCAGCATATCGGCGCCTATCAGGTCACCCTGAAGGACAAGTCGAAGATCACCTTCCTCGACACGCCGGGCCACGAAGCGTTCAGCGACATGCGTGCGCGCGGCGCCAACGTCACCGACATCGTGGTGCTGGTGGTGGCGGCGAACGACGGGCTGATGCCGCAGACGATCGAGGCGATCAACCACACCAAGGCGGCCGGCGTGCCGATGATCGTGGCGATCAACAAGGTCGACCTCGACAGCGCCAATCCGCAGCGAGTGCGCGAGCGTCTGCTCGAGCATGAAGTGATCGTCGAAGAGATGGGCGGCGACGTCCAGAACGTCGAAGTCTCGGCGCTGAAGAAGATCGGCCTCGACGAACTGATCGAGAAGATCCAGCTCCAGGCCGAACTGCTCGAACTGCGCGCCAACCCCGACCGCGAGGCCGAAGGCACCGTGATCGAGGCGAAGCTCGACAAGGGCCGCGGCCCGGTCGCGACGATCCTGGTCAACCGCGGCACGCTGCGCGTGGGCGACGTGTTCGTCGTCGGCGCGGAGAGCGGCAAGGTCCGTGCGATGATCGACGACAAGGGTCGCCAGATCAAGGAAGCCGGTCCGGCGATGCCGGTCGAGGTGCTCGGCATCTCGGGCGTGCCGTCGGCGGGTGATCCGATGCAGGTCGTCGAGAACGAGGCACGTGCCCGCGAAGTCGCCGAATATCGTCAGGGCGTGCTGCTCCAGAAGCGCACGACGCAGGCGCCGGCGAGCCTGGAGAGCATGTTCTCCGCGCTCAAGGACAAGCAGGCGATCGAATATCCGGTGGTGGTCAAGGCCGACACGCAGGGGTCGACCGAGGCGATCGTGGGTGCGCTCAGCAAGCTGGGCAACGACGACATCCGCGTGCGCATCCTGCACTCGGGCGTCGGCGGCATCACCGAGAGCGACGTTTCGCTGGCAGCCGCCAGCGGCGCGCCGATCATCGGCTTCAACGTCCGTGCCAATGCCAAGGCGCGCGAAATTGCCGAGCGGAACAAGGTGGCGCTGAAGTATTACGACGTCATCTATGACCTGACCGACGAGATCCGCGCCGGCATGGCGGGCGAGCTTGGGCCGGAGGCTTTCGAAACGGTCGTCGGCCGCGCCGAGATCAAGGAAGTCTTCTCGGCGGGCAAGCACGGCAAGGCAGCCGGTCTGCTGGTCGTCGACGGCTTCATCCGCAAGGCGCTCAAGGCACGCATCACGCGCAACGACGTTATCATCTACACCGGCGAGATTGCCTCGCTGCGTCGCTTCAAGGACGATGTCGCCGAAGTGCGCGCCGGTCTCGAGTGCGGCGTGACGTTCACGCAGAACTTCGTGGACATCAAGGCGGGTGATTACCTCGAGACGTACGAAGTCGAGCTGCGCGAGCGTACGCTGTAATGGGGCAAGGCTGCCGATGGACACCTTTTGTTCCTCGGCAGCTTCGCCTGTGATACGCTTTCTTTCCGGCTGCACCTGCGGCCGGGAAGGAGGTGATCAATTTGCAAATTCAAAACGTAGCAGTTCTGGTTCTGGGCTCTGCGACATTCTTCGTCGCACTGCTCGGGCTGGTGGTGAAGCTCATCGAGCTGAGCCGCAAGTAACCAGTGCGGGCTCCCGGGCTGGAACGCCGGGAGCCCAATATAATTTGAGCCCGGGCGCTGGAACACCCGGGCTCAGGAAGTGACTTATTGCAAGTTCACAACGTAGCCTGTCCTACATAGCGAAAACCGGTCAAAATCACAAGATGCGCCAGAACGACACCGAAGAAACCCGCTCCGTCCGCGTGCTGCGCGTGGGCGAACAGGTGCGCCATATCCTCAGCGAGATCCTCCAGCGCGGCGACGTGCATGACGAGGTGCTGGCGAAGCACCTGGTGTCGGTGACCGAGGTGCGCATGTCCCCCGATCTGCGCCACGCGACGGTGTTCGTGAAGCCGCTGCTCGGCAAGGACGAGGAAGCCGTGCTCAAGGCGCTGCGCACCAACACCGCCTTCCTCCAGCGCGAGGTCGCCACCCGGGTGAAGATGAAATATGCCGCCAAGCTCAAGTTCCTGGCGGACGAGAGCTTCGACGAGGGCAGCCATATCGACAAGCTGCTCCGCGCGCCGAATGTGGCGCGGGACCTGGGCGAGGCGGCAGAGGGCGAGCAGGACTGAAGGCCGCGCCCTGCTGCCCGTCCCACTGGACATCGGCGGTTCTTTTGGTGTGATGCGCCGATGGCCAAGCTCTATTTCTACTACGCCTCGATGAACGCGGGCAAATCGACCACGCTGCTCCAGGCCGATTTCAATTACCGCGAGCGCGGCATGCGCACCTTGCTGTTCACCGCCGGCGTGCACGACCGCGGCGGGCACGGCGTGATCGATTCCCGCCTCGGCATCCATGCCGATGCCATTCCCTTTGAAGCCGGCACGGACCTGCGCACGATCGTCCAGGACGCCCATTTCGCGGCGCCGCTCGCCTGCGTGCTGGTCGACGAAGCCCAGTTCCTCTCCGCTGCGCAAGTGCGCCAGCTGGCAGCCGTCTGCGACGAGGACGAGGTGCCGGTGCTTTGCTACGGTCTGCGTACCGACTTTCGCGGGGTGCTGTTCGAAGGCGCGGCCGCGCTGCTGGCGATCGCGGACTCGCTGGTCGAGATTAAGTCGGTCTGCGAATGCGGGCGCAAGGCGACGATGAACCTCCGCGTCGATGCCGACGGCGAAGCGGTGCACGAAGGTGCGCAGCGCGAGATTGGCGGCAATGATCGCTATGTCGCGCTCTGTCGCCGCCATTTCGTCGAACGGCGCGGCGCGATCGGCTGAAACGGAAAAGGGCGCCGCGAGGATCTCCCCGCAGCGCCCTTCCCGCTATGAAGTACGCGGGGGGTGTCCCCCGGGCCTCCGATCAGAAGTGGAACCGGATTTCGCCGCCGATGATGCGCGGCTCGTTGATCATGCCGGTCAGGTTGTTGAAGTCGATCGCGCTTTGCGCCCGGATCTGGTTGAGAATGTTGCGCGCGAACGCCGCCACCTCATAGCCTTCCGGCGCACGATAGCCGATGCGCACGCCGCCCTCGACCAGCGAACGCCCGCGGAACTCCTTGGCCTCGTAGAGGAAGTAGTTGATCTCGCTGCGATAGGCCCAGTCGGTATAGGCATAGACCTCGCCGCCATTGGCCAGCGGCACGGCGTAGCGGGCGGTGGCGTTCAGCACGAAGCGCGGCGCCTGGGGCAGGCGGTTGCCGTCGATCCGGGCGAAGGTGCTGGTGCCGACGGTGAAGGTCGGATCAGTGACCGTGCAAAGCTTCGAGCCGCACGCCGCCACGACCAGCTTGGGATCGCGGATCTGGGTGAAGTTGTAGCTGCCGCTAGCGGTCAGATCGAGGCCGCGCACCGGACGATAGCTGAATTCCGCCTCGACGCCGTAGCCGTTGACGTGATCGGCGGACAGCAGCCGGGTCGAGTTGTTCGCGCCGCCGACGGCGGTCAGCTGCAGGTCGTCGGTGCGGAACCAGTAGCCGGTCAGCGCATAGTTCAGCCCCTGGGCCGGGAGCGCGCCCTTGATGCCCGCTTCGGCCGACTTGGTGAACTGCTTGCCTGCGGTGGTCGGCACCGAATCGAAGGTCACGCGGTCCTGGATCGCCGGGCCGAGATAGCCGGTGGCGAAGCGCGCATAGACGTTGACGTCCGGGGTCAGTGCATAGGTGGCGCTGGCGTCCCAGGTCACTGCCTCGCCCTTCACCTTGGTCTGCAGCGGCAGCGTGAGGCCACCGGTGAGCGGGCCGAAGCCGGTGATCACGTCGTTCTTGCGGTCATGCGAGTAGCGCACGCCGGCGCGCAGGGTGAGCGCGTCGGTCGCCTTGAACTCGCCCGAGGCGAACACGCCGAAATTCTCGTTGATGTTCACATGGCCGATATTCTGGTTCTGGGCGCCACCGCCCGGATTATAGCCATATTCGCTATAGTCCAGGTTCTGATCGAAATAGTAGAGACCCGCCTGGCCGCGGAACGCCCCGAACTGGTCGGTGGCGAAGCGCAGCTCCTGGCTGAATTCCTTCGGCTGGGTGATGCCGCCGGTGTTGGACGGAAACGCCGCGTTGTAGAGCGCGGGAACTGCTGCGCCATAGGTGTCGCCGCCGTCGACGTCGCCGGTGCTCTGCACCTTGGCGCGCTCATAGGCGGTGATCGAGTAGAGCGTCCCGATGCCGTCGAAATGATAGTCGAGCTGCAGGCTGCCGCCCCACTGCTCCATCCACTGGCTGGTGTAGCCGTCGAGACGGACATGCTTCGGATCGAAGCCGGCCGAGAAGTTGTTCGAGCCCTGCTGGAACAGGCCGGCGCGGAACACGCGCGGCGTACCTTCGAGATCGCGGCCATGCACGTTGATCAGCGCGTTGAAGTCACCGCTGGCATAAGCGAGCTGCACGCGGCCGGCGCGATCGGTATAGCCTTCGAGCTTGCGGTTGGCGACGCTGACCTTGCTGGTGGTGTCGTTCACCACCCAATTGTCGCGGTGCTGCACCAGGCCCGAGACGCGCAGGCTGAAGCCGCCGCCGAGGGGGGCGTTCAGCGCCAGATCGGCGTTGATCGTGTTGTAGGTCGCCCAGCTGACACTGCCCTGCGCTTCGTACTTGTCGGTCGGACGCTGCGATTCGAGCTTCACCACGCCGGCCGGCGTGTTGCGCCCGAACAGCGTGCCCTGCGGGCCGCGCAGCACCTCGACGCGGGCGAGGTCGAACGCCGGGAAGGCCTTCAGCATCGGGTTCTCGAGCGCGACATTGTCGTACACCACCGACACCGGCTGGGCTGCATTGGGGTCGAAATCGGTGTTGCCGAGACCACGGATGTAGAAGCGCGGGAACGTGCGGCCGAACGAGCTTTCGATCTGCAGGCTGGGCGTACGCGCCGAGAGGAAGCGGATGTCGAGGCCCGAGGAATTGAGCACGTCGAGCTTCTCGCCGCCGATCGCGGTAACGGCGACCGGCACGTCCTTGGCGGCTTCGGTGCGGCGCTGCGCGGTGACGACGATCTCGCCGACCTGCTGCTGTGCGGCCTCGTCGGGCTGTGCGCCTTGTACGGGTGCGGGCGTTTCGTTGCTGGTGGCGGCGAGCGCCGACGGCGCGGTGAGCGCGGCACTGGCGAGCAGCAAGCCACGAAGGAGAGCGGCGGTGGTCATGTCGAGTCGAGTCCCCGTGTAATGATGGGGCACCCTCTCCGGCGCGATGTCGCGGCTGTTTCTTGTAGATGTCGCCTATTTTTCGCGCGCCTGTAGCGGAACCGTCATGTGCGGCAAGCGTTTCGGGCGCTGCCCGACCACTTTGCTTCGGGGTGTTGCAATAATGTCGTGGTTTGCGCCGCCGCCGAACGCCTCCTATGGCCCCGGCGATGCACGGCTGGATCATCCTCGACAAACCCTTAGGGCTAGGCTCCACCCAAGGCGTAAGCGCAGTGAAGCGCGCGCTGCGCGAGGGCGGCTATGCCAAGGCCAAGGTCGGCCATGGCGGCACGCTCGACCCGCTGGCGAGCGGCGTGCTCCCGATCGCGCTGGGCGAGGCAACCAAGCTTGCCGGGCGCATGCTCGATAGCGACAAGGTCTATGACTTCACCATCCAGTTCGGGGTGGAGACGGATACGCTGGATGCTGAGGGAAAAGCCGTCGCGGAGTCCGAAGTGCGGCCCGCGCTGGCGCAACTGGAGGCGGTGCTGCCGCGCTTCACCGGGCCGATCGAGCAGGTGCCGCCGGCCTATTCCGCGCTGAAGGTGGATGGCGAGCGCGCCTATGACCTGGCCCGCGCTGGGGAAGAGGTGGTGCTGAAGAGCCGCGCAGTGACGATTTATGCGCTGGAGGTGGTGCCTTCACCCCACGAACGTCGCGTCGGCGTTGCGCTGGAGCATGCAGCGGTGCGCTCGGCGGAGACGCCGCTTCAGGACATCACGCTCCGCGCCCATGTATCGAAGGGCACGTACATACGCAGCCTTGCGCGCGACATCGCCCGGGCGCTTGGAACGGTGGGCCACGTCACTTATCTTCGCCGGATCAAGGCCGGTCCGTTCACCCTGGATCAGGCGATTTCGCTGGACTTTTTGGCCGATGCCGCTAAGGAGCGGCGCCTTGAAGACATTTGCCTGCCGCTGAGGGCGGGGCTGGACGACATCCCGGCTTTTTCCCTCACCCCCGATCAGGCAGGGCTGCTCCGCCAGGGGCGGGTCTTGGTCGGGATTGCCGTTCACGATGGCCTCCATTTCGCGCTGCTCGGGGATATCCCGGTCGCGCTGGTAGAGGCCGAAGCCGGATCGCTCCGGGTCGTGCGCGGCTTCAACCTGTAGCTTTGATGTCGAAGGAAAACGCATGTCGATCACGCAGGAGCGCAAGGAAGCGCTCGTCAAGGAACACGCTCGTAACGAGGGTGACACCGGCAGCCCCGAAGTGCAGGTCGCGATCCTCTCGGAGCGCATCGCCAACCTCACCGAGCACTTCAAGACCCACGCGAAGGACAACCATTCGCGCCGCGGTCTGCTGATGCTGGTCAACAAGCGCCGCAGCCTCCTGGACTATCTGAAGAAGAAGGACCAGGGCCGCTACGCAGATCTCATCGCGAAGCTCGGTCTTCGCAAGTAACCACGGAAAGGCGACCTTCGGGTCGCCTTTTTGTCATTCCGGTGCGATAAACGCATCGGCGGACCCCGGCGAATGGCGCCGGGGCTCGAAACGGGGGATCCGGCAATACGGTCGGTCCCACGAGCCACATACGGCTCACGCATAGGCCCCCCGCGTGATTTGCACCGGGGAGTGAAGGAAACGACATGTTCGACAAGAAGACTGTATCGATCGAGTGGGGCGGCAAGACGCTGACTCTCGAAACGGGCAAGGTTGCCCGCCAGGCCGACGGCGCGGTGATCGCGACCCTCGGCGAAACCGTGGTGCTGTGCGCGGTCACCGCCGCCAAGTCGGTGAAGGAAGGCCAGGACTTCTTCCCGCTGACCGTCCACTACCAGGAAAAATTCTCGGCCGCCGGTCGCATCCCGGGTGGCTTCTTCAAGCGCGAGCGCGGCGCCACCGAGAAGGAGACGCTGGTCTCCCGCCTCATCGACCGCCCGATCCGTCCGCTGTTCCCGGAAGGCTTCTACAACGAGATCAACGCCATCGCTCAGGTGCTGAGCTATGACGGCGAGAACGAGCCCGACATCCTTTCGATGATCGCCGCCTCGGCCGCGCTCACCCTGTCGGGCGTGCCCTTCATGGGCCCGATCGGCGCGGCGCGCGTCGGCTACATCAACGGCGAGTATATCCTCAATCCGACCGACGCGCAGGTTGCCGAGGGCGAGCTCGATCTCGTCGTCGCCGCCACCTATGACGCGGTGATGATGGTCGAATCCGAAGCCAAGGAGCTTTCGGAAGAAATCATGCTCGGCGCCGTGCTGTTCGCGCACGATGCCTGCCGCGAAATCGTCAAGGCGATCGTCAAGCTCGCCGAGCAGGCCGCCAAGGATCCGTGGGAAATGGCGTCGTCGGACGACAACGCCAAGCTCAAGGACAAGATCAAGAAGCTGATCGGCAAGGACATCGCCGCCGCCTACAAGCTGACCGACAAGTCGGCCCGCTCGAACGCGCTGAACGAGGCGCGTGCCAAGGCGAAGGCGCAGTTCACCGAGGACGGCCTGAGCCCGCAGGAAGTCATGGCCGGCATCAAGCTGACCAAGAAGCTGGAAGCCGAGATCGTCCGCACCGCCATCCTCAAGGACGGCAAGCGCATCGACGGCCGCACCACCACGCAGATCCGCCCGATCGAGGCAGAGACGCACTTCCTCCCGCGTGCGCACGGCTCCGCCCTGTTCACCCGCGGCGAGACCCAGACCATCGCCACCTGCACCCTCGGCACCAAGGACGCCGAGCAGATGATCGATGGCCTGAACGGCCTCAGCTACCAGAACTTCATGCTGCACTATAACTTCCCGCCCTATTCGGTCGGCGAAGTCGGCCGCTTCGGCGCGCCGGGCCGTCGTGAAGTCGGCCATGGCAAGCTGGCCTGGCGCGCGCTGCACCCGGTGCTGCCCGCCAAGGAAGACTTCCCCTACACGATCCGCCTGACCAGCGACATCACCGAGTCGAACGGCTCGTCGTCGATGGCATCGGTGTGCGGCGGCAGCCTCGCGATGATGGACGCCGGCGTGCCGATCAAGCGTCCGGTCTCGGGCATCGCCATGGGCCTGATCCTCGAGGGCAAGGATTACGCGATCCTGTCCGACATCCTGGGTGACGAAGATCACCTGGGCGACATGGACTTCAAGGTCGCCGGCACGTCCGAAGGCATCACCACGATGCAGATGGACATCAAGATCGCCGGCATCACCAAGGAGATCTTCGAGGCGGCGCTCAACCAGGCGAAGGCCGGTCGCGCGCACATCCTGGGTGAGATGAACAAGGCGCTGGGCGAAGTTCGTGCCGAGCTCTCCGCGCACGCCCCGCGCATCGAGACCTTCACGATCGACAAGTCGAAGATCCGTGAAGTGATCGGCACCGGCGGCAAGGTGATCCGCGAGATCGTCGCCACCACCGGCGCCAAGGTCGACATCGACGACGAGGGCGTGATCAAGGTCAGCTCGTCGGATCCGGCGCAGATCGAAGCCGCGATCAAGTGGATCAAGGGCCTCGTCGAGGAAGCCGAAGTCGGCAAGATCTACAACGGCAAGGTCGTCAACCTCGTCGATTTCGGTGCGTTCGTGAACTTCATGGGCGGCAAGGACGGTCTCGTCCACGTCTCGGAGATCAAGAACGAGCGCGTCGAGAAGGTTTCGGACGTCCTGAGCGAAGGCCAGGAAGTCAAGGTCAAGGTCCTCGAGATCGATCCGCGCGGCAAGGTCCGCCTGTCGATGCGCGTCGTCGACCAGGAAACCGGTGCCGAGCTGGAAGATTCGCGTCCGGCCCGCGAACCGCGCGAGCCGCGTGGCGATCGCGGTGACCGCGGTGACCGTGGCGATCGCGGCGGCGACCGCCGTCGCGAGGGCGGCCGCGGCGGCGAGCGCGGCGAGCGTGGCCCCCGCCGCGACCGTGGCGACAAGCCGCGCGGCGAGCGCAGCGAAGGCGGCAAGGACGACGGCGGCGACATCGGCCTGCCCGCGTTCCTGACCGGCGATCGCGACTGATCTTCCGCGATACGCGCAAGAAACGAAGGGGTCCGGCATTGCCGGGCCCCTTTTTTTAACTCTGTTTGGCGGTTTCACCGGACGTGGAATCGCGCTAGGTAGTTTGCCGGGGGGAAATGGAAGCGGAGCTTCGCGACGATAGACTGAGGGCGGGACGATGATGGCTACGACGACGATCGCCGAACTGCGGCACGATCACGAGATGATCGACATCCTCGCGCGGCGACTATCCGGCCTTCTCGAAAGCGATGCGCCTCCCGGCGAGCTTTCCACCGCGCTCGATCATTTGCTGAACTGTGTCGCCGACCACCTGTCGCGCGAAGACGTCACCATCTACGAACTCGCCTTGTCGGCCAGGCCGGGGCTCTCCCGTGCCAAGGTCGATCAGGTCCGCGAGGATTTCGAGCGGCTGAAGGCGAACTGGCAGGACTATCTGCTGTTCTGGACCCCCGAGCAGATCGCCGCCGACCGCCAGGGCTTCGCCGACGCCAGCCGCGCGATGCTGCCCCGCCTGCGCAACCGCGTGAAGCTGGAAGAAAGCCTGCTGGTCGCCGCCGCGCTGCAGGGCGAGCCGAGCTTCCAGACCAAGCATTGAGGCGACGAGGGCGGCTTGCGGTAGGTCCGCTTCGCTCAATTGCGGACATTCGGGACAGCACCTACGATCGCGAGATCAAGGGGAGTAGCGATCGATGAACGGCAGACTTTGCTGGACGGCCATGATTCTACCGTTCGCCTGTGCCAATGCAGCGCAGCAAGAAGAATGGCGCGAGTACAAGCGCTCGGATCAACTGGTCGTCGCGTTGAATGTTGGAGACGCGAAGCGCACTGGATCGATCGTGGAAGTGGCGATGCTGCTGGTGCCTAAGGCTCAACCGCTTGCACCGGTGCTGACCTACACGATTATGGATGTTCGCGCCGATTGTGAGGCGCGTACTGCCCAGATATTGGGCTCCCAGAACTATGCCGGTGAGGTTCCAACAGGTGAACGAACGCCCGCAGATGCGGCTGCGTCGCCATCTGGGGGGGAGGCACTCGATCCGTTTTGCAACTTGGCCAAGCTTGAGGCCCCGGGGGCGCCATCAGCCCTCGACTTCGCACGTTTGGTTTGGAAATCACGTTAGCGGTTATGTCAGCTTTTCACCAAACGCCGCCATACCCCTACTCTGCATGAACGCCGGCGGTCCCCACGCGATGCTTTCCCCTATTCCGCTGCCAGCAAACTCGTCGCGCCGCCAAGGTCCACCGATACCAGCCGGCTGACGCCGCGCTCGACCATCGTCACCCCGAACAGCCGGTGCATCCGCGCCATCGTCGCGGCATTGTGGGTGACGATCAGGTAGCGCGTCGCGGTTTCGCGGGTCATCGCCTCCAGCAGGTCGCAGAAGCGGTCCACATTGGCGTCGTCGAGCGGCGCGTCGACTTCGTCGAGCACGCAGATCGGCGAGGGCTTGGTGAGGAACAGCGCGAAGATCAGCGCGACCGCGGTCAGCGCCTGCTCGCCGCCCGACAGCAGGGTGAGCGATTGCAGCTTCTTGCCCGGCGGCTGCGCCATAATCTCCAGTCCCGCCTCCAGCGGATCGTCCGAGTCGATCAGCGCCAAGTGCGCCTGGCCGCCGTTGAACAGCGTGGTGAAGAGCCGGCGAAAATGCTGGTCGACCGCCTCGAACGCGGCGAGCAGCCGCTGCCGCCCCTCGCGGTTGAGCGTGCCGATCGAGCCGCGCAGCCGGTTGACCGCCTGGATCAGCTCGTCCCGTTCCTTTGCGTTGGTGCCGAACGATGCCTCCAGCGCGGCCAATTCGGTTTCGGCGACGAGGTTGACCGGGCCCAGCCGCTCGCGATCGGTGCTCAGCTTCTCGAGCCCGGCGGATTCCTCCTGCGGTGTGCGCACGCTGGCGGGCTCGAAGGCGAGCCGCACGGGGAGCAACGGCGGCGGGCATTCAAAGCGTTCGCCGGATACGCGGCCCATCTCCACGCGGCGTAGGTCCTGGCTTTCGGCGCGGGCGGCGGCGCCGGCCCGGCGCTCACGGGCTTCGGAAAGGGTTTCGCTCGCCTTGCGCAGTACGGCCTCCGCGGCGCGCAACGCGGCCTCGGCTTCGCGTTCGGCCGCCTGCGCGGCAGCCGAATCGCGCTTCATCGCTTCGTTGGCAGCCTCTGCCTCGGCGAGCTGCGATGCGATTTGGGCGGGCCGGGTGGCGATCGCCTCGCGTTCCTGCGCGAGCGTCGCTGCCCGCTCGTCCATCTCGGCAGACCTGCGGGTAGCGTCCGCGGCGCGGGCGGACCAGCTCTTCGCCTCGGCTGCCGCGGCGGCGAGCCGCTCGCGGGCCTGCGCCAGATCGCGGTCCAGGGAGGTGCGCTCCGTCCGGGCGGTCGCCACCGCGGCGCGGGCCAGATCGGCGTCGCGGGACAGCGCCGCCACCTTGACGCGCGTCTCCGCGCCATCGGGCAACGCGGCCTTCACCGCCTCGGCGCGGGCGAGATCGGCACCCGCTTCCTCGGCCTCGGCGGCGATGCGGGCGCGGCGCGTCTCCAGGTCGGCACGCTGAGATTCCAGCCGCTCCAGCTGGCTTGCGGCGCGATCCTCGGCGCGGCCGGCCTCGCGCGCGGCAAGATCGGCGCGATCGAGCTGCTTGCGACTTTCGACAGCGCTGCGGCGCGCCTCGGCGATGGCGGCTTCGATCCGGCTGAGTTCGGCGGCCGCGGCCTCCAGCGCGGCCTGCGCAGCGGGGCGCGCCTGCTCCAGTGCGGCGAGCCGGTTCACCCGCTCCAGCCGCTCTGCCGCCGCCGCACCGCCCGAGCGCGCGCGATAGCCGTCCCAGCGGCGCAGCACGCCCTGCAGCGTCACCAGCCGCTGCCCGGCGGCGAGCGGGCTGCCGTCGTCGGTTTCGCACACCAGCACCTGTGCCAGCCGCCGTGCCAGTTCAGCGGGCGCGGTGACGTGCGCGGCGAGCGGCGACGTGCCGGGGGGCGGGAGAGGGTCGGACGGCAACGGCTCGGCCCCGCCCCAGTGGCGTTCGGCGCCGGCATCGAGTCCTGCCTCGAGATCGTCGCCCAGCGCCGCGGCCAGCGCCCGCTCATAGCCTGCCGCGACGGTCACCCGGTCGAGCAGTCGGTCCTTGCCCGAGGGCCTGGTCGCCTTGGCGAGCGCGGTCGCTTCGCTGTCGATCTGGGCGAGTTCGGCATGCGCGGTTGCCCGCGCCGCCTGGGCGGCGTTGCGCGCTTCGATCGCCGCCCGCTCCTCGGCATCGGCGCGGGTAAGGGCGTCGCGTGCGGCATCCGCCTGGCGCTGGGCTTCCGCCCGTGCGTCGCGCGCGCGCTGCCGGTCGGCGTGGAGCGGCGCGGCGTCGCTCAGCGCCCGGGCCTCGGCTTCGATTCGGGCGATGTCGCGCGCGCTGCGCTCGACCCGGCCGCGCGCCGCCGCCAGTGCCGCGTCGGCGACGCGTACCTCCGCCGCCTCGCTCGCCTGCTGGGCGAGCGCCTGGGAGAGCACGACCTCGGCGTCGCGGGCGGCGCGCTCCGCTTCGGCGAGCGCCGCATCGAGCAAGGGCGCACGGGCGCCCGCCTCGGCAATCCGCGTGTCGAGCGTCGATTGTTCGGTGGTCAGCCGTTCGATCGCCTCGGCGGCGTCGCGCGCCAGCGCGGCTTCGCGCGACCGGTCGGTCTCCAGCCGCCGGCTCGCTTCGGCCAGCTCGGCGATCCGGCGCTCGACGCCGTGGCGGGCATTGCGCAGCGTCTGCAGGCGGTGCTGGGCGTCGCTGGCGGCGTCGCGAAGCCGAAGCGCCTCGGCGCGGAAGGTGCCGACCGCGTCGGCCGCCGCCAGCTGGGCCGCCTCGGCCTCCGCCTGTGCGGCGGTGCGCTCGGTAACCAGGGACTCGGCTTCGGCGGCTTCCTTGCGCGCGACATCGGCCGCCATTGCCGCATCGCGCCAGCGGGCGAAGATCATCCGCGCTTCGGCGACGCGGATGCGATCGGAAAGCTCGCGATAGCGCTCGGCCTGGCGGGCCTGGCGCTTGAGTGCTGCGGCGCGCTGCTCCTGTTCGCCGATCAGCTCGTCGAGCCGGGTGAGGTTGGTCTCGGTCGCGCGCAGCTTCTGTTCGGCATCACGGCGGCGGACATGGAGACCGGCGATCCCGGCGGCTTCCTCCAGCATCGCGCGGCGCTCGCCCGGCTTGGCGGCGATGATCGCGCCGATCCGGCCCTGGCTGACCAGCGCGGGCGAATGCGCCCCGGTCGCGGCGTCTGCGAATGCCAGCGCCACGTCCTTGGCGCGCACGTCGCGGCCGTTGATGCGATAGGCGGATCCGGCGCCGCGTTCGATGCGGCGGATGATCTCCAGCTCGTCCTGCTGCTCGGGCAGGTCCGCGACCACCGCCACTTCGGCGAAGTCGCGCTGCGGCCGCGTCGCGGTGCCGGCGAAGATCACGTCTTCCATGCCCGCGCCGCGCATCGATTTGGCGCTGGTCTCCCCCATTACCCAGCGCAGCGCTTCGAGCAGATTGGACTTGCCGCAGCCATTGGGGCCGACGATTCCCGTCAGCCCCGGTTCGATCCGCAGATCGGCCGGGTCGACGAAGCTCTTGAAGCCCGTCAGCCGCAGCCGCTTTATCTGCATGGAATGTGGTCGATCAGCGTGCGCCGGCCTTCTGGAGCAGCGGCTCCAGGCCGGCCCAGTCGTTCACCTCGGTCTTCTGGCCGTTGATGAAGAAGGTCGGGGTCGAGTTCACGCCATAGACGTTGGCGCCGTCGGCATTGACCTTGGCGATCGTCTCGATCTGCTTCTGGTCGGCGAGGCACGCCTTGGCCTGCGCCTCGGGCAGGCCGCGCTGCTTCATGAAGTCGACCATGCCCAGCGCCTGGGCGAAGCCCGCCGCGGCCTGGGGCGGCGGCATCTGCTGGATCTGGTCCAGCACCTGCGGGTTCGTCTGCTGGAGCGCCATGATCTTCTTCTCGAATTCTTCCTGGCCGGCATAGATCTGGTCGAGCGTCGGGAAGAAGGCGTCGGCCGGCACGCACTGGTTGAGCAGCGCGAGCGCGAGATCGGGTGCGCCGTGGATCAGGAAATCGCGATATTCATAGCTGACCTTGCCGGTCGCGATGTACTTTTCACGCAAGGGGCCGACGCCGGTGGTGCCGAACTGCGCGCAGAACGGGCACATGCGCGAGCCATATTCGACCAGCTTGATCGGCGCGTTCGGGTTGCCCTGGCGGAAGCCGTTGTCCTTGGTCTTCTCGACCACATCGGCCCATTGCTTGCCGGCGGGGGCTGCCGCTCCGGCGACCGGTGCCGAGGCCTGCACGGCGGCGCTGCCGTTGCCGGTGCCGCCGGCGGACTTGTCCCCGCCGTTGCAGGCGGCGAGCGCCAGGATGGGAAGGAGCGCAAGGGCGAAACGCATGGAGTTCTCCGGGTTACGAAAGGTTCAGGCGCCGGCGGCGCGCAGTTCGGGCTCGAGATAGGGCCAGGTGAAGGCGCGCACCCGCCGGCCGTTGACGAAGAAGCTCGGGGTGCCGTCCACCTTGTAGAGATTGGCCCCGTCCGCCTGGGTCTTGGCGATGCGCGCGATTGCCTTGGGGTCGGCGAGGCACTGGCGGGCCTTGGCCTCGGGCAGCCCTTGCGTCTTGAGGAAGGCGATCATGCCCATATTCTCGGCGAAGCGCGTCGCCATCTGCGGCGGCGGCAGCTTCTGCCAGGCCTCCAGCGTGGCGGGCGTCTTCTCCAGCGCGATCAGCTTCTCTTCGAACTTGGGCTGGTTGGCGTAGATCGCGTCGAGCACCGGGAAGAAGCGCTGTGTGCCGACGCACTGGTTCAGCAGCGCCAGCGCCAGGTCCGGCGCACCGTGCACCAGATAGTCGCGATACTCGTAGCTGACCTTGCCCGTGGCGATATATTGGTCGCGCAGCGGCTTCATGCCCTCGTGCGCGAAGCGGCCACACGTCGGGCAGGTGCGCGAGCCATATTCGATCAGCTTGATCGGCGCGTTCGGGTTGCCCTGGCGATAGCCGCCCTCGGGTGTCGCCACCACGGTGGTCAGCCAGCTGGGCTGCGGGGCCGGAGCGGCGCCGAGGGCGAACAGCGGCACCAGGGCCAGCATCAGGGTGAAGAGTCGCTGCATCATCTCAATCGATCCGGCCGAACACCGGCGTTTCGTCCTGCGCTGCGACACCTGCCGCGAGCGATTCGAGCACTGCACGCAGCTCCGGATCGGCGATGCCGCGCAGGCTGTCGCCCATCGCTTCCGGCAGCGGCTTCAGGCTGGGCGGCGGGGCTGGCTTGGCCTTGGGTGCGCGCAGGTCGCCGTGGCGGATGGCCAGCTTGGCGACGGCGGGATAGCCGAAGAAGCGGTTCACCCGCTCGATGATCTCGGGCGCGATATGCTGCATCATCGGGGCAAAGGCACCCGATACGGTGAGCGCCAGCACGCCCTCCTCGCGCTTGCCGCGGGGGAAGCGAATCGATTCGGGGGCAGAGACGCGGGCATAGCGCTCGCCGACGATCTCGCTCCAGCGGCTGACCACGGCGGACTGGACGAAGCCGAACTTGCGGAAAGCCGCGCCGCCCACGTCCGGCAGCAGCTCGGATACGGCGCGCACGCGGTTCGAGCGTTGCGGCGCCGGGCGCGGCTGGCGGGTTGTGGTACGCGGGGGCTTCGTCATATCGGCTCCCCCATGCCATAGGCGGGGCGTGCCCGACAACGCTCCTGAATCGATCGCCCCCGCCCTGCTCGCCTGGTACGACGCCCATGCCCGCCGCCTACCCTGGCGCGCACCGCCGGGCGCCAATGCGACAGATCCGTATCGGGTGTGGCTCTCCGAGGTGATGCTGCAGCAGACGCAGGTCGCCACGGTGATTCCCTATTTCGAGAAATTCACGGCGCGCTGGCCGAGCTTCGACGCGATGGCAGGGGCGGAGGATGCGGACGTGATGGCTGCCTGGGCGGGGCTCGGCTATTATGCCCGCGCCCGCAACATGCTGGCCTGCGCGCGTGAAGTGGCGCGGCTAGGCGACCTGCCCGATACGGAGGCTGCCTTGCGCGCGCTTCCCGGCATCGGCGACTATACCGCCGCCGCCATCGCCGCGATCGCGTTCGGGCGGCGGGCGGTGGTGGTGGACGCCAATGTCGAGCGCGTGGTGACGCGGTTGTTCGCGATCGCTGATCCGCTGCCGGGTTCGCGCCCGGCGATCCGGTGCCGGACCGACACGATCACCCCCGATGCTCGCGCCGGCGATTTCGCCCAGGCGATGATGGATCTCGGCAGCGGCATCTGCACCGTCCGTGCGCCGAAATGCCTGCTCTGCCCGATCGCATTCGGCTGCACCGCGCGGGCGGAGGGCGATCCCGAGACCTATCCGGTCAAGGCCAGAAAGGCGCCCAAGCCGCAGCGCCACGGCACGATGTTCTGGCTGGAGCGCGAGGGGGAGGTGCTGCTTGTCCGGCGGCCGGACAAAGGGCTGCTCGGCGGCATGCGGGCACTGCCTACCGGGCCATGGGTCGAAACGCCCCCTGCGCTCATCGATGCCCCCGCCAACGAAGACTGGCGCATGTTGAACGAAACCGTGCGTCACGGTTTCACCCATTTCGACCTTGAGGTCGCGCTTGCGACTGCAACAATCCCTCGCCATGCAAGCGCACCCCCAGGCGAATGGTGGCCGGTCGCCGATATCGAGTCGGCAGGCCTGCCCACCGTCTTTGCCAAGGCGGCCAAAGCGATACGGAGACTGCGATGACGGCCAAGCGAGTGTTCGGACTAATCGGGGCAATGGCGCTGCTGCAGGCGCCGCTGGTGCAGGCCCAGACTGCATCCACGTCGGCTCCCAGCCAGGTCCGCACCTTCGCGCAGCAGACCATCGCGTCGGGCAAGGTGCCCGGCATCGTCATCTCCTACGCGAAGGGGCAGGGGCCGGCGACGGTGGTGGCCGAGGGCCGCATGGCCGACGAGCCGACTGCGCCCAAGGTCAACGGCGACACGCTGTGGCGCGTCTATTCGATGACCAAGCCGATCACCGGTATGGCGGCGATGATCCTGATCGAGGAAGGCAAGCTCAAGCTCGACCAGCCGATCAGCGACTTCATCCCGGCGTTCAAGGACATGAAGGTGCTGGTCGATCCCAACAAGGACCTGACCAGCCGCCCGGCGACGAGGCCGATCACGGTGCGCAACCTGCTCACCCACACGGCGGGTCTCGGCTACAACATCATCACCAAGGGGCCGCTGCTCAACGAGTATAACCGGCTCGGCATCAACCCTGCCCAGGTGAGCGATTCGTTCGAGGCGACCGCGCGGCCGGCCCGTCCTGCTACGCTGGAGGAATTCGCCAACCGCACCGCGACGCTGCCGCTGATCGCCGAGCCGGGCGCCAAGTTCAGCTATTCGATCGGGCTCGACGTGCTGGGCCGGGTGATCGAGGTGGCGAGCGGGATGCCGTTCGACACCTTCGTGAACACGCGCATCCTTGCCCCCCTCAAGATGACGTCCAGCTACTGGACGGTGCCGGCGGGTGAGGCCGGGCGGCTCGCCACGGAATACACCGTAGTGGGCAGCAACCGCCTGCCGATCGATCCGGGCGCGACCTCGGTCTACCTCAAGAAGCCGAGCTTCCCCTATGGCGGCGCCGGCCTCGCGACGTCGGCCCGCGACTATGATCGCTTCCTCCACATGCTGCAGAATGGCGGTACGCTCGACGGCGTGCGCATCCTGAAGCCGGAAACGGTGGCGCTCGCCATGTCCGATCTGCTCCCGGCCGGCGTCGACAAGACCATGCTCGCGGTGATGGCGCGCGATACCGGGGTGCCGATGGGCTTCGGTGCCGGGGGCTCGGTGTTTCTCGCGGATCAGCCGGGCGGCGCGGGCAAGGGGACCTATGGCTGGTCCGGTGCCGCCGGCACCTTCGCCTGGGTGGACCCCAAGAACCAGGTCCGCGCGACGATGATGGTCAACATCCTGCTCGCCGATCTGGGCCTCAAGGTGCCGGTGCGCACCGCCGTCTACGCTGACCTGGCGAAGTGAACGCCCCCGGCTTCACCGGCGGCACGCTCGACCGCGACGACCGCGTCCGCCACGAGCCCGAGCTGCTGGCGGCGGCGCTCGCCGACCCGCGCGCGCGGCTGCTGGTGATGGACGGGCTGGTGCCGCAGCTGGACGGCGACGGGAGGCTGGTGTGGACCGGTCTCGATGCCGCGACCCAGCCGCTGCTGTTCCTCGGCTTCCTCGACGGCGAGCCGCGCTTCGTGCAGACGCTGGTACCGGGTACGCCGCTGCCTCCCGGGCGCCCGCCCGAGCTTTCGCCGATCCTTGATGCCTTCCGGCCCGAGGATGCAGCCAACTATGCCGCCGCCCGCAGCCTGATCGACTGGCATGCGCGCAACGGCTTTTGTTCGCGCTGCGGTACCCCGACTGACATCTTCCGCGCCGGCTGGGGCCGCCTTTGCCCGAACTGCGGGACCGAGCATTATCCGCGCGTCGATCCGGTGGTGATCATGCTTGCCGAACATGGCGATCGGGTGGTGCTCGGCCGCCAGCCGAGCTGGCCCCCGCACCGCTATTCGGCGCTCGCCGGGTTCCTCGAAGTGGGGGAGAGCATCGAGGATGCGGTGCGGCGCGAGACGCTGGAGGAAGCCGGCGTGCATGTCGGCAAGGTCCGCTATGTCGCCAGCCAGCCCTGGCCGTTTCCGTCGCAGCTAATGATCGCGTGCATCGGCGAGGCGCTCGACGAGGAAATCTCGATCGACGCGCACGAGCTGGAACATGCCGGCTGGTTCGATCGCGCGCAGGTGCGGCAGGCGCTCGCGCGCGATCCGGCTGCGCCGTTCCTGGCACCGCCGGCCTATGCGATCGCCTATACGCTGCTCAAGGCCTGGGCCGAGGGGGCGTAGGCTCACCCAAATCCTCCCCTGCAAGCGGAGGTGGCAGGCCGAAGCCCTGACGGAGGGGTGAAGCCGCTGCGATGGCGGGATTATGCTTTAAGCGGGACACCCCTCCACCACCGCCTTCGTCGGCGGTACCCCTCCCCCTGCGGGGGAGGATCTCAGGGCCGTGCCCGGCCCTGCGGATAGGTCCCCAGCAGCCGCACCCATTTGGAGTGGAAGCAAAGTTCCTCCATCGCGCGCGCGACCGCCGGGTCGTCGGGGCTGCCGACAATATCCGCATAGAATTCGGTCGCCGAGAAGCTCGCCTCGCGCTGGTAGCTTTCCAGCTTGGTCATGTTGACGCCATTGGTGGCGAAGCCGCCCAGCGCCTTGTAGAGGGCGGCGGGGATGTTCTTCACCTCGAAAATCAGCGAGGTCATGCAAGGCCCTTCGCCGGTAACTGCGGGCGCGTCGCGGGAAAGCACCACGAAGCGGGTCATGTTGTGCGCGGCATCGGCGATGTCGCGGGCCAGCACCTGCAAGCCATAGAGCTCGGCCGCATGGGCGGGCGCGAGGGCGGCGATCTTGGGATCGGCCAGCTCGGAGACCATTGCCGCCGCGCCGGCCGTGTCAGGATAGGCAACCTGGGCGATGCCGTGCGCCTTCAGCCAGTGACGACACTGGCCGAGCGCCTGCGGGTGGCTCATCGCCTCGCGCACGCCGTCGATTTCCCCGGTGCCCATTAGCGTGTGGCGGATCGCCAGGAAATGCTCGCCGATGATCGAGAGCCCGGATTCCGGCAGCAGGAAGTGGATGTCCGCCACGCGACCATGCAGCGAATTCTCGATCGGGATCATCGCGCGATCGGCCCGGCCTTCCTTCACCGCGTCGATCGCGTCGTCGAACGAGAAGCAGGGGAGCGGCAGCGCATCGGGGAAGGCTTCGCGCACGGCGACGTGAGAATTGGCGCCCGGTGCGCCCTGAAAGGCCACCGCGCGCGCCGGTGCCGCTTCGGCCTCGGCGAGCATGCGGGCGACGATCGGACGGGCGGGGGCGGCGAAATTCTCCATGGGGGGCCGCGCTAGCCTCCGTAGAACTCCGCCGCAAGTCCGCTTGCCTTCCGGCGCGGGCGCGCTCTAAAGATGAACCAAAGCACAGGTGGGAGCGGATGAATGCAAGATCGCTTCAATACGATCGCAGGTTGGGCGCTGGCGGGTGGTATCGCCGCCCTGGGACTTTCGATCGTCAGCGCGAAGTTCTTCCATTCCGAAAAGCCTGAACGTCCCGGCTATGTCGTCGAGGCGGTCGAAGACGCAGCCGGCGGCGCCGCGGCTGCCGAGCCGCTGGCGGTGCGCCTCGCCAAGGGCGACGCTGCCAAGGGCGAGAGCGGATTCAAGCAGTGCGCCTCGTGCCACACGATCG
Source organism: Sphingomonas sp. (assembly GCF_036731925.1). Lineage (GTDB taxonomy): Bacteria > Pseudomonadota > Alphaproteobacteria > Sphingomonadales > Sphingomonadaceae > Sphingomonas. The sequence continues at coordinate 1,506,937 of NZ_DAINDJ010000002.1, forward strand.
CGCAGGGCGGCGCCAACGGCATCGGCCCGAACCTCTACGCCACGCTGGGCGAGGGCATCGCGCAGGGCAAGGGCGGCTACGCCTTCTCGGACGCGCTGAAGGGCGTCGGCGGCACCTGGGACCTCGACAAGATGGACGCGTGGCTGTCCAACCCGCGCAAGTTCGCACCAGGCACCAAGATGACCTTCGCCGGCATTTCGGACCCGCAGCTGCGCGCGGACGTGATCCTCTATCTCAACAAGCAGGGCTCGAACCTGCCGCTGCCGGCGGCCCCCGCCGCAGGCTCGGCACCCGACAATGCCGGTGCGCAGAGCAACAGCGCAGCGGAGGGCGCCGACGTGTCGGTGAATGTCCAGCAGGCCACGCCGGCCGAGGGCGCACCGTCGAAGGACCCGCAGGCGGCGATTCAGGCAGAGAAGAAGAAGTAAGTCGACGTCGCCGTTCTTGGTCCCCTCCCGCAGGCGGGGGGACTAGGTTTGCAGGTCGTACGCCTTCAGCAAATCGTAGAGCGTCGGCCGGCTGATCCCGAGCAACCGCGCCGCGGCCGAGACATTGCCGTCGCTGCGTGCCAGCGCGTGCCGGATCGCCTGGCGATCGGCCGCCTCGCGCACCGCGCGCAGGTTGATCGCGGCGGCGTCGCCCGGCGCAAGGTCCAGATCCTCGGCGTGCACCGTCTTGCCCTCGGCCATGATGACCGCGCGCTTGATGCGGTTCTCCAGCTCGCGAACATTGCCGGGCCAGCTCCAGCCGTCGATCGCCGCCAGCGCGTCGGGAGCGAAGCTCTTCTGCCCCGCCTTCATCTGGTCGGCGTAGCGCGCGAGGAAGTGCCGCGCGAGCAGCCCGGCATCGCCCGGCCTCTCGGCCAGCGAGGGGATGCGGACCACGATCTCGGCGAGGCGATAGTAGAGGTCCTCGCGGAACCGTCCCTCCGCCACCATCGCATCTAGGTCGCGGTGGGTGGCGCAGACGATGCGCGTGTCCACGGGGATGGGTTTGCGCCCGCCGATCCGCTCGATCACCCGCTCCTGCAGGAAGCGCAGCAGCTTCACCTGCAGCGGCAGCGGGATATCGCCGACTTCGTCCAGGAACAGCGTGCCGCCCTGTGCCAGCTCGATCTTGCCCTCGGTCGTTTTCACCGCGCCGGTGAACGCGCCCTTTTCATGGCCGAACAGCTCGGATTCGAGCAGGGTCTCAGGGATCGCCGCGCAGTTGATCGCGACGAAGCTGCCGGTGTTGCGCGGACTGGCCTCGTGCAGCCCGCGGGCGAGCAGCTCCTTGCCGGTGCCGCTGGCCCCCAGCAGCATCACCGAGACGTCGGCCCCCGCCACGCGTTCGATCGTGCGCGTTACCTTGAGCATCTCCGGCGCGGCGGTGATCATGCCGCCCAGCACCGCCTTGGCCTCGGCCTTTTCGGCGAGCCGGCGGTTCTCCGCTTCGAGCGCATGGACGTGGAAGGCGCGAGCGACGATCAGCCCCAGCGCATCGATGTCGATCGGCTTCTGGTAGAAGTCCCAGGCACCGAGCTCGATCGCGCGGCGCATCGACTCGCGCTCGAAGTGCCCGGAGGCGACGATCACCTTGGTGGCGGGCGCGAGCTTCAGGATCGCCTCCAGCGTCGCGAAACCCTCGCTGGTGCCGTCGGGATCGGGCGGCAGGCCGAGGTCGAGCGTGACGACCGGGGGCTCCTCGGCGCGCAGCATGGTGATCGCCTCGTCGCGGGTGGTGGCGGCGAGGACCGTGTACCCCTCATAGGCCCAGCGCAGCTGGCGCTGCAGCCCCGCGTCGTCTTCCACGATGAGCAGTTTCGGCAACGCCTCGGTCATGCCGCCTGCTCCACCGCGGGCGCAGCGCGCAGAACGACGCGGAAGCGCGTGCCCTGGCCCTCGCGCGAGCTGACCTCGATCCGCCCGCCCATGCCCTGCACCAGTTGCTGCGCCTCGAAGGTGCCGAGCCCGAAGCCGCCCGGCTTGGACGAAGTGAACGGCTTGAACAGGCGGTTGCGGATGAAGCCGGGCGACATGCCGCAGCCGCGGTCGATCACGTCGATGATGGCGGTTTCCTTGTCGGTGGCGAGCGCGAGCGTCACGGGCGCATCGGCCGGGCTCGCTTCGATGGCGTTCTGGATCAGGTGGACGAGCAGCTGTTCGAGCGCGCCGGGCTCGGCAAGCGCCACCATCGGCTCGGCGCCGAATACCAGCCTCACCTGCGCCGGCTGACGGGCGGCGAGGCGCTCGACCAGGGGCAGCAGCGGCGTGGGGCGCGGCGGCTCGCTGCGGCCGCGATGATGCTGGCCGAGCCGGGCGAGCAGCGCGTTCAGCCGGTCCGACGAGTCGCGCAAGGTGGCGATCATGTCGGCTCGGAACGCCGGGTTGTCGGCGTGGCGCTCGGCGTTGCGGGCGGTGAGCGCAAGCTGGCTGACCAGGTTCTTGATGTCGTGGAGCAGGAAGGCGAAGCGGCGGTTGAACTCGTCGAAGCGCTGCGCTTCCGCCAGCGCCTCTTGCGCCCGTGCCTCGGCCAGATAGCTTGCCACCTGGCGGCCGGCCGCCTTGAGCAGGTCGAAATCCTCCCAGTCCAGCCGCCGCGCGAGCGCGGGGCGGCCGAGCAGGATCGCGCCGACCAGCGTACCGCGATGGAGCAGCGGCACCACCACCCAGGCTGCATCGGCATCGCGCATCCAGCCAGGCGTCACCTCGGCATCGGCGGCATCGGCCTGGTCCTGCCGGACGGCATCGACTTCGATGATCCTGCCGGTCGTCTCCAGATGCGTCGCCAGTGCGGCGTCGCCCGTCAGCGGCAGCGCGGCGCGGTCCCAGTGCCAGCCCGCACCGGCCACCAGTGCGCCGTCCTCCGCGACGAGCAGCAGCCCCGAGGGCGAATCTGTAAGGTCGGCGAGCGCGCGGACGATGCGCTGGTCGAGCGGCGCGGCGCCCGGCGCGCCCAGCGTCTCGGTGAAGCGCAGCCATTCGGCGCGATAGTCATAGCGGTGCCGGAACAGGTGCTTGGCCAGCTTCACCTTCACCCATCCGCGCACCGCGCTGTTCGACACCAGCGTGAGGATTGCGGCGGTGGCGCCGAACACGAAGGCAGTCTGGAGCAGCCGCGCCTGGCTGCCGCCCAGCGTTGCAAGCGCACTGGTGGCAAGCGCGAGCAGCACGAAATAGGCCCCGACCGCCACGAGCGTCAGCGACTGGTAGGCGACCGTGCGAGACATGCGTACCCGCCAGTCGCCGCGTCGCTGCAGGCCCAGCCCCATGGCGGCCGCGGTGCAGACCAGCGCGGCCCCGCGCGCGACGAGCAGCAGCCCGGTGAGCGGTACGCCGAGATAGGCGAGGGTGAGGAGGGCGAACTCGGTGAACCAGAACCCGCCGAGCGCGGCGACCGTCCAGCGCAGCCCGCCTCCGGCGGTGTGGGCGAGCGCGGCATGCAGCGCCTGCACCATCACCAGCACCCCCACCGCGACGAGCAGGTGCAGCAGCAACGCCACCGCTCCGGCGTCGGCGGCGATCGCGGACGGCTGCGCGGCAATCATGTCCAGCGCGGTCGCCGCGACGGTCACCAGGGCCACGACGCCGTAAACGGTATCGAGCGCCAGCGGCGGGCGCGGCTCGCCCGCGCGGCGGTGGAGCAGCAGCAGGAACGCCAGCCATGCGAGCGTCCGCAGCGCCTCGGCGAGTCGCGTGACAACGTCTTCCGCGCCGATCCCGGCAGTGGCGAGCGCCGCGAGCGCGGTCAGCGCCAGCGCCGCCGCCAGCGCGCGGCGGGGCAGCGGCGCGCCGCCGGTGCGAAGCGCGCCAAAGGGGAGCAGCGCGAAGAGCAATGCCGCAAGAGCATGCAGCCACAGGCTCAGCGCGGCAGTGAGCATCAACGTGCCCCGCTGGGGAACAGGATGACGCGGGCGGTCTGCAGCAGAATCAGCAGATCGAGGAAGGGCGAATAATTCTTGGCGTAGAACAGGTCGTATTCGAGCTTCTGGCGGGCATCGTCGATCGAGGCGCCATAGGGATAGTTGATCTGCGCCCAGCCGGTGATGCCTGGCTTCACCATGTGGCGCTCGGCATAATAGGGAAGGACCTGTTCGAGATTCTCGACGAAGCTGGGCCGTTCCGGACGAGGGCCGACAAAGCTCATCTCGCCCTTCAGCACGCTCCAGCATTGCGGCAGTTCGTCGACCCGGATCTTGCGGATGATGCGGCCGACGCGGGTGATGCGCGGATCGTCCTTCTCCGCCCACACCGCCTCGCCGGGCGCTTCGGCGTCCTGTCGCATCGAGCGCAGCTTGAGCACGTCGAATGCCTGGCCGTACAGCCCAACGCGCTGCTGGCGGTACAGGGCGGGGCCGCGGCTCTCCAGCCGGATCAGTACCGCCGTGACGAGCACCAGGGGAAGCGCGAGCACCAGCAGGAGGAGGCTGGCGACGATGTCGAACAGCCGCTTGAACAGCCCCGACAACCGCCGGCCCGAGGAAAAGCCGTCGGAGAAGATCAGCCAACTCGGATTGACGCTGTCGAGGTCGACCCGGCCCGTGACCCGCTCAAGGAAGGTCGAGAATTCGTTGACGTGCACGCCGGTGGTCTTGATGCGGAGCAGGTCCTTCAGCGGCAGCGCGTTGCGGCGTTCCTCCAGCGCGAGCACCACTTCGCTGGCGTTGAGCAGCACGACATGATCGGCGAGATTGTAGATCGCGTCGCGGGCGATCGCCTCTGGAATCACGCGGTTGGCTTCGCTCATCGCGACATAGCCGACCACCGCGAAGCTGGACCCCGGCGCGCGGGAGAGCTGCTTCAGCCGCGCTGCACGCGGGCCGGCGCCGAGCACGACGATGCGGCGCTTGAACGCCTGGCTGCCCAGCGTCTTGCCGAGCAGCACGCGCATCATCAGCAGCAGCACGAATGCGGTGATCGCGGCATAGAGCAGGTTGGAGCGCCAGAAGCCTATCGGCGGCAGCAGGAAATACAGGACGCTGAGGCCCAGCACGCCCATCCCGATGGAGACGAGCAGCCGCACCAGCGCCTGCCGGAGCGAGTGGAGCGCCTCGGCGCCATAGATGCCGAGCGCGACCAGCGCGGTTTCGAGGACCAGCGTGAAGCTCGCCAATTGTGGCACGCGCGCCTGGATGGGGCCTACGTCCAGCCCGGCCTGGTGCGCCCGCAGCTGCCAGCCCAGCTCGCCTGCCGTCACCAGCAGGATCATGTCCAGCAGACCGAGCAGCAGCACGGTGTTCGGAACATAATGCTTGAACAGGCGGATCATGGCGCCACTTGGATACCGCAGAAGGGTAAACGAAACGGACTGTAGCCGCGACAAACGCGGTTCACCGGGAGCAAATTTCCACTGACCGTAACAAAATTGCCGGCTGCTTGTTTCACACGTGCTTTTCCAGCAAGTGTTTGCAGGTACAACGAGGGAGCTTCATCGAATGTCGGACTCGAAACCGATCACGCCCGTCATCCTATCGGGTGGATCGGGAACGCGCCTTTGGCCCATGTCTCGTCCGGAACGGCCCAAGCAGCTGCTGTCGCTGACTGCCGAAGAGACCATGCTCCAATTGACCGTGCGTCGCGCGTCGGGAGAACGATTCACCGATCCGATCATCGTCGCCAACGCCTTCCACGCCGAACTGGTGGAAGAGCAGCTTGGCATCGTCGGCATCGGGGCGAAGGCACTGATCCTCGAGCCGATCGGCCGCAACACGGCGCCCGCGATCGCGCTGGCGGCGATGGCGGCGGGGGGCGGCAGCGAGCCTATCCTGGTGATGCCTTCGGACCATGTGATTTCCGATGTGGACGCCTTTCATGCCGCGATCGACTCGGCGCTGCCGCTGGTCAACGAAGGCTGGCTGGTTACCTTCGGCATCACCCCCGACACCGCCGAGACCGGCTATGGCTGGATCAAGATCGGCGAGGAGGAGCTTGCCCCCGGCATCCACCGGGTCGATCGGTTCGTCGAGAAGCCGCCACGCGACCGGGCCGAGGCGATGCTCGCCTCCGGCGATCATGCCTGGAACGGCGGCATCTTCCTCTTCCGCGCGGACATGTATCTCGGCGCGCTCAGCGTGTTTGCGCCCGAGATGCTGGTGGCAGCGCAGCAGTCCATGGACCAGGCCCGGCGCGAAGGCGCGAGGATCTTCCCCGATGCGCAGAGCTTCGCGGCCTGCCCGTCGGATTCGATTGACTATGCGGTGATGGAAAAGGCGCCGCGCGTCGCCGTCGTCCCGGTGACGATGGGCTGGAGCGACGTCGGCAGCTGGGATGCGCTGCACGCGATCAGCAACCCCGATGCGGGCGGCAACGTGGTGCGCGGCGACGTGGTGGCGATCGAGGCGACCAACTGCCTGGTGCAGAGCGAACCCGGCAAGCGCGTGGCGCTGGTCGGCGTGCAGGACCTGATCGTCGTCGTCTCGGGCGCCGACGTGCTGGTGCTGCCGCGCGGACGCAGCCAGGAAGTGAAGAAGCTGATCGACGCGATGAAGGAGTAAGTCGCCTGACCGTCATCGGCGGGATTGAGGGCCTGACGCAACGCAACCGATCGTGCGGACCGGCTGCGTTGCGACAGGATCGAGGCGATCAGCCGCTGAAGCGCACCCGCACGGTGAGGTCGCGGCGCCGACGGACCATCCCGCCGAGCGCGCCGAAGCCCGCCAGCAGCATGGCCCAGCTGGCGGGTTCTGGAACCGCCGAGATAGTGAGGCTGTAGGCCGGACCGGGTGTGTTCGGCGTGAGGCTGAACGTACCCAGCTTGAAGGTTGGCGCAAATTCGGTGCCGGTAAACAGGCTCGTGCCGGTTGATACGAAGCCGAAGCCGACGACGTTGTTGATAAGGCCGAAATTGAAGTAGTAACTTGGGCTGCCGAAGCCCAGATCGAACATCGTGTTGACGTTATTGATGGTGCCGGTAATTCCGGGGAGCACGAAATAATTTCCTGGATCGACAACCGGCGGCGTTGGCGAGGCATCAAGGACGAACTTGATCGTCTGGCTTCCGGTGATTGAAAAATTGTACTGCGTCGCATTGGCTGGTGAAGCAGCTGAAATTGCAGCGGCGCAGCAAGCGCTCAAGAAGAGCGTGCGTTTCATGCAATCCTCCAATAAAAATCTTTTTTGGTGAGATCGTACGCAGCACAAGCGTAAAGCGCGGCATGTATAGCAGCTTTGCTTCGAAGTTGGAAAAGAATGCGGTCGCGGTTGCACCCGTTCTGGCGCAATCGCCCCCCGGCTCGGTAGAGAACCGCGTCAGCGCTTGCCGCCGCGATAGGCGGGCAATCCCCATTTCCAGATCATCGCGGCGCCGCGCAGGGCGAACCCCGCCGCTGCCGAGGCAAGGCCGGCGGCATAGGGCGGCAGCCCCAGCAGGCTCAACAGCACATACAGCGACGCGGTGAGCGCCGCCGCCGTCACATAGAGCTCCGGACGCATCAGGATCGACGGCTCACCGGCCAGCACGTCGCGGATGATGCCGCCGACGCATGCCGTCACCACGCCCATCACCGCCGCAGGTACCGGCGGAATGCCGAAGCCCAGGGACTTTGCCGCCCCGAAGGCGGCGTACGCGGCCAGCCCCAGCGCATCGAGCCACGCGAAGGTGCGGTCGCTCCACCAATGTTGCGGTGTGATCCACACGATGGCCGACATGCCGAGGCACAGGGAAGCCACGGTGGCATCGTGCACCCAGAACACCGGGGCGCCGATCAGCAGGTCGCGCACCGTGCCGCCGCCCACGCCGGTGATCAGCGCGAAGAAGGTGGCGGTGACGATGGTCTGCTGGTGGCGGGTCGCGGCCAGCGCGCCGGTGGCGGCGAACACCGCAATGCCGAACAGGTCGAGCCAAGGGAGGATGGGGCCGATCTGGGCCGCGACCGAACTGTCCATGCGCTCGCTTTGCCGCGTGGCCGGTCTTCAAGTCAAACGCGGACCCTTGGCGAGCCGCGGTCGCTTGGGGCAGAGAGGGGGAATGCAACGTACCGAGTCCCCGCTGATCGCCCTCGCGATCCTCCTGGCGGCGCTCGCCGGCTTCGTCGATGCGCTCGCCTTCACCAGCCTGGGCGGTTTCTTCGCCTCGTTCATGAGCGGTAATTCGACGCGGCTGGGCGTCGGCCTGGGCAGCGGCTCCATGCATGATGCCGCGATCGCTGCGTCGCTCGTGATGAGCTTCGTTGCTGGGGTAATTCTGTCCAGCGTCATCGGCCGGGCGCGGCCGCATCGGCACCAGCCGGCGGTGATGGCGGCAGTGACGCTGCTGCTGGCGCTGGCCGCCATCGTCGCGATGCTGATGCCCGGCCCGGTCGTGCTGTTGCTGCTCGCCGCCGCAATGGGTACGGAGAACGGCGTGTTCCAGCGCGACGGCGAAGTCACCATCGGGCTCACCTACATGACCGGATCGCTGGTGAAGATGGGGCAGAAGCTTGCGGGGGCGCTGATGGGCGATGCCGACCGCTTCGGCTGGGTGCGCTATCTGGCGCTGTGGCTCGGCTTCGTCAGTGGCGTGGTGATCGGCGCCGAAAGCCAGTTCCGCTGGGGCTGGAGCGCGCTGTGGCTGGCTCCGCTGTTTGCGGCCGTGCTGACGCTGTTACTCGCCAGCATGACCAAGCCGCGCGGGCGCCCCGACCTCACGCTGGTGCGCTGAGGGCCTCGGCAGGCACCAGGCCGGCCAGCGCCTGCAGCGCCGCCACGTGGTGCTCGAATGCCGCGCGCCCGGCGCGCGTGACCGAGGCCCAGGTCCGCTGCCGCCCGTTCGCCGCTGCCTTGCGCAGCTTGACATAGCCGGGTTCGGCCAGCGCCGAGAGGTGCTTCGACAACACGGAATCGCTCACCTTGGTGAGGTCGCGCAGCGTGGCGAACTCGGCTTCCTGCACATTGGTCAGCACCGCCATGATCTGCAGCCGGGTGGGTGGGTGGATCACCGCGTCGAATTCCGGCGCGCTCACAGGCTCGCCTCGAGCTCACGGACGAACACCCGCTGCCAGACATGGCTCATCCAGGTGGCAAGGCCGAACATCACCGCGCCGAGCAGCAGCGCCGGCCAGATTTGCTGCCTGGCGAAGACGACATAGACGCTGGCGCCATAGAGCGCGAGGACCATCGGCAGAAAGGCGGCAATCACGCGGCGGGTGCGGCCGCGGCGATAGCCGTTGATGAACATGCCCAGCCGGCGACGATCCCAGCGCAGGATCAGCACCAGGCCGAGGAGAAGCGGCACGATGGCGAGCAGCTGATAGGGTGCCGCGGCCGGTGAGGCGACGAACCCCGCCTCCAGCGCGGCGAAGGCGAGGTGCCGCGCGGGCGGGCAATGCGCGACCCGGGCGAGCTGCGCGCGGCTGGCCCGGATCTGGGCCAGGGCTTCCTGGGCTTCGGCGACAGTGGACACGGCGTTTCTCCCTTTCCGACATGGAAAGAGATAGCATGTTTTGCCAATCTGGAAAGTGAAAACTTTCCGAGGTGGAAAGTCAGCGAAATGCCCAGCGCAGCGTCTCGGCCACGCCGCGGGTGCCCAGGCGTACCGCCGGGGCGGCCAGCGCCGGGGTGGAAAGCCGGTGCATCTGGCGCGCCCAGCCGGGCAGCAGGTCGATTGCGGCGGCGAAGGTCATTGCCTGGAAAGGCTTGGTAGCCAGATTCGGCGCAGGTTGTTCGAGCAGCAGCCGGGCGAACTCGCGGGTGCGTTCGTCGTGGCGAAGCTCGCCGCGCATCGCCGTGATCAGCGCCTGCGCCTCGGCGCGGCTGCGCGGCACGGGCTCGGCACCCAGCGCCTCCGCCACCTGGGCGAACTCGGCGAAATAGCGGTCCTGGTCGCCCCGCAACATGCCCGGCTCGGCATAGCGGATCCACCCGTCCAGGAAGCTCGCCGCTTCGGTGACGTGCACCCAGGCAAGCAGCCGGGGATCGTCGGCGCTGTACGGCGTTCCGTCGGGCAGGGTGCCGCGGATGTGGTGATGGATGCCACGCACCCGCGCGATCGCCGCCTCGGCCTCGTCGCGCGATGCGTAGCTGGTCAACGCAATGAAGCGCGCGGTGCGGCGCAGGCGGCCGAGCATGTCGTGCCGGAACTTCGAATGGTCCCAAACGCCGGCCAGCACCGCCGGATGCAGCATCTGCAGCAAGAGGGCAGCCACGCCGCCGACCATCATCGTGGTAACGTCCCCGTGCACCCGCCAGATCACCGAATCGGGGGTGAACAGGCCATCGGCACTGCGCTCGACGGGCTTTTCGCCACGTGCGGCATCGTTGAACACCGCACGTACCTGGCCGATCATCGCGCGTCGTACGCTGTGGGTTGCAAATGCAACTAAATCCATGCCCTTAAGCTAGGAAGTCTGGTAGCGCGAACAAGTTGACCGCGTTCACTTTGCGGTGCAGCAAATGCCGCCATGGCCAGCATCGCAATCACCAACAATCCCGATATCCGCTTTCTTGGGCGGCTGTTGGGCGACGTCATCCGTGCCTATGGCGGCGAGGAACTGTTCAAGCGCATCGAATATATCCGCGCGACCTCGGTCGATCGACACCGCGGCGTGGCAGGGGCAGGTGCGATCGATTCGGGGCTGGACCGGTTGAGCCTGGACGAGACGCTCGATTTCGTCCGCGGGTTCATGCTGTTCTCGATGCTCGCGAACCTGGCCGAGGATCGCCAGGGCGTGGCGACCGAAAAGGACGCAGACGTTGCCGCCGCGCTGGAACGTCTGGCCAAGGCAGGCATCGGCCGAGAGCCGGTGATGGCGCTGCTCGACCATGCACTGGTTAGCCCGGTGCTCACCGCCCACCCCACCGAGGTGCGGCGCAAGTCGATGATCGATCACAAGAACCGCATCGCCGAACTGATGGCGCTGCGCGATCAGGGGGTCGAGGAGACGCCGGACGGCGACCAGGTGGAAGAGGCGATCCTCCGCCAGATCGCGCTGCTCTGGCAGACGCGCGTCCTGCGCCGCGAGAAGCTGGGCGTGCCGGACGAGGTGGAGACCGCGCTCTCCTATTTCCGCGACGTGTTCCTGCCGGTGCTGCCGGCGCTCTATGCCCGCTGGGACCGCGCGCTGGGCGACCGTGCGCCGAGCTTCCTGCGCCCCGGCAGCTGGATCGGCGGCGACCGCGACGGCAATCCCTTCGTCACCGCGGATTCGATGCGCTTCGCCCTTGGCCGCGCGGCGGAGACGGTGCTCGATCATTATCTCGAGGCGGTGCACGCGCTCGGCGCCGAGCTGTCGATCTCGACCGAGCACACGCAGGTGCCCGAGGCCGTGCTGAAGCTCGCCGAGGCCAGCGGCGACACCGGCAAGAGCCGCAGCGACGAACCCTATCGCCGGGCGCTGACCGGCATCTATGCCCGGCTCTCCGCGACGTACGAGCAGCTGGTGGGCAAGAAGCCCGGCCGTCCGTCCCCGATCGCCGGTGCGCCCTATCGCCACCCCGCCGCGTTCCGCGAGGACCTCGTCGCCATCGCGCACGGGCTGGCCGATGGCGGGCCGCTCGCAACCGGCGGCGCGCTCGGCCGGCTGATCCGGGCGGTGGAGACCTTCGGCTTCCACCTCGCCACGCTCGACATGCGCCAGAACAGCGCGATCCACGAGCGGGTGGTGGCGGAACTGCTCAACTCCGCCGGCGTGTGCGACGACTATGCCGCGCTGGACGAACAGGCCCGCATCGATCTGCTGCGCCGCGAGCTTGCCAACGCGCGGCCGCTGACCAGCCCCTATGCCGTCTATTCGGAGGAAACCGCTTCCGAACTGGCGATCGTGCGTGCCGCCGCCGAGGCGCATGCGCGCTACGGCCGCGACTGCATTCGCCATTACATCGTCTCGATGGCGCAATCGGTGTCGGACCTGCTGGAGGTCCACATCCTCCTCAAGGAGGCCGGGCTCTACGTGCCCGGCGAGACGCCGCAGGCGCACATCATGGCGATCCCGCTGTTCGAGACAATCGCCGATCTCGAAGCCGCGCCGCCGATCATGGAGGCCTGGCTCGGCCTGCCCGAAGTCGCCGCGATCGCTGCCGCGCGCGGGCACCAGGAAGTGATGATCGGCTATTCCGATTCGAACAAGGACGGCGGCTATCTCACCTCCACCTGGCAGCTCAGCCGCGGTTCGACCGCGCTCAAGCCGGTGTTCGAGGACGCCGGCATCGCGATGCAGCTGTTCCACGGCCGCGGCGGCGCCGTCGGGCGCGGCGGCGGCTCCAGCTTCTCGGCGATCCTCGCCCAGCCGCCGGGCACCGTGCAGGGCCGCATCCGCATCACCGAGCAAGGCGAGGTGATCGCCGCCAAATACGGCTCTCCCGCAAGCGCGATGACCAATCTGGAGGCAATGACCTCGGCCACGCTGCTCGCCAGCCTGGAGCCCGAGCAGCTCGCCCCTGCCGATGCCGAGCGCTTCGCAGCGGCGATGGACCAGCTCTCCGACAGCGCCTTCCGCGCCTATCGCGGGCTGGTCTACCAGACGCCGGGCTTCACCACCTTCTTCCGCCAGATGACGCCGATCGCCGAGATCGCCGGCCTCAAGATCGGCTCGCGCCCCGCCAGCCGCAAGAAGAGCGACGCGATCGAGGATCTGCGCGCGATCCCGTGGGTGTTCAGCTGGGCGCAGGCGCGGGTGATGCTGCCCGGCTGGTACGGCGTCGGCGCCGCGCTGGAGGCGTTCGAGGACAAGGGGCTGCTGCGCGAGATGGCCACTGCCTGGCCGCTGTTCCGCGCGACGCTGGACAATATGGAGCAGGTGCTCGCCAAGTCCGACATGGGGATCGCCAGCCATTATGCCGCGCTGGTTGAGGATGCGGAGCTGCGGAACGGCATTTTCGGCCGCATCCGCGACGGCTGGCAGCAGACCCAGGACGGCCTGCTGCAGGTCACCCGCCAGACGCGGCTGCTGGAGAAGCACCCGCCGCTGGAAACTTCGATCCGGCTGCGACTGCCCTATATCGAGCCGCTCAACCTCCTCCAGATCGAGCTGATGAAGCGCCACCGCGCCGGCGAGGAAGACTCGCGGATCGGCGAGGGGATCCTGCTGTCGATCAACGCCATCGCCACGGCGCTGCGCAACAGCGGGTAGGCTCCGGAGCCCCGGTCTAACCCGGGGTTAACCATGTGGCCCTAGCGCTGGGGCATGGGACCAGCGCATCTCCGCAGCGTGCGACGCGATTCGCTCCTGGCGATCGGCCTCGCGCTGCTGATGGGGATCGCCTGGACCGTGCGCGACCATGCCGCGCTGGGCGCCTTGCGCCTGCCCGACACCGACGATCTGATGCGGCTGCAGCAGATTCGAGACTGGCTGGGCGGGCAGGCCTTTGCCGATCTCGCCCAGCACCGGCTGGGGCCCGCGCCCGGGCTGGAGATGCACTGGTCGCGGCTTGCCGATCTGGTGCCGACCGCGCTGATCGTGATTCTGGCGCCGCTGCTCGGCGCACATGGCGCAAGTGTCGTTGCCGTCATCGTCTCGCCGCTGCTGCTGTTTGCGGCGATGCTGATCGTCGTCGCCGCGATCGCCCGCCGCCTCGGCCAGTCGAGCGTAGTTGCGGTCGTCCTGGGCGCGCTGGCATTTCCGGCAATCACCTTGTTCGCGCCCGGCCGGATCGATCACCATGCGTTGCAGATCGTGCTCGTGCTTTCGCTGGTCCATGCCTGTGTGGGGCGGGGCACGCTGGGGCAGGGCGCGATCGCCGGCATGGCGACGGTGCTGTCGCTCGTCGTCGGCATGGAGACGGCGCCGCTGCTTGCCGCTGGCGGTGCTGCCATTGCGCTGCGCTGGCGCCTCGATGCGGCTGCGGGCCAGGCGCGAATGGCCGGCTATGCGACCGCGCTGCTCCTCGGCCTGAGCGCCGCGGCGGTACTCTTCCGGTCGAGCGGCTGGAACGTTGCCGCCTGCGACGGCTTCACTGCGATCCTGTCGCGCGCGGCGATGCTCGCGGCGCTGGCGCCCGCGACGATGGCCGTGGCGGGCTTCGCTACCCGATCCGTCGCGGCGCGGACGGCGGTGCTGATCGCGGCGGGCGGGCTCGCGCTGGGCGGTGCGGTCGCAAGCGCGCCGGCCTGCCTCCATCCCTATGGGCAGGTCGATCCGCTGATCGCCCGGCTCTGGCTTGCGCATGTCAACGAAGCCCAGCCGCTCGCCGCACTGCCGATCGGCAAGGGGCTCGCGGCCGGGGGGATGGCGCTGGTCGGGCTTTGTGCCGGCATCTGGTTCGCCTGGACGACCCGGACCGCCGCAGCGTGGATCCTGCTCGGCTTCCAGGCGACGGCGGTGGCGGTCACCCTCGTGCAGGTGCGCGGAGCGCCGCTGGCGGCGCTGACGGCGGTGCCAGCGCTGGCGGCGATGATCGCCGCCGCCCGCTTGCGCGGACCCCTGGCGCTGGCGGCTGCCTGGCTCGCGGCCAGCGGGATCGCCCATGCCAGCCTGGGCGACATGCTGACACCCGCCGCGCCCGCTTCTGTGCATGCCTGTACGCCTGTCGCGGCCGCCGCGCGCCTCGCCGCGCTGCCGCCCGGCCTGATCGCCGCGCCGATCGATTTCGGCCCGACGCTGCTCGCCACCACCCGGCACCGGGTTCTCGCCGGGCCCTATCACCGCGATACGCAAGGAAATCGTGCCATGTACGACCTGTTCCTCAGCCCCTCCCCCCAGGCGGAAGCGCTCGCACGGCGATGGGGCGTGGATTATGTCGCGCTCTGCAAGGACGGCTTTGCCGAACTGGGTGCGGGCTCGAAGGACCGCCAGCTGCTGGCCGGCAGCCTGGTGGCGGGGCAGGTGCCGCCCTGGCTGCGCCAGATTTCCCCGCCGGGCGCGAGCACCCGGGTCTACACCCTCACCCAGCCCGCGCGGCACTCCACCCAGTGAGCGATCTGCGTTGGTGGCAGCGCCGCTGGTTCGCGCTGGCGGCGGTGCTGCTCAGCGCCGTGCCGCTGCTCTGGCCGGCAATCCCGCCGCTGACCGACCTGCCCGGCCATATCGGCCGCTTCCGCGTGATGCTGGACGGCGATGCCGGGCCGCTGGCCGCCTGGTACCGCTTTCGCTGGATCCTCGTTGGCAATCTCGGCGTCGATCTGGCGGTGCGCGCGCTGGCTCCCTGGCTGGGGCTGCTGCCCGCGGTGAAGCTGGTGGTGATCGCGATCGTGATGCTGATGAGCGCCGGCATCCTGTGGATCGCGCACGAGGTGCACGGCCGGATCCAGCCTTGGACGATCGCCGCGCTGCCGCTCGTCCACAGCTACGCCTTCCACTTCGGCTTCGTGAACTATTTGATGGCGATGGCCCTGGCGCTCAACGCCTTTGCGCTGTGGCTGCGGCTCGGGCGGCAGCGTCGCTTCCCGTTGCGTGCGGCGGTGTTCGTGCCGCTGTCTCTGGCGATCTGGGTAGCGCATGTGGTCGGCTGGGCGACGCTGGCGATGTTCGTCTTCGCCGCCGAGCTGCGCGACTGGCGGAGGCTGCCGATCCGCCTGCTGCCGCTCGCGCCGCCGGCGGCCCTGCTGCTCCTGTGGCGCAGCGGGGCCAGCACTGGCCTTTCGGGGTCCTTCTTGTGGGACATCAAGCTTGTCTGGCTCGTCGCCGTGCTGCGCGATCGCTGGCAGATGTTCGACCTGATTTCCGCCGCGCTGCTGTTCTGCCTGCTCTACCAGGGCTGGCGCGATCCCGGAACGCGGGTGGAGCCGCGGCTGCAGCGCGCCTTCCTGCTGGTGCTCGCCGCTTTTCTGCTGCTGCCCTTCATGCTCTTCCATTCGGCCTATGCCGATATGCGGCTGGTGCCGTTTATGCTGATCCTGGCGCTGCTGGCGCTGGAGGCGCGGCCGAGCTTGAGCGCCCGCCGCCAGACCGTGCTCGCCGCCATCGCGCTCGCCTTCCTGCTGGTCCGCACGGCCGCGACCACTGCGAGCCTGACGCTCTACGATCACGACTGGCGCCAGCGCCTTGCTGCGCTCGATCATCTCCCCCAGGGCGCGCGGCTGGTGAGCTTCATCGGGGAGCGCTGCGGGCAGCTCTGGATGCACCAGCGCCTGAACCATCTTCCCGGGCTGGCCATGGCCGAGCGGCGGGCCTTTTCCAACAACCAGTGGCCGCTGGCGGGCGGCTCCCCGCTGACCCTCCATGCACCCGCCGCGATGGCGGGGTTCGACAGCGATCCCTCGCAGATGGTGCTTGCCCGCCCCTGCTCGGTCGAACCCGGAGTCCGCACGCTGGACGAATCGCTGGCCGCGCTGCCGCGCGATGCGTTCGACTATGTGTGGCTGATCCATCCCCCCGCCACTGCCCCGCGCGGCACGGCGGGCATGACCCGGATCTGGAGCAACGGCGAGGACGCCCTCTACAGGATCGACCATAAGCGCTTGTCGCCCGGGGCATCGCCGCACTAAAGCGGCGCGATGGATAAAGGGGTTCCGCTGCGCTGGTGGCAGACACGCTGGTTCGTACTGTTCGCCGTGCTGATGGCGGCCGTGCCGCTCTTGTGGCCGGACATCCCGCCGCTCGTCGATCTGCCCGGCCATATGGGCCGCTATCGCGTACAGCTGGTCTATGATCAGGTGCCGTGGCTGCGCGAATGGTATGATTTCCGCTGGCAGCTGATGGGCAATCTGGGGGTGGACCTGCTGGTCTTCCCCATGGCCAAGATCTTCGGGCTCGAGCTGGGCGTGAAGCTGATCGTCCTCGCGATCCCGGTGACGACCGTCGCCGGCTTCCTGATGATCGCGCGCGAGGTGCACGGCCGCATCCCGGCGACCGCGCTGTTCGCGCTGCCGCTCGCCTATGCCTTCCCCTTCCACTTCGGCTTCGTCAATTTCGCGCTGTCGATGGGCATGGCGATGCTGGCGTTCGGCTGGTGGCTGCGGCTGGCGCGGCTGGGCAAGTTCCAGTTTCGCTCGCTGGTGTTCGTGCCGCTCTCGGTGATCATCTGGATCACCCACACCTTCGGCTGGGGCGTGCTGGGCGTGCTCGCTTTCTCGGCCGAGCTGATCCGCCAGCACGACCTGCGCCGCAACCCCGCGCTGCCCTGGCACAAGGATCTGGTGGGCGGCTGGCTCGCGCCGATCTTCTTCGCCGGGCTGCAGTGCGCGGTGATGGCGCTGCCGGCGGTGCTGATGGTGATCTGGCGCGGCGGCGAGCATGTCTCGGGCCAGACCTTCGACTGGTTCAACTGGCGCGCCAAGACCTTGTGGGTGACGCAGGTGTTCCGTGATCGCTGGCAGCTGTTCGACCTCGCCAGCGTCGGCGTGATCTTCCTCCTCATGCTGAAGGCAGTGCGCGACCCCAATATCCAGTATTCGCGCAATCTGGGCCTTTCCGCGCTTTTCCTGCTGCTGGTCTATATCTTCCTGCCTCGCGTGGTGTTCGGATCGGCCTATGCCGACATGCGGATGGTGCCGTTCCTCATCGCCGTGGCAATCCTGGCGATCCGGCCCAAGCCCGGCCTGTCGATGCGGGGCGCGACGCTGGTGGCGGCGTTGGGCCTCGCCTTCTTCCTTGCCCGCATCGGCGCGACGACGGCGAGCTTCTACCTGTACGACAAGGCTTATGACCGCGAGCTCAAGGCGCTGGAGCATGTGCCGGTCGGCGCGCGGCTGGTGAGCTTCGTCGGCGAAACCTGCTACAACGAATGGGCGATGACCCGGCTGCAGCACGTCCCCGGCCTCGCGCTCGAGCGGCGGCTGGCCTATACCAACGATCAATGGTCGATGGCCGGCGGCCAGTTGATGACGGTGCGCTACCGCGCGGCCAAGCGCTTCGCCCACGATCCGTCGGAACTGGTGACCAACGTCCAGTGCCCGCGCGAATGGTGGCGCCCGATCGCGCGCAGCCTGGCGCTCTTCCCGCGCGACGCGTTCGACTATGTCTGGCTGATCCGCCCGCCGGCGTACGACAAGCGGTACGAGCAGGGGCTGATCCCGGTGTGGCGCGACGGCCCGAGCGTGCTCTACCGGGTCGACCACGATGTGCCGGGCCCGGGCCTCAACCCCGGCGACCTGCCGATCCCGCGCCCCGAAGCGGTGCTGATCCGCGAGGCCGAAGCGGCGGGCGAACTGCCCGGCAACGGGACCGCGCCGCCGTCCTGAGGGGGGGGCTACTCCGCCTTCTTGAACGGCGTCAGCTCTTCCAGATATTCCTGCTCGCGCTCCACCGCCTGCTGCTCGCGCACCAGGAAGTCGGCGACGGCGCGGCGGAAGCCGGGATCGGGGAGGTAATGGGCCGACCAGGTCGTCACCGGCACATAGCCGCGGGCGAGCTTGTGTTCCCCCTGCGCGCCCGCCTCGACGCGGGGCAGGCCACGCGCGATCGCGGCGTCGATCGCCTGATAGTAGCAGAGCTCGAAATGGAGGAAGGGCACGTCCTCCACGCAGCCCCAATAGCGGCCGTAGAGAGCGTCGCGGCCGATCAGGTTGAGGGCGCCGGCGATCGGCCTGCCGTCGCGTTCGGCCAGCATCAGCAGCACGCGGTCTCCCAGCGCTGCGCTGAGCATCGAGAAGAACGGCCGGGTGAGATAGGGACGGCCCCATTTGCGGCTGCCCGTATCCTGGTAAAAGGCCCAGAAGGCGTCCCAATGCCCCTCGGTGATCTCGGCGCCGGTGAGGTGGCGGATCGTCAGCCCCTCGACGGCGGCGGCGCGTTCCTTGCGGATCGCCTTGCGCTTGCGGCTGGCGAGCGCACCAAGGAAATCATCGAAGCTGGCATAGCGGTCATTCTGCCAGTGGAACTGGGTGCCGGTGCGGATCAGCCAGCCGGCCGCCTCGAACAGCGGCACCTGCGCCTCCTCGATGAAGGTGGCGTGGGCAGAGGAGAGGCCGTGCTGGTCCACCACCGCCTCGATCGCCGCGATCAGCGCGGGGGCCTGGGCAGGATCGCGGAGCAGCAGCCGCGGGCCCGGGACGGGGGTGAACGGCACCGCGATCTGCAGCTTGGGATAATAGCGGCCCCCGGCATGCTCCCAGGCATCGGCCCAGCTATGGTCGAACACATATTCGCCCTGGCTATGGCTCTTGGCATAGGCAGGCGCGATCGCGGCGGGCGTGCCGTCCGGCCCGTCGACGATGATCGGCAGCGGCTGCCAGCCGGCCTGCGCGGTCGCCGAGCCCGATGCTTCGAGGATCGACAGGAAGGCGTGGCTGAGGAACGGATTGTCGAGCCCGGCACAGGCGTCCCACTGCGCCGCCGGGATGGAGGCGACGCCGTCGGCGAGGCGGGCAGTGACGGATGGAGATCGCACGCAGCCAAGATAGTGGATGGCGCGGGCGGTGCCAGCCCTTTGTGATCCTAGAGGCAGGCCAGCGTTGCCGCGTCGATCGCGCTGGCGGCGCCCTGCAGGGCATAGCCGTCGACGAAGGGCACGCCGCCCGTGTCGACGCTTTCCACGCTCAGGGCGCGCCCGTCGCGCATCGCGGCAACGATCGCTGCATCCGTCCGCGCATCCGGCGCCCAGGCGTCGTGGCGGCTGGCGGTGAGTTCAAAGCGCCGCTCGCCGGCGACCAGCATCACCCGGGCATGGTCCGCCCGCGCCCGGCTGAGGCGGACATAGAGCTGGTGCCGCACGCTGCGGCCCGGCCAGCTCGCGATGCTGAGAAAGGCCTCGCCGCGCCGGGCCTTGTCCACGGGTCGGGCCACCGCGAAGCACCGCGTCGGCGCGGAATCGCGGAACGCCCCCCAGCGCTCGAAAATGCCGATCGTCTCGCGGGGCCCGGCGAGCGCCAGCAGCGCGAGCGCCAGCATCATGCCGGCGCGGCGCCGCGCCCGGTGCCGAGATGCACCACGGTCTCTTCCCCGCCCTCGATCCGGACGATCGATCCCTGCGGCAGGTCCGGCGCCACGGCTGCGTCGAACTGGGGCAGCACGTCGCGGCCGGTCATCACCCCGCGCAGGATACGGCTCGACATGCCGTGCATGATCACCAGCCGGTCGCCCGGATCCTCGCCGGTGTCGGCCAGCCAGCCCGAGACGCGCGCGGCGATCGCGTCATACCATTCGCCGCCTTCGGGCGGGCGGGTGTAGAGCCCGTGCTCGCGATCGAGAAAGGTCCCCACCTCGCGCTCCAGATCGGCGTAGTAGCGCCCGCTCCACGCGCCCATGCCGATTTCGACCAGCCGGTCGTCGGTTCGCGTCTGGTGCCAGTCCAGCTCGAGATGTTCTGCGATGATCGCCAGCGTCTGCAGCGCGCGGCCGGCGCTGGAGGCCCAGAGCGTCAGCTTCGGCTTCGGCCCGAGCAGTGCCCGCAGCGCCGCCCCCATCGCATCGGCCTGGGCGAAGCCGGCGCGGGTCAGCGGGGTGTGGGGATGATCGCCCTGCATCCGCCGGGCGATATTGAACACGGTCTCGCCGTGCCGCGCAATGAAGTCGCGGCCTTTCCGGGTGCTGGCCATGGCCCATGTCTCTCGGGCGAAACCCCGGGAAACGCAATGCCCCGTTTTGGCCCTGATTCGTTCATCCCGGCGACAGGGCTGCGGGTGCATCCGTCCTGCAGCTCGCGGAGCACGCCGGGAGCGAACGGGAGGAAGATCGTTTGGCGGCGCCCGCGTGGGCCGCCCCTTCCCCCGGTACCGAGCGTCCAGCCGAAGCCCCGGCTTCCGGCTGCAGTCAGGCCGCACCTCGTCGGTGCGGCTCCAGTGAGGAGTATTCGTAATGCGTACCAAGCTTTCCATCGCCGCCCTGATCGCCACCACCGCGTTTGCCGCGCCCGCCTTCGCCCAGTCGCAGGACCAGGGCTTCGCCGGCCCGCACGCCGAAGTGATCGCCGGCTGGGACCGCGTGAACGACAAGTCGTCCTATGACGCGTCGCGCGACGGCGTTACCTTTGGCGGCAATATCGGCTATGACGTCCAGCGCGGCAGCACCGTTTTCGGCGTCGAGGGCGAAGTGACCGGATCGAGCATCAGCGATCGCAGCAACGACGTGCTCAACGCGGGCGACCGGCTGCGCGTGAAGGCGGGGCGCGACCTGTATGTCGGCGGCCGCCTCGGCTTCCTCGCCGGGCCGCGCACGCTGATCTACGCCAAGGCCGGCTACACCAACGCCCAGTTCATCACCGATTATGATTCGCCCGCCACCACGCCGGCGCTGTCCTTCCGCCAGCGCGACAATTACGACGGCTGGCGCCTGGGCGCGGGTGCCGAGTTCAAGCTGACCGACAAGGTCTTCGCCAAGGCGGAATATCGCTATTCCAACTATGGCTCGCAGACCAATGGCGTTGATCCCGAGCGTCACCAGATCGTCACGGGCCTCGGCGTACGGTTCTGATCGCCGAAAAGGCAGTCTGACTGTGGAAAAGGGGGTCGGAGCGGCTTGCTCCGGCCCTTTTTCGCGTTAAGGGTACGTCATGGCGCATTGCCACCGGCCGGGTCGCGCCGGGTAGGATGTTGGGCGACGGCCCGGGGGTTTGAGGTACATGAAGGCGACGATCGAACGCGCAACTCTGTTGAGGGGCTTGAGCCACGTCCAGTCCGTGGTCGAGCGGCGCAACACGATTCCGATCCTGTCCAACGTGCTGATCGATGCGCAGCTGGGCGGCACGATCCGGCTGATGGCGACCGATCTCGATCTGCAGATCGACGAGACGATCCCCGCCGCGGTCGACCAGGTCGGCGCGACGACGGTTTCGGCGCACACGCTGTTCGACATCGTCCGCAAGCTGCCCGAGGGTTCGCAGGTGGTGCTCACCGCGGCCGAGGGCAAGCTGACGGTAGTGGCCGGCCGCGCCCGCTTCCAGCTCGGCACGCTGCCGCGCGACGATTTCCCGATGATCGCCGAGGGCGAGCTGCCGACGACGTTCGAGCTGCCGGCCGAGACGCTGAAGCAGATCATCGACAAGACCCGCTTCGCGATCTCCACCGAGGAGACGCGCTATTATCTGAACGGCATCTTCTTCCACGTGACCGACGATGCCAGCCGCATGCTGCGCGCGGCGGCGACCGACGGCCACCGGCTGGCGCGCGTCACCGTGCCGTGCCCGGACGGCGCCGATGCGATGCCGGGCGTGATCGTGCCGCGCAAGTGCGTGGCCGAGCTGCGCAAGCTGCTCGACGAGGTCGACGGTTCGGTGGGCGTGTCGCTCTCGCCCTCGAAGATCCGCTTCGATCTGGGCCAGGCGATCCTCACCTCGAAGCTGATCGACGGCACCTTCCCCGATTACAGCCGCGTCATCCCGACCGCGAACGACAAGCTGCTCAAGCTCGATCCGAAGAGCCTGATGCAGGGCGTCGACCGCGTCTCGACCATCGCCACCGAAAAGACCCGCGCGGTGAAGATGGCGCTGGAGCGCGACAAGGTCGTGCTCTCGGTGACCAGCCCCGAGAACGGCGTCGCGGCGGAAGAAGTGCCGGGCGAATATGCCGCGCAAGGGTTCGAGATCGGCTTCAACAGCCGCTACCTGATGGACATCCTTGGTCAGATCGAAGGCGACCTGGTGGAAGTGCATCTCGCCGATGCCGCCGCGCCGACGCTGATCCGCGAGAATGATAGCTCGCCCGCGCTCTACGTATTGATGCCGATGCGAGTCTGATCCCGCACCGGTAAATTCTTGCATATCAGCGGCATGTCCATGGTTGACGGCCGCTTTCCGGGCCCACCCGCGCTTTCCCCGGCTGTTTCGGGTGCTGCTCTGCGACCATAAGGGCCGCCAAGCCCCGAGGGTCGCACTTACGGGACTTGGGTCGGGCGGCGGATCTCCCTGGATCCGTCGTCCGCCTCGACGAAATGCATGCCTGCGTTGAATCCGCGCCGCGGCTCTGCTATTTACATGCCTGTCAGTTAAACGGATCGGACTGCATGGCGACCAAGGCACCGCAACCGCTGATCAACCCCGGCGTCCCGCTCAAGCGCGAATGGGGAACCGCCCTTTCGGCGCTGCGCCGGCTGCTCGCCAATGGCGACGACACCGAACAGGTCTTCAAGATCATGCGCGCGCTGAATGGCGACGTCAGCCAGCGCAACTATCGCAAGCTGCTTACCATCCCGGGCGGCGGCAAGCTGGCCTATCGTCGGCTCGAGCTCTCCCAGCGCCTGTGCGACCGCAGCTGGATCGACAGCTTCGCGCCCGGAACCTTGGGAGCTGCGTACCGCGCCTTCCTGGACTCGACCGGCTATTCGGCCGACGGGCTGGTCCAGGTCAGCATGGTCGAGGGCGGTTTCCAGGGCATCGAGGTCGAGCACCCCTATGCCTGGATGGGCCGGCGCGAGCGCGACATCCACGATCTCTGGCACGTGCTGACCGGCTACCAGGCCGACGAGCATCTCGGCGAGCTGTGCCTCGTCGCCTTCTCCTATGCGCAGACCGGCGGGCTCGGCTGGGGCTTCATCGCATTGGGCGGGGCGCTGAAGAGCATCCGCACCACCGGGCGGCTCGATTGCGTGAAGGCGATTCTGGAGGGCTATCGCCACGGCAAGCGCGCCGGCTGGCTTCACGGCGAGGATTACGAGAAGCTTCTGGAAGAGCCGCTGGAAGCGGCGCGGGCGCGGCTCGGGATCGCCGAGCCGGCACGATATCGCATCGCCCAGGCCCGGCTGGCCGAGGCGGGGATTGGCGCGCTCTAGGGGTTCTTGTCCCGCTTCTGCCGCGCCTGCATCTGCTGGGCGAGCAGTTGCAGCGCGTCGCCGCTGATCAGGTTTTCCGGTATGGCGAGACGTGCCGGGGCGATCGGAGCGTCCTCCAGCGCCAGCAACTGGACGGTGTTCGCGTCGCGCACCATCAGCGGGGCGCCCTTGTCGCGCATCGCGGCGAGGATGGCGCGGAAACGGCCGTGCTTGTCCAGCGGTCCGAACACCCCGAGGAACTCGGTGATCGCCGACTGGAGCACGCGGTTCACCGGCGCGAGCCGGGGTGAATCGGTGAAGGCGGCTTCGATGCTGTCGGCGGCATCGCCCTTGCCCGTGGGCCAGATCCTCCAGACCCGACCCTTCAGCCCGAGGAGCTCGGTTTCGCGGAGCGGTTCCACCACCGGCGCGATCGGAGCAGGCGCCGCGAGGTTCGCGGTATCCGGATCGGCGCGGAACAGCACATGGAAGAGTTTCAGCATGTCGTCGCGGCGGCCGGAGATCTGATCGTCGGCGGCCTTGCCGAGCGTCAGATAGTCCTCGCCGCCGTGACGGATATAGACGAACTCGCCCACCTCGACGCGCGCATCGCCATTGTCGGCCACTTCCACGGTCAGCCGGTCCTTGCCGGCCTGGTAGGAAGCGGTGACGTCCGCCAGCGCGGGCCAGGGGGCCAGCGCCAGCAGGATCGGCAGGGCGCGCGCGAGGCGGCGGAACGTCACTTCGCGGCCGGCGTCGCTGCCGGAGCGGCGGGGGCAGGTGCCGCGGGGGCAGCCGGAGCCGGCACTTCGCCTGCCTTGTCGCCGGCGGCCTTGGCGGCTTCGAGCGCCTTGTTGGCCTGGTCCTCGATGCGCTTGCGCAGCGCGGCGCGGTCGAGCACCTGCGGCAGCGCGAATTCGCTGGCGGGGATCGCGCCCGGCTTGAGCGTCTGCAGCGTCAGCGCTTCGCCGAGGCGCAGGACGGCGCCCTTGGCGATCACGTCTTCCAGCACCTTCTCGGCCTTGGGCACGCTGGTGAACACGGTCGCCATGCGCGCGCCGGTCAGCTTGGTCTGCATGCCGATGGCGGCGGCGATGTTCTTCAGGCGGCTGTCGTCGCTGACGACGATGCGGATCGAATCGCCCTGCGGGTTGCCCTTGGGCTGGACGCTCCAGATCGTGCCCTTCTGGTCGCCGACCTTCTCCTCGCCGACCTGGACCGCTTCATAGTCCGGATCCTGCGGCAGCGCCTGGGGCTTCATGCCCTTGGCCTTGGCGATGTCCTGCGTCGCGCCGACGAAATCGGCGAAGCTGGCGGCGAACTTGTCGTTGCCGTCGGTGATCACGACGTAATCGGTGCCGCCTTTGTGGATCAGCGTCTGCGGGCCGGCTTCCACCTTGGCGTCGCCATTGGCGGCAGCCTTGACGGTGATGGTGCCGCGGCCGCCGGCGGCGGCGTAGGTGGCGGTCACGTCCTCGGGTGCCTTGGAGCAGGCCGCGACCAGCGCGAGTGCGGCAATCGTAACTGTCTTGCGGAGCATGTGTTTCTATCCCTTCGCCCTGATCTATCGGCCAAGCGGTGTTCGTGGGCAAGGTGCTGCGCTACAGCCGCTGGCATGGCCGTCAAGCGTCTCCTGCTCACCGACTTCCGCAACCACGAGGATGCCCTGCTGACCCCGGGGGCGGACTTCGTCGTGCTGAGCGGCGAGAATGGCGCCGGCAAGACCAATATTCTGGAGGCGGTGTCGCTGCTCGCCCCCGGGCGCGGCCTGCGCGGCGCGCCTTTGAGCGAAATGGCGCGGCAGGGCGGGGCGGGGGGCTTCGGCATCGCCGCGACGCTCGACGAAGCCGAGATCGGCACCGGCACCCGGGCCGACGCCCCCGAGCGGCGGATCGTGCGGGTGAACGGCGCCACCGCCGCGGCGACCAGCCTCGGGCAATGGCTGGTGGTGCTGTGGCTCACCCCCGCGATGGACCGGCTGTTCCTGGAGGCGCCGGGCGACCGCCGCCGCTTCCTCGACCGGCTGACGCTCGCGCTCAACCCCCGCCACGCGCACGAGTCGACGCGCTACGAGGCCGCGATGCGCGAGCGCAACCGGCTGCTCGCCGACGAACGGCCGCCCGACCCAGCCTGGCTCGATGCGCTGGAAGCCCGGATGGCCGAGCATGGCGCGGCGATTGATGCGGCCCGGCGCGATGCCGTGGCCGCGCTGGGCGCGCGGCTCGCCGACCAGCCGGCGGGGCCCTTTGCGCGTGCCGGCCTCACGCTGGAAGGCTGGCAGGGCGACGCCCCCGCGCTTGCTGCCGCGCTGCGTGAGAGCCGCCGCCGCGATGCCGCCGCCGGCCGCACCCTCACCGGACCGCACCGTGCCGACCTGCAGGTCACCCACCTCGACAAGGCCCAGCCCGCGCATCTCTGCTCGACCGGCGAGCAGAAGGCGCTGCTGCTGGGCATCGTCCTCGCCCATGCCGAACTGGTGGCGGACCGGGCCGGCACGCCCCCGATCCTCCTGCTCGACGAGGTCGCGGCGCATCTCGATCCCGGCCGGCGTGCGGCGCTGTTCGACCGGCTGGCGGGCAGGGGGCAGGTGTGGATGACCGGCACCGAACCCGCGCTGTTCGACGCGGTGCCCGCCACGGCCACCCGCTACCGGGTGGCCGATGGCAGGATCGAGCCCGCCTGAGCCTCACTCCTGCTCGGCGTACGCCTTCACCAGATCGAACAGATAGTCGCGGCCGGTATAGAGCGAGCGGATCTCCACCCGCTCGTTGAGACCGTGGACGCCGTTGCCGTCCGGATCACCCCAGGGGCCGGGCACGCCATAGGTCGGGATGCCGACGGCGGCGAGGAAGATCGCGTCGGTTGCGCCGGTGGACATGGTCGGCACCAGCGGCACGCCAGGGAAATATTTCGCGACCAGCTTCTCGGCCGGCCCGACCACCTTGGGGTCAAGCGCGGGCGGCTTGGCGATCGGCCGCACCGGCGGGACCATGGTGATCGTCACCCTGGCGTCGCCGATCGCCGCCGCCAGCGCCTTCTGGATTTCCTCGCTGCTGTGCCCGGGGAAGATGCGGCAGTTGATGTTCGCGGCGGCGCGCTGGGGCAGGGCGTTGTTGGCGTGGCCGCCCTCCAGCAAGGTCGCGACGCAGGTGGTGCGCAGCATCGAATGGTAGACACGGTCGGTGTTGAGCAGCGCTTCCGCCGCCTTGTCGGAGGGATTGGCGGCGATGGCCACCATGGCCTTGCCCAGCGCGTCGCTGCGCGCGCCCCCTGCCTTGACGAAATAGGCACGGGTGGTGTCGGACAGTTCCAGCGGGAAGTCATAGGCGCGGATCTTCACCAGCGCGTCGGCAAGCTGGTAGATCGCGTTCTCCGGCACGGGAATCGAGCTGTGGCCGCCCGGATTGCTGGTCTCCAGCCGGAAGTTCTGCACCGCCTTCTCGCCGACCTGCATGCTCTGGACGAGCACCTTGCCGTGCCCGTCCGACTTGCCGCCGCCGCCTTCGTTGAGCGCGAATTCGGCGTCGATCAGGTCGCGCTTGTTCTTGGCCAGCCATTCGGCGCCGTTGAACGCCCAGGTCGTCTCCTCGCCGCAGGTCAGCGCCAGCTTGATCGTGCGCTTGGGCCTGGTGCCGGCCTGCTGGAAGCGGATCAGCGTGTCCGCCCAGATCGCTGCCATCGCCTTGTCGTCGACGGTACCGCGGGCGTAATAATAGCCGTTCTCCTCGACCAGCTTGAACGGATCGCGGGTCCAGTCCTCGCGCTTGGCGGCAACCACGTCGATATGCGCGAGCAGCAGCAGCGGCTTCGCCTTTTTCGACGTGCCGGGATAGACCGCGACCAGCCCGCCGTCCTTGGGATGCTCGGGCGTCGAAAACAGCGTGAGCTGCGCGTCCTTGAACCCGGCCACCTTCATCCGCGCGGCGATCTGCTCGGCTGCCTGGGTGCAGCTGCCGACATTCACCACCGTGTTGGTCTCGACGAGTTCCTTGTAGAGTTCGAAGAACTTGGCCTGATCGGGCCGAGTCTGCGCCGCAGCGGGTGCGGCGATCGCGAGCGCAAGCCCGGCGGTGGCGGCGAGAAGCGTCTTCATCTGGTTTCCCCTTTTGCCCTGCACGCAATGGAGCATGAGACGGCCAGCAAGGGAAGCGTCTCCCCATCGGACGAACCGCTCCCTACATAGAAGCGGTGCCCGCCGATCTCCCCGCCCCTCTGGCCGACTGGTTCGCCGCCCGCGGATGGGCGCCGCGGCGGCACCAGCGCGACATGCTCGCGGCGGCGCGAGCGGGCAGCCACGCGCTGCTCGTTGCCCCCACCGGTGCGGGCAAGACGCTGTCCGGTTTCCTGCCGACGCTGGCAGAACTGATCGAGGCGCCGGCCGAAGGGCTGCACACGCTCTACATCTCGCCGCTCAAGGCGCTGGCGGTGGACGTGCAGCGCAACCTACTGACCCCGATCGAAGAGATGGGTCTCCCGATCCGGGTCGAGACGCGGACCGGCGACACCCCGCACGAGAAGAAGGTACGCCAGCGCGCCCGCCCGCCCCAGGTGTTGATGACCACCCCCGAATCGCTCAGCCTGCTGCTCTCCTATGAGGACAGCCTGACGATGTTTGCCGGGCTGAAAACGGTGGTGATCGACGAGATCCACGCCTTCGCCACGGGCAAGCGCGGCGACCTGCTGGCGTTGGCGCTTGCCCGGCTGGAGCGGCTGGCGCCCGGCTTCCGCCGAGTCGGCCTGTCCGCGACCGTGGCCGATCCGGACGGCTATCGCGCCTGGCTCGCCCCCTATGGCGACATCGATTCGGTGACGCTGGTGCAGGGCGAGAAGGGGGCTGATCCCGACATCGCCATCCTGCTGCCCGAGGGCCGCGTGCCCTGGGCCGGGCATTCGGGCATCTACGCCATCCCGCAGGTGATGGCGGAGATCGAGACGCACAAGACGACCATCGTCTTCTGCAACACGCGGGGCCTGGCCGAACTCGTCTTCCAGCAGCTTTGGAAGGTGAACGAACTGAAGCTGCCGATCGGCGTGCATCACGGCAGCCTCAGCCTGGAGGCGCGGCAGAAGGCCGAACAGGCCATGGCCGACGGGCGGCTGCGCGCGCTGGTCGCCACCGCCAGCCTCGATCTCGGCGTCGACTGGGGCGATGTCGATTGCGTGATCCAGATGGGGGCGCCCAAGGGCTCGTCGCGCCTGCTCCAGCGAATCGGTCGCGCCAATCACCGGCTCGACGAGGCGAGCGAGGCGGTGCTGATCCCCGGCAACCGCTTCGAATATCTGGAGGCGCGCGCCGCGCTCGACGCGGTGGAGGCGGGCGAGCTCGACCCGGACATCTTCCGTCCCGGCGCGCTCGACGTGCTCGCCCAGCACGTAATGGGCTGCGCCTGCGCCGCCCCCTTCCTTGCCGCCGACATGCTGCAGGAAGTACGTGCAGCATTGCCCTATTCGGCGCTGACCGAGGAGGTGTTCGACCGCGTCCTGAACTTCATCGCCGACGGCGGCTACAGCTTGCGCGCCTATGACAAGTTCAAGCGGCTGACCCAGGGCAAGGACGGCGTCTGGCGGGTCACCCAGCCCAATTTCATCGCGCAGCATCGGCTCAACGCCGGCATCATCGTAGAATCGCCGATGCTCGAGGTGCGGTTCAAGAACGGCAAGCGACTGGGCAAGGTGGAGGAGGGGTTCGCCGCCTCGCTCTCGCCCGGCGACACCTTCTTCTTTGCGGGGCTGGCGCTGGAAGTGGAGCGGGTGGAGGCGACCGACCTGATCGTCCGCGCCACCGCCAAACAGGCGCGGGTGCCGAGCTATATGGGCGCGCGGCTGGCGATCACCGCCAACCTTGCGGACCGGGTGCGGACCTTCCTGTTCGATCGCAGCCAGTGGACCCGCTTCCCGGCCGACGTGCGCGAATGGCTCGAGACGCAGGACCGTCGCTCGACGCTGCCGGCGCCGGGCCAGCTGCTGGTCGAGACCTTCCCGCACGAAGGGCGGCACCATCTCGTGATCTACAGCTTCGAGGGCTGGAATGCGCACCAGTCGCTGGGGATGCTGGTCACCCGGCGGATGGAGGCGATGGGCCTCAAGCCGCTGGGCTTCGTCGCCAACGACTATGCGCTGGCGGTCTATGGGCTGGAGAAGATCGCCGATCCGCGCCCGCTCTTCTCGCCCGACATCCTGGAGCATGAGTTCGTCGACTGGGTGCAGGGCTCGGCGTTGCTCAAGCGCGCGTTCCGCGAAGTGGCGATCATCGGCGGGCTGGTCGAGCGCCAGCATCCTGGCAAGAAGAAGACCGGGCGGCAGGTGACCTTCTCCACCGACCTGATCTATGATGTGCTGCGAAAATACGAGCCCGATCACCTGCTGCTCCGCGCCGCCTGGGAAGATGCGCGCGCGAAGATGACCGATGTTGGCCGGCTCGCCCGGCTGCTCGACGAAGCCGGTGATCGCATGCTCCACGTCGATCTCGAACGGGTGAGCCCGATGGCAGTCCCGGTACTGATCATGATCGGGCGCGAGTCGGTGGCCCAGGGCTCCACCGAAGATGCGCTGCTCGAAGAGGCGGAGGCAATTGCTGCCGAGGCGATGCGGCTCGACTGACCCCGTTCTTTTGCGGGATTGCTGCGCAACATGGACAGGCGTAGATTTCGGCAATGTTCGGAGTCTCGTCCTCTTTGCTCTTCTGGGGCGTGCCGCTGGGCCTAGTGGCAAGCAGCCCCGTTGGTGTGCGGACCGATCCTGAAACCATGCCTCCGGCAGCACAGCCCGATGCGATCCAGCTGGCGCTGGGCGAGACGAGCGCCCGGCTTACGGTGCCTGTCGCGATCACTCGGCAGGGCCCCTATAATTTCATCATCGATACCGGGGCCGAACGGACCGTGGTCTCGCGGGAGCTTGCCGGAAGGCTGGGGCTGGCGGCGGGCGCCGCGGTGCACGTCACCTCGATGACCGGCCGCAGCCTGGTTGCGACCGTGATCGTCCCCGATCTCCGGATCGAATCGATCGGGACGTCCCACACGATCGTCGCGCCAGCCTTCGAGGCGGCCAATATCGGCGCCGCGGGGCTGCTCGGCATCGATACGTTGCGCGATCACCAGGTGACGATCGACTTCGATACCGCCACCATGGCGGTGCGCCCGAGCGTGAAGCGCAAGCGGGGCGAAAAGCATGATCCGGACGAGATCATCGTGACCGCCAAGGATCAGTTCGGCCAGCTGATCGTCACCGACGCCTATTACGCCAATACCCGCGTCCAGGTCGTGCTCGACACCGGCTCGCAGGTGACGATGGGCAACGAGGCGCTGCGCCGGAAGGTCGGCCGCAGCGTCGGTATGTTGCAGGAGATCGAACTGACCAGCGTCGATGGCGGCAAGACGCATGCGCAATATGGCCAGGTCCCCTCGATGCGCGTGAGCAATGTCGCGTTCGAGACGCTGCCGGTCGCCTTCGCTGAAGCCGAGCCGTTCAAGCGCTTCGGCCTGACCAAGCGCCCGGCGATCATGCTGGGCATGGATGCGATGCGCAGCTTCCGCCGGGTGGAGATTGATTTTCCCAATCGGCAGGTGCGGTTCTTCCTGCCGCGCGGCTTTCGCGAGCGCCGGCCCGATTTCACCCGCCCGCTGTTGCCGCCCTCCTTCGGGTCCACCGCCCGCGATTGACTTTACCCGTCGGGTCTGATTGGCCTGACCATATGACCTCGCTTTCGCGCGCTTCGCTTGCCGAGCTTCCTGCCGGCATCCTCCGCCCCGGCCATGACCCGGCCGCGATTCGCACCGGCATCGTCCATTTCGGCCCCGGCGCCTTCCACCGCGCACACCAGGCGGCGTTTATCGATCGGGTG
This sequence comes from Sphingomonas sp., assembly GCF_036731925.1. GTDB lineage: Bacteria > Pseudomonadota > Alphaproteobacteria > Sphingomonadales > Sphingomonadaceae > Sphingomonas. The sequence goes on from NZ_DAINDJ010000002.1 coordinate 1,538,229, forward strand.
CTGGACAGTGATCCCCGTTGGGGCATCGCGGCGGTGTCGCTGCGCAGCGGCACGACGACGGACGCGCTGAAGGCGCAGGACGGGCTGTACACGCTGGCGGTGATCGACCGCGAGCCTTCCACCCGCATCATCGCCGCGCATTCGGAGGCGATCGGCCCCGGCGAAGGTTCGCGCCTCCGCGCGTTGCTCGCCAGCCCCGAGGTGCGGTTGGCGACCAGCACGGTGACCGAGAAGGGCTACTGCCTGGGCGGCGACGGCACGCTCGACATGGGCCATCCCGACATCGTCCACGATCGCACGCGTCCCGCCGAGCCGGCGAGCGTGATCGGCTGGATCGTCACCGGCCTTGCCGATCGCCGCGCGGCGGGCGTGGCGCCCTTCGCGATGCTCTGCTGCGACAACATGACCGGCAATGGCGGCAAGCTCCGCGCCGCCTGCGTGGCGCTGGCGCGCGAATGGGATGCGGGCCTTGCCGACTGGATCGCCGCCGAAGTGGCCTTCCCGGACTCAATGGTCGATTCGATCACGCCGGCGAGCGACACCGCGTTCCTCGCCAGGGTGGCGGGCGAGCTCGGCGTCGAGGACAAGGCGGCGGTGCAGCGCGAATCCTTCACCCAGTGGGTGCTGCAGCGCTTCGACCTGGAGGATGGCCCCGATCTCGCCGCGGCGGGCGTGACGCTGACCAACGACGTTCGCGGCTATGAACAGGCCAAGCTGCGCATCCTCAACGGCAGCCATTCCAGCCTGGCCTATATCGGGCTGGTGCTGGGCCATGAGACGGTGTTCGAGGCGATGTCGGATGGCGCGCTGGGCGGCTTCGTGACGCGGCTGGCACACGAGGACATCGCGGCGTCGCTGGGCCCGGTCGATGGGCTGGACGTGCCGGGCTATGTAGACGCGGTGCTGGGCCGGTTCCGCAATCCCGCGATCCGGCATCTGTTGTCGCAGATCGCCTGGGATGGCTCGCAGAAGCTGCCCTACCGCCTGCTCGACACGACGGCGGCGGCGCTGGATGCGGGGCGGTCGGTCAACCGGCTCGTGGTGCCGGTGGCCGCGTGGATCGCGTTCCTCGCCAACAAGGCCAAGGCAGGCGAGGCGATCACCGATCCGCTGGCGGAGGTGCTCGCCGCTGCTGCGACCGATGCGGCGCCAGTCGAGGCGGTGCTGGCGCTGCGCCAGGTGTTCCCGGCGCGCGTGGCGGAGGATGTGCGGTACCGCGATGCGCTGGGGGCAGCGTTTGCCGCGATCCAGCAGGGAAAGCTGGGCGCGCTGCTCGCGGGCTGAGCCCTTCTTCTTCCCCCCTCCCGCAAGCGGGAGGGGGGAAGAGGTGCGCTAGCGCGCCTGCCGCCGCGTGTAGAGGTACAGCCCCGCGGTCACGGCCAGGAACAGCAGCGTGCCCCCCGCCAGCGCCACGCCTGCGAACCCGGGCCCCACCAGCGCCAGCGGGGACTCGCTCCCCGTCTCATACACCACGCCCGCGTAGAGCACCCCGAACAGGCTGTCGCCGACGATCATGCCGGTGGCCATCAGCACGCCCATGCGCTTGACGAACTCGGGATCGCGGGCGCGCTCGGCGGCGCGGTCGTAGAACCAGCCGACCACCGCGCCGACCACCACCGTCAGCGTCACGCCCATCGGCAGGTAGATGCCGAGGCCGACCGCCAGCGGCGGTAGCCGCAGCTTGCTCGTGCGGGCCAGCACCTCGTCGACGAGGATCACGCCCGCACCGATCAGCGCGCCCACGCCGATCAGGTCCCAGCGGAGATCACCGCCCAGCACGCCCTTGGCGAGCGACGAGATCAGCGCCGCCTGCGGGGCGGGCAGCGCATCGGCGCTGGCGCCCGCCACCCCGGCAAAGCCGAACGAGGCGTTGAGCACGCTGAGCACCGGCGGGATGACGAGGCTGCCGAAGATCACGCCGAAGATCAGCGCGACCTGCTGCTTCCACGGCGTCGCACCCACCAGCTGGCCGGTCTTGAGGTCCTGGAGATTGTCGTTGGAGATGGTCGCCACGCCGAACACGATGCCGGTGACGATCAGCGCATAGGCGATCAGCGCCTGCGTCGTGCCCGGCTCGAGGTTGCGGCCGTACAGCCCCACCAGCATCAGCGACGCGGCCACTACCGAGAGGATGCCGATGCCCGAGACCGGGCTGTTCGACGCGCCGATCAGGCCCGCCATATAGCCGCACACCGAGGCAATCACGAGCCCGACCACCAGCACGAACACGAGCGAACCTGCGACCAGCAGCCCCGCCGAGGCGGAGAGCGGTCCGGCCGCCAGCACGCTCCACAGCAGCCACCCGATCGGCAGCAGCATCCCCAGCGTCACCACCGCGACGATCCCGATCGGCAGGTCGCGCTCGCCGACCGGCACCACCGCGCCGCTGCGTGCGGCGGCCGAGGCGGCGAGCGAGGAGCGGATGCCGCCAATGACGGGCCCGATGATCTTGAGCAGCGTCCAGATCGCCGCCATGCCGATCGCGCCGGCGCCCAGGAAGCGCACGTCGCTGCGGAACACGGTGTTCGCCACAGCCTCCGCCGCGCCCGGCATGCCGGCGCTGAGGATCGGCAGCGCGATCCACCAGCCGATCGCCACGCCGACGAGGATGGCAATGCCCACGGTGAGGCCGATCAGGTGGCCTGCGCCGATCAGCGCGAATTGCAGCCCGCCGATGATCCCGGTGGAGCCTGCGCCCGCCTTGAAAAACACCGCGCCCTCTTCGGCGGCAAGCTTCATCCGGGTGACCAGCGCGAACCCCGCCGAGGCGAGCGCGTTGACCACGATCACCTTCAGCCCGCGCGCGCTCTCCTCGGCGCCCTCGCGGCTGCCGGCGCCGACCTGCAGCACCTCGGCGGCGGCGCGGCCCTCCGGATAGGGAAGGTCGGGCGAATCGACCACCAGCGCACGCCGCAGCGGCACCGAGAACATCACGCCCAGGATGCCGCCGAACATCGTGATCGCGGCGGTCTCGACATAGGGGAAGCCGTTCCACCAGCCGATCATCACCAGACCCGGCAGCACGAAGATGATGGCGGCCAGCGTCCCCGCCGCGCTCGCCACGGTCTGGACGATGTTGTTTTCGAGAATCGTCGATCCGGGAAAGAAGCGCAGGATCGCCATCGAGATCACCGCGGCGGGGATCGAGGTGGCAAAGGTAAGCCCGATCTTCAGGCCGAGATAGACATTGGCGGCAGTGAACAGCAGCGTGATCGCGCCGCCGAGCAGCACGCCGCGCAGCGTGAGTTCAAGCGGCGCGCGGGCAGGGGCTATGGCCATGCGCAAGGGGCTCCGGGTTGTTCTGCCCGGACGACCCAGGCTTTCAAGGTGCACCGTGGCATTGCGTGCCGGCTTTGGACAGGGGCCTTTTCAGCCGCGTTGCACTGCAAGACCTGCGGCGGAAGCCTGGGGCCGGGCAGAGGCGCGTGCTGCTGAGGTGCGCGTCAGGAGGAGCGCTGCAATCGCGACCAGCGACCCACCGATGACATCCACCAGATAATGCCCGCCGATCGGTATCGCGGCCAGCCACATCGCCGCATTCGTCGGCAGCGCCAGTGGACGCAGGTAGCGGATCGGCCAGAGAGCCCATGCGAACAAGAGGGCCATGATCGCATGGAAGCTCGGGAAGCTGATAATTCCCCCCAGGTCGTTCAAATCGATTGCGTGCAGGCGATGCGCGTGCAGCGCTGCAATCAGCCTGCCATAATGTTCTGCGTTGGGCGGCAGCGGTGCGTAGGCGTAGAAGTCGAATGCCGCCGCAGCGGGAAGCAGGTAGAAAAGGGGCAGACCCAGCAGGATCGTGAGACCGAAGGTCGACAGCAACCGATGCACCCGCGCGGTGCGTCCCGATGCGCACAACAGCAAGATGGCGGCCGAGGGTAGCCAGAAGCAGGCCCGATATGCCCGCTCCAGCAATTCCATCGCCCAGGGACGCATCGCAACCGTCTTGCGCACCTGGACCCAGTCGAAGCCAAGGCTGTGGTCCAGCTGATCCAGCAGCGGGTCCGCCAGCGGGCCCGCATGCCAGAGTACGACATAACTCGATACCGCGCCGAGCATGCCGATGAGGGCGAGCAGCGCGATCGCCTCGATCGCTTCGACCAGCCAGGCCGCCCGACCCAGCCGTGCCGGGTCGGCAAGAAGCCCGACGATGAGCAACATGCAAGCCAGCACAACACGGTCCGCCGAATCCTCGGTCACGCGCAGCCCGGTAAGCCAGCACGCCAGCGCGCAGCACAGCAAGCTGATGGCGACCCCTCGCCACAATGTTTTGCGCGTCACGCTTCCCCCTTCCGATCGCGCGGAATTTGGCGGGGAAGCCTTAACGTTGCATTGAGCCTATCGCCCGCGGGCGACCGCGCGAATCTTCCCGCGCCAAGCTCCACTCAGCCGCGGAACAGGCCGCCCAGCACGCCGCGCACCACCTGACCCAGCACGCCGCCGCCGCCCTTGCTGCCGAACACTGCCTTGCTCACTTCGTTCGCCACCGCGCGCCCCGCCGCCGACGATGCGGAGCGGGTGGCGGAGCGGATCGCGCGGTTGAGCGGGTTGTTCGCCGCCTCCCGCTCGGCCGCGATGCGGGCGCGTTCCTCCTCCTTGGCGCGGCGGGCGTCTTCCTTCGCCTGTGCGGCGGCGGCTTTCTCAGCCGCATCCCGCGCCTGGGCTTCGGCGGCGGCGGCGCTTGCCTCGGCGCGCTTGGCGGCGAGCAGTTCCTCGGCGGATTCGCGGTCGATCGCAGTGTCGTATTTGGTGCCGATCGCGTCGGTCTCGATCAGGATCTTCCGCTCGTCCACCGCCAGCGGGCCGACGCGCGAGGCGGGCGGGCGGATCAGCGTGCGCGATACCGGCGCCGGCGCGCCGTCGGCCTGGAGCAGCGAGACCAGCGCCTCGCCCACCGCCAGCTCCGTGATGGCGGTCGCCACGTCCAGCCCGGGGCTTGCCCGGAAGGTCTCGGCGGCGGCGCGGATCGCCTTCTGGTCGCGCGGCGTGAAGGCGCGCAGCGCGTGCTGGATGCGGTTGCCCAGCTGCGCCGCCACGTCCTCCGGAATGTCGATGGGGTTCTGGGTGACGAAGTACACGCCGACGCCTTTGGAGCGGATCAGCCGCACCACCTGCTCGATCTTGTCGAGCAGCGCCTCGGGCGCGTCGTCGAACAGCAGGTGCGCCTCGTCGAAGAAGAAGACGAGCACCGGCTTGTCGGGATCACCGACCTCGGGGAGCGTCTCGAACAGCTCGGAAAGCAGCCAGAGCAGGAAGCTGGCATAAAGGCGCGGGCTCGCCATCAGCCTGTCGGCGGCGAGGATGTTGATCACGCCGCGGCCGTTATCGTCGTGCGCCAGGAAATCCTGGATGCCGAGCGCCGGCTCGCCGAAGAAATGCGTGCCGCCCTGGCTGCGGATCTGGAGCAGCTGGCGCTGGATCGCGCCGACACTCTGCTTCGAGACGTTGCCATAGGTGGTCGACAGTTCCTCCGCGCGTTCGGCACAGTGGGCGAGCATTGCCTGGAGGTCGTCGAGGTCGAGCAGCAGCAGCCCTTCGGCATCGGCGACGTGGAAGGCGATGGTCAGTACGCCTTCCTGCACCTCGTTGAGGTCCATCAGCCGGGCGAGCAACAAGGGGCCCATTTCGGACACGGTGGCGCGGATCGGGTGGCCCTGTTCGCCGAACAGGTCCCAGAGCTGTACCGGCATCGCCTGGTATTTCCAGCCGCCGTCGCCGATTGCCTGCGCCCGCGCGGCGAAGGCGGCATGCGGCTTGGCGAGCGGCGACCCCGCCATGCCGAGCCCCCCCAGATCGCCCTTCACGTCCGCCACGAACACCGGCACGCCGGCGGCGGAGAAGCCTTCGGCCAGGCCCTGCAGCGTCACCGTCTTGCCCGTGCCCGTCGCGCCGGCGATCAGCCCATGTCGGTTGGCGCGGCGCAGGTTGAGTTCGATCCGCGTGTCCCCGGCTGCACCAACGAAAAGGCCCGTCTCTTCCGCCATTCCCTGCTCCTCTTGTGGGGGCAGGCATAAGGAAGAAACGGGCCTTGGTCAGCCGTTTTGCGGCGGATCAGTTCCCGGCGAGAGCGACCGGAATGTAGGTGCCGGCGTTCTTGCGCTGGATGAACAGCACCACCTGCTTGCGTCCGGCTGCCTTGGCAGCGGCCACGGCGCGGCTGAGTTCCGCCGCGGTGCGCACCGGCTGCTGGTTGACCGAGACGATCACGTCGCCGCGCTGCAGGCCCTTGCCGGCCGCGTCGCTGCTCGGGTTGACGCCGAGGATCACCACGCCGCCGATCGAGGGATCGACGCCGATCGAACGCGCGATCTGCGGAGTCAGCGGCGTGACGCCAACGCCGAGCAGCGCGGTGGGGGCGGTGGCGGCGCTGCTGCCGTCTTCACCGTCATCGCCCTGCGCGCCGTCCTGGTCGCTGGGGTCGAACGGGGTGAGCTGGTCCTCGGGCGGTCGCGCGGCTACGGTGACGTTCACCGTCTGGCGCTTGCCGTCGCGGATCAGTTCCACCGGAATGCGCGTGCCCGGCGTGACGTTGGCGACGATATAGGACAGCGTCTGCTCGGGCGTCACGTCCTTGCCGTTGACCTTGACGATCACGTCGCCCTGCTTGATGCCCGCCTTCTCGGCCGGCTGACCGGGCTCGACGCGCGCGACCAGCGTGCCGCGATCGGAGGGCAGGCCGAAGCCGTCGGCAAGCTCCTTCGTCAAGGGCTGCATCGCGATGCCGAGATAGCCGCGGGTGATCGACTGGCCCTTCATCAGCTTGTCGATGATCGGCTTGGCTTCCTCGGCCGGAATCGCGAAGCCGATGCCGACATTGCCGCCGGTGGGCGACAGGATCTGCGAGTTGATGCCGATCACGTTGCCGTTCAGATCGAACATCGGGCCGCCGGAATTGCCGCGGTTGATCGAGGCGTCGGTCTGGATGAAGCGATCATAGGCGCCGGCGCCGGTGACGCGGTGCGTTGCCGAGATGATGCCGGCGGTGACGGTGCCGCCCAGGCCGAACGGATTGCCGATCGCCAGGATCCAGTCGCCGACGCGGGCACGGCCCGAATCGCCGAACTTGACGAAGGGCAGCGCCGCCCCGTCGATCTTCAGCACCGCGAGGTCCGACTGCGCGTCATGGCCGATCAGCTTGGCCTTGAAATCGCGGCCGTCGGCCAGGGTGACGGTGATCGATTCGACCACCGCGCCCTGCGCACCGGCGGAGATCACATGGTTGTTAGTGACGACATAGCCGTCGGCCGAGATGATGAAGCCCGAGCCGAGCGACTGCGCCTCGCGCGTCACCGACTGGCCCTGGCCGCCGCCAAACATCTCGAAGGGCGTGCCGGCGAACGGATTGGCATTCACCTTCACGCGCTGCGTGGTCGAGATATTGACGACCGCCGGCTGGAGGCGGGCGACCAGATCGGCGAAGCTCATCGGCGCGCCGGCCTTGGGGGCCACCGCCTGGATGGTGCCCGGCTCGTTCTGCGCGGTCTGCGCGCCGGCCGGCTGGTTGAGCGAAAGTGCGGTGGCAGCGCCACCCAGCAGGATCGCGGTAGTCAAGGCGTAGGCGTAACGCACGGGGTCATTTCCTCTCGAAAGGAACGGTATTCGTCTCAAAGCGCGCTTCTACCCAGCGCGGCTGAACCAAGTTTGAATATGAACGAGCGGACAGACTCATCGTTGCCCGGTGAACTCCCGCAGATATTCATTGTTGGGCGACAGGATGATCTGGCTCTCGCCCTTGGCATCCGGGCTCAGGAAGGTGGTCCGGTACGACTGCATCGCGCGGTAGAAGTCGTAGAATTTCGGATCCTTGTTGAACGCCGCCGCATAGATCTGCGCCGCCTGCGCCTGCGCGTTGGCGCGGATGATCTGCGCGTCCTTCAACCCTTGCGCCTTGATCGTCTCCGCCTCCTGGCGGCGCGCGGTGGCCATGCGGGTGAGCGCGCTGGTGAGCGGCGAGCCCGAGGGCAGCTCGGTCTGCTTGATCCGCACGTCGACGATCTCCACGCCATACTGGCTGGCGAGCCGCTGGAGCGAATTCTGGACATTGTCCATCACCTGGCCGCGTTCCGGGCTCAGCAGCGTGCTCGAGCGGCGCTTGCCCAGCTCGTTGCGCAGCGACGAGCGCAGCAGCGGCTGGAGCTGTTCGCGCAGCCGCTCCTCGGTGCCCACGGTCACCACCATCCGCAGCGGATCGGTGACGCGGTAGCGGGCATAGGCGTCGATCTCCAGCCGCAGCTGGTCGGTGGACAGCACGGGCTCGTCGGGCAGGTCGACGTCGAGGATCCGCTTGTCGACCCAGACGAGGCGGTCGACGAACGGGATGCGGAACACCGGCCCGGCATTGGTGCGGCCGAAGCCTTCCCCGGTCCTGTAGGCGTTAACCGTGCGATACGGCTTCTCCAGCCGCAGCACGACGACCTGCTTGGTCTCCGGCACGATTGCCACAGTGCTCATCAGCACGATCAGCGCCACGATCACCGCGACGACGAGCGCGATCGGGTTGCGGGCCCAGGCGGTCACTTGGCGCCTCCCTTGTCCTGCGCATCGGCGGGCGCATTGCCCCGGCGCAGCGCCGGCAGCGGGAGGTAGCTGTTCACGCCGGGTGCCTCGACGATCGTCTTGTTGGTGTTGGCCAGCACGGCCTCCATGGTTTCGTAATAGAGCCGGCGCTTGGTCACTTCGGGCGCCATCTTGTACTGCTCGTAGATCTTGTCGAACTCGGCCGCCTCGCCCTGCGACGCGGCGATCACGCGCTGCGCATAGGCATTGGCGTTGTTGCGGTTCGATTCGGCTTCCTGCTGCGCGGCGGTGACGGCCTTGAAGTCCTCGTCCACCTGCGCGGGTGCGGCGGCCTTCTGGATCGCGACGCCCTGGATGCGGATGCCCGCGCCATATTCGTCGAGGATCTTCTGCATCGCGACTTGGGCTTCGGCCTCGATCTTCGAGCGGCCTTCGCCGATCGCCTCGTTGAGCGTGGTGTTGGAGATCACCGCGCGCATCGCGCTTTCCGCCGTAGCGCGCACCGTCTCGCGCGGATCGGCGATCTGGAACACGTACGCCGAGGCGCTGCGGACGTCCCAGCGGACCGAATAGGCGAGATCGACGATGTTCTGATCGCCGGTCAGCATCAGATTCTCGCCGCTGTTCGGGAAATTCTCGGTGCGGATGTTGCCGACATCGACCACGTCGACCAGCTGGAACGGCGCGGGCAGGGTGAACTGGATGCCCGGATCGAGCGTCCCCGAATAGCGGCCGAGGAAGGTGACCACGCCCTTTTCGCGCGGACCGATCGGGTGCACCGAGGTGTAGAGCACCCACACCGCCAGCAGCCCGGCGAGGATCAGCAGCCACAGCCGCGGGCCGGTGGGCACGCCCGGGAGGCCGCCGCCGCCGCCATTCCGCGCGCGCCGCCACAGCTCGTCGAGCGCGCTGGGCGAGCCCGCGCGGGTACGCCGGCCCTCGGGCGGGACGGACCACGGGTTGCGCGGGCCCCCGCCGTTGCCGTCGTCCTTATCCGAGCCGCCGCCCCATGGGCTTTTCGGCGCCTCGTTGTGGAAGGTGCCGGACAGTGCGTCACGGCCAGAACTATTCACCATGCTGACCTTTATAAGCAGGGCGACGCGGATTTACAGTGGCGTCGGACGATTGTGTACCTATGTGCCGCGGCATGACTGAACCGCAGGACCTTTCCGCCGCCCTTGCCCCCGTTTCCGCCGGTCGCGCCACCGTGCGCCTCGAAGCCGGCCGCGCCGACGTGGTGCTCGACGTGACCGGCCTCGCGCCCGAGACGCGCGACGCCCTGGAGGCGGAGGTGCGCAGCGCCGCCGCCGCGCTGCCGGGCGTGGCGGAAGTGCGCGTTCTCCTCACCAGCGAGCGTCGCACGCGCCGCATTCTCGCGGTGGCAAGCGGCAAGGGCGGCGTGGGCAAATCCACCGTCGCCGCCAACCTTGCGATCGGGCTCGCACGTCGCGGGATCAAGGTCGGGCTGGTCGATGCCGACATCTACGGCCCCTCGCAGCCCAAGTTGCTGGGCGTCGAGGGCGTGAAGCCGCAGGCACGTGACAAAGTATTGCTGCCGATCGAAACGCCGTTCGGCCTGAAGATGCTGTCGATGGGCGGCCTCGTCGCCGAAGGCCAGGCGATCGCCTGGCGCGGCCCGATGGCCGGCGGAGCGCTGGGCCAGATGGTCGATGCCGATTGGGGTGATGCCGAGCTGCTCGTGCTCGATTTGCCCCCCGGCACCGGCGACGTGCAGCTGACGATGATCCAGAAGCACAAGCCGGCGGGCGCGGTGATCGTCTCCACCCCGCAGGATCTCGCGCTGATCGACGCGACTCGCGCGATCGACCTGTTCAACAAGGCCGGCGTGCCGATCGTCGGGCTGGTTGAGAACATGGCCGGCTATTGTTGCCCGCATTGCGGCGGCGTCTCCGATCCGTTCGGCAGCGGCGGGGCGGAGAAGGCGGCGGGGGCGATGGGTCTCCCGTTCCTCGGCCGTATCCCGCTGGCGATGGCGATCCGCTCCGCTTCGGATGCAGGTACGCCGCCTGCCGCTGGCGATACGGAGTCTTCCGCAGCATTTGGTGCCTTGGCCGATTCCGTCTCTGAGTGGCTAAAGAGGTGATGCATGCCGCTTACGCGTGACGAAGACATCCGCACCCTGCTCGAGGAAACCCGCACCATCGCAATGGTGGGCGCGTCCGATCGTCCCAATCGGCCCAGTAACGGCGTGATGCTGTTGCTCCAGCGGCATGGCTATCGGGTCATCCCGGTCAATCCGCGCATTACCGGCGAGCACATCCATGGCGAGTTCGTGTTCCGCGAGCTCGACCAGATCGGGGTGCCGCTCGATATGGTCGATATCTTCCGCAAGTCCGAAGATGCCGGTGCGGTGGTCGATGCGGCGATCGCCGCGGGCGCCAAGTCGGTCTGGATGCAGCTGGACGTGGTGGACCATGCAGCTGCCGCGCGCGCCGAAGCGGCAGGGCTCAAGGTGGTGATGGATCGCTGCCCGGCGATCGAGATCCGTCGCCTCGGCCTCGCACCGCTCGCCGCCGCCTGATCAGAGCGCGGCCAGCGCCTCGCGCAGCCGCGCCACGTCGCGCGCGTCCTGGTAGAGGCCTAGCCCGATCCGCAGCACGTCGCCGCGCACGTCGGTGACGATCTCGTCCGCAAGCAGCGCCTCCTGCCACGCGGCCGCATTCGGGCTGCGCAGCGCCAGAAAGCGGGACTGGGGTGCGTCGGGCGCGGCGGGGTTGATCCGCTCGGCGTCGAGGGGCAAGTCCTCCAGCAACTGCGCCCGCAGCGGCGCGACATGGGCGTTGATCGCCGCGGTGGTCAGCCCCTCGCGCGCCAGCATCTCGCGCACCGCCACGAAGCGGTAGAGCCCCGAGGGATCGAACGTAGCGCCCAGATAGCGCCGCGCATCGGGCGCATAGCCGATCTGCCCCGGGGGCAGCGCCAGGTCCTCAAACTCGGCATACCAGCCGGTGATCTCCGGTCGCGGACCGAAGCCGGGCGGCGCGTGGAGGAAGCCGACGCCTTCGCCCGCCATCGCGTATTTGTACCCGCCCGCGACGTAGAACACCCGGTCCGCCACCGTCGAGAGGTCGGTCTCCACCGCCATGAAGCCGTGATAGCCGTCGATCAGCACCCACGGCCCCCCGGGCCGCGCGAGCGCCGCCAGCTCGCCGATGCCGTCTAAGATATGGCCGGTGCCGAACTGGACATGGCTCGCCACGATCAGGTCGAACCCGCCCGCCTGCGCCGTGGCGACGATCTCGCCCATCGGCACGCGCGTGACCACCGCCGTCCCCGCTTCCTCCCAGCGCAGCGACTGGCGGCGGAAGCTGTGGAATTCGCCGTCGGTGGCGAGGATGCGGAGCGGCCGGCGCGGCGCCATGGCGGAGACCAGCCGCAGCAGCAGCTCGTGGGTGTTGGAAGCGAAGACCACCGTCGACGGATCGGGCAGGTGCAGCTCGGCGGCGACATGGGCCTGGGCGGCGGGCCAGATGTCGTCCATCACCCGGCCCCATTTGCGGTCGGCGAGCCGGGCGGCATCCTCCCACGCCGCCTGCTGGCCGAGCCAAGAGGCGTCGGGCCAGAGATGGTGGCTGTGCGCCGCGAAGTGCAGCCGGTCGGGCGCGGCGGCCAGTGCGCGCTGGAACAGGTGCTTGAAGCTGCTCACAGGTCCGTCCTAAGCGACCAGAGCTCGGGGAAGGCGCGCTTGGCGAGCGTCGACTCGAGATAGCTCACGCCCGGCGTGCCGCCGGTGCCCATCTTGCCGCCGATCACCCGGCTGACGGTCAGCACATGCTTGTGCCGCCAGGTCGCCATCGCGTCGTCGATGTCGACCAGCTTCTCGGCCAGCTGGTACAGGTCCCAGTAGCGATTGGTATCGCGATACACCTGGCCCCAGGCGGCGCGGACATCGTCGTTCGGCTGATAGGGCGTCGGCCAGTCGCGGTGCAGCACGGCATCGGGCAGGGCGAAGCCGGCGGCGGCGAGCGCGGCATTGGCGTCGTCCCACAGGCTCGGCAGCGCGGCGGCTTCGTCGGTCAGCGGCCCCGGCACTCCGCCCCCGCGCAGCCCCAGCATCGTCTCGACCGCGCGGAACTGGTCCGACTGGAAGCCCGAGCTGCCGCCGAGCACCGAGCGGAAGCGGGTATAGTCGCTGGGCGTCATCGTCGCGAGCACGTCCCAGCTCATCGTCATCACCGCCTGGATGCGGCTGACCCGCGCCAGGCCCTTATAGGCCTCGATCAGCTTGCCTGCGCGCACCAGCCCCTTGGCGAGGTGCAGCTCGGCGAGGATCTGCTTGAGCCACAGCTCCTTGGTCTGGTGGATGATGATGAACAGCAGCTCGTCATGCCGGTCCGATAGCAAATGCTGGGCGGCGAGCAGCTGGTCGAGGGCGAGATAGCGCCCATAGGTCATGCCTTCGGTCATGCCCGCGACGCTAGCAGCGGGGCGGGAAACGGCAATGGGGGAGGCCTCTCAATGCTTGGTCGTGCAGGCGGCTGTTTGCTGACGTAACGCGGGTTCTGTGGAGTACCGCAGCGGAAGAACGAACCCATGGTCCGCCTTGATCGATCAAACTGGCTGCGAGGGTGCGTTCAGGCCGTGCGCAAGCGTGCGTATTCAATGGGTCGGCTTGGAAGCCAATCAGTGGCCTGCAGGGGGTGCGCATTATGAAAATATCCGACAACAACTTGGCCTTAGTTAGGCATTTTGCTATTAAAACTCACAGTATATGCTGCAATGGGGGAAGGGTTAAGGATGGTTGGCGCGCTGTTAATACTGTTTGTTAGTACTACGATCATGTGCTCTGCGGCCGCTGCATTAACTGCCGTGTGCACGAGCCCTGGATCGAGAAACTTAGGATTTGGTGCTCGATTCAAGGCTGCATATCCAGCTTGGCTGGGTGCGATGGTTATAATGGTCATCGCATACGCCTTCAATGCGGCAAGTGGCCGTGAAGTATCAGGGGTTTCTACATTTGTGATTTTGGCCGTCATGTTCTTCGGCGGTTGGGGGGCGCTGACGTCCGTGCGAAACGCGCGTATTCTGTAGAAAATCCGTCGGTCTGAGCTACGCGAGCATTGCGCCGGTACCGCCGCTGATGATGCCCACGCCGTCACCTGGTAGATACGCCTGCCATTCGGCTGATGGGTCGGTCGCGCAGAACCGTTACCGCTACCACCGCCCGTTCCCCTACCAACCTCCCCTTCCCCTCCCCGCCGCACCGCGCTAAGGCCCCTCGCGAATCTTCGCATTCGCAGCACCCCGGCGGTGCGCCCGCGTGGCCTATAATGGGCTGCGTCCACCGAGCGCCCGGCGGACCAGATTAGGGAAAGGACCCCGCGCCTCATGACCGCCATCGGCAACGATACGCTCGGCACGCGTGACTCGCTCACCGTCTCCGGCAAGACCTACAGCTTCTACTCGCTCCCCAAGGCGGCGGCGAAGCTCGGCGACATCAGCCGCCTGCCCTTCTCGATGAAGGTGCTGCTGGAGAACATGCTCCGCTTCGACGACGGCGTGACCGTCACGCCCGAGGATGCCCAGGCGATCGTCGACTGGCAGCAGAACCCCAAGGCCCCCAGCCGCGAAATCCAGTATCGCCCCGCGCGCGTGCTGATGCAGGATTTCACCGGCGTGCCCTGCGTGGTCGATCTCGCCGCGATGCGCGACGCGATCACCAAGCTAGGCGGCGATGCGGCCAAGATCAACCCGCTGGTGCCGGTGCACCTCGTAATCGACCACTCGGTGATGGTCGACGAGTTCGGCACGCCCAAGGCGTTCGAAGACAATGTCGCGCTGGAATATGAGCGCAACTCCGAGCGCTACGAGTTCCTGAAGTGGGGCTCCAAGGCGCTGAACAACTTCTCGGTGGTCCCGCCGGGCACCGGCATCTGCCACCAGGTGAACCTGGAATATATCGCCCAGTCGATCTGGTCTTCGGTCGCGCCGGACGGCGAGACGATCGCGTACCCGGACACGCTGGTCGGCACCGACAGCCACACCACAATGGTCAACGGCCTGGGCGTGCTCGGCTGGGGCGTGGGCGGCATCGAGGCGGAAGCCGCGATGCTCGGCCAGCCGGTGTCGATGCTGATCCCCGAAGTCGTCGGCTTCAAGCTCACCGGCAAGCTGGCCGAGGGCATCACCGCGACCGACCTGGTGCTCACCGTCACCCAGATGCTGCGCGCCAAGGGCGTTGTCGGCCGCTTCGTCGAGTTCTACGGTCCCGGCCTGCATTCGATGACGCTCGCCGATCGTGCGACCATCGCCAACATGGCGCCGGAATATGGCGCGACCTGCGGCTTCTTCCCGATCGACGACAAGACGCTCGATTATATGCGCCTCACCGGCCGCAGCGATGAGAATGTCGCGCTGGTCGAAGCCTATGCCAAGGCGCAGGGCATGTGGCACGACGTCAGCGGCCCCGAGCCGATCTTCACCGACACGCTCGAGCTCGACATGTCGACGGTGCGCCCGTCGCTCGCCGGCCCGAAGCGCCCGCAGGACCGCGTCAGCCTCGACAGCGTCGACGAAGTGTTCAACGGCGACCTGACCAAGGTGTACAAGAAGGAGCAGCCCGCACGCGTGAGCGTCGAGGGTCGCGACCATGACATCGGCGACGGCGACGTGGTGATCGCCGCGATCACCAGCTGCACCAACACCTCGAATCCGTCGGTGCTGATCGCCGCCGGCCTCGTCGCCCGCAAGGCGCGCGCGCTGGGCCTCACCCGCAAGCCGTGGGTGAAGACCTCGCTGGCGCCGGGCAGCCAGGTCGTCACCGACTATCTGAACAAGGCCGGCCTCTCCGAGGATCTCGACGCGATCGGCTTCAACCTGGTCGGCTATGGCTGCACCACCTGCATCGGCAATTCGGGTCCGCTCGCCGAGCCGATCTCGGCGGCGATCAACGGCAACGACATCGTCGCCGCCTCGGTGCTGTCGGGCAACCGCAACTTCGAGGGCCGCGTCTCGCCGGACGTCCGCGCCAACTTCCTCGCCTCGCCGCCGCTCGTCGTCGCCTATGCGCTGAAGGGCACGGTGACCGAGGACATGTACGAGACGCCGATCGGCCAGGGCACCAACGGCCCGGTCTTCCTGAAGGACATCTGGCCCTCGAACGAGGAGATCCAGGGCCTGATCGCGGCGAACATCGACGACGAGATGTTCCGCTCGCGCTACGGCAACGTCTATCTGGGCGACAGCCACTGGCAGGGCATCTCGGTGACCGTGTCGGACACCTATAGCTGGCCGACCGGCTCGACCTATATCCACAACCCGCCGTACTTCGACGGCATGTCGATGACCCCGGCCCCGGTGCAGGACATCGTCGACGCCAAGCCGCTGGCGATCCTGGGCGATTCGATCACCACCGATCACATCTCGCCCGCCGGCAGCATCAAGGCGGATTCGCCCGCCGGCGTGTTCCTCCAGGAGCACCAGGTCGCCAAGAAGGACTTCAACAGCTACGGCGCGCGCCGCGGCAACGATGAAGTCATGGTCCGCGGCACCTTCGCCAACATCCGCATCAAGAACGAGATGGTGCCGGGCGTCGAAGGCGGCATGACCAAGTACGCCGGCGAAGTGATGCCGATCTACGACGCCGCAATGCGCCACAAGGCCGACGGCACCGCGCTCGTCATCGTCGCGGGCAAGGAATATGGCACCGGTTCGTCGCGTGACTGGGCGGCGAAGGGGACCAACCTGCTCGGCGTGCGCGCGGTGATCACCGAGAGCTTCGAGCGCATCCACCGCTCGAACCTGGTCGGCATGGGCGTGCTGCCGCTGCAGTTCGCCGAGGGCGTGACCCGCGAGACGCTGAAGCTGGACGGCTCGGAAACCTTCACCATCACCGGCGTCGCGGGTCTCCGCCCGCGCCAGGACGTGGAAGTGAAGCTCACCCGAGCGGACGGCTCGTCGGAAACATTCCTCACCCGTTGCCGGATCGATACCGTCAACGAGCTGGAATATTTCCTCAACGGCGGCATTCTCCACTACGTGCTGCGCAAGCTCGCCGCCTGATCACCTAATGAACGAAAGGCCGGCGCGTTCGCAGGAACGCGCCGGCCTTTTCGCATCTACGACCAAGTACAGCCAACAATATATTCATTAATACATAGATGCGAAATACTGAAGCTGTGTTGTGTGAAACAACATTTCAAATATTCTTCTCCCTGCAACATTTACGGCTTGACCACTTCCCTTTTGGTCCGTCACCTTGGTTAACAACCGGTTACCTCTGATTCCGAGGACCGACCGGGGATCATCGATCAGGACGAAGGGGGACTGAATGAAAAAGATGGTACAGGCGCTGTTGGCGACGACGGCTGCGCTCGGCTTGGCGGTTACGGCCGCGGCACCGGCTTCGGCCAAGACGACGATCAAGCTCAACGACATCGGCGGCGTCAAGGGAAGCAAGGCGGAGCTCGGCTTCAAGATTGCCGCCAGCTACTGGGAGAGCGTGCTCACCAACGACGTGTCGCTCACGTTCAACGTCGGTTTCGCCCCGCTTGGCGAGAACATCCTTGGCGGCACCCGCTCGGCGCTGGCGCAATATGTGCCGATCAGCGCCTATTATGGCGCGCTGGCCGCCACCGGCACCACGGCGCTGGACGCGGTCGCCCTCGCCCATCTGGCGCCGCTTAGCGCCAAGGGCAGCGTCACCGCGATCGTGCCGGCCTATGCAAACCCGATCACCAAGGACGGCATTGCGGCCAACGGCGTCCGAATCGCCCCGAACGGCACCAACCTGAGCAGCACCATCGCGATCAGCTCCGCCAATCTGAAGGCGCTCGGCGGCACGGGCGCGGCGGTGGATGCACAGATCCAGTTCTCGAGCACCTATGCCTTCGATTTCAATCCGACCGACGGCATCCAGAAGGGGACGGTCGACTTCATCGGCGTCGCCATCCACGAGATGGGGCATGCGCTTGGCTTCCTGAGCGGCGCCGACGATTTCGATTACTCGGTGGGCAGTGGCTTCAAGACGGACGGCGACTGGTGGGCCTATGCCGCCGACATGTTCCGCTACACGGGTGAGGACTCGCTGAACTGGGCCTTCAACCAGCCTGCCTATTTCTCGATCGACGGCGGCGCGACTCCGTTCCAGGGCAACGCCTATTTCTCCACGGGCGAGAACAATGGCGACACCTGGCAGGCTTCGCACTGGAAGGCGAACAATACCTGCAGCGGTTTCGTCGGCGTGATGAATCCCTATACCTGCGGCGGGCTGATGGACCAGGTGACCGCAGCAGACCTCGCGCTGTTCGACGCGATCGGCTGGAATACCAATGTCGATGTGCTCGCCAATGGCGGGTACAAGGCGTCGACCGCGGATGTGTACAAGGCGTGGATCGCCGGCGGCAACGCCGTGCCGGAGCCGGAAAGCTGGACCATGCTCATCCTGGGCTTTGGTGCGATCGGTGGCGTGATGCGCTATCGCACGCGCAACCGGAAGGTCAGCTTCGCCTGAGCTAGCCCAAGGCGTAGTTGAAGGCGGCCTCGCTTCTGCGGAAGCGGGGCCGTTTCGCATCCGGCGCCGAGCACCTCCGTGCTGCACCCAGCTTCGCTTTCCAGCTGGCCGTCCATCCGAGTAGCAGGAGGCGGCAAAGCGGCGTGCGCGCCGGTCGTTCGCCTCCAGCGGGAGTATGGCTACGGGCGCACATCACGCACAGCACTCGGTTCTGAGTACGGCGGCGCTGCTTACGTTTGCGATGCCCGCCCGTGCGCAAACGCACAAGCGGCGCGTCGTCGCTCAGCCGCCGATGCCGAGAAGTTCGATCTTGAACAGCAGGGTGGCTCCGCCGGGGATCGGCCCCTTGCCCTGGAAGCCATAGCCGAGCTCGGCAGGCACCGCGATCTCGATCGTGTCCCCCACGCCCATCAGCGGCACGGCGACCTGCCAGGCGCGGATCAGCCGATCGAGCGGAAACTGGGCGGGCGGGCCGCCATAGGAGCTGTCGAACTCCGTCCCGTCGACGAAGCTGCCGGCATAATGCAGCGTCACCATGTCGGTAACCTTGGGGTGGGCACCCGATCCGTCGCCCTTCACGCGCCGCCAGCGCAGCCCGCCCTCGAGCTGGCGCCACCCTTGCGCCGAACCGCGGCTGGCCAGCGCGAGGGACTGGGCGCTCTGCCAGCGCAGATCCTGCGACGGATTGGCCGGGGTTTCCTGCGCCATCGCGGGCGCGGCGGCCAGCAGCGCGGCTGCTGCGGGCACAAGCCGCGCCATCAGCCGAGTGCCCGGCCGGCGACGGCGTCGAGCTTCGCCAGCAGCAGCGGATCGCGCGCGGAGGGCGCGGTGATCAGTGCGGTGTCGAGGCAGGTATCGATCGGCGACGGCGCGCGCTCGGCGGGAAGCGCGCGCAGCAGGTGCATCACCATCCGCCGCGCCTTCTCGGCATTGCTGGAGAGCTGGGCGATCACCTGCGCCACGTCGACCGCCTCCTCGCCTTCGCGCCAGCAGTCATAATCGGTGACCATGCCGACGAGCGCGTAGGGCAGCTCCGCCTCGCGGGCGAGCTTGGCTTCGGGCATCGCGGTCATGCCGATGATGTCGCAGCCCCAGCTGCGGTAGAGGTTGCTTTCTGCGCGGGTCGAGAATTGCGGGCCTTCCATCGCCAGATAGGTGCCGCCGACATGGGTGGTCGCACCCGCCGCCTGCGCCGCCTCGGCCGCCAGCGCGGAGAGGCGCGGGCAGACCGGATCGGCCATCGAGACATGCGCGACCAGGCCGGTGCCGAAGAAGCTGGGGGTGCGGCCCTTGGTACGATCAATGAACTGGTCGGCGATGGTGAAGGTGCCCGGCGCACGCTCCTCCGCCAGCGAGCCGACCGAGGAGACGGCAAGCACGTCGGTCACGCCCAGCCGCTTCAGCACATCGATATTGGCGCGGACGTTGAGGTCCGAGGGGCTGATGCGGTGGCCGCGGCCATGGCGCGGCAGGAACACCGCCTTCACCTGGCCGACATGGCCGACGAAGCACGCGTCCGAAGGCTGGCCCCAGGGGCTCGCCACGTCCACCCATTCGCCGCCCTCGATGCCTTCGACATCGTAGAGGCCCGAACCGCCGATGATCCCGATCGTCCAACCGCTCATGCGTCACCCTTTGCTGCGTTGCGGCGGGCATAGGCGAAATAGACCGCCAGACCCAAGAGGTTCCAGCAGCCGAACCAGAGCTGCGTCTTCGTAGGCAGGCTGAGGAAGAGATAGAAGCAGCCGAAGATCGCGCCGAGGCCGACGACCCAGGCGGCAGGCGTGCGGAACGGACGGACCAGCTCCGGTGCACGGCGGCGCAGCACCAGCAGGCAGAGGCCGACCGCGGCGAAGGCGGTGAGCGTGCCGGCATTGGCAAGGGCGGCGATCTCGTCGATCGGCAGGAAGGCGGCGAAGAAGCTGACGATGGCCGCCGTGAACAGGGTGATGCGCACCGGCGAGCCGCGGCGCGAGACCTTGGCGAGGCTCTTGGGCAGCAGGCCGTCGCGCGCCATCACGAAAAAGATGCGGCTCTGGCCGAACAGGAAGCCAAGGATGACGGTGGGCAGCGCGACAATGGCGCTGAGCGCCAGGAACTTGGCGACGCCCGGCTTGCCGATCTCGCGCAGGATCAGCGCCAGCGGCTCGGGGCTGTCGGCGAAGCGCGTGTAGGACAAGGCGCCGACCGCGGCGAGCGCGACGACCATGTAGATCGCGACACACGCCACCATCGATCCGACGATGCCGATCGCCAGGTCGCGACCCGGGTTCTTCGCTTCCTCGGCAGCGGTGGAGATCGCGTCGAAACCGTAAAAGGCGAAGAAGATGATCGCCGCAGCGGCCATCATGCCGCGCTCCACGCCGCCGCTGGCATGCTTGGCATAGCCGAACGGTGCGAAGGGATCGAAGTTGGCCGAATCGAAATAGGGCAGCGCAACCGCGACGAACACGGCGAGCGCGATCAGCTTCACGACGACGAGGATCGCATTGAGAGTCGCGCTTTCGCGAGTGCCGAGGATCAGCAGCCCCGCGACCAGCCATACGACGAACAGCGCCGGCACGTTGACTCCCCAGGCGGCAATGTGGCCCTCGACCATCTGCGGGCCATGGGTGAGTTCGGCCGGTACACCGAGGCCCAGCAGGAAGGGAGTCGCATAGCCCGACCAGCCGACCGCGACGGTGGCGACCACCAGCGTATATTCGGCGAGCAGGCTCCAGCCGACCACCCAGGCGACGATCTCGCCCAGCGCCACATAGCTGTAGGTATAGGCGCTGCCCGAGGCCGGGATGCTGGTCGCCAGCTCGGCATAGGCAAGCGCGGCGCAGGCGCAGATCGCCCCCGCCACGACGAAGGAGAGGATCACCGCCGGCCCCGCGCGATCCGCGCCGACGCCGATCAGGGTGAGGATGCCCGTGCCGACGATCGCGCCGACGCCCAGCGCCACCAGATGATACCAGCTGAGCGTGCGGGCGAGCTGATGTCCGTGCGGCTGGTCCGCCGCGGCATGGATGGGTTTCAGACGGAACAGACTGGCCATGGATCCTCCCCTATGTTCTTGGCGCGCCGGTGATAGCGCGACGTGGGGAGGGGGCAAGGGTTTGACCCTCCCGCTTGGGGGAGGGAGATTGGAGGAAGGCCGAAGGGCGCGGCTTACTGCTGGGTGCAACTCGTCAGCTTCGCCGCCTCGGCCGACTTGGCGACCGCATCGCCTTCCTTCACTTGATAGAGCTGCGGCCAGCGCTTGCCGGTGACGAACAGCCGCTTGGTGGGCGCGTCATAGGCGATGCCGTTCGCCACATTGTCGGTGCCGCGATCCTTCGGTCCCAGGTCGCTCACGTCGAGGAAGCCGGTCACCTTGCCGCTCACGGGATCGATCTTGGCGATCAGGTTGGTCTGCCAGATGTTGGCATAGATCTGGCCGTCGACCCATTCCAGCTCGTTGAGGTTGGCGACCGGGCAGCCATTCGCCGTTACCCGCAGCGTCGAGGTGACCTGCATGGAGTTCGGATCGAGGAAGCGCAGCACCGGCGTGCCGTCGCTCATGATGATGCCCTTGTCGTTGCGCGTGAGGCTCCAGCCTTCACCGGTATAAGAGAAGGTGCCGCGCGGCTCGAACTTGTCGAGGCCGTAGATGAAGCCGGTCTTGTCCTGCCAGGTCAGCTGGAACAGCTTGTCGCCCCAGGCGACGATGCCCTCGCCGAAATAGGGGGCGGGAAGCGAAGTTTCCTGCTGCACCTTGCCGGTGGCGGGATCCAGCTTGCGGATCACCGACTCGCCCACCTGCCCGGTGCTTTCGTACATTGCGCCCTTTTCGAAGAAGAGCCCCTCGGTGAACGCGCCGCTATCATGCGGCAGCGTCGCGACGGCGACGGCGCGGACCACGGGAATGCCGCTCGGCTTGATCCGGGTGAAGGCGAAGGCGGCGCCTCCGACCAGCACGACCGCGGCCAAGACCACCAACAGGATGCGCTTCATCGGAACCCCTTCGCTTCTACGTCGGGCTACCCAAGCCGAAGCCGGCCCTCCGTGTAAACCCCTAGCGCGCCAGATCGCGACGGACATAGACGAGGAGAAGGCTTTCCTCGCGAGGGGCGCGCAGTTCCAGGCGATAGCTGCGGGCGAGCAGCGGCGTCATCACCGCGAGGCTCTGCTGGTTCCAGGGGGCAAGCGGCGGGTCCATCGTCACCACCACCGGAGGGCGGGCGGCCATGATCCGGCGGACCTCGGCGGCTTCGTCGATGCCGGTCGCGCCCTGTTCGGCCGCATAGGCAAGCGTCGAGGGAAAGGCATAGGCGGTCGGCACGCAGGCGTGGCCGAGCAGGTACAGCACCGAATCGCCGGCGAAGACATAGGGGCAGCCCTGGTCGGCATGCGCGGCGACGATCCGCGCGGCGGCCTGCGCCGTGGCGCGGTCGTCCGGCTCGGTCTCCCAGTGCACGGCGAACAGGATGGCCGCCGCCGCGGCGCTCGCCGCGAGGAGCCGGCGGCAGCGTCCGAGTGCGGGGGCGGCAACGATCGCGAAGGGCACCAGCAGCGGCAGCGCGTAATGATCGAAGAAGGCGCCGATCATCGCGAAGCCGATCAGCGCGGCGACCAGCCAGCCGAGCGCGACCCCCAGCTCGGCGCGGCGTGCGGCCGGCTGCCAGCGCCAGCTGAGGGCTGCTGCGACAAGGAACGGGGAAAGCTGCGCGGTCGTGCCCGCCAGGCGCCCGGCGATCTTTGCGGCCGGGTAGCCGCGTCGCAACGCTACGGACGCGAAGTTGGAAAACCAGAAGCTGGCAAAGACTGCAGGCCCCTGCGCATGGTACCAGCCGATTGCGGCCAGCGTCGGCGCGAGACCCAGCAGCGCCCAGAGCGCGGCCGCCGCGCCGAGCAGCGGCAGCCTCGCCCCGGCACGGTGGAGATACCAGCAATGGGCAAGGCCGAAGAACGCGCCTTCCACCGCGGGCGTGTACTTGGTCTGGATCGCGAGCCCGGCGAGGAGGCAGGCGGCGGCACCCTGTAGCGCGATGGCCCGCTTGTCCCGGGCGGCCGCCAGCGCCGGCAGTCGGAGCGTCAGCCAGCCCGCGGCTGCCATGAACAGGTTGTAGAAGACCGGGGACTGGCCGCCGCGCCCGCTCAGGAAGCCGAGCCACAGCAGATAGGCGCAGCCCGCCGCCGCCGCGCCGACCGTTCGTGCACCCAGCCGCCGCGCCGAGAGCGCGATCATGCCGGCGGTGAGCGCCGCGAACAGCGTGGCGGTCAGCTGATAGGCGAGGATGCCGTCGCCCGGCAGCAGGCGCATCGCGGCGAAGAGCAGGAACAGCCCAGGCGGCTTGCGATCCCAGAAGTCGACATAGGGGACCGCGCCGTGCAGCATCCGGTCACCGACCAGCAGATAATATTGCTCGTCGACATGGATCACCGGGTTGCCGAAATCGTGCAGGCGCAGGGCCACGGCCACTGCCGAGAACAGCAGCAGCGCATGGAAGGGCTGCCGCCACGATCGCGCATCGCGCGCGGGCAGAACGGGCGTCCAATGCTTCACGGGGAAGACCAACTAGTCGCGGTCCACCCCTGAGTCATGCGCGATATTTTTGCGCGCGCCGGTGCGGAAACGGTGCGGCCATGTCGTCGCCTGCCCACCGATTAAGCAATCCGAAATTTTTATCCGGGTGCGGTGTGGATCGGTCGGGAAGGCGTCGTCTTTCGATCGGGTGGGGAAGCACTGGCCAGGCCAGGAATCAGCCAGCGCCAATTCGTTGGCGGAGTGCTGATTCCGGCGGCGGTCTCCTGCGCCCGATCGAATCGATAGGGTGACCGCAGCGATGTTTCTGGATCTTTCGAAGGACCCGTTTGATGGCGCGCCGCAGGATTCCGGGATTGCCTGGACGGTACTGATCCCGTTCTTCAACGAACGCGACTATCTGCCTGCGACGATCGAAAGCCTCGCGCGCCAGGTGACCAGGTTCACGCTGGTGCTGGTCGACAACGGCTCGACCGACGACAGCGCGGCCGTGGCGGAGGCGGCGTGCCGGGAGCACCAGCTCGACTATCTGCTGATCACCGAGAGCACCCCCGGCAAGGTCGCGGCGCTGCGCACGGGGTTGGCCTGGGTGCGGACCCGCTGGGTCGCGACCTGCGATGCGGATACCGTGTATCCGAACCACTATCTGGAAGCGGCCGAAGCGATCCTGTCGCAGCCGGGCCATGTCGTCGCCGGCGCCTACTTCATCGCGCCCGAAACCGGCGAGGCGGGCCGCCTCCTGGAGGCGCGGCGCTTCCTCACCGCGGCACGGCTGCTGCCCCGGCAATGCCATGCGGGCGGCGCGGGCCAGGCCTTCTGCACACGCAGCCTGCGGGCGGCCGGCGGCTTCGACGCGGCGCGTTGGAATTTCGTGCTCGAGGACCACGAGGTCATCCACCGCGTGATGCGCAAGGGCCGCATGGGCTATTCGGATGCGATGTGGTGCATGCCGTCCTCCCGCGAGCGGGACCGGGACTCGATCCGCTGGACGCTGTTCGAACGCCTGCTCTACTCGGCCGCAGCGCCGATCGCGGGAGATTGGTTTTTCTACAAGTTCCTCGCGCGCCGCCTGCAGCGCCGCCGCCTGCTCAGCAATCGCATCCGCGAGCGCCAGTATCAGCATCTCGAAGGACCGGTGCTTGTCCCGTCTCATTCTCTGCTCTGACGATTTCGCCTATTCGCCGGCGATCAGCGCCGCCATCGTCGCCCTCGCCCATGCCGGCAAGATCAACGCGGTCAGCTGCATGGCGGTCATGCCGGGCTGGGCGGAGGATGCGCGGATGCTCGCGGATCTGCCGGCGCATGTTGAAATCGGGCTGCACCTGACGCTGACGGAGGAGGCGCCGCGCACCGCCATGCCGCGCTTCGCGCCGGACGGTCGGATGCCGAGGGTCGATCCGCTGGCCGCGGCGGCGAGCCGCTGGACGGTGCCGCTCGATGAAGTGGCGACAGAGATATCGGCGCAATTCGACGCCTTTTTCGCCGCGCTGCGTCGCCCGCCCGCTTTTGTCGACGGCCACCAACATGTTCATGTCCTGCCCGGCATCCGCGACCTCGTGCTCGCCGAGACCGCCGCCCGCGCGCCGGGGGCATGGGTGCGCGACTGTACCGACGGCGCCGCGGCGATGCTGGCGCGTCCGTTTACCGGCAAGGCGATCGGCAGCGCGTGGCACAGCCGCGGGCTGCGCGCGGCGGCGGCCGCGTTGGGGCTGCGCACGAATGACGGCTTTGCCGGCCATTACAACTTCCGCGGCGACTATGCGGCGTTATTTCCGCGCTTTCTGCGCCGGCCGGGCCCGATGCACCTGGTGATGTGCCATCCCGGGGCGGGAGAGCGTACCGGTGACGGCATCGCAGCCGCGCGAATTGTGGAAGCCAAGGCCTTGCACCGATTGCCGATCGCCGACATGGCTGTTGCCGAGGGGCTGGCGTTTCCCGCCTGACCCTCGTCGAGGATCGGAAGCGGGTGCGTGACGACGGGCTGAAGGCGGTGTTCCTGGCGCAGCGGCCGATGCTGCTGCGCCTGCTCGTCGCGCGGCTCGGCAATCGCGACGACGCCGAGGATGCGTTGCAGGACATGTGGCTGCGGATCGACCAGCTGGCGGAGCAGCCGATCGCCCAGCCTGCCGCCTTCCTCTACCGCGTTGCCGCCAATCTTGCGACCGACCGGCGGATCGCCGCGGGGCGTCGCGGCAGCCGCGATGCCGGCTGGGTAGAGACGCAACCCGGCGCCGAGGAAGTGCCCGACGCCGAACGCACGCTGGTCGCCCGCAGCGAGTGGCAGGCGGTGGAGGAGGCGATCGGCGAGATGCCCGAACGCATGGCGACGGCGCTTCGCTTGTTTCGCCTGGAGGCGCGGCCGCAGCGTGCGATTGCCGAGCAGCTCGGCATCAGCGTGAGCGGCGTCGAAAAGCTGTTGCAGCGGGCGTACAGGAAAATTCAGGACCGGCTTGATATCGGCGGTGTGGATTCGGCCGAAGCGCGTCGTCTCGATAGGGAAAGGGGTTCCGACCGTGCAGGTTGAGACGGCAGACGCGATCGAGACGGCGATTGCCTGGCAGCTGCGGCTGGCGGCAGCGGACGAGGCCGAATGGGCAGCGTTCATCGTCTGGCTCGAGGAAAGCCCGGCGCATGCCGAGGCCTATGATCGCGTCGCGGCGACCGACCGGATGGTCGCCGATGCCCGCTTTCCCGAACCCGCGCCGATCGCGGAGAACGACAATCGCCCAGCGCCGCGGCGCTGGCTGTGGTGGACGGGCGGGGTGGCCGCCGCGGCTGCCGTCGCGCTCGCACTGGTGCCGGCGATGCGGCCGGCCGCGCAGACCTATCAGGTCGCCACGCGCGATGGCGAACGCCGGGCAATCGCGCTGGACGACGGCACGACGATCGAACTCAGCGGCGGGACACAGCTCACGCTGGACCGCAACGATCCGCGCGTCGCGACGCTCGATCGCGGCGAGGCGCTGTTCCAGGTCCGCCACGATTCCGCCAAGGCCTTCACGCTCAAGGTCGGCGGCGTCGCGGTGCAGGATCTGGGCACGGTGTTCAACGTCGCGCATCTGGATGGTCGCATTCGGGTCGCCGTTGCGGAAGGCGCGGTGGCGTTCCAGCCCGATGCGTCGGCGGTTACGCTGCGTGCCGGCGACGCGCTTTCGGCACGCGATGACGGTGCGGACGTAGCCCGGACGCGGATCGCGCCGGCGCTGGTCGGCGGCTGGCGCAGCGGCCGTCTGAGCTTCGCGGGACAACCCCTGGGTGAGGTTGCAGGCGCGTTGAAACGTCTCTACGGCACCAACATTGCCCTGCGCGGGACGCTGTCGGAAAGGCCGTTCACCGGCGTCGTTCATTTGTCCGGCGTCGCCGATCGCGACGTGCCGCGCCTGGCGGAACTGATCGGGGCGACGTGGCGACGTGACGGGGGGCAGTGGATTCTGGCGGAGCAGGGGCCGAACGCGCCTTAGCCTCGCGCTCGCCCTGGCGCTGCCCGTCACCCCGGCGCTTGCCCAACGCAGTTCCATCCTTGTGCCCGCAACTACGCTGGACGTCGCGATCGGCCAGCTGGCGCGGCAGACGGGAACCGACATCGTCAGCACAGATCCCGGGCTGCGGTTCGTTCGGACACCCGCCGTTCGCGGCGTGCGCAGCGTCGATGCGGCGTTGCAGCAGCTGTTAAAGGGCACGGGCTACCGCGCGCGCCACCTTGCCGGCGGCGGCTACCGGATTGAACGTGTGGCCGCCCGCCCCGTGCGCAGACCTCTGCCCGTCTTGCCGCGGCCGTTGCCCCGGGCGCCGGTGCCGGATCCCGACGTCGTCGTCACCGCCAGCAAGCAGCGGATCACGCTGCTGCGCTATCCGGGCAGCCTCAGCCAGATTGCCGGCAGCAACGCGCTGCCCGGTGCGGCGACCGGCACCTTGAGCGATGCCGCGCACCAGGTGCCGATCCTGCAGAGCACCCAGCTGGGTGCAGGGCGCAACAAGGTGTTCATCCGCGGCATCGCCGACAGCAGCTTCAACGGCAGCAGCCAGGCGCCGACCAGCGTCTATCTCGACGACGTTCAGCTCAACTATTCGGGGCCCGAGCCCGGGCTGCGACTGTACGATATGGCCAGCGTGGAGGTGCTGGAAGGGCCGCAGGGCACACTGTACGGGTCGGGCGCGATCGGCGGGGTGATCCGCCTCACCTCGAACCCGGTGGACCTGCAGCATGTCGCCACTGCCGCCACTGCCGGCGTGACCGCCACCGGCGGCGCGGAACCCGGCTATGATCTCGCCGGGATGCTGAACCTGCCGCTGCTGCGGGACCAGGCCGGCCTGCGGGTGGTCGGCTACCGGATCCGCCAGGGCGGCTATCTGCAGGATGCAGACCGCAAGCGCCGCGACGTGAACCGCAGCAATACCGGCGGCTTCCGCGCTGCGCTGCGCGTCGTGCCGGGCCAGGGCTGGCAGGTGGAGGCAAGCGGCGCCGGGCAATGGATCGACGCTGCCGACGGGCAATATGCCGAACGGCGCGAAGGCGCGCTTGTACGCCGCACGCTGCTGGCGCAGCCGTTCGAAAACCGGCTGTTGTTCGGGCGGGTGGTCGTCAGCAAGAACTGGGAGAGTGGCCTCCGCTTCGTCTCTGCCAGCGGGATGGCGGGCTATGAAACGCGCGAGACGTTCGACGCCACCTTGCGCAGTGCGCGGGGCGTGGTGCTGGGGCCCCGCACGATCTACCGCGCCAACCACGACAAGCTGCTGCTGAGCCAGGAGGCGCGGCTGTCGCGTTCGCTGCCGAACGGGACCAGCTGGGTGGCGGGCTTCACGCTGGTGAGCGACCGCGATGTGCTGACTCGCAGCGTTGCCCAAGCCGGTCTCGACGCGAGCATCGTCGGCGTCACCAACGTCACGAACGCGGGATCCGCCTTTGGCGAGACGACCTTTGCGCTCAGCCGGCGCTTCTCGGTTACCGCTGGCGCGCGCTATTCGGTAGCGCGGACCGACGGCGATCCGTCGGCGCAGGCGCGGCCGTCGAGCTTCGTCAAGGGGCGGCTGACCCGGCGGCTGGATCCCACCGTGGCAGCCTCGTGGCAGCTCGCATCGGACCTGGCGCTGTTCGCGCGGTTTCAGACGGGCTACCGCACCGGCGGCGTTGCCGTGGCGCCCGGGGTTGGCCGCGTGGCCGACTACAAGTCGGACGCGATCACCGTTGCGGAAGCGGGGCTGCGCAAGCTGCGGCGCAGCACGACCGGGCTGGCGGCATCGGGCAGCATTTCGACCGCGTGGTGGGAGAATGTCCAGGCCGACCTGATCACCCAGCGCGGCCAGCCGTACACGGCCAACATCGGCAACGCGAAGATCGTCGCGGTGGAGGGGAATCTCGATTGGGTGCCGGTACGCGGGCTCCGCGCCCAGGCTTCGTTCCTGTTCACCGACAACCATGTCGAGGGCCCGATCGCGGATCTTTCCAAGCGCAACAACCGTCGCTTGCCGGAAACGCCTCCCTTTGCCGCGCATATGGGCCTGTCCTATGCATGGGAGGCGCTGCGCGCGCAGCCGCGGATCGGGCTTTCGGCAGACTATACCGGTCGTTCGGTGCTGGGCACGGGAGACTTTCTCGACGTGAGCCAGGGCCGCTACTGGACCGCCGATGCCTTCACGGCGGTGCGGCTGGGCAAGGCGGAGCTGAGCGTCACGCTAGGCAATCTCACCGATCGTCGTGCCAACCAGTTCGCCTTCGGCAATCCGTTCAGCCTCAGCCTGCGCGAGCAGATGACGCCGCTGCGGCCGCGCAACGTGCGGATCGGCATCACCACGGGCTGGTGACGCCCTCCTCGCTCCTCGCGAGCGGGAAGCGCAGCGAGATGCAGGTGCCTTCGCCGGGCCGGCTCTGCACCGTCAGGCGACCTTGGTGCACTTCCATGATGCGGCGAACGATCGACAGGCCCAGCCCGGCGCCGTCCGCACGCTGATGGTCCGCGCGCCAGTAGCGTTCGGTTGCGTCCTGCGGATTGGAGGCGGCGATGCCCGGCCCGTCATCGCGGACCAGCACCACGCCGTCGGGGGCGACCAGCACCTCGATGGCGGTGCCGGCGGGCGTGTGCCGGCTGGCATTGGTCACCAGGTTGGCGAGCGCCAGCCCGGCGAGCACCGGATTGCCCCGTACCAGCACCGGCGCCTCCGGCGCATCCACGCCGATCACATCGCCCGCCGCCAGGATCTGCGGCGCGTGCAGGCCCACCGTTTCCTGCGCGAGCAGCCGGGCATCGAAGGTCTCGAACCTGTCGTCCGCCATCACCTCCAGCGCGGCGAGATCCTGCAGCTGGGCGACGACATGGCCCAGCCGGTCGACCGACTCGCGCAGCCGGGCGCGGAGGGCGGGATCGTCGACGGCTTCCAGCTCCACCCGATGCACGGTGAGCGGCGTGCGCAGCTCGTGCGCCACATTGGCCACGAATTCGGACTGATTGCGGAAACTTGCCTGCAGCCGCGCCAGCAGGTCGTTGGTCGCATGCGCCAGCGGCGCCACCTCCAGCGGCAGGCCTGCTTCCTCGATCCGCACGTCGAGATTGTGCGGGCCGATCGCCTCTGCCTGGCGCGAGGCGTCGCGCACCGCGAAGAACAGGCGGGCGATCAGCGCGCTGTTGATCAACGGCAGCAGCAGCAGGATGGAGATCAGCACCGGGTCATAGCGGCGGATGAAGCCGTGGACGACGTCGTCGAGGATCGCGCCGGGGCCCGTGCGGTCCTGCGTCACGATTACCCAGACGCGGCGCGTGCCTACCCGCACCGGCTGGCTGATCCCCACGAACGCGCCCGCCCGGAACGCCGCCTGGCGTGCCTGGCGGGGCGCCCCGCGCCAGGGCACGAGATCGGCATAGGGGCTTTCCGCGAGCGTACGGCCGGCGGCATCGGCGACGACGAAGGCGCGCCCGTCATAGGGCGAGGCGTAGAGATGGGTGAGCGCGGGATCGAGCCGGAACGACGGGCCCGCCGCGCTGCCAGTGATGCCATGCGCGATCGACTGCGCCTGCTCGGCCAGGATGCGCTGTTCGTACCGGTTCGCCTCGGTGCGGAGGAACGAGGTGAGCAGCATCGGCAGCGCTACGGCGGCAATGGCGATCGCCCCCAGTTCGAGCAGCAGGATGCGGGCGATCAGCGAGCGCGGCCAGAACTTCATGGGGCGGGTCTAGCCGAACGCGCGCGGGCCCGCCATCAAGCGGCGGCGTCGCGCATCATGTAGCCCACGCCCCGGATGGTCTCGATCCGCACCGTTGCGCCCGCAGCCTCCAGCTTACGACGCAGCCGGTATGCCTGCACCTCGAGCGCATTCGATCCGACCGGTTCTGTGAGGCCGTAGAGCTGGTCCTCGGCGAACTGCTTGCTCACCACCTGGCCGAAGCGGCGGAGCAGCAGCGCCGCGAACTGGCGCTCGCGGGCGGTGAGCAGCACCGGCGTCTCGCCCACGACCAGATCACCCGAGACGGTATCGAACCGCACATTGCCGAAGCGCAGTTCCGCACCGGCGAGCGCGCCCTGCCGCCGCAGCACGGCGTGGATGCGTGCGGTAAGTTCGTCGACGTCGAACGGCTTCACGACATAATCGTCGGCCCCGGCGTTCAGCCCCGCGATCCGCGCGTCGAGCGCGCTGCGGGCGGAAACGGCAATGACGGGAATGGGGTTGTTCTGCCCTCGCAGGCTGCGGATCAGCGCCAATCCGTCCCCGTCCGGCAGGCCCAGGTCCAGCAGCAGCGCTGCGTAACGGGCAGCGGACAGCATCTGGCGGCCGTCGGCGAGGTTGGCGGCGACGTCGCTCTGCACGCCCCGCCGCTTCAGCGCCTCGGTCAGCGCGGTCGCGAGCGGCTGGTCGTCCTCGATCATCAGCACGCGCACGATTTCATCTTCCCGTAAGTTTGCTGTCAGCAGGCGCTTCTAATGGCGCGCTGCAGCATCAACCGCAACCGATGTGTGTCTGCTATATTTCACCCGTGAGGGCTATCACGTGACTGGACATAATGTGGAAAGCAATAGCCTGCCCGAAGCGCGCCGGATGACGCCCCGTTCGCAAGCCATGCTCGTGGCCGGGATCGTGGCCGCCGTGATAGCCATCCTGGTGCTCGTGACGATCGTCCAGGCGATGCTCGCTCCCCGGCCCGTCCAGGAAACGCCGCTCCCGCCGGGCGCTTTCCGCCCGACCCAGCAGCAGCTTGCGCAGCTCCAGTTCGCTACCGTGCAGGGCGGTGCCAGCGTCGATCTGGTGCGCGCCAGCGGCTCCATCCAGGCCGACGGCGACCACAGCACGCCGATCGTGCTGCCCTTTTCCGGCCAGGTGCTGCAAGTGCTGGTGGAGCCCGGCCAGCGCGTCACCCGCGGCCAGCCGCTGCTCCGCCTCGCCTCGCCCGAGCTGATCGATGCGCGCAATGCACTGTTCGCCGCGAGCGCCCAGCGTGCCAGCACGGCCGAAGCGCTACGCATCGCGCAGGGCAACGTCACGCGGCAGAAGGCGATCTACGAGACCGCCGGCGGCGCGATGAAGGATTACCTTCAGGCCCAGGCCGATTTCGCCGCCGCCCAGTCCGCCGCGCGCCAGGCCGAGTCTGCCCAGCGCGCCGCGCAGGACCGGCTGGCGCTGTTCGGCAAGACGGAAGGCGTCGGCACCTCTGCCTACACCATTTACCGCGCGCCGGTTTCGGGCATCATCGCCGATCGCAGCGTGGCACCCGGCCAGTTCCTTAGCAGCGGCAGCGCGACGCCGGTGATGACGATCACCGATCCCGCTCGCGTCTGGCTGGTCGCGCAGCTGGCCGAGAGCGAGGCCGCGAACATTCACCTCGGCGACCAGGTGGTAGTCACCACCCCGGCGCTGCCGGGCCGCGAATTCACTGCGACGATCGACAATGTCGCCGCCGGACTCGATCCCACCACGCACCGGCTGCCCGTCCGCGCGACGATCGCCAATCCCGGCGGCGAACTGAAGCCGCAGATGTTTGCTTCGTTCACGATCCGCCGCCCGGTCGACAGCGGCAAGGGCGTGCTGGTGCCGGCGGTCGCGGTCATTCATGAGGGCGACACCACGCGCGTCTGGGTGAAGGCGAAGGACGGGCTGATCTATGGCCGACCGGTGCAGATCGGCGAGACCGATGGCGGGCTTACCCGTGTGCTCAGCGGTCTCAGCCCCGGCGACCGGATTGTTGCCAAGGGCGCGCTGTTCGTCAACGAAGCGGGCCTCGGCGAATGAACCGCCTCGTCGAAATGGCGCTGCGCCAGCGGATGCTGGTGCTCACCCTGCTGATCGGCATGATCGCGGCGGGCGCGCTCGGCTTCCTGAACCTCAACATCGAGGCCTATCCCGATCCGGTGCCGCCGATGGTGGAGCTGGTCACGCAGAGCAACGGTGTCTCCGCCGAGGAGATGGAGCGTAACGTAACTACGCCGATCGAAGTGGCGATCGCGGGTCTGCCGCACCTGACGGCGGTGCGTTCGATTTCGCTGTTCGGCCTGTCCGACGTGCGCATTCAGTTCAGCTATGACGTGACGCACGAACAGGCGCAGCAGATGGTGCTGGGCCGCCTGTCGCAGCTGGGCAACCTGCCGGGCAACGCGCAGCCGCTGATCTCTCCGACTAGCCCGATCGGCGAGATCTATCGCTACCGGCTGAGCGGCCCCAGCGGCTATTCGGTGATGGACCTCAAAACCATCCAGGACTGGGTGCTGCAGCGCCGCTTCAAGCGCATCCCCGGCGTGATCGACGTGACCGGCTGGGGCGGCAAGCTGCGCTCCTACGAAGTCCAGCTCGACCGCGACAGGCTGACCGCGCACGGCATCACCGTGCCGCAGGTGCTGGCCGCGATCGGCAAGAGCGACTCCAATGTCGGCGGCCAGACGGTCAATTTCGGCGAGCAGGCGGCGATCGTTCGCGGCGTAGGCCTGATCCAGTCGGCCGACGCGATCAACAACGTGCTGGTCGGCACCGCCGGCACCACTCCGGTGCTGCTGCGCGACGTGGGGCAGGTGAAGATCGGCAACCTGCCGCGCCTCGGTGTGGCCGGCGAGGGCCAGGACGACGACATCGTCATGGGCATCGTGCTGATGCAGCGCGGCGCCCAGTCGCTGCCGACGATCAACCGGGTGAAGGCCGAGATCGAGGAGATCAACACCAGCGGCGTGCTGCCGCCGGGGGTGAAGATCGAGCGCATCTATGACCGCTCGGACCTGATCGGCGTCACTACCAAGACGGTGATGCACAATCTGCTCGAAGGCGTGCTGCTGATCTTCATCCTGCAATGGCTGTTCCTCGGCGACCTGCGCAGCGCGCTGATCGTGGCGATCACCATTCCCTTCGCACTTTCGGTCGCGGTGCTGATCCTGGTGATCCAGGGCGAGTCGGCGAACCTGCTGTCGCTCGGCGCGCTCGACTTCGGCCTCGTCGTCGACGCGGCGGTGATCATGGTGGAGGCGATCTATCGAAGGCTGGCGGACCGATCGCACGCGATCAGCGAAGGGCGCATCCATGCGAGCCCTGCCAATCGCTTCTCGGCGATCCTGCATGCCTCCAGCGACGTGAGCCGCGGCATCTTCTTCGCCGCCGCGATCATCATCGCCAGCTTCCTGCCGCTGTTCACGCTGACTGGCGTGGAGGGGCATATCTTCGGCCCGATGGCCAAGACCTACGCCTATGCCATCGCCGGTGGCCTGCTCGCGGCGTTCACCGTGTCGCCGGTGCTCTCCGCGCTGCTGCTGCCGGACAAGCTGAAGGAAGTGGATACCTGGGTCGTGCGGCAGATCCGCCGCGTGCTCGAGCCCGCCATTGCCTTCGCCATCGCCAATCGCGTGCTGACCTTCGGGCTGGCGGCGCTGCTGGTGCTCGGTTCCTTCGCGACGATCCGCGTGCTCGGCGTGGAGTTCCTGCCCCACCTGGAAGAAGGCAATCTCTATATCCGTGCCAGCCTGCCGGCGTCGATCTCGCTCGAGGCGGGCGAGGGCGCGGTGAACGAGATCCGCAAGATCATCGCCAGCTATCCCGAGGTGGACCGCGTCGTCTCCTCGCACGGCCGGCCCGATGACGGCACCGATCCCACCGGCTTCTTCAACGCGGAATTCTATACGCCGCTCAAGCCCTTTGACAGCTGGCCCGCAGGCATGACCAAGGAGAAGCTCACCGCCGAGCTGCAGGCCAAGCTGCTGGCGAAATATCTGGGCGTGGAGTTCGAATTCTCGCAATATATCCAGGACAATGTCGAAGAGGCGTCGTCGGGGGTGAAGAGCTCCAACTCGCTCAAAATCTACGGCAGCGATCTCGAGACGCTCGAATCGATCGCCAACCAGATCAAGGCGCAGATGGCGCAGGTGAAGGGTGTCGCCGATCTCGGCATCTCCGATTCGCTCGGCCAGCCGACGGTGCGGATCGACGTCGATCGCGCTGCCGCCGCCCGCTACGGCCTGACGCCCGACGACATCAATTCAACCGTCGCGGCCGCGGTAGGCGGCCAGTCGAGCGGCGACCTGTACGAGAAGTCGACCGACCGGCACTTCCCGATCGTGGTGCGGCTGGACCAGTCCCAGCGCGACGATATCGAATCGATCCGCCGCATCCAGATCGGCGCACCGTCGCCAACCGGCAACGGGCTGATCCAGGTGCCGCTGTCCGAAGTGGCGCAGGTGAAGCTCACCTCGGGCGCGTCGTTCATCTATCGCGAGCATCAGGAACGCTATGTCCCGATCAAGTTCAGCGTGCGCGGCCGCGACCTGGGCAGCACGATCGGGGAAGCGCAGGCGCGCATCGCCAAGAACGTGCAGCTGCCGCCGGGCTATCATCTCGAATGGGCGGGCGAGCTCGGCAACCTGACCAACGCCGTCAACCGGCTGGAGGTGGTGGTGCCGATCAGCCTGGTGCTGATCCTGGTGCTGCTGTTCGCCAATTTTGGCTCGATCCGCGACACGCTGCTGGCGTTCAGCGTCATTCCGATGGCGATGGTGGGCGGCGTGCTGGCGCTGGCGCTGACGGGAACCGCGTTCAGCATCTCCGCCGCGATCGGCTTCGTCGCCTTGTTCGGCATCGCGGTGATGGACGGCATCCTCGTGGTCAGCACGTTCAACCAGAACGTGAATGAGGACATGGACCATGCGACCGCGATGGCGGCGACCGTGAAACATTCGTTGCGCCCGGTGATCATGACCTGCCTTGCCGCCGCGATCGGCCTGCTGCCCGCCGCGGTTTCGACCGGCATCGGCAGCCAGGTGCAGAAGCCGCTGGCGCTGGTGGTGGTGGGCGGCATGACGCTCGCGCCGCTCTTGATCCTGCTGGTGCTGCCGCCGCTGATCCTGAAGTTTTCGCGCCACCAGGGCGCGCATGGCCACACCGTCCGTCGCCACCATGTCGACGGCACCCCGATGGAGCAGGCATGATGCGCCGGTATTTCATGATCCCGCTCGTCCTGCTCGCCGGCTGCACGGTGGGCCCGCATGACCTTACCAATCCCGTGCCGGCGCCGCCTGCCCAGGCGCCCGGCACGATCGCCCCCGCCAGCGGCGCGGCGCAGCAGCTGGTCGCGGGTGCCGCGGTGGTGCCGAACTGGTGGCAGGGCTTCGGCAGCGCGCGGCTCGACGCGCTGGTCGCCCAGGCGCTGGCGCACAACAACGACCTTGCCGCAGCCGAGGCCAATCTGCGCCAGGCGCAGGCGCTCGCCAAGGCTGCCTCGGGCAGCACCGGCCCGCAGGTGGATGCGGATTATCAGGCACAGCGCACGCGGATCTCCAAGGCGCTGTCCGGGCCACTCGCCGATCAGAACGACTATCTCTACACGCTGCACACTGCGCAGCTGAGCGTCGCCTATCCCCTCGACCTGTTCGGTGCCGGTCGCAACAAGGTGCGTTCGGCGCGCGCGGCGGCGGAAGTCGCGGCGCACCGGCTGCATGCGGCGCAGGCCGCCGCGATCGCCAATCTGGTGCTGGCGGTCATCCAGCATGCTGCGCTGCAGGCACAGATCGAGGCAACCCGGTCGGCGATTCGGGACAATCGCGCGCTGGTCGATCTGCTCGACAAGCGTCGAAAGCTGGGCGACGTCGGCGAGGCGGATGTGGGTGCGCAGCAGACTGCGCTCGCGACGATCGAGGCAACCCTGCCGCCGCTGCTGCGCCAAGCGCAGCACCAGGCGGGGCTGATCGCAACACTGACCGGCCAGGCGCCGGGCACCGCGGGCGACCTGCCGAGCCTTGCCGAGTTGCAGCTGCCCACCAGCCTGCCGTTGTCGCTGCCGGCAGACGTCGTCGCGGCCCGTCCGGACGTGCGCGCGGCCGAGGCGCAGGTGCGCGGGGCCGCGGCGGATGTCGGCTCGGCGATCGCGGCGCGGCTGCCGTCGATCACGCTCAGCGGCAATGCCGGCGGATCGGCGACCAGGTTCCTCGACATGTTCCAGGATGGCAACCCGTTCTTCTCGATCATCGGCGGCATCACCCAGCCGATCTTCCACGCGGGGCAACTCAAGCACCAGCAGCGCGCCGCCGAGGCCGCATTCGAAGAAGCCAAGGCGCAGTATCGCGCGACGGCGCTCCAGGCCTTCCTCGATGTCGACGATGCGATTGCCGGCCTGCGGACCGACGCCGAGGCACTGGACGCCGCCGCCCGCGCCGATGCGGCGGCTGCCCGCACGCTGGCGATGACGCGGCGGCAGGTGGAGCTGGGCGCGCTCGGCACGCTGCAGCTGCTGAGCGCATCCTCGGCGGCGTCGCAGGCGTCGGTGCAGCTCGTCCAGGCCAAGGGCGCGCGGCTGGCGGACAGCGTGGCACTGTACCTGGCGTCGGGCAGCACACCGGCGAGCTTGCAGGCCGCGGGGCGCTAAGCCCCTTCGATCGCAGCCGTCATCCCGGCTTTCGCCGGGATGACCGAGGCTGGGGCGCCTATTTCCCCGTTGCGGCGACGTTGGCCGCGTTGACGTTCCAGCCACGCACCGAAAGGTGGGCCGGCGCGGTCACGCTGGCCGGGTAGCGCACGTTCAGCACGCGGTGCTGGCCGGGAAGCAGCGAGACGTAGTTGTCGCTGTAGAAGGCAGGCAGGATCCGCTTGCCCTCTGCATCGACCAGCGTGAACTTGGCGTTGAGCACCGGCACCGTGCTCTTGTTGGCCACGGTGACCGCGATCACCTTGTCCTCGCCTTCGATCTTCGGCGTGCTCGCCTGCACGTCGAGCGGCACCGAGGCGAGGCTTTCCAGCGCGCGATAGGCAGTGTCGTCGCGGCC
The DNA here is from genome assembly GCF_036731925.1 of Sphingomonas sp. Classification (GTDB taxonomy): domain Bacteria; phylum Pseudomonadota; class Alphaproteobacteria; order Sphingomonadales; family Sphingomonadaceae; genus Sphingomonas. The sequence goes on from NZ_DAINDJ010000002.1 coordinate 1,575,938, forward strand.
CCGCCAGTAGAAGTTGCGCGAGACCACCGCGCCCTTGGCATCGCTCAGCGTCAGTTCGACCAGCAGCATCGGGCTCGCCGCATAGAGCCGGTCGAGCGGTACCGCGTCGAGCGTGGTGACGCGGTTGGCACGCGCGTCGACCTTGTCGGTGCGGGCGAACAGCTGGACATTGTCGAGGCTTACCACCCGCGTCTTGGCGGTGAGGCCGCGCTGGTCTTCGCGGGTGGTGTTGAGCACCACCAGCTGGTTGTCTGGCAGGTTGATCTGGATGTGCACCGGCTCGGCCGCGGTCTTGGCACCGTAATAGGAGGCCTGGGTGTCATAGTCCCAGCTGTAGATCTGCCAGGTGTTGGAGGGCCAGGCCGGGTGCGTCATCCACAGAAGCCGGCCGCTGTTCTTGGTCCAGAGATGGCCGAGGAATCCCTCGAACATCGCCTTGTGCGTCTCGAGGTTCATCATCTGCGCCTTGCGCTCGAAATCCTCGAAGCTGAGCGGCTGGCCGAACATGGTGGTCAGCGCCGCCATGAACGTCTTGCTGTCGCCGTTCCCCCCGAAATGCCAGTCGTGATAGGCGAGCGTATCCGAGAGCGGCCAGCGATCCTTGGCCGGCATGTTTGCGGCGACGGACTCCAGCGTAGAAAGCGACGGCGTGCCGGTCTCCACCGAGAAGCCGGTGGCGAGATCGGTGAAATAGCCTTCTGGCTTGCGGTAGTTGTAGGGGCCCGAGCCCTGCAAATTCACTTCGTTCGAGCTGCCGGTGTACCAGCGCGTGCCGTCCAGCTCTTGGATCAGCTTGTCGAGGCCCTCGTTGAGCGTCGGGTACGGCACGCCTTCGTTGCGGCCGAACCAGATCACGATCGAGGGGTGGTTGCGATAGCGCGCCACCACGTCGCGCGCATTGGCGAGGAACAGCGCGGCATCGTCCGGCTCGACCTGGAAATTCTGGGTCGACTGCCAGAAATCGTTGAGCACCATCATGCCGTTCTCGTCGGCGAGTTCGAAGAATTCCTCTTCGTCGTTGTTGCCCATCCAATTGCGGATGATGTTCATGTGCGCCTCGCGCTGGAGACGGAAATAGGGGGCGAGCCGCTCGCGGCTGACCTGCTTCATCGCGTCGTCCATGCCCCAATTGCCGCCACGCGCGGCGATCTTCACGCCGTTGACGCGGATCGCCAGATGCGGTTCGGGCAGTGCTTCGTCGGGGATGGCGGTGACTGCCTTGGAGGTTTCGCCCGCGGGCGTGAGCGATTCCGCCCAGCCGGTGGGGCTGCGCTTGAGCGCTTCATGGCGCACGTCGATCAGTTGCTGGCCGGCAAGCGCGCCGTCGGTGGTCTGGACGTTCACCCGGCGCAGCTGGCCGAGATGATCGAACAGCGAGAGATCGTAGCTCACTTCGCGGATGCCGAAGCGAAGCGCGCGTGTGTCGCTCGGCTGGCCGCCTGCGGCGAGGTCGATCTTCAGGTCGTGCAACGCCGGTTCGCCATAGCCGTTCGGCCACCAGAGCTTCGGATTTCGCACGGTGAGCTGGCGGAACTCGGACGGGGTAAAGCGGATCTCGCCCGCCCCCGGCTGCGCGGTGACGGTCTTCTCCACCGTCACATCGTCGAACGCGGCACGGATCGTCACCGACTGGGCGGCGCTCCCGCGATTCTCGAACGGCACAGTGATGTACACGTCGGCGCTGTCGGTGCGCGGCAGCGGCAGGTCGGTCACGACATGCGGGTCGCCGATCTTGACGTCGCCGGTGGCGACCAGCTCCACGGGCCTCCAGATGCCGGTGTTGCGGTCGCGGATGCCGGGGATCCAGTCCCAGCCCTCGGTCGCGACGAAGGTGGGGCCGTCGATCGCGAGCTGACCGCCATTCTCGCCGACGCCGGCCTTGATCGACTGTTCGTGCGGGATGCCGGGGTGCGGCGGCGGCGAGACGCGGACGGCGATCACATTCTCGCCCGCAGCAGGGGTGATCTCAAACTGGCCGCGGATGAACGCGCCGCGCGTGGCGCCCTGGCGCTGGCCGTTGACCCACACTTCCGAGGCATAGTTGATGCCGCCGAAGACGAGCGTCAGCCGCTTGCCCGCGGCCTCGGCCGGCACGGTGAAGCTGGTGCGGTACCAATAGTCCTGCCGCGCCAGGCTCTCGGGAATCTTGAGGTTGTTCAGCCCGTAATAGGGATCGGGATAGACGCCGCGATCGACCAGCGTGGTCAGCACCGTGCCGGGCACGGTAGCGGCATACCAGGTACCTTCGGGCTTGCCGGGCCGCGAAAGCGTCGCGCCGTCGGCGGGCACGCCGGGAGCGGCGGCGAGCTGCCAGCCGTTGATCTGCCAGCGCAACGGACCTGCGGGGGCGAGGCTCGGCAGCGCCGGCACCGGCTTGGCGACCGGCGGGGTGTAGGCGGTGTCGCTTTGCGGCAGCGTCCAGGGATCCTGCTGGCGCGTCATGCCGATATTGGCGGTCTTCTGGAGGTTCCAGCCCACGCCGACCTGCCACATCTGCACCAGCTCGAACGCCGGCGGCGCGGCGGCCTCGCCCTGCACCTCGGTTGCGCCCAGGGCTACGCCGCGCAGCTGCGCCTGGACCAGCGCGCCGCCGAAATGCGGCTGGCCGGGCGTGACCGGCGCGAGCGCGATCCGCGACGCGACCGCCGACCCATTGAGGGCGCCTTCGCCGACCTGCTTGCCGTCGAGATAGAGCCGTACCCTGCCGCCCTCGATCACCGCGGCGACATGTGCCCAGCGACCGGCGGCGAGCTTGGGCGTGCTGTTCACCGCTGTGCCGCTGCCGAAGAAGTGCAGGGCGCCGCCCCGCAGGCCGAGGCAGCGGCAGTCGCCGGCCGGATCGCCGAACGCGATCAGCGTCACCACGCCCTGCGGCACGACATCGGGCTTCACCCAGGCCGACAGCGTCACCGGCGCGCCCGATCGGAGCAGCGCATCGGCACCGGTCAGCGGCCGATCGATGCCGATCCCGCCGGCGAGGAAGCTGGCATTGTACGGCCCGGCATTGTCCGGCTCGGCGGCTTGTGCGGTGGTCAGGGCAAGTAGGGCGGCGCTGGCGAGCATCGCGCGGGTGAAACTGCGCATCGGTCTTTCTCCCCTAAAACAATGCGCCGGTCGGGCATGACGTGCCGCCGTGCAAGGTTCGCCGGAACGGCGAACGGTTGTTTTATTCACCAAATTTCGCAATTCAACCGGCGAGAACGGTTCCGTGCTTGCACGATGGTGACAAATCGACTGTTATCGCAATTAAGATGACGCGCGGTCGCCCTCCAATTCGCCTTTCGGGAACCAACCTGGAACGAGCCGCTGATCACAACCAGCGCGTGACGCTGCACGCGATCCGGGCCAATGGCTCGCTGACCCGTGTCGATCTCGCGCGGATCACCGGCCTCACCGCGGCGGCGATTGCCAACATCACCAAGCGACTGCTCGCGGACGGGCTGATCCAGGAGGCGGGGCGGCGCTTCGGCGGGCGCGGCCAGCCGCCGACCAACCTGATCATCAATCCCCAGGCCTGCTACTCGCTGGGACTCAACATCGACCGCGATCATGTCACGCTCGTGCTGGTCGATTTTCTTGGGGAGACGGTTGCCCGCGTATCGCGGGAGATCGACTTCGCGCTGCCGGAGCAGGTGGCGGAATTCTATCATGGCGAGGTGGAGATGCTGCTCGCCTCTGCCGGCGTCGATCCCGCTCGGATCGTCGGCCTGGGCGTGGCGAGTCCGGACGATCTCGGCCTCATCGAGCTGCCGGGCAAGCCCGACGCCTATCGCCGCTGGGAGCAGACCGATCTGGCCGAGCTGCTGGCATGGCCGCTCGACGTTCCCGTCTTCGTCGAGAACGATGCCGCTGCCGCTGCGATGGGCGAGCTGCAGCTGGGCCTGGGCCTGCAGCATTCAAGCTTCTTCTACATTCTCATCTCCTCGGCGCTGGGCGGCGGGTTGGTGATCGACAGCAACTATTTCCGTGGGGCCACCGGCCGTAGCGGCGAACTCGGCTTCCTCACCCACCGTGATTCGGACGGGGTGGTGCGGCAGATCCAGGCGCATGTGTCGCTCTCCGGCCTCGCCGCGCCGCTGGAGGCTGCAGGCTATACCGTGCAGGACATGCTGACCTGTGATGGCAGTGATCCTGCGCTGGAAGCCGTGGTCGACGCATGGATCGAGGAGGCTGCACGGCTGCTCATCGAGCCGTTGCTGGCGGTCAACTGCCTGATCAATCCCGAAGCCGTGCTGATCGGCGGCCGCCTGCCCCGCCGCCATGTCGACCGCCTGGCCGAACGCGCCAACGTGCTGCTGGCCGAGCAAGGCGGCGACGCCCCTGCCCTGGCGCCGATTGCCCGGGCGCAGCTTTCCGCCGATGCCCCTGCAGTCGGCGCGGCGATCCTGCCGTTCAGTTACTTCCTGCTGCCGAAGAGCAGTGCCCTGTGGAAGGCATCCGCCGACCATTATGACGCCGCCTGACCGCTATTAAATCAATCGAATAAGTTTATTCTTGTGCGGCGCGGAGGTGCGGGGCACAGGAGGACGTGCGCACGGCGCATCACGGACGGACAGACCGGCGTCCGGCCGGCAAGCGGGGAGGAAGGGCGATGGCAATGGAGCGCATGGCGAACCAGGCAGAACCGGGCGTACGTCGATGAGGGCGGGCGCGGTCCTTCCCGTCGCGGGCATCGAGCTCGGCGGGACCAAGTGCATTCTCACCCTGGCGCACGGACCCGATCGCATTCTTGCGCAGGAAACGGTGGCGACGCAGGCACCAGAGGTGACGCTAGCCGGGCTGGAAGCCGTGCTGGCCGTCTGGTGGCGCGACCATGGCTTTGCCGCGCTCGGCATCGCCAGCTTCGGTCCGGTATGCCTGGACCAGGCCGACGAACGCTTCGGCCATATCCTCACCACCTCCAAGCCCGGCTGGAGCGGCACCGATGTCGCGCGCCGGCTGGCCGCACCATTCGCAGTGCCGATGGCATTCGACACCGACGTCAACGGCGCTGCGCTCGCCGAGATGCGCTGGGGTGCGGGGCAGGGGCTGAGCGACTTCGCTTACGTCACTGTTGGCACCGGAGTTGGCGTGGGGCTGATCGTCAACGGGCGCCCGACGCGTGGCATCGGGCATTGCGAGATGGGCCATATTCGCGTGCCCCGCCTGCCCACCGACACTGCGCCGAGCGGCTGCCCCTTCCATGACGACTGCATCGAAGGCCTCGCTTCGGGCACCGGCGTCCGCGCGGCGCTGGGCGACCAGCCGGTCGAAAGCGTGGGGGAGGATCACCCGGTGTGGGACCGCGTTGCCTCCGCGATCGCGCTGCTCTGCCACACGATGGTCGCCACGGCTGGGCCGCAGCGAATCGCCATCGGCGGCGGGGTGCTGCAGCGGCAGCCGCACCTGCTGGCGCGCATCGACCCTCTCTTGCGGGAGAGTATCGCCGGCTACCTGGCCGTTCCGTCGGGCCCCTATATCGTGTCGCCGATGCTCGGGGATCAGGCAGGCCCGCTGGGGCCGATCGCCATGGGCTTGCAGGCGCGAACCGCCTGAGGGGCGCAAAGTTCGCCCGGCGCATGGACTTGTGCGCCGGTCCTGCGGTATCGCCCTTCCAACACCATTAGGGGAGAGAAACATGCCCGCGGGCCTGAAGCTGCTACTGGCAACCACCATCCTCGCCGCAACGCCGGCGTTCGCGCAACAGGCGCCGACAGCGTTGTCCTCCACCGCACATCCGGACAAATGGCCGGCCGCCAAAAGCCAGGGCCTGATCGATCCTGCCACCGAGAAGTTCGTCACCGAACTGATGGCGAAGATGACGCTGGAGGAGAAGGTCGGCCAGATGATCCAGGCCGATATCGGCAGCATCAAGCCCGAGGATCTGGCAGTCTACCCGCTCGGCTCGATCCTGGCGGGCGGCAGCTCGCCGCCGATCGGCGCGCCCGATCGTTCGCCGCGCGGGCCGTGGCTCGCAACGGCACAAGCGTTCCAGAAGGCAGCGCTCGCCCGCAAGGTGGGTCACACGCCGATCCCGATCATGTTCGGCATCGACGCCGTCCACGGCAACAACAACATCGTCGGCGCGACGCTCTTCCCGCACAATGTGGGCCTGGGTGCGATGCGCGATCCGGCGCTGATGGAGAAGATCGGCCGTGCCACGGCGGAGGAAACCGCCTCGGCCGGGATCGACTGGGCCTTCGGGCCCACGCTGGCGGTGCCGCAGGACGACCGCTGGGGCCGCGCCTATGAGGGCTATTCGGAAGATCCGGAGGTCGTGCGCAGCTATGCCGGCGCGATGATCCGTGGGCTTCAGGGCGCGCCGGGGACCAAGGACCGCTTCCAGAAGGGCTATGTCGCGGCGTCGGCCAAGCACTTCCTCGGCGATGGCGGCACCTTCGGCGGGCAGGACCAGGGCGACACCCGCGTCTCCGAAGAGGAGCTGATCCGCATCCACAATGCCGGCTATCCGGGCGCGATCAACGCCGGCACGATGACCGTGATGGCGTCGTTCAGCAGCTGGAACGGCGCGAAGATGCACGGCAACAAGTCGCTGCTCACCGATGTGCTCAAGGGCAGGATGGGCTTCGACGGCTTTGTCGTCGGCGATTGGAACGGCCATGCCCAGATCCCCGGCTGCACCGCCACGGATTGCGCCGCGACGTTCAACGCCGGGCTCGACATGGCAATGGCGCCGGACAGCTGGAAGGGCCTGTACGAATCGACGCTGACGCATGCCAAGGACGGCACGATCCCGATGGCGCGGATCGACGATGCCGTGCGCCGCATCCTGCGCGTGAAGGTGCAGATGGGCCTGTTCACCGCCGCGCGTCCCTATGAGGCGAAGCCGGAGCTGATCGGGGCACCCGCCCACCGCGCGATTGCCCGCGAGGCGGTCGCCAAGTCATTGGTGCTGCTGAAGAACAGCGGCGTGCTGCCGGTGAAGGCAAGCGCCAACGTGCTGGTCGCAGGGCCGGGCGCGGATTCGATGGCGCAGCAGTCAGGCGGCTGGACGCTCAGCTGGCAGGGCGACGGCAACCCGAACGAACTGTTCCCGAATGGCGAGACGATCTTCGCCGGCATCAAGGCGGCGGTGAGCGCCGGCGGCGGCACCGCGACGCTTTCGGCGGACGGAAGCTTCACCACGAAACCCGATGTGGCGATCGTCGTGTTCGGCGAGGAGCCCTATGCCGAAATGCGCGGCGACGTGCGCACGCTCGAATTCCAGCCGGGCGACAAGCAGGCGCTGGCGCTGCTCAAGAAGCTGAAGGCGGCGGGCGTGCCGGTCGTCTCCGTGTTCCTGTCGGGCCGACCGCTCTGGGTGAATCCGGAGCTCAACGCCTCGGACGCGTTCGTCGCTGCCTGGCTCCCGGGCAGCGAAGGCGCGGGCGTGGCCGACGTGCTGATCGGCGACAAGGCGGGCAAGCCGCGCCGCGACTTCACCGGCACGCTGTCGTTCAGCTGGCCCAAGACCGCCGGCCAGTTCACGCTAAACCGCGGGGAGCAGGGCTATGACCCGCTCTTCGCCTTCGGCTATGGCCTCAGCTATGCCAAGCCCGGCACGGTCGGTGCGCTCAGTGAAGTCTCGGGCGTGGATGCGTCGCTGGCCAATATCAGCACCTTCTTCGCCAAGGGCGTGACGCCTGCGCCCTTCTCCTTCGCCACTGACAGCGGCATCACCCGCAAGACTGTCGACGGCCCCGCGACGCAGGAAGGCGCGCAGCAGCTGACCTGGCCGGCCGGTGCGGCGACGCTGCGGATCGGCGGCGGTGACCTTGATCTCAGCCGCGAGACCAATGGCGACCTGTCGCTGCGGATCGTCTACCGCGTCGATGCTGCGCCCACCGGCCCGGTGAAGCTGTCGATGGAAGGCGGCAAGAACACGGGAACGATCGACGCGACCAGCCTGTTTACCGGCAAGAGCGGCTGGCAAACGGTGAACATCCTGCTGAAATGCTATCAGAAGAACGGCGTCGACGTGACCAAGGTGACTGCGCCGGTGGTGCTGCAGGCGAACGGCCCGTTCACCCTGTCGCTTGCCGAGGCGCGGATCGTCTCCGATCCCGCCAACTCGGTCTGCCCGGGCCGATGAGCGGGATCGAGGTCGTCGAGATTGCGCGCGGAGCCTTCCGCGCGCAGTTCCTCACGCTCGGCGCGACGCTGCACCGGCTGGAGGTGCCCGATCGGCACGGGCAGTCGGGCAATGTCGTGCTTGGCTATGCCGACCTCGAAGACTATCGCCGCCAGCCGCCGCGCTATTACGGCGCGGTGGCCGGGCGGTACGCCAACCGTATCGCCGGCGGCCGCTTCACGCTGGATGGCGAGACCTTCCAGCTGACGACCAACGAAGGCGGCAACAGCCTGCACTCGGGCCCAGACGGCTTCGACCAGCAGTTCTGGACCGTGGAGCTGCGGAGCGACAGCGCCGTCACCTTCCGGCTGGACACGCCGCATGGCTGGAACGGCTTCCCGGGCGACCTCGTCGCGCGGGTGGAATATGCGCTGGAGGACGACGGGCTTGCCGTGCGCTTCAGCGCGACCGCCGACCGGGCGACGATCGTCAACCTGACGCAGCATGCCTATTTCAACCTGGCGGGCGAGGGCAGCGGGGCGACGGCGCTCGATCATTTGCTGCAGATCCCGGCAAGCGCGATCACGCCGGTGAATGGCGCGCTGATCCCGACCGGCGCGCTGGCACCGGTGGAAGGCGGGGCGTTCGACTTTCGCAGCCCCAAGCCGATCGGCCGCGACATCGGTGCGGCCGATGCGCAGCTCGCGATGGGCCAGGGCTATGACCACAATTTCGTGCTGGATGGCCCCGCCGGGTTCGAGCGCCGGATTGCCACACTGTTCGATTCGAGTTCGGGCCGGGTGCTGGAGGTGCATTCGACCGAGCCGGGCGTGCAGTTCTATTCGGGCAATTATCTCGCCGACGGTGCGCCGGGGACCGGCGGCAGTGTCTATCCGAAGCGCGGGGGGCTGTGCTTGGAACCGCAGAAGTTTCCGGACAGCCCAAACCAGCCGAGCTTCCCCTCGGCGCGCGTGGAGGCGGCGGAGACCTACCGGCACAGCATGGCGTTCCGGTTCCGCACGGCGGCGGATGTGGCCGAGGCGTTCGGATAAAGCCTGCAAGCCCCTACTCGTGGGGGAGGGGCTAAGGTTGCTCCTGCCGCCTCCGCCCGATACATCCCCGGCATGGCAAAAGCGGATCGCCTCGAACGGCTCGACAACCGGCGCATCGAATGCGAGGCGGAATATCGCGCGGCGCTGATCGAGGCGCTGGAGCGGACCGCGGCGGGCAAATGGGGCCTGTTCGATCATCAGCGCGATCGCCACGCCCGCGCGGCGATCCGCCCGACGCTCGACCATCTGGCCGAACTGGGCGAGGAAATTGACGCGGCGCGCGACCGGCTGGGCCTGCCGCCCTTCGCGCTCCAGCAGGAGTTCCTCGCCGCGCGTGGGCCGGTAGGCCCCTCGGCGGTCGGCGAGCCGAAGCAGGCGCTGGCCTGGCTGGAGCGACTGGCGGCGGAAGATCCCTCGGCCGCCTGACGCGTTCGCCTATTCGGCGTCCTGCCGGGCCCGCTCGGCGGCCTTCCGCGCTTCCTCTTCCTTCTTCTTCTTGCCCTGGCCGTAATGCCATTTGATGGCGAAGAACATGCCCGTACCGAACACGCCGATCTTGAACGTGCCCAACAGAATCGGAACCCAAATCATCACTACTGCCTGACACTGTCTGTCGCGAGGGGCGGTGGCCTCAATCGCTTCTTGAGGTTGAACCGTGCGCCGGGGAGGCATCAACCATCCGGGTGATCTCCGGACGCAGGGGCGCCTAGCACGGGCATGGACTCCCGACCATTGGACGGATTGTCGCACCGCCCGTCGCCGCTGCTAGTTCCGATCCCCCGGGTCCCCAATCTGCACGAAATCGGCGTGGATGAGGATCCAGCTGCCCACCAGGTACCGACCGTTCAAGCGCGGCGGCTTCAACAAGAACTGGAAAGCCGCTCGACGCGCGGCGCCGGCAAAGCCAGAGCCCCGTGGAAATTCGGCCAATTCCTGGCAGTCCGTCACATGATAGCGTTCGATCGTGCGGCAGGCAATTTCTCCCCAGCCTTCGCGGCCGTGCGCGCGCGGGGGCCAATAAGGATCGAGCTCGGCTTTGGTCGGGCGGCGATACCAATCGGCCGCGTACAGTGTTTCACCATGTGGCCCGGTGCCGGCGCGGGGCGTGTCGTTCGCGCCGCTGCCGCCGCCCGCATCGGCGGCTTGGGCGTTGCCTCGATCGCCGGACTGGGACGCCGGCGCCTTGGCGATGTCCGACGCCGCATAGTCCCGCCGGCTCATCACGATGAAGCTGGGCGATCCACTGGATACCGGCGGGGTGACGGGGGGCGGCGGCAACGCGGCGGTGGGCGGTGTCGGCTGCTCGGCCTGGGCCTTTTCGCCGGCGCGGCGGCGTGCCTTTTCGGGTGCCTTGGCGGCGTCCTTCTCGGCCGGCGCCTGTTCGCCCTCCGATGCCTCGATGCCGAACACCACCGTCTTCGGCTTCGGCTTCGGCGCGATATGCGGCGCCATCCACAAGAGCAGGAGCGCGATCAGCAGCTCGATCGCCAGCGCCAGCAAGATGGCCGCGCCGCGTCCGCGCAGCGAGACGCGCATCCGGCGCACGGGCGAGGCGGAGGTGGTGGACAGCATGGCGCGCGGGACACTCAGGACAAGGCGACGCCGGGGAATCCGCCGCCGCCGCAGCGGTCGCTATACGCCGTGGCCGGCACGGCGGGAGTGAGGCGAAACCATGTCGGCATTCCGCTTCCCCGCCGCGCTTGTAACGGCCCGTGCAACAATCAGTCGCGCAGCAGCTCGTTGATGCCGGTTTTGCTGCGGGTCTGCGCGTCGACGGTCTTGACGATCACCGCGCAGTAAAGGCCGGGCTTGCCGTTCTCGGCCGGCAGCGTGCCGGGCACCACCACCGCATAGGGGGGCACCTCGCCGCGATAGACCTGGCCGGTCGCGCGATCGACGATCTTGGTTGAGGCGCCAAGATAGACGCCCATCGAGAGCACCGCGCCCTCGCCCACGCGCACGCCCTCGGCCACTTCCGAACGTGCGCCGATGAACGCGCCGTCGCCGATGATCACGGGATCGGCCTGCAGCGGCTCGAGCACGCCGCCGATGCCGACGCCGCCCGAGAGATGGACGTTCTTGCCGATCTGCGCGCAGCTGCCGACGGTGGTCCAGGTATCGACCATCGTGCCTTCGCCGACATAGGCGCCGATGTTGACGAAGCTGGGCATCAGCACCGCGCCCTTGGCGATGTGCGCGCCGTGGCGGACGATGCTGCCCGGCACTGCGCGGAAGCCGGCGGCGCGGAACGCTGCCTCGCCCCAGCCGGTGAACTTCGACGGCACCTTGTCGAACCAGGCGGTGCCTTCGGGGCCGGGCACGACGACATTGTCGTTGAGGCGGAAGCTGAGCAGCACCGCCTTCTTCAGCCACTGGTTGACTTGCCAGCCGCCCTCCGCGGTGGGCTCGGCGACGCGAGCTTCGCCGCGATCGAGCAGGTTCAGCGCTTCGGCGACGGCTTCGCGCACCGCGCCATCGGTGGCGAAGCTCAGGTTCGCGCGGTCTTCCCAGGCGGCGTCGATGGTCGCGGCGAGATCGGTCATGTCAGCTCTCCAAGATGCTGTGGAGCCAGGCTCCGAGATCGGTGATGGTGTAATCGATGAAGCTGCGATCGGCGTCGGGCGCCTGTTCGGAGCCATTGTCGATCCAGACGGTGGTCATGCCGATCGCCTTGGCCGGGCCCAGGTTGCGCGCCATGTCCTCGACGAACAGCGATTCGCGCGGGTCCAGGCCATAGGCGTCGCACAGGCCCTGATAGGCGGAGGGCTCGGGCTTGGGGCGGTAGCTGGTGGCGTGGATGTCGTGGATCGCCTCGAAGGTCTCGCCCAGGCCGAGCCGGTCGAGCACCTTCTGCGCATAGGGCGCGTCGCCGTTGGTGAAGATCAGCTTGCGGCCGGGGAGACGCGCCAGCGCCTCCACCAGCGCCTCGTTCGCTTCCAGCACGCCCATGTCGACGTCGTGGACATAGTCGAGATAGTCGTGCGGATCGGTGCCGTGTTCCTGGATCAGGCCGTACAGCGTCGCGCCGTGGGCGTGGAAATAGGCCTTCTGCACCTTGTGCGCCTCTTCCGGCGAGCAATGGAGCAGTCGCTGCACATATTCCCCGATCCGCGCGTCGATCATCGTGAACAGATTGGCGCTCGCAGGATAGAGCGTGTTGTCCAGATCGAAGATCCAGTTGCGGACGTGCGAGAGCGAAGCGAGCATCGCCGCGGCGTGTAGGAGGTGGCCCCCGCCGCCGCAAGCGCAGAGCGACCGGGCCGCCCTGCGGACTCTCCGCGCCCGCTGGTAAACCCAAAGGAAACCACTTCGTGCTTAGATGAATCCGTTCCGGGACAAGGGTGTAGGTATGCGAGTGGCGTTGCGGGTAGGATGGATGCACACGGCCGCGCTGGGCGGCCTCGTGGCGCTGGGGGCCTGCAGCGGCGGTGGCGGTGGTGGTGTTGCGACAACGCCTGCGCCCGCTCAGCTGCCGGCACCTGCGCCCACCCCAACTCCGACTCCCGCCCCGACTCCAGCACCCACACCCACACCCACACCGGTCCCCGCGCCGAGCCCGACACCGACGCCTGCGCCGGTCTCCACCGTGAATTACGATACCGCCGAATACCGCAACACGGCGGGCGCGGTGTCGATGAAGGCGCTGGTGGCTTACAGCAAGGGGGCGACCGGCAGCGGCATCAAGGTCGGCGTGATCGATTCGGGCATCGACCTGCAGAGCGCCGAGTTCGGCGACTGTTCGGGCGGGCTCGGCGTCGGCACCTGCCGGATTCTTGCAAGCTCGAGCGATCCGGGCGGCAACGGGACGGTGGACGATGTCGGCGGGCACGGCACGGCGGTGGCGTTCACCATCGCCGGCCGGCGCAACGATGTGGGCACGCACGGCGTGGCGTTCAACGCGCAGCTCGTTGTCGAGCGTGCCGACCAGCCGGGCAGCTGCAACGGCACCGACACAAGCACCTGCAAGTTTGCCGACAGCGCCATCGCGCAGGGCCTGGACCGGGCGCGGCAGGCCGGCGCGCGCGTGGTCAACATCTCGCTTGGCGGCGATTCCGCCTCCACGTCCTTGGCCTCGGCGATCGACCGCGCCACGGCGGCGGGGGTGATCGTGGTGATCTCCGCCGGAAACGACGGCGCGGCCAATCCGGACGCCTTCACCAGCGCTGCCACCAATGCGGCCATTTCGCGCGGGCTGGTGATCATCGCCGGATCGGTGAATTCGAGCGACGTCATCTCCAGCTTCTCCAATCGTGCCGGCAGCTCGGCTGCGGTCTATCTGGCAGCGGTGGGCGAGGGTGTGCGTGCGCCGGATGCCAACAACACGGCCTATATCTGGTCCGGCACCTCCTTTTCGGCGCCGCAGATCACCGGCGCGATCGCGCTGCTCGCGCAGGCCTTTCCGAATCTGACCGGCAAGCAGATCGTCGACCTGCTCTATGCCACCGCGCGGGACGTAGGCGATTCGGGCGTGGACCCGATCTACGGCCGCGGCGTGCTCGATCTTGCCCGGGCGTTCCAGCCGGTCGGCACCATGTCCGTCGCCGGCACCAGTGCGGTGATCTCACCGACGATCAACGGCACGCTCAGCGGCCCGATGGGCGATGCGAGCCAGGGTGCACTCGGCATGGCTGCGCTCGACTCGTTCGGCCGCGCCTATGCGACCACGATCAACCACAGCTTCCAGCGCCAGGGCCTCTCGCGCAATTTGCCGGCGCTGATGGCAACGCGGGACCGCAGCTTCTCCGTGGGCGGCGATCAGATGCGGGTGGCTGTCTCGCTTGTTCCTGCGGTCGATTCGGTGCGAATCGAGCCGCTGGGCATCACCAGCCGCGACGCCGGTGTCGCTCGCCTGCTGGCGACCACCGTCAGCGGTCGGCTCGGATCGACCGCGCAGTTCGCCTTCGGCGCCTCGCAGAGCGGCAATGTGCTGACCGCGCAGCTGGCGGGCCGCGACGATCCCGCCTTCCTGATCGCGCGCGATCCGCTGGGCAACGCCGGCTTCGATGCCGATGTCGGCGGTTCGGCAGCGGTGCGCCAGGCGATCGGCCGCTGGGGCGTGACCCTCGCCAGTGAGGTCGGCGATGTGCTCAGCCGGCGCACAGGCGATGCAGCGGCGCTGCAGGCGCGGTGGCTGCGCTTCGGCTATGACCGCAGCACCATCGCAGTGGACCGGCGCTTCGGCGGGTTCAATGCGAGCGTCGGCGTCACCCGCCTGTCGGAGGACAATACGGTGCTGGGCGCACGGTTCAGCGCCGGCCTCGGCGCCGCACGGGCGACGAGCCTGTTCGCCGACCTGGGACTGCGCTGGGATCTAGGTCTTGGCCTGAGCCTGGGTGGCTCGCTCCGCCAAGGCTGGACGAACGTGCGATTGCGCGAGGGCATCCGGGGCGGGGGCCTGATCCGCACCAATGCCTGGGCGGCGGACATCGGCAAGGACGGGCTGTTCGGCAGCGATTCGATCGGCCTGCGGATTGCGCAGCCGCTGCGGGTGGCGCGCGGCGGAATCGGGCTCACCCTGCCGCAGGGCTGGGATTACGAAACGCTCAGCGTGACCAGCTGGAGCAGCCAGCGGATCAACCTGGCCCCCATCGGCCGCGAGATCGACTATGAACTCCGCTATCACTGGCACTTCGCCGACGGTGATGTGAGCAGCAACCTGTTCCTGCGCCGCCAGCCGGGCAACATCGCCGCGATGCCGGGGGACCTGGGCGGTGCGGTGCGGTGGAGCTGGGGCTTCTGACCGCTTCCCCTGGCGGCGGTGCGCCTGTAGGGCAGGCGTACTGCCAGGGGAGACGGTATGATCGAGATCGCCAGCGCGCGGCTGACCGCCGCGATCAATCCGCACGGGGCCGAGCTCTCCTCGCTGCGCGATCCTGCGGGACGCGAACTGATGACCGACGGCGATCCCGCCTTCTGGTCGGGCCGGGCGCCGTTGCTGTTTCCGATCGTCGGGCGGCTGGTGGGCGATCGCTACCGGCTGGACGGCAAGGACTATAGCCTGCCGCAGCATGGCTTCGCCCGGCGCCGCGATTTCGTCCTGATCGAACAAGGCCCGGATCGGGCGACCTTCCGACTGCAGGACGATGCCGAGACCCGCGCCGTCTATCCCTTCGCGTTCGCGCTCGATGCCACCTATCGGCTGGAAGAGACGACGCTGTGGATCGAGATCGCGGTCACCAACCGCGACACCCGCGACATGCCCGCCAGCTTCGGCTTCCACCCCGCCTTCGCCTGGCCGCTGCCCTATGGCCGCGCGCGTGCCGACCACCGCATCCTGTTCGACGCGCCGGAATTTTCTTCGCTGCGCTACATTGGCGCGGGCGGGATCGCGCCGGACCGCCGAGCCAGCCCGGTGGAAGGACAGAAGCTGTCGCTCTCCGACGATCTGTTCACCGCCGATGCGCTGATCTGGGACCAGCTTGCCAGCCGCGGCCTGCGGTACGGTGCCGAGGACGGGCCGCAGCTGCGCATACGCTTTCCGGACACCGGCCTGCTCGGCATCTGGAGCAAGCCCGGCGCACGCTTCGTCTGCGTCGAGCCCTGGTGGGGCATGGCCGATCCGGCGGGCTTTGACGGCGAGATCTGGGACAAGCCGGGCATCCAGCGGATTGCGCCGGGTGAGACGCGGCGCTTCGCGATGGACGTGACGCTGGTCGACTGAGGGACATCGACGCGCCCACTCGCTGCTGGATAAAAATCCCGCCACCGACTAAGGCGTCGCGATTCTCCCTCCCGTTCGGAGCACCCGCATGTCCCCCTCCGATCGTCGTACGTTCGCCATCATCTCGCACCCGGACGCGGGCAAGACCACGCTCACCGAAAAGCTGCTGCTGTTCGGCGGTGCGATCCACCTTGCCGGCGAAGTGAAGGCGCGCGGGGCTGCGCGCCGTGCCCGTTCGGACTGGATGAAGATCGAACAGCAGCGCGGCATCTCGGTCACCAGCTCGGTGATGACGTTCGAGCGCGAGGGCATCACCTTCAACCTGCTCGACACCCCGGGCCACGAGGACTTCTCGGAAGACACGTACCGCACGCTGACCGCAGTGGATTCGGCGGTGATGGTGATCGACGTGGCCAAGGGCATCGAAAGCCAGACCCGCAAGCTGTTCGAGGTGTGCCGGCTGCGCAACGTGCCGATCATTACCTTCGTCAATAAGGTGGATCGCGAGGGCCGCGAGGTGTTCGCGACGCTGGACGAAGTGGCCGAGCTGCTCCAGCTCGACGTGGTGCCGATGACCTGGCCGGTGGGCATGGGCGGCACCTTCGAGGGCATTTACGACCTCGCCACCAAGCGCCTGCTGCTCCCCGAGGGCGATGCCCGCGAATTCCACGGCAAGGTGATCCAGACGACCGGGCTCGACGATCCGCAGCTCGATGCGATCCTCTCCGCCGACAATCTCGCCAAGCTGCGCGAGGATGTCGAGCTCGCCCAGGCAGGCTATGCCGAATTCGACGGCGAGGCCTATCGCAACGGCGACATGACCCCGGTCTATTTCGGCTCGGCGCTGAAGGAGTTCGGCGTGGATTCGCTGATCGCCGCCATTGCCGAGTTCGCGCCCCCGCCGCATGCATTGCCCGCCGAGCCGGCGCCGGTGGAGCCGACGCGCGACGAGGTGACCGGCTTCGTGTTCAAGGTCCAGGCCAATATGGACCCCAACCACCGCGACCGCATCGCGTTCATGCGGCTGGTCTCGGGCACGTTCAAGCGCGGCATGAAGCTGACGCCGACCGGCCATGGCAAGCCGATCGCGATCCACTCGCCGATCCTGTTCTTCGCCCGCGAGCGCGAACTGGCGGACGAGGCCTTTCCGGGCGACATCATCGGCATCCCCAACCACGGCACGCTGCGGGTGGGCGACACGCTGTCCGAGCGGGCGGGGGTGCGCTTCACCGGGCTGCCCAACTTCGCGCCGGAAATCCTGCGCCGCGTACAGCTCAAGGACCCGACCAAAACCAAGCAGCTCCGCAAGGCGCTGGACGATCTCTCGGAGGAGGGCGTGATCCAGGTCTTCTATCCCGAGATCGGGTCGAACTGGATCATCGGCGTGGTGGGCCAGCTGCAGCTCGACGTGCTGCTCAGCCGGCTCGATGCGGAATACAAGGTCGGCGCGGTGCTCGAGCCTTCGCCCTATGACACCGCGCGCTGGATTTCGTCGGACGATCCCGCCGCGCTCAAGGAATTCCTCGATCTCAACCGCGGTGCGCTCGCCAAGGATCGCGACGGCAATCCCGTCTTCCTGGCCAAGTCGGCCTGGGAAGTCGGCTATATCGCCGAGCGCTACAACAAGGTGAAGTTCGCGGCGACGCGCGAGCGGTAATCAGGCCGCTGCGCGCTGCTGCTCGCGGCCGCGCTCGCCCAGGCCGCTGGCGATCCAGTCGCGGATGCGCTCGGCGCGGCCGAGATCTGCCTCGAACTTGGCGAGCAGTTCCTCGGCGCCGGTGGTGTCCGTGCCGGCGGCACGCATCATGGCGAGGACTTCCTGCTGGGCGGCAATGTGACGCTCGGCGAGCACCACATTCTTCTCGGCTTTGACGAGGTCGGTCGGGGTATAGCTCATGTGGTTATTATAGAAGTAACTATGCCGAAGCGGGAATCGCGCCGCTATTCGACCCAGTCCGCCGCCAGCCGCCGGCTCGCCAGCGCCATCAGGATGCCGGCGACGAGGTAGAGGCCAAGCCCCGCCGCGATCGCGTAGCGCAGCCCGTCGGCGGCGCCGTATGCGGGCGTCAGCTGCTTGGAGAGCAGGCCGATCACCCAGCTTCCGAGGCCGAGGCCGATCAGATTGTTGATCAGCAGGAACGAGGCCGAGGCGGTGGCGCGCATCTGTGGCGGCACGAGGTGCTGGATGGCGGTGAGCACAGGGCCAAGCCAGACATAGACCAGCGCCTGCGGCACGAGGAACAGCAGGAACGCCGCCTGCCAGCTCTGCGCCAGCACGCCCGCCACGAACAGCGGCAGGCCGAGGACATAGCAGATGGCCGGCGCCAGCGCGTACCATTTGCGGTCGCGCTGGCCCAGCCGATCGCCCAGCCATCCGCCGAGCAGGACGCCCGCGACGCCGCCGGTGAGTGCGAGGCCGCCGAAAAACTGGCCGACTTGCGCGAGGTTGAGCTGGAAGCTGCGCAGGATCAGGCTCGGCAGCCAGAACGCCACGCCGTAGCCGCACATCGACCCCGCCGCCGCGCCAAAGGCGAGCAGCCAGAAGCTCGGCTTTGCAGCGAGAATGCCGAACACGTGGAACAAGGGAATGGCGTCCTTCGCCGGCGCCACGCGCGGCGGATCGCGGACGAGCAGCTTGAACGGCACCGCGATCACCAGTCCGAGCAGCCCGACGACGAGAAAGGCGGTGCGCCATTCCACCGTCTGCGCGATATAGCCGCCGAGCAGCGCGCCGCCCGCCGAGCCAAGCGGGATGCCCAGCGAGTAGGTCGACAGCGCGCGCGACCGGCGCTCGGCCGGATAGGCATCCGCAATCAACGCGTAGCTGGGCGCAACGCCGCCAGCTTCGCCGACGCCGACGCCGAGCCTGTACAGGAACATTGTCGTGAAGGTGTGCGCGGTGCCGCAAAGCGCGGTAAAGGCGCTCCAGACGCCGAGCGAAACGGCGATCACCCAGCTGCGGCTGGTGCGGTCGGCCAGCATCGCCAGCGGAATGGCGAGCGTGGAATAGAGCAGCGCGAAGGCGAAGCCGCCCAGCATGCCCAGCTGCCCGTCATCCAGCCCCAGGTCCGCTTTCACCGGCTGCGCGAGAATGGAGAGGATCTGCCGATCAAGGAAGTTGAAGATATAGACGAGCAGCAGCATCGCGAGGACGAGGCCGCGCGGGTTGGCAGAACGAATGGGGCTGGGCGGCATGGTGGCTCCTCGCCGGGAATAGTCGAGATTACAGGCCGTCACTCTTACTGGGAGGGCCGCCGACGCCAACCTTCGTCATCCCTGCGAAGTCGGGGATGACGAAGGATTGGTTGAACGGTTAAAACTTCACCGTGCCCGTAACGAACACCTGGCGCGGGTTGCCGTAATATCCGGTCAACACGCCCTCGGTCCCAAGCGTCGGGACATAGGCGCCCGCCGGCGTGCGCACGAAGTCGCCCGTATCCTGGTTCTGCAGGAGGAAATTGTAGCCCGAGACGATGTAGCGCTTGTCGAACAGGTTGCGGCCATGGACGCCCACGGACAGCTTCTTGTTGATGTCCCAGTTCAGATTCGCATCGAACAGCGTGAAGCCCGGCTGGTCGAGCATCGGCGTGCGCAGCTCGAATTGCTGCGAGGCGCTGCGATAGGACGCAGTGAAGCTCGCCGCAACCTGGCCTTCGTCACCCACCGGCACCGAATAGCCGATGGTGCCGCTCGCGGTCCAATCCGGCGTGTTCTGGATACGGCGGCGATTCGCCACATCGACCCCGCGCGAATCAATGAAGCGCTGGTAGCGCGCATCGAGATAGCCAACCGACCAGTTGAGGTTGAGCGTGCCGCCAGGTGCTACCAGATCCCGCGCTGCGATCAGATTGCCCTCGAACTCGACGCCGCGCATCCGCGCCTTGCCGGCATTGGTGGTGATGCCGATAAAGGTCTGCTGGCCGTTGATCGTCGTGCCGATCGAGCCTGGTACCTGCACGTCGGTGTAATCGGCATGGAAGGCAGCCAGCGCGAAGCTCAGCCGGCGGTCGAACAGCGATGCCTTGTAGCCGAGCTCGTAGCTGGTGACGTTCTCCGGGTCGAACGACATGAAATCATATATCTGGGCGGGCGTGCAGGCCGTGCCGCTGGAGGTGCGGCACGCGCTGGTCTGCCCGCGCGGATCGAAGCCGCCGCCCTTGAAGCCCTTGGCCCAGCTTGCATAAAGGGTATGATCCTTGCTCGGCTTGAAGCTGACCGAGGCGCGCGGCGTGAACTTCTTGAAGTCGGCACTGCCCCGGAAGTCGGAGGTGGTGGCTGCGAGCACGCCGGTCCCGCCGAAGGTGGGCGAACCGCCCCCCAGGAAGGTCTGGCGCAGCACGCGCGACTGACGCTGGTCCCAGGTATAGCGGCCGCCTGCCGAGATGCTGAACATCGGCGTCAGATCGTAGGTGAAGTCGCCGAATACGGCGACCGTATCGGTCTTCACGTCGCCGAAGGTGAGCGCGGTCACGCCCCCGGGCAGGCGGACGTCGAACACGGTCTTGGCCTTGGCATCAAGATAATAGACGCCGAGCAGGCCGGAAAGGCCGCCGGTATCCACCAGCAGCTGCGCTTCCTGGCTGAACTGCTTGTTGTTGTAGAAGGCCGGCACGTCGACCTGCACCGCCG
The DNA here is from genome assembly GCF_036731925.1 of Sphingomonas sp. GTDB lineage: Bacteria > Pseudomonadota > Alphaproteobacteria > Sphingomonadales > Sphingomonadaceae > Sphingomonas. The sequence goes on from NZ_DAINDJ010000002.1 coordinate 1,596,330, forward strand.
CCAGCGCGTCGAAATCGATCGGCGTCGCGCTGTCGTCCTTGCGATAGGCGGTGATCGACCGGAAGGTCAGCCAGTCCGTCGGGCGCAGCTCGGCCAGACCGGTGATCCCCCAGGCCTTCACGTCCTGCCGAGGGTTGACCAGGCCGCCTCGCGAGTCGAATTTGTCCGTCAGCACCGGCGTGCCGCTGACGATGCCCGGGATCAGCCGGTGGCCGCCGCGGGTGTTGCTCTTGTCGTGCGTATAGTCGCCGGAGATGCGGAAGAAGGTGCTGCTGCTGGGCTCATACTCCACCGTGCCGCGCGCGGCCCAAAGATCCTTGTTGTAATTGTCCTGGCCGGTGGTGAGGTTGGTGCCGAAGCCGCCGCGGCTCAGCCGCGCGCCGGCGGCGCTCACCTTCAGGCCGGTGTCGCCGATGGGCGCGCTGCCGCTCACCACCAGATCGGCCTGGTTGTACGTGCCATAGGTGCCGCGCACCTGCAGCTGGGGGCCGCTGCCGATGCGCTTGGTGACATATTTCACCGCGCCGCCGATCGTGTTGCGGCCATAGAGCGTGCCCTGAGGCCCGCGCAGCACTTCGATCCGCTCGACGTCGTAGATGTCGAGCACCGCTGCCTGTGGGCGGTTGAGGTAGACATCGTCGAGATAGAGGCCGACGCCCGCCTCGAACCCGGCGACCGGATCCTGCTGGCCGACGCCGCGGATGAAGGCGGAAAGCGTGTTGTTGGTGCCGCGCGACACCTCCAGTGAAACGTTGGGCGCCGACTGGGCAATGTCGGTAATGTCGAGCGCGCCTGCCGCGTTCAGCTGCGCCCCGCTGATCGCGGTGACGGCGATCGGCACGTCGATCAGGCTTTCGGCGCGGCGGCGGGCGGTGACGATGATCTCGCCGTCCTGCGCCTGCGCGGCTTCGGCGGTCTGGCCGGCTTCGCTGTCCTGCGCGAAGGCGGGCGTGGCGGCGAGCAAAGCGGCGCTCGCAAGCAGGACGATACGAACGGAATCGTGCCGTGACATGGTAATCCTCCCCTGGTGCAACCCATCTTGAACGCGGGTTGTAAGCCGTTGCGGGAAGCTATACTGAAACCTGAACCGGGTTTCAACTTGGGATTGAAAGGGGAGGCGGATGAAGGCGGAGGAGCGTGGCAGTTCGGCCACTTCCCGCGCGGAAGGCGAGGGCGCGGCGGGCGATGCCAAGGTGCCGCGTACCGAGCGCGGACGGCGGACCCTGCGCGCCATCCTCGATGCCGCCGCCGCCGAGTTTGGCGAGAAGGGGTTTCACGAAGGCTCGATCAGCGGGATCACGCGGCGCGCGGGCGTGGCGCTCGGCAGTTTCTACACCTATTTCGATTCGAAGGACGCGGTGTTCCGCGCCCTGGTTCGCGACATGAGCGAGCAGGTGCGCGAGCATGTCGGCCCGGCGCTGCGCGGCGCGCGCGACCAGATCGATGCCGAGCGGGCGGCGCTGCTTGCCTTCATCCGCTTCGCGCGCACGCACAAGGAAATCTACCGCATCGTCGACGAGGCGGAGTTCGTCGATCCGGCAAGCTTCCGCCACCATTATGCCAGCACCGCCGAGCGCATCGCCGCCCGCCTGCGCGCCGCCGCCGAGCGCGGCGAGGTGCGTGACGATGTGGGGGAGATCCATGCCTGGGCGATCATGGGGATGAACGTGTTTCTCGGCCTGCGCTACAGCGTGTGGGACGAAGGCACGCCGCCCGAAGCCATCGCGGACGTGGTCGCGCAACTGCTGGCGCGAGGCATCGGCACCGATCGCTGAGCGGTTGCAATACTGCCCGGAGCGACCTAGCCTGTACTATATGAGTAATACACAAGATCCCGCACGCCTGGCGTTCCGATTGGCGTGCCTGGGCCTGGTCTTCGGCGCGGCGGTCCATCTCCTCGCCTATTGGGGTGGGCCGGCATGGATGGCCTGGCTTGGCGCGCCGCCTTCGGTGGTTGCGTCGCGGGTCGCAGGAACCTGGCTGGCACTGATCGGGACGCTGCTCATTGCAGCCGCGCTGGCGGGGCTGGCCGCCTTGTGCTGGGCGCCGGTGCGCAGCGCACTGCACCGCGCGGCGCTGGCGGGGCTCGCCGGGCTCTTCGTTCTGCGGGGCCTTCTGGTACTGCCTTATTGGGCCGGCCAGCAGGACTGGCGCACGCCGATCGGCCATTTCGTCGTGACCGGCGGATCGTTCGCTGCGGGATCGCTGGTGGTGCTCGCGATCGGGCTGCTGGTGGCGGGCGGCCTGCTGGCCACCCGCCCGTCGCGACTCACTTCTTCGCGAGCAGATCCTTCAGGCCGGCGAGCGCGTTGACCGGCGCCGCTTCGTCCTCGCTCTTGACCCCAGCAGCGCGCAGCACATCGGCAGCGCGGGGGCTGCGCGGATAGGGATCCAGCTCCAGCGCCATCGTCTCGGCGGCGGCCTCGCCCAGATCGACGGTGCCGCCGCTGTAGAAGACGGTATCGCACTCGTCCTCGGTCAGCTCCACCTCGTCCTCGCCGGTGGTGGTGGGTTCGGGCACGAAGCGAATCGCGAAATCCTGCTCCACCTTCGCCGGCAGCGGATCGCCGGTGACGACGCAGGCCTGGGTCAGCCGCGCGGAGAGATGTCCGCGCGCCACCACGCCCTGCGCGTCGCGGCGGAGGTGGTAGACGGCGTCGAGCGTCTCGATCGTCTTGAGGCCGAAGCGCCGGCTGAGCGCGGCGCGCTCGCCCTCGTCGGCGGTGATCCGGACGTCGCTTTCGCCGGCACCGATCTGGTCGAGCCGGTGCGGGCGGGAAAATTCGGGGTCGGTCATTCGGGAAGTTCTCCTGCGATTACACGCGCGGTCGGCAGTGCCGCCAGCGCATCGCGAAAGGCGCGAAGCCGCGCCTCGACATGGGTGAGCGCGGCGGGCGAAGGTGCCGCGCCGCGATAGACATTGCGGACCAGCGCCGGGCCGAGGTCGCGCTCGGCCAGTCCGCTGCGATAGGCACCAAGCCGGCCGCCCAGCATGCCCATCATCCGGCCGACATGCTTGCCGACGATGATGTCGCCGATGCCGATCTCACGCAGCTGCCCGTCCATATCGTCGATGAAGCATTCTGCCACCGCGGTGCTGACGGGAATGCCGGCCGGCTCTTCCTCCAGCCGCAACAGCACCATGCAGAGCACGGCCGCGATCATGTCGAACCGGCCGTCCACCGTATCCGGCACCGCGCCCTCGGTGTACCAGTGCGGCGCCCGGCCGCGTGCCACCACGCCCGCATAGAGCTGCGGCGCGGTGCCGCGATCGGGCCGGCCGAAGAGCCGCTGGAGCATTCGCATCGCCGTTGTTCGTGCCTTCCGCTGTCGCGACCTTGTTTGGCCGCATTTTGCCGCATATTGAGGCCTTCGGCCCGCGATGCAATGCGGGGGTCGCATGTGTTTGCCTGGAGAACCTGATGTCGCTTCCCGTTCGCACGCTCGGCACCGCCGCGTTGTTGGTCGTGCTCGGCACCACCGCCTGTACGCCGGTGCGGACGCATCAGGGCTATGTTGTCGATCATGACCTGGTCGCCTCGGTGCAGCCGGGCGTGGATACGCGCGACTCGGTGCTGCAGACGCTCGGCCATCCCAGCTTCACCAGCCAGTTCAACGAAGGCGAATGGTTCTATGTCGCGCGCGACAGCAGCAACTTCGCTTTCCGCAACCCGAAGGTGAAGACGCAGACCACGCTGCGCATCCGGTTCGACCAGGCGGGCAATGTCGCCGCGATCGACCAGACCGGCGTCGAACTCGCCGCATCGATCGATCCCTATGGCAAGACCACGCCGACGCTGGGCCGCCGCCGCAGCTTCTTCTCGGATCTGTTCGGCAACATCGGCACGGTCGGCGCGCCGGGCGCGGGCGCCGGTGGCGGCGGCAACACCGGCCCGTAACTGCCTGTCATTCGGCTGACCGAACCGTTTTCGCAACGTTCAGCAGCGCTTCTTCATAGAACCTGCCAAGCCGGCCTTCGGACCGGCGGGTTCGATCAGGATGGAGAAGCACTATGAAGAAGCTCGTTCCCATCGCGTTGTTGACGGCGATCGCGGCGCCTGCGCTGGTGGTGCCGGCAAGCGCGATGGCGCAGTCTCGCGCCGAGCTGCGCCAGGATCGCCGCGACATTCGCGCTGCCGAGCATGATCTGCGCCGCGCCCAGTGGTTGGGCGACCCCCGCCGCATCCGCGAGGAACGCCGCGATCTGCGCGAGGCGCACCGGGAATATCGCGAGGACCTGCGCGACCGTGACCGGCGCTGGGCAGACAATGACTGGCGCAGCTGGCGCGACCGTAACCGAGGGCTTTACAGCCGGGGCGACTGGCGCGCGCCGTTCCGCTATTATCGCTTCCAGCCGGGCGCGCGCATCGGGACCGTCTATTATGGCCCGCGCTACGTGATCGGTGACCCTTGGCGGTACCACCTGCCGCGCCCCGGCCTCTACCAGGCGTGGGTGCGCCATTATAACGATGTGCTGCTTGTCGACACCCGTCGCGGCACCGTGATCCGGACAGTGCCGGGCTTTTACTGGTAAGCAAAAAAAAGCGGCCGCATCGACAATGTCGGTGCGGCCGCTTCAGGTTGCGGGTTATCCAAAGGAACTGTTGCGTGCGGAGAACGCCAGATCTCGGCCGCGGTTCCACGGAAATTACATCCGTATCGGCGCAATCGTTTGGCAGGAAAATGCCCTGCCTACCGGGCTTTGCGCCGCAATTCTTCAGGTTCCTGAATTGTTCGGGTTGCCTTGGCTTCATTCCCTAGCAAGCATGCGGCTGTCCGAATCGGATGCATCACCCGGGGGGGAATGCTGATGAACCTGAGCATTGTAGACGCCATGGTGCGCGAGCTGACACTATTCGCCGCAGTCTTCCTCGCGCTGGGCGGCGCAGACGATTTCCTCATCGATCTGCTTTTTCTCTGCTATTGTACGGATGAACGGCATCGGCGGCGAGGATTGTCTGCCGAATCGATCGATGCTGGTGCGCATCGTTTTGCCGTTTTTGTGCCTGCTTGGGACGAGTCGCCGGTGATCGGCGCGATGCTGCGCGCGATGCTTGCCCGTTGGGGCACGGGCTCCTACCGTATCTATGTCGGGACCTACCCCAATGACCCCGCCACGATCGCCGTGGTGGGCCGCGTGGCGGCCGCAGACCCGCGGGTACGGCTCGTCATCGGCCCACGTCCCGGCCCCACCACCAAGGCCGATTGCCTGAATGCGCTCTGGGCGGCGCTGGAGCGGGACCAAGCCGCGGAGGGCGAGGCCTTCACCGCGATCGTGCTCCACGATGCGGAGGACGTGGTGCATCCGCAGGAACTCGCGGTCTATGCCCGCTGGATCGATACGCACGCCGCGGTGCAGCTGCCGGTGACACCGCTGTGCCAACCGGGGTCGCGACTGGTCTCCGGCCATTATCTCGACGAATTCGCGCAGTCGCACGGCGCAACGCTGCTGGTGCGGCAGATGCTGGGGGCGAGTCTGCCGCTTGCCGGCGTCGGTTGCGCCATCCGCTGCGATGTCCTGCGGCAGATCGCCAGGGCGCGCGGCGCACCGTTCGATGCGACCAGCCTCACCGAGGATTACGAGCTCGGCCTGCGCTTGCGCGCGATGGGCGCGCGGAGCGCCTTTGTGCGCGTGCCCGAAGCGCCGGGGGGCGCACCGGTGGCCGTGCGGGCCTATTTCCCGGCGACCGTGCAGGCAGCGGTGCGGCAGAAGGCGCGCTGGATGGCAGGAATCGCGCTTGCCGGGTGGGATCGCACGGGCTGGGGGCGGTGCTGGGATCTGGGGGATCACTGGATGCGGATGCGCGATCGGCGGGTGGCACTGTCGATGCCGGTGCTCGCCATCGCCTATGCCGCGCTTCTGGGCTGGGGCTTGTCGCTGCTCTGCCACTGGAGCCTCGGGGTGCCGTCTCCGGTGCTGGACGCAAGGCTGCAGGAAGTCGTTGGCTTCAACCTGCTGTTGCTGGCGTGGCGGCTGGTCATGCGCACGGCACTCGTGACGCAGCTGTACGGCTGGCGTGAAGGGCGCTGGGCGGGGCCGCGCATGGTAGTGGCCACTTATATCGCCCTGCTCGCGGCGCGGCGCGCGCTGTGGATCTATATCCGTCTGCTCGCCGGCGGGCCGCTGCGCTGGGACAAGACCGCGCATCAATTTCCTGGATCGCTGACCGACTCAAGTCTGGCAACAGCATGAGCGGCGCCGGTCGAGGCCGTCCGCTGCGGTTCGTTGGTGCGGTAGGGCTGGGCTGGGTCGGGCTCCGGCTTGTGACGCTATGGCCGGTGGGATCCGGGGTGCCACCGGGCCGAGTCCCGCTGCCGCTGCGCAACGCCGCGGCTTCCAGCAGCAGCTTCGTCCCGCAGCCCGCCGTCCGCGGCGCGACGATCCGGGTGACGCTTGCCGCCGCCTCAACGCTTCTCGCCGAGCGAGGACGGGGAGGGTCGCTCGCACCCGGCCTTTCACGGAGCCCGCTGCCATGGCCTCGGGCCGAGCCTGTGCCCTCGACCGGGCAGACGGAGGGTGCAGGCGCGGCATCGATGCCAACAGCCGATGCCGTGCTGCCGCCGCAGCCGGCCCGTTCCGCCCCCCGCCGGCGATGGAGCGGCAGCGCCTGGCTAGCTCTTCGACCGGGCCAAGGCATCGGCGCGGCACCGGCGGCAGGGCAACTCGGCGGCAGCCAATATGGCGTCCGCCTGGTCCGTGCGCTGGGCTCCAGGGGGAAGCTCGCGGCATTCGGTCGTGTCGCCGGGCCGATGCGGGGGGCTGGCGCGGAGGCCGCGCTGGGACTGGAGTGGCGACCGTTCGCCGCGCCGCTTCGGCTCGCGGTCGAACGAAGGTTCGGGCTGGACGGCGGGCCGGGCGGTACGGGTGTCGGCGTGGTGGCGGGGGTGGACCACGGAATCGCTGGATTCCGGCTCGAGGCCTATGGTCAGGCCGGCATGATCCTGCGCAACCGGCCCGAGCCCTATGCCGATGGCGCGCTGCGGCTGACACGCGCTGCGCCGCTGGCACGGGCTGCCGAACCGGCGATCGGCTTCGGCGTCTGGGGGGCGGCCCAGCGCGGCGCCGAGCGGCTCGATATCGGGCCGACGGTGGTCGCCCGGCTGCCGGCGGGTGCGCTGCATGCGCGGATTGCGCTCGACTGGCGCCAGCGAATCGCCGGGCGTGCACGGCCGGGCTCGGGTATCGCGCTGACGCTGGGCAGCGATTTCTGACTTGGCGGCTGTGCGAAACCGCACCTTCGCCCTTTCCCGATCCGGCACAAACGGGCTAGGTCTTGGCCTGCATGGATCTGTACCTTCCCATCGCCAACCTGTCGGTCAACGCGCTCGTGATCGTGGCGCTGGGGCTCGGCGTGGGCCTGCTTTCGGGCATGTTCGGCGTGGGCGGCGGCTTCCTCACCACGCCGCTGCTGATCTTCTACGGCATCCCCCCTACGGTGGCGGCCGCCTCGGCCGCCAGCCAGGTGACCGGCGCCAGCGTCTCCGGCGTGTTCGCCCATTTCCGCCGCAAGGGCGTGGACGTGCAGATGGGCGCGGTGCTCGTCACCGGCGGCATCCTTGGCAGCCTGATCGGCGGCTGGCTGTTCAAGCTGCTCCAGGCCAGCGGCCAGATCGATGTCGTGATCGGGGTGTTGTACGTCGTGCTGCTGGGCTCGATCGGCGGGCTGATGGCGAAGGAGTCGGTCGGCGCGATCCGGGTGTCGCGGGGCGCGCGGCCTCCAAAGGCCCGCAAGCGTCGGCACCATCCGCTGGTCGCGGCGCTGCCCTTCCGCTGGCGCTTCTATGCCTCAGGCCTCTACATCTCCCCGCTGGCACCGCTGCTGCTCGGCGTGTTCGTCGGCGTGCTGACGATGCTGCTGGGCGTGGGCGGCGGCTTCATTCTGGTGCCGGCGATGCTCTACATCCTCGGCATGGGTACGCAGACGGTGGTCGGCACCTCGCTGTTCCAGACGCTGTTCACCACGGCGGTGGCGACGATGGTCCATGCGACGACTACCAAGGCCGTCGACATCGTCCTGGCAATCCTGCTGCTGCTGGGGTCGGTGATCGGCGCACAGCTCGGTGCGCGCTTTGCGGCAAAGGCCAAGCCCGAATATCTGCGGCTGTTGCTCGCCGTGATCGTGCTGCTGGTGGCGGCGCGGATGCTGCTCGGCCTCGCCTGGCGGCCGGACGAGATCTATTCGGTGGGCGCGGCATGAGACGGGCCGGGGCGCTCGTGCTGCTCGCCCCCCTGCTGATGGGGCAGGCCAAGCCCGAACTGGTGCCGGACGTATCCCAGCGCGACATCGAGATCGCCTACAGCTTCACCGGCGCAGAGCTGCTGTTGTTCGGCGCGATTCTCTATCCCGGCGGCCGCGCGCCGGGCGAGGGCGAGCGGCCGGCAGACATCGTCGTCGTGATCAAGGGCCCCACCGATTCGGTGGTTGTCCGCGAGAAGTCGAAGGTCGCCGGCATCTGGGTCAACGCCGCGCAGATGCGCTACCGCTCGGCCCCCAGCTTCTACGCAATGGCCTCGTCCCGTCCGATCCGCCGGCTCGTCGACGATCGCACGCGCGCAATCTACGAACTGGGGCTCGACAGCCTTCAGCTTTCCCCGGCCTCGGGCGCGGCCCCGCAGATCCAGCAGCGCTTCGACAGCGGCCTCGTCGATCTCAAGCGCCGCAACGGGCTGTTCTACGAGGCGCCGGGCGCGGTGGAGATCACCGGCGGCGTGCTCTACCGCGCGCGGCTCACCATCCCGGCGCGCGTACCGGTGGGGCGCTTCACCGCCGAGACCTTCCTGATCCGCGACGGGCGGGTGCTTGCCGCGGCGGTACGGCCGATCGAAATCCGCAAATCTGGCTTTGAGCGTTTCGTCGCGACCAGCGCGGATCGGCATGCCATCGTCTATGGCCTGGTGGCGGTGGGGGTCTCGTTCCTGTTCGGATGGGGCGCGGGGGCGCTGTGGCGCCGCTTCTGAGGCGCTTGGACACGCAACCTTAACCCGCCCGCGCGCATGCTCGCTCCCGCCTTTTTGGGGGATGCACGATGGAAGGCCAGTTTCGCGTCGGTGGGTTCGAGAGTGAAGCGACGGGCAGCGGCCTGCCGATCGGGCGGTCGCCGGGCGCAGCGCGAGCGATCGGCGCCGTGTTCGAGATTGCCGGTGCATCGGGTCAGGTCTTGCTCGACCTTGCCGAACTTGATGCGCTGGCCACCAGCGGGGATGCCGCGCTCGCCAATGCCGGGCAGGTCGGCGCGCAGGTCAAGATCCGCGTCGGCAGCGCGTGGCTGATCGCCAGCATCCGCACCGCGCGACTTGATCCCTCAGGCAACCGCGTGGCTGCCGCGATCGACTTCCTTGGAGAAGGGGATGAGGAGAAGCTGACCGGCAAGCTCTACCGCTTCCGGCGCGGCGTGACCCGCTATCCCACGCCGGGCGCGGAGGTGTTCCCGGTCACCACCGCCGACCTGCGCCAGATCTACGCCGCCGACGATCGCCCGCACATCGAGATCGGCACCGTCTATCCGGCCAGGGACATCCGCGCCGCGCTCTATGTCGACGCGATGCTCGGCAAGCATTTCGCGCTGCTGGGCTCTACCGGCACCGGCAAGTCGACCTCCGCCGCGCTGATCCTCCACCGGATCTGCGAGCTGGCGCCGCAGGGCCATGTGGTGATGATCGATCCGCACGGGGAATATGGCACCGCCTTCCAGCACAATGGCGCGCTGTTCGATGTCTCGAACCTCCAGCTGCCCTATTGGCTGATGAATTTCGAGGAACATTGCGAGGTGTTCCTCACCAGCGCGGGCAGCGATCGGCAGATCGATGCCGACATTCTCGCCAAATGCCTGCTCGCCGCGCGCTCTAAGAACCGGATCGGGCAAGAGATCGGCAAGCTCACGGTCGACGCACCGGTCCCCTATCTGCTTTCCGACCTGACCAACGCACTCAGCCTCGAGATGGGCAAGATGGACAAGGCGACCGATACGGCGCCGTACCTCCGCCTCAAGGGCAAGATCGACGAGGTGAAGGGGGATCCGCGCTACGCCTTCATGTTTTCGGGCATGCTGGTGGCGGATACGATGGCGGCGTTCCTGTCGCGCATCTTCCGCCTGCCGGGGAACGGCAAGCCGATATCGATCATCGACGTGTCCGGCGTGCCGAACGAGATCACCAGCGTGGTGGTGGCGGTGCTCAGCCGGATGGTGTTCGATTACGCGATCTGGTCGCGCGGTGAAGCGAAGCGGCCGGTGCTGCTCGTTTGCGAGGAGGCGCATCGCTATGTGCCCAACGAGCGCAATGCCGACGGCTCGTCGGTGGGGCGGATCCTCAGCCGCATCGCCAAGGAAGGGCGCAAATACGGCGTATCGCTCGGGCTGATCACCCAGCGGCCCTCGGATCTGGCCGAAGGGGTGCTCTCGCAATGCGGCACCATCCTCTCGATGCGGCTCAACAACGAGCGCGACCAGGCCTTCGTGCGTGCCGCGATGCCGGAGGGCGCGCGAGGGTTCCTCGATGCGATCCCGGCACTGCGCAACCGCGAGTGCATCGCGGTGGGCGAAGGCGTGGCGACACCGGTGCGGCTGCTGTTCGACGATCTGGAGCCCGCCAAGCGACCGGCCTCGGACGACCCGCTCTTCTCCGAGCTTTGGCGCGAGGTCGGCGGCGAAGAGGCGATGCTGGAGCGGACCATCCGCCGCTGGCGGTCGCAGGGGCGGTAGGACACCCGCTTCCTCCCGACCACCGTCATTCCCGCGAAGGCGGGAATCCATTGGCTGAGTCCTTGCGGTTCTTGCTGCGACGGCACGGCGAATGGATCCCCGCCTTCGCGGGAATGACGCAGGGTTTATTGCCCTCGGAGTAGCTTACTCCGCCGCTTCCTTCTGCGCCCCATGGCCGACGGGCACCGCCATCAGTCCGTGCAGCTTCGCCTGGAAAGCGCCCAGCGCCCCGCCGGTCAGGCGGCGGACCGAAACGAAGGATACCGCGCGCGGATTGACTGCCTGGCCGTTGCGCGTCGTCTCGAAATGCAGGTGCGGGCCGGTCGAGAGGCCCGAATTGCCGCTGCGGCCGATCTGCTGGCCCTTGCGCACCGATTGGCCGGGGCGGACCATCACCTTGCTCAGATGCGCATAGCCGGTGGCGAAACCGCCGCCATGGTCGATCCGCACGAGGTTGCCATAGCCCGAGGCGCCGCCCGCGACGCGCACCACGCCGTCCACCGCGGCATAGACGGGCGAGCCATAGGGTGCGGCGATGTCGATACCCTTGTGCATCCGGGTGAAGCCCAGGATCGGGTGCATCCGCATGCCGAAGGCGGAGGAGAAGCGCCCATTGACCGGCATCGTCATCATGCCGGTCTTGCTGCCGGTGCCGCTGACATCGAACCATTCGGTTTTGCCGTCGCTCTCCCAGGGGGCGAGCTGGACGCCGTTCGCGCAGTCGGTGACGCCGGCATACATCAGCTGCCCGTACTGGACCTCGCCGGTGGCGGCACGCGCCTGGCCGAGGATCAGGTCGAACTTGCACGACGATCCCAGCTTCGACACGGAGACGCGGCTGCCCAGCGTGCGCAGGAAAGTCTCCACCGCCTTGGCCGGCGCGCCGGCGGCGCGGGCCGAGCGGTAGAGGCTCGATCCGATCAGCCCCTGCACCCGCAGTGGCGTATGGTCGATGGCGATGGGAATCGACGTGATCGCCAGCGCCGCACCCTTGCGCACGACTTCGATCCGGCGATCGAAGGCAGCGCGGAAGGCGAGCTTCTCGAGCGGGCGCGGCTGCGATTTGTCGACGCGGCGGCCCAACGTCATTTCGAGCACGGTGTTGCGCTGGATCTGGCCGAGCGGCATCGCACCCGAGACCAGGCTGGCGACGATCCCGGCATCCGCTTCGCCCACGCCCGAGCGCTGCAGCACGCCGCGCAGCATCGTGCCGCTAGCGAGCCGGGCCTCATGTTCGATGACGGGGCGTTCGGGCGTATCCGTGAGCGGCTTGACCAGGCTGGTTGCGGCCACATGCATGCCGGTGCGCGACCCCTTGGCGAGCGGCGCGATCGCTTGCGCCTGCTGGGCCAGTTCGGCCTCGCCGGTCAGCGGCGCTGGCGCGATGCCGGCGATCGGCCGATTGATGCCGGGGGACAGCATCCAGGTGGCGGCACAGAGCGCAGCGCAGGTCGCAGCGCCGCGAAACCAGGTCGGCGAGCCGATATCGGCGCCGAGATCGGGCACCAGGTCGAGCGTCGCCAGCCGCTTGCCGAGCTGCGTGGGGACCACCGTCGGGATCGCGCGCGCCAGGCCACCGCCACCGCCGGCAAGGCCCGAGCCATGATCGTCGCGAAAGAACAAGCGGTGCTGCCCCTAAGATCCGATTGCGCGCGGCACGAAGCGGCGCGTCCATCGAATCACTCTGGAATCATGCTCTTAAAGTCAAATTAAGTTTGCCGCCCGGTGACTCCACACACGCCGACCCGTGCAGTGCGCGCGGCGAAATGGCCGGGTCGGGCGCAACCGCCACGAAGTCGTGGAAAAGCGGCGGCAAGGAGTTGCCTAATGCGGCGTGTGCGCCGATCTTGGAACGTGACATGAGCCAGTTCGCCCGTTCGCCCGTCACGGCAGTGCTGGGGCCCACCAACACCGGCAAGACCCACCTCGCCGTCGAGCGGATGTGCGGCCATGCCAGCGGCATGATCGGCTTCCCGCTGCGGCTGCTGGCGCGCGAGGTGTATGACCGCGTGGTGGCCATGAAAGGCCCTACCGAAGTCGCGCTGATCACCGGCGAGGAGAAGATCCTGCCGCCCAAGGCACGCTGGTTCTGCTGCACGGCCGAAAGCATGCCGCTGGAGCGCGAGACGGCGTTCGTGGCGCTGGACGAGGCGCAGCTGGGCGCCGATCCGGAGCGCGGCCATGTCTTCACCGATCGGTTGCTGCGCGCACGCGGCCGCGAGGAGACGATGATCCTGGGATCGGACAGCCTGCGGCCGATGCTCAAGGCACTGGTGCCCGAGGCGGAGATTGTCGGCCGCCCGCGCTTCTCGACGCTCAGCTATGCCGGCGCCAAGAAGCTTTCCCGGCTGCCGCGCCGCTCGGCGATCGTCGCCTTCTCGGCCGAGGAAGTCTATGCGGTGGCCGAGGCGCTGCGGCGCCTGCGCGGCGGCGCCGCGGTGGTGATGGGCGCGCTGTCCCCGCGCACGCGCAATGCCCAGGTGGCGATGTTTCAGGCCGGCGAGGTCGACTACCTCGTTGCCACCGACGCGATCGGCATGGGGCTCAACATGGACGTGCACCATGTCGCCTTCGCCTCGCTCCACAAGTTTGACGGTCGCCGCCAGCGCCGCCTGACCATCGCCGAGATGGCGCAGATCGCCGGCCGCGCCGGCCGCCACCAGAAGGACGGCACCTTTGGGGCGCTGCACGAAGAAGGGCCGAGTGCCTTCACGCCGGAGGAAGTGCTCGCGATCGAAGGTCACCAGGTGCCCAGGCTGGAGCATCTCTACTGGCGCGAGGGCGAGCCGGATTTTTCCAGCATCGAAGCGCTGATCGGCAGCCTCGAGCGGAAGCCGCACGCCGAGGTGTTGCGCGCCGCGCCGCAGGCGACCGATCTGGCGGTGCTCAAGCGGCTGTCCGAAGAAAGCTGGGTCCGGGACCGTGTCCGGCATCCGCGCATGGTCGCGCGGCTGTGGGCGGCCTGCGGCCTGCCCGATTTCCGCAAGCTCGGCGTCGATCCGCATGCGCGCTTCGTCGGGCGGCTGTTCGGGCATCTGTCCGAAGGGCGCGGGCATGTGCCGCACCAATGGTTCGCCGACGAGATCCAGCGGCTCGACAATATGGGCGGCGATGTCGAGACGCTCGCCGGCCGCATCGCCGCGGCGCGCAGCTGGGCCTATATTGCGCACCGCGCCGACTGGCTGGAACAGCCCGCCCATTGGGCCGAGCGGACGCGCGCGATCGAGGAAAAGCTCTCCGACGCGCTCCACGCCAGCCTTACCCAGCGCTTCGTCGACAAGCGCACCACGGTCCTGCTCCGCCAGATCGGTGCCGATGCCTCCAACCTGCCCGTCACGATCGGGCCCGAGGGCGAAGTGAGTGTGGAGGAGCACCCGCTGGGGAAGCTGGAAGGCTTCCGCTTCAGCGTCGCTGCCGAAGCGCGGGCGGGCGACAAGCGCATGCTGCTCGCCGCCGCCGAAAAGCGGTTGGCAGGCGAATATCGCCGGCGCGGATCGGCCCTGGCAGACGCGCCCGATGCGGAACTGGCGCAGATCGGCACCGCGCTCCACTGGCGCGGGCACGATGTGGCGCTGCTCAAGCCGGGTGCGAACCTGGTGCGACCGCGCGTCCAGCTCGACCGCGCGCTCGACGTGCTGGACCCCCAGGCCAAGGCGGCGGTGCAGGCGCGGCTGGAACGCTGGTTTGCCGAGCGGGTGCAGGCCGATCTGCCCGTGCTGGCGAAGCTCGATGCGATCACGCGCGAGGCGGCAGCGGGCGCGCCGCTGCGGGCGCTGGCCAACGCCCTGCTCGAACAGGGCGGGCTGCTGCCCAGGCGCGCGGCGGGGGCGATGATCGAGGCGCTGGATGGCCCCGCCCGGCACCGGCTACGCAAGATCGGCATGACGATCGGCACGCTCGACCTGTTCGCGCCGGCGTTGCTCAAGCCGCGCGCCGCCGCCCGCCGCCGCGCGCTGATGCGGCTGGAAGGCGGCCCGCCCGATGCGGCCGTGGTGCTGCCGCGCGACATGGACGGGGCGGATCTAGCCCATGGTTTCCGACCCTTCGGTGCGCAGGCAGTGCGGGTCGATCTGGTCGAGCGGATCGCCCGCGCGGCGCACGAGGCGCGGCAGGGGCGAAAGCCCTTCGCGCCGGATCCGGCGCTCGCCACCTCGATCGGCCTCAAGCCCGAGACCATCGCGCGGCTGATGGCGCAGCTGGGCTTCCGCACCGCAAGGGGGGATGCCGACGGCGTGCAGCGCTGGATCTGGCAGGGACTGACCCCCCTCGCCAAGCCCAAGCCGGTCGTGGCGCCGGGCAATGCCTTTGCGGCGCTGGCGGCGCTTCGCAATGGCTGAGCCGGTAGGGCACGGGCCTGCGATGCGGCTCGATCGCTTCCTGTGGTATGCGCGGATCGTGAAGACCCGCAGCGCTGCGCAAGCCTTGTGCGAAAAGGGGCTGCTGCGGATCGACGGGCGGCGGGTGGAGCGCTCCTCCGCCTCCGTCCGGGTCGGGGCGATCCTTGCCTTCCCCATCCAGGGCAAGGTCCGCGTGTTGCGGGTCGAGGCGCTGCCGATCCGGCGTGGGCCTCCGGGCGAGGCGCGGGCCTGCTACGAGGATCTCGTGACCGATCCTCGCGTTCAGGACATGTCCGGCGATTGACGCGGCCGCCGCCCGCGCATAGCAGGACCCCCGCATTGATCGTTCGCAACCAAGGACCGTTTTCCCAATGACCTATGTCGTCACCGACGCATGCATCCGGTGCAAGTACATGGACTGTGTCGAGGTCTGTCCGGTCGACTGTTTCTATGAGGGCGAGAACATGCTCGTCATCAATCCGAACGAATGCATCGATTGCGGCGTGTGCGAGCCTGAGTGCCCCGCCGAGGCGATCCTGCCCGATACCGAGAACGGCCTGGAAAAGTGGCTGGAGCTCAACCGAACCTATTCGGAGCAGTGGCCCAACATCACCACCAAGGGCGAAGCGCCGGCCGATGCCGACGCGATGAAGGCCGAGACCGACAAGTTCGACAAATATTTCTCGCCGAACCCCGGTTCCGGCGACTGACCTTCCGGGCGGCACGTACCGCCAGCCTCGACGGGCCCGAAATGGTGCACGGCGCATGGATTTATGCGCCGTCCGCGTGACCTTTCACTGGTAATTTTATTACGAGCGTGTTAAATAGCGCGGGACGAAGGCAGAAAGACTCGCCTTCGCCCGGAGACGCTAGCGTATGCCCCGTGTTCCCTCGTCCGCCGCGCCACGCGCGCCTGGGCGGGATCCGCAATCCAACCGGGGCCGGTAATTCACGAAAGGTTCCTCGCACATGGCTGCCAAGGCGCTGTCCTTCGATGTCGGCGATTATGTCGTTTACCCCAAGCACGGCGTGGGCCGTGTGATCGAGCTGCAAAAGCAGGAAATTGCTGGAATGCAGCTCGAACTTTACGTCCTGCGTTTCGAAAAAGAGAAGATGACGCTCCGCGTGCCGACCAACAAGGCCGAGAGCGTGGGCATGCGCAAGCTTTCCAGTGACAAGACGCTCAAGGAAGCTCTGGATACCCTGAAGGGCAAGCCCAAGGTCAAGCGCACCATGTGGTCGCGCCGCGCCCAAGAATATGAAGCGAAGATCAACTCCGGCGACCTCGTGTCGATCGCCGAGGTGGTCCGCGACCTGTTCCGCGCCGACGACCAGCCCGAGCAGAGCTATTCCGAGCGCCAGATCTTTGAAGGCGCGGCCAGCCGCCTCGCCCGCGAACTGGCGGCAATGGAAGAGATCGACGAGCCGGCGGCGCTGGAGAAGATCCTGGACATCCTGCGCAAGGCCGCAGCGATCCACAACAAGGACAAGGTTCCCGCCTGAGGCGCGAACCCGGTCGAAGCGCGAAAGGGGGCGGAACCATCGGTTCGCGCCCCCTTTTCGTTCGTACCGCATTGTGTATTATGGTGGCAACACACGATCCGGGAGATCCACCATGCGTCCGTTGCTCGTCCTCGCGCTGCTGCCCTTCGCCACTGCCTGCCATACGAGCTGGGGCGACAATAATGGCACGAAGGTCGACGCCAGCGGCACCGGCACCAGCCGCAGCTTCGCCGCGACCGGCTTCACCGGCGTGGCGCTGAAAGGCTCGGACGATGTCGACGTGCGCACCGGGCCGAACTTCTCGGTGCAGGCGGAAGGCGATCCCGCCGTGCTCGACCAGCTCGACATTCGCCTTGACGGCAAGACGCTGAACGTCGGCCGCAAGAGCAAGGCCGGGGTGATGTGGGACAAGGGCGGCGCGGCCAGGATCCACATCGTCCTGCCGCAGCTGCGCGACGTTGCGGTCGCGGGTTCGGGAACGATGCAGGTGGACCGCGCCGTCGGCACGTTCGACGGGGTCGTCGCAGGCTCGGGCGACCTCAGCATCTCGGCGATGGCGGCGGAGGAAGCGTCGCTGTCGATCGCAGGCTCGGGCAACATCACGCTGGCAGGACGTGCGGACAAGCTGGACCTTTCGGTCGCCGGCGCGGGGGACCTGAAGGGGCAGCAGTTCACCGCCAAGAGCGCCGACATCTCGATTGCAGGCTCGGGCAGCGTGCGCGCCAATGTGGGCGGCCCGGCTTCGGTCTCGATCCTCGGCTCCGGTGACGTCGAACTCCACGGCGGCGCCAAGTGCAAGGTGAGCAAGGTCGGGTCGGGCGACGCGAAGTGCTCGTGACGGGAGCAAGCGGCTCGATGTAGCGATTTCGAGCCGCGCCTCTGCCGAAGGGCGCGGAAGCAATGAATCGCGAGCGCTTGTGACGCCATGAAAGATCATTGCCGTGTCGGCTGGAACATTTCGGCCGATCCGGGTAGCATCGGCCGCAATTGATCTGGTTACTCTTGGGGGGAAGATGAAAAAATCAGCGCTGGTGGCGCTTTCCGTCGCCTTATTGACTAGCGCCTGCGGCGGCGGCGGCGGCGGCGGCGGCGGTGGCGGTATGGTCGTCGTCACCCCTACTCCGACACCGACACCCATGCCGACACCAGTACCGTCTCCTACGCCGACACCCGCCGACGCCCACCCCACTGGCGACCCCGGTGCCCATCGCGGCGGATGAGAACTGGTCCACGCTTCAGCGCGATCCAGCGCATACCGGTTATGTGCCTGCGAGCTTCTCTGCTGCCAGCTTCGCTGATGCCTGGACGATCACGACCGATGCTGCACCCAGTGAGGTCGCGGCACGGGCCGGCAGCGTCTTCTTCAACGACCTGCACGCGGACAAGCACGTCTACACGCACCGCGTCTCGACCTCGACGGGCGCATCGCTATGGGCGTTCGACATCGGACAGGGCAGTTATTCGCCGGGCAAGCGTCCCTATGGCCCCGCCTATGCCAATGGCCGCGTCGCTTCCATTTCGTACAATCAGACCTCGAGCGCGGCGCCGCTGCAGGTCATCAATGCGGCCACCGGCGGCTACATCAGCACGCCAACCTATGATGCGCAGTTCAGTGACGGTAGCGTCCCCACGATGGTAGGGGATGAGCTGTTCTTTACCTCGGGCTACTACGGCAACGCAATCTTCAACGCGAATGCCGCGACCGGCGACCGTATCTGGAGCACGACCAGCACCGGGCAATATGGCGGCTACGTCATGCAGGGTGAGAGCGTCGCGGTCGACCAGCAATATGTCTATTTCTTCCAGGCCGGCTCGATCTTGGTCCTGAAGCGGAATGGCGCGCTTGCGCGATTCATCCAGAACCCCTTCTTCACCCGGAATTTCATCAGCTATAGTGGTGAGTATGTCGGTGGGCCGATGCTCGACAGCGCCGGCCATATCTTCGTCTTCACGGACAATCGTCAGCGCGGAGATGCATTGCCGATCGCGGCATTTTCGTTGTTTGCCGACAAGCCGCTGTGGCGCACGGGCTACAGCTATGTCGGCGACCCCGCGGTGCGCGCGGATCGGCTGTACGGCATACGGTCCTCAAGCACGATCGTGGACCTGATCGACACATCAACGGGTCTTGTGGCTGCTTCGATCAATGTGGGTGGCAACGACAACCTAAACAGCAATGTGATCGTGTCCGACAGCCACCTGTTCGTGTCGAGTGCGACGACCACCTTCGCCGTCGATCTGACCAAGAGCAACTTCCCGGTTGTTTGGAAGACCACCTTCGGCGGTTCGCTGGCGGTGACGCCCGAAGGTTATCTGATCATCTCCACCACAACCGGGCTCCACGCGGTGAAGCTGAAATAGTCCGGCCCAGCGGGGAATCTTAAGGCGCTCGAGGGAGGCTTGGGCGCCAAGTCCTCACGCCGCCAGAGGAAACCGCAGCAATTTGTGCTCCGTCGCCACCAGCGCCTCCGCGCCCGGACCCACGGCGCGGACGATCTCCGGATGCCCCGCATCCAGCCCGCCGGTGAGCGCGCCGAAGGCCGGCAGGATCAGCTTGGTCCCGGTCGCCACGAAGCAGCGCCGCGAGACGTGGCGGCCGCGCACCGTCAGGCGCAGCTTGGGGTGGAAATGGCCGGAAAGCTCGGGTCGTGGTTCGCCGGCCTCCGCTTCGTGGCGCAGTACCAGCCCGTCTACCTCGGCCTCCTCGTGCACCGTGCCGCCGCAATGATCGACCAGGACGGAGTCGTGGTTGCCGGTGATCCAGTGCCAGGCCAGCCCGCCGGTCAGCCCGGTGAGCATCGCGCGGGCTTGCGCCGGCAGCCGCTCGCAACCCTCGACGTCGTGGAAGCTGTCGCCCAGGCACCAGAGCTCGATCGGCGCCACCCGCTCGACCAGCGCGGTCAGCGCCGACAGCGTCGCCAGCGTGTCATAGGGCGGCAGCATCTGGCCGCCCAGCGCGAACCAGCTCGCCTTCTCGAAGTGCAGATCGGCCACGAGCAGGGCCCGCCGCGCCGGCCAGTAGAGCGCGCCTTCGGGCAGCGCGCGAAAGTCATGGCCGGCGAACGAAAGGGGAACCATGGGCCTGCTATCCCGCTTCCGCGCGCCGGCGTCAATGCTGCTCAGGCGGCGACGGTCGCGCGTTCGGCGCCGGCCGTCTCGCCCAGTGCCCCCAGGATCCGCACCCAGGAGCGGATGCCCTTGTGGAAGCTCTTCAGCTCGTACTTCTCGTTGGGTGAGTGGATATTGTCGTCGGGCAGCGCGAAGCCGACCATCACGCTGTCCATGCCCAGGATCGAGCGGATCGAGTTGACGACGGGGATCGAGCCGCCGCAGCCGAGCAGGGCGGACGTGCCCCATTCGGCATCCAGCGCGCCCTGCGTCGCCGCGAGCGGGCCGCTGTCGCTCGCCAGGCTGATGGCGAAGCTGCCGGGGCCGCGCGTCACGAACTCTGCCGAGCAATCCTCGGGCAGGCGGCTGCGGACATGGGTTTGGAACGCCTCCCACACCTGGTCCGGATCCTGGGTGCCGACCAGGCGGAAGCTCACCTTGGCATGGGCTTCGGCCGGAATCACCGTCTTGAAGCCTTCGCCGGTATAGCCGCCCCACATGCCGTTGATCTCGGCGGTCGGGCGTGACCAGACCTGCTCGAGCACGGTCTTGCCCGTTTCACCCGCGGGCACGCGCAGGCCGATCTCGCCGAGGAATTCGCCCGCGTCGAAGCCGAGCTTGTTCCAGCTGGCCAGCACCGCCGGATCGGTATCCGGCACGCCGTCGTAGAAGCCGTCCAGCGTCACGCGGCCATCGGCATCCTTCATTTCCCCGAGGATTCCGGCGAGCAGCTGGAGCGGGTTGCGCGCCGCACCGCCGTACAGGCCGGAGTGCAGATCGCGCGAGGGACCGCGCACCGTCACCTGGCCGGCAGCCATGCCGCGCAGGCCGATGGTGATGCCGGGGGTGTCGCGGTCCCACATCAGCGTGTCGCAAATCAGCGCGAAATCCGCCTTCAGCTCCTCCGCATGGGCGTGGAGGAAGGGCTCCAGGCTGGTCGAGCCCGATTCCTCTTCGCCCTCGAACAGGATGGTGACGCGGCAGGGCAGGCGGCCCTCCGCTTCCTTCCAGGCACGGCACGCCTCGACGAAAGTGCGCAGCTGGCCCTTGTCGTCCGAGGCGCCGCGGCCGACGATCGTCCTGGAGCCGTCCGCGCGGGTGTCGATCCACGGGTCGAACGGGTCGCGCGTCCACAGCTCGATCGGGTCGACCGGCTGGACGTCATAATGGCCGTAGAACAGCACATGCGGCCCGTCGCCGTCATGGTGGGCGACGACCATCGGGTGCCCCGGCGTATCGGCGACGCGCGCCGTGAAGCCGATCTCGGCCAGTTCGGCGGCGAGCTGCTCGGCGGCGCGGCGGCAGTCGGCGGCATAGGCCGCGTCGGTGGAAATGGAGGGCACGCGCATCAGCGCGGCGAGGCGCTCGACGCTGGCATCGAGCTGGGCATCGGCGATCGCAAGAACGGAGTCGGTCATGGCCATGCAGCTATGCCTCACCGGGGTCCGCCGCAACCCCGGCAGAAGGGCAGGGTGTCTCGATAGCGGCTCGAAAGGCTTGCCGGTCCGACGGCGCTCTGAGATACTCACGGCACGGGGAAGGGATCGCGTGACCGCAACAGAGACGGGGGCGAGCGCGCGGTACGGCGCGTTCATCAGCTATAACCATGCCGATCGTGCCCGCGCGCGCTGGCTGCACCGTGCGCTGGAGCGCTATCGCATTCCGTCCAAGCTGGTCGGGCTGCAAACGGCGGTCGGGCCAGTGCCGCGTCGGCTGGGCCGCATCTTCCGCGATCTCGACGAACTGCCGGCCGCGAGCGACCTGAGCGCGGAAGTGCGCGCCGCGCTTGCCGACTCCGCCTGCCTGATCGTTGTCTGCACGCCTGCGGGCGCGGCCTCGCGCTGGGTGGCGCGCGAGATCACCCTGTTCCGCGAACTCCATCCCGATCGCCCGGTCCTCGCCGCGCTGTTCGACGGCGAACCGGCGGATGCCATGCCGCTGCCGCTGCGGCGCTCCGCCGACGGCGCGGAGACCGAGCCGCTCGCCGCCGATTTCCGCGAGGGCAAGGACGGCAAGCGGCTGGCGCTGCTCAAGCTGGTCGCCGGTGCGGTGGGGGTTCCGCTCGACGCGCTGGTGCAGCGCGACGCGCAGGCGCGGGTGCGGCGCGTGACGGCCGTCACGGCCCTGGCGGTTCTTTTGCTGCTAGCGATGGCCGGATTGACGGTCCTGGCCGTGCGGGCCCGCGGGGAGGCGGAGGCTCGGCGTGCCCAGGCGGAGGGGCTGGTGGAATTCATGCTGACCGATTTGCGGGGCCGGCTGAAAGAGGTCGGCCGGCTGGACGTGCTTCGCGAAGCGAATGCGCGCGCGCTGCGCTATTATGGCGAGCAGGATCTGGCGACGCTGCCCCCCGACGTCCTCGCCCGCCGCGCCCGCGCGATCATGACCATGGGCGAGGATGCGATGGAGGCCAAGGAGACCGCCCGCGCCCGCGCCGCCTTTCTTCAGGCCAACCGCATCACCCGCGCGCTGATCGAGCGCGAGCCCGATGCGTACGACATCGTGTTCGCGCATGCCCAGAGCGAGTTCTATCTGGGCATGCTGCATCTCGAAGCCCGACAACTCGCGGAATCCGAGCCGCATTTTGAGGCGTACGCGGCTCTCGCGCATCGGCTCATGGCGCTGAGATCCACCGACCCGCGCAGCGCGGAAGAGATTTCCTATTCTACCGGCAATCTGTGTGCGCTGCGGATGGAGCAACGCTCGGCCGACAAGGCAGTGAAACTGTGCGGCGAAGCCGTTCGCGCCGCCGAAACACTGGCGCGGCGTGAGCCCAATTCGGAACAGCGCTGGCGAGACGTTGCCAACCGACAGGGTTGGTTGGCGGATGCGCAGGTGCTCGCTCGTAACCCTGATGCAGCGCTCGCGTTGCGGCACGAGCAGGTCGGATTGCTCGAGCGCCTGCTCGCCCGGGATCCGCAGAATGCGCGCAACCGGCGCATGTTGATCTCCGCGGAGCGCGCGCTTGCCAAGCGCGAAGCCTGGCACGGCGACAGCGAGATGGCGGTGCGGCGCATGCGTGCCGCCGTTGCCGACCTCCGTACAATGACGGAGATGGATACCGAAAATCAAGAAATCGCCACTAGATTGATGGAAATGGAGGCTGAGCTCCTCAAGATGGAAAGGCGAATCCAGTGAACGGACAATATCCATTATCGATATACCCGCCGTCGTACATCAGGCTAGTCAAGCGATATCAGATTTTTGCTAGCAGTGGTGGCGGATATCCACTCAGCAACCTCAAGTTTCATATCCTGGGCTATGAAGACGTCGACCGGTTTGGAAATGGCAAGCCGGTGACGCCCGAGGAAGACTTCACGCAGATCGTCCGCGATTTCGTCGTCGCCCCACCGAACATCGAGCCGGGCGTTGCCGGTCTGACGGCGTCGCCTCCGACGCCCCTCGACTTTGTCGTCCGCGAGCCTTGCTGCGTCATTCTCAAGCTGATCGGCGATTTCTGGGAATATACGCCGAACAGCCTCTATGTCAGCACCAAGCGTGAATATCCCGACGGCAAGTATCGCCGGCCCTTCCCGCTGCTCGATGACAACGGCAGGATCACGGCCGTTGGGTTCTTCGTTGAATATGTCGCTAATCCGCAGCATCGTAAGACGTGCGACGGACTCAATCTTTACGTAGACTTTTTGCAGGGAGATATGCGCATGCCGACGATGATCGACCCGGAAGTTGAAAACAAGGGCAACCACGACTCGCCGCCGCCCGAGCCGGATCCCCATGCGCCCAAGCCGGACAACGGAATCTGACCCCGGTCTCGACACGATGATGGGGGGATGTCGGATCGGATGACGGCGCAGGTGCTTGCCATCACCGCGCAGGCGCGCGCGGGTGCGCTCGACCGCGCCTGGCGGATGTTCCGCGACGCAGGGTTCCACCGCGTCGCGGACGATCCGGCCGTGCTCAGCCTCAAGGGGCGGCTCCTCAAGGACGAGGTGCTGCTGCTCGCCGGCGAGGCCCGGCGGCAGCATGCCCGCGAAGCGGCCGCCGCCTACAGCGCGGCGGCGCAGCTGGCACCGGCCCCATACCCTCTCATCAACGCAGCGACGCTGGCGCTGATCGCGGGTGATACCGCGGCCAGCCGGGCGCTCGCCGCCGATGTCCAGGAACTGCTGCGTGCCGGCGTTCCCGACGAAACCCCCTATTGGCTGGGCGCGACCGAAGCCGAGGCGCTGCTGCTCGCCGGCGACGGCGCCGCTGCCGAAACCGCGCTGGCCCGCGCGATCGCCGCTGCGCCCCTGGCCTGGGAGGATCATGCCTCGACGCTGCGCCAGTTCGGCGTAATCCTTGCCGAGCAGGGCGCATCGGCGGCATGGCTCGACGCCTATCGCCCCCCGCGCAGCCTCCATTTTGCCGGCCATATGCGGCTGCCCGAGGACGTGGCAGCCCTATCCGATTCGATCGATGCGCTGCTGGACCAGGAGCGGGTGGGCTTCGGCTATGGTGCGCTCGCCGCGGGCGCCGATCTGCTGATCGCCGAACGGCTGATCGCGCGCGGTGCCGAGCTGCACGTGGTGCTGCCCGGTGACGTCGCGGCGTTCGTCGATCGCTCGGTGCGGCCGCACGGCGAAAGCTGGGTGATGCGCTTCGAGGCGGCGCTGGCCGAGGCCGCCAGCGTCCAGGAAATGGGCGAGGCAAGTCCGGCGGCGTTCATGCCTTCGGTGCGCCTCGCCGATCTCGTCGCGATGGGGCGTGCGGCGATGCATGCCGGGCTGCTCCAGTCCGAAGCGGTGCAGCTGCTGCTCGGCCCCGCCTCGGTCGACGAGGTCGGGCAGAGCGCGCATGCCGGCGGGCTGTGGCGCAACGCGGGTCGCCGCCAGCATCTGGTGCCGCTGCGTGCGCCCTCAGTCTCGCACGTTGCCGACCCAGCCGCGCCGCAGATCGTCGCGGTGCTCGCGGTCGACCTGCTCGGCAGCGAAGGCGAGGATTTCGCGGCGATTAGCCGGGACGTCGCGGGGCGCTTGCCGGCGCTGCGCCAGGCGCTTTCCGCAACCCCGCCGCTCGCGGTACGCTGGGGCGCGCGACGCCTGCTGATCGCGTTCGAGGGCACCGGCCGGGCCTATGGCGCCGCGGTGCGTCTGGCGGCTGGGCTGGGCGGCAGCGGGCCGCTCCGCCAGGCGCTGCACATCGGCCTCGCCACTATGATCGACGATCCGGTGACAGGCGCGCCGGTGCTGCTGGGCGGCGCCTTCGACCTGGCCGAGCGCATGCTGGGGGTGACGACGCCGGGCGCCACCTTCGCCAGCGAAGCGTTCGCCGCGAGCCTCGCCGCCTGCCAGGCCGATGCCGGGCGGGCAGAGCTGGTCGGGGAAATCGCGCTGGTCGGCCAGGCGCCGACCACGCTCTACGCGCTCAAGCCCGGCTTCAAACGATAAGCGCCTCGAGCCGGGCAGGGGCGACGATCTCCAGCCCGTCCTCATGCCGCTGGACGATGCCGCGGCGCTCGAGGGCAGAGACGGCGCGAGAGACGGTCTCGCGCGCGGTCTGCACGCGCAGGGCCAGGTCCGAGAGTACCGGCAAGGGGCGAATCCAGCGGCCGTCCTTCTCGCGCGCCATCCGCAGCAACTCGGCATGGACGCGGCCTGTGGCGGAGAGCGTGAGCCGTGCCGAGACAAGTTGGCTGAGCGCGCTGAACTGGCGCACCATCGTCCGCGCGAGCACCACCCCCACACAGGCATGTCGCTCCGCCAGCGCGTAGAATTCGGTCGTCGCGAAGCTGGCGAGGTGGCTCGGCATGGTGGCGGTACAGTCCGCCGCCTGTTCGCGGCCCGGATCCACGCCGCCAAAAATGTCGCCCGGGTGGTGTTCGGCGACCTGCAGGATGCGACCATCCAGGGTTACCATTGCTGCGCGAACATGGCCTTCCAGCAGCACCATCACCCGCGCCGACATCTCCCCCTGATGGACGATGGTCGCACCTGGCGAGCAGCGACGGGGCATCGCCGCCGAAGCCAGCTCGGCCGCGATCGCTTCGCTGCACGCGAAGAGTTGGGCGAACCGCGTCGCCAGATCGATATCGCCTGCCCCCACGCCCCGCATTTCGCTGCGAAAACTGCAACGGCACCATGTTGACTGATGTGCGGCATGGCAAGTCCGATCCGGATGCACGATTCCAAATCTGGATGTTTTCGGGGGATCTTCGGCCGATATCGCGGTTCGGCTGGAGATCGGAGCGTGTATCGCGCCGGCAGCTCCCTTTGCGACGGCGAGCCCTAGGCCGCTGCCGCCGGCGCGATCGCTGCCGGCGCCGCGTGCACTTTCAGCAGTACGACGATCGCCGCATTTTGCCAAACTTGCGGCAGAAGCTCCAAGCCAACCCCGCACGTCCGCAACGGATCGTCAACGAGCCCGGCTTGGGATCCCGTCTGCCAGAGCCTTGATGCGCCCTGCCGCGCCAGTTGCGGCGCGCGCCACCAAAGGTCAGCGCGGGTGGCTTGTTGCGCAGCATCTGTCCTTTATGCTGCACCTCATGAAAAGGACCTCCACGCCATCTGACAACGTTTACCTAGCGAAATCAATTTGTTGACTGGTGTTGCTGAAAAGCCACAATCTGCACCTTCAATTAATTGACAATTTGTTTTTCTATTGCGAGACCTTGGTTCAAGAACCGCGGGCTCACGTCTGACATCGCGGTCAGAAACCATGAGGTGCCTGGGGGTCCTCAGGTGAAAGCAGGGAGAAGGATCGTGTCTAACGGCAATCTGTTCCGTTCGTCGGCTTCCGCGCGCCAGCAGCTGCTGTGCCAGCTGTTGCTCGGCACCAGCCTGTGCGCTGCGCTGCCAGGTCTGGCGTTCGCGCAGGCATCGACGACGCAGCCGCAGGCGGGCAACACTAGTGCCCCGCAGAATGCAGCGCCGGGCGACAGTGAAGGCGAGATCGTCGTTACCGGCTATCGCGCCTCGATCGAGACCAGCCTTGCCCAGAAGCGCAACGCCAATGCGTTCGTCGACGTGATCACCGCCGAGGATGTCGGCAAGTTCCCCGACAAGAATGTGGCGGACGCGCTGCAGCGGGTGCCGGGCGTGGTAATCCAGCGCGATGGCGGCGAAGGCAGTCGGGTGAGCATCCGCGGCCTCAGTTCCGATCTGACCCTAACCGAGCTCAACGGCAACTTCATCGCCTCGGCCGATTCGGGCGATCCCTCGCGCAGTTTCAACTACCTGCTGCTCCCCGCAAACCTGATCGGCAGCGTCGAGGTGTTCAAGTCGTCCGAAGCGCGGCTAGACGAGGGCGGCGTTGGCGGCGTGATCATCAACCACACGCGGCGCCCGTTCGACCTCAAGCCCTGGTCGGGCAACGTCCAGGTCGAAGGTACCTATTCGGACGTCACCAAGAAGGTCGAGCCGAGCGTGTCCGGGCTGCTTTCCTGGCACAACGAGGCCAAGACCTTCGGACTGCTGCTCGGTGCGACCTATCAGGTCCGCACCAACCGCACGCTGAGCGCAGCCACCGAAAGCTGGCACTGGTGGACCGACGAGAAGAACCCGAAGCAGGCGACTGACGTCAACGGCAAGACCTTCGCCAATGATGACGCCATTTCCTACTGGAATGACGGCGTGACGACCCAAGGGGGCACGCACTACAATGGCTATTGGGCGCCGCAGTCGGTCGACGAAACGGTGCTGATCGAGAAGCGCAAGCGCCTTGGGATCCAGGCGACGGCGCAGTGGCAGCCGTTCGAGGGCTTCAACCTCACGGCCAATTATTTCCGCTTTCAGCTCAACGGCGATAACGTCTCCAACCTCATTAAGATTCCGGAATGGGGCTATGGCGATTTCTTTACTGGCGCGAAGTTCGACAAGAGCGGCACGGTCCTCACCTCGGCCACCTTTCAGGTGCCGCCGGACGGGAACGGCTGCCGCACCGGGAACACGCCCTGCACGATGGAAACGCCCGCGATGCAGAGCTATTATGCGCGCGAAAAGACGGTCTCCAACACCTACGACCTGCACGGCGACTTCACCCGCGACCGGCTGACCGTGTCGTTCGCCGGCGGCAAGACACGCGCGACGGGCGGTCCCTCCTTCCAGTTCTACGCGCAGGCCAAGCCGCGGCTGGTCGTCGGCAACGGGCTCGCCAACCGCGTCAATGGCAACACGCTTAGCCAGTGGAGCTTCACCGATCAGTCGGTGGCGATGCAGTTCTCGCCGGACGTGCAGCAGAACCTGATGAAGGGCATCGCTCAGGTCGATCTCGGTTCGACCGGGTCGGGCTATACCAACAGCGCGATCGAGCAGAAATATGCCCAGATCGACCTGACCCGTCGTTTCGACAGCTTCATCGACTCGATCCAGGTCGGCGCCAAGTGGCGCGAGGGCAAGGTGGAGCGGCAGACCGGCCGTTTCGAATGGTATTCGGATGCGGCGAACACGCTGCGCTACCAGGATACCGCGGGTGCGGCGGTGACCCAGCCGGCCTTCTTCCTGAGCCAGCCGATCGGCAACATCGCGGGCGGCTTCTCGACGAGCGTCTTCCCGGCGTTCAACATGGACAATTATCTCGCCTATCTGAACAAGACCTATAGCGGCCCGGTTCGGGTGCCGGAGCCGGAGAATCGCTACGACATCAAGGAGCGGATCTGGGCCGGCTATGCCCAGGCCAACTTCAAGGCAAACAACATCCGCGGCAATATCGGACTGCGCGTGGTGAGCACCAAGCAGTCCGGCGTCTCGACCGACGTGATCTATTACGAGAATGACTATTGCCAGAACACCAACGGCAACCCGTTCGTCCCGCCGCCGGTTGGTCCGGATGGCAACTGCCTGGTGCTGCCGCAGTCGCAGCGCGAGGTGAAGGTGTTCAGCCCGAACGACGAATCGAAGCGCTACACGGACTTCCTGCCTAGCTTCAACGTTTCGTGGGAGGTGACCCCGAACCTGCTGCTCCGCGGCGCTGCAGCGAAGGTGATTGCACGCCCGGGCTATGGCGATCTGGCGGGCGCCCGCTCGCTGACCTTCAATTCCGACGCCTTCGTGTACGACCGCGCGCAGTTCGGCGCACTGCCTGGCTGGTTCGGCGGCGGCGGCAACTTCAACCTGAAACCGTTCAAGGCTTGGCAGTATGACGTCGGCGTGGAATGGTATTTCCACCGCGGCTCAGTGCTGGGCGGCACGCTGTTCCGCAAGGATGTGTCGGACTTCATTGTGCCGCTGGTGCTCGACATCCAGAGCGAAGTGGCGGGCAGCACCGTCACCGTGCAACAATATTCTACGCAGGCGAACGGCTCAAACGCCGTGTCGCAGGGCGTTGAACTGTACGCACAGCACACGCTGCCGTTCGGCCTCGGCGCCCAGGTGAACTTCACCTACAACGATACCTCGGTCGCCGAGATCACGCTGGATGGGAAAAAGGTGGGCGACTCGCCGCTGGTCGGCAGTGCGAAGACGCAGGTCAATGCCTCGATCTTCTACGAGAACAGGAAGCTGCTGCTGCGCGCTTCGTACAACCGCCGCGGTGAGCGGGTCGGCGGCATTCAGTCGGGCCTGAACGTCTATTCGGATCCGTACGAGCAGGTCGATCTCAATGCTTCGTACAATTTCTTCGAGAACCTCCAGCTGACCGCCTCCGTGATCAATCTCACCAAGTCGGAAGAGCGTGCGCATCTGGGCAACGACACCACCGCCCGCTTCATCAGCAATCAATATGCCGGCCGCCGCGCCTATCTGGGCCTGGCCTACAAGTTCTGATCGTACCCCCCCCCTCTGGCGGGGCGGCCAATGCCGTCCCGCCTCCTTTTTTCCATCGCTAGGCGATGGAGTCGGCCAGGAGACCAGCATGCGATCAAAACTCCGCCCTGCGCTTGCCCTTCTGGCCCTGCTGGCGCCGCTCGCCGCCTCCGCGTCCAACCCGATCGTACGCGGCTGGTATGCCGATCCCGAGATCCGCGTGTTCGGCGGACAATACTGGATCTATCCGACCTACTCCGCCGATGACGGCGCCCCCGATCGCACCCGGCACTTCACCCCCGCGCAGGAGGAGGCGCGCAAGCGCAAGACGGTGCGCCCGTCCTACGCCTATCAAACCTTCTTCAACGCCTTCTCCTCGCCCGATCTCGTTCACTGGACCAAGCACCCCCACGTCCTCGACGTGACGCGGATTTCCTGGGCGGCGTATGCGATCTGGGCGCCCTCGGTGATCGAGGCGGAGGGGCGCTATTACATGTTCTTCTCCGCCAACGACATTCAGAGCGACAAGGAACTGGGCGGCATCGGCCTCGCGGTCAGCGACAAGCCCGGCGGCCCCTTCCGCGACGCGCTCGGCAAGCCGCTGATCGGCGGCTTCCACAATGGCGCGCAGCCGATCGACCCCTTCGTGTTCCGCGATACCGACGGGCAGGTCTATCTCTATTATGGCGGCTGGCGGCACTGCAACGTCGTGCGGCTGAGCAAGGACCTGCGCCGCGTGCTGCCCTATCCCGACGGTTCGACCTGGAAGGAGATCACGCCGCCAGGCTATGTCGAGGGCTCCTTCGTCATTAAGCGCAAGGGGGTCTATTACCTGATGTGGTCCGAAGGCGAATGGACGGGGTCGGACTACCGCGTCGCCTATGCGACCGGGTCCAGCCCTACGGGCCCGTTCACCCCGCGCGGCACCATCCTCCAGGAGGATCCGAAGATCGCGCGCGGGGCGGGGCACCATTCGGTGGTCAACGTCCCCGGCACCGATCGCTGGTACATCGCCTATCACCGCCGTCCGCTGGCCGACCAGCAGGGCGAGCATCGTGAGCTCGCCATCGACCGGATGACCTTCAACCCGGACGGTAGCATCCAGCCGGTGAAGCTCACCAACGACGGCGTGGCGCCCGAGCCGCTTCGCCGCACCCGCACCCATTGACGACGCGCCCAGCCAAAGGAACCCTCGTGCCCCTTTTCTCTGCCAAGCCGCTCCGCGCCGCCACCTTCGCGCTCCTCGCCAGCGTCGCCACGCTGCCTGCACTCGCGCAGCAATCCGATCGCGGCGAGGCGCTGGTCGATCTGGTGAACCCGCTGATGGGCACCGATTCCACCTATGAGCTGTCCTACGGCAACACCTATCCCGCGGTGGCGGTGCCCTGGGGCATGAACTTCTGGACGCCGATCACCGGCAAGCCCGGCAGCGGCTGGGGCTATATGTACCATGACAACAAGATCAACGGCATCAAGCAGACCCACCAGCCCAGCCCGTGGATGAACGATTATGCCGCCTTCTCGCTGATGGCAGAGACCGGCCCGGTGCGGATCCGCGAGGCCGAGCGCGCCTCCTGGTACAGCCACAAGGCGGAGGAGAGCCACCCCTACAGCTACCGGGTGTACCTCGCCGATTATAACGTGACCGCCGAAGTGGCGCCCACCGCCCGCGCCGCGCAGTTCCGCTTCACCTTCCCCAAGGCCGATGACGCGCACATCGTGCTCGACGCCTTCGCCGGCGGATCGAGCGTCACCATCGACCGCGCCCGTCGCCGGATCAGCGGCTGGGTACGCAACAACCACGGCGGCGTGCCGGACAATTTCCGCAATTACTTCGTCGCCGAATTCGACCATGACTTCGCGGTCACCCGCAGCTGGGACGACAATTGGCAGCTGACCGCCGACGCACAGCGCGAGGGCAACCATGTCGGTGCGGTGGTGAGCTTCGCGACGCGCGCGGGCGAGCAGGTCCATGTGAAGGTCGCCTCGTCCTTCATCAGCCCGGAGCAGGCCGAGCGGAACCTCGCCAGCGAGATCGGCGGCGACGGCTTCGAGCAGACCAAGGCCAAGGCCAAGGCGGCATGGGAGAAGGAGCTCGGCCGCGTCCGCGTCACCGATCCCAATCTCGACAATCGCCGCACCTTCTATTCGGCGCTCTACCGCATGCTGCAGTTCCCGCGCATGTTCTACGAGATCGACGGGCAGGGCCGCCAAGTGCATTACAGCCCCTATGACGGGCAGGTGCATGCCGGCCCGATGTACACCGACAATGGCTTCTGGGACACGTGGCGCGCGGTCTTCCCCTGGTTCGCGCTGATGTATCGCGAGCGCGATGCCGAGATCATGCAGGGCCTGGTCAACACCTACAAGGAAGGCGGCTGGCTGCCCGAATGGGCGAGCCCGGGATACCGTGACGTGATGGTCGGCTCGAACTCGGCGAACCTGATCGCCGATGCCTATCTGAACGGCGTGCGCGGCTTCGATATCGAGCCGCTGTACGAGGCGATGGTCAAGAACGCGACGACCAGCGAGGGCCGTCCCAAGGACAAGAACGGCAATGTCGTCGGCGCCGTCGGCCGCGAGGGCGTCGAATATTACAACCAGCTCGGCTATGTGCCCTATGACGTCGGCATCAACGAGAATGCCGCGCGCACGCTCGAATACGCTACCGCCGACTTCTCGCTCTCGCGCCTCGCCGCGGCGCTGGGCAAGAAGGACGATGCCCGGCTCTATGCCGAGCGCGCGCAGAACTTCCGCAAGCTCTACGACCCCGAAAGCGGCTGGATGCGCGGCCGCAACAAGGACGGGTCGTGGGAGACGCCGTTCAATCCGTACAAATGGGGCGATGCCTTCACCGAGGGCAATGCGCTGCATTACAGCTGGTCGGTGATGCAGGACGTGCAGGGCCTGATCGACCTGATGGGCGGCGACGCCAGGTTCGTCGACCGGCTGGATTCGGTGTTCGCCACCGCGCCGATCTTCGACGACAGCTATTACGGCCAGGTGATCCACGAGATCCGCGAGATGCAAATCGTCGACATGGGGCAGTACGCCCATGGCAACCAGCCGATCCAGCACATGATCTATCTCTACGACTGGGCCGGCGCGCCGTGGAAGACGCAGGCGCATGTCCGCGACGTGATGCGCAAGCTCTATGCCGCGACGCCGGACGGCTATCCGGGCGATGAGGATAATGGCCAGACCTCGGCCTGGTACGTGTTCTCGGCGCTCGGCTTCTATCCGGTGACGCCGACGGTCGGCCAATATGCGGTCGGCAGCCCGCTGTTCCGCAATGTCCGCCTCACCATGCCGGGCGGCAAGGTGCTGACGATCGAGGCGACCAACAACAGCGCCGAGAATGTCTACATCCAGTCGGCCACGCTGAACGGCCGCGCCTATTCGAAGCCCTGGCTGTCGCGCGAGGCGCTGCAGGCGGGCGGCACGCTGCGCTTCGTGATGGGGCCGACGCCGAACAAGGCCTGGGGGGCGCGCAAGGCCGATGCGCCCTTCTCGATGAGCGCGCCCAAGTGAGCGCGGGGGGTAAGACGATGCAGTTCGATCGACGTTCGCTGATGGCAGGCGCTGCGGCGCTGGGTGCCGCCGCCGCACTGCCGGGTGCGGCACGCGCCGCCGCCGGCTTCACGAGCAAGCGCCCGCCGCTGGCCAAGCGCCGTTTCGTGAGCAAGGCGGTGGAGGCGGAGATCGCGCGGGTGAAGGCGCGCATCGCCGATCCCGAACTCGCCTGGCTGTTCGAGAATTGTTACCCGAACACGCTCGACACCACGGTGGAGATCGGCACGCTCGACGGCCGGCCCGACACCTTCATCATCACCGGCGACATCAACGCGATGTGGCTGCGCGACAGCTCGGCCCAGGCGCAGACCTATGTCCATCTCGCGGGCCAAGATCCCGCGCTGCGCCGGCTGTTCGTCGGGCTGATCCAGCGCCAGGCGCGCTGCATCCTGGTCGATCCCTATGCCAATGCGTTCGAGAAGGACCCCAAGGCCAAGTCGAGCCTCGAATGGTCGCAGGTCGACGTCACCGACATGAAGCCGGGCGTCGCCGAGCGAAAATGGGAAATCGATTCGCTCTGCTACACGATGCGGATCGCGCATGCTTATTGGACCCACACCCGCGACAAGACGCCGTTCGACGATCTCTGGTCGCAAGGCGCCAAGCTGGCAGTCGCCACTTTCCGCGTGCAGCAGCGCAAGGAAGGGCCGGGGCCGTACCACTTCCAGCGCCAGGCGGTCGCGCCGACCGACAGCGTGCCGATGGGCGGCTATGGCGCGCCGACGCGCAAGATCGGCCTGATCCACTCGATGTTCCGCCCTTCGGACGATGCCTGCGTCTATCCGTTCCTGATCCCGTCGAACCTCTTCGCGGTCTCGGCGCTGCGCAAGGTCGCGCAACTGCACCGCGAGACGCGCGGCGACGAAGCGGCCGCGAAGGATGCGGAGGCGCTCGCGGGCGAAGTCGAGAAGGCGCTGCACGACCATGCGCTGGTGCCGGACGGCAAGGGCGGCAAGGTCTGGGCCTATGAGATCGACGGCTTCGGCAACTGGATCTTCATGGACGACGCCAATGTCCCCAGCCTTTCCGGCCTGGCGATGATCGACGCCGCGCGCCGCGACGATCCGCTGTTCCGCCGCACCGCCGATCTCGCCTGGAGCGACCGCAATCCCTATTATTTCGAGGGCAAGGCGGCGAAGGGCATCGGCGGGCCGCATATCGGGCTCGACATGATCTGGCCGATGTCGATCATCACCCATGCGCTGAACAGCGACGACGATACCGTGATCGCCCAGTGCCTCACCTGGCTGAAGACCACGCATGGCGGCACCGGCTTCATGCATGAGAGCTTCAACAAGGACGATCCCGCCAAGTTCACCCGCGCCTGGTTCGCCTGGACCAACGGGCTGTTCGGCGACCTGATCCTCGATCTCGAGCGGCGGCGCCCCGCGCTGCTCGCCCGCACCTACTGATTCCCTTGCTTCCATGGAGCCGATGACGATGACCATCGCCACACGCCGCCAACTCCTGCTGGGCAGCGGCACCGCCGCTATCGCCGCCGCGCTGCCGCGCACCGCCTGGTCCGCCGCCTTCGAGGCGGCGCGGCCCGATCTGTTCATCGGCACCGGCGGGCACGGCCATACCTTCCCGGGACCGGCGCTGCCCTTCGGCATGGTCCAGCTCGGGCCGGATACCGACAACAGCCGCTGGGACGCCTGCTCGGGCTACCACAAGGACGATGCGACCATCATGGGATTCTCCCATACGCATCTGTCCGGCACCGGCATCGGCGACATGCTCGACGTGCTGGTGGTGCCGAGCCGCGGGCCGCTCAAGCTCACGCCCGGCACGCTGGAAAAGCCCGAGGGCAGCTATCGACAGCGTTATTCGGACGAGCATGCCGAGCCCGGCTATTACCGCGTCCGGCTGGAATCGGGCGTGCTCGCCGAGCTGACCGTCACCGAGCGTACCGGCCAGCACCGCTACACCTTCCCCAAGGGCGAGGGGCATATCCTGATCGATTTCGCGCACGCGATCATCGACAGCTGGGACAAGGGCATGCTGGTCGAGGACGCGTCGATCGCGCTCTCGCCCGACGGGTTGCTCACCGGCAGCCGCAAGGTCAATCGCTGGGCCAAGGGGCGGCACATCCACTTCGCGATGCAGCTGTCGCGCAAGCCCAGCCGGGTGCAGTTCTTCGGCGACGATGATGCGCCCGCACCGGCCGGCGCCACCGGCATCACCGGCAAGCGGCTCAAGGTCGCCTTCTTCTTCGACGATGCAGGCGCGGCGCCGATCGAGATCAAGACCGGCATCTCGGCCGTCGACGTCGCCGGCGCCAAGGCGGCGCTCGCGGCCGAGGCACCGGGCTGGGCGTTCGACGCGACCCGCGCCGCGGCGGCGCGGACCTGGGCGCGCGAGCTCGACAGCATTCGCGTCGAGGGCGGCACGCCCGAACACCGCACGATCATGGCAAGCGCGCTCTATCACGCCTCGCTCTCGCCGACGCTCTTCACCGATCTCGACGGGCGCTATGTCGGGCTCGACCGGCAGGTGCACCAGACGTCCAGCGACGCACCCGCCTACAGCACCTATTCGCTGTGGGACACGTACCGCGCGCTGCACCCGCTGCTCACGCTGATCCGCCCGGACATGGCCGCGCGCTTCACCCAGGATCTCGTCCGCCAGACGCAGCAGAGCCCCTATGGGCCGCCGGTCTGGCCGCTCCAGGGCGTCGAGACCGCGTGCATGATCGGCTGGCATGCCGTGTCGGTGCTGGCGGAAGCGCGCAACAAGGGCATCGCGGCCGATTATGCCGCCGCTTGGCCCAAGATCCGCGCGCGCGCCTTCGACCGGACCTTCCCGGACGTCGACAGCACCCTCGGCCGCGGCTTCTATTACGATCTCGGCTATGTGCCTGCCGACAAGATCTGGGAATCGGTCAGCCGCACCCAGGAATATGCCTATGACGACTGGGCGATGGCGGTGCTCGCCGAAGCGGCCGGCGCGCACGAGGAAGCGGCGGCGCTGCGCAAGCGTGCGCAGAACTATCGCAACGTGATCAGCACCGAGATCGGCTTTGCGCGGCCCCGCTTTGCCGACGGCAGCTGGTGGAAGGACTATGATCCGATCCAGCTCGGGCATAATCCGGAAAAGCAGCGCGACTATACCGAGGCGAACGGCTGGCAGGCCACCTTCCTTAACCAGCACGACGTCTACGGCCTGATCGAGCTGTTCGGCGGTGACGCGAAGTTCGAGGCCAAGCTCGATGCGCTGTTCACTGCACCCTCGACGCTGCCCAGGAACGCGCCGCCGGACATCTCCGGCCTGGTCGGCCAATATGCGCATGGCAACGAGCCCAACCAGCATGTCGCCTATCTCTATGCCTATGCCGGCGCGCCGTGGAAGACGCAGGCGATGGTCCGCCGCCTGTGCAACGAAATGTACAAGGCCGATCCGGACGGCGTGATCGGCAACGACGATTGCGGTCAGACCAGCGCCTGGTTCATCCTCAGCGCGTTGGGTTTTTATCCCGTGGATCCGGTGAGCGGCGTCTATGTGTTCGGCTCGCCGCTGTTCGACCGGGCCGAGATGCAGCTGGGCGGCGGACGCACCCTGCGCGTCCGCGCGGTCGGCAATGCAGCGGACCGGCCCTATGTCCAATCGGTAACCTGGAACGGTGCACCATGGACGCGCAACTGGATCGGTCATGCCGATCTGGCACGGGGCGGCGAGCTGGTCTTCACCATGGGCGCAAAGCCGTCCGGTTTTGGGACGGCGAAGGCGGATCGACCGCCTTCCTTCGGGCATCTCCCCGCCTGAACGTCGGCACGGAGAGCCGAAGCCGGCTCTCCGTGCCAACGTTTGCGACAAGACCAATTGTAACCTTTCAGCAACGCCTCGCGAATTATCGCAAACAAATTACGCTTTTCGGCAACATGGATGTTGCTCGTATGAAACCATCATGACACCTTCTGGTAACCAAGTCCGGAAAGGTTTGTCGTGCCCGACCTGGCGCTCTGCGCCAGATGTGCTTCCCCCCGGAGTGCTGCGGTGCCCGACGAACCAGTCCCGGATCCTGGTCAGAAAAGAGGGGACTTATTCATGATGCTAAGGGGAGTTTGGGCCACCAGCTGTTGCGTGGCCGCGTTGATGGCGGTGCCTGCCGCCGCACAGACCAGCGATACGTCGGCCGCATCTATCGGCGATCCGGTTGCCTCCGCCAAGCTGGCGGATGAAGCGGGGCAGGACAATTCCGGCCCGATCATCGTCACCGGCACGCGCATCGTCCGACTGAACAACCGTTCGGCTGCGCCGATCGTCACCACCACTGCGGCCGAGATCGCTGCGCAGGGCGCCACCACGATTGAGGAAGTGACCAACCGCCTGCCGCAGGTGCAGGTCAATTCCGAGCAGAATTTCAGCGACTCCGAAGGCCGCCAGCGCATCAAGCTGCGCAGCCTGGGCTATGAGCGTACGTTGATGCTGATCGACGGCCTGCGTATCGGCCTGCCGAACTCGGTGGACGTTGGCATCATCCCGAACGCGCTGGTCGACCGCATCGACGTGCTCACCGGCGGCGCCTCCTCGGTCTATGGCTCTGACGCGGTCGCGGGTGTGGTCAACTTCGTGCTGAAGAAGAACTTCTCCGGCATTCGCATCGACGGCAACTACAGCTTCTTCAACCACAACAACCGCGCCAGCGCGGTAACCGAAGCAGCCGCCCGCGCCGGCTTCAATTCCCCGCTGGGCATGAAGAACGACGGCGGTCGCGCCGATGTGAGCATCGCCGCCGGCACCAACCTGTTCGACGGCCGCGTCAACATCTCCGCCTTCGCCGATTATCGGCAGTCGAGCCTCGTGCGCCTGCGCGACCGTTCGAGCGCGGTGTGCGAAGTCGTTACCAGCAGCCGCACCTCGCCGCTCGGCTGTTCGCGCGCCAGCTACACGCCCGCGGGTACCATCATCCCGCAGTCGGGTCCGAGCCGAGGCGTCGTGCTCGTCAACAATCCGAACGGCGACGGCACCTTGATCCCGATCAACAGCGGCCCCGCCGGGACCTCGGCCAACCCGTATGACGACTGGGCTTTCCAGCGGCCGTTCCATCGCATCAACGCGGGCGGCTTCCTGACTGCGCAGCTCGACGACCATGTCGAGCTCTACAGCAACGTGCTGTGGTATCGTGACAAGTCGTACAATACGCAGCTCAACCGCAACTTCGCCTTCTCAGCCTATGGCAGCACGCCGTTCCAGGTGAACTGCGACAACCCGTTCCTTTCGGCCTCGCAGGCGCAGACGCTGTGTGGCCCGAACGCCGGTGTGGCGAATCAGTATGCCCCGCTCGACGTGCGCTATCGGTTCGATTCGCAGCCGCTCGTGCGCCAGGAGTTCGTCAACGCGGGCTACCGCGTCACGGCGGGTGTCCGCGGTCGGGTGCTGAACGACGTGTGGTCCTATGACGTGGCCGGCATGCTGTCGCGCGCCCAGCTCGACACGATCGACGTGCCGTTCGCGCGCTTCGACAACATCAACCGGTCGCTTGACGTGGTGAACGTGAACGGTCGCCCGACTTGCCGCTCGGTGGTCAACGGCACCGATCCGTCGTGCGTGCCATTCAACGCCTTCCGCCCGTTCAACAATGATTCCGCCCTGAACAACTATCTGTTCGGCGGCGCGACCGGCGGCATCGCCAAGCGCGTTCCGCGCCTGCTGCAGTTCGTCGGCACGATGAGCGGCGATCTCGGCAAGTACGGCATCACCTCGCCCTTCGCCGAGCAGGGTATCGCGATCGCGGTTGGCGCCGAATATCGCGACGAGATGGACCGCACCGACTACAATGCGGTGTTCATCGAGAACAATGGCGGCAGCAACAGTCGCGCGACCCAGACCATCCTGGAAGGCAATGTGGAGCTTTCGGCCCCGCTCGTCGAGCGTCAGTCCTGGACGCACCTGCTCCAGCTGAACGCCGGCTACCGCCTGTCCAAGTACAACCGCCTGGACGACAAGTTCGGCACATACAAGATCGAGGGCATCTGGTCGCCCGTCGAGGACATCACCTTCCGCGCCTCGTACAACAAGTCGCAGGCGGCACCGGGTGTCGGTGCGGCGGCGAATGCCGCGAACATCTTCTGGAGCCAGGGCTTCTACGCGGATCCCTGCGCCCCCCAGATCAACGGGACCAACCCGAGCGGTCCGCGTGTCGCACCGTCCTGGACGCCACAGCAGTGCGCCCGCACCGGCCTGCCGACCAACCTCTACAACAGCGCCACGCTGATCTGCCCGAACGATGCCTGCACCGTTCGCGAGGGCGGCTTCGCGCTGCGGCCGGAAACCGCCTACACCAAGACCTTCGGCGTCGTGCTCACCCCGCGCTTCGTCAAGGGCCTGACGGTGTCGGTCGATCGCTGGCTGATCGACCTTCAGGATCAGCTCGAATTCTTCAACCCGCTCGACTGGCTCAATGGCTGCCTCACCACCGGCAACGACTATTATTGTCGCGGCATCAAGCGCAACGCCGACGGCACGCTGTCGAGCTCGCCGGCAACCAGCCCGGCGACCGGCTGGGTCTCGCGCGGCTCGACCAACGGCTACAAGTCCAAGTCGCATGGTTGGGACTTTCAGGGCCAGTACAATGTCGGCCTGGGCAGCGTCGGTTCGCTCGATATGAGCTTCAACGGCACGCTGATGACCCTCGTCGGCAGCCAGGGCGCGCCGGACATCACACCGCGGGACTGCACCGGCTATTTCGGCAGCGGCTGCGGCGAGAGCATGCCGACCTGGTCACACCAGTTCCGCACCACCTGGATGGCGCCTAGCCGCGTCGCGAGCGTGTCGCTCAACTGGCGCCATCGCAGCGGCATGCCGATGACGGTCTACGCCCCCGCCAGCACCGGCATCCCGGCGCTGCCCGAAGCCGACAAGCGCGATGCCTATCCGGGCATCAAGGCCTATGACTGGTTCGACCTGGCGCTGACCTTCGACATCAACAAGCGCATGACCTTCCGCCTCGCCGCGAACAACCTGTTCGATCGCGACCCGCCGATCGTGCCGGACAGCCGCAGCCGCATAGGCCTGCTGCGCGGCAACACGATCATGGGCTACGACCTGCTCGGCCGCCAGCTGGTCGCGGGCATCTCGCTGCGCCTGTAACAGCACGGCACGACGCTATGCACCTGTCCCCCGGAGGCCACGCCTCCGGGGGATTTTTCTTGGTGACGAAGGGCTGAACTTGGTTGTCGGTGTCGGCGCAAGCGCGCGCATGCCAGCGTTTCCGGCTGAAACGCCAGCCGTTCGTGCATGCCATCGATGGGGAGGGGAATGGCGCACCCGACACGATTCGAACCTGTGGCCTCTGCCTTCGGAGGGCACGGCCGAACACGTGTTTTCTCCTAAATGCCTGAGGAAGCAACGTCTGAACCTGTCAAATTGCGAGTGCTGCGTCTGGTAAACGACCACAAAACGACCACACCTGCCGCGGTCCGTTGCCATTGCTGTGACCGAACGCTTCGCTCGGTTCTGACAGGCAGAAGGGCTGCGCGACATATCGGTTCGGGCATTTGTCGCCCGTCGACGCTGCTCCGGCTTGTAAATATCAGCGCTAATTGCAGGCGGCTGTCGATGATCGCCGCCTGGTTCAGCTGCTGCATCTTGTCGCACATCAGATGGTACAGAGTATGCTTCCCATGGCGGGTCTCGAGGCCGCAATCGGCCACAGATGGTGCGTCGCCGAGTGGCAGCCGTCCAACGGGCGAAGGGCCGACTTCAGCATTACAAGGCGTTCCAGCCACCGCACGGGGAAGGCCTGAGATATTCGGTTGCCGCCGTGCGCGAATGCCGCTTCTTGGGACGAAGCGGTCGTTCCCGCTGGGCAGCTCGAACGTCCGGTCCTCCCAGAACCCGACCTTCGCCAGCGTAGCCTCTCGCGTTCCTGAAAGAGAGAGAAGGTCTGGGCCGAAACCAGGCATTCTTCGATCGGGCAGAGATCAGTGGGAAGAGCTATCTCAGTGCCGATTAGCCACCTGAGGAAGCGTTTCGGCCGGGGTGTCAGCTTTTTCAGTCCGCGTCGGTGCCGCGACAGAGGATTTACGCGCATCGTGTGTCGGCAAGGATGCCGCCCGACGCTGACCGGTAATATCGCCGGACGCGACCGGACGGGAAGACTGCAAGAGCGAAACCACGGCGGCTAGCCCCAACAAGCCGGCAATCAGAAGGTAGAAGATATCGATCTTCCGGCTCGAATGAACGCGAAAGCTGCCAATTTCGATCGGGCTGGCATCCCCGATCGCCTTGGTCAGGCGGATCGCCGGATAGCGGTCGGCAAGCGCGTCTTCAGCGATCATACCTTGCCGCACGGCGCCGATGAGCAGGCGGTGATACCAGAAGCGATCCATTCCGTAGAATGCGAGCCAGCACAATGCACCGCCAGCCAGGACCAGCGAGGTCAACGAAATCCGCGTGCCATCGAGCGCAACATGCATATTCTCCTTCATTGTAAAGCCCGCAGCCGCCAGGAAAGCCGCAAGGACTGTGACCGCGACATTGCGGACGCGCATCTCGAGTTCGTTGAAATGCTTTTGGACGTCGATGATGGTTTTCCAGATTTCGATCTGAATATCGTCGCTGTCGCTCATACCCGAACCTCTTTGAAGGTGGTAAAATCGACGATGTCCAGAAGGTCGGCAAAACCGTCCAGCCGGTATGTCGGAACCACCTCATCATTGCCGATCAGCATTCGTTCGCGCTCAACATCATCATCTGACCAATGCGACACCGCACGGAGCAACGCATAAGTGTCACGATGTTGCGCGGCACCGTAGAGAGCCTGGGCGTCAAGCACGCCGGCCCGTTGCGCCATCCAGATATCCTTGTGTGCGCTATCCCCGATATAAATCGCCTGATCCGGCCGTACTCCTAGGTCGCGCAGGATCGACGACAGGATATCCGGATTTGGCTTCAACTCTCCAGGTGGCGTGAAGCGATGCTCGGTGCGTTTGAGCTTGTAATGCGACGCCTCATGGAAGCGGATGTCCTCCCGTGACATTCCTTCAGGCAAATCATGATCGCGCGGCGAATAGAGATAATCGACCAGATGATCGAGGCCGAGCTTTCGAAACCGATATTGGGAATAATAGGCCAGCGATTCTGTGTAGCAGACAATGAGCGTCCCACGCCGCCGCAGGTCTCTCAGTGTTTGCTCGACGCGGGATAGAATGCGAGGGCTTGTTGGCGTGCCGCGCGATAGGCCTCGATCGCCGGCGCATAGAAATCCAGAACCGCCGTGTCGCCGGCAGCCGGGCGCAGCGCCTCGATTTCCCCTATGAGAAACGCATATTCCGACGTGCCGGCGCGTTGATGAACGGCGCGGATCTCGGGAAGTAACGTGGCTTCATCCAGCCCGCTGAGCCGCAGCAATTCGTCGAGCATGGATGAGAAGGCCGCGTGCCAGACATGCACCCAGTCGAACAGCGTGTTGTCGACATCGCAGATCAGAACGGATCGAACGGGTTTGCTTTGAACCATGATCACCGCTTTCCGGACGGCGATGTCAAAAGCCATTGTGGGCGACCGGCCTCACTGCGTTCGTCGATCATTGCGACCAGCTGGTCGGGCTCCGACATGAACCACGCGCAAGTGCCCCAGGCGAGTTGCGCGACCGTCTTCTTGAAGCCCGAACCTTCGCGATCATCATAAGCGGTAAGGAATGCCACCTGCTCATCCGCAAAGCCGGCGGCATGCGTCAGTTCGAGCAAAGCGCGACGCCGGCGTTCGGTGACGGCGCCGTCTGTTGCCACGACTTCCACGAACAGCAGCCTGGCATGACCATCGCCCAGATCGGCGAGGATCAGGTCAGGCAGATTTTTGTCGGCCTCGATCTTGAGACCGATCGCGGCGGCTATGCGGTCATCGCGCAACACGACCTTGTTGCCGCTTTCGCTCAGCCACAGCACCGCTGCCTGAGTCAGAAATTCCTTGGCGAACACCTCGACGACCGCTTTCGCAATGATCGAACTCGGGCCAGGGGCGAGCTGGCGCGTTTCACCACTGGGGAACGTAACCAGCGGACCGTTCGCACCTGCCGCCGCCCCGGCGAGCAGAATCGACACGCGCGCCAGCGCACTCTTGCTGAGATAGGTGGCCTGAAACGCCGTGATCGCTTCGTCGAGGGCCGGCCCTTCGAGCGCCGGATCGAACAGCTTCGCGAAATCAGCGACCAGGGCATAGCGTGGCAAGCCAGAGGTGGTCGGCAGGTCGTCGCGCCGGGTAACCGCACCGATCGCGACCAAGCCGTCGCGCAACGTTTCGTCGCGGATCGGCTCACGCGTATTGTCGGCATACCAGCGACGTCCAGAGACAATCCCGCCCTTGCGGCTGAGCACTGCGGTGGCATAGTCGAGCCGAACCTCATCAAGCGCGACCTCCGAGCGCTCCTGGGTCATCCGATAGACATGGACCGGGCCGAAATATTGGCCCGATCCTTCCAACGCGCCGATGTAGAGGGCGGTGAAGATCGTGCGCGCGGCCAATTCGCGAATGCAGTAGCCGCGGTTCGGCGTGCCTTCCGGAAAAATCAACGGTAGCCGGGCCGCCACCGTCGCAACGGGCACGTAGGGCGGGAGCCGCCTGCTCATGCGGTCATCCCGTACAAAGCGGCGCACGCCCGATCGAGCGCCTCACGATCAACACGCGCGTCGACCAGTTTCGCAAGCGGCGCGAGCGCCGTCGGCGCGGGCAGCGGAAGCGCTTCAAGTTCGAAAGCGGACACGGCGACGCTTCCGCTGATACAGCGAAACAATTGGTCGACAATGTCGCTGTTGAGCAGCGCTGCGAGAACGGCTGGTGGAACTTTGGGCTTACCCACCGGCACGATCATGTTGAGGTGGTTCTCCACCACCACGCCGCCATGCTCTGCGACGAACGCCGCCGGAAGCTCGGCTGCGATGATCCGTCGCCGCTGTTCCTTCGCGGTTGTTCGCTGAACCAGTACGGCTGCCTGTGTCACCAGCATCCAGTCATCGCCCGGCTTGAGCGCGAAATACGGGCTGTGGTTCTTCTTTTCCGCGCGGAACCGAAAAATGCCATCGGTGCCGACCGCTTCAGACCAGATCAGCGGACGCGCTGCCTTGGACGGCCTGTTCTTCAACTGTGACTTATATCGGTTCCAGACGAGCGGTCCTGTGGAGACGCGATAACCAAGATCGGCCAGCCGGTCGGTGAGTGCCTCCGCCCGGGCGATCAACGCGCTATGTTCGGCATGCCGGGGCGCCAGCCATGGTCCCTCCGAGATCTGGGGCAAGGTCACCATGCCATTGCGGACGATGCGCGTCTCGGTGGCGCTGTCGACATGGATGTAATGGATCTGTGCGCGGCGCGATCTGCTGCCCTTGCGGTAGACGGCGAGCATCGTCTCCTGCTGCACATCCTCGAACACGCCGCGGCGGGCATGGACGAAGTCGATCGCCGCTGGCGGCGCCTGACGCGCGATGAGGGCGCGCAGCGCACTGAAATACTGGCCGGACAGGACGCTGGTCGGTGTCAGGAAAGCAATGAGACCGCCCGCCTTGGTCCACCGCAGGGCGATGTCAGTGAATATTCCATAGAGATTGGCATGGCCGTACAGGCTGCGCGCAAAACGCTTGCGTTGTTCAGGCGACAGCGTCACCCGGCCATAAGGTGGATTACCGACAACCAGGTCAAAGTCGGCGCGAGGTTTCGCGGTGAGGCTATCGCCGTGTACAACAATCGCCGGTACGGGACGACGCGCTGCCTTGGCCAGATCGGCGAGCACGATCTCCAAGGCACGCTGCCCGATCCGTGCAGCCTGGGGATCGAGTTCGATACCTTTCAACCGC
Organism: Sphingomonas sp.; assembly: GCF_036731925.1. Classification (GTDB taxonomy): domain Bacteria; phylum Pseudomonadota; class Alphaproteobacteria; order Sphingomonadales; family Sphingomonadaceae; genus Sphingomonas. The sequence continues at coordinate 1,641,018 of NZ_DAINDJ010000002.1, forward strand.
GTGGCGATCTGGGCAAGAGCGAATTCGGGGGCGCAGTCAGGGAGGGCGGCGCGCATGCGCAGCGCTGCATCCACCAGAAACGCCGCACCGCCAGCCGCCGGATCGAGGACACGGGCTGTCGCCCAGTTCAGCCCGGCTTCCTCGGCCTGATCGAGCAGGCGCGCGGCGAGCGCCGGCGGCGTGTAGAAGGCCCCAAGGCGGCTTCGGGTCTCACCGGGCAGCAGGCCACTATATAGGCTCGTCAGCCAATGAAGCGCTTCAAGCAGCGGCAGTGGCGCGGCAGCAAGGCCCGCCGAACAAGCCAGTTGCGCCTCGGGTTGCGGGAGATCTCCATGGTCGGCCGTTTCCGCGCCTCGAGCCTCTTCAAAAACCTTCATGGCCTCGAGCACGAATGCCATCACGGCCTCATCGTGACCTTCCTCATCCAGCGTTTCGGACCAGGCGCGCGCCACATGGCGAATAGCGGCGCACCGCGACCGGGCGTCCTGGTGTGAGATTTGGTCTGTCTCAGGCGTTTGCGCCGTGTTGATCGATACGCTCATTTCCTGTCCGCTGCCCCCATTACGACCAAATGTTCCATATATGTTCTCATTGAAATGATCTAGTCCGCTGATGTCGATACCGTCAGCTGCATGACGTTCCGCCCGACCGGTCCCCCTGGCGGACTTGCAGCTCACCGGCGGTTGCGAGCCGTCGGCGGATCGCCCCGAAAATCGCGGCGAGGTTGTCCATGCTCGGATTGCCGTTCATCGACAGCATACGGTGCAGGCTTTTGCTGGGCTTCCGGATGTCGGCAGCAAGCGCCTCGAAGCCGACCGACGCGTTGACGAGTTCGCGCAGGACCAATCGCGCGGTTTGGGCTTCGCCATTCAACAAATTTTCTGCGGCCTGATGAAACAGCGCCATGGCGAAGCCAGGGTCTCGCTCCGCACGCCCCCTGACGGTATCCGCAAGACTGCACGTCAGCATTGCCGTTGCTCCATATGCTTGCCCTGCTAGCAGCCGAACCGACACGATGAGCAAAGCAGGTTCGCCTGTCTGCGAACGTCAGAATGCGACGGTAACACATACGTTACCTCGCGCGCTAGGGTAAATCGGGACAACGACACTCCTGCTTTGGCGCGAAGCTCGACCGGACTCGCTCTTCGTGCCAGATCGCGGCGATCTATATCGTTTCGGTCGAAACACTTGAGGGATATTTCCGACAGCGCGAACGAGAGAAAGAACGACAATGCATCGCGATGATCGGCGAGAAGCTGACTTTAAGTCTTTCGCCTCGAAACGACTGAAATGTCCGAAGTAGGATCCACCGCCGAGCGGATGCCGTTGATCACCTCGGTGGGACTATATTCCTGGCCGCTTTCATCGCTGAGCAGATCCCCTTGGATCGCCTTGCTACGCACCTTTTTCGCCTTGGGAATGGGCGAGATCAGCGCGCTTTGCCGTCGGCGGGGTACGATGACGCTGGTCGGCTGACCGCTGTCGTCCAGTTCCCAGTGCTTGCTCGGTCTTTCGTATGGCGAATTCAGGATCGGCGACTGAAAAAAGACTTCACTCATACCGTTGCCGCCCCCGCCGCAATTTCAACATGCACCATGTCGTTCTTGCATGGTTCCGGGCGTGTGGAGCCGTCAAGGTCTTGACGCAACAAATCCGTGGGCAGCGCTTCTTCAGCGGCACCGCCCGGCGCAACGACCGCCAAGTGCTTCCGGCTAAACCATACCTGCACCGTTCCACGCGCTGGTTCGGGCTTTGGACGCGAGCTATAGCGGGCAGGCAACTGGTCCTAAGCCCGAACGCTCAACACCGAAAGCACGGCAGGGGTAGACAAGCCGCGCGATTGCAAAGCAATGGGCTCCTGTAAGTATGGAGGCAAATGTGGACCGAGGTGCTGAGAGCCGTCGCTGCGGCGACTGCGGATCCGACATGATTATGCTGGATGGTGGTGGCTGGGAATGCTCCAGCTTTGATGGGTGTGACCGTCAGTGGCGCGAGATGGATGTCGAGAACGAGCAGCGGGCAGACCGAGCCGAAGAAGCCTAAGCTCGGTCTCGCCGGGTTGCAACCGGTTGCAAAAACCCGGAATTCGGATCGACCTACCTTGTATCGCCTTAATCACTCTGAGCGGCGTCGATCGGCTGCCCTCTTCGCGCGCAAAAGATGATCCGGCGAGTGATGCGCGTAAAGCTCCACTGTGCGCTCATGCGAATGTCCTAGCCAGCCGCCTATCTCGAACAACGGTACACCGCGATGCGCGAGCCACGTCCCGCAGGTGTGCCGAAGGGTGTGAGGTGAAACTTCCGCCAGATTGGCTCCCCTGCATGCGCTGGCAAACGCGCGCTTGATGTCACCCAAGCGCCTGCCGTCGCGGTGGATCACGTAACCCGCTTCGGACGAGCGCAGCCGCGCCAGCCGCAGGAACGTCATCAGCCGATCCGGGATCGGAATGCGCGCCCGGCGCTTGTTCGTCTGTCGAGCCTCTCCAGCAAAGTCGATCAGCCTACGCTCCAAATCGATCTGTCTCCATCGAAGCGACAGGATCGCCTCCTTTCGCGCGCCCGTGTAAAGGGCTATAAGGATGAACAGCGGCAGGTACAGCCTCGCGCCTCGCCCGGCGCTCCTGGCCGCGTTCAGCAACGTTGCGGCCTCTGCGCGGGTCAGCCAACGATCTTTCCCTGGCGGTGCTTCGGGCAGCCAGACCGGGACTGGTCGAGTGAGGCGGCCTTCCTCATGCGCGAAGTTGATCGCTGCACGGAGTGCTGTAAGTTCGCGGCGGACTGTCCCAGCTGCCCGTTCACGCGATCGCGCATACGCCTTGCAGGTCTGTTTCGAGACCTGATCCAGAGTGCGGCCGGACCAGAACGTTAGGAGCGCATGGACCGCATAGGCGATCCGCTTTGGGGCGGCCGTGGTGGGAGCGTGCATTTCACCATACAAACTCAAAACGTCGTCCACGGTTAATTCAGATGGGTCGAGCGGCCCGCTTCCGTCTTTGCCCGTGCGTCTGCGGTCCGCGATGTGGTCGGCGAGAGCCTTTTCAGCCTCTCCGCGATCTCCAGTGCGCGCGCTTTTCCGCTTTGTGACGCCAGCTTCGCTCCAGAAGATGTAGTAGCACCGCCGCTCCGGTAGGTACTTGAGGTACGGCCCGCGGCTTCGTCTCGGCATTGTGTCTCTTTCTGGCTGGCGATGAACTTTTCGACGTCGGCGGGGTCGAAGAGGTGCTGTTTGCTGATGCGGATGAACGGCAGGCCACGGCGGCGCATTGTCGCTACCGTGCTCAGTGATGGCAGGCCATAGCGCTCCATAACCTGTCGAGCTGTAAGAAGCATTTTAGATAAAAACTCCGATGGGTGCTCTGCCTTACGGCGGGATGATGTTGACGGCAACTAATACCGGTTGCAACCCGTTGCAAATTACAGGCTCTAATCTGGAACATGTACCAAGGCCGTGGTATGGTGACTTGCAGGGCGTGAAGAAAGTTGGCGTTGGCGGTAATATACTGTGGGTTGAGGCTTGTCGGTGCTTGATGGGTGCGGTATTGGCGGCAAATGGCAATGGCTGAACTGATTGGCGCAGGCGGGATTGGCCTGCTCGTCGATGTCACGCGGGGTGTGCTGCCCGTGGGGTACGTTGGCGTTATCCAGGAGCGTGCGATCGTCGAGGCTGCTCGTCGGTGTACCCAGTCACGCATCGCACGTGTCGAGGAGAAGCTGCTGAAAGGAGCGTATCGGGCCGCCCGTCGCGAGGCGGACGATCTGCGTCGGTGTCTTGCTGGCCGCTTCACCGCTCTATGGTCCTCACTCCCGCATGCCCTCAAAGAACGGCGGGGCATGTCGGCAGAAGATCGAAGCGATCAGCGCTTCGAGCGCTGGCGGGTGATGCGGATCGCGTTGGGCGAAGCGGGTAGGCTCGTTCAGCCAGCTCGCGCCAAGCTATTCGCCAAGCCCAAGTTCTCCGGTTTCGGTGGCGATCCTCGCTACCGTATGATCTTGACGTTCGACTGGATCGACCAAGCGCGCCAGCGCCTGATCCGTTCGAGCCTATCCCCTTTCGTGGACTTCCACCCCTCTCAGCATCTGCTTCGGCATTCGGCGGATGGGCGTGGGCGATCAGCAGTCCTCGGAGCCCTCCTGCGTGAGCTGCCCTTGATGGGACGGGATCACGTGTTCATGCAGCTCGATGTGCAGGATTTCTATCCAAGCATCAGTCATGCGTGGCTGGAGGAGAACCTTCCGTTGGCAAAGGGCATCACCCGAGCCCAGATCCACACGGGAGGCATGACGATTGTTCCTACCGGGAAGAACGTCAGAGCCCGCCTTCCGGGCGGGGCGATTGAGCAGTTGGGCCAGCGGGGTATTCCGCAGGGGTCGGCGCTGTCTGCACTCGTGGGCGAGTATGTGGTGGCAGAGGTTCTTCGGGGTTTGGCTGACCTCCCCGGCGGGCCGCTGCTGCATGCGTATGGCCACAACCTCCACACCTACTCCGACAACCTCGGAATATTTGTGGATCGGGAGCAGGCGGACGCCATCGTGGACCTCTTGCAGAAGGCGTTCGCGTCTTCTGCCGCTGGCCCCTTTTTCCTGCGGGCGGCGCCTCCCAGGCCGATCTCGCAGCCGTTCAAGTTCCTGGGCTACTGGTTCCGCCTAGTGGATGGTGCCGCGGAGGTCTTCGTTCCGCCCGAGTTTGCCGAGCATCGTGCAGATGCGATCCTCGGTGACCTGATGACCGCAGATCGCGCCTGGCTCACTAAGGTCCGGAAGAGGATCGAGGGGGTGGCGGGGGAATGGGCCCGCTGGAACGGCGTCGACGCGTGGAAGAGGTCCGCGTTGCAACGCGTTGCAACCGCCGAGGAGGCTTTGGACGCATTCGAGCTCCGGGGTGTGCGCGTTCCAGGCACTGAGGTTTCGTCACTCCGGTCAACGTTTGGCGCTCATCTTCGCCTCCAGTGATCGAGAACCGACCCGTCGGTCTGAACAGTCACTAGGTCTGTCGCGTCGCCGGTTCCTCGAGAGAGGTAAATCCTAGTGTAAGGCTTACGTTCGTTGGGGCCGAGCGAGATCGTGATCCTGTAGCCTTTGGCAACGTATTCGCGGACCCTGGTCACCATGGGATGGTTCTCCAGGTCCAGCTTCGTGACGATGCGCTGATCCAGTTGAAGCTCGGCAGGTCGTCCGTCAATCGCCGTTGCCGTTTTGGAAAACCGGCTAATGCGGCTGAGGATTTGCGTCCACGTGCGCCGCAAGTGTGACGGGTGTGTGCCCGTCAAGAACACGTATGCAGCTCGATCGCGCATGTCCTTCAAGTCTTTCGAGCTCGCGCTCCCCAAAATCTGCTCGATCAGTGTCCCAAGTTGATCGTTTGGTCTGTGCTCCACGTTCATTCCTCTAGTATGTGTTCCAGCTGGATAACGCGAACCGAAGACGGCGGCAACAGCTATAACAGTCGTCTGAAAGATAAGTAGGTGACGAAAGGCCAGCAAGCGAGCAAAATGCCTACATGAGTAGGTCGCCTAATGTTCAAACTAAGTAACTTGACGGCGCCAGACCAAGGTATCTATCATAACCATACGATCCATAGGAGATTATGTGTTGGTCTGTTCAGTCGGGCAGTTGGTCAGGTTTGGAAGGTATTCAGAGATGAAGGCGGGAGTGCCGCCGGTCTTCTTTCCAGGTGATATTTTGGTGGTCATGGCAGTGGAGGCTGATGGCGTGCTCGCGTGTCAGCTAGCCGACGCGAATGGCCGCCCGGTGCCAAGCGTATCGGACACCATATTCATCGAAGAGCTGGCGGAGCGATGAGGGCATCCGAGCGCTTGTTTCTGTTGCGCTGGGCCCAGCGGGGCTACTGCGCTGGGTGCGGCGAGATGCTCAGTCGGCGCTTTGACAAGAAGCCCCATCACCCTGAGGCGGCAACCTTCGACCATGTCGAGCTGGCAAGTCTCGGCGGCCGAAAGGAGCTAGCGAACGGGTTGGCGAAGCATCGCCGTTGCAATGAGCGTCGAGGAGAGTCTCCCGCGACGGGCTGTGATCGCATTTGGCACGACGTGGTGCTGACGCGGCTTAACCTCCACCACAGCCAATTTCGCTTGCGTACGACGCGGCCAGTTCGGGGCGGCTGGGGCGCCAGCATGGAGTCGCCCGTTTCCGACGACGCACGTTACGACCACATAACTGCCACGGGGCAGAATGTCGGCTCATTAAAATCGTGAGAAAACTGGCGCACCCGACAGGATTCGAACCTGTGGCCTCTGCCTTCGGAGGGCAGCGCTCTATCCAGCTGAGCTACGGGTGCCTGGAAAGGGGCGACTAGCAAAGCCTTTGGCCGAACGCCAGCCCGTTTCCGCACCTGGCCCCGCAAAAGCTCAGGCGGGCGCCGTCGCCTTCTTCGCCTTGGGTGCAGGGGTCTTGGCCTTGAACGCGCAGAGATCCGCGACCGGGCAACGCCAGCATTCGGGGGTGCGCGCCTTGCAGATATAGCGGCCGTGCAGGATCAGCCAGTGATGCGCGTGCAGCCGGAAGGGCTGCGGCACCACCTTCTCCAGCTTCAACTCGACGGCGAGCGGCGTCTTGCCCGGCGCCAGGCCGGTGCGGTTGCAGACGCGGAAGAGGTGCGTGTCGACCGCGAAGGTCTCGTGCCCGAAGGCGACGTTCATCACCACATTGGCGGTCTTGCGGCCGACGCCTGGCAGCTGTTCCAGCGCGTCGCGGTCGGCAGGAACCTCGCCGTGATGCGCGCGGATCAGCGCTTCGGAAAGCGCGATGACGTTCTTGGCCTTGGTGTTGAACAGGCCGATCGTCTTGATGTGGTCCTTCAGCCCGGCCTCGCCGAGCGCGACCATCTTATCGGGCGTGTCCACGGCCGCGAACAGCGCCCGCGTCGCCTTGTTGACGCCGGCATCGGTCGCCTGGGCGGAGAGCACCACCGCGACGAGCAGCGTATAGGTGTTGACCGATTCGAGCTCGGTCTCGGGGTGCGGATTGTCCGCTGCCAGCCGCGCGAAGAACTCGACGACCTGCGCCTTCTTCACACGCCCAGCACCTCGGCCATGGTGTAGCGGCCCGGGTCGCGGCCGGGCAGCCACAGCGCGGCGCGGATGGCGCCCTTCGCAAAGATCGCGCGATCGTCGGCGCGGTGGGTGAGCTCGATCCGCTCGCCGTCGCTGGCGAAGACGACGGTGTGGTCGCCGATCACCGATCCGCCGCGCAGGCTCGCCATGCCGATCGTGCCCGCGGCGCGCGGGCCGGTGAGGCCGGCGCGGTCGCTCACGCCCGCTTCGGCGAGCGTGGTGCCCATTGCGCTCGCAGCGGCGGCACCCAGCATCTGCGCGGTGCCCGAGGGGGCATCCGCCTTGTTGCGGTGGTGCATCTCGACGATCTCGATGTCCCAGTCCTGGCCAAGCCGTGCCGCGGCCTCCTGCACCAGGCGCGAGAGCAGCCCGATGCCGAGCGAAGTGTTGCCGGTCTGGAGGACGGCGATCTCCGTCGCTGCGGCATCGATCATCCGGTGGTGGCGCTCGGCAAGGCCGGTGGTGCCGATCACGATGGGCGTGCGCGCCGCGCGGGCGGCGGCAAGGTTGGCCTCCAGCGCCGCGGGTGCCGAGAAGTCTACGAGCACATCGGCCTTGCGCGCGAGGTCGGCGGGGTCATCCCCCACATCCGTGCCGCCTGCCAGGCGGGCGCCGAAATCGGGAAGGGCGGCGGCGATCGCCTGGCCCATCCGCCCCATGCTGCCGTAGATGCCGATGCTCGTCATGGCCCGCGCTGTTGCACGATCCTGCGCCCGAACGACAGAGACTATTTTTGCGCGGCGTCCGGCTTTTTCTTCTTGGAGCAGAGCGGAATCCGCAGCGTCAAAAAGGCTGCGGGTACGGAGGCGATGCCGGCGTCGTGCTGCTGCGCCTCTGCGCGAGCTTCGCCGCCGCTGGGGCGGGAAGCATCGGGCCCGGCCGCGTCGTCGTCTTCGGCAGGGCCGCGCGCCGGCTGCGGCGGGAGGATCGCGAGAAGCACCAAGGCGAGCACGGCCATGGTCTTGCCTCCGATCGCGGCGCCGCAGAGAGAAACCGGGCTTGGCGGCGCTGCTGTGGCGCGCCTAGGGTCGGGGCATGGCCAGGCTTCGCAATCTCGTGATTCTCACCGGTGCCGGTGTTTCCGCCGAAAGCGGCATCGCCACCTTCCGCGGCCCCGGCGGTCTGTGGGAAGGGCACCGCGTGGAGGATGTCTGTACGCCCGAAGCGCTGGCGCACGACCCGGCGCTGGTACACCGCTTCTACGATCTGCGCCGCGCCGCGCTGGACACGGTGGAGCCCAATGCTGCGCACCATGCACTGGCGCGGCTCGATGCGGCATGGCCCGGCGAGCTGCTGATCGTGACGCAGAACGTGGACGACCTGCACGAGCGCGCCGGCGCCAACCGGCTGCTCCACATGCATGGCGAGCTGCAGTCGGCACTGTGCGCGGCCTGCGGCATTCGCGAGCGCTGGACCGAGGCGCTGCCGCCGGACACCGAATGCCCGAATTGCGGCATGCTGGCGCTGCGGCCGGACATCGTGTTCTTCGGAGAGATGCCGTACCAGATGGAGCGGATCGAGGCGGCACTGGCGCAGGCCGACCTGTTCGTCTCGATCGGCACCTCGGGCGCCGTCTATCCCGCGGCGGGTTTCGTCCAGACCGCGCGTCATTACGGCGCAGCGACGCTGGAGATGAACCTGGAGCCTTCGGGCGGCAGCCACTGGTTCGAGGAAAGCCGGATGGGACCGGCCGGCACGCTGGTGCCCGCCTGGGTGGAGGCGCTGCTGGCAACCGCCTGACTCCGGGAACATCCTGCTGGCATCGCGCGGCAATGTGCGGAAGGATAGGTGCAAGGCTCCGGCATCGGGGCGAGCGATCAGGGAGCGGCGGCGATGCACCAGCAGGCGATCTTCATTACCGGCGGCGCATCCGGCATCGGCCGGGCGGTGGCGCTGCTGTTCGCACAGCGCGGCTGGCGTGTCGGGCTGGCGGACGTCAACGCGGCGGGGCTAGAGGAGACCCGGGCCATGCTGCCCGAGGGCGTGGCAACGACACATCTGCTCGACGTGCGCGATCGCGACCAATGGGTGGCGGCGCTGGCGGCCTTTGCCGAGGCGAGCGGCGGGCGGCTGGACGTGCTGTTCAACAATGCCGGGATCGGTACGAGCGGTCCTTTCGCTACCACCTCCCCGGCGGAACTGGAGCGGTGCATCGCGGTCAACTTCACCGGGGTGGTGCACGGCGCCCATGTCGGCTTCCCGCTCCTTTCGGCGACGCCCGGATCGGTGATGCTGATCACCAGTTCGGCGGCGGGAATCTATGGCACGGCCGGGGCGGCGATCTACTCGGCCACCAAGTTCGCGGTGCGCGGATTGGCCGAGGCGCTGGACGGCGAATGGGCGACCGCGGGCGTGCAGGTGCGCACACTGATGCCTGCGTTCATCGACACGCCGCTGCTCGACCAGCCGACCGGCGGCTCCAACCAGCTGATCCGCGAAAATGTGCGGCGGGCGGGGCTGGAGATCTCGCCGGTGGGCGATGTTGCCGAAGCAGCCTGGGCGGCGGTGCATGGCCCGGTGCTGCATAGCCGGGTGGGCAAGACGGCGCGCAAGCTGTGGTTCGCGGCGCGGTGGATGCCGGGCACCCTGCGCAAACAGGCCCGGCGCAGCCGGCTCGGACGACGCTAGCGCATTTTCAAGTTGACCGTGTACGGTCAACGACTCGGAAAATGCGGCAACCAAACATCTAGAGCGTCTTCACTCATGGTGAAAACGCTCTGGCCTTGGCAGGCCCGCTGCTTCCGCGATACGGGCGACGATCGCGTAACGACAGTGAAGGAAATTGCATGAAGACGGTGGTGCTGATGGGGCTCGGCCTGCTGGCCGCGGTGCCGGCGCAGGCGCAGGTGAAGTCCACCGATCCGCAGTCGATCGCCAAGGCGCTGCAGGACGCCGGCTACAAGGCCGAGCTGAGCAAGGACAAGGATGGCGACCCGATCATCCGCAGCGGTGCGCAGGGCTACAAGTTCACCATCTTTTTCATGACCTGCGAGAAGGGCCGCAACTGCGGCGACATCCAGTTCTATGCCGGCTGGACCAACAAGCTGTCGCCTGCCCGCGCCAATGCCTGGAACCAGAAGCACCGCTTCGCCCGGGTCTATTCGGACGACCAGGGTGAAGCCGCGATCGAATATGATCTGAACTTCGAGGACCAGCAGATGTCCACCACGCTGTTCCAGAAGAATCTGGAGCTGTGGGATTCGCTGGTCGGCAGCTTCGTCGACTATGTCAACGAAACGGAAGAGACCCCGAAAAAGTGAGCCGCAATGACGGGCTGCTCAGAACAGCCCGTCATCGTCATCGTCGTCGTCGTCCGTGCTCGACTGCGTGGACGCGGCGCCGCCGGGCAGCGCGAAACGATGATGGATCTCGCGCTCGCAGGCCATGGTGTAGCTGCGCGCCATCCCGTCGAGCAGTTCGGACAGCGCCGCCGCCACGTCGCCCTCGGGGCTCGCGCAGGGTGTGCCGAACAGCTTGAGCTGTAGCACCACGCTGCGCAGCGAGTCGCCGAAGGCAGCCTCGCAATCGACATTGCTGGTGGTGGTCTCGAGAATCCGCGACACCGCCGCTGCATCCTCGCTCAGCCCGGCCATCCCCGCACGCATGCGCTGTGCACCCTCGCGGATGCAGGCGAGCGAATCGGTCAGCGCCTCGGCGGCGTCGCCGCCATGTTCGGCTTCCGGATCGCGCAGTGCGGTCACCGCGCTGACCAGCGCTTCGACCGACTGCCGGATCTCGGCCGAAATCGTCGCGAGCGTCGTTGCGAAGCCACGAATCTCCGATGCGACCATTGCCAGCGCCTTGCCCTCGTCGCCGAGGCGATGGCAGCGAAGATCGGTATTCCATGCCATCAGGTGCACGTCGTGGTTTACCCGATGGACGACGCGCAGCCGCTGCGCGAGGCGCTCGGCGCTGTCCGAGGTGGAGCCGCCCAGTGCCTGGGCGCGCGCATCGGCGTCGCGCAGGCGCGCGGTTACCTGCGCCACATCGGCAACGCTCTTTTCCAGCGCGCCCAGAAAGGCGGTGTTGTCGCTGCTCTGTTCGCGGTCGCCCTCGGCCTTGATCTCCAGCAGCTGGGTAGCACTCGGCGCGATGCCGCGCAGGCTGTCGGCGAGTCGCTGGGATTCATTGTGGAACGCCTCGATCGTGTCCGAGGCCTGGGCGGCGAACAGCGCGACCATATGGCCAACTACCGGGATCGCCGTAGCGGGATCGGCGGAATCGCGCCAGGCAATCAGCGCGCGGATGCCGGTGGCGACATGTTCCAGCCGCTGGCGCGTGATGTCGCCGATCTGCATCGCACCAATGGCGGTGGCGACTCTACCGTGGATCTCTCGCCCGACAGTGGCGATGCGGGCGGCGCGCGCGGCATCGGCAGCCTGGTGGCGCTGCAGCGCCTCGGCATCGGCAGCCAGCTTGCGCGGCACCTGCGGGATTACCTTGATGCATTCGGCGGCGAGCTGGCGATCGACCTCGATCAGCGCAGGAATGCTGGCGGTCAGCCGTTCGATCTCGATACCGATGCCGCCGATCTCCTCCTCGCCCACATCGAGCCGGACGTTCATCGTGTCGGCGAAGTCGGCAAAGCCGTTGCGGCCGGCCGCTGCCACCTTGATGTTGAGACCGCAGATGCGCAGGAAGTCGAGCGTGCGCTTCACCTGGGAGATATGGTGCGCCAGCGGCCGCGCGCCCGCGGCGATGCTCTCCAGGCCGGCCTGCCGTGCCGCCTGCACGGCGGGGAGCCGCTCCAGCCGGTCTGCCGTTGCGCGCATGTTCTCGACCGCCGCGTCCGCTGCATCGCGGCCAAGCGCGTTGGTCACGCCTTCCAGCGCGCTCACCAGCCGCTCGACGATCGCATAGGCCTGGGCCAGCGCCTCGCCCGCGGATACGAAGCGCGCATCAAGATTGCCGGCGACCTGGCTGATCGTGGCCTCGATCTGCGCAAGCGACAGTTCGGATTCGGGATTGGGTTCAGGAATGGGTGCGGCGTACATGGCCGTCTCCTTGTTGCGCGGTCATCGGGCCGTGGCCGTGAGTAGTTCGTGGGCGATGTGCCCGAGGGGAATGATTTTGTCGGCCGCTTCGCGCGCGATTGCTTCCTTGGGCATGCCGAACACGACGGAGGTCGCCTCGTCCTGCGCGAAGGTGCGCGCGCCGGCCTGCCGCATCTCCAGCAGACCGCGGGCGCCGTCATCGCCCATCCCGGTCATGATGATGCCTACCGCGTTCGATCCGGCCGCGCGCGCCGCCGAACGGAACAGCACGTCCACCGAAGGGCGGTGGCGGGAGACCAGCGGCCCGTCGCGGACCGAGACGTAATAGCGCGCGCCTTGGCGCTCGAGCATCGTGTGCTTGCCGCCCGGCGCGATCAGCACCTGGCCGCGCAGCACCGGATCCCCGTCCGCTGCCTCCTTCACGTCGACCTCGCACAATCCATCCAGCCGCTGGGCGAAGGCGCGGGTAAAATGCTCGGGCATGTGCTGGACGATGACGATGCCGGGGCTGTTGGCGGGCAGCGCCTCCAGCACTTCGCGCAGCGCCTCGGTGCCGCCGGTGGACGCGCCCATGCACACCACCATTTCGGTCGTGCGGCTCATCGGCTTGCCGCTGGGCGGCGGCAGCACCGCATCGGCGGTGAGCTTCTGGGCTGGCGCCTCGACCTTGGGCATCGGCTTGCCCGGCCGGCCGCGCACCCGCGCGCGGGCGGCCGCCTTCACCACGTCGCGGATCTGGAGGTGGTGTTCGGCCAGATGATCGGCCACGCCCACTCGCGGCTTGAGAATCACGTCCACCGCGCCCGCTTCCATCGCCTGGAGAAGCGTGTCGGAGCCGTTCTCGGTCAACGACGAGCACATCACCACGGGGACCGGGCATTGCTGCATCAGCTTGCGAAGGAAGGTGATGCCGTCCATCCGCGGCATCTCCACGTCCAGCGTGATGACGTCGGGCACTTCCTCCTGGATGCGGCGGGCAGCGCTGAACGGATCGCCGGCCGTTCCCATCACCTCGATCGCCGGATCTTCCTCCAGGATCGCCGTCATGGTCTGGCGCACGCTCGCCGAATCGTCGACGATCAGGACGCGGATCTTTGGCATCAGTCGCCTCGCCGGAACACGGTGTTGGCGACCTGCTTGAGCGGCAGGCCAAGCCCGGTGATCGATTCCGAATGGCCCAGGAACAGATAGCCGCCGGGCGCCAGGCAGTCATACAGTTGCGAGACGACCTTCTTCTGCGTGGGCTTGTCGAAATAGATCAGCACGTTGCGGCAAAAGATCAGGTGCATCGCGTCGCCCACGGGATAGCGACCGTCCATCAGGTTCAGTCGACCGAAGCCGATCGCGCTGCGCAGCCGTGGCACGATCCGCACGTCGCGCCGCGCCGGATCGTTCGACGTCATCACATATTTGCGCCGCAAGGCCGCCGGCACGGGATCGACGAGCTCGGCGGCATAGATGCCGCTGCGCGCGGTCGCCAGCACTTCGGTATCAAGGTCGGTGGCGAGGATGCCGTAATCGGGCCCGCCCATCCGCTCGGCATAATCGTCGAGCATCATGGCGAGGGTATAGGGTTCGGGGCCCGTCGAACAGGCGGCGCTCCAGGCACGGAGCATGCGCACGCCCCGTGTCGCGAGCGCCGGCAGCACATGCTCGACCAGATAGTCGAAATGCGCCGGCTCGCGGAAGAAGTCGGTCTTGTTGGTGGTGACCGCGTTGATCAGGTGCAGCCCTTCGGCCGCCAGGTGATCGCCAGCGAACACATAGTCGCAGTAGCGGTCAAGGGTATCGACGCCGACCACCCGCAGCCGGCGGCGCAGCCGGCCTTCCAGCATGGTCTTCTTGGTTTCCGGCATCTTGATGCCCGAAACCTCGTAGATATAGGCGGCGAGGCGCGCGAAGTTGCGGTTGCTCATCGTGTCGAGCCCGGGCGGGGGCGACGGATCCAGCGCTAATGCTGCGGACAAGGTCTGCTCCGTGACTCTCAGGCGACAGCGCGGGTGGTGAGCACCCGCACCTCTTCGGACGAGAAGATTTTCGACATGTCGACTAGCACAACGAATCCTTCGGACCGCTTAATCACCCCGCCGATATAATCGGAGGCCCAGCGCACGCCGATGTCCGGCGCGGTTTCCAGCTGGTCGGTGGTCACGCTGCACACCTCGAGCACGCGATCCACCACCAGGCCCAGCATCAGCACGCGGTCGGCGGCTGGCACGTCGACCACCAGGATGCGGGTGGCCGGCGTGGGCACGAACGGCGAGAGGCCGAGGCGCCGCCGGAAGTCGATTGTCGGCACACCCTGGCCGCGCATGTCGGTCAGGCCGAGCAGATAGTCGGGCCCGTTGGGAATGCGGAAGGTCTCGCCATAGTCGAGAATCTCCCGCACCAGCGTCACCGGCACGGCGAAGGTTTCCGCGTCCAGCCCGAAGGTTACGAGCTGGAGTTCGGTGGCGTCGCTCACGCGACCTCCACGCCGAAGGCGTTGTCCTTTGCATCGGGGCCGCCGGCCGTCAGATCGAGGGCATAGCCGCTGATGCGTGCCTGCTGATCGGCGACGCTGTTGGGCTTGTGGCGCGCCGCGGACTTGGCTGCGGGCTTGGGTGCGGCCCGGCGGGCGGGCGCTGCGGCGCGGGCGCGGGGCTCCTGCTCGACGCGGAAATAGGCGATGCTGGCCTGGAGCTCCTCGGCCTGTGCAGCGAGTTCTTCCGAGGTCGCGCTGATCTGCTCGGAAGCGCCGGCATTCTGCTGGGTCACCTGGTCGAGCTGCTGGATCGCCTCGTTGATCTGCGCGGCACCGATGTCCTGCTCGCGGCAGGCGGCGCTGATCTCGCTTACCAGCTCGGCGGTGCGGCGAATGTCCGGCACGAGGCGGCCGAGCATGTCGCCGGCCTCGGCAGCGGCCTTCACCGTTTCGGACGAGACCGAGCTGATCTCGGCGGCCGCACCCTGGCTGCGCTCGGCAAGCTTGCGGACTTCCGAGGCGACCACCGCGAAGCCGCGGCCATGTTCGCCGGCGCGCGCTGCTTCGACGGCGGCGTTGAGCGCGAGCAGGTCGGTCTGGCGGGCGATTTCCTGGACGATTCCGATCTTGTCCGCGATCGTGCGCATCGCGCCCACCGCGCGATCGACCGCGACGCCGCTGGTCTCGGCATCCTTGGCGGACTGGCGCGCGATCTTCTCGGTCTGGGCTGCGTTATCGGCGTTCTGCTTGATGTTGGCGGCCATCTCTTCCATTGCCGCGGAGGCCTGCTCGGCGGCTGCGGCCTGCTCGGTCGCACCCTGCGAAACCTGTTCCGAGCTCGACGAGAGTTGCTGGCTGCCCGAGGAGACGTTGGTCGCGGCGACGGTTGCGTCCGACACCACGCCCCGCAAGCGATCGACCATGCGCACCAGCGCATTGCCGAGCACGTCCTTGTCCGAGGCCGGCTTGTGCTCGACCGTGAGGTCACCGTCGGCGATCTTGTCCGCCAGCGTCGCGCTGACGCGCAGATTGGCGACCATGGTGTTGACCGTGTCGACCAGGTCCTTGATCTCGTCGTTGCTGGTGACGTGCACGTCCTGGCTGAGGTCGCCGATCGCCACGGCGCTGACCGCGGTAGAGACGCGGCGCAGGCCCTGCGAAACGATTCGGGAGATCCAGAAGGCGCCGGCAGCAGCGATCACCACCGCGATTGCGGCAACGATCCACAGCGTGGCCGCCGCGCTGGCGTAGAGCGCGTTGGTATCCTGATCCGCCTGGCTCATCTGCTGCTTCGAGATCGTCACCAGCTGATCGACCACATCGCCCATCTCGGTGGCGATTTCGCGCGATTGGGTGATGGATATCGTGCCGGCCTCGGTATTCTTGTTCGCCAGTGCCAGCGTGCGGACCCGGTCGTTGACCGGCACGAACGCGTTGAACTTCGCGCTCAACTGCATCCACAGCGGTTTGCCCTGCGCGGTAGCCGTGGCGATCCCCTTGGCGATCTGCGCCTGCACCTGCTCGCGCGCCTTCATCAGATTGCCGTCCATTTCGCGCGTGAGGCTCTCATCTTCGGTGAGCGCCATGTTCTTTTCTTGACGGAGAACATAGCCGAAGCCGGCGCTGACGCTCTGCGCAATCTCGAGGCGCTGCGCCGGGCCAGCGATCACGTCGCTGATCGCCTGATTGAGCGTGGCCAGCCGGGAGCTGGCGACGCCCACGACGGTGAGCAGCAACAGGATGACGACGCCGAATGTGATGCCGAGCTTCAGTTTGATCGTGGCACGCATTTATTCTTGTCCTTGGGGCATTGAGAAAGGTCTTGGTGGCGTGGCCGAAGCCCGCATGTTCGGGATCCGGACCACCGCTGGTGGTGAAGGTGGAAGGGTCGATGCTGACCTGCAGCTCCTCGGCCTGAGCGATGGGGTCTCCGTCGCCGCGCTGGTCACACGCTGTCGTCCGCTACCGTCATGTTCTTTGCCGACGGACGGCACAGCCAAGCTAGGTGTTGGTCATCGGGGCGGGGAAGCACCGGCGATTCTGTCCCTGCGTGGTAGGCAAGGGACAGGATCGTCATGCGTCCGCCGCGATGGCCGCATTGTCACCGAGCTGGGCGGCGAAGATGGCGTGGAGGTCGGGGAGGACGACGATGCCGC
>NZ_DAINDJ010000003.1:0-322213 GCF_036731925.1 Sphingomonas sp.
CCTGAAGGCCGCAGGTTCAAATCCTGCCCCCGCAACCAACAAAAAGCCGCTGACCTCACCGGGTCGGCGGCTTTTGTCGTTTCCGCGCTCCGCGACAGCTGCGCCGCATCTCTGGCGGCGTCCAGCAGCGGGCATAAGGCGTTCAGGATCGGCGGCTCGACTGCCGGCCCGAACGTGAATTTAAGCCTCGAAAGATGCCCCCTGTACGCCCGCCGTGCGTTGCTCCCAAGTGACCGTAACGATCGAGACCCTGCAGCAGCAGATGGACGACGCCGTGGCCGCCCTCGATTCCGAGACGGCCGCGCGGTGTCGCGACAGGATCAGTGCCATGCCGGGGGCGGCGCTACAGCCGCGGAGGCGGAAGCCGCGCGCTTCGAAGGGCTTACGCGCCAGGCCCCAGGCGCCATGGGACTGGGAACCAGCCAGCAAAGGATGGTCCCGCCCACCGGCTGGCATCCTCCGCCCAAGCCTGATCCGATGACTGCGGGGCGTTCGACACGCGGCCGCGCCCGCAAACCCTCATATCATCCGCTCGCAGGAGAGGCATGGTGGAGGCGTTTTCCAGCCGGGCTTTCCGCGCCTCCTGATTGCCGATCACCGTCGCAGCGTAGATCTCGCGAGACCGCCGAGCAGCTCTGTATGCAATTGTCGAGCTCGGTGCTCGAGCTGTTTCAACAGCAGTGCTCTGCACACTCATTGCGGCTGTCCTGATGAACGAGCCGGTGGGTCTCTCGTTCGAACTTTCCCGCGAACAGCCGTGCTGGCAAACGACGCCGCGCCGCCGATCGGGAAGGATCGTCGGCGCGGGCCTGCCGGGCCTCAGCGCCCAACGGCGCCGGCGCGTTCGATGAAGCTGGCGACTGCGTCGGGGTGCGAGAGCATCACCGCGTGGCTGCTGGCGATTTCCTCCACCGTGCCGTGAGCGCGCTTTGCCATGCCACGCTGGGCGGTGGGAGGCACCATGCGGTCCTGCGTGGTGACCAGGAAGTAGCTGGTCTTCGCATGCCAGGCGGCTTGGCGAACCACACCGTCCACGGCTTCCAGTCCCCAGGGAACCTGCTCGTCGGCCAGGAACGCGCCAGTGGCGGGATCGACATCGGCGGCGAACGCCGTGGCAAACTTGGCCGGATCGACGATCAGAAAGCCGTTTTCCGGCGACAGCAGCGGGGCGCCGGCTTCACCGGGGACCGGCTTCGCGGCCAGCGTGGCAACCGATTCGCCGGTATCGGGCGCAAAGGCGGCGAGATAGACGAGGCTGCGCACCTTGGGATCGTTGCCCGCCTCGGTGATCACCGATCGCCATGGGAATGGCCGACCAGCACCACCGGATGCCGCGCCTTGGCGATCGCGCGGCGGGTGAGGGCATCGTCGTCGAGCGTGATCGTGGGGTTCTGGACCACCAGCACCTCGTACCCGTCGCGGGTCAGGCGGTCTTACACGCCGCGCCAGCCCGAGGCATCGACGAAGGCGCCGTGGACCAGAACGACGGAGGCCGGCTTTTCGGCGGGCTGGGCGAGAGCGGGGACCGACAAGCCGAGCGTGGCGGTGAGGGCGAGCAATGTGGCGAGCGTGCGAGTCATCGGATTCTCCCGGTAAGGGTGGGGGTGATCAGGCGACGGCGAGGGGGGTTAGTGGGATCGCGGTCCGCTCGGCGAGGTCGGCGATCTTCGCGGCATAGGCCTGGAAGTGCGGGCTCGCGCGGTGGGCGGTAACGGCATCCGCATCGACATAGAGTTCGTCGAGCACGAAGCGAGCGGGGTCGTCGCGGTCCTGCCAGAGATCGTAGCGCAGGTTGCCCGGCTCGGCGCGGCTGGGCGCGAGCATCGCATCGAGCAGCTGGCGGAGTTCCGCCACCTTGCCGACATGGGCGGTGAGGATCGCGACGGTTTTCACGTTGGTGGACATGATGGGATTCCTGTTCGGTCGGGGAAGGGGGGTGGAGCGCAGGCGCAGCGCTCCACCGGTCATGCGGGTGCTCACCCCTGGGCGCGGTCGAGCGCGTCGACCAGCGCGGCGGCGAGCTGGTGGTCCGAGGCGGGATTCTGCCCGGTGATCAGTTCACGGTCGACGACCACGTTCGGCGCGAAGTTGGTCGCGGTGACCGAGACGTTGCCGCCCGCGGTGCGCAGCGCGCGCTCCATGTCGAACAGCAGCTCGCCGCCCAGCAGATGCTGCTCCGCGATCTTCTCCTCGCTCGCCGAGAATACGGTCATGCCGTAGCCGGCATAGATCCAGTCCTGCCCCAGCGCGGCGGCCTTTGCTGCGTCGCCGGCGGCCAGCGCCGCGCGATAGGCAGCGGCCTCGGGCAGCGCGGCCAGGACGGCGACCGGACCGTGGCAGAGCAGCGCCGTCGGCTTTCCGGCCTGGTGGAAGTGGCGCAGGATGGTGCCGGCATCGGCATCCTGCATCAGGTCGACCGCGGGGGCATGGCCGCCCGGCACGAACACGCCGGCGAACCGGTCCAGCCCACCCTGGATGACGGCGCGCAGCGTCTGCACCGCGTTCATCGCGGGTGCGTCATCGAAGAAGGCGCGCGCCCGATCATAGGCGGCCTGGTCGCCGCCGAAATGGTCGACCGTGTCCGACACGGCGTCGATAATCGGCTTGGTGCCATCGGGCGTGGCTAGGACGACGTCGTAGCCCGCATCGATCAGCGCCAGCGTGGGGACCACGGTTTCGTTCAGATACTGGCCGATCGTGGCGCTGCCGCCGCCGCGCAGCTCGATCTGCGTCGCGTTGGAGCCGAGGATGAGGATGGTGCCCTTGGTCATGGGGAGAAGCCTTTCATGCGGTGCGCCGCAACCGCTGCGGCAGGTGAACAATGGCCCCGCGCGACATATACCAGAAGTTTATATTATTGATTTCAGATATGCTATTTGCGATATGACTGCATGCGCTACGACCTGAATCTGCTGCCGATCTTCGTGGCGCTGATGGAGGAGCGCAGCGTCACCCGCGCGGCGGACCGGATGGGGATGACGCAGCCGGCGCTGTCCAACGCGCTCGCCAGGCTGCGGCTGATGTTGCAGGATCAGCTGTTCATCCGCGAGCGCTACGGCATCCAGCCGACCCCGATCGCGCTCGAACTGGCGCCGTCGATCGCCGAGGCGCTGGCCCGGCTCGACGATGCGGTGCTCGGGCAGCAGGAGTTCGATCCCGCCACCGCCGAACGCCTGCTGACGATCGCGCCCAACGGCTATGTCGAGTTCGTGCTGGTGCCCGCGGTGGTGGCGCGGCTCCAGCAGGTGGCGCCGGGCATCAAGCTGCGGCTGACCCCCTATGGCAACGACCTGGTGGAAACCGGCGTCGTTTCGGGCACGACGGCGTTGGTGCTCGGCCGGGTGATCGACCCGCCCGACAATCTCGTCATCCAGCATGTGATGGACGAGGGGCTGGCCTGCGTGGTGCGGGCGGGGCATCCGGAGGTGGGAGACAGCATCACCCGCGAACAGTTCGAGGGCATGAAGCACGTCAACATCGTGCCGCCGGGGCGGATGCGCGCCGGGCTGTTCCAGGCGCTGGCGCAGCAGCAGCTGAAGCGGGACGTGGCGATCTCCGTCACCAACTTCTTCGCCGTGGCGGAAATGATCGCGGTCACCGACTATTGTGCGACGCTGCCCGCGCTGATCTGCCGCAGGCTCGCGCATGATCCCCGGCTGAAGGTGCTCGAGGCGCCGGTCGACCTCGGCACGTTTCCGGTCGAGATGGCCTGGCACGTCCGCTATCGGCATGACCCGGCGCATCGCTGGCTGCGCAACCTCATCAGCGAGGTTGCGACTGCGTTGTAACGTGTGGCGATGCGACCGCCATTCCGGATTGATGGCGCGGCGATAACCTGGCGGGACGGCAGCCCTGCTGCGTGGCATCTGGATCACCACCGATGCGCCAGGTGCCGAGGCCGAGCTTGGGAATGACGCCGATGGCCAGCGTTTAGCTTTCGCTGCGTATCATGTTGCGTGCTCCTTACTTCCCGTCCAGCGGTGCCATGTATTCCTCGTCGGTCACCTTTTCCATCCAGGTCACCGGGGTGCCATTGATCGATTCCTGAATGGCGATGTGCGTCATGCTCTCGTGCGCCGTCGCGCCATGCCAGTGTTTGTGCTCTGCCGGGCACCACAGGACGTCGCCTGCGCGGAATTCGAGCTTCGGGCCACCGGCGATCTGCGTCCAGCCGACCCCTTCGGTAACGATCAGCGTCTGGCCTGCCGGGTGGGCGTGCCACGCAGTCCGCGCGCCGGGTTCGAAATGCACGAACGCGCCGCTGACGCGCGAGGGATCGGGCCGCTGGAACTGACCGGTGATGGTGACCCTGCCGGTGAAGTAATCGGCCGGGCCGTCCACGGTCTTCATGTCTGCCTTGCGCGTGATGTCCATGATCCTGCTTCCTTCCTGCACCGGACGACGTTCTTCAACGCCCATGAGAGCAGCAGGGATTGTTGCAGGTAATCCGGAAGCTGCCCGCGTCGCCGCGGGCGGCGATGACGGAAGACAACACATAACCCTTCGACCAGCGGACCATTAGCCCCGGACCACTGCACGCTGTGATGAGCCGCGCTCATCATCGGAATGCCAATAGCTGGGCGCTACAGAGACCTTCACGATGCGATTTTTCCATCGTTGCGTTGGCGGCACGCACGCAAGGTGGCCGGACCTTGACTCGAGGGCCGTTATCCGCGGACATTTCTCAGGCAAGCCGCGCATGGTCCTGCGGCGACAGGGAGGCAGAATGCGGAATTGGATCCTCGCGGGAAGCGCGTTGTTTGCGCTCACCGCCGCTTCGGAGCCCGTCCGAGTGTCAAAGGTTGCAGCACCGGCGCGCGCGCCCGTGCTTCTGCCATCCCATGTCGGCGGCCGGGTGGTGGCCGGCACGGCGCCGGGCAGCTATCTGCGGCAGTGGCCCGGCACCTATTTCGAAACTGCGGTGCAGGGAGAAAGCGTGCTCTTCCGCGTCGGCAGCGGCGATGTCCGTCTGCATGTCACGGTGGACGGGACCATGGTTGATACGCTGGTGAAGCCGGCGGCAGGCTTCTACCGCATCGGCGGCATGGGATCCGGCAAGCACCGGCTGCGCATCGAGGTCGCTTCGGAAAGCCAGGCGGGCCCCACCGAGTTCGGCGGGTTCTTCAGCGACGGCGCTGCAAGGGCGGTCCGGCTGGACAGCGCCGCTCGGCAGATCGAGTTCATCGGGGACTCGCACACCGTAGGCTATGCGAACACCTCGACCAAGACCGACTGCACCCAGGAGGAGGTCTGGCAGACGACCGACAGCTCGCTCGGGTTCGGCCCGACATTGGCCCGCGCCGAACATGCCGAATACCGAATCCACGCGATCTCGGGTCGCGGCGTGGTTCGCAACTATAACGGCTTCGCAGCCGCCAAGATGCCCGAGGCCTATGCGCACGCGCTTTTCGACCGCGACGATGCCGCGGTCGCGCAGCCCTGGGCCCCGCAGGTGATCGTCATTGCGCTCGGCACGAACGATTTCACCACGGCGCTGCACGAAGGCGAACCCTGGAAGGATCGTGCGGCGCTCCACGCCAGCTACGAGGACCGCTATGTCGCGTTCGTTCAGGACCTGCGCGCCCGCCATCCCGGCGCGTTCTTCGTGCTGTGGGCGACCGACATGGCGGAGGGCGAGATCAAGGCCGAGGTCGCCCGCGTCGCGGCGCGCCTGAATGCGCAAGGGGAGCGTCGCCTGGCCTATCTGCCCATCGACGGGCTGGCACTTTCCGCCTGCCACGGCCACCCGTCGCTCGCCGATGATCGCGAGATCGCCAGGCGCATCGGCGAGGTGATCGACGCCCAGCCGGATGTCTGGAAGAAATAGCAGCCGAGTCATCCTGTCGGAAGGCTAATGATGAACTAGGAGAAGTTCATGTACTTGACCTCACCGGCAAGGGTGCGGTTCTGCGTCGGCTCCAGGTTCGGTCCGCCGAAATGGCGACACTGCGCTTCGTTCGATAGAAGTCAAAGAACTCAACTCTAATCGGTTCGGCATCTGCGGGCAGTGTGACCGGCAGGTATGGGGGCCGCACACTGCCGCGCCTGAACGCCCCCGACGAGCCGCGGTGGACGACGACGTGCAGACTCCGTTTTCGGACGAAAAGGCCGCTCTCGGAGGATCGCCAAGGCTTTGCCCTCGTCCCGGTGGCGGTTCTTCCCTAGAAGGCTCGCTGATCCAGGCGCGGCAGCGATAGTCGGCCTCAAGTAGAAGGAACCCGCCCTTGGGCACCATCGGTCTTCCCGAACTCGGCACCTTGCTGATCGTCGCGTCGCTGGTAGCGATGATCTCGCGGAGGATCGGGCTGCCGTACACCGCCGGGCTGGTGCTGGCGGGGATCGCGCTCGCCTTTCTCCCGGTAGGTGCCGACCTGCCGCTGTCGCGCGAGCTCATTTTCAACGTGTTCCTGCCGCCACTGATCTTCGAGGCCGCGCTGCAACTACGCTGGTCGCGCTTCCGCGAGGAGCTGCCGCTCACCGTCGTGCTTGCCTTTCTGGGCGTCGCCATTTCCGCGCTGCTGGTCACCGCGGGCATGCACTGGCTGCTCGGCTGGAGCTGGCTGGGTGCGGCCTTCTTCGGGGTGCTGATCGCGGCAACCGATCCCGTATCGGTGATTGCCGCGTTCAAGGAGATGAAGGCGGAGCCGCGGCTCAGCATGGTGGTGGAGTCGGAAAGCCTGCTCAACGACGGGGTGGCAGCGGTGGGCTTTGCGATCCTGGTTTCGATTGCGGACGGGGGCGGGCTGACGGTGGGCGGTGTCGCGACTTCGCTGCTCTGGACCGTATTCGGCGGCGTCGTGATCGGCAGTGTGATCGCCTTCGTGGTACTAACGGTTGCGGGCCGCACCGAGGACCATCTGGTAGAGGTGACGCTGACTACGGTCATCGCCTGGGCCAGCTTCCTGCTCGCCGAGCATGTCCATGCGTCGGGCGTGTTTGCAGCGCTGGCCGCCGGGATCATCGTGGGGGCGATCGGCCCGCGCGGGTCGATCTCGGTCGCCGGGCGCCAGCATGTTCAGGACTTCTGGGCTTACGCCGCATTCCTCGCCAATTCCTGCCTGTTCCTGCTGATCGGCAGCCACGAGGCCCACCAGCCGATTGCACTTGTGAGCGGCGCGCTGGTCGCCGGCATCCTGCTCACGTTGCTCGGACGCGCGGCTGCGGTCTATCCGCTGGCGGCGCTGTTCGCCGGGACGAGGCTGCGGTTGCCCGCTACCTACCAGCATGTGCTGGTGTGGGGTGGCTTGCGCGGTGCAGTGGGTCTTGCACTGGCGCTGGCGGTACCTGGAAACGTGGCGGAGCGTAGCGCGATCGTGGTTCTGACCTTTGGCGTGGTAGCCTTTTCGATCTTCGCCCAGGGGCTTACCATGCCGCCGCTGCTGCGCCGATGGAAGCTCACCGGCGCGGAGGATGCAGAGCATTGACGCGGGAGCCGAGGATGATGGCCTTGACTTGCGTTTGCTATGCCGTGCGAACGCGCCCTAGCGGGTTCGCCAGCGCTCCAGCTCGCTGAGCAGATCCCCGGTAATCTGCTTCGTCGAAAAACCCGTGAGATCGCGCTTTCGCACGTTCGGGCTAGTCTCCACGCTCAGGGTCCATCCAACGCTGCGGCGTGCCTCCGATGCTTCCAGCGCGGTATAGGCTGCGAGTGGTCGTGCGCGGGGCCGCATGCGATAGGTGAACGGCCGATCGCCCTGACCGTCCACGGTGAGCGTGATCTCGCCCTCCTCGATCTCGAGCCGCAGGTCGGTCCAGCCTTCCTCCTGCATCGCCGCGTAGACGGTGCGGAGCGCGGGCTCGCCGTGCCCCGTCATCTGTCGCAGGATATCCGCACGTCGTGCGGGGGACACCAGCCGCTTCAGCCGCTCGCTGATCGCGGCCGCCTCGTCGGGCAGCGTCACGCCGGCCAGATCCGCATTGGTCTGCCGCACCAGGCCAAAGGCCAGCAGCAGCATGATGAAGCAGAAGGGCAGCGCGGCGAGCAGAGTTGCGGCCTGCAGCGCGCCCAGTCCCCCCGCGATCAGCAGCAGCGCGGCGGTGGCGCCGAGAAGGACGCACCAGTACATCCGCTGCCAGCGCGGGGTGTCCTCCTTGCCCCCCGAGGCCAGCGTGTCGATCACCAGTGCGCCGGAATCCGCGGAGGTGACAAAGAATACCGCCACCAGCAGGATCGCGAGGGTGGAAGTGACGCTCGCGGCCGGGAGGTATTCGAGGAACCTGAACAGCGCCGTCGACAGATTGGCCTGCACCGCTTGCGCGATGCCGCCAGAGGCCGTGCCCAGGTCGAGCCAGATCGCGGTGTTGCCGAACACGGTCATCCAAAGGAACGTGAACGCGGTCGGCACGAACAGCACGCCGATGACGAATTCGCGAATCGTGCGGCCGCGCGAAATCCGCGCGATGAACATGCCGACAAAGGGCGACCAGGCGATCCACCAGGCCCAGTAGAACAGCGTCCAGTCCGCCATCCAGGCGCGGGGCTCATACGCGTAGAGCGTGAAGGTCCGCATTATGAAATGATCGAGATACGTCCCGAAATTCTGGACCAGTGCCCGCAGCAGGAACAGTGTCGGGCCAAGCGCCATCACGAACAGCATCAGAAGGACGGCGATCGTCAGGTTCAGTTCCGACAGGCGACGCACCCCGCGATCGGCGCCGCTCAGTACCGAAAGGGTTGCAGCCCCCATGACCAGCACGATCGCCACGATCTTCCAGGTCAGCGTGTCGGGAAGACCATAGATGTAGCCCAGGCCCGCCGTCATCTGCGACACGCCGAATCCCAGCGACGTGGCGACACCGAATACCGTGCCGCACACCGCAAAGATGTCGATGGCATCGCCCAGCGGGCCATGGATACGCTTGCCGAGGATCGGCGCCAGCCCCGATCGCAGGGTGAGCGGCAGGTTCTTGCGATAGGTGAAATAGGCGAGGCTCAGCCCGACCAGTGCATAGATCGCCCAGGCATGCACGCCATAATGGTGGAAGGTGATCGCCATCGCCTCGCGGGCGGCGTGGATGGTGCCGCTCTTCGCCTCGGGCGGGGAGATATAGTGCTGGATGGGCTCGGCCACCGCAAAGTACATCAGGCCGATTCCCATGCCCGCGGCGAACAACATCGCGAGCCAGGAGAGATAGGGGAAGTCCGGTTCGGAGTCGTCCGTGCCCAGCTTCAGCTTGCCGGCGGGGCCGAAGCCGAGCGCGAGGACAACGACGACGAACACCGCCACCGCTGCGATGTAGAACCAGCCAAAGGTCTCGATCGTCCATGCCTGGGCCGCCTTGAAGGCAAGGTCGGCGCGGCCGGGCAGGGCGATGGTGATGCCCAACAGGGACAGGATGAGCGCAGAAGCGCCCCAGAACACGCGCGGGTTGATTTCACTTTTCAGCATACGTGCACACGAGATGCGTCATATTGGAAACGGGGGCAGATTGAAAGAAGCTGTGGGCAGGCGCAGCGCTTTTCGACGAACGGGTGATCAGCCTCGAGCCCGCACGTAACCAGCGATCTGCGCGTCGCACGGGCGCCACGGCGAGGTAGCGGGTCACGTTGTCGAGCGTCGCTGTACGGAGTTCTGCCTTCTCTAGGCTGGTGGCCGTGGCCAGCAACCCAGGCCTCATGCCCACCGCAAACGCTGCGAGAAGCGTCGACAACAGGCAGGGGAAGCATAGCAATCCCCTATCCAGAACGCAGTTTCATTGGGCCGATCCTTTGCACGCTCCGACATTGTTGAGGAGGCTCCACGCACGATTGAAGCCGAGGTCGAAGAGGGCGCGGGCGACGCTATCGCCTCGTACTGGCCGATCGCGCTCGGCACGTTTTGCTCAAGATATCGAGACAATTGAAAGAGATGCGGCGAAGCGCTGCTGTTCTGCCGGCAAGTCGCCGGGCGCTCCTCGAATCTCCGCACCGCTCGCAGAAGATCGCTTGGCGTGTCGCTTCAATGCGCCGGGATTAGAGCCACAGGTTGCCCCGCTTCGACCTTGTCGAAGCACTTTAGTTCTGCGCAACATAGATTTGGGAAGAATTGCTTACATGTCGGAGGGGTAAATATGGCGATGGTACCATCTCTGATCGACGGCGCCCGAGTATCTCTGCGCCTGTACCAACATAATGCAAGAACATTTGCATGGGTTGGCTAGCTGGCTTGGTAATCCGAGAAGATGCAAATAAAACAATTTTCGACTTCCCTGCAACGAGGTCATTTCTGCAGGATGCGCGTCTGAGGGTCAGGTGGAGCTTCCCTATAATCAACGGTGGGGAAGGTTGATTTAAGGCGTAGTATTTGTCTTGCGAACTCGCATGGCGCCCTTGTCTCCGTCCTTCGATGCGGCCACCAGCTCTTTAAAGTCCCTTTAACGCAATGGCTCATAACGAGCGCCCGCCACCGCGCCGTGTCAGGGCGTGTGCGCAAACGACAAGAAGTCGCTGCGGCGGTGAAACAGGGATGGGCTTGATGACATTGAAGAATTCCGCACTTTCTGCGTTGCGTTATGGGGTCTCGACGGCGGCGTTGCTGGCGGCGGTTGCCGTTCCGGCATATGCACAGGATACAACCCCGGTGCAGGTCGCGGATGCCGCAAACGAGCAGGCGCCGCAGGCATCCGCCAATCCGCCGGCGGTCGAGGCGGGCGAGCAGGCCCCCATCGTCGTCACCGGCACGCTGTTCCGCGATTCGAACGCCAGTTCGATCTCGCCGGTGACCGTGCTCAGTTCCGCGACGCTGCAGCGCGCCAACATCACCACTGCGCAGGACGCCATCCGCTCGGTCTCGGCGGACAGCGCGGGCTCCATTTCGACTGGCTTCAAGGGTGGCTTCTCGGCCGGCGGCGCCGCCGTGTCGCTGCGTGGTCTCGGTGTCTCGTCGACCGTGGTGTTGATCGACGGTCTCCGCTCCGCGAATTTTCCGCTCAATGACGACGGCCATAATTCCTATGTCGACCTGAACTCGATTCCGTTCAGCATCGTCGACCGCATCGAAGTCCTGAAGGATGGCGCTTCCTCCACCTATGGTGCGGATGCGATCGGCGGCGTGGTCAACCTGATCAGCAAGAAGAACTTCAAGGGCCTGGAAGGCTCGGTCCAGGGCGGCACCACCGGCCAGGGCGACGGCGCCCATTATCGTGCGACGCTGACCGGCGGCGTGGGCGACTATCGCGAGCAGGGCTGGAACTTCTACGTGAACGGTGAATATACCTATGACGGGTACATCACCAATCACTCCCGCGGCTATCCGTTCAATACGCTCGACCTGCGCCCCAGCGGCCTGGACGATCGTAACCGCAACGACGATTCGCTGACGACGCCGAATCCCCAGGCCGTCGTGACCCGCGTGACCCAGACGGACCTGAACAACCCCTTGGCCGGGCAGATCACGTCGCCCACCAACCAGTATCAGCTGCTCAATCCGAACGCGTGCCCCTACGGCACCTTCACCGTGAATACGTCTACCACGCAGGGCACTGGGTGCGCCCACAACCTGCCGGACGAATATTTCATCATCCAGCCGAAGCAGCAGCGCTATTCGACGACGGCGCGTTTCACCGCGCGTCTGGGCGATCATCTGGAAGCGTTCGCGACGGGCAGCTACTCGCACTCCGAGGTGACGATCACGACCGCGCCGCAGGGGATCCGTCAGAGCCAGCCTTTCGGAGGCGATAGCGCCTTCGCATCCAACAATCCCGGCATCGTGTTGCCGGTCTATGTCTGCTCGACCGGGGTGAACTGTGCCGATGCGGCGGACAAGCGGCTGAATCCGAACAATCCCTATGCCGCTGCCTATCGTGACAACCCGCGCGAGGGCGCTGCGCGCATCTATTACCTCTTTGGCGACATTCCGGCCGGCAGCTTCCGCTATGTCGACGTATTCCGCACGTCGGCGGGCATCTCGGGCGACCTGGGCAATGGCTTCAAGTTCCGCCTGAACGGTGTCTATGCGCGCGACAATTTCCGCGTGACGCAATATGGCTATGTCAACATTCAGGGTTTGCTGAACGCGATCAACACGGGCGCCTACAACTTCGTCAATCCGGAGCAGAACACGGCTGCGGTTCGCAATCAGATTTCGCCGACCCGTGCCACGCCCTCCTACTCCACCATCGCGACGATCGGGGGGTCGCTGATCAAATCGCTGCTGGAACTGCCCGGCGGCAGCCTGAACGTTGGCGGCGGTTTCCAGGTTCGTCGCGAGACGCTGATGAACCGCAACCAGAACGCGGAGCTTTCCTACTACTCCCTGACCACCTCTTCGGCGCAGGGTCGTCAGACGGTCACGGCGGGCTTCTTCGAAATCGACGCGCCGTTCACGCGGACGTTGGACCTGAACCTGTCCGGCCGATACGATCACTATTCGCAGGGCTATAGTCACTTCTCGCCCAAGATCGGCGCGAAGTTCACCCCGATCGAGCAGATCGGGTTCCGCGCTACCTACTCGCAAGGCTTCCGCGCGCCGACCTTCGCGGAATATAATCCGGCCAGCAGCTATGCCGGCTTCTCGTCCTTCCCGCTTCCGCCCAGCTTCGTCGCGGCGCACGCCAACAATCCTGCCTACACGACTACCTACAACATCGGCACCGGTGCCAAGGGTAATCCTGACATCCTCCCGGAAGTCTCGCGCAGCATCACGTTCGGCACGATCATCAAGCCGACGCGCTGGTTCAACATGACGGTCGACTATTACAACATCAAGAAGTCGAACCTGATTGTCGCCGGCCCGCTCGCGGCCAAGGCTGCCGACGAATATTACAAGCAGACCACCGCTGCCGCCGGTTGCGCCGCGCTCGCCGCCGTCGGTCCGGGTTACAAGTGCAACGTCATCGACGCGCCTGATCCGTTCAACCCGACCGCGCTTCCGCGTCTGCTGATCTATGACGTTCCTTACGTGAACGCCAACTATCAGCTGAGCTCGGGTATCGACATGCAGGCGAACGTGAACGTTCCGCTCGCCGATAACGTGCGCTTCTTCAGCCGCCTCGACGTCACCCGTGTGCTTCGCTTCGACCTGGTCACTCCGGAAGGCGTGGTGCAGAAATATGCGGGTACGCTCGGGCCGTACAACCTTTCCTCCGGTGGCGGCACGCCGCGCATCCGCGGAAACTGGCAGAACTCGATCGAAATCGGCAAGTTCTCGTTGACGACGACAACCTACTATGTCGGCCGGATCAAGCAGGTCGCAGCCGATGCGATCACGCCCGTCAACAACACGATCGATCTGTCGTGCGCCAACAACAAGGCGCCGATCGTAAAGAACGGCGACAAGAGCTACCAGTGCTTCATTCGCCCGTTCATCTACACGGACCTGAACGCCGCGGTGAAGGTGAACGACCAGTTCCGCTTCTTCTTCAACGTGCAGAACCTGACGAACGCGCGCGCCCCGCTTGCTGCGGGTGCCTATACCAGCAACCCGAACTATCTGAGCAGCTGGCACTATGCGGGCCTTGTCGGCCGCAACTTCAGCGCGGGTGCAAGCTTCAACTTCTGAAGCTGAACCACGCGCGTAAATGGATCGGGGCGGCCCTGGTGCCGCCCCGATCTGCATTCGGCCCCTGCGATCCGCAATTGACCGGCGCGCCCCCCGGGGTAGGGTGACGGTACGAGAAGCGGAGGGGATGATGCACAAGCACCGGGCGTGGGTGGCCCTGACAGCCCTTTTCCTGGCAGGTGCAGCATCGCCAGCCTCTGCGCAGAAGGCCGACGCGCCCGCCCCGGGATCGAACCCGATCATCCGCGACAAGTTCACCGCCGATCCGGCGCCGCTGGTGGTGAAGGACAGGCTGTACCTCTATGTCGGGCACGACGAGGCACAGCGCGACGAGATGTTCAACATGCGCGAGTGGCTGGTCTACTCGACCACCGACATGCGCCACTGGACCGATCACGGCCCTATCCTGCGCGTCGCCGATTTCAAATGGGCCAAGCAGGACGCCTGGGCGTCCCAGGCGATCGAGAAGAACGGCAGGTTCTGGTTCTATGCCGCCGTCGAGCATGACGCGACCCATCCGGGCAAGGCAATCGCCGTGGCCGTATCGGACAGCCCGACCGGGCCGTTCGTCGACGCGAAAGGCGCCGCGCTGATCACCAACGAGATGACGCCGAAGGGCACGCATAGCTGGGAGGACATCGATCCCACCGTCTTCACCGACGATGACGGCACCACCTGGATCGCTTGGGGCAATCGCCAGTGCTACATCGCCAAGCTGAAGCCCAACATGGTGGAGCTCGACGGCCCTATCACTGAAATCACGCCGCCGCATTTCGAGGAAGGCCCCTGGCTGCACAAGCGTGGATCGCTCTATTACCTGACCTATGCGTCGCTTGATCGTGCCAAGCATCGCGACGAGAAGGTCTCCTATGCCACCGCGCCGTCGATCCACGGGCCCTGGACCTACCGGGGCGAACTCACCGGGTCCGGAAAGTACAGCTTCACCATCCATCCCGGCATCGCCGAGTTCAAGGGCAGCTGGTATCTCTTCCTGCACAACGCGACGCTGACGATCGGGGACCTCAACGGCGCGATCGGGCGACGCGCGGTAACGGTCGAAAGGCTGGAGTATAACCCCGACGGCACGATGAAGCCGGTGGTCCAGACCGAGGCGGGGGTCACCGCCGCGAAGTAGCGTGGAGGCAGGTTCACGACCGGCTCGCCCGGCGCATCGATCCCCGGGCGGGTCGTGGCGCCCTAAAGGGGGCACGTTGCGGTTTGGAGGTCGGCGAGCGCGCGTTTCACCCAGGGGGCGGCGTCGCCGAACAGCGGCTGGTAGCCGGTCAGCGCCAGCGCCGCGGCTTGCGAGGGCGGGTTGGCGGGGTCGCTGCCCCAGTTGTTGCGGATCGTGACAGGGTGGCAGATCGCCGCCGGAATGAGAACGGCAATATCAGCATACGCTTTCCTTCCGTTGAGAACAGCCGCGAAATTAAAGCCATAGACCGCCTTGTGGCGACCTTCGCACCGAGCTAGCTTGAGAAACCGGTGTCATTTGGCGAAGCCTGACTTTGCGGCAAGACGAACGGATCGACGGAGGGATGAGGATGCGGCTGACTCGACGGGACGCGTTCGGCGCGGCGCTGGTGGGGGCCGGGGCAGCGCTGGTGCCCGGGCGCGGGGCCGCAGCGCCTGCCGCTGGCAAGGCACCCGACTGGAAGCGCGGTTTTGACCAGCAGCGTATCTGCGATTTGGGGGACGGGCGCTTCCTCAATCCTCTGGTTTCGGGCGACCATCCGGATCCCGCCATCCTGAAGGACGGCGCGGACTATTACATGACCTTCTCGAGCTTCGACTCCTATCCGGGCCTCACCATCTGGCACAGCCGTGACCTGGTGAACTGGCAGCCGCGCCAGGCGGCGCTGCGCAGGAACATCGGGTCGGTCTGGGCGGTGAGCCTGGAGAAGCACCAGGGGCGCTATTTTCTCTACATCCCGGTAAAGGCGCAGCCCAATTCGATCTTCGTGATCTGGGCCGATCATATCGACGGGCCGTGGAGCGACCCCATCGACCTCAAGCTGCCCAACCATATCGACCCCTGCCATGCCGTGGGGGAGGACGGCTCGCGCTGGCTGTTCCTTTCCGGCGGGGATCGCATCCGCCTTTCCGAGGACGGGCTGTCGACGGTGGGGCAGGTGGAGCATGTCTATGATCCCTGGCGCTATCCGGACGACTGGGACGTGGAGGGCTTCTCGCCCGAGGGCCCGAAGATCCATCGCCATGGCAAGTGGTTCTACATGATCACCGCCGTCGGCGGCACCGCCGGGCCGCCGACCGGGCACATGGTGATCGCGGCGCGCGCGCGCTCGATCCATGGTCCGTGGGAGAACTGCCCTCAAAACCCGCTGGTGCGCACCACCAGCCTGGACGAGAAATGGTGGTCGCGCGGCCACGCCTCTCTGGTCGAGGCGCCGGACGGCAGCTGGTGGTCGGTCTATCACGGCTTCGAGAACGGGTACTGGACGCTGGGCCGTCAGGCGCTGCTCGATCCGATCGAATGGACGGCGGATGGCTGGTTCCGGATGCAGGGCGGCGACCTGTCGCAGCCGATCGGCAAGCCGAAGGGCGGCACCGCGGTGCCGCACGGCCAGCCCCTGTCCGACGACTTCAGCCGGCCGCTCCAGCTTGGCGGCAAGTGGAACTTCTTCAAGCCCGCGCCTGACGAGGCTGCCCGCGCGCGGATCGAGGACGGCGCGCTGGTGCTCAAGGCGCGCGGCAAGGCGCCGGTCGATTCCTCGCCGCTGCTGCTGATCGCCGGCGACACCGCCTATCAGTTCGAATGCACCATCGAGATTGCCCCCGGCGGCGTTGCGGGACTGGTGCTGTTCTATGACGAGAAGCTCTATTGCGGGCTCGGCTTCGACGAGAAGCGGTTCGTCACCCACCAATACGGCATGGAGCGCGGGCGCCCGGCCAACCCCCATGGCAGGCGTGTGCGGATGCGGGTGACGAACCAGCGCCACATCGTCTCCTACCACCTGTCCGGCGATGACGGGCGAAGCTGGCAGCGCTTCGACCGCGGCATGGAGGTATCCGGCTATCATCACAATGTCCGCGGCGGTTTCCTGATGCTGCGGCCGGGCCTGTATTCGGCCGGGGAGGGCGAGGCCCGCTTCCGCGACTTCCGCTTTCGTGCGCTGTAAGGAGAGGGTGATGCGCTTGTCGTTCGTTGCGTTGCTGGTGTCCGCCGCCGCTGCCCCCGCGGTCGCGCAGACGGCGGCACCCGCACCCGCGCAGAAGATCGTGCCGTCGAAGATCATCCTGGTGGGCGACAGCACCACCGCGGTGGTCGGCGGCTGGGGGCCAAGCTTCTGCGCCGATCACGTCACGTCGTTCCTGGCGTGCGTGAACCTTGCGCGAGGCGGCCGCAGCTCGGGCAGCTACCGCGCCGAAGGCTCGTGGGACGTCGCGCTCGCGGAGATGCGCACGCCCGGCTACAAGGACATCTGGGTGACGATCCAGTTCGGCCACAACGATCAGCCCGGCAAGCCTGGCCGTTCGACCGATCTCGCGACCGAATTTCCGGCCAACCTCGCCCGCTATGTCGACGAGGCGCGTGCCGCCGGTGCCAAGCCGATCCTGGTGACGCCGCTCACCCGCCGGATCTTCGTGGACGGCAAGCTTCAGGACGACCTGGAGCCCTGGGCCGCCGCCGTGCGCAAGGTCGCGGCCGAGAAGAAGGTTCCGCTGATCGACCTTCATGCCGAAAGCCGCGCGGCGGTCGCTGCGATGGGCGAGGCGGAGGCTGACAGGTTCGCGCAGGTGCCGAAGGGCGCGGTGGTCGCCGATACGATCGCACCCCCCAGCCTGACGGAAGTGCAGGACCTGCCCTGGGGGCAGCGCAAGCTGTCGTTCGATCGCACCCATCTCGGCCGCACGGGCGCCGACTATTTCGCCCGCATGGTCGCTCTGGAGCTTGCCGAGGCCGTGCCCGCGATGCGGCCCGTGCTGCTGCCCTGAACGGGCGCTTCGTGGGAAATGCGCCGCGCCGGTGCGTCCGGCGGCGTGGAAGAGGAGATCGTGATGCGCATCTTTAAGGCGGCCCTATGCGTCGCGCTGGCGGTACCGGCGATGGCCGCGGGTGCCGAGGAGATCGGCCGGATGACGCCGGCGGCGCCGATCACCGACGCGCGCATCGCGCAGCTTCCTCCGGCCGAGCAGCCCGCCTGGCGCGCCTATCTCGCCCGTTCGCGCGCGCTGATGGCTGCCGACAAGGCGGCGCTCGCTGCCGAACGTGCCGATGGCGTCCGCCCGGCCAGCCCGCCGACAGGGCCGTCCGGGGGCGCCGGCATGCCGCTCGACCGGCCCGCCTCCTGGTATGCCGGGCCGGTGGCCCGCCAAACCGCCGACACGATCGTGAGCTTCCAGACGCCGGCTGGCGGCTGGGGAAAGAATGTCGATCGGTCGGGCCCGCCGCGCCAGCGCGGGCAGGCCTATGTGCCCGAGGAACATCTGCCGCCCAGCGCTGAAAGCGACATCCAGGCCGATCCCGCCTGGCGCTATGTCGGCACGATCGACAACAACGCCACCACCTCCGAGCTGCGCTTCCTCGCGCGCGTCCAGGCGGCGCTGCCGGGGCACGAGGGCGACCCCTATCGCGCTGCCCTGGCCAAGGGCGTACGCTATCTTCTCACGGCGCAATTCCCCAATGGCGGCTGGCCGCAGGTCTTCCCGCTGCAGGGCGGCTATCACGACGCGCTGACCTTCAACGACGATGCGCTTGCCGATGTCGTTGCGCTGCTCACCGAGGTCCGCGCGCGGCGCGGCGACTATGCGGCGCTTGCCCCGGGGCTGGCGGCGGAGGCGGGGGCCGCCGTGGACCGCGCGCTTGCCGTGATCATGAAGACGCAGGTGGTGATCGGCGGCACGCGGACGATCTGGGGACAGCAACATGACGCGCTGACGCTCCAGCCGGCAGGCGCCCGCAACTTCGAGCCGGCATCGCTGTCCAGCTACGAAAGCGCCAGGCTGCTGGTGCTGCTGATGCAGCATGGCGGCAGGTCGCCCGCGGTGCAGTCGGCGGTGCGCGACGGCGTCGCATGGCTGCGCGCGCACGCGATCTATGGCCAGGAATGGACGGCCGCCGGCGCCGACGGGCGTCGGCTGGTGGCAAGGCCCGGCGCGGGCCCGATCTGGGCGCGCTATTATGATCTCCGGTCCATGCAGCCTGTCTTCGGCGACCGCGATCGGCGGATCCTCGACGACGTGAACGCGGTCAGCCTCGAGCGGCGCAACGGCTATAGCTGGTTCGGCACGCAGCCGCAAAAGGCGCTGGACCGCTATGCACGCTGGCAGGGCGCCCCGACCGGCAACTAGCGCAGACGGCCGCGGCGAGCGGCTCAGGCGCGGAACAGCGCCAGCGGGCCGCGCCCGGCGGTGCTCCAGGTTGCCCAGTTGGGGAAGACATAGGACATGTCGGCATCGGCGACGCCATGCCAGCGCGCGATCGCGCCGAGATATTCCTCCTGCGCCACGCCCGGCACGAACCGGCCTTCCCTGGTGATGTCGTCCGCGCCGCCCAGCACCGGGTCAGGGTAGCTGCCCAGCACGGCGCCTGGTGCGACGTCGCCGCCCATGACGAGGTGGTTGCTCCCCCAAGCATGATCGGTGCCGGCCTGACCGTTGCCGAGATAGGTGCGCCCGAAATCGCTCATCGTGAAGCTGGTGACATTGTTCGCCAGACCCAGCGACCCCATCGCCTTGTGGAAGCCCGCCATCGCCATGGCGAGATCGCCGAGCAGATTGGCATGAAAGCCCGTTGCGGTATTGCCGGTCTGCACCTGGCCGGCATGGGTGTCGTAGCCGCCCTGGCTGACCAGGAAGTTCTGGCGAGCATGGCCCAGCGTGCCGCGCGCCGCAATCATCCGCGCCACCACCATCAGCTGCCTGGCGAGATCGCTGGTGAGTGCCGCACCGGTTGACGGATTGACGAAGAAGGCGTCGGTCGGCGCGGTGCCGACGAGGATGGTGTTGGCGGTCGTCGCCTGGTCATAGTTGCGGGTCAGCGTCTGCGCCACCCCGTCGAGCAGTGCGCTGCCGTCGGCATTGGCGCCCAGCGCGGTGATCGCGCTGTTCTTGGCACTGCTGCCGGCGCTGTAGCCGCTGCGCGCGGGCAGCCCGCCGCCCGTCGGCAGGATCAGCGGCGTGGTCTGTCGGCCGAGCACGCCTACGGTCGATCCCGCCAGCGACATCACCGGGGGCAGGCTGCTCGCGGGCATCTTGTCGGCGATGCGGCCCAGAAAGCCGTCGCGGCTGGTCTCGCGAGCGCGCAGGCCCTGCCAATGATCCTGCTCGTCGGCGTGGCTCATCAGATTGGCGGGGCGCAGGTCGCTGCGCGACTGGTAGGTCGCCTTGGTGAGCGGCGCGAACAGCGTGCCGGCGTTGAGCACCAGGCCCAGCGAGCCTTCGTCCCACACCGGGCGCAGCGCACCCATCGCGGGATGGAGCGCATAGGCGCTGTTGGTCAGCGGGGTCAGCGCGGCGCGCTGGATGCCGACGCTGCCGCGCGACGCCAGATAGGCGCTGTGCCGGGCATCGGTGGGGATCACCATGTTCCAGCCATCGTTGCCGCCGAACAGGAAGATGCCGACCATGGCGCGATAGGATCCGGTGGGCGCGGCGATGGCGGCGGTGCGGCCGAACTGGCCAAGTGCTGCGAGCGCGCCGGTGCCGGCGGTGAGGCGAACGAAATCGCGACGGGAAAGCGTCATGGGGAAATTCCTCAGCGATCGACCAGGAACATCGGGCTGGTGCCGGCGATGTAGAGCATCATCTGCGCGCGCTTGCGGGCCTGCAGCTTGGGATCGGCATTGGTGACCGCCGTGCCCGCTGCCTTCAGCGCGTCGCGCTGCCCCTTGGTAAGGCCCTTGGCGAAGAACAGCAGGTCGATCCGATCGCACATGCCGTCGACGTTGTCGCCGAACGCCTCCCAATCGGCCCAGACGGGCGCCGTGCCGGACGTGCCGGGGATGGTCGTCACGGCCGCGTATTCGGTGCGGTTCGCATCGCCGCTCACCGTCCAGTCATAGACCAGATTGTGCAGCCGCACCTGGTTCGCCAGGGTCAGCAGCTTGGAGGCAGGGCTGCGCAGCGTGGCATTTCCGGGCAGCGGAAAGTCGTCCGGGTAGAAATTGAACACCGACGGCGCCCGCATCACCGGCTGTCCGAAACTGCCGTCGCGCACCTGAAAGACAAAGCCGTCGGTAGTGAAGCCGATCGCGCGGGCAAGGCTGGTCATCGCCAGCACCGGCTCCTTGAGCTTGCCGGCGTTCGCTCCCTGCGGTGCCCGTGCCTCGGCATCGGTGAGGATTGCGCGGACCACCGCCTTCAGGTCGCCGCGCACCCCGCTGCCATTGTTGGCGAATACTGCGGCGATTCGGCCAATATAGGCAGGTGTCGGGTTGGGCGTGACGAGATGGGTGATCAGGTGCCGCGCGACGAAGGGTGCCGTTGAAGCGTGGTTGAACGCCGCATCGACCACGGCGGCGATGCTCGCCTGCTGCGACGCGCCCGCAGCGACCACCGTGCCGAGGAAGCGCTTTTCGGCGCTGTCGTACCGGGCCGGGGCAACGATCATCGGCTGGGCATAGGCAATGGCCAGATTGTCGGTCGCCGCTGCGGTGCCGACGCGCGCATAGGTCCAGCCGGTCAGCGCGCGGGCGATCTCGCGGATGTCGGTCGCGGTATAGTTGGGGATGGGGCCGCCGCTCGCATCGCGCTCAATGCTGCCGTCCATGCCCAGCTTGTCCGGACCCATGGTGAAGAGCTGGAGGAACTCACGGGCGTAATTCTCCGACGGCGCGCCCTTCCGGCTATCCGCCATGTCGAGATAATCGCCCATAAAGGCGTTCAGCGTCACCGCCAGCAGCAGCTCGCGGTAATTGCCGAAGGCGTGCGTGAGGAACAGCTGGTTGAACGCAGCGATACCGGCCGTCGAACGCACGGCGGCTTCGGAGGCGACGATCATCTGCGACAGCGCGAAGGCCACGCGCTGGCGCAGCTGGTCTGGCGCGGCCACCGCATCGGCGTAGAAGCGCATCGCGACCGGGGTGCGGGTGAAGCGCTGCGTCGAGCAGGCGGTGTCGCCCCCTGCACAGGAGTCGGCGCGCACGTCGACGGCGAGGTCGCCATAGGTGCTGCCGGTCGCGGCGAACTGTTCGTCCAGCCATCCATTGACCCCGAGTGTGCGGATCCGGTCGACCAGCGCGACGGTGGGACCGAAGCTCGCCTGCTGGGCGAGCCGGACCGAATCGTCGAGCGCGGTCCCGACGGCAGGCGCCGGTGCGGGGGTAGCCGGGGTGGATACCAGGCCGCCAGCCGATCCACCGCCGCCGCTGCCGCCGCCGTCACACGCCGCGAGCACGGCCAATGCCAGGGCGGATCCTGCCGCCATGGCTCGTTTCGTTACGCTTGACACGCCCCGCGCTCCTTTGATCGCGTACTGGGAATGCCTTGGTTATTAAGGGGATAAGGTTAATTGCCGGCTCGCGCTTATGGTTAACCAGCGGTTACCGGCGACAGGCGGTAACCATCGCGGCGGCCTTGCCGGCATCCAGCGTCTCGGCATGGGCGGCGCAGATATGGCCGTCGCGATCGGTCGCAAGGCTGAACGGCAGGCCGGCGCTGCGCCGTTCGACTTCCGCCGTAAGCCGGCGAAGCGTTGCGCGCTCGGGCTGCCAGCGCTGCGCCGCCGGAACTGCAGCCAGCATCGCCCGTGTCGCCCGGCTGTCGTCGAACGGCACGATCAGGATTCGGTACGGCTTCGCGCCGCGCCCGATCTCGGGCAGGAGGGCCAGTTCGCCGTGGCAGGGCGCACACCAGGACGCGACGAACAGCAGAATCGTTTCCTGCGGCACGCGTGCAGGCTCGGCAGACTGCGCCTGTGCTTCGCGTAGAAACAACAACATGCACAGGATTCCGCAGAAACTTCGCACCACAGCAAGCATCGCGCTCGACATCCTTATCGGAGCATGATCTGAAAGGCCGTCCTTTTGGGGGAGGGGTAGCATAATGTCTTCGATGATTCTCGCTTTACTGTTGGCGGGTGCCCAGCAGGCCGCGCCGCAACAGGCCGCCGACACGCCGACCCCGCAGCAGCTCTTCGACCAGGCGACCAAGGCCGCCGCCGACGGGCAGTGCGAAGCAGCCGTGCAGGCATTCGAGCAGATCGAGAAGAATGCCAAGGTGATGGCCGACCCGATCGTCCGCGCGGCGGTGGACGTCCGCAAGGGCTATTGCCTGGCGCAGCTGGAGCGCAGCGAGGAAGGGCAGGCGGCGATCCGCCGCGGCCTGCCGGTGCTTGCCGCGAAGGGCAGCGGCTTCGCCGAAGAGGTCCGCCAGGCGCATCTGGCGCTCGGCAAGTTTGCCACACTCGACTTCGACTATTCGGCCGCCATCGCCGAATACAGCCTGGCGCTGGAGGGCACGACCGGTAGCGATCGCATCCGGCCGTTGATGGCGCTCAGCCAGGCGGCGATGTTCGATCAAGATGGCGCGGCCGTTCGCTATGCCGCCGAGGCGTACGGCATCGTCAACGCCGATCCCGCCTTCGACAAGAAGGCCAAGGCGGTGGTGCAGACCCAATATGCCCGCGCCCTGCTCAACGCGGGTCGCGCGCCGGAAGCCTATGCCGAGCTGAAGGACAGCCTGCGCAAGCAGGGCGGGCTGACGATGAAGGTCGGCGTGGCCGACGTCACTACCCGCTCCGACCTGGCGATCGCCGCCTGGCTCAACAACGACAAGGACAAGGCCTTCGAATATCTGGCCTATACCGGCGCGGGGCACTTCGAGAAGTCGCCATTCGAGCGCGCGCGCGACATGAGCCTGCCGCCCTGTGGCGAAGCGACGGGGCTGAAGCCGGAAGACATCGCCGTCGTCCAGTTCTCGCTTGCCGAGGACGGCCATGTCGAAGGCGTGCTGCCGATCTATGCGCCGGCCGGGCGCGCCGCCGCGATCGCCTTTGCCCGCGAGGTTGCCGGCTGGTCCTGGATGCCCGAGGACGTCCGAACCATCCCCCCGCTGTTCCGCTATACCACCCGTGTCGAGCTGCGTTGCACCACCGGTGCCGAGCGTCCCGCGCTTACCCTGCCGCTCGCCAACGCCACGGCCGAGTGGCTGGAAAGCAAGGGCGTCGCCGATGCCGGATGGCAGGCGATGCCCGACGCGAAGTCCGCGCCGCTCGAGCGCGCGGCGCTTGCGGCTGCCCGGTCGAAGAAGGATTCCCTCGCGATGTTCGCCGCCGCCGTTTGGCTTGGGGGTAACAGTGTCGCTGCCGAAGGGGAGCGCAAGGCGCTGCTCGGCGAGGCGGTGCAGCTCAGCGAAATTCTGGCGGCACCTGCGCCCGTCCGCGCCTATGCTGCGATCATGAAGGCGCAGGCAGACCGCGCGAGCCGGGGCGGCGCGTTGCGTACCCTGCTGAACCGCCCGGATTTTCAGGGCGATCCGCTGGTCTCCGCAACGCTGCGCCTGCTCCTCGCCATGCCCGGCTATCGTTCACGCGGCCCGTCCGACGCGGACGGATTGCTGTCCGCCGTCGTGGCAACGCCGGGATTGCCTGAACGGCATCCGCTGAAGATCGCGGCATGGCTGCAACGCGCCAATCTCGCGGCGTCGAAGGGCGACCTCGATTCCGCGCGTCATGCGTTCGACCAGACCGGCCTGACCAGCCGGCAATGCGCCCTGCTGGGCCTGAAGCCCGCCGTGCGCAGCACCGGCGATCTCAGCAACGCCTTCCCCCAATCGGCGCAGCGGCTCGGCTTCGAGGGGTGGGCGCGGACCGAATTCGACGTGACGACGGACGGCAAGACGATCGCGCCGCGTGTCGTGAGTGCCTATCCGGCCTTCGTGTTCGATGGCGCGGCAGCCGCCGCGGCCAAGGGATTCCGCTACACCAGCAGCTACCGGCCGGAGGATGGAGTGGCCTGTACCGCCCAGGAGGCGCCGATCTCCTTCCATCTGGGGCGGCCCGGCCAGTAAGTGGCGGCGGCCGGCGCGTCACACGGCGCCGGTGCCGCCATTGGCGCCGAACACGCTGCCGTCGGTGTAGCTGAATTCGTTCGAGGCAAGCGCGACATAGAGCGGCGCGAGTTCGGCCGGCTGGCCGGCGCGGCC
Organism: Sphingomonas sp.; assembly: GCF_036731925.1. Classification (GTDB taxonomy): domain Bacteria; phylum Pseudomonadota; class Alphaproteobacteria; order Sphingomonadales; family Sphingomonadaceae; genus Sphingomonas. The sequence goes on from NZ_DAINDJ010000003.1 coordinate 24,585, forward strand.
GAGCGGCGTGTCCTGACCGAACTTGCCCATTTCGCCCGGCAGCTGGCCGCCGGCGACTTGCAGCGGCGTCCAGATCGGGCCGGGCGCCACGGCGTTGACGCGGATGCCCTGCTTGGCGAGCTGCTTGGCCAGCCCCTTGGTGAAGATCGCGATGCCGCCCTTGGTGGTGGCATAGTCGAGCAGCTCCTTCTCCGGCATGAAGGAGTTGACCGAGGCGGTGTTGATGATCGCGGAGCCCGGCTTCATCAGCGGGATGGCGGTCTTGGTGATCCAGAACATCGCGTAGAGATTGGTCTTGAGCGTGCGATCGAACTGCTCGAAGCTGATCTCGGCAATCGAGGCCTTGGACTGCTGATAGGCGGCGTTGTTCACCAGGATGTCGAGCCCGCCTAGCTGGCGGTGCGCGCGGCCGACCAGGTCGACACAGAAGCCCTGGTCGGTCAGGTCGCCCGGCAGCAGCACCACCTTGCGGCCCTCGGCGCGGAGTAGCTTGGCGACGTCCTGCGCGTCCGGCTCTTCGCTGGGGAAATAGTTGATCGCCACATCGGCGCCCTCGCGCGCGAAGGCGATCACCGCAGCTCGGCCGATGCCGGAATCTCCGCCGGTCACCAGTGCCTTGCGGCCGACGAGCTTGCCCGATCCGCGATAGCTGCGCTCGCCGCAGTCGGGGACCGGCGTCATCTCGCGCTGGAGCGCCGGCCATTTCTGGCGCTGCTCGGGGAACGGCTTGTCGGTATATTTGGTCTGCGGATCGGGGGCCGGTCCGCCGTTCGCGGCTTGCGCGAAGGCTGGTCCGGCGGCAGTAGCGGCGCCAGCGGCAGCGGCACCCTTCAGTAGATCGCGGCGGCTCGGTTCGTCGGTCATGGCGCTGCTCCCAGTTGCGAGGGGTTCAGCGCGCGAAGCGGGCGAAGGTTCAGCGTTGACGGCAGGAAACCGAAAGGCTTCAATAGGATATGACTATCTCTGTACCTCCGCTGACGCGCCGCGCGCTGATCGGCTCCGCCGTGGCGCTGGGCAGCTGCCCGAGCGCGCTCTTCGCCCGTGGCGCGGGTGGCCTGATCGCAGGCACCTATGTCAATGAAGGCGGCCCGGGGCTGGTGCCGCTGTCGCGGGGCGCACAAGGCTGGACCGCCGGTACCCCGGTGGCGACGATCCGCAACGCCTCGTTCGGCGTGCGGTCTGCCGCGACGGGAGTACGCTATCTGCTGGACGAGCAGAGCCAGGGAATGTTGGGCGTCTACACCGGCGGCCTGGAGAAGCTGGCCATGACCTCGACGCTCGGCGCCGACCCGTGCCATGCCGCGCTCTCCGCCGATGGCCAGCGGTTGGCGGTCGCCAACTATTCGAGCGGCAGCGTCGCGCTGTTCGCGCTGGATGGGGCGGGGCGGCCCATCGGCGCGGCGCGGCGCATCCAGCACGAAGGCAGCGGCCCCAATCGCGAGCGCCAGACCGGGCCGCATGCGCATTGGGTGGGCTTCGCGGCCGGCGGCCGCCAGCTGCATTCGGTCGATCTGGGTGCCGACGCGGTGTTCCTCCACCGGCTGGGGGCAGGGGACGACGTCGACACCAGCATCGCCTATCGCACCGAGCCGGGCGCGGGGCCGCGCCATCTGGCACGCCATCCCAGGTTGCCGATCGCCTATCTGGTCACCGAACTCGCCAACACGGTGACGGTGCTGCGCGCCCATCCCGACGGCCGGTTCACGGCGCTGGCGACGCTCTCTACGCTGCCCAAGGGCTTCACGGGTGCCTCGGCGGGCGCGCATATCGCCGTCAACGCCGCTGGCACGCGGCTCTACATCTCCAACCGCGGGCATGACAGCATTGCGGTGTTCGCGATCCAGCGCGACGGCAGGCTCACCCTGCTCCAGCATGCCGATTGCGGCGGCCATTGGCCGCGGCTGTTCCTGCTGCGCGAAGCTGATGGCGAGATGCTGGTCGCCAACGAGCGCTCGGGCAATATCGCGCGCCTGCCGCTCGGCCGCGACGGGCGGCTGGGCGCCGCCGCCAGGGGCGTGACGCTACCGGGCGTGGTGTTCCTGTCCGCCTGAACCCGGCCGGGCCAGTCGCACCGTCGCAGTGCCTTCGGCCCAGACCGGCAGGTACAGGCCTTGTCCCGATGCCTGGAGCGTGCCCGTGCGGGTGCGCTCCAGGCTTGCGTCGATCCGCAGCACACCTTCGCGGCGGCTGGCGATCGCCCGGCTGACCTTGCCGAGCAGCTTGGCATAGTCGCGCTCGAAATTCTGGGTGAGCGCGGCGGCGATGAAGCTGCTCATCCCGGGTGTGTTCATCAGCTGCAGGATCAGGTCGCCCCCGGTCATGTCGGTGGTGCCGCTGACGCCCAGATTCTGGAAGTCGACGCGGCGCGAGTTGGGCAGGTTGACCGGCGTCGCGGTGAGCCACACCGTGCCGCGGGTCCGGCCAATGCGCCCGCCGACATCCTCGGCCGAGAACAACAGGCCCACCGCCATCTGGCCGCCCCTGGTGCCGTAGATGGTCGCCTTCTCGAACTGCGCCCGTACCGGGCCGACGCCCGGCACCTCGAATGGTCGCGCCTGGCGCTTGACCAGCGCCTTCATCAGCACCGGCTCCAGTTCGCGATAATCGGCGATCACCGGCAGGAACAGTGATACCTTGCCCACGTCCCCCTGCAGCGGCTGCATCGGCGGCAGCGGGGTCGGGGCAGGGTCGGCCGGGCGCTGGCCTACAAAGGTCTCGGTGGTTGCCTCCATGCCCAACCGCAGCTCGAGCCGCTTGCCCGTAATCGAATAGCCGCCATAGCGCAGCTGCCTCGGCGTCACCCGCATCCACACCGGCGGGTTTTCGCGGTTGAGCGACAGGGTGGTGAAGGCCGAGCGCCAGGCTTGCTCGATCTTCTGGCGGACGCCCAGTTTCTGGAGCTCTCTCGGCAGCTCGCGTTCGAGCTTGGCTATCACGAGCGCGAGCTTCCGGTCGGCTTTGTCGGTGAACTCGATGCGCTGGCCCAGAATGTCGACATGCGGAGCATCGGCCCAGGCATAGTCGATGCCGATCTTGCCCCGCGGGTTCCAGTCGGGGGAGAGCGACAGGCGGATCACGGCATGCGCCGTCGCATCCGCGGTTGCCGTCTCGCGCTTCAGCACGCCGCCAATGTCCTCCGCCCGCACGACCGCGTGGAGCGGCATGGCGAGCCGGATGACTTGGCCGGATCCGCCAATCGTCATCCGCCCGCGCGTGACCGCACCGACGATGCGGCACTTGATCGTCGGCGTCTTGACCTTGGCAATGCCAAGGTCGAGCTTCTTGGGCCGCACGCAGGGTTGGTCGGGCTTGTCGATCTCCCACAGGCGGTGCGGCACCCCGCGCTCCAGCGTCGCGGCGAGATCGTCGAGATTGGCCTCGAGCGGCAGCGTGAGTGTGGAGAGTTCGGGCTGTACCTCGATCCGGTCCTTCGCGTGCGGCGGAGCGCCGCCGCCGCGATTGCCGGAGCAGCCGACCAGCGCGAACAGCAGCAACGCCGAGATGAACCGCCCGCGCATTCGATACCCCTTGTTGCCTTACCGGAACAAGGATGCAGAACCGCCGGAACCGCGGAAGCGTTCCGGGGGCGACACGGGCCGCCCCCGGCATGGCGGTCAGCGGGTAAAGAGCGGGGTTTCCTGCCCCATGTACCGCGCATATTCCTCGGCATAGCGCGCAGTGACGCGCTGCTGGTCGGCGGGACCGGCGGATTCGATCAGCTTGGGATACCAGGTCCCCTCTTCCGAATAGACATGGTGGAGCACCGCGCCGCGGATATGCTCGAGCTTGTCGTGATAATCCTTGCTCGCAGGATCGAGCCGCTCCAGCAGGCCGAGTTCCATCTTGGCGGCGGACTGTTCCTGATAGGCGAGCTCGGCATGGCCGACCTGGTGGTCGGCTGCGAGCGCCGGATAGACCGAGACTTCCTCCGCAATCGAGTGGGCGGTGAGCAGCAGCGCCAGTCGCTTCTGTTCGGCGCCGCGTTCCGAAGGTGCGGCGGTCCGCAGCCGTTCGAACTGTGCCTCGATCTCGCGGTGGTGCCCGAGAATTTGCGAAAGCCAGTCGCCGGGGCGCGCCAGCGCCTCCGCCTTCGCGGTCGCGTCGCGGCGGTCCTGTTCGGTTTCGGGCGGCGTGATGGCGGCGATTGCCTGATCAAGAATCGACATTGGGTGGCTCCGTCTTGGTGGCAGTTGGAGCCTAAGCGGTTGTGATTTCGCCGTGTTCCTGTTGCGAGTGACAATCATCCGGGGACGCGCTCCCCCTGCGCGATGGCATGGGCCCGGAGGTGACATCTGTCACTGCCGGATGGGCGGCGCGTGCGGCAGGATCGGCGCATTCTGAAAAGGGGTTTTGAGGGATGACCGAAGATCTTGCCGCGGTGGCGCGGCTATCCGGCGTATCGAAGCGGCTCGGCGGCCGCGCCGTGCTCGACGGGCTGGACCTGGGGATCCGCGCCGGCGAAGTGACGGCGCTGCTGGGGCCGAACGGCGCGGGCAAGACGACATCGGTCGCGCTGCTCACCGGAAGGCTCGCCCCGGACGCGGGAACAGCGGCGCTGTTCGGGCTGGACCCGCGCCGCCCCGCCGCGCGCCGGCGGCTCGGCGTCATGCTGCAGAGCGCGGGCCTGCCCGACGTTCTGACCATTCGCGAACTGGTGACACTGCATTCCGGCTATTATCCGGATCCGCGCCCGCTGGACGAGGTGCTGATGCTCGCCGGCATCGCGGACCTGGCCGATCGACGTTGCGGCGCGCTCTCGGGCGGGCAGGCGCGGCGAGTGCAATATGCACTGGCGATCTGCGGCCGCGCCGACCTGCTCGTGCTCGACGAGCCGACGGCAGCGATGGACCGCGGCTCCGCGCGGACGCTGTGGGGCACGGTGCGGGCCCTTGCCGACGACGGTGCGGCGGTACTGCTGACGAGCCACGACCTTGCCGAAGCCGATGCGCTGGCCGACCGGGTGCTGCTGATGGACGCCGGCCGGATCGTCGCCGACGACACCCCCGCTGCGTTGCGGGCGCGGGCGGGCGGGTCGGTGATCCGCTGTCGCGCCACGCTCGAGCCCAGGGCCGCCGCGCTGCTTCCGGCGGCGCGTGAAGCGATGATGGAGGGCGCGGACCTGCGCATCCTCACCGCCGATGCCGCGCGGACGGTGGCGGCGCTGCTCGCCGCGGACCCTGCGCTGTCCGCACTGCGTATCGCCGACGCCACACTGGAAGATGCCATCGCGACGCTGCTCGCGCCGGCGCAGGAAAGGATCGCCGCATGACCGCACTTGCTCTTCCGGCGGGCGTCTGGCGCCGCGAGGCGCTGACCGAAGTGAAACGCAGCCTGCGCCTGCCGCAGTTCCTGCTGCCCACCGTGCTCACCCCGGCGGGCTTCTACGGGCTGTTCACCCTGGCGCTGCCGCACGATCCCGCACCCGGCTTCGCGGCGGCGACACTGGCGGGATACGGCGTGTTCGCCGCCACAGGCCCGGCGCTGTTCGGCTTCGGTGCGGGCGTGGCGGTGGAACGCGAGCAGGGCCTGATCGAGCTCAAGCGCGTCTCGCCGATGCCGGCGGGCGCTTATGTAGGCGCCAAGCTGGCGGCGGCGGTGACCACCACCGCGCTGGCGCTGGTACTGATCGATGCGCTGTCGATCATCGCCGGCGTTCGGCTCCCCGCCGGCACCTGGGCGTTGCTGACGTTGCTGCACCTTGCCTCCGCCATTCCCTTCGCGCTGATCGGCTTCGGCATGGGCATGCGGATGAGCGCCAAGGGCGCTGTCGCCGTTGCCAATGCGCTGTTCCTCGGCTGCTCGGTCCTGGGCGGGCTGTGGATCCCCAGCCGGTTGCTGCCGGGATGGATGCAGGGCCTGGGTGCGTGGACGCCTTCCTATCATCTGGGCCAGCTGGCGCGCATGATCGTCGGCGCGGATACGATCGGCAGTCCCTGGATGCACGCAGCGGCGGTGCTGGCGATGACGGTGGCGGGCATCGGCTGGGCGTGGACCGGCTGGCGGCGAAGCCCGGCTTGACCGGATCGGCCCGGATCCGCGAAGCTCGCACCATGCATCCCACGCAAGCCCGCTACCGCGGCACCCCCTGGCCCTGGCTCGTCTACCTGGTTTTCGTGCCGTTCCCCTGGCTGTGGGCGCGGCCCGGCCCGAACACGATCCTGGCAGCGGCCGTTGCAGTGGCGATCTTCCTGCCGGTCTATCTGCTCTCGTTTCGCCTGTCGGACCGGGCCATGCCGGTGGCCGCGGCGGCGATGGTGCTGATCAGCCTGGCGGTGTCGCCGCTGCCGCTGGGATGGACCACCTTCAGCATCTATGCCGCCGCGACGATCGCTCGCCTGCATTCGCGCAAACATGCCGCGATCGGAATCGTCGTCATTGCGCTGATTACGCTCGCGGCCGGTTTCCTGTCGCGCCAGCCGCTCGCATTTTGGGGGCCGAGCGTGTTGTTCATTGTCATGACGGGCGTGGTGACCATGTCGACCGTTGCCTTCTACGAACGGACGCAGGCGCTGCTCGCATCGCAGGAGGAAGTGCGGCGGCTCGCCGGCACCGCCGAGCGAGAGCGGATCACCCGCGACCTGCACGACGTGATCGGCCGCACGCTGACGCTGGTGGCGCTCAAGGCGGATCTGGCGGGCAGGCTGGTGACTCGCGATCCGGAGGTGGCACGCGGGGAACTGGCGGCCATCGCCGAAGCCGCGCGATCGGGTCTCGCCGAGGTGCGGGCCGCGTTGGCGGGGCAGGTGGGGGGCAGCCTGGCACATGAAACCTCCGCTTCGCTCGCGGCGCTGGAAACGGCGGGAATCGAACCGATCGTGATGGGCGATCCTGCCGCGGTGCCCGCCGATGCCGGCGCGGTGCTGGCGATGACGCTGCGCGAGGCCGTGACCAACGTGATCCGCCATGCCGGGGCACGCCGCTGCGCAATCGGCTTCGAGGCGGGCCCCGGGGATGCCCGGCTGGTGGTGGAGGACGACGGGGTCGGGGTCTCCTTCCGCGAGGGCAATGGACTGCGTGGCATGCGCCAGCGGCTGGTCGCGGCGGGCGGGCGGCTGGAACTGCAGGCGCTCCAGCCCGGCACGCGGCTCGAGGCGAGCGTTCCGGCATGAGCGCGATCCGCATCGTCATTGCCGAAGACCAGACGCTGGTGCTCGGGGCAATCGCCGCCTTGCTCGCGCTGGAGCCGGACTTCGCCATCGTCGGCCGGGCAAGCGACGGCGACGGGGCGCTCGCGCTGGTGCGCAGCCTCGAACCGGACGTCCTGCTCACCGATATCGAGATGCCGGGCCGCACCGGGCTCGACTGTGCGCAGATCCTCGCAGGGGAGAAGTCGCGGACGGCGGTCGTGATCGTCACGACCTTCGCACGTCCCGGCTATCTCGCCCGGGCGCGCGCCGCCGGGGTGCGCGGCTATCTGCTCAAGGACACGCCAGTCGACACGCTTGTCGCCGCAATCCGCACCGTCGCTGCCGGGGGCAAGGTGATCCCGCCCGAGCTCGCCGCCGTGGCATGGGAAGCCGGCAGCGATCCGCTCACCGATCGCGAGCGGGATGCGCTCCGGCTTGCGGAGGAAGGGCTGTCGAACAAGGACATCGCCCGCCGGCTGGGCCTGTCGCCGGGCACGGTTCGCAACTATCTTTCCGAGGCGGCGAGCAAGCTGGGCGCGGCCAACCGTATCGAGGCCGGCCGCACCGCCCGTGCGAACGGCTGGCTCTAGGGCTTGGCGGCGCGCGCCGCGTCGATCTCTGCACCCCAGGGATCGCGCCCCGCCACCGCCATGCCGTCGGCAGCAAAGTCGAGGATCACGTCGTCCTTGGTAGTGAAGCGCGGCCACGCCGGGAGCCCGGCGCCGTTCGGATCTCCCGTCTTGGCGAAGCGGACGAGATAGGCGCTGATCGTCTTGCCCATCTGCACGTCCCTGGCTGTGGTGGCCGCGCCGTACTTGATTGCCGCATTGTCGAAGAAGAACGGAATGTCGGTGGCATGGCCGGCGCCCGGCTTGCCGATCGAGTCCGCCACATAGGAGAAGCGGTACGCCCACACCGGCACCTTCTGCGCAGCGATACGCGCGCTGGCGTCGCGCGCGCCGGCAATCATGAAGCCGGTCGTGCCGCCCATGTCCGCGCTCGTCGCGCCGATCAGCATCGGAACATGCGCGAAACTGCCGCTGGCATAGGCCTTTTGCTGGTCGACGAGCAGCTTGCCGTCGAGCATCGGCCCGCCATAGGTGCGCGGGCCCGGCCTGGGCTGGAACAGCTCGATCATGCTGAGCCCGTCTGTCACCGCTTCCGCGCTCAGCGCGCGCAGCTTGTCCAGTGCATCGGGAGCGGCGGGATCGATGCCGTGGGCGCGGGCGAGATTCTCGCCGATCGCCTCGGCGTCGTGCAGCGTCGCGTTCTTGGCGGTCTCGCCATTGCCACCGGACATCACCACCGCCTTGTGGAACAGCCCGCGCGCCAGGGGGGAGGTGACCAGCGTGTGGACCGACATGCCGCCCGCACTTTCGCCGATGATCGTCACATTGGCGGGGTCGCCGCCAAAGGCCGCGATGTTCTGGCGCACCCATCGAAGCGCGGCGATCTGGTCCATGAAGTTGTAGTTGCCGAGCAGCCCGTGATCCGGATCTTGGCGGCTGAGCTGCGGGAGAGCAAAGCTGCCGAAGCGCCCGACCCGGTAGTTGAAACTGACGAACAGCACCCCCTGCTTCGCCATTGCCGCGCCGGCATAGGTCGGCGGCGATGAGCCCCCGTTCACGAAGCCGCCGCCATAGATCCACACCATCACCGGCAGCTTGCCCTTCGCCGCCGCCGCAGGTTTCCAGACGTTGAGGTAGAGGCAGTCCTCCGCGGGCGCGGTGCCGAGCGGTGCGGCGTCGCTGGGGAACGGCTTCTGCATGCAGTCATGGCTGTATTCGGTTGCCGGGCGGATGCCGCTCCACGCGGTTACCGGCTGCGGCGCGCGCCAGCGCAACGGGCCGACGGGCGGCGCGGCGAAGGGGATGCCCTTCCAGCTCGCGACGCCGTCCTCGACCATGCCCTGCACCTTGCCCGCCTGGGTGGCGACCACCGGGCCGCCGGCCTGCGCCATCGCTGCACCCGCCGGCAAACAGGCTGCCGCCCCGCAGATCAGTGCCGTTTTCCATGCCCGCATGTGTCCATCTCCCATCCGCTTATCCTTGCCCTGCTAGCCGGATTTGCCCTCGGCCGCTCTAGAATAGTGGCGAGGAACGGGCTTGGATCCCCGGGCCGGACAAACTTTGTAACTGGGAGCGGTGCGAGGGGAGGGGTAGCGCCGCCGTTTCGCGGAGAACGGAGCACATGCGTTTCTGGATTACCACTGCCGCAGCGCTGGCTGTCGCCGGCCCTGCCTGGGCACAGCAGATTGCCATCAAGCCCCTCGTGGAGGTCCGGGCCCGCTATGAACATCTTGATCAGGCCGAATTCGCGGACGCTGCGGACGCAGTAACGATCCGGGTGCGCGCCGGCATGGAGCTGAGCCATGGCCGTTTCGCGGCCCTGGGCGAGGCGCAGGGCAATCTTGCCGTCGTCGGCACCTATTATGACGGGCTACACGGCCTGCCCAACCGGCCGACGATCGGTGATCCGGAGAATGTCGCCATCTACCGCGCCCAGCTGCAATATCGCTCGGCGCCGCTCACCGTCACCGCCGGGCGCCAGCGGATCATGCTCGACGACGAACGCTTCGTCGGGGCTGCGCAGATCCGCAACAATGGCCAAACCTTCGACGCGGTGCGCACCGAGATCGTGCCGGTGAAGGGCGTGAAGCTCGACCTTACCTATGCCTGGGACGTGCGCACCATCTGGGGCACCGAGGGGCGGGGGGCACGCCAGCGCGGGGTGGGCGGCCACAACGTCTTCGCCAATCTCGGCGCGGCCACGCCCCTGGGCACGCTGACCGGCTTCGCCTATCTGGTCGACCAGGACGAAGCCGAGGTGCAGGGCTTCCGCCTGTCCAACCAGAGCTATGGCATACGACTGGCCGGCGCCCGTGCGATCGGCCCGCAGGCGAAGCTGCGTTACCAGCTGAGCTGGGCTCGCCAGTCGGACTATCATCATAACCCTACCCGCTATCAGGCGGATTATTGGCTGGCCGATGCGGCGCTGGACGTGCGCGGCTGGACGCTCAACGCTGGCTATGAGGTGCTGGGTGCCGATGGCGGGCAGGCGCTCACCAGTTTCCAGACCCCGCTCGGCAGCGTGTTCAAGTTCCAGGGCTGGGCCGACAAGCTGACGACCACCCCGCCCAACGGCGTGCGCGATTTCTATGCGGGCGGCGGCTATGGCTGGAAGAAGCTCGGCAAGATCGACGCGCTGTCGCTGCAGGCGGCGTGGCACCGCTACCAGAGCGATCGGCTGGACCAGCATTATGGCGACGAGTGGAACCTGCTCGCCACCGCCAAGCTGCGCAAGACGCAGATGTCGGTCCGCTATGCCCGCTACGAAGCGGACCGGTTCGCCACCGACACGAGTCGCTTCTGGTTGCAGCTGGACTGGGCCTATTGAGCCAGCTGCGACGGCACCGTCGCCAAACTGACATGGTTGCGGCATAGCAGCGGCGAGGATCCGGACTCCCACCGCACGAAAGACGCTGCCGATCGCCCGCATCGCTACAGAAGGCCGGATGCTCGCCTACGCATCGGGCAATTTCGGCAAGGCGCTGGTCTTCAGCGGGGCGGATCTGACGATCCTGTTCCTGTTGACCGACGTGCTGGGGCTGCGCGGCGATACCGCCGCCGGGGTGATGCTGTTTGCGGTGCTGGGCGACCTGGTGTTCGATCTGCTGGCGGCTCGGCTGGTGCTGCACTGGCGGGCGGCGGGTCGCGGCTATCGCTGGACCGTGGCCATTGCGGCGTTGCCGTGCGGCGCGGCCTTCGCACTGATCTATGCGATGCCCGTGCTCGGGCCGCATCGTGCCTGGACGCTGGCGCTGGCGATCCTCGTGTTTCGTGGCGCCTATGCGGTCGTCGACGTGCCGCACAACGCGATGATGGCGCAGGTCAGCCGTGACAGCCGTGCGCGAGGACGTGTTTCGGGATACCGGCTGTTCTTCAGCACCGCCAGCGCGCTCGCTATTGCTGGCATTCTCACGCCGCTGGTCCAGCAGGCAGGGCGCGCCCGTCACTTCGACGCGCTGGCAGCTACCGGCATCGGCGCGGGACTGGTCTTCGCGCTGACCATGCTGCTCTGTGCCGGCGTTTCCGGCTCCCGCGGCGGTGCCGTGCCGGCGCTGCGCGGAGACCGGATCGCCGTGCCGCTTCGCGATCCGATGGTCTTGGGCATGGGGGCGCTGGCGCTGCTCACCGGCTTCGCCATGCCCTGCTTCGGGCGCATGCTGATGTACCTCGGTACCTATGTGGTGGCGCGGCCGAGCGCGGTGACGCTGCTGCTTGCGGCGATGACCCTCGGCCAGTTCGGCGGGGTGCTCGGCTGGACCGCGCTCACGCACCGGATCGGCAAGAGCCGGCTGCTGGCTGCCGGTCATGGGGTGAGCGCGCTCGGCCTGGTGTTTTTCGGGCTTTGCACTGCCTGGCCCGCTGGGCAGATGGCCGGCGCGGCGCTGATCGGCTTCGGCTTCGCCAGCGTGTTCATGCTGCCCTGGGGGCTGCTCGCCGACGCGGTTGACGTAGTAGAGTGGCGACATGGCCGGCGGTACGAGACCGGGCTGTTCGCCTTCTACCTCGTCTTGGTAAAGGCCAGCGGCGCCGCATCCGCCGCGATGATCGGCTGGGTGCTGAACGGGCTCGGTTATGTTCCTGGCGCTGTCCAGGCCGGCAGCGTGCGCATCGGCATGCTGGGCCTTGGTCTGGGCATTCCGCTGGCCGGCGCACTGATGGCGATGCTCCTCCTGCGCCGCTTCACGCTCGACCATGGCCGCCATGCGGCGCTGCTCCGCGCGCTGGCGCGGCGTCAGGCGGGCGCGGAGCCGGTCTCGGGATCGAAGTGGGGATTGGAGAAGTCCAGCGGCGCGGGCGTCACCTTGACGGGGGGCGCAGCGCTTTCGGTCCAGGCGCGGCACAGCATGTCGCGCAGCATCGCTGCGCCTGCCGCCGTCCGCTCGTAGATCAGCGCCCGCACCTCCTTGTCGGCGGGATTGGTAAAGCCGTCGCGCTGTTCGAGCTGATAGACCCGCTCCATGCGGTCGCCCGACTGATCGAGAAAGCCGAGGACCGCGTCAAACATGTCGCCCTGCTGATGCGCAGGAGTGCCGATGCGCGGCGCGATGTCGGCCACGGTGAGCCCCATGGCATCAACGAAGCGGCTCTCGAACCGGCCATGGATGCTGCGATCGCGCGTGTAACCCTTGGGATTGGGCCCAAGCCAGCCATCGGAGTTGACGGAGTCGTGCAGCGGCTGCGCGCCGTCGCCGATATAGTGGCCGAGGCGAATTGCCTGGAAGGCGCATTGCTGCTCGGGGACCGAGGCATCGCCGCCGCTTGCCTGTGCGGCGCGGATCGCGCGCATGCACACGATCAGTCGCTCATAGGCTTCCATCGCCGCATAGGGCAGCGTGCCGGTCCAGCGGACATTGGTGCGCGCGGCGGCCGCGGGGTCGCTGCCCTTGATCGCCTCATGCTGCTTGTAGAGCGCGATGATGAAAGCATAGCGCGAGCGCGGGATCGGCTTCAGGAAGGCAAACTGCTCGCGGAACCAGCCATGGTTGGGATCTTCCTCGATCTTCGAGAAGCCTTCCGCGTCCCCGCGCCAGCTGTCCGGCAGCGTCGCGGACGCGGCGATATAGTCCGCGTAGCGGCGCAGGAAGGTCGGGCCACCCTCCGGGATCGCCTGGAGCGCCGCACGATCGATCACCGCATGTGCCGTGTGGCCCCATGCATGGGCGACGGCGGGAGCGAGCAGAAGGGCGGCGGTGAGGGCGAAGCGGCGCATCGCAGTTCCTTTCACGGGTCGAGCGGGTCGCGCGGGTCGACGCGTTCGGAGGCGGGGGAGGGGCGGAACACCAGCTCGGTCGGCGACACGCGGCGAACGACCTTGCCCGGCTGGTAGCCCAGCTCGGCGGCGTTGCGTTCGGCGAATTTCGCGCTTTCGATATAGGCGCTCTGGAAAGGGTTGCAGACGATCAGCGTCTCAGCATCCAGGGGCGCGCCGAGGCGCTTGAGCAGACGGCTCGCGTTGCGCAGATTGGTCGTGGTGTGCCGGGCATAAGGCTCGATCACGATTGCATCGGCAGGGATGCCATAGCGTTCGATCAGCGCCTTGCGCATCTCGTCGGCCTCGGTGAAGGGCGTCGCGCGCGGATGCGCCCGGCCGCCGGTGACGAGCAGGAAGGCGATGTCTCCCTGCGCGAAGCGGCGAGCGGCGAGCCGCAAATGATATTTGCCGAAGGGGCTCAGCGGCTCGCCTTCGATTTCGGGGCCGACGCCGGTGACGATCATCGCGGTGTAGCGGGTACGCGACCAGTCCAGCGCCTTTGCCCGCGCCATCGGTGCGGCATTGGCGCCGTCAGTCAGCGGTTCATGATCGACTGCATCGGTGCGGTTGCTGAGGTCGATCAGCGCCAGCGCATAGTCGATGCTGGGATCAAGACGCTGCGCCGATCCGGCGCGGGGTGTCTCGGTCAGCCAGTCAGCGGCCTGGAGCCGCGTCTGCTGGTCCTGCGGCGACACGGTGCCCGGGCCGTCGATGGCGGTGGCGGGCAGCGCCCCCAGTGCATAGGTGCGCACCACCACATTGATGCCGGCGATCTCGCGCCCTGCCTGGGCAGCGCGGCCGTCCTCGGCGGCGGGGAGGCCGTTCTCCGCAGCAAGCGCGCGGCGGAGCGCGTCGGCCTCGCGCTCGTTCCACACCAGTGCCTGGGCGCGGCAGGCCAAATCCGCCGCGCAGGCTGCGCGACGTTCCCGCCGCGCGCGCACCACGCTCTCCATCCCCGGTGCCCGGGCGATCCGTTCGAGCACCGCCGGGTTGTGCCCGGCGGCGTCGAGCAGCGGGAACAGCCGCGCCGACAGCGCCGCCATCTTCCCGTCGTCCGCCTCGGCCGAGGCCGGAACGGCGAGCGCCGTCACCGCGAGCGCGGCGGCGGAGAGCAGGGCGCGCATCACCAGCTGCGGCTGACGATAAGGCGGAAGTTGCGGCCGAACAGCGGGCGGCCGTAGATCGCCTGGCTGGTGCCCTGTCCGGCCAGCTGGTCGGTGCGGGTATTTCCTTCGGTCAGGCCGTGGGCGTTGAACAGATTGTCGCCGGCGACCTGGAGGTGCCACTGGCCGAGATCGATCGAGGCGCCGGCGCCGATCGTCTGGTAGCCCGGCATCGCGGTGCGGTTGAACAGGTCGACGTAGCGCCGGCCGACCCATTCATAGCGGCCGAAGATCGCAGCCTTGTAGCCGCCCACGGTGAAGTCGAAGCTCGGCCGCACGTTGCCGAAGAACTTCGCTTCGCGCACGATCTGGTTGCCGTTCACCGCGCTCGGGTCCGCGCCCGAATTGTTCTGGAGATTGGCATATTCCGGGTTTTGCCAGGTTACCGAGCCGTCGAGCGAGAACCAGCGAACTGGCACCACCCGGCCATCGACCTCGACGCCCTTCACGGTCGCCTCGCCGATGAAGGGAAGCGACTGGTCGTTGCGGCCGGTCACCGGGTTGAACGCCGCGAACGAGGCGTTGAACGGGTTGAACTTGGTGTAGAAGCCGGTGGCGTAGAGATAGTTCGGGCCGAAGCTCGCCTTGAGGCCGACCTCATACTGGCGCGCCTTGGTCTTGACGATGGTGGCGTTGATGCCCGTCACCACGCCGAGCTGCGGCGGAACCTCCAGATTGGAGATGCGGCCATAAGCGCCGAAATGGCCGTTCAGGTCGTAGTTGGCGCCGACCGTCCAGTTGGTGGCATTCGGCTTCAGGCGCTGATCGAGCACCTGGCCGGTAAAGGCGCGGGTGGTATCGTCGGCGAGGGTGGTCGTGTCGCCCAGATTGATCTGAGTGGTGGGCAGCGCGATGCCCTTGTAGCTGTAGCGCTCAGTACGGATGCCGGCGTCGATGCGCAGCCCGCGGGTGATGTCCCAGGTATCGTTCGCGTAGAAGGCGATCATCTGTGCGTCGCCCTCGCCCTTGTTGAGCGTGGTGGTGTAGCGCAGCACGCCGTTCTGCGTGACCGAACCGAGCACCTGGCCCGTCGCCGAATAGGCGAGCAGGTCCAGCGTCCGCGGCTGGCTGCGCACCTCGATCAGCATGTCCTGATAGGCCTGCAGCAGCGTGTTGCCGTAGAAGGCGCCGTACACGCCCAGGCGCACGTCGTGGCTGCCGATGCCGGTTTCGAACTTGCGGGTGACGCTCAGGTCGCCCTGCACCGAGTAGAAGTCCGATTCCGAGGCGCGATACTGGCCGGACATGACCAGACCCGACGCGGTAGCGGGATCATAGACCGAAGCGCCGCTCGTGCCCGCGAAGGCATAGCCGAGCCGCGCCACATTCGCGCCGAAGGCCGTGCGGGCGGCGGTCAGGTAGCCGGCCGCGAATGTCGCCGCGTCTGCGGGATTGGTCGTCGAGTAGAAGGCATCGAAGCTCGACTTGCCCTTGGTTCCGCCGACCTTGGCGGACACCTGCCAGCCGTCGAAGTCCGCGTCATAATCGACTGCCGCGTTGAAGAAACGCATGTGGCGGCCGTTGGAAAGGTCGCGGGTCATGCTCTGCAGCGCGCCGGCGCCGTCGCGATACTTGATGTTGACGTTGCGCAGCGAGGGCGAGTTCAGCGTGCCCTCGAAATAATCGATGTAGTTGTTGAGCGAGACCGAGGGGTTGCGCGGGTCGGCGGTCGGAATCGGCAGATAGAAGACGTTGTGGTCGTTGACGTATTCGGCCGAGATCTTGACCGTGCCGTTGCTCAGCTGGTGCTTGATGTTGGCGCGGATCTGGCCGCCCTTGTCACTGGGGAAGCCGGCATAGCGATAGCCGTCATGCTGGCGGAGGAAGCCACCGATCGCGAACGTGGTGCTGTCGCTGATCGGCCCCGACTGCATGGCGTCGAGCCGGTAGAGACCGGTGTCGCCCAGGGTCACCTGCGCCTTGCCGCGCGCCTGCTGGCCCCCCGTGACGGTGATGTTGTTGGCGATGGCGGCCGCGCTGCTGGCATAGATCGGGGCCGGGCCGCCGCGCACGATCTCGACTCGCTCGGTCATGAGATCGTAGCGGTTCATGCCTTCGCCGGAGTTGAAGAAGACGCCGTCGATTTCGTGATAGAGCGGCAGGCCATCCTGCTGGAAGATGAGATAGCCGCGATCGGTGGGAATGCCGCGCACGCGGGTGATGTTCTGCACCTCGCCGCCGGTCGCCTCGACCTGGATGCCGGGAACGGTGCCGAGCAGATCGGCGAAGCTCTTCGGCGCGATCTTCTGGACGTCGGCCTGGCCAAGCGAGTTGATCGCGTAGGAAACGTCGAAGCGGCGCTGCGCGCGTGCCGAGCCGGTGATGATGATGTCGCTGCCGGCATCCTCGTCCGCCTGGGCTGCATCGGCGGCGGGCGGTTCGCTCTGCTGCGCAACGGCGGGCGCGGCCAGCAGGGCGACGGCGTTCGCCGCACAGCTTGCGGCGAAATGGTGCTTCTTCATCGGATCGTTTCCCCCGGGGATTCTGAACGTGCCAGGCCGATGCGGGGCATGGATGACAGATTTATTTATTTCTGGGGAAATTAATCGTGAAGTCGGGCTGAGCCTGCTATTTCGCTACCGAAGATGAGACATCCGGTGATCCCTCTGCTCGACGAAGAGAAGCGCCTGCTCTGGCAGTTGCGGACCCGTGGGCCGCAAGCACGATCAGCGCTGGCCGAGACGCTGCAGATCAGCAACGGCGCGGTCTCCAAGTTGACCAAGGCGCTGATCACGCAGGGGCTGGTGGAGGAACTGCCTGCCGAGGCGCTGGCAGGGCGGGGACGCCCCACGGTACCGCTGCGGATCTCCCCTGCCGGCGGCTATGCCGTCGGCGTGGCGATTTATGCCGGCCTGCTGGAAATCGCGCTGGTCGATTATGCCGGAGGCGTGGTGTCGCTGACCTCGGAAAAGATGGTGCCGACCGATCCGCACGACTTCGCGCGCCATGTCGATCGCCGCATCCACGATCTCGCCATCGAGCACCGCCTGCTCGGCAGCCGGCTCTATGGCGTCGGTTTCAGTGTGCCAGGTCCCGCGCTGTCGGCCGACGGGAACCGCTGGCACGTGGTCCGCAACCTGCCGGGATGGAAGGACGCGCCGCTACGCACGATTTTCGAGGATACGCTGCGGCTGCCGATCTGGATGGAGAATGACGCGACCGCGGCGGCGCTGGCGGAATATTATCTGGGAGGGTTGATTCGGCGCTGCACTACCGCCGTGGTGATCCTGCTCGGGCACGGCGTGGGTGCCGGAATCGTCCATGAAGGCCGGCTGATGCGCGGAGAATCGGGCGGGGCCGGGGAGATCGGCATGTTCTATCCGGGCGATCGTCCCCGCCCGACGACGCTGGACCTGATCGCGACGCTGCAGGCGGCCGGCTGCAGGGTGGAATCGCTCGCGGACTTCGCCGACGCGATTGTGGGCCACGAGTCCACCATCGATGCCTGGCTGGAGCGCGCGGCAGACCAGCTGCTCCAGACGATCAACTCGGCGCTCGCCTGGTTCGATCCAGGCGCGATCCGGCTGATGAGCCCGTTGCCCGCCGCCATCATGCGCGGCTTGTCGGATCGGCTGAACCGCCGCGCGATTACCTGGGGCGATCACGTCGCAGCACGAACTTGGGGGCGATACGCGATCGAGATTTCCGAGCTGGGCGGCGCAGGGTCCGCGCTGGGCGCGGCGCTGCTGCCGATCCACGCCTCGGTTGCGCGCGTGTGACCGGCGCCTAGGCGTAGGCGGCCCTGCCGGGGACGCGGATCTCCAGCCGCGTGCCGCCCGCGCGATCGGCGGCGATGGCAAAGCGTCCGCCGAGGCGTTCCGCCCGCTCGCGCATGCCGATCAGGCCGTAACGCCCCGCCGCCGCGGCGCCCAGGCGATCCGCCGGGATGCCGCGCCCGTCATCCCGCACCATCAGGCGGAACTGTCCGCGCCCGTAGCGCAGCTGAAGGCGCAGCCGGCTGGCATCCGCGTGTCGCACCGCATTCGCTGCCGCCTCGCGAACGATCGCGGCGATTTCCTCGGCCACCGGTGCGCATAGCGGGCGGATCCGGCCGACCTCTTCGATGTCGAGCTGCAGGGCGCCCTGGAGGATCGGGGCGAGCTCGGCCGCCAACCGAGGGCGCAACGCGACCGGCCCGGTGGTTTCGCGCAGCGCGCGCACCCGCTCGCGACCCTCGAGCAGCACGTCGTCCGCCCGATCCAGTGCACCCTCCAGCAGGCGTCGCGCGTCATTCTCGGGCGGCAGCTGCTCGACCGCCGACTGGAAGTGCAGCATCAGCCCTTGGAAACCCTGGAGCAACGTGTCGTGCAGCTCACGCGCGATGCGAAGGCGTTCCTCCAGCTGCGCCTGGACCCCGACCCGGGCGCGCGCAACGACGACGGCCAGGCGGCGCCGGATCATCAGCCACAGCAGCAGTGCCGCGGCGACCGCGCACGCCAGCGCGAACCACCAGGTCTGGTAGAAGCGCGGGGCGATGCGCAGCACGAGCGTCGCTCCCTGCGTGTTCCACAGCCCGTCGTTGTTCGCCGCGATGACATGGAAGCGATAGCTGCCCGGCGCCAGATTGGTGTAGAGCGCTTCGCGGCGGTCCTGCACATCGTTCCAGTCCTTGTCCGCGCCTTCCAGGCGATAGCGGAATCGGTTCGCTTGCGGATCGGTGAGGCTGAGCGCGGTATAGTCGATCACCAGCTGGTCGGTGCCGGCAGGAAGGTCGACGCGGCCGCTGCTCACATCCCAGCTGCTTGCGTTGGCGGTAACACCCCGGATGACAACGGGCGGCGCAAGGCCGTTCCGGGCAATGTCGGCAACGTCGATACAGGCAAGGCCCCGGTTCGTCGCGAACCACAGCCGGCCCGTGGCGTCTTCGGCGATGTCGCTCCCCAGCATCACGTTGAGGTTGGAGCGCGCGCGAAAATCCTCGTAATAGCCGAAACGCTCGATCGGCAGCGGCGTGCCCGGCCGGGCGAAGGCGGCGTCGAGTGCCGCGCGCGAGACCCGCAGGATGCCGTTGCTTCCGATCAGCCAGATCTGGTTGTCGGCGGTCGGGCGGATCCCCATGATGCCGGTGAGGAACGGATAATCGCGGGCAGTGAGCTGGGCGAGCTGTCGCCCGTCCCAACGGGCAAGCCCGGCTTCGCCGCCGACGAGAAGGCGTTTCCCGTCCACCTGCAGGCTGGTCGAGGCGCCGATCCTCTGTGCCTCGCGCGGCCAGAGCAGCACCTCTCGCCCGCCGCGGTACAGGCGAAGGCCCCCGCTGGCGCGGCCTACGATCAGCCCATCCCCGAACGGGAGCAGCTTGCTTACCGTGCCGGTGCGCAGGCCACCCTCGCCGGGAGCGGGAACAAGGCGGTTGCCGGATAGCCGGTAGACCTTGTCCATTCCGGACCAGAAATCGCCCTGCCCATCGAGCGCACACACCACCGACAGCGGATCGCCGACCTTGACGACACGCTGCAGCCGGCCCCTGTCCAGCTCGAGAAGGAAGTTGCCGATCAGGCTGAAGGTGAGCAGGCGGCGATCATCGCCACAAAGTACGCCGATCGACTGTTTGGCGAACACCAGCTCGGGTGCGGCGGTGCCCGCTCCGATGCGATAGACGCCGGCGAGCCCGGCAATGAACAGCGCATTGCCGTCGGCACTCCGCACGAACCCGGTCACCAGGGCGTCGTTGGACGCGATGCGGAGAATATTGCTGGCGGAGAAGCGATCCAGCCCCGACTCCGTGCCGATCCACACATTGCCCTCGCGGTCCTGCGCCATGGCGACGGTGAGCGAGGAGGTGAGGCCCTGGGAGGCGCCGAGATGCTCGGCGCGCGCGCCGCGACGTTCGTCAAGCGAGAAGCGGGCAAGGCCCTCGTCCAGTCCCGTCACCCACAGCTTGTTGCCGCGATCGAACCGCATGCCGCGGCGCACATAGGGCGTGTTGGCGCTGCCCAGCGGTAGGGTCGCACCCGTCCCGTCGATCCGGCGCAGACCGGTGTTGTCTCCGATCCAGATCCGTCCCTGCCGATCCTCGGCCAGCGCTGCGCTGCTGGCGGCGCGGACCGGCAGCCGCTCGAACCGCGCCGCGCCCGGGCGCATCACCAGCACGGCGGGCGGCGAGGAGACGTAGATGCTGCCATCGGTGGCGGCCAGAAGCGGCCCCATCGGCCCGCCGGCAAAGCCTTGCGCCGCGCCGATCTTCGTCCAGCCCCGGTTCCGGAGGCGCGACAGCTGGAACTCGCCGCGGCTGTCGGCACTGACCCAGATCGAGCCGTCGCGCGCCTCGACGATCGCGTCGACCCCGCCGCTCGGTTTCCAAGGGTTGGCGTCGCGAAGCTTTCCGCCGCGCAGAACCGCAATGCCGCCATAGTCAAAGCCGACCCACAGGTCGCCGTTTCGGGCGGCGAGCAGCGCGGTAATCTGCAGCGAGCGTCGGCGGTTGTCCTGCAGGGGAGTCACGCGCTCGAAGCGAATGCCGTCGAACCGGTACAGCCCGGTCGCGGTGCCGAGCCACAGAAAGCCGTCCCGGCCTTGCACGATCGCGCGAATGTTGGAGGGCGCCCCGTCGCGTAGCGTCCAGCGGGTGTGCCGCAGTTCGGCGAGCGGCCGATCCGCCGCCGCGGCTCGGGCACCGCCCGAAAGCAGCAGCGAAGCGCAGATGCCGAGCACGAGAAGGCGGAGCCCACTCTGCAACGCCGATGCTGTTCCCGCGATACGATCGCCAACCCTGCCCATCCGCTTGCGGTAGACGAGCTGGCTCGCACTTGCACTAGGGCGCCCACCCCGCCCGCTGCCATGGCGGGCACGCCACCACGCGATCAGCGCCCGAACACGGTCTCCACCGCAGCGCGCAACGCGCTCGGCGAGCAGGGCTTGGAGCACACCAGCGCCTGCGGATAGCGGCCCCGGAGCGACGTGGCGTCTGCATGGCCCGAATGGAAGATGATCGGCACGCCAGCGTCGCGCAGCACGTCCGCGGCGGGGAATACCTCGCCATCGGTCAGTCGCACGTCGAGGATCGCGCATCCCGGGAGATGGTTCGCCACTGCCTGCAGCGCCTCGGCAACCGAGACATAGGGGCCATCCACCGCAAAGCCGGCTTCTTCCACCACGTCCTGAACATCCAGCGCCACGAACAGCTCATCCTCGATGAGCATCACCGTCTTCGTCATTCGCAAGCACTTTCGCAGGCAGATGGATTTGGATGGCGAAGACATGGTCCTCCGCCGATCGGGTGACCGTTACGCCAAGCTGGCGTGACGAGGTTTGTACCAGAATCGTGCCGAAGCCGGTGCCCGACTCCACCGAAACGGGCCGATCTCCCGTCTCGCGCCAGTCGAGCCGTACGCCGTCGGGCACGGCTTGCCAGACCACGGAGAGTTCCCCGTCGCCTGCACCAAGTGCCCCGTATTTGACCGCGTTCGTCGCCCATTCGTGCAGCATCAACGCAAAGGGCGACAAACAGGTCCGATGAATCTTCACGCTTGGGCCGTCAATTTCGATCGTGGCATGGTCCCGATATGGTGCAAGCGTCGCCTCCACCAGATCGGCAAGCTCGATCGATTGCACCGCACCCGCAGGCGCCGCGAGCGAATGGGCGCGTCCGAGCGCCGCGATCCGCTCGCGCATGTCGTTGGCGAAGCGGGTCACGTCTTGATGGCTGCGCGCGCCGGCGGAGATCATCCCGCTGACGATCGCGAAGAGGTTCTTCACGCGGTGGTTCATCTCGCGCAGCATCAGCTCGCGCGTTTCCGCCAGCGCATATTCGGGCGTGACGTCGATCGAAACGCCGACCAGCCGGCGCGGCCCGGCACCCTCCACCAGGCGACCGAACGTCTTGATCCGGCGAACCTCCTCGCCGTCGAGGATGCGGTAGCTGATCTCGAGATCGCCGCCTTCGGCGATCACCTGCGCCAGTTCCAGGTCGAAGGTCGGGCGGTCCTCTGGATGCAGCCGATCGAGCCGCGCCTCGGGATCGTCGAGGGGGACGCTGGTGGGGATGCCGAGCACATGGCGCGCATGATCGTCGACCACGGTCTCGCCGGTATCGACGCGATACTCCCACACCGCGATGCCGCCCGCGCGGATCGCCATGTCGAGCCGCTCGCGTTCGGCCGCCAGCGCGCGTTCGAGCGAAAGCGCATCGGTGATGTCGGTCAGCACCAGCGTGGCGCCGTCGGTCGTGCCGTTCTGCGCGCGATAGGGCAGGGTGCGCATCGAAAGGGTGCGGCTGCCGTCCTGGGTGCTCACCCGGCGCTGGAGGGGGTCCGCGCCGGCGATCACCGCCCGCGCATCGGCCAGATAGTCGTGGCCTGCCAGCCGGCTGGCAACGTCGGCAAGGGGGCGGCCGCGATCGCTCGGCTGCAGCGGAAACAGTGCGGTTGCCGCTTCGGTGAAGCTGCGGATGCGCAGCTCGGCATCGAGCACCACCACGGCGAGATCGGTTGATTCAAAGAAGTTGCGGAGATCCGAATTGGCGACGGTGAGCTGATCCACCTTGCTCTTCAGCTCGTCGTTGACGGTGGAAAGCTCCTCGTTGGTCGACTGGAGCTCCTCGTTCATCGACATCATTTCTTCGTTGGAGCTCTTCAGCTCCTCGTTCGCGGTCTCCAGTTCCTCGACGGTGGTGCGCAGGCGGTGGCGCGTGACGCGAAGCTCGTCCTCGAGCGCATCGAGATGGTCGTCGCCTGCATCGAGTTCGGCAGCGTCCTCGTCGAGCGCGGGGCGGAACGGCGCTGTCTCGCGAAACACGAACAGCAGCGTGCCATCGGGCAGCGGATCGCACACCACGTCAATCGCCTGGGCGCCATATTCGGATTCGACCGTTACGTCGCGCGCCACCACCCGCTTGCGCTGGTCGCGCCCGGCGCGGAGCAGCGGCCCCAGCACGTTGCGAAGACCGGGGCGGGCGAGGCCGATCGCGCTCGATCCGCCCGTGCGCGTGACGGGGAAATCGAAATAGCGGCCGAGCCGGCCATAGGCGGCGATGATCACGCCCTCCTGATCGAGCACCATGCTGGCAGGCGCATAGCGATCAATCAGCCTCCGGACCGCCGCGGTCTCTTCGGCGCCCACGCGGCCCGACTGGCGCTCGTGCCGTTCCTCGCGCGGGCTGCGTGCGCGGGCGCTGCCCGGCAGGTCAATCGGGTAGTTGGGCGCGCCCGGCGAGCGCTGGAAGATCCGCGCCTGATGGTCGATTGCAGGGAAGAGGTGCTCGAACCGCCCGATCGTCTCCGAAGGGCCGAGAAACAGATAGCCCTCCGGCCGGATCGCGTAATGGAGCAGCGGCATGACCGATTGCTGCAGGCGATCGTCGAAATAGATCAGCAGGTTGCGGCAGGATACCAGGTCAATCCGCGAGAAAGGCGGATCCTTGACCAGGCTGTGGTTGGAGAAGCGGATCATGTCGCGGATCTGCGGCACGATCTGGAAGCGCTCGCTGTGGGGCAGCGTGTAGCGCTCGCGCATCGCCGGCGGCAGGTCGATCAGCGCCGATGCCGGGTAGACACCGTTGCGCGCGATCTGGAGCATCTGCTCGTCGATGTCTGTTGCGAAGATCTGCACACCGGTGGACGGCAGGGCCAGCTTGCGCGCAGCCTCGGCGAACAGCATCGCCATGCTATAGGCTTCCTCGCCCGAGGAGCAGCCCGGGATCCAGACGCGGATGTCCTCCTCGCCGGTCCAGCTGCGCATCAGCGGCTCGATCACTTGGGTGCGCAGCCGGTCGAACAGGTCGGCATCGCGGAAGAAACGCGTAACGTTGATCAGCAGGTCGCGAAACAGCGCCTCGCATTCGTCCGTGTCGGTCTTGGCACGGGCGAGATAGGCGCGACCACTCGTCATGCCGAGGACATGCATCCGCCGCTCGATCCGGCGTACGAGCGTGGTGCGCTTGTAGCCGGAAAAGTCGTGGCCGACGGCGGTGCGTAGCACCTTGCACAACTCGTCGACATGGTCGGCGACCAGGGAAGCCTCTTGCTGCTGCTCGCCGCCGCCGGTGCGGTGGAAAAACGCCTGCAGGCAATCGAGCATCTGGCGCGGCGCCTTGACGAAGTCGACGAGGCCGGTGCCCACCGCCGAGAGCGGCATGCCGTCGTACCGGGCGCTTTCGGGCTCCTGCACCAGGCAGACGCCGCCATGTTCCTTCACCGCACGCAGGCCGATCGTGCCGTCGGCGCCGGTGCCCGAGAGAATCACACACGCGGCGTTGCC
This sequence comes from Sphingomonas sp., assembly GCF_036731925.1. Lineage (GTDB taxonomy): Bacteria > Pseudomonadota > Alphaproteobacteria > Sphingomonadales > Sphingomonadaceae > Sphingomonas. Next base: position 48,889 of record NZ_DAINDJ010000003.1, read on the forward strand.
CTGCTGGTCGGCCGCGAGCGAGAGGAAGAAGTCGTCGATCGGGCGGCGCAAGCCCCGCGGCTGGGCGAAATCGGTCAGCTCCAGCCTGCCGCCGCGGATCACCAGGCCGTGGCCCGGGGGGATGATATAGACCTTGTCCGCCTCGATCTGCTCGCCGCCTTCGCACTGGAGCACTTCCAGGCTGGTCTGGCGGTCGAGCAGCTGCGCCAGCATGCTTTCATGGTTCGGGTCGAGGTGCTGGACGATCACGAAAGCCATGCCGGTAGGCGCCTGCGCAGGCGCGAGCATTTCGCGCAGCGCTTCCAGCCCGCCGGCGGAGGCGCCGATCCCCACCACCGGCAGCGTGGCGGCTTTCGCGTCGAACGGCGCGTTCACAGGAAGCTGCTCGTGTCGAGGTCGGACAGCGTCATCTTCGCCTGCGCGATCGTCGCTGCGGTGTTCGCGATGGTAATCAGCGTCCCCTCGACTGCGATCCCGCTGTCCGCCACCACGGAGCCAAGGCGGGCGATCGTGTGTCCAAGCGCCGCGTCATAATCGGTCAGCCGCTCGGGCTGGGTGCGGCTGACGTCGAACTGCGAGGCGAAGATATACCGCGCCTCGCCGGTGAGCGCGCGCAGCTTGGACATGTAGAGCAGGTTGACGAACGGCGTGCCGTCCTTGCGGAAATTCACGATTGCGGTGCGGACGCTGGTCTGGGCATCGTCGCCGAGAAAGGCGTGGATGCGGGTGCGCGCCTCGCTATTTTCACTCTTTCGCTGAAGGAAGCGGCAGTTCTGGCCGACGATCTCGCTCGATGCATAGCCGGTCAGGTCGCGGAAGCGCTGGTTGGTGAGCAGCAGCGAATGATCGCCCGCCGCTTCGCCAAGCGAGAGCGCGACCGGCGAACTCTCGAAATAGTCGCGGAGCGCCGGGGGAAGGTCATCCGGGATCATGTCTGCTGAAGCCTCATTGGGGAAGCAGAACGACCTGTCCCGGAAACTGATCCACGATAGGCGGGATCCCGGGGCGAGACAAGTCGAGTCCAACGACGCGCAGCAGCTTAGTAGTTGATTTCGCTATCGTTCCAATCAGCGATGGAAGGCAGCGTCGCCCCACACGAGCGGCAGCTTCTCGTTGACCGCCCCGGTCGATCGCGCGACAAGCTCGACCAGCTTCACGCCGCTGACATCAACGGTGAGGGGCAGCGCCGCGGCACCTCGCCGCACCGGCTTGCTGGTGCCGAGCAGGCGCCGGTCGCCATAGATCTGGAAGGTGACGCGGCGCGTCGGATCGGTGGCCGAGTCATCGACGCCGACCGAAACCGTGAATTGGCGGTAGCCGGCATTGCGCACCTCGAGCCGCGAATTGGCAAGCACGCCAAGCCCCGCTGTGAAATGCTTGCCCGCGACTGCGAGTTCGCGTCCATAGGGCGTGGCGTCGGCCTGCGCGCCGCCCCAGCCCGCGTAGAGCGGCCGCTGCCCGGCGCCGCGCGTGCCGCTCCACGCAACGACAGCCCGATGGATCGTCGGATCGGCCATCGGTGCGGTCACGCCGTCCACGGCGGGGTTCACGCTGCCGGGCAACTCCGAGAGATAGAAGCCGTCGGCGAGTAGCCGCGTGCCCTTGGCGCGAAACACCAGCGTCTCGTGGGGCGCGAGCTTGAACGCCGCTTCCCTCCGGAAGCTGGACTCGGCTCCACGCCACAAGTCGGTTAATGCAATGGGCGCATCGTCGCGCAGTTTCAGATGCTGCGCGGTGAGGGTCGCCTCCATCGGCGCGGCGGTTCGGTTGAACAGCGCGACGGCCTTGTCCCCGTCCGCCAGCGTCTTGACGAGGATCTGGAAATCGTCGCTGTCGAAGGCGAGGACTGCCTGATTGCCGGCAGGATCCTGGTCGATCGCGATCAGCGCCGCATTGCCGAAGATATCCATCAGCGCCTGCGGCGTGGTGCGCAGGTCTGCGCCGATCAGCAGCGGCGCCGATGCCATCGCCCAGAGCGCGAAGTGGGAGCGCGCCTCGGTGAGATGGTTCGCGTCGAATTCGCCCTTGCCGATGAACAGCATGTCGGGGTCGTTCCACGAGCCGGGATGCGCATAGAGCGGGCGTCGCGCCGCAGTATCGAAATTGGTGAGAAGGCGCGTCCAGTGCGGCGTGATGTCATCGCTGGTGCGGTAGATATTGCCCACGTCCTTCGCCCAGCTGCGCACGTCGGCCGATCCCCAGATGCACAGCGACAGGAGGTAGTCGCCATCGGGATCGGCGCGCACCAGCGCGGCCTTCACCTGCTCGAACATCGCCCGAACTGCCGGGATGTTCGAGCGGTTGACACTTTCCAGATCCAGGATGGGCGCAAGCGCGCGATAGCGGCCCGCACGGACCAGCGGGCTGTCCTCGCCATAGGCGCGCAGGCCGCAGCCGTCGATCTTGATGTAATCGAAGCCCCATTCGCCGAAATAGAGCGGGATGTCCCGCTCGATATGGCCGTAGAGCCCCACTTCGCGTTCGAGGACGCTGCCGCGGGGCAGGTTGGGCTCGTTGGGGCCATAGGCCTGGGCGCAGGTGTTGCGGCCGAGATCGGTGTAGATTCCCGCCTTCAGGCCCATTCCGTGCAGCCTTTCGGTCAACGGCTTGAACGAGGTCGCGCCGTCGGGCGTGCGGGCGGAGGGGAACTTGTCCACGCGGACCAGCATCCGGCCGTCGGCACGGCGATGGTCCCACCAGCCTTCGTCAAGGTTGATGTAGCGATATCCTTTCGCCGCGAGGCCGGTATCGACGATCTTCTGTGCCGAGGCGAGCACCTTCTCTTCATCGACATCCGTCGCGAAGGCGTTCCAGCTGTTCCAGCCCATCGGCGGAGTGGGCGCGCGGCCATCGGTGTTGGCGGACCAGCGTCCGGTGGGCGCAAGCGGATCGCGAGGCGCGGCCTGCACGCTCGCCGATGCAAGCAACAGCGCGGCCATGCCTGTGAACGTCCTGATCGCCATGCTGCTTCTCCCCGCGTTTATTTGTCCGACTAAGCGCAGCCTCGGGACGGACGCAAATGCTTTCGCGGGTCTACCACCATTGCCCGAATCCACGGCGCGGCCTAGCAAGAACCCATGAACCCCATGCGGCGGATCCTGATCCTGGGTGGCGGCACGGCGGGCTGGCTTACTGCCGCCTATCTCGCCCGCTATCTTGGCATCGCGCAGCAGCAGCGCTTCGCGATCACGCTGTTGGAATCACCTGCGCTGGGCATCGTCGGCGTAGGGGAAGGTGGTTTCCCGACGATCCGTGAGACGCTGCAGTTCCTCGGCATCGACGAGCGCAGCTTCGTGCGACGCGCAAGCGCCACCTTCAAGCAGGGCATCCGCTTCGACGACTGGCTGCATGCGCCGCGGCCGGACGGCACGCGGCACCAGTTCCTGCACCCGTTCGAGGCGCCTTTCCACACCGAGGGCGCGGGGCTGGTGCCCTATTGGCTGCTCCAACCCGAGGGGCGGCGGGCGCCGTTCGCCGAAGCGATGACGATCCAGAACCGGGTTGCCGCGCAGGGACGTGCGCCGAAGCGGGTGGAGGAGGCGGGGTTCGGCGGGCCGCTCACCTATGCCTATCACTTCGATGCGGTACGGCTGGCGCAGCTGCTGCGCGAGCGGGCGATCGAACTCGGCGTGACGCATCTGGAGGGGGAGGTCTTCTCGGCCCACACCGATGGCGAAGGTGCGATCGACCGGATCGATACGCGCGAGCATGGCAGCCTCACCGCCGATCTCTATGTCGACTGTTCGGGCTTCGACGCGGCGCTGATCGGGAAGGCGCTGGGCGCGCCCTTCACCTCGGTGCGCCACCAGCTGTTCACCGACCGCGCGCTTGCCTGCAAGCTGCCCTATGCCGATCCCGAAGCGCCGATCGCGACGACCACCGTCGCCGCAGCGCACGAAGGCGGCTGGACCTGGAACATCGGCCTGCAGCATGCCCGCGGGATCGGCTGCGTCTATTCCTCGGCGCATCTGGACGACGCCCGTGCGGCGGAGATCCTCGACGCGCATCTTGGCGGCGCTGCGCACGAAGCGCGGCTGATCCCCTTCGAGCCCGGCTATCGCCGCCAACCCTGGGTGAAGAACTGCGTGGCGGTAGGGCTTTCCGGCGGCTTCCTCGAACCGCTAGAGGCAACCGGCGTGGTGTTGATCGAAGCGGCGGCGGCGATGATCGCAGAGCTGTTTCCGCATGCCGGGCCAGTCGATGCGCCCGCCGCCCGCTTTAATGCGCTGATGACCGCGCGCTACGAGCGGATCGTCGACTTCCTCAAGCTTCATTACTGCCTCAGCCGCCGCGACGAGCCGTTCTGGCGGGACAATCGCGATCCGGCTTCGATCCCGGAGACGCTGCAGGCGCTGCTCGACCAATGGCGACACCGCCCGCCGAGCCGGTTCGACTTCCTGCTCGACGTGGAGAGTTTCGCCTTCTTCAACTATCAGTACATCCTGTACGGGATGGACTTCCGCACCGACCTCACCGCTGCACGGGAAGGGTTTCCGCATGCCGAGGCCGCCGCGCGTCAGTTCGCGCGCATCCGTAGCTTCGGCGCGCAGGCGGTGGCGGATCTGCCCGGTCATCGTGAGCTGATCCGCCAATTGGCCGGCTAGACGGTCGCCAGCTGCCCGTCGATTGCGTCGAGCTCGCCGCTCTCCCGCGCCTTGCGGCCGTAGACCGCCTCGAACAGCGGGGTCGCCATGACGGTGGTGATGATCGCCATCAGGACGAGCATCGAGAACAGCGTCGGGCCGATGATGCCCTTCTGCAGGCCGATGTTGATGATGATCAGCTCCATCAGTCCCCGCGAGTTCATCAGCGCACCGATGCCGAGCGCGGTGCGATTGTCCTCGCCGGCGATCCGCGCCGCCGCCCAGCAGGCACCGAACTTGGCGAGCACCGACACGGCCAGGATGCCCAGTGCGACGAGCAGCAGCGACGGCGAATTGACCATGTCCATCCGGGTGTTGAGCCCCGAATAAGTGAAGAACATCGGCAGCAGCAGCACGACGGCGAGCGGCTCCACCTTGCGCTTCAGCTCCTCTACGAACAGCCCGCGCGGCATGCAGACCCCCATCAGGAAGCCACCGAAGATCGCGTGGATGCCGATCGCGTCCATGAAGAAGGCGGACATGCAGAACAGCATCATCGTGACGGCAAGGATTGGCGTGGTCATCTCGCCGCGGGCCTCGACGATGCGGCCGAGGGGCGCGAGCAGGCGCCGGCCGAACAGCAGCATGAAGCTTGTGTAAACGGCCGCGCCACCGATCGCGAGCACCGCCACGCCCGGGCCTGCACCGAAGGTCGCCAGTACCAGGGCCAGCACGCACCAGGAGGCGGCGTCGTCGAATGCGCCGGCGGTCAGCGACAGCGTGCCGAGCGCGGAGTTGGCGAGGCCGCGCTCGTTGATGATGCGCGCCAGCATCGGAAAGGCGGTAAGCGCGATGCACGCGCCCATGAACAGCGTCGCGTTGGCCTGGCTGATGCCCGGCGTGAACAGCCCGGGCACGGTAAGCAGGCTGGGTGTGATCAGCGCCGCCAGCAGGAAGGGGGCGGCGATGCCGGCAGCTGAGACCCCTGCCGCGCTCTTCGCCTTGGACTGGAAATGGTCGAGCCGCAGCGTCAGCCCCACCATGAACATGTAGAGGCCCACGCCGAGCTGCGCGCCGGCATAGAGGACGTTGCGCGTTTCTTTGGGAAAGACCGCCAGCTGCAGGTCCGGGAAGAACAGGCCAAGCAGCGACGGCCCAAGCACAACGCCTGCGATCATCTCGCCCACTACCTGTGGCTGCTTCAGGAACTTCTGCCCGATCCACCCTACCACCCGGCAGGCGAACAGGATGATCGCCAGCTGCAGGAAGAAATGAATGCTGAAATCGCCAGGGGCATAGGTCTTGGCCGCGTGCACGGCCGGTCCGTGCGGGTTCAGGACGTCGGTAAGCGCGTGCCAGGCGCCGGTCAGCAGCTCGTTCATTCGGTCAGATCCCCTCGTGCGCCCGGCATCTGCTGCGCCGGCACGAGCCCCTAGGGAGACGGTCGCACAGCGCTCGGCAAGCGCGGATCGCAAGCCGGCATGCACTTTTCGGCGTGCGGCCGAGCGAGTGTTGCCGCGGCTCCACAAGCTAGGTACGTACCTACATTGTAGCGCTATCAAATCTGCCTCCGGGACCCCGCAATGAAGGTGATCAGCAGCCGCGAATTCAACCAGGACGTGAGCGCCGCGAAGCGATTCGCTCGCACGGAGCCGGTGTTCATCACCGATCGCGGCAAGCCCACCCATGTGCTGATGAGCATCGCCAGCTTCCGCGCCTTCAGCGGCGAGCGCGAGAGCATCGTCGATGCACTGGCCGCAGCCGAGCCGTTCGACATCGACGCCGCAGCCGGCCGCTGGTGAATGTACCTGCTGGATACGCCCGTACTGCTCGATCTGCGCAAGGCGCGTAGCGGCGGCGGAGATCCCCGCCTTGCCGCCTGGGCCGGCGGGGTGCCGCGCGAGCAGTTGTTCGCCTCCGCGCTGGCGCTTGCCGAAATCGAGGCGCTCGCAGCCAATGCGCCTCGGGGAGAGGGGGCTGCGGCGATCCGCCGCTGGATCGACGACCAGCTGGTGCCCGCCTTCGGAACGCACCTTCTTCCGGTAGACACGGCCGTGGCGCGCAGACGCGGTCACGTGGCACTGGCAAGCGATCGGCACGCGCTGATCGCGGCGACCGCGCTCGAACATGCGCTGACGCTGGTCACCTATGACGCCGCGGCCTATCGCGGCGTGCGGATCAAGCTGTTCGATCCGCGCCGTTACGATCCCGAAGAGGAAGCAGATGATTGGCGCGCCGCCGCCGCGCGCAGCGGCCCGGTGTGGTTTCGCAATCTCTTCCTGCGCAGTTGACCGTCGCAACCTGTGCGGCTTCCAAGCATTTGCATTGCAAGGAGATTGCCATGGCAGACGAGAAGCGCGCGACCCTGTACCGGATGGTGCTGCCGGATCATGTGTGCCCGTTCGGCGTGCGGGCTCGCGAGTTGCTGCTCGAGCGCGGCTATGAGATCGACGATCAGGTGCTCCGCACGCGCGACGAGGTCGAAGCCGTGAAGGCGAAGTTCGGCGTCGCCACCACGCCGGTGATCTTCCTGGGTGCAGAACGCTTCGATGGCGCCGACTCGCTGCAGCGCGCGCTCGCCGACCGCTAGGCGGCGATACCCGACAAATCGCCGATCGGCTGGAGGGCTTTGGCTTTCCGCGGCGCACTCGATTCGTCTCGTTCGCGTTACAGCGTCGGAACAAAGCGTCACGTTGTCGATTTCCGCTCCCAACGCTTTTCCGCCAACGAATTTTCGACTGTACCAACGTAAAGGGCAAAGATGATGAAGAAGATGCTCGTGCTCGGCGCCGCTGCCGGCCTGATCGCGCTCTCGGCGTGCAACAACACCCCGCGCGAACAGGCGGCTGACAACATCGAGGCGAATGCCGAGAACGTCGCCGACAACATCGAAGCGGTTGCCAGCAACGCCACCACCGATGCGGCGCAGGACAATCTGCAGAACCAGGCCGATGCCGTGCGGGCCGAAGGCGACGCCAAGGCCAAGGACATGCGCACCCACGACGCGGACACCAATCTGCACAACGGGATGTAATTCCGGAGCTTTCCGGTCCGGGTTCCCGCCGTTCCCACGCAGGCGGCGGGCCCTAGCGAAGGGCGCTCGCGATCGCGGGCGCCCTTTTGCATGCGCGGCGCCTGGCTTCATCATTGTTGCAATCGATTGTTGCTTCCTGGCGCATAACGTTCCATAAAGGCAGGATAGAACAGACGGGCCGGGTGGAGAGGCGCGACGATGAACCCTGCTGATGGCAAGCCGCGCCTGTCGCTGTGGCGCATCCTGGAAATGAACCTCGGCTTTCTCGGCCTGCAGTTCAGTTTCGGGCTGCAGCAGGGCAACATGGCCCCGATCTACTCCTATCTCGGCGCGTCCGAGGCGTCGCTGCCGCTGCTGCAGCTTGCAGGCCCGATGACCGGGCTGCTCGTCCAGCCGATCATCGGCGCGATGAGCGACCGGACGGCCAGCCGCTGGGGCCGCCGCACCCCCTATTTCCTCGTCGGCGCGGTGCTGTGCTCGCTTGGCCTGTTCTTCATGCCGCTCAGCAGCTCGATCGTGATGGCAGTTTCGCTGCTCTGGCTGCTCGATGCCGGCAACAACATCACGATGGAGCCATATCGCGCCTATGTGTCGGACCGGCTGGATGCCAGCCAGCATGGTCTCGGCTTCCTGACGCAGAGCGCCTTTACCGGTCTTGCCCAGATGCTGGCGTTCCTCACGCCGTCGCTGCTCGTGTGGGCGGGGATGAACCAGGATTGGGTGGATGCGCACCACATCCCCTACACCGCGCGGGTGGCGTTCATGGTCGGCGCGGTGCTGGCGCTGGGTACGATCCTGTGGTCGGTGCTGCGGGTGCCGGAGCTGCCGCTGACCGCCGCCGAGCGCGCCCATATCGCGGCCCAGCCCAAGTCGGTGCGGGCGACGCTGGCGGAAATCGGTTCGGCCATCCGCGACATGCCGCCGGCCATGCGCAAGCTGGCCCTGATGAGCCTGTTCCAATGGTACGCGATGATGGCGTACTGGACCTATGTCATCCTCGCCGTCGCCCGTTCGGTCTATGGCACGGCGGATTCGGCCGCGCCCGGCTTCCGCGCCGCGGTGCTTACCAACGGCGAGATCGCCGCCTTCTACAACGCCGTCGCCTTTGTCGCCGCCTTCGCGATGGTGCCGATCGCGCGGAAGATCGGCGCCGCGCGGCTGCACGCGGTCTGCCTCGTCTGCGCCGGCATCGGCATGCTGTGGCTGCCGCAGGTGCAGGACAAGGCGATGCTGTTCATTCCCGCCATCGGGCTGGGACTTGGCTGGGCGAGCATGATGGGCAATCCCTATGTCATCCTCGCCGGATCGATCCCGCCCGAGCGGACCGGGGTCTATATGGGCATTTTCAACATGATGATCGTCATCCCCATGCTGCTCTTCTCGATCACCCTGCCGTTTCTGTACGCGCCGGTGCTCGGCGGGGACGCGCGGAACGTGCTGCGTCTTTGCGGCGTGCTGCTGTTCTGCGCTGCGCTCGCCGTGTGGACCGTGCGGGAGTGCAAAGCGGCATGAAGGCGCGGTCGGAATGGACGCGCGCGGCCGTAGCAGGCGTCGCGACGCAATCGGGCGCGGCGCTGCCGTTGCTGCCGCAGGGCGTCACCGCACCCTTCGCGGGCATGGACCTGTGGGACATGTGGCCGATCGCCCGCCGCGACGGCAGCACCGTGCGGCACGGGGGACGCAGCTGGTGGTTCTTCCTCGCGGCACCCCGGCTCGCCGATCCCGAAGGCCGCCACGACCTTGCCCGCATTCGCTTGACCAGCCACGGTGAGGACGGATGGCGCGATCACGGCGATGCCTTCCCCGATGGCTTCACCCCAGGCTCGCGCGAATGGTCCGGCTCGGCGATCCTCGAGGACGAGGACGGGACGCTGGCCCAGTATTTCACCGCCGCCGGGCGGCGCGGCGAGGCGGCGCCCACCTATGCGCAGCGGCTGTTCGTCAGCCGCGGCAGCTTCCGCGTCGATGGTGACACCCCCGTGCTGGGTGGGTGGAGCACGCCCGAGGAGATCGTCGTCGCCGACGGCGCCTGGTACACGGTGGCCGACGAAATCGTCGCGCCGCCGCACGGCATCCAGGGTTTTCGCGATCCCGGCTATTTCCGCGACCCGGCCGATGGGGCCGAATACGTCCTGTTCACTGCCAACGCCGCCTGGAGCGACGCGCGGGTGAACGGCGTGATCGGTATGGCGCGACGGGACAAGGGCGCGTGGCGGCTCGAGGCGCCGCTGGTCGCCGCGATCGGCGTCAACAGCGAGCTGGAGCGCCCGCACATCGTTGTCCGGGACCACCACTATTTCTGCTTCTGGAGCACGCAGGGCCGCCGCTTCGCCGAAGGGATCGCGGCGCCCACCGGCCTTTATGCGATGGTCGCGGACTCCATGGCGGGTCCGTGGCGTCCGGTGAACGGCACCGGGCTGGTCGCCGGCAATCCAGCGGAAGCGCCCACCCAGGCCTATTGCTGGTGGGTCACCGGGGAGGGCGAGGTACTCAGCTTCGTCGATTATCCCGGCGTCGGGGCAGCAGCGGCAGAGCGACTGGCCAACCCGTCCGAACGTCGGCGGATCTTCGGCGGCGTACCCGCGCCGTCTTTCCGCCTCGCCTTTGAGGGCCAGCGGGTGACGCTGGCGCCCTAGGCCGAGTCCCGCACCACCAGTTCCGGCGGCATGACGAGCGGGCCTGCCTCCTGTCCGGCAATCCGTGCGAACAGACGCTCGACCATCGCGCGGGCGCCGCGGGCGATGTCCTGCCGGACGGTGGTGAGGCGCGGCACGGTCTGCAGGCCGAGCGGCAGATCGTCATAGCCGATCACCGGCACGTCGCTCGGCACCGCCATCCCTTGGTCGGCAAGCACCCGCAGCGTCGTCATCGCGATCATGTCCGATCCAGCGGCGATTCCGTCGATACGATCCAGATGGCGGGTAAGATGGGCGGCGATTTCCTGCTCCATCATGTCCGAGGCGAGATGCGTGTCGAGCTGGAGCGGTGCGGGCAGCCCGGCGGCGGCGGCAGCGGCACAGATCCCCTCGTAGCGCTCGCGCAGCTCCGGCGCGCGGATCTCGCCGAGAAAGGCGATGCGCCGCACCCCACGGGCGATCAGATGCTCGGCAGCCATTCGTCCGCCGGCGACATTCTCGGTGCCGACGGTGCAATGGACCTGCCCCGGCACGCGGCTGCCCCAGGCAACCAGCGGGCGATAGCGCCGGGCAACCCGCTCGATCGCTTCCATCTGGTCCGACTGGCCGATCAGCAGCACACCGTCGAGCATGCCGGAATCGACGATTCGCTCCAGCCAGTCCGCTGCGTCGGGAATGATGCGCGACAGCATCACGTCATACCCATTCTCGGTCAGCGCATCGGCCAGATGGCCGAGGATCGTCATGAAGAAGGGGTCGGAAAGGTGCTGGCGACGCTCATGGCCGAGCGGCACCACCACGCCGACCACGCCGGTCTTCTGCGTGCGCAATCGGCGGGCCATCTGGTTGACGCGGAAGTCGTGCGCGGCCGCAAGCGCCTGGATGCGCTGGCGCGTTTCGGGGTTGACCAGACTACTGCCCGCGAGCGCGCGCGAAACCGTGCCGGTCGACACACCGGCAAGGCGGGCGAGGTCGGCGAGGGTGCGGGCCGGCCGATCGGAAGGCGGTGCATCTTGGCTCACGGGAAGCGAGTCTGGCCTTTGCGGCGGCAATCCGCAAGCACACACCGATACGCACAATTACGGAACTTGTTGCAATCGATTGTAATGCGGCATATACGGGAAGCTGAAGGGTTCCAAGAAGGAGGACCCGGTTCAGGGAGAGAGGCTCATGGCCACGTCTGTGCGCGCCAATCATTTCCGCCGCCTGCTGCTGATCGGCAGCATGTTCGCCGTTCCCGCGCTTCCCGCGTTCGCACAGGAAACCGCCCCGCCGGGGGATGCGGCACCGGGCCAGGAATCCGAAGCCAAGGAATATACCGAGATCGTTGTCACGGCCGTCGCGCGCGGCCGCGATCGCCTCGACACCGCGATTTCGACCAGCTCGCTGAAGGCGGACGACATCCAGAAGGCCGCGCCGCGTTCGGTCGCGGAGATCTTCCGCACATTGCCCGGCATCCGATCGGAAAGCTCCGGCGGCGAAGGCAACGCCAATATCTCGATCCGCGGCCTGCCGATCGCCTCGGGCGGCGCCAAGTTCCTGCAGCTGCAGGAAGATGGGCTGCCGGTGCTCGAATTCGGCGACATCACCTTCGGCAATGCGGACATCTTCCTGCGCGCCGACCTCAATCTGGCGCAGGTGGAATCGATCCGCGGCGGCTCGGCATCGACCTTCGCGTCGAACTCGCCCGGCGGCGTGATCAACATGATCTCGAAGACCGGCGACGTCGAAGGCGGCGCGGTGCAGGCGACCGCCGGCCTCGACTACAAGGACTATCGCCTCGACTTCGATTACGGCGCGAAGCTGAGCGATAGCCTGCGTTTCCACATGGGCGGCTTCTACCGCCAGGGCACCGGCCCGCGCCGCATCGGCTATGACGGCAACAAGGGCGGCCAGTTCAAGTTCAACGTCACCAAGGACTTCACCGGCGGCCATATCCGGATCTACGGCAAGTTCCTTGACGATCGCGCGGTCGGCTACCTGCCGATGCCGGTGCGGGTGACCGGCACCAACGGCAACCCGACCTATCAGGACCTGCCGAACTTCCGCTCCAACCGCGACCAGTTGCTGACGCCCAACTTCACCCGCAACGTGACGCTGGACGGCAACAACAATCTGGTGACCGACGATGTGCGCGACGGCCAGCACCCGCTGGTCAAGTCAATCGGCTTCGAGGCCGAGACGCTGCTCGCCGGTTGGACGATCACCGATCGCTTCCGCTATTCGGACATCTCCGGCCGCTTCATCTCGAACTTCCCGGCCAATGTGGATTCCGCGAGCAGCATCGCGACGTCGATGGGCGGGGCAGGGGCGACGCTGGCCTATGCCAGCGGCCCCAATGCGGGCCGGGCGATCAGCAACCTTGCCGGGCTGAACGGCAACGGGCTGCTGGCGCAGATTGTGGTATTCGATACCAAGCTCAACAGCCTGGACAACATCACCAACGATCTGCGCGCGAGCCGGGCGTTCGACCTCGGCACCGGCAAGCTGACCGCGACGGCCGGCTTCTACAAGTCGCGCCAGACCATCGATACCGACTGGCTGTGGACCTCCATCCTTACCGATGTGCGCGGGGGCGGCGAGGCGGCGCTGGTCAATGTCCGCCGCGCGAACGGCACGGCGGTGACGCAGGACGGCTTCTACGGCTATAGCGCGGCCTATTTCGGCGGCTGCTGCCGGCGCAGCTACGCTGTCGACTACAACGTCAACGCGCCGTTCGCCTCGCTCAACTATCAGGTCGGCAAGGTCTCCATCGGCGGCAGCGTACGCTATGACTTCGGCGATGCCAGCGGTTCGATCGCGGGCGCAGATCTTGGCGGCGGCCGGGTCGGCACGGCCAGCCGCGACATCAACGGCGACGGCGTGATTTCCGATGCCGAGACGCGGGTTGCGGTGATTCCGCTGACCAGCCCCGCGCCGGTAAACTACAACTATCACTATTGGAGCTACTCGACCGGCATCAACTACCGCTTCGTCGACTATATGTCGGTGTTCGCGCGCTACAGCCGCGGCGGTCGCGCCAATGCCGATCGCCTGCTGTTCGGCCCGGCGGTGAGCACCTCCGATGGCCATCTGGTGAGCGAGGCGGCCGCGGTCGACTTCGTCAACCAGGCCGAGGTCGGCGTGAAGTATCGCCAGGGCCCGCTGACGCTCAACCTCACCGGCTTCTGGGCGCGCACCGAGGAGCAGAATTACGAGGCGACGCGGCAGGTGTTCATCGATCGCACCTATCGCGCCTATGGGCTGGAGTTCGATGGTGCGGTCCGCCAGGGGCCGTTCAGCCTGACGGCCGGTGCCACCTGGACCCATTCCCGGATCGTCGCCGATGCGCTGAACCCGGGCGTGGTCGGCAACACGCCGCGTCGCCAGGCCAATCTGATCTTCCAGGCCACGCCGCAGGTAGAGCTCGGGCGCGCGTCGATCGGCGCGAACGTGGTCGGCACCACCAGCAGCTATGCGCAGGACAACAACCAGCTCAAGCTGCCGGGCTATACCCAGGTCAACGCCTTCGCCCAGTTCCGGCCCATCCCGAAGCTGCTGGTTTCGCTGAACGCGAACAACCTGTTCAACGTGCGCGGCTTCACTGAAGCGGAAGAGGGCGCGATCCCCGCGAACGGCATCGTTCGTGCCCGTTCGATCAACGGCCGCACGATCAGCACCTCGGTGCGGATCGACTTCTGACGTTTCCTCAAGAGGGCGGCCGGAGGACCAATCCTCCGGCCGCCTTCTTTCCTTCCGATCACCAGATCCGAACGCGATCCGCCGGCGCCAGATACTGCTTCTGGCTGGGATCGATGTTCCAGGCAGCATACCAGGCGTCGACGTTCCGCAGCGGGTTCACCGCGCGGATCTGCCCCGGCGAATGGGGATCGCTGACCAGCTGCTGGCGGAGCGCTTCGTTGCGGAAGAGCGTCCGCCACACCTGACCCCAGCCGAGGAAGAAGCGCTGGTCGCCGGTGAAGCCGTCGAGCACCGGCGCCGGCTTGCCGCCCAGTGAGGCATGATAGGCGTCGAGTGCGATCATCACGCCGCCGAGGTCGCCGATATTCTCGCCCATCGAGGCGCGGCCGTTGATGTGCAGGCCCGGCAGGCCTTCGAACGTATAGGCCTCATACTGCGCGCCCAGCCGCACCGCCTGCGCTTCGAACTTTGTCGCGTCCTCGCTCGTCCACCAGTCGCGCAGCACGCCATTGCCGTCGGACTTGCGACCCTGGTCGTCGAAGCCATGGCTGATCTCGTGCCCGATCACGCCGCCGATGCCGCCATAATTGACCGCATCATCCGCCTTGGGATCGAAGAAGGGCGGCTGCAGGATGGCCGCCGGGAACACGATCTCGTTCTTGACCGAGTTGTAGTACGCATTGACCGTCTGCGGCGTCATGCCCCACTCGGCCTTGTCGACCGGGCCGCCCAGCCGGTTGCGGCGATAGTCCCATTCGAACTTGCCGGCGCGCTCCGCATTGCCGACGAGGTCGCCGGGCTGAACCTCCAGCGCCGTATAGTCGCGCCACTTGGTCGGATACCCCACCTTCACGGTGAAGCCCTGGAGCTTGGCAAGCGCCTGCTCCTTGGTCGCGGGGCTCATCCAGGCAAGATTCTTGATGCGGCCGGCGAGCGCGACGCGCAGATTGCCGACCAGCACGTCCATCTTGGCCTTGCTCTCGGGCGGGAAGTAGAGCGCCACATAATCGCGGCCCACGCCTTCGCCGATCGCCCGCTCCGTGAAGGAAACGGCGCGCTTCCAGCGCTCGCGCTCCTTGGGCTGACCGTTCAGGAACTTCGAGCGGAAGTCGAACTGGGCGTCGGAGAAGCGCTTGGAGAGAAGCGGCGAAATGTCGTCGGCGATGCGGAAGGCCTGCCACGCCTTCAGCGTCTCAAGATCGGTATCGGCGAAGACCTGCGCGATCTTGGGCACGGCGCTGTTCTGCGCGACGATCACCCGGCTGGCCCTGGTGAGCCCGGCCGCCTGCCAGAACGGATCCCAGGCGAAGCCCGGTGCCCGCGCCTTCAGTTCGGCGATCGTCACGGGGTTGTAGGTCTTGTCGCGGTCACGGCTCTGTGCGCGGGTCCAGTGCGCCTCGGCGATGCGCGTTTCCATCGCCACCACCTTGTCGGCCGCGGCTGCCGCATCGGGCCAGCCTGCCATGCCGAGCAGCTGCGCGACATATTGGCGGTAGCGCGCCACCTGCGGAGCAAATTTGGGATCGAGATAGAGATCACGATCACCGAGCCCCAGGCCCGACTGGCGCAGGTACAGCGCATAGGTGTCCGGCTGCTTGGCATCGTCGCTCACGCCGACGCCGAAGAAGCTGGCGCCGAACCCGCCCATCGATGCGCCCATCTGCTGCGCCAGCGCGGCCTTGGTCTTGGCGGCCATCACCGGCTGGAGCCGCTGCAGCAGCGGCTGGGCGTCCAGCTTTTCGATCGCCGCCTCGTCCATGAAGCCCCGGTACAGGGTGGCCGCCTTGCGGCGGTCCGGGTTCGCGGCGTCGGTGGCGCTATAGCCTTCGATCAGGCTGCGCAGCCGCATTTCGGACAGGTCCCGCAGCACCGCGAAGGCGCCGAAGGACGAGCGATCGTCCGGGATCTTGGTACGATCGGTCCATGCCCCGTTGACGAAGCGATACCAGTCATCGCCCGGCTTCACGCTGCGATCCATGCCGGCAATGTCGAAGCCCCAGCTGCCATAGCGGGTCGCGTCGGCGCTGGGTGCGGCAGGCGTGGATTGTTGCGGATTGCGACTGAGCGCAGGGGCGGCAAGCGCCGCGATCGACAGGGTAGAGGCCAGGAGGACGTGCTTCAGCGCCAAGGAAAGTCTCCAAATCAGGCAGTTAGCCAGAGGTGCAGACAGTCTACACAGCAGGCGCCGCGTGGCAATCCATCGCGGAAAATCGACGGCTCGTCGAGCCTTGGATCTTGCCGCGCAAGACGGGCAGGGTAGAGCGCTGGACATGCAGCTTTCTCCCGAACTCGCGATCCGTGCGGCGCGGGCCGCGTTCAACCAAGCCTTGGCGTCCGGCGACCTTGCCGCCATCGGGCCGCTGCTCGCGCCGGACGTCGTTCTCGTCGCCGGCACCGACAGCGCCGTGATCCACGGCCGCAAGGCCCAGTTGCAGGCCTGGAAGCGTGAGTTCTCGGCGAAGGCGCGGAGCATCTACAGCCGTATCCCTGATGCGGTGCTCCTGTCGCCGGTGGCGCCGATCGCGTTCGAGCATGGCCATTGGCAGGGCGTCTCGGCGGCAGACGGCACGCTGGAGGCGAGCGGGACCTACACCGCAAAATGGCGCGAGATCGGCGGCCTGTGGAGAATAGAAGCCGAGCTGTACCTGACGCTCGCCTGACCCTCGCCACACGGAACGAAGCAGCGCCGCATCGGTTGAAGCTGCTGAAACCGCCCCCTTTGGGACAATCCTCACGTCCCGGGAGACGTGCCATGCCGACAACCCGCTTCTTCTTCGAACGCCGCGCGCAGGAAGAGCGCGCCCGTGCTGCCGCTTGCGGCAACCCCGTGGTCGCAGCTGCCTTCCGCAAGCGCGCGGAGGCGTTCCAGCGCCGCGCCAACGCGCAAGGCGAGGACAGCTTCGAACCCCTCTGAGCGCGAAAGCGCCCCGCGTTTCGCCCCCCCAATCTTTTCTTTCCTGCATTCCCACTCTGAAGATGGGAGATCGCGTTTCGACAAGCGTAATCCAGGGGTTGAACATGCGTACCTTCCGCACCGGGCTGCTGATCGCAGCCTCCACCATCGTCCTGACCGCCGCCACGGCGCATGCGCAGCAAGCGGAGGCGCCGGCATCGCCGGCGGATGCCGGTACCGCGGGCGGCGCCGACGAGATCGTCGTTACCGGCACGCGCAGCGAAGGCCGGTCGCGGCTCGATACCGCGTCGCCGGTGGACGTGTTGAGCAGCCAGGCGCTCAGCCGCCAAGGCACGACCGAGCTCGGCGCGGCGATCGCCGCCGTTGCACCCTCGATCGACTTCCCGCGTCCTTCGGCAACCGATGGCACCGACGCGATTCGCCCGGCGACGCTGCGCGGCCTTTCGCCCGACCAGGTGCTGGTGCTGGTCAACGGCGTACGGGTGAACAGCTCGGCACTGCTCAACATCAACGGCGCTGTCGGCCGAGGCTCGGCAGCGGTCGATCTCAACACCATCCCGACCGCGGCGCTCGAGCGGGTGGAGGTGCTGCGCGACGGCGCATCGGCGCAATATGGTTCGGATGCCATCGCCGGCGTGATCAACCTGCGGCTGCGCGAGGCCCGCTCGGGTGGGGCCGCCTCGGCGACCTATGGCATCTACCACACCGACATCGATACTGCGCGGGGCAGCCGCAGCACCACCGGCGAGCCGGTCTTCACCGCCTCGGCCTGGCAGGGCTTCGGGCTGGGCGACGACGGCTTTGTGACGGTGACTGGCGAATATGTGAACCGGCAGGCGACCAATCGCGCCGATTTCGATCCGCGCGTCACGCCGAGCCGCGTCACGGGCCGCTTCGGCGATCCGAAGGTCGAGCAGTACACCGGCACGATCAACGCCGCGAAGGGCATTGGCGGCGGCTGGCGCCTCTACGGCTGGGGCAGCTACCAGGACCGCGATACGCGCAGCGCTGCCTTCCCGCGGCTGGCCAGCGCCACCACTGCGCTCGCCGGCTATCCCGACGGCTTTCTGCCCATGATCAACACCAAGTCGACCAACGCGGTCGGCGCCGTGGGCGTGAAGGGCAGCCTCGGGGACTGGGGCGTCGATCTTCATGCCGGCTATGGCCGCAACAAGATCGCCTTCCGGACCATCGATTCCGCCAATTACGCCTATGGCGCGGCAACGCCGAAGAACTTCTACGACGGCGCGCTGATCTTCGACCAATGGGTCGCCGGTCTCGACGTTCGTCGGCGGTTCGATGTCTTCGAGTCGCTCAACCTGGCCTTCGGCGCCGAGGGGCGGCGCGAGGGCTACAAGATCACGCCGGGCGAGGCTGCTTCCTACGACGCGCCGGCGACCGGTGCGGTGCCGGGCGCTTCCCCGGGCGCGCAGGGCTTTGCCGGTTTCGCACCGGTCAACGCGGTGGAGCAATCGCGGCGCAGCGTCTCGGCATATCTCGATCTCGAAGCGCAGGTAACGCACGCGCTGCTCGTGGACGTGGCGGTGCGGGGCGAGCATTATTCGGACTTCGGCGACACGGCCAACGGCAAGTTCTCCGCGCGGTACGACGTGGCGCCGTGGCTTGCGCTACGCGGGACCGTCTCCACGGGCTTCCGCGCGCCGAGCCTGCAGCAGCAATATTTCACCTCGATCGCGCAGGTCGTCCAGAATGGCACCCCGATCCTCACCGGCACCTTCCCGTCGGTCGCCCCGGTGGCGGCGGCACTGGGCGGTCTGCCACTCCGCCCGGAGAAGTCGACCAACCTTTCCGTCGGAACGGTGATCCGCGCGGGCCGATTCGACCTCAGCGTGGATGCCTATGAGATCCGGCTGCGCGACCAGCTGGGCCTGTCGGAAAACCTCGCGGCAAGCTTCAGCCCGCAGGTCGCGGCGATCCTTGCCCCGTTCAACGTGCCGCAGGCCCGCTTCTTCCTCAACGGCCTGCGCTCGCGTACCCGCGGCATCGACGCGGTTGCGCACTATCGCCTGGGCAACCCGGCCGATCCGGCGGGGGCATTCGACTTCACCCTGGCGGGCAACGTAAACGAGATCGTGGTGACCCGGGTCCCGACCAACACCGCGACGGTCAATCCGGCGCCCGTACTGTTTGCCCGCAGCCGCGTTTTGACGATCGAGCAGGGCACGCCTGGCGAGAAGGTGACGGGCACGATCGACTGGTCCAAGGGCCCGGTCGGCCTCACGCTGCGCGGCACCTATTATGGGGATGCGAACCAGCCCGGCACCAACCCGGCGGCAGACATCCATACGGGGCGCCACCTGATCAGCGACCTCGAGCTGCGCTACCAGCCCCGCAAGGGTGCCCAGGTGGCAATCGGCGCCAGCAACCTGTTCGACGTCTATCCCGACCGTTCCATTCCCGCGAACAACACGAGCGGCGTGATCGGATTTCCCTATTACTCGCCGTTCGGCTTCAACGGGCGATATCTGTACGCCCGGCTGGGCGTGAACTGGTGAAATGAGGCACGGCGGACGAGATGGACCGTCCGCCGTGCAACGCTCAGGCATGCGTGCAATTATGTCAGCGTCGCTACGGCGGGGCGATCAGCCGATGGCGTTCATTCTGACTGCCCTGGTGAGCTGATGGGGGCGATACGGCTTTGCGAGGAAGACAGCGCCCATAGCATCATCCTTGATGACGGACGGATCGTCTCCGGAGGAGATTATCACGTGGACCAGGGGGTCTGTAGCACGGATTTCAGCAGCTAATTCAAGCCCGTTCAGCGATCCGGGCATGTGAAGATCCGTCAGCAGCACATCGATGTCATGCGTCGCGGCGAGCGCAAGCGCTTCCGCAGTGCCAGCTGCTTCCAGAACGTCGAAGCCTTCATCTCTTAGAACAGAAGACGCCAGTACGCGGATATAATCCTCGTCGTCGACGATAAGGATAGTCGAAGATATCTCGCGTCCCATCCTCAATCCCTAGCATGCTGAAATGAATTCGGGATGCACTCATTCCACAACCTAAGTTTGGTTGACGTGCGTTTACCACGTCTTGTTTGGAGCATCGGCTTTTGAACGCTCCTAACGCTTGGTTGCTCCAGACCAAGGTCTAAGTACCTAATTGCCGACGCCGCTCGATTCCGCCAGAAGATCGATGCCGAGCCAGTCTTTCAGATGCGCCGGTGCATCGGCGCCGGAGCTTCCCCCGCTCCGAGCCACACAAGGAAGAGCCCGCCTCCCCCTAGGCGGGCTCTTCTGATGATAAGGGTCGCGCACGCATCCGCCCGAGCAATGACGTCCTGACTTGGGGCAGCCTTCGTCGCGGCGGCTGATTTCGCCCGTCCGCTTCCGTCGAGCCTGGGCACGTGCGGAGCTATTTTGAGGAAGAGCAACTCGGGCTGCGCTTAGACGTTGAAGAACTGGAGGCATATATGGCCCGCTCAGAAGAGCCTACAGTGCTCGTTGTCGAAGATGAGACGTTCGTGCGCATGATCGCTGCAGACGCTCTAGCGGAAAGCGGCTTCCAGGTTCTTGAGGCACCAGACGCTGTCGAAGCGCTGGACCTTCTGGAAAAGCATCAGGTTGCGGTGGTATTCACCGACATCAACATGCCGGGGGCGATCGACGGCTTGGAGCTGGCAGATATCGTCGCGAAGCGCTTCCCGCGTGTGAAAGTGATCATTACGTCGGGCAAACAATGGCTGGAGCCGGACGAACTCCCTGACGACAGTCTCTTCCTGCCGAAGCCCTACCGGCCCAAGCAGCTGGCAAAGCTTGTCGAGCAACAAGCGAGACGTGCTGTTTAGGAGTGGCTGATCCTCAGCCGACGTGCAAGCCAGGCGGCAGTTACCCGCGGCTCCCGATCCCGGCCTGCAACTAGCCGGATCGACGGTTCAGAAGGGCGAGCTCCGCGGGTATTTGGACTGTCGCGTGGTCCGGGTGGCGCCGCTGCCCTTGCCGGCACGGCGGCGCCACCGAGTGCCGTCAGGAGAAGCGCGTCAGCGCCACTCGGCGCCGGCGAACTGCCATGCCGGCACAGGCGAAGCCGCCGATCATCATTCCCCAGGCAGCCGGTTCCGGAACAGCGGAGTTGCCGATGTTGACCGTCAGCGTGTCATTGGAAGAGCGGAAGACATACTGACCCTCCTTCAGACCGAGCCCTGCGATGGTGGTGTTGAGGTAGGTCGATGAGCCGCTCAGGCGAGCTCCTGATTGATAGCCAACAGGCAGGCTGATCGCCCCCATATACTGCGCGAAGCCGAACACATCGCCGCTCGCAGACGAGGCAAGCTGTGATCGCTGAAGATAGCCGAGGCCAGGACCAGTGATGCCGGTAAACATGTCGATCGGCGCGGAAATGCCTAGGGTCATAGATCCAAAGGCAGGGTTGATCCTGGGAGAACCTTGCAGATTGGACGCGTACAGCTTGAGTCCGCTGGTGTTGAAAGTGCCCGATCCTTTGAGAACCACGGACGCGCCATTTTGCTGCACATTGATAATGATGGCCGCTTGCGCTGACAAAGGCGCGCAAACTGCTGCAAGCGCAGCTGCAAGAAGTGCTTTCATGTCAGATTCCCCTCATGCGACATTACGGTCGTCAGCGCTTAGTCTGCCAGAAGGTCATGGTAAATACCTGAACATATTACACATTTGTTGCGGAGCGAAGAACGCTCCTTTGCAAACCGGTAAAGGTGTACTGGCCCGAAGGACTCGGTGTCGTGGTAGCCGTGATCGCCGATTTGCTTGTAAGCCGTACCGACCTCAACGACACCACAGCGCGCCGCTCACCAGATGCGGCTTGGGGCAGGCGCCTTTGGGAAGCGGCAACGGCGATCCAGGACGCCAGAACCCCAGCCGCCGGTGCAGGTTCGGCATTTCTGAATCGATTACTGCGAGCGGATTGCCGTCGCCGTAGCGCGTGGCGCTGCGGTAGCGCAGGACCTCGGCGTAGCGATTGTCGGAGCCGACGCGGTTCACGGTCATCCAGAAGCCGAACGGCGCATCATCGGTCGGCTCGGCCGAGACGATGGCACCGCGTAGCGGCCCCTCGGCGATGTACCGGACTTCCTGATTGTTGTTATGACCCGTACGCCGATCGTAGGCGATAACGAACGCGTCCTTGGTACGATCATAGGCAAGCACCACCGTCGCGATCCGCTGATCCCCGTTCATGCTCTGCAGGCTGCCCAGCTGGAGCAACAACATGGGCTTGCCTGCGGCAGGATACACAATCCGGGCGTCGTTGAGATAATGTGCTTCGGAAAAGGTGTCGCGCTGGCCGCGCACGGTAAGAGCACCGTCCAGCGTCGTTGCGCAGGTCTTTCCACGATCTTTGCTGATGCACAGCCGTATCTCGCCCGGAACCTTTGCGTCAGGTTCGCCTAGGATCGGATCAACGATGTCGGGTCCTTGGCGCGTCGTGAACATCCAGGGAGAGCGCGTGTTGAAGGCCCTTGCGAGATCGATGGTGCGCGCGGCCGCCTTCCCTTCAGGTGGTGCGGCAGGCGCAGCCAGGCTGCCCGACGCAGCGAGCGCCAGTGTCGCTGCTATCAGCAATTTGCCCGCGTTCATCGAGAGTCTCCGTCTTGTACGAGAATGCTGCCAGGACCGCGACGCGCGCTTCGCAGAAGCCATGCAGCGGCCAACGAGCAACGAGCAACGAGCATAGGAACTAGCTATACCAGCACATGCAGCTATAGCGACCGCCACGATCCGATCTGGGGAAAAATGATGTACATCCTGCCACTTATTCTCGCGACAGCCACTGCCCTTGCGAGCGGGGCAGCAGGGCAGGCAGGCTCCGTCATCCCCGCCAAATTCCGCGGTGAGTGGGCGCGCACGCTGGGAGACTGTACCCTGCGCGGAGGCGAGAACAGCGCCGGCTTCACCGTCAGCGCCAGAACCATCGTCTACTACGAAGATCACGAAGAGGTGAAGCAGGTTCGAATGACCGGGCCCAACAGCCTTGCCTATACGAGCAAGTACATCTCAACCGATGGCGAGGAGCCTTCCAAGGGCATCCTGCGCCTTTCCGCGGACGGAGGTCGAATGCTGGGCTCCGATCGTTCGACGGATCTCGTCCGCTGCGTCAAGTAGCAGCGTAGAGTGCAGCGGGGGGCTGCCAGCTTCTTCGGCCTGGGATGCCCTCGGCCGCTTCTTCACCAGGTGGCAGCCTCCACGGCGCTATTGTAGCTTCCCACCATATGCTCGGCATGCGTCGGCCGCCGGGTTTCCTTGAAGGTCCGGTAGCTCCCCAGCATCGATGACAGGTAATGAAGTTCTGCAGGATCCTTCCCGCCGGACTTGGCTGCCGCCGCATGCGCGGCCGCGATCGCTTCGTCGATGATCGCTGCGTCCCTGTCGGCCAGGGCGAACAGCGACGTGTCAGGCGCCTGAGCTGCTGCGAAACGCTTGACCATCGCGTTGGCCTGGAACATCGCCAAGCGTCGATTATAGTCCAGGACCTTGCCTTCGGCCTTCAGCTTCTCGAGCGCTGCAGTGTCGCGCTTCACTGTCTCGCGATCGAGCATTTCCCCGAACCGCTTCAGGTCCGCATCTGCAGCATCGAGCTCGGCGAGCATCTTCGGGTCCTCCTTGCGCCCGCGCGCCAGCTTGTCATTCAGATAGGCCTTGCTGGTGTAATAGGGCGCCAGGTCCGCGAGATGCACCCGCGCCGCGGTCAAGGATGCGATCAGCGCGTCTGCAGCCCCGTTAAGGTCAGCGGAAGCGCCCGATAGCGCCCGAGCGGCCTTCAATTGCTCGATTCCTTTGTCGATCCAGCCCGCGTCGACCAGAAACTCGCCCTCGGTCGTGGCATGTGCGACATCGGCCTTGCGATAGTTCGCCGCCTTTTCAGTGAAGCCCAACGGGCCGAGCAATCGATTATGTGCCTCGATGAAGGCGTTCAGCTGGTTCGACGTCGCGGCACCGAAAGCGGCGCTTTCCTGTTCATTGCCGGATTTTCCGATCTTGTCGCATGCGCCGAGGCAAAGCGTCGCTGCGCCCAGCGCTGCCGTTACGAATTTGAAGGGTTTCATGCTGTTCCCGTGAATCTTGCGCGCGATTGGCGCGATTGGCGTTGATGGCCGGCCGAGCAACGCTCGATGTTTCGCTGCTGGTCGTTAGAGCCAGGTGCGGCCATCTGGCCGCGAACAGCCATAGGGCGGCAGCTGACTCGGAAAACGCTCCTGGAGCTTGTGGCAGCCCCAACTGCGCAACGGCTTCGGCGCATAGCTGTTCAGTGCAATGCCAACCTCGTCATACGGACTGCTGGAACGTGCCACATACAGGTACCAACGCCCACCAAACATGACCGCCGCGGCGACGATCACGACACAAAAAACTTGAACAACCTTCTTCACTTGAGCCCCTTTTTGACGACGCAGGGCTGCCCGTTGCAGGCCGCCCCATCAAACTCAACCCTTCGGACGCGCCGATCAGCTTGATCGGAGGCCGCTCCCGGGCGAGGTCCTGGCAATGGGGGGGGCGCCTGCAACGCACCTGGCTCGAGCCGACCTCAACGCCTAGGAAGCGCAGAGGCCATTCGCCTCTGCGCTCACCCTCACGCGTTCCGCAGGCTGTCAGGCACGACGCCGCCGTTCTCAGCCAGCTTGGCCATCACCGCCCGATGCAGCGCGATGTTTTGTTCAGCGCTTCCGTCGGCTCCAGCGTGGACGTTCAGCTCCTGCGCAAGCTCCTTGCGTGCGGCCAAGCTCGAATCGAGGTCGAGGAGCTTGAGCAGATCCACGATGGATCGCTGGTAATCGCCACCGCCGCCCTTCATCGCAGCCATCTCGGAAAGGACGGCCCCCACATCAACAGCAGCCGCTGGCTCTGGAGCGGACGCAGTTGCAGCCGGGGCAGGGGCTTGAGGAGCAGGCGAAATCGGCGCGCTTTGGGTCGACGGTGCGGGAGCTTCCGTGGGTTTGTGCCCGAAGATCCGGTCGCGGATGCTACTGAAAATGCTCATGCGTTTCTCCTTACAGCGCCGTTGCGTCGGAGCGCACAACGCCCTGCGCCGCAGAGAGTTCGGCGGAACGGCGGCTTCTTGGCGGCGTTCCCTAATCGCCTGGACGGGTCAGGCCGGATACGGGAGAGAAAAATGCACGCTGTTCGCTGGACGATGCTGGGCATCGCCGCAGTCGCACTGGCCGGTTGTGGGTCGAAGACAGAGACGCACACCAACGATACCGTGGTCACCACGGGAAATGCGGAGGCGAGCGTCGGAGCCGGTGCCAACGCCAGCGTCTCGGCTTCCGCGGGCAAGTCGTTCGCGGACGCGGCAGCCGCAAGCGACGCGTTTGAAATTGTCAGCTCGCGGCTTGCGCAGCAGCAGGCAAGCAGCGCTGCCGTCAAGAAATTCGCCGACGGCATGATCAAAGCACATACCGAGTCTACGGCGAAGCTGAAGTCGGCGGCTTCCGCCGCGAGCCCCGCGATCATGCCGGACGCGGCGCTGACGGCGTCGCAGCAACAGAAACTGGATGCGCTCAAGCCGCTGAACGGTGCTGCCTTCGACACAGCCTATGCTGCCGCTCAGGTGGAGGCGCATCAGCAGACGCTGGACGCGCTCAAGGCCAATGCCTCCAACCAGGAGGTGCCTCAGTCGCTCCGGAGCTTTTCTACACAGCTGATCCCCACGGTCACCGCGCACCTCAACATGGCCAGGTCACTGGCCAAGTAAGCTAGGGGAGGCGGCACTCGTGCCGCCTCTGACATGCGCTACACTGGAACGGCACTCTCCGGCGGCGCGATGCTCAGCCGGAGAGCGGCCAAGCACGCTGACCTCGCGGGCGCTGGGAGCCCAACGAAGCGGAACAGCTACCGCGACAGCGCAACGGCAGGGTCGATGGCCGGCTGGTAGCTGGATTCGAACGGCCCCACGGCCGCGACATGCGACAGGCGATTATGCGGAAGTGCAGCGTCAGCAAGGATAGACGCCTTGCCCGCGCGGGCCTGAGGCCGCTTGGTGGCCGGCCGGCCGGCCTCTGCCATGACGATGAAGCGTGGATCGGCTGCAGCGATGCCTGCAATAGCCTTGGCGGCCCGCTTGGTGATCTGCCGAACGCGTTCCGCCGTCACACCTGTTTCGGTTGCGAGGTGCTCGAGGCTCGCACCATGGAAGAGGCGGCCTTCGACGATCTCCCGCTCGCGCGCGATCGTGGCTTCCAGCTTTTCAACGTCCGCTGCGGCAACCCCGTTCACGCGGAGGCGCGGCAGTTCCTTGCGTAGGGCTGCTTCCTGCCGTTTGCCCAGGGGACGGCGAGCAAGTGCCTCCATCCCTATCTTGCGCAAGTGATCGACATAGGCGTCGATGAGAGACGACGTCGCGCCGTCAGCAAGATACTCCGAAGCCGCGAATTCTGTCCGCTCGAGGGCAAACTCGTCCTGCACGGCGTCGAGGAACGATCCGGTCTCGCCATCAGCGTCCGCCATCGCATTCAGAGAGACGGTGGTGGCGGCAACCCTCTTTGCGGAGGGTCGCTGGTCGGTCATCACGCGGAACCGCAGGCTCTGAAGCTCGCCGCGGATCTGCCAGTTCACGAAGGTCGTGAACTGCGCCTTTGCGGGATCATATGCTTCCACCGCACGGTGCACCGCAATCGCGCAGCACTGTTCCGCATCTTCAAAGTGGTGGGTAAGGCCGTACTGTCGCACGAAGTGGCGGACGCGGGGTGCGATCAGCTTCATGATCTGTCCGTGTGCACGGTCGATATTCACACGCTGCCGGTTGGTCGACGCTGCACCGTCCTTGGGGCGGTTCTCGAGAATGATTGCAACTGCCGCTTCGAGCGCGAGCGTGGTCTTGGACGTCATGATCTTCCCCTGGTTCGCTGCCGAACGTCGGGGCGTCCGGGCACCAGGAGAGAATGACGTTTACCAGTTAACGAACTGGTAAACGTCTGTTTAGGGGGAACTGCGTATCGAGCTCCGTAAGTTAGGCGCCGTAGCTTCCATGTGCACCGGGGGCACCTCTGGCCTCGTCAGCATACCAACTTAGTGGCGGGGCATCGGCTTATGGCCCAGCGGCAGGTGATACATGACGGCAAGGTCGTCGCGACGGTCGACCGCTTGCCCGCACATCGGACAAACCTCGAAATGCTGCAGTTCGTCCATCGCACGGTTCCGGCTGAGCTCTCGGGAAGAGCGTTCCTCGTGGAGCGCCGGGGCCACAAAATTCATCATCGACAAGCCCGTTGTTAGCGTTTCCTTTACCATATAGAGGCAAGCGCATGTGATCGGGGAAATCGCGCGAAATTTCTTGTCGCGCGCACCGGCGCCGGTGCACCCGATGCATATTCCCGAGCCTCGCAGGATCGAAACCCCACCTGCTCGGCAGTGCAAGGCTGCCGCGCTAGGCGTGAGCCCGTTGCCGTGAGCGGTGCCGACCGCTCACCAAGCGCGTGGAGCACCGCCCAGGCGCTGCGCGACAGCTTGCTCGATTTCGTTCAGGTCTGCTTGGCTGAGGACCCCGGCCACGCGCATCTTGCGCATCAGCTCATCAAGCAGCGCAGCGAGAAAATGTAGTTCGGCTCGTTCGGATTGAGCGTCTTCACCAACTGTATTCGCGTCCATATCGATCCCCTTAGCCGGCGGTATGGACTGCAAGTATTTGATCGATCCTACAAAGAAAAAGGATAACGGAGAGCAAACCAGAATTTTTTGGGCAATAGAGTGCCGGCTTACGAGGCCAGGCTCGGGGTCTCTTGGCGTGGCAGCGGAACCGCGGCGTGAGCGGGCAAGGTGCATGAGCAGCTCGGCGCCCTTGCGGCCGCTCCGAAGCGCTTCCGGAACATTCGTCGAATAGCACCATAGCGTTCATGAAGTGACGCCGCTCTTGAGTGCTGCGTACCACGAGGTAAGGTTGCGTTGGGGGATTTTGCTGATGCCTTACCGTCACGCACATCTGTGGCTGCTCGCTCTGTTTCCGTTGATAGGAATTGCCTTTTGGCCTGGTTATCTGGGGCAGTTTGGCAGCGCTCCTTTCGCACTTCACGCTCATGGCATGACCGCTGCGGCATGGCTGATCTTACTTACGGCACAAAGCTGGTCGATTCATGCACGGCGGGCGAAGTGGCATCGCACAGCCGGACGTGCTACCTTTGTCGTACTGCCGCTGTTTGCAGCAGCCGGGCCGCTCGCTTTGCAAGGCATGGCTTTATTGTGGCGGGACAGCGCAGATCCATTCCATTCGGCATTCGGTTCACGGCTGGTCATGGCGGATATGGTGGCTGGTCCATCCATCGTGATCCTGGTGTGCTATGCATTTCTTCACCGGCGAAAGGTTCAAATCCATTCGGCGGCCATGTTGGCGACGGCGCTGCTGGTCCTTCCGCCGGTCATCGGCCGCCTTTTGCCTGCGATCCCCGGCTTCCCGCACGGTGGCTGGGCTGGCTTCGCCGGCTTTCGTGCAGCTTTTCAGCTTGCAGAAGCGATCACCCTTGTGATGGCGCTGTGGCTAGCAAGCCGCAGCCCGGCCGCGCGCGGCGGCTTCGGGTTCGTAGCCCTGGTGACGGCGATGCAGATGATAGGGTTTGAAACGGTCGGGCAGACCGATCTCTGGAATCGATGGGTGATTATCCTCACAGAAATGCCGACGGCGCCAATGTCGCTCGGGGCTGGCGCTGTTACGTTGGTGCTCCTGCGGTGTGCGTGGAAAGCGCCCGCAAAAGCCATCGCCAAGCCTCGGGTTGACGCGGCCTAGAAAAAGGGCGCGGCAAGCGCTCCAAGGCGCGTTCAGGCTCAAAGCGGCATTGATCCGCCAAATCTAGTGAGGGCTGGCGGGTAAGCGCCCACTTTCTGCCGTCTGGTGTGTGCGGCCAAAGCCCAGCAGGGCTGGGGAGCCCTGCGACTCGACGCCTGTATTCGGCGTTTCGCAGCGGCGCTGCGAACGCACGAATAACATCGGCGTATTCTCAGACCAGAAGGAATGAGGCGGCTTTGCGGCTTTCGGCACAAGGATTTACGTAGATTCCTTCAGTGGGCTCTTAACCGCTCTGCAGCGACGTTCAGGCTTAACGGGACCCATGACACTGGGTTCAAGCCCCCCTCTTCGCAAAATGGCTGGCCGGGTTGCCATGGCAGCGCAAGCGGCGCTCGTGTTTGCATCCTCGTTCGTCGGGCTTGCCCCCCCCGAACACGGCTCCATGCTGCTGGTGCCTCTCACCTCGCAGGCTGCTCGGAACATCGACGTGCTTGTCGTACGATCTGGAGCCGTCGTTACCGGCATCGGCTATCTTCCGAGCTCGCGCTTCGTGCAGGGCGAGAGGATGCGCTTGTTGCCCCAGATGCTCAGAAACGGCGTCCTCGTTGTTACCGGTTCCCCTCCCATGTGCGGCAAACCTCAAGGAAATTGATGCGATGAACACGCTTTCGCTGAACGCGCTGCGCCTCGTCGGGATGCGCTTCCTCGCGGCCCTGATGGCCGCCATGGCACTGGCCAACGTTGGTGGCGCGATGGTTGCCGGAGACTGGCCTCTGGGCCTTATGGCCAGCGTGTTGGTCGCTTACCCGATCTTCCTTGCACTGAAGGGCGCCGTTGACGCTCGAGCTCGCATGGCAGTCACCATGACGATCGTCGCACAGCCGGCGTTATTGCTCATCCTCTTCAAGGGCGAACCGTGGCAGGTTGACCTGCACATGATCTTCTTCGCCGCGCTGGCCGCGAGTGCTGTTCTCTGTGACCCGAAGGCGTTGATTGCGGGAACCGTCATCGTGGCCGTGCACCACCTGCTCTTGGGTATGCTCATGCCCGACTGGGTGTTTACCAACGGTGGCGGCTTGGGCCGCATCCTGCTGCATGCAGTCGTGCTGATCGCTGAAGCGGGAGCGTTGGTCCTGATGGCGAGCAGCATGACCCGCATCCTCGACGCACTTCGGCTTGAGAGCCAACATCGAGCCGAAGCGGAGGCAGCGACATCCGAGGAGCGCCAGCAACAGGCGGACGAACTCCGCTCCATCATCAACAACGTTAGCGGCGGACTTGCAGCGCTGGCAGATGGAGATCTGACGCAGTCCCTAAAAGGGCGTTTGCCAAATGCCTACCGCACCCTGGAGCAGGCGTTTGATCAAACGCTCGATCAGCTTCAGTCTCTCCTCTCTGCGATAAGCGAAAGCGCGACAGCGATCCATGGCGGATCTACCGAAATTGCATATGCATCGGAGAACCTCGCAAAACGGACCGAAGCGAATGCTGCCGCCCTCGAGCAGACGACTGCAGCCATATCCCAGATCGACCAGCGTCTGGTCGAGACGGCGAGCGCAGCGCGGCAGACGGTCACTCGCGCGGAGGCCGCAGTGAGCACCGTCGATGCTGGCCGGGCGACCGCCAGCGAGGCCGCTGAGGCTATGGGCAAGGTCCATGATAGCGCCAAAGGCATCGACAGCGTTATCGAAGGCCTGGACAAGATCGCATTTCAAACTCGGGTTCTTGCCATGAATGCGGCTGTGGAAGCCGGGCGCGCCGGAGAAGCAGGCAGAGGGTTTGCGGTTGTCGCCGACCTGGTGTCCGCCCTGGCCATGCGCGCCGAGGAGGAGGCTGGCCGAGCAAGGGACCAGCTGACGACAACGCAACTGCAGGTCAAGAGCGCGGTAGACATGGTCTTGCGCGTTGGAGATGCCTTCACCAACATCACCAATGACGTCGATGAGGTTCGCTCGCAACTTTCGACCATGGCCTCTGCGAACCAGTCGCAATCGAAGGCCGTGAACGAGATCAGCATTGCCCTGGCGGACATGGATCGGTCCACGCAGCAAAATGCCGCCATGGTTGAGGAAACCTCTGCAGCTGCGCGGCAGCTGGCGCAAGAGGTGACGGTGCTCACCGAGCAAGCGAGCCGCTTTCACTCGCAGCGGACAAAGCTTCCCATCCCTGCCGCCGATACAAGTGTCTCCGCTCGTACCGCACGGCCGAGGGCAACGCGCCAACATCAAGTCGGCGCATCAGGCTAGGTCAGCCGGTGAGAATCCGCGCATGAGCAGTGGACGTTCGAGGTTTGGCCCACCCAGCCCTGCTGCCGGTGTGGGTCGCGGGCGTCAGCGTCGGAAGGGGGGGGAGGGCATGTGTGCCAGTCAGCTGCGCGGGCTACGGAGCCTGTGCCCGCGTTCTGAAAGTGGGTGCTTCGCCAGCCACGCGGCCCCTCGTTGAACCTGACCTGCTCTTCTCGAACAGGACGATGCTCTCCGTACGCGGCGGCGCGAGATCGTGAATGAGCCTCGTCGGTTCG
Source organism: Sphingomonas sp. (assembly GCF_036731925.1). Lineage (GTDB taxonomy): Bacteria > Pseudomonadota > Alphaproteobacteria > Sphingomonadales > Sphingomonadaceae > Sphingomonas. Next base: position 79,964 of record NZ_DAINDJ010000003.1, read on the forward strand.
CTACCGGCGGCTGCCGATCCTGCTGCGGCTCGAAGGCGTTTCCCGGAAGCAAGCGCTCAATGCTCAACGGCGGCTCTTGGCCCGCTGCAGAAGTTGTTCGGCGGGCACATCCTGCAGGACCCTGTAGCGCGCCTCGATCAGCCCGAACACACCGAAGGCCAACAGACCCGAGGCCACCACTATATCAAACGGGTTGTCGAGCCAGGTCAAAGCCTGCGCAGTTCCTCCTGCCTCGCTCGCCTGCTCATCCAAGCCTGCGAGAAGGAGGAAGAAGCCCGAGATGGAGAAGACACAGCCTCTAGCGGCGTAACCGGCGCGCCCGCTCCATAGCGCCCAAGGTTGGCGCGCGACATGTCGTTCCAGATGTCGCAGGAATCTGGCCCTTGCGGCATCGACCAGCTGCACGACGCCGGCGATAAGGAGGATAACGCCGCCCGCAACGACCAGCGCCCCGCCGGCGGGTAGATGCAACGCTGTTCGGGCGCCCTCCCGCGTTCCGTCGCCTGCCGACGCCACCCCCTGGATCAGGCGTATGGCTTGCCAGGAGAGGACAAGGTGAACCACGCCACTTGCCGCTGCGCCTATTCGCTGCATCACGCCTTTCCGGTCCAAGCCATGGCGCTCGATGTCGAAGGCCGCGTCGCTAAGTCGCCAGAGACTGTAGGCGAGCAGACCTGCAGTCATGACGATCAGCAACAGCTTGCCGCCACCCTGTCCGAGGTACTGCAGCGCACCGCTGGGGTCCTCGGCACGTCCGGTAGTGATGATGAGCAGGGCAATAACGATGTATAGAAGCCCACGCACTGCAAAGCCCAGCCGGGTCAATTTCTGTAGCCGCGCGTTCACGTCCATTGCACCCGTCTCCCTCAGACTGCAGCAACGCCATCGCCACTTGGCCGTTCCGCGGAAGAGACGAAACCGCCGACGACTTGAAGCGCGCGTTCTGGTGCGCTCAGTCGGATGGGGGCGAGCGGCTCAGCGGCTAGAAATCCCCTGTTCAGCAGTCGAGGTCGACTATCTGCGCAGGGAGAATGATGATGCACTTCCAGCTGATCCTCGCTGCTTTGTGCGCTGCGCTGCAGGCTGCTCCTGCCACGAACCAGGGTCTCGGCCGCACGTCGAATTCGACGATGCCGACACTTATTGACGGCGAGTGGACAGTGCAGTTGATCGATGGCCGTCCCCCGGTGCCAAGTCACCCCCCGAGGCTGTCGTTCGCGGGCGGATCCCTGAAGGGGAGCACCGGTTGTCACCCCCTGGCAGGCCGTTTTGAATTTAGCCGCGGTCGCGTGCATTTCGGGCACATCGTGATCGATAAAGGCGGCTGTCCTTCGGTCGCACTGGACACTCAGGAGCGAAAAATCGCCAACGTCCTGCACGAACGTCTCGTCGTTTCGTCAAATCGCGCAGGAAAGCTGGTGATGACAAGCGCATCTGGGAACACGATCACGCTTGTTGGGCACAGTAGGAAGTAGCTGCGTCTCGGCCTGAAATACTCACCCACCATGTTCATCAACCCAGTTTTGCGGGCTTCGCGGCAGCGCGGTTTGAAATACGGTCGAATTGCGATAGGACGTAAAGATGAAGATGATCGGCTTGATTGGCGGCATGAGCTGGGAGAGTAGTGCCGAATATTACCGCCTTATCAACGAAGGAGTGCGCAGCCGGCTTGGCCCGACCGCGTCAGCCAGGTGCGTGCTGTGGTCCTTCAACTTCGCCGAAATTGAGGAGCTGCAGCACGCGGGAGACTGGTCGAGGTTAACCGAGCGCATGGTCGAAGCGGCGCGCCGACTTGAAGACGCGGGAGTGGACATGCTCCTGATCTGCACGAACACGATGCACCGTATGGCGGCCGACGTGGAGGCGGCAGTGAGCGTGCCGCTGCTTCATATCGCCGATCCAACCGCGGAGTCCTTGAAGGCCGCAGGCATAAAGAGGGTCGGCCTTCTCGGTACTGCCTTCACGATGGAGCATGACTTTTACAGAGGCCGGCTCAGCGAGAAGCATGGGCTTGAAGTCATTGTTCCTGGCAGCGAAGATCGCGCCGAAGTCCATCGCATCATCTATGAGGAACTCGTCGCGGGCAAGATTGTCCCAGCGTCACGCGTGGCCTATCGCGCAGTCATTTCCCGCTTGGTGGAGCATGGAGCGGAGGCGGTGATCCTCGGATGCACCGAAATCATGCTGCTGGTCGGTGCGGAGGACAGCAGCGTTCCGCTTTTCGACACCACCAGCCTTCATGCCGCGGCTGCGACGCAGATGGCGATGTCCAGCTAAGCGAGCCTGTCGCGTGAAGAAGGAGAAGCGAGCATGTACGCGCCAGTTTCACGCCTGCATTCAGTATTTAGGTCCCGGGGATGATCGTTGGAACGCGGGCCGGAGCTCGCCGGCGCACTCCCAGACGGCCGCTCGAAGGCGTGGAGCCGCCTCGATGCCCCCGCGCGAGAATGTTCTCCCCGGCGAAACTCCGGCACATGCCGACATCTACACCCGCATCAAAACCGCGTGCCCGCGCCGATAAGGATCTGATGACGGTTCGTATCCGGCATATAGAGATTGCCTCCACCGTAGTTGGAGTACCGATACTCTACCTTTGCGTATATGCTGCTGGTCAGCCGGTGCTCGAGTCCGACGCCCGCCCGTATCCCGTCCTGTTTCGACCGAATTTCGGAGATGTCGTAGCGGCCTTGACCGATCATCTCGCGGAGCACGACTTTCAGCGCTGCGTTGGTCCAGCCTGCCTTGAGATACAATAGGGTGCGAGGCTCGACCTGGTATCCTACACGCGCCATCACATCGATATCGCGGCCTGGGGTGAAGGTGAAACTATCTGCACCCGGTTGGACCCGCTCGTCGGCATCATGGGTGACGCCGATGCTTGTCTCAAGCCCCACCACGACGCGGGGAGATACGGCGGTATCATACCCCAAGGTGCCGCGAATGTGCGCTCCGTCCAGCGTGTGCGGAAAGTCCTGATACCGCTTGTCGCCGATGAGGCTATCATAGCCAGCGCTCAGTTCGACTCTCGGTCCGGTGAACTGTTGCGCGTGCGCCGGAAGGGCGAAACCAACGACTGCTCCCGCAATGGCAATGCCCAGATGATGTTTCCCCCAGGAAGTGGCACCGCGCCTCTTGGCGGAGGTTCGCGGCCGCGAGGCGGCGGCCGTAACGGTTGGCGCAGAAGACATCCGGCTTCTCCGTTTCTGTGCCGCGTCGCGTGAAATTTTTCCCAAGATCTTCCCCATGTACTTTTCCCCGAAATTTTGATGTCTGTCGCCGGATTGCAACGTGATGGGGCAGCCGCGGCCGGCGGCCGCGGCTCCCGTCTGGTCAGGCGATTGCCATCGTTGCCCGACGACGTCGGATGGTCGCGCCCGCAAATCCGAAGCCTGCGATCAGCATTGCCCAACTGCCCGGCTCAGGAACGCCGGGCACCTGAACCGAACCTGGAGTGCCAGATCCGAAGATGGTGTGCGTGACGAAAGATCCCTGCTGGCCCGCACCAAGAGAAAACCCGTTCGTGAGCCCCAGGGCTACATCGTAGCCGGGACCGGCGTCGATGAAGCCATCGCCATCTAGGTCGCCGTTCACCCTGTTGTTGAGCGGCTGTCCCGCGCTCATGCGGGGGCGCAGCGCCCCATATTGATCCACGTCGAAGCCGAGGGAAGTGCCCCCCTCGTTGTAGATACCGATGAAGGTAGCCAGATCGTTGCGACCGGTCGCCGCGTCGGTTTCGAACAGTATCGTATTACCAGCCGACGTCAGCTTGCCGCCGCCGTCATTGCCGTTCCCGCCCGCCCCGAAATTAAGGTCGCCATCGAGATAGCGGCCGAAGGTGAGGTCCTGCGCCTGGCTGGCCTGATTTGTGAACGCATAGGACTGGGTCAGCATCGTTCCCGTTTGAACGCCGTTGCTGATCAGATCGGACAGCGTCTGCGTCAGGGTGAAGCTGAGCGTGCCGAGCGTGAAGGTGCTGATGCGCTGCCGTGCATCGCCGGACACAAAGCTCGCTTGAGCGTTCGCAAGATCGAAAATGCTTCCGCCGAAACCAAGGTAGAGGGTGGATGCGTAAACAGCATCTGAGCCGCCTACCATGCCCAGGGGATTGTAGATCGCACTGCTGAAAGCACCGGTGTTACCGATATCGATCGACAGCTGGCCGTCGCCAGTGCCGTTGGTTAGGGTCGCGGCCGCAGCCTCGCAGGCGCCGAACGCAAGAGTCAGGATGCCCGCGGCCATCAGACCGCGCGCTTTGAGGGTGATAGCCATACATGCACTTTCTTTGTGCCCTTTCAGCCGGCTTACTGCGCCGGGGCTGATGAGCGAGTTGAGCAACTTGGTTTTGCCGAGGCGCCTTGCGGCGCACGGCGTACTGGCTGCACAGATCCGAGGGCATCGCCGCCCCGCTAGAGCAGGACGAACGCCCGCTCGGCATCAAGCTCTGCAGCGTCCTCGCGACTAGGCGGCCGCTCGCAGAGTGTCAGGAAGTAAGCGATCGATGACAATGGTTAGTCGATGAAGGTGGAGCAGGCGCGACGAACGACGTATCTCGGACGACGAACAGCACATTCTGTTGGCGACGCAGCGCCGCTATTCTATGCTCGTCTCATATGAACAAGCTTTCCATTCTTATCGTCGACGATGAACCGCTGGCGCGTCAACGGCTGAAGATTCTGGTGGAGCGCCATCAGGAGGCCAGGATCGCGGGCGTTGCGCGCGACGGGGAGGAGGCGCTGGAGGTGCTGCACACCCTCCGACCCGACGTTGTGCTGCTCGACGTGGAGATGCCGGGTCTGAACGGCTTCGACGTCGTAGAACGTATAGCGCTAGACACGCCGCCTAGCATTATCTTCGTGACCGCCTTCGACCACTATGCCGCACGCGCCTTTGAGGCACGCGCGATCGACTATCTGATGAAGCCGGTTCAGCCACAGCGCCTGCATTCAGCGCTTGAGCGGGCGCGTCAGCAAAGGGATCGGTTGGACGCGGAAGCACGGCTAGCCGAGATGATGGAGGTGATTGCCAATCTCCGTAGAGGTGCGACAGTCAATCCGGGCAGCCGATACGAGCAGCACCTGTGGGTCAAGGCGCGGGGAGAAAGCGTCCGCATTACGTTGGCTGAAGTGTACCTGATAGAATCAGAGCGAGATTATGTGCGGATCTGGGTAGATGGGCGCTCGTTCCTTCATCGCGAGCCGCTGAGCTCTCTCGAGGCCAAGCTCGACCCCGAGATGTTCGTGCGAGTTCACAGGTCGAGCATAGTGCGTCGTGATTGCATCGCGGCCATTGGTCGCTCGTCGGCCCGCACGCCGCTCCTGCGACTGCGGTCCGGTGAACAAGTCCGGGTGGGCCGCAATTATGCAAGCCTTTTCACCAGCCCGCGTCACTGATTAACGGGAATCCGTATCTCACTAACAAAGCCGCCCTCAAAGCGCTGGGCTGAAATGGAGGCGGCTGGGCCATAGCGCGTCACAAGACGCTCCCGGATGTTCTCGATACCGATGCCGAGTCCAGGCTGCACTTCGTTTGCAGGCTTGGCGTTATCCTCCACGCGAAGGATCAACAGCTCCTCCCGAATGCTGGCGGAGGCGCGGACGAGCACGGGCGTACGCGAATGGGCGACGCCATATTTGACCGCATTTTCCGCCAGCGGCTGTAGGAGGAACGGGAGAACTTGCAGTTCCAGCAGGGTCTCGGGGACCTCGAGTTCGAATAGCAGTCGCTCCTCAAATCGAACGCGCTCGATCTGCATATAAAGAGCGACGGTGGCCACCTCTTCCTTCAATGGCACGGGCAAGCTCGGATCGGCACGGAGCGATCGACGGAGGAACTCTGAGAGCAGGCCCACCATCTCTTCTGCTGCGTCCGGCGCGCCCGATAGTATCAGGCTAGATATTCCGTTGAGTGCATTGAACAAGAAATGCGGATTCATTTGCAAGCTGAGGGCGGCCATACGTGCGTCCGAGGCAATCCGCTCCGCTCGCAATCTCTGCGATCGCTGAATCTCTGTCCGACGAGCTTCAATGAGGAAAATAAACAACGCTCCGGTCGCGATGCACATGTACAGGTGCGACAGGAAGCTCCGGCCAAACCTTTGACGGATGATCGAAATATGAGTAGAAGATATCTGCGGGATAACTCCCAGCAGCCAGTTCTCAATCAAGTTGACGACCGATTGTGCAAATGCGACTGCAACAGCTGCGATGAGTACAACGATCCACCGCATTACCGGTGGTCTACCCTCCTGAGAGTATGCGATCGGGTAAAGCCCGAAGGCTAGCATCGCCACGATCAGAACTGCGGGAAGGTCTAGCGGCAAGTCGCGAATGAAGCCGGTTCGTCCCGCCACCAGCTCCGCTACTACATAACTGCCATACGAGATGATAAGCCAGACAATCGCTGTCAAGGCCAGCGCCTGCCGAGCCGTTGCCTTCAAAGCCATCTCATTTCGATCAATTTTCGGCAAATGTGCACTTTCACTTCTATGCTGCTACCAGAAGATGCCAAGCGCGGGCGAAAGCAAACGTGCAGATATAGTCACCGAAGCGCGCCATGATCGAACCCGCCAAACTGATTACCGCATGCTTCTAGCGAAAGCGACGACTTAACTACTACTCTATGGTGTCAAATGTCCGAGCTCGATCAACCGCCAGGGTCTACTTCGCCCGTCCGGGGGTGATCGAGGTATCTGGTTGAACTGAATGGGCTTTCTCGTGTCACGGTTTCACCGCCTGGCGTGCTGTGCGCTCTCACCACAATGTATGAACTGCCCGAGCTGCCGCTCGTTCAAGTCGCTGCTGTTCAGATGCCGTGGCTGCCCCGCGCGAGCGTGCTTCCGCGGCGCTGAGGCCTGGTTGGAATAGAACAGACGTGGTGAACCCTGTGCGACTGCCTTGCGTTGAGAGAGGATGCCGCAGCTCTCCACGAGGTTATCTCCCGACACTGTGTCCTGGACCTGCCTGTGTGGCCTGCTCGCGGCATGCCTGTGGCTGGGGCCGGCGAAGGGCTTCGATGTATCATTCCCCAGGGCGGTGCTGCCGATCCTGGGGCTCGCGGTGCTCCTGGCGGCGCTGATGGTCGGGCGATTGCGCCAAGACGACCGGCTGGTTGCCGGGGCCACAGCCTTCTTGCAAATGACCCTGTTCACCCTCCTCGGCGTTGTTTTCACCTATCTTCTCGCCGCCGACGCGCGGCCTCTGTGGGACGATGATCTTGCGACGGCAGACAGGTGGCTTGGTCTGCACTGGCCAGCGATCCTGAACGCGGCGGCCGAGTTGCCCGCCGCGCTGCTGCTGCTGGCGGGCGCCGCCTATCACAGCCTTGTGGTGCAGATGATGTTGTGCATCGTCGTGCTCGCCTGCTCGGAGCGCTACGATCGCCTGCGCGTCCTGATCGCAGCCGCCATTCTTTCGGGGACAATAACGGTGCTCGCGTCCGGCGCGATGCCGGCGCTCGGCAACCTGTTCGATCCCGATCGCTACGGGAGACTTTGGCCATCGGTAGCATGGTTGGACCGCAGTCTCGTCGCGGGTCTTCGGGACGGCACCATTCGACAGATCGACCTGTCACACATGACAGGTATTGTCTCCTTTCCCAGCTACCATGCGGCCCTTCCGGTGATCCTTGTGTGGGGTCTTCGCCCGATAGCGGCCTTGCACCTTCCCGCTGCACTCTGGGCAGCACTCACAATTGCAGCAACGCCGCTGTTCGGTGGCCATTACGTCGTTGACGTTTTCGCGGGGCTGATGCTGGCGGTAGCTACACTGATGGTCGCAAGGCGACTGCCTCTCCGGGGATCCGATGGTGACCAGTTGTTTTCATCAAGCCCTCGCGCGTCGAGCCCAGCATATTGCCGAGACGGCATGCTTCGGCAGCGGAGCGGACGTCCGGCTCGCGGCGGCGCACTGCTCCCGGATATGCCGCGCTGGCGCCGCACCGAGCGGCGTTGCTCTTGTTCAAGATGCGAAGGGAGCCTCCTTCTGTGATGATTAGCGCGACGCACGAACATCGGGGGAGGAGAGGCTTATGGATAGCGGCAGCTATCGGTTCGGCATGGCTCGCGGTCCATGTTGCATGCATTTTCTGGTGGCGCTGGAGCATCGAAGCCGTTCCATTCGCCGTTTTTGTCGTCCTGGTGCAGGCTTGGCTCAGCACCGGGCTGTTCATCATTGCCCATGATTGCATGCATGGCTCACTGGCACCCGGGCGCCCGAGGTGGAACGCCACCGTGGGGGCATTATGCCTTGGCGCCTATGCGGGGCTCTCCTACGCCGTCTTGCTGCCCAACCACCACGCCCACCACGCTGCTCCGGGAACTGTCGACGATCCCGATTTTCACGCCAGCGCACCACGGCGGCTGCTTCCATGGTTCGGATCGTTCTTCCGAACCTATTACACGCACGGCCAACTCGCCCGCATTACCGCGGCGGCCATCATCTATCTGCTGCTCGGAGCGTCGCTCCTCAACATCGTCATCTTCTGGGCGATCCCGGCGCTCCTGGCGCTGGGGCAATTGTTCGTGTTCGGGACATATCTGCCGCATCGTCACGACGGCCGGCCTTTCGCCGATATCCATAATACGCGAAGCAACAAGCTTGGCCCGATGCTCTCGCTGATCACCTGCTTCCACTTCGGCGCCTATCACCACGAACATCATCTCAGTCCCGGGACGCCGTGGTGGCGACTGCCGGCACTGAGGCGTCAGCGCCAAGGACGGCATTGATCGCTGTGGCCGCATCCGCGGCGCCGCCACCGGCGGCAATTTCGGCAGAGATCGTGCCGGCTGCATTTCGATAGCTCGGGTCCTGAAGGACCGCCTGCAGCGCGCCGGCCAGATCGGCGACACCCAGCCTGCGCGGGGAAAGCACTCGACCTGCACCGAGGCGGGCCAGCCGAGCGGCGGTAGCAGGCTGCTCAAAGCCGATCGGCAGCGCCACGATCGGCACGCCCGCAGCCAATGCATCCAGAACTGTGTTGAAGCCGCCATGCAGCACCGCGGCAGCGCACTGTTGGAGGACGGACGACTGCGGCCAGAAGGCACGCACAAGTGGATCACCCGGCAGGGCGGTTTCTTCGGCTTCTGAAAGTCCGCCGCCGTGACCGATGACGGCTCTCGCGCCGATTGCCGCGCATGCCGCTGCCATGGTGGCAAAGAGGCTCCGCCGTCCACCCTGGAGTGTGCCGAGCGAGCAGAAGACGAGGGGACGTCCGTCCTGCGGCAGGGTCGACGCCTCCCTTTCAGGCGCTCGCCAGGGAGACCCATAGTGGAACGCCGGCGGCAAATGGCGGCGGGGGAAGTCAAGTCCGCGTGGACACTGCGCAACCTGTACGCGTGGTGCCGGAGAATCGGGCGATAGCTGCCATGCTCTGCGCCGGGCATCCAGTACTCGCGCCACCGGTCGCATCAGCCAATTGGTGACGGCGTACCCGCCGCGGTTCCTGAACCGGCCCAGCGCATCTGGTCGGTAGCGCCAGCCGACAAAGGGAGGCGGCACATCGGCCTCCCCAAATAGCGGCAGGCCCGTGACGGCGACAGCATAGGGAAGGTTGAGCCTTTCGGCGATCAGCGGGCCGGCAGGCTCCACTGCGTCTGCCAGGATAGCAGTGGCACCTATTCGCTCCAGCACTGCCGGCGCTTCCGCGAGCAGCCTGTCGCTCATCTCCGCGGTCGCGCCGATCATGCGGCGCAGGCGGGCAGGTCCGTTCGGATCCTTCAGCGTCTCCAGATACTCGTCCAGCGTTGCCTCTGTCCCGCGAGGCAGCGGATGGAACCTGATTGCCGGCTCCGTGATGTATCGGCGTGCTGCGCCCAGATGCACGATCGATACCTGCCAGCCGCGGTCGATCAGCGCCTTGGCCAATATCTGCACCGGGTTCAGATGGCCGGGCAGCGGGGACGTGATGATTGCCAGGTGTTTCATCGACGAGCGGTTGCATCCTCCATGGCGAATATCACGCACAGGGGCTCAGCATCGCTCTCGTCGCGGGTCAACGCTCGTCTCGCGAGGGCCCACCCGCAGGACGCTCGGCGGAGGGATGCAGGTATCAGGGACGGGTCGATACACGACGCGGCTTCAGGACACGGGCTAGCCCGATCAGCGCTCCCACTCCCAGAGCCATGGCGCCGCCCGCGACATAGGGCAGCTTCTGCGCCTCCAGAGCAAGACTGGTTTTCCGCGTGTGCACGCGCTGGGATCCGTGGACGCTCCCGTCACTCCGCGGCTCGTGCAGATTGTCTCGCCGGTCTGCCGCACCAGGGTCGCCGGGCTTCTGCTGCATGCGTGTGCCGATGACTTCCATGGCCAAATCGGTCAGTCGCGGGGCCACTTGCCCGATCAACGAGCTTAGAATGCCGCCGCCGCCGACATAGAGCTCTCGGCGCGGTGTCGCGCAGGCGAACAGCACTGCGTCCGCTACCAGCGCTGGATCGTAGAGCGGCGGGGGCAAGCGCGGTGGCTCGCGCATGAATGTGCGCGCATGCTCTGCATAGGGCGTGTTGATCGCGCCTGGCTTGATGAGCGTGACTGAAATGCCTGCTCGCTCCCGTTCCAGTTCCATTCTCAAGGTGTCGGTCAGCGCTTGCACCGCATGCTTGGTCGCCGAATAGGGGCCCTGCTGGATGATCGCACGATCGCCGAGGATCGATCCCAGGTTGATGATGGCGCCGCCGCCGCGCTGGCGCAGGTGGCGCACAGCGACCAGACACCCGTGCAGGGTGCCGAAGTAGTTTACGTCGAAAGCGCGCCGGTGATCTGCAACGGGCACCTGTTCGAGGGTTCCATAGGTCGCCGCTGCCGCGTTGTTGATCCAGCTGTCGAAGCCACCGAAGCGCTCGATTGCTGCCTGGGCGAGCCGCTCCACGGCATCCTGTTCCGCGACGTCGGTCGGCACGACCATCACGCGGCCGCCCTCATCCTGCAACGCAGCTTGAATTTGCTGCAGAGCTTCATGGTTGCGGGCAGCAAGGACGACGGCAGCGCCCTGGCGCACCGCAGCTCTGGCTGTTGCGAGCCCGTTGCCGCTGCTCGCCCCGGTGATCACCAGGACCTGCTCATTTAAGGCTTTCAACTTCATGGCTTTGGCAGAGCGTTTGGCCTGCACCGCAGTTCCCGGACCGACCCCGGATGCGCGCTTGAAAAACAACGATCAGCTTGGAACGTCCAGGGTCCTGGGGCAGGCCTGCGTTGTGAGCGGTCACGGCAAGAGTGGAAGGAATCCCGGCGCAACGCGCACAATTCCTCCAGTTCCGGGTATGAGCTTACCGAAAGCCGCCGTTCCCTCCGCTTTCGAGTACCGCTGGCGCGGGCTGAAACCTGGGGTGCGTTTAAAAGCAGCTTCGGGCTGAGGCCATGAAAAGGCGAGGGGCAGTGACGGCGCTGGTCCACGTTTTGTCCGGCTTCCCTCTGCGCACGTGCTCGGCTCAGATCGGCCGCGTAGAAATATTGTGGCTCCTCCAAGCCTGTGGGGTGACTCCCTCCCACATCCTGAACGCCCTATAGAATGAAGTCGTGTCTTGGAATCCAAGGAGGCAGGCGACCTCCGCTACGTCGGCATACGGGTCGGAGAGAAGCTTGCGGCTGAGCTCTTTGCGCGCCTCCTGGACCAGCGCGCGGAAACTGCTCCCTTCGTCGGTGATGCGCCGCTGCAACGTGCGCTCGCTCGTGCCAAGGTTGCGCGCTACGGTTGAGACTTCGGGACGGCCACTGGCAAATCCCCGTTTCAGCGCGTCCTTCACCTGTTCCGAGAATGAGCTGCGTGGCCTTAGCCGGCTGAAGCTCTCCTCCAGCGCAGGGATGAGGATTTCGATCAGCTCGGCGTTATGTCCGGGAAACGGACGATCGAGATCGGCGGCCTTCAAGACAAGCGTGTCGCGCGCCTGGCCGTTCAATATCGGGCACCCGAAAAAGTTGGTCTGTTCGGTAGTCGGCGACCCGCTACGGGTCAGCTCCAGTCGTAGCGGAGTGAGTTTCTGGCCGGTTCCGCGCCGGCCGAGCGACAGAAGGAATGCGAAGCTTACATCGACGGAGAGATCCGGTTCAGGCGCTTCGGCATAGAACCACTGTTTGAAGATGTGGACCTCCGAACCTCGCTGTTCGATCACGATCCTCTCCGGCATCGTGAACTGCTTGAATCGCGCGATGCGCGCGAGGCCGTCCTGGAAGTCGGAGGCGTGGCACGCAGCCACGAACATGGGCTGGTGGCCTACCGAGTCCGTCGCCTGTACGAAACGCAGCCAATAGTCCGCGTTCCTCGCAAGGTCCGAGATAGCAACCCACAACGAGAAGAACTGCGTGGTGCTCACGAAGCGACGGGTGTCGAGGTGCAGCGTCACGGGAAGGCGGGCCTGGCGCAGCACAGCCACCGGGTTCAGGCCGGTCACTTGCAGCGCCGACCAGAAGGATTGCTGCAGGCGGCATTTGTCGGGAGTGCTGTTGGTCATGTTGGCCACCTCACGAGAGCCCGAGTTGCTGCATCGGTCAAGGGCGCCGCGCATTCCGGTGCGCCGCGCGCTTGAAGCGAGTCAGCGGGGCCCAAGTAGCGCCACGTGGTTGCGCTGGCTCATGTCACTTGGCGTCAATGCGGGCGTGGTTCGCGCAATGCGAGAGGAGTGCGTGCTTTGCCATCGGCCACGCCTCGTCTCCTTCGTACAGAGCCGAGCGGAGATAGGCCCAAGTCGTTCGAAGGACGATCTCCATGCGTTCTGGATCCTCATCGTCAGTTTCCCTGGCGTCATAGCCCGCGATACCGCCCAAGCCATGCTTGCCGCCGATGACGGACATCAAGTTGTCCGCGCCCGGGCTGTCGTGAAATGCGTCGGCATGCCAGGCCGGGCCGCGGACCGTCAGGTGCGGAGAGGCGTCTTCTTCGCCGACGACTACCAACGTTGGCGTGCTCAGATGCGAGAAATCAGGGTTGAAGAAACTGTAGCGGTCGGCGGCCATCTCACTCAGCGAAGCTCCGCCATTTCCTGGCGCCGTCAGCATGACGCCCGCTGCGATCCGCGAATCGTGCAGGTCGATATCCTGCGCATTCGGATCGTTAGGATCGGTCAAACGGGCCCCCAGCAGAACGCCTGCGGTTTGGCCCCCCATCGAGTGACCGATCACAGCAACGCGCGTTCGATCGATCCGCCCAGCAATCGACGGTACGGCAGTCTCTATTGCCTCGAGCTGATCGAGAATAGCGCGCATGTCCTCGACGCGCGAGCGCCAGAACAGCGGGCCGCCAGCGGCGTCGGCCGGCATGCCCGCGACCTTTGAATTGAGGTGCGTAGGCTGAATTACGACGAAGCCGTGACCTGCGTAGAAGTCAACGAGTGGCCCGTAGCCATCTTTCGACGGAAGGTAGAGCGAAGGCCCATGCCCGTGCGAAAGCAGCACCACCGGCAGATTATATCCGCTAACCGGCGCTGTAATGCGCAGTTCAAGCGGAAGCGGGCGATCCTCCACCTTGAGGACCACGGGACTGATGGAGATCGTCTGCTGCGGATCGCTGACTGGGATCAGCAGTGCCTGCTTGATGAGATTGTTCATGTTCCTGGCTCCATCCGGCCGGGACAGATGTCGTGGCCGAGTGAAGTGGTACTAAGCGGCCTGCCGCTTTCGAGCATTGGCATTCGCCGCCAATCCACTTGCATTTTGCGCCAAGCGGACAGGCACGCTCCTGCATCTCGCCGGAACACGTCCGGTCGATGCTGTCGCGCGCGCTTCGATGCTGCCACAACGCTGGCAACAGCCCCTGGCTAACCGCTCTCCGAGGCCATCACGGCCACGGGAGACCAACTGATGCTGACGCTTTTCCACGCCCCACGCTCACGATCCACTCGAATCCTCTGGTTGCTGGAGGAACTCGGCGCTCCCTTCCACCTGCACCACGTCACAATATCTTACATGGACGGCAGCGGCGACGGCCCCGACCCGGCCAATCCGCACCCTGACAAGAAGGTGCCTGCGATCCTTTCTGATCAGGAGCTTGTGACTGAAAGCGCCGCGATCGCCATATATCTCGGCGACCGACATCCTGACGGCGGACTGTCGCCATGCATCGGAGATCCCGATCGTGGCGCCTACCTCACCTGGATCAGCTGGATCGAGGGCGAGTTCGGCCCTGCCATCTTTCAGCGTATGGGGGCCGGCCCGGACGCTGCGGTGCCGCCGTCTTTCGAAGCGGCACTGCGGCGGCTCGATGGCGCGTTGTCGCAAGGGCCTTATCTTCTCGGCGAGCGCTTCAGTGTCGCCGACGTGATGCTTGGCGGCACACTCGGCTGGGCGCGTCATCTGCTACCCGCAGAAGGGGTGATCACGGCTTATCTCACCCGTCTCGCCTCGAGGCCGGCGTTCAGCCGAGCCATGGCACGGGATTCAATGCGATCGCATCGATCTGGATGACGAGGAGATGCCCCCTGGGCGGAGGCGCGTCTCAAGCCGAGTCTTCGCTCCGCCAAGGTGAGCGCTTGATTGCCCTCGCACCCTACAGGTGCGGCTTGTAAGGACTTGCACCCATGCGTCGAGCTGATCGCCTGTTCGAAATCGTCCAGCACCTTCGCCGTGCATCGGGGCCGCTCACCGCGGCAGCGATCGCAGCAGAGCTGGAGACGAGCCGGCGGTCAGTTTACCGCGACATCGCGGCACTCATTGCCCAGCGGGTCCCAATCCGCGGAGAGGCTGGGATCGGCTATGTTCTGGAACGCGGGTTCGACATGCCGCCGCTGATGCTGACCTCGGATGAGGTAGAGGCCGTGGTACTCGGGGCGCAATGGGTGCTAGTTCATGCCGACGATGCGCTTGCCCGCGCCGCTGCCGACGTTCTTGCCAAGGTCGCCGCCATCATCCCCGAAGGGCTGCGTCCAGCCATGGAAGATCCAGCGGTGATCACGCCGCCGAACTGGGGCGAGCGCCTGGATGCGGGCGTGGACGTCGCCCGGTTGCGCGCTTGGAGTCTGCAGGGGCGCAAACTGTGGATCCGGTATTCTGACGGGGCTGGGCAGGAATCGGAGCGGATGATCTGGCCCTTCCTTGTCGGCTATATGGATCGAGTTCGAGTGGTGATCGCCTGGTGCGAGCTGCGGCAAGGCTTTCGCATGTTCCGAACCGACCGGCTTTTGCGCGTAGAGTTCCGGGAGGAGCGCTATCCCGAGCGCCGAAGCACCCTGCGTCAGAAGTGGCTGACAATGATGCGGGAGCGACGGGAGGCGCAGACGGCATCGGGCAAGACCTTCGCTAACATGGACGAGGCGGGGACTGGTCACAGGTAAGATCGCGTTTCGGCGGATCGCCTCTTACGGATTGCGTCCACCAGCCCTTTGCCGGCGCCGGCATGGACCACTAGGTGAAATCCCCAGGACTGTGCTCATCACTTGGCAAGAGTGCGCGCGTACGGCTCCGCTCGCAAAGGCATGAGGAGCAAGAAAAATGGTCCGTTCTGAATTAGTTGATAGCCTTTCGCGCGACAATCCTAGCTTGTCACTGCAGGAGGTGGAGAGCATCGTCTCCCTCTTCTTCGAAGAGATCGTGGCTAAGCTCAGTGCTGAAGGGCGGGTAGAGCTTCGCGGCTTTGGCGCGTTTTCTACGCGGGCTCGCGAGGCGCGTATCGGACGCAACCCCGCTAGCGGCCAACCCGTTGCGGTTTGCGCTACTCGACTCCCCTACTTCAAACCGGGGAAGGAGATCCGCCAGCGCCTGAATGTATGATTGGGTAAATCGGCTCGGAAATGCCTGCTTCCGGTCGGGTGCTTCGTGACGGCCTAGAGAGGGCGGACATCAGCCCGTCTGCTCTGGCGATCGCAACTAGGTTTAGCAGTCACTCACCGCATCCTTCAGAACGGCAGGGGTGCGACCGCTTGGCGCATTTGCGATCCGTAACGCCGAATGTCTAACCGCAGACGCCAATCGGAATAGAACCCCTCAGCCGCTCTCTGACGATCTGGGCCTATCGCAAGCGGCCTGCACTTGCTAACGATCCGGAACTAAACGCAATTCACGGCCGTACGGTCGGGAGCGGGCTCACCTGCAAGGTACCCGTTAGCAGACGCTCCGCAGGAGACCATATGACCGGCGTGAATACCCAGGCAGCCATGGGAATCGGGGGGCTCGACGACGTGCTGAGCGGCGGCTTGGAGCGGGGACGTGTGTTCCTCCTCGAGGGCAGCCCCGGCACGGGCAAGACCACAATAGCGCTGCAGTTCCTCCGCCAGGGTGCGGGAGCGGGAGAGCGCTGCCTGTACATCACGCTGTCGGAAACCGAGGAAGAACTGCGCGCCACCGCCACGGCACATGGCTGGGATCTGCAGGGCCTCGAATTGTTCGAACTGGTGCCGCCGGAGAATTTGCTCGACGAGGAGCAGCAGCAGAGCCTGCTCTATTCCTCGGACCTGGAGCTTGGCGAAACCACCCGCCGAATCTTCGACGTGTTCGAGCGCATCCGCCCCGATCGCGTCGTGCTGGACAGCCTGTCGGAAATCCGGCTGCTCGCGCAAAGCTCGCTCCGCTATCGCCGCCAGATCCTCGCGCTGAAGCATTATTTCGCGCGGCAGAACGCCACGGTGCTGATGCTGGACGACCTGACGACGGATGCAAACGACAAGACCGTGCACTCGATCGCGCACGGCGTCGTCCGGCTCGAGGAGCTTGCGCCGGAATATGGGGCGGAGCGCCGGCGGCTGCGGGTGATCAAATATCGCGGCCGGCGGTTCCGCGGCGGCTTCCACGATTTCGCAATCGAGACCGGCGGCGTGCGGGTCTTCCCCCGATTGGTATCCGCCGAACACAAGCGGCCGGTGGATCGCACGGTGCTGGGCACGGGCATGGCCGAGTTCGACGCGCTGCTCGGCGGCGGGGTCGAGCGCGGCTCCAGCGTGCTGGTGCTCGGCCCGGCAGGCACCGGCAAGTCGATCATGACGCTCACCTTCGTGCGGAATGCCATCGCACGCGGCGAGCGGGCGGCGATGTTCGTGTTCGACGAGGAGCGCGGGTTGCTGATCGAGCGGGCCAAGGGTCTGGGCATCGACTTGCAGGCGATGATCGACGCCGAGACGCTGGTGCTGGAACAGGTGGACGCCGCCGAACTCACGCCGGGTGAATTCTCCGAACGGGTGCGTGTCTGCGTCGAGACCCACGGCGCGCGTACGGTCGTGCTGGACAGCCTCAACGGCTATCAGGCCGCGATGCCGGGGGAGAATGCGCTGGTGCTTCACGTGCACGAGCTGCTCCAATATCTGAACCGCCGCGGCGCCACGACCTTCCTCACGGTCGCGCAGCACGGCCTGGTCGGCGACATGAAGTCGCCGGTGGACGTCACCTATCTGGCGGACACGGTCATCCTGCTGCGCTATTTCGAGGCGCTGGGCCGGGTGCGGCGCGCCGTTTCCGTCGTCAAGAAGCGCACGGGTCCGCATGAGGACACGATCCGTGAATATCGCCTCGGCGAACGTGGGCTAACGCTCGGGCCGCCTCTGGCGAACTTCCAGGGCGTGCTCCGAGGGGTACCGGTGATGGTCGGCGAGGCGGCCCTGCTCGACGATCCCGAGACGTGAAGCACAGCACGCTTTCGGAGCGGGCATTGGTGCTCGCCCCGCGCGGACGGGACGCGACGATCGCCGGGGCGATGCTGAACGAAGGCGGCATTGAAGCGACCCCCTGCGGGTCGCTGCTCGCGCTGATCACCGAACTGGACGCCGGCGCGGCCTTCGTGCTGGTAACCGAGGAGGCGATCACCAGCGCCGATCTGAATCCGCTCGCCGACTGGCTGTCGCACCAGGAGGAGTGGTCCGACATGCCGTTTGTGCTGCTCACCACTCGGGGCGGCGGCCTCGAGCGCAACCCGGCGGCGGTGCGGTATCTGGAGGTGCTCGGCAACGTCACGTTCCTTGAGCGCCCCTTCCACCCGACAACGCTGATCAGCCTCGCACGCTCGGCGCTGCGTGCGCGCAAGCGGCAATATGAGGCCCGGGCGCGCCTCATCGAACTTCGTGAAGGCGAAGCGCGGTATCGCACATTGTTCGACACGATGGATGAGGGCTTTGCCGTCATCGAGTTCCTAGACGGGCCGGAGGGCCCGCTGTCGGACTATGTCCATGTCCAGGCCAACCCCGCCTATGCGCGGCACACCGGCATCGCGAACGTCGTGGGCCAGAAGGTGCGCGAGATGGTGCCGGATGAGGCCGAGGGCTGGATCGCGCTGTACCGGCAGGTGCTCCTTTCAGGCGAGCCGATCCGGTTCGAGCGCGAACTGGTCGCCACCAGCCGCCATCTCGAGCTGTCGGCGTTCAGCATCGAACCTGCCAGCCGCAGGGAAGTCGCGGTCATCTTTCAGGACGTGACCGAACGGAAGCGCGCCGAACAGGAACTCCGCGAGTTGAACGAAGGCCTGGAGGCCCGCGTCACTGCGACCGTCGCCGAGCGCGAGACGGTCATCGCCCAGCTGCACGAGGCGCAGAAGCTGGAGACGATCGGCCAGCTGACCGGTGGCGTCGCCCACGACATCAACAATCTGCTGACCCCGATCACCGGCGCGCTCGACCTGTTGAACCGGCGCTACGGCGCCGACGATCCGCGTTCGGCACGTTTGCTCGACGGCGCGCTGCAATCAGCGGAGCGCGCGAAGATTCTGGTCAGCCGCCTGCTGGGCTTTGCCCGCCGGCAGGCGCTGGAAACGCGTGCGGTCGACATCGCGCAGCTGTTCGAGGGGATGCGCGACCTGATCGCCAGCTCGATCGGCCCTGCAATCGAGCTGCGCATGCTTCCCGTACACGATCTGCCCGCGGGCATCGCGGATCCTAACCAGCTCGAACTCGCCATCCTCAATCTGTGCGTCAACGCCCGCGATGCAATGGAAGGCGGCGGCGTGCTGACGATCGCCGCCGATCGCGTCATGCTGGGCCCCGACAGGGTAAGCAAGCTCGACCCCGGCGCCTATATTCGCATCTCGGTAATCGATACCGGTGCGGGCATGGACGAGGTGACGCTCGCCAAGGCGGTCGAGCCATTCTTTTCGACCAAGGATGTCGGGAAGGGGACCGGTCTCGGCCTGTCGATGGTGCACGGGCTGGCGGCGCAGCTCGGCGGGGCGTTCGAACTGCAGAGCAGCATCGGCCGAGGCACGCGCGCGGACCTGTATCTCCCCGTCGCTCGCGCCGGGGCCGCCCCCTCCGCGGCCCGGGTGCCCACCGTCGGCAAGCCCATGCGCCCGCTACGGCTGCTACTGATCGACGACGAGGAGCTGGTTCGCCGCGGCACGGCGGAGATGCTCCGCGAACTAGGGCACGAGGTGCACGAGGCAGCGGGCGGCGCGCAGGCGCTGGCGAAGCTTCGGACCGGCATCCAGATTGATGCCGTGGTGTCGGACTACATGATGCCTCGGATGAACGGCGCGGAAGTGGCAGAGCGTATCCGCGAGCGGCTTCCGCACATGCCGATCCTCATCGTCACCGGCTATGCTGGCGGCGATCTGGACCTGCTGCTGCCGCAGCTCGCCAAGCCGTTCCGGCAGGCCGATATCGCGATCGCCATCGATCAACTGATCGCCACGGCATGAACAGGCAGTCTCAGTCTTGTTGTCACCGCATCGCCTGGTAATGGCCAGGCTAGTCGGACCGGCGCGGGCGCAGGATGTCCTCGAGACGATGCTTGGCCCCGTCTACCGGCTCCAGATGAGGATAGCGGTGGCCGGAGCATTCCGGGAAGGCTACCCGCCGCTCGCGCTTCCCGGTGCGCACCAGCACCTCTAGCGGCCCGCGGCACCCGGCCACCGCCTCACGCAGGAACGCGAGGGAGAAGGGCTCGCCCTGCACCTGCACCAGCGTGGAGCCCACGGTGAGCCCCGCCGCGAAGGCGGGGCCCTCCCACAGCACTTCGCTCACCGCGCCGTCTGCCGCGACCGTCAGCCCCAGCGAGAAGCTGAGGTTCAGATTGCCCGCGACCTTCTCCGTATTCGCCCAATAGGCACTGGGTTCGGGACGGTAGACGAGCCGGTACCCGCCACGATCGATCCCGGCGAGCGGGGCGCCTTCGTGCTTGCCTTCGATGCGGGCGGCGAAGAAGCCCTGCCAATCGAACGGCGCGAGCCGCTCCAGCGCTGCGACGACGTCCTCGAACACGTAGGTACGCGTGCCCCAATCCCCTTCCGCGTCAGCGCCGAAAAAGCTGCGGGCGAAATCATCCAGCGACCGCGCCTCGCCGCTCAGCTCGCGGATTCGCGTGTCGACATCGAGCCAGACGAGCGCGCCCTCGGAATAATAGTCTTCGCTGCGCTGCCAGCTCGGCCAGGGCAACGGCGCGCGCGCGGCAATGATCGGATCGCGCGTCGTGTCACTCATCGGGCGCCAGCGGCTGCCGGCACGCACTTCGTGGGTGGCAGCCGTAAGCGCCATCGCGCCGAGCGCATGTTCCGTCGTCCAAAGGCCGGAGCGTGCACACAGCACCCGGTCCCAATATTGCGTCTGCCCCTCATACACCCACATCAGGCTATTGCCGATCGGCCGGTCGAAGCTGGGCGTCCAGGAGTCCGCACCGCGTCGGTGCTTGCCGTTCCAGCTATGGACAAACTCGTGCGGGATGGTGTCCCGGCGCGAGAAGGTGGCATCCCAGTCGGTGAAATAGCCCGGCAGCGTCGCGGCCTCGCAGGAGCGGTGATGCTCGACGCCGATGCTGTCGATCGTGTCGCTCAGCGCGAACAGCACCTCGTAGCGATCGAAGGGCCGGACACCGAACAGCAGGTCCGCTTCCCGGATCAGCGCGCGGTGGGGGGCGATCTGCGCCGGGGTGGCTTCCAGCTGATCGGGCCCGTCCGCCGCCATCGCCAGATGCACCTGCGCCTGATCGTCCAGCGCGACGCGGCGGAAATGACGCCCGGCAAGGACCGGCGAGTCGACCAGCACGTCCAGCGGCACGGGCGGGAAGCAGAGGCGGTCGCCGTCGCGCGCGGCTTCCATCGCGCAGCCATGCCGCCAGCCTTCCGGCAGAAGCAGGGTAAGGGCCATCTGGATCCGGCGCGCGAAGTGCCCCGCTGGATACAACAGCACGGTATTCCACTGCAGCATCAGCAGATCCGCGCCGACCACCACACGCCCCTGCGCAGGGTCGGTCGGCGACAGGAACTGAAAGCGCGCCTCGATGGTGTCGACTCCCTCCGGCACGTCGACAAGGAAGGCCTGCACGTTCACCGGATGGCGCTTCCATCGCAGATCCTGTCCCGCTGCTTCTACGACCAGTCCCGCGAACAATTCGATCGGCGCCTGGGGGGCGTGGTAGCCGGGCAGCCATTGCGGGAAAAGCAAGGTCAACTCTCCGGCGCGCGCGACGGGCATCGTCTCGCGCACCCGAAAGATCCGCCGCTCGACATCGCGGGCGTCGACCTCGAGGGTGATGGTGCCGGGATAGGGCACGTCTTCCGGCAGGGCGACAGGTGCCGGTTCCGGCACCGGCTGTGGCAGGCGACACATCGCGGTTACGAGATCTGCCGGGCGAGGTCGGCAAGCAGGATGCGCGCTACCGGCTGATGATCCTCATCCTCGATGTCCAAGCTGCCGTGCAGCGCACAGGGCGCGCGGCGGACATGCTTGTGCAGCAGCATACGCCCCACCTGATGCGCCGCGATCAGCGCCTGGCGCAGATCCGGCAAGTCGCGCTGCTCGCTCAGATGCGCAACGTTGTTGGGAGTTCGGAAGCAGAAACGATAGCTAGGCATGAGACTGAAATGCTAAAGATTTCCTCTCGTTGCAGCCAATTGATCTGATTTAGCAACTTCGCACATCGGGCAGCGGCAAACACGATCAGAGCGGCGTCGGGCCCCGAAACTGCAGCGACTGCGCGAAGCCGAGGATCGCCGCGTGATAGGCATCGGCCTGTTCGACCGGCCCCATGTGATTGGCCCCCTCCACGATGTGCAGCCGGCCCCGCGGCGCAGTGCCGGCGATGTACTCGGAGGCTTCCGGCTTCGTCACGATGTCCTTGCTGCCGCCGAGCACCAGTATCGGAACCGGGCAGGCGCGAAGCGCTTCTTCGGAGCTCCAACGAAACATCGCGAGATCGCCATGCGCGGTCACCGCAGGGTTCTGCATCGTCATCAGGCGCGCGGTGCGGTCCAGCTGGGTCCGCGTCACGGACCTGCCGAACCCCAGCCGCGTCGAGAGATGTGACGCGCCGCTGAGGTAGCTCTGCCAGGCGCCCAGCCAAGCCAGCGGCTGCAGGAGGATGGTAAGCCGCATCAGCGGCTCGATCACCGGCCAGCGCAGTGCCTGCGCCAGACCGCTCAGGATCATCGTCTTGAGCGGATTGATGTAGGTGGTGTCGAGAAGCACGAGGCCGCGCACTTCGCGGCCGAACAATTGGGGCTGATCCCGCGCGAGCGTCTGAAGGATCATGCCGCCGATGCTATGCCCGGCGAGCAATGCGGGGCGTCCGCCGGCAAGCTGCAGGACCGAGGCGAGATCCTGCGCAAAGCCCCGCATGTCGACCTTGGCGCGGGCGCGCTTCGACTGGCCGAGGCCGGGCAAATCCCAGACGATCAGCTGGAAATGCGGCGCCAGGTCTCGTTTGGCATAATGCCAGATGCGGCTGTCGAGTGACCAGCCATGCGTCAGGATCAGGGGCGGGAGATCGTCGGATCCATGAATCTCCACATAAAGCCGAGCACCCGTCGGGCTATCGATATAGGTGCCGTTTCCCCGCTCTAGCCGCATCGGGTCCGTGTCCCGGCGCGCCACGAGCAGAAGCACCATGGATCGGCCCAGCAAGGACCAGGCGAGCAAGCCGCCCCCCGTCCAGAGGCGCCAATCCTCCCGAACGCGCCGTAGCGCACCGTCAGCATCGCGCACCCATTCCCCGTCATACCACGACCACAGCAGATAGGCAGCGGCTGCCAGCAGAAGGAGCGACAGGATAGCGAAGAATGCGCGGAGAACGGATAGCGAGCCCATGATCTCTCCTAAGGGAGTATGACGGTCGCGAACGGATCGTACGCTATGGTCGTTCCACGCAATAACAGTAACTTAGGATAGCAGTTCAGCCGACCTCGAGGCGTTGTTGCAACCCCGCGGCCTACGCCGGTGGCTCGGCACCCGCGGTTGCGTCGAGACGGCAGGCGGATGCCCTGCGTTGATCGGCCCTATCGCTGCGGAAGGCGAGCCCTGAAGCGGATGACGGAAGCTTCAGCGTTGCGCTCCAGGTTGGCCATGTATGCCGCCCAGCCGGCCGCGATTTGTTTGTTTGCCGCTCGCTCGGCGCTGTCGACCGTCTTGCCGCCCTTGACCATATCGCTGATCATGTCGTCGCGGACGGAGGCCTTGAGCCCAGGTTCTTTGTCTTTGCACGCCTGTATCGCGGCGCGAGCCACGGCATTCGCGGTTCCGGACGCGTTGTAGAGCTCCCCTACCTGGTGAACTACACAGGTGACGTAATCCGTTACGACGGGATCATCGTCTTCCTGAACCTGCAGGAGAAAGAGGGCGGCCATCAGCATCGGGGCCGTCTAGCAGCCGCCGGACGGTTGACAAGCTTTCAAGACCCTTCAACATGGCCGCACCAGCCTCAGATAATCTGTAATGTCCGGGTTTTTCTCTGAGGAACCAGCCGTACACATTCCGCAGCAGGATCTGGCCCGCGTCTTCCGCGAGGTGCTTCAGGTCGCGCGGTCGGGCTACGCCGCTACCGATGGCCTCGGCGCAGGCAATCGCCCGTTGCCGATAGGCCGTCATGAGCGGTTGGCGTGTGGAGCCTCCTTCTGCGGGATCGCCTCTACGATTCGCGTGCTCCTTAAAGATCCGCGACCGCCGCGGCAGATCTGGCCGAGGGCGGTAGGGTGACGGCTCGGCCAGAACGGAGACCGTGCCGAGCTTCAGATCTACCACGAGGAGGCCGACCCCCAGCAAGCGGCACAATCTCATGACACGTCCGTCGCGATCTCGTCCTTTCCGGCGGGAGATCACCGCAAGGTAGATCAGGTCCGCGCAGCGTAAGCGGTCGACTGCTTGAAGAACGAGTTCCAAGGTGAAGGAGAGCTTCAGCTCAGCGACGATAAGTACCGGCGGCTCATCACCGCGAACAGCGACCACGTCGCATCCGCAGACCTCGCCCTTCACGTCAAAGCCTTTCGCCTCGAGAAATGCTTTCACTGGCCGGTACAAGGCCGTTTCGGCGATGCGGAGAGATTCTTGAGCGGCCATCGCTAGTTGCCAGCATCCACTTGGGCGCCCCCGGCTGCTCGTATGGACAAAGCAAGCGTAGAGTGCACGGGCCCCACAATTGCCTCCAGCACGCCGCAGGCGCTGCCCGCCTCGAAGCACCCGGTGATCGAGCCCGCTGCGGTATCGTAGGTAGTCACCACGTATTCGCCGTCGTGCAGTCCTGGGACGATCAGCCTAGCTGCCGGCGCGTCCCACCGCGGCTCGACCATGCCCTGTGAAGAGAGGCTGTCGGTTCGGATAGTCCAGATCAGCGCTTGGCGCTCGTCCCCACATCCAACCAAAGCGAGCCCAGGATCGTCGCAGCAGAGCTCGGCCGAAACATTGCGGCGACGGAAGCGGGTCCAGTCGATCAGCGGGAGAAAGTCGGCCAGTGCCCGCTGGGCGGCGCGCATCCCATGCGTTAGCACGTGCGGATGCCGGTTGGGCCACCGCATGCCTCCACCGGCCCCCCCGCTCGCCAAATGCGCCCATTGAATGTGGCGGAAGTACTCGTCGTCGAACGCGGCAGGCAAGGTGCGCTTCTTGTCCTTGAAGCTGTGGATTGGCCCATGCTCAGAATCGAACACCGGCCGGTCGCCCGCTTCCTCAACGGCGGTCCGCATCAGACGCGCAACTGCGAGCGCAGGGCTGACAGTGTCTTGAGGGGAGTCGATCGTGCCGGTCTCATAAAGATGCGTGTTTGCGAAATCGAGTGCCGGGTGCCGGAAGATCGACTCGGCCAGCGTTGGGTGATTGATAAGTTCCGGACCGAAGACTGACACGGTCTGGAGGTGAGCGAAGCCGTGCCGCTCCCTTTCGTATTTCCGCAGCCAGGACGCTACGTCAGCGATGAATGGAGCAGCGGTTGCTGGGTCATCCCCTCCATGCGCCGGATGAATTTCGTTCCAGAGGTCCCAGGCGAACAGGGCAGGGCTGCTGCCCCAGCGGTCGCTCGCGAATGCGAGCCGGCGCTTGATCGCCGCCCGCATGGTTGGTGAGGTCAGCCATTCGGCTTGTGACGCACAGACGCCGCCATTCGCTCGATTGTAAGGATGGTGGCGCCATCGGATCCACATGAAGAACGTGTCGTAGGGCGTCAGCAATACTCGCAGGCCTACCTTCTCAAGTAACCGAAACAGGTCATCCCAGAACTGAACCATATTGGGCGCGAAGCGCCCTACGGGACGCTCCAGGTACCGGTTTTCGCCGTGGCAATACTCCAGCATCAACCGGATCACGGTGACGCCCTGCTCCTTCAGCCAGACGAGGTGACGCTCAACAGCGGCCGGGTCACGGCGACGGAACAGCGGCGAGAGTTCAGGCCAGGTAACCGCATCATTGTGCCCGATCGGTGTCCAGGGCGTCCCGTGTTCGGTGAGAAAATAGGGGAGCCCACGCTGATCGTGAATGCGAGCAAGCGGCCTGTCGACGAGATCTGAAATCGGAATCACGTTGGCGCGCTTAACTAGAGCGCGACAGCTTGGCTATGTCCGGCGTCGCGCATGTTGCTGATTTTGTTGAGGTGTTCAGCGACGCCGTGGCATGGATCAGACGGCTGAACCGAGGACACTGCACTACGACGCGCCCACTCCCAGAGGTTCGGAGGCCGGGCGCGCCTCCTAGGGCTGGGACACATGAACGGGATTCCCTTGCCGTGCGAGTCGTGATTCACCCTGCACGTTGACGTGGAGGGTGAAACGCCGGGAGAGTTCTGGCTGAACGACGAGCAGTGGGATCGGCTACGACCGTTGCTGCCAAACAAGCCGCGAGATGACGACCGTCGGGTGATCAGCGGCATCGTCCATGTGCTGCAGGCGGGCTGCGGTTGGAAGGACGCGTCGTGCGCCTAGGTCCGTGCAACGCTGTACAGTCGGAATACGCGGTGGTCGGAAAAGGCGGCGTACGCCCAGGCAATCGGTTTCAGGCGACGCGGGCGCTACACGAAGATCCATGCCATCGCCGTCTCCGGAGGCAAGCGGACAAATGCCTCTGCCATAAGGTGCCGTCGCTCGGACCCAGCGGCGGGACAGCCTGAGCCCCGTGCACCACCGGGATAGAGGGTGTCGAACCTGCTAATGCGAGGCCGTTGCAAAGATGGCGACTATTTCCTATCGCGCCCCGAAAAGGGGAAGACGATGAAGTTTGCCATCGGCCTGATCGCCGCAGCTACCACCTGGACGGGAAGTGCCGAGGCGCAGGAAGGCCGCGCCGGCGAGGATGCGCACGAAAACGCGCGCGACGATATCGTCGTGACTGCCGCGCGGACCAAATTGCCGGCCAGCGCGCTGCCGCTGACGGTGGACGTGATCGATCGCGAGACCTTGTCGCGCCAGGTGGCGGTGTCCGGTTCCACCGTAGATGCGGTTTCGGCACTGCTCCCGTCCTTCTCGCCGACGCGCGAGAAGATTACCGGCTTCGGCGAGACGCTGCGCGGCCGATCGCCGCTCTATGCGATCAACGGCATCCCGCAGACGACGCCGATCCGCGACGGTGCGCGGGACGGCTATACCATCGATCCGTTCTTCATCGACCGGGTAGAGGTCATCTACGGCTCCAATGCCTTGCAGGGCATCGGGGCAACCGGCGGGGTGGTCAATCAGGTCACCGTCGAGGGCCCCAAGGAAAATGGCTGGAGCGGGCGGACCCTGCTCCAGGGGAATAGCGGCGACGACTTCTCCGGCGACTCGCTTGGCGGCAAGGTCGCGGGCCTGGTCAGCGTCCGCAGCGGCCGGTTCGATGCCACCGCCGGCGCGGCGTTCGAACGGCGCGGCGTGTTCCTCGACGGGCGAGGGCGCCGCATCGGGCTGGACGGCAACCAGAGCGAGATCCAGGATACCGACAGTCTTTCCTTTTTCGGGCGGGCTGGCTTCGACTTGTCCGATACCGCCCGCATCGAGGTGATCGCCAACCGCTTCAGGTTGGAAGGCAACAACCATTACTTGCCTGTCGACGGCAACCGGGCGCTGGGCATTCCCGCCACGAGCCGCCGCGGGCAGACGCCCGGGCAGCCATCGACCGGCCTTGCGGAGATGGTGTCGGCCTCGCTCACCGACGGCGATCTGGCCGGCGGGGCGTTCACCCTTCAGGGCTTCTACAACCGCACCAGCGACACCTTCGCCGGCGGCATCCTGGCGACGTTCCAGGATACGCGGATCGCCCCGGTGGGCACGCTGTTTGACCAGTCGCGCAACGTGTCGCGCAAGATCGGCGGCAAGATCAGCTATGAGCGCGCCGTGCCGGGATTCGAGGCGCTGACGCTGACCGCGGGGTTCGACGCGCTGATCGACCGTACCAAGCAGGATCTCGTCCAGACCGGCCGCGCCTGGGTGCCGCAGACCGATTTCCGCAGCCTGGCGCCGTTCGGACAGGCCAATCTCAAACTGTTCGACGGCGTCGTGCGGCTCGCCGGAGGCGTGCGCTACGAGAATGTTCAGCTCAACATTCCAAATTACACGACGCTCGCCAGCGCCGGCGCGCGGGCGGTCACAGGTGGCAAGCCGTCGTTCGAACGCGCCTTGTGGAACGGCGGCGTGGTGCTGGAGCCGATCAAGGCGATCCGCGCCTATGGCAGCTATGCGGAAGGCTATACGATCGCGGATATCGGGCGCGTCCTGCGCGGCATCAGCCAGCCCAACATCCGCATCGCCGACTTCATAGACCTGACCCCCGTCGTGTCGAACAACCGAGAGGTCGGCATGGAGGTGAACCAAGGGCCGCTGGAGGCGAGTGCCACCTATTACTGGTCGTCGAGCGATTTGGGCCAGGTGCTGGTGCGTGCCAGCGACGGCATGTTCAACGTCATGCGCCAGCCAATCGACATCGAGGGCCTGGAAGTGAACCTCAACGTCCGCACCCCGCTGCCGGGGCTGAAGCTAGGCACCGGCTTTGCCCATGTCAGCGGGCGCACGGACACCAATGGCGACGGCAGGATGGACGCCGATCTCGATGGTGCCAACATTTCGCCCGACCGGCTCAACCTTAGCATCGACTATGGTCGCGGCCGCTTCAGCGCGCGCGTGCAGGGCCGCTACTATCTGTCACACCGGTTCCAGGGGCAGCCGATCGCCAATGATTTCGTAGGCTACCGGCTGTTCGACGCCTATGCTGCATACGAACTGGCGGCGGGTCGCGTGATGCTGAGCGTGCAGAACGTCGGCAACACCGACTATGTCACCTATTACAGCGACACGCAGGGACCGACCGACAATGCCCGCTTCTACACGGGACGCGGGCGCAATTTCACGCTGAGCTGGCAAGCCGGGTTCTGATGCACCTCCTGTCCTTGCTCCATCGCTGGATCGGCGCAATCGGCGGCCTGTTGCTCGCGGTGCTGGGGCTGACGGGCACGCTGCTGGTGTGGCGGGACGAACTGACCTTTGTGGCGCATGCCGGAGATCCCGTTCGGGCCGATCCGGCTTCGCTGGCGAAAGCCGTCGCCCACGTCTCGCAGGGGGCGAAGCCGGTCGACCGCATCACCTTCGCGGGCGACGGCCTCGGGGTCCATCAGGTGATCTTCAAGGACGGCAGCGGCGCCTATGTCAGCCAGGCGGGGGAGACGGTCGCCCGCTGGTCGGCGTCGTGGCAGCGACCGGAGCTATGGCTGTTCGATCTCCATCACCGGCTGCTGATCGGCGATGCGGGCGAGACAATCACCGGCATCGCCGGTATGGTGGGCCTGTTCTTCGTCGTCACGGGGATTGTGCTGTGGTGGCGCAGCCGGCGCCGCTTTCGCCTGCGGGCTTGGCCCGCGACGATGAGGTCGGGTGCGATCGTCCATCACCACCGCGATATGGGCGCGGTGGCTGCGCCCTTGCTGCTCGTCTCGCTGGTAACAGGGGCGCTGATGGTGTTTCCCGCCCTGGGCGGCGGCCTGATTGCCGAAGCACGCTCGCACCTCCCGAAGGTGGAGGAGCACCGCGCGGCGCCGGCCAGCCGGGACGTGGCGCCGCTTTTCCGGGCTGCAGCGGCGACCTTCCCGGGTGCCGAGTTCCGCCGCCTGCAATGGCCGCGAAAGGCCGGGGCGCCCATCGTCCTCCGGCTGCGGCAGTCCTTCGAATGGACTCCGAATGGCCGCACCTTCGTCTATGCCGACCCCGTCACATTGGGCATTCTCGGCCGTGCCGATCCCGCCGAGGGAGGCACTGCGGCATCGATACGCGAGAAGCTCTATCCGGTCCACGCTGCCAAGACCGGAGGTGTGCTCTGGAAGCTAGCCATGAGCGCGTCCGGCCTCGCACTGGCTTTGCTCGGGAGCTTGGCAGTGTACGCATTCTGGCGAACCCAGTGGAATATTCTTGGAGCTAAACGCAGGATGTCTAAGGACAGGCCTCAATAAAGCGGCGCAGGACCTTGTTCAAATCGAGCGGTGAACGTCGACTAGCGGCCAACTCTCGCCGTTCCGATCCGCTTGCGGTCATGTCGGTGTACGCCGAAACTGTCACTGTGATTTCAACAGCGGCCGTTCTGGCGGCAGCGGGCATGTGCCGCGCCATCGGAACCTAGCGACTGAGAGCATGTTTTCTAATCGACAGTGCTCGAGGTGTGAAATGCGGGAATTTCGGAAGATCGGATCGTCCAGCCCTTTGGGTTTTGAGCTGCAGCACCGGGAGCTCGACGCTCCACACCGCCCCCCGAACCGCGCGGAGCGGCGACGCCAAGCTCGGCAGCAGCATGTTGACCGTCCTTCCTGTGCCTGTTGCCAAGCCAAGGCTTGATGGTTGAGTGGCTGCTGAGCTTGCGCCCTCAAGAGGTCGATCAACGTTCCTGAAGGTGGAAGCAGTCGGATCGCTCAATCGGTGCGGTGCGCGGCTAAAAGGGGGGCGTGAGCAGACCGGCGGCATTGGCAGCACGAGCCGGGATCATCGACGCCAAGCAGCCGAAAATGGTAGGAAGCACGGCCATCTTCCGTTCGCCCGCCGCTCCTACGGCTATCTCGACGTGCTGATCGTCGGAACCGTTTTTCTATCCGCCCGCGACATAGAGGCGGCTCGACCGATGGAGTTTGCCAGGCCCGGACGTTAGTAGTGCGTCCCGGAGGCCGGTGCCGCACAGTACCGGGTGATGAACTCCTCGTGGCGCGGCATAAGTCCGACATTCGCCGCGACTACGTTTTCGACATGGCCGATCAGCCTAAGCAGGTCCTCGTCGCGGACCCACTCGACCGCCGGGTGATAGCTGCGCGGCTCGATCCCTTGCCCCAGCATCACCTGGACCCAACTGGTCAGCCCAAACATCTCGGCACCGTTGCGGAAGAACTGCCCGTTCGCGCGGAACAGCTCTAGGTTGGCTGTCAACGTGTCGGGGAGTGCCATCGTTCGCACGTGATTCCAAAAATCGGAGTCATCTCGACGGGTGGCGCAGTAGTGGAGAATGATGAAGTCGCGGATTAGCTCATATTCGAACTGCGCCTGCGCGTTGTACGTGTCCCGCAGTGCCTGATCGCAGCGCGTGTCCGGGAACAATGCCATCAGCCGGTTGATCCCGGCTTGAATCAGGTAGATCGCGGTGGATTCCAGCGGCTCATCGAAGCCGCCGGCGAGGCCGATCGCGATAACGTTCTTGTCCCAGAGCCGGTGCCGCTTGCCGGTGGTGAAGCGCACCAGCCGCGGTTCGCCGAGTGCCTCGCCGTCGAGATGGGCGAGCAGGAACGCCGCCGCTTCGTTGTCGCTTATCGCGTTGCTAGCATAGACATAGCCGTTCCCAGTGCGGTGCTGGAGCGGGATGCGCCACTGCCAGCCCGCCGGCCGCGCAGTGGAGCGGGTATAAGGCGTCGGCGGCCCCATCTTCGCGCATGGCACCGCCAGCGCGCGATCGCAGGGAAGCCAGTGCGTCCAATCCTCGAATCCGACGCCCAGCGTGTCTCCAATCAGCAGCGCGCGAAAACCGGTGCAATCGATGAACAGGTCGGCGGCGATCACGTCGCCGCGCTCCAGTGTCACGCTGTCGACGAAGCCCGTCTCGCCGTTACGGTCGACTGCGATCACCTTCCCCTCGATGCGCGTGACGCCCTGCGCCTCGGCACGACGGCGTAAGAAGGCGGCGTAGCGCACCGCATCGAAATGATAGGCATAGGCGATTTCAGCGAGCGGCGTGTTGGGCGGCGCGTCGCTGGGCGGCACCATGAACTTGCCGAGCGGCGCAGCCAGCGTGTTCAGAGAATAGGCGCTGATATCCTTCGCCTTACCCGCTGCGCGCGCCTTCAGCCAATATTGGTGGAAGGGCAGCAGCCCCAGGTCGCGACCGATCGTGCCAAAGCCATGAACATAGCTGTCGCCGATCTTCCCCCAGTCGTTGAACTGAATGCCGAGCTTGAAGCTGCCCTGGGTCTGGCGGATGAACTCGGCCTCATCGATCTGGAGCAGACGATTGAAAGCAGAGAGGTGCGGCACGGTCGCCTCGCCCACGCCGATCAGCCCGATCTCCTCGGATTCGACGAGCGTGACGCGGATGGAGCGTCCAAACGACTTGGAAATTGCCGCCGCCGTCATCCAGCCGGCCGATCCGCCGCCGATCACCGCGATGCTGCGGATCGTCGCCTGCGATTGCTGCTGCTGCATTCTATTTTCGAACTACTCTCCGCACGATCCCAGCCCGCGGCATCGCGCAACAAAAGGAAGCGGGCGCCCCGCAGGGATCGGAGCGCCCGCCTCGTCCGGGGTGAATTAGAACCGCAACCCGGCCGAGAATTTCACCATGAACGGCGTCCCCACAATCGCGCCCTTGGTGTCAAACGCGGCTGAGGTGGGCAGTCCGTTGGTGCTGGTCGTCACGATGGCGGCTGGATCGTAGTTCTTCCAGTTGAACAGATTGAGGATGTCGACACGGCCATAGGCGGTCGCGCTGTAGGGCAGCGCGAAGTTCTTGGTGAACTGGACGTCGATGTCCTTGTAGCCGAGGAAATCGTTCGGTTTCAGGATAGCGATGCCGGCGGTGCCGCCGCCGATCGCGTTGTACGGATTGCAGCCGGGGATGCCGGTATCGCAGCCATAGATCTGGCTGACCGATTGGGAGGTTGCCAGCGACACCTTGCCGCCGAACTGGATGCCCCAGGGCAGATCGTAAGTGCTCGTCATCACCAGCCGGTGCCGTGGCACCGCCGTCGAGCGGAGCGTGGGATAGCCGCCGATCGTCGGGTAATCGAACAGGTACATATTGCCGGCGGAGCCATAGGCATACGAGTTGTTCTGTGCCGCCGCCGAATAGGTATAGGATACCGTAGCGCTCCAGCCGGAAACCTTGGTGTAGGGCTTCTGCGCGGCCAGCGAGACCTGGAAGTTGCGATCCTTGAAGCCGTTATCCCACAGGATCAGCGAGCCGATCCCGGGCACGCCCTGCGCCCCCCACTGGCTGCCATTCTGGTAGAAGGAGCCATCGGCATAGCGCCCACCCCAATGGCCGTAGATGCCGTCGTAGCTCGCGATATAGGCGAGCGTCGCCTGGGTGTTCCAATCGCCAATGCGGTTGCGGATGCCCAAGCTGAACTGGTCGGCATAAGGTGTCTTGATGTTGTTGTTGATCAGATCGACCTCGTGCGAAGTCGGGCTGGTCTGCAGCGTCGCCAGGCCCGAGGGCGTCAGATAGGCCGGATCCCAGGCATAACAGTGGTTGACCGGATTGACGTCAGCCTGCGTCTTGCACTGCCCGCCGCCGAAGTTGTCCAGCGTCTGGGCCGACGGGAAGAAGACCTGGGGATTGTTGTTGAGCGCGATCTTGGTCGTTTCCAGCGCAAGCGTGCTGAACAGGTTTCGATTGTACGTGCGGGCATAGCCGCCGAACACCACGAACGCGCCGTCACCATGGAAGTCGTAGGTGAAGCCGATACGTGGTGAGAAATTGTGCGGCGCCTTCCGGTTGCTGCCGGTGCCGACATAATCGTTGATGTTGATGCCAGGTGCGCCAGGCACGCTCGTCGCCAGCACCTGTGCATAGGTCTTGCTCGTAGCACAGCTGGTCGCCCCGGCGCCGCAGAACGGGCTGTCGAGCGCTGCCACCACCGGCGCGGGGGTGACATAATTCAGGTAGGCAGGCACCTCCTCATGATCCCAGCGGATGCCGAGATCAAAGGTGAGCTTGTCGTTCACCTCCCAGTTGTCCTGCAGGTAGACGCCGTACTGCTTGTCCGTCGTCGTCACGTTCGGCGAGTAGCCGGGTA
Source organism: Sphingomonas sp. (assembly GCF_036731925.1). Classification (GTDB taxonomy): domain Bacteria; phylum Pseudomonadota; class Alphaproteobacteria; order Sphingomonadales; family Sphingomonadaceae; genus Sphingomonas. Next base: position 113,272 of record NZ_DAINDJ010000003.1, read on the forward strand.
CAACGTTGGCGAACTGGACCTGCCACGGCGTCGCGCCGACGCCGTCGGAGCTCACCGCGTAATAATAGGCCGCATTGGTCAGGTCGGTGCTGGCGTTCTGCGTCTTGAGCTTGACCGCGCTGTAAGTGGCGCCGACCTTGAACGTGTGATTGCCGCCGAAATTGACGTTTGAGAAGGTCAGGTTGTCCGCGAACGTCCAGCCGCGCTGCCGGTTGACAATGCCGACCCCAGAGCCCGGACCGCCGACATTGATGATCGAGGCGCTGTTCTGCTCGCTGTTGAACGCGGTCGGCGCGTTGGGGAACCAGGAATATTGGAACTGCGGCGCGGCCTTGGTCGGCAACGCGGCGGAGTTGGAATCCTGGTAGGACACCCTGAACTCGTTGACCCAGCGATCGGTGCTATGCTGCCAGCGCACGTCGCCGCGCTTGACGTCGTTCTTGTAGGGCACCGCCGTCGATGCCGCATTCTGCCCGCTGGCGCCGGTGATGTTGGTCTCCAGCCGCAAGTTGCCGGTGAACTCGATCCGATCGTTCGCCGTCGGCTCGATGTCGATCTTGCCGAAGTAGAGATTCTCCTTGAACGGGTTGGTCACCGCGCCGAACTGGCTGGCGACGTTGGCCGGAAGCAAGGCGATCGCCTGGGCCGGCACGGCACCGTTCGGGAACACGGTGTTCGAGATGGCGAGGCTCTTGTGCTCCCAGGTGAAGAAGAAGTGGGCGACGTCCTTGATGATCGGCCCGCCCAGCGCCGCGCCATATTCCTTGCTCGACTGGCGCGCCTTATTGGCCTCGCTCGGCAGCGAGGCACGCAGATTCTGGTCGGTATAGTTGCCGAAGACCTCACCGTGGAACTTGTTGGTACCGGACTTGGTCTGCGCAATGATGATCGCGCTCGACGCGTCGCCATATTCGGCGCTGTAGTTCGAGGTGACGACCTTGTACTCGCCGATGGCCAGCTGCGGGAACGGGTTGCCCGGGTCGCCCTCACCGCTGGCACCGCCGCTACCGGCGAAGCCGCTGCCGCTGCCGCTGGTGCCGCCGCCGCTGCCGACATAATCCTTCCAGCTGACGCCATCGATATAGATGTTGGCAGCGGAGTCGAGCTGCGCTCCGCCGCGGATGGAGGTGTTGCCCTTTTGATCGCGGGTGAATTGCATGCCGGGCACGGTGTCGGCGAACTCAAGGAAGTTGCGCGTCGACTGCGGTAGCGAGGCGATGTCGTGTAGCGTCACGATCTGGTTGACCTGGGACGAACGCACTTCCACAGTCGGGTGCCTGCCGGTCACAACGACGGTGTCCTTGCCGCTCTCCGCCGTGCCTGGCTCTAGATCGACCACCGAAACCGACGCGACGGACAGCGCTACATCAGCGCTGAACCCGTCGCCCGCTGTGATATGGTAGCTACCTGCAGGCAGACCCACGATAACGTAGGTGCCGTCAGCGTTGACAGTCGTGCGACGTACGGCACCTGTGTTCACCTCGGTCGCAATAACGGTGGCGCCAGCTGGCGCGTTGCCGCGAACCGTGGAATTGGACGTCTGCGCTGTGGCCGAGGTTGCTATCAAAAGCGCAACGCAGGTGGCCAAGGCGGATTTACCGGTCGAGCGGCTACGTACTGTTTTCTTCGTCATCCTCATCCCACTTTTTATGCTGTCGCCTCAGCATCAGCCCGCGCGACAGCTCAGCAATGATTTGTAACCGGTTACATAACGATGTAACCGGTTACAACTGAGCAACCGAAGCGAAACGAAATTTTCAGTCGAGTGTGGCCGATCCGACGCACCTTTGTATCTCCGGCTCCGGACCGTGCCGCGCCTTCGGGCTTGCCGAGAGTGGCACTTCAATGGCGCTGAACACTTTGTGCGGACGAGTGCGGCGCATCGGACCCGGTGCGCACGCCGCCTGTCGCGACGCTTCAACCATGCGGCTCGCGCTGTCAGGTATTGCGCCGTCGGCCGCTTCGGCGAAAGCGGACAAGCCGTTCCCGCATCAAGAGTAGCCACCCACGCCCCGCGACGCGGCTGTTAGGGGCTGAAGCAGCGGTTGCCGGCCTAGTCGCGCAGCGTCGCGCGTGCTCCTTCCCTAGAACACCGCCGGACTGGAGTATAAGTGCTTCGGTTGCTCATCCCGCGGCAAACGGCGCTAAATCGAGGGAAAAAATCGCGCCGCCGTCTTCCGCATTTGCAGCTTGAATCGGCACGTGCATCGCGCCCGCGAAACCTTTCGCGATCGCCAGCCCTAGGCCACTACCCACAGTGCGGTCGCTGCCGACCCCGCGCGCGAAGGTTTCAAACAAGATGGCTTCTTCGCCGGACGGAAGCCCAGGCCCATGATCACGCACGCTCAGCCGCACTGCTCCGGGTCGGCGCTGGCCGACGATCTCGATCGCCCCGTCGCCGCCATGCACCGCCGCGTTGGAAAGCAGGTTCAGTAGTATGTGGTGCAGCAATCGCGGGTCGGCATTGACCAACGACAAGTCCGGCGGCACGCGCAGCACCAATTCGCGCCCGGCCAGCACATGGCGAAGGTCATGGACTGCCGCGGCTGCGGCATCGGTGAGGTCGATTGGCTCGAGGGTGACCGCCACCGCGCCGGAATCGATCCGCACCATGTCGACTAGATTGTCCAGGAAGCGCCGCAGCCGGGCGACTTCGGCGCGGGCGATCGCGGTCGCCGGCTCGTCTGGATGGGCATGGGCAAGAGCGTCCACTGCCGCTGCGACTGAGGTTAGTGGGGTACGCAGGTCATGGCCGACCGAGGAGAGCAGGGCGACGCGCAGCCGGTCTCGCTCGCGCAACACCGATACTTCCCGCACGTCGTGTTCCAGCCGCAGCCGCTCATGGGCGAGCGCGGCCTGGCCGAGGAGGGTGGAAAGCAGCAGCGCGCGATCGGCGGTGATCGGCTCGCGGCCATCGGATGCGGCGAGGCCGATCACCGCCAGCACACCCAGGCTGGTGCGCAAAGGGTGGAACTGCCAGTCGGCGGCAATCAACGTGCCGGTGCCGACTCCACCGGCCTCGCCGCTGCTCCACGCCCATTCGGCTGCGGCATGATCGACCGCGCCCATTGGCGGCGCGTCTTCCGGGTAGGCTGCTACCCGTTCCAGCGTGCCGTCGCGGCGGACGAGCAGCAGCACCGACACGTCGAGCAGCTGCGCGATCTCCTCGCACACCACGCGGCTGGTCGTCTCCGGGTCGGACGCGCGCGCCAGCGCCTGGCCGAAGGCGGCCACGGCGGCATTCTCCTGCGCGCTGCGCGTGCCGAGCGTGGCGCGGGCGCGCAGCCGGCCTGTCAGGTTGGCGGTGAACAGCGCGATGCCGGTCAGCACGAAGAAGGTGAGCACGCTCTGGGGCTCGCCGATGGTGAAGGTGTAGAGCGGCGGCAGGAAGAAGAAGTTGTAGGCCAGGCCGCCGATCATCGCGGTCGACACGCCCGGGCCGAACCCGGAGCGGAAGGCGATCAGGATCACCGGCAGTAGGAACAGCAGGTCGGTGCCCCCCGCGCCGATCAGCGGCAACGTTACGCGGCCGAGGATCACCGTCAGCGCGACGGCGAGCATGCCCACCAGATGCTCCTGCCAGCGGCCGAGCGCGGGCAGGGCCGGGGTTCGGCGCTCGCCCACCCGCGCCTCGGCGGCGGGCAGAACATGCACCGCCACGCCCTGGCTTGCGCGCAGCATCGATTCGACCACCGAGCCGTGGCGCAGCTCGAACCACCAGCTGCGGCGCGAGCGGCCGATCACCAGTTGCGTTGCGCGCATACCGGCAAGATGGGTACGCAGCCCGTCGATCACGGTGGCGGCAGGCACGGTGGCGACGGTGGCGCCCAGGCTGCTCGCCAGTTGCAGCGTCTCGGCGATGCGGTGGCGCTGCTCGGGGCGGAAGCGTTCCGCGCGCGGTGTTTCTACGAACACCACCTGCCAGGGTGCGCGGAGCGCGTCGGCGAGGCGCTTGCCGGCCCGGACCAGCCCGTCGCCGCCGGGCAGTTCGCTCACTGCCACCAGCACGCGCTCGCCGGCCGCGAAGGTGCCGGGCACCGCCAGCGCGTCGAGATGGTCGAGCATCGCCCGGTCGACGCTGAGCGCCGCGCGGCGAAGCGCCATTTCGCGCAGCGCCGACAGATTCGCCTTGGAAAAGAAATGGGCGAGCGCGCGGCTCGCCTCGGCGGGCACATAGACCTTGCCCTCCTTCAGCCGGTCGATCAGCTCGTCGGGCGGCAGGTCGACCAGCTCGATCTCGGCATCGTCGAAGATCGCGTCGGGCACCGTCTCGCGCACCCGCACCCGGGTCACGCTCGCGACCACGTCGTTGAGGCTCTCGACATGCTGGACGTTGAGCGTGGTGTAGACGTGGATGCCCGCGTCGCGCAGCTCCTCCACGTCCTGCCAGCGCTTGGGGTGGCGGCTGCCGGGGGCGTTGGTGTGGGCGAGCTCGTCGACCAGCACCAGCGCCGGGCGGCGGGCGAGGATCGCGTCGAGGTCCATTTCCTCCAGCCGATGACCCTGATGCTCCACAGGCTTGCCTGGCAGGACCTCGAACGGGGTAACCAGCGCTTCAGTCTCGGCGCGGCCATGTGTCTCGACCACGCCGATGACGACGTCCCTGCCGCCGTGCAGCCTCTCGGCGCCTTCGTGGAGCATCTCGAACGTCTTGCCCACGCCAGGTGCCGCGCCGAGGAAGATCTTCAGCCGGCCACGCGCCTCGCGCCGGGCTTCGCGCAGCAATGCTTCGGGGGAGGGGCGGTCGTTCATCACTGCCTTTGGTAGTGCGGCGGGCCGGCCGGCGCCACGGCCGAGCGCCCGACTATATGGAATCTTAATGCCGGCGGCCCGCTTTCGCCGTCGAAGCTTAACGCCCTGCGGACCTAGATCGCACCCAAGCCGCCACCGGGCGGTGCCATGACAAGGGCCAACCTCATGTCCGACATTCTCTGGCTTGCCGCGCTCGGCGGGCTGTTCCTGCTGACGCTCGCCTTCATCCAGCTGTGTGTGAAGGCCTGAGCGCATGGGCCTGCACCTGATGCTCGCCGGCGTGACCGCGCTTGCCTTGCTCGTCTACCTCGTCGCCGTGCTGCTGCGGCCCGAGCGATTCTGAGGAGGCCCGCATGACACTTCAAGGCTGGGCGTTCATCGCCCTCTTCGTCGCCACCCTCGCGGCCGCCGCCAAGCCGATGGGCCTTTGGCTCTTCGCGCTGTACGAAGGCCGCAGCACCCCACTCCATCGCGTACTCGGCTCCGTGGAGCGTGGCATCTACCGCGCCGGCGGCATCGATCCGGAAGCCGAGCAGGGGTGGCGCACCTATGCGCTGCACCTGGTCCTGTTCAACCTCGCGCTGGCGTTGCTCACCTATGCGGTGCTGCGCCTGCAGCCGGTGCTGCCGTGGAACCCGCGCGGCCTTACCGGCATGGGAGCGGACGGAGCGTTCAACACCGCGATCAGCTTCGCCACCAACACCAATTGGCAGGGCTATGCGGGGGAATCGACGCTCTCCAACCTCTCGCAAGCGCTAGGGCTGGCGGTCCACAACTTCACCTCGGCGGCGACCGGTATCGCCATCGCCTTCGCACTGTTCCGGGGCTTCGCGCGGCGCGAGGCGCGCGGCATCGGCAATTTCTGGGCCGACTTCACCCGCGTGACGCTGTACCTGCTACTGCCGATCTGCATGGTTTACGCGCTGTTCCTGGTTGCGAGCGGCGTGCCGCAAACGCTGGCCAGCAGCGTGGACGCGACGACGCTGGAAGGCGCGCGCCAGACGATCGTGCTGGGACCGGTTGCCAGCCAGGAAGCGATCAAGATGCTCGGCACCAATGGTGGCGGCTTCTTCAACGCCAACTCGGCGCATCCGTTCGAGAACCCGACCGCGCTGACCAACCTGGTGCAGATGCTGTCGATTTTCCTCGTCGGCGTCGGCCTGACCTGGACCTTCGGCAGAGCGGTGGGAGACACGCGCCAGGGCTGGGCGATCCTCGCCGCGATGGCGGTGCTGTTCCTCGGCGGCGTCGCGGTGACCTATGCGGCGGAATCGGCCGGCAACCCGGCGCTGTACGCACTCGATGTCGCGGGCGGCAATCTGGAGGGGAAGGAGACCCGCTTCGGCGTGGTCGGCAGCGCGCTGTTCTCGGTGGTCACCACCGCAGCCTCGTGCGGCGCGGTCAACGCGATGCATGACAGCTTCACCGCGTTGGGTGGCCTGATCCCGCTGTTCAACATCCAGCTGGGCGAGATCGTCGTCGGCGGCGTCGGCGCCGGTATCTACGGCTTCCTGCTGTTCGCCATCTTGTCGGTGTTCGTCGCCGGGCTGATGGTGGGCCGCACCCCTGAATATGTCGGCAAGAAGATCGAGGCGCGCGAAGTGAAGCTGGCGGTGCTCGCCATCGCCGTGCTGCCGCTGTGCATCCTGGGCGGCGCTGCGCTCGCCTCGGTGCTGCCGGCCGGCCTCGCGGGGATCGCCAACAACGGCCCGCACGGCTTCTCGGAGATCCTCTACGCTTTCACGTCTGCGACCGGCAACAACGGCTCGGCCTTCGCCGGCCTGTCCGCCAACACGCCTTTCTACAACGCCATGCTGGGTATCGCGATGTGGCTCGGCCGCTTCTTCGTGATCGTGCCGGTGCTGGCGATCGCCGGCAGCCTCGCCGCCAAGAAGCACGTCGCGGGCGGGGTCGGCGCTTTCCCGACTACCGGCGTGCTGTGGGTGGGGCTGCTCGTCGGCATCATCCTGATCCTGGGCGGGCTCACCTTCCTGCCGAGCCTGGCACTGGGCCCAATTGCCGATCACGTCACGCTGCTCCGCGGCCAGCTGTTCTGAGGACGACAAGCAATGTCTGCACCCAAGTCCATCTTCGCGGCCGAGCTGATCGGCCCGGCCATCGAAGATGCCTTCCGCAAGCTTTCCCCGCGCCAATTGATCCGAAACCCGATACTGTTCACCACCGCGGTGGCGGCGCTGCTGCTAACCCTGCTGCTGGTGCTCGGCGGCGAGCCGCTGCCGCTGGGCTTCCAGGTCCAGCTGATCGTCTGGCTATGGCTCACGGTATTGTTCGGCACCTTTGCCGAAGCACTGGCTGAGGGCAGGGGCCGTGCCCAGGCGGCTTCCCTGCGCGCCACCAAGTCCGGGCTTGAGGCCAAGAAGCTCACCGACGTCGGTGAGACCTGGCACAAGGTCGACGCGCATCTGCTCGAGCGCGGCGACCTGGTGCTGGTCGAAACCGGCGACCTGATCCCGGCCGATGGCGAAGTCGTCGAGGGCGTCGCCTCGGTCAACGAGGCGGCGATCACCGGCGAAAGCGCGCCGGTGATCCGCGAGGCGGGCGGCGACCGCTCGGCCGTCACGGCGGGCACGCGGGTCATTTCCGACCGGATCATCCTCCGCGTGACGCAGGATCCCGGCAAGGGCTTCCTGGACCGGATGATCGCGCTGGTCGAGGGGGCCGAGCGGCAGAAGACACCCAACGAGATCGCGCTGACCATCCTGCTCGTTGGACTGACGATCATCTTCCTGATCGCGGTTGGCACGGTCCCCGCCTTCGCCACCTATGCCGGCGGGGCGATCCCGGTGGCGGTGCTGGCGGCGCTGCTGATTACGCTGATCCCGACCACCATCGCCGCATTGCTCTCCGCTATCGGCATTGCGGGCATGGACCGGCTGGTGCGTTTCAGCGTGCTCGCCAAGTCCGGTCGCGCGGTGGAGGCCGCGGGCGACGTCGATGTGCTGCTGCTCGACAAGACCGGCACCATCACCATAGGCGATCGGCAGGCGAGTGCCTTCCACCCGCTGGCCGGCGTGGAGGAGCGCATGCTGGCCGAGGCTGCGCTGACCGCCAGCCTCGCCGACGAGACGCCCGAGGGGCGCTCGATCGTGACGCTGGGCCGCGAGAAATTTGCCTTCGATGCGGTGCTCGATTGCCCGGCCGAGGTGATCCCGTTCACTGCGCAGACCCGCAGCTCGGGCGTGCGCCAGGGCGACACGGTGATCCTGAAGGGCGCGGTGGATTCGATCCTCAAGATGGATCCGGACGCTGCCGGTGCTGCCGAGCTCAAGCGCATCACCGACGGCATCGCCCGCGGCGGCATGACCCCGCTGGCAGTGACCCGCAACGGACGCCTGCTCGGCGCGGTCGCGCTGAAGGACGTGGTGAAGGCCGGCGTCCGCGAGCGCTTCGCCGAGCTGCGCCGGATGGGCATTCGCACGGTGATGATCACTGGCGACAACCCGCTCACCGCCGCCGCCATCGCCGCCGAGGCGGGCGTGGACGACTTCCTCGCGGAGGCCACGCCCGAGGACAAGCTGGCGCTGATCCGCCAGGAACAGCAGGGCGGCAAGCTGGTCGCGATGTGCGGGGACGGCACCAACGACGCGCCCGCGCTGGCGCAGGCCGATGTCGGCGTGGCGATGAACACCGGCACCCAGGCGGCGCGCGAGGCCGGCAACATGGTCGATCTCGACAGCGATCCGACCAAGCTGATTGAGGTGGTGGGGCTCGGCAAGCAGCTGCTGATGACGCGTGGCGCGCTGACCACCTTCTCGATCGCCAACGATGTCGCGAAATACTTCGCCATCATCCCGGCGATGTTCGTCGCGCTCTATCCCGGTCTCGGCATTCTCAATGTGATGGGCCTGTCCAGTCCGAACAGCGCGATCCTGTCGGCCGTGATCTTCAACGCGATCATCATCCCGTTCCTGGTGCCGCTCGCGCTGAAGGGCGTGACCTACAAACCGATGGGTGCGGGGCAGTTGCTCGCCCGCAATCTCGCCATCTACGGCCTGGGCGGCCTGATCGCTCCGTTCATCGGCATCAAGCTCATCGATCTGGCCGTCGCCGGCCTTCACCTCGCCTGAGGATCTGGACCCAATGTTCCGTAGTTTTCTCTTGCTGGCGGTGCTGAGCGTCCTGGCCGCTCCCGTCTTTGCGCAGGACAGCGTGCCTGCCGCCGCGGCACCGGCCGCACAGCCGCTGTGCACCGATCGCCCGACCAAGTCGAACTTCGCCTGCACTGTGCCGGAAGGCACGGTGCAGCTGGAGACCGATGTCGGCAACTGGACCCGCGCCGACAGCGGCGGCACTCGCGTCGACACGATCCTCTACACCAGCCCGACGCTGAAAGCTGGTCTCACCGGATCAACCGATATCGAGCTGAGCATCGCGCCCCATGAGACCGTGCGCACCCGCACGGCAGAGGGCATCCAGACGCTGCACGGCGTCGGTGACCTGACGATACGGCTGAAGCAGCGGCTTACCGATCCCGCGGGGCAGGTGCAGATCGCGGTGCTGCCCTTCGTAAAGATCCCCACGGCGAAGATGGGCATCGGCGATGGCCGGACCGAGGGCGGGGTGATCGTGCCGGTCAACATCTCGCTCCCCAAAGGCTTCATGCTCACCTTCGGCCCCGAGGCCGACGTGCTCGCCGACGGCGACGGGCATGGCCATCATGCGCAGCTGGTCGGCACTGCCAATCTCGGGAAGGCGGTCACCTCCAGGTTCACGCTGATCGGCGAGTTCTGGGTCGCGCGGAACTTCGATCCGGCGGCCACGATGACGCAAACCTCGGCCGACATCGCCGCGACCTATCTGCTCCGCCCGACGCTGCAGGTCGATCTCGGCGCCAATCTCGGCCTGAACCAGGCCACTCCAGCTGCCCAGGTCTATCTGGGCGTCTCCACCCGCTTTTGAAGAGGGATACGCCATGCATTCCGATCTCGTTTCCGGCCTCCGTCCGGCCTTCCTGTTCACCCTGATCTTCGCGGCGTTGCTCGGGATCGCCTATCCGCTGGTGATCACCGGGGCCGGCCAGCTGCTCTTCCCGGCACAGGCCAATGGCTCGCTGGTTCGCGACGGCGCCGGCCAGCTGCGCGGATCGGCGCTGCTCGGCCAGAACTTCGCCGCTGCCCGCTATTTCCAGGGCCGTCCTTCGGCTGCCGGCAACGGTTATGACCCGCTCGCCTCCGGCGGGTCGAACATGGGCCCCGCGAGCAAGAAGCTGATCGACCGCGTGCGTGCCGACCAGACGCGGCTGGGTGCGAATGCCCCGGCGGACCTGCTGCTCGCTTCGGGCTCCGGGCTCGATCCCGACATCAGCCCGGCGGCCGCTCGCTTCCAGGTGGCGCGTGTAGCCAAAGTGCGCGGGATTGCGGCCGAGCGCATCCGCCAGCTGGTTGAGGCGAACGTACGGCCCCCCCTGCTTGGCATCATCGGTGCGCCGCGGGTCAACGTACTCGCGCTCAATCTTGCGCTCGACCGCCAGGGCGGCGCCCGCTAAGCGGATATATGGCGAGCGCAACCAAGGTCCTGATCGTCGAGGACGACACCCATATCCGGCGGCTGCTGCGCGGTGCACTTGCCCGGGCAGAGCATCAGGTGATCGAGGCGGCCACGGCTCGCGAAGCCATTACCGCTCTTGGAATTGACAAACCCGATGCGGTGTTGCTCGATCTCGGCCTGCCCGACCGTGACGGGATCGAGCTGATCCAGCTGGCCAAGGCCGGCGGGGCCGCGGTGATCGTCGTCTCCGCGCGTACTGACACGAGCGAGAAGGTCGCCGCGCTGGACCTTGGCGCCGACGACTATTGCAACAAGCCTTTCGATACCGAGGAACTGCTTGCCCGGCTGCGCACCGCGCTGCGCCACCGCCTTGCGGGTAACGTCGAGCGCGAGCAGGTGATCGCCGGGACGGTGCAGATCGATCTCCTTCACCGCCGGGTTCGTCGCGCTGGCGAGCCGGTGCATCTCACGCCGAAAGAGTATGGCGTGCTTGCGCTGCTCGCCGGTCATCCGGACCGGGTCATCGCCCATGGCCAGCTGCTTCGCGAAGTCTGGGGGCCGGCGCATGTCCAACAACTCGATTATCTGCGCATCGCTGTGCGCAGCCTTCGGCAGAAGCTGGAGGACGATCCGAGCCGGCCCCGAAAGATCGTCAATGAGCCTGGGGTGGGGTACCGGCTTGTGATATCATAGCACTCGGCTTCGCGAATGCCGCGCTCAGAAAATCGGGTGTCTCTCAAGGGGGCGCGGGCGGCATCAGCCGCGGCGGGCGCAACACCAAGATCCACGCCATCGCCGACGCCGAAGGCAAGCCGCTTGCCTTCCACCTGACGCCGGGTCAGGCCGCCGATTGCCGGGCAGCCGAGGCGTTGCTGTATGGCCTGCCGGCCCGCTGCATCGTCCATGCCGACCGCGCCTATGACACCAACCGCATTCGCAACTTGATCGAGCAACAGGGGGGGGCTGTCCCCAACATCCCGCCCAAGGCCAACCGGCGCTGGAAAAGCTGCTTCAGCCGCAGCCTCTACAAGGAGCGCAACGCCATCGAGCGCATGTTCTGCCGCCTCAAGGACTGCCGGCGTCTCGCTACGCGCTATGACCGCACCGCTGCCGTCTTCCTCGGCAGCATCCATCTCGCCGCCACCGTCATGTGGCTTTTGTGAGTCCCAGCCCTAAGTCGCCAAAACGAATTTATCCCGCGCCGCCTGGGTAGTTCTTGAGGAGGGGTCTCGTGCGATATGATGAGATTAATTCGCCGTTGTAGCCGGGCGCGTCCCCAAATGAGACGATTCCCCCTCATTGATTTGCTAAGTTGTAGCAGACTCTACATTAGTTTGCAAAATTCGGTGGGGAAAAGCTTACAATTCGTGACGTTACTTCTAACGTTTGTGTTGACGGTTTTCCGATCGGGTGGGAAAGTATCTGTCCAGCCCCCCCAGCAGTCGAGAGGGGCGAAAATCGCGGTCGCGACTCGCTCTCAAGATAACCAGGGGATTATCTATATGCTTAAATGGAAAATGGCATCGCTTGCGATCGCCTTGGCGACTCCGGCGATACCGGGCGTTGCGCACGCCGGAACCGTCGCCGTTTTTGGCGACGAGCTAGCCGGCTTCAGCAAAACCACGATCAACAATTTCTACAACAGCTATGGCGGCCACACCTCGACGATCCTGACGGGCCAGCTAGACGCGAACAACCTGAACGGGATCAACCTGTTGTGGGTGACCCAGCCTGCAGATAGCTACACGTCGGCGGAACTTGCCGCGATGGCAGGGTTTCTTACCGACGGCGGGCGGATTGCGTTCATGGGGGAACACGGAACTTTCGCCCCTGCGCAGAACAACCGTATCAATGCGGCACTGAGCTATCTCGGCGTGTCGATGACGATCAACAACCAGTTGGTCGATCCCGGCTTTCGCTCCGCCAGCGTCGCTGATTTCCAGATCAAGAGCCACCCACTCACCGCAGGTGTGTCCACCTACCAATATGCCGCGTTCGCGCCGATCGTAGTTTCGGGCAGCGCCCAGGTCCTGATGACGGGGGAAGTTAACCCGAGCAACGTGATGATGGCCTATCAGAATGTCGGTGCTGGCAGCGTATTCCTAATTACCGACCAGAATGTTTGGGATAACGCACCCAATTTGTGGAACGATTTTGATAACGAAGTGATGTTCGACAATCTGGTGTCGGCTTCCACTGTGCCGACCGGCGTTCCCGAACCTGCATCCTGGGCGTTGCTGATCGGCGGCTTCGGCCTTGCCGGCAGCGCGCTGCGCCGTCGTCGCAGCACGACCGTCCGCTTCGCCTGATCAATCCAGACACGAAGCCGCCGCTCGAAAGACTGGCGGCTTCGTTCCTGCGGCCTTGAATCCGCCCACCAGCAGACGCACCAGTCACCAAACGAAGCGGCGTCCCGCACCAGCGGGTGAAGTAAGCCCCCGGCTCGTTACCACGAATTGCCGCTTCAGTGCGGCGCTCATCAAAGAGGCCTAGGGCTGGGACTCACAAAAACCACATGACGCTGGCGGCGAGGTGGAAGCTGCCGAGGAAGATGGCGGCGGTGCGGTCATAGCGCGTGGCGAGGCGTCGGCAGTCCTTGGGGCAGCAGAACATGCGTTCGATGGCGTTGCGTCCCTTTTAGAGGCTGCGGCTGAAGCAGTTTTTGCAGCGTCGGTTAGCCTTGGGCGGGATGCTGGGAACAGCACCCTGCCGCTCGATGAGGTCGCGGATGCGGTTGGTGTCATAGGCGCGGTCGGCATGGACGATACAGCGGGCCGGCGGGCCGTCGAGCAACGTCTCCGCTGCCCGACAGTCCGCCGCCTGGCCAGGCGTCAGGAAGAAGGCGAGCTGCCTTGGGCGTCGGCGATGCATAGATCTTCGTGTTGCGCCCGCGTCGACTGATGCCGATTGCCTGGGCGTACGCCCCCCTTTCCAGCCAGCTGCCGACCGATGGGCCTTCACATGCGTGCTGTCGATCAGAACCTCAGCCGGTGGCCCACCTGCGGCGGCCATTGCTTCGAATACCGCCTGCCAGACACCCTTTTCCGACCAACGCTTATCCCGATTATACAGCGTCTTGTACGACCATAGGCGCTCGACGCATCCTTCCAACGGCAGCCTGCCTGCAGCACATGGACGATGCCACTGATCACCCCACGGTCGTCCGACCGCGGCACACCTCGCGGCTTGTTTGGCAGCAGCGGTCGCAGCCGATCCCACTGCTCGTCGTTCAGCCAGAACTCTCCCGGCAACTCACCCTCCACACCAATGTGTAGGGTGAAACACATCTCTCCCGCCGAGGGAATCCCATTTATGGGTCCAACCCTAGAGTACCGATGCGGCACCGATCAGCATACCGGCTACGACCGTTATACAGAAATAGCCGCGCACCTGTTCGGGGGTCGCAACCGCAGTAATGCGCAAATCCAGGCAGAAGTCCCGGTTTAGCGCATGCCAGTGAAGTGGGCGAAGATGGAAGGCCACTCAGCTTAAGCTCCGTCTGAAGGGACGACCTCGATGATCGTGTCACCGGACTGGAGCGACCGTGCCTCGGGTTCCCAAAATCCGTAGCGCTGGCCGCCGCGATAAAGGCGCAGACCTGCGCCGGTGGTGATGGCGGACAGCGGCGACCCGAGCTCGCCCGCGGCCACCGCACGTTCGCGGAGCGAAACGGCGCCGTGGAGCCCGGCCAGGTCCATCATATACTCGGCCAAGTGCGGACCGGTCGTCGATCCCGCCAGCAGCAATCCGGCGAAGCTCGCCGGATTGATGACCGTAGTGGCGCCGGCTTGCGCGGCCAGCGCTTCATTGTCCTCTGATCGGATGACGACGCTGATCGGAAGCGTGGGGGCCAGACGACGGGCGGTCAGCACGATCAGGATGGACGTGTCGTCGCGGCCCGCCGCGACGATCATGGCGCTTGCCTTTGCCACCTTCACGGCATCGAGCGTGGCGTTGCGGCTGGCATCGCCTTCGAAGACCATCACGCCTTCGACTTCGGCGCGCGCCACCGCATCGGCGTGCGGATCGATTACCACGATGGCATCGTGCGGCTTTCCCCGCCGGAGCAGCTCCACCACCGCTTCCGTGCCGCTCGTCCCATGGCCGGCGACGATGACATGGCCGTTCAGATCCCGCTGCAGGCTTCGCATTCGCCACTTCTCCCACACGCGCCGCAGCACGAAATCATAAGCCGTGCCGAGAAAAATTAGCCAGACGAACAGCCGCACCGGGGTGACGACGAACGTGTCGAACATGCGCGCTCGGTCCGTCACCGGCACAATGTCGCCATAGCCCACGGTCGTCACCGTGATCATGGTGAAGTACACCACATCGACGAAGCTGACCTTGCCGTCGGTAATGTCGCGCAACCCGTTGCGATCCATCCAGTGGCCGGCAAGCGCGATCCCGATCAGCGCGAGCGCCAGCGCCATGCGCCAGCCGAGCGACACCCAGGCAGGCGTGCGCCCTCGGCGGCGCAGGACGGGCGCTTCTCCGATCCATCGACGAGGATTGCGCCGGGCCATCGGCCGGGGTGTAGCGTGGTCGCGCATCGGGTGGCAACCGCAGCGATGCTGGGCATTTTCGACTGTTACAGAACATTGCTGCAGAGAATTCGCCTGGGGTCTGAACCTGATGCCTTTGCAGGCCAAACGGTTGCGCCGCGGTCGTCCTGCGCTCTCGGGAGAGCTCTTGATACCCGACGTCCCTTCAAGCAGCCGCGCTCTCTTTGGCGGACCGCCCCATCCGACTTGGACCGGGCGGGTGGTCGGTGCGGTGCTGGCGTTGATCGGGCGACTACGATGTTTTTCCCGACACCTCTCGCCATCCGGATCTAAGTGGTCTGCTATACCTGGTCCTCGAAGGCTTAGTCTGTTTTGAGTGGTTTCGAAACGCTTGAAGCACCGGCTCCAGCCCAGTGCTCGAAAGGCATACCCAAACGGCACCAGCCGACGACGGCGAGCTTGATGAGCCAACCCGCCAAGCAGGGCAGCGGAGGGCATCCCGGCAAAGTCAGCAGATTGTGCCACAGGAAAGATTTTGTGTACCGAGCAACGTTCCTTGCCGCTTTAGCCGCAATTCCCTATGTGAGGTTGATCGTGGCAATCTTCCTCCGAGGCGCCCTATGACACTGCAGATCAACATAACTGCTAACGGGCGCATGAGCCTGCCAGCTGACGTTCGCAAGCGCTTGGGACTTACAGGCGGCGGAGCGGTGTATCTGGACGAAACCGAAGATGGCGTCGTGTTGCGGACCGCCAGCCAGGCTGTGGCTCGAGCCCAAGCCTTGGCCAAGCGGTACACCGGCGACAATCCCGATGCGTCAGTGGAAGCTTTCCTAGCGCGGCGCCGGGAGGAGAGCGGGGAGTGAGCATCGTACTCGACGCAAGTGCCATCATCGCCATGCTTCGAGGCGAGCGTGGCGCTGCCAAGGTTGCAGCCGCCATTGCCGAGGCCCGGGTTAGCAGCGTGAACTACGCTGAAGTCGTCACTCACTTCATCCATGCGGGCATGCCAGAGCGAGAGGTTGACGCCATGCTCGACCCGCTCCCAATGACCATCGTTCCCGCCGACAAGGCGCTCGCGCAAATAGCTGGCAGGCTTCGTGGGCTCACAGCGGAAGCGGGCTTGAGCTTGGGTGATCGGTTCTGTCTCGCACTGGCGAGGCGGGATGGCCTACCAGCTTGGACAAGTGACCAGAACTGGAAGAGGGTCGCGGACGCTGTCGACGTCAAGGTTGTAGCTATCCGCTGAGGCACGGAACGGTAGGGCAGGGGAGGGGCCTCTTGCCTGGCGTGAGCGGGCGGAACGCGGGAGGGCAGGGGGAATCTGGGCAGATGCAATCCCCTTCAGCCATTCAGCAGGCAGATGGTTCGCGATCGCTCCCGCGGGGGACCGGAAATGGGACAAACCCGCCGTTCCCCATTCGCTCTTCCAAGGACGGCTTTTGCCAAGAGCGGACGGCCAAGGTCAGGTCGATCTCATTGTCCCATCGAGCCAAGCATGAGCCGCCAGAGCACTTCCGGACGCGAACAGGCGCTCTGTGACCTTGCGCATTCGGAGCTTCCTTTCACGCGCACCTGCTTCATGAGGCTTCGGCGTTGGTCGGAGGTGCGGATACTCTCACCCGCGTCGGCCTAACAGCGTTAAGCCGATCAAGGGCCGTAGCCATCGCACCTTCCTGCCGACGAGGTAGAATATCCAGCAGCCGCCCGCGGTGGCGGCGATCAAGATAGCAAAGCGGCTGAGCGCTCCCGTGGTTGTGCCCAGCAGGCAATATCCGACGACGATGATGATCGTCTGGTGGATGATGTAGAAGGGAAACACCGCCTCCGCCAACAGGGGCCGCCAACGGTGATCGGCATTCCAATACCGGTCGGCGATGCCGATCAGTGCCACGATCGCGCACCAGCACTCTACCGCTCGCGCCGCGTCATAGGGCAGCCACACCCAGTGCGGGGCGACCGTATCACCAGGCCAGGTGAGTTCGACACCCGCCAGGATGAGCCATCCCCCGACAGCTGCGCCGGCAGCCACCGGCCACCAGTGGCTGATGGCACTCCGGAGCGGCTCCGAGGATCGTAGCGCGAGGCCGAACAGGAAGGCGGGCACGTAATTGGCGTGCGCGGTCCAATCTCCGACCAACGCATGGCTCTCCTCCCAGCCACCGCCGAGTAAGTTGCGCGTTCCGTACACCCAAAGGATCCCGATCGGGAGAAGCATCGGGCCGGCTAGGATCCGCTCTGCCGCGGCGAGGCTCGCCTGGCGCCAGCGTATCGGTATCACCAGCAGCAAACCGCAAAGAAGCAAGGTGTAGACCAACAGGTAGGCAACGAACCACAGGTGCATCCAGGTCGGCATCACGACGCCGTCGATCGAATGAAAGCGATAATAGTCGTGGACGAGGAAATAGCCGAAGCTGTGCGGGTAGTCGAAATGCGTCACCAGCCACACCCAGGGCTGCGGCACCACCACCACGGCCATGCCGAACAGCAGGGGGACGGCGAGACGGAGCAGGCGCGATCGCAAGAACGTCGATACCTTAGCCTGCCTCACCAGGAGCGCGGCACTGGCGTATCCCGAAACCACGAACAGCAGTGAAAGCCGCCAAGGGTTGGTCAGGAACATTGGAATGGTCGCCCAGGAGAGACCCGGCGTGACCATCTTCACCTGATAGTCCCATGGCACGAACGCCATGCCGACATGATAGAGAATGAGCAGCTGGAACGCGCCGATGCGCAGCCAGTCCATCCCAAAATGCCGTTGCGGCATAAGCGTACTATCCTTTGTGCTTGTGATCCACCGCTGGCTAGCGACGCCGGAGCCCCTCTGATAAGCGCCGAGGGGTAGAGCGCGGGGCAGCGGGGACATCGTGACGGGCGTGAGGACGAGCGGCGGCGTATGCGGGATGAACGGCGGCCAGCGCAGACTGGCCGCGATCTTGGCTGCCGGCTTTTTGCTGATCCTGGCGACGGTGACGATCGGCAATGCAGAGTCGATGATCAGCGATTTCGCTGCTGCAGGCCTCCACGAGACTCGCGTGCACATCTGGACCTGGGAGCTTACCAGCGTGACCGGATGGCTCGCGGTGGCGCCGCTTCTCTGGTGGAGTGCTGCACGGTTTCGACCGCCTCGGACCGATTGGCGGATAGCCCTGGCGATTGCCCTCGCAGGCCTGCCGCTGGCGTCCGTGTTGCATGTCGCGGCGATGATCGGGCTCCGCCATGTCGCCTACGCTGCCATGGGCGAACATTACACGTTCGCGGGCAGCCTCGCCGATCCGTACCTCTATGAGTTTCGGAAGGACGCCGCGACCTATCTCCAGTTCCTGGGGACGGCCGCGGTGGCGCAATGGCTGCTCGAGCGTGTCCGTAATCCTGGCGGGCAGGATATCGCGCCATCGCCGCCGCACGCACCGGCCATGTTCACCGTGAACGATGGGTCGAAGCGCTTCCTCGTGCCGGTGAGCACGATCGAGCACGTTTCGGCCGCAGGCAACTATGTCGAACTGCACGCGGATGGCAGAACGCTGACGCACCGGGCAACCTTGAGTGGGGTCGAGAAGGAACTCGGTGAAACCTTCGTCCGCATTCACCGCAGTCGCCTCGTGCAACGTGCGGCAATCCGTAGCATCGAGACGGACCGCAGCGGCGATTTCCTCGTCGAATTAGATAGCGGGCTCTCGCTGAGCGGCAGCAGACGGTATCGAGATCTCGTCGTCGGGCAGCCCGTGCCGAGCCAGTAAACGGGTCCGACAGCGCGATCCGTGCGCCTTTCACATCAGACGGCCCCGCCCCGGCTTGGCAGTTTCGAATAACTTGATCGGCAGCTCCCGCCGCGAGCAGACGTTCATTTTAGAAAATCTGAACGGCGCATTCTGGTCGGCAACTGCCTCACTGGTGCCGTCTATGAACGACACCGAGGCGTGAGGCCTTTCTGCCATCTGGGCTGTAAATTCGCCTACGCCCAGATGTCTGCAGCGCCCACCATGCTAAGCCCCGCTCGCGTCCGCTTTCGGGTAGGCCGAGGAACCTGTTGAACATCTGGAAGTGGGCGCGCAGTGGGCGGCCTTCAGCCTGCGACGCCCGAGTTTCTCCGCCCCCGCTGTCATCGAATCTTCCTCGACCTCACGGTTTTCTAGAACGCTGCTGATCACGGCGCTGGGATCAGAATTGCTTGCGCGCCCGAACGCTCGTGGACATCGCCCTCTCGTCCATTGCCCCGCGGAAGCCGAGATTGATCGAGAACTGCCAATCCGCGGGCAGATCTAGATCAATGCCCGGAGCCAACACGAACTGTTCGCGCCCCCAGTTTTGCGCACGCAGCCGGTAAGCGGAGGGGCCGACGATGTCGGCATAATCGACCCCTTGCAGCGACCCGCCCTGGAACTCGTGCTGCCACTCGCCGCGCAGGTTGACCGTCATCGAGCCGCCCGGAAGGAGGGCGTGGCGAAGCGCCGTGCGAACACCAAGCGTTCCCGTGGTGGAGCGGATGGCACGAGAGTCGAAGCGGAGATCGTAGACGCCGGCGCCCTGCTCCACATAGCCGTGAAGCCTGCCGTTGCTCGTAGCCGCCCTCCCATAGATCGACCAGCCCAACGGCCCGCTCGCGCGGTCAATTCCCATGGATAGCGCCACGCTTGTGAGGCGGCCCGAGCGTTCACCCGAAGCGAGCGCTCCCGTCGTCGCGTCGGTGCGGCGCGTGCGGAAGGTCATCCAACTGGTGCTGGCCACGCCGTCGACAAAAAGCCCAGGCACGGGTGCGGCGCTGCCGTAAAGCGCAATCGTTGTGCCCTTGGAGAAAAGGCGCCCCTTGCCTCCATTGATTCGGCTGATGTCCCGGCTGAGACCGGCACCGGCGCCGAGGTACAGCCCGTCGCTCACCTTTGCATCGACACCGCCGCTGAGCCCGCTCGTCGCAGCGGTGATCTTCGCGCGGCCGGTAGCGGCGTCGCGTGTACCCAGTTCCACCGTACCGCCGCTCCAGACGGCCACGCTGCGGCAACCCGTCTCCACGCCATGCTTTGCGTTGGCGCGCTGCTGTTGTTGCGCTCCCTCGGCACGATCACCGCGGCGCATCTCGACTGGATCGTCGCTACGGGGCCTCGCTTCAGGCGGCGCGCCGTCGTGCGAAGCCACGCGCACGCCGTTGAAGGAGTGCCCGCAATCACCGTGCAGCGTTTCGGCACGCCGCAGGAAGTTGGAGACCTGCGCCTGAGAGAAGCGACGCGCAGCTTCGGCTTGCCCGTCGCTGATTGCCTGTACCACCGGATCGGCAGACGGATCGGGTCGGCGGGTGACATTGACCGTCACCATCGCCGGCGCGGACGTTCCGAACGCGTTGGTGAGGGTGTACTGAACCAAGACGGCACCGCTGAAGCGCGCCTTGGGCGTGACACGAACCTTGAAACTCCGGCTGGTGCCGCTGCCGCCAAGCACGATCTCGGCGGTCGCCTGCTGGGCCGGCGAGACGCTGATGATGGCGGCTTCGACGAACGGACCCTCGGTAGCACCCGCAGTAAGGTCGACCAGCACCGGCTGCCCGTCCAGCGTGTTCGCCGTCAGCGCCTGCGCCGTCGGGATCCTTCCAACGACGTTGATGACGACCGAAGCCGGAGCCGATATGCCGCCGGGGCCCACCGCAGCGAACTGGAAGCTGTCTGGGCCATGGTAATTCGGATCGGGCGTATAGATCGCGATTACCTGGCTGGGCAGTTCGAGCATGCCGAACACGGCAAGCGCCGCCATCATGCCCGGAGTACCGCTGGCCCGCATGGCAACCGTGCGGATGATTGCCACCGACCCGTGCTGCGGCTGACGCATGATTCGGATTTCGGTGTACTCGCCGGACACCAGGCTGGTCAGGTTGATCGCGACATTCTGGCCCGCTTTGGTTTCGGTGTTCGCCGGAACGCTTGCGGATGTCGAGTCGGCGGCCACCGGCGGGGGCGGCGGTGCAATTACGATCGAGTAGCGTTGCGCGAGCACTGCACCGTAGGCATCGGTCGCCGTTACGCTGGCTTCAAAGCTGCCTTCCGTCGCAGGCGTGCCGGTGATCGCGCCGGTCGTGGCGTTGAGGCTCAAGCCTGCCGGCAGTCCGGTTGCGGTGAAGCTGTACGGGGCCGTGCCACCGGAAGCGGTGATGGTCTGAGTATAGGCCGCACCCACAGTGCCATTCGGCAAGCCTCCCGGTGCCGGGCTGAACACCAAGGTAGGTGATGAGACCGTCACCGTGACGGTTGCTGGTGCACTCGTGCCGGCAGCGTTGGTGGCCGTATAGGTAAAGCTGTCGGTACCGGAGAACCCGGCATTGGGCGCATAGCTGATCGCGGTACCGGTGACGCTCGCAGTGCCATGGGCAGGCGCGATTGCAACTGCCACGCTCGTGGTAGCGCCGCCAGCAAGACTGAGCGGGACGGCGGTCGCGCTGCTGTTCGCTGCAACCGCGACGGTGGAGGCACCGGCCACGGGCGCCTGAACGCCGATCGCGATCGTGTAAGTCGCGGCCCCCGTCGTACCATGCCCGTCCGTAACGGAGATCGTCACG
This sequence comes from Sphingomonas sp., assembly GCF_036731925.1. Classification (GTDB taxonomy): domain Bacteria; phylum Pseudomonadota; class Alphaproteobacteria; order Sphingomonadales; family Sphingomonadaceae; genus Sphingomonas. Next base: position 134,578 of record NZ_DAINDJ010000003.1, read on the forward strand.
TTGTAGCTGCCGGCCATCGTCGGCGCGCCGCTGATCACGCCCGTCGCGGCGTTGATAGTGAGGCCTGCGGGCAGCCCCGCCGCGGTGAAGCTATACGGAGAGGTGCCGCCCGTGACCGTGACGGTCTGATTGTAGGCGGTTCCGACGGTGCCGTTGGGCAGCCCACCAGGTGCGGGTGCGAAGCTTAGGGTCGGCGTAGAGACCGTCACTGCCACTGTGGCAGGCGCACTGGTGCCAGCGGCGTTCGAGGCCGTGTAGGTGAAGCTGTCACTACCGAAGAAGCCGGCGTTTGGCGCATAGCTGATCGCCGTGCCCGACACGGTGGCAATACCATGGGCGGGAGCCGCGGCGACTGCAACGCTGGTGGCAGTGCCGCCGGAGAGGCTGAGCGATACGGCAGTCGCAGCGCTATTCGCGACGACGGCGAGGCTCGTAGATCCCGCCACTGGCGCCTGGGTACCGATGTTCAAGACATAGGTTGCGGACCCGCCGGCACCATACGTGTCCGTGGCGGTGATCGCGATGGTATAGTTCCCTGGCGTCGTCGGGGTGCCCATAATCGCGCCGGTGGTAGCGTTGAGCGTCAATCCTGTGGGCAGCCCCGTCGCGCTGAAGCTGTACGGGGCAGTGCCGCCGGTGACCGTGAAGGTCTGAGTATAGGCGGCGGCGACGGTGCCGTTCGGCAAGCCGCCGGGTGCGGGACTGAATACCAGCGTGGGTGCCGATACCGTGACGGTCACCGTTGCCGGTGCGCTCGTTCCGGCGGAGTTCGTGGCGGTGTAGGTGAAGCTGTCACCTCCCGAGAAGCCAGCGTTGGGCGTGTAGCTGATAGCGGTGCCCGAAGCGGTTGCCGTTCCATGGGAAGGGGCTGTCGCGACGGCCACGCTGGTCGCGGCGCCGCCGGCGAGGCTCAGCGGCACGGTAGTTGAGCTACTGTTCGCTGCCACAGTCACGGCAGAGGCACCCGCCACTGGCGCCTGGATGCCGATCGCGACGGTGTAGGTCGCCGACCCCGTCGCGCCATGCCCGTCCGTCACGGAGACGGCCACGGTGTAACTGCCAGCGGTCGTCGGCGTGCCGCTGATCGTACCCGTCGCGGCGTTGAGGGTCAGGCCTGTCGGCAGGCCCGTTGCGGTGAAGCTATACGGAGCCGTGCCGCCCGTGACCGTGATGATCTGGCTATACGCAGTGCCGGCCGTGCCGTTGGGCAGGCCTCCAGGTGCAGGTGCGAAGCTCAGCGTGGGTGCGGCCACGAGGCTCGTGTAGGGCGAGCCGCTGATATTGGTGCCGTCGAGCCTGATGCTCACAGCGTCGGTACCCGCGATCATGGGCGTGTAGCTGAAGCCGTAACTGCCGCCGCCACGATCGGTGATGGCTGAAACCGAGGCGCCGGCGTTGCTGCCTCCTATGCTCGCCGACAATGCTGCTGCCGCACCGCTGATTGGATTGCCGCTGCTGTCTCGAACAGTGATGGTGACGAGGGTGGGAAGACCTGCGCTGCCATTTGGAACTACGGCGCTGGACTGTGCCGGGCTTCGCACGCCCACGGACGCGACGGTCACCGTGGCGGTGCTCGTGAAGGTGGAGCCGTTTGCGGACGCGGTGGCGCTGTAAGTGACGCTGCCCGCGGCACTTGATTGGACGGAGAAGGTCGCCTGACCGCTGCTGTTTGTTACGGCAGAGGCTGGCGAGATGGCCGTGTTCGCCAACGGATTCGCATTCAAGGTGACGTTGGCACCCGCCAGCCCAGCTCCGCTGGACAGCTTCACCGTCACCAGAATCGTAGCCGTTTGCCCGACAGAGACGGTAGCCGACGAAGCGCCGTTCACGCTGAGGGTGGTCTGGCCGGCGTCCGGAGCGGTGGCGTCCAGATACTCGTTCAGCTTTGCGACAACCGAATTGGAGCTGCCATTATAACTGGCGCTAGCGGTGTAGCTGCCGCCAAGGACAAGCAGTCGGTCTCCGCCCGAGTTTGCAGTGAACGCTACCGCGTCGATGACCGTGTTGCCGCCCGGATAACGAGAGTTCAGCACACCGGTTTCTGCGTACTGAACGCCGTTCACGGTATAGTACAGCGTGCCGCTGGTGTTCTGGAACGCACGTTGCGTACCCCCATCGGCAAACCGGATCGAGCCGGGATCCGCGTTCAAGAGAGTGGTCGTAGCGAACGTTTGGCCAGTCAACGTTCCAACGTACGCCCGGTTGAAGCGCAATTCAGCTGCATGCGAGGAGCCCGCCCACCCAAACGTGAGCAGCAGCGATGTCAATAGCGCGGAAAGTGCGAGCTTCAGGAGCTGGCGACCTTCTTCAAACCGCAGGTACGTCATGCACGCCTCAAAACTGAAAACCGTGCGATTGCATAAGCTTGTCTGGTTAATAGGAGTGGCTTGATCGCCCTCCGTTCAAGCACGTAGCGAGGTCAAAAGAACAAGGGTGCTGGTTCATCGAAGCCCCTTTCCGCGTCCCACCATTCGTGCAGAGACCGGCGCATTGAAGACGATTGCGCGCCGAATCACCGCGATGCCCGCTTTTGACATGCTCGCGAGCCCCTTCGAGCGCCAGGAAGTGGGCGCCTTGCTCTAGCCTCCTTTAGAGCACCCAATTGGCAGCTATTGTCAGGAGCTGACTTTCGCGAGGGCTGATCTGAACGACCGACTCTGGTCGGTAGCCGTCGATCACACCCGGCGATCAACTGAACAATGCCGACGCCCTGACGCTCGCTGCCAAATGATCGATGAACGCCTTCACCCGTTGGGGTGGTGGACCACCTCGCACGTATATGGCGTGCACGGGTTCCACGTCTCCAGGGTTGTACTGTTCCAGTAGGGAGACGAGGGCGCCGCGAGCAAGGTCCTCCTCGACATGGAACCGGCCGAGCCGTGCAATCCCAACACCTTCCAGCGCCATCTGGCGCAAGGTCTCGCCATTGTTGACGAGTACCGATCCCGAGACGGGCTGCTCTATGATCTGGGTCCCGACCTTCATGGGCCAGCCGGTGTGCGCCTTGCGGAAATTGAATCCAAGGCAGTCATGCTCTCGGAGGTCTGATGGTTGCGACGGCGTTCCCTTGCGCGCGAGATAGGAGGGTGCGGCACAGACCAGGCGTCGGCTCTCTCCAAGCTTGCGGGCAACCAATGCGCTGTCCGCGAGGTTTCCCATCCGGACGGCAATATCGGCTTTCTGTGTTACCAGGTCCACGATGTCGTCGGTGAAGCTGAGGCTAATCGTCAGTTCCGGGTGCTTGTTCAGGAACGAGCCGATCGCCGGCGCTACCAAGAGACGCCCGAAGGGCAGCGAGGCGTTAATCGACAGTCGGCCGCGAACTGCTCCTCCGGACGCGGTATCATCAGCAACGGCAATTTCCCGCAGAATGCGCTGCACGGCCTCAAAATAGGCCGCTCCCTCCTCCGTGAGTCCGAGAGCGCGAGTGGTGCGCACCAGAAGGCGCGTTCCCAGTCTGCTCTCTAAGCGCGCGACGAGCTTGGAGACGGCGGAGGGCGTGAGTTCCAAGCTCCTCGCTGCGGCCGAGAAGCCGCCCTCGAGCACGACCCGCGCGAAAACCTCCATTTCGCCCGATCGCTCCATCGCTATGCGCGGCATTCGGTCCCTCTGTTCACAAATATTGTTCCTTCAAGGGACATAGCGAGCGAAGCGGCCTGAGCCTAGCTGCTGGGGAGGCAATTGGAGAACACAGATGGACCTCAAGCTCACCAACAAGAAAGCCCTGGTGTCGGGATCTACAGCCGGGATCGGCCTGGAGATTGCACGCAAACTCGCGCATGAGGGCGCAGACGTCGTTCTAACCGGGCGCGATCCAGCCAAGCTCAACGCGGCCGTCGCCGACATCGGCACCGCGCCGGGCACCAAGGTCGCAGGCGTGCTCGCCGACGTCACCACCACCGAAGGTGCCGCGAAGGTCATCACGCAACATGCGCAAGTCGATATCCTCGTTAACAATCTGGGCATCTACGAGAGTAAGCCGTTCGCCGAGATAACAGACGACGATTGGCTGCACTATTTCGACATTAACGTTATGAGCGGAGTTCGGCTCAGCCGCCACTATTTCCCGCGAATGCTAGAAAAGAAGTCGGGCCGGGTAATCTTCGTCTCGAGCGAAACCGGACTCGCCGTCGACCCGGCGATGATACACTATGCGATGACCAAGACGGCGCAGCTGTCGATCGCGCGCGGCATGGCGGGCCTCACCCGCGGCACCGCAGTGACCGTCAATTCGGTGATGCCCGGGCCGACGCGGTCCGAAGGAATCGTTGAGTTCCTGAAGAGCGTGGCGAGCAAATCCGACGCCACCGCGCAGGAAGCCGAGGCCGAGTTCTTCGCGGGCGCTCGCTCGGGTTCGCTGCTTCAGCGGATGATCGAGGCTGAAGAGATCGCCAACCTCGTCGCTTATCTCGCCAGTCCAATTTCGGCCGCTACCAACGGCGCGGCGATCCGTGTTGAGGGCGGGCTCATCAATTCGCTGGCTTGAGGCTGACATGACCGATCCGATCACCATCATCGCCGTGACCGTCGCCGCCGAGGGTCAGGAAACCAGGGTGCGCGAGGCACAGGAACGTCTTGTTATCGAGACCCTGAGCGAGCCTGGGTGCCTACGCTACGAGCTCAACCAGTCAATCGACGATCCGCGCGTGCTGATCTTTACCGAGACTTGGGCGACCGAGGCTGCGTGGCGCGCGCACATGGACGGTGCAGCCATGCAGCGGTTCCAGGCAAGCGGCGCCAGCCGCTTGCTCTCCGACTTCACTCTATTTCGAGCCCGGCGCGTCGCCGGGGCCGGATGACTTGGTTCTACCAGGACAAGCGGCGACCCTCGGGTGGCTGGTAGACCTACCATTTGAAGCGTCGCCTGTGGTCAAGAAGGTGGGAGCTACGGCCTCAGGAGGATGATCGCGGCTTGCCTCGCGGCGAATTGCGCTCAACGGCAGCTTTGCCCATTTTCTTCCCGCGAGCGGGCATGGCCGCATTCCACCCCCTACTTGGCCACCAGGGGCGCCGCGCCCGCACGTCCACGTCCGCTTTAGGGAGGTTAATTGACGGTCTGGATGTCTAAAGGTGGGCGCATCACTGCCACACAGGTACGCACCGAGCGATGATGGGTTTTGGCAGAGGCTGCCGTTCCAAGCGTGACCGACAAACGACGTATTCTGGTCGCAAGCTGCCGGGAGCGCGATCGACCTGTGTTGGGACGAAGCTGCCGTTCCCAACTACTCGGCGGAGCGACGGCTGTCGGAAGGAGCAGACACTGCAGCCGGGCAAAGCGCCGAACTGTCGAGCCCTCGCGGGGAGGCGGTCGTTCACCGGGATTTGGGATGCTTGCCCCGGAGGGACCCGTGCGACTGTCCAGCTGCTCGGTTAAGCCTTCCGCCTTGCCAGCACTCCGAGGGCAAGGAGGCTGGCAATCGCGATAGCCGGCATGCCGATCAGCCAGAAGCGGTCATCTGTCGTCAGGTCCCACGGCGCTCCGCTGCAGCTCGTCGCGCCGGGGGCGTAGCCGCAGGCTAGTTGGACGAGATACCCATAGACGAGCATCGCGCACACGCCCGTCAGCGCCGCAAGCGCGAAAAGGACATTGGATAGCATTCGCATCATCCGGTCGACCGTCCTGGGCTCACCTCCGCGAGCGACATACCCCGCGGCAGGCCAACGCCTCTAGCCGATCCGCAGCGACGTGCAATCGGGGCCGCCGCGAGATATCTGGAGGCAGAGTGAGGCGAAATGGTCCGCCGGTCCGCGCTAGATGCGGTGGCTTTTCGGCCTTGCCAAAGGCGTAGGAACCAGCTGTCTGCCAGACCTGTCCCGCGACACGGAGAAGAATGCTGTTAGTTCGTGCAGTCTTGGTCAGCGCAGCCGCAGTGACCTTAGCCGCGGCGACGCCGCCACAGCAGAGCGCCGTCCAGGCAAGTGCGAAGCGGATGCCCCTTGTGCCGCTGAGCGACGAGGACGCGCAGTCGACGCAGGAGACAGGCTGCACGTTCACGTTCACTGGGGCAGGCCACGACTATCTCCAGCTTGTCGGCAGCGAGCTCATGCTCCGGGATCAGCAGGGCCTACGCTCGTGTCGGTTGACCGAGAAAGAGGGTGAGGACCTGGAGACAGGACGGGGCACCGCTTCCTGTTCGGGTTACCGTCTGCACATTCAGCCCACCGGCCGCTCCACATCGAATGCAGCGACAGATAGCAGCAGCGGTCGCGCGGTTCTTACGGTGGACCAAGGCGGCGTTACCACCAGCATGCGTGGCATTTGGGGAGTCGCTTGCTGAACCCGACGTGCCATCTTGCAAGACGGACCTCGTCTCCGAACGCCACCTGTGATCCCACTTCATCCGCATCGGATCCTGTTCAAGAGCGTTCCCTCGCCGGCCAAGGAGGGTTGGATGCGTACATTTTATCTCAAGCGCATGGTCGGGGTTGCGCTCGGAACGGCTTCCGTTTGCAGTCTGCAGGCACAGGACCTGCCTTCCGATGAACAGCTTCAAAGGGCATTTGGCGCGACCTACAATCGCTTGGGCCTTATTGAATATTGCGTCGCCAAGGGTTTCGCGAACACAGGCGATGTGGCGAACGCGCGGAGGATCGTGGCTGCGACCTTGAGCGGAATGACTGCCACGCCCGCCGCGCGTGCGCAGCAAGAGGTTGGCCGGCGCGGCACCATAGTTGGGCCGCAGGTCATTGGGTTGATGAACCCGGCTGATCCTGCGCATCCCGAGGAGGTCGGCGAGGGCCAGGCGATGTTGCTCGCCGAGAATGCTCGGGCACAGAAACTGTCTGAACGCACGCTCTGCAAGCAGATGACCGAACAAGCATCCGCTGCCGTTGGAGCTGCCGAAAGATAGGTGACTACCCAGCGGCGCGGGGCTGATCATTCCGCCCGCTTTGAACAGCAGGCCGATCCGTGCGGTACGACGCTACTTCCCGTGTTCGGGTAAGCTGCTGTGCGAATTGAGGGCGCTGATGTGGCCGCTTTCTGTGCCGTCAGCAGGGTCTATCAAGCAGTTGACCAGCGCAGGCTTATCGGTCTTGGCACGCGACGGTGTCTCCCGCTACGTTGGCCGGCGTAGCCGAAGCAACGCTGCACGCGTGGCCCAGGCGGGCCGCTGCAATGCGCCAACCGGTCCAATCGGGCTACGGCGCGAAATCGCAGATTCCCGAAATCAGGGTTCTATGCGCGTTTTTGGAGGTGGCTGCGTGCATTCGGTCTACTCATGAACGCGAGAATGGCGAATGCGGGCAAGAGCAGCCGTACGGGCGCTGATCGGCGAACGTCTTGAGTTGGTCGTAAACAGTCGAAGGACCAAGAGTGGGAGCTAAGGAAGCTAGAAGGGTAGGGACGCGATGCCCGATAGCACGAGGCGGTCGCCAGAGCCGATGTCCGCTTGCGCGTCTTCACGATCAAGAGCGGTCTACGGCTCAAGAACCTCCCTCGTCTGCGTCCATGTTGCCGTTCAGGTGAGAGGGCGAGCAACGAACGCTGCAGTCGCGCCGAGTCCGTCCTGATCTGGCTGGTTGCGGGCGACAAGGGTAGATCAATGACGCGCTACCCTATAGGGAACTTTAGAGTGGTTTAGCTTGCCGACCACTTGAGGATGTCGGCGACCTTTATAGACAAAGCCTCCAATGTGAACGGCTTCGTCAACAACTCCATGCCGGGCTCGAGATGGCCGTTGCCGACTGCCGCATTCTCGGCAAAGCCCGTTATGAAAAGCACTCTAAGGCCAGGGCGCAATCGCCGCGCTTCATCGGCGACCTGTCGGCCGTTCATGCCGTTCGGCAGACCTACGTCGGTGATGAGGAGGTCAATCCTGGCGCTCGATTGCAGCACCTTGATCCCGGCCGCTCCATCGCCGGCTCCGATGACGGTGTAGCCGAGATAGTCAAGCACCTCATCAATGAGGTGGCGAATTGTTGCCTCGTCGTCCACGACGAGCACGGTCTGTCTTTCGGTGCTGGAAGCCAAAGCTTTCATGTCCTGCAGTCCGGCATTCTCAGCGTCGCCGTGATAGCGCGGCAGGTACAAGCGTACGGTCGTGCCTTGCCCAAGCTCGGAATGGATACGGACTTGGCCACCCGACTGGCGGGAAAAACCGTATATCATCGATAGGCCAAGTCCCGTCCCCTGACCGATCGGCTTAGTCGTGTAGAAAGGCTCGAATGCTCGCTCGATCGTGGTCGGGGACATGCCCGTGCCATTGTCGGAGACAGCGATCGAGATATATTGACCGGGCGGCAAATCACGTTCGCGGCCAGCACGCTCGTCGATCCACTCGTTGGCGGTCTGGATGGTGAGCTTGCCTCCTTCAGGCATGGCGTCGCGACCGTTGATGCACAGGTTGATGATGGCGTTTTCAAGCTGGCTCGCGTCTATGTTCGCTGCCCAGAGCCCGACTGCCCCGACAATCTCGATCTGAGCCGTGGAGCCGACCGTCCGGTGCAGCATCTCCTCGAGACCGGTGATCAGCTGGTTGACGTCGGTGGGCTTAGGATCAAGCGTCTGCCGGCGAGAAAAGGCGAGCAGGCGCTGTGTTAGAGCGGCCGCGCGGCGACCAGCACCTTGTGCCGCTGTGATAAAGCGGTCGAGATCGTCTAAGCGGCCGCGGGCGACCCGCATTTGAAGAAGCTCGAGATTGCCCATCACCCCAGTGAGTAGGTTGTTGAAGTCATGGGCCAGCCCGCCCGTGAGCTGGCCGACCGCCTCCATCTTCTGTGACTGCCGCAGGGCGTCCTGCGTCAACGCCAGCTCGGCCGCAGCCTGCACCTCAGCTGTGATATCTTTGGCATGATGGAAAGCGCCTACGATTTTACCGGACGCGTCGCAAAGCGGGCTATAAACGATATCCCAAGACGGCCTCTCCAGCGCGGGGTCACCGAACTCTTCGCGGACATTGAACCTCTCGCCCGCAAGCGCGCGCTCCATGAAGCTTTTTAGGATGACGGCCTGCTCGGGCACGAACTGCTCGGTCAGGGAATCACCGACCTGCTGCTCAATGCCGTAGACCCTTAGATAAGCCTCACTGTGCGCCTTGTTGAACGCGATCAGTCTCAGGTCTTTGCCCCAGGCAACGACCGGCGAGGTGTCGGACTCGACGATGTCTCGATAAAGTCGGAGAGCAGCCGCCAGCTCTATCTCATCGGTTACATCTCGGGCGACGCAGTAGAAGCGCTCACCGTCAAGGACGGCCGTCCAGGAAAATGAACGGTACTGCCCGTCTCTACTCCGCAGGCGTTGAACAAACTGGCGGGTACTGCCGCCGCTCGCCACCTCCCTGACCTCAGCCCGGCTCTTCACGACATCGTCGGGATGCTCCATCCACTGGGATGTACGCCCGATCAGCTCCTCCCGGCTGTAGCCAAGCAGATCCTCCCACACCGGGCTAGTGTCGACCCAGCGCCCATCCAGATCGCAGATCACGAAGGGGTCGCGGGAAACCTGCCAGAGCCGATCACGCTCGGCAGCGATGGCGATTATCCGTTCCTGGAGAGTGTCGTTCAGTCCCAGGAGCTCAGCCTCGCTTGCTTCCAAAGCGCGTAATGCGCGTACCCGCTCGGTGATCTCGACCCCTTGGTTGAGCAGACCAACGATGCGACCATCTTCGCCGCGGATTGCTGAGGCGGTGAAGTCCCAGATGGTCTGCTTCAGCGTACCGTCGCGAATGATGCCGATCTGAACGTTCTCGCTGGCGAAACCCTCGCCTGTCTCCATCGCCAAGAGAAAAGGCGGTGCAACCTGTTCCCATGATTCTCCCCAAACTTCAGAAACCGGTCGACCGAGAGCAGCGGGGTGCCGGTCCTGCAACGAGGGAATATACGCGTCGTTGTAAAGGAACAGCAGATCGGGTCCCCAGAGGACCGTACCGAGCAATGGAGAATTCAGGCAGGCTGACAACACCGCCTTCAGCGATAACGGCCAATCTGCGGGAGGGCCTAACGGCGTTGCGGCCCAATCGTGCGATCGCATCAGTGCACCCATCTCGCCGCCCCCGGTGAGGAATGCGGTTGCGGGATCGAACGCAGGATCGAATTCAAGTGGCATGCCCGGTATTTAGCGCCTGGCCGCGAAAACGTCAGTCGGAATGATGCCTCCGAGGCTTTCCGTTCGCCACCCAATCTCGGCGGTCGCCCGTGGCAGGCGGCTCACGTCGCCTGAGGTTTCAAGACGCGATTACGTATCAGCACGTTGGAGCTCTTCGTTGGCAGCAGTCAAGGCCTCAGAGGTGCCGTCTGAGTAGGCGCCGTATGGTCCTCTTCGGCTCAGACTTCAGGAGGACCAAGCCCCCGTTGCCCAAATTTTGTCGCTCGGATTTCGATGCAAAAGCATCGGCCAGAAGTACCGGCATAGGATCGATCGGCGTCGCGGTGCAGGCTGGAGTAAGGGAGGCGGCAAGGGAAGGGGGCGACCGCACCTCGAAAGCGGACCTTCCGCTATCGCTCAACCCAGACGTTCAGACCGGCGCGCTGGCTACCTGCAACGGCTATTACTTAAGCGCGGTTTTTCCCGCAACTCCGTCTCCGACAGACCATGTTGGCAAACGCATTTGGGAACGGATTTTAGGAACCAGGTTACCCGAACGACAGCTGGCGCGGCCGCAGGGGCGACTTTCCAGGTGTGGGTTCGTTTGCGGGAGCAATCGGCAAGGCCGATCACACGGCCCGGTGCTGAGTATGGTCGTCTCGGCCAGCTCAGTCGCTGCCGCCGAGCAACGCGTGCCCTCAAGCGAGGTTGGCCTTAACAATCAGGCTTTTTGGTGCGACCAGGACGTTGCGCATGAGGCCACGGCGGTACAGAAACATAAGCTGTTCAGCGCGTTGAGGACTTTATGCCGGATCAGACTGAAACCGCAGCCGACGTTGAGCAGCGTCTACGGGAAAGCGAATCCCGCCTTGCCCTGCTTACTAAGGCGAGTTCGGACGTCCTGTACCGGATGAGCCCTGATTGGGGCGAGATGAAGGAGCTTGACGGGGGCGGCTTCCTCCCCACCACGCCATCATCCCATCCCAATCGATCGTGGTTGCTGGCCTACATTCCAGAGAGTGACCAGGAAGCGGTCACGGCGGCCATCGAAGACGCGATCCGGGAAAAGAAGACGTTCGATCTGGAACATCGCGTCATTCGTGGGGATGGCACGGTGGGCTGGACGCTGTCCCGTGCGGTGCCGTTACTCGATAATGCAGGCGAGATCGTCGAGTGGTTCGGCGCCGCCAGTAACATCAGCGCACGCCGCGAGATAGAAGCGGCACTGCGCGAAAGTGAGGCACGTCTTCGCGACCTTAATGAAAGTTTGGAACAGCAGGTCGTCGAGCGCACAGCAGAGTTTAATCGATCATGGCAGCTTGCTCAGGAACTGCTAGCGATCACCTCGCCAGACGGACTGTTTCAGAACGTCAACCCGATGTGGACGTCAGTTTTGGGCTGGAAGCGGCACGAACTGATCGGCAAGCCGTTCACGGACTACGTGCATCCCGACGATCTTGAACGTTCGCTCGTCGCGTTCGGCGATATCATGGCGCGCCCGATGGTGATCCCGTACGAAAACCGCTATCGGCATAAGGACGGATCATATCGTTGGTTCGGCTGGACGGCTACGTTCGAGAGCGGCAAGGTCTACTGCTCGGGACGACACGTCACGGTCGAGCGGGAACAGGGTGAGGCGCTGCGCCAGTCGCAGAAAATGGAGGCGGTCGGGCAGCTCACGGGCGGGCTGGCCCACGACTTCAACAACCTGCTGACCGGCATGATGGGCAATCTCGAACTGCTCCAGTCTCGCGTTGCACGCGGCCGGATCGATGACCTGGATCGCTTCATCACCGCGGCACAAGGCGCCGGGCGGCGTGCCGCCAACCTCACGCAGCGTCTGCTCGCCTTCTCTCGCCGGCAAACGCTCGATCCCAAGCCAACCGACGTGAACCGGCTAATCATGGGGCTAGAGGAGATGTTGCGCCGCACAGTCGGAGCGACAGCCGATATCGAGATCGTCGGAGCGGCAGGACTCTGGCCAGCAGAAATCGATGCGGGCCAGCTTGAGAACGCCGTGCTGAACCTGTGCATCAACGCTCGCGACGCCATGCCCGAAGGAGGGCGGATCGTCATCGAAACCGCAAACAAGTGGATCGACGGGCTCACCTCCAAGACACGCGATCTGCCACCCGGGCAATATATCTCGGTGTGTGTGACCGACACCGGCGTAGGCATGACGCCGGAGGTGATCGCCCGAGCATTCGACCCGTTCTACACGACCAAGCCTATTGGGCAGGGCACAGGGCTCGGCCTGTCCATGATCTATGGCTTTGCCCAGCAATCGGGTGGTCAGGTGCGCATCTACTCGGAGGTCGGGCAGGGCACGACCGTCTGCATCTACCTACCGCGGCATCATGGAGAAGCGGACCATGACGAATTCGATTTTAAGGCCGCGGCGATGGAAAGCGCTTCGGGCCAAACCGTTCTGGTGGTCGATGACGAGGCCACAATCCGGCACCTGATCGACGAGGTGCTTGATGGTCTCGGCTACACCGTGATTGGAGCGGCTGATGGCGCGGCCGGCATAAAGGTTCTGCAATCCGGGGCTCGCATTGAACTGCTGATTACGGACGTGGGTCTACCCAATGGTATGAACGGTCGACAGGTGGCCGACGAGGCGCGCCGGCTTCGCCCAGGGTTGAAGGTGCTGTTTATCACCGGCTTCGCCGAGAACGCAGCGGTTGGAAACGGTCACTTGGAACCAGGCATGGAGCTGCTGACGAAGCCTTTCACGCTCGAAGCTCTCACAAACAAAGTTGGGGACATGATGAAAGCGGTGGCTGCCTAAGTGATCAGGTACCAAATGGCTTTCCTGCTTCACCATCCTATTGAAAAGAAACAGGAGGGCAGGTCAAACGGTGTGAGCCGCATGTAGCCCGTAGGTAGCAGCAGCTTCAGCAACAGCATGGCCGCGCAGAGCAGCACGGATTGCTTTCACTCCTGGTTACTTAGGTGTGCTGATTGGAAGTGTCACTGAGGCAATCCGCCCCACCGTGCTTTCTCACGAACATCCGGCAGACGGTCTGCGCGACACGTCTCGCCTTGCGTTCTGAGGTCAACAAAATCGGTGTCGCCACCAAGGTCGCTTGAGGCATACCCGGACAGGACACTTCGACGTATACACAACCTCCGTTCAAACAGGGTCTCCTGCAGGGATATTGAACAGTTCGCTGCAAGGGTCTAGAGGCTGACTGAACAGTTGAGGCTCATATGGCATTTTTTGGTTACGCACGCGTATCGACGGTCGATCAGGCTCAGTATCCAGGAAGAAGCTCTACGCGCAGCAGGCTGCCAAACGATACGCTCTGAGAAGAAGTCCGGATCTGCACGAGGTGGGCGCACCGAGTTGCAGACGCTCCTCGACTTCCTGCGGCTCGGCGACACGTTGGTAGTGACTCGCATCGACCGGCTCGCTCGGTCGATGAAGGACCTGCAAGACATCGTCCATGAATTGAAGGGCAGGGGGGTCACCCTCAAGGCAACGGAACAGCCAATCGACACCGGCACCGCTGCTGGCAAAGCATTCCTGGACATGCTGGGGGTCTTCGCTGAATTCGAGACCAACCTCCGGCGCGAGCGACAGGCTGAGGGGACCGAGGCCGCGAAAGCGCGCGGAGTTTACAAGGGTGGCAAGGCGCATATCGACCCCGATGCGATCAAGGCGCTGCTGGCTGACGGCGTGAAGCCTACCCACGTTGCAAGGCAACTCGGCATCTCCCGTGGGACCGTTTACCGCTTCCGACCGGCCACGGCTCAGGGGCAATCTGCGACCTGACGCTGAGTTGAGCGATCGGCGGTCTCATTTAACACAGTCTTCAAAGGCGTAATCTCTTTGAATTGAGCGTGGCTCAGCGGTTCTGTCTCGCTCTCGCGAAGCGGGATGGCCTACCCACGTCGACGAAAGGTCAGAATTGGAAAAGATTGCTGATGCTGTCGCCGTCAAAGTAGTTGCCATCCGCTGAACGCAGCAACAGAGTGTAGGGCAGGGGCCTCTTGCATGGTTTTAGCGGGTGAGCCGCGGTAGGGCATGGGGAGCCTGACCAGCTGCGTGCCCACTTCCTGCCGCGCACGACTCCTGAAGAGCTTCTACGAAGCCTACGTCAGTAGGACGGCAGGCGACTGCCGCTCTCCGCCGCCGCACAGGACCGTTTCGGGCACGAAGAATTGAGAGACGCAGCGACGAACATCCTCTAAGGGTTTCAAATGCCCGTCGTTTCATCGATCTATTCAAGCGGTCTCGTCAAATGAGCGATGACGGTACCGAACAGGGAAGCGACACCGGCTTGGACGCCTTGCTTCAAACTGCAGAACGGCTCGTCGCAGCCCGTTCAACAGAGGATGTCGTGGAGGTACTGCGCGCCACCGCGCGTAACCTGGTCGGTGCTGAAGGCATTACGGTTGTCCTGCACGAGGGCGACCAATGTTGCTACGTCGCGGAGGATGCTGTCTCGCCGCTCTGGACGGGCCAGAGTTTCCCAAGCGCTTCCTGCGTTTCCGGCTGGGCCATGCGTCACGGCAAAACGGTCGTGATCGAGGACGTTCTTCTCGACGATCGCGTGCCTCAAGAGGCGTACACTCGTACGTTCGTTCGCAGTCTGGTGCTCGTCCCGATTGGTCGACCGAAAGCCACTGCTGCGCTCGGGGCCTATTGGGCAGAGCCCAAGCGACACGCAGCCCACGTCATCGACAAGCTGGAAAGCTTAGGTCGCCTAGCTACCTTGGCGCTTGAGAATGCCCGTCTGCAAAAGGCTCGTGATCGTGCCGCCAAACTAGGCGCGGTACAAAGCCGGGTCCTAGAGCTTGCCGTAGAGGAGGCCCCGCTTCCCGAGACTTTAGCCGCCATTGTGCTCGAGATGGAGGAGCTCGCCAATTCTGGCATGCTGGGATCCATCCTCCTGGTAGACGCAGATGGAAAGCATCTTCGTCATGGAGCCGCTCCCAGTCTGCCTGCGGCTTACAATGAAGTGGTGGACGGGATCGAGATTGGACCGTCCGTAGGATCGTGCGGAAGCGCGGTCTGCCGCAACGAGCCGGTGTTCGTATCCGACATCGCGTCCGATCCCCTGTGGATGAACTATCGGGACCTTGCCGCCGAGCATGGGCTGGCGGCTTGCTGGTCGATCCCGATCCATGCTCCAAGTGGCGCCGTTCTCGGCACGTTTGCCATGTATTACCGCCAGCAGCGGTCCCCTTCGGAGGCCGACCTCGAGATCGTTGACTTCGTTGTCCGAACCGTTGGCCTAGTTCTTCAACGTGCCATGACGCACGCAGAGCTCCTAAGAGGGCAGGCGCGATATCGCCAGATCGTGGAGGGAGCCGACGACTTCGCTATCGTCACGCTTGACCGTCATGGGCTTGTCACCGGATGGAACGCGGGCGCCATCCAGATCGTCGGCTACTCGCGCGAAGAGATTATCGGAAGACCCGGCGCAATCATCTTCACCACCGAAGACAGAGAGGTGGGTGCACCCGAGGCGGAGATGCGGCGCGCCGGTTTGGAAGGCCGTGCGCAAAACGAGCGTTGGCACGTGCGGAAGGATGGCAGCCATTTTTGGGGCTCGGGCGTGACAATGCCGCTCGCGGCCGATCATGGCGGCTTCCTCAAGATCTTCCGAGACCGCACTCTGGAGCACGACGTAGAGGAGGGGCTGAGAGAAAGTGAAGGGCGGCTGCGCTTCCTTGCGGAGCTCGATCAGCAACTGTTCGGGGCTGCAGACGCCGCGGCGGCAATGCAGACGGCCACCAGGCTTTTAGGCCAGATGTTGGAAGTCTCCCGCTGCGCGTACGCCGACGTGGACGCAGACGGCGATCGCTTTTGGATCCGCGCAGACTACAGTGCGCCGGGTGTCTCGACATCTGCCGGCGAGTACAGCCTGGACCTGTTCGGCACGCGCGCAGCTATAGGCTTGCGCGACGGAAGGGTGCTTGTCGTTTGCGATGTCGATCGCGAGCTTGCTCCTGGTGATGGCCGCGACATGTTCCAGTCCATCGGGATCCAGGCAATCGTCTGTTGTCCCCTGATCAAAGACGGTCGTCTCACGGCAATGATGGCGGTTCACCAAAACACGCCGCGCGAGTGGACCTCTGCGGAGCTCATGCTCGTGCGCGAAGTGGTCGATCGCTGCTGGTCGCATATCGAGCGGGTGGGGGCAGAGGCCCGCCTGCGAGAGAGCGAGGAGCGCCTACGCCTTGCCGTGGAGCATGCTGAGGTAGGCTTCTGGGATGTGGACATGATCGGCGATCGGCTGATTTGGCCACGCCGCACCAAGGAGCTGTTTGGCATCTCGGCCGACGTTCCCGTTAGCATGCTTGATTTCTACCAGGGCCTTCACCCCGATGACCGTGACGCAACAAGTGCAGCCTTCGCGGCAGCGACTGACCCAGCTCTCCGGGCAGTCTATGACGTCGAGTATCGGACGGTAGGCAAGGAAGATCGCGTTGTCCGCTGGGTGGCGGCGAAGGGCAAGGGCGTTTTCGATGAGCTCGGACGTTGTGTTCGCGTGACGGGCACAGCTATCGAGATTACTGCGCGTAAGCAGGCGGAAGCAGCACTGAAGGACCTAAACGCCACCCTGGAGGCGCGGGTGGCAAGCGCCGTTCAGGAGCGCGAACAGGCGCAGGAAGCCCTGCGGCAGAGCCAGAAAATGGAGGCAATGGGGCAATTGACCGGGGGCGTTGCCCACGACTTCAACAATTTGCTGACACCGATAGTGGGTACACTCGACATGCTACAGCGCAGGGGGCTCGGCGGCGAACGCGAGCAGCGCCTGATTGCGGGCGCAGTGCAGTCGGCCGATCGCGCGAAAACGCTGGTGCAGCGTCTACTTGCTTTCGCCCGCCGTCAGCCGCTTCAGACTGTCGCTGTAGACCTGACGGTGCTGGTTGGGGGCATGGCCGAACTGGTGGCGAGCACAACCGGCCCGCAGATCAGGGTTGTGGTCGATGTGCCAAACGATACGCCTGCGGTACGTGCAGATCCCAACCAACTTGAGATGGCGCTGCTAAACTTGAGCGTCAACGCCCGCGACGCTATGCCGGATGGCGGGACCCTTCGGATCTCGGCGCGTACTGAGGATGTGAGCTCAATCGACCGCCCTGGGTTGCAAGCGGGCGTGTATGTCCGCCTTTCTGTCTCGGACGATGGATTAGGCATGGATCCGGTAACGCTCGCGAGGGCCGTCGAGCCGTTCTTCTCGACCAAAGGGGTAGGCAAGGGGACCGGTCTGGGGCTGTCCATGGTACATGGACTTGCTTCCCAACTCGGCGGAGGACTGTTCATCCAGAGCAGGCTTGGCTTGGGGACCAATGTTGAGCTGTGGCTGCCTCGGAGCGACGCCGCCGCGGCCATCGCCTCAGAAACGCCGGCGCTCGCCTCGCCCAGCTCTCCGCGTGGGAAGGTTCTGTTGATCGACGATGAAGAAGTCGTCCGCGACAGCACGGCGGCCATGTTGATCGATTTGGGCTTTGCCGTGATCGAAGCAGCCTCTGCGGAAGAGGCAACGCTGAGAATTGAGAGGGATCCAGTAGACCTAGTGATAACCGACCATCTCATGACTGGGATGACCGGCACTCAATTCGCGCAGCAGCTTCGAAATACTCATCCGCACATACCTCTCCTTTTGGTATCAGGATATGCTGATCTCGATGGCGTAGACTCGAGCATAAGCCGGCTCGTAAAGCCCTTTCGGCGAGATGAGCTTGAAGCATCTATTGCAAGCCTGTTTTCTGTGAGAGACGAAGCTTGATGTGGCGACTGCTGCCGTTAGCGGATTTGCGCCCACTTTATGCCGTTCGGCAACTCCAACCGGCTTCCAAAGGCCGCCGCCTAAGTGCTGTTCCTCAACACGCGCAGGTGAAATACCTATGCGCTGAGAGGAAGATTTCTCAACCAGTCGTCTCATAGACCTCCCGAAACGTCTCTCACGGGACGGCCGCGGGAGGTTGTCGATGATGGAATGGTTCAAGGTCGAGCTGCCGATCAGGAAGAAGCTGATGCTTGCCTTTGGCGCAATGATCGGAGTCATGCTGCTCCTGGAAATCGTGTCGCTCTTTGACGCTGGGTGGATCCGGATCGTTGTGGATCTGATCGCCATCGCCGCGGCCGCTGCCGTGGCATCGAAATTCCGAGCTGCCATCGCTGATCCATATGTGGAGACCGTGGTTCGAATGGAGGGCCTTGCGGCGGGTGACCTTCACAGCCCTATCGCCTTCACGCACTATAAGGATTGCGTCGGCCGGATGACTACGGCCATGCTGACGTTCCGCGACGCGGCCGTCGAACAGAAACGGCTGGCGCAAGAGCAAGCGGAGATCGTCAAGATCCTGGGTGAGCGCCTGCGGCTTTTGCGCGCCGGCGATCTCACCGCGTCCATCGACCAGCAATTTCCGCCAGCATATGCAGGCCTGCGCGACGACTACAATCTTACCCTCGAGGCCCTCCGCGAGCTCATTAGTGCTGTCTCTACCAGCGCCGACACCATCGACACGGGCGCCCAGGAAATTGCGCATGCATCGGAAGATCTGGCCAGGCGGACCGAGGCAAATGCCTCGAACTTAGAGGAAACAACGGCTGCAATCGCGCAGATGGACCAGCGCCTGAAGCTGACGGCTGCCGCCGCTGCTCGCACGGTCCAGCGCGCAGACGCAGCCATTGCCACCGTTTCTGGAGGCCGAGAGACCGCTGACGACGCAGTTTCGGCCATGAGCCGCGTCTCGGATAGTGCCAAGGGGATCGACAGCGTCATTGAGGGCCTCGACAAGATCGCGTTCCAAACGCGGGTGCTGGCCATGAACGCCGCTGTAGAAGCTGGGCGGGCAGGGGAGGCGGGCCGTGGTTTCGCCGTGGTGGCCGACCTCGTGTCGGCACTGGCAATGCGAGCGGAAGAGGAAGCAGGGCGAGCACGTGATCAGCTCACCACGACTCAGACGGAGATCATCTCCGCGGTCGAAATGGTGCGGAAGGTCGACGGCGTGTTCGCTGGCATATCGGGAGACGTAGCAGAGGTTCACGGGCTGCTAGGCGACATGGCTAAGGACAACAGCGCCCAGGCTAGTGCGATCACGGAGATCAGCTCCACCGTAACCGCGATGGACCAGACAACTCAGAAGAATGCCGCCATGGTCGAGCAAACTTCAGCCGCTGCCCGCAGTCTGTCGGTTGAAATCAATCAGCTGACGCAAGCTGCGGCGAAATTCAACACGGGCCGTGTCGGTGCGCCGAAACCCGCCACATCAAGCTGGAACAAGTCTCCGATTTCCAGCCCCAGAGTGGCTACAAGCAGCTATAAGGCTGCCGGCCATCTCGAAGAATGGACAACGTTCTAGTTCGAAAGGCACCCAAGCTGACCTAAGCTGAGCGTTCGCGAGCGATATGGGTGCCGCTTGTCTGCGATAGGCGCTTGCAGGCTGCAGGTTTAGAAACTGATCAGTTGCCGGTCTACGGGTTCGCGGCGCGCAACCTAGCGGGCAGCTCCCGGACTGAGCAGTAGCGATATCCCGTGTTCCCTTCTGAGCGCATGGTGAGATTCAGCGCTTCGAAGTCACGACCGGTTACCCGATCCCGTTTCGTCATTTATGGATAACTGACTGTTAACGAGGCAAGCCTTATTACCTGCGGTGAAGAAGCGTGAGCAGAGCCATGGATTTGGTAGATCTCGAGAACTTCGCAGCGTTGCGAGCGTCGTGGGCTTCCCGGGCCGCGAACGATAACGACCATATTTCGCCGCGCACTACCCACTGGGTACGGCCCGTCTAAAATCGATAGGGCAGACGGAGCCTGGGCTGCACATCGGCTTTGGCCAGCAGCTCAAGAACGCTCGTTACCGCTGTCGGGCGGAACTCTCGTCCGGCGTTAGGCGTCGACGTCCTTGCACCACGCCTCCAGTTCATTAACATGGGCTTCGGCTCACACCCTGACATAACGGCGGGACGCGGATGGAAGTTCGTTGACCTATTCGATCCACCGGTATCAAGCGCTCGCCCACCTCACACCACGAGAAGAAGCCGCGCTGCGAGCCCTGGCGCAAACTGAGACGCACCGTCGGCGCGCAGAGACCTTTCAACGTGAAGGCGATAAGCACACCGGATTTCACCTGCACATTAAGGGCTGGATTGCCTCATCAATAACCCTGCGGAGCGGCAAGCGCCTGATCCAGAAGGTGCACCTACCAGGCGACATGCTCGGCACTCCCAGCATGGCGCTGCCGACAGCGGCGGACACACTGAGTTGCATCACGCAATCCGTGACCGCGTTTGTGCCTTATACGCGTTTCCGCGACCTCTACCGGAGCGAGCCGCGGCTCGCCGCCCTGTTCACTATGGCTGTGCAGGTCGAGCGGATCACGCTCATGGATACCCTAGCCGCAGTTGGCCATGCTACGGCAAGGGAGCGGCTGTGTCGGGTCCTTGCTTGACCTGCATGCACGGCTCTCGCTGCTTGGCCTCGTAGAAAATGACACCTTCGACCTGCCGCTCACGCAAGAGGTTTTAGGAGACCTGCTGGGCCTCACCTCGGTGCACGTCAATCGGACGATCCGGAGCCTCGAGGCGGATGGTCTGATCGCTAGGTCCGACCACCGAATCAGATTGATCGACATGGCAGCGTTGCGATCAACCTCGCCGCTTGCTAATAGGCATATCGCGTTCGAACCCGCTTGCCTGCCGTCAGTCGACTAACAGCTCCACAAGTGACACTATCAATGATCCGGGTGCCTGCTGACCCGGTCGCAGCGGAGTGTGGGCACGCGAACCAAGCTGGGGTTGGACGCTTCACACATTGAGGCGCTGACGAATCTCCTTGCCTGGCTTGAAGTGGGGCGTGCGGGTGGCGCTAATCTCAACCGGCTCTCCGCTGCGGTGATTTCGCCCAACACGGGCAACGCGGGCACGCGTTGAAAATGCACCGAAATCGCGTAGCTCGACTCGGCCGTCATAGCTGAGTTTGGGAACGATCTCGTCGAAGAAAACAGTAACAATGTGCTCCACCTCCTGCGTAGTCAGGGCGAGATTGTCTCTCATTAGGCAGTTCACCAACTCAGAACGAACCAATCAACTGGCCTCCCACATTCCCAGGTTGGCGTGCTTAGGGACTCATAATGGCAATTCCATGAGCGCAGCCTACCGTGGTTATACCGGGGCCAAGCCGATGTGCTCTCCTCGGGTGCTCGTGGCTGAGAGGCTGAGGTGGCGCCACAAGAGAAGCTACGCCTGTGAAACCATGCTGGAACGCGCGTGCAGCACACGTTGCCCCCGTGCTCCACGACCTTCTTTTACCAGCCGGCATCGGTCGATTGCGTAAGGAGGAGTTCACGCTTGATTAGCGCATCTCCCGCAATTTGATTTCATGGCAAATTTCTCAGCGGTAGTCGGGAGAAGCCTCGACGCTGTACGGCGCATCGTGCACGCTGTCGGGCGGTCAACGTCGGCGCTGCTTGCAGCGCTGGTGTGCCTTTCCGTGCTGACGTCGGTCCTGGTAGTAGGTTCGTTGGCGGTAAACGCCGATCGGAATGCAGACACGCTGATCGCCTCCTCCATTGCTGGAGCGGTCGACCGAGAGCGCTCCCGGATCAGCAACGAAGCCTATATCAACTCCCATTGGAATGATGCTGTCGTGCACGCCTACGGTTCGATGAGCGACCCGTGGGTCTCCTCGCAGTGGGGCACGCCGATCGGGCGGAGCTACGTGATCGACGCGCAGGGGCACACGCTATTTGCTCATTTACCCGAAGGCCATGAGCCCCCTCTAAAGCGCCTGATCGGGGCACCTGCGCTGCGAGCTCTTCTTGAGCGAGTGCCCCCGACCGAAGCGGCGGTTCGGAAACGCGCTAGCGCGAACGTAATTTTGGGGATAGTCCAGGGCCAGCCCGCTTTGATCGCGTTCTCGCCTATCGTCCGCGAAACCGGCGCGCCCATTCTCAACCGCTCATCGTACCGCATCTTCGTCGACATCCGCCTGCTCAACCATAGCTTGCTCGAGGAATGGGCGCGAGGGTTTGGTTTGCGGCGTTTGTGGTGGGAGGCTGGGCCGCCCACTTCTTCTGAAGTCGCAACGACGGAGGTCCGGGGCTGGTCGGGTAAGCGGGTCGGAGTCATCGCATGGTCGCGCCTCAAACCTGGCACGGCCGCGGTTCGCGAGCTGACACCGATTTTCCTCACCTTCACCGGCCTTTTTCTCGCGATTGCCGCGTTGATCGCTCGGCGTGTGCAACGCCTGAACAAGCAACTGGCCGAGCATACTTTAACCGCGGCAGAGGCGGCACGACAGGAGCAGGAAGCGCGGCTGCTCGCCGACAGCGACGGCCTAACTGGTCTCTACAATCGCCGCCGCTTCTATGCTGACCTCCGCTTAGCCGCCGTAACTTCCAATATTGGACGGGTGACGGTCGGGTTGATCGATCTTGACCGCTTCAAGCCGGTCAACGACACCTTCGGTCACCACATGGGCGACCAACTGCTTATTGAGATCGCAAAGCGGCTTCGCAAAACGGCAGGTGACGACGCCACACTCTACCGCATCGGCGGCGATGAGTTTGCCATGATCATGTCGCTTGGCGCTGACCACGCGTCGCAATTGGCCGATAAATTGTGCCTGGCCGTTGCTGCACCGGTTAGGGTCGGCGACCGGCAGGTAAGCGTAGGTGCGTCTATCGGTTTGGGTGCCTACGCAGATTTAAGCCTCCAACCTCAAGAGGTTGCAGAACGTGCAGACCAGGCATTGTACCAAGCCAAGCGGGAGAGGACCGGAAGAGCAATTCTGTTTAATTGCGAACTCGAGCGCAGTGTAAAACGTGATCATCGGATTGAAGTCGAGTTACAATCTGCCTCATTCGAGAGCGAGTTACGCTTTGAAATACAGCCGATCGTGTCCGCGGCGACGGGCGGAATTGTAGGAGGCGAGCTACTGGCCCGCTGGACCAGCGCCCGACTTGGGATAATCAACCCCCAGCAGTTCGTCGAAGTCGCGGAGCGCAGCGCACAGATCCACAAGCTGACACGAAACGCGGTGCGTTCGGCTCTGAAGCTCCTTGAGGAGCTTCCGGGCAAGCAGATCCTCTCCGTCAACGTGTCTGCTTGCGACCTGCAGCGTGCCGAGACTGTCGACGAGTTGCTATCTCTGGTACGCCGCTCCTCGGTCGATCCAGCACGCCTGTGTATTGAGGTAACAGAAACCGCAGTAATGCGGAATCTGGATGCAGCCGTTAATGCGTTAGGGCGTTTCCGCGCGATAGGAATGGAAGTCGCACTAGACGATTTTGGCACCGGCTACTCTAGCCTCAGTAACCTGCATCGGTTGCCGCTTGACAAGGTCAAAATCGACCGTAGCTTCGCGCTTGATCTTCATAACCAATGTAGCGCGTCGATTGTCAACGCCGTCATAGGTCTTTGCAAGTCTCTCGGGTTATCATGTATAGCCGAGGGCGTGGAAACCGCGGAACAAGGTGCGGCACTCCGCGCGGCAGGGTGCGACCTGATGCAGGGATATTATTTCGGGCGCCCCGCCGATCCCGCGGACTTTACGAGATTGTTAGTTCAGCGCAGATCAGCAGAAAGAGACACTCTCGCGCTCCGCCGCGCTCAACGCTGAACCTCGAGACGTGCATTCGGCGCTTCGTCGGACCTGATCACTGCCGAAAGAGCCAATCGCCAGTGGTCGACTCCACTCTCATGACTGCCGATGTAGGGTTGATCACGCCCAATTCCAGACATTCAGCACGCCGATTGAACACCCAAAAGCGGACGCACACGACCGAGCCTCAGATCCGGACCGCGTGGGGCTGGAAGTGGGACAAAGCCGCCATTCCCAAGTTGCGGCCTGAACGTCAGGTGTTGCCACGAGCCGACATCCGGCGAGCGCCGGGGCGGCTTCCCACAGCGGCCGCAACTGGGCTGTAAGCTGCCAGGCAGCTTTTGGGCCTGGAAAGGCGAAAGCGGATGTAGGCTTGCAAGCGCAGACTCGTGCCTATCGGTAGTGACCTCCGGCTTTTGGCATTGCCCATTCTCGCGGGGTGATAGCTGCTCAACTTTTTGTTGAAATGGTAACATCTCGCGCCTATATCGCGCTCAACACGGCCGGCCCCCTCACCTTTGGGTGTGCGCGGGCCGGTTTTCGTTTAGGGGTATCCGCATGCCCCTGCCCTATACGAAATCGTTTCTCGACATTTCTGGACAAGCCGCCTTGCTGCAGGGCCGGGGCCTCGACCTCGGGGACCCTGCGGCCGCAGAACGCTTGCTCGCCCAATATGGATATTATCGTCTTAGCGGCTATTGGCACCCTTTGCGCAAGACCACGCTTGGCTTTGATCGCGCAGGTAAGCCCGCGGTCATCTATTCTGACGAGTTCGTGGCCGGCGCGACCTTGAATCAGGCGATCGGGCTTGCCGAGTTTGATCGTCGCCTCCGCGCCTTGTTTCTCGAAGCGGTAGAGCGAATTGAAATCGCTACGCGCGTTTCCGTGGCTTTGCTGTTGGGACCGCACGGGCCGTGGGCGCACCGTCAGGCTGCTCATTTCTACCCCAAGTTCGCGATGCAACCAAACACCTCGAATGGGATAATCCCCTTCCAAGCATGGCTCGCCAGGCTAGATGAGCATGAACAGCGATCAAAGGAGCAGTTCACCACGCACTACCGCGATAAATATGGCGGCCCGCTCCCTTTGTGGATCAGCATCGAAGTATGGGACTTTGGCATGCTTTCCAAGCTGGTTGGTGGCATGACTGTTGCTGATCAGCAGCAGTTGGCCAGCCACTTCGGTATTTCCCGCAGGCCTCTGCTCCCCAGCTGGCTGCGTGCCATCAATCATATTCGCAATGTTGCTGCCCATCACTCGCGACTATGGAACCGCTCGCCGGCGGACCAGCCTATTCCGCCCAAGCCCGGTGAGTTTGCCCTGCTGGAACACCTTGCTGGAGACGTTTTCGCGCACAGCCGACTCTATGCCGTTGCCGCGATCATCCAATATTTGCTGCGAACGATCGATCCGAATGCCGCCCTAGAATGGGCAAATCGCCTCAAAGCCCATTTTGCGACGTTCCCGGTGATCCCGGGCGTTGTCGTCGGCAACTCCGGCTTCCCGGTCCGATGGGAAACGCTCGAGCTCTGGAATTAGGCGGAGGGTAGCCTTCCAGCATCTCGACCCGAAGAAGCAAGCGTCGCGTCCGAGCTACTGAATTTAAGAGCTGCCGTGACGCTACAGCTTCCGCCTTCCAGCCTTTTTGCCAGCCTCGAAAACTGGGATGCTTGGGACATTCCTGCCGTTCCTGCGTGAGGTGTCTAACGGCAGCTCTCGCCAAAACCTGCCTCTTAGTCGGCGTGAAACCGCTTGGCAGGTCCGCGCCCAGTTTCGGACATTCAGGAGGCCGATCGACCTTCCCGAAAGCGGACGCAAACGGCTCGCATCCAACACCCGCGGCTGGCGGCTGGAAGTGGTGGAAAGCGAACGTTGCCAGTCGCCTTGTTAGAACCAGAGATCGCGCACTGTTTTCCCGTCAGATGGGAGATCATCGAATGTATCGAGGCCGTCAAAATGATCAATCGGCAGGTGGCCAACCTTATCAACTGACGACAGACGCACGTTGACGGCCATACGCCGGCGACCATCCTCGTCCAGTCGCAACCCCCTCCAAGCGAGCACGCCAGCGCAGGACGGACAAAAGACAATCTCTAGCGCGGGATCCGTCTTGCCTGGACGGCGAAAACTCGCTGTCTTACCGGTGACGGCTACACGCTCACCCTCGAAATCGTACGCCCATAAGGCGCCATAACGGTGACACAGCGTGCAATTGCAAGCCGTTATGGGCCCAGGGTCGCCCGCAAGGGTCCACCCTGCTGCCCCGCAGTGGCAGGTTCCGCGTAGCATCCATCCCTCCTACTGACGCGCGTACTTTCACGTTGCCGTTACAATTCGCAACATGGAACTTGAAGATGTTCGTGCGATGAGAGCGGCGGCCGAGAGTGGTGGAAAGCGGAAATTTCGCTTACGGGAATGCGGACGTGCATCGCCGACCTGAGCCTAGCATCCTTTCCCTCAAACGATCGTCTTCGAGGGAAGCACTGACAATGACCACTGGGGCTATCAGGGTGGGCCTTAACCGATAGGATGCGCTGGCAGCATCACGCTGCAAGAGGACGCGATCCGAATGCAGGTCTTATCACGCTTGTCCGCCTTCGGGCTTCTGATCGCCGCGCTGTGCGGCCAGTCGGCGGTCGCGCAACAGGCACCTTCACGCCCGGCCGCAAGTTCGTCGACTCCTGACGACCCGTTCGGCCCTGCCCGCGCGATCATCGCCGACGTTCAGCGGATCGTCGCGCCGAACGGTATCGACGAAACGCTGACCCTGACGCTCGGCGGGGCACGGCAGGTAGTCAACATCCGCGGCGCCGATCGGCGCAACCCAGTCCTCATCTACATCCACGGCGGTCCCGGCTCGGTGGAGATGCCAATGGCCTGGACCTTTCAACATCCGTGGGAGGATTTTTTCACCGTCGTGCAGTGGGACCAGCGCGGCGCGGGCCGCTCCTATCCGCTAAACGACGCCGCCACGATCGCGGCAACGCTGACCTTCGATCGCTATCTCGACGACGCAATCGAGCTGATCGAGCAACTGCGCACCCGCTTCGGCCAACCCAAGGTGTTCCTACTCGGGCACAGCTTCGGCTCTACGGTGGGGCTAGCGGTCGCGGAGAAACGACCTGATCTGCTATACGCCTATATCGGCATGGGCCAGTTGATCGACACGCGCGAGAACGAGCGTGTCGGCATGGCACGGACGCTGGCGGCCGCTCGCCAGCGCAAGGATGCCGAGGCGGTGCGCGCGATCGAG
Source organism: Sphingomonas sp. (assembly GCF_036731925.1). Classification (GTDB taxonomy): domain Bacteria; phylum Pseudomonadota; class Alphaproteobacteria; order Sphingomonadales; family Sphingomonadaceae; genus Sphingomonas. The sequence goes on from NZ_DAINDJ010000003.1 coordinate 161,422, forward strand.
GCGCTGCGTCCCTACCCTGACGCCGGTCCCTTTACGATCGACAAGGCCGATGCGTGGCGTGCTTATGCCAACCGCTACGGCTCGCTCGCTGGCTACCGTTCGGACGCCAACTTCTACTTTGACTCAACTAAGCTTTCGCCACTCTACACCCCCGCCGACCGCAAAGCTTGGAACGAGGGTAGCGCGTTCACCGTGACCACGCTGTGGCCGCGGATCGCCGACCTGTCGTTCTCCGCGCTCCACCACCTCGACGTTCCCGTCATGTTGCTGCTCGGCGAGCGCGACAATACGACTCCGTCCGACATCGCCGAACGCTGGCTGGCCCATTTGGCGGCACCTGGTCGGACCGCTTGCCGCTTTGCCTATTCCGGGCACCTTCCAATGATCGAGGAGCCGGGCAAGACGCTGCTCGCGCTTCTTTCCGTTCGGCCGCGCGCGCGGCCCGCCGAGCCGGCAACGGTCCCGACCTACTGCGAGCAGCTTGGATTAGCAGGACGCCGAAAACCCTGACGTTCTACTTGGGCAGCAGGTAGAACTTTCCCAACCTGTTCCTGAATACCCTTTCCCTAAACGGCTCATCGGAGACGGAGAAACGGGAAAGCTCGCGCTGAACAAACGGTCGATCTCGGCAACTCGCGCTCCTCTCTCGAACGGCCGTAATTGGCGCGGTAACGGTCGCCCGGAGGAGGGCAGGGGCGCCAGGCAGCTGCGCGCCCCACTTCCGGCCGTTAAGAGGTGCTCGACGTCTTCCCAGAAGCGGACATGGCGGGAGCCTGGTTCGCAGTTACCTCCGATGATGCGCCGGGAGACGAGTCGCGGACACAAAAAAGGCCGCCTCGAGAGAAGCGACCTGGAATAAGGTTTAGGAGAGGATGCCTGAAAGGCAGTTGGAATGTGCAGTGCAGCAGAGCCTTTCGCAAGTGCGAAAAGCGCATTCCTGGATGCAGCTTTTTTCGGTCCGGGAATCAGGCACACGTCTTAGCACGAGACCCTTAGTCGGATTTTGTCAGCTGAGGTCGAATTTAGCCGCTGCGCGCCCACTTTGAGCCGTTAGCAGTTACCCAAGGATTTCCCAGAAGCGCACATGGTGGCGGTTTGGCTCGCAATACGTCCCGACCCTCGGACGGAGAGGGAGCACCCATCTGCGCAGCTACTTTCAGACGCCAGCGGGGCGATTGATCAGCCCAAATGCGGACGCGGACGAACGGCCCGCAGGCCCGCATTGATGGGACGAGAACGGCACATTCCTGCCGTTCCCATGACGGGTCTAAACGGCAGCTCTCGCCAGAACCTGCCTCGATCGGCTTGAAATCGCTTGCCAGCTGCAAGCTGAATCTCTGTAGTTCAAGGTCACAGGAGAACTTTCCGGACGCGGGCGCTCGCAGGCGAGGAAGCAAGCTTGGCGCTTGCAAGCGCCAAGCTGGCTTCAGAGGAACGGAACAGCTAAACTAAGCTTAGGACGTTACCACTGGAGCATCTGTGACCCGCGAGGAAGAGGCCAGAGCGTTTCTGATTGCCCATGAGCTCTTTGAGCAACATGGCGACGCCGCTCGAAAGTTCCTGGAGCAGAGGATCCGCGAAACACAGTCGCAGGGAGACATCGATCAGCTGGAAGCCTGGCTGGTGATTCGTGAGGCCGCTTTGACGGTGCTGGACGCATATTCACGGCCGTTGCACTGATTGCCTCGAGAGAGACGTTACGTTGATCGCTGGCATTTCTGCTGGAGTGGTTCCGCGGCCCGCCCAGTAATCCGCCGATGATTTTCGGGCAGGAACGCCAAAGTAATTTAAGCTTTTTTTGACTGATTTGAGGTTTCGAATATCGCGTCGCTCGAACGGAGAGCCGACGAGCCGCGGGAGGGCCGACGCTTGGATAACTGAGCGCCCACAGCGGCACGTCCGGGAGCGTAGATGTTTTCCGAGAAGCGGCAATCAGAGCGCGCTGATCGTTTTTCCGCAACGCCTTCGGGAACTGAGTGGCCAACGGTTGAAGCGACCGCAAAAAAATGCGCGTTCAAACGGCTACAGCGCGTTGGGTAATGGACCTCGAGCTGGAATGGCCCGGCGACTGACGGATGAGCGTCTCGTTCTGCAAGGGACGGGCAAAGGACCGTTGCTTAACCCCCTCTAACTCCGGAACCTTTCCCGACGAGGTTCGTTTTTCGATTCCCTGACAGGATACTAGGTAACGCAGTTGGTGGGCTCTCGCACCCCCCGTCCGCCGACTGGTAGAAGAGTCCGCCGAGCTTCGCAGCCGGCGGGCTCTTTTGCGTCATCACGAAGCGCTTCACGTAATGACCGATGCCTTCGATATTCGATAAAGCCCGGTATCGCGCCCTGGCACAACGTGGGTGCAGATTATGCCTGCCCTGCGGGTTGTCGATCGATGGCGCAAGCGCCCTCAAGGTCACGGAAAGCTGTGGCTAGCGATGCTTCTTCGCCTTCCCGCAGAAAATAGGGGTACAGTGACCGCGGATTGCTCTTGCCCGCTTCCCTGTGACTCCTGATGTTTGCTCTTATCGCATCGACGCTGAGCCAGAGCAGATGGGAGGGCGCCTGAACACTTACATTTGTTCGAGCGTCTGCCACAGGGCGAAAGCCTAGCATCGCTTCGTAGAAGGCTCGGTGCCGGGGATGCACTTCAATGAAGAGGTCTGTGCATCGGTGCTTGGACGATCCGTAAATCAGCACAGCATGGAACAGGTGTGCCAAGCGGGGTCGAGCCGGAGTAGACGCGTCGAACGCGAACTTCGTCAGCTCACAAATGCTGGAGCCTGGAGCGGCACGGAAAGTGTCGAGGATATCTTCAAAGGTGCGGTCAGCGGCAAGGCCAGCGGCCCCGTCGACGGTCAGGGTCAGCGTGCCGACCAGCCCTTCGGCCGAGGCAGCAAGAAAGGTGGTGCAAGCTTCTCCCTCAGGAATTTTATGATCGCTGCCATAGCCGCGCCACCCGTACATTCTGTTGAGAAGCTCCGCCGCCTGCGATCGCTGTTGCCGATTTGACGCGACCTGGATTCCGTAATCCGCAAGGGCTGCACGCGGATTGTGGTGCAGACACTCCGTCGCCAAGGATCCAGCGCCGGCTGGCGTACGTCCGGCAGCCGCGTTCACTACGTCTAATGTCATGATTTGCCCCGTCATTTTGCTCTCGACCCAAGCTACGGGTACCCCGAGAACAAAACATTTACGCTAAGGGTTACCCGCATTTAGGCCTGTCCGTTCCGAAAACGCGGCGGAATTTTGGCCTACGTGGAACGATCTGGCTGGCAGCGATGCGGGGCAGGCCGGTTAGCTCGGTTCACCGCAAATTTGCTGAATGGAACCAAGCACTTGGCTAAGCGTTCGGCACTGCGGCCGAACATCCTTAACGGCCTAGTACCTTTTCAGGGAGACTACTGTATGAAGCGCTATCTCGCGGCCGTTGCCGCCATTTCGGCGGGCCTTCTTGGCACGACCGCAGCCCAGGCTGCAACCACGATCATCACCCCGAGCGTGCAGCCGAAGGGCACTACCTTCGTCGTGTCGGGCGACCCGTTCTCCGGTCCGGTCGCGGCAACGTTCGGTCACACCGGCATCGCCAAGGGCGCTTTCACGGACATCTTCCAGTTCACGCTCGGTCAGGACGGCACCGGCAGCGGTTCTGTGACGACCAGCGTCACCAAGACTGGCTTCCTGAAGTTCACTGACCTCGACATCACTTCGGTCGTCTTCAACGGCCTCGCTGCGAGCAGCACGCTGTTCGATCTCGGCGGCAAGGTTTGCTCTACCCGCGGTGTCGGCAGCTGCGGAGCCAGCGAGTCCTTCGCTCTCACGGACGCTATGGTGAAGGCCGGCGTGCTGAACACCATCACCATCACCGGCGTCTCGCGCGGTCTGGGCTCCTATGGCAGCAACGCAACCTTCGATCCGTCCGCAGTTCCCGAGCCGGCCTCGTGGGGCCTTATGATCGCCGGCATCGGTGCGGCCGGCTTCAGCCTGCGCCGTCGTCGCTCGAGCAGCGCTCGCCGTCCGGCTCAGGCAGCCTGAAGTAATCTGCGCTTCTAGTACTGTTGCTTCTTATGGAGCAACAGCATTAGAGTGGGTCGGCTAAGAAATGCTGACCACGGGGCGACAAAGGCAAAAGGGCCCAGGTAGACACCCCTGGGCCCTTCGCTTGCCGGTCCACCTGAAATGCAGATGGCGGCTAAGATTGTTCCATAGCTAACCGCAGGCGCTAGTGAACTTGACGCGAACGTTCGCAGAGGTCAAGTAGGTTAGCGTTATAAGGAGCGATGCCGAGCGTGGGCGTCTGAAAGTCACAAGCAGCTCGGCGAGTAGAGGCGTCAAGAAGCGCTAGAAGGGGTAGGTCCCTTCTTCACCCCAACGAAGATGGTGGGCGTTGGCAGCTGTTCGTCTTCCACGTGTTCGACAGGCCAATCAGCCTTTCCAGAAGTCGCCGCCTCACACCGCTAGAGCGGCGCTGCGGGCGACTTGAACTGAATGGCTTGCTGCCATTCATCGGCCAGGGCGCGCGCATTCAAGCGTTTACGCGGACGTCAGCGATGGTGAGAAAAGGCGCAGCGGCTCAGATCATTTATAGCCATGTCCCAGCTGCTCCATTTCGGGACAGATCCTCGCCAAGCTGCAATCCTAGAGTTGAAACCAACGGCGATGCCGACCGTTCCGCCGCCACCAGGCTCGTTAATGGTCTGTTAATGTGTGCAGGGAGAGTTTGTATGAAGCGTTATCTTACGGCTGTTGCCGCGATCTCCGCAAGCATCCTCGGCGCGACTGCAGCCGATGCTGCGACCACGATCATCACCCCTAGCGTCCAGCCTGCTGGAACAACATTCGTCGTTGCCGGCAATCCGTTCTCCGGCCCTGTCGCTGCGACCTTTGGCCACACCGGCATTGCGGCCGGCGACTTCACCGACCTCTTCCAATTCACGCTCGGGCAGGATGGCACCGGAAGCGGTTCGGTGACGACCAGTGTGACCCAAACTGCTTTCCTGATGTCAACGGATCTCGACATCACCTCCGTTCTCTTCAACGGCTTGAACGCAGAGCGCACGCTTTTCGATCTCGACAACAAGGTGTGCACCACTCGTGGCGTCGGTAGCTGCGGCGCCAGCGAATCTTTCGCGCTCACTGACGCGATGGTGAAGGCCGGCGTGCTCAACACCATCACCATAACCGGTGTGTCGCGAGGCCTGGGGTCGTATGGCGGTAATGCCACCTTTGATCCTTCGGCAGTTCCTGAGCCCGCGTCATGGGGCCTTATGATCGCTGGCTTCGGGGCTGCAGGTTTGAGCCTCCGGCGTCGCCGCTCCAGCGGCTCGCGCCGGCTTGCTCAGGCGGGCTGAGGCCAGACCTACGCGCCCCCATGTCGCCGGATGGCATGCGAACGGCAGCGGAGCGCGGGATCTGAACGCTCTCATAAGATAGTAGCACTGTTAGAGGGGCTCAGGTGGACGAACCTGGGCCCTTCCCTTATCGGTTGCTCCAAAGCTCCATGTTGCGCCCAGCGCACATCCCGAAGTTCGATCGATAGGTACAGATCGCGCCGGGAGAGGAGGGCGAGCGGCAGTGGGGTGGAGGGCACCGCGCAAGTTGAGCGCCCACTTCCGGCCGTTAAGAGGTGCTCGACGGCTTCCCAGAAGCGGGCATTCGGTTCAAGCTGGCTACGGTCGCAACGATCGTCTGGCCAGATGATGCTTTCGTTGACAGGCAGACAGCGAAGGCTCTCTTCGAGGTCGCTTCGGCTAGTCGGCGAGCCGTTGGCTAATCCGCTTCCGGCAGCAGCCCGAGTGCGCTACCCATAGTGCCGCCGGGGGAGAGGACCCTCCCGAGATTGAGCGGGGCGGGTATGATAGGTTCGACACTGCTGGCGATCGCTGCCTTCACGCTTACCGAAAACATCCCGCCACCGGTCGACCCATTGGCCGCTCAAATAGAGACGGGCGATGCAGACCGGTTCGCGGCCCTGTTTGAGCGCACAAATGGCCGACCAACTGCAGCACAGCTCCAGCATGAATATCTAGATCAAGGCAGTTAATGCCGTCAGGGTTTTTACACCTAACCGCATTCGCGATGCGTCGTACCTCGCGTCCAGAATAGCAGCGAAGCCTGACCTATATGCTAAGGCGATCCGAACCTGTCTTCCGATTGCCAAGCAAACTACATCGGAACTTCGCGCTACGTATCTAGCCTTTCATGGGCTTCTTCCAGAGCGAGCGCTCCCGCGTATATATTTGGTAGTCGGAGCGGACAATTCGGGCGGCACCGCTGGGCCGGGCGCTCAGGTGTTGGGCCTCGAGACGCTTTGTCGCATATCGGAGACCCCCGAGCAGCTCCGCACGATCCTTCGTGGCTTTTACGCCCACGAGACGGTGCACGTATTCCAGTCCGATGATGACGGGGATAAAGGGAACGCTCTGCTACGCGAGGTTCTGACCGAAGGCGCAGCCGACTTCGTCGCCATGCTCGTCACTGGGCAGCAGATGGATCCAGCACGCGCTGCTTGGGCGAAGCCTCGTGAGGCGAAGCTATGGGAGCAGTTCCAAGCTGACCTCAAAACGACGGCGGGCCTACGAATTAACGAGATGAAGCCAGGAACGCCGGCAGCCGAGAGCGTTCATCGGTGGGTGGCTAACTATGGCAGTGCCCCGGCGGGATGGCCGGGGGAGGCTGGCTATTGGTTGGGACAGCGAATCTGGGAGCGCTGGTACAACCGGCAGCCGGATAAAGCGGCAGCGATTCGAGCTATGCTGGAATTAGGGGACCCAGAAGCCGTTCTGGCAACAGGGAGCTTCGTGAAGTAGCAAAGGACTCGATTATCCAGCGAAGCCGTACCGCGACGTTCTGACGGCAGCGCGCCCAAAGTCGGCCATTAGAAGGTGCTCGACGGCTTCCCAGAAGCGGACATGGCGCGAGCCTGGTTCGCAGTAGGTCCGACGCGCGGGCAGGGGAGGGGGTACCCAGCTGCGCAACTACTCTCAGACGGCCAACAAGGCGACTGATCAACCAAAAAGCGGAACCGGGCAAACGGCCCGCAGATCCACCTCGCCAAGGACCGGAAGTGGGACGAAGCGGTCGTTATCGGTTGGTACGACGAACGACAGCTCTTGTGAAAAGCCGACACTGAACGGTGGCTGGAGAAGCGTTGCAAAAGCCATGAGCACCGACCTATGGCAGTTTTCTGAGCCCCTCATAGGCAGATTACCCAGCCGCCTCGTTCGGCGGTCCTGCTGTCGGTCGGCTTCGGGCCAGGATCACGCCTCCCAGCGCTGCGGCGAACCCCAGCAGCTGCAGCGGAACAAGTTGCTCATTGAAGATCAGCCAGGCTTCGACCGCCGCTAGCGGCGGGACGAGCAGGAGTAGCGCGCTGACCCGCGTCGCGCCCTGCGTACGGGTCATCCAAACCAGCAGGGAAACGCCAACAACCGAAAGCCCCAGCACAGACCAGCCTAGACCAATCCATAGCGGCGGCACGTTGATCCAACGGTCCTGTCCGAGCAACAGCGCAGCCGCTCCGCAAATTAGCGCCCCCGCCATATTCTGGACTGCACCAGCAACGAACACCGGGTCACTCGCGGCCTTGCCACGCTGGATCATCGTGCCGGCAGCCATGGCGATGATCGCACCAACGGCCGCGGCCAGCGCCAAGGGCGTGATGGGCTGCCCTCCGCTACGGCCGAGAATCGGATAGAGCACCAGCACCACTCCGGCTAATCCGATTGACAACCCGAGCCACGCGCGCAAGCGCAAGCGCTCGCCCAGCAGCACGAACGACCCCACCGCAACGATTAGCGGCTGAAGTGCTCCCAAGAGCGCCATGACGCCCGCAGGCATACCGTTGCCGATTGCCCACCAACTTGCCCCTAGATACACGCCGTTCAGCAGCCCGCCTGCCGCAAAGTGGAGCGCCAGACCCCGCCATCGGGGTAATCGCTGACCTGCCAACAGGGCGGCGACGCCCAGCAACAACGCCGTGAGGAGAAGGCGGGCAGCGAGTACGAGTTCCGCGTCCGCATAGGGCGTCGTCGCCCGCGCCACGATGAATCCGGTGGACCAGATCAGAACGAAAAGTATCGGCGCTAACAGCTGCATGGCGTCGCCCTTTGCAGATCGAAGGTGCGTCAGTCGAGGGTAAGCATGAAGGTATCGGCACGCCGCCGACCGCCACGCCCCGGCGGCATCAGATGCATTGCAGATCGGTCAGCGTTGTGCGCACCGCTTCCAAGAGCGGCGTATGGGGCTCGCCGCCGAGCGTCGCCACGAGCCGGTCGTTGAGCAATCGAACCGGCTGCCGCCAGAGATAGCGCATCTCCATCATCTCGCGCGGCGTGGTCGCCACCAGCGCCGCGAGGCGAAGCAGCCACCAGGGCAGCGGACGGATCGGCACGGCCGGATCCCCGAGCACACGGGCGATGGCCTGCACCATCTGGCGCCCGTCAGGGTCCCAGTGCCCCTCCATGTGGAACGCGGCGAAGGGCGGCAGGTCCGCGCGCTCCAGCAGCCGCACCATGGTTTCCGCGACGTCGGGCAAGTACGCCCATTGATGGCCGACGCCGCGCGTGCCCGGATTGCGGATGACCTTGGGACGCGCGCCAGGAATCACCAGACCCTGCCCGAACCAGTTGTTCGCCGCACCGGGGCCGAAAAAATCGCCCGCCCGAACAATGAGCACGCTGCACTTACCTTGTTCCGCCGCGGTGCGGAGCCGCTGCTCCATCTCCACCCGGATCAGGCCTTTCCGCGTCTTCGGCGTCTGCGGTGCGTCCTCGCGGATGTTCGGGAACACGTTCGGCCCAAAGTTATAGACCGTCCCTGGCAGCAGGATGCGGGCGCCGCTCGCGGATGCGGCGCGGATCGTGTTCTCGAGCATCGGCAAGACGAGGCGATCCCAGTCGCGGTAGCCCGGCGGATTGACCGCATGGACGACGACCGACGCGCTCTCGGCAGCGGATGCGACAGACTCCGCATCCATCGCGTCCCCTATCACAGCCTCGCATCCTGTCAGAAAATCGGCAGTGGCACGGCGGGTCAAAGCCCTGACCGCCCAACCGCCAGCGATCAGACGACGCATCACGGCACCACCGACGCCACCCGACGCGCCCAGAACCAACGCTGTTTTCTTCATCGTTCGCCTCCTTCTTTGTCCGGAGGAAGATGACGCCGACGATGATGAACGAGAATTGTCGTATTGTGTGCAGCTGCTATACGAAAATTGATGAGCAAGGAACCGAGTTGGGATGTTTACCGCAGCTTCGCAGCGGTGCTGCAGCAGGGCTCGCTGTCGGCTGCGTCGCGCGCGCTCGGCCTGACCCAGCCGAGTATTGCCCGCCATATCGATGCACTGGAGCAGGCGATCGGTGGCACGCTGTTCGTCCGTTCGCAGCGGGGTCTGTCTCCCACCGATCGGGCGTTGGCGCTAGGCCCACACGCCGAAGCCCTTGTCGCGGCGGCGGAAGCGCTCCGCAGATCCGCCGAAGGTGCGCCGGGGATGCCAGAGGGCACAGTGCGCATCACTGCCAGCCAGGCAGTGGGGGCACACCACCTGCCGGCAATCGTGACGGGCCTCCGCCGCGCGCAACCCAGGCTGCACTTCGAACTGGCGCTGACCGACGATCTGGACGACCTGCTGCAACGTCAGGCTGACATCGCCATACGCATGGCGCAGCCCGAGCAGAAATCGCTGGTGGCCAAGCGCGTCGGCGCCGTGCGCCTCGGCTTCTACGCACATCGCAGCTATCTTAGGCGAAGAGGCGTGCCCAGCCGGCTCGAGGATCTCGCCGAACACGACCTGATCGGCTTCGACACCGAGACACCGTTCACCAGGGCAGGCATGCGCCATTTGCCGGGGATCGACCGTTCAATGTTCGCCTTGCGTGTAGACGATGCGACAGCGCAGTTCGAAGCTATCCGGGCCGAATTCGGCATCGGTATCTGCCAGACCGCCGTGGCAAGGCGGGATCCGGATCTTTGCCGTGTGCTGAAGGACGTCTTCGATCTGCCTCTTCCGGTGTGGATTGTAATGCATGAGGACCTACGAAACGGCAGCCGCTACAGGTTCACCTTCGACGCGCTCGTGCAGGCATTCGCTGAGATTACGCGAGCTGCGTAAGGCGCGCATCATTCTAGGTTGGCGGCGGAGTTGGGCCCGGTTTTCCAATCAGGTCCCCTCAAGTGGTTCGGAAGCACCATCGTGCGCTACGCCTGACCGTCGGGTTTCAGCCCTAGCCGCCGTTCCACCCGCTTATGGGCACGGCTTGAGTTGGTCGGCGGCTGCCGAACGTTCTTGGTCGTAATCTGCTAGAAGGCTTCTGAGCGCAGAACGCCGCAGCGTACTTGGCCTTGAGCAAGACGCTATCGGAGGTTGGCGGCGAGGAAATCTACGAATACCCGTACCCGCGCCGGCACATTCGAGCCGCCCACGAACACCGCGTGGATTTGCTCGACGTCGCCGGGGTTGAACGCCTCAAGGAGCGGCACAAGCGCGCCGCTTGCGATCTCCTCGGCCACGCTGAAGGCACCCACCCGCGCGATGCCAACCCCGATTGCCGCCAACTGCCCGAGCGTCTCGCCATTATTGGCTTCGACTCCACCGCGCACCGATAGCGCGAAGTCATGGCCACCGCGGCGGAACGGCCAAACGGGTTCGGAACGACGAAAGCTGAAATTCAGGCAATTATGGGCGAACAGGTCCTCGGGCACCTGCGGCATTCCGTGGCGCGCGAGATAGTGCGGCGCGGCGACGATCACCCGCCGGGTCTCGCCAAGCTTGCGGGCGGTAAGCGAACTGTCCGGCAGCGGTCCGAACCGCACCGCGACATCGGCCTGCCCCGCAGCGATGTCGACCAGAGTATCGGTCAGCGCGATGTCGATCAGGATATCGGGGTAGAGCGCGGCGAACGTGCCGAGCAGCGGCACCACGCACAGCCGCCCGTGCGATAGCGCTGCGCTGACCCGCAATCGCCCCCGCGGGCTGCCCTGATCGGCGATCTGCTGCTCCGCATCGTCGAGATCGGCGAGGATCCGCCGCGCCGCCTGCAGATAGGCGCGGCCCTCGGCGGTGAGCGAGAGCGCCCGGGTGGAGCGCAGCAACAGGCGCACGCCCAGCCGCGCCTCGATCCGGTCGACCGCGCGCGCCACCGCCGATGGGCTCATGCCCAAATGCCGCGCCGCAGCCGAGAAGCTGCCCTGCTCGATCACCGCAGCGAACAGCGCCAGCGCATGCGCCCGGTCGCTGCCGCTACTCAGCTTTGCGTCCATTGCACAAATCCTTCGCGTTCGCCCCAGCTACACCGCCGCTGCCAGGCCGTCCATCTTTGCCCGGACTAAGCAACAGGACGGTGATCATGGAATATCGGCAATTGGGACGATCGGGGCTGCGCGTGCCCGCGCTCAGCTTCGGCGCAGGCACCTTCGGCGGTCAGGGGCCGTTGTTCAGCGCCTGGGGCCAGAGCGATGCGACCGAGGCACGCCGGCTGATCGACATCTGCCTCGATGCCGGCGTGACGCTGTTTGACACTGCCGACGTCTATTCGGGCGGCGCCTCGGAGGAAATCCTGGGCTCGGCGATCCGCGGCCGCCGCGACGCGGTGCTACTCTCGACCAAGACCGGGTTGCCGACGGGCGACGGCCCGCAGGACTGGGGTGCCTCGCGCGCGCGGCTAATCCGTGCGGTCGAAGATGCGCTGCGCCGCCTGGGCACCGACCATATCGACCTGCTCCAGCTGCACGCCTTCGACGCCTCCACCCCGACCGAGGAAGTGATGGGCACGTTCGACCTGCTGATCGCTTCCGGCAAGGTGCGCTATGCCGGCGTATCTAACTATCCCGGCTGGCAGGTGATGAAGGCGCAGGCCCTCGCCGAGCGCCATGGCTGGCCGCGGCTGGTCGCCCACCAGGTCTATTACTCGCTGATCGGCCGCGCCTATGAGGCGGACCTGATGCCGCTCGCCGTCGACCAGGGCGTGGGCGCGCTGGTATGGAGCCCGCTCGGCTGGGGCCGGCTGACCGGGAAGATCGGCCGCGATCGCCCGATCCCGGAAGGCAGCCGCCTGCATGCGACCGAGCAGTTCGCGCCGCCGGTCGAGGCCGAGCATCTCTACCGCGTCGTCGATGTGCTGGAAGCGGTCGCCGCCGAGACCGGCAAGACCGTGCCGCAGATCGCGATCAACTGGCTGCTGCAGCGTCCGACCGTGTCTTCGGTGATCATCGGCGCCCGCGACGAGGCGCAGCTGCGCCAGAATCTCGGCGCCGTCGGTTGGGCGCTGAGCGCGGAGCAGATCGCCACGCTCGATCGCGCCAGCGACGTGCTGCCGCCCTATCCGCACACCCCCTATCGCCAGCAGGAGGGCTTTGCCCGCCTGGCACCGAGCCACGTATGAAGAACCAACTCGGCCTGCTGGCCCTCGCGGTCGGTGCGTTCGGCATCGGCGTCACCGAATTCGCGCCGATGGGGCTGCTGCCTGTCATTGCGAAGGATCTGCGGGTCTCCATCCCCGCGGCAGGGCTGCTGATCAGCGCCTATGCGCTGGGCGTAATGATCGGCGCGCCGCTGATGACGCTGACCACCGGACGGGTGCCGCGGCGGATGCTGCTGATCGGCCTCGCGGGCATCTTCACCGTAGGCAATCTACTCGCGGCGGTGTCCGACAGCTATGCGATGCTGCTCGTCGCCCGCGTGCTCACCTCGTTCAACCACGGCGCCTTTTTCGGGGTCGGATCGGTCGTGGCGGCGGGGCTGGTAGCGCCCGAGCGCCGGGCCAGCGCGGTCGCCTCGATGTTTATGGGGCTGACTCTTGCCAATGTGGTGGGTGTACCGCTCGCCACCTGGGCGGGCGAGCATCTCGGGTGGCGCGCGTCCTTCTGGGGCATCGCCGCCCTGGGCGTGCTGACGATGGCAGCACTCCGGCTGACCCTGCCCGCGCTTCCCGCGCCCGCAGGCGGCAACGTGCGCGCAGAGCTCCGGGTGCTCACCCGCAAGCAGGTACTGGGCGCGCTGGCGCTGACCGTGATCGGATCGAGCGCGATGTTCACCGTGTTCACCTATATCACGCCGATCCTGCGTGACGCGACGCATGCCTCGCTGGGCTTCATCACCGCGATGCTGGTGGTCTATGGTCTCGGGCTCACGGCGGGCAACTGGCTGGGCGGCCGCTTTGCCGATCGCTCGGTCGACCGGACCTTGCTGATCACGCTGGCGGGCCTGTCTGCCATCCTGATCGCCTTTGCCCTGCTGATGCCGCAGGCGGGACCGAGCGCGGTGCTGATCTTCCTGTGGGGAGTCGCGAGCTTCGCGCTGGTGCCGCCGCTGCAGGTGCGGGTGATGACCGCGGCAGCGGACGCCCCGAACCTCGCCTCGGCGGTTAATATCGGCGCATTCAATCTTGGTAACGCGTCCGGTGCCGCGCTGGGGGGCGGCGTGATCGCCGCGGGACTTGGCTATCCGGCCGTGGCGCTGGCAGGCGCCGCGACATCGCTGATGGGGCTAGTGGCGCTTTGGACGACCAGCCGCCATAAAGCTGCGCGGCAACCCGACTAGCAATGCGCTTCCCGAGCCGCCGTCGAGGAGGGATGAAGTTCAACGCTTCCTCACCAACGACGTTTGGCGCCGCTCGGCAGAAGTGCCAGCTTGATAACAGCAAGCAGCTTATGAGCAACGACGGCTATCGGGACGGCTCGACACACCTCGATCGATCCATATTGAGCGCGCTGCTGCCGGACGAATGGAAGGAATGGCAATGGCAGCTGTTCCAGGAGCTACCGTTGTAACGGAGGCTGGGAGCGGCATATGGTGGTCGGCAGATGCCATTGGAGATAGCCGGCAGCCTCCCCTTCGCGCCATACAGTCTGCGCCGGCCTTTGGCATGCTCGGTGAGCCGGCTGAACCGAGGGAACGGGGCGCAGCCGTCTACATGCAACGGATCGGTTGCCAATGCCACTTCGCTTGACCTCGCCCATTCTCCGATCAATCAGCGAAGAGATGACGACCAGCCTTTCCCTCGCTGATGCACGGCGGATTGCTCTAGCCGCGCAGGGGTTTGGATCGCGATACCCTTCGAAGGTGGGCGCGGCTCAGTTACGCCGAACTTTAGACCGCCTTGGGCTTTTCCAGATCGACAGCGTTAACGTGCTGACGCGCGCACACTATCTACCAGCCTTCTCACGGCTGGGCATTTACGATCGTGCACTCCTCGAGCGCGATGCATGGGGCCCCAAATGTGGCCGACGCCTTTTCGAGTATTGGGCGCATGAAGCTTCGCTCCTCCCGATAGGTCTGCATCCGCTGTTCCGGTGGCGGATGGCGAAAGCCGAACGCGGCGAGACCGGGTACACTGCGCTCAGGCGCTTTGCGAACGAGCGCAGCACCGAAGCTGATGCGGTGCTCGCGCGGATTGCTGCCGATGGCCCACTCGCCGCCGCCGACTTCGAGAACGGCTCAAGTCGGAGCGGCTGGTGGGAGTGGAGCCACACCAAGCACGCGCTGGAGTATCTTTTCTGGGCGGGGCGCATCACCACCGCAACGCGGCGTGGCAGTTTCGCGCGCCTGTACGATTTGACAGAGCGGGTGATCCCGGCGGACGTCCTCGCACTCCCCACACCGAGTGCGGCGACCGCGCAGCGCCTACTCATCGAGCGCAGCGCACGGGCGCTCGGTGTCGCCACGTCCGCGGATCTCCGCGACTACTTTCGGTTGAAACCCGCCGAGGGGGATCCGGCAATAGCGAGCTTGGTCGAGGAGGGTATCCTTGAACCGGTCAAGGTTGCGGGCTGGAGCCAGAAGGCCTGGCTGCATTGTGAAGCAGCGAATCCACGCCGAATTCGCGGTGCTGCGCTGCTGGCACCTTTTGACCCCCTCGTGTGGGAGCGCGGTCGGACAGAGCGGCTGTTCGGCTTCCGCTATCGTATCGAGATCTACGTACCGCAGCCACTTCGCACCCATGGCTATTACGTGCTGCCATTCCTGCTCGATGAAGCGCTGGTAGCGCGGGTGGATCTCAAAGCCGACCGCCAAGATGGCGTGCTGCGAGCGCAGAGGATCACGCTGGAGCGAGATGCGCCGCTCGAGACCCGCGAGCGCCTGGTCATTGAACTCGAACGAATGGCAGAGTGGCTCGGCCTTGGCGCCTTGTTGCTCGGCGAAACCGTCGTGGCTGAATAGGTCGGCGCGTGTCAGCCGCCGGTGCCCGACAATTTTTCGCGTAGCTGTTCTCCACAATCGGTTGACCGCCACCTTTACTGGAGTCGGAGCGCTTACGTCCGCTTTCGGTGAGCTCGATCGCCCTCTCAAATGTCCGGAAGTGGCCGTATTGCAGAACCGCCACTCGCGCGGCCGGACCGACAGCTTTTGGCGTTAGCTGACATACCGAACGCAGGACTGGAACGGCGTATTTTGGTCGGGAGCCGCCATGGCCGAAAATGGTGGAAACCGGACAGGCCGCTCAAACTCGGAGCTCTGATGCTACCCATTCAGCTACCGCCTCGATGAACGCGCGCACCGCGGGTGGAAGAAATGCGCGATCGGCGTACACCAACGCGACCTGCATTTCGGAGCCAATCACACCTTCGAGAACATGCTGAAGCTCGCCATTCTCCAGATGCGGCGCCACGAAGCTCAGCGGCAGGCATGCGATACCCAGTCCTCTGAGTGCTGCATCCCGCAGGAGCGCGATCTCATTGGCGTAAAAGGTGCCTTCGACAAGAAACTTGCCTCCAGAGATCAAGGGCCAATGCGTCTCAGGCAATTCGCCCCGCATAAAGCCTGGAAGGCAGCGGTGGTCGCTGAGGTCCCGGGGTGTACGCGGAATCCCATGCGCCCCCAAGTAAGTAGGGGAGGCGACGGCGATCACCGGATCGCGGAAAAGTGTTCGCGCGATCAAGCCAGGCTGGATTTGGCTGCTCGCGCGCAGGGCCACGTCGTACGCGCCGTGAAGCAAGTCCACAGCCTGGTTCGAGGTATGAACGTGGATACGGAGTTCAGGGTAGCGCTCGGCAAAATCGCAGATCATTGCATTGAAGCTGGGGCTCATGATCGGCGGCACCGACACCCTGAGCTCGCCGCGCATAACCTCGTCAGATGCCCGAACACTTTGTTCGGCAAGACGGACGGCCTCAAGCGCGATGGACGCTTGGCGGTAAAATCGCTCTCCTACCTCGGTGAGGGTCAGGCTGCGCGTGCTGCGACGAAGGAGGCGACTACCCAAGCGCTCCTCCAAACGCGCCAAGCGCCGGCTTAGGGTCGCGCGCGGCACCCGCAGTTCTGCCGCGGCACGCGACATGGACTTCGCTTCGACCGTCTTGGTGAACGCCACCAGCTCGGCGGTCTCAACGGGATCCTCCATTTGAATCAAATCCTGGCAGCTGATGTCAACTCTCGATGCATTGTTCCACTTAACGATCAAACGCAAATATGGGCGGCCCTGGCAGTGAGTGGCGGCCAAGCCACGCGGGCGCTTCATGCCGCAGTCGAGAGAACAAGCTTATGTCATCTGATGAGAAGAAACTGATCGCCGTCTTCGGCGCAACGGGGCAGCAGGGCGGCGGCGTGGTCCGCGCCTTGAAAGCACGCGGTGCTTTCGCGGTCCGCGCTGTGACGCGCGATGCGAGCAAGTACGATGGCCCCGCCGATCAGGTAGTCCAAGCGGACCTGGATCGCCCCGATACACTCGTCGAGGCGCTGAAGGGCGCGCACGGCGTCTTCCTTGTAACCAACTATTGGCAGGAAGGCACGGACGAGTTGCAGCAGGCGACCGCAGCGATCGACGCTGCCAAAGCCGCTGGCGTTGATCATTTCATCTGGTCAACGCTTCCCAATGTCGAGGCAATCAGCGGCGGCAAGTACAAACTTCCGCAGTTTAGCGGCAAAGCGAAGATCGATGCAGTTGTGAAAAGGGCCGGGTTTCCCCACCACAGCTTCGTCGTTCCACCGGCTTATTATCAAAACTTTTCGGGTCAGTTCGGGCCGCAGCCTCAGCAGGACGGAACGCTGGGCTGGACGCTGCCGATCGATCCCGCGGTCCGGTGCTTCCACCTGGGCGACATAGCTGAACTCGGCGACATCGTTGCAGGCGCTTTCGAACATCCCGACAAGGTTGGTAACGGTGCCTATCTGCCGCTCGTCGGAGACTTCCTGCGTTTCAACGACATTCTCAATGTTCTGCGCCAGCAGGGTCACGAGCTCTCCTTCACCCGGGTCCCTGGCGAGGTGTACGCCACGTTCTTCCCAGGAGCCGACGCACTTGCTGAGACCTTGGCCTATTACGAGGACTATACCTATCTCGGTCCGACCGCCTCCGATCAGCAGATCGCGCTTGCGAACGAGGTAGCTGGCAAGGCGCCCGCCACATTCGCGGAGTGGGCACGCGACAATTTCCGCATCGACGCGGCCCCGCAGCATTGATCGACAAGTTCTGAGACGTGCCGCCGCCCCACGACCGGGGCGGCGCGCAAACTCAGAAGCATCAGACGAATGACCGCTTCTGGGGCGGGAGCCGCTAGTGCGGCAAATCGATTCCCGGCACTGGCGCCGATCAGGAGATTGGAGCCGCTAATGGCCGCTTTCGGCTCAAGCTGTCGTTCCCAGCCGGTGATGGGAACGGCGTAACTTGGTCGACAGCCGTCGGTGGCGAATCTCGCATTCTGGTGGAGTGCGGACGGGCAGCAATGCGACGCAAGCGATATACCGGAGAGAGCCTAGTCGAGCTTGGCTGCTCGACAGAGCGGTGACCATCAGCCATGCAGCGCAGACCTGCGGAACAGCGAAGCCGAAAACAGCCAGGCGCCGCTCCAGATGGTTGAAAATACCCACGTAAAGTGCCCCTGCCGCTGCAGGACTGTCGCCACTGCTATCTGTGCAACGGCGGTCGCAAGCATCGCGACTGCCATGCCGCCGGGTCGGAACCGCGCACCCGCCGCGCAAGCCAGGGCAAGAAGCGGAACCAGGTCAAACCACAGGTTTATGTCGTCACTTTCATTCCCCACGATCCCCACCGCAGCATTGACCCAGAGCAGGAGCAGGCCCGCAGCCAGGGCGATCGCTGCACCACCGCGGTAAGCCCAGCTGCCATTTGCGCGAACGGCCATCTCGAAAGCCAAGCCGACGCCGCCCAGCATCACGATGGCGAATGCGAAGTCCGCCATCGTCCAGTTGACCTTGCTGGTGAACTGCATCGCCACGGCCGGCAGGATGATCAGCAGCACAATCGTGCCCCAGCCCACGATCCGCGCTGGTGCCAGTCGTGCCTTCCGACGTTGCTCGATTGCCTTGTTCATGATCTTGCCTCCACATTGCAGCAGCGCCAACGATGAGCGATCCCGTGATGAGCGGCATGAGAAGGATGTGAGTAATCTCTGAAATGAGCACCGACGCGCGACTGTTCGGGCCGTTCCGTCTGGAATGTGGTGATCGCAGGCTGCTGCGCGGGACCGAAGCGATCGATCTGCCTGCGCGCTACATGGATGCGCTGATCCTGCTCGTGAAAGCGGAAGGTGCCCTCGTCACCAAGGACAGTTTCATGCATGAGGTCTGGCGCGGCGTGCCGGTTACCGACGAAGCCCTCACGCAGGCTATCCGCACATTGCGCAAGGCATTAGGTGATAGCGCCGCTGCTCCACAGTTTATCGAGACCGTGCCGAAGCACGGCTATCGCTTCATTGCGCCGCTCGATCTGCCAGCACCTGCCCGGCAGCCAGAACCGACGGCCATGCTGGTCCGCGACAGCATCGTTGGCCGGACTTCAGCCGGCATTGCCGGTGCGCTGCTGGCAGGCGCCCTGGTAGGTTTGCTGTACGGGTTTGCGGGGGCTACTCACTCTGGCGCTGGCGGAACGGTGTCGCTGTTCCTGGTGATCGCCCTCGTGTCGGCCCTTTCAGCCGGAGCGGCGGGGGCCGGCATCGCCGTCGGGATTGCTTTGTCATACAACGTCCGCCCGCACGGCTGGCACTGGCGGGTGGCTGGCGCTGCGTTGGGCGGGGTCACACTCGGCGCGGTGGCCAACATGATCGGGAGAGATACGATCCGCCTGCTGTTCGGTCAGGCGATCGGCGAGTTTTCCGGTGCGCTGGAAGGTTTTGTCGTGGGCGCCGCAACGGGTCTGGCGCTTGTCCTGACGCAGCAGCGGATCAGATATTCCGCCGGCATGGCTGCTCTGCTGGGCGCTGCCGCGGGTCTCATCGTTATCCTGCTGGACGGACGGATGATGGCTGGCAGCCTCCAGACGCTCGTCAGCGCTTTCCCGTCATCACAGTTCCGCTTCGATGGACTTGGACGACTGCTCGGCGAGCGCGGGTTCGGCGCCAGCAGCCGAATGGTCACCGCTGCGTTCGAAGGCGCGGTGTTCGTCGTGGCTATGGTGCAGGCCATGAGTCACTCTCTTGGCAATGGCGGCTCTCGGCAAGCTCCGGATCTGCCCTGAAAGGCCACAATTGGGCGCAAGCCGCCCCGCTGCGCGAATCAGCGCGGCGACGACTGCCTCAACAAACGGTGATGCGCTCCTGCGATCGGCGGACATTCCTACGCCGGCGGAGAACTGCACCGCTAATGCCGACGCCAGCGATGATCAAAGCCCAGTGATCGGGTTCGGGGACGCCACTCGAGAAGCCTCCAACATATGCGCCACTGAGAAAGCCGGTCTGCTTGGTGATCGGGTCGCGCGTCCCGTATCCAAAATTGGAGTAGTAGGTCGGACCTTGTCCCAAGATGCTGTCGAGCGTGAGTGGCATGCCGTCGTCGGCCTGTCGGAGAACACCACCGATGGAGACCATTTGGTTTTTGCCTGCATTCCCACCGAAAGGCTCAGCCGCGTCGCCAACGGTCGCCTTCCCGGCCAGAAAAAAGGTAAAGACGAGTGACTCTTCACTCATGTTCGACCCAGGAAAGAACGAGAAGCCGCGATAGAGTTCAATGAATGGGGTGTACAAAGCATCGGACGACAGCGGGTACGCATAGCTCCCAAGCGTAACTGCCGCGCTTGAGAGGGATAAATCATAGATCGCATAGCCCTGTGAGGCTTCGAACAGCGCTGCCTTCGCGGGATCGAAGGTGAACGAGAAGCTGAAGGCGCTGCCGAGCGGAACCGAGCCGGTCAGCGGGAGCTTGCCTGAGACCTGCGACAGCGTACCGGATCCGCTATACGTCACGGGAGCCGCTGCGGCCCCGGATGCAGCTGCAATGAAACAGCTGGCTACCATCAAGATCGACGTGCGGCGCATGAAAACTCTCCCCTGTTTTCGAGATCTTAGCACCAGCATGCGTCCGTCAGCCCTGCGCTACAAGCACAGATGGGACGTTAAGATCGCCACGTTGAAGCATCGCCACGTTCCGTCCGAAATCGGGACAACTACTCCAGTCGAGCCCCGCGGCTAATGTCCGTGTCCAGGCACCGTTTTGCACCTCCGAACCATCGACTCTGGAGCGGCCACCAGTGCGGGGTCACGATTTCTGGGCGTTACCGCCGATCAAGCGATCAGCGTTGCGAATGGCCGCTTTCGGCTAAAGCGGTCGTCCCCACCCGCTGATGGGAATGGCTTAAGCTGGTCGGAAGCAGCCGTTCATCGACCGGTCGAGCGCGTTCCAAAGCGACAAGTGCCGGTTGACGCTCTTACCCAGCGATCGACTTGGCCGATTGGTAGCCGTGCGGGCTCAGCCCAGCGCCTGAGCCAGCGCGTCCGCCTCAAGCAGCGCCGGCCGGCCGAACAAATAGCCCTGCGCTTCGGCACAGCCCTCACGGAGCAGCAATTCCCGCTGGGCGTCGGTCTCCAAGCCTTCCGCCAGCACCGGGATCGAGAGGCTGCGGCCGAGCGCAAGGATCGCACGGATGATCGCCCGCGCCTGCTCGCTGCGCTCGGAGTCGGCGAGGAACGACTTGTCGATCTTGATCTTGTCGAACGGAAAGGAATGGAGCGTGTCCAGCGACGAATAGCCGGTGCCGAAATCGTCCATAGCCACCCGCACGCCCAATGCCTTGATCCGGCGCAGGCTGTGCAGCGCGCGGGTCTTGTCGGCAATCAGCGCGGTCTCGGTGATCTCCAGTTCGAGCCGGGTCGGCGCGAGGCCGGTTTCCACCAGGATCGCGGTAATCACCTCCGGCAAGTCCGGCTTGAGCAGCTGCACCGGTGAGAGGTTGACCGCTACCTTGTGCCCGCTCGGCCAGGCCGCCGCCTCCGTGCAGGCGGTGCGGAGCACCCATTCGCCGAGCCGGATGATCTCGCCGGTCTCCTCGGCAATGGGAATGAAGTCCATCGGCGGGATGCCGCCCAGCTTTGGATGCCCCCAGCGCAGCAGCGCTTCATAGCCGACCAGTTCGTCCGACTGGAGCGCGCGCTGCGGCTGGTAGAGCAGCCGCAATTCGCCACGCGCGGCGGCATAGCGCAGGTCGTTTGCGATCACCCGGCGGTGCCTCGCCTGCTCGTCCATGCCCGGCTCGTAATAGCAGATCCGCTCGGCGAAATCGCCCTTGGCGCGGTACATGGCGAGATCGGCATTGTTGAGCAGAGTCTCGCGGTCGCCGGCGTCGCTGGGGAACACCGCCACGCCCATGCTGGCGCCCACCGCCAGCGAACCATGCGCCGCGAAGCCGCCGAGCAGGCAGGCCTCGACGCGGGCGACGAATGCCTCCAGCTCCGCCGGGTTCTCGAAGCGCTTGGCGACGATGAACTCGTCGCCACCCATGCGCGCGGCGATTTCCTGGTCCTGCAGCACCGCCTGGAGCGCCGCGCCGATGTCGCGCAGCACCCGGTCGCCCTCGGCATGACCGAGCGAGTCGTTGATTTCCTTGAAGCGGTCGAGGTCGATGGCGATCACCGCCAGCCGCGTGCTCCCAGCCGCCGCCCGCGCCATCTCCGCATCGAGCCAGCTATGGAACTGTACGCGGTTGGGCAGACCGGTCAGCGCGTCGTGGAGCGCCATATGGGCGATCCGCGCCTCGGATCGGCGCCGCTCGCTGATATCCTCGAAGGTGGTAACCCAGCCGCCCCCGGGCAGCCGGCGGCTGTCGATCGAGAGGACGAAGTCGGCGTCATATTCGGCGACGATCCGAGGATCGCTGCCCTCCTCAAGCGCGGTGAGGATCCGGCGCCGCGCTTCCTCGAGCCGGGCGGCGGATACCGCCGCCCCGACCCGCGCCTCCAGCGCTTGGCGGCTCACCTCGACAAGGGTGGTGCCCGGCGGGCACGCGTCGGACGGCAGGCGCCAGAGCTTCAGGAAGCGATCGTTGCGCAGGATCAGCCGTTCTTCGGCGTCGAACAGGCACAGTCCTTGGTGCATGTTCTCCAGCGCCGCGTCGCGGTGGCGCTGTGCCTCGGCGATGCGGTCCTCGTCCAGCTTCGCCTGGGTCATGTCGCGAGTGATCTTGGCGAAGCCGAGCAGCCGCCCGTCCTCGCCGGCCATCCGCTCGATCGTCACATGCGCCCAGAAGCGGGAGCCGTCCTTGCGCAGCCGCCAGCCCTGGCCGGTGAACTTGCCCTGCGCGGCCGCCGTCGCAAGCGCAGCATCGGCTGCACCGCTGGCGCGTTCCTCGGGCGGGTAGAAGCGCGACAAATGGCTTCCCACGACCTCCGCCTCGGCATAGCCCTTCAGGCGTGCCGCGCCCGTGTTCCAGTTGGCCACCCGGCCCTGCGCATCGAGCATGTACAACGCGCAGTCCGAGATGCCCTTGGCGAGGATGCTGAACTGGCGCTCGCTGGCGGCGATCGCGGCGCGGGTCCGCCGTGCGATCCATGCGCTGCCGAGACAGACCGCGAGCAGCAGCACGGTGATGACCGCGAGCAGGATCGACATGGACCGCGGCGACAGGTTCACGCCTGCCCCGTCGCGCTGCCACGGGATGAGTTCGATCGCGGTCATGCCAGTGAAATGCAGGCTGACCACCGCCAGCGTCATCAGCAGCGCGGCTGCCGCGCCGGCCCAGGCGGTTGTGCGTCGCACGGCGAGGACCAGCCCGGGCACGAACAGCACCGCGCCGCAAAGGATCGACAGCAAGACATAGTTGAGATGCCATCGTATCCGAGCGGGCATGTCGATAGCTGCCATGCCGACATAGTGCATAAGGCCGATGCCCATTATCGCGACCATGCCAGCCGCGAGGAGGGTCACAACCGTGCTCGGGCGCGTCGCCAGTTGAAACGCGGTCAGTATCGCGCCGGCGACCAACAATAGCGACACCGCGGAAAGCTCAAAGTCGAAGCCAAACTGAAAGCCCGGATCATAGCCGAGCATCGCGATGAAATGCGTGGCCCAGATGCCGAAGGCTGTCGCCAGTGCGCCCGCAACCCTCCAAATCGCCCCGCGGCGCGGCGCGCTGGCGCACTGACGCAGCATTAGCACTGCCGTGACCGCAGTCAGCAGGCACATTGCTCCAGCCAGCCCAACGAGCCGCAGGTCATGTTTCTCGGAAATGCAAAAGGCTATCGCAAACATCAAAACCTCGTCGGTCGTCGCTCAGCCCTATCGTCAAGCCCTTAA
This sequence comes from Sphingomonas sp., assembly GCF_036731925.1. Lineage (GTDB taxonomy): Bacteria > Pseudomonadota > Alphaproteobacteria > Sphingomonadales > Sphingomonadaceae > Sphingomonas. Next base: position 184,871 of record NZ_DAINDJ010000003.1, read on the forward strand.
CATTTGTCTGCCTGAGGTTTTAGCGGTCGGCACGCGCTCCGTAGGTCGACTATTTCAAAGGTCGGGATGAATTCTGCTGGGTTTGCCGGAGGCGTTAACTCCTGAGAGGAAGCGGCTATGAGGAGCAAGGTTTTATCTGAAGTGCGCGCGCCCGCGGTGTGGGTGGTCCGACGCCCTTCATCGGCAGCTTCTGTCGTGAGCAGACGTTCGCGACGGTTGACCTGAACGACTGGACCTGGTCGGGAACGGCCAAAGGCGAGAAGGGCGGAGAAGCAGGCAGCGCAGAGCTAGGTCGTGAACTCATAAACGACCGCTGTCGGTAACCCGCCTGGACGTCCGAGATTGGTGGTTAGCTGCCGTTCCGGGGGGCTGCTCGCAACATCGCCCTGAACCACCCGAGAACAAGCCCGAGAACAAGCCCGACGAGTATGGATGCTGCGAGAAGCAGGCCGATCTACTGCCACGTCGGCCAAGCGTGCTGCTTAGCAACCACGAGGAGAGGTAGCAGAGAACGGCGCCGAGGAGGCTGAAGCCGTGGTCGCTCCGATTGGGGTGCCGTCCTTACACGCCCCCATCATGGCCTGAGCCGACGAGATCTGCAGTTTGTGGCAAGCGGCCTGCGGTTTCGGTGCCGGGCTTGTGCTTTCCCGCACCACGGTGCCGAAAGAACAAGAACAGGAAGCCGCCAGTGATGTGCTGCCCCCTGCCGCCAGCGCCTCACCCGCCAAGATGAGAGCCGGCCCCGCAGCACATCAGGCGCCGCTCACAGTACCGTCGGAGCACGAAGTGATACGGAACAATAAGCATCAGTGCATTCCTCGAGATCGACAGAAACAAAGGCGCCGGACCAACGCCTTAACTACCTGTCAACTTCCACTTTAGCGAAGTCGCTAATTATCGAATAAACCTTTTCATGGACCGTCTTGTCCGCTCCATACTCGTAAATCTCCGCCTTTGCTTCTGCGTTTGGGTTGAGCCAACGAATATAGTTAACGAATCCATTTTCATACAAAACCCTCCCAGCCTTCACGCGAAGCCTATATCTTTCCGGGTCTGAGGCGTATTCAGGATCAACGAATGTCACAGTTTCGGTGGTTTTGAGGCGATAATTGAAGTAGTATAAGACGACAACGCTGCTCGGGCACTCAAGGATTGTTGCCGTGCCATTCAGACCGCCGACAACAAGGGGCATTCCTGCTGGAGCGCTCGCTGCCAGCTTACACCCAAGTGGAGAAAGGTCGGCGTTGAACGGCACTGAAGCGATCGGCGTCCCGTTGTTCGTGAGGAAGAACGTGTTGGTGAATGTCTCCATCAACTCTTTTTTGGAGGGGAGGGAGCCCAGCGATCGAGCAAGTTGGAAGGTCTCACCCCTTGACGCAGGGAGCTTAAATCCGGCGATGGACCTTTCCTGGGCCTTCGATGGTAGTTTCGAGACAATGCGTGCCTGCGCGTTCGCCAAATAGGGCGCCGCGAACACCGCAAAACACACTATCGAACGGAATATCATATGCCTTACCCCATCACAAACTGCAATTGGTGGTCTCAGTGCGCCAGCAAACATCTTGATGAACGTCGCCGGAAGAAATGTATTCACCAGAAGTGCAATGCTGCTTTAGCCAATCGTTTCTAAGCTCGTCGTAGTTGGCGTCCCTGCTCGCCGTTACGTAATGTGTTCCACGAACTATCCAGCCTGAGCCACCGCAATTCAGGCAGCCCGCATACGATCTCCAGCTATATCCCTCGTTGGAGGACTCGAACGTTCTCCAGCCTTCGATGGGATGCCACTGGTTGGACTCAGTGAACATCTCCCAACTGCTGCTGGAAGCGTCCCAAGTGATGCTTTCATTTGCACCTATTAAGCAATTAGCCCTCGATATCGCGGTCAGCTCAAACAGCCCATAAGGCGCTGAATTGGTTGAGCCGCTATACCTACCTGTTTGAGCTTGCGCAGCTCCGGCCACGATGCCGAAGTATGCAATTGCAGCAATCCTGAGCATCATAGCCCTCGATCTCGCGATTGATTCTGATTCGCAGTAGCGAGTGTGGGTGAGGTTGTCTTCGTGGTCAACGCTGATTTGGCGCGGTGTACCCGCCACTGGAGGGTAAGCTCGCTTTGACGCTCCAAAACAAGCGCTGCCGTTCAACCGTTCGCCGCGCAAACAGCCGTCGCTTCCACCGCATATCCGAAATTAACCGGAAGCTGACGAGGAGGTGCAAGAAAAGGCGATGATCGCCGCCCTTTTTGCTGCTGCCACGTTAGGCTATACACAGCCGATCCGCGGGACGACCTCACCCGACAAGCCTCTATAACCCTTTGCGGATTCCGGATAATCTGATCGTCAGCCTTCGCAACGTGGTTCTGAAGCGATCTGTTTGCCGAAAGTCGACGATGCCGCTCAACACCCGGCGACCATCCACCCGAGGCTTGCCGTCACTCTTGGGAAACGGATCTGCATTCAGTGGAGAGGGCCGCCGCGCGAGTAGAGAGACCGAGGCGGCCGACAGGGTCAGAAGTGCCTTCATTGCGATCTATTTGTAGCGCCAGACCAACGTCCGATATTGGGCGCTTCCGGTCATTTGGTGCTGTCGGGGCCGGAATGGCGGAAAGTGGTGGAACGCGGACGTGACCGCTTTTGGGCGGGCACGCGCGATAGATGCCGTCCCGAAAACGATGGAGAAACGGGAAACGCTCGACTTCCAGGTAATCCGGTCAGCGGTTCAGCGTAGATGCCAACCACGAACCCAGCAGCGCGAAATAGGCCGGAGCATCCGGAGCTGCATTGGCGGCTAAACGAGCGTCGACCTGCCGCGCAGGCGGCACGTTCAGCATCATGGCGTGGTCCGCGCCATCGATGATGCGAACGGTCGCATGTGGAAATTCGGCCGCACGTGCTCGCAGCGCCGCGAGCGAGGTCGCGACCGGCACCCAGGGGTCCGCCTGCCCGAAGACGATCAGTGTCGGCACGCGCGACCCGGCCAATGCGCGCAGCGGATCGTTGCTGATCTGCTGTCGCCATTCTGGATCATCGATGTTTCCCTTGATCCATGTGTCGGCATACCAGGATTCGCCGCGGATGCCGGCTTCGGCGCGCTCGGCATCAGCCCGTGACCCGCGACCGCGCACATAGTCGTCAACCGCCGTGCGTGCTGCGACGGCTCGGTCGATCGTCGCTTGCGGCTTTCCCTGAATGCGCAGGATGTTGGCGACCGCGTAATTCATCTGCACGTCTGCCGCCGCCATCGGACCGGAAACGGCGACCGCGAAGGCGGCGCGCTGCTCTTTGGAGGCCGCCAGAATGGTAAGCCAGCCACCTTGCGACAGGCCCCAAAAGCCGATCCGAGCCGGGTCGATGTCGCGCTCCTTTCGCAGCCGCGCGAACGCGGCCACGGCATCTTCCGCGAGCAGGTCAAAGTCGCCCGCGTTCGCTCCACCGCTGGTCGAGGTACCCGAACCGCGCCGATCGTAGAGCAGGACGGCAGTGCCGAGGCGCGGCATGATCTCGGTGAGATGCTGGTAGAGCGGGCTGCTGCGCAGCGGCGCCTGTGCACCATGAAGGGCGATCACGGCGGCCCGCGGCTTGATGCCGTGCGGAACGTACAAAGTACCGGCAAGCTCCGCGCCGCGATTCTCGATCACGATCGAGCGCTGCTCGACGGGGTTGTCGGTCGGAACAGCCCAAGGCGGCATGCCTCGAACCTGCGCCGCAGTGATCGGAACTGCCGTGGTCACAGCCATTATCGCTGCCGCACCCATTATCGTCCATCGTATCTGCGGCATCCAGACCTCCTTCGGCTACTTTTGCCGCATTTGAGCGGTGTATAGCCGGGACAACCCCAGCCATGGAACGGCAAACGAAGTGCCGCGATTGTTCTCGGAATCGATCGAATGCTGGGACTCTCCGCCAGTGGTTCCCAAATCGCCAAACGTGGAAAGCCGCTCAAAGCCGTAGCAGCATATTCCAGCGATCCAGGCCGGGACCGTATCCGTCCGGTACGATCCCTTCCACCACGAACCCGAAACGCTGGTAGAAGCCTTGCGTATGCTGGCTTGTGTCGAGCCGCACCTGCTCAACGCCAAGAGTGGCTCGAGCGGACTTCAAGCGTGCAGCGGTGAGCAGGCTACCTAAGCCGATCCCGTGCAAGCCTTTTGCAACCATACCCCAGCAGAGCCCCGCACTGGAACCCTTTGGGTCAACGGCAAGTCCGCCACAGGCTACAATCTGACCGTGCCGCTCAATGACCTGATATGACCAGGCGACGGCCTTGGTATCGAGAAAGCCGGTAAAATCATCCCGTTCTGCCCGATCGAAATATCTCGGAACGTTCCCGTCAAACACCGTCAAGCAGCCGCTTCGATCCTGCGCCATGTAATCGCGGATGATGTCGGTAGTCGGATGTTCTGGCATACGCATGACTATCGGAATGGATGCTCCCCGGGGCCTAGCGCAATGTCACGGGTATTGCGCTCACCGTCTTCTCGCAAAGGAACCGTTTTTGGGATCAGTGCCCACGGCGTTCAATTCGGAAGCCGTTCAGTCCGTTCGCTTTCCCAAAAAATGTTCCCGATTGCTCTTTCCCGAAATAGCGCCTCAGGCATGAGAAATCGGGACTGACCCCGCTCCACAACCGGCAGCTTTTGGGATCGCGTTTCTAAGATCTGAACGTCTGTAACTGGGCGGTTTCGGACGTTCCAGATTTATGAGTCTACGACCTAGCAATTGCGCTCAGGTGGCGGAGGGACGTGATACCCAATAGCACGAGGCATCCGCTGCAGGCCGACGCCCGCTTTCGCGCTTTCACGACTAAGAGCCGCCTGGCGAATTTTGACCCGATGGGTCTCGTCTGCGTCCGTGTTGCCGGTCAGGTGAGAAGGCGAGCAACGAACGCTGCAGCCGCGCCAAGTCCGTCCTGATCCACTGAGTGTCCGAGACCGGGTGAAACATGCGCTGTGACGGGCACCCCTGCATCACGTAGTGCGTCCGAGGCCAGGTCGAGAGACCGGAATGGCACCACCTCGTCGGCCGTCCCATGGATCAGGAGCACAGGAGGTTTGTTGGTGATCTCGGCTTCTAGGCTCCCGGGGTCAACGAGCATCCCGGAGATTCCGATGATCCCGGCAATCTGTTTGTGGCGCCGAAGCCCCACGTGCAGCGCCATCATCGCGCCTTGGCTGAAGCCAACGATCAGCAGCCTGTCGTCCGCTAGACCGTTTGCCTCAAGCTCGCTTGAGAGAAATCTATCCAAAGCAGGAGCCGCACCAGCGACACCCCTCGCGCGCTCGGCCGCTGAGGAAGACCCGATGGCCCACCACTGATGGGCATCCGCCATCCGCGGTATCAACGACGGAGCGTTTGGAGCAACAAACGCGATCGTGGGCAGCGCCGGCTGGATCATCCTGGCGAGCGAGATCAGATCATCGCCATTCGACCCATATCCGTGGAGCAGTACGATTAAGCCGGTTGCCCGGCCGCCGGTGAGAGGAGCAAGCCTAGGGCCATCGAGCAACTGGTTCGGGTGTGTGGTCATGGCTGAAGCCTAGGCCCACCGGCGTTGGCTCGCCACCCCGGCGCTAGTCTGTCTCAACAAGGCGATTCCTCTCGCCACTGATCGGATCCGTGAATCGTAAATGGACTGCTGATTCAAACTCCTCGTTGGCCTCAGACCCGGGAACAAAGCAGGATCCAAGCATGCTGGACCTGCCGACGAAGCTGATTGAATGGCGATGCGAGCTTGAGGCTCGCTGTACCGCCAGGAACGTGGCGCGATCGTACGAGATCACCGTCAGCAAGGATCTCTTCGGGCGATGGGTGGTCGACCTAGCTTGGGGACGCATCGGGGCGGTCGGAGCGCGCCTCCGGGTCTCCTTCGAGTCACCCGACGCCGCCCGGCAGTTCGTAGAGAAAACGCTTGCTCGGCGCGCCAGCGCACCTCGGAGGATTGGGGCCGAGTATCAACTGGTGCGTTGGCCAAAATCATCAAACCCTACCGTCGGCGCTAGCAGGGCTGAAGCGCGCCGGGCAGAGTAGCGGCAGCAGACGGACCACACTCGCGCCAAGTTGCTGTGTCGCCACGTGTTCTCTGACTGAGGGAATGAGTCCCCAAGGCAGTTTGCCTGCTGCCTTGATCGACCATTCCCACCTGCGGCTGACGGCTACGCTCGAGCGGGAGCATCTGTTCGGCTTGGACGTTTGCAGGAGATGCTGACGCAGCCTCAAATTGCCGTCCCGAATTTGGGTTCTTGGGACCGCGTTGATGCCCTCTGAATGGCTGGACCTTGGTATACGGATGTCGGTTGCCACAGCCGCGGGAGCAATGCTCGGGTTTGAGCGGTCGCGGCAGAACCGAGCAATCATGGGTTTCAGGACGCTCAGTCTCGTAGCCCTGGCCAGTTGCCTCGCGGTGCTCGCCATCGTTCATAGCGGCCTGCCTCAGGTGAATGCAGACGCAGCCGGACGCGTGATCCAAGGCGTGCTTTCTGGCGTCGGCTTTATCGGCGCGGGCGCCTTGATCCACGGCGCTAAGGGCAGCGAGGTCCATGGACTGGCCACCGCCGCGAGCATCTGGGTGTCGGCGGCTTTGGGGGCGGCCGCTGCGCTGGCGATCTGGCCGCTGATACTTGGTGGGCTGGCCCTAGCGCTGTTAGTGCTGCTGATCGGTCCTCCGCTCGAACGGCGCATCCGCGACCATGCCCGAGCTTCCGCCGGTGAGGGGGACCGCCAAGACGTGGAACGGCGACCGTGATGTTGTGGATGTGAGGGCAGGGATGACAGGCGAACTGACGAACTGGATCCATCTGCTGACGCGCGCGGTGGAGGTCACCGGCACGGCGATCATCGCTGTGGGCGCGTTCGGCGCGCTTGGGCTGTTCCTGTTCCGTTTGCTGACCCATGCCGGTCCGCGTGACACGCTGGTAGCCAGCTTTCGCTCCGGCCTCGGCCGATCGATCCTGCTCGGCCTCGAGTTCCTCGTTGCCGCCGACATCATCAACACCGTAGCGATTGAGCCGACGCTGGCCAGCCTTGCGGTGCTGGCCGGAATCGTGCTCATCCGAACGTTCCTAAGTTTCTCGTTAGAGGTCGAAATCGACGGCCGCTGGCCCTGGCAGAAGGGCCGCGCGCACCGAACGGACGCGCCTTCGCACTAAGCGTCGCGAGAACAAATGATTGCGCAACTATAGCCCCTGATCCTGATGCCGGTTAGGCTCAGCAAAGCTTCACTCGATGACCTCGATGCGCGCAGTTCTTCAAGCAGCCAGATGCGGCCCGAAGCGACCTTCTGCCATACCGCGGAGTGCTGAAGACATTAGTATTGGGTCATTCACCTGCTAAAACACGTGAAAAGCCAGCGTCTAAGCCTGAGATTAGATCGTCGACATGCTCCAGGCCCACCGAAAGGCGAATAAGGTTGTCCTTGATACCGGCACGTTTACGACCTTCTTCTCCGAGATCCCGGTGAGTCATCGTTGTAGGGTGAGCAACTAGGCTTTCAACGCCGCCCAGGGACTCCGCGAGAATGAACGTCTGAATGCCTTCAAGGAAACGACGTACCTGGTCACGACCGCCGTCCAGCTCAAAGCTCAGCATCGCCCCAGGTCCATCCTGCTGTGCGGCTACGATCGCGCGATCCGGGTGATCCGCCAAACCGGGATAGTGAACACGACGCACCTGTGGTTGGTCTTGCAAGTACGCCGCCACGGCGGCGGCGGTACGCTGCTGGCGCTCCAAGCGGGCGAAAATCGTCCGCAGCCCTCGTAGGGTCAACCACGCGTCATAGGGGCTGCCGGTAAGGCCGGCAGTGTTGGCCCAATCCGCTAGCCGCCTACACGCGTCGTGGTCGGCAGCGATCACCGCGCCACCGACAACGTCCGAGTGGCCGTTCAGGAACTTTGTGGTCGAATGGACGACGTAATCCGCACCCAAGCTGATCGGCCGTTGCAGTGCCGGGGAGAGGAAAGTGTTGTCGACCGCCACCCGGGCCCCGGCAGAGTGAGCCGCCGCGCACATTGCCCGAACGTCCACGACCCGCATCAGCGGATTGCTGGGTGTCTCTACAAACACCAGCGCGGGCTGAGCAGCTAGCGCCTGACGGACAGCGTCGATGTCCGTCTGGTCGACAACAGCTAGGCGAAACTGGCCCTTATCAGCCCGCGCGCGCATCAGGCGGTAGGTACCGCCGTAGCAGTTATGCGGCGCAATCAGGAGATCGTCGGGCCCGAGTTCAGAGAGAACGAGATCGATGGCAGCCATGCCGCTTCCGGTGACAACGGCGCCGGCTCCGCCTTCAAAACCGGCGAGTGCATCTGCGAGCATCGCTCGTGTCGGATTTCCTGACCGGCCATAGTCGAATGTGCGCGGCTGATCGAACCCGGCGAAGGTGAATGTCGTGCTCGAGTGCAGCGGCGGCACGACGGCACCAAAGGCGGTGTCCGTGGCAACCCCGAAGGTCGCGGCAAGGGTCTCGCGGTGCGGATGATCGGTCATCGTGCAGAGCTCGCCGCTTGAGACGGGGCCAGGCTGCCCTTCATTTGCATCTCCTCGGATGAACTGGCTCCGAGCACCATCCACACGGCCATCACGATCATCATGATGTTCTCGAGCAGAGATACAAAGCCCAACGGTACATTGGTCGAGCCGCCGACGCACGCGCACTTCAGCTCGCGGCGATCGATATACACAGCCTTGATGACCGAGACAGCGCCTATGGTTCCGATGAACAGTGCGATCGGCACAGATACCCAGGTCAATACGCCAGCGACCATCAGGAGCCCGGCGAAGGCTTCAGCGAAGGGGTAGATGTATCCATAGGGAACCCAACGCTTGGCGAGCAGGTCGTAATTCAAGAACATGGTCGCGAAGCTCTCGACGTTCTGCAGCTTCAACATGGCCAGGACGACCATCGAGAAGGCGATGAACCACTCTGCAGCCAAGGCGGTTAGGAGATGCGCCGTAGCCACGTAAGCGGCCGCCATGGCCATGAGCGCGGTGATAGAGAACAGCGCAATGACGGACCGGTAGCTCACCGCCTTTGGGTCATGCACCTTCTTGCCGAGGAAGCGGCGCAGGTCGTCATACCCGCCGACGCGTTCGCCACCGATGAAAATCTGCGGCGTGGTCGTTACCAATTGGGCCGCTTTGAACGCGTCGGTCTCCTCGCGGGACGTGAGGGGGTGGTCTGTGACCTCGTACCCAGCGCGCCGAAGTAGATGCTTCGCTTTCAGTCCGTATGGGCAGGTATGCGCGCTGAACACCATTCGATGCAGGTCCGCGCGCTTTGTCGTGTCGTCGGCGCCTTCCGCTCTGACCATGGCTGTGCTCCTGTTGATTAGCCAGGCAGCCGTATAACTTCCGTACCGTGGTACGGAGTCAAGCCTCAAAAACAACGTGATCATGGCTGTCGGGGCGCCGCCTGCTTCGCTTACTACCGGCTTTGGCGCGCCCGCTCATAACCCTTCGGACTGATGCCGAATTCCTGCCGAAACGCATAGATAAACGCCGACGGAGACGCGTAGCCAAGCGAGAAGGCTACCTCGGTCACGTCTCCGGTTCCGTCGAGCATCTCCACGGCACGGAACAGGCGAACACGGCGCTGCCAGGAGCGGAAGCTCACACCCGTCTCGGCCTCGAAACGGCGGGATAGCGTTCGCGGCGACATGTGAAGCTCCTTACTCCAGGCGACCAGCGAACGTGAGTCGCCTGGGTCGTCGTGGAGTGTCTCACACAGTTTCAGGAGGGGCGCACTGGTAGGCCATGGCAGCGAGCGCGGAAGCGGTGTCACACGTGCGAGTTGATCGAGGATCAGACGAGTAACCCGATCGGAATAGTCGCTCACTTCCCCGGCTTGATCCAGATCCGCAGCCTCCATCACCAACGCGCGCAGAAGAGGCGACACCTGGAAGACGAGCGGGGAGGCCATAGTCTCGCAGACCACGTCGCGCGCGATCCACAAGCTCCGATATTCAGCGCCGAGGACGGAGCCGACCTGGTGCCGAACACCCGGCGGCAACCAGGCAGCTTGCTCTGGCGAGATGAGGAAGGATTGCGTGTCCAGCACGACCGATAGCGTGCCTGCGGTTGCATACACCATCTGCGCCCAAGCGTGATGGTGCGCGGGGAAACGGCTGTAGCCGGGAATGGTCTGTGCACGGACGGTGAGCGGCGCAGGCGGCCGTGCATGGTCGGGGGCATGCACATCGGCCCACTCGTTCTTTCGCTGCGTCATTGGCAGCTATTCTACATCATTCGTCTTCTTCTCGAAAGAATGCGCTTTGCAGATGGGCTAACGGTGAGCTGCGGCAGGAACAGAACCTCCCGCATCGCTTCTCCGCGAGGTACCGTGACCTACACCGACGATTATGGCCTGACGCTCTCTACCGATTCCGACGAAGCAGCATCTGCGTATCGGGATGGCGTACGGCTGATGCTGTCAGCCTGGCAAGGTGCGAGCGAGCGCTTGGAGGCGGCGATCGAGGCGGATCCAGAATTTGCTCTTGCCCATGCCGCACGCGCTCGGCTGCTGGCCATCTCGGCGCAGCCGTCCGCCGCCACCCAAGCAATCGAGCGCGCGCGGGCGCTGGTGGCGGTCCGAGGTACGGAACGCGAGCTCAGCCATGTGGATGTACTCGCTCACGCTGTGACCGGCTTGTCCAAGGAAGCGTTGGCGCGCGCGCTCGATCATCTCGATCGCTGGGCGAGAGACACGCTCATCCTTTCGCTGCCGCTCGGTGCTTTCGGTCTGTACGCCTTCTCGGGAATGGCGAAGCACAACCAGGCGCGGGTCGATTTGGTCGAGCGGCACGCCGGCCAATTCGATGCCGACGACTGGTGGTTTTTGACCTACCACGGTTGGGCACTTGCCGAGAACGGCGAGGTCGCGCGCGGTCGGACCATGCTGGAGCGTGCGGTCGAGCGCCGGCGCGAGAATGCCAACGGCGCGCACGCGCTGTCTCACGCCATGTACGAGGGCGGGGCCGGGGACGATGCCGAAGCTTTCATCGCCGGCTGGCTTCCCGAGTATGACCGGAGCGGCATCTTACACGGGCACATCGCCTGGCACTCGGCACTGGTTGCGCTGGAGCGCGGCGATGTCGAGGCGGCGCTCCAAACCTACGATGCGCACGTGCAACCGTCGGTGTCCCAGGGCATGCCGATCAACGTCGTCAGCGACGCGGCGTCGCTCCTCTGGAGGATCGGCCTTTACGGGCATCCAGTTCCAGCGGGCGCTTGGGACACGATCAGCCGCTATGCCGGCGAGAAATTCCCCAAGGCGGGGCACGCCTTCGTCGACACCCACATGATGATGGTTGAAGCCATGGCAGGAGACCCCTCGGGACTTCACGCGCGCATTGCAGCTGTCGACAAGCTGGTAGCGGACGGATCGCTCGGCGCAGGCCTCGTAGTGCCGACGGTCGGACGCGCCTTGTCGGCGTTTGCCGAGGCGGACTACGTGCGCGCCATAGCGCTTTTAGAGCCCGTAGCTCCGGAAGTGGTTCGGATCGGCGGCTCAGGAGCGCAGCGCGAGGTCATCGAGGACACGCTGCTGCTCGCCTATATGCGGGTCGGCGATACGGCCAAGGCGCGTGCGCTGCTTGACCGCAGGCTCCACCGGCGACCGTCACCGCGGGACGCAAGCTGGCGCGAGGGGCTCGCCGCATGAGCACCCGGACGTTCAACGGGAATGTGGCGCGGCTGACGATCGCCCAAGCCCTTGCAGGTGCGAATTCGGCAGTGGTCTACGCAACAGCAGCCGTCATCGGCCACGGCCTCGCCCCCGATCCTGCCTTGGCTACCCTGCCGGTCTCCATCTTCGTGGTGGGGATGGCAGCATGTATCCCGCCGGTCGGCATGATCGCTCGGCGCTTCGGACGCCCTGCTGCTTTCCTAACGGGTACCGCGTGCGGCGTGCTCGTCGGATTGCTCTGCGCGCTCGCGGTCGTGATCGGATCCTTCTGGCTCTTCTGCCTCGGTACCCTCTTCGGCGGGGCTTATGCGGCCGTGGTTCTGTCCTTTCGCTTTGCGGCGGCCGATTGCGTAGCGCCGAAGCAGCGCCCGCTCGCGCTGTCGATCGTCATGGGCGGTGGGGTAGCCGCCGGCATCCTCGGGCCCCAATTGGTCACCGCAACGATGCGGCTTTGGCCGGAGCATCTCTTTGCAGCGACCTTTCTCGCTCAGGCTACAGTAGCAGCCGCCTCCGCAGTCGTTCTCTTGGGCGTGCGCTTACCTAAGCCCACCGCTCAGGAAACCACTGGCGGCCGCCCCTTACCCCTCATTGCTCGCCAGCCGCAGTTCATCGTGGCGGTGCTGTGCGGCGCGGTTTCCTACGCACTCATGAATTTCCTCATGACGGCCGCCCCGCTTGCGATGCGCATGTGCGGTCATTCCCAAGAGAACTCGAATCTGGGAATCCAGTGGCACCTGATCGCTATGTATGGGCCCAGCTTCCTGACCGGTCGTCTCATCACCTGCTTCGGCGCGCCTCGCGTGGTATTCACCGGGCTCTTGCTCATCGGTCTGGCTGCACTCGCCGGCCTGCGCGGGATCGCCGTCGCCGACTTCTGGCTGATGCTGGTGCTGCTGGGGGTCGGCTGGAACTTCGGCTTTGTCGGGGCCTCGGCCATGATCTTGGAATGCCATGCCCCTGAGGAGAAGGCGCGGGTTCAATCTCTCAACGACTTCATCGTCTTCGGCACCATGGCCGTAGGCTCCTTCTCGTCGGGCGAATTGCTGACGCTGTACGGCTGGAAGGCGGTGCTCACCGTCTCCCTTGTCCCTTTGTTTCTGGCGCTGGTGGTCCTGGCAATCCGCCTCGGTCGCTCTGCGCCGGTGGCTGCGGCTGCCTGACCCGCACAACCGAAAGGAGTTCACCATGTTCATCGGGTTTATCCCGTTCCTTGTAGCGGCCGTCGGGGCTCTTCTGTCCCTCGTCGACGAGCGCAAGGGTCGCGTCGTTTGGGGAGTGGCCGGCGTCCTGCTGGTCGCCTGGACGTGCTTCCACGGCTCGCATCACGCCGAGCAGCTCGCAAGGCTGGGGTCCTGGTGATGGCCTGGTCACGGCAGCTAGATATACTGGCACTCGCCGGCGTCAGCGCCTGCCTATGCGTGGCGTTCGGATACCAGCTGGTGCTCGGGGAGCTACCCTGCGCTTTTTGCAACCTTCAGCGCTTGGGTTTCCTGATCTTCGGAGCTGGCCTGTTCCTCAACCTGCGCCACGGCACCAACGCCTGGAACTATGTGCTGAGTGCCTTTGGCGCGCTGGCGGGCAGTTTGACGGCCCTGCTGCAGATGTTCGTCCACGCGCCAGCAGGCACTCGTCCGACGGGTAGCGCATTCCTCGGCTTCCATATGTACGCGTGGGCGTATGTGGCTCTGACCTGCGCCATCTTCTATGCGCTCCTGAGTTTAGCGTTTATCGCGGCGGCTCGGTGGCAGCGAACCACAAGTGACCGCAGCGTGTGGCGCGCAGGCAGTGCCGTCGTGTCCGCGGTCTTCCTGATCCTGGTGGCGGGCAATCTCACCTCGACGTTCCTGCAGAACGGCTTCGGCCCATTCATGGGAGGCGGCCAGCAGCATTACCGAATGCTCTACGACGGCGACGTGATGGCCAAGCCGTGCACCGCCTCCGACCATCCCGAACTCTTCCAGCGACATGTGCGAGACTGACAATGACCAACCTGAGTGGAAAGACGGCGCTGATTACCGGCGGCTCCAGCGGCATCGGCCTGGCGAGCGCCAAGACGTTGCGAGATCACGGCGCGCGCGTCGCGATCGTCGGTCGAGACGTCGCACGTCTCGAGGCCGCACGGGGGGTGCTGGGCGAGGATCTGCTGACAATTTGCGCAGATGTGGCCTCGCTGGCCCACCTGCAGCAGGTTCGCGAAGAGGTGGAGACAGCCTTTGGTGGCTTGGACATCCTCTTCGCCAATGCTGGCGTCGCGCTGGGCACCCCGATCACCACGACTGACGAAGCCACCTACGACCGGATCATGGACGTGAACGTGAAGGGGGTCTTTTTCACGGTGCAGGCCCTGCTGCCGATCTTGCGCGACGGCAGCACCATCATCCTCAACACGTCTTGGCTCAACCAGGTGGGAACGCCGGGGCGCGCGGTGCTGTCAGCGTCAAAGGCGGCGGTGCGCTCATTCGCGCGGACCCTCGCCGCCGAGCTTGTTGATCGTCGGATCCGCGTCAACGCCGTCAGCCCGGGCTCGATTGAGACGCGGATTCACCGCGGCAAGAATCAGAGCGAGGAGGAGTTCCGTGCCTATGCCGAGCGCGTTGGGGCACAAGTGCCTTTAGGCCGCATGGGCCGTCCGGAAGAGATCGCGTCGGCCGTTCTGTTCCTGGCCAGCGACGCCTCAAGCTACATGCTCGGCGCAGAGATCGTGGTCGATGGCGGCCGTGCGGAGTTGTAACCCATGCGATTGAATGATGATCTGAGCGTGCGGACCCTGGTGCACGCTGACCGCCTGGATTGGGCGCCGAGCCCGGCACCTGGCGTGGACCGACGCATGTTGTTCCGTATTGGTGAAGAGAAGGCGCGCGCGACGTCCATCGTCCGCTACGCTCCCGGCAGTGCTTTTGCGCGACACGCTCATGCAGGCGGAGAAGAGTTCCTGGTGCTGGCCGGCACATTCCAGGACGAGACCGGCGACTTCCCCGTTGGCACCTATGTCCGTAATCCGCCCGGCAGCGCGCATGCGCCGGCGAGCGCCGACGGCTGCGTGATCCTCGTCAAGCTGTGGCAGTTCGCGGCGCACGACGACGTCCAGGTAGTTCGTCGTTCGGTGGAGGGGGAGGTGGCCCCGGCCCGTCCCGGTGTCGATGAGGCTCGTATCCTGTTCAACGGGGCAGGGGAGCGCGTCATGCTGGAGCAGTGGCAGGCAGGCGCGACGGTTGAGGTCGCGAATGAGCGAGGCCTTGAGCTGCTGGTGCTTGGTGGTGGGTTCGACGATGGTACTGACCGGCTAAAGCCTTGGAGCTGGTTGCGAATGCCTGCTGGCACCCCGCTCATGGCGGCGGTCGGGCCAGAAGGCGCGCAGGTCTGGTACAAGGCAGCACCTCTGCTGCACGATGACGTCGTGCCCTTCGAGCAGTCCCCGGATGCGGAGCGTGATCGATGAGCGGCGCTCGCGTAAAGCCATGGCAGGACGGCGATCCGGCGCCTGCAGAACTGGTCGCCGGCATCCAGGCACGGCGGCCCGGAGGCGAGATGATCGGAATTGATCGCGTGCTGCTGCGCAGTGTGCCGCTCGCTACCGGGTGGAACGGGCTGCTTGGCCGCGTACGCGCCGAGTTCACGCTTGACCTTGCTCTGCGCGAGCTGATCATGTGCCGCGTCGCCGTGCTGAACGGCGCGGAGTTCGAGTGGAACGTCCATCGTCCGGCGTATTTGGCAGCCGGGGGCACGGAGGCGAAATGCGCGGCGCTACTGGAGGACGGCATCGCACCGATCTTCGACCCTGCAGAAGCGGCGCTCCTCACGCTCACCGATCAGTCTACGCGGCATGTGGCTGTGGGCGCAGAAGTTATCGAGACGCTCAAGCACCTGTTTGGCGAGGAGCAGACAGTCGAGGCGGTCGCGACGGTCGCGGCCTACAACATGGTCTCGCGCTTCCTCGTCGCACTGGCGATCTGAGAGCGACCCGTGCCGGACATCTTGTGCAAAACCGTCGCCGTGATCGGCGCTGGCCTATCAGGACTGCAGGCTGCCCATCTGCTGGCGGAGGCCGGTATCGACCATGTACTGATCGAGGCGCGAAACCGCGTCGGTGGCCGAATTCTCTCCGTCGGCGAGAACCAGGCGGCGGATGGCCCCTACGATCTTGGCCCCTCCTGGTACTGGCCGACCATTCAGCCACCCATGGCGGCACTGGTGGACGAGCTGGGCCTCAGCGCTTTCCAGCAATATGCCGAAGGCGACATGCTGTTCGAGCGGGCTGCGGGCCAAGTACCCCAGCGCTTTTCCGGTTATGCGCAAGTGCCTGCCCCCATGCGGCTGGTCGGCGGCACGGGGGCGTTGGTGCGAGCCTTGCTCCCCCGATTGCAGCCTGGAACATTGATGCTCGGCACCCGGGTTCGTGCGCTTCGTCTTGCGTCTGATGGCATCGAGCTTGGGCTGGCGCGGGGTGGTGGGCACACGAGTTTGTGCGCTGAGCACGTGATTGTCACCGTCCCGCCGCGTCTTCTCGCGAATGCGGTTCAGTTCGAACCGCCACTCGATCCTTCCGTGGCGCGCCGCTGGCGAGAGACACCGACGTGGATGGCGCCGCATGCGAAGTTCGTTGCACTTTACGACCGGCCATTTTGGCGTCATGCGGGCCTGTCGGGCGACGCACAGAGCGCGGTGGGCCCCTTGGCCGAGATCCATGACGCTTCAACGGCCGAGGGAAAGGCCGCTCTGTTTGGTTTTGTCGGGGTGCCTGCCGATCGGCGAGCGCTCGCCGGCGAAGCGGCGCTCAAGCGCGCCTGCCTTGATCAACTCGTTCGGCTGTTCGGCGAGGAAGCTCGCGCAGCCCGCGCGCTCTTGCTCAAGGACTGGGCTGCGGATCCCCTTACCGCAACTGCCGAAGACCCAATCTCCGCCGGTCATCCGACGTCCCATGAGGAACCTTGGGTCAGTGACCGTTGGCGCACCCGAGTGACTCTCGCTGGGAGCGAGACCAGCCCGATCAATAGCGGCTATTTGGCTGGTGCCGTGGCTGCCGCCAACCGCGCCGTACAGGAACTCCTGGTGCGTTTGACACCCGCTGCGACAACTACCCACCCGACGGAGAATCCAGAATGCGCCTGATCAAGATCGCTCGCGCCGCAGCGTTGTGCTCCACGGGCGTGGTGCTGCTTGCGCAGACACCCGCACTCGCGGAGGATCCCCTTGTCGTGCCAGGCTACGGTGCGCTTATTCCGCAGGAGGAGGTCTCCAACCTCCCTGACCCGTCGCTTCACTACCGCGTGGCGTTCGAGGTCACTCGAGCTGCGGGAGACGCTGCACAGGTGAATCCTGCGCTCGATCGCGTCGCTCGCTTCGTCAACCTCCTCGGTAGAGCGGGCGTTCGCCCTGCGCCGGGTGACATCGAGATTGTTATCCATGGTCCTGCAACGGCGTCGATACTGAAGGATGGCGCTCATCGGGTGAGATTCGGTCGTGATAACCCGAATACAGCCTTGATTGCTGCGCTGCGCAGAGCAGGGGTATCGATCCACATCTGCAGCTATGCGCTCGCCAACCAGAAGATCGCCCGCGGCGACGTGGCGGAAGGCGTGATCGTTGACCTAGCCGCGATGGTCACGCTTGCTAACTTGCAGCTCCAGGGTTGGGCGGTGATCACGGGTTGAAGCGCAAACCGTACCCGCGCGGATGGAGTTGATTGCTGCCCCGAAGGCGCCACCAACCCCGAGGGTCGTGGCGTGCATGCTCAGGGACGGGAGCATTCGGCCTAGACCGTGGCAGCCACTGCGGATTTGCGTACGGGAGGGCTTCATGAGGCCCTCGATTTTCATGAGGCAGCGAGCGGCGCACCGGGTCGGACAAGCCCCAGCAGACGGATGACGCCGAGGCTGATTGCCCCCACGACGAGGAGGGAGAGGACTACCGCGGTGCTCACGCGCCCGCCGGCGTGGGCCACCGTGCGGACATCGACGCCTCGCCGGAGCGCAGACATCGAGACGACGGTGAGCAGCGTCGCGGCCTCATTCGCCGCGGCCAGCGCCGCATGCGGTATAAGGCCGAAGGACCGCAAGGCCCATCAGGCCTACGGCCGTCGCGCTCCGGCGCCATCAGGTCAGCCAAGGAACGGTGACCGCTATCGAAATCGGCTTCCGCTTTGCTCAGCAAAACGCCATTCCGTCGCTGCGGCCGACCTGGCCGCAGAATGGAGGTGATTTTCATAGACACACAATCTGCAATCGCGATCGCGATGCTCTGCATCGCCTTCGCGGGCCTCGTGATTAAGATCATCGAGGCAGCCCGTAAGTAGCGGGTGCGGGGGCAGGCTCTGGCAGGCCTGCCCCCAATACGCAGAAAGGGCGTGTCGCTGGCACGACACGCCCTTGGAGATGATTTCATAGACTCAATCTGCTCCACCGATATAGGCGGACAACTCGTCACGGTCAATGAAGGGCTGGAGTGCGTCACGGGCTCGCAACCCATCGGCACTGCTAGTGAAGGCGAAAACGCGCGCCTTTGCCATCCATTCACTCCCGCTAAAGTCGGCGAGGCACAGGGCCGTCAAACGCTCCGCGATCCAAAGCGCATCTTCAGCCGCCTCCTTCTTCCTCGCATTGGTCTCTGCGAGCTCGCGCATTCAGCACACTCCCCTCGTTGGGAAGACAGGCCCTCGAACGGCCATTTTCGACGCATCATACGGCCTCTGCAGCTCTACAATTTCTTCATAGGTGCCGGTCAGCCACCGATCCACATCTGCAGGTTCGAGGATCGTTATCATCGCCTTGGGATGGATAGGCTCGACGAGCTCATTTGCGTCGCACCTCACCATCGTGAACCCAGGACCCACAGCTGTTCTCTGCCAGAAACCAGCGACGGCGAATGTAGACTGGTCGATGACGGTGAACCACATCTCACCCTTTAGCGGCTTCTTGCCGTCGCCCAGGTCGTGCCGCTCAGGGGTGAATTCTGCGAACGCGGTGAGAGGCACAATGCAGCGGTTCTCCGGCTTTTCTGCGAGCCGGCGCCATTGGGGCAGTTTGAGGTTTCTGACGTTCGTCATCGGGAAAGCCGCCTGACCTCCCAGGACGTCCCACGTCATCACGTCCCAAGCGCGCTGGCCGCCTTCCTCGCGAATCACGTAGTTCCGCGACCTCGGTCTGAGCTCGACGGGGTTGAAGGTGTTCTCACGGGGGCGCTCGGAAAACAGCTTGCTGGTCGCTCCGAAAAGCGTTTCCGGTTCACCGCTGTAGCGGGCTCGATTGCACATGGCCTCACGCTACCACTCAGATCCGCCTGCGCAACAGGTCGCGGAAGTGCCCGCCCGTTCCGTTTCCGTTCCATCAATCCACAGCTACGTGTTCCCCCGCCTTGACCAATCGGGCCCCGCAAAGGAACATAAAGGGAACGAGTAGAGTCTTAGAACACGATGTCCGCCGCCCTCGAGTCCCTCGCGCCCAGCATAGCGCACCTCCGCACGATCGCGACCCCCGCGACCGATTACCGGGTGCTGCCGTTCGGCGTGGACGCGATCGACAGTCGGCTCGGGGCAGGGGGGCTGCGCGCCGGCGCCCTTCACGAAGCGTCAGCGCGTAGCGTCGCCATGGTCGACGATGCTGCCACCACGCTGTTCCTCGCCGGCATCGCCGCGCGCGAGGCCGCGGAGGCGGGTGGCCCTGTGCTGTGGGCGAGCTGCCGCAGCGACTTATACGCGCCAGGCCTGGCCCAAGCAGGCCTGCCGTCTTCCAGCGTGATCTATGCGCAGCCGCGAGACGACGCCGCGCTCTTGGCCGTCATCGAGGACGCGGTGCGGGACGGCACCCCGTCTGTGGTCGTGGCCGAGGCAACCCGGGTGTCGATGGTCGCGACGCGACGCCTGCAGCTGGTCGCGGCCGAGGCAGACATGCCGGTGCTGCTGCTGCGCCGCCGGCGCGGGCGCGACCAGGATCCGCTCGACGAGCCGTCGGCTGCATGGACACGGTGGCGCATCGGCGCTGCCCCGTCCGAGCGGCTGAGCGTCGCCGGCGTGGGGCGGCCGCGGTGGTCGGTCGAGCTGGCGCGGCAACGTGGTGGGGCATCCTTCTCCCTTATTGTGGAGGGTAGCGATGAGACGGGTCGTCTCGCTGTTCCTGCCGAACTTGGCCATCGAGCGGCTGAGACGGTTGGAACGGCCCGCATCGCGGCCGCCTGAACGGCCGCCGCTTCAGCTGCCTGTAGACGACGATCCCGGCGCCTGCTCCGTGCCACGACGCGGCGGGTGGCGACCTGGTGCCCGCTGGGCGCGCGACGCTGCGCCCTCGCGCGAGGATGTCCAAGCGCAGATCGAGGCACTGCCGGCGCACGCACAACCGCCGATGCGAGAGCTCGGGCGGCGATCGGAGCCTGCGAGCCACCCCTACAAGGCTCCGCGTACCGAGAGCACCGCGGAAGGATTGCGTTTTCATATTGAAAGCACATCCAATCCGCCGCTCGCACTGATCGGAAAAGTCGGCCGACGCGAGGAGGTGGTGGCTGCATGCCCCGGTGCCCGCGCGCTCGGTATCCAAACTGGCATGGCTGCCACCCATGCACGCGCACTTGTGTCTGATCTCGACTTTCGCCCTGCAGAGCCGGAGGCGGATGCCGCACTTCTCGATCGGCTAGCGCTGCTCGCCGTGCGGCGCTGGTCGCCCACAGCGGCCGTGACGCCGACGGACGGCCTCTGGATTGATCTGACCGGTTGCGACCACCTGCACGGCGGCGAGGAACGCTTCTGCAGGCGGTTGCTGGCGTTCTGCCGCCGCGCCGGCTTCACAGCCCGCGTAGCCGTGGCAGAGACCCTCGGCGCCGCGCATGCGCTGGCTCGCTTCGGCAGAGACGATCTCACTCGGGTTGAGCCTGGCAGGACGGCCGACGCGCTGGCGCCACTACCGATCGCAGCGCTGCGCCTATCCGCGACTGCACAGGCTGCAGCTCGGAAGTTCGGCTTCGAGCGGGTTGCGGATCTTCTGCCCGTAGCTCGGGGGCCGCTCGCTCGTCGCATCGGTCTGCCGGCGATCACGCGCCTCGATCAGGCGCTCGGCGCCGTGGCTGAGCCCATCACCCCCCGCGAAGACGCGGAGGTGCCCTTTGTAGAGCGCCGCCTGCTGGAGCCGATCGGCACGGCCGAGGCAATCGAGCAGGTGATGGGCGATCTGCTGGGCGACCTGGCTCAGGTGCTGCAGGAGCGGGGGCTCGGGGCCCGATCGCTGCGGCTGACGGGTCTCCGCGTCGACGGCGGCGAGCAGGTGGTCGCGATCGGCACGTCCCGGCCCACGCGGGAGGTTTCACACCTTCTCCGCCTGCTGAAGCTCCGCATCGATCGGATCGAACCCGGCATGGGGCTCGAACAGTTCTGGCTTGTCGCTCCGCACACGGAGCCGCTCGATGCCGTCGACCTGGGCGCGGTGCTCGCTGGGGACACGATGGTCCGCGACCCTTCGCGCCTCGTGGACGTCATCGCCGGCAGGATCGGTCCCAGCTCGGTTTTCCGCATAGCACCGGTCGAGAGCCATGTGCCTGAGCGGGCGGCTGCGCAGGTCGATGCTAACGAGCAGCCGGGGGAGTGGCCGGGATGGCGGCGTCCGATCCGCCTGTTCGCGCGGCCCGAACCGCTCTTCAACGTGCTGGCGCTGCTGCCGGACCAGCCTCCGCGCCGGTTCGAGTGGCGCGGCAAGCGCTATACGATCATCGGCGGCGATGGGCCCGAGCGCGTTCACGGCGAGTGGTGGCGCCGCGATGCGGAGACTTGGGCGGTGCGCGACTATTACCGTGTCGAGGATGAGGATGGCGGTCGCTACTGGGTCTTCCGCCGCGGTGACGGCTTCCACGACAACACCGGGGATCTGTCCTGGTGGATCCATGGTGTGTTCGGATGAGCCACTATGTCGAGCTGCAGGTGCTCACCCACTTCTCACTGCTGCGCGGTGCGTCGAGCCCCGACGAGCTGTTCGCCGCCGCGGCGCTGCTTGGCTACCCGGCGATCGGCATCAGCGACATCGGCACCGTTGCCGGCGTGGTGCGAGCATGGGAGGCGCAGAAGGCGACGGGGGTTCGCTCGATCGCGGGCACGCGCGTGGACCTGTCCTGCGGCCGCCGGCTGCTTCTCTACCCGACCGACCGCCCTGCCTGGTCTCGCATCACGCGGCTGCTGACCGTCGGCAAGAAGCGGGCAGGGAAGGGCGGTTGCCTTCTCCACTGGCACGACCTCGGGCCATGGTCCGAAGGCACCATTGCCGTCCTGCTCCCGCACGAAGCGGACGAGGAGAACCTCGCCGCTCTCCGAGATCTGAAGGCAGTCTACGGCCGCCGCGGCTACATGGCGCTGTTCCAGCGCCGGCGCCCCGGGGACGCGGTGCGGATCGATGCACTTGCCAGGCAGGCGGGCGGCGCCGGCGTGCGCGCCGTGGTGACCGGCGACGTGCTCTACCATGCCCCCGACGCTCGCTTGCTGCAGGACGTGGTGACGGCCGTGCGCGAAAAATGCACGGTAGATGAGCTGGGTTATCGCCGCGAGGTGAATGCCGATCGCGCGCTGAAGACGCCCGACGAGATGGTCCGACGCTTCCGCGCGTACCCAGATGCGCTGCAGGCCAGCGTGGATATCGCGAACGCCTGCACCTTTGACTTGGGCGAGCTGGCCTACCAGTACCCGCATGAGCGGCTGATCGACGGCCTCACCGCTCAGGAGGCGCTCCAGCAGCTGGCCACCGATGCTGTGAACCAGATGTTCAACGGCGACGTGCCGCAGGCCTATACCGACCAGATCGCGCACGAGATGAAGCTGATCGAGGAGTTGGGCTACGCGCCCTACTTCCTGACGGTTTACGCGATTGTCCGCGAGGCCCGCCGGCGGGGCATCCTCTGCCAGGGCCGGGGCTCGGCCGCCAACTCCTGCGTCTGCTTCGTGCTCGGCGTCACCTCGATCGATCCAATCAAGCACGAGCTGCTGTTCGAGCGCTTCGTCTCCGGCGAGCGGCGAGAGCCGCCGGATATCGACGTCGACTTCGAGCATGAGCGGCGCGAGGAGATCATCCAGTGGATCTACGAGACCTATGGCCGTGATCGGTCCGCCCTGACTGCCGTAGTCACCCGCTACCGCGCGCGCGGCGCCGTGCGCGACGTCGGCAAGGCGCTGGGCTTGCCGGAGGACCTCACCTCCTCGCTCGCGGGCCTGGTCTGGGGCTGGTCGGCCGAAGGCGTGGGAGAGAAGCAGGTCGAGGAGCTGAACCTCGATATCGGCGATCGGCGGCTGCGGCTGACGCTCGAGCTCGCGCGAAAGCTAATCGGCGTGCCGCGGCACATGAGCCAGCACCCGGGTGGCTTCGTCCTGACCCATGATCGTCTCGATGATCTGGTGCCGATTGAGCCTGCGGCCATGGAGGATCGCCAGATCATCGAATGGGACAAAGACGACATCGACGCACTCAAGTTCATGAAGGTGGACATTTTAGGTCTGGGCATGCTCGGCTGCATGAACCGCGCCTTCAACCTGCTCGAGGCGGAGAAGGGGCTGCACGTCGAGATGAAGGATCTGCAGGAGGATGATCCTGCAGTGTTCGCCATGATCCAGAAGGCGGACACCCTCGGCACCTTCCAGATCGAATCCCGCGCGCAGATGTCGATGCTCCCACGGATGAAGCCGCAGCGCTTCTACGATCTGGTCATTCAGGTGGCGATCGTGCGGCCAGGTCCTATCCAGGGCGACATGGTGCATCCCTATCTGCGCCGGCGCGAAGGACTGGAGAAGCCGGAGTATCCGCGCCCCGAGCTGCGCGCGGTGCTGGAGAAGACGCTCGGCGTACCGCTGTTCCAGGAACAGGCGATGCGCGTGGCGATCGTCGGCGCCGGCTTCACGGCGGCCGAGGCCGACCAGCTGCGCCGCGCAATGGCGACCTTCAAGTTCACCGGCGGCGTGTCGCACTTCAGCGAGAAGCTGATCGATGGCATGGTCGAGCGGGGCTACCCGCGCGAGTTCGCTGAGCGGACGTTCCGTCAGCTCGAGGGCTTTGGCTCTTATGGTTTTCCCGAGAGCCACGCGGCGTCGTTCGCGAAGGTCTCCTACGCTTCGGCGTGGATGAAGCACCATCACCCGGATGTGTTCTGCGCGGCACTAATGAATGCGCAGCCCATGGGCTTCTACGCCCCAGCGCAGATCGTGCGGGATGCGCGCGAGCACGGCGTTGAGGTTCGGCCGCCATGCATCAACGCGAGCCGCTGGGACTGCACGCTGGAGAAGACCGGAGGCCGCTATCTCGCAGTGCGCCTCGGCCTGCGCCAGATCCGCGGACTGTCCAATGCCGATGGCGCGAAGATCGTAGCGGCGCGCGGAGCGGTGCCTTTCACCAGCGTCGAGGAGGTCTGGCGGCGATCAGGCGTGCAGCGCGCCTCGATCGAGAAGCTGGCGGAGGGTGACGCTTTCCACGCCTTCGGCGCCGATCGCCGTCAGGGCCTTTGGAAGGTGAGGGGGCTGGGCGAGGCACCACTGCCGCTCTTTGCCGCTGCCGATCGCGCGGCCGAGCGCTTCAGCGCGGAAGGACTGGAGCCCGACGTGGCCCTACGGCCGCTCACCGACGGGCGGGAGGTGATCGAGGATTATCGCTCGCTGCAGCTCTCCCTCCGCGCACACCCGCTGACCTTCGTGCGCGACGAATTGCGCCGGCGGGGCGTCACAAAATGCGCGGATCTCGCGAACATTCGCGACGGCCGTCACGTCGAGGTCGCCGGCATTGTCCTAGTCCGCCAGAAGCCAGGTTCGGCGAAGGGGGTCTTGTTCATAACAATCGAAGACGAAACCAATATCGCTAACGGAATCCTCTGGCCCGACCGTTTCGAGGCCCAACGCCGCACCATTATGTCGGCGTCAATGGTGGGTCTAAAGGGCAGGGTGCAGAAGGAAGGTGATGTGATTCACATCATCTGCGACCGCATCATCGACCACGGGGATCTTCTACACCGGGTTGGCGAAATGTCATTCCCCCATCGCACAGGACGCGGCGACGAGGGCCGGCATCCCGGCGCGCCTGATCGCGGTGACAAGGGATGGAGCCCCGAGCCTCGCAACCAGTATTGGCCTCCACATGCGGACGGCATGGATCCGGAGGAAGTGGTGCGGTTCAAGTCGCATGACTTCCATTGATCGATGGCGAAGCTCGCCAGGCATCAGCGCGTCGTTATCGCGCTGTCGGTGCATATCCTTAGAAGCGGCGTGACCAGGTGCGCGAACTCGCGCGTAGATCTGCCGGAGATCCGCTTGGCGCTGCGATGCCTGCTGCCCCATTGCCCTGAGAAGTGGCCGCTGACCTGCTACTGGGATGCCGCGGGGCAGGAGAACGAGATCGGGCGGTCCCAAGGCGTGACTGCTGCGTTCAACGGCATTGTGCGGCAGCTGCGGCGCGCCGGATGCTATGAGGAGGTGAGCCCGCATGATCTCCGCTAGAGCCGCTCCAGATGCCCGCTAGAGTCGAAGGCCCTTACCAGACCCTGGAGGCGTGGGCGCAGGATCGTGCGGATATGCGCATTGTCTGCGACTGTGGGCGAACGATCAACGTGCCGGCAGACAAGATCCTCAGCCGGTTCCGTAAGGACAGCAGCATTCAGCAAGCCGTTATTCGCCTGCGTTGCACCACGTGCAGGCGGAGGGGACATGCGACCATCTCACCTATTCCCGTTCTCAGGCGGTAAGACGACTTGCCCGTGCCGGCGCGGAACATTCACATGAAGGGGATCGAACGCCGCGTTAGTTTGTTGACGTGCGCCGCTTGTGGCTTTCGCGCGGGATCGAGATGTCTACCAAGGAACCTGTGGTCGCCGTGGCTCTTCTCACAGAGCTTGAACTGGAGCGGCTCGGCAAGACATTCACCAGGTTCTGCCCCGTGACCGAAACAGCCTCCTTTGATGATCTTCTCATTGCGATCGACGTCGCCGATCGCGGGCAATGCGAAGCCAATCGCAAAGATGCTTAGTCCAGATCCAGCGCCGTGATGACAATCCCGTCGCGCTGAACGGTATCTACCTCGAGAATCCGCGCAGCGGCTCGCGCGATGCGCGCTTCTGTCTTAGGCTCCAGTGGGTCGAGGTCGCCCAAGCCATTGCCGAGAAGCTTCATCCTGGCGCTGCTGTGGAGCGAAATCTGGATAGGGCCACCGGAAATTAGGCCGTGAGCGAGTAGCTGGCCGTCCGAGACAGTCGAGCGTTCGAGAGCGATCTGGTTCATAAGCTGTCCAAATTGAAGCGGCAGCCTTGATGGGACCGTCAGTCAGCGCTGTGCTCATGCCGGGAGCGCCGATGGCGAGCGTATACACCAATACGTGGCGATCAGCGTATCTGAACCTAAGGACATAAGAAGGCGGGGAGTGTATGGTGTGCCGATGGCTGAGCCGAAGCCCACAACGACAGACGACATCCGCAACCTGCTTGCGCACCTGTTAGCCGGCGCGGCGGGTGAGGATGAAGCGCACTGGCTGAAGCTGATTGGGCCGGTAATCGCCCTGCCCGTCATCGACGCTCCCCGATCTAATTGGCGGATTGAGCCCAAGGGTAAGCCAGGGGAGGTGGAGGCAATCGAGAAAGCCGCCGAAGTGGTGCGCTTGGCCTACCCGTATGTGCCGTCACCTTGAGCCGGAGAGCTCAATCGCTGAGGGACAGGCGGCGGAAACGCGCCGGGCGAGCCTCAGCTCTGCTCGGCGCGATGCGTACCGCTCGTCGGGTTAGCGGTTCAGATACTCGCGTACGTCGTCAGCCCGATCGCCCACGGCGTTCACTGCCTCGACAAGCTTTTCCTTCGATACCCCGAAAGACTCCATCCAGTCTCGAACCTCGTAGTCCTCGCTGAGCGAGATCCGCTGGCGGTCCTGGCCACCAACCTGCGTCTTATCGTCTGCCATGACTTCTCCTTTCGGAGCAGCACCGCTCAAGCTCGTTGAGAGATCACTGCCTGGAAATCCCGGACTTGCAGCCCTTACTCGGCTGATGTGCTGTCCGGTTCATCAGTCCGCTTCCGCGTTTGGTAGTATGCACCTCCAACGAGGGCGGCTACACCCGCCGCGCCTGCAATTAGCCCACGATTTCTTCTGAGAAATCCTTTGGAAGGTCGTTTGGATTGCGCCTGTTGAGGGCGAGCTTTCTTGTTCGGCTTCTGTGTCATGCGGCGTGAACCGTCGTGTCGCCTACTAGTTGCTCACCTTGTCCCTAGATTACGTCGCACGAGCGAGACCGCGACCTAGGCTGTAGACCCATAAAATTTGGAACGACCAAAACCGCCCAACTGCCGCCGTTGCCTACGTGCGGCAGGCTGCTTAGGCCGAGAGCATGAATTACATGTTTCTCGCTGCCGCGATCATCGGTGAAGTGATCGCCACCTCGTTTCTCAAGCAGTCGGAAGGCTTCACGCGCCCTGTCCCCACGCTGATTATGACCGTAGGCTATGTGTGCACCTTCTACTGCCTGTCGCTCGCTCTGCGCACCATCCCAACTGGCATCGCTTATGCTATCTGGTCCGGGGTAGGCATCGTTCTGGTCGCCACAATCGCATGGGTCGTTCAGGGACAGAAGCTGGATGCAGCCGCGCTCGCCGGCATGGCCTTGATAGTTTGCGGAGTGCTCGTGATGAACTTGTTTTCTTCTGCGGGCGCACACTGATCCGGACGAGAGGTGATAGGGTCCGCTTTCCACCATCTTCCGCCGTGGCAGATCCCGTCCAGCTTTGTTGCCGGCGCAAAGTCGCGCTAAAAGCTGCCGGTTTGCTCAGAAGAGGGGTGCCGCCCCCTTCGAAAGGATTTCTCCAAGTCGAATTAGGGCCCGTTTGCGCGCGGGAGGGAGCGGCAAGGCCCAGATAGGTGCGGAACTCGCGGCTGTCCACGGTAGTTGGATCGTGCCCATCGAAAAAGACGTTGATGAAAACGTTGCTCTCAAAGCGAAGGTTGTTGTGACCTGATTTAGGTTAGTTAGAAAAAAGATCGGTACATCAAACGTCTATCAACACTAGCGTGAACCGATCTCGCAGTTGCACCATTTTTCGTTGACAATAGGCGGGCTTCTAGAGAGTGCTCCAAGGCCGGCGTTAACCGGCTTTTAACGAAGTAGGGGATCATATGCGCACTCATGTACTCGCGTTGCTCGCTGCGACCACAGCGGTTGTAGCTCCCGCCGCCGCGTCGGCCGCCACCACCATCAACGGCAGCTTCGCTGGCGCGCTCTTCGGCGTCACCAGCAGCACGGCGACGATTGGCGCCGGCAGCACGTTCTCGTCCGCCATCGGCGCCGTCTCCAACACGAGCGGCGACCTGTCGCCAATCGGGTTCTTCACCTCTTTCAACCTTTCCCCCGTGACGGCGACCGCAGGCTCGAGCCTGTCGTTCTCGAGCGCCTTCGGTTCGTACGCCGGTAAGGTAGTCTCGGTCGCGACCGACACCAACGTCGTGAACCTCTATGCCCTCGGGACCTTCACCCCGACCGGCTCGCTCAGCGGCTATGCTGCTGGTGCGTCGTCGCTTACCTTCGCCTTCACCCAGACCGGCGGCGCAAACGCCGCCGTTTCGGGCGGCTTCACCTTCGCCTCGCCCCCGTCGGGCGTACCTGAGCCGGCAGCTTGGGGCATGATGATCGCGGGCGCCGGTATGGCTGGCGCGGCTGTACGTCGTCGTCGCAGCTCGACTGTTGCTGCTGCCTGAACCAGCACAACCGTCGTAGGGAAGGGCGGCCCTTTATTTGGGCCGCCCTTTTTTGTGTGATCCGCCCGCAGCGCTTCGGCGAGGCGACTTGATAAGGTCAGCTGAGATTTAAGAGGGCGCAAGCGGGTTGGAAGCCGTTGGTCCGCTCCCGCCCAATTTCGGCCGTTCGGGCCAGTCTGCCCGCTTCCCAGAAGCCGACGATCGTTCATCTCAAACTCAGACGTCCGCTGGCGCCCTACTAAGCTGCCGCTTAACCTTTTGGTGGTCGCCGCAGAATAATTGACTGGACCCAACCCACAGAAGGTCTAGCGTCCGATTAAATGTGGCCGTTGAGGGGTAATCTTAACCAGTGTTCGGGAGGCGGCGGCTGTAACTGCCTTCCAGCAGGTGGTCGCATTGCGGTTGGTCTCAAGTATGACGATGAAGCTCGGACCGAAAGCTCGGCAGGCCAGCTCAGCCTGATCAGGCTGCGGCCCCGACCCGGAACAATCGAGTGGTCGCGAAGTCAATGAACGCTCGGAGCCGTGAAGATACAAGGCGGCCCGATGGCCACACAAGAGAAAACCGCCCCTGCGAGCACACTTCCCTCTCTAAGAGAAGGAGAAGGCTACCAGTCTGAACCGCATCCTCCGCCAGGAAGTCGGGCATGTATGCCATGCCCAGGCCTTCGATCGCCGCGGCGCGCACGCCTTCCATGTTGCTACACGCCAGAACCGTTCGCGGATGGCGGTCGGGTGCAATTGGCCAAGGCTGCAGATGCCCCGAAGCGGGATTACGAAATCGCACGCCATAGTGGATCAACAAGTCGTCGACCGACGCTGGGGTACCGTGCGCTTCTAAATAGGTCGGTGATGCGCATAGCACGAACGAGAACGTGCCAAGGGTGCGCGCGACTAGCGAGGAGTCGGCGAGCTCTCCGCTCCTGATCGCTACGTCTATTCCCTCGCCGATCAGATCGACGTGCCGATCGTTGCAGTTCAGGTCGAGTTCGACGTGGGGATAGGTGGCGCTAAATGCGGCCAGATGCGGCACCAAAAACCGATAGCCTATTGTTGGGACGCTGACCCTCAGCACGCCGTGCGGCAGGGCGCGGGTGTCAGATACCGCAATCTCCGCGTCGCCCAGATCGTCGATGATCCGCCGGCAGCGCTCAAGGAAAACTGCGCCTTCGGCGGTCAGGCCTACCCTGCGAGTTGTGCGATGCAGAAGGCGGACACCCAGAGCAGCCTCTAATTTTGCAACGTTCTTACCTACCGCAGACGGCGACAGGCCGAGTACGCGTGCTGCGCCGACGAAACTTTGTGCCTCGGCAGTGCGGACGAAGCTGGTGATGCGAGGCAGATTGTCCATCACACCTGATTAGAGCGCTGAAGGATATGGTCAACTTCCAGTGGGGCTGATTATCGCCGTCGGTGCGGCGGCTAGAGCGAGGGGAGGAGGTATCCCGCGCATGAACACACAGCTGCATCGTTCGACCCGTACCGATGTCGCCCTGGCGGCAGTGTGCGTAGCCGCTCTTATCCTGCCGATGAGCTTCTCCGGTGGGGCAGTTGTAACGCCTGCAATCGGGCGATCGCTGGGCGGCAATTTGTCGGGGCTCGCGTGGATTACAAATGCCTTCATGCTGCCGTTCGGCGGCTTGCTTATGACAGCAGGCGCTCTGGCCGACCGTTGGGGCCGCAAGCGGGTGTTCATGGTCGGCGTCGGCCTGTTTGCGGTCGCCTCATTGATGTTTACACTAGCCCCCACTTTAGCGTGGATCGATTTGCTGCGAGCAGCGCAAGGCGTCGGGGCTGCCGCTGCCTTGGCCGGCGGGACGGCTGCCTTGGCGCAAGAGGTCTCCGGCTCGTCTCGCGCGCGGGCCTTCAGCCTGCTCGGTACCACCTTCGGGGTCGGCTTGGCGTTCGGGCCGCTCGTTGCAGGCGTGCTCATGAATGCAGCTGGTTGGCGCGCGGTCCTCGCAGCCCCGGCGGGAGTGGCGGCGCTTGCACTGCTGCTCGGTTCGAAGTCGCTGCGCGAAACCCGCGCCGCAGCGTCGGGCCCCATGGACTGGGCGGGAGCCGCGACCTTCACCCTGGCGCTGGTTTGCCTCACAGTTTTCATTCTTCAAGGTGCCGGCTGGGGTTGGACTAGCCCGCCAGCGGTATTGCTGTTTGCTGCCGCAATTTTTGGCTTTGCGCTTTTTGTGCACGTCGAACGGCACAGCGCCGCGCCCATACTAGATCTGTCCCTACTGTCTTATCCTCGATTCCTGGGTGTGCAGTTGCTTCCGATCGCGACTTGCTACTGCTTTGTCGTTCTGTTGGTGCTTTTACCGCTTCAGTTCATCGGTGTGGGAGGCCAGAGCGAGATCTGTGCGGGCATCACGATGCTTGGGCTCTCGACACCGCTCATGTTCGCGCCAACGCTGGCAGTATGGGCAGCGCGTCGGTACTCGGCCGGCACGATATCGGCTATCGGACTGCTGGCGGCGAGCCTCGGGCTGCTCTGGCTCTCCGGTTGTGGCCCCGGGTCCGGCGCGACGCCGTTGCCGGCGATGCTGTTGATCGGTACGGGCGCCGGGCTGCCGTGGGGGCTGATGGATGGCTTGTCGATCGCGGTAGTACCACCCGATCGCGCCGGTATGGCCGCAGGGGTATTCGGCACGATCAGGGTCGCTGGCGAGGGGATCGCACTCGCGAGCGTGACAGCGGGGTTGGCTACGCTCGTGCGCTGGCGCCTGGACACGCTCGCGATTGGCCCACAACAGGCCCGCCCATCTCTTGCAGAGCACTTGGCAATCGGCGACCTTACCGGGGCAGCCCGGCTCGGCGTGTCGATGGGTACGCTGAGAGACGAATACGCTGCGAGCTTCGCGGTTCTCCTGTACGTCCTGGCTGCCGTAACCTGCCTGTCCGCAGTGCTGGTATTCTTTACCTTGCGGCGAGTTGACCCTCACGGCAAAGGATGAACTGCCTTTGCGATCATCGGGCTTAACCGGAGCGAGGCGGGGCAGGGGAAGCCGGCAGCTGGACGCTCACTGCTGATATTCCGTCTTCTCACGCTCCCACTAGGTATCAATCATCGCTAACCTAACGGCCTCAGTAGAGCGCGAAATGGCTTCGGCGTCGGTGCGCCAGTTGCAAACGGAGACGCGCATGCAACGCTTTCCCCGCCACGTTGTACCGCTGAAGAAGGCTGTTCCTCCCGCCGCGACCCGGGCGATGACGGCGTCGGTGCGGCGGTCATGCGCGGCATCTCCTGCGCCGGTTGCCGGGTCGAGAAAACGGACTAGTCCCTGATTGATCGTCGGCAGCCATTCGATCTGCGCACCAGGAAGCGCCCCGATGCCGGTAACTAGCGCTCGGGCATGGTTGCAGCTTCGTTCGATCAGGTTAGCGAGGCCTTCCCGCCCCAATTCTCGCAAGGCGGCATAGGTCGGAACTGCGCGCCCGCGGCGAGACCATTCCGGGTTCCATTCGAGCTGGTCGCGAGCCTGATCAACCGATTGCGCATAGCTCGCCTGATATGAAAAGGCGGCGCGCTGCGCCTCGGCGTCCTTGACGATCGCATAGCCGCAGTCGAATGGCGTGTTGAGCCATTTGTGCCCGTCGTTCGTCCATGAATCGGCCAGCTCGACCCCCGCGGCCAGATGGCGATAGGCAGGGCAGGCACGGACCCAAAGGCCGAAAGCGCCGTCTACGTGTACCCATGCTCCATGCCTTTTAGCTATCGGAATCAGCTCGGCGAAGGCGTCGAACGCGCCTATGTTGAGATCGCCAGCCTGTAAGACCAAGATCGTCGGTGTGCTGGAACCGTCCAGCGCCGCCTCCAGCGCTTCCCGCACGATTCGGCCCTGCGGATCACAAGGCAGCACATCCATGCAGCCGGTGCCGAGACCGAGCAGGCGTAAGGCGCGATCGATCGATCCGTGTCTCTCGCTGCCGGTCAGGACCCGCAGGAGCGGGGCGCCGGTCAATCCATCGCGTTCGACGTTCCATCCGGCTTGCTGCAGCAGCCGATGTCGGGCTGCGGCGAGGCAAGTAACATGTGCTGCCTGAGTACCTGTGACAAAGGCGAAGCCCGCGTTGCAGGGAAGGCCAAACAGATCCTTTAGCCAAGCACCCGTCGCCTCCTCAATGATCGCCTCGGCGGGGCTGCATGCATGAATCGCTGCGTTTTGATCCCACGCCGAGACGAGCCAATCTGCCGCAAGCGCGGAGGGCAAAGTACCGCCGATGACCCAACCGAAGAAGCGGCTCCCACTACTGCCGACCAGGCCACCATCTGTATCACGCACGAGTTCGTCGATCACCTGGCTGGCGGGCACGCCTTGATCCGCCAGTGATCTGCCAAGCCGCGTCCGCAAATCCTCCCTGGTAGCCGTTGCTCCAATTGGACGGGTGTCGAGTTCTTCCAGCCATTTTCCCGCGTGGTGATAAGCTGCCTTCAATGCGGACCTGCTAGCTTCATCCATCATGCCACCTTTCCCTTCGCTGCCGGAAAGCTCCATTAGCGATTGAAGCTGCGAAGATGGTTCGTTACTCGTCAAACTATGCGGGATGGTCCGAACTTCGCTCTTGTGGCCGCCTTGATCGGGGATCCAGCCCGTGCCGACATGCTGGCGCAACTGATGGACGGTCGGGCGTTGACAGTGGGTGAACTGGCGCGATCTGCCAATATCGGCCTGCCGACGGCTAGTAGTCATGTTACCAAGCTCGAAACGGCAGGATTGCTTATTTCTGTACGGCAGGGGCGCAACCGTTATGTCCGCCTATCGGGCGCCGATGTGGCGCATACGCTTGAAAGTTTGATGCTGCTTGCAGAACGCACGGGCCATCGACGGGTTCGAACTGGGCCTCGCGACCCCGCCTTGCGAGCTGCTCGCAGCTGCTATGACCACCTGGCGGGCGCCAGAGGCATCCAAATGCTTGAAAGCTTGTGCCAGCGCAGATTTATTTTGCGCGAAAATGATCGCTTGGTTCTTCAGGATGAAGGCCGCGCATTTTTGACGGTGTTTGGTATCGACCCTCGCTTGTTTGTAGACGAGACTGTGTGCGTAGCCTGCTTGGATTGGAGCGAACGCAAGGACCATCTTGCGGGCCGTTTAGGATCGGCCTGTCTCGAGCACGTTCTCAATCTGGGCTGGGCGAGGCGCGCTCTCGACAGTAGAGCCATTCACTTCCATGCCAAAGGCGCGCAAGAGTTTGACGCCGCGTTTCCTGTGACCGGTGGTGAGCAGATTCGCCACCACCGCATCCAAAATGAGGATGTGGGAAGAGAGCATGTTGCAGCGGAACCCGCCGATTAGGAATACTCCCGCTTTTGACCTCCATTCGAGTGCGAAATCCTCGTAGCGACAGGGGTTGTTCGGAGCCGTCTTCCTAGCGCAGCGATGCCCCTGCTGCGCCCCTAACCTCCAGCTGCCTGTCCCTCGACCCGCTGCGCACGCAGCGAGCTCGGCCACACCAGCAATGCAGCTCGTGCTATCGGGCAAGGCGTCGAGGGCAGGCTCGGCACGAGAAAGCGGATAGGCAGCTTCCGCCCAAGCAAACTCTACCTCGGCAATCTGTCGAGAAGAGCGATACGCTCATGATCCTTCGCGCGGCCGAACCTTTCGAACATTGCTCGCAATTCCCCGATCTCGGGAACGAATACGGTGGCAGACTCCACGCGGATTTGCTGACGGGTCGCCGGCTTCATGGGACGCCAGACTCCATCCAGCTCTCGCAGCATGAAGTTTGCCATGAACTCCACGACCAACGGGCACTCCGTCCACTGGCCGAAAGCTTCGGATCGAAAGCGGGGATGATCCGACGGGGACGCTTTCCTGATTCCGACACGCGAAAAGATACGACGTGCGTCGGAAACGCTCACCATCACGTCCACGTCAGAAACCGTGATAGGGTGCGCGCCGTGGATCGCTGCAGCAGCGCCAGAGATAATCCACCATGGATCGCGAGCCTCCGTCATCAGGGATGCTGTGGCAATGACGGTTTTTCGCAAAGCGGCAGACAACGGCGGCATCGGTTTGCGGATGCCGGAAAGCCATAGGCGTCGCAAGCATTGTTCCCGTGATACCTCGAGCTTCGCTGCTCATGTCGGCTCTCCACCATTTTTAGACATTCAGGCGCGCCGTGGAAGGCGCCCGTTTATGAGTTTACGGCCTAGTGCGCGGCTAACGCCTTTCCGAGGATCCGTCTTCAGGCTGCGTATCCATATGACGGTCAAGGGAAGGCTTCCGCGTCGCCATCCGTTCCCAGGTGTCCGCGGCTTGCAAGTGCTTCTGGCGGACGTTGATGAGCGGCGTTGCCTCCGCAGCCTCACGGTGCTCGCGCGCACGGTCTTTTACAGTAAGCTGGGCTCTCGATCATGACTTCCCCTCGTTCGGGGGCGTACAACGTCACGGCTGATCGAATGTTGCAGCGAAATACCCGCCGGCTTGAACATTATCTCTGCAGGTTCGCCGGACAAACACAGGCAAAAAAATGGCGCCCCACCGCGGAGCGCCTACTAAGTTTGGGTCGTGCCGTACTAATACCATCGCGCCGTATCGGTTCAACTGCCTGCGACAATTCGATACAAAGTTATCAGAGCGAAACACCCACAAAAACCATGAAGAATGCAACAAGGCCGGCGACCACTTTGCCCCCGCCGAAAGTGCGGGCAGCCACGCCTCGGCGCTGCTTAGCCCAGGTCTTGTCTCTCGCTGTCCGTAGAGCGAGCGCCCCGTCGACGCACAGAACCGAACCGACGATGAAGAGCGCGATGCTGAACGCTTTGACGAAGCCGGCAACCCCGTGGCCGGTCAGGAGGTAGAAGCCGAGCAACGCCATGGTGAAAAGCGCGTAGAGGCTCATCCCCACGTCCAGGACGCTGTAGATCCTATAGAGCCGCTGGCGGCCGAGCGGATTGCGCGCGATGACGATCGGACGCTTGCAAGTGAGGCAGCCCCTGACCTTGTGGCGCTTGAGGTTCTGGAACAGGATATTCCTGCAGTACGGGCAATGTGCTGCCTGGATCTGAGCCGGCGCATTCATCCGTCGATCCTTCCGACGTAGTAGACCTCGATAACGGACAGGCCGCGTCGAACGCCTTCGATCGTAACCTCTTCGGCGTCGTTGCATTCTGAGAGGGCTTCTCCGGTGAGGCGCCAGTGCATGCCGCCATGGTCGCAGATCATGCGGCCGCGCGGCGTCGTGGTCATCTTGCCGGAGAGGCGCATCGGGGGATCAGACGCCATCGTCAATCTCCACGGGTTTGTTGAACACGCTGAAGCACTCGGGCGCACAGTGCACAAGCCGCCGCCCCCGGCACACAGCCTGCAGGCCATCGATCATCACAGGCGCGTGGCCAAGGCGGCGGCACGGGCTGTTCGTCCTGTCTCGCCACCCACATGGTACTGCCAGCGGCTCCGGCGCGATCTCGACATACTGCGCCTCCAGATCCTCTGGATCAATCGACGGCTCGGTTTCGGCGAAGAGGTCAGCCTGCAGCTTCATTGCACACCTCACATAGAGGAAAGGGGAGGGGCACCATCCAGATGCTCACCTCGCCCTTTCCCTCTCTCCTCACTGCTGCCCCGGCACCGGCGCCGCAGGCGCTGCTGACGGCGCGAGGCGGGCCTTCGCGTCCGTGGTGAGCTTCCGGTAGGCATCGAGCAGGGCGAGCGACGTGATCTTGCCCATGTCCGTGCTGGTGTAGCTTCCGCCGAGCGCGCCGACACCGGCATTGAGGAGCACGCCGCCGCCGATGATCGAGAGATCCTTCTTGCGGACCTGGCCGCTGGCGATCGCGCGCTGAATGCCGGTGGAGACTTCCACGAGCGCCAGCATGACCTGCGCTTCCAGCTTCTTGCTCTTGAACCCCATCCCGCCGCCGAACATGCCGGCGACACCGCCGCCATAGCCGCCGGCATTCCCGTCCGAGTAGACAACGGTTGCGGTGAGGAGATAGTCCGCGGCGCGGAGCGTGTTCGTCTTCGCGCCGGCAGTGGTCGAGCCTGCCATCTCGCGCTCACGCTGAAGGGCGTCGAAGCCTTCGCCGCGGTCGACGATCAGGAAGCAGTTTGAGTTGGCCGCGAGCAGCTTCAGGAGCGGGATCGGGTCAACCCGGGCCTGGCCGCCGTTCTGCTGGGCCTCCGCCATTCGCATCATTGCGGCGATCTGCGGAGGGAGTCCGTCCGTGGGCGATGCTGCACTGCGCTTCTCCACGATCGCCATCGTGCCGAACGGCTGCACGCACTTCGGCACCTCGGAAGTCTCGTCGACACCGGTGCCACCCTTGCCCAATTTCTGGCCGTTGGCGGTGCCGATCGAAATGGCCAATGCAGCTGCGGTCAATAGAACCTTGTACATGTCATTCCTCCTGTTTGCTTGATCTTGAGAAGCGTGGCGCATGTCAGCGCCGCCAAATTTGCCCTAGGCGAACCGACACGAAAAATATTGCGACGAGGGAAGCGAGCATGCGGGCGTTGAACGACGCCCCAGCTGGTGCAACGACAAACCAAATCAGCGCCAAAAGCGCCGCCATGCAAATCGCCACCCAGATATACGCATCATATTCTCCAGCAGCCATTCTGCCGGCACCTGCGAGATCAGCCAGAGTTGGGCGTATTTCTCTTCTGGTTTTCCAACCTCCGCTTTGTCCTGCGTCGTATAAAGCGTGAATCAGCTTGTCCCGTGCATCAGGCGGCAGGTCGAGGCCAACCTGGCTGCAGACTTTCCGGACGTCACGGGTGATGCGTTCGTATCTCGGGCGATCGATCGACACTGAGTGCCATGTTTGCCCTGTGAAAGAATGCGCGTTCGCCATTACATTTCTCCTGCCATGCGGTGTGGTGCGTCACTGGTGAGGACTGTTCGGATCTCGAGCGCCGACGCATCATCGTCGCAGATCCAGTTTTGAAAGAGAGGCTGCCATCGTGCGCGCCCCTGGCACGCGGCACTCAGGCGAGCCTTCGCCACTTCGTTGTCGCGTGCTGCGAGGAAGGCGATGCGGCCGTCAGGGAGCTCGCGCTCGGCAATGCCCGGAGAGATGACCACTGCGGGAGAGGCCTTGCGTTTCAGCGCCGGCTCCGCGGCGGGCTCTGACCCGTCCGCGTCAGATGGTGGGCTTGAGCGCGTAGGCCCCTCTTCAGCTTCTGCCTCGCCTTCTTCCTCTCCCTCTCCATCTCCATCGTCCTGGGCCGGCTGAAGGTCAGGATCCAAAGCCGTCTCAGCTTCCTGCGCTGCAAGCTCCTCCTCATCAGGCGCCTCGATCTGTGCCTCCTCGAGATCACTGCCCTTGGGAGCATAGCTGCGCGGCTCGAGGCCGAGGCGCTGCGCCAAGGTTTGACCGTCAGGGACATGGGCTGCTGCGAGTTGAGCGCCGATCGCGGCGAGCGTTGCGCTGGGTACGCCGCTCGAAAACAGCTTGCCGAAAGGGCTGACGCCGGCAAACTGGACCCACGCACGATGGAAGTTGTCGACCTTGTAGACAGGCAAGGCCTCAGTGATTTTCGTGCGGTCGATCTGCCCGTCCGCCGGGATGATGACGAACGCTTCGATCTCGTTGAATGCCTTGTCGTGGTCGTGGGCCTTCAACCAGGCACGCAACACCTCTCGCTGGCGCCGTGCCTGGGCGACGGGGTTCGGGATCTGCACCGGCCTGCGCCGGCCCTCATACCAGACAACCCACTCGTCATGCTTGTTACGCGACATTCGCCCCGAGTAGTTTTTCACCTCAACCACGGAGGCTTTACGCGAGAGGCGTGACAGGATGATGTGATCAAACTGCGCATATCCACCGATACCGTCGGGGAGACGGAGATCGTGGATCACAACGTTGTCCTTGCTCGCATGAAAGAGGCGATCAAGAATGTGCGCCGTTTCCTTCTCGCCGATTATCCCGCGCCGGTGGGCGAGCATTTTTTTTCGCACCCGATCTGGTGGGTTACGCGCCATCGCACTGGCGATCAGCGCATTCGCTTCAATCAACTCATCCAGTCTTGTCGACGCTTTGGATATCATCCCATTCCCCCTATGAAATTCTGATCAGCGTTAGAGTTCAAGCCCAAGGTTCTTCTCTGGAACCGGCGGCCCCTTCGCCCCCTTGGCGGCGTCGCCGAGGCCTAGGTCGTCGCTCTTCTTGCTCATCCCCATGTCGTCGCCGCCTTTGGCGTAGCGAGCGGCATCCTTCTCATCGAAGCGGGGCAGGGGAGGCAGCGACGCCAGATCGCTGGTGTTGAGGCTGAAGCGCATGGAGGGGCCGCTGGTGCTCTTCGAGCCGCTGCCGGCGCTCGGCGTGCCGCTGCTTCCCGGGCCATCGATGTTGATGCGCCCAACCGTCTCCATGGCCGAGGTCTTGATGCCGGTGTTTCGATCGAGCTGGCGCGAGACCTTCTCCTGGTCGTTCACCACGACGGTCAGGTCGGAGCGCACGCGGGTCACGCCGACGTTGAAGAGCTGCTGATTGGTGAGGTTCTTCTCGGCGCTCGACAGCGCCATGATGCCCTTATCGGCGGTCACGCCCTGGGCCATGTGCATGTTGAGCGAGTAGCCAAGGTCGAGGCGCGAGAGCATCGCATCGCCGTGCTGAAGCGTCAGCACCTGCTTGTTGGCCGTCTCGACCGTCACCCCCTTGCTGTCGATCGACGTCACGCGGGCGAGGGCGGATCGATCAAGCTCGCGGTTTTTGTCCTTGTCGGTCCACCGGATCGTCTCCCCCTCATGGATCTTGATCGCTTTGGGGATCGACAGCTCGAGGCGGTTGAGC
This sequence comes from Sphingomonas sp., assembly GCF_036731925.1. Taxonomy (GTDB): domain Bacteria; phylum Pseudomonadota; class Alphaproteobacteria; order Sphingomonadales; family Sphingomonadaceae; genus Sphingomonas. The sequence continues at coordinate 223,948 of NZ_DAINDJ010000003.1, forward strand.
TTGTTGGTGGGATCGATCTTCTGCGGGTCGATCTTGATCTTACACCCATGGAAGTCGAGTTCGACTTTCCCGCGCGGCGTCACCCCTAGGACGGTGAAGGTGCCCCTTTCGAGACCTAGCTCCGGCACCTTACCGGTGACGTCGAGGATCTGTCCCTTCTCGTAGTTCTTGGCGTAGCGCAGCTCTTCGGTCGTGAGGTTCACGCGCTCCCGCACGGTGACGCTGAGGCCTTCGCCCTTCAGCGTTCCTTCCACGGCCAAGCCTTCCTGGATGCGGTTGTTGATCGTGGCGCGGGAATCCCGTCCTGAAGCGAACACAGCCGTTGCGGCACGCTCCTCCGGCGACAGAGCAAGCCAGCGCTCCGCCGCGTGCAGCGCAGGGTTCTCATTCGTGACCACCTTGTCACCCAGGACCCTAAGCGCCGTGCTGGCCTTGCCGGTGTTCGCCAGAGTGGCGACGGTCCGCAGCTGGTCCGTCTTCTGTCGGAGGTTTTCGTTCATCCAGGTGATGGTGATCCCGCCGGCTTGGGTCAGCGAGAATGCCTTGCCGGCGTTGATCGAGCCGAGCTGCTTGCGATCGCCGACCAGGACGAGCTTGTCGGCGCCGAGCGCCTCGGTGATGTTGATCAGCTTCACCATGTCGTCGGTGGACACCATCGACGCCTCATCGACGGCCAGGATCGTGTTCTTCATCTCCGCGCGTTTGGCGACGGCTTCAGGGCTGGTCTTGTCGGTGAGGAAGCGCTCGTTTTGCCAGATGAAGGAGGCGATGGTCTGCGCCTCGATGCCCGCTCCCTCCTTCAGGTCGCCAACCATTTTGGTTTGAAAGGCGAGGCCGTGCAGGCGCTTGCCGCCGGTCTCCGCGACGCGGGCCGCTCCCTCAAAGGTTTGAGCAACCGCCTGCAGCATCGTCGATTTGCCCGAGCCGGCGACACCCTGAATGGCGACGATTTCGTCGCTGCTGGAGACGATCAGGGTAGCGGCGGCGAGTTGGCCCGGGTTGAGGTCATGCTTGGATGCTGCCTGCACCCGGTCTGGCGCTGCCTCTGCGCTGATGACCGGCGTTGCCTGGCCCTTCGTCGCTTCGATGCGATCGAGGATGTGCTGCTCCGCCTGCAGCGCCTCCCGGGTGGTCACCATGGTCCAGCTGGTCTCTCCCTCGCGGGGGACGCCGGGGATAATCCGCCCCTGCTCCACGAGCTTCTCAATGCGCTCGGAGACGTGCTGGATGGTCACCCCTTTGAGCCCGAGATCGAGCGCAGTCTTCGACAGCCGGTTCACGTCGAAGGCAGCTTCTCGCTGCGAGTGGATGCGGATTGCGGAGGCGACAGCAAACTGCGCGCGGGCGGCCTCTGGCGATGCAGCGACGCGGGCCACGCCTTTGTCCACCAGCGGATCCGGCGTACTGGTCAGGTTGCTCACGAACTCGCGTGCGCCGCGCACCACTTCGGCCATGAAAGCGTAGGTACGCTGAAGCGGGTTGGCATTCTCCGGGGCCGCGGACGCGCGCATCGCGGCAGCGATCATCTCCTTACCATCGAAGCCGTAGCTGGCCGCCTTCTCCCGCCAATCCGCGATCATCTTGTCGCGGTCCTCGAGTGATAGCTTTGGATCCCGAGTGTTGACCGTCACCCGGTCCAGGCCCTTCGGCGAGGAGATCCCCAAGGCCGCCGCCGCCTTCAGGATCTCGGCTCGACGCTGGCTATTCACCTCCATCACATCTTTCGGCACGCCAACCACCTCGAAGGTGCCGTGCTTGCCGCGCGTCTCGATCTGATAGCCGAGCTTCTCCATCTCGGCGCGCAGGAAGGCGTGGTAGATCGACCCGATGACGGTGTTGTTCGACCAGATCTTGTCGGCATGCAGCGCCTGCCACTTGCCCTCAGGCCCCTTGGTCAGGTTGGCGACCAGTGCGTGGACGTGGAGCTGCGGATCCAGCGCACGGGAGGTGTCGTGCTGGACCAGGGCGTATACCAGATTCCCTGTCTTCACCGGCACCTTCTTGCCGTCGACGTCCTTGCGCGTTTCGGCGAGATTCTTCTCGATCCACGCCATGGTGGCGCGCACCGCTTTCGTGTGCGCGCCGTCCTCCCCCAAGATGCGCTTATCGCCGGCAACCAGTGCCATGATCGACACAGACTTCGGCGCGGAGAAGGTCAGGTCATAACCTGGCCTGCGCCCTTGATAATCGGCCACCTTCTCGCCGGATGCGAGCTGGCCATTGAGGATTTTTCCGAGGTCGGATTTGGTGACTTCGCCCGAGACGCCGGCCTCTTCGGCCGACGCCCCGCCCCACTCGCTGTAATCGGCCGCGTTCTCGCCGGCGTAGTAGTCGGCAGAGGCAAAGTCGTCCTTGCCGTAATAGTCGGCGGCGCCCCCTGCGGACCCGATGGAAGCGATGGAATGCATGGCTTACATCCCCATCCCGTCATCACCGGGACCGAAGTCCTGGCGCATCTCCCTGATAGTCTGATCCTCCACCTCTACTGGTCGTGGCGCGGCCAAGTCGTCATGCCGGTTCAGGCTCGCATGTGCGCCCTCTGGGACTCGCTCCTGGCCGCTAATCCGCTCCGCCTCGGCATTGCCGCCACCATCACTCTTCACCGGCTCTGCGCGCGGTGCAGAGGGGTCCGCTCTGTTCTGCGCTTCACGGTTGACCAGGGCCTCTTCCTCGGTGGCTTCCGACGGTTGTGAGAGGATCCCCGCCGCAAGCGCTGCGGCTCCGTTTGCAGGGCCGGCGATATCCTCTACCAGCTCGGGCGACCCGTCTCTGCCGCCACCCTCTTCGCCATCCGCACTTCCACCCATTCTTCCGCGAACACTTGCTGCCGGCGGAGCCGGCGGGCGCTTCACGAAGCCGGGTGCAACCGTGGGGTAATCCTCCCACTGGAGCTGGATGCGAGCCGCGGGAAATCCGTCAGGGAATTTGACGAAGCCGTGCATCGAAGGAAGGTTCGTGATGTCGTCAGGAATGACGAGTGGTTCGATCTGTTTGCGAGGGGTCAGCGTCGAGGCGTCGCGGGTGTTGTTATAGCCGTAGCTATAGGCCTCATCCATCTGCCGAACCTCGCGGCTGCCGATGTACCGGCTGCACTGTTCGGCGGTCTCAAGATCAGCTGCAGCGAGGATCAGTTTAGTCCGCGCAAGCGACGACAGGTTGCGCGCGTTTTCCTCTCCGTAGACGGCAACCAGCTTGTCGAAAGAGTGGAGGCCAAGGATCATCGCGCCGCCGAAGTTTCGGGCGGTCTGAAGGCCGCTCTCGATGGCCGGGAGACGGTGCAGAGCGCCAAGCTCGTCGAACATGAACCAGGTGCGCAGTGAGCGGGTGCGCGGCATCTCCATGAGAGCGTAGATCGCCAGATTGCTCCACAGGGTGAGGAGCGCGCGGTTCATCTCCAAGTGGGTGTAGTTTGAGGTGATGAAGAGGATCGCTCCCGGCTTCTTGTCGCGCGTGATCCAATCCTTGATCGAGAAGGGCTCGCCCTGGTCGGGCAAGAAGCGGAGGACCTGCGCGTTGGTGTTGAAAACGGCTCGGATCGACTCTGCCATTCGGGCCGCCTCCGGGGCCGTGAGCGGATCTGCGATCGTCTTGGCTAGGTGCTTGTGGACCGCCTTCAGATCGGCGGTCATCAGGTGCTCTGAAAGGGCTCGGTTGCTGGTCTGCTTCTTCTCGATCAGCTTCATGCACATTTCGATGAACAGGGTGCGCGCAGCCATGGCCCAGAAGGGATCTGCGGACCCGCCGTCGGACGGGATCAGCGCCGATGCTGCAGCGGTGAATTCCGAGTAGGAACGGCAGTCGTTGAAGATGGTCCAGGATGGGCAGCGAGCGTCGAGCGGGTTCAGGATGGTGTCCCGCTCGGGGTCGTAGAATGCCTCGACATATGCACCTGTCAGGTCGAACACGACGGCGTTGTCTTGCCGGTCCTGCATCTGCTTGATGAGCTTGCGCAGCGCCGTTGTTTTACCGGCGCCGGTGGTGCCGATCAGCATCGTGTGGGACTGCTCTAGTCGGTGCGGATAAGGGATCCCCGCGAGCGTGTAAGGGTGGTGGATTCCAGCAGCCTTCCGAGCCCCGAACGGCATCCGCAAAACCTGTTGCGGTGAGTGGCTCGGAAAAACGTTGGCGGCCTCTTTCTGGAACTCGATTTGGTTGTGCTGGACGATCTCAGCGTAGAGCACATCTTTAGTCACCAGCATGGCGCCGCGCTCGTGCCGCTCCTCAAGGATGTTCTTGCCGCGTCGGCGGGAGAAATCGACGTACCAGACAGCGGCCGGCACGGTCACGAAGGTAGCGATGAACAGGCAGCCAATCAGGCCCCGGACAGCCTTGTGCCAAGCGAGCGCCACCTCGGGCACATAGGGCACATACCCCATATGGGTTTGGCGCACTGAGCCATCGGGGAGCAGGAGGTTCACCTGCTTCATCGGGTCGAGCGAAACCCAGCCCCAAAGGGTCGACAGGATCCGCATGCAGATGAGCTGGATGTTGTTCTCATCGAGCGTGAGCGAGAGCACGATCGTGTAGGCCAGGGCGAAGAGAACCAGCCACATGATCACCGGCATTTTCGCGCCGGAGAGCCACATCAGAACCTCATGGCTGAGGAGCTGACTGCCGCGGGTAAAGTTGCCCGAATTGCGCTTTACGTCGCCGCGCGCGGAATGGTGCTGGACGGTGACGGGGCGGCCGTCGCTACGGATGTCAACGCGCGCCATGATAGCGCTCCATTCGGTTGTTCACCTCGGCGAGAATTCCGTCACGAAACTCGGGATGATTTTCTTGAAGGATCGCATCCATGGCGAGCTGCGCGTACTCGCAGACCCGCCGCAGTCTCAGATCGCTAGCGGTGAGGAGCTGCTGGCCGAGGAGGTACTGATCGACTGCCCGGCGAATAACTTCGCCAGTTGAGCAGCCAAGGCGGCGGGCCGCGGCATCAACTAGGGTCACTTGTTCCGCGCTAAGGCGGATTGTGCTTGGTCGGTAAGTCACTCGATCAACCTCCGGGCAAAGGAGGCTGATGGGTGTTAAGTAGGCCCTATTGTTGTACCGGCTGCGGGCGGTACATGCAATGGCAACCCGCGGGTCATGCAAGAAAACGTATTCGCGGCGACTACCGATAACCTATTGAATTTGCGCGCCTATTTGTCGGTATTCGCCGCGCTTACAATTTGGCACCGCCGCGCATACGCGCTACGCTCACGCTAACATGTTGATAATAGGGAAAAACTCCAGCACCTCGGTGCGTAGGGTGTGCTCTCTGAAGTCCCAAATTTTGGGTGGAGTTGATCCTGCTGCTGATCGATTCAGATCGATGGGAATGGAACGCGGATTCCGCAGGGCACCTGCTCGCCAAGTGGCGAAACTGGCCATGAAAGCGCTTCGCGCGGGCGGGTTTCATCCGCCGAAAAGCGGTCGACATGTGCGATGATCCTGTAGGGGGATAGGGGGTCTTTTCCGGCCAATCTGGAATGGATATGATGGGCCTGTTCAGAGCCCGATCAGCCTGACCGAAAGGCAAGGAAATGGCGAAATCACTGGACGCTGAATGGGCCGCGATCGAGGCGGAAGAACGCAAGCTGGCGGAGCGCCGAAAGGCGCATCAGGCCAAGCTTCGGGAAGCTTCGATTGCCGCGGTTGAGAGGGCCGGAATGCTACGGCTTCCGATCGACCGTCTTGAGGGCCTCATGAAGGCAGTGAAGAAGCTGGGCTGGGACGAAGTGGAGAAGAGGCTGGACTGCGGCCCGATCTCTGCGGGCGCCTAGCAATGCGGCGGCCGCACGCGACAGGAACCCGCGTGCGGCCGTTTGCTTTTCCGGCGATGTGAGGCAACGGCAAGCGCTATAGGCGCGATGACGGAAGCCGAGCGAGCAGGGCAGGGGCGTGGCTCCGCCGGCGCGGCGGTATCAGGCAAAAAAATGGGAAGCGTGGCCGCCAGGCCAACGCTTCCCATTTTGCTTTTCTGAAGGTGTGCGAGGGTCAGGCCCAAGCGAGGTGCGGAGCTCCATCGAGCGCCCGCACGCGAGCCATTTCATTGAGGTGCGGAAGATAGGATTCCAGCTCCGGCTCACTCGATATTCGGCGGTGAAGGCTCGGATCGGAAAGGCGGCCACGAAGCTCGTCCAGCGGGATCGCGCCAACCGTCTCGGAGCCGTCGAGCCCGAGCATTTCGAGGATCGCGGAGCCGCTCTCGGTGGATACCTCCAGCGCTGGCGCGGCATCGGGATCGGACGAAAGGCCGAGCCAGATGTCACGGTCATCCGAGCGCCACAGACGGATCCTTCGTCCGCGAAACTGGGCTTCTTCGAGCACCACGATCACGCCGGGATAATGGTCGAAGCAGGCCGACACGGAGGCGAGGGCGAGGGGGCAGACGCGGGCACTGAACGAGAAGCTGCGGTCAACGATCGTGCCGTGCTCCGCGATAAGGAGCTGGATATCGAGGCGGGTGCTCTCTCGGTTCAGCAATCGGCATAGTTCGACCAGCTGATCGGGGTTGATGATTGCGGGCGTGATGGTGAGGGGATTGAAGCCGTCGTCGACGCGGAACCTGATGGACATTGCCACCTCCTTCGGTTGAACCGCTTCTCCCTTTCTCCCTCCTCTCTAGCGCCCTGTGGGCGCGCCTGATCGTCGCGGTTTAGCCGGCGATGCGTAGTGCCTCGCGATGCCCGCCAGGGCGTCGCCAGAGGCCGAGCGAGCAGGCGGGAGCGCCCCGGCAGCAGGCATGAAAAAGGGCCACGAGGTTGCCCTCGCAGCCCTGAAAAACAGAGGAGCAGAGCGCTCCCCTCGATGCTACTTCAAGAACGGTGCCACAGCGGCCGCGGACGCACCTACAAGCGCCACGATGCCGATGATGCTCGTGATGATAATCATCCACACCCGCATCTGGTCGACGCCCTTGTTGACCGCGTCCACGCTCATCTTGATGCCGTCGAGCTTCGCTTCCAGCGCCTTGTTTGCCTGACCGATAGCCACGTCGATGTGCTCCTCGAGCGCTTCCACCACTTTGGCGGCAGTTTCCTCATCGATATTAGCGCTCTTCAGAGCACGAAACAACAGAACCTCCATGATGATCCTCCTAGATCGTCGAAAAGACGGTCTCTCGCGTTGAGTGCGGCGGCGAGGGTCAAGGATCGCGCAGCGACCGCGTAAGCGGCGGTGGGGGCAACGATTTTCCCGCAGGGAAAATGGTGGGGCCCCGCCGTCCTTGAGGCTCGCCGCCGCGCCCAACACACTGGGACATCTTTGAGAAAGAGATCCCCACACGCGCCCATGGCGTGGGCCGGGGCTCGATGCCCCGGCTCGCGCCTTTTCGCGGCAATGCGTAGCCAGGGGAGGCCCGAAGGGGCCGTACCGACGCGAGCGAGCCGGATGTTGATCGTTGGGTTAATCCATCGCTGCTTTCGAAGTGCGGATTCCACCCGAATTGTGAGCTGGTGGATCCGCGGATAAAGCCCACGAGACACCGCCGGGGAACTAGCGGGCACGTAGAGGACGCGATGAGTTCGGAAGACGCTAAAGCTGGCCGTGAGATCGTCGATCGGGCCGATCAGGCGCTTAGGGAAGGCGCAAAGGTCTTCCTGCAAACGCGCAGCCGAGGCGAGACGTTCGCCGCCACTCGCGTGACCGCCGGACCCTCGACGGTACGGATCGTTACCGAAAGCGGTACCAGCTATGATCTGGCCTACAGCGCCATTGAGGCGGCGCGGTATGTATGGGGTGAGAACCGCAGGGTCGGTGCTTAACCCCCTGCTTGGGGGACGCGGCCGCAATGTCGTTCAAGGCGCTCACGCCGGAACCGCGGCGAGCAGGAGATGCGGCGGAATGACGAAGCGGGCGAACATCTCGATCGGGCCGTCGCCCTCACGCGCGAGGCGGGAATCGAGGTGCTGCAGGTAGCTCCACGCCTCGGCGGATTCGAGGTCGACCCACTCGTCTGCCATCGAGGTTCGGCGGCAGAATTCGGGTGTCATTTGCGACCAGTCCAAGCCGTCCAAGAACCGCGCTCGGCGCTCGGCATATCGGGCAATGCGGGCATAGTCTGAGGCGATGATGGCGATACAGTTCGAGAGGAGCATGGGATGCCCTTTCAAGCGGTTGAGACCGCCTCTCTCTTCCCCTCTCCACTCTCGGCCGAAGGCCGACAGGAGCGCGCGAAGCGCGGCGACCGGCGAGGCGTAGCCGGCGCGCCCAAGCCGAAGGGCTTGGCCGCGCCGCGAGCGAGCCGAGAGGGCGGCAAAAATTGCCGGGTGTCCGGCTGTTTCTGGCGCGCCAGATCGGCGATCCAGAGTTTGCGGCAGCGCCTTACCGGAGGGGGGAAGGTCGCCGCGCGTGCTGCCGCTTCCGAGCCCCGACGGGGGCGAGGCGGGCGGCGGCGCGCGCGGCGACCTGGCGTGGGGGGAACCAGTAGGGTTCACCCCACTCCCGAAGGCACGACAAAGGGCCAGCGCCGGGAGGAAAGCCCCCGAAGCTGGCCAGTCATTTCCTGCCAAGGAAAACAGGGGAGGGCGGCCCGAGGGGTGCCGCCCTAGACCTTATCCCCACATGCTGCGCTGCGGGGCGGGGGCTTGGTTCGCGTATCGGAATGCGTGGGTCGGGACGCCAGCGGCTTTGAGGCTGTCGAGCAAGTTTGCCTGAATGCCGGAGCCTTCACAGACGATTGCCTCAACCGCGCGAAGGCCTGCAAGCTGATCGTTGCGGACGAACCCCGCGCGGTTGCCATGGCGGGCGCTATTCGGGGCGAACGCGACAACCGGAACCTTGCGGCTTGCGGCCCATGCCGTGGCGATCGCGTCGGCACCTTTCCGCTGTGCGGTGGTGCAAAGCGTCATGCTGGGCACGCGCTCCTTGATCTGATCAAGGCGGGTCCAGATTTGTTCGTGGTCGTGCCACTCCTGCCCGCCCGAAAAGACGACAAGCGGGCCGCTGGGCGCGCGCTGTTCCCGTAGGGCGGTGGCGCGGGCTTTGAGGAAGTCGGCGGCGGCGATCTGGCTTGCGGTGGTGGCGCTGGAAACGCGGGTTCCGCGCGCGCTGCTCCAAGGGCGGCCGGTCTGGGCGCGGTAGCATTCGGCGGCATAATCGCGCATGCACTCGATTGCGGCTCGCTGCTCCATTTTGGTTTGGGTGCGGATCTGCAATTCCTCGACTTCCACCGCATAGATTTCGGAGGAATCCGGGTGGCGGATCATCTCGCCAAGCTCGAGCGAAAGCGCGTCTTCCTCGCGGGCCAGCTTGGCGGCTTCAAAGTGGAAGCTGTTGACGAACCCCCACGCAATCGCCTGCGCGCTCGTCTCTAGGCGGGTATCGCGGAACACGTCGAAAAGGGTGACCATGATTGCGTGGCAATCGTGCTGCGCCTCGGCGGGCTCGGGCATGTCGAGTTCCTGCGCGGGTGCGCCCGCTTCCACGATGGAAAGCGCGCCGACGTCGCCGAACGCTTCGACAAACTCGGCGGCGGCGGTTTCTTCGGTGAACACCGCCGCAATGGCCTGTTCCCGCTCGATGCGGAGGGCTTCGCCAAGCTGGGCAAAGCTGGTAAGGCGCGTGGAAGTCGTTTCCTTCGTCATGGCGTCGATCCTTGGCAGTGGTTGCGATCAGGGTCGGGGGAGCGGTTCCAGCGCTCTCCCCGCCCGTCTGACGGTCGTTAGAAGGGGACTTCTTCGTCCAGCTCGCGCGGGTCGATTAGCTGGCCACCTTCCGTGGCGTTGCCCGCGAAGTCGTCCGAACCGGAGCGGCGCGCATTGCCACCCATGCCGCCCAGCGAGGGGAAGCTATCGTCGGTCGCTTCTTCCTGACGGTTCCGGCGGCGGCGATTGCCATCCATGTCGCGATTGCCGCGTTCGGGGCGGTTCCACACGACGCGGTAACCATCCTCGACGTTGCCGAACAACAGGATGGGGAGCGGTGCCGAAAAGCTCGGATCTTCGAGGCGTCCCTGATAGAAAACCTCGCCGGTGGTGTTGCTTTCCTGCTCCCACAGCGCGCCGACCTGGACCCAACGGCGGGCGACGTTCAGGGCCATGATCTCGAACGCGGGCGCGCACTCATTGTTGCTGTTGGTCGGGCGGAGGCCGAGGCGGGGAAGGTCGATGCTGACCGAGGCGATCGAACCAAGAAGATCACCGTTCGGGGCGCGCTTGAATTCACCGATGTTCATGGTCATTACTCCAGTAGGCGGGGGCTTCTCCCCCCTGTCTGGTCCGGGGCGTCTCCCCTTCCCTTCCGACATCTTCCTTTTACTCTCTCCTCTCTAAGTATTGAAGCGCATTGTTTTCTTGACGAAAACTCATCGTACATGGTGAGTCCGAGCAAGAAAAAGGCCCCGACTAGGGGCCGCAAAGAAAAATGCAAATAACGCATTGGCCGCCCATGCGGCCAATTCTTCTTCTATAGCTGCGTTGAGCGCGGCTCGCCCTTGATCTCGTCGCACCTGGAGCCGTCCTCGCAGGGGCTCAAGGCGCAGGCCTGTTCGGCGCGGGCAACAGAAATGACGGAGGCTCCGACGCGCTTGCGCGTTGGATACCGTAGGGCCTTCAGGCCCGGTATTTCTGTTGAGGGGGCTACCAACAAACAAAAGCATCGGCCGCAGGCCGATACCCTATTGCCCCCGACCGCGGCGGGCAGGGCTGTAACGCGGAGACACTGAGAGGCGGCGAAAGGTGCGATGAGATCATGGGCTCACAAGCAGCCCATGACGCGCCGATGCGCGTCATTCGACAGCCGAAGGCTGCTGGGGATGCACGGTCAGCGGGCGATCAGGTGCGGGGCAGGGGAGTGCGGGCCGCAGCGAATCCCACGATAGGTGGTCGTCACCCGACAGGGCCGAGACCGCTTGCGGGCTCGGTCGGAGCGCCTTCAGGCGCGGAGATAGGGCACCGGTGCCGGCCCAAACGAACAAAAGCATTGGCCGTAGGCCAATTCAAACGCCGGCAATCGCCAATCACAAGGCTCTCGGCACAGGTCTTGCGGAAATCCCGCAAGGGGAAACCGCGCTGACGACCTGCGAGGCGATCTTTGCCAGCGCTAGGGTGCTGACGGCGGTAACGCCGCCGGCGTGCCCTGAGTAGCTCGGCTGTGCAGCTATTCTCAGGAGAAGCACCTTGATCACCGTGTATGTCGATAGCCAGATTTTGAAGGATGCCGCGGTCTTCATCACGGCAGCAGCCCCTATCGTTATCGCCCTCATCAACCGGGGCAGGGGACCGCGGAATTGACCTCCAGGACCGTCTGCTTCAGCCCGGCGCGTGCAGAATTCGGCTATTGAGCGCTATTCGGCGTCGCGCGCCTTGCTGACACCGGAGGTGAGCAAGGGATATGCGGCCACGGTGAGTAGGGCGAGCGTCATGCTCAATCCGAAAAATAGAAAGGCGGCGGGGCGGTCCCCGATGCCAATCGAAAGCCCCGACTCCGCTGCGCTGGCGACGATCGCCAGTGCGCAGATCTTCAGGGTGAAGCTCTTAGGCATTCCGTCCTCCCGTCAGTCACAGGTCGATGTTCCGGATCTCAAGCTCGGCCGCCAATGCGTCCTGCAGCGGATCTCCGGCGTCGGCGGTGTTGCTCAGATACTCTTGGCGCAGCTCCTCGTCGGAGAGCGCAGCGATACGCTCTGGCAGACAGAGCGCTAGGCGCTCAGCATCGTCGGCGCGGCTCATGCTTCATCCTTCCGCAAAACAGATCCTCAACATCGCTGGAACGCTGGAACGCACGAACGTTGCAAGCATAGGGCTAAGCAACGTCAAATAGTGCTAGCGCTTGTTCTTTGTTTGTTCTATACCTCACGGCCGCAAAGGAGAGTAGCCATGGACATCAACGAGGTACTGCGCGACTTCGATTATGATCTGTCGCTTCGTGATGCTTTCGAGGATCGGAAGCTGAGCCATTCTCGTCGTATGCTCGCCGGCGCGTCGATCGGCATCGACCTGGCCACGGCGTACTACTCCGTTGCGCAGCTGGCAGAGGCATTCGTGGAGCTGGCCGCGGATCATCGGAATGGCGAGCGCTTTGGCCCGGGATATCTGGCGATCGAGGACATCCTGAAGGATGGCAGCCCGTTTCAGATGCGGATCTGGCACCTCGTGTGCGACCTGCATCTGTCGCAGGCGATGGTCGATCTGAGTTGGCTGAAGGCCATCCTTTATGCGCGCGGCAGCATGGCCAAGGCGGCATCGAAGCAGGTATTCGCGACCTACATCACGCACGCGCAGACTGTGGAGAGCCCGACGGCGGCGGAGCTGATGCAGGCGAACGCCTTCAGCTGAGACGTTTCTCAAGCGACCAGCGCGAGGAATCTCTCCTGGCCGATCGGAGCAACTTCGGTGACGCGGAAGGGCTGGAACGGATCGCCTGTGGCGACGACGAACTGCTCGGCGCCGCGTGCTTCCCGAATCTGCACGGCGACGGCGTAGGCGTTCTCGAAGGAGGCGAGCTCGCCGCGCAGCGGCGAGAGATTGGGGATGCTCATACGGGGTATCCGTCAATGGAGTTGAAAGGGTTGATCAGGTAGAGCTTGCAACCTGGTTCGGTCGGTCAGCGTTTGGACTGGACTATACGCATTGAGTCTTCCTTGAGACTGGGGTCGCGGATTCTGCCGGTCCGCGGCCCCGTTTTCGTTAATGGAAGTCAATTCGGGGCAACTGGCACGCGACCGCTGCCGCCGTTATATGCACGCGAATGCGGGCATTCATGACCTCGGCGATTGTACTGGGCGGTTATCTGCTGCTGCTGTTCGTGCCGGAGCTGCTCCAGACCAACCTCAGCTTCACCGGCTTCCTAGCACTCGATCTTGCTTGGTTCGCCGTGTCCACCTGGCTGGCGTGGTTGCTCACAACGCCGGCGGTCGCATGCGCGATCACTGGTCTCAGCATCGTTGGAGTGGTGTCGGCGCCGGTCAACATGATCGCCGTTGGCTGCTATATATTTGGTCAATGTCCCTGAACCGGCACCATCGCTAAGTCTTTGACTTTACATAATCTCCATTATCGTTGCGCATCCGTAATTAGCCTTGTAAGCGCAACGTACAAATGTCACTCTTCCGCCAGATAGAGATGTCACAATCTCTGGTCGGCGCCTTTCGAGTGGCATGCCGCCCGAGCAATTGGGGGCACGCTGATGACGGTGGTCGCGATGAGCCGGAGCGAGTTGTCACGGTACGAAACGCTGCAGCGGGTCGAGCGCGGCGAGATTACCGCAAGCGAGGCTGGCGAGCTGCTCAGGCTATGCCGTCGCCAGGTGTATCGGCTGCTCGACCGGTTCCGTGCTGACGGCGCTGCTGGCCTGATATCCCGGAAGCGCGGTCGGCCGAGCAACCGCCGGTTGAGCGAAACGTACCGCGAGCAGATCCTCGGCATCGTCCGCGAGCGCTATGCCGATTTCGGCCCGACGCTGGCGGCCGAGTACCTCGCCGAGCGCCACGGCATCACGCTCTCGCACGAGACGCTGCGGCAGCTGATGATCGGCGCCGGCCTCTGGAAGGCCAAGGCTGCCAAGCGCGCCAGGCTCCACCAGACCCGCAACCGGCGCGAGCGCCGCGGCGAGCTCATCCAGGTCGACGGCTCGGACCATGACTGGTTCGAGGGTCGAGGCCCACGCTGCAGCCTGCTGGTCTATATCGACGATGCCACCAGCGAGCTGATGCACCTCGAGATGGCGGAGAGCGAGAGCGCCCTCTCCTACCTGCAGGCGACGCGGAACTATCTCGAGCGGCACGGCAAGCCGATTGCCTTCTATTCGGACAAGCACAGCGCCTTTCGGAACAACCGAGCGACGGCCGACGGCGACGGCATGTCGCACCTGGGCCGCGCGCTCGACAAGCTGAGCGTCGAGATCATCTGTGCCAACTCCCCTCAGGCCAAGGGGCGGGTCGAGCGGGCCAACAGCACACTCCAGAACCGCCTCGTCAAAGCGATGCGGCTCGAAGGCATCTCCTCCATCGAGGAAGCCAACTCCCTCCTCCCCTCTTACCTCTTGCGCCACAATGCTCAGTTCGCCTGCCCACCTGCGGACCCTCGGGACGCCCATCGGCTCCTCGCTCCGCACGAGAATGTGGAAGCCGAGATGGTCTGGCGTGTCGAGCGCTCTGTCACCGGCGCTCTGGCGCTCCATTACAACAAGGCGATGTTCATCCTGGAGCCGACGCCGCTGGCGCGGACGCTCGCCCGCAAGCGCGTCCACGTTTGCGAATTTCCCGATGGGCGCATTGAGGTGCGGCACGGTGAAGTGGTCCTGCCCTACCGCGTCTACGACAAGATGCAGCGGGTCAACCAGGCCGAGATCGTCGAGAACAAGCGGCTTGGCGCTGCCCTGGCCATGGCGCAGGCCTTGCAAAGCGCCAACCCGCACCACCGGCAGCGGAACAACAATGCGCCAGCTCGCAGCTCACAGTCGGTGAGCGTTTTCGCTACGCCGCGCGTGGCTCTGGATGACGGTCGATTGGGGAACGAGCGCCCAAAGCAACGGGGAAGACCGCCCCTCCCCCGCGTTAAGCGTCAGCTGGACACCGCCGCCGGGGAAAAGCAGACTGTCCGCTGATGATGGAAAAGCTGCCGGTCCGCTCCCGCCCAATAGCGGACGTCCGCAAGAGGCCTCTCCGCCGCATCGGGATATTCCACAGAGAGCGCTGCCGTTTAGTTGCGTTGTACCCACACGATTACCGACGTTGCGCCCTGCGAAAAGGCCATCCGTATCAAGGTTGAGTACGAAGGCTGCGACGCTTGCGCCACAATCATCTCTTACGTTAAGCATCACGAAACAAGGGGGACATTATGAAGCTGCTGATCACTTTACTGGCAACCTGCGTTGTCTCTGAAGCTTCGTTCGCACAATCCTGCGATCCACGCGCTTACCTCGCACAGGTAAGCGTGCAGACAGACGAAGTGACTAACCTCTCGCTTGCGATCAATATCAACGAAGCCGATTATAATACTAAAAAGTCCGGGGGAGGGTTGAACGCTACCATTTATGGAGTACCGGCAGGCGCGAACTACAGCAGCTACAAGCAAAATGTGAAACAACGAGCAGAGACTTTGGGGCTGACAAATTTTGAAAGCCGTTCTCTTTCGATCGCTACCAGCTCTCTTGATGCAAACGGTCTCGCAGCATACAAGTCATGCCTCATGGCACAGGGGGGGCTTACCCTTGTAACTGATCAGATAACGTCAAGTTCGTACACGGTTTCTATTGGCTATTCTCCGAGTATCGGAGCTCCACCCGCAGGTGTACAAATATTGTCGGTAGCAAACATTGAGCCAGCCATCATAACTACGATGAAGGCATACCTCGCTTCTCTTCAGGCGGCAAAGCTCGATGTCCAATTGGCTTTAGAACCCGTCGATCCGAAAAAGGAAGCCAGGTTGGTGGTAGCCGCTGGCCCAGTGACACGCGCGCTGACTCTTGCGCCAGTTGATCGGCCGGTCATTGCTCCTCCGCCGCCTCCGCCGCCTCCGCCGCCTCCTCCGCCGCCCCCGACACCGCCGACTCTCACCGAACGCATTCGTGACGGAGCGCCGTTCAACATCTTCTACGACGTCGCGTCTTGCTCTGCCCTGAACTTCGGGACGATCGCTTGCGGGCGGATATACACCGGCACATATAACGTAGCTCAAAATGCGTGGAGCATATCCGGCTACAGCCTGTCCAAAAAGAAGGCTGTAGCTGATATACCCCGCACCAACGCACCGGCGGCACTAGGTAACTTGTCTCACTGGGGATTAGTTGCTACTTTTAGTAATGATGGATCGGTGTATTATGGCGGCATAAAGGTAGGAACTATAACCCTTCAGTAACCCCGCGAAACCACCGACCTAAGCCTTTGGCCGCACGCAGCAGGGGTTGACGGTGCACGCCTTCAACTTCCCATATGAGGTTTGGTACTCGTGGGATGGCGCCAGCATCTCGATTGGCGAATATCCGGTGGATTATGACGGGTGCGAGATTGTCGCCCAGTCTTTCTGCACGATGATCGAAAATCCCTTCTCCGATAACCCGACCGTGCCCTTTTTCTTCTATGCCGATGGAAAGGGGGATTGGACGGCCGCGGATGTCTCGGTGACGGCGACGTCTGCCGTTCCCGAGCCGGCAGGATGGGCAACAATGCTGGCCGGCGTTGCCGCTCTAGGCAGCGCGATCCGATATTGGCGCAGACGCAAAGCCCTGAGCTTTCCATTCGAAGTGCGAAAACGACTGTAACAGCAGGGGCTGCACGGAGCCATCCTACTAGCGCAGCGCTGCCCCTGCTGGGTCCTGGATTCCCGGCTCCTGACCCTGGACCCCGCTGCGCACGCAGCGGGCCCGGTCACACCCCGATAGCGATGCCACTCGTGCGACCGGGTATTGCGTGGGCGGCCGCTTCGGCGAAGAAAGCGGACAGGCAACTCCCGCCCACTTGCGGACGTAAACTTCTTCGCCTTCGCTTTAGCGGTTGTTAACCACCCTCGATTAACCATTGCCGTTTCCATGGCTAGCCGCGGTAATTCAGCATGACATTCACTGTTTCTGAGCGGGTGCGAAACGAGTGCCGGCAATATGATGTCGACATCAGGATTGGCGCGAGCTTTGGTAGTGCTGGTCAAACAAGCATTCTGGTTGAGTCGCCGATTTGCATCAAACCAGGGCTGTTCGACATAGATGTAGTGGGTGCATTCACCTATTTCGGCGACCATCAGGCTTTCCAAGGCTCGTTCTACCGCGAAGTAAATCTCATCGGGCGCTTTTGCTCGATCGCAGGTCGCGTCGCGATTGGCGCTCAGGAGCACCCTACCGACTGCGTCTCGCCCCATATTCTTTTCGGTGGCGGCTGCGCGTGGAAAGCAGCTGACGAATTTCGCGCCCGCAATGCCGTGACTACCCAGCGACATTTGGCAAAGCAGAGCGGTCTGACGGACACGCTTGGCAAGGTGCGTATCGGCAACGACGTCTGGGTCGGCGAAGGCGTCTATATCAGGAAGGGAGTGAGCATCGGCGACGGTGCGGTGATCGCGTCTCATGCTGTCGTCACCAGAGACGTGCCTCCCTATGCAATCGTCGGCGGGGTCCCAGCTAAGGTCATCCGGTACCGTTTCGCACCTGAGATAATTTCCGAGTTGCTACGCCTGCAGTGGTGGAAATACGGGTTAAGCGCTCTCGAAGGTGTTGACATGACAGATGCCGAGGGTGCCGTGAATAAGATTAATGAGAACATTACTTGTGGTGCAGCGCAGACGTACAAGGCGCCTGTCTTGCAAATCTCCACAGACAATATTCAAGTTTTTCGTTGGGATCATGAGGCTCAGCAACTGGTAGCTTGATTTGGAGATGGTCTAAACGGCCAGCGAGCGCCATGGTGGAGGGTTGCGGGACGTCCGCTTTCCACCAGAAGCGGACGTCACTTATCCCTCGGACCGAGAAGAGCATCACGGAGCCGCACCACCCTCTGGAACTGGCGATCACCTTCGGCAAAATGCTCACGCAACACTTCGTCTTGGCTGCGATGGGCTTTGGTCGCTGATGGTTGTGATGGCTTCATGCCGGGAGGAGGAGGCGGAGGCGGCGGGGCTGGTAGCAAAGTGCACTCGTAGACCGTTCCCGCGTCGCGAGCCGCACGATCAGCGACCGCCTGTTTGTAGTCGCCGTCTAAACTGGTGCCGCGCAACGATCTAAAGAATGCACGATCGCGTTTGGCTCGAGCCAGCGCGTACTCACGCACCACATCAGGCGCGCAGTGAGGAACAACAAACATCTGGTAGTCGCCGACTGCTTGACGGAAGGCCGCGCGAATCTCAGGGCTCGGTCTTGCAGCAACTTGTGGGGAGAGCAACAAAACCGTTAATAAGGCAAGCGATATCATGATGCTTTCGATACTCCAGGCACCGACGTTCTAACATCAGAATGGCAGCTTTCCACCACTTTCCGCCGTTCCGGCCCCGACCGCACCAAATGACCGGAAGCGCCACTTGCAGACATTCATTGCGGAGGCGATAGTCACCGGATGACATGGCCTACACTTCCCACAATGGGCTTTATCGCTGGCCGCCCAGCGACTGTTGACGATGTGGACAGGGGCAACTCAGTTTTTTGCCAGCAGTCCGACGATGCTCAACAAAGCGAGCCGTTCGAGGTCGCGGTGCTATCAATTGTCCAAGCGCATTCCGGGTCAGAGTTCAACGCTGACCGCGCCCGCTAATTAGCAGCTGATTTCAGTTTATTATAACACTCAAGTCTGCTACAGTCGTGAAGGTGAATGGGAACACCTGCCCCCAAGGAACTAAGTTCGAGATATTCCATCGGAAGTCAAGCATCCTCTTACAGGCTGATCTTCCATCGTCCTTCTTTAGACCCGGGCCAAGCCGAAGCACCTTACACGATTGCGTTCTACCATCCTCATCAATAGAAACACTTACTAGCACTGATAGATTGTTGAGTCCCATTGTGGACTCTTGCGACGCCGCTTCAGCAGCACCAATCATCAACATCGTGAGAAGCGCAATGTGCATGCGCGTATATTGCCATGTTTCAGTGAGGCTTACAACTATGACTCAGGTCGATCCAGCTACCGCGAACATCTTCGCGTTCATTCACTTCGATCGCCAATGCGAAATCAAGACGGGCGGCTGCCTGGGTCAGGTCGTGAAGCCACAAACCACCGCTCTCGATAAGCAGCAGGCCCATGGACCCTGCGCCAACAAGCGGTTGATACCGGTGATCGCGTCTAGTCGCTACCGGACTATAAGGCGTCCGCCTACAGCAACCGCCTCCTGCAAGCGGACTGTCCGCTTTCCACTATTTTCCGCCATGGCGGCTCCCGCGCAAAACCGCACGTTCCGATGGGCGACGGGCAGTTTGGGAAGCAGACATGGCTTCATTACGTCGATGCCAGCTCGGTCATTCCTCGAAGCAAAAATCAGAAGCTTTGCATGATCTTTATCGTGACGGAGAGCGAACACGAGTAGTCTGCTATGCGGTAGGCACAGGGCGTAAGATCGGAGGAACGTGACCATGCTAATTCTTATGAGCCTTACCGCTGCAATAGCGGCTCCGCCCCAACTGCTTGGGTGTGAGGAAATCGATCAAGCGATTGAGACCTCCATAAAAGAGCCAGTGCCGGTCCCCAGTACCGCTACTGATATTCAAATAACTTCCCATCATTCTCTTTGTGGAGGCTGGGAAATCGTTGATCTCTGGAGATCATGGTCGGATAGAAAGGTCGTTTGGAGCGCTAGGCGCAAAATAATGGACCGTCAGGGGCATCTCAAAGAAGACCTACTTAATTCCGATAACTGCCTAGCACTTATCTCAGTTCTTGAAGGACTAGATAAATTCAAGGTTGGTCTCTCGGTCATTCCGCCGAAATTGCAGGCGAGTGCGTCGCTAATGCCGCCGCTGCCACCATCGCCTGATGGAACGACATTTACGATCCGCGTTTCAAGCGCCCGGCAAACAGACGGATCAACCTCAAGGGTTACAGTGTCGGGCAGCGAGGGCACTGTAGCGGCGTGGGTAGTTAGTGTGCTAGATCCTTTGAAGGGATGCTGGCGACCACGCGCTTAATCGATGAATTTCGCCCGACGAAGGCAATCAGACGAGCACTCTGATGCAAAACTCACCTGTTCTGCATCTACCAAAGAACGGCAGGAAACTAGCTTTCCGCCGATGCAAAACACTGATGCATCTGGGTTCCCCGTTCGTAAGCGTTCCCCAGCACCGTCTAATTGTACAACCGACCTATGCTCTCGTCCGATACCGAGGATAAAGATGTCGCCGGAGGCTTTGGGGTAGGTCCTGTAGGGTTCATCCAGCGTTCGGTAGCAGAGGTGCAAGCTCTGCTAGAAAGTTGATGGGGATTCGATTGACGTCGGGACACACATCCGAGAACTTCACTCGACATCCACGCTGCACTTGAGCCTGGATGATACGCCAGGCTTGCGGCAACTGCCCAACGCGAACGGCATCAGCCGCATAGCCAGCACATGCGCCTTGCGCCTCATTCTCAGCGTGTTCGCAAGCATGGCGTGCTCTGACCATGTCCGCTCGAAAAAGGGGTATAAGCACCGGGTCTGCAGAAACGTCGATGCCCCTTTTCCCGTCGAGCGCGATTATACGAGGAGGGTACCAGCTTCCGGCACAACTCGTGAATCGACAACGGAACCTAGTGTCCCGCAGCTGGAACTCGGGATGACCATGTCCGGTCAAGTCCTGCGGCCACGCCAGATGAGAAGGCTCGACCCTACAAAGGGTGCCGTGATCATGCTCGTCGGCACTGAGCCGGACACGCCCATAACCTGCCGACTGCGGCACGGCCAAGTCGATCTCAACGCAGCCAGCGCTCCCTCCGTTCTCTGAAATCAGAATCAGCGAAGCGCGGGCCGCACTTGGAGTGAGCTTTCCAACGCCCACAAACGCGGCAACACCGGGTTCGCCCTGTATCGTAATTGGCTCCATCCCCGGTGCGCCGACCGTTGCCACAAGATAGGCATCACCTTTGGAGCATCCTTCCGACGCCGGACGATCTTTCCCGCACCGCTTGATTTCGATACGCGCAACTAAACCTGCCGCGTTAATTGTCTGGGTTCCCCATTCCGGCTGCCATTTCAGGTAGCGCTGGACTGGCCAAAGTTGAGGTGGAGCTGGAGGGCGAGAAGCTCCGATACCGAGCAAAGCCAGGGCGATCAACGAACGAATCACAACCAGCACCTATATGTGTAGATTGCAGATCGTGCGCCCTTTACCGGCAGCTAGCAAGCAGATTAGCGTCTACTATCTGCCGTTTGCGCTTAAGTGCTCCAATTAAAAGGCAGCAGTTCGTCAAGTCGATTGATGGGGTGACCTCTACCGACGCGGTCGAGCACATCGGCGAGCCAGACTTGCGGATTGATTCTATTCAGCTTCGCCGTTTCCAGTAGGCTGTAGATTGCGGCTGCCCGCTCGCCACCGCAGTCGGCACCGGCGAAGAGCCAGTTCTTCCGACCCACGGCGATACCGCGCAAGGCGTTCTCCGCCAGGTTATTGTCGATCTCCAGCCGTCCATCCTCGGTGTAGGTGAGAAGCGCCGGCTTCAGACGAACGGCATAGCGGAGCGCCTCCGCCAGCGGAGATCGGGCTGACACCTGGGCGAGCACGCCGTCTGCCCAATGAAAGAAGTCGAGGGCCTTCAGCTTGGAGCATTTGCGTGCCTTCCGGCGATCGTCATGCGGATCCCGGATGATCTGCCGCTCGACCTCGTATAGGTCGCTTATCAGCACCAGCCCTTCACGTGCGACGGAGCGGGCGTCGGCGTCGAGCACATCGTGCAGCTTGCGGCGCACATGCGCCCAACAAGCAACCGGCGTGATCAGCCCCGGCTGCCGATCGGCCGCATAGAGCTTCTCGAACCCGGCATAGGCGTCAGCCTGCAGGAAGCCGGCGAACGTCTTGAGGTGCTCGCGCGGGCGTTCTCCCTTGCGATCCTGGCTGTAGCGGTAGAGCGCCGCGGGTTTATCTCTGGAGCGCCATCGTCGATTGTCGCGCACGTACACCCAGAGTCGCCCCGTCGCCGTCTTGCCGCTACCCGGCGCCAGCACCGGAACCGGGGTGTCGTCGGCGTGGAGCTTGGGGCTGGCCATCACATGCTCGGCGATACGGTCGACCAGCGGCTGGAGAAGCCAGCTGACCTGGCCCATCCAGTCCGCCAGCGTCGATCGACTGATCTCGACACCCTGACGCGCGAAGATCTGTGATTGGCGGTAAAGCGGCAGATGGTCCGCGAACTTCGACACCACCACATGCGCCATCGACATGGGTGCCCTGAACAGTCGGGTGCGTTCCTATCAGGTGGGAGGCGAGCGGGTTGCAATGTCCAACCAGTTTTTCGGCCTGCGCACCAGCACCAACACGGTTCGCCTCGACTCGCTCGAACTTGGCTGGTCTGCTAACGACGGCCTCAAGGTGCATGCGGGATCTTCGGATTCCCACAGCATGACCGCGGTACTTGCTGGAGTGCTGGACGGAATGGTTGCGGCGAAATCGGCGAGGCGATGAGGCGCATGCGGTTGTTGGTCTGTGCCGGGACTGCGCTGGCGCTCGCCGCTTGCGGGGGGGGCGCAATCGGATCGACAACAGGCAACGGGGAATGTCGAGTGGCGGACGTGCAGGATCGGGATCGGATCGTCGATGCGCTCGGTTATTTCCCCGATCGCCTGTCGCCGCTTGGTGCTGCCGTGCTGTGCAATGATGCCTCTGGTGTCGAGGCGGCGCTGAAGGGCGGCGCCAGTCCGAATGCGCGTGAGCCAGGCGGCGAAACGCCGCTGCTAATCGCCGCGGCAATTCCGCGCACCGATTTGCTGAAGCGGCTGCTCGCTGCGGGCGGCGACCCGAACAGCTGGGAAAAGGACGCGCGGTCGCTGGCGCTGCACTATGCGCTGTCGGCCGGCGTCCAGCATGACGATTGGAGCGCCTGGGACGCGCTGCTGGCCAGCCATGCCGACATCAATTTTCGGCCCCCCGGCGGCGCGACGATTGCCGAGGATGCGGTGAGTCTGAGCGCAGTGGACAAGCTTCTGGAGCTGCTGGATCGCGGCTACCGTACCGATCTCGCGCGGCTCGTCCGCAACTTGGAGGCAGTGCATTATGATGCCGAGACCGAACCCCTGCGGCTGCAGGCGATAGAGCGGGTGCGTGCACTGATGCACTAGCCGCACGGCTTTGCAGTTCCTGCGCAATCGCTTAGGCGTGCGGCAACTGCAACGGGCAGACGGGCGTGAACGCACTGGCGAGAGCGAGGGAAAGTTCTTTAGGTGGGTCATGTTGATCGAGGCGATGCCCGTGGTCTGTTTCGCCGAGGGGAAAAAATTGCGCTTGCCGCGCTGGCTACCGATCAGGCGGCTCAAGAACAGGGGGCGTACGGTGGCATCCGTGATCCGCACGCGGAACACATGGTTCTGATGGATGCACTCTTCAATATCGCCATGCCAGATACCGCCGCGCCCCAACTTGTCCAGGCCGCCACCTTCTGTGAGTACGAGGTCTCTCGGCAGCAGTCGGTAGCGGGCGATCTCCGCTCCCGTGGCGTCGATGGTCTGACGACATCGAGTCGAACATGGCTGTCTTGCACGTTCGACATGGCGAGATAGGTGCTGATCGGCGATCTCTATGAGGTCGAACGACGGATCACTCGAGATCCGCACGACGATCGCCGAAAGGCACGCAAATACTCCAAGCTGAAGGCGCTCGACTTCTTCAAGTGGGCAGACGGCGTCCTCGCCCAAGTGTCGGCCCGATCTCCGCTGGCGGAGGCGCTCCGCTATGCCGTTCGTCTGAAGTCGGCGCTTCTCACCTACACGGAAAATGGCCGGCTGGAGATCGACAACAACCTGGCAGAGAACGCCTTGCGCGGCATCGCCGTGAGCCGGAAGAACTTGCTCTTTGCCGGTGCCGACTGCGGTGGCGAGCGGCAGCAGCGATCTACAGCCTGCTCGAGACGGCGAAGCTGAATGGCATCAACCCACAGGCCTGGCTCGCCGATGTGCTTGATCGGCTTGGACGAGGTCACCCCATCAATCGGATGGATGAGCTGCTGCTCTGGAATTGGGTCGACCTTGACGCCTCTTCGTCTGAAAGTGCGTGAAAAGCGGACCGGCAGCTCGCGCCCAGTTACAGACGTTCAGATCTTAGAATCGCGATCCCAAAAGCTGCC
This sequence comes from Sphingomonas sp., assembly GCF_036731925.1. Lineage (GTDB taxonomy): Bacteria > Pseudomonadota > Alphaproteobacteria > Sphingomonadales > Sphingomonadaceae > Sphingomonas. The sequence goes on from NZ_DAINDJ010000003.1 coordinate 247,586, forward strand.
GGTTGTGGAGCGGGGTCAGTCCCGATTTCTCATGCCTGAGGCGCTATTTCGGGAAAGAGCAATCGGGAACATTTTTTGGGAAAGCGAACGGACTGAACGGCTTCCGAATTGAACGCCGTGGGCACTGATCCCAAAAACGGTTCCTTTTCGGGGGAGCTAACAGAGGCGCGTCAGATGGGTTTGACCGCCTCGTAGTAGTTGTTCCCGCCTTCGTCGGATCGGCAGTCGTCTAAACGCAGCCCGACGCTGGTAAGATGCGCAGCATATGCGTCCGCTCCCAGCGACATTGATGCACGGCCCGTTAGCGTATCATTCCAACGGCAGACCTCACGTGGAGCGCTGAACAGAAATCGTCCGGCGGGTTCCAGTACATTAGCGACGTTGGTAAGAAGCTTCCGCTGGTCGCCCTCACCAAGCAGAAAGATGAGCCCGATTGAGATCACACCGACGAAGGTTCTGTCGAAGAAGGAACTGTCCTGGGCCGGTTCGCAGACCGCAGGCATGTCGGGAAGGTTGAGCCTGTATGCCGAAATCAGCGAAGGTGATGCATCGACTCCCCATACGGAAAAACCAACGCCCACCAGCCCTTGAGCGATTGGCACACCGGAGCCGCATCCAATGTCCAAGATTGCAGCCGATCGCGGGAGACGAGCTGTTGCCCATCCCAGAACCAACGCCGCCCCGACTTCAGAGCGGACGGCTATGAACTGGTCAGAGACTGCCTCCCAGCCAGCGGAGTGGTCCGTCGTCATCCGTCACCTCGTGATGGATCGCCTTTTAGCGGATCAGGCAATGGGGTGCACAAGTCCCATATCTCGATCCTTTTCGGGACGGCAGCCATAGCCGGTGCCATCCCAAAAGCTGACTGTCCGCTTCCCACCAATCTCGGCCGTCGCCGGGAGGGTTCGAGCTAGAAGCGGACGTTCCCTGGGGCGAGCAGCTAATGGCGGCTTTTGGCACGACTGCTCGCCTGAACGGCCGAGAATGGTGGATAGCTGCCATGGCGGAGAATGGTGGAAACTGTCATCCTGATGTGAGAACGTTGATATCGGGAGTATCGAATGCCTCATGATCAGCTTGCCATACTAACGGCTTTGTTTCTCTCCCCACAAGTTGCGGCAAGACCGAGCCCTGAGATCCGCGCGGCCTTTCGTCAGGCAGTCGGCGAATACCAGATGTTCGTTGCTCCTCACTGCGATCCTGATGTGGTGCGTGAGTACGCGCTGGCTCGAGCCAAGCGCGATCGTGCATTCGTTAGATCGTTGCGCGGGACCAGTTTAGACGCCGACTACAAACAGGCGGTCGCTGATCGTGCGGCTCGCGACGCTGGAACGGTCTACGAGTGCACTTTGCTACCAGCCCCGCCGCCTCCGCCTCCTCCTCCCGGCATGGATCGAGCACAACCGTCAACGACCAAAGCCCATCGCAGCCAAGACGAAGTCTTGCGCGAGCATTTTGCAGAAGGTGATCGCCAGTTCCGGAGCGTGGTGCGGCTCCGTGATGCTCTTCTCGGTTCGGGGGACAGGTAACCTCCGCTTCTGGGCGGGAGCTGCCTGCCCGCTTTTTTTCGCCGAAGCGGCCGCCCACGCAATACCCGATAGCACGAGTGGCATCGCTATCGCGATGTTACCGGGCCCGCTGCGTGCGCAGCGGTCCGGGGACAGGAGCCGGGAGTGTGGGGCATCAGCGGGGGCAGCGTTGCGCTACGAGGAGGGCTCCACGCAGCCCCCGCTGCCTCGAGCGGGTTGTGCCATTTCTATCTGGCTGCGGAATGTGCCTTTTCTAACTGGCGGCAACAAGCCGAAACTAGCCTGTAAGCGCAACGTACAAATGTCACTCTTCCGCCAGATAGAGATGTGAACGTGCCGCGCTGCTATACTCGCCTACAACCGCGCTCGCTGCTACCGTCGTCGGTCGCTTGTGAAGCGGAAGAAATTGCCTCCAATAGCTTCGCGCGGGGCGCGGCCCGGCACCGCCGCCAAACCTTGCACCGCAGTCATCGTTTGGTGCAGGTGTTACGTTCTTGTGGTCGCTGGCGTTGTATCGTTCAACACGTACCACCACTGTATGCGTCAACCAGGAGGTCCCGGATTTCTCATCCTTTCGCACCGATGCTGGCACAGCACGGCGACGTTATCGGCCTGATCTTTCTGGTAGTGCTGTTCGCGGCTTTCGCCGCGGAGCGATTGCCGCCGGCCGTGCTGGCAGTAGTCGGCGGCGTCTCCATGATGGCGATCGGCTTCCTGTCGCCTTCAGACATGCTGCGAGTGTTCAGTAACACCGCCCCGATAACGATCGGTGCCATGTTCGTGCTTTCAGGTGCGCTGCTTCGTACGGGCGTGCTCGAAGAAGTCTCGGGCTGGGTTATGCGCCGCGCGGCCCGGCGCCCGCGGCTAGCCATGGCGGAGATTGGCATCGGCACCTTCGTCGCATCGGCATTCATGAACAACACACCCGTGGTCATCGTCATGATCCCGATCATAAAGCGGCTGGGCAAGATCATGGGGCTTGCCGCCACCCGCCTGCTCATCCCGCTCTCCTATGTTACGATCCTGGGCGGAACGCTTACTCTGATCGGCACTTCCACGAACCTGCTCGTCAACGGGGTGGCGCAGGAACACGGGCAACGAAGCTTCGGCATATTCGAGATTACCGGCGTGGGGCTGGTGACGGCGATCGCCGGCATGGCGTTCCTGCTCGTTGCAGGACCATTGCTGCTTCCAAGACGGGACGAGGCTTGCAGCAGCAAGCACGGCGAGAGCGACAATTTTCTATCGAACCTCGTTCTTCTCGCGAGCAGCCGGATGGTCGGGGAGCGGCTGGGCACAACCGCTCTGTATCGTCGACAAGGCGTACAGGTGGTTGCCGTGCGGCGCGGATCCAACGTGTACCGCCGTAGTCTGGAGGCGATGACGCTGGAGACGGGCGACCAACTGGTCGTAGCGGCCAGTCCAGCGGAACTCGCCTCTTTGGCAGAAGCGCGCGATTTTCACGTAGGTCTTACGGGCCTGGGCGGAGGGATTGCCATGGCAGGGGCGGACCGGCCAGAGGATGCCCGCCTGATAGAAGCGGTGATTTCGCCTTCGCATCCTGTGATAGGCCGGCGTTTGGCCGAGATCACAATGCTGTCACGATTGCGAGTACGAGTGCTCGGGCTGGCTCGTCCTCGTCACTTGGCCGGGCCCGACCTCGCGAATGTCCGGGTGCGTGCCGCGGACCGCCTCCTCATCGCAGCTGGCAGCGACGCGGCGATTGCACTGTCCGCCAACGTCGGGCTGGCGCACGTTGCGGCGGCGCCGGTCCGCGCCTTCAAACGCAGAAAGGCCCCATTGGCTGCGGCAGTGCTGGGTCTGGTGGTGGCAGGCGCCGCGGTCTTCAATCTGCCGATCGAGGCGCTGGCGCTAATCGGCGTGGCGGTGGTGCTCATCACCCGCTGCATCGAGCCGGAAGAAGCTTGGAGCGCCATCGACGGCAACACGCTGGTGCTGATCTTCGGAATGTTGGCGTTTGGCGCCGGCCTGCAGGCGGCCGGCACAATCGAGCTGATCGTCCGCGTGGTTCGGCCATTGCTGGAACACGCCTCTCCACTGATGCTGCTTATCGGCGTGTATGCCGTGACCAGCGTGCTGACAGAAACCGTCACCAACAATGCCGTCGCCGTTATTATGACCCCGCTGGTCGTCGCACTCGCAGACGCGATCGGCGCCGAGCCGCGTGCGCTGATCGTTGCCGTGATGTTCGGTGCCAGCGCCAGTTTTGCGACACCAATCGGTTATCAGACCAACACGCTGGTTTACGGCGCGGCGAATTACCGGTTCACCGATTTCGTTCGAATCGGTTTGCCCATGAACGTAGTGGTCGGACTCGCGGCCTGCGTAGCTATCGACTGGTTATTTTGATGGCTGGGCTACGCAAATGACCAAACCTTGTGGTCAGATCTCTGGACCACTCTTCGGTCCAGAAGACCTGAGGCTACGTTCCAAGCTTGAAGACGAGGATTTAGCTGCCCCACGATCGCGTCGAGCTGAGTCTGGCTGAAGGCAGATCGGTCGATACTGTGAGCTAGGCTTTCAGGAAGAGTGTCTCCCAATTCTCCTCTTCATCGCTGTGAGCCGCGCAGTTGCCCTTCCGTGCCCGCAAGCGAGTAGTAGCAGCAGGATGATGAAAATCGACAACCCTACTCCAATTACTGTTGTATCGATGGTTGACAGCGCTACCTCCAGTCCCGCGAGATCGGCCAAAGCGAACCCCGCGGTGCCGAAGCTAAGCACCACCACTAGCCAACCCACGGATCGGCGATAGCGGCGGACAGTTTCCGTCGAATCCAAGCTGGCGCGCAACAACCGAGCGACGATCTGGCTGTCCAGGGTGTCCGCCAGTATCATTCCGAAGGCAAAGGTCAGCGCAATCGCCAGCGCCGCGCCGGTTCCGCCTTTAGCGGTTGCCGCGGCACCCCAGGCTGCAGTCTGGGTGACCGTGTCGAAGACCAGGCCGAAGAGAACCCCGGTGAAAATGACCGCGAAAGGATGGGTGCTGAGTCGCAGTCGGCGTGGGATAACCCTGCTACGCAATCCGACCGGAGTATAGCTCGCGTGGGTCAGGAGCGCCCGCAGGTTGAGTGCTCCTACGATCAGGAGCAGGAGAATGACCGCCGCGTCGATCAGCAGCCCCGTCCAAATCGGCAAGTCCAGGGTCCCGGCTGCCAGCGATACCCCCAATGCCACGGCAGTGACTGAAAAGCTGTGCCCCAAAGCGAACAGTGTACCGATCCAAGGTGCAAGCCGCGGCTGTACTTCGACGGTCCTGAACACGACGTTGTCGATCACGGCAACGTGATCGGGATCAAACCCATGCCGTACGCCCAACACAAACATCAGCCACAAGGCAGAAAATTCAATCATGCTTTTTCTCTTTCGCCCGGAGGGCAGAGACGCCGGGCCGGCCAGCGGCGACAGCAATAGTTTGACCCCGACGATGGCGTCTCGAGTGCAGTTCTTTTGAATGCGCTGTGTGCGCATCGGACGCGCTTCCACCGTCGGGCAGCGAGGTCCGCTTTACCTCCCTTTCTTACGAAGGCCCCAACGCAGTTGGCGGTGGCAAGCCGAAGAGACATCGCCTTTGAGGTTCGTGCGCGACGGGCTGAGCAGCCGTGGTTAATGAATGATACATTGTATCATCGCCATTGAAGAGCCGGGTTCCGAGACGCAACCCTTTTTTACCGAAAAGCAGGCGCTGTCACCAAGCTGCGTGCAGCCAGCGCCGGGCTTCCATTGCGCAGATGCAGCGTTGCAACCGGTTGTGCTGTCCCGCCGCCGGCGCTGCGCTCGCACGACCGCCTCCTAGGGTTGGCAAGAAGCGCTCCTCCGGTCGAAGTGCGCATCACGCGCGCCTGGCGACGGCGCAGATCATTACCTTCCAGGAGGAGGTGCCGGAAGCTCAGTTGCGAGGAGAGCGCGCGCGCCTTCCTCGCAGGAGATGTTAATGAAGTTCCAAATGCTAAAGCATTAAAAATGGAAGCGCGCGGAGATCCTGATGTCACGCCCCGCCAGCGGCGCATAGTCCTTCAACACACTTGCATGCCGCCTTGCTTCGACGTCGGACAGGTTGTTGGCCGACAATATCAAGGTCGTGGCGTTATCGGCGATCGGCTGCCAGGTGACCGACGCATTCACCATGGTGTATCCCTTCGTCAGGGTTTCGTAGGCGGCGAGCCTGTCCTGCTTGAAGGCGCGCTCCACCTCCACACGACCGCCGAACATGCCCGTGCGTGCTTCGAGCCCGCCCAGGAGACGCAGGGGTGGGATCCGCGGAGCCGGGCCCGAGCCCTCTATCGTTGCATGAACATAGTCGCCGAGCAGATCACCGCGGATCAGTACCGACCCAATCCGCGCCAGATCGGCGGAAATCTCGCCTTCGACACCGTAATACCGTGCGTCGGCTTGCGCATACCGGAACACGGGCAGCCCATCGCGAACGGCGCCGCTCTGGTAATCGTAAATGTAGTTGCTGAACCAATTGTGATAGGCTGCCACGGAGAATGCATAGCCTTTGCCATTCCCCTTCAAGGTCGCTTCCAGGCCCCAGCTCGACTCCTTGCGGAAGTCAGGATTCCCGATTTCGAAAGCCTGCGTTCCTAAGTGCGGGCCGTTGGCAAACAGTTCTTCTGCTGAAGGCGCACGCTCGGTCCTCGACGCGTTGAGACCGAACCGTATGCCCTCGCTCACCGCAACGCCGCCGCCCAAGGAGAACGAGAAAGCATCGAATTGGCGTGACCGAGCGGAATTGCCGAGATCGCGATCGGCGTCCGCAGAAACACTGCTGTGCTCGTATCTGGCGCCCGCCTCCGCCTTGATCAGCCCAAACTCCATAGACTGGAGCGTGAACAGACCGAACTGACGCGTCCTGTTCTCAGGCAAAAACTTCTCTTCGCCGTCCACGCGGAAATTGCGGACGAAGAATTGGCCGCCGATGGCACCATTCCATCCGCTCCGTTCGCGTTGAACCGCCTCGATGCGCCCCTCATACCCGCGGTTGAAGAAGCTGGTACCGATCACGCCGGCCTCTTCGATCTCGTCGTGACGGTAGTCAGCGCCTGCGGCGCGCAGGCGCAGGCGCTCGAAAAAGCCTGCAGTTTCCAGTTCGCCTCGAACGTCGATCCGAGTCTGCGCAAGATCGAGCCGCACACCACCGTGATCATGGCCGCTGGTTGAAGGCGTGGTACTGAAATCCAGACGCTCCGGAACACCGTACTGGCTATCGTACCGACTGACGGACACGCCGAGCGATCCGGTTGATCCGATATAGGAAAGACCGCCAGCGATCTCGGATGTCTGTGCAGAGCTGTTCGGCAGGCGGCCCTGCTCGTACGCCTGTGCCACGAGTTGCGCCCGGCCTCGCCGCCCTGGGGGGAGCGCATCCGCCTCGGCGCGAACGGCTTCCGAGTTGATGTAGCCGCCAACACGCATGTCGCCAGTGTTCAGATAGGTGCCGTCCGCGTGAAAGACGATGTTGCGGGTCACCGGGATGTCGACCGCGCCCGTCACCGAGGTCTCCTGTGCCGCCGTTGCATAGTTGGCGAGGACATCGAAATGAGCTGGCGCTTCGGGAACCGCGCGTGGGATCCGGCTGTCGATCACGTTCACAACGCCGCCGATGGCAGAAGAGCCATACAGCAGTGCAGCAGGGCCTCGAAGCACCTCGATCCGCTGGGCGTTCAGCGGATTGACGACGGGGGCGTGATCGACGGAAGTATTGGACACATCGATGCTGCCAATGCCGTCGGTGAGGACGCGGATGCGTTCGCCCTGGAAGCCGCGAAGCACCGGCCTAGAGACGTTGGGGCCGAAGCTGGTGCCGGAGACACCTGGTTGGCGCGCCAGCGTTTCACCGATCGTGGGTCGGACCTGACGGGTCAGCTCCGTCCCGGACAGAACGGACGTGCCGGAGAGAACTTCAGTCTGCGGGCGCCAGTAAGGAGCGCTCACGATGATCTCCTCACCAGGAAGACCATGCGCACGGTCGCGATTGGCGTCCTTGTCTCGTGTGGCCGATGCTTGAAGCGCCCGCGCGTCAGGCGCCTCCTGCGCCGATGCCGCACTCGCCGCACTCGCCGCAGACAGCAGAACGGTCGAACTGAGCATTATGATGCGGAACATTCCAAAACCCCTTGTCTGATTTCGGAGCCGCGCTTAGAGGCGACGTTATATCATTTCAACATGTTTCATCGTTGCAATCGACACGGACACGCCGTGCGCAGCGGTCGCGCGGTGAACGAATAAGGGGAGCGGCTTTGTCGCAAAATACGTTACGGTACAACGTATCACGGAATGGTACGTTCAATGATCAAGGACGCCGGACCTCTTCGCCTGCGCCGCAGTGGATGGGAGCGGGCCACGGCTTCTTGCGGACGGTAGGAGTTTCTGGCTTTGCCCTGGCAGCGTCGATCGCTGCCTCCGCTGCTGCTGCGCAGAATGCCCCCGTTGGCACGCCTCCGCAGGTTGCCGCTCCCACAACAGACGCTGGCGCAGACATGATCAACCGTCGCGGCCAAGGTCAAATTTCGGGGCAGGTCACTACCTCTGCTGAAGGAGGTGCAGGCGCCGGGGATGTGAGCGTGGCTCTCGAAGGTACGGAGTTCACGACAAAGACGGATGCGGCGGGGGGCTTTCGGATCAGCAGCGTTCCCGCCGGCGAGTACACGGTAGTCTTCCGGCGTAGCGGCTTTGCGGAACGCCGATTTCAGGTAACTGTCGCGAGCGGCGCCAATGTCATGATCAACCATGCCCTAGACGCCATCTCGGGTGCAGAAGCCGATGCGATTACGATAACGGGGTCCCGTCCCTCGGCACTCCGATCAAGTTCTGCGCCTATCTCAGTGCTGACGTCGCAAGACATTGAGCGCAAGCAGATCCGGAACATGACAGACCTGCTTCGGGGAGAGTTTGCGGGCGTCTTCGTCCTAAACTCGGGGCTTAATGATTGGACCACCCAGGTCATTACGCGAGGTGAGACCGGCTGGAATTACAGCACAAGTGATCTCAACGGCGATTACATGAAGATCTTCATCGACGGAGTGGAATTGGCGCGCCCCACGCTCCTATCGACGCTGGACCCCAGATCGATCGAACGGATTGAGATCGTCCGAGGGCCTCAGGCAGGCACGATGTACGGCACCGATGGCGCAACCGGCCTGATGAAGATCGTGACAAAAAAGGGTTCGAACGGAGGGACCAAACCGGAGATCGTGGTGCAGGCTTCTGCCGGTATCATGGACAGTGCCTATACACCGAATGGGGTGACTCCCATCGTGCAAGACCATTCCGCCCAGCTTTTCGGCGGGGATGATGATTTCGGGTATCGTTTGGGTGCAAGTTACCAATCTACCGGCGAGTGGGCGCAGCGCTATGACTCTTCCGGCCTGGCATTGTCCGGCGGCCTTCGCGCCCGCCGTGGCCCGTTCACAGCTAGCTTGAGCGCCTTCCGAAATACACGCGACCTTTACACCGCTAGTTATTCATATGCCTGCACCCTACCGGGCCGATCGCAGCTACCGAGCTGCCTCCGATACAAGGAGAAAGGCAACAAAGATGTGGGCTTGCATTATCCCATGTCGGAAACCCTGGTGGCACTCACGCTTGGCTATCAAGCGTCGCCCAGCTGGCAACACACCCTTACTATCGGGCAGGACAATAACTCTTTTGGCTATGAGGGGGCGTATAGCCCAACCCGCAACTATTATCAGCGAAGTGAGAATCTACGCCGCACAGTACGGTACTACACAACGTACGACGCCAAAATTTCAGACGATCTTACCGCAACGGTCACAGCAGGAGCGGACACGGTATTCTACCGGCGCACGAACGCCGAACTCCAAAGCTATAGCCTGATCAATGGCCGTCCTGACGTCGATTCCGCCCAAAGTGCCCACACGGACGAGGATAGCTGGGACCAGTATGGCTATTACGGCATGGTCGAGGTGGGGTATCGCAAGCAGCTCTATCTCACGCTGGCGAGCCGTGTAGACGGCGGCATTCGCTTCGTGGCGGAGAACAAAACGCAGCAGTTCCAACCCCGAATTGGCGCCGCCTATGTCGTCGATCGCGGGCCTGCGACTGTGAAGTTTCGCGCGCAGTGGGGTAACAGCGCGCGTTCTCCAATCGACGAACGCGCTATCCTAGGCGGTCGGGCAACCAATGCGAACTATCTCGCTAATCCGGCGATCGGGCCGGAGCGCAAGGTTGGCTGGGACGGTGGCGTTGATCTCACCTGGGCCGGAATCGGCAGCCTGTCGGTGACCCGATATGATGAAGAAGGGCGAAATCTCATCATGCCGGTGGTGATCAACCCGACACCGCGACTGCCGGTCTGGCAATATCAAAATGTCGGCGTCGTGACGAACCGTGGATGGGAGTTTGAAGGGAACGTTTCGCGTGGGCCAGTTTCCCTGCGCGGGAATCTCACGCTGATCGACAACAGGATCAAGACGTTGAGCAACGCGCTCCAAAATGCCGCAGACCGCATGTACCAAGAAGGGGATCGGCGCCTGAGCGTGCCCACATTTACGGCGGGTCTAACCGGCACCCTGGCGGTGTTTGGTGGCACCTTCAGCGCCAACGCGTTCTGGCTGGGACCACGCCGCCAGCTTGATGGCGCGGCACAGACGCGAGCCGATTACGGGTTAGAACCGCGCCGCCCGTCGACCCGCGATTATTACGTCAACGTGCCCACACTCTGGCGCCTCAATCTGCGTGCTGACCTCCCGGTCACCAACGGGCTCGATGTTTTTGCCCGGGTCGACAATGTTTTGAAGCGACAGGATTCCGATCGTTCCACCACAACGATCTCACCTGGCCGCACCAGTATGCTCGGGCTTCGCGGCACGTTCCGCTGATCATACCCCGCAACTTTTACCGTCACGCCGTGTGACCGGGCCCGCTGCGTACGCAGCGGGTCCAGGGCCGGAGCCGGAAGGTCGGAGCATCAGCGGGGGCAGCGCTGCGCTAGAGGAGGGCTCCACGCAGCCCCCGCCGCCAACGGCGTTGTGCCATTTCTATCTTGCGGCGGAATGTGCCTTTTCTAACTGGCGGCAACAGTGAAGCCGATACTTGTGTACGCGCAGCTTGCAATTGAGCGCCACCCGATCACGGCTCACACCAGGCGGCCGGGCACCTGCCCGAGCAACGTGGCACCTCCCGGCACGAGAGCTGTAACCGCTGATAATGATGTCCTCGGCGCCGCGCGGGAAGGCATCAGAGCGCACGGGATGCGAAGGGATGGAAAGCGGCCTGAGGTTTTGGGGCCGGGCTCGTGCTTTCCGGCACCACGGTGCCGATAGAAGCGGAACAGGAATCCGCAAGCGGTGCGCTGCCCCCTGCCGCCAGCGCCTCGCCCACCAGGATGAGCGTCGGCTGATCGTTGGAAAAGGCGGAAACGGCGACGTGCAGAAGATCCAGCCGGGTGTGGAGCATCCGCTCGCTTGCCAGGCTGATGTCGCAGGCGATCATCACGGGCGTCGCACCGGGCAGGCCCGAAGCGACGAGGTTGCGGCCGATCTCCGCTGCTGCACTGCGCCCCATGTAGAAGACGGTCGTGCAGTGCGGGTCCGCCAGCGCGGCCCAGTCCAAATCGAGAGGCGCATCGCCGCGCTTGTGCGCGGTGGCGAACTGCACCCGCCGCGCGAGCCCCCGCAGCGAAAGCGAGACACCGGCGGACGCCGCCGCCGCGCTCGCGGCGGTGATACCAGGGCAGATCCGTACCGGCACCCCGGCCTGAAGAAGTGCGGAACACTCCTCCATCGATCGCCCGAAGATCGACGGGTCGCCCCCCTTCAGCCGCACGACGCGTTCGCCAGCCATGGCGGCGGCGACGAGCAGGTCGTTGATCGTCTCTTGGTCCTTGGAATGCCGGCCGGCACGCTTGCCTACCGGTACTTTCCGCACCGATGCAGGAATCAGCTCGAGAATGCCCTTCCCTACCAGCGCGTCGTAGAACACCACGCTTGCGGTACGCAGCAGCCGCTCGGCCTTGCGGGTCAGCAGATCAGGGTCCCCGGGTCCTGCGCCGACCAGCCAGGCGCTGCCTGCGGGAAATTCGTCAGCCATGCACGGTCTCCTTGGGAACATCGGTGAGAATGCGGGCCAGCGCCGGGCGGCAGGATCCGCAGTTGGTGCCGGCCCCCAGCGCCGCGCCGATCGCCGCGACGTCGGCAAGTCGCCGGTCCCGTATCGCGGCCGTGATCGTATGCAGGCCCACATCGAAGCAGGCGCAGACCACCGGCCCTTGATCTGTCCTGCGGCCGGGCGCGCGGCCAGCGAGTACCTGCGGCCCTTGCGGCTGGTTGAGCTGCGTGATCAGCCAGTCGCGGCTCGGCAGTTCGCCGGCGCGTGTGACGAACAGCACCGCTGCCAGTCGCCCCTCGCGCAGCACCGCCACGCGCCGCGTGCCGCGCGCCGGATCGCTCGCCTCGATCCGGTCACCATAAGGCAGCCCCCGATCGAGCCCGGCGGCATCGCCGGTCCCGGCCAATTCGTACAGCGCGCCGCCGGGTACGGTAACCCGCGTCGCCCACAGGCAGTCCGGCGCCGGCGCCTCGGCCTGCACGATCAGGAAGCCGCGCCAGTCGACGACCAGCGGCGCGATCCTTGCAGGCGAGAGCTTGAAGCCGGGCTGCCCCGAATGCGGGTCGGCAAGGTCGCGCGGCAACAGCCCGGTGCGGCCGCCGCTCGACTGACGGTCGGTCCAGTGGATCGGCGTGAACAACTCGCCGCGACGCTGCCCCCGGTGATGCGCGACGCGAAAGACGCTGGCGCCCTGCGGGGTCACCACGCGGGCCAGCGCGCCATCGGCCAGCGCAAGCGCCGCCGCATCCTCGGGATGGATCTCGACCAACGGCTCCTCCCGGTGTCGGGAGAGCCTTGGCGACAGGCCCGTTCGCGTCATCGTATGCCAATGGTCCCGGTAGCGGCCGGTATTGAGCGTCATTGGCCATTCGCGCAGCGGCGCCTCCAGCGAGCGCTGCGCAACGGCAATCAGACGGGCGCGACCGCTCGGCGTTGGATAGGCGCCATCGGCAAACGGCGCCGCGCGCCACTGGAAGGGCGCCATGCTGTCATAGGCGTGATTTCCGATCGCGGCCTTCGCCGCCAGATCCAGCATCCGAGCGCCGTTGTTGCGATACGCGGCGAGCCGGGCATGCTCGCGCCAGATCTCGGCGGGCCGATCATAGGGAAAGGCGGTCCGAAAGCCCATCCGCCGGGCGACCTGGGTGACGATCCACCAGTCCGGCCTGGCCTCCCCCGGAAGCGGCAGGAAGGCGCGCTGGCGGCTGATCATGCGCTCGGAATTGGTGACGGTGCCGTCCTTCTCCCCCCAGGCAGCGGCGGGAAGGCGGACATGGGCGTACACGCTGGTGTCGGTCTCGGCAATCACGTCGGACACGACCACGAAGGGACAGGCCGCCAGCGCCTCGCGCACGCGCCCGGCATCGGGCATGGATACAGCCGGGTTGGTCGCCATGATCCACAAGGCCTTGATTCGCCCCTCGCCGACGGCGCGGAACAGATCCACCGCCTTGAGACCCGGTCGGGTTGCCATCCGCTCGGCGGCCCAGAAGCGGCCGACATCGGCCACGTCCTGATCGTCAAAGCCGCGATGCGCAGCCAGCGTGGATGCGAGGCCGCCGACTTCACGCCCGCCCATCGCATTGGGCTGGCCGGTGATCGAGAAGGGCGCGGCACCAGGGCTGCCGATCCGGCCGGTGGCGAGGTGCAGGTTGAGGATTGCATTCACCTGGTCGGTGCCGCGGATCGACTGGTTGATACCCTGGCTGAACAGCGTGACGGTCCGCAGGGTTGCCGCGAACATCTGGTAGAAGCGCTGCAGGTCGGCGGGCGCCAGGTCGCAGGTCTGCGCGGTGGTCCAGAGATCATGGCCCTCCGCCAGCGCTTCCCAGAAGCCCGCAGGCACGTCGAGGTTCGCCGCATCCGCCAGCCCCTCGGTACGGCAATGCGCCAGCAGGCCGTTGAACAGCGCCACGTCGCTGCCCGGGCGGAGCGCCAGATGGAGGTCCGCCTCTTCCGCGGTCTCGGTACGGCGCGGGTCGATCACGACCAGTTTGGTGCCGCGCTCCGCCCGCGCGGCCATGATCCGCTGGTACACCACAGGGTGGCACCAGGCGGTGTTCGATCCCACCAGCACGATCAGGTCGGCGACGTCCAGGTCGGCATAGCTGCCCGCCACCACGTCCTCCCCGAACGCGCGCATGTGCCCCGCCACCGCGCTCGACATGCAGAGCCGCGAATTGGTGTCGATATTGGCCGAGCCGATGAAGCCCTTCATCAGCTTGTTGGCGACGTAATAATCCTCGGTCAGCAGCTGGCCGGAGACGTAGAAGGCGACGCTGTCCGGGCCATGCTCGGCGATCGTCTGGCGAAAGCGGCGCGCGACGAGATCGAGCGCCTTGTCCCAGCTCGCCCGCCGCTCCCCGATCATCGGGTGGAGCAATCGCCCCTCCAGCCCGATCGTCTCGCCCAGATGCGTGCCCTTGGAACAGAGCCGCCCCTGGTTGGCCGGATGCTCTGGATCGCCTTCGATGCGCACCGCGCGCTCGCCGGTCACCGTCGCCCGGATCCCGCAGCCGACGCCGCAATAGGCACAGGTGGTGCGGACCGCCTCGTTCACGCGGCCGCCCGCACCGGCATTGCGAGCAGGATGCGTTCGCCCTCCGCCCGCACCGGCACCACCGGCGTACACCCCTTGTCCTCGCCCAGCACCATGCCGGTCCCGAGCGCGATCCGCAGGTTGTGGAGCGGACACGCCACCGCATGGCCATGCACGATTCCCGCGCTCAGCGGCCCGCCCTTGTGCGGGCAGCGGTCGATCAGCGCGAAGACCTGGTCGTCATGGGTGCGGAACACCGCCACCGGCTCCCCGGCGAGCGTAAGCGTTCGGCTGCCCCGCAGCGGCAGGTCGGCAAGGGTGCCGATATCGATCCAGTCGGTCATGGCGTTCACTCCGCTGCGGCGAGAAGGGGCTGGTGGAGGCCGGCATCGGCGCCCGCCACGCGCTCGGCCCAGGGATCGTCCTGGCTGAAGGACTGCGAATGCCAGAAGCGGGCGGCGAGTGCGTCCCGGCCGGCCTCGTCCTCGACGACGCGCGCCTTGAGGTAGGCCAGCCCTACGCGCTCGATCCAGGGCGCAGTGCGCTCCAGATAGCGTGCCTCCTCGCGGTAGAGCTGCACGAAGGCGGCAGCGAAGTGCATCGCCTCCTCCTCGGTGCCCACCTTCACCAGCAGGTCGGTGGCGCGGACATGGATGCCGCCGTTGCCGCCGACATGCAGCTCATAGCCAGAGTCCACGCAGACCACGCCGAAGTCCTTGATCGTCGCCTCCGCGCAGTTTCGCGGGCAGCCGGATACCGCCATCTTGAACTTGTGCGGCATCCAGCTGCCCCAGAAACCGCGCTCCAGCTTGATGCCAAGCCCGGTCGAATCCTGGGTGCCGAACCGGCACCATTCGGAGCCCACGCACGTCTTCACCGTGCGCAGCGCCTTGGCATAGGCATGGCCGGAGACCATGCCTGCGGCATTCAGGTCGGCCCAGACTGCGGGCAGATCCTCCTTGCGGATGCCGAAAATATCCAGCCGCTGGCCGCCGGTGACCTTCACCATCGGCGCGTTGTATTTCTCCACCACATCGGCGATCGCGCGCAGCTCGTTCGGGGTCGTGACGCCGCCCCACATGCGCGGCACCACCGAATAGGTGCCGTCCTTCTGGATGTTCGCGTGCAGCCGCTCGTTGACATAGCGGCTCTGCTGGTCGTCGACATATTCCCCGGGCCAAGCGCAGAGCAGGTAGTAGTTGAGCGCCGGCCGGCACGAGGAACAGCCATCCGGCGTCGACCAGTGCAGCCGCTGCATCACTTCGGGAATGGCGCGCATCCCCTGCTCGACGATCGCGCGCCGCACCTCGTCATGGCCGTAGCTGGTGCATTTGCACATCGTCTTCGGCCCGGTCTGCACCTGATCGCCCAGCGTTAGCGCCAGCAGATTCTCGACAATGCCCGTGCAGGATCCGCAGCTGGCCGAGGCCCTGCACCCCGCGCGCACCCCATCGAGGCTGCACGCGCCGCCTGCGATCGTCGCCACCACCTGGCCCTTGCTGACGCCGTTGCAGCCGCAGATCTCGGCATCGTCCGAGAGCGCCGCAACGGCCGCCTTAGGGTCCGCCAGCCCCCCTCCCGAGGCGAAGGCCTGGCCGTAGATCAGCACGTCGCGGATCGCGGCGACGCTCTCGCCCTTCTTCAGCAGATCGAAATACCAGCCGCCGTCGCCGGTATCGCCAAACAGCACCGCGCCGATCACGCGATCGTCCTTCAGCACCACCCGCTTGTAGATGCCGCGGGCGGCGTCGCGCAGGACGATGTCCTCGCAGCCATCGCCGCCGGAGAAGTCGCCGGCCGAGAACACGTCGAGCCCCGCAACCTTGAGCTTGGTCGAGGTGACGGAGCCGCGGTAGGGATTGGCGCGCGCCACCAGACCGTCGGCAAGGCTGCGGCACATGTCCCACAGGGGCGCCACCAGCCCGTAGCATTGCCCGTCATGCTCGACACATTCGCCCACCGCTAGCACATCGGCATCGCTCGTCACCATGTGATCGTCGACCTGGATGCCGCGCCCGACCGCGAGCCCGGCGTCGCGCGCCAGCTTCACCGCGGGGCGGATGCCCACCGCCATCACAACCAGCTTGGCGGGAAGGACGCGCCCGTCCTTCAGCTGGACGCCCTCGACCTTGTCGTCGCCCAGGATGGCAGCCGTGTCCGCACCAGTGAGGATCGTCTGCCCGCGCGCTTCGAGCGCAGACTTGAGCAGCCATCCCGCCGCCTCGTCCAGCTGCCGCTCCATCAGCGTCGGCATCAAATGGAGCACGGTGACCTTCATGCCGCGCAGGGCAAGGCCGTGCGCGGCCTCCAGCCCGAGCAACCCGCCGCCGATCACCACGGCGTCCCCGCCTTCGCCCGCCGCGGCCAGCATCGCATCGACATCGGCCATGTCGCGGAAGCTGATCACGCCGGGCAGGTCATGCCCCGGCACCGGGATGATGAAGGGATCGGAGCCCGTGGCGATCAGCAGCTTGTCATAGCCGGTGGTGCGGCCAGACCGCGCGGTGACGGTGCGCGCCGCGCGGTCGATCGCGACCACGGGATCGCCGGCCACCAGCTCGATGCCGTGCTGCGCGTACCAGGCGTGATCGTTGATCACGATTTCCTGGAACGTCTTCTCACCCGCGAGCACCGGCGACAGCATGATGCGGTTATAGTTCACATGCGGTTCGGCGCCGAAGATGGTGACCCGAAATCGCGTTCCGTCGCGGGCCAGCAGTTCCTCCACCGCGCGGCACCCGGCCATCCCGTTGCCGATCACGACCAGATGCTGGCGGCCCTCCGCCGACGCGCCCGCCTCGGCGGGGCCCTCGTCGGCCGGGGTAGCAATAGCTTCGAGAAACTCCATCCGCTTCGCTCCAGAACGAAAAAAGCCGCCATCCGGCGCCCGGTCTTGTGAACCGAGCGCTGGATGGCGGCTTTGCCATCAACAGGACCACGTTGCGCCCATCGGCGGGCTGGCGTGGCTATGTAGGGAAGGACAGCCTTGTCCTTCGCATCGCAACATAAACTGATTCGTTGGTCAGCTCAAGCGTTTCCGCGGTCTCAGATCACGCTGGCGGCCATTTCCGTCAAAGGCTAAGGACAGGCACATGCAATCACCTGTTCCAGGCTGGGCAAGACCGCGTACGCCAAAACCCACGCCGCAGGCCGAACGAAACGACGCGCCGCCCTTACGTTCGGACCATGACTTCTACTTATGGATGCATTGGGGCCGGATCACCCTTCCTTTTACCGCCGCTTGCCTGGGGGCAATGCTGCATTTTGGCGTGCCGTTCGACTACACGCCGCTTGCGACGGTTCCGGCGTTTCTTCTCTACATCTTTCTGCGGCTCCGGGCTTGGCGGAGACGGCAGGCTGGCCAGCGCTTCATCGACTATGACGACAAGGATGTATCCTGGTGATCCAGCGAGCGGCGTCGCGAACGCCGCGTCACTCAAGCGTCAATAGGTCCAATCCACCTGCAGCCAGAATTTGCTCGTATCTGTGGCAAGCCGATCGGCGTCGTACCGGGCGTAGCGTACCGAGAACGCCGTCTTCTTCACCTTCGCCGTGGCGAGCAGGTCGATCTCGTCGCCATAATGCTGGCCCAGCCGGTAGCTTTCAAAGCGGTGCCAGGTCGCCTGCAGCGTCAGCGCATCCACCCTGCCCAGCTTCTTCCAGCCATAGCCGCCGCCCGCATAGAGATCGCGCACGCCGTTGGCGGGCGTGGCCAGGAACTTGTCGGCCCAGCCCTGAAACTTGAAGTTGGTGCCAAGCGGCGTCTGGAAGCTGGTGAGCGTGGCGCCCTTGTCGGCGCCCAGCACCTCATAACCGGTGTTCAGCTTCCAGCCACGAACGTCCAGCGTCGCATCGGCCAGCCAGTAATCTGCGGTGTAACGGTTCGGATTGCGGTGATAGTCCGACTGGGTCGCCCAACTCAGCTGATAGCTCAGCTTCACCTGCCGCCCCAGCGCGCGACTGCCCGCCAGCCGCCCGCCATAGCTCTGGCTGGCGAGGCGATAGCCCTGCACCTCCGGTTCGTCCTGGTCCACCAGATAGGCGAAGCCGGTCAGCGACCCGATCGGCGTCGCGACGGAAAGATTGGCGAACACATTGTCGCCGCCCACACCCCGCTGCCGCGCGCCTCGCCCATCGCTGCCCCAGATGGTCCGCACGTCCCATGCATAGGCGACATCGAGCTTCACGCCCTTCACCGGCACCAGTTCCGCGCGCACCGCGTCAAAGGTCTGCGCGTTGTTGCGGAAGCCAACATTGCCGACGAAGCGCTCTTCATCCAGCGCGATCCGCTGGCGTCCGGCAGTGACGGTCAGCGGCCTGGTCCGGTATTGCAGCTGTGCGCGATAGATTGCGACATCCTGCGGATCAGCGATCATGGGCCGGGTCGCCGCACCGTGCAGCCCGTCATAGTACTCGCCGACGAGCGCGAGATTGCCCTGCGCCTCGCCCAGCACCGCCCAGGCCCCCGTGCGGATCTCCGCACCGGCGCGCACCCGCAACGTCCACGCATCGGCAGCCGTATCGAGCCCCTCCTGGTCGACATGTTCAGAGCGGCTGCGCGCCTCGATCAGCGGCTTTACCGAGATGTCCTGGGCACAAGCCGGCCCGGCAACCGCCAGCGCGGCCGCCGCAGCGAAAATGGTTCGCATGAGATTTGCCCCCGAATGGAGCGGCGGGGTCCGTGCCGCGCCGCTCTCCCTCTCCGATCAGATGCGTGCGCCGCTCGTCCAGCGGGCGCGCCACGAAGCCTTGATGAGCGTAAGCCCCGTCAGCGCCACCAGGGACAGCCCGGCGAAGATAAGGAAGCCGGGGGCGAAGCTGCCCGCCAGCTGCTTGGCGAGGCCGAGCGACGAAGCGAGGTAGAACCCGCCCACCCCGCCGGCCATGCCGACGAGCCCGGTCATCACGCCGATCTCCGCCTGAAATCGCTGCGGCACGAGCTGGAACACCGATCCGTTGCCAGTACCCAGCGCCAGCATCGCAACCACGAAGCAGCCCAGTGCCATCGGCAGCGTCGGTGCAACGCTGACGCCCGTCAGCGCGGCAGCGGCGACCAGGAAGACAACCGAAAGCGTCTTCACGCCGCCGATCCGATCGGCCAGCGCGCCGCCCAGCGGCCGCACCAGCGATCCTGCAAACACGCAGCCACCCGTGCAATAGCCAGCGACGATGGTGCTGAGCTTGAACTGGTCGGTGAAATAGATCGGCAGCGACGCCGCCAGCCCGACGAACCCGCCGAAGGTGACCGCGTAGAAGCCCATCAGCCACCAGGCGTCCCCGGATTTCAGCGGATGGAGATACTCGACTAGCGTCTTCGGCGCGGGCGCATCGGGTGCATCCTTCGCCATCACCAGATAGAGCACGAAAACGACGCCGAGCGGGATGCATGCCAGCCCCAGCACGGCGTTCCAGCCGAACAACTTGGCCAGCGCGGGCGCGAACAGCGCGGCCAGCACCGTGCCGGAATTGCCCATGCCGGCCAGGCCCATCGCCTTGCCCTGGTGCTCGGCCGCGTACCAGCGGCTGGCGAGCGGCAAAGCGATTGCGAAGCTGGCGCCCGCAAAGCCGAGGATCACGCCCAGCGCCAGCGTGCCGCCGAAGCTGTTCACGCCGAGGAGCCAGGCCGAAAGCAGCCCGCCGATCACGATCATCTGGCTGATCGCGCCCGCACGCTTCGGCCCGATGCGATCCACCAGCAGCCCGTTGACCACACGCAGAAAGGCACCGGCCAGCGTCGGCGTGGCGACCATCAGCCCCTTCTGCGCAGCCGTCAGGTGCAACGTCTTGGCGATCTCCGGTGCCAGCGGGCCCAGGAGCACCCACACCATGAAGGCCAGATCGAAATAAAGGAACGCGGCGATCAGCGTCGGCCAATGCCCGCTGCGCCAGAAGCTGCCATTGTTTGCATCGGTGGCCCCCATGCCCACGCTTCGATCCAAGAATGCCGTTGCCATGCTGATTTCCCCGATCCCGATCTGAAAAGGACAAGAAAAAAGCCGCTCGCCGGACGTTCGCCTGCGCGAAATCCGGTCAGCGGCTTTGCTGCGTTCAGAGGGGGAGGCAGGCCCCGGCGTTGGGGTGCCCTCCCGATGGGCGCGCATCCTTGCGCGACTCCGGGATCATCGCGCGAATTGCGACGTGCTGCAAGTGCGAAGTTGGACCCGCCAAGAAGGGCTAGCCGCTCGCCCCACCAAAGCTCGCCAAATACGCGTCCAGCCGCTCAGGATCGAACACGCGGCCGTCGAAGAACCGATCCGGCCCGAGCGTCAGCGCGGCCCGATGCGTGCCCACGCCGATCGGCGCGGTTACGGCGCCCTCCAGCTTCATGCTGGCGCCCGGCATCGCTTCGCCGCTGGCGCCAAGCGCACGGCGGTACACATCGGGGCGGAACACCGCGCCGGCTGCGGTCTCGGCCTCGGCGCTCGGCTCCGCCTGTCTCCAGCGCACCAGCTGCGAATAGATCCACAACGCCTGGCTCCGCCACGGAAATGCAGTTGCCTCGCGATGGAACAGCAGGAAATCGGGTTGCTCCACCGCCGGCGCATGGCGGCGCGGGATCACCTGTCCCGCCAGACCCGCCTCGATCAACTCGGGCGGCTCGCCCACATAGGCCGGGCGCGCCAGCAACGCCGCCAGTTCGCCGCGGTTGGCCGGATCGTCGCACCAGCGAGCCGCCTGCGCCAAAGCCATCAGCAGGCGATCGACCGTGTCGGGATTGGCTTCCATCCAGTCGGTGCGGAGCGCCAGCACCTTCTCCACACCGCGCTGCCAGATTCGCGCGCCGATCGCGACCGTCTCGGCCAGTCCCTGCGCGATCGCCGCCGCCGGCCACGGATCGCCGGCGATGAACCCGTCAATCTCCCCCAGCCGCATCGCTTCCACGGTAAGTGAGGGGGGCAGCACGCGCAGCACGACGTCGCGATCGGGATCGACGCCCACACTGCCCAGCCAATAGCGCAACATCAGTGCGTGGCCGGAAAAGCGGTGCACGATGCCGATGACCGGCTTGCGCCGGAACAGGCCGATCGCGCTGGCGAAGTCATGCCCGGTGCCGAGCGGATCGGCCAGGCGCGCCGGCAGATCGGGTTCCAGCGCCGCGGCGAACTCGCCCGACATCACGAGCATGTTGCCGTTGCTGTTGAGCTTGAACGGCGCGGACAGCCCCGCCGGCTGCTGGCTGAGCCCCAGCGTGACCGCGACGGCAAGCGGGGCCAGCATCTGCGCCGCCTGCACCTGCCCGTAGACCAGCCGGTCGCGCAGCGTCGCCCAGCTGGTCGTCCGCACCAGCTCCAGCGCGATCCCCTGTGCTTCGGCAAAGCCCCGCGCATGCGCGGCGACCAGCACCGCACTGTCGGTAAGCGGCAGGAAGGCAATGCGGAGCGGCGTCATGCGGCGCCTCCGCCCAGAAGGCTGCTCGCGGTGATCAGGGCCTCGGCCACGTCGACGAGCCGGCGGCCCTGGTTCATCGCCGTCGTGCGCAGCAGCGCATAGGCGTCGGCTTCGTTCAACTCGCGCTGTGCCATCAGGATCGCCTTCGCCTTGTCGATCGTCTTGCGGTTGGCAAGCGCGGTGCGCGCCTCGTCCAGTTCAGTCTGCATCCGGGAAAAGGCCGTGAAGCGCCGCACGGCCAGTTCGAGAATCGGCTTCACGCGATCCTTGCGCAGCCCATCCACGACATAGGCGGAAACGCCCGCATCGATCGCCGCGCCGATCATCGTCTCATCCGACTGGTCGACGAACATCGCGATCGGTTTGGCGAGGGCGCGGCTCACGAGCAGCATTTCTTCCAGCGTGTCGCGGCTCGGACTGCCCAGGTCCATCAGCACGACGTCAGGGGCCATGCGCTCGATCCGAGCGACGAACGCGCCGCGCGGCGGCACGAAATGGATATCGTCATAGCCCGCTTCTCGCAGCCCGTCTTCGAGGACCGATGCGCGGGCCCCGCTGTCATCTACAATGACGATCCGCACACCAGCGCCTTTCGCAGTTGCAAAAGGAATTGGCAGCAAAGCGCGAGCCGGTCAAACCACCGCCGGTCAATGAGGTCGCGCGGGGGCGGACGTGGCATATGCAAAACTGGGGCTTGCACCCAGCAGCTACGCGCCGGCTCCCTTGTGCGCGTTCCACTGCCGCCCATCGAATTCGAAGGCGACCCGGTCTCCGTCCTGAAACGACGTGCCGTTCCAGGCAACCACCTGCAGGGCGCAGCGATCGTTCCGGCGCACCTGCAGCCAGTTGAAGCTCTGAGGCTCGGCATTTCGCAACCGCGTCGACGTGGCGGTGCCGGCCTGGATGATGAGTGCAGACCCGGCTTTCTCCGCCATTTTCCTCGCAGCTTCGGCATAGGTCCTGTGGAAGTGCCCTGCCAGCGCCAGGTGGACGCCGGCCTCGCACGCGCCCTGCACCGCTTCTTCGTGCCGGCCGACCGCCTCGCTGAGTTCACCGCCCTTGCCGATGGGCATGGCAAACAGCGGGTGATGCGTGACAAGGATCCGCGTCTTGGTCGGGCTCACGGCAGCGAAACGGCGCTTCATGAGGGCGATCTGCTCGTGATTGATCCTGCCATCCTTGATGGTGAGCGACCGAGCGGTGTTGATGCCCAGGACGGCGATCTCGTCATTCTCGAACCAGGGGCAAAGGTCGCTCGAGATGAACCGCTTGTAGCGCCGCAAGGGTGCAGCAAACCGCCGGACCACATCGTAGAGCGGCACGTCGTGATTTCCCGGGACCACCAACAGCCTGTGTCCTGCCGCCCGGAGGCGGTTGATGTAGGCGGAAGCCGCTCGAAACTGGCCGAGACGGGCGCGCTGCGTGAAATCGCCACTGACGATGACCAGGTCGGGCTGGCGCGCCTGCAGCCAGGCCTCGGTTGCCGCGACAATCTTCGGGTCATGGGCGCCGAAGTGGATGTCGGAAAGATGTGCTATCCCTGCCATCGGCGCTCAACGGCGCGGGAGCGAAGCGGTTTCATCCCGGCATCACTCGTCTGGGCTCGCAATCCCAAAGGCGCTGTAGCTTTTGGGTGTCGTTCGGCCCACAGCGTACGCCCGCTGGTACGGGCACACCCCGGGAGCATGGCGGGGGGCGTCGCAAGGGAGAACATGCGGTGATGTCGATCAAAGTGGCGCTATTCGGCTCGGCGCTTGCCGCCGGCACGCTTGGCGCCGCGCGCGTGCCGACGCAGGCCAGCGCCAAGCCGCCCGGACCGCTTCTTCCGCTCAGCGATCAGGACGAACAGGCCTCCCAGGAGACCGGATGCACCTTCACTTTCAGCAGCGGCAGACACGACTATCTCCAGCTCGTCGGTTCGGAACTCCTGCTCCGAGATGCGCATGGCTTGCGTGCCTGCCGCCTGACGACAGCTGCAACGGAGGATCTGGAGGATGGGCGCGGCGCCGTTTCCTGCTCGGGCTACCGTCTGCGCATGCGGCCGTTCGGCCGAACCACCTCGAACGCCGCTACGGACAGCAGCAGCAGACGCGCAGTGTTGACGGCCGATCGCGACGGTGCGGCAGTCCGCATGGACGGCGTGTGGGGGGTAGCATGCTGAAGACCGTCGCAACTTGGCTCGATCCGCTGGTCGAACAACCCCGAAGACGGGCGGCGGCGACTGAAAAGCGGCGGGTTCGAGCGGGCGGCTCTTAACAGCCCTTCCCTGCGGCCGTCCGCACCCGCCAGCGGACGAGCAGCGTCGCGAAGAACCAGGCGATCAGCGCAACGCCGGCGCCGAGGATCAGGTCGATCAGATAATGGGTGCCTTCCACCGGCGTGGAGAGCAGCATCGCGCACGGGATCGCCGTGAGCCACCAGCGCAATGGGCCGCAGCGCTGGGCCGCAGCGATGTAGAGCGTGGCCGAGGCGGCATGGAAGCTGGGCGCCGAAACCAGCCCGCGCAGCTGGCCGACGTCGACCACGGTCAGCGTGTGGTCGCGCAGTGCCGGGATCAGGTCCGGCTGCCATAATTCGCTCACCGGCATATAGGGAATCGGCCCGTGCCACAGATAGGAGAAGGGGCCGACTGCCGGCATTTGGCTGTAGATCGCCAGCGTCAGCACCGCCGCGATCGCGAAGGCGGCGAGGAAGCGGTGCGCTTCGCGTCGCTGCCCGGTCACCGCGAACCAACCCAGCAGCAGCGCCGGCGTGAGGAAGATGCTCTGATAGGCAGCGATGCCGAGCAGCTGGAGCGCGCGATGCGCCGCAACCAGGCGGTACCAGGCCAGCCAGTCGAACTGGAGCAGCTCGTCCATCCGCTGCAGACCCGCATCGGCGAAGCCCTGGCTCATCGCCGCAACCGGATAGGAACTGACCGCCCCGATCAGCGCAAGCGCCATGAACAGCGTGTAATATTCCACGACCTGCGCGAGCACCACGCTCCAGCGCCGCCCGTCGCGCAGGCACCAGAGCCGCAGCAGTGGAGCGATCGCGAGGATGGCGTAATAGGGAATGTTGCTGCGCGCGAACGGATCGATCGTCAGACCGGCCATCCACAGCAGCAGCGTGCACGCGGATACGGCGGCGATCACCGCGACACGGACCTGCCCGCCCGAGAAGCCGATGGCGGCGCGGGCATCGTACCGCGCCTCGGGAAGCAGGATAGCCGGTGCCGGGAGTGCGGAAGAACGGTGCGGGTCGGTCAAGGGCGTGCTCTTCGAGAGTGCGGGGGCGACCCGCCTGCCATTGCTGTCCGCGCGCCGTGCCCGATCCTACCGCGACGATACGCCCCCGGCTAGCCCCCGCCGCCCTGCCATGCGTGGCACTTTACCGCCGGGCAAAGTGCCACGGGCGGGTGTCTGCCGCCGCCGGCAAAGTGCCATCACTGGTCCAATTGCCACATCGGGGCACAGAGGGGATTCACAGGCGAATCACGATGTGCTTAGATTCCTGCTATGTTCCAGCCCGATCTCTTCGCCGCCGCCCCTCGCGTCCGGCCGGATGCGGCCTCCCCCGCGCCCGCGCTGGACCTGCCTGCCGTGCTGGACCGGCTGAGCGCAACCTGCGAGCGGCCACGCTACAGCTTCATGGTCCTCCAACTGATCGCGCAGGCGAGC
This sequence comes from Sphingomonas sp., assembly GCF_036731925.1. GTDB lineage: Bacteria > Pseudomonadota > Alphaproteobacteria > Sphingomonadales > Sphingomonadaceae > Sphingomonas. The sequence goes on from NZ_DAINDJ010000003.1 coordinate 272,791, forward strand.
GACCGCACCGGCTGGGCCGGTCCGTGGATCGAACGCGAAGGCCGCCGCCTGTCGGTCCGTGACTGGCTGAGCGAGGCGCTCTCCCCGGTCGCGCGGCGCGATCCGCGGCGGCTGGGGCTGGCGGCACGGGCGCGCGCCGATCTGGAGAAGGCCGGTAGCCTTCCCGCAGATCCCGAGGCGGCAAAGGCGGCAATCGCAGCGGAAGTGCAGCACCGCATTCGCCTGTCGGGCCGCACCAATGTGAGCCGGGCCGTCTCCGAACTGGTGCGCGCCGGGCTGGTGCGGCGGCACTATCAGGGCTTTCGCGTCGATCACCACAATCGCGGCGCCCAGCGCCACGCCGTCTACGCAGTGACCGAGGAGGCACGGCGCGCGCTGCAGCCGGGCGGCTGAGGGGCGGCTCCGTGCGCCAGCTTAGAGGAAATAGACGATCACGCCCGCTACGAGCCCTAGGATCAGCGCAATCACGAACTCGACGAGATTGCGCACGATGCCCCCGCCCTTCTGCCGGCGCTGGAAGGTGGAGCGCGGTGCCGGCTGTGCATGGGCGACCTCCAGATAGCCCACTGCCCCGCCCGCACCTGCGGTGAAGAGCAGCGTGACCAGCGCCCCGGGCACGGTCTCCATGGCAATCGCGATCGGCAGCAGCACGCCCAGCGGCGCGGCCAGCGCCATCGCCGCCAGCAGCTTGGCGAGATCGAGCTCATCCCTGGCGACCGGTGCCACCTTCAGCAGATCGGGCGCATCCTCGGCAGAGGCTGCCAGCCAGGCGAGGCTCGACACGAGCTGTCCGGCGATGACCACGCTGGTGAAGGCGAGCGTGGGCGCCATCGGTAGCGATCGTCCGTCGCGGAAGGCAACCAGAAGGATCGGCGCGAGATAGACGATCCGCAGCAGCACCTGGAAGATCAGCGCCGGATCCCGCAGCAGCAGCCGCAGCTCCTTGGCGAAGGTCGTGGCGAACAGGCTGCGATGGAAGTGGCGGGCGATGCCTCCCTTTGCCGCGCGCTTCGCTGCGGGGCGCGCGCCGCCTGCGCGATAGCTGCGCAGGAAGCTGTGCCGCATTGCCCAGCCCGCCAGGGCAAACAGCCCGAGCGCCCCGCCGAGCAGCAGCAGCATCGCCAGCGGATCACCGAACGCGGCGCGGCCTGGAAGGCTGCTCAGCCCGCTGCGCCCATAGCCGCGGTCGCGCAGCGCTTCGAAAAGCAGCACCGTGCCGGTTTCGCGGCGATCGTCGTGCTGGTTGAGGACCTGCGTGGCCAGGAAGACGCTTGCGCCGGTCAGCGCCGCGAGGATCTGGCCGAGCGTCCTCGCCGCCCGCGGCCCCACCGTGCGGGCGAGCAGCAATGTCACGCCAAGCCCCAGGCAGGCCGCCGTCGACGCCAGTGCGACAAGCAGCACCACCGCCCCCAGCAGCTCGGGATGGCCGAGCAGTGCGACCGGCAGCAGGATCGGCAGCAGGAAGATCGAGAAGGTGAGCATCACGCCGCCGGCGATGCCCAGCAGCTTGGCCGAGACGACCGTGCGCGGATCGAGCGGGGCGGAGAACAGCAGGTCGAGATCGCCCGCCTCGTACAACGTCCGCTGGCTGGCGAGCAGCGCCTGGGTGGTCATGAAGGTGAACAGCAGGATCGCGGCGATCAGCACGATCAGCCAGGCGAGCGCATCGGCCCGCCACTGCTCGCCTGCAAGCAGCAGGCCGAGGCCGACGCCAAGCCCGGTATAGCCGAGCAGCACCAGCGCGAGGAGGATCGTCCCCAGCTTGCTGCGTCCGGCCGCGCGCAGGTTGCCGCGCAGCTCGTGCAGCGTCAGCCAGGCGAGGCTGCCGGGCGGCAGCCGCCGCATTGCCCATCCGATCACGGGCGGCTCGTCAGGCGGATGAAGGTGTCCTCCAGCGTCGCCTCCTCGGCGCCGGCGAGCGCACGCAGCTCCTCCAGCGTGCCCTCGGCGAGCAGCTTGCCCCCGGCGATGATGCCGATGCGATCGGCCAGCCGCTCGGCGACTTCCAGGATATGGGTCGTCACGATCACCGTCTTGCCCTGGTCCACCGCCGCTCGCAGCGCGTCCTTCACGGCGCGCGCCATTGCGGCGTCGAGGCCGGTCAGAGGCTCGTCGAGGATCAGCAGCTGCGGATCATGGATCAGCGCGCCGGCCAGCGCGACCTTCTGCTGCATGCCGCGGGAGAAACCCTCGCAGCGCGTGTCGCGCACGTCCCACAGTTCCAGCCAGCGGAGCAGCCGCTCCGCTTCGGGCGCGGCCTGCTCGGGCGGAATCCGCCACAGCCCGGCGACGAAGCCGAGATATTCGGCCGGGGTCAACTTGTCGTAGAGCATCGGCTCGTCGGGCAGCCAGGCGGTGATCGCCTTGGCGTCCTGCGGGCTGGTGCGCGAGTCGATGCCAAAAATCTCGATGCTGCCGGCATCGGGCTCGGTCAATCCTACTGCCATGCGCAGCGTCGTCGTCTTGCCGGCGCCGTTGGGACCCAGCAGCGCGTAGAGCTGCCCCGCCCCCACCGTAAGGTCGAGGCCGGTGATGACGGGCTTGCCGAAGGATTTTTGCAGGCCGGCGATGCGAAGCGCGGGGATGGACATCGGCACCGATCCTAGCGGCCGCGCGCTTCGTCGCAAGCGCCCCGTCATGGACCTTTTTTCGCTCTCGTTCGTCCCCAGCTTCCGCCAAGGACCGGGAGGGGTAAGGATGTTCGCAATGCCAAGCACGATCGCGCCGGAAGTGATCGCCTGCATCGCCGAAGGGCGGCCGCCGACGCCGCACGAACTGGAGCGCGTCGCGCAGCGGGTGCGCGCGGATCTGGGCGCGGCACGCCCCGCGTTCGCCTGGGGCGATGCCGACGCCGCTGCCGCGGACCAGCTCAGCCTGCGCGTGGCCGAAATCGCACTGCTCGGCAGCCGCCGCTGAAGCCGTCCATCACCTGTTGGCAGCGTCCCCACGAATTGCTACCGGTGTCAACAACGGTACGCATGGGACGGTGAATCGCATGCGACCTGAGGACAGGATACTCGGGAGGATCGCATGCGGCATTGGGGCATCTCGGCATGGGCGCTCATTGCCGCCGCACCCGCGCTGGCGCAGCCCGCCCCCCCGGACGACGGCCTCCTCTTCCACCTCTCCGCCGACAAGAGCCTGACGGCAGACGTCGCGCAGGGCGATCCGGTCCCCAACTTCCGCTCCGCCGTCACCATCACGCCCGATGGCGCCGTGGGCGGCGCGGCGCGCTGGGCGGACGAAGGCTATGTCGCCTGGAACGCGCCGGGCAACATGCGCGCGGAGCGCGGCACCCTCGCCTTTTTCTGGCGCGCCCGCACGCCGCTGGGCGAGGCGCCCTTCGTGATCTTCCGCGCCGGCTTCGCCGACCATTCGAGCTGGGACATGGCTTTCCTGCGGATCGACTGGAACGGGCACGGCTTCGACGCCTTTGTAACCGACGCCAACCTTTCGCGGATCCGCGTCTCGTTCGCGCTGGACCGCGTGCCGGCGCCCGAGGAGTGGCAGCACCTCGCCTTTGCCTGGGACGAGACGCAGGGCGTGCGCCTGTTCCTCAACGGGCGTGAAGTTGCACGGCGCAACCAGGTCGCCGATCTCGATTCCGGCCTCGACCAGTTCGGCATGGCGGGCCGGGTGATCAGCCCCCACCAGGTACAGAGCCGCTACAATTTCATGCGCGGCAGCGATCTCGACGAGATCCGCGTCTATGACCGGATGCTCCCCGCGGCCGACATCACGGCGCTGGCCGAGCGCCGCCTGCCCGGCACCCCGCCGCCGCGCGATACCGCCGCCGAACGCGCCGCCTGGCTGCACCGCTATGGCTGGGACAAGGCGCCGCCGCCGGTTCTCGCCAGCAAGGTGACGCGCGTCCGCAAGGTCGAGTTCGCCGACGCGCGCGACCAGAAGCAGTGGATGTGGAAGGGCGTCGACGGCATCGCCGAGACGACCTGGCCCGGCGTCTACAACCGCTCGCGCCTGCCCGGCCGCGACGATTATTTCGAGCTGCCCGACTGGAACACCTATGTCGAAGGCGGCAAGGCCTATGCACTCACCGTGCCGGCGGGGGAGACGTTCAACCGGGTGGAAATCCGCGGCGCCGCTTACGGCGAGCTTGCCTGGGCGAAGGACGGCGCGGGGTTCGCGAAGCTGGCGGACCGGGCGAAAGGCACCGTCCGCTCCGTCCACGCGATGCCCGACCGCCAAGGCGGCGTACTGCGCTTCACCAACCAGATGCAGGAACAGCCGATCCAAGAGGTCTGGGCCTATCAGGTGGACAACGCTCCCGAACCGGAGGGCAGCTTCAAGCTCAGCTACCGGGTGAACGCCAAGGCCGCGGCGAATCTTGCCGCGCTGGATGCCCTCAACGCCTATATCGCCGGCCGCTTCGCGCCTGAGGAGCGCAGCACGGTGCTCGCCCTGCCCAAGTCGGGCGTTCGTGCCGCCGTGGGCGCGGGGGCGGCCGCCGGCAGCGGCGCCGCAGTGCGGCCTGCCGGTCCCAAGCCGATCGTCCACATTCTGATCCCCTCCAACCTCAACCAGGCCCATGCGGACCAGCCGCTCGCCCGTGCGTTCAACTATGGCTGGCGCAACCTGCATGACGGGCTGGACGGCATCGCGATCGACCTGCCCGCGCTCAAGGCGAAACCCACCGCAGAGGGGCTGATCCCGCTCAACATCCGGGTCCATGATCCGATCTGGCCGCAGCGCGATCTGCTCGATCTCTCGGTCTCGGTCCGCCCGGGCGAAGCACGGACGCTGTGGCTTGATCTGCGCGACCGCATCCTCAGCGATGACAGCCTGTTCCTGACGATCGCGTCCGCCGCGCCGGATTTCGACGCCGAGGCACTGGACGGTGCGGAGATCCGCCTGGTGTTCAAGCCGCGTGCGGAGGCGCTCAAGGAGCATGTCGCCGATCGCTTCAACCAGGTGAAGGACAATTGGGGCTTCCTCGTCGAGGAGCACACCGCCTCCGAGCGCGCCGCGCTCTATCGCCGGGTACGCACGGATGCGAGCGACCTGCTCCGCGTCGACCCCGAGAACAAGGAGATGCGCGCCTATTGGGCGGACATCGACTACCGCCCGGAGAACATGCCCGCCGAAGCGTTGCCCCCGATCCCCGCCGGCGTCCCGGCCTGGGCCGCCCGGCAGCTGCAGGACCTGTCGCTGACGCGCCGCTTCGTGGAATGGTGGATCGACAACCGCCAGGTACCCTATGGCGATTTCGGCGGGGGGATCAGCGACGATTCCGATCTGATGCAGCAATGGCCGGGCCTGGCGCTGATGGGCGTCATTCCGGACAAGGTGAACGCCTCGCTCCGCGCGCTCGATGACGCCGCCTATCGCAACGGCATGATCGTCGACGGTCTCGGCTATATCACCACCGACGAGTTGCATGCCTATGAGGAAGGGCTGAACGCCGATGCGGCACGGCTCTACCTCAACTGGGGCGAGCCTAAGACGGTGGAGCGGCTGTTCGCCACCACCCGGGCGCTGGGCAAGGTGATCCTGCCCAACCCGGCGGGCCATCTCCACTTTGCCAGCAACTGGTATGGCGCGCGGAAGATGTACCGCGAAGGCGCGTTCGAGTGGCAGAAGCCCTATAGCTATGTGGTGATGCACGCGCCGATCCTGCTCGGCGTGTTCAACGCGACGCCGCAGGCACGCGGGCTGGTGACCGGTCTCGCCGATGGCTGGCTCGCCCATGGCAAGCAGGATGCGGAGGGCCGCTGGAGCTTTCCGAACGAGATCAACTGGCGCACCGATGCCACGCGGGCAGGCGACGGTGGCGGGGTGAGCACGCCGCTCCAGACCGCCTGGTCCGCCTATCGCTTCACGGGTGACGCCAAATATCTCCGGCCGCTTCAGGCGCGGCCCGGATCCGTGGGCGAGATCAACGAGAATGGCGCGCTGCTCCCGGAGACGCAGGCGCTGGTCACGCCCAAGGGCGACGGCGAAGCGGCGCGCATCGCCGCCTGGACCCGCAGCGGCGACCCTGCGCCGCTGGTGGCGCTGCACGAAGCCGCGATCCTCGAAAAATCGGCGCGTCTGTACATGATGACCGAGGGGCACTGGTGGAGCGACCGCGTCGAGAGCGAGAACCAGTGGCTGCAGCGCGCGCGCCTGGGCGGTATCGCGCTCCGCCGCAACCAGACCTTTCCCGGCAACGCGGTAAGCTGGCGCTTCGCCAATGACGCTGCCGCGGAGCAGGTGGCGCTGCTGGTGCCCGGCGCCACGCCCACCGGCTTTACCGTCGAGGCGTTCAACACCAGCACGACGCCGCAGGACGCGACGATGACCACCTGGAATGTCACGGCGGGCCGATGGACGATGCGCGGGCCGGACGGGCTGGTGAAGACGCTTGAACTCGGCCGCTCGAGCGACGTGGCGCTGCGCTTCCCCGTGGGTGCGGGCAAATGGGTCTTCACGCTGGAGCAGGCCGGTGATCCGGTGGAGCTGCGGCCCGATCTTGGCATCGGCCGCGATGATGTGGTGGTGCGCGGCCGGTCCATCACGGTGACGGTCCACAGCCTCGGCCATGTAGGAGCGCCGGGCGGGACGGTGATCGTATCGGGTGCGCAGGGCGAACTGGGCCGGGCTGCCATCCCGGCGCTCCCGGCGCCGAACGATCTTCAGCCGCGCACGGCAACGGTCCAGGTGCGGCTGACCGGCAGCGCCGCGCCGACGGAGGTCCGGGTGGCACTAGCCGGAAACGCGGCCGAAGTGACGCTGCACAACAACCGCGTGCAATTGCAGGAGCGCTAGGAGCCCGGCAGCGAGTTCCGGCACCCGCCGCCGCGCCTCGTCAGGGCGCGGCCGCGGCCTGCTCTTCCGGTCGCGTTTCATGCTCGGCGCCCTCCAGGACGCCTGGCTGGTGATGAAGATTCAGCAGCGCGCTGGTCACCCCGTTCGTCCACCCGAAGCCATCCTGCAGCGGATACTCGCCGCCGCCCCCCGGCACCTGCTCCTCTACGTCGTATTTCTCCAGCATCTTGCCCGTCGCCCGATAGGCACGGTCGACCGTGGTCAGCCAGCGCCGCGCAATCTCGTCCCCCAGATCCCGATGCCCATAGGCGGCAAGACCGTCGATCGCGACCCACTGCAGCGGCGCCCAGCCGTTCGGCGTATCCCATTGCTGGCCGGTGCGGTTCCCCGTCGTGCGGAGCCCTCCCGGCGCGACCAGTTTCGCCCGCACGGTCGCCGCAACGGCGGCAGCCTGCTCCGCGCTCGCCGCCCCGACGAACAGGGGGAACAGCGTGGCTGCCGACAGGACCGGCGTCGCCTGCTGCGCGCGCCAGTCGTAATCGGCATAGCGCTGCTCGGCTGCCCGCCACAGATAGGTGTCGATCGCCTTGCGCCGCTGGGCCGCCCTGCGAGCGAAATCGGCGGCGCAGTCCGGATCCGCCAGCGCGGCGCAGCGCTGGGCAATCCCGCGCTCCGCCGCCAGGAGCAGGCTGTTGAGGTCGACCGGCACGATGTCGGTCGTGTGCACCGTGGCCAGCGTCCGTCCGTCTGCAAGCCAACGGGAGCTATAGTCCCAGCCGCTCTCGGCCCCTGCACGCAGATCGCGATACACGGCGGTCAGCGGCCGGCCGGCCGCAGCCTTCGCAGTAGCTACGTCCTCGCGATAGCTTTCGTCACGCGGTGTTTCCCGCGCGTCCCAATAGCGATTGAGCAGGCTGCCATCGGCCATCCGCACGACATGCTCGCACGCCGGCTGCGATGCGGTGATGCAGCCCCCCCCGCGCATCCAGTATTCATATTCGCTGCGCAGTGCCGCCAGCCGCGTACGCAGCACCGCCGGATCGCGGGCATCGGACAGGTCGAGCATCAGCGCGAAGAAGGGCGGCTGCGACCGGCTGAGATAATAGCTGCGTGTGCCGTTGGGGATGTGGCCGTAGCGCTGCACCATGCTCACGAAGTCGTCGAGCATGTGATCGATCATCGCCTGCTGGCCGTCGACCTTCAGGCCGAGCATGGTGAAGTAGCTGTCCCAATAGTAGATCTCGCGGAAGCGACCGCCAGGCACGACATAGGGCGCCGGCAGCGCCAGCGCCGAACTCCCCCGCTCAGGGGCAAGCGCCGGGCGCGACAGCACCGGCCAGAGCGCCTGGACATGCGCGCGCAGACCGAGCTTCTGCTGCGGTGCGGGCGCGCCGTTGCCTTGTGCGGCCAGCGTGAAATGCGCCTCCACGAACGCCTTCAACGCTTCCCGCGACTTCGGCTTGGCCTTGCGATAGGCCGCCAGGATCGCAGCCGGCGCCTCCTTCGGCACCGCGTCGACAAAGGTCTTCCCGTCGGGGAAAACCTGCGCCATCTGCACCGCGTCAAACAAGGGCCCGAACAGCTGTGCCGGGCTTTGCGGCTGGGGATCGGCGGCGGCGACGCACAACAGGGCGGCGATCGGAAGCAAGCGGCGGATCATTGGCTAGTCCTCATCGGGGGCATAACGCACGAAGCCGGCCGAGCGCTGCGCCCGACCGGCTCCCAGGGGGTGTTCAGAAGCGGTAGGAGGCGCTGAACAGCGCCGACCGGCCCAGGATCGGCCGCGCGAGAATCACTCCGCTTCCCTGCGATCCGATGGTGCGCGGATTGCCTTCGGTCAGCCCGATCGTGTTGGTGATGTTGTCAACCGTAGCCTGCAATGTGATCCGCTTGGTGACGTCCACCGTCAGCCCCGCGTCCCATTTGTAGTAGTTGGGCAGCAGCTGCGCGTTCTGCACGTCGGAGAAGCGATCGCCGATATAGGTGACCGAGGTAAACAAGGTCGCCTTGCTCTCCGACCCGAAGTCCACCGAATAGGCAGGCGAGACACGCCATTGCCATTTGGGCTGGCGCTGCACCTGATTACCGGTCAGGTTGGTACGGCCGTTGTCGGTGAAGAAGTCGCGATACTTGCTGTCGAGATAGGTGCCTGAAAAGCCGATGGTGAAGTTGCGCACCGGCCGCAGTTCGCCCTCCAGCTCGACGCCGGTCGCACGTGCGCCGCCAATCGAGGCGATGGGCGCGCCGCTGGTGATCACCGTGGTGGCGAGCCCGTTGAAGTCGTTGTGGAACACGGTGAGATAGGCGCTCGCCAGATCCGTCGATACCTTCAGCCCGCCTTCATAGGTATCGACGCGCGGCGCCACGGTGATGCCGTCGCGCAGATTGTCGAAGAAGGGGAAGCTGTTGCCCCGGCTGTAGCGCAGGAACAGCCCGATCGAGCGGGTGAAGTCGTAGTTCGCCCCGGCCGTCCACGACCATTTCTCGCCGCGGTAGCGGATCGTCGAGAAGGTGCCGTTCAGCACCGCATCGCCATTGTCGTAGAGCGTGTTCGGATTGCCATCGAGGCCGCCGGCCGGCGCCGAGCCGTTATTTTCCAGCGTGCCATCGACCGAGTGATCCTGGTAGCGCAGGCCGGCATCGAGGCGGAGCTGCTCGTTCACCTGCAGCTCGTCCACCGCGTAGACTGCCGCGTCCTTGCCGTCATAATCGGCGTTGACGTTGAAGGTCGAGCCGCTGGTGAAGCCGTTCCGGGTGACAATGCGGCCGTCCGCCAGCGTCAGGTTCAGGCGGCGGGCATTGGGCTCGGCGGTGAGCAGCTGGCTGTTGCCGAGGTTCCAGTGGTCGCGCGACGAATAGGCCGCGTAGTAGACGCCGGCGGTGAAGCTGTTGCTGCCCTTCTTCCATTCGAGCGCGAGGTCGTTGGAGAAATTCTCGATGCGCTTCTGCACGCGCCATAGCCCGGCCTCGACCACCTGGGTGGTGCCCGGCACCGCTTGGCCGCCGTTCACGAATGTGAGGCTGCCGATCGTGCCCGCCCTGCCCGCCGCAAAGGCAGCGGCGCTCTGCGGCGGGGCGCCACCCGGAACGAGGCCGGTGGTGTTGGCGTCGCCCTTCAGCCAACTCAGGCGGTCGCGCAGCTTGAAGCCGTCGCCCAGGCGATATTCGAAGTTGCCGCCGAGATTTACCACGTCCGCCCCGCGTCCGTCGGCCAGATCGACGCGGGTGCCGTCGTTGAGCACGCCCAGTCGTGTCTCGCCACCCGCAAGCGTGCCGCTGCCGGCATCGAAATTGCCGTACTGGCTGATCTTCTTGCCGTTCTGGACCACCGGGATCGGCAGCAGCCACTGACCTCGGTCGTTGAGATAGCGGCCAAACACCAGCACCGAGCCATTGTCGAAGTCGTGGCGCACATTGGCGGTGATCTGTCCGCCCTTCTCGGCCGTGAAGCGCGGGTTCCGCACGCCGTTGCCGGCCGAATAATAGCCGCCGACCATATAGGTCGTACCGGCGCCCAGCGGCCCCGAGAGGTAGCCGTCGGCGCGGACGTCGCCATAGCTGGCGACGCCGAGCTTGAGCAGATTGTCCGGCGTGGCGCCACCCTCGCGCTGGACGAAGTTGATCGTCAGGCCCGGCTGGCCCGAGGAGAACAGCGCCCCGGTGCCGCCGCGCACGGCCTCTACCCGCTTCAGGGTCGAGTCTATGCGAATCAGCTGGGAGTTTTCGAGGAAGGACAAGGTTGGCGGCGAGAAGATCGGCACGCCCTCTGACTGAATCGTGACATACTCGGCGTCGCCGCCCGAGGGGTAGCCGCGCACGAAAATGTTCGCACCGTTCTTGCCGCCCGAACTCTCCACGCTGATGCCGGGCACGACGCGCAGCACTTCGGCGGTGCTGGCGGGTGCCAGTCGTCCAATGGCGGCATCGTTGATCGTAGTGACGGCGAACGACGCATCTTGACGGCGCGTACCCGCGCCGGCGGTGCCGGTTACGACGATTTCCAGGTCCTCGGCGGCTGGATCTTCCTGCGGGCCCGCCGCCGTGGCTTGCGCTTGCCTGACCCGTGGCGCGGGTGCCGTTCCCGCGCCTTCGGTTCCGTGCCCTTCCACGACGAAGGTGCCGCCGGCGGTGGTGCGGTAGCGCAGGCCGCTGCCGGCGAGCAGCATGGCGAGCGCGCGGTCGACGCCGTAGCGGCCGCGCAGCTCCGGCGCACGCTTGCCGCGCACCAGATCAGGCGCGAACAGTATTTGGCGGCCGCTCTGACGGGCAAATTCGGTGAGCGCGCTGCCGAGGTCCCGGCTGCCGATGGCGAGACTGATGGTTGCTTCGGGCGCAGGTGTCGCGAAGGCAGGCGTGAGGGCACAAACGGCGACGCCAGCGAGCGCCAGGCTACGAACAAGCGTGGAAAGGTGGCGAGACATCAGGATCCTCCCATATCGGTTCACGAGGCGCCATCTGCTGCAGCGCTTCTACCTCCCTTTGACGCAGCCGTGCGGCAAACCCGAACCGGGCATGTAAAAAAGGTCAGCGGCGGCTGGAAAGCTCGATCGTGCCGTCGGTGCGCGTCACCGCCTGAATTGGGAAGCTCGCCTCGAGCGCCTCTGCGAAGGTGGCGCTCTCACCGGTGCGGAAGGCGCCGCTCACCCGCACCGCGCCTGCACGGGAATCCTTCACCACCAGGGGATGAGACGCATAGCGGTTGAGTTCGGCCACGGCTTCAGCAAGCGACGTATTCGCGAACACCACCAGCCCCTCGCGCCACGCCTCGGTCTGGCGCACATCGCCGTCATGCCGCAGCGTGAAGCGATCGCCGTGTGCGACCAGCACGTCGTTGGGGGCGAGCGCGACCGCGCTGTGACCGCCTGCGTCCCTGCCGCCGACGGTCACCTTTCCGTCAACCAGCAGCACCGTGGTCCGATCACGGTCCAGGCGCACGTCGAAGGCAGTGCCGTGCGCAACGACGTCATACCCGCCGGCGGTGACGCGGAACGGCCGCGACTGGTTTTTGGCGACTTCGAACCAGGCCTGGCCGTGCTCCAAAATCAGATGACGCTCGGTCGGCGTGTAGGCAACCCGCACCGCGGTCGCGGTGTTGAGCGTCAGCCGCGAACCGTCGTCCAGCATCATCGACAGGGGCTGGCCGACCCCGGTGGTGAACGACCGGGTCTCGGCGCTTGCCAGGTTCTGCGCCGGATCCCGATATTCTGCGAGGTACCACCCGGCCAGTGGCAGCACGACCAGTGCCAGCGCGGCAAGCGCCGCCCCCGCCCGCTGCTTGCGTGCAGCCGACCGCGCACGATGCACCGCGACGCGGGTCGCCGTCGCCTGTCGCAGCGCCAGCAGTTCAGGGTGCGCGGCGAGTGCGCGGGCGCAATCACGCGCAGCCTCGATTTGCGCAAAGGCCTCGGCGTTGGCCCGGTCCGCCGCACGCCACCTTTCGAAGGCTTCGGGCGGTGCGGCGTCAGGATCTCTCGCCAACCGTTCATGCCAGAGCGCCGCCTCGGTCGCGATTGTCGCCGCGGCGGAAGGGTCAGTCGTCACGCCAGGCCTCCAATGCTGCGGTCACGTGCGCCATCGCACGCGCCACTTGTTTCTCCGTTGCCCGCGTCGAGATCCCGAGCAGCCGAGCGATGTCGCCGATCTTCAGCCCCTCCAGCACGCGCAACACGAAGATGTCCCGAGTACGCTCGGGCAGCTCGAGCAATGCGTCGCGAAGCCGCAGGACAGCCTCTCTGCCTTCCAAGACGCGTTGGGCGGAAAAATCCGAACCGGGATGTGCCTCGTCATCCCAGCTTTCGTGCACGGCAGCGCAGCGTGCAGCCTCCCGGCGGGCGCGATCGCGCAGCGTATTGGCGGCCGTGACGAAGAGAAATCGGTCGGGTTGATCGATCACGCGGGGATCGGGCATCCGGCTCAACTTGAGAAAGACCTCCTGAACCAGATCAGGTACGTCGTCGCGAATGGCCACGCGACGCTCGAAGAAGCGCGCCAGCGGGCGCGCATACCGGCGCGCGAGCTGATCAAGCAGCGCGCCACGTTCGCCTTCCACGCCTCTCATCTTGCCCGGCCGCATTGTTGTCGTGCTCCCTGGCAGCCCATTTTGCGCAGAGACGGGCGACGAGACAAGAGGCCAGCAGCGATGTCCGGCGGAAATCGATCTGACGCGAGGTGCAAGTCTTCGTCGCGGCGGTGATCTTCTCGACAGCCCGAGCCGGCCGTACCCGGATGATCCTGCAGGGGCACAACCTGCGCGAACGATCGTTTGAGCTCTAGATCGATGAACTAGTCCACGCAATCGCGTGGCATTTATGACTCGCCAGCGGCTGCTACGACGCCAGACATGCTTCGGCTCGATTAACCATCAATCCGGCGTACGAGAAGTTGTTGCGTTGCATCATGTTGAGCTAATCGGCGTTCGTCGGTACCATATCCATTATGAACCGAAGGGGACTTCGCAATGAGCGTAGATGACGGCGCAGCCGGCCAAGAGATTATAAAGAACGTGGAGCTAGCTCTTGGCGATGGTTCTACCGTCACGGTCTACCTGCGGGGGCGCAACGAGCCTGTGCCGGTGGTGCGGGTGCAGCGCGACGCGCTCATCGTCCGCCTGGAGGGCACAGGCAACGCAGTGCACGATGTGGCCTACAGTGCCATTGCGGGCGCAAGATACGCGCCGCGCGCACTGCGGCGTATCGACGGGCTCGCTTGAACAGCGCCCGACCGGGGACGATCGCAACCGCCGGCCATCGATGGAAAAAGCGCCTGCGCCTGCTCCCCGCATGATTTGCAACCAAATATCGGCCCTGCCCTCGCCGGCACAGCCTGCGCGCCGGATCCGCTTCCGAGTGCCTGAACATGGCGGCCCGGTGAGGCGAGCGCTTGTCGCCGCTACGCGGCGGCGGGCACCTTCGCAGCCGCATAGCGCGCGATGAATTGCGCGTGGCCCGGCAGCTTGGCGAGCTGTGCCGCGATTCCCGCGCGCAGGTCCCCCAGCGCCCGTTCCAGGTCCGCATCGGGAATCTGCGCCGGCATGTGGTGGTGGTCGCGCGGGCGGACGCCCTGGCCCAGCATCACCGCGTTCCAGCTGTCGATGCGGAACAGGTCGGTGCCTTCCTGGTAGGCCGCGGCGCCTTCCTCGAACAACGCGATCCGGGTCGCAAGGCTGTCCGGCACCGCCCGCGCGGCATGATCACGCCAGAACGGCTCGGGGCGATCGTTGAGCTTGTAGTGAAGAATGATGAAGTCGCGGATATGCTCCGATTCCGCGCGCGACTGGGCGTTGAAGCGGGCGGATAGTGCCGTCATGTCGCGGCGGAACGGAAAGTTCTGCAGCAGGCGCGTCACCGCGATCATGACCAGATGGATGCTGGTCGATTCCAGCGGCTCGATGAACCCGCTCGCCAGCCCCAGCGCGACGCAATTGCGGTTCCACGCCTTTTTCCGCATGCCCGTGGTGAAGCGGATCAGGCGCGGATCGAACAACGCCCTGCCCGGCACCGCCGCCAGCAACTGCTCGCGAGCCTGATCGTCCGAGAGATAGTCGCTGGCATAGACGAACCCGTTGCCCATGCGGTGCTGGAGCGGAATCCGCCAGCGCCAGCCGGCACCGTGCGCAATGGCGCGGGTATAGGGCACCGGCGCCTCGGTGGTTTCGGACTGCACCGCGAAGGCGCGGTTGGTCGGCAGCCAGTGGCTCCAATCGTCGAAACCGGTCTTCAGCGTCTCCTCGATCAGCAGCGCACGGAAGCCGGTGCAGTCGATGAACAGGTCGCCTTCGATGCGAAGCCCGCCTTCCAGCACCAGCGCGGCGATGTCGCCATCCGCCGCCTGCTCCACCTCGGTGATCCGCCCCTCGACCCGGCGTACACCCGCAGGTTCCGCCAACCCCCGCAGGAACGCGGCATAGGCGGTGGCGTCGAGATGATAGGCATAGGCCAGCGGCATCGGATCGCCGGTCGCGAATTTCTCGGCCAGCGCCGCCTGGGTCTCGAGCGAATAGTCTCCCAGCGCGCCACCGAAGCCGCGCGACTGCGCCTCCAGCCAGAAATGCTGGAAGTCGCACAGCGGCAACGCGCGGCCGACCGAACCGAAGGGATGGAAATAGCGCTCACCGTCGCGCAGCCAGTTCTCGAAGGAAATGCCGAGCTTGAACGTCGCGTTGGTCTCGCGGAGGAAGACCTGCTCGTTGATGCCGAGCAGCTTGTGGAAGGTCCAGGCAGTCGGAATTGTCGATTCCCCTACCCCGACCGTGCCGATCGCATCGGATTCCACCAGGGTGATGTCGAGGTTCGGCCCCAGATGCCGCACCAGCGCCGCCGCCGCGACCCAGCCCGCCGTGCCGCCGCCGGCGATCACCACCCGAAACTTCTGCTCGTCCATCGCCTGTCCCCTCCGCAATTTGTCTTGTTCTGTCGTCAGCCTTCGCGGCGTTCCTTGCGCGCGATCAGTCGCGGCAGGTTGCCGAGCGAGGATAGCTGCCACACCGCGCAGCGCAGGAAGTCCTGCGCGTGCAATGCCGCCAGCGCCTCGGCACCGAGCGCGGCGAAGCGACTGCCCTCGATCACCCAGCAATCGGGAATCTTGTAGCGCCGGCCGCTGGTGAGTTCGATGTCGAACGTGACCGGCTCCAGCAGCCCTGCCTCCTCAAACGCTGCGAACATGGGCTGGGAAAGCTGGTCGCCGACATAGATCGCCTGCAGCGTCCCCGCCATCCGATCAAGATAGGGCGCGTTGCCCCCTTGCTCCAGGAATAGCGGGGCGCCCTCGCTGGTCGAGACACGCGGGTGATCGGTGTCGATATGGATCATCGGCTCGCCTGCTTCGCCGGGGCGCGGCAAGCCGATCGAGAAGGGACCGATTTCCATCAGCGCCGGGATCTGGTCCGCGTCCCAGCGGTCGCCGTCCAGATACAGATTCTCGTCGGCATCGAGGCCGAGCAGCACGGTGGAACGCCAGGCGCCCCCTTCGTCGCGGCGGAAGATCAGCACATAGTCGCGCTGCAACGCCTCGAACTCGGTGGGGAACACCGTCATCTGGTTCACCGCGTCACCGAACGCGGCGCCACGGTCGAGCCGGATCCGCAGATCGGCATGGTCGATATTGTTGAGCACTGCGCGGGGCATGATGTGCGAACCTTAAACGAGAAAGGCCGCCCGAGGCGAGCGGCCTTTCCCTAGTGTACAGGCGGGCTTCAGAAGCGGAAGCGCGCGCCTACCAGATACCGGGCCGAGCCTTCGGACTCGTACCAGGTGTTGATGTAGTCGCGGCTGTAGCTGCGGACGCCTTCCTCGAGGAGGTTGATGCCTTCGAAGCTGAGCGCGATGTTCCTGGTCAGGTCATAGTTGATGCTCAGATCGACCTGGCCATACGGATCGTTGAACGTCGGGTTGCGCGCCGCGCCGCGGTTGATTCCGCCGAGGAACTTGCCGCGCCAGTTATACGAAAGGCGCGCCGAGATGCCGTGCTTGTCGTAGATCAGCGTGGCGTTGGCGGTGTCGCTCAGGCCCACCAGCGCGAACTGATCGGCGTTCGGATCGGCCGTGATATTGAAGCCGACATTGCCGCGCACCAGCGTGTAGCTCGCGGCGATACCGAAGCCGGTGTTGCCGAGGAAATACTGGCCGGCGAGCTCGACACCGTAGATCTCGGCGTCCTTGTTGTTGACCGGCGTGTTCACTGCGAAGTTGAGCAGCGGGTCGCCCGAGGTCGGCTGCACGTCGATGGCGGCGAGCGTGTTGCTGATGTAGCTCGAACCGAAGGTCCGCGTTGCCGGCACGTAATTGGCCTGCAGCTCGGCGGTCGCAGCTGCGACGTTGCCGTTGTACTTTTGCAGCACAGCGGTGCTGGTGAACAGGTTCACGTTGCTGATGTCGCCGCCGAGACCCGTCACGATGTTGCGGCCTGCCTGCGCCAGCGGACCGGAGGTTGGGTCACGCAGACCGAACAGGTTGCGCTGCACCACCGAGTTGCCGATGAAGTTGTGCACCCGCTTGTCGAAGAACCCGACGGAGAGATACACGTCGCGGCGCGGATACCATTCGAGCGAGACGTCGAAGTTATCCGAATCCAGTGGCTTCAGCTGCGGGTTGTTCTGGTTGCCCGTGGCAACCCCGCCCAGCGAGGTCGGATTGTTGAGCGCACCCGCACCCGTCGATGCGAACAGGTTGCCGAACGGCGCGCGCGAGATCGTCTTGCTGTACGAAACGCGGCCGATCAGGTTCTTGGCCGCCTCGATCTGGAAGTCGATCTGCGGCAGCAGATTGTCGTAGCTGCCGCGGCCCGACACCGCCTGGCGATCTGCGGAGTTGAGCACGGTGAAGTCGTTGTCGGCCTGCCACACCACGGCGAGCGGAACCGTCTGGAGCGACGTCGCCTTTACCTTCGTGTGCTCGTAGCGCACGCCGGCGACCAGCGTCGCGTTGCGGCCGCCGATCTCGCCCTTCCACGTGAGCTGGCCATAGGCCGCCCAGATATCTTCCTTCACCCGGTTGTCGTCATTGGCCTCGACCACGTTGGCGTGGCTGACACCGTCGTTGGTGATGCCGATATAGTGGTTGTACAGGGCGTTGTAGAGCTTGGTCGCGTCCTGTGCGCGCCATGCCACCTTGCCCGCCGCATCGGCGGTAGCGTTGTTGTGGTGGAACTGGCAGACCAGGCAATATTGCTGCACCGTGCCGGGGGCGAAGGCCGCGACGTCAGGCGGCAGCGCATTGTTCCAGTCGCCCAGCGTCTGGCGGGTGTTGTACTGGGTCTGGCGCGTGTCGGTGCTGCGATAGTCGCCGCCGAAGTCGAAGCGGCTGCCGCCGCCGAGATCCCAGCCTGCGTCGATGCGGCCTTCCTTGATCTTCTGCGACTGGGTCGATGCGAACTGGCGCTGCACCGCCGCCGAGAGGTCGCCCGCGTCGAACACGCCGTTGCAGTTGCCGTTCTTGAACGCCGTACCCGTCGGGCTGACCTGCGAATAGCAATCGTTGATCGTCAGCGTCTGGGTCGGGAAGCCGTCATTGTCCCAGGTCAGACCGTGCGACGTAACGATGTTGCCGTTGAACGCCACCGTGGTCGAAGTCTTGCCGTTCGGATTGTCGGGCAGGCTCTCCGCCTTGCCGATGTGGCCGTCGAAGTTCAGCGTGAAGTTGTCGGCCAGCTCCCACTTCAGGTTGCCGCCGATGTCCCACAGCCGGTTCTTCTGCGCACGATAGGCGTTCTCGAAGCCCTCGTCCTTCACGCCGTTGAGCGTCTCGTGGAGATACTTGGTCGTCGCGATGCCGTTGCTCGAATCGTCGAAGGTGACCTCATCGAAGGGCTTGGAGAACCAGTTCGACTGGGACGAACGACGCTCGGACGAGCGCAGCTGCGCAAACAGGCCGTCGACCGTGAAGGTCATGTTGTCCGACGGGCGATACTGCACCACGGCCTGGCCGTTGATGCGCTCGCGGCTCGCCTCTGAATAATGGTGGCGATAGTCATCGGGCACCGCGACCAGCGTATTCCCGTCGGTCGGACGATTGTTGATCTTGGTGCCGGCGGTGACATAGCCCTTGGACGGATCGAGGAAATCCGACAGGCGGGGCATGTTCCAATAGTTGTTCGCCTGGCTCGGGAAGCTGAAATTGCGCTTCTGATAGCTGCCGAACAGCGTCACGCCGAAGCGCTGCTCCTGATCGCTCCAGCTCGCCACGCCCGAGAATTCCGGGGTCACATGGCTGCCGCAGCTGATGCAGTCGTCGGCCGAGGTGTCGTAGCTTGCCTTGGCGCCGATCGAGCCGGTGAAACCGACCTGGCGATCGAGCGGGCGGACGCCGACGATGTTGATCGTCGCGCCGATACCGCCCGAAGGGATCGCGGCGCGGCCAGTCTTGTAGACCTCCAGCGTCTTCACGCCTTCCGAGGCGAGGTTGGCGAAGTCGAACGAACGGCCGAAGCCGCCGGCGCCGTCACCGCCCTGGTCGCCGCCCACGGCGACGATGTTCGAGGCTGCCAGCTGGCGGCCGTTCAGCGTCACCATGTTATACTGCGCGCCGAAGCCGCGGACCGTCACGGTCGAGCCTTCGCCGTTGATGCGGTCGATCGATACGCCGGTGATGCGCTGGAGTGATTCCGCAAGATTGGTGTTGGCGAACTTGCCGATGTCTTCCGCCGAGATCGCGTCGACGATGCCAGTCGAATCGCGCTTGATGGCGATCGAGCGCTCGAGCGAGGCGCGGATGCCGGTGACGACGATCTCGCCGCTGTCCTGCGCCGCATCCTGTGCGGCGGGCGAGTCGGTCGCGCTGCTGGTCTGCGCCGCGGCGATGCCGGGCATGGCGAGTGCCGTCGCAACGGCGAGCATGGATACCGCGCGGACGCGCGATGACGAACGAATACGCATGGGTTTCTCCCCTCCTGAACCGGCCCTTGGGCCATTTTTATCCGCTGAGTACCGGCACATGCCGGCGACAACGTTGTCTAGCTTTTGGTCTGCATTCACCCCTTTCGGTTTGTTTTCAATCGGAAATTTGTCCTGCGGGCACGTCCACGGCCTGTACCGTGGTGGCGGATCCGGAGTCCTGGCCCAGCGCCAGGCTGTAACGGCCGGACGGAATCGTCCACCGTCCGCCCTGCCAGCGGGCGAGCGCATGGCGGTCGGCCGCCAGCGTCAGTTGCACGGACTCGCCCGGCTTCAGCCACTGGCGCCTCCAGCCGGCGAGGCGCGGCGCCCCCTTGTCCGGGCCGGTAACATAGAGCTGCGGCACCACCGCGCCGGCACGCTTGCCGAGGTTGCGGACGGTGAAGGTCACCGCCGGCGCGGCGCCGCCCGTGAAGCGCGCGTCGCTGAACGCGAAGCTGGTGTAGCTGAGGCCATAGCCGAACGGGAACAGCGGCTGCGCGCGCTGCGCGGCATACCAGCGATAGCCGACATCGGCGCCTTCGCTATAGGTCACGTCCCAGCTAGGCAGCGTGCTTCCGTCACCGGCGCCCGCATCGCTCGCCGCATCGGAGTTCAGCCCCGCAGGCACCACCGGCTTCGGTCGCGGCAGCTGGTCGGCGCTCTTTGGGAAGCTGATCGGCAGACGACCGGAAGGATTGACGTCGCCGAACAGGATCCCGGCGATCGCCTCGCCGCCCCGCTGGCCCGGATACCAGGCCTGCAACACCGCAGGCACCTCCTCCAGCCACGGCATCAGCACCGGCCCGCCAGTTTCGAGCACCACCACCGTCTTCGGATTGGCCCTGGCCACTGCGGCGATCAGCGCATCCTGCTGGTCCGGCAGCGCGAGCGTATCGACGTCCTGCGCCTCGGTCGTCCACTGCGTTGCGAACACCACCACCACATCGGCGCTCCGGGCCGCGGCAGCAGCAGCGGCGGGATCACCCCCGTCGAGATAGGTCACCTCGGCTTGGGGAGCCCTGGCGCGGATTGCCTGCAGCGGCGAGGAGGCATGCCAGGTCACGCGCGCGAACGAGGCCGCCGCACCGCTGGTCAGCGGAATCTCCACGGGCGCACCACCGACCGACCGCACCTGGCTCGAGCCGCCGCCCGAGAGGACGCCGACATCGGCATGGCCACCGATCAGCACGATCTTGCGGGCCGTCTTGGCCAGCGGCAGCACCTCGCCGCGATTGCGGAGCAGCACCATGCCCGCTTCGGCAACCCGCTGCGCCACCTGCGCATGCGCGGCATAGTCGATCGGCTGGGCGGTCGTCGGCGTCGGATGATCGTAGAGGCCGCTCGCGATCACGCCGGTGAGAATGCGCCTCACCATCTCGTCCAGCCGTGCTTCGGAAAGCTGGCCGGCGTGAATCGCGGCATCCATCTTCTCGGGCGCGAAATAGATGTCGCGGTCGAGTTCCTGCCCCGATTCCTGGTCGAGCCCGGCCGCCGCCGCCTTCACCGTCGAGTGGACGGCGCCCCAGTCGCTCATCACCCAGCCGGTGTAGCGCCAGTCGCCGCGGAGCACATCCGTCAGCATGCGGCGGCTCTCGCACGCATAGTCGCCTTCGATGCGGTTATAGGCGCACATCACCGATCCGGGCTTGCCGGTGCGGAGGGCAAGCTCGAACGCGAGCAGGTCGCTTTCGCGCAGGGCGGCCTCGTCGATCCGCGCGTTGAGCACGGTGCGCCCAGTCTCCTGGCTGTTCAGGATGAAGTGCTTCACCGTCGAGACGATATGGTTCGACTGGACGCCGGCGATCGCCGCGCCGGCCATGTATCCGGCCAGCAGCGGGTCCTCGCCCAGATATTCGAAGTTACGGCCGTTCCACGCGTCCCGGGTGAGGTTCACGCCGCCAGCGAGCAGCACGTTGAACGTCTTGGCGCGCGCCTCGGCGCCGATCATCGCGCCGCCCGCGCGCGCCAGCTCGATGTCGAAGGTCGCGGCCGTGGCGAGGCCCGAGGGGAGCGCGGTCGCCACGTCCCCCTTGCGCTGCTCCACCTGGTTGGCGACGCCTAGGCTGGCATCGCTCTCCCGAAGCGTCGGAATGCCGAGCCGGGGAATGCCGGGCACATAGCCGGCCGAAGGGATCATGTCGGCGGGCGCGGGCTTGGCGCGCGGCGGAAACAGGCCGTGGACGAGCTGCAGCTTCTCGGCATGCGTCATCGCGCGCACCAGCGCGTCGGCGCGCGCTTCCGGCGCGAGGCGGGTATTCTGCCAGGCAGGCGTCTGGGCGCAGGCGGCAATCGGCGACGCACCGGCGAGAAGAACGATGGCAAGAGCGCGAACGGCGTTCATCAGCGCGGGAATTCCTTTTGCTGGGAAAGGGGCAGGGTTGCGCCCGAAGGTTCGGCTCGAAAAATGCGGCCGCCGCCTATCGGGGAAGGCGACGGCCGCAGGTAATCCGCCCTTGAGGAGGGGGCCGGAACCGGAAAGCGATCGTCAGGAATGAGAGGCGTCGGCGCAGTCGCGCGGCAAACGGCAGCAATGCCCGGCATGTCCTCTCCCCCTGGATGCTCCGCATTTTTGCGGGCTTGTTTTCTGACAGCGATGTCTGATGCGGTCTGACATCGATGTCAAGCAGAAACACATGTCTGCATTGCCACGTCGCGCGCGACCGCTAAGCTTCGTTCGTGCAGCCCTCCCCTTCTCCTATACCGCCAGCGAGCATGGTCTCGCGGCTGTTCCACCGCTCGATCGGCATCTTCTTCATGGGCGGATTCGTTACCGCACTGGTCGGCCTGCTGGTGCCGCGGCTGACGCTGATCGACCGATTAGACTATACCCGGGCGGCGCTGGTGCAGTTCGCCTTCTACTCCAGCTATCTGCTGTTCGCAGTGCCGATCACGGCGTTGCTGGTGCGTACCGGCTATATGCGCGCGATCGCCGCGGGCCTGGCGGTGATGACGCTGGCGTGCGTGGCACTGGGGGGGGCCGCCTGGATCGGCAGCTATCCCCTGCTGCTGCTGGCGCTGCTCTGTCTTTCGACTGGAATCACCTTCCTGCAGATCGCGGCCAATGTGGTCCAGCCGCTGGTCGCCAATGAGGGCGGCGGTGCGGCTCGGCTGACGCTGCTTCAGGGCTTCAATTCGATCGGCACCGTCCTCGCGCCGCTCGCCGGCGCCGGCTTCCTGCTCCAGCTCGGTGCGCTGGGGCGCCTGCAGCTCGCCTTGCCCTTCCTCGCCTGTGCAGCGGTGCTGGCCTGCCTCGCCCTCGTCTTCTGGCGCGCGCGCGCCCTGCTGGCTACCCACCCCGCCCCCCGCCGCTTGCCGCTCGCGCAGCTCGGGCGCGTGCTGCGCGAGCGGCGGCTCGCATGGGGAAGCGTCGCGATGTTCGGCTATGTCGGCGCGGAGGTCGCGATCGGCAGCCTGCTCGCCAACTATCTGGCACTCCCCGCCATCCTGGGGGCCGATCCGACGAGCGCGGGCCGGCTGGTCAGCCTCTATTGGGGCGGAGCGATGCTCGGCCGCTTCGCCGGTGCGCTGGGCTTGGCGCGGTTCGCCCCGTCCCGGCTGCTTGGAGGCATGGCCCTCGGCGCGGTGCTGCTCGTCGGTGCCGCAAGCCAGCTGCACGGGGTCGCGGGCGCAGCGGCACTTATCGCGGTGGGGCTTTGCAATGCGATCATGTACCCGACCATCTTCGCTCTGGCACTGCCCGAGGATCGCGGCCTTGCGCCTTATGCCTCCATGATCCTGTGCATGGCGGTGGTGGGCGGCGCCGTCGTGCCGCTTGGCACCGCCGCGCTGGCGGACCGGATCGGCTTGCCCATGGCACTGGGATTGCCGCTGCTGTGCTATCTGGGGATCGCCGCCTTTGCGTTCATGATAGCGCTATCGTCCACAAGGCGATAAGACTGCACGCGCATGAAGCCGCTCACGCTCAAGGATGTTGCCCAGCACGCAGGTGTCTCCCCCAAGACAGTGTCGCGGGTGATCAACGGCGAAGCCTATGTGCGGCCCGAGGTGCGCTCGGCGGTGCAGAAGGTCGTTGACGAGCTGGGCTATCGACCCAACGCCTTCGCCCGCGAGCTTTCGAGTTCGCGCTCCTTCCTGCTCGGCCTGTATTTCGACGATCCCGCTTCCACCTATGCCGCCGATCTTCAACGCGGCGCGCTCGCCCGCTGCCGGGCGCTCGGTTACCATCTTGTCGTCGAACAGGTCACGCGCGACCAGCCCGACTGGCTGGCGCAGTGCGAGGCGTCGCTGCGCGCGATGCGCCTCGGCGGCGCGATCCTCACCCCGCCCCTGTGCGACTGGCCCGAACTGCTCGACCTGTTCGCGCGGATGGGCGTGGCAGTGGTGCGCATTTCGCCCGGCGACTTCCACGATCGCACCGCGGCCGTGGAGATGGACGAGTCCGGCGCCGCCCGCGAGCTGACGCAGGCGCTGATCGCCCTTGGCCACCGCGACATCGCCTTCATCCAGGGCAATCCCGAGCACCATGCCGCCGCGCGCCGGCAGGAAGGGTTTGAAGCGGCGATGGCGGCCGCGGATCTGCCGGTCCGGCCCGACCGCGCGCTCAAGGGCGATTTCACCTTCCGCTCGGGCCTCGCTGCCGGCGAGCAATTGTTAACCGGGACGAGCCGCCCGACCGCGATCTTCGCCGCGAACGACGAGATGGCGCTGGGCGTGCTGGTGGCGGCGATGCGGGCCGGCATTGCGGTGCCCGATCAGCTTTCGATCGCCGGCTTCGACGATGCAGCAATCGCGCGCATGGCGTGGCCGCCGCTCAGCACCGTCCACCAGCCGCATGTCGAGATGGCCGCGGCGGCGGTGGAACTGCTCACGCAGGGGCCCGCCGCAGGCATTCGGGGCACCCCGCTGCGCCGACTGCCCCATCGGCTGACGCTGCGCGACAGCACCGGCCCCGCCCGGTAAGCCCCTTTACCCGGTGCGCCAGCGCCCCTAGTCCTTGGGCGGTTGAGCGCACCGATGGGGACCAGATGACCGACGACAAGGCCGCGCCGCGCGCCGGCACACAGACGCTCGAGCGCGGACTGGATCTTCTCGACCTGCTGGCCGAACGTCCGCATACGGTGCGCGAGCTGGCGGCGGGCGCCGGACTGACGGTGTCGACCGCGCGGCGGCTGGCCCTGGCGCTGATCGACCGCGGCTTCGCGGTCGGCGAGCGCGACGGCAGCCTGCGGCTAGGCCCCAAGCTGATGCAGCTGGGGGTGCGCGCGCAGGAGCGGCTCAACATCGTCGAACTCGCGCGGGATGGCCTGCGCAGCCTTGCAGACGCGACGAACATGCCGGCTTTTCTGGGCGAGCGCGACGGGGATCATTCGGTCCATCTCCATCGCGTCGGCGGCGGGCAGCGCGTGGTGGTGACGACACCGGTCGGCACCCGACGGCCACTGCCGGAGACGAGCCTGGGCAAGGCACTGCTGATGGACGAAGCGCCCGCGGCGCTCGGGGCGTTGCTGGCCCGCAGGCCGGCACCGCAACCGAGCTTCCTGGCCGATCTGGCTGCGGATCGGGCACGCGGGGCGGTGGTGCACCGCAGTCCCCCGCCCGACGACCTGCGTGCCATCGCGACGCCGATCCGAGACGCGGCCGGACGAATCGTCGCGGCGATCAGCGTGGTCAGCCCGGCGCAATATGTCGACGATGCCGCACTCGACGGCATCGTCGCGCAGGTACGTGCGGCGGCAACGGAAATCAGCGCCGCACTGGGTCACCCGACACCGGCCGGGTGACCTGCTCGGCCCTCAGCGGCCGAACTGGACGCGCACGCCGCCCATGATACGCCGGCCACCATAGGAAAGCCGCATCACGCGCGGCGTTCCGTCCGCGAAGGGCACATACTCGCCGGCCGACAAGGTCTGCGCCTCGCGACGCATGTTGCGGCCTTCCAGATAGACCTGGAAGCTGCGGCTGATGTTGTAGGAGATCTTGGCATCGATGAAGGTCGTGCCGTCCTGGTAGCGCGGCACGCCCGGGTTGTAGCCCGGCGCCACCAGTCGCACGTTCGTCCACTGTTCGCCGGGATAGTTGATGTCGCCGGTAGTCCCGCCGCACGGCGTGATGCAGAGGAAGGTCGAGCTCCGCTTCTGATAGGCGATGCGGAAGTTGAGCTTGCCGTCGTCATACCAGAGCGAGGCGTTGGTATAGTATTTGGATTCGTTCGGCGGCAGCATCACGTCGCCGGTCAGCGGGTCGCGCTGGCCGGTCGTTGCCGACGAGGCAAGGATCGAGAAGTTCAGATCGGCGCCGGTGTGCTTGAGGAACCAGGGCAGGAAGGTGAAGGCGGACTTGGCCTGGAATTCCCAGATGTAGCGCTTGTAACCCGGCCCGTTGGTGTAGGTCGGGACCGCGAATTCCAGGTCCGCGAGGGCGGCACCCGTCACCGGATCCTTGGTGTCGGTGCCCGCGAAGGGCTTGCGATTTTCAGTGACCGCGATCGGGTTGCCGATCTTCACGTCCAGCTTGCCATAGGCGACCGAGAACACCGTATCGGCGTTGGGATACCATTCGAGGCTGGTATTGTAATTCCACGCCGTGAACGGACTCAGGCCAGGATTACCGACGCGTCCGGTGCACCCGAAGACGTCGTCCGGGTTCGTGTCGAGCTCGACGCGCTGGTCGATGTTGCACGTCCCGCCCGGAAACATCAGCGTCGGATTAGGCCGAGCAACCGTCTTGCCGCCATAGAAGCGCAGCACGATCTGGTCGTGGAAACCCCAGAAATTCACGTTGAAGCTTGGCAGCCAGGCGTTGGTCTTGGCGTTCAGCGTTACGTTCTGGCTGAACGATACCGTGGTGATGCCATTGGCGTTGTTCGGATCGTTGGGGTTGAACAGCGAGGTGACGCGGATCGAGTTCAGCGTGAGCAGGCCCGATCCCTTGGTATTTGCGAACACGCCGCGGATGCCGACATTGCCGTCCACGCGGATGCCCCGGAAGAGATCCTGCTCGAAATCGGCCATCGCATAGATGTTCTTGATCGTCTCCCGCGTCCGGCTGACAGGCTGGGCATAGGTGTTGCCGTCGCTGCCGACGCAGGTCTTGAGGCAGTCGAAGTTCATATACTGCGCCGCGCCCAGACCGGCGAAGAGCTCGTCGGTGCGGATGCCCTGCCAGGCGGGGGGCAGGTTGCCGCGATTGGGCAAGTCCCCGAAATAGGCGCTGTCAGATGGCTCGAGCGTGCTGGCCCAGAGGTCCTGCAGCTGCTGCGGCGTCAGCGTGTCCACGCCCGAGCGGACATTGGCCGGGTTGGTGCTCGCGACATAGCCATAGTTGCACGAAAGCGTCGATGTCGCGGTCGGCTGGCAGGCGCGCAGCGATCCGCGCACGTTCGCGGTTGGCACGATCACGGCAGGCACGTAGCCGGGCTGGCCGAAGGTGCCGATTTGGCTCTTCGCCGTGTAGCCGCCGCCGCCCCAGCGATCGAGATCGTTCTTGCGATACTGGCCGCCCACCTTGATGCGCGTGATGAACGGCAGCACTTCCTGGGTACGATAGATCAGGTCCAGCTTGGCGATCTTCTCGGAGGCCTCGCCGAGCGCCGGCGAATAGGAAACGCCGAAGGTGGGCGTCGTCAGCGGCATCTGGCCTACGGTATAGGCTGGCGTGGCCGGCCCGTTCGGACCGGCGACCACGGCGTTCTGGCCGATGCAGGTCGGCGCGGTGCCGCCGCCGATGCACGCAGGCGCCGAAAGCTGGACGAAATTGGCCGGGTTGCTCTCGTCATAGTTGCTCGGCAGCTGCACGTCCCACAGTCCGTTCGGCTGCAGCTTCAGGTTCGCGTTGCCATAGCTGTAGGCGCGGGCCGTGCGCATGTCGCCGCGGCTGGTGGTTGCGCGGGTGAGGCCGGCCATCGCATCGATGTCGAGCCGGTCGCCGCGGAATTCCAGGCCGCCCTGGAAGTACTTGGTCTTGGTATCGATCGTGTTCTCGATCTGGTCGATGTTCACCGAATTATTGGTGAGCGTCATTTCCGTAACGTTGTGCGCGCTGTCGACCTTGACGCTGCTCGGCACGACGTTGACGACGTTGCCGAGCACCGCGTTGCTGTTGACGCTGTTCAGGCCGTCGTACAGATAATAGCCCGGCGCGGTGGCGCTGCGGACGCGTGGATAGCCGGTCGTCGTGTCGGCGAAGGTCCCCACAACATT
This sequence comes from Sphingomonas sp., assembly GCF_036731925.1. GTDB lineage: Bacteria > Pseudomonadota > Alphaproteobacteria > Sphingomonadales > Sphingomonadaceae > Sphingomonas. The sequence goes on from NZ_DAINDJ010000003.1 coordinate 300,082, forward strand.
CTGGCCGAACAGCGTCACCGGGTTGCGGCTCCGGTTCTGGTCATGCACCTTGCGGTTGGCGATGGTGCCCTTGGCGAACACGGTCAGCCGATCGGTGACGCGATAATCGAACCGGGCGTCGAAGGCCGAGCGCTGGTCCGTCTGGGTATTCATGAAGTTGCGGATCAGCGACGGCGTGTAGTCGTTCCACTGATTGAGGCAGGTCTGCTGCTCCAGGATCCGCTGGCCCCGCTGCGCCTGGCTTCCGTTTGGATTGTTCGGGAAGATCTGGAGACACTCTGCCTTCGTCTTGGCGCCGGCCGACAGCGTGACCAGCTGGCGCGGCGTGAGCGCCCCGCCGCCCGGCGCGGTGCTGTTGGCGAAGGCCACATCCGCCGCGTCGGTGCCCACGGTAGCGGGGTTGAAGCTGAAGGTCTTCTCGGGCGACTGGTCGAAATCGAACAGGCGCGCATAACCCCGGTTGTTGCTGGTGGTGGTCTCGAAGCCGTGACCATTGTTCTGGAGCTTCGAATAGCTGCCGCTGACGATCATGCCGACGCGATCGTTGAACAGGCGGCGGCCATAGACCGCGTTGAAATCCGGGGTCCAATCGCGACCCAGCGAGTTTTGCCCGACACCGGCGCGCAGCGACAGATAGGGCTTCTTGAAGTCGAGGCCGGTCCGCGTCTTGATCTGGACGGTACCGCCAAGGCCACCTTCGGTCATGTCCGCCGTGGAGCCCTTGACGACGTCGACGCTCTTGACGAGTTCGGCCGGCAGCTCGCGCAAGTCGGCGCTGCGGCCGTTCGCGGCGCCGATCGCCAGGCCGTTGGTGCTCTGCACGCCGATGCCGTCGAGTTCCACGCGCGTGAGGTCGGGTCCGTTGCCGCGAACGGCGACGCTTTCACCTTCGCCGAACTCGTTGCGCCCCAGCGCCACGCCCGGAATGCGCGAGATCGCTTCGTTCACGTTGCGATCCGGGAAGGACCCGATATCGTCTGCCACGATTGAGTCCGTCGCGGTGCGGGCGTTCTTCTTGCGGGCGTTCGATGATTGCTGGCTGGCGCGCGAGCCTACCACGACGATCGCCTCTTCCTGCGCCGTGGTGAGCTGGCTGCTCATGTCCGGTGCCGGCTGCGCCTGTGCCGGACTATTGGTCTGTGCCGACGCGGTCCCGATTCCGCCGCCCAGCATGGTGGCCAAAGCCGCCCAGCTCGCCGTCGCGACGATATGCCGGCGTGAATGAAGTCCCCTGTCCATTCCGTTCCCTCTCCTATCTGGTCGGCGGCACCTTTATGGATGCTTTCCGGGCCGCCTTGGTCCCCGAGGGTGTGCGGGTCTTTGCCCACTACTCCCACAATGTGAATGTCGGCTTCACTTAATGCAACATTATCAGGTTTCGGCGGAGGTGCAAGAGGCGGCGATCTGCGCCGACAATTGCCTGCGTCCAGCGAACGGTCGCGCAATGGCAGGGAGGCCTGGGACGGCGCGGCCTTTTGGGACTAGACCGGTGTATAGCAGCCGGAACGGGCGGGGCGCTGTACCGTTCGGACGCCATGGAGTTAGCCGATCCCGAGCGCTGGAAACGCGCCGCCGCCCAAGCCGCGGTCGCGGAGGTTGAGGACGGCATGATCCTGGGGCTGGGCACCGGCAGCACGGCGGCCCACGCCATTCGGCTGGTAGGTGATCGCATCGCGCAAGGGCTGCGGATCACCGCTGTGGCGACCTCGCGCGCCACCGCCGCGGCAGCACGCGCCGCGGGCATCCCCCTGGTCGCGCCGGATGGCCTCGCCGCCATCGACCTGTGCATTGACGGCGTGGACGAAATCGACCCCGGGCTGCGCGCCATCAAGGGCGGCGGCGGGGCGATGCTGCTTGAAATGATCGTCGCGACGCTCGCCCGCCGCAACATCGCCATCGCCGATTCCGCCAAGCGCGTAGACCAGCTGGGCGCGCGCGCCGTGCCGATCGAAGTGCTGCAGGCCGCGCAAGCGCTGGTCACCGCGGCGGTGGGCCAAATAGGCGGCGCGGCGACCCTGCGGACCAACAGCGCCGGCGTGATCCTGACGGACTCAGGCCACCCCATTCTCGACACGACCTTTCCTGTCATTCCCGAGCCGTTCCGTCTGGCGCAGGCGATGTCCGAGATTCCGGGCGTGCTCGGCCACGGACTGTTCCTGACCGAGATCGATGCGCTGTACTGCGCGGGCCCGGACGGGCTGACCTGTCAGGAGCGGCCGGCGGATGCGTAAGGGTGCAGCCATTTGCGCGCCCACCCGTTGCATCGCGACGAACGGAGTTGCTTGATCCATGCCCGAACCCGACCAGCGCATTCACGAAAACGGCTCGCCCGATCGCCTCGCGATCGACACCATCCGCACCCTCGCAATGGACGCGGTGCAGAAGGCCAATAGCGGGCATCCCGGCACACCGATGGCGCTCGCGCCGGTGGTGCACACATTGTGGAGCCGCTTCCTGCGCTACGATCCCGCCGCGCCGGACTGGCCCAACCGCGACCGTTTTGTCCTTTCGGTCGGACATGCGTCGATGCTGCTGTACGCGGTGCTCCACCTGGCCGGGGTGCGCGAGATCGACGCCGATGGCCAGCCGACCGGCCATCCGGCGGTGAGCCTCGACGACATCAAGCAGTTCCGCCAGCTCTCGTCCAAGACGCCGGGCCATCCCGAATACCGCATGACCACCGGCGTCGAGACCACCACCGGTCCGCTCGGCCAGGGTTGCGGCAATTCGGTCGGCATGGCGCTCGCCGAGCGGGCGCTGGCCGCGCGCTACAACCGCGACGGCTTCGACCTGTTCGACCACGACGTCTATGTCCTGTGCGGCGACGGCGACATGATGGAGGGCGTGTCTGGCGAGGCGGCCTCGATCGCCGGGCACCTCAAGCTCTCCAACCTGTGCTGGATCTACGACAGCAACCATATCTCGATCGAGGGCAGCACCGATCTTGCCTTCGACGAGGACGTCGGTCAGCGTTTCCAGGCCTATGGCTGGAACGTCCTCCACGTCGACGACGCGAACGACACCGAGGCGCTCGCGGAGGCGATCGCGACTTTCCGCGCCACCAGCGACGCGCCTACGTTCATCATGGTTCATTCGGTGATCGGCTGGGGTTCGCCCCGTGCCGGCAGCGAAAAGGCGCATGGCGAGGCGCTGGGCGAGGACAATGTCCGCGCGACCAAAAAGGCCTATGGCTGGCCCGAGGATGCGCAGTTCCTCGTGCCCGAGGGCGTGGCCGAGCGCTTCGGCGCAGCAGTGGCGGATCGCGGCAAGCCTGCGCGCGAGGCATGGGAAGCGCTGTTCGCCCGCTATCGCGCGGCATTCCCGCAGGAAGCGGCCGAGATCGACGAACTCCGCCGCGGCAAGCTGCACAGCGGCTGGCAGCAGGCGATCCCGAGCTTCGAGGCCGATGCGAAGGGCCTCGCCTCGCGCGACAGCAGCGGCAAGGTCATCAACGCCGTCGCGCCGCACCTGCCCGCGCTGCTCGGCGGCGCCGCCGATCTGTCGCCGTCGACCAAGACCGATATCAAGGGCGCGACCTCGTTCGAAGCCACCAACTATGGCGGCAAGAACCTTCATTTCGGGGTGCGCGAACACGCCATGGGGTCGGTCGCCAACGGCATGGCCCTCAGCTATCTGCGCCCCTACACCGCCACCTTCCTCGTGTTCGCCGATTACATGCGCGCGCCGATCCGCCTCGCGGCGATCATGGAGCTGCCGGTCGTCTTCGTGTTCACCCACGATTCCATCGGCGTGGGCGAGGACGGGCCGACCCACCAGCCGATCGAGCACCTCGCCACGCTCCGCGCCATCCCCGGCCTCGACACGATCCGCCCCGGCGATGCCAATGAAGTCGCGGTCGCCTGGAAGGTCGCGCTCGAGCACAGCCACGAGCCGACCGCGCTGATCCTTTCGCGCCAGGCGATCCCTACGCTCGACCGCAGCAAATATGCCTCGGCCGATGGGCTGGAGCGCGGCGGCTACGTCCTCGCCGACGCGGAAGGTGGCGCCCCCGAGGTGATCCTGATCGGCACCGGTTCCGAGCTGCCGATGGTGGTGGACGCGCACGAACGGCTGACCGCCGATGGCATACGCTCGCGCGTGGTTTCGCTGCCGAGCTGGTATCTGTTCGAGAAGCAGGACCGCGCCTATCGTGAATCCGTGCTGCCGCCCGCGATCACTGCCCGTCTCGCGGTCGAGCAGGCCGGCTCGTTCGGCTGGGACCGATACGTCACCAGCGATGGCGGCACGATCACCATGTCGACTTTCGGTGCCTCCGCGCCTCTTGCGAAGCTGCAGGAAAAATATGGCTTCACCGTCGACAACATCGTGCAGATGGCCCGCGAGCTGATGGAGAAAGCCAAGTGACCGGCGGCGATACCAGCAAGCTGAAGCAGCTGCACGAAGCCGGCCAGGCGGCATGGCTCGACTTTGTCGACCGCAGCTTCCTGCGTGAAGGCGGCTTGCGCGCGCTGATCGAGCAGGACGGCCTCACCGGCGTCACGTCCAACCCGTCGATCTTTGAAAAGGCGATGGGACATGGCGACGCTTATGACGAAGGCTTCACCCGGTTTCTCGGCACCGGCGACGCCAGCGTGCAGGACGTGTATGAGAGCCAGGCGATCGCCGATATCAAGGCGGCCGCGGCCGATCTCCGCCCGGTCTATGACCGGCTGGGCGGCCGCGACGGCTATGTCAGCCTGGAAGTGTCGCCCTATCTCGCCAACGGCACCGAGACGACAATCGAGGAGGCGCGGCGGCTCTGGACCCATGTCGACGAACCGAACCTGATGGTGAAGGTGCCCGGCACCGAAGCCGGCGCACCCGCGATCCGCCAGCTGATCGAGGATGGGATCAACATCAACGTCACGCTCCTGTTCTCGCAGGAAAGCTACCGGGCGGTGGCCGAAGCCTATCTCGCCGGACTGGAGGCGCGCGTCGCACGCGGCGATCCGATCGATCGGATCGCGAGCGTCGCCAGTTTCTTCGTCAGCCGGATCGACAGCCAGATCGACAAGAAGATCGATGCGCGGGTGGCGGAGGGCGATCCGGAAAGCGACGCGCTAATGGCGTTGCGCGGCAAGGTCGCCATCGCCAATGCCAAGCTCGCCTACGCCTGGTACCTAGAGATGATCGCCAGCCCGCGCTGGAAGGCGCTTGCCGCCCGGGGCGCGATGCCGCAGCGGCTGCTCTGGGCGTCGACGGGCGTGAAGGATGCCGCTTACCCCGACACGCTCTATGTCGACACGTTGATCGGACCGGACACGGTCAACACCATGCCCCCCAAGACCATGGACGCCTTCCGCGATCACGGCGCCGTCGCCGAGACGCTGACCGAAGGATTGGACGCCGCACGCCATGTGCTCGCCGAGGCGGAGCGACTGGGCCTCGGCCTTGACGACATCACCCGCGCCCTGGTGCTGGACGGCGTGCAGCAGTTCGGCGACGCGGCCGATGCCCTGCTCGGCGCGGTCGCGGCAAAGCGCGTCGCGCACCTCGGCAAGCGGCTGAACGGCTTCGAGGTGCAGCTGCCGGACGCGCTCGCGAAGGCCGTCGAGGAACGACTGGAAACCGCCCGCGCCGATGCCTGGTCGCGCCGCCTGTGGCAGGGGGATGCGGCGCTGTGGACCGGCGGCGAGGAAGCCAAATGGCTCGGCTGGCTGCCGGCCGCGCGCGGCGAGCAGGTGGACATGGCGGCGCTCCGGCAGCTGACCGAACAGGCGCGGCACTTCCGCGACGTCGTCCTGCTCGGCATGGGCGGGTCCAGCCTCGGGCCGGAGGTGCTGGCGCAGATCCTCGGCAGCGCCTCGGGCAGTCCGACGCTGCACGTGCTCGACACCACCGATCCGGGCCAGATCGCCGCGGTAGCGTCGCGCATCGACCCGGCGGAGACGCTGTTCATCGTCTCCTCCAAGTCCGGATCGACGCTCGAGCCCGAACTGCTCCGCAGCTACTTCTTCGAAGCGAGCGGCCGCAAGGGCGACCACTTCGTCGCGGTCACCGATCCAGGTTCAAAGCTCGAAGCCACGGCAAGAGCGGACGGCTTCCGCGCCACCTTCCCCGGCGATCCCGCCATCGGTGGACGCTATTCGGTATTGTCGGTGTTCGGCATGGTTCCCGCCGCGGCGATGGGTCTCGACGTGTCCGGCTTCTTCCAGTCGACGGCGCCGATGGTCTTCTCCTGCGGTGCCGACGTTCCCCCGGCAGCCAATCCGGGCATCCGCCTCGGCGTGCTGCTCGGCGAAGCTGCCCGGGCCGGCCGCAACAAGCTTACCATCGTTGCCGAGCCGCCGCTGGCTCCGCTCGGCGCCTGGCTCGAACAGCTGCTGGCAGAGCCCACCGGCAAGCAGGGCAAGGGCATCGTCCCCGTCGATCTCGAACCGCTCGGGGCGCCGGGCGTGTATGGCGACGACCGGCTGTTCGTGCAGTTCGCGCTGGCCGGCGAACGGGCCGGCGACGATGCGGCGCGGCTCGACGCGCTGGCCGAGGCCGGGCATCCCGTGGTGCGGATCACGCTCGAAACCCCGCAACGGATCGGGCAGGAGTTCTTCCGCTGGGAAATCGCCACCGCGATCGCCGGCGCGGTGATCGGCATCGATCCGTTCGACCAACCGGATGTCGAGGACGCCAAGGTCGCGACGCGCGGGCTGGTCGAAGCCTATGAAGCCTCCGGCGCCCTCGACCCCGAACAGCCGATCGCGGAGACTGCCGACTTTGCGCTGTACGCGAGCAAGGGCCAGTCGCTGTCCGGCAGCCCCGCGAGCCTGCTGCGTGATCACTTCGCATCGCTGGGGCCCAGCGACTATGCCGGCTTCCTTGCCTATGTCGAACGGAACGACGCCGACACGGATGCAATCACGACGATGCGGGTCGCGGTGCGCGATGCCCGGCGGGTGGCGACCGTGGCAGGCTTTGGCCCGCGCTTCCTCCATTCGACCGGCCAGGCCTACAAGGGCGGTCCGGCGGGCGGCGCGTTCCTCACCATCACCCGCGATCCGGATCCCGACCTCGCCGTGCCAGGCCGCCGGGCGAGCTTCGGCACCGTCCAGATCGCGCAGGCGCGCGGCGACAGCGACGTTCTCGCCGAACGCGGCCGCCAGGTGCTGCGAGTCCATTTGAAGCGCGGCGGCATCGGGCTACAGGCGCTGGTATCGGCCGTACTTGCGGCCCTCTGAAGGATTGAAAGGAATAGTGCGGATGCGTCTTGCGATGATCGGCCTCGGCCGCATGGGTGCGGGGATCGGGCGCCGGCTGATGGAACATGGGCACGAGATCGTCGCCTATGACCGCAGCGCCGAGGCCGTGGAAGCGATCGCCAGGGACGGCGCCACCCCCGCCACCTCGCTGGAGGACGTGGTCGCCAAGATGCCGACGCCGCGCATCTTCTGGGTGATGCTGCCCGCCGGTGAGCCGACCGAAAGCACCGTCGAGGCGCTGATGGACGCAGCGTCGCCCGGCGACATCATCATCGACGGCGGCAACAGCTTCTACAAGGACGACATCCGCCGCGCCAAGGTCGCCGCCGAGCGGCAGCTCCATTATATCGATGTCGGCACCTCGGGCGGCGTCTGGGGGCTGCGCCGCGGCTTCTGCATGATGATCGGCGGCGAAAAGGAAGCCGTGGACCTGCTCGACCCGATCTTCGACGCCCTCGCGCCGGGCATCGGGACCATCCCGCGCACGGCTGAACGCACCGATGGCGAAGGCTGCGATCCGCGCGCCGAAAAGGGCTATATCCATTGCGGTCCCGCAGGTTCCGGCCATTTCGTGAAGATGGTGCACAACGGCATCGAATACGGCCTGATGCAGGCCTATGCCGAAGGCTTCGACGTGCTGAAGAGCAAGTCTTCCGACAAGCTTCCGGAGGATGAGCGCTTCGACCTGAACCTGACCGACATCGCCGAGGTGTGGCGGCGCGGATCGGTGATCTCGTCCTGGCTGCTCGATCTCTCCGCCCAGGCGCTGGCTAGGGACGGCATGCTGGACGGCTATAGCGGCAAGGTCGCCGATTCGGGCGAGGGCCGCTGGACGATCGATGCGGCGATGGAAGAAGCCGTGCCGGTCCATGTCCTGACGGCCGCGCTGTTCGCGCGCTATCGCAGCCGCGTGGAGAATACCTTCGGCGACAAGCTGCTCTCGGCCATGCGGTTCGGCTTTGGCGGGCATGTCGAGATGCCGCAGTGAACGACGCGCCGCCGGCACCCGCCGCGACGCTCGTCCTCTTCGGAGCGATGGGCGATCTCGCCAGCCGCCTGCTGATGCCGGCGCTGGTCCATCTCGAGCGCGACGGGCTGCTGGACGGCGACACGCAATTGCTGGGCATCAGCCACGGCGAAGGCAATGACGATGCGCTGCGCGAGAAGCTCGGCGCGTTTGTCGAAGGCGACGAAGATGCGTGGGGGCGCTGGCGCGACCGAATCCGCTACCTGCGCGGCGACTTCACCGACGATGCCCTGTACGCTGCGCTCAAGGCGCAGGTGCAGGGCAATGCGGTGTTCTACCTCGCCACCGCGCCGGGCTTCTTCGGCCCGATCGGCGAGAAGCTCGGCGCCGCCGGGCTGCTCGACGAGGCCGAAGGCTTCCGGCGGCTGGTGGTGGAAAAGCCCTTCGGCACCGATCTCGCCTCGGCCCAGGCGCTCAACGCCCAGCTGCGCGCCCAGGCGGAGGAAACGCAGATCTACCGGATCGACCATTTCCTCGGCAAGGAAACGGTACAGAACATCACCGTAGCGCGCTTTGGCAACGCGCTGACCGAGGCGGTGTGGAACAACCGCTATGTCGATCATGTCGAGATTACCGCCGCCGAGACGGTGGCGGTCGGCAGCCGCGGCAAATTCTATGACGAGACGGGCGCACTGCGCGACATGGTGCCGAACCACCTGTTCCAGCTGCTCGCGCTCGTCGCGATGGAGCCGCCGAACAGCTTCGATGCCGAGGCGGTGCGCAGCGAAAAGGCCAAGGTGATCGCGGCGGTGGCCCCGATCCTGCCCGAGGATGCGGTGCGCGGCCGCTATCTGGCGGGCGAGGCGGGCGGCAAGCCGGTGCCGGCCTATCGCGATACCCCCGACGTCGCGGCGGACAGCCGCACCGAAACCTATGTCGCGCTGAAGGTAGCGGTGGAGACCTGGCGCTGGCACGGCGTCCCCTTTTACCTCCGCACCGGCAAGGCGATGACGGCACGCGACACCGAAATCGTGATCCATTTCCGCGAAGTGCCGCCCACCCTGTTCCGCAACACGCCGAACACGGAACTTCCGCCCAACCGGCTCATCCTCCAGATCCAGCCCGGCGAGGCCCTGACGATGGAAATGGCCGTGAAACTGCCCGGGCCGCTGGTGAAGATGGTGCCCGCCAGCCTCGCTTTCACCTATGCCGACGCATTCGATCTTGGCCATCGCACCGGCTATGAGACGCTGCTGTACGACGTGCTGATCGGCGACCAGAGCCTGTTCCAGCGCGCCGACCAGATCGAGGGCGGCTGGCGCGCCGTGCAGCCGCTGCTCGATGCCTGGCGCACCGGCGAACCCGACGACTATCCCGCCGGCAGCACCGGCCCCACCACCGCCGACGCGCTGCTCGCACGCGACGGCCGCAGCTGGCACGACATCGCATGAACCTCCGCCTGTTCCTCTCCGACGTCGACGGCACGCTGGTGCGCTCGGACAAGACCATCGGCGATCCGGTGGTCGCCGCGGTTCAGGGCTTGGTCGCGGCGGGCGTGCCGGTATCGATCATCAGCGCGCGGCCGCCGAGCGGGCTGCTCTGGATCGCCGAGCGGCTGGGCCTGACCACCCCGATCGGGGCCTTCAACGGCGGGACACTCGTGCAGCCCGACGGGACGGTCCTGTCGGCAACGCATCTCGACCCCCGTGTCGCGGCGCGCACCCTCGACGCGATCGCGCGGCCGGACGTGATCCGCTGGGTTTTCGCCAAGGGACAGTGGCACGCAGACAGGCTCGACGACTACTATACACCGCGCGAGCGGGTGACCTCCGCGCAGGATCCGGTGGTGTGCAGCGATTTCGGCCCGCTGCTCGATGCCGTCGACAAGATCGTCGCGGTCTCGTCGGATCACGACATGCTCGCCGCGCTGGAGGCGGAGGTGGCAGCGGCGCTCGGCGACGATGCGGAAGTCGCGCGGTCGCAGCCTTATTATCTCGACGTCACGGCCGCGCGCGCCAACAAGGGCGACGGCATCGCCGCACTCGCGGCCACGCTTGGGGTGCCGCTGGCCGAGGTCGCGGTGATCGGCGACCAGTATAACGACGTGCCGATGTTCCGGCGGGCGGGTCTTTCGATCGCGATGGGGCAGGCGCCGGAAGCGGTACGGCAGGCGGCGATGCAGGTGACCGGCTCCAATGACGCCGATGGCGTTGCCCAGGCGATCGAGACGATCCTCCTGCCGCTGCTCGGGGACTAGCGCCCGCCTTCCGCCACGATCGACAGCGTCGCCGGATCGGGCTCGCCGAACCAGCGCGCCAGTGCCGCTTCGAAAAGCGGACCGCCGCCTGCTTCGGCGAACAGCGTCAGCGACGAGCGCAACTTGACGGCATCGACGGTGCCGAACACCGATTCCGCCGAGCCGCGCGTCAGGTCCTGCAGGGCCGACACGCAGTCGCGCAGCCGCTGCCCGAGCAGCGGATGCTCCAGATAGGCGCGGGCTTCTGCGATCGAGCCGATGGCATAACGCTGCGCCATCGCGCTGCGCCCGAGCCCGGCGATCTGCGGGAAGATGTACCACATCCAGTGGCTGCGCTTTGCACCCCGCCGGATCTCGGCGAGCGCGGTTTCGTAGCTGCCGTCCTGGGCGGCGACGAATCGGTCGAGATCATAGGGGTCGGTCATCAGCGCCCGTTCCTAGCGCGTTTCGGCGCGCAACGCCTCCAGATATGCGACGAACATGTCCGCCATCGCGTCCGACCATGCGGCGATCTCGTCCGCATTGCGCGGCGTGGCCGAGAAGCTGGCACCCACCTGCCCCAGCGTCATCTTGATCAGGTCGCCGGCGCGGTGGCGGGCATCGTCCGGCACGTCGGGCAGCACTTCCGCGACAAAACGGCGATAGACCTTGCCCGCCTCTGCCTTCGCCGCGGCTGCCTCCGGCGCATCGCGATAAAGCGGCGCCGCATCGGCCAGCGCGATGCGGATTGCCGCCTCCTCGCATTCGGAGCGGACAAAGGCATGGACCAGCCGCCGCAGTCGCAGCATCGGCGAAACGTCGCGCTGCGCGAGGATGCCGCTGAGCAACGCAGTGGTGCGTTGCCATTCATCCGCCTGCAGCCGGAACAGGATGGCCGCCTTGTTGGGGAAATACTGGTAGAGCGAGCCGACACTCACCCCCGCCCGCTCTGCGACTCGCGCGGTCGTGAAACGCTGCGCGCCTTCGCTCATCAAAACCTGAACAGCTGCCTCCAGCACTGCCTCCACGAGCTGGCTGGAACGGTCTTGCTGCGGGTCCTTTCTCGCGCGAATCTGCGGTGCGCGTGCGGCGGCCATGCGAGCTCCCGGCAATGCGAATAGTCGAAGCTGACGACGTAGTCGTATTTTGCCCTCGCCGGCAAGTTCCTGCTGGCGAACGGAGCCCATTCCCATGACGACCACGCTTTCCAGCGCCCCCGTGGCGCCCCTGCTTGCGCGCCTGTTTGCCGAGGCGGAGGCCAATCCGCCGGCGCTCGCGCCCGCCTTTGCCGGCATCAGCGGCGAGGAGCAGCGCCGCCTGCTGCGCAGCAAGACCGATTACACGGCGCTCTATGCCCGGTTGGGCGAATTCGCGCTGCCCGTCTTCCCGGCGGTCGGCAAGCTGCTCTACATGCTGGCCCGCGCCACCGGCGCGCGACAGATCGTGGAGTTCGGCACTTCCTTCGGCATCTCCACGCTGCACCTGGCGGCGGCCCTGCGCGACAATGGCGGCGGCCGGCTGATCGCCACGGAGTTCGAGCCGAGCAAGATCGCCCGCGCCAAGGCGACCCTGGACGAGGCCGGCCTGTCGGACCTGGTCGACTTCCGCGAAGGCGATGCGCTCGAGACGCTGGCGGTCGACCTGCCCGACACGATCGACCTGGTACTGCTCGACGGCGCCAAGGCGCTGTATGCCGACATTCTCGACCGGCTGGAGCCGCGGCTGCGCCCGGGCGCCATCCTGATCGCGGACAATGTCGATTACTGCCCCGAATATCTGGAGCGGGTCGGGAACGTCGCCAACGGCTACATGACGATGCCGTTCAACGACGAGGTGGAACTGTCGATCCGCCTCGGCTGATCCGGGCCTGTAGCCGCTGCCGGATCGGCATGTCCCAAAGCTGCAGGGCGGCAGCGGCAAACAGCAGCGTGAACAGGTAAAGCAGGATCGCGACCGCGGCGGTCGCAGCCGGGGACGCCGGCGCCGGCGCCACCCAGTTCATGTAGACGTACACGAACGGATAATGCGTGATGTAGAGCGGGTAGGAGATCCGCCCCGCCACCTTGCACAGCCGCAAGGTCAGCGCTCCGCCCGACGAATGCTGGCCCAGCACGAGGATCGTCGGGAACAGCAGCAGCACGCAGGCGGCCTGGTAGAGCCCGTTCAGCTTCACACCATGGACTTCGGGCAGCACCGGCGCGGCGAATGCGAGCAGCAGCACCAGGCTGAGCGGAAGGAAGCCCAGCCGGATCCGCGGCAACCTGTGCCGCACGCGATACAGCAGCAGGCCGGCGAGGAAGGGATAGGCCAGCCGCACCGGCGCACCCCAGAAGTTGCTCAGGCCCCAGCCGGTATCATAGGATCCCAGCGTCAGGGCCGTCGCGGCCGAGACGGTCGCCGCCAGCGCCGTGAGCGCGAGCAGCGGCCAAACGCCCAGCCGGCGCAGTACCAGCGCGTACGCCAGGTTGGCGATATATTCCTGGAGCAGCGTCCAGGCGGGAGCGTTGAGCGGGTGGCTGTCGCCCAGACGGTTGGGTAGCGGCGCGGAAGGGAGCGCGAGGAGCGCGGCGACGAACCCCAGCACGATCAGCAGCCAGGGCGCGTTCTGCCGGTCGCCAGCGAACGGATCCACGCAGTAGCTCACCAGCCCCAGCACCGCCCCCAGCACGACGAGCGGGTGCAGCCGCACGAGCCGCCGGGCGAGGAAGCCCCGCACCGTCATCCGCCCCCAGCGATCGTCATAGGCATAGCCGACGACAAAGCCCGACAGCGCGAAGAAGAAGTCAACCGCGAGATAGGCGTGCGGAAGCAGCAGCCGGTTCGCCTCGAACAGCACGGTGATACCCTGGATGTGGAACGCCACGACCAGCAGCGCCGCGGTACCCCGAAGCCCGTCCAGCACCTCGAAATGGGTCTTGCCGTCGCTGGTCGCGTCGGGCGCCAGGGGCTCGGCCCGGCTCATCGGGCGACCGGGCGTGCGGGGTTCCCCACCACCGTCGCGCCCGGCGTCACGTCGCGGGTCACCACACTGCCCGCGCCGATGATCGCGTCGTCGCCGATCGTCACCCCAGGCAGGATCAGCGCGCCGCCGCCGATCCAGACATTGGCCCCGATGCGGATCGGCCGTCCGAATTCGAGACCCTGGGCCCGCAGCGAAGGGTCACGCGGGTGATCGGCCGTCAGGATCTGCACCCCCGGGCCGATCTGCGTACCCGCGCCGATCTCCACGCGCACCACGTCCAGGATGACGCAGCCGAAATTGAGGAAGACGCGCGCCCCGAGATGAATGTTGGTGCCATAGTCGCAATGGAAGGGCGGACGGACGACCACCCCCTCCCCCACCTGGCCCAGCCCCTCCACGAGGAGCGCATGCCGGTCGGCCGCATCGCCGGCAAGCGACGCGTTATAGCGGACCATCCACGCCGCCGCGCGGGCGGCGTCGGCGGCGATCTCGGGATCGTCGGCGGTGTACAGCTCGCCGGCGAGCATGCGCTGCTTCTGGGTCATGGGTTCAGCTCAGATCGTGCAGGTCTTTGCCGAGGGGCGCAGTAATACGGAGATCGGAGAACCGCACCTCCAGCCCCTCGCGCTCCGGCGTACACGCCATCGGGCCGACCTGATAGGCCGTTGCCACCGGGAACGGCGCGAGCCGGACCAGCGGCCAGGTCTTGCCGTCGGCCGACACCTGCAGCCGCAGCACGCCCTTGGCCACGGTTGCCCGCATCCAGAAGTCCGCCGCGTCGCCGGCATAGGGGCCCGTGGACCAGTCCGAACGCCCATCGGTCAACACGCTGCTGAGCATGGCGCGGCCGTCAGAGAGTTCGATGCCGGCCTTTACCCAGCGGCGCTCGTCGACGCGGACCATGATCCCGGCCTGATCGTAGAGCTTTTCGTAGCGTCCGCGGATGCGCAGCTGCGCGGTGAACGCGTCCCCCGTCGGAAAGCCCAGGAAATGCCCGCTGTCGCGCGTGAAGCCGTAGTGCGTCTCGCGCCAGAAATCCGTGCCGCGATCGGTCACCAGTGTCAGGTCCCCGCCAGCGTCCGCACGCCAGCGCTTCGGTGCGTTCAGCCAGCGTCCGTCCTTTCGCCCTAACGCGGCTTCGTCGCCCACCAGCGTCGTCGCCGCCCCCGCAACGCCCGGCACGCTCAGCGCCGCCGCGCTCCCCAGGATCGCTCGACGCGACAGCTGCGGTTCCTGCATCTTCCTTCCCCTCGAAACATGAATGCGGCAGGAACCTACCTGCCGCGCGTCGGCATGTGTGTACATTTGTACATATCGATTGCAAATGCTGTTTTGGGAGTTTTGGCGTGGCCGAGGGAAAAGGGAGGCGGAACGATCCGGAACGGCGGCGCCGCATCATCGCGGCCACGCTGGACGTGATCGCCGACCACGGCGTGCCGAACACCACGCACCGGCGGATCGCCGCAGCGGCAGACGTGCCGCTGGGGTCCGTCACCTATTATTTCGATACGCTCGAAGCCTTGCTTACCGAGGCGTTCGTGCAGCTGGCAGAGGAGGCATCCGACGCCTTCCGTGCGCGGATGGCTGCGGCGAGCGACCGCGACAGCGCGCGCGAGGCAATCATCGACATCATCGCCGGATCGGTTTGGGCCGAACCGCGCACGCTGCTACTCAGCTACGAGCTCTATGCCTTCGCCGCGCGCCATCCGCCGGTGGCGGCGATCATGCAGCGCTGGATGAACAACAGCCGCGCCGCGCTGGAGCGATTCTTCGATCCGTTGACCACCCGTGCGCTCGACGCGCTGGTGGAGGGGATCGGCATCCACAATTCGATCGATCGCGATCCGCTCGACCGGGCGGCGATCAGCGATATCGTGCACCGCGTGACGGACCCGGCACGCCGCTGACGCGCTTGCAGCGAAACCGCTTTCCTGTCGTTATCCCTCGATGCTGGTGTTTCTGGACTTCGAGGCCTCGTCGCTGGGCAAGCGCAGCTATCCGATCGAAGTGGCCTGGGTGTTCGAGGACGGCCGGTTCGAGGAACATCTGATCCGCCCCGCCCCGGATTGGGAAGATTGGGATCCGGCGGCAGAGGCGATCCATCACATCGCGCGCGCGACATTGCTCGAACAGGGGGCGCCGCACGATGCGGTCGCACGGCGGATGATCGACCAGCTGGCCGGGCACGCGCTGCTGGCAAGCGCACCCTCCTGGGACGGCAAATGGCTGAGCACGCTGCTGCGCGCCGCTGGCCTCCCGCGCCACAGCCTGCGGCTTGGCAACAGCCATGATGCGCAGCGTCAGGCGGCACGTGCCGCGCTCGCGGACCGGGTACCGGCCGCCCAGCTCGATGCTACGGTCGAGGAGCTCGTGGTCCATGTCGAGATGGGAAGCCGCGCCCAGCCCGCCCATCGCGCACTGGCAGACGCAAGGGAAGAGCGCGACCGCTGGCTTGCCGTTCGCGACGCGGCCGCCGCGCGCGCTGCCGGGCGATGACGGATGCACAGGTCGGCCGCGGCGGACATCCTGTCACGCCGGACGGGCGCTATTTCGTGGTGCGCGGCCGCTTGTGGCGCATGGCGGATCCTGCCCTGTCCGACGAACGGCGCGCGGCACACGTCGTCGAACTGATGGAGGCGCGGCGCGGGGTCGCCTCCGCCCGGCGCATCGGGGACGCCGCTGCCGAAGCTGCGGCGCGTGCCGCCGTCGACCGTACCAAGCACGCGCTCGGCGAGCGCGGCCCCGTCTGGTGGCGAGACGGGGCGCCGGACTACAACCGCCGTCTGGCGCGCAACACGCCCTATGCGGCGTGGTTCGCCGGCCTCAGCTGACCGCAGACGCTTTTCTGGCGTCGGCGCAACACGATGGGCGCATCTCTTCCCTGCGTCTGATAGGATCGGCCGACGATATTGAAAGGAGGGGGGGAATGCGGATCATCCTGCTGGCCGGGGCCTTGCTGGCGTCTACAGCGCCTGTTCTGATGGCGGCGCCCGTGCGGGGCCCGGCGGCACCCGCGCTGCACGGACGTCTGGAGGGGCCGTTCGAGCTGCACTCCCGCGTCTATCCCGGCACGGTGCGGCGCTACTGGGTCTATGTGCCGGCCGGCTATGATCCGGCCCAGCCGCCCAACCTGCTGTTGTTCCAGGATGGCCAGCGCGCGACGAACCCCAATGGTGCGCTCAGGGTGCCGGAGGTCCTCGATAGCCTGATAGCCAGGGGCGAGATTCCCGCCACGCTGGGCATTTTCGTGACGCCAGGCAACCGATCGGCACACTACCCGGACACGCTGGGCATGCAGAATCCGGACGACCGCGTGGATGAATATGACTCGCTGTCCGATGCCTATTCCCGCATGACGCTGGACGAGCTGCTGCCGGCGGTGGCGCGGCGCTGGCGGTTTGCGGACGATCCCAGGCGCCGCGCGGCCGGCGGCACCTCGAGCGGCGCGATCGCCTCCTGGACACTGGCATGGCGACACCCCGAAGCATTTGGCAACGTCCTCAGCTTCATCGGCAGCTACACCTCCATCGGGCTGACGCTGGCGCCCGACGGCCGCCCGCTGGCCTATGGCGGCGACCTCTACCCCGGACTGATCCGCAAGAGCCCGATCCGGCCGTTGCGCGTGTTCCTGCAGGATGGGCGCGACGACCTGGACAATGAGCATGGCAACTGGTTTCTCGCCAACCAGCAGATGCTGAAGAGCCTGGAATGGGCCAATGCCCATGCCGATGCCGAACGGCGCGGCGGCCCCCGTTACGACGTGCGCCATGCCTGGACCGCCGGCGGCCATTCCGACGCCGAGGGCGGCGCCCTGCTGCCGGATGTGCTGCGCTGGATCTGGCGGGACCAGCGGCCCGCGGACGCTGACGTGACGCGTGCGCTCGCCGGGAGCCAGCAGCGGTAACCGCTCAGACCAAGCCGTCGTCCTCGGAAGCGTCGGGCTCTTTCCCCGGATCGGCCCCGGCCGCCTCGACGAAGCGGGCGTCCAGTCCGGCAGCGACACCCGCAATCGCCGCCTCGTTCGCAGGGAGCGAGCATTCGGACCGGGGATCCGGCTCAGGCGTGCCCGCGACGTACGCGGTTGTCTCCTGGTTCTGCGGTCATCGGGCCGCCGCCGCCAGCAATTCGCTGGCGATATGGCCCAGCGGGATCACGCGTTCCGCCGCCTCGCGCGCGATTGCTTCCTTGGGCATGCCGAACACGACGGAGGTCGCCTCGTCCTGCGCGAAGGTGCGCGCGCCGGCCTGCCGCATCTCCAGCAGACCGCGGGCGCCGTCATCGCCCATCCCGGTCATGATGATGCCTACCGCGTTCGATCCGGCCGCGCGCGCCGCCGAACGGAACAGCACGTCCACCGAAGGGCGGTGGCGGGAGACCAGCGGCCCGTCGCGGACCGAGACGTAATAGCGCGCGCCTTGGCGCTCGAGCATCGTGTGCTTGCCGCCCGGCGCGATCAGCACCTGGCCGCGCAGCACCGGATCCCCGTCCGCTGCCTCCTTCACGTCGACCTCGCACAATCCATCCAGCCGCTGGGCGAAGGCGCGGGTAAAATGCTCGGGCATGTGCTGGACGATGACGATGCCGGGGCTGTTGGCGGGCAGCGCCTCCAGCACTTCGCGCAGCGCCTCGGTGCCGCCGGTGGACGCGCCCATGCACACCACCATCTCGGTCGTGCGGCTCATCGGCCTGTTGTCCGGCGGGGGCAGCATTACGTCGGCGGTGAGCTTCTTGGCCGGCGCCTCAACCTGCGGCAGTGGCTTGCCGGGGCGGCCGCGCACCCGCGCGCGGGCGGCGGCCTTCACCACGTCGCGGATCTGGAGGTGATGTTCGGCCAGGTGATCGGCCACCCCGAAGCGCGGCTTCAGGATCACGTCCACGGCACCGGCCTCCATCGCCTGCAACAGCGTGTCGGAGCCTTCCTCCGTGAGCGACGAGCACATCACCACGGGCAGTGGGCATTGCTGCATCAGCTTGCGCAGAAAAGTGATGCCGTCCATCCGCGGCATTTCCACGTCGAGCGTGATGACGTCCGGCATGGTTTCCTGAATGCGCCGGGCCGCGCTGAATGGATCTGCGGCCGTACCGATCACTTCGATCGCCGGGTCCTCTCCGAGGATCGAGGCCATGGTCTGCCGTACGCTCGCGGAGTCATCGACGATGAGAACCCGAATCTTGCCGGTCATGGCAGCCTCCGCTGGAAGATGGTGCTGCCCACCGGCACCAGCGGCAGGTCCATGCCCTGGATGGATTCCGAATGGCCGAGGAACAGATAGCCCTCCGGCGCAAGGCAATCGAGCAATCGCGCGACGACGCTTCGCTGTGTAGGCTTGTCGAAATAGATGAGGACGTTGCGGCAGAAGATCAGATGCATCGGCTCGCCGACGGGGTAGGCATTGTCCATCAGGTTCAGCCGCGCGAAGCCGATCGCGCTGCGCAGCCGTGGCACGATCCGAACCTCGCCCCGCCGCGGGTTCCTGGGTAGCGAGACATAGGCGCGATGCAGCGCCGGCGGGACCGGGTGCAGCAGATCGGCCGGATAGATGCCGGCCCGGGCCGTCGCCAGCACATCGGTGTCGATATCGGTGGCGAGGATGCCGAAATCGGGCCCGCCATGCTGCCGGGCGTAATCATCGAGCACCATCGCCAGGGTATAGGGTTCCGGGCCGGTCGAGCAGGCTGCGCTCCATGCCCGAACCGTCCGGACGTGCTTCGCCGCCAGCGCGGGCAACGCCGTGCGGACGAGAAAGTCGAAATGCGCGGGCTCCCGGAAGAAGTCGGTCTTGTTGGTGGTGACCGCGTTGATCAGCAGCCGCGCCTCCAATCCGACATTCTTCCCGGAAAACAGGTGCTCGCAATAGGCATCCAGCGTATCGGCGCCTGTCGCCTGCAACCGCCGCCGGAGCCGACCCTCGACCATCGTCTTCTTGGCATCGGGCAGCTTGATGCCGGCCTGCTCGTAGACGAAATCGGCCAGCCGCGTGAAGTTGCGCGCGCTTAACCTGTCGTGGTGCGGCGACCATGACGGCGCATAGGCGGCGGCGATCAAGTGGCGCTCCGCGGACAGGCTGGGTACCGACGACGCATCATGCGGCCGCAGCTGCCCGATGATCGAGCAGGCTGGCTTCCTCGGCCGAGAAGATCCGCCGCATTTCCACGAGCACGACGAAGCCGTCCGCGCGCCGGAACACGCCGCCGATATAGTCCGACGGCCAGCGCACACCGATATCGGGAGCGCCTTCCAGCTGCTCGACGGCAACACTGCACACTTCCAGCACGCGATCGACCACGAGGCCCAGCATCAGCACACGGTCGCCCACCGGCACGTCGACCACCAGGATGCGCGTGCTGGCGGTCGGCGCCGCGGCCGGCAGTCCGAGCCGAAGGCGGAAGTCGACCGTGGTCACGCCCTGACCCCGCATGTCGGTGAGGCCGAGTAAATAATCGGGCCCATTGGGGATGCGGAAGGTTTCGCGATAGTCGAGGATCTCGCGGACAAGCGCGACCGGCACCGCGAACACTTCCGCACCCAGGCCGAAGGTGACAATCTGGAGCTCAGCGCCCTCGGTCATGCCGCCTGCACTCCGAAATCGGCGTCGTCGGCATCGGGCCCGCCGTTGCTGAGGTCGAGGGCAAAGCCGTGCGCGCGCGCCTGCTGTTCGGCAACAGTCGCGCCGCGATGGGGGGGCCGGGATGCCTTGGCCGCAGGACGCGCCCGCGCGACCTCCGCGCCACGTGGCCGTGCGGCCTTCGCAACATCACGCTGCCCGCCCTGCAGTAGCTGGAAATAGGCGATGCTGGCCTGCAGCTCGTCCGCCTGGCCGGCGAGTTCCTCGGAGGTGGACGAGATTTCCTCCGAGGCGCCGGCGTTCTGCTGGGTCACCTGGTCGAGCTGCTGGATCGCCTTGTTGATCTGGACGGCACCGATATCCTGCTCGCGGCAGGCGGCGCTGATCTCCGAGATAAGCTCGGCGGTGCGGCGGATGTCCGGCACCAGCTTGCGCAGCATTTCGCCGGCTTCGACCGCTGCCTTGACGGTTTCGCTGGAAACCGAGCTGATCTCCGTCGCGGCACCCTGGCTGCGCTCGGCCAGCTTGCGCACTTCCGATGCCACCACCGCAAAGCCCCGGCCATGCTCTCCGGCACGCGCCGCTTCCACTGCGGCGTTCAGCGCCAGCAGGTCGGTCTGGCGTGCAATCTCCTGGACGATGCCGATTTTCTCCGCGATCGTCCGCATCGCGCCCACCGCGCGCTCCACGGCCTCGCCGCTGCTTTCCGCCGCAAGCGCCGACTGACGCGCCATCTTCTCGGTCTGCACGGCATTCTCGGTGTTCTGGCGGATGTTGGCCGCCATCTGCTCCATCGAGGCAGAGACTTCCTCGGTCGCCGCAGCCTGCTCGGTCGCTCCCTGCGAAAGCTGCTCCGAACTGGCCGACAGTTCCTGGCTGCCGGCAGCGACCTGCTCGGCGGAGTTGCGGGTATCGGCGATGATGACGCGCAGGCGTTCGATCATGCGGACAAGCGAAGTGCCCAGCATGTCGTTGTCGGACAGGGGTTTGTGGGCGACCGTGAGGTTGCCGTCGGCGATCTTGTTGGCCAGCTCCGCGGTGGCGCGAAGGTTGTCGACCAGCAGGTTGATCGCATCACGCATGCGACGATGATCCCCGTCGCAGGTCATCTCGACGCGCTCACGCAGATCGCCGGCGCTGACCAGGTTGAGCACGCGATTGCCTTCCGAAATGGGAAGCACGATCGCGTCCAGCATGCCGTTGATGCCTGCGACAAGCGCCGCAAAATCGCCGACGAAGCGCTTCTCGTTACCCCGCTCGCTCAGGTGGCCGGCGGTGGATGCCGTGATCAGCCGCTGCACCTCCATGGTGATCTCGCGGAGGTTGTTGCGCAGGGTCTCCACGGTGTCGTTGATGAACGCTTTCTTGCCGGGAAACTGCTCGAGCGGCGCGTTGAAATTCCCTTCGCCGAACTCCTTGATACAGGCCATCGCCTTCTTCTTCACCGCGATATGGCTTGTCACCATATTGTTGACGCCCTGCGCCATGATGGCAAAGTCGCCGCGAAACTTGTCTATCGGCACAAATACGTCGATGTCGCCCTTATCGTGCTCGGTCGACATGTGCTTCATTTCGAAGATCAGGCCCTTGAGATTGCTTCGCAGCGTCTCGATCGTGTCGTTGATGAACGCCTTCTTGCCCGGCA
This sequence comes from Sphingomonas sp., assembly GCF_036731925.1. Classification (GTDB taxonomy): domain Bacteria; phylum Pseudomonadota; class Alphaproteobacteria; order Sphingomonadales; family Sphingomonadaceae; genus Sphingomonas. Next base: position 321,651 of record NZ_DAINDJ010000003.1, read on the forward strand.
GCTTCTCCATGGGAGCCTCGAAGTTCCCTTCGCCGAACTCCTTAATACACGCCATTGCCTTCTTCTTGACGGCGATATGACTATCCACCAGCCTATTGACGCGTTTCGCGATCGTCGCGAAGCTGCCCTGGAACGTCTCTGCCGGCAGAACGGCGTCGATGTCGCCCTTGTCATGCTCGGACTGCATCTCGCAGATGCTGTCGCTCAAGTCGTGTACCGGGCGCAGGACCTTCTCGAGGAGCTGGTTGATCGCAACGAGAACCTCCCGCGTCGGACCTTGTGCAAGCGACAGGTCGGCGCGTTCGGAGATATCGCCTCGCGCCATTGCGCTTTCCAGGCGTGCGATTTCGGCGGTCAGCTTCGCGTGGGAGACGCCGTTGAAAATGTTGATCGGCATGACGGGCTATCCTCTTGGCATCGTTCTAGAAATGCGGGTTCAAAACGGGCGGTCGTCGTATCTGCTGGAAGAAGCGGTTGATCGGCTCATGCCGCCACCACGGCGTTTCCCTCACCGAGCTGGGCGGCGAAGATGGCGTGGAGGTCGGGGAGGACGACGATGCCGC
>NZ_DAINDJ010000004.1:0-128075 GCF_036731925.1 Sphingomonas sp.
CAGCATCCTCGCGGCGGCGATGCGGGCGAACGCCCCCTTCCCCACGCCCTCCGGAAGCGCGTTGCGGCCCCCGCCGCATGCCTGTTCGCCACATTGCACAATTGTTTCCAATTCGCAACGAGGTGCGGCTGCGGGACCGTGGCCGTTCCGCTCGACGCGTGATGCAAATCCTGTAGAAACGGCGGCAAACACCGGGAGGAACACAGGGGATGACGGAAGCGGTTTGCGCGCCGAGCGCCCGCGAGATGCGCATGGTGATCGGCGCTTCGTCGCTGGGAACGGTCTTCGAATGGTATGATTTCTTCATCTGGGGCACGCTGACCGCCACCGGCATCCTGGGCCGCACCTTCTTCCCCTCGGGCAACGAGACGCTGGCGACCCTGCTCTCCTGGGCCACCTTTGCGGTCGGCTTCGGCTTCCGGCCGCTGGGTGCGGTGGTGTTCGGCTTCCTCGGTGACCGGATGGGGCGCAAATACACCTTCCTCGTCACCATCGCGGTGATGGGCCTGGCCACCGCCGGCATCGGCCTGATCCCGAGCTACAGGGAGATCGGGGCGACCGCGCCGATCCTGATCCTGGCGCTGCGGGTGGCGCAGGGCCTGGCGTTGGGCGGCGAATATGGCGGGGCCGCGATCTTCGTGGCCGAGCATTCGCCGGAGGGCCGCGCCGGCTATCACACCAGCTTCATTCAGGCGAGCGTGGTCGGCGGCTTCATTCTCAGCCTCGCCGTGGTGCTGCTGTTCAAGTTCGCGGCGGCGGAGGTGTGGGAAGCCTGGGGCTGGCGGCTGCCCTTCCTCTTCTCGCTGGTGCTGCTCGCCATCTCGCTGTGGATGCGCTTTCGCCTGTCCGAAAGCCCGGTGTTCCGGGCAATGAAGGCGGCCGGCCAGACCGCGCGCAACCCCCTTGTCGAGAGCTTCACCTATCCCGGGAACAAGAAGCGCCTCTTCGTCGCGCTGTTCGGCATCGCCGCCGGGCTGACGGTGGTGTGGTATACCGCGATGTTCTCCGTGCTGGCCTTCCTCTCCGGCCCGATGCGGCTGGATCAGACGGCGGCGCAGCTGATCACCGGCGCGGGCGCGGTGATCGGCACCGGCTTCTTCGTGCTGTTCGGCCGGCTTTCGGACAAGGTCGGCCGCAAGCCGCCGATCGTGATCGGCTATGCGCTTACCCTGGTGCTGCTGTTCCCCTGCTTCTACGTGATCGGCAGCGCGGCCAATCCCGGCCTCGCCAAGGCGGCCCGCCGCCAGCCGGTGGTCGTCGCCGGGCCGAACTGCGCCTATGATCCGTTCGCCATCAGCCAGGCGGACGAGTGCGGGCGCATGCTCGACCATCTTTCCAAGCTGGGCGTCAGCTACAAGACGGCGAAGGCGCCATCGGTGGTGGTCACGATCGGCGGGCAGGTGGTGCCGCAGAACGCGCCCGCCGTGGTGGAGGCGGCGCTCAAGGACGCGGGCTATCGTTTCGATCGCATCGTGCCCGAGCCGATCGACATCGCGATGATCCTGGTCGCAATGACGGTGCTGATGGCGCTGTGCGGCGCTACCTATGGGCCGGTGGCGGCGCTGCTCAGCGAGATGTTCCCGACGCGCATCCGCTATTCGTCGATGTCGATCCCCTATCATATCGGCACGGGGTATTTCGGCGGCTTCCTGCCGTTCATCAGCCAGTATATCGTCGCGCGCACCGGCAATCCCTATGCGGGGCTGTGGTATACCTTCGCGGTGGTGGCGATGGCGCTGCTGGTGACGATACTCGGCCTGCGCGAGACGGTGGCGCTTCGCGGGCAGCAGCGCTAACCGGCAGGGGATGACTCAAGCTCCCCTGCGCCTTCGCCTCGATACCGCCGCCCTCGTCGCGAACTGGACGCTGCTGTCGCGGCTGAGCGGCAGTGCTGCCTGCGGCGCGGCGGTGAAGGCGAACGGCTACGGGCTTGGCGCGCGCGGCGTGGTGGAGCGGCTGGCCGCCGCCGGGTGCCGGGACTTCTTCGTGGCGACCTGGGCGGAGGCGCGGGCGCTCGCCGATCTCGGGGTAGCCCTCTCGGTACTGCACGGCGCGCGCGTCGAGGACATGGCCGATCGCCCGGGCAATGTGCGCCCGGTGCTGGCGAGCCCCGAACAGGTCGCGCGCTGGCGCGAGACCGGCGGGGGCACGTGCGACGTGATGGTCGACACCGGCATGAACCGGCTGGGAGTTTCCCCGCAGGCGGTGGCCGAGGGGCTGCTCGACGGCCTCGCAGTCGAGACGCTGATGAGCCACCTCGTCTCCGCCGACGAGGACGTGGCGCTGAACGCCCGCCAGCGCGATGCCTTCGCCGCGCTTGCCGGCCGCAGCCCGGCACGGCGGATGAGCCTTGCCAACAGTTCGGGGATCGCGCTGGGCGCGGACTATCATTTCGACCTCACTCGGCCGGGCATCGCGCTGTATGGCGGCCGCCAGCGCCGCGCGCACGACGCGATCCGTCAGGTGGTAACGCCCGAGGCGCAGATCCTTCAGCGGCGGCGCGTCAGCGCCGGCGAAACGATCGGCTACAACGCCACCTATGCCGCACCGCACGACATGGAAGTGGCGATCCTCAACCTCGGCTATGCCGACGGCTATCTGCGCTGCTTCTCGAACAAGGGGCGTGCGCATGCAGGAGATGCGGTGCTGCCGGTCGTCGGCCGCGTCTCGATGGACCTCACCGCGATCTGCGTCGATGCAGCACCGGATCTGGGCGAGGGCGATTGGGTGGCGATGGACTATGCCCTGCCGGAGACGGCGGCGCTGAGCGGCCTGTCGCAATATGAGCTGCTCACCGGGTTGAGCGCGCGGTTCGATCGCATCTGGGCATAAAGAAAGGGCCGCCCGGTGGGGCGGCCCTCGAAGGGTGTTCCGATCTTTCGATCAGAAGTTGGTCGTAACCGACAGCTGGAAGCGGCGGCCGATCTGGTCGTAATAATCGGCGAACTCGTAGCCGAGCTGGCCGACCGACGTCTGGTCGAGGATGTTCGACACGGTCGCCTGGATGCGGAAGTTCCTGTTCACCGACGCACCGACGGCGACGCTGACGTCGTTGACCGGCGAGTAGCGGTAATAGGGATACTGTTCCGTCGTCGCGACCAGACCGCTGACGAAGATGTTCGTCGCCGATTCGCGATACCAGGCGACCTGCCCGAACACGTTCTTGTGATCGTAGCGGATGCGCGCGGTGGTCTTGAGCTTCGGCCGCGACCGGCTGCCGGCGCTCGCTATCGTGTCGTCGAACTTGCCCGATGCCGAGCTGTCATAGGTGATCAGGTAATAGCCGTTCGCGTAGAGCTGCAGCTTGTCCGATCCGAAGTTCACCGAATAATCGAGCGACGCGTTGATCGCCTTCACCTTGATTGCCCCCAGGTTCAGGAAGCCGGCGCGATAGCCGTTCTGGAGCTGGAAGGCGCTGTCGCGCGAGAATTGCGCACAGGTGTTCAGGCCGACCGAGCCGGTGGTGTCCGGGTAGGTGGGGCTGTCATAGCAGGTCTGCAGGATCTGGCTGAGGCCCACCGGCACGATGGTATCGTCGACGCGGACGTCGAGATAATCGGCCGAGAGGTTCAGGCCGCGGATCCAGCGGGGGCGCAGCGCGACGCCGGCGATCCAGCTGGTGCCCTTTTCAGCGCGCAGGTTCGGCGCACCGGTATAGGTGCCCTGCAGGCCTGCACCCGCCGGGGTGTAGCTGGACAGGAAGCTGGTGGCCGATGCGTTGTCCGTGGCGTTGCCGTTGGCGATCACCGCCGCGATGCAGTTTGCGCGCCGGTTCTTCGGGAAGGAGCCCGAATCGATGTTGCCCTGGCTGCAATAGTCGGTCGGCGTGCTGAACACCGGCTGGCCGCCGAGGAACAGTTCGACGATCGACGGCTGGCGTACCGACTTGGTGTAGTTGCCGCGGAAGGTGATGTCGCGGATCGGACGCCACTGGCCCTCGAGCTTGTAGATCGAGTTCCACTTGCCGCTGGCCTTCGGCGTGACCACCGAGCCCGCGAGGCTGCGATAGGTCTGCGCCTCGCCATTCTGCTTGGTGAAGCGCCCGCCTGGCGTGAACGTCAGGTCGCCCAGGAACGGCAGGAACTCGCTGCTGGTGAGCGGCACCGACAGTTCGCCGCCGAACTCATAGGTCTTGGTGAACGCGTCGGTGCTCGCCGAGGGCGCCGAACGCGAGCGGCCGAGACGGTTTAGCTCGTTGGTGCTGAACGCCAGATGCTCGCGGCGATATTCGCCGGCGACGTTGAAAGCGAGTTCGCCCGCCGGCAGATCGAACAGACCGCCGCCGAGATTGGCGTTGAGGTAGGTCTGTTCGGAAAGATTGCGGAACAGCGACGGGCTGGTCACGTAATCCTTCGATTCCTGCGACATCTGGTTGTAGCCGAACGGATTGAGCGGCTTGCAGCTGTTGATCATGTCCTGCGTGATCGTCGGGGTGACGAGCACTTCGGTGGGCATGCCGTCCTTGCCCGCCACGCGGGTGATGTTCTCCGCAGTGCCGATCGGGGTCTTGCCCAGATACTGGTTGGGGTAGATCTGCGAGCGGCACATGATCTTGCCGTTCGCCAGGCCGGAGGTCTCCTGGCCCTGATCCACCGCGTCCAGCGCCAGCTGATATTCGATGTCGCCGATGCCGTAGCTGCGCGTGTTCTGCTTCGAGTTGCCGTAGGTGCCCGAAACTTCCGCGTTCCACGCCTTGCCCAGCAGCTCGAACTTGGCCTTCAGGCCGGCCGAGACGCGATAGGTCTCCTGGCGGTTGGTATAGGGGTTGGCGCCGAAGATGTCCTGGTTCTGGCGGGTGACCAGGAAGTTGCCCTTATTGGCCGCGTTCTGATTGATTCCGACCGAATCCAGCACGGCGCGGTTCGCCGCCGACAGATACGGGTTGTTGTAGTTGACCATCAGCGCCGCGTTTTCCTGCGTGTTGGCCAGGAAGTTCTGCGCGCCGGAGATGTTGCCGAGCGACCGGTTGAGAACATTGGCATACATGTTCTCGGTCCAGAAGGTCAGCGAGTCGTTGATCTTGAAGTTGGCGTTGCCGTTGAAGACGTAGCGGTCCTGCTGGGTGCGCAGCACCGTGTTCTCCAGGCTGCGACGGAAGCCGCCATTGCCGCCCGCCGCCGAGCCGATCGTGATCGGCATCGCGCCGGTGATCGGGCCGGAGAAGGTGTAGGGCCGCAGCACGCCGGCGTCGGTGAACTCCAGCGGCACCGCGACATAGGGCAGCACCTGGTTCACCGGCACCTGCACGGTGGTGCCGTTCACCTTCACGTTGACCAGCGAGGTATCGGTGTTGGCGACCCGCGGCACGTCCGGCGCGAAGGTGCCGAGGAAGTAGTTCAGGTTGACGTTCGGGTTGGCCGAGAGGAATTCGCGCGCGGTGAAGCGGTTCGCCTGCAGCAGGTTCACGGCGAGCAGGCTCTGCTGGGCTGCCGTAGAACCGGTCGGCGCCGTCACGCCATAGGCTGCGAGCACCTGAGCTGCGGTAACGTTGGTCGGCAGCGCGGTGGGCGCGAAGGTGGTGAACGGGACGTTGGTCGCCTGGGTGGTGCGGCCGTTCAGGCCGTTGCCGCTCAGATTGCCGATCGGCGTCCCATTATTGTAGCTCAGCCCCACGCCGGGCGTGCCCGGAATCGCCTGGGCGCTGGTGACCCAGTAGCCGTTGTTGCTGGTGCTGATCGTCGTGCGCGCGCCCGAGGCGTTGGTCGCGTTGATCGCGAAGCCGACGGGTGCGAGGCCGTTCGCGAAGGTGATATAGTTGCTGGTCCGCAGCGCCGCGCCGGTGCCCGAGGTGATCGGGGTGTAGGTCGGGTAGAAGCTGGTGCTGTTCACATTCAGCACGGTGCCCGGGTTGCTCAGCGTCTGGGTTACCAAACCGAAGCCGTACAGCGACGAAGGCTGGCCGTCGTCCGAGGCGCGCAGGAAGGCGCCGTTGTTGGCGCCGGTCACGTCGATCAGCGCGGTGCCGGTGAAGTTCGGGTTGCGCACACCGCCGTTGAACGGGTTGGTATAGCTGCCGGCGCGCACGTTGCGGAAGTTGCGCGCGACCGCCTGAAGGCCGTCGTTGCGGCTGTATTCGCCGGAGACCGTCACATTGGCGCGATCGCCCAGGAAGTTCCAGCCGGCGACGCCGCTGAGCTGGTACTGGCCCGAATCGCCACGCGTCGTCATGCCGCCGCGTGCGTTAAGGCGGTAGCCCTGAAAGTCGGTCTTGAGGATATAGTTCACCACGCCCGCGATCGCGTCCGCACCATAGACGGCGGAGCCGCCGGCGGTGACGATGTCGATCCGGTCGATCAGCGACGACGGAATGGCGTTCACGTCCACCTGGCTGCCCGTCTCGTTGCCGGCGACGAACAGCGAGGCCGAGTTGCCGGAGACGAAGCGGCGGCCGTTGACCAGCGTCAGCGTGCGCGCGGTGCCGAGATCAAGCAGGTCGACGAAGGCGGCGCCGAGGCTGGCCGTCTGGCCGCCATTGTTGCCGTTGAGCGGGCTGGCGCCGGCCCCCACCAGCGGAATGTCCTGCAGTGCTTCGAGCACGTTGGTGAAGCCGCGCGTGTCGATCGTGTCGGCGCGGATCTGCACGCCGGGGAGCGCGCCTTCATATTCGGGACGCGCGATTCGCGAGCCGGTGACGACGACCGTCTGCTGATCTTCGGCCGGAATGTTGACGCGGTCGTTCCGCTGCACGCCAGTGGCGGTTTGCGCGGAATCCGTAGCGGCAGTCTGTGCAAAACTAGCGACCGGAAACAACAGGGAAATGCTGGCAAGCGCAGACGCTCCCAGCCAACGGGATTGTTTCATGATTTTTGCCCCACCAGGCGGAATGCCTGATGGCGCGATTTCACGATATTGCGCACTAAAATTACAATAGGGGTTCGGAACATTGCCGCAGAATGAAAGCGGCTGTGGCAATATTGTTACACACGTTGCAACTATGTGTCCATTAACCCGTCGTTCAGGAAACTTTTGAAGGGGCGTGGAAGCAGCGTCCGCTGATAAATCAGGCATGCCGGCCAGCTGAACAAAAAAAGGGCCGGAGACTCAGCTCCGGCCCTCCTGCAATCGCTTGAAGGAAGATAGGATCAGTCGCGCTCGACGCAGAGCGCGATGCCCATGCCGCCGCCGATGCACAGCGTCGCCAGGCCCTTCTTGGCGTCGCGCTTGCCCATCTCGTGGATCAGCGTGGTGAGGATGCGCGCGCCCGATGCGCCGATCGGGTGGCCGATCGCGATTGCGCCGCCGTTGACGTTCACCTTGTCCGCGTCCCAGCCCAGTTCCTTGCCGACCGACAATGCCTGCGCGGCGAAGGCTTCATTGGCTTCGATCAGGTCGAGATCGGCGACGGTCCAGCCGGCCTTTTCCAGCGCCTTGCGGCTGGCGGTGACCGGGCCGATGCCCATCACCGACGGATCCACCCCGGTGCTCGCCCAGCTCTTGATCGTGGCGAGGATCGGCGCGCCGCGCTTCTCGGCTTCCTCCCGGCTCATCAGCACCAGCGCCGCGGCGCCGTCGTTGAGGCCCGAGGCATTGGCGGCGGTGACGGTGCCGTCCTTCTTGAAGGCCGGCTTGAGGCCCGACACGCCATCGACCGTCGCACCGGCACGGATATATTCGTCGTCGGCGACGATCGTCTCGCCCTTGCGGGTCTTGATCGTCACCGGCGCGATCTCGTCCTTGAAGCGGCCGTCGGCGCGGGCCTTCTCCGCAAGGTTCTGCGAGCGGACGGCGAAGCTGTCCTGCTCGACGCGCGTCACCTGATATTGCTCGGCAAGGTTCTCCGCCGTGATACCCATGTGATAGCCATTGAACACATCGGTCAGGCCGTCCTTGATCATCGTGTCGACGAGGCTCAGGTCGCCCATCTTGGTGCCGGGGCGCAGCGACTGGGCGTGCGGGCTCATTGACATCGATTCCTGGCCGCCCGCGACAATGATCGTCGCATCGCCGTTGCGGATCGACTGGAAGCCGAGCGCCACTGCGCGGAGGCCCGAACCGCAGACCTGCTGCACGCTCCATGCCGGCACTTCCTTGGGGACGCCGGCGTTCATCGAGGCCTGGCGGGCCGGGTTCTGGCCCTGTGCGGCCGTGAGCACCTGGCCCAGGATAACTTCAGAGACCTCCTCGCCCTTGACGCCCGCTTCGGCAAGCGCGGCCTCGATCGCGACGCGGCCCAGCTCGTGCGCGGGGGTAGCGGCGAAGGCGCCGAGGAAGCTGCCCACCGGGGTACGCTTGGCGGCGGTGATCACGACGTCGGTCATGCTGGTCTCCTGGGAGTGTGTTTGCCGGCTATCTAGTGCACCGCAACGCAGTTAACCAGTGGGCCAGCGGTTCCCACACCGCCTTGCGCGCCCGGCCGCCGACGATCATGCCGACATGGCCCAGCGCCATCTCGCGCACCTCGCCCAGCCGCGCGGCGCTGGCCGCCGGCACGATGCGATCGGTGGTGGAGACGAGCGAGAGCATGGGGATGTCCAGGCTCTCCGGCCGCACCACCGCGCCCGCCACCTCCCAGCGGCCGCGGCCGGGCAGGTCGGCGGAGAGGAAGTCGTCGAACAGCTGGCGGCCGGTGGCGAAGGTCAGCGGCGCGCCGGCATTGGCCCAATCCTCCAGCGCGATGAAGGCCCGCGCTTCGGGATGGTTGGCGCGCAAACGGCCGAATCGCTCATATTTCAGGATCGTGCGGCGGGGATCGAGCTGCCAGAACCCGGCCTGCAGCACCTCCATCGGCACCAGCCCCAGCCGCTCACAGGTGGGATAGGCCTGGTCCCAAAGCGCCGCGAAGCCCTCGAGCGCCGCGCCATAGCCGGCGAAATGCCACGGTGCGGCGATCGTCACCAGGCCCGCGGCCTCGGTCGCCTGCGCCGCAGCAACCGCCATCGTGCCGCCCAGGCAATAGCCCGCCAGCACCGGGGGACGGCGCAACTGGCGGAGCAGGGGCAGCAGCAGCTGTTCGACATGGCCGTTGACGTCCAGCCCGGCCTCGTCCCGCTCGGGGCTTCCCCAGTCGACCAGCAACGGTCGCACGCCCTGACGCGCAAGCCAGCGCAGCAGCGAATTGCCGCGTGCCAGGTCCAGCACCAGCGGTGGGTTGATCAGCGAGGGAACGAACACCACCGGCTGCCCATGCCCGCCATAATCGCGCAGCACCGCGCGACCGGCGCGCGCGAGGATCGGCTTTTCCGGCCGCGGCTTCGGGCGCGGCGCGCGCTGATAGGCGGCGAGGCCCGTCAGCGCCGCCGCACGCTTTTCGGGCGATGCTGCCGTTTCGTTGCGCAGCATTGCAAGAAAAAGCGGCAAAGGACGTGGTCCGTGTTGCGGCGCGTCAGAAACTGTTGTTAGGTGCGCATCTGTCACGTGCGGGGGTTCCCATGAAGAAAGCTGCACCTGGAAGCGGGCCGGTCATCATCAAGAAATACGCGAACCGCCGCCTCTACAATACCGAGACTTCGTCCTACATCACGCTCGAGCATCTCGCAGCGATGACGCGCGAAGGCCGCGACTTCAAGGTCGTCGACGCCAAGAGCGAGGAGGACATCACCCACAACGTCCTCACCCAGATCATCATGGAGGAGGAAGCGCGCGGGCAGACCATGCTGCCGGTCAACTTCCTGCGTCAGCTGATCTCGCTGTACGGCGATTCGATGCAGGCGATGGTCCCGGGCTATCTCGAGGCCTCGATGGACAGCTTCCGGCGCAACCAGGAGCAGTTCAAGTCGGCGGTCGAGGGCGCCTTCGCCAATTCGCCCTTTGCGGAGATCGCCAAGCGCAACATGGCGATGTTCGAGGCGGCGGCGAGCGCGTTCCAGCCCGGCGGCGCGGCGAATCCGGCTCCGGGGGCTGCGCCTGCGGCGGCCCCGGCACCTGCGGAATCGAGCGACGGTGACGTCTCGGCGCTGAAGGCCGAGCTCGCGCGACTCCAGGAAAAGATCGAGAAGCTGGGGAAGTAAGGGCATCGCGGACCGGGCGCGGCGCGCACCGGACCGCGCAGGCCTGGGTTCGGAGGTGCGGACATGACGCTGTGGCTCAGTGCGCTGGCAACGCTTCTGATCGGCGCCCCGGCCGTGCCGGAGGACCCGCAGGAGCGGGTCCATCAATCTAGGGAACTGGTTTTCGCCAGGGCCAGGGAAGAAATCGCCCTCAAGACCGACATCTTCCAGCACACGGTGGGGCAAGATGCGTTCGACTGGAGCGTGGACCTCGACAAGGGCGTGATCGCGTTCACCTCCGCCAGCTCTGTTGCGAGCGCGCCGGTTCAGGTCATCGGCACCTATAACACCCGCGACGGCACGTTTCTCTGGGCGTGGGATCATCCCTCGATCCCGGAAAGTCGGCGCGCAGACGCGAAGCTCGCGCGGCAATTTGGGCAATTGCAGGGGCTCTCCCAGTACACCACGCGCAAGCTGTCCTGTACCGAAGCCGAGGCGTGGCAATTCACCGCGGTGGCCGCATACCTGGCCGGTGCAACGGGCACGTATCGCGGTAAATCCGGGGCAACGCTGGTCTACATGACCTTCGGGGCCGTTACGGTCGCTCCGAGGAAGCAGCCTTAGGATCGCCGCTGCACCATCCGCGGCAGACAGATGGCGCAGGGCGCTTCGTCACGGCTTGCGGAACTTGAGCGTCATGCGGTCGCTCTCGCCGATCGCGGCATATTTGGCGCGGTCCTGATCCTTCAGCGCATAGGTGGGCGGCAGGGTCCACACGCCGTTCGGCCAGTCGGCAGTGTCCGCCTTGTTGGCGTTTACTTCCGATGCGCCGACGAACTTGAAGCCCGCCGCCTCTGCCAGCCGGCGGACGGTCGAGACCTTGATATAGCCGCTCTTGGTCTCGCGCTCCTCGCTGGCGCTCTCCGGCAGGCGATGGTCCTCGATGCCCAGCGTGCCGCCCTTCTTGAGCATGGCGTACATCTGCTTGAAGGCTTCCGGCGAATAATCCTGCCCGCTCTGCTGATAGCCCATCCGCCAGTTGTGGACGTTGCGGAAGGTGAGCACGACGTCCGCCGTGCCGTCGGGCACCTTGGCCTGGCCCGCCGCGGCGGGGAAGCTGACGACGCGGATCGGGCCATAGAGCGCCGCGTCCTTTGCCTTCAGCGCCTCGATGCCCTTGGCGTTGCCGCTCGGCACCGCGGCGTACAGCGTGCCCTTGCCCTTGGTGAGCGGCGCGAGGATTTCGGTGTACCAGCCGCCGCTCGGCCAGATCTCGACCACCGTGTCCCCGGGCTTCACTCCGAAAAAGGCCAGCGTTTCGGCGGGGTGGCGATATTTGTCGCGGGCCGTATTGGCGGGCGAACGGCTCGGGGCGGCAACCGCGCTCTCGATCGCCTGGCGAAGCGATGCGGGTTGCTGCGCAGCAACGCTGGCGACGGCGGCGAGGGTGGTGACGGCGGCGACGGCGATAAGACGATGGCGCATTGGCAATGGCTCCCTGCTATCCGGGCGCGACTGTGACGCAACAGGATGACGATGCAACTACAATTCTGGATAGCAGCAGGGGTGGCGCTGCTGATCGCGATCGTGGCGGGGGTGGCCGAGCATCGCCGGCGCAAGCGGCGGGACCTGGAGCGGGTCGGTTGGGTGCCGTGGATGGCGATCCAGATGGCGGGCCTGTTCGCCGCGCTGGTGCTGGCCAGCGTGGCGCTGCACGCCTGACGTCCGTCCCGCAGGCGGAGGGTGGGTTAGAGGCACGCCTCCAGCAGCGCCTGGTCGAAGCCGAACTGCTTGGCCTTGTCGAGCGTGTAGGGACGCAGGCCCATCGAGCGATATTCGCCGATGATCTTCCCGTCGGTACCCTCGTCGAGATATTCGAACTTGAACAGCTCCTGGGTGACGATCACCGGGCCTTCCATGCCGATCACCTCGGTGATGTTGGTAACCCGGCGGCTGCCGTCGCGCAGGCGCTTCACCTGGATGATCAGGTCCACCGAATCGGCGATCTGGCGGCTGATGGCTTCCTTGGGCACCTTGATGTCCGACATCATCACCATGTTCTCCATGCGCGCCAGCGCCTCGCGGGGGCTGTTCGAGTGGAGGGTGCACATCGAGCCGTCGTGACCGGTGTTCATCGCGGCGAGCATGTCGAAACACTCGGCGCCGCGGATTTCGCCCAGAATGATGCGATCCGGCCGCATGCGCAGCGCGTTCTTGACGAGATCACGGATCGAGATTTCGCCCTGGCCTTCCAGATTGGCCGGCCGCGTTTCCAGCGGCAGCCAGTGCGGCTGCTGCAGCTGAAGCTCTGCGGCGTCCTCGATCGTCAGCACGCGCTCGCCCGGGTCGATCATTTTCGAGATGGCGTTGAGCATCGTCGTCTTGCCCGAGCCCGTGCCGCCCGAGACGACGATGTTGAACCGGCTGGCGCCGGCGATCTTGAGCGCCGTTGCCATCTTCTCGGACATCGATCCGCCCTTGGCCATCATGTCCAGCGTGATCGGCTTGGCCGAGAATTTGCGGATGGAGATGGCGGTGCCGCGCAAGCTGAGCGGCGGGACGATCACATTGACGCGGCTGCCGTCCTTGAGGCGCGCGTCGGCCAGCGGGGTGGTCTGGTCGACGCGGCGGCCCACCGAGTTGCAGATGCGCTGTGCGATCTGGAACAGATGCTCCTCGTCGCGGAACTGGATGTTGGCGAGCTCGAGCTTGCCCTTGCGCTCGACATAGGTCTGCTCGGGACCGTTGACCATGATGTCGGTGATGGCTGCGTCGGCGAGCAATTCCTCGAGCGGCCCGAGCCCCAGGAGCTCGTCGACCAGCACCTTTTCCAGCGCGAATTGCTCGCGCCGGTTGAGGGTCAGCTTCAGCTCGGCGAGCACTTCGCCGATGATCGGGCGGAATTCCTCCGCCAGCTCGTCCTTGGTCAGCGTCGCCGCGGCCTCCGGATCGACGCGCTCCAGCAGGCGCGGCAGCACCTGTTCCTTGATCCGGTGGATCGAGGCCTCGAAGCCCTCGTTGCGCGAGCTGCCCTGGTCCGCAGGGGCGGCCTGCCGGTCGGCGAGCCGCTGCATCGCATCGGCACTGGCGGCGCTGGGGCCCAGCGGATCGCGCTCGAGCATCGGGTCGGCGAGATGCTGGCCGGGGAGGGGAACGGAATCGAGCGGCGGGAACTGCTCGCCGCCCAGTGGCAAGGGCTCCGCGCGCTGGAAGCCGCCGCCTTGCATCGGCCGCGCGACTCCGAAGGCGGGGCGCCCTCCGGACCCGCTTCCTATGCCGCCACGACGCCCGAACGCGCTCATTGACCCTTCAGTCCTCCTGGAAAGCCTGAGGACTAAAGGAGAAGCCTTGCGATTTGGCTAACTATGCGGAGGCCCCAAACGCAAACAGCCCCGCTTGCGCGGGGCTGTTGCAGGCCAGCGGCGATAGGCCGGGCTTATTCGGCGCGTTCGGCCAGCACGGTGAGGCCGCGCTCGTTGACCTCGGCGAAACCGCCTTCGACGCGGATCAGCTCGGGCGTGGTCGCACCGGCCTTGTAGAGCTCGATATTGCCGTCGCGGATGGTCGACATGATCGGCGCATGGCCTTCGAGCACGCCGAAATCGCCCTCGCTGCCGGGGACGACGACCATGTGAACCTCTTCCGAGCGGACGAGACGTTCCGGGGTGACGAGTTCGAAGTGCAGCATCTCGGTTCTTCCTGAGCCCCTCCTCCTTAGGGGAGGGGTTGGGGTGGGGGACGCCGCCCCCGACGTCGGTATTGGCTGGGGCCACAGGACGCTCGCTTCGCTCGCGCCCCACCCCCAACCCCTCCCTGAAGGGGAGGGGCTTTAGGTAGGCTTACGCCTCGTCGGCGAGCTTCTTGGCCTTGGCGATCGCATCCTCGATGCCGCCGACCATGTAGAAGGCCGCCTCCGGCAGATGGTCATACTCACCGTCGACCACCGCCTTGAACGAGCGCACCGTGTCTTCCAGCTGCACGAAGGCGCCCGGAATGCCGGTGAACACTTCGGCGACGTGGAACGGCTGGCTGAGGAAGCGCTGGATCTTGCGGGCGCGGGCGACGGTCAGCTTATCCTCTTCGGAAAGCTCGTCCATGCCCAGGATCGCGATGATGTCCTGCAGCGACTTGTACTTCTGCAGGATGGCCTGCACCGCGCGGGCCGTCTCGTAATGCTCCTGGCCGACGACGCGCGGCTCGAGCACGCGGCTGGTCGAGTCGAGCGGATCGACGGCCGGGTAGATGCCCAGCTCGGAGATGGCGCGGTTGAGCACGGTCGTCGCGTCCAGGTGGGCGAACGAGGTTGCCGGCGCCGGGTCGGTAAGATCGTCGGCGGGCACGTACACGGCCTGCACCGAGGTGATCGAACCCTTGTTGGTCGAGGTGATGCGCTCCTGCAGCGCGCCCATGTCGGTCGACAGGGTCGGCTGATAGCCCACCGCCGACGGAATACGGCCGAGCAGTGCCGACACTTCCGCACCCGCCTGGGTGAAGCGGAAGATGTTGTCGACGAAGAACAGCACGTCCTGGCCTTCGACGTCGCGGAAATATTCGGCGATCGTCAGGCCCGAGAGCGCGACGCGGGCACGGGCGCCCGGCGGCTCGTTCATCTGGCCATAAACCAGGGCAACCTTCGAGCCTTCGCTGATGGCGTTGCCGTCGGCGTCCTTGGCGATAACGCCGGCGTCGAGGAACTCGTGGTAGAGATCGTTGCCCTCACGGGTACGCTCGCCCACGCCTGCGAACACCGAGGTGCCGCCATGGCCCTTCGCGATGTTGTTGATCAGCTCCTGGATGAGCACGGTCTTGCCCACCCCGGCGCCGCCGAACAGGCCGATCTTGCCGCCCTTCGCGTACGGCGCGAGCAGGTCGATCACCTTGATGCCGGTGACGAGAATCGCGCTGTCGGTCGACTGGTCGATGAACTCGGGGGCCTTGGCGTGGATCGGCGCCTTGAGGTCGGTGCCCACGGGCCCACGCTCGTCAATCGGCTCGCCGACGACGTTGAGGATGCGGCCGAGCGTCGCCGGGCCCACCGGAACCTGGATCTGCGCGCCGGTGTCGGTCACGGTCTGGCCGCGGGTCAGGCCCTCGGTCGAGTCCATCGCGATGGTGCGGACGGTGTTCTCGCCCAGGTGCTGCGCGACCTCCAGAACCAGGCGCTGGCCGTTGTTCTGGGTCTCCAGCGCCGAAAGGATCGCGGGCAGGTTGTTGTCGAACGTCACGTCGACGACCGCGCCGATCACCTGGCTGATGCGGCCGACATTGTTGGTGCCCGTGGCCGGGCGGGTGTCTACAGCGGCGGTTGCCATCGTTGCTTTCCTTGCTTCGTGCAGCTTTTAGAGGGCTTCGGCGCCCGAAATGATTTCCACCAGCTCGGTCGTGATCGCGGCTTGGCGGGAACGGTTATACTGGATCGTCAGCTTGCTGATCAGGTCGCCGGCGTTGCGCGTGGCATTGTCCATCGCGGTCATCGATGCGCCCTGCTCGCTGGCCTGGTTCTCCAGCAGCGCCTTGAAGATCTGCACCGTCAGGTTGCGCGGCAGCAGATCGGCAAGGATCGTCTCTTCGTCGGGCTCATATTCCACCGCTGCACCCGAGCTCGCCACCGTGGTTTCGGGAACCGAGACCGGGATCAGCTGCTGCTCGGTCGGCTCCTGCGCCAGTGCCGAGCGAAAGTGCGAGTAGAACAGCGTCGCGACGTCGAACTCGCCCGCGAAGAAGCGGTCGGTCACGTCCTTGGCGATGGCGCGTGCCTCGTCATAGCCGGGGGTACGCACCGTCGTGGTGTCGTACTGGGCGACGATCATGCCGGGGAAGGTGCGGGCGATCACCGCGCGGCCCTTGCGGCCCACGAGGTAGAACTTCACCGTCTTGCCCTGGGCGATCAGCGTGCGCGCCTTGAGGATCGCCGCCTTGACGATGTTGGCGTTGAACGCGCCCGACAGGCCCTTGTCGCCATTGGCGACGAGCAGCAGGTGCGTGTCCGCCTTGCCGGTGCTGGCGAGGAGGCGGGGGGCGTTGTCGCTGGCCCCGACCTTGCTCGCCAGGCTGGCGACCACGCCTTCCAGGCGCTGCGCATAGGGACGCGCGGCTTCTGCGGCGGCTTGCGCCTTCCGCAGTTTCGCCGCCGCGACCATCTGCTTGGCCTTGGTGATCTTCTGGGTCGACTTGACCGAGGCGATCCGGCCCTTGAGTTCCTTGAGGCTGGCCATCCGGCGGCGGTCCCTTAGGCGAAGGTCTTGGTGAAGGCGTCGAGCACGGCCTTCACCTTGTCTCGCGTGCCGTTCTCGAACGCCTTGGTGTCGCGGATTTCCGCCAGCACCGCAGCGTGCTGCGAACGGAAGTGCGCGAGCATCGCGGCCTCGAAGCGGACCACGTCGTTCACCGCGACCTGGTCGAGATAGCCGTTGGTGCCGGCGAAGATCGAGATGGTCTGCTCTTCGAACGGCAGCGGGCTGAACTGCGGCTGCTTCAGCAGCTCGGTCAGGCGCGCACCACGATTCAGCAGCTTCTGGGTCGAGGCGTCGAGGTCCGAACCGAACTGCGCGAAGGCAGCCATTTCGCGATACTGGGCCAGCTCGAGCTTGATCGAGCCCGACACCTTCTTCATCGCCTTGGTCTGCGCCGACGAACCCACGCGCGACACCGAAAGGCCCACGTTGATCGCCGGGCGGATGCCCTGGTAGAACAGGTTGGTCTCGAGGAAGATCTGGCCGTCGGTGATCGAGATCACGTTGGTCGGGATGTAGGCCGACACGTCGCCTGCCTGGGTCTCGATGATCGGCAGCGCGGTCAGCGAGCCGTTGCCGTTCGCGTCGTTCATCTTCGCGGCGCGCTCGAGCAGGCGGCTGTGGAGATAGAACACGTCGCCCGGATAGGCTTCGCGGCCCGGCGGACGGCGGAGCAGCAGCGACATCTGGCGATAGGCGACGGCCTGCTTGGAGAGATCGTCATACACAATCACGGCGTGCATGCCGTTGTCGCGGAAGAACTCGCCCATCGCGCAGCCGGTGTAGGGCGCGAGGAACTGCAGCGGCGCGGGCTCCGACGCGGTCGCGGCGACGACGATCGAATACTCCATCGCGCCATTCTCTTCGAGCTGGCGGACGATCTGCGCGACGGTCGAGCGCTTCTGGCCAACGGCGACGTAGATGCAGAACAGCTTCTTCGTCTCGTCGTCCGAAGCGTTCGGGCCCTTCTGATTGATGAAGGTATCGATCGCGACGGCGGTCTTGCCGGTCTGGCGGTCACCGATGATCAGCTCGCGCTGGCCACGGCCGATCGGCACCAGGGCGTCGATCGCCTTCAGGCCGGTCTGCACGGGCTCGTGCACCGACTTGCGCGGGATGATGCCCGGGGCCTTCACTTCGACGCGGCGACGCTCGGTATATTCGATCGGGCCCTTGCCATCGATCGGGTTGCCGAGGCCGTCGACGACGCGGCCGAGCAGGCCCTTGCCGACGGGGACGTCCACGATCGTGCCGGTGCGCTTGACGGTGTCGCCCTCGCGGATCTCGGCGTCCGAGCCGAAGATCACGACGCCGACATTGTCGGCCTCGAGGTTGAGCGCCATGCCCTGCACGCCATTGGCGAATTCCACCATCTCACCGGCCTGGACATTGTCCAGCCCGTGGATGCGCGCGATGCCGTCGCCGACGGACAGCACCTGGCCGATTTCCGAAACCTGCGCTTCGGTGCCGAAATTGGCGATCTGGTCCTTGATGACCTTCGAGATTTCTGCGGCGCGGATATCCATCTTCTTGAGCCTTCAGCCTTTCATCGCGTGCGCGAGGGAGTTCAGTCGGGTCTTGATCGACGAATCGATCATCTGGCTGCCGATCTTCACGACCAGGCCGCCGAGCAGCGAGGGGTCCACCGACAGGTCGACCGAGACCTCGCGGCCGATACGGGTGCGCAGCTGCTGCTTGAGCGCGTCCACCTGGTCGGCATCGAGCGGGTGTGCCGAGGTCACTTCCGCCGTCGTCTCGCCGCGGTGGCTGGTGGCCAGCGCGCGGAAGGTGCGGATGATCGCCGGCAGCTGCGCCAGACGGCGGTTCTCGGCGAGCACGCCGAGGAACTTGGTCGTCGTCGCATCCAGGCCCATCGCGCCCGCCGCAGCGGCCACGGCCTTGCCGGCGGCCTGGCGGCCGATCAGCGGGCTGGTGGTCAGCGCCTTGAACTCGGGCGATTCGTCGAGCGCCGCTCGCACGGTCGCAAGGCTGGCTTCGACGGCCTCGATGGCCTTGGCGTCACGTGCCAGCTCGAACAGCGCGGTTGCGTAGCGTCCGCTTAGGCTGGCCTGAATACCGCCGGAATTCTCCACGCGATTCGTTTCCTCTCGGAGGGTCGGAAGTGACCCCATGCACAAAAGGGGGGCGACACAACCTGCGCCCCCGATGGGTTGCCGGGCTGCTAGCATCGCGGTGGAAGGGATGCAACCCGAGTCGCCGAAACGTCACACGCCCATTTCATGTTTGCGTTTCGGCGTGTCCGGACGCGTCCAAGAAAAAGGGCAGGCGAACGCGTCACCCGCCCGAAAATCATCGACATGGCCGGTGTCAGGCGACTCGGTAGGTCGCTGCCCGCCGCCGCCGGAACATGCCGCCGACCAGTGCGAAGCCGCCGATCATCGTCGCCCAGCTGGCCGGCTCGGGGACGGCGCTCAGGAATACCTGGCTCTGCTGGTCCTTCGAGAAGAGCAGCTGCAGCTTGTGGCCCGCAGTCGCGGTCCAGCCGCCGGTGGTGATCTGGGTGAGATAGCTATTGGCCAGCGCGCGCGCATCGTCGCTGTTGCCGCCGACCGTGTAGAACTGGCCGCCAGTGGTGTCATAGCTTCCGCCATGCTCGCTGATGATCTCCCATACCGCCAGCTGGGTGGCGGCGGAGATGGTCTTGCGGGCGAGCAGATCCTTTTCGCTGCCGAGCAGCAGATCGGAATGGGTGAGCAGGGTCAGCAGCTGTTGCTGGCGGGTGGTGTCGCTCAGCACCGCCGAAATGCCGGTGCGCTCGAAGCTGCCGGTGCCGATCGCGGTGAAGGCGTCGGCGCAATAAGTGAGGAAGTCGACCGTCTTGCCGTTTTCGGTGCCGGTGAACCGGAAGCGGCTCATGCCCGGCCAATAGCCGGTGAAGCCGGTGGGGGTGTAGACCATCTTGTCCGCGGCCAGATAGCCGGGATCGTCGTCATAGCCGGTGATCACCACCGTGGCATTGGCGGTTGCCGGCACCACCGCGCCGAGCGCCAGAGCTGCGGCCATCAGGGCATTGCGCATCATCGTCTGTTCCCACCTGTTGTGGGCATGAGCGCTAGCGGGTGCGCGGGGGACGCCGCCAGCTTATCGAAATTGGTGAATGGCCGGCTTTGGCACAGCCGTGCCGGGTTGGGACGGGTAGTCCTGCCCATACCTCAGAAGCGTCATCCCCGCGAAGGCGGGGATCCATTTGCCAGGACCATTCAGCTAGCGCCGGGCCGGTCCCACTAATGGATCCCCGCCTTCGCGGGGATGACGATCGTAATGGTGGGCGCCGTCACCTGCAGAAGCAAGCCACGGCGCCCGTTGTTCTCAGCTCAGCGCGAGCGACCTGCGCCGCCGCCCTGGCCGCGATTGCCGCCGCCGGGACGGCCCTGGCCGCTGCCGGCCGGACGGGCGTTGAACTTGCGCTTCGGTGCACCCGGGCCGCGACCGGCGCCAGCCCCGGCACCGGCATGGCCGGCGCCTTCCTGGCGACGCGGCTGATCGCTGCGCGGACCGCCTTCGGCCCGGCGCTGCTCGCCACCACGCGGGGCATCGCCGCGCGGACCACCGCGACCGCCGCGCGCCGGCTGGCCGTCACCGCGACGACCCGACGCATGCTGCATCGCGCGGCCGTTACGGCCGTTCTGCTCGTCGCGGCTCGCCGGCATCGGCGAACGGGTCGACTTGATCTTGTCGGCCTCGGCCGTGAAGTTCTCCGGCAGCGGCTGCACGGTGAGCTTCTGACGTGTCAGCCGCTCGATGTCCTTCAGGTACGGACGCTCGTCATCGGCGCAGTAGCTGATCGCGATGCCGTCGGCGCCGGCGCGCGCGGTGCGGCCGATGCGGTGGACATATTGCTCCGGCACGTTGGGCAGCTCGAAGTTGAACACATGGCTAACGCCCGACACGTCGATGCCGCGCGCGGCGATGTCGGTCGCCACCATCAGCTTGACCTTGCCCGAACGGAACTCGCCCAGCGCACGCTCGCGCTGCGGCTGGCTCTTGTTGCCGTGGATCGCGTTCGCCGCGATGCCGTTGCCGGCGAGCAGCCGCACGACGCGGTCGGCACCATGCTTGGTGCGGGTGAAGATCAGCGCGCGGTCGATCTCCGGGTTGCGCAGCTGGATCGTCAGCAGCGCCTGCTTCTCGGCCTGCGTCACATAGGTGACGAACTGCTCGACACGTTCCGCCGTGGTGGCGACCGGGGTCACCTTCACTTCGACCGGATTGTGGATGAACTGGCTGGCCAGCTCGCGGATGGTCTTCGGCATGGTGGCCGAGAAGAACAGCGACTGGCGCTTCGACGGCAGCTCCTTCACGATGCGGCGCAGCGCATGGATGAAGCCGAGGTCGAGCATCTGGTCGGCTTCGTCGAGCACCAGGATCTCGATGCCCAGCAGGATCAGGAAATGCTGGTCGAGCAGGTCGACGAGGCGGCCCGGCGTGGCGACGAGGATGTCGACGCCGCGCGCCAGATCGGTCTTGTTCTTGTGGACCGAGGTGCCGCCGAACACGGTGGCGATGCGCAGGCCGGTGCCGCTGGCATAATGCTTGGCATTGTCGGCGATCTGCGCGGCGAGCTCACGGGTCGGCGCGAGGACGAGCATGCGGCAGCCGCGCGGCTGCGGGCGCTTGCCGCTGGCGATCAGGCGATCGATCGAGGGCAGCATGAACGCCGCGGTCTTGCCGGTGCCGGTCTGCGCGATGCCGAGCAGGTCGCGACCTTCGAGCAGCGCGGGGATCGACTGCGCCTGGATCGGCGTCGCGTCGGTATAGCCCTTGGCGGCGAGCGCAGCCAGGACGGTCTCGGAAAGGCCGAGTTCTTTGAATTGCATGACAGTACCTTATGGATGCGGCCGGCGCGCACGCATCTTCAAAGGGCGCACGCGAAGGCGGGGTCAACAAGTGACGCCCCGCGTGATTTGGGAAGCCGATAAGCGACGAAGCAGAGCCTAGCGGAGCAGGTTCCCAACTGGGGCGCGCCGCCGATCACGCTGCATGTAAATGCCTCGTCGTGATGTCGCATATGGCAGTGATGCTGCGCCGCGTCAAGAAGCGGACGCGCGTTGGTCAGGCGTTAACCCCGTTTGTCGTAGAGCCGGTGCCCTGGGGCAAGGGAACAGGTGCTGGTGCTCGTCGCGAGACTCGAAGTTTGGGGAAGCATGGACGCGCGCGGCGCGGTGCGCTTCCTGGTGAATCGGGAAACCACGGTGCGCGGCATGGACGGGCGCCCGTTCGACGCAGTGGTGGAGAATTTCTCGCGCACCGGCTTCCTGTTCAACGCCGATGTCGCGCTGCCCGAGGGGACGCTGATCTGGATCGGCATGTCCGGCGCCGGCGCGCGCGAGGCACGGGTGGTGTGGCGCGAGGAGACGCGGCACGGCTGCGAATTCCTGATGCCGCTCAGCCAGAGCGACCTGCAGCATGCGTTCCGCAGCCGGGAGCGGATGGTGGAGGACCTGGAGGCGCGGCTGCGGCGAGCGAGCATGTTGCGCGAGGGAGAGTAGTGGGCTGGGTAGTTAAGGTTGAGCATCCAGAGGGCAGGCTACCGTATCGGCAGTGAGCCTCAGCACCTTTACCAGACGCCGGGGGGATGCTTGATGGACAACGCCGGAGCATGCGATTCCGCAGCACGAGGATATCTGTCGAAAATGAATGGTGACATTATAGATCGAGCCTATGCAGAATGCGTCAACCCGGAAGAATGGCCTTTTGGGCTTTGGATTAACGCGCTCTACGGCGTGGTAGACGTTCCAGAACTGAACTTGGTCGAGCGAAAGGAAGCGTTCCTTGGCTTGGCTCAGAAGCTTCTCGACGACGGCAAGATCGTGTTTTTTATTCCGAATGGTGTCGCGTTGAAAGCGCGCGTTCAAGGAGGCGCAGATTCCATCTGGGATGTCTCCCATCAGGAAATGATCGCTTTCGTTCGGCGGAACTGGCCTGATGGTGATCCAAACTCCCCAGGTCCGGAGGAGATTCCCTTCTTCTACGATCCTGCGCGTTGCCCTGGGATTGGTTGGGTAGACCCCGAGACGGGAGAGGTTGTCGCCAGCTGAGTTGCCGCTGTCGGCAAAAGTCTTGGACTGTGCGGCGCGAGGCCGCTGCACGAGCGGGCTTTGAGCGTGTACTAAATATCTATATAGGCCCTGGATCGTTCGAAGAAGTCGGACATCACGGACAGGTACTTTGAAAGTGCCTCCCTATCGTCGGACAAGTCGACGATCATCCGCACGTCACCCCACTTGCTTACGGCATACGCCCAGTCGGCATCTAGCGACTGCTCGGACGATACCAAAACGTCCTTTGCACGGAAGAAGAACCAGCAGTTGGGCGCCTCTGCATGCTCCTCGCGAAGATATGCGTCCCGATCCCCTGCGAGGCTCCGCAGGCAGTCGCGAGCGTGCGTCTCGGCAAGGGCGCGTGCAGAGATGACATCGATGGTCATGATCTAGCTTATAGTCGGATCCGCCACATACTCCCGCTCGCGATACGCAAACCAGTCGAAGTCCGCCGACATCCCCGTGCCGCCGATGTCCTGACAGGCCATGCCGATGAACGCACCGGTGAAGTTGGGCAGGCCGGGCGCGCTCGCCTCGTCGGAGAGGATCGAGGCGTCGAACAGTTCGAGGAGCCAGTGCCAGGCCTCCGCCCCCGCCATCCGCCAGCCGAAGCGCAGCCGCTCGTAGTCCACCTCGCAGCGTAGCTCGACCGGCCCCGCCGGCAGCGGGATCGGCGCGGTGAAGGCGTCGCCCTGGGGGGCGTCGGGCAGCGCTGTCATCACGCGGAGATGGCGGCCCACGTCCTCGTCATGGCTGACATGCAGGTAATGGAACTTGGTGCCGTTGTAGTAGGCGACCAGCCCCGCCGCCTGCTGGAAGTCCTGCGGCTCAAAGTCGAGCACGCAGCGGGTCGAGGTGCAGAAGGCCTGGAGCCGCCGGGCGACCAGCGCCTGGGTGAAGACGCTGCCGATCGTCTCGCGCCCGAACAGGCGGAGATGGCCGGGCCGCGCAGTGAGGCTGAAGATCCGCTCGGGCTCGGGGGTGCGCAGCCATTGCAGGTCGATCGGCAGCGCGGCCGAGTCGAAGTCGTGGCGTTCCTCGGTGGCACGTGCGGGCGAGGGGGCGCCGGGCAGCCCCTGCATGTCCAGTTCGGGCAGTCCCATGCCGTTGCGGGTGTAGAGCCAGCCATCCTCGCCCCAGCGCATCGGCTGGATCGCGGTTTCGCGGCCGAGCACGCAGCGCCCGCGCCCCGGCAGCGGGCGGCCGCACAGATAGGCGAGCCAGGGTTCGCCCTCCGCCGTGTGGACCAGATCGGCATGGCCGGCGCGCGCCAGCACCGCATCGGGGCGGGTGCGGCTGGAGAGAATGTACGTGTCCGGATGCAGTTCGTACGGCCCGGTAATCTCACGTGACCGCGCCATGGTGACGGCATGGTTCCAGCCGGTGCCGCCCTCGGCGGTGAGCAGATAGTAGAACGCGCCGCGGCGATAGAGGTGCGGGGCCTCGGTCAGCCCCAGCGCGGTGCCGGGGAAGATGTTGGTGCGCGGGCCGACCAGCTTCTCCGTCGCAGGATCATATTCCTGCAGCACGATGCCGGCGAAGCGGTTGCGGCCGGGGCGATGGTCCCAGAGCTGGTTCACCACCCATTTGCGGCCATCCTCGTCGTGAAACAGCGACGGGTCGAACCCGCTGGAGTTGAGGTGGACCGGATCGGACCAGGTGCCGTCGATCGTCTCGCAGGTGACGAGATAATTGTGGAAATCGCGCAGCGACGCGCCCGAGGCGCCGCCCATCGTCGTGCGGCCATAGCGCTTCACATCGGTGTAGAGTAGGTGGAAGCGCGCACCGTCATGGGTGAGGCACGGCGCCCACACCCCGCAGCTGTCCGGATCGCCGCGCATGTCGAGCTGCGACGCGCGCACCAAAGGGCGGGTGACCAGCGTCCAGTTGGCGAGATCGCGGCTGTGGTGGATCTGCACGCCGGGAAACCACTCGAAGGTCGATGTCGCGATATAATAATCGTCGCCGACGCGGCAGATCGACGGATCGGGGTTGAAGCCGGGAAGGATCGGATTGCGGATCATCGGGGCGCCTTGACGAGGGTCCAGAGGAGAAGGGCGGCGACGAGGTCGAGCAGCCCGAGCGCGACGAAGAAGGGGCCGTAGCCGATGGAGGCGACCAGCCCGCCGATCAGCAGCGAGAAGATCAGGATGCTGCCATTGGCAAAGGTGCCGGCGAGCCCAGCGACGGTGCCGAGTTCGTTGCGCGGGAACAGGTCACTGGCCATGGTGATGACGGTGACCGAGAGCGTCTGGTGCGCGAAGCCGCCCAGGCAGAGCAGCGCGACGGCGAGCCAGGCGCTCTCGACGCTGGCGACGAGCACCATGCACGTCATCAGCAGGGCGCCGAAGGTAAAGGTCCAGCGCCGCGCGTTGATCAGGCTGATCCCGCGCCGCTGGAGGAAGAGCGCCAGCGCGGGACCGAACATGCAGCCCAGGTCGGCGGCGATGAAGGGCAGGAAGGCGGAAACCGCGATCTCGCCCAGGTTGAAGCCGCGCACCTTCACCAGATAGAGCGGCATCCAGAAGGTGAGCGTCCCCCAGGTCGGGTCGGCAAGGAAGCGCGGCAGGGCGATGCCCCAGAAGTTACGCTGGGTGAGCAGGCGGAGGGGCGAGGGCCGCTCGGCGCGCTCCTGGATATGCGCTTCCTGGCCGCTCAGGATCAGGTCGCGCTCCTGCTCGGAGATGCCCGGATGAGTCTGCGGGGTGCGGTAGTTGGCGAGCCACAGCAGCGCCCAGAGCAGTGCCAGCACGCCGGTGACGACGAAGGCCGCGCGCCAGTTCCACAAGGCGATCGATCCCGCGACCAAAGGCGCCGCCAGCGCCGCGCCCGCCGAGGCGCCGAGATTGTAGATACCCCCGGCAAAGCCCCGCTCGCGCGCGGGGAACCACTCCGAGACGACCTTGAGCCCGCCGGTATGCGAGGTGCCCTCGGCAAAGCCCAGAAGCCCGCGCAGCGCAAACAGCCATTGCCAGCTGAACGCCAGGCCATGCGCCATGCTCAGCAGCCCCCAGCCGGCGGCGAACAGCGCCAGGCCCGAGCGTAAGCCGACCACGTCGAGGATATAGCCCACCACCGGTTGCAGCATGATACCGCCCTGGAAGGCTGCGGTAATGTAGGAATATTGGCGCTCGTCGATATGCAGGTCGGCCATGAAACTCGGCGCGGCAACGGCAAGGGTGCTGCGCGTCAGGTAATTGAGCATCGTGCCCAGCATGACGATGCCGATGATCCACCAGCGCAGCGCGCCCGTGCGGTGCCAGAAGGACATGCACTCTCCCAACTTCCACGCCACCGCGGTGTGTTAACGTTAACGTTGCCAGCAAAGTGGCCGGACTGCAAGCGCAGGGTCTTTGAACGCAGGTTGCGGGATGCTGCAACTACGCCAATGGGCGTATAGCGATGGCATGACCGATGCCGCTGCCCTGTACGATGCCCGCTGGAATGCCTTCGCCGCGCGCGACCGGGCACAGGATGGACGCTTCGTCGTCGCGGTGACCACCACTGGCATCTACTGCAAGCCGAGCTGCCCGGCGCGGCGGCCGCGGCCGGAGAATGTCCGCTTCTTCGATGCAGGAGCGGACGCGGCGGCGGCGGGCTTCCGCGCCTGCCTGCGCTGCAAGCCCGACGAAGCGGCGCGCGATGCGACTGCCGTAGCGCGCGCCACCGCGCTGCTCGATGCGGCCGAGGAGACGATCGGGCTCGACGCGCTGGCGGCAGCGGTCGGCTATGCGCCGCATCATTTCAACCGGCTGTTCAAGCGCGCGACCGGCGTGACCCCCGCCGCCTATGCCCGAGGCCTGCGCGCACGGCGGGCGGCGGCAGCCCTCGACGAGGAGGAAAGCGTGACCCAGGCGATCTATGCCGCCGGCTATTCGGCCCCCAGCCGCTTCTATGCCGAGACGGGCGCGCGGCTCGGCATGGCGCCGAGCGCGTGGCGCGCCGGTGGGGCAGGGGTGACGATCCGCTGGGCCCTGGCCGAGACCAGCCTGGGTCCGCTGCTGATCGCCGCGACCGACAAGGGCCTTTGCCGCATCGCCTTCGACGAGGACGCGGCGATGCTCGCGCGGCGCTTCCCCGCGGCGACGGTGGTGCCCGGCGATGCCGATTTCGCGGCGCTTGCGGCGGAGGTGGTGGCGCTGGTCGAGGACCCCGGCCGCCAGCGCGACCTGCCGCTCGACGTGCAGGGCACCGCCTTCCAGGAGGCAGTGTGGCAGGCGCTGCGGACGATCCCGCCGGGCGAGACGCGCAGCTATGCCGAACTCGCGGCATTGGCGGGCAATCCCGCCGCGGTGCGTGCGGCCGGCACAGCGTGCGGCGCCAACCCGGTGGCCCTTGCCATTCCCTGTCACCGTGCCCAGCGGGGCGACGGGAGCATGGGCGGCTATGCCTATGGGCTAGACCGCAAGCGGGTATTGCGCGCCCGCGAAGGCGTACGCGAACGAAACTAGCCTACTGCGCGCCGGCCGCCGCGCAGTGATAGACCAGCTTCTCGTTGTACGCAGGCGGCAGGGCCGCGCGCATCAGCTGTTGCAGGCTGGCGAGGCTGGCGCGCTTCGCCTGATCGGCGGTGCACTGGTTCACCGGCGCCGTCGGCTTCACGTCGCGAACCTTCTGCATGTCGGCGGCGGAAAGAAAGTATCGGGTGTCGGTCAGCGTCTCGCTGTCGGGATCGAATTCGCGCACCGTCACCGTCTGCTCGTCCGCGGGGACGAGCACGCGCTGCCAGCGGCGGCCGGATTCGGCATATTGGGTCTTGCCGTCGAAACAGCCGTCCGGCCCGACATCCACCTTCACCGCCTCGCCGGGCGAAACCGTGATGCGGCTGCGGTCCGGCTGGAGCGTGCAGACCAGCGGACCCTGTGCGGCATCCGCGGGCAGCCTGGCCTCCGCGGTCTCGTTTCCGTCGCCGGGCACGGTGATGCTCGCCTCGTCGAAGCTCGGGCGGAGCACGAACAGCGCGACCGCGCCCAGCAGCAGCGCGCCGCCGCCGACCGCGGTCCAGATTCCCGGCCGCTGCCTGTCACGGGAAAGCAGCAGTCCGGCCGCGCCCAGGGCCAGCGCGCCGAACACGAGCAGCACCGCCGCACCTGCCATATAGGTCTCGCGCGTGGACTCGTTCGCCGCGCGCGCCTTGTCGACTGCGGCTTCACGCGCACGGGCGGCGGCGGATTCGGCCTGCGCGGTGCGGTTCGCCGCGTCGGCGCGATCCTTCTCCTCCGCCGCCTTGTCGAGCGCGTTGCGCTGGTCGACGCTGATGCACGGCGCGGCCACCGAGACGAAAGGCTGCTTTGCCTGGGTGAGGAAGCCGGTCAGTTCGGTGTCCGAGATGGCGAAGGCGAAGGTCGAATCGCCCTCCTCGCTATTCGTGATGGCCGAGTTGACGCCGAGCACCCGACCGCAGGCATCCAGCAGCGGTCCGCCCGAATTGCCGCGGGCGATGTTGGCGGTGTGGAGCAGCACCGAAATGCCTTCCAGGGTCCGCGTGCCGGCGAAGCCGCCCTGCGAGCGCACCGGCGACTGCGGGGTGATGAAGTCCGCCGCCGAACGGGCCGTGGCGATGTCGACATTGCCGGGATAGCCGAGCGCAATCAGCGTCTCGCCATCGGTGACCGCCGCGCTGGACAAGGCTAGCGTCGGCAGCTTCGCGCCGCTGAACTCGATCAACGCCAGGTCACGCTTGGTATCGATGGCGATCAGCTTGCCCTGAAAGGACTTGCTGCCTTCGGACGGCACGACGCCGATCACGACGTTGCCGGGATAGCGCGAGGCGAGCTCGACGACATGGGCGTTGGTGACGACGCGATTGGGTGCCACCGCGAAGCCGCTGCCATGGCCAAAGCCGACCACTTCGTCATCGGCGACGGCAATGGTGACGATCCGCACCACGCCCCGCCCAGCCGCGGAAATGTCGTCGGCGCGCGCGGGCGCGATCCAGGCGAACATCATCGCGACCAGCATGATCATCTGCCGCACGTGCGGAAACACCCCGGTTCTAGCCATGCGGTGCGCTTTCGGCGAAAAGTGGCGGGGGTTCAAGCGCGCGCGGCGCGGGCTCGTCATTTCGCAGCAGGCGTCTCCGGCGGGGGCTGTTTCAGCCGGGCGTCGATCGTGTCGATCATCTTGGAGGCGGCTTCCCCCATTCCCGAGGCGTGCGGATCGTAGGTGAGTGCCAGCAGCATCGACCGTGCCTCCGCAAGCTTGTTCTCCGCGATCAGCATCGATGCCGTCTGCATGCGAAGCCCGCGGTCCTGCGGTGCCAGCTGATAGGCGTGGAACAGGCCGTCGCGCGCAATTTTGGGCGGCCACAGGCCCTGGTCCGCATAGCTCCGGAAAAACAGGATGAGCGGCCGCGGGTCCTCGGTATCCAGGCGGTTTGCGCGCGCGATGGTGCGACGGATTTCACCCCAGGTCTCGATCCTGTCGTCCTTCGCGGCCAGGGCGATCGCCATCTGTGCCATTGCGCGGTAGCAATGTGCCTCGACGAACTTCGGATCGGCGGCGATCGCCCGGTCGGCGGCGGCGAGCGCGGCCGCATGGTCGCCGGCATCATAGGCGGCCTCGGCCAGCGCGCGCTGCACGGCCGCATCGTCGGGGAAGCGCGCCGCGATCTTCTTCGCATCGGCATAGACGCCAGGCGCGCTTTTCGCGTCCACGCCTGCCGTGGAGCGAATCCGCACCGGCATGATCGCAGCCTCGCCCGGGGTGAGCAGCCTCGTGGCGATGGGGGGAATCGTCAGGTTCTCCGCCCGGACACGAAAGCCGCTGATCCGGGGCTTCGCCAGGAAGCGCTCCAGTTCCTTGTGCAGGGCGCCCAGGTCGCCGAACACCGAGGCCGCGGCTTCGGGCGATTTCCGCGCATTGGTGATCGCGTCGAGATAGGCGCCGAGCTGGCCTTTGCGGCTGGGCTCGAAGGTGAGGTAATGGACCAGCGCCCAGCCGCGGCCATATAGTGCGTCCCGCTGCTCCGGCCGCAGCTTCCCCGCCGCGCCGGCCAGGATCTGCTGGATCGGCAGCGGGTTGCCGGTCAGCAGCCCATAGGCGCGATATTGGGGCGCGGCACCGAACTGAAGGTTGCCCGCGCGATCGAAGCTGGCGGTCGCGTGGAACTCCGCCCAGCCCTCCGCCACCCAGGAGGGGAAGGCGGCATCGGGCCAGGTGGTGAACATGAAATGATGGGCATATTCATGCTGCAGCACCTGCTGCGAGCCAAGCGCAGTGGGCCCGTCGCCGGACAGATCATCCGGCACGAACGCCACCGACGCCCCGGCACGCGGGACGTAGAAGCCGGCCACATTGGCCTGGCGGGCGAGGCTTGCCACCCGATCTTCATCGCTCACGAAGTAGACCGTCACGCGCCCCGCCTTGCCCAGCGGCGATTCGGTGATGCCGCGCGCGAGCCGCAGCGCCTTGTCGAACTTCTCCAGCCGTTCGGCATCGCGACGCAGCGTCGCATCCGACGTGTTGGCGTAGACGACGAAGTGCGCCGTTTCCGCGACTCGCCAATCCGCGAAGGCCGGGCTCCCGGCAGCAAGGGACGCCGCGAGGCTCAGCAGCAACGCCAACCATTTCATCGTGAACCCCCGTTTTGCCCCGAACGGACGATATCCCGCCGGCAGGCATTGGCAATCGCTGAATCGCCGGCGTCAGACGAAGCTGTAGGGATCCACGTCCACTGCCACGCGCACGCGCGGGCTCCAGCTAAGGCCGCCCAGCCAGTCGCGGATTACTTCCTGCACCGCGAAGCTGCGCCTGGCGTGCACGAGCAGCCGGAAACGGTGCCGCCCGCGCAGCATCGCGAGCGGCGCGGGAGCGGGGCCATAGACATGCATCTCCGCCAGCTCCGGTGCCGAGCGGCCGATCATCCGCGCAGTCTCCTCCGCCGCGGCCTTGTCCTCGGACGAAACGATGATCGCGGCGTAGCGGCCGAACGGGGGCGCATCGGCTTCCCGCCGCGCGTCGGTCTCCGCCGCATAAAAGGCCTCGGCATTGCCGGAGATCAGCGCCTGCATCACCTGCGCCTCGGGCGCGTGGGTCTGGATGAAGACGGTACCCGGCTTCTCGCCGCGGCCCGCCCGCCCGGATACCTGCATGATCTGCTGAAAGGTGCGTTCGGAGGCGCGCAGGTCGCCGCCGTCGAGCCCCAGATCGGCATCGACCACGCCGACCAGCGTCAGGTTAGGGAAGTGATAGCCCTTGGTGACGAGCTGGGTGCCGACGACGATGTCGATCGCGCCATGCTCCATCCGCGACACGAACTCGGCCGCCTTGGCGGGGGACCAGAGCGTGTCCGAGGTCACGATGGCGGTCCGCGCCTCCGGCCACAGCGTCGCAACTTCGTCGGCGATCCGTTCGACACCGGGGCCGCAGGCGACCAGCGTGTCGTCGGACTTGCACTCCGGGCACATGCTCGGCGTCGGCATGGTGTGGCCGCAATGGTGGCAGGAGAGGCGGTGGAGCAGCCGGTGCTCGACCATCCACGCCGTGCAGTTCGGGCACTGGAAACGGTGGCCGCAGTGGCGGCACAAGGTCAGCGGCGCATAGCCGCGCCGGTTGAGGAACAAGAGCGATTGTTCGCCGCGCTTCAGCGTCTCCTCGATCGCCGCGACCAGCCTGGGGGCGAGCCAGCGGCCGCGCTCCGGCGGCTCGCGGATCAGGTCGATCGCCTCGATCTTCGGCAGCTCGGCGGCGCCGTAGCGGCCCGGCAGCTTGAGTTCGGCATAGCGGCCGACCTCGACCTGGTGCCGCGTCTCGATCGCCGGCGTGGCGGAGGCGAGGACGACCGGGCAGCGCTCGAACATGCCGCGCATCACCGCCACGTCGCGGGCATGGTAATGCACGCCCTCTTCCTGCTTGAAGCTGGTCTCGTGCGCCTCGTCGACCACGATCAGGCCCAGCTTCGGATAGGGCAGGAACAGCGCCGAGCGCGCGCCCACCGTCACCATCGCCTCGCCGCTCGCAATCGCGCGCCAGGCGCGGCGACGCTCGGAGCTGCGCAGGCCGGAGTGCCACGCCACCGGCTCGCAGCCGAAACGACCGGCGAAGCGGGTGAGGAAGGGTTCGGTGAGCGCGATCTCGGGGAGCAGCACCAGCGTCTGCCTGCCCGCCTCGATGGCCGCTGCGACGGCTTCGAAATAGACTTCGGTCTTGCCCGATCCGGTGACGCCATCGAGCAGGAAGGGCTGGAAGGCGGCGGTCTCCACCGCAGAGCGCAGCCCACCCGCCACCGCCGCCTGAGCGGGGTTGAGGTGCGGTGGCGCGAAGCCGGGGTCGGGCAGGGGATAGGGTGCCTGGGTGTCGACGGTCACCGCTTCGATCGCGCCGGTCTTCACCAGCCCGCGGATCACCGCGTCGGACACTTCGGCGATCGCGGCGAGCTCGCGCACCAGCCCCTGGCGCTCGCCGATCCGCTCCAGCGCCTGCGCGCGCTGCGGGGTGAGGCGGGCCGGCACCTCGCCGGTCGCGCGATATTCGGTGATCGTCGGCGCGGCCTCGAACGCTGCCGAGGTGCGCAGCGTCATCGCCAGCACGGCGGAGGGTGGGGCGAGATAGTAATCGGCGGTCCACTCGATCAGGCGCCGCACGGGCGCGGGGATCGGCGGCGCGTCGGCGACGGCGAGAATGGCACGAAGCCGGTTGTCGCCGATCTCCTCGGTGGGCAGCCGTTCGGCCTCCCACACCACGCCGGCGAACTGGCGCGGGCCGATCGGCACGATCACGATGCTGCCCGGCTCCACCGCCATGCCCGGCGGCACGCGATAGTCGAGCGGCCCCAGAGCCGGGTGGAGGACGAGAATGCGCGCGCGGGACATGATCGGCCCCTCATATGGGCATTTTCCGCGGAACGGGAATCCCGTATCGCCGGTTCGTTGTTCGAGGAGACCCGCCAATGCTGTTGTTCGCCTTGCTGCTGGCCCAGACTGTTCCCGCCCAGGCAACCACGGCGTGCAAGGCGCCCGACGCCAGCCTGCCCGCGGCGCTCGCCGGCTGGAGCACGCCGGGCGACGAACTGGTGGCGGACAAGGCGGTATCGCTGGCGACCGTGGACGGCAAGACGCTCAAGGGGCTGCCCCAGGGCGCCAAGCCGGGCCGCGCGGCGATGGTCGAGTTTCGCATCGCCAAAGCCGGCACCTATGGCGTGGCGCTCGATCAGCCGGGCTGGATCGACGTGGTGCCCGGTTCGGCGGGCGGCGCGGCACTGAAGTCGGTGGCGCATGGCCATGGGCCCGATTGTTCGACGATCCGCAAGATCGTCCGGTTCGAGCTCGCGCCCGGCACCTATCGGGCGTTCGCCAGCGGTCTTCAGCAGTCCAAGGCCAAGCTGATGCTGGTGCCGAACTGAATCCACTTGTTCCGCGACTGGAACGAATATAGAACAGCGACTCGCTGAACAGGGGAGTCGGCGATGCTGATATTCGTAGCTGGACTGGCAATGACGGTGCCGCAGTGCACCGAGCTTCCGCGATCACTTTCGGGCTGGGAACGCAGCGGCGAGGGGCTGGACACCCGTCATGCCACGACGGTTCCGGCCAGGAACGGCGCGGCAGAGACGCAGGTGACGATCCGCAAGGCGGGCACCTTCGGCATCGCCGCCGATCAGCCCGGCTGGATCGACGTTGCGAAGGGCAACGGGCGGCCGCTCCGCATGGCGTCGCGCGGCCCCGGCGTCCCCTGCGCGAAGATCGACAAGATCGTCTATTACCGGCTTGAGCCCGGCACCTACCGGGTAACCGTCGGCAAGCTCCAGAAGCCGCAAGTGAAGCTGATGCTCGTCTATGGCAACCGCACGCAGGGGTTTGCTCGCCGGGGCCGGCTGGGCTAGGCGCGGGCAGCATATTCCACTGGAAGGTTCTGCCATGAAGTTCTTCGCCGACACCGCCATCATCGACGACATCCGCGACCTGGCCGATGCCGGTCTGCTCGATGGCGTCACCACCAACCCGTCGCTGATCGCCAAGTCGGGCCGCAACTTCCTCGAAGTGGTGGCGGAAATCTGCGGTATCGTCGAAGGCCCGGTTTCGGCCGAGGTCGTCGCTCTCGATTTCGAGGGCATGATGCGCGAGGCGGAGATTGTCCGGAAGATCGCCGACAATGTCGCGGTGAAGCTGCCGCTGACGATCGACGGCCTCAAGGCGTGCAAGGCGCTGACCGACGATGGCACGATGGTCAACGTCACGCTCTGCTTCTCGGCGAACCAGGCGCTGCTCGCCGCCAAGGCGGGCGCGACCTTCATCTCGCCGTTCGTGGGCCGTCACGATGACATCGGCTTCGACGGCATGGACCTGATCGAGGACATCCGCCTCATCTACGACAATTACGATTTCGGCACCGAGATCCTGGTCGCCAGCGTCCGCCATCCGATCCACGTGCTCCAGGCGGCGAAGATCGGTGCCGACGTGATGACCGCGCCGCCGGCGGTGATCAAGCAGCTGGTCAAGCACCCGCTGACCGACAAGGGCATCGAGTCGTTCATGGCGGACTGGGCCAAGACCGGCCAGACGATCGGCTGAGGCTGATCTGAGTGCAAATTCCCCTCCCGCTTGCGGGAGGGGCTAGGGGAGGGACTGACGTGGAAGCGGCAGCACGTCCGGTGAAGTTCAACCCCTCCCCCATCCCCTCCCGCAAGCGGGAGGGATGCGCAGGCGGCGGGCGCCGGGCAGCACCATGACCGACCTCCCCCTGCCGCGCCGTTTCGCCGAGCATCTCGGCCGCGACCGGCGGCGCTCGGCGCACACGATCCGTGCCTATGAGGCGACTGCAATCCGCTTGCTCGGCTTTCTGCAGGGCCATTGGGGCGGCCCGGTCGCGCACGACGCGCTGGCCAAGATAGGTGCCGCCGACCTTCGCGCCTACCTTGCCCATCGCCGCAACGAAGGCCTGTCCAACACCTCCGCCGCGCGCGAGCTATCGGCCGTCCGCGCCTTTCTGAGCTTCGTCGGCGGTGACGATGCGGAACTGCCGCGGTTGCGCGGGCCCAAGGTGAAGAAGGGACTGCCGCGGCCCATCGCGCCGCACGAGGCGGTGGCACTCGCCGAATGGGCGTCGGACGAGGCGAGCGAGCCCTGGATCGCCGCGCGCGACTGGGCGGTGCTGCTGCTCCTCTATGGCGCGGGCCTGCGCATCGGCGAGGCTGTAGCGCTCACCGGCGCGGCGCTGCCGCTGGGCGCGACGCTGCGTGTCATCGGCAAGCGAGACAAGACCCGTGACGTGCCGCTGCTGCCGGAAGTCCGCGCCGCGATCGAAGCCTA
Source organism: Sphingomonas sp. (assembly GCF_036731925.1). Classification (GTDB taxonomy): domain Bacteria; phylum Pseudomonadota; class Alphaproteobacteria; order Sphingomonadales; family Sphingomonadaceae; genus Sphingomonas. The sequence continues at coordinate 34,470 of NZ_DAINDJ010000004.1, forward strand.
TGTGGAGGCCTGCCCCTGGGGCACGGCGCGCGACCTGCCGCTGTTCCGCGGCGCCAAGGGCGGGCCGTTGCCGCCGGGAGCGATCCGCAAGGCAGTGCGCTCCGCCCGCACCAGCCTGGGGTTGTCCGATCGCACCACACCGCACGCGCTGCGCCACAGTTTCGCAACCCATTTGCTGGGCCGCGGGGCGGATCTGCGCGCGTTGCAGGAATTGCTTGGCCATGCGAGCCTCAGTTCCACCCAGGTCTACACGGCGGTGGATGCGGCGCATCTCCTCGACGTCTACCGCGCCGCCCATCCCCGAGCCTGAGCGCGAGGCGTGAGGAAAGGCTGGAGCAAGGCGTTCCTGCTCCAGCCCGAACGCTCAGTGCTTGGCAGCGTCAGCCGCTTCGCGCTTGGCATAGTCGCTGGCGAGCACGTCGAAGGCGAGCTTGCGCTGGCCGGTCTCGGAGATCAGCCCCTTGCGGTTCCAGCCCTGCTGGTAGATCGGGTGCTGGCGCCGCGGCGAGCGGAAGTCCTTGAGGATCCAGGGGCTCATGCCGCGCAGGAACGGCACCTTGGCGGCCATCGCCAGTGTCGCGCGGTAATAGTCGGCCTGATATTCCTCGCTGAACTTGTGCGGGCTTGCCACCGCATCGTGATAGCCGGCGCGCGCGTCCGCCCCGAATTCGGAAAAGATCAGCGGCTTGTTCGCGGGACCGCGCCATTCCTGGTTCGCCAGGTCCTCCAGCGCATCGTCGGTGTACCAGCCATTGTAGGTGTTGATCGCCATGACATCGAGCTCGTTGGCGAGCGGATCGTCGATCTTCATGATCTTGTTGCCCTCGCGCCCGCTCAGCAGCGCGGCAGTGACGAGCCGGCTCGAGTCGAGGCTGCGGACATCGGCGATCATCGTGCGCAGGAAGGCGTTGCGCGCATCGTTGGTGGGCGTTTCGTTGGCGACGCTCCACAGCACGATCGAGGCGCGATTGCGGTCGCGGTGGATGTTCTCGGCGAGGATTCGCCGGGCATCGGCCAGCGTATCCGGATTGGACCAGTTGACCAGCCAGTAGAGCGGAATCTCGCTCCACACGAGCAGGCCCATCTCGTCGGCCATGCGGGTGGTCGACTCGCTGTGCGGATAATGGGCAAGGCGCACGAAGTTGCCGTGGAGGCCGTACTTGATTTCACCGAGCAGCGCGCGGGCGGCGGCGGGCGTCATCGCGCGCACCGGATCGGCGCCGAGTTCCTCCTCGTGCATCGAGATGCCGCGCAGGAAGATGGGTTTTCCGTTGAGCAGGATGTCGGCGCCCTTCACCGCGATGGTGCGGAAGCCCATGCGATCGGCGAAGTGATCGGCGCCCGCATCGATGCTGATGTCGTAGAGCTTGGGGTTCTCAGGCGACCAGCGGACCAGCGCGCGGGGCACCGGCAGGGTGGCCTCCCACTTGCCCTCGCCATCGGTCTTGCCGTCGAGCGTCGCGCCCAGGAGGGGGATGCGGAACTTCACGCCGGTGTTCGCCGCCTTCGGCCCTTCCAGCTTCACCGACACCGCGATGCGCGTGCCATCGGGCGTCAGCCGCACAAAGGCATCGTCGACATAAGTGTCCGGCACGGTGACGAGGGTGACGCTGCGGGTGATGCCGCCATAGGTCTCCCAATCGGTGACCGGCGGCGGCACGTCATTGGCGGTGCGGACCGAATCGACGCCGATCGTCACCTGGTTGCGGCCGGGCCGCAGCAGCTTGGTGACGTCGTAGGCGAAGGGCGTGTAGCCGCCGCAATGTTCGCCCAGCGGCTTGCCGTTGAGATAGACGTAGGAGCGATATTCGGCCGCGCCGATGCGCAGGAAAACACGATTGCCCGCCGCGGGCGTCTTGGCGGTGAACTCGCGCTGATACCAGACCAGGCCCTGGTACAGCCGCATCTCCGGCGAATGGCCGATCCACGAGCCCGGCAGGCTGACGACCGGCGACTGCTGCATGTCGAATTCAAAGAAGGTGCGCGGCTTGGCCTGCATCACCTCTGCCTGGATGACGTCTGCGGCGCGCTGGGTGCGCTGATTCGGCGGCTCGCCATGGAAACCGGCCAGGCCATCGCGGTACGGATCGATCGACCAGTGCCACGGCCCGTCCAGGCTCTGCTGCTGGCGCAGGTCCGCCGCAACGAGCACAGGCTGCGCCCAAGCCGAGGATATTCCGAGACATGCGAGCCCGATGGCCGCGAGAAGGCGTAACCGCCGCATCATCTTCTCCCTGTTCCTCCGGTAAATCCCGGAGCCCATTGTCATTGTAGAACAGGAGAATGGACTTACAACGTGGCCTGATCAATCCGCTCCGTGGCCTTGGGCGAGATAGTCGTCCGACTGCATCTCGAGGAGCCGGGAGATGGTGCGCTCGAACTCGAAGCGGCCGTCACCCGCTTCATAGAGGTGCTCGGGCTCGGCATCGGCGGCGGCCAGCAGCTTGACCTTGTGCTCGTACAGGGCGTCGACCAGCGTCACGAAGCGCGCCGCCTCATTGCGGTTCTCCCGCCCCAGCTTGGGAATGCCGACCAGGATCACGGTGTGGAAGCGCCGGGCGATGGCGAGGTAATCGGGCGCCCCTCGCGCCTCGCCGCACAGCCGCTTGAACGAGAAGACGGCGACGCCCTTCACGCATTTCGGCACGAGGATCTCGCGGCCGCCCGCGATCGGCACCTGGCAGGTGGGAACGCGGGCACGGTCCTCCACCGGATAGTCGGTCAGCCGGAAGAAGGCGGCGGAGAGTGTGGCGGTGGCCTCGGCACCGTTCGGCACCAGCCAGGTATCGACGCTGCCGAGCCGGTCGCGGCGGTAATCGACCGGACCGTTTAGCGCGAGCACGTCCATCCTCTCCCCGATCAGCGTGATGAAGGGAAGGAACAGCTCGCGGTTGAGCCCGTCCTTGTAGAGATCCTTGGGCGGGCGGTTCGAGGTGGCGACCACCGTGAGGCCATGGGCCATCATCGCGGTGAACAGCCGGGAGAGGATCATCGCATCGGGCGGGTTGTTCACCACCAGCTCGTCGAAGGCGAGCAGCCGCGTGTCGCTGGCCAGCGCATCGGCGACGGCTGTGACCGGATCCGCGGTGTCCTTCTGCCGCTCGACGTTCAGCCGCTCATGCACCTCGATCATGAATTCGTGGAAATGCACGCGGCGCTTTCGGCGGATGTCGAGGCTGTCGTAGAACAGGTCCATCAGCATCGACTTTCCGCGCCCGACATCGCCCCAGACATACAGGCCGCGCGGCACGGCCGGCTTGCGGCCGGTGAGCTTCCACAGCACGCTGCCCTTGCGGGGGGCGGCCTCAAGCTCCTGCGCGAGGGCATCGAGACGGGCGGCAGCGGCTTCCTGCTCGCGATCGGGGCGAAGCTCGCCGGCGGAGACGAGGGCGCGGTAACGATCGAGAACGCGGGTCATGCCGGGCGGTGGTATCCGTGCTGCGCCGGCGTAGCGCCGGGTCGGGGTCAGGCTGCCGGACGGACGCTGGCGAAAGCCCGGTCAACGATTGCGCATAGCGACGGCAGGCCCCCAAGGGAAGCTTCGGAAGCCTCCCTAGTTACAGCCCACCCCCGGCCTTGATACGCCGGCGGGGACGGGGAGAAGAGCATGCGGTTTCGACGCATCTATCTGCTGCTGCCGGTGGCGCTCGCGGGGGCGGGCGCCGGCGCTTATTGGTGGGCGCGGCCGCTGGCGGTCGTCGGCACGCCGGTGCGGGCCGGGCCCGCCGCGGATGTGGTCTACGCAACAGGGTTCGTGGAGGCGCGCGAGCCGGTCGAGGTCGCGGCGCGGGTGACCGCGCCGATCACCCAGGTGCTGGTGGACGAGGGCGCGCAGGTCGTGCGCGGCCAGCCGCTCGCCCGGCTGGAGAATGGCGAGCAGCGCGAAGCGATTGCCCAGCTTGCCGCGCAGTCCCGGGCAGCGGCGCTCGACGAGCAGCGGACGGTCGCGATCTTCCGCCGCGGCTTCGCCACCGCGGCGGCGCGGGACCGCGCGGTGACGAGCGCGCAGGCGGCGCGGGCGGCAGAGGCGGCGGCGCGGGCACGGCTCGACCAATATGTCGTGCGGGCGGGCATTTCCGGTGTGGTGCTGCGGCGCGATGCCTATCCCGGCGCGCTCGCCACGCCGACCAAGGTGCTGTTCACGCTGGGGAACCCGAAGCTGATGCGGGTCACCGCCACCGTCGACGAGCGGGACATTCCCCGCGTCGTGCCAGGCCAGCGCGTGGCGATGACCTCGGATGCGTACAAGGGCCATGTCTATCGCGGGCGGGTGTACGAGATCACTCCCGCCGGCGACCCGACGCAGCGCGCCTTCCGCGTGCGGGTGGCGCCGGACGCGCCCGACCTGCCGATGGGGCTCACGCTCGAGCTCAACATCGAGACGGCGGTGCACCCGCAGGCGCTGCTGATTCCGGCCAAGGCGGTGCGCGACGGCAAGCTGTGGATCGCGCAAGGGGATCGCGCGGCGCGGGTGGCGGTGCAGACCGGCATCGAAGGCGGCGACACGGTGGAGGTTCGCGCCGGCGTCGCGCGGGGTACCTGCATCCTCGCTGATCCGCCGGCCGACCTTGGCGAGGGAACGCGCCTCAAGGTCACGGGCTGCTGAGATGCGCCAGCTCGGCCTGCTGCTGTCGATCGCTTTCCAGCATCTCGCCAAGCGGCGGCGGCAGACGATTGTCGCGGTGGCGGGAGTTGGCGTCGGCGTCGGCTTCTTCCTCGCAGTGTCGGCGCTGATGGTCGGCAGCCAGGACGATTTCGTGAACAAGCTGATCGACGCCGCGCCGCACATCCTTGTCTCGGACGAAGTGCGCAGCCCCTCGCCGCAGCCGGCCGTCCAGGCCTATCCCGGCGGGGCGGTGGCGGTGCATGGCTACAAGCCCCGCACCGAAACGCGCGGGATCAAGGGCTGGCAGCAGATCGTCGGGGCGGTGAACGCGATGCCGGGGGCGATCGCCTCGCCTTCGCTCTCCGGCGCCGTGACGCTGCGCGTCGGCGGCCATGAAGAGGCGCTGTCGGTGATCGGCGTGGACCCTGCCGTCGAGTCGCATGTCAGCAATATCGAGGAGAATCTTCAGGCGGGCAGCCTGCGCGCGCTGGAGACCAACCAGGGCGGGCTGATCGTCGCCGAGGAGCTGGCGCGGCGGCTTGGAGTGAACATGGGCGATGTGGTCGGCGCGACCTCTGCACGCGGCGGCACGCGGTCGCTTCGGATCGTCGGGCTGTTCGCGCGCGGCCGCAGCCCGGGCGGCAGCAGCGCGACCGGGTATGTGCTGCTGCGCGAGGCGCAGTCGCTCACCGGCCAGCCCTTCATCATCAACCGGATCGGGGTGAAGATCGCCGATCCCTATCGCGCCGAGACGATCGCGCGCGGGCTGGAGGCGCGCTTCACCTACAAGGCGGAGAGCTGGCAGGAGCGCTCCGCCGATTTCCTGACGCTGCTGCTCACCCGCAACATCATCATGTACACGGTGGTCTCGGCAATTTTGCTGGTGGCGAGTTTCGGCATCTACACCGTCGTTTCGAACGCCGTGGCGGACAAAAGACGGGACATCGCCATCCTGCGGTCGATCGGCTTCTCGCAGGGCGATCTGCAGGGCATCTTCATCGCCGAGGGGCTGGTGCTGGCGGTGGTCGGAGTCGTGCTCGGCTTCGGCCTGGGGCTGGTGCTCATGCAGATCCTCGGTAGCCTGGAATTTCCGGTGAGCGGACGGGTGGAGCATATCCCGCTGGACCGCCGGCCCCGCCAGTTCCTGATCGCGGGCGGCGCGTCGCTCCTGTGCGCGGTGGTCGCGGCGTGGCTGCCGGCGCGCAAGGCGGCGCGAGTCGATCCGGTCGACATCCTGCGAGGCGCTGCATGAGCGCGCTGATCCAGGCCCAGGGCCTCACCCGCATCCTGCCGGGCGATCCGCCGGTGCCGCTGGTGCACGGCCTCGACCTGGCGGTGGAGCCGGGCACCTTCGTCGCGGTAATCGGTCCGTCGGGCTGCGGAAAATCGTCGTTGCTCTATCTGCTCGGGCTGCTCGACCGGCCGACGGCGGGCAGCCTGACCTTTGACGGTATCGACACCGTGCCGATGGGCGGCGATGCCCGCGCGGCGCTGCGGCTGGCGCGGTTCGGCTTCGTGTTCCAGTTCCACTTCCTGCTGCCCGAGTTTACCGCGATCGAGAATGTGCTGATCCCGATCCGACGGCTGGGGCGGCTTTCGGGAAGCGCGGCACGAACGCGCGCGCTGGAACTGCTGCAGGCGATGGGGCTGGAGGAACAGGCCGACAAGACGCCCGATCGCATGTCCGGCGGGCAGCGCCAGCGGGTGGCGATCGCCCGCGCGCTCGCCAATGATCCGTCGCTGGTGCTGGGGGATGAGCCGACGGGCAATCTCGACAGCGTCAATTCCCACCGCGTGGTCGAGATCTTCCAGGCACTGGCGCATGATGAGGGCCGGGCGGTGATCTGCGTGACGCACGATCCGGACGTCGCAGCGGCGGCCGACCAGCGCATTCACATGCGCGATGGCGGGATCGAGAAGGTGGACTGATCCACCAACCCCCTCCCGCTGCGCGGAAGGGGGTCACAGGATCGTCAGAGCACGCGCTCGGCTTCGAGCTTCTTCACTTCGGCGATCGCCTTGGCCGGGTTCAGCCCCTTCGGGCAGGCGTTCGCGCAGTTCATGATCGTGTGGCAGCGATACAGGCGGAACGGATCCTCGAGCTGGTCGAGCCGCTCGCCGGTCATCTCGTCACGCGAGTCGGCCAGCCAGCGATAGGCCTGGAGCAGGATCGCCGGGCCCAGGAACTTGTCGCTGTTCCACCAATAGCTCGGGCACGAGGTCGAGCAGCAGGCGCACAGGATGCACTCGTAGAGGCCGTCCAGCTTCTCGCGGTCCTTGGGGCTCTGCAGGCGCTCCTTGCCCGAAGGCGTGGTGGTGACGGTCTGCAGCCAGGGCTTGATCGAGGCATATTGCGCATAGAAGTGCGTGAAATCGGGAACCAGGTCCTTGATCACGTCCATGTGCGGCAGCGGGGTGATCTGCACCTCGCCCTTGATGTCCTCGATCGCCGTGGTGCAGGCGAGGCCGTTCTTGCCGCCGATGTTCATCGAGCAGGAACCGCAGATGCCTTCGCGGCACGAGCGGCGGAACGTCAGCGACGAATCCTGCTCGCCCTTGATCTTGATCAGCGCGTCGAGAACCATCGGGCCGCAATCGTCGAGGTCTACCTCGAACGTGTCATAGCGGGGGTTCTCGCCCGAATCCGGATCGTAGCGGTAGATCTTGAACTTCTTCACCCGGGTGGCTTCGGGGCTTGCCTTGTGCTCCTGGCCCTTGGTGATACGGCTGTTCTTGGGCAGGCGGAATTCGGCCATTCCTGAAACTTCCTCTTTCGCTTCGGCGCGACGCGTCGGTTTTGCGGCGCGGGCTATGCCTTTCGCGGGCGCAGCGCAAGTGCCCTTTGGGCCAAGCCCCTCAGATGACGTCCAGCACCAGCCCCAGATCGCGCGCCTCTTGCGCCTCGATATACCAGTTATAGGGCGCCCGGCGGCGGAGTTCCTCGAAATCGACGTGCGATCCGGCGACAAGGGCGCGGAAGCCCTCTTCCTCGATCGCGATCGAATGCTCGATCTCGTTGAGCTTGGCCTTGAGGATCGCCGGCAGCATCCGCAGCGGTCCGGACAGGTCGACCGAAGAATGCATCTGCCGCTCGTGGAGCATCAGCCGGGTGCCGCGGGTTAGAAAGCGCTTGTCGACGGGGAAGCCGGACATGAAGGTCGCCCCGGCCGAATAGACCGCAACCTTGCCCAGGAACAGCAGCTCGCGCCCCGTCGCTTCGCCGAGGAGGCGCAGTTCGTCCGCCATCAGCCGGGCGACCTCGGGGTCGCCGCCCAGCGTCGACAGCGTCACCACCAGCGGGCCGTCGCTCGGCGCACCCAGCAGCTGATCGCGGAAATTCTGGTACATCGCGTCGTCCACGGTGCCCTGCAGCCGCACATGCGGGGTAGCGAGCAGCGGATAGCGCTGGAGCGGGCTTTCGGAGTCGGACATGCCGCGGCCAACCGGCGAGCAGGGTGGCAGGTTCCGCGAGGATTACGGCTTCAGCGCGTCCGCCGCCGTCGCCGATCGTCACCCCCGACATCGACGGAGCGCGCCGGCCGGCGCAAGCGGGGTCGCAGAATCGCATTGGCTTCGGCTGCGCCGCCCCCTATCGCTGGGGCATGCTCAAGCGCCTTCTGATCGCCCTCGCTATCCTGGTCGTCGCCGGTAGTGCCGCCTGGTACTGGCTCAGCCGCCCGGACGTCGCCACCCTCCAGGAGATCGCCGTCACCGGCCGCACGCCGGAGATCACCGAGCCGCGCTATCAGACGGTGCCGACCGTGGGCGTCGCAAAGGCGGTCGGCTGGCCGGCGGGCGCGATGCCGAAGCCGGCGGCGGGTCTCAAGGTGCAGGCCTTTGCGGACAAGCTTGCGCATCCGCGCTGGCTGTACCAGCTTCCCAATGGTGACATCCTCGTCGCGGAGACCAACTCGCCGCCGCGCGAAAAGGGCGGCATCACCGGCTGGGTGATGGGCATCCTGATGAACAAGGCCGGCGCGGGCGTTGCCTCCGCCAACCGCATCACGCTGCTGCGCGACAGCAATGGCGACGGCGTCGCAGACGTGCGGACCGTCTTCCTCACCGGGCTGAACTCGCCGAGCGGCATGGCGCTGGCGAACGGGTCGCTTTACGTCGCCAACACCGATTCGCTGGTCCGCTACCCCTATATCGAGGGGCAGACCAGGATCACTGCCGCACCGCAGAAGATCCTTGCGCTGCCCGGCGGGGGCAATCACTGGGCGCGCAACGTCGTCGCCTCGCTCGACGGCAAGCATCTCTATGTCAGCATCGGATCGGCCTCGAACATCGCCGAGGACGGGCTGGAGGCCGAAGGGCCGATCTACACGGCGGAGAGCCCGAGCCAGACGGCCGCAGCCGCCGCGCAGCCGACCAATCGCGCCGTGATCCTCGAGGTCGATCCCGAGCGCAAGACCAGCCGCATTTTCGCCTGGGGCATTCGCAACGCCAACGGCATGGCCTTCGAACCCAGGACGCAGGCGCTGTGGTCGGTGGTGAACGAGCGCGACATGCTCGGTTCGGACATGCCGCCCGACTATATGAGCCGCGTCGATCTCGGCGCCTTCTTCGGCTGGCCCTGGCAATATTGGGGCGGGTATGAGGACCGGCGGGTCGAGCCCGGCCGTCCGGACCTGCGCGAATATGTTCGCCGTCCCGATTTCGCGCTCGGCGCGCACACCGCGCCGCTGGGCCTGACCTTCGCGGATGGCGCGCGGCTGGGCGACGCCTATGCCAATGGCGCCTTCGTCGGCCTGCACGGCTCGTGGAACCGCCAGCCGCCTTCGGGCTACAAGGTCGTGTTCGTGCCGTTCGGCGACAACGGCTTCCCGGCCAAGGGCGCCAAGCTGCAGGATGTGCTGACCGGCTTCCTCAACGCCAAGGGAGAAGCGCAGGGCCGCCCGGTCGGCGTGATCACCGGCGCGGGCGGCGCGCTGCTGGTAGCGGACGATGTCGGCAACACGATCTGGCGGGTGATCGCGGCGCGCTGATCCGCGACCGCCTCAGGCGAGCAGCCGCGGGCCTTCCTTGGCCAGCATTTCGCGGATCTTGCCGGCGAACAGCGCGAGCATGCCGGGCAGCGCTATTTCCGCGTGAACCTGCGCATCCTGCACGTCGAGGCGGCTGACCACCTGCTGGCCCATCGCTGCGACGGTGAAATGCAGGCTGTCGCCCTCCCAGCGATGCTCGACCGTGGCCCCGCCGGGGATCTTGTCGGCAAGGCGGCCGATTTTCGAATCGATTCGCGCACGGGCGCCTGCGCGGCCGAGCTGGTGCGGAATGTCGACGCTGATCGTCTGCGGGATCATTTTGCGAATACCATGGCGTCATCGGCGAACGCCTTGAACTCCAGGGCGTTCCCGCTGGGATCACGGAAGAACATCGTCGCCTGCTCGCCCACCTGGCCCTGGAAGCGGATGTGCGGCGCGATGCCAAAGGCGATGCCGGCGGCTTCCAGCTTCGCGGCGAGCGCATGCCAGTCCTTCATCGTCAGCACCACGCCGAAATGCGGTACGGGCACGTCGTGGCCGTCCACCGGGTTGGTCATCGCGGCCGGCTTGGCGGCGGGATCAAGGTGGGCGACGATCTGATGGCCGAACAGGTCGAAGTCGATCCAATGCTCGGACGATCGCCCCTCGGGGCAGCCGAGCAGATCGCCGTAGAAGGCGCGCGCTGCGGCGAGGTCGTGCACCGGGAAGGCGAGATGGAAGGGGCGTGGCATGGGCCCATGCTTAGCCGCGCTCGGCGGCCCCTACAACGTTCAGGCGTCGGCCGGCATCTCGCCGCGATTCCAGCGGCGCAGATTCGCCCGCGCCTCCTGCACGAAGGCCGAGCGCCGCAGGACACCAAGCAGCGTGTCGGCGATCCAGCGTCCCGGATTGCGCAAGGGCCGGCGGAACTGGATGAGCAGCACGATGCGGGTATGGGCGCTGTCGTTCCACACCTCATGGTCATAGGTGTCGTCGAACACCAGCGTCTCGCCCTCGGCCCAGCGAACCGTGCGGTTGCCGACCCGCATCCGCACATCGCCGTCGCGCGGCACCACCAGCCCCATATGGCAGGTGATCAGCCCCTTGGTGACGCCGCGATGCGCCGGGATATGCGTGCCGGGTTCCAGGATCGAGAACATCGCGCTGGTCAGCCCGGGAACCTGCTCGATCAGCCGCGAGGTGCGCGGGCAGCGCGCGAGATTCTCGTCGACGCGGTAGCCATAGCCCCACAGGAACAGGCTGCGCCATTTGCCGAGCGGCGCGATCGCACGGTGATCGGGAGAAATGGCGGCGAGCGAAGGGGCACCCGGCTGGCAGGCGATCGCGGCGACAGCCTCGTCGCGAATGGCTTCCCAGTCGGCGCGCAGCACGGCCGTCCAGGGGAAGGCGCGCATGTCGAGCACCGGCGTGTTCGGCACCAGCGACGAGGTTGCGATCAGCCGGTCGAACGTGCCGCGCAGATGCTTGCCCCAGCGCAGCAGCAGCGGACGGGGACGCGCGCAAGATTCGGCGCGGAAGCGAGTCTCGCTCTTCCGTTCGATCGGCACCTCGCTGGTGGCAACATCCACGCGCAACTTCCCCGAACCTTCCGCGTTGGGCCCGAACTTCGGTGCTGCAACGCAACAATCTCCGCGTCCGGTCTAGGCGGTCACTTGGGTCCAAAACATGGCGGGTCCATGGATTCTTGTGGCGTACATCCGGCAGAAAGGTTGCCGGTGGCATGCCGCGCCACTCGCCTCTAGAAAGGGCTTCATGTTCTCACGTCCGCGCACGCCGCGCTTCGCCCTGCTTCTCCTCGCACTCGCTGCTCCCTCGCTGCCCACGCCGGTGCTGGCGCAAGGCCGGCCCGAGGGCGTTCAGACCGCCGAGGATCCCTGGCTCTACAAGGGCAGCGACCTCGTCCATGACGACAAGTGGAAGTTCGGCCGGCTTTCCAACGGTGTGCGCTATGCAGTGCGCAAGAACGGCGTGCCGCCGGGGCAGATCTCGATCCGCGTCCGCATCGACGCCGGCTCGCTGATGGAGCGCGATTCCGAACGCGGCTTCGCCCATCTGCTCGAACATCTCAGCTTCCGCGGCTCGACCTATGTGCCCGACGGCGATTCGAAGCGGATCTGGCAGCGCCTGGGCGTGACGTTCGGTTCGGACAGCAACGCTGCGACCACCTTCATCAGCACCACCTACAAGCTCGACCTGCCCAATGCGACGCCGCAGGGGCTGGACGAGAGCTTCAAGATCCTCTCCGGCATGATGGCCAACCCGGCGATCACGCAAGCCTCGCTGACCGCCGAGCGCCCGGTGGTGCTGGCCGAAGGCCGCGAGCAGCCCGCGCCGCAGAAGCGGATGCAGGATGCGCTCTACCAGCTGATCTTCGCCGGCCAGCTGCTCGCCGACCGCGAGCCGATCGGGACCGTGGAGGCGCTCAACGCTGCCACCCCCGCCAGTGTGCAGGCCTTCCATGATCGCTGGTATCGCCCCGAACGCGCCACGGTGGTCGCTATCGGCGATGTCGATCCGGCGGTGCTCGAGGCGATGATCAACAAGTATTTCTCGAGCTGGCAGGGCAAGGGCGAGGCGCCCAAGACGCCCGACTTCGGCAAGCCCGAGGCCGATCACCCGATCGCCGCCAGCATTGTCGAGCCGGCGCTCCAGCCGGTGGCGCTGATGGCGATCGTGCGACCCTGGACGGTCTATGCCGACACGGTGATCTTCAACCAGAAGCGCATGATCGACATGGCGGCGATCCGCATTCTCAACCGTCGCCTCGAATCGCGCGCGCGGTCGGGAGCATCGTTCATCGGTGCAGGGGCGGATCTCGACGATATCGCGCGTTCGGCCAACGTCACCACGCTCACCGTGCTGCCGACCGGCGACGATTGGGAAAGCGCGCTGCGCGACGTGCGCGCCACCGCCGCCGAGCTGATGGCCGCGCCGCCGAGCCAGGCCGAAATCGACCGCGAACTGGGCGAGATCGACGCGGTGATGCGCAACCGCATCTCCACCGCGCCGGTGGAATCGGCCGTGTCGCTGGCGGACGACCTCGTACAGGCGGTCGACATCAACGAGACGGTGACGACGCCCGAGGCCTCCTACGCGATCTTCAAGGGTGCGATCGCAGCCCGAATGTTCACGCCGGCCGCCGTCCAGGCATCGGCCAGAAAGGTATTCGAGGGCACGGCGATCCGCGCGCTGGTCAATACCCATGCGCCGGACCCGGACGTAGTCCGCAAGGTGACGACGGCGCTGCAGGCCGACGTGAAGGTTGCGGCGATGAAGCGCCGTGCGCTCAACGTGAAGTTCGATCAGCTGCCGCGCATCGGCGCGCCGGGCAAGGTGGTGGAGCGCAAGCGGGTGGACCCCGATCTCGCGATCGACCAGGTCACCTATGCGAACGGCGTCAAGCTGCTGATGCGCGAGGACACGTCCGAAACCGGCAAGGTGTGGGTCAACATCCGCTTCGGCCGCGGCCTGCGCGCAATGCCGGGCGACAAGCGCGTGCCGGGCTGGGCGGGCAAGACGGCGCTGATGGCCAGCGGCATCGGCAAGTTCGGCCAGGAAGAGCTCGACGCACTTACCGGCAACCGTCAGATCGGCCTGGGCTTCGACATCGAGGAAGACGCTTTCGTCTTCCAGGCCCAGACCAACAAGGACGATCTGGCCGATCAGCTCCGCCTGTTCGCGACCAAGCTGGCTGCACCCGGCTGGGATCCCAACCCGATTACCCGCGCCAAGGCGGCGACGCTCGCCTCCTATGCGGGCTTGTCGGCCTCGCCCGACGCGGTGCTCGGCCGCGACCTGGACGCACTGCTCCACGACGGCGATCCGCGCTGGGGCGTGCCGAGCCGCGAGGAAGTGGCGGCGCTCACCCCCCAGGCGTTCCGCGCCTTCTGGGAGCCGTTGCTCCAGACCGGGCCGATCGAGGTGGAAATCTTCGGCGACATGAATGCCGATGCGACGGTGCAGGCGGTGGCGGCGAGCTTCGGCGCGCTCAAGCCGCGTTTGGATGGAAAGGAAAGCGGCGCCCCGGTGCGCTTCCCCGCGCATGTCACCACGCCGGTGGTGCGCACGCACACCGGCGCCGTGGACCAGGCCGCGGCAGTGATCGCCTGGCCCACCGGCGGCGGCACTTCGGGTCTTGCCGAGAGCCGCAAGCTCGAGATTCTGACCGCGGTGTTCCGCGACCGGCTGATCGAGCAGCTGCGCATCCAGGCGGGCGTGAGCTATTCGCCCAATGTGATGAGCGACTGGCCGCTGGGCCTGCCGAGCGGCGGCAAGCTGGCCGCTTTGGGCATGGTGCCGCCGGACAAGACCGACTTCTTCTTCAAGCTCGCCCGCGACATCGCGGCGGACCTGGTGGCGAAGCCGATCGATGCCGACGAGCTCAACCGCGCGCTAAGCCCGCTCAAGCAGCAGCTGCTGCGCATGTCGAGCGGCAACATGTTCTGGATGAGCCTGGTCGAGGGCGGCACCCAGGATCCGGCGCGGATCGCGGGCATGCGCAGCCTGGCGAAGGACTATGCGGCAACCATGCCCGCCGAACTGCAGGCGCTGGCCGCCAAGTATCTGCGGCCGGACAAGGACTGGACCATGGTGGTGGTGCCGGAAAAGGCCGCGAAGTAACACCGACAATACGAAGAGAGGCCGGGGGCGAGCGGATCGCCTCCGGCCTTTTTCGTGTCAGCCGCGCGCGAAGCGGACGAGGTCGGGCAGCGCCTCGGCGAGGCGGTCCATGTCGGCCATGCTGTTGAACAGTGCGGGCGTGACGCGCACGCAGGCGCCGCCGGCGATCCCGTCGCGGTGGACGGTGAAGATCCTGTGCTGGTCGAGCAGGCGTGCCGCGAGCCTGGCATTGGCTTCGCTCGTCACCACGCCGCGCACCCGGAACGAAGTGATCGCGCCGTGCGATGCCGGATCGTCAGGCGTCAGCACCTCGATCCCGTCGATCTGCCGCGCGCGCATCACCCAGCGGTCCCGCAAGGCGCGCAGCCGCTCGGCCCGGCGGGTGCTGCCGATCGCCTGCTGGAACGCCAGTGCGGTCGGTACGGTCATGCTTGCAGCGAAGTCATAGGTGCCGAGATGCACCTTGGAGAACAGCGTGTCCGGCCCGCCCGCCGCATTGGCGGGGTGGCGGTCGATCTTGCCGAGCGCCGCCTTGCGGACGTGGAGAAAGCCGACGCCCAGCGGCGCGCCGAGCCATTTATGCCCGTTGACCGCAACGAAGTCGCAATCGAGATCGGGCACCGCGAAGTCGAGCTGGCACCAGCTGTGCGCGGCATCGACGATCACGTCCGCGCCCTTCGCCCGTGCCAGCGCGGCGATCTCGCGCACCGGCAGCACCAGCCCGGTGCGGTGGCTGAGATGCGTCAGCAGGATCAGCTTCAGCCGAGGATTCGCGGCGAGCGCGGCCGCATAGGCGTCGATCACCGCCTGGCGGGTCGCGGGTTCGGGCAGGTCGATCTTGACCAGCTGCACCCCACGCGTGCGGACGAGGCTCGCCATGCATGCCTGGGCGCTGTCGTAATCAAGGTCGGCGATCAGCACCGCATCGCCCGGCTGGAGCCGGTTGTAGCCGAGGATCAACGTCTCCAGTGCCTCGGTGGCGTTGCGCGTGAGGACCAGTTCGTCCGGCGCCACGCCCATGGACGCCGCAGCCCGGTCGCGTACCGCCATCAGATCCTTGGTCAGCCCCCGGCGGGCATAGAAGCTGGTGTCGCGGTTCACCCGGGCGAGCTGCGCCTGATAGGCCTCGAACACCGGCCGGGGCATCATTCCCCAATTGCCGTTCTCCAGCTGGATCACGTCCGTGGGCGGCGTGAACTGCGCCGCGATGCTGCGCCAAAAGGGGTCGTCGTCCATTGCCCATGCTCCGCTGGAAAGGCCGAGGGCGGGGAGCACTAGGCTCCCCGCCAATATCGAACGACGATCCACGCGGTGCATCAGAAGCGCAGCTCCAGCCGGCCATAATACTGGCCGCCATCGGTATCATAGGGGGCGTTGCGCGAGTAGATCAGGCCGCGATTGGCCTGGTTGGTCGCCTCCGCCGGATAGGTGTCGAACAGATTCTCGGCGCCGGCGCGCAGCGTCAGCGCCTTGGTGACGTGGACGCTCACCGAGGCATCGAAGAGCGCGATGCCGCCGAAGCGCTGGAACAGCTCGCCGGTCGCATTGCCGGTCACGTCGGTCCAGGCGCCGTAATAGCGGCCGCGCAGCATCACGCCGACCTTGCCGAGATCATAGCCGAGCGTGCCGGTCGCGTTGTGCTGCGGCAGGCGCTCCTGGAAGATGCGGCGCTGGGTATCGTTGGCGATCGACGCGCTGTTGCCGCCGCGCACCTCCGTGCGGTTATAGTTGTAGGCGAGGCTGACGTTCGCCTTGCCCGGGCCGACCTGGCGCGCATAGCTCACCACCACGTCGACGCCGCGGGTGCGGGTGTTGAAGTCGTTGGTGAAATAGCTGACCGAGGTGAACCGGTCCGGGTTGGCGAAGGTCGCCGGCACCGCAAAGGTGGCCGACTGGCCGAAGCGATCGTCGACGTCGATCTGGTAGAGGTCCACCGTCGCGCCCAGGCCGAAATCGGTCTGGCCGACCAGGCCGGCGGTCAGCGTGCGGGACTTTTCAGGCTTGAGCGGCTTGGCGCCCAGCGCCACCGCGATCGGATCGGTCGGCGACAGGCGGCCCTGGTTGAACACCTGCAGCGTCTTGGTGTCGAGGCCCTGCGTCACCTGGCGGGTGTTGAGCTGCGCCGGGGTGGGCGCGCGGAAGCCGGTGGAATAGGTCAGTCGCGCGGCGAGGCCGTGCACCGGCTCGAAGCGGCCGGCCAGCTTGTAGGTGAAGGTGTCGCCAAACGCCGAGAAATCCTCGTAGCGGCCGGCGGCGCCGAGCGTCACCTTCTGGATCGGCGCCCATTCGAGATCGACATAGCCGGCAACGCTGCGCTGGCTCCACTGGCCGGCCTGTGCCGGGCTGAAGCCGGGGAAGCCGTTGGAGTTGGGGGCGAGGCCGGTCGCCGCGCCCGGGCCGACCGCGTAGGAGGCGGGGTCGCCGGTGCCGACGCGATAGGTCTCGACGCGCCGCTCACCGCCGAACGCGACGTTCACCGGATCGCCGAGGCCCACCGGCAGGCGGTAGACGAAATCCGCGTTGAGGTTGAACTCGCGCTGGGTCAGGCGGCCAAGATAGAAGCTGGTCGGGCTGTTGGGCCCCAGCGAGGCGTTGAGGCTCTCGCCCAGCGTATAGTCGATCCGGCTTTTGCCCTGCGAGACACTGAGGTCGTAGTGGAAGCGGTCGCTGGCGTCGCCGCGTACGCCGCCCACCGCCTGATGATCGGCGAAGCGGGTGCCGAAGCGCGGGGTGAAGCCTGCGGGATAGAGCTTGGCGAAGGAGAAGCCCGGGAACGCGCTGCTCGCGCCATAGACCGAGGCGGTGCCTGCGGGATTGCGCCAGTTGAAGTCGGTCACGCCCTCGCCGCTCTGCGCGGTGCCGAAGGCGTAGAGCGTCGCGCCCTCGACCAGGTCGACATGCGCGTTGACTGATCCGGCGATCCGCTCCTGATCGGGCTGGCCCCAGCGCTGCACCGGGTTGGGCAAAGCGAGCTGCGGGTTGGCGGCCTGGAAGGCGATCGCGTCGGGACGCTGGCGGGTGCGCGAGGTCGCCTCGGCATGATCATACTGGCCGGTGAAGACGATGCTGCCGCGATCGCCCAGCGCGATGCCGCCGCGCAGGCCGCCCTGATATTCGTTGCCGTCGCCGGCATAATAGCTCGAGGCCTGGCCATAGGCGGACATGCCGGGCTTGTCGTCGAGCAGCATGTTGATCACGCCCGCGATCGCATCCGAGCCGTACTGCGCCGAGGCGCCGTCGCGGAGCACCTCGACCCGGCCGATACCGTGGGCGGGGATCGCGGCCAGGTCAGGCGCCTGCGCGCCGCGCGTGCCGAGCAGCGCCGAGCGGTGGAAGCGCTTGCCGTTGACCAGCACCAGCGTCTGGTCGGCAGACAGGCCGCGCAGCGTCGCCGGGCGGACGAAGGCCTGGCCGTCGGCGGCGGGGAGGCGCTGGACGTTGAACGAGGGCAGCAGCTGCGCCAGCGTATCGTTGAGGTCCCCCGAGACGCTCGATTCGAGCATCGCGTTCGACAGCACGTCGACAGGGGCGAGCGTGTCGAACTGGGTGCGTGCGCGCTCGCGGGTGCCGGTGACGACGATCTGCTCGTCGCTATCCGGCGTGGTGGCGGTGTCCATCTGCGCCTGGGCGAAGGCGGCGGGCATGCAGGCGAGCTGCAGCGCGATCAGCGCGCTGCCGGTGCGGAACTTCATCGGTTTCCCCCTTGGTGGCCGGGGCGTCCTGCGGACGCTTCTCAGGCCGGGCGGCTAAACGTTCGCAATGACGCCGCGGCGACAACATCAAGACCGTTTGATGAAATACCAATCTATACCCAAATCGGGACGGCGCTCAGTACAGCCCGTCCAGCCGCTCCGCATAGACGGCCTTCAACACGTGCCGCCGGATCTTCATGCTCGGCGTCAGCTGCTCGTTCTCGATGGTGAACGCCTCGTCGGCGAGGATGAACTTGCGCACGCGTTCGATCACCGAAAGGTCGCGGTTCACCCGTTCCACCGCCGCGCCGATCGTTGCCTTGAAATCGGCGTCGCGGGAGAGGTTGCGGAACTTGCAGGGCGTCGCGGTCTTGGCGCAGAATTCCTGCACCCATTCGGGATCGGGGACGATCACCGCGGTCATATAGGGGCGCTTATCGCCATAGAGCATTGCCTGCAGGATCTCCGGCTGCAGCGTCAGCATGCCCTCGATTTTCTGGGGGGAGACATTGTCCCCCTTGTCGTTGACGATGATGTCCTTCTTGCGATCGGTGATCTTGATGCGACCCTTGGCGTCGATCTCGCCAATGTCACCGGTGTGTAGCCAGCCGTCCTTCAGCACGCGCTCGGTTTCGGCCTCGTTGCGCCAATAGCCGTGCATCACCAGTTCGCCGCGCACCAGGATCTCGCCGTCCTCGGCAATGCGGACCTCGACGTCTTCCATCGGCGGGCCAACGGTGTCCATCTTGAGGCCGACCTTGGGGCGGTTGCACGAGATGACCGGCGCGGATTCGGTCTGGCCATAGCCCTGAAGGAAAGTGAGGCCGAGCGATTCGAAGAAGATGCCGACTTCCGGGTTGAGCGGCGCGCCGCCCGAGACCAGTGCCTTGATTCGGCCCCCGAAGCGCTTGGCGAGCTTGGGGCGCAGTGTGGCGTTCAGCAGCAGGTTCATCGGTGCGTCGGCAATGCCGGACTTGCCCGCCGCCTTGCGCCCGCCGATCGCCACCGCCTTCTCCAGCAGATAGCTGGCGAAGCTCCCCTGCTTCTCCACCTGCTTGGTGATGCGGGTGCGCAGCACCTCGAACAAACGGGGCACCACGACCATGATCGTCGGACGCACTTCCTCGATGTTCGAGGCGAGCTTCTCCAGCCCTTCGGCATAATAGATCTGCCCGCCCAGCGCGATCGGGAAGAACTGGCCGCCGGTATGCTCATAGGCGTGGGAGAGCGGGAGGAAGGATAGGAACACCTCGTCCTCCCAGCCGAAATCCTCTGAGATGATCGTGGTGCAGCCCTGGCAATTGTGCAGGATCGCGCCGTGATGCTGCATCACCCCGCGCGGCGATCCACCGGTGCCGCTGGTGTAGATGATGCAGGCGAGGTCCTCGCGTCGGAACGTCGCCTGGGCCGCGGCGGTTGCGGCATCGGTGGGGTGCGCGGCGATCAGTTCGCGGAAGTCGTGGACCTCCAGCGTGCCCTGCTGGCCGAGACGGACGTCGTCGATGCCGATCACGATCCGCCCCGCGGAGGAGCGGAGCATCGCCGGCAGCAGCGTCTTGGCGAGCTTGGTGTTCGAGACGATCACCGCACAGGCGCCCGAATTCTCCAAGATGTGCTGGTGGTCGCGTTCGGTGTTGGTGGTGTAGGTCGGCACCGTCACGCAGCCCGCCGCCATGATCGCCAGGTCGCTGATGCAGAATTCGGGCCGGTTCTCGCTGACCAACATCACCCGGTCGCCCGGCTTGAGGCCCAGTGCCTTGAGTGCGGAGGCGAGGCTCGCCACCTGCCGCGCGGCTTCCGCCCAACTGGTCGGGTGCCATGTCCCGCCGGCCTTGTGCCACAGGAACGGCGCATTGCCCTTCTCCGCGGCTCGCGTGAAGAACATCGCCACCAGATTATCGAAACGTTCGAGCTTGCGCATTCTCTCTCCCCAGCGAGCGCCGCGTTCTATCCTGCGAGCGTCCCGCGTCATTCCGAGGGGCGGTTGGGCGTCGCGCCCACCCGCCGTATAACCGTTGTCGAGCCGTCCTGCTCCATGGCCACGCCTTCGCTGCGCGGATCCGCGGCGCCGACCCAGCGACCGCCGATCCGCTCGATCGCATTGGCCTTGAGGCCGAGCGGGGCCGAGCGAACGTCCTCGCCCAGCGCTCGCAATGCCGGCAGCAGGGTATCGAGCTGGGTGCCTTGTTCGGCAATGCCGGTCTTGCCCGGAGCATAGAGCAGGCCGAGGCCGATTGCGTCCTGCGCCGAAAGCTTCCAGTCGATCACCCCGACGATCGCCTTTGCCACCTGTGCGATGATCGTCGACCCGCCCGCCGCGCCCACCGCGAGGCGCACCTTGCCGTCGGGCCCGAACACTATTGTCGGCGCCATCGAGCTTCGCGGCCGCTTGCCGCCTTCGACTCGGTTGGCGACGAGATTGCCGTCCTTCACCGGCACGATGTCGAAATCGGTCAGCTGGTTGTTGAGGATCATGCCGTCCACGGTCAGGCCGGAGCCGAACGGCCCCTCCACCGTCGTGGTCACTTCGACCACATTGCCGGCGCCGTCCGCCACGGCGAGATCGGTGGTGCCGGCGACTTCCTGCACCCTGGCGGGCACGCGCTTCGGTGCGCCCGGCGGCGTGCCCGCGGCGATGCTCGCCATCGTCCGCGCCGGATGGATCAGCGCCGAGCGGCTGGCCAGATAGCGGCGGTCGAGCAGGCCCTTCAGTGGTACGGCTACGAAATCCGGGTCGCCAAGATAGAGGTCGCGATCGGCATAAGCCAAGCGTGAGCTTTCGGCGAAGAGATGCCAGGCCGTCGCCGAGTCCTTGCCGAGCTTGGCCATGTCGAAGCGTTCGAGCTGCGCCAGGATCATCAGAACCGTGATCCCGCCGGAGGAGGGCGGCCCCATCGAGCAGACCTTGTAGCTGCGATAGTGCCCGCACAGCACCGGCCGCGCCTTGGCATCATAGGCGGCGAGGTCACCCGTGGTCATCTTCGACGGGTTGCGTGCTGCGCCGTTGACCGTGGCGACCAGCTTCGCCGCCTGTGGGCCGACATAGAAACTGTCCGGCCCCTGGGTGGCGAGACGCTCCAGCAGCGCCGCCTGCTCCGGGTTTCGGACCTTGGCCCCCGCCGGCAGCGGCGCGCCATCGGCGCCGAAGAACAGCGCGCGATAGGCGGGATCGACATGGCCGGAGAAGCGGGCAAGCGAATTGTTGAGCCGCGGCGTCACCTCGAATCCGTCGCGGGCAAGGCGAATCGCGGGGGCGAACAGCCTCGCCCAGGCGAGCTTGCCCGAGGTGCGGTGCGCCAGTGCCATCGCGCGTACCGCGCCCGGCACGCCGACGCTGCGCCCGCCCGGAACCGCCGCGAAATGGCTGAGCGGCTTGCCCGCCGCATCGTAGAACCAGTGATCGTCGGCGGCCATCGGCGCGGTCTCGCGGCCATCCACCGTCGTCATTGCCTTGGTCTTGGCGTCGTACAGCACCAGGAAGCTGCCGCCGCCCAGCCCCGAGCTCTGCGGCTCGACCACGCCTAGCGCCAGCATCGTCGCGATCGCCGCGTCGGTGGCGCTGCCGCCTTCGCGCAGGATCTCGACGCCGGCGGCGGCGGCGCGGGGATCGGCCGCGCTCACCATGCCCTGGGCATGGGCGAGCAGCGGCGTGAACAGCAGGAGGAGCAGCGCGACCGTTTTCTTCATGCGCCTAGGGGTAGCGCGCTTTGCCCCATAGGCAAGCGATCAGGCGAGCGCCCTTGCGATGCTGCGTGCCAGGCCGGGGCCGCGATAGACCAGCGCCGAATAGACCTGCACCAGCACCGCGCCGGCGTCGATGCGTCGCTTCGCTTCGTCCGGCCCGTCGATTCCACCGGCCGAAATCAGCGGCAGCTGCCCACCGGAGATCTCGCCCGCCTCGATCAGCTTGGCGCGCGCCAGTTCCTTGAGCGGCTTGCCCGACAGGCCGCCCACCTCGCTTGCGTGGGGAGACCTGAGCGGCGGTCGCGAAATCGTGGTGTTCGAGACGATCAGCGCATCGACATGATGGTCGATCGCGGCGCGCACCGCGCCCTCCAGCCCGGCGCGATCGAGGTCAGGCGCGACCTTCAGGAACAACGGGATGCTCCCCCGGGCCTCGTGCGATGCCGCAAGCAGCTCGTCGAGCGCGGGCCGCGATTGCAGGTCGCGCAGGCCCGGGGTGTTGGGCGAGCTGACGTTGATCGTGATATAGTCCGCGTGGCGTGACGCCTTGGTCACCCCCAGCGCATAATCGGCGACGCGATCGGTCGAATCCTTGTTCGCGCCGACATTGATGCCGAGCACGCCGGGCCGCTTCTTCAATGCCGCGATGCGGGCCAGCGCCGCATCGATCCCGCCGTTGTTGAAGCCCATGCGATTGATCACCGCTTCGTCTTCGACCAGCCGGAACAGGCGGGGCCGGGGATTGCCCGGCTGCGGGCGCGGGGTGAGCGTGCCGACCTCGACCGCGCCGAAGCCCAGCCCGAACAGGCCGGCGATCGCCTCGGCATCCTTGTCGAGCCCTGCAGCCAGCCCGACACGATTGGGGAAGGTGACACCTGCAAACGTGACCGGCGCCGCCGACTCGGGTCCGCCGCCCAGTGGGGTGCCAATGCTGCCCCACAACGCGAGCGCGCGAATCGCCGCGCGATGCGCCTGCTCCGGATCGAGAGAATAGACCGCGCCGCGAAAAATCTTGCCCATGGATCCGCTCATGCATCGCTAGGCAAACGTCGTCAAAGGCCGGAATGTCGATTCCGTACAATACCGGGGCTCCCGAATCGGGTAGAGCATCCCTGCGACCCGAGGGGTTCCGCTTAACGGGGGGAACCCTTTCCTTTTGGCCCGGCCGGGCAACCGGCCGGGCCTCTTTTCCGTTGCGCTTTTCGCGCGGCCATGCTCTCGCTGTGCGACGAACCGAAGCACAGGGGAACAGCTTCGCATGCGTGGCGCCGACGAGGGCCAGGTGGCGGTTGCAGCGCGCAGTCGCGCCGGGGCACGCCGACCATTCGACATCCTTTTTCAACCGTCCGCCGGGCGGCTGATACCCCATGTCGAAAGCTTTTATCTCGCGCATATCGACGCGCCGTGCATCGAGGGCGTCGAGCGCGTCGACCTGGGGCAATGGCGCTTCTGCCTGGAGGGCGGCGGCGAGGTCGTCTTCCCGGACGGGCACCGGGAGGCGACGCTGCCGGTAATGGTCAACGGCCCCGGCACCGCACACTGGACCTACCGGATCGATGGGCCGTTTCGCTGTTTCGGCCTGTCGCTGCGCGGCATCGGCTGGCGGACGCTGATCGGCCGACCGGCGGATCAGGTGGCGGACCGGCTGGTGGACGGCGGCGAGATCTTCGGGCCGGAGATCCACGCGCTGCATGCGCAACTGCGCCAGCTCGACACGCTGGAGGAGATGGTGGCGCTCGTCGAACCGCTGCTGATTCGCAGGCTGGATGCCGCGCGGCGGGTGCCGCGTGCGCATATCGCCTTCCTGCGCATCGTGCGCGAATGGGCGGCGTCCGGTGATCCGACGATCGACATGCTCTATGAGGCGATGGAAGCGGAAACCGGCATGGGCCAGCGGCAGGTGCAGCGGCTCTGCAAGGAATATTTCGCAGGCCCGCCCAATCACCTCCGGCGCAAGTTCCGCGCGATCGGTGCCGCGATGCGTATCCATCAGGGCGCGCCGCTGGACGAGGTGATGGCGCCGTT
This sequence comes from Sphingomonas sp., assembly GCF_036731925.1. Classification (GTDB taxonomy): domain Bacteria; phylum Pseudomonadota; class Alphaproteobacteria; order Sphingomonadales; family Sphingomonadaceae; genus Sphingomonas. The sequence goes on from NZ_DAINDJ010000004.1 coordinate 58,085, forward strand.
CGCCGACCAATCGCACATGATCAACGAGATCAAGCACTTCACCGGTCAGACCCCGGGGTCGCTGCGGGACGGCATCGATCCTGTACTGGCGGCGACGCTGGAGAACGAGAAGTTCCACTTTCTCCCGGATGTGATCCCCGAGACAGTTGACCTGAGCGGCCACTAGGCCCACATGCCCAATCGGATCAACTTTGTCTGATTGGGAGTCGATGCGTCTTTCGAGCCTTGCCGACTATGCCGTAGTGATGCTGGCCGCCGCCGCGCGCCACTGCGGTGCGTCGTGCCGGCTGAACGCTACGCTGCTTGCGGGTGAAACCGGACTGCCGCTCCCGACCGTACAGAAGCTGGTGAGCAAGCTATCGGCCGCCGGCCTGATCGAGAGCGCGCGCGGCACCGGTGGCGGCTTCAGGCTTGCCCGGCCGCCCGCGGCGATCAGCCTTGCCGATATCGTCGAGGCGATCGAAGGACCGATCGCGCTGACCGTTTGCGTCGACTCGGCCCGGCATGACTGTGCAGTGGAGGGCGCCTGTCGCGTGAAGCCGCACTGGGGCGTGGTGAGCGATGCGGTGCGATCTGCCCTTGCTCAGGTGAGTCTCGCCAGCCTCAGCAATCCCCCGGTGCTTGCGGCCGCGCCTGCGCCGGTGCATGGGCGCGAACCTTCCCGAACCGACCTTTCTTCTTCTCCTTCTCCGGCGCTTGTCGGGGAAAGCCAGGTATCTTTCTGATGGCCACCAAGAACGCAGAGGCGCTCGCCGCCGCGAACAAGAAGTATGAATGGGGCTTCGCCTCGGACGTCGAACAGGAGTTCGCGCCCAAGGGGCTGAGCGAGGATACCGTTCGCTACATTTCGGCGAAGAAGAACGAGCCGCAGTGGATGCTCGACTGGCGCCTGAAGGCGTTCCGCCTGTGGCAGACGCTGGAGGCACCGGACTGGGCCAAGCTCAACGTGCCGCCGATCGACTATCAGGACGCGTATTATTACGCCGAGCCGAAGCAGAAGAAGACGATCACGAGCCTGGACGAACTCGATCCGGAAATCCGCCGGACGTACGAGAAGCTGGGCATCCCGATCGAGGAGCAGAAGGTGCTCGCCGGTGTCGAGGGCGCGCGCAAGGTTGCCGTCGACGCGGTGTTCGATTCGGTTTCGGTGGCGACGACCTTTCGTGCCGAGCTGAAGGCGGCGGGCGTCATCTTCCTGTCGATCAGCGAGGCGATCCGCGAATATCCCGAGCTGATCCAGAAGTGGCTGGGCAAGGTGGTGCCGCAGCGCGACAATTATTTCGCGACGCTCAACAGCGCGGTCTTCTCCGACGGCACCTTCGTCTATGTGCCGGAGGGCGTCCGCTGCCCGATGGAGCTTTCCACCTATTTCCGCATCAATGCGGAGAATACCGGCCAGTTCGAGCGCACGCTGATCGTCGCCGACAAGGGGGCGTACGTCTCCTATCTCGAGGGCTGCACCGCGCCGATGCGCGACGAGAACCAGCTGCACGCGGCAGTCGTGGAACTGGTTGCCCTCGACGACGCCGAGATCAAGTACTCGACGGTCCAAAACTGGTATCCGGGCGACGAGAACGGCGTGGGCGGCATCTATAATTTCGTCACCAAGCGGGCGCTGTGCCAGGGCCGCAACTCCAAGGTGAGCTGGACCCAGGTCGAGACCGGGTCGGCGATCACCTGGAAATATCCGAGCTGCGTGCTGGCGGGCGAGAACAGCGTCGGCGAATTCTATTCGGTGGCGGTGACGAACAACCGCCAGCAGGCCGATACCGGCACCAAGATGATCCATCTGGGCAAGGGCAGCCGCTCGACCATTGTGTCGAAGGGCATCTCGGCCGGGCGCAGCGACAACACCTATCGCGGTCTCGTCCGGGTGGCTGCGAGCGCGGAGAATGTCCGCAACTTCACCCAGTGCGACTCGCTGCTGCTTGGCGACCAGTGCGGCGCGCACACCGTGCCGTACATCGAGGTGAAAAACCCGAGCGCCCAGATCGAGCACGAAGCGACCACCAGCAAGATCAGCGACGACCAGCTGTTCTACGCGCTCCAGCGCGGGCTGGACCAGGAAGCCGCAGTGGCGCTGATCGTCAACGGCTTTGCCCGCGAAGTGCTGCAGCAGCTGCCGATGGAATTCGCGGTCGAGGCGCAGAAGCTGCTCGGCATTTCGCTCGAAGGGTCGGTGGGGTGATTCATCCCGCCGCCTCCGCTCAGCCTGCGCTCATGTCGGCTGCTGTATCGACGACGCAGGGCCGCGTTCCGGGCCCGCAGGAGTATCATGCATGTTGAACGCCCTTCTCGCCGCAGCCTTTGCCCTCCAGGGCGGCGTCGCGATCGACAGCGCGGCCCAGTTCGGCGCGGCGACCAACCATGCGCGCTGCATTGTCCGCGCGATCGGCACCGCGCCGGCGGACGCGGGCGCGCGTTCGGCCAAGGTCGCGAGCGCAATCAAGCAGTGCCGCGACTTCCTTGATTCGGACTTTCAGGCCGGGCGCCTGCTGCTCAACGATCGGCCCTATCAGCCGAGCGCCTGGCACAAGCTGACGCCGGTGCTCGACGCGATCGAGGCCGACATCAAGGCCAGCGTCACTGCGCCCAAGCAGTACAAGATCATGTGGAAGCTGCCCGACGGCTCCCTGGTCGATGCCTATGACGCGGGCGCCAAGCCCAAGACCCTTTCTCTCGTGACCGTGGCGATCTGACACCCATGCTGAACATCCAGAACCTGCACGCCGAAGTCGACGGCAAGGAAATCCTCAAGGGCCTGACCCTGTCGCTGAACGCGGGCGAAGTGCACGCGATCATGGGGCCGAACGGCGCCGGCAAGTCGACGCTGGGCTATGTCCTCGGCGGCCGCAACGGCTATGAAGCCACAAGCGGCAGCGTGACCTTCGACGGGCAGGATCTGCTGGAGCTGGAGCCGCACGAGCGTGCCGCCGCCGGCCTGTTCCTCGGCTTCCAGTATCCGGTCGAGATCCCCGGCGTGTCGAACGTCCAGTTCCTGCGCGAGGCGGCCAATGCCCAGCGCCGCAACCGGGGCGAGGCACCGCTTTCGGGTGCCGAGTTCCTAAAGCTGGCGCGTGCCCAGGCGGCGGCGCTCGGCATGGATGCGGAAATGCTCAAGCGACCGGTGAATGTCGGCTTTTCCGGCGGCGAGAAGAAGCGCAACGAGATGGTGCAGATGGGGATCCTCAACCCCAAGCTCGCGATCCTCGATGAGACCGACAGCGGGCTCGACATCGATGCGCTGAAGGCGGTGGGTGAAGGCATCAACCGCATCATGCGCGCGCCTGACAAGGCGGTGCTGCTGATCACCCACTATCAGCGCCTGCTCGATTATGTGCAGCCGGACTTCGTCCACGTGCTGGCCGACGGCCGCATCGTACGCTCGGGCGGCCCGGAACTGGCACTCGAGCTCGAGCGCGAAGGCTATGGAGCGCTGGCGGCGTGACCGTGCTCGACCTTCCCTCGACGCGGGCCGAGGCATGGCGCTGGTCCGACATGGACACGCTGCGCGCTGCGGCCGCCAGCGAACAGGCGCCGGCCGGTATCGACCCTGCGGACCTGTTTCTCGACATCGAAGGCCCGCGCCTTTGCTTCGTCGACGGCGTGTTCGAGCCTGCGCATAGCCGTCCCGGCCCGGTGGAGGTCACGCGCCAGATCGCCGCGACCGATCACCCGCTCGGCAGCCTCGCCATTGGCGAGGGCTGGGCGCTGCACCTCGGCCCCGAACATGCCGCGACCTGCATCCAGATCGTACATCTCGGCACCGGCGGCGAAAATCACGTGCCCGCGCGCATCCTGCTGGCCGACGATGCCGTGGCGTCGGTGGTGGAGACCTTTGCCGGCACCGGCTGGGCGAACCGGCTGACCGCGATCGCGCTCGGCAAGGGCGCGCGGCTGATGCGTTCGGTGCGGCTGGTGCAGACCGGCGGCTTCGTCTCGATCCGCGACGAGGCCGAGATTGGCGAGGCGGCAAGCCTGGTGTCGATCTTCCTTGGTGCGGGGGGCATGGGCAGCCGGATCGACGGCGCGCTGACCCTCACCGGCAAGGGCGCGTTCGCTGAAATGGGGGGCGCGCTGCTCACCAGCGGCACGCAGCGGCAGGAAGCCGCCGTTTCCGTCCGGCACGAGCAGATCGAAGGATCGTCGCGCCAGATCTGGCGCGCAGTCGCGGCAGACCAGTCGGTGGCGAGCCTCGCCGCGCGAGTGGAAGTCGCCCGCGGGGCGCAGCAGACCGACGGCGAACAGTCGCTGCGCGGGCTGCTGCTCCAGCGCACCGCGACGGTGAACCTCAAGCCCGAACTCGAAATCTTCGCCGACGACGTGAAGTGCGCGCACGGCGCCACGGTGGGCGAACTCGACCGCAACGCCCTCTTCTACCTGCAGAGCCGCGGTATCCCCGACGCGCGGGCCAAGGCGCTGCTGACGCATGCCTTCGTGGCGGATGCGCTGGCGCGGATCGGCGAAGAGCCGGTGCGCGAAGTCTTTGCGGCGGATGCGGCGGCGTGGCTGGAGGCGGCGCTGTGAGCGTGCTGGCGACCGCCGCCCCCCTGGACGTTCTCGCGGACTTCCCGGCGATCCCGGCGGGTTGGGCCTATCTGGACACCGCCGCCACCTCGCAAAAGCCGCGCCCCGTGCTCGATGCGATTACGCGCGGCTATGGCGAAACCTATGCGACAGTGCATCGCGGCGTGTACCAGCGTTCTGCCGACATGACGCTTGCCTTTGAGGCGGCGCGGGCCCGCGTGGCAAGGTTCATCGGCGGCCGCACCGAAGAGGTGGTGTTCGTGCGCGGCGCGACGGAGGGGATCAACCTCGTTGCCGAGTGTTACGCCGCCACCCAGCTCAAGCCCGGCGACCGCATCCTGCTCTCCGCGCTCGAGCATCATTCGAACATCGTCCCCTGGCAGATGGCCGCCGAGAAGATCGGCGCGCAGATCGACGTGGTGCCGCTCACCGAAGACCACCGCATCGATCTGGACGCGATGGCGGCGATGCTGACTGAACAGCACAAGCTGGTCGCGCTCGCCCATGTCTCGAACGTGCTGGGTTCGGTGCTCGACGTCCGCCGCGCGGTCGACCTCGCGCACGGCGTTGGCGCCAGAATCCTGATCGACGGCTGCCAGGCGGTCGCGCGGCTGCCGGTGAACGTCGCCGAGCTCGGCTGCGACTTCTACGTCTTTTCGGGGCACAAGCTCTACGGACCCACCGGCATCGGCGTGCTGTGGGGCCGCTACGACCTGCTCGACGCGATGCCCCCCTATCAGGGCGGCGGATCGATGATCGACCGGGTCAGCTTTGCCAAAACCACTTATGCCCCGCCGCCGGGCCGGTTCGAGGCGGGCACCCCGCACATCGTCGGCGTGGTCGGGCTGCATGCCGCCATCGACTATGTGGACGGCATCGGACTGGATCGCATCCACGCGCACGAAACCGCGCTGGTGACCGAGACGCGCGCCGCGCTCGCGGGCATCAACAGCGTGCGGCTGTTCGGGCCGGCGGACAGCGCCGGCATCGTCAGCTTCGCCGTGGAAGGCGTGCATCCGCACGACGTCGCGACGATCCTCGACGAAGGCAGCGTCGCGATCCGCGCCGGGCATCACTGCGCCCAGCCGCTGATGGAGCTGCTGGAGGTCCCCGCCACCGCGCGGGCGAGCTTCGGCGTATATAACGGGCCGGCGGACGTCGCCGCGCTCGTGCGAGGTATCGAACGAGTGACGAGGATCTTCGGATGAACGAAGAACGCAGGATCGTGGTGGAAGAGGTAGACGCGGTCGAAGCGCCTCCCAAGGCGCGCGTCGATGATGTCGCCGAGCCCGCCGCCGAGCGCAAGCGCGACTATCTTTCCGGCTTCCTTTCGCAGAAGCCCGTCGAGCCGGGCGCCGGCGAGCCGGGCGGGCCGCTGTACGAAGCGGTGATCGAGGCGCTGAAGGAGATCTATGACCCGGAAATTCCGGTCAATCTCTATGACCTGGGGTTGATCTACGGCGTCGACATCACGGCCAACGGGCATGCCGCGATCACCATGACGCTGACCACGCCGCATTGCCCGGTGGCGGAGTCGATGCCGGGCGAAGTCGAGCTGCGGGTCAGCGCGGTGCCGGGCATTGCCACGGCCGATGTCAACCTCGTCTGGGACCCGCCCTGGGACCCGCAGAAGATGAGCGACGAGGCCAAGCTGGAACTGGGGATGTTGTGACCCATCTAAGCCCCTCTCCTTCAGGGGGGGCTTAAGAAGGCAGGAAGAGACGATGACCACCGCGACCACCTCCCGCCAGCGCCCCGCCGCGCTGCTTCTCACCCCCGCCGCCGAGGCGCGCATCGCCGCGTTGATGGCGAAGGCGCCGGAAGGCACGGTCGGCGTCAAGCTCTCCACCCCGCGCCGTGGCTGCTCGGGGCTTGCCTACTCGGTCGACTATGTCAGCGAGGCCAAGCCGCTGGACGAGAAGATCGAGACGCCCGGCGGCCTGTTCTTTATTGACGGCGCATCGGTGCTGTACCTGATCGGCTCGACGATGGACTGGGTCGAGGACGATTTCACCGCCGGCTTCGTGTTCACCAACCCCAATGCCAAGGGCACCTGCGGCTGCGGCGAAAGCTTCATGGTCTGAACCCTGTGCGCGGGCGGGGACGGCCCGCACTTTCACCTCTCGGCACCCCGGCGAAAGCCGGGATCCATTGGGGTCTACGTCCAGCCTCTTTCCCGGGCCGAGTGGCGAGTGGCTTCCGGCTTCCGCCCGGATGACGGCCGGAAGCAAGGCGCTCGCGGCAACCAACCTTGGTATAATTGCCCCGGCTCGGCTAAAGCCGCCGAAATGACTCAGACTGCGGACGATGCCGCCCTGCCGATCCGCGTGGCGGCGCTCTACCAATTCACCCGGTTTAATGACCCGGCGGTGCTGCAGGGCCCGCTGGCGGCACTCTGCTGCGGCCAAGGCGTGAAGGGCACGCTGCTGCTCGCGCGCGAGGGCGTGAACGGCACGATTGCAGGCAGCGACGAGGCCATCGCGGCGGTCGTCGACCATATTCGTGCGCTGCCGGGCTGCGCCGGGCTGGATGTGAAATATGCCCGCGCGGCCGAGCAGCCCTTTTACCGCATGAAGGTGCGCCTCAAGCGCGAGATCGTGACGATGGGCGAGCCGGACATCGATCCGCTGGCGAGCGTCGGCACCTATGTCGCGCCCGAGGACTGGAACGCGCTGATCGCCGACCCGAACACGGTTGTGATCGATACGCGCAACGATTACGAGGTCGCCGCCGGCACGTTCCGCGGCGCGATCGACCCGCACACCAGGAGCTTCCGCGACTTCCCGGACTGGTTCCGCGCCCACCGCGAGGAACTGCTGGGGCGCGGCGAGACGCCGCCCAAGGTCGCCATGTTCTGCACCGGCGGCATCCGCTGCGAGAAGTCGACCGCCTTCCTCAAGTCCGAGGGCATCGAGGAGGTGTTCCACCTCAAGGGTGGTATCCTCAACTATCTGGAGAAGGTTCCCGAGGCGCAGAGCCTGTGGGACGGCGAATGCTTCGTGTTCGACCAGCGGGTGACGGTCGGCCACGGCCTGGCGCCCGGCAGCTACGAACTCTGCCACGCCTGCCGCCGCCCGGTCAGCGTCGAGGACCGTCGCTCGCCGCTATATGAGGCGGGGGTGAGCTGCGCCGCCTGCCATGAGGAGCGCAGCGACGAAGACCGGGAGCGCTACCGCGAACGCCAGCGCCAGGAGTCCTTCGCCGCGACTCGAGGCGAGCCGCATGTCGGGAAGGTCTATCCGGCGGCGAGCGAAGAACGCTGACCATCGGCGCGGGCAGCGCCGGAAGCGAACGCAGCTGGCGGCCAGTTGCGGACGTTCGCTGTACTGGCTACGAGGAGTCCCATGACGCTAGCATCTTTGATCCGCATTGCGAGTGTTTGCTCGTTGGTGATCATTGCGCCATCGGCTTCTCCGGCACGAGAACGGAATACGTTCCTTTTCTCAGGAGATTCTTGGAAGATAAGAATATTGGACATGCGTGCCCGATACTCACACCGACTAGGGTCATACCGTGAAGAGTGGGAGGGGCCCATTGCTAACGTCCGGCCCCGTCCAGGCGGCGGTGTGGAGGTCACTGGGACCTTGGAGCGGGCGTACGTTGTTGCAGGCGAAGCGGTGACTGATGAACTTCCATTCACCTTGGAGGTGACGGATCAACCTTGCGAGAAGCAACCTAGAGCGAAGATGTCGGTCACAGCCATCTTGACCTTCAAAACAGATAGTGTCTGACCTTCGCACGATACAGGATGTGGTGCACCAATGCCGCTACCTGTCGGCGGCAACGCCCGCTAGCCACCGATGCCCGCCGTTCGCCAATTGCCAAAAAGGGATCTGCTAAAGCCTTGGTGCTGGCCGAAATCATGCCGCGATCTCCACGTGGTCAGCGGTGCGTTCACCGCACCTCAGGCAGCGGCGCACCCCGCGCCCGCAGCCGCAGGGCCAGTGCGTAGATGATGATCGCCACCCCGGCGAACAGGAACCACTGCACCGCATAGGCCAGATGGTTGTTGGGCACGCTGGCGATGTCTGGCGGGGTGCTCGGCTCCAGCCCCGGTGCGGCCTGATCGGAGACCAGCATCAGCGGCCGTGGGGCTCCATTGAACATGCTCGCAATCAGCGGGCGGTGGTCGGGCGCGCGGGTGAGGGTGCCGCTCACCACTCCGCCGGGCCAGTGGGGGCGGAACATCGGATCGCGCGTTACGCCCATGTCGACCAGCAGCGTGGCGCCCGCATGGGTGCGGCAGGTGGCGATCTGCCGCCAGCCCTGCATGCCCTTCACGCCCCGCCCGCCCTGGCGCGCCCAGTTGGTAACGGACTGGCAGGCCGAACGGGCGTGGCGGAACAGCAGCGAAGCGTCGGCCGCGCCGCTCTCGACGGTGATCGTCGGCTGCATCGTGTTGGCCGCGAACACCGCCAGGGCGCTTTGCTTCTGGCTCCGTCGATCGAGTTGCCAGAAGCCTAGTGCGATCATCGCTGCCACTGCAAGGCCGACCAGCAGGGTGGGGAGCAGCGGCACGCGGCGCATCTCAGTCCTCGGCGATCCGGCCCTCATGGGCCCGGTTGCGAAATTCCAGCGCGAGCAACAGGCCCTTGGCCACGCGCAGCGATCCCACCACCATGCCCAGCGTGACCAGCGGCCAGAGCAGCAGGTGGACCCAGACGGGCGGAGAGACGCTGAATTCGAGCCACAGGGCAAGGATCGTCACCAGCGTGCCGATGCCCAGGGTGAGGAACACCACCGGCCCGTCGCCGACGTTGAACGCAGTGAACTCCAGCCCGCAGGCGGGGCAGCGATCGGCAAAGGCCAGGAAGCTGCGGAACAGCGTCTTGGCGCCGCAGCGCGGGCAGCATCCGTACAGACCGGATGCGATCGGGGGCGGCAGCGCGGTGCTGCCGCCCCCGGCGGGATCGGGTGTGGGGGCTGTCACGTCAGCCGGCGTGAACCGGTGCGCCCCAGCCACCCCAGACATAGATCGACGCGAACAGGAACAGCCACACCACGTCGACAAAGTGCCAGTACCAGGCCGCCGCCTCGAAGCCGAAATGCTGCTTGGGCGTGAAGTCGCCGCGATAGGCGCGCACCAGGTTTACCACGAGGAAGATCGTGCCGACGATCACGTGGAAGCCGTGGAAGCCTGTCGCCATGAAGAAGGCGCCGCCATAGCTCGAGCCATGCTCGCTCGCAGCCTTGAAGGGGAAGGGGGCCTCCATATACTCATAGGCCTGAAGGCAGCTAAAGGTGAAGCCGAGGATCACCGTGAGCCACAAGCCCTTCTTCACCGTGTCGTTCTCACCCACGCCGATCAGGCCCCAGATCCCGCGCAACGCGCCGCCGCGCTCATTGTGGATCAGCCCGTGGTGCGCCCAGGTGACGGTGCAGCCCGAGCAGAGCAGGATCAGCGTGTTGAGCAGCGGGAATTGCCAGGCATCCAGCACCTCCATGCCCTTGGGGGGCCAGGTGCCGCCAACCGCCTCGACGGTGGAGGGGAAGAGCGAGAAATCGAACCAGGCCCAGAACCAGCCGACGAAGAACATCACTTCGGAAGCGATGAACAGGATCATGCCGTAGCGCAGGTGGAGTTGCACGATGGGCGTGTGATCGCCGGCATGCGCCTCCTGGATCACCTTGCCCCACCAGCCGAACATGGTGAGCAGCACGAGCGCGAAGCCGGTGGTGAGCACCAGTGTGCCGTTCGCCATCTTGTGCATCCACAGCACCGCGCCCGAGGCCAGGATCAACCCGCCCAGCGAGCCGAGTAGCGGCCAGATGCTCGGCGGCAGGATATGGTACTGGTGGTTCTTTGCTCCAGCCATGGGCGTATCCCAATCCTCTCTCTATTTTGCGCGATGCTAGCTTGGTGTCTTCGGTGAATCCACTGGATAAAATGTATAGGACAAGGTGATCTCCTCGACGTCGCGCGCGTCGGGATCTTTCAGAATTTTCGGATCGACGAAGAAGATCACCGGCATGCGGACGGTCTCGCCCGGCTGCAGCGTTTGCTGGGTGAAGCAGAAGCACTGGATCTTGGTGAAGTATTTCCCGACCTGCGCCGGCGTGACGTTGAATGTCGCGGTGCCAGTGATCGGGCGGTTGGACGTGTTGGTGGCGGTGAAGAAAGCCATGTCGCGGCCGCCGATGTCGATCGTGTCGGCGCGGCGTTCGGGCTCGAACTTCCACGGCAGCTTGGGGCTGACATTGCTGTCGAACGCCACGGTGATCTTCTGGCCGGTAGCGCCGGGGGCCCGCAGGCCCCGCTGGGTGGTGCCGTTAAGGCCGGTCGCCTCGCAGAACATCCGGTAGAGCGGCACCGCCGCGAAGCCGAGCCCGGTCATGCTGCACACCAGCACGGCACCCATCAGGCCGACGCGCAGGTTGCGGCTGACTCTCATCCGCCGTGACCCAGCTGCATCTTCACGATCGAAATGGCGAAGACGAGCAGCACGAATCCGCCGAGCAGCCATGCCATCACGCGCGCCCGGGAACGCTGGCGCGCGCGGATCAACTCCAGCTCCGATGCCGGCATCCGTATCACATCCTCTCCGCGTGAGTCGTTCATCCCACCCACCTGTCGATCACCAGCGCCCCGAATAGCACGAACAGATACAATATCGAGAATTTGAACAGCCGCTTTTCCGGGATCATACGGTCCCCACCCTCGGCTTCGGTCTCGGTGCGCCGGGTGGCGACCTGGATCGCCATGGCGAGGAAGATGCCGGACATCACCGCGGCGGTGAGGCCGTAGATCATGCCCGTCAGCCCCAGCGGCCAGGGCGCAGCAGCGGCGGCGATCATCGGCAGCGTGTAGAGGCCGATCTGGACACGGGTGGTGCGCTCACCGGCGACGACCGGCAGCATCGGCACGCCGGCATTGGCATAATCGGTCTTCACGAACAGCGCGAGCGCCCAGAAGTGCGGCGGCGTCCACAGGAAGATCAGCGCGAACAGCAGGAGGGGCAGCGTCGCGACATTGCCGGTCGCCGCCGCCCAGCCGATCAGCGGCGGGAAGGCGCCGGCCGCGCCGCCAATCACGATGTTCTGGGGCGTCCGGCGCTTGAGCCAGATCGTGTAGACGAACACGTAGAACAGGATCGACACCGCGAGGATCAGCGTCGCGACCAGGTTGATCGCGAAATACATCAGCACCAGGCTGAACGCCGCGAGTCCCACGCCGAAGTGCAGCGCCGATTGCCGGTCCATCCGGCCGGCGGGAAGCGGGCGGCCCTGGGTGCGCTTCATCTTCGCGTCGAGATCGGCTTCATACCATTGGTTGAGCGCGCCCGCAGCGCCGGCACCCAGTGCGATGCACAGGATCGCGGTGAAGCCGAGCACCGGGTGGATCGGCACGGGTGCTGCGAGCATGCCGCACAGCCCGGTGAAGACGACCAGCGTCATCACCCGCGGCTTGGTGAGGGCAAGGAAATCGCGCCAATCGGCGGGCATGGCGGGATTGGCGTTGGTCACGGACATCATCGCTCCCGATATACGGCGCGTGTCGTGCGGGCGAAAGAGGCCTGTCAGCCCAGCCGCTTGGCGTTGGCGCGAACCTTGCGGCGATAATGGCGCAGCGTCTTGCTCGCCTGCGCGTGCGGCGTGCTGCCCAGCTTGCCGGTGACGGCAGCGATCTGCAGTTCCCACGCAGCCTGCATCTTCTCGGCGACCATCTGCTGGGCTTCGGCGGCGGCATTCGGGCCGCCCGCCGCAAGCTTTGCTATGCGCAGGCCGATGACCGTCGACGCCTCCATGCCCAGCATCCAGCTGTCGAGGCCGATCTTCATCCAGTCGGCATAGGGGGTACGCATGGGGTGGTCTCCAGGGGCAACATAGTGGTCCGAACGCGCGAACGATGCGTCCGGGGCCGTGTATAGCATGCGGCCGTTACCAACATCATTCGGAGAGCGGCAAGGCCAGGCCCGGCAAAAGAAAAGGCCCCGGAGGTCTCCCTCCAGGGCCCTGGTTTGGTTGCCCCGTCCGATCAGTCGATCTTGGGCAGCGTCTCGAACTGGTGGAAGGGCGGCGGGCTCGACAGCGTCCATTCGAGCGTCGTCGCGCCTTCGCCCCAAGGGTTGGCTTCCGCCTTCCTGCCGGCGAGCAGCGAGTAGATGATGTTCACGAAGAACACCGCCATGCCCGCGGCCATCACCATGTAGCCCACCGTCGCCATGTGGTTCCAATAGGCATATTGGTCCGTATAGTCGGGGATGCGGCGCGGCATGCCCTGAAGCCCCAGGAAGTGCATCGGGAAGAACAGCAGGTTCACGCCGACGAAGAACACCCAGAAGTGCACATGGCCCAGCACTTCGCTGTACATCTTCCCCGTCATCTTCGGGAACCAATAGTAGAAGCCGGCGAACAGACTGAACACGGCGCCCAGCGACAGCACATAGTGGAAGTGGGCGACGACGTAGTAGGTGTCCTGCATATAGTCGTCGACGCCGCCATTGGCGAGAACGACGCCGGTCACGCCGCCGACGGTGAACATGAAGATGAAGCCGATCGCCCAGACCATCGGGGTCTTGAAGCTGATCGAGCCGCCCCACATCGTCGCGATCCAGGAGAAGATCTTCACGCCGGTAGGCACCGCGATCACCATGGTGGCGGCGGTGAAGTACATCTTCACCTGCACCGGCAGGCCGGTGGTGAACATGTGGTGCGCCCAGACGACGAACCCAACGAGGCCGATCGCGACCATCGCATAGGCCATGCCGAGATAGCCGAACACCGGCTTGCGGCTGAACGTCGCGATGATGTGGCTGACGATGCCGAAGCCCGGCAGGATCATGATGTAGACTTCGGGGTGGCCGAAGAACCAGAAGAGGTGCTGGTAGAGCACCGGATCGCCGCCATATTGCGGATCGTAGAAGGCAGTGCCGAAATTACGATCGGTGATCAGCATGGTGATCGCCGCAGCCAGCACCGGCAGCGCCAGCAGCAGCAGGAAGGCGGTGACCAGCACCGACCAGGCGAACAGCGGCATCTTGTGCAGCGTCATGCCCGGCGCGCGCATGTTGAAGATCGTCGTGATGAAGTTGATCGCGCCGAGGATCGACGCCGCGCCCGCCAGGTGGAGCGAGAAGATCGCGAAATCGACGGACGGCCCAGGCTCGCCATAGGTGGAAAGCGGGGCATAGACTGTCCAGCCGGTCCCCGCGCCCACCCCGACGAACGGCGAGAGCATCAGCAGCACGAAGCCCGCCACGGTGAGCCAGAACGAGATGTTGTTCATCCGCGGGAAGGCCATGTCCGGCGCGCCGATCATGATCGGCACGAACCAGTTGCCGAAACCGCCGATCATCGCCGGCATCACCATGAAGAACACCATGATCAGGCCGTGTGCGGTGATCAGTACGTTCCAGAAGTGCATCGCCTCGTCGAACGTGCCTTCGCCGTGCAGCTTGGCGACCCACCAGGGAAGGTACTGGATGCCCGGCTGCATCAGCTCGGCGCGCATGATGCCCGAGATCGCGCCGCCGATGATGCCGGCGAAGATCGCGAAGATCAGGTAGAGTGTGCCGATGTCCTTGTGGTTGGTCGACATGAACCAGCGGGCGAAGAAGCCCGGCTTGTGATCGGCGTCATGCTCGCCATGCGCATGGTCGTGCGCGGCGGTGTAGGGGAGCGCGGTATCAGTCATGGCTCAGTTGCCCGTGTTGCCGGCGCCGGCGGGATTCGCCGTCGCAGGCTTGTTGGACGGTGCCGGAGTGGCAGTGGCGTCGACGGTGGGTGCGGCCTCCATCGCGCCGTTGGCGGTGGCGTCGGTCGCGTCGTTGCCCATGGCGGTCGTGCTCGCGGGCTCGGCCGTGGCGCCCGGCATGGTGCCGCCCTTCGAGGCGACCCACTGCGCGAACTTGGCCGGGCTAACCGCCTCCACCGCGATCGGCATATAGGCATGGCGCGCGCCGCACAGTTCGGAGCACTGGCCGAAATAGACGCCTTCCTTCTGGATGATGAAGCTTGTCTCGTTCAGCCGACCCGGGATCGCGTCCAGCTTGATCCAGAAGGCGGGCATCGCCCAGCTGTGGATCACGTCGGTCGCGGTCGTCACCAGGCGAATCGGCACGCCCACGGGCAGGACCACGCGCTGATCGGTGGCGAGCAGGCGGGGGCCGTCCGCATCGGTGCGATAGCGCTGGCCCTGGCCGACCTGGCCTTCTTCCTTGAGCATGTTCGCAGTCAGCTGAATACCGCCGTTGTCCGGATATTCGTACGACCAGAACCACTGGTTGCCGATCGCCTTCAGCGTCACCGCGCCCTTGGGCGCCGGCTTGAACTGCGCGGCGAGCAGCTTGATCGAGGGGATCGCGATCGCCACCAGGATCAGCACCGGCGCGAGCGTCCAGATGATCTCGATCGCGGTGTTGTGGCTGGTGCGCGACGGCGTGGGGTTGGCGGCGCGGCGATAGCGGACGATCACCCACACCAAGAGCAGCAGCACGAAGATCGAGATGATCGTGATCAGCGGCAGCAGGATGGTGTTGTGGAACCAGTGCGCTTCCTGCCCGGTGGGGGTCACCTGCTGCTGGAGGTAGAAGGCCTTGTCCACCGGCTCGCCCACGCCGGGTACGGCCTGGTGCAGCGGCTTGCCGGCGGCATCGAGCGTCGGATCGGCAACCTTGGCCGCAGGCGCCGCGGGGGCGGCCGGCGCTGCGGCGGCAGCAGGTGCAGGTGCGGAAGGGGCGGCGGGTTGCGCCAGTCCCGGTGAAGCGAAGGCCAGACCGGTGGCCAGCAAGATCGACGGTACCAAGAAACTGCGCATAAGGTGTTGTCACCCCTCTCCAGGAACGCACAACCGGGGCATCCTAGCGGCCCTTTGTACCAAAGGTATAGCTGGGAAAAGGCCATGCTCAACCTTTTTCGCGTGCGGTTGCGGTGGCTGCCCCCGCCACTTAAAGGATCGTTCCACCGTTGACTTCAGGAGCCCAGACATTGACCGGAGACGCCATCCTCGACGAATTTCGCGACGCAGGTGCGTTGCTTGAGGGGCATTTTATCCTGTCTTCGGGTTTGCGCTCTCCCGTATTTCTCCAGAAGATGCGTATTTTCGAAGATCCGGTCCGCACCGAGCGGGTGTGCGGCGCACTGGGCAAGCTGATTCGCGAGACGTTCGGCGAGATCGACATCGTCGTCTCGCCCGCCATCGGCGGCATCATCCCGGGCTATGAAACGGCGCGGGCGCTGGGCTGCAAGGCAGTGTTCGTCGAGCGCGAGGACGGCGAGTTCCAGCTGCGCCGGAGCTTTGAAATCCCGGAAGGCGCGCGCGTGGTGATGGTGGAGGACATCGTCACCACCGGGCTTTCCTCGCGCGAGTGCATCGCTGCGATCCGCAAGCACCCCGGCACGCTGGTCGGCGCCGCCTGCATCGTTGATCGCTCGAACGGCAAGGCGGACGTGGGCGTGCCGCTGATCTCGCTGACCAAGCTGGATGTTCCCGCCTATCCCGCGGACCAGCTGCCGCCCGAACTGGCGGCGATCCCGGCGATCAAGCCGGGGAGCCGGGCGATCACCGCATGACCGGCAAGCTGCGCCTCGGGGTCAATATCGACCATGTCGCCACCGTGCGGAATGCCCGCGGCAGCGGCTATCCGGATCCCGTGCGCGCGGCGCTGCTGGCGGCCGAGGCAGGCGCGGACGGCATCACCGCGCATCTTCGCGAGGATCGCCGGCACATCACCGATGCCGACATCGCAAGGCTTTCGACCGAGTTGACCGTGCCGCTCAACCTCGAAATGGCCGCGACCGAGGAGATGCTCGCAATCGCGCTGAAGCACCGCCCGCATGCGGTGTGCATCGTGCCCGAAAAGCGTGAGGAGCGTACCACCGAGGGCGGGCTGGATGCGGCGGGCATGTTCGAGCTGCTGGCGCCGATGGTCGCGAAGCTGCGCGACAATGGCAGCCGCGTGTCGCTGTTCATCGAGCCCGAGGCGAAGCAGATCGACGCCGCGATCCGGCTCGGCGCGCCGGTCGTGGAGCTGCACACCGGCCGCTATGCCGAGCTGGCGGGTGACGAACTGGCGGTAGAGCTGAAGCGCCTGTCCGACGCGGCGGCGCTGGCGGCGCGCAACGGCATCGAGCCGCATGCCGGCCATGGCCTCACCTTCGACAATGTCGTGCCGATCGCAGCGATCCCCCAGGTGATGGAGCTGAACATCGGCCATTTCCTGATTGGTGAGGCGATCTTCGACGGGCTGGCGCCAGTGGTGCAGCGGATGCGCGAACTGATGGATTCGGCGCGGTGAGCGCATGATCCTCGGCCTCGGTTCGGACCTGTGCAATATCGAGCGCATCCGCAATTCGCTGGATCGCTACGGCGCGCGGTTCGAGCAGCGCGTGTTCACCGAGGTTGAACTCGCCAAGGCGGCCAAGCGACCGCACAACTACGCGCCGACGCTCGCCAAGCGCTTTGCGGCCAAGGAAGCATTTTCCAAGGCGGTCGGAACCGGCTTCAGCCGGGGCGTGTTCATGAAGGATATCGGCGTGGTTAATGCACCGTCCGGCGCACCCACGCTCGCGCTGACCGGCGGCGCCAAGGCGAGACTTGACGCCATGACGCCAGCGGGACACGTGGCCAAGGTGCATCTGACGCTCACGGACGACATGCCCTGGGCGTTCGCGATGGTAATGATCGAGGCCGTTCCGGCGGAAAAGGAATGACGATGGGGGTGGACGAACTGGTGTTGCGCAGCAAGCGGAGCGAGCGACGCCAGAGCGCCACCCGGCAAGGTACCGACTGGTGGGCCGAACTGCGCGGCCTCCTGTGGCTGGTGCTGGGCGTGCTGGCCTTCCACAGCCTGATCGCCAAGCCCTTCTACATCCCGTCAGAATCGATGCTGCCGAACCTGCGGGTGGGCGATCAGCTGATCGTCAGCAAATATCCGTATGGCTATTCGTTCGTCACGCCGACCTTTCATCTGCTGCCGCCAATCCCCGGCCGCATCCTGGGGCGGCTGCCCGCGCGGGGTGACATCGTGATCGTCACGCCGCCGCTGCACAGCACCGACTATATCAAGCGCGTGATCGGCCTGCCCGGGGATACCATCGCGGTGCGCGACGGCGTCGTCTGGCTGAACGGCGCGGCAGTAGCGCGCGAGCCGCTTGGCGAACGGCTGGTGCCGATCGACGACAACACCCGCTGCGACCCGGATCCCGAGCGCGGCGGCTCCATCTTCTACGAAGGCCGCCGGGTAGTGCACCAGGGCAAGGCCTATTGCAGCCTCACGCTGTTCCGCGAGACGCTGCCGAACGGCGCCAGCTATGACGTCGCCGATCTCGGCGACTCCGCCGGCGACAATTTCCCGCCGACGGTGGTGCCCAAGGATCATGTATTCCTGATAGGCGACAACCGCGACAACAGCGCCGACAGCCGGTTTGCCCTGGATCAGGGCGGGCTGGGCGGCCCGGTGCCGTGGGAAAATATCGGCGGCCGCGCAGAATTCATCACTTTTTCGCGCGACGGCTCTTCGACCTGGAACCCGCTGACGTGGTTCACGGGTTTCCGCGGGGATCGGTTCGGCATTTCGCTGCACCCTACCCGCGAGGATAAATGAGCAACGATCCGCTGGAGTCCGCGCGCGTTCGCGTCGTGCGCGAACCGGGCCCGAACGAATTTCGCGATCCCGCGACTCGCGCCGAGTTCAAGAAGGCCGCCGTCTGGCTGGGGATGGCGGTAGGCATCGCGCTCGTCGTGCTGCTGGTCCAGCCGCTGCTGATCATCTTCGGCGGCCTCGTCTTTGCCTCGATGCTGGACGGCGGTGCGCGGCTGATCGGCAAGGTGCTGCCGATCCCGCGCGGCCTGCGCATCGCGCTGGTGCTGCTGCTGGTCTTCGCGTTTTTCGGCCTCGTCTTCTACCGGACGGGCATGCAGATCGCCGACCAGGCAGAGCAGCTGCGCACCACGCTGGAGGCGCAGGCCAATCGCGTCGCGCGTTGGGCGTCGGACATGGGGCTGATGCCGGGCCGATCGGACCTCAACGGGCTGATCCGCGAGGGGCTTGGATCGATCGGGCGGCTCACCAGTGCCGTGGGCACGGCGATCGGCGCGGTCACCAGCATGGTGATGATTCTCATCATCGGCCTGTTCATCGCCCTCGACCCCCGAATCTACGAGCGTGGGCTGCAATGGATGGTGCCGCTCGACCAGCGCCACACCTTCGCGCAGATGCTGGGCGGGATGGCCACGACGATGCGGCGACTGCTCGCCGGGCGCCTGCTCGGCATGGCGTTCGAAGGCGTGCTGACCTGGATCTTCCTCAGCATCGCAGGCGTGCCGATGGCGCTGCTGCTCGGCATCATCACCGGCGTGCTGGCCTTCATCCCCAATGTCGGCGCGATCATCTCCGGCGTGCTGATGGCGGCAGTGGGGTTCAGCGCGGGCCAGGAAACCGGCATCTGGGCGCTGGTCATCTACTTCGCGGTGCAGAATTTCGACGGCTATGTGGTGATCCCGATGGTTGCCAAGCGCACCGTCGACCTGCCGCCGGCGCTGACGCTTTCCTCGCAGATTCTCGCCGGCACGCTGTTCGGCGTGCTGGGCCTGGCGCTGGCCGACCCAATGGTGGCGATGATCAAGGTGGCGCTGGAGAGCAACGCCCGGCAGAACGGCAAGAAGCCCAAGCGCGACGACCATTCCGATAAGGATTGAGCCCATGCTGGTGCTGCATGATTATTTCCGCTCCTCGGCGGGGTACCGGGTGCGAATCGCGCTCAACCTGAAGGGCGTCGACTATGTCCGCCGCGAGCTGCCCCTGCTGGAAGACGCGCAGCGCAGCCCCGAGCATCTTGCGCGCAACCCGCAAGGGCTGGTGCCCGCGCTGGAGGCAGAAGGGCGGGTGTTTACCCAGAGCATGGCGATCCTTGACTGGCTCGATGCCCGCTACCCCGAGCCGCAGCTGATTCCCGCGGATCCGGATGCGCGCGCGGAGGCGCTTTCGCGCGCCATGGTGATCGGCATGGACGTCCACCCGATCAACAACCTGCGGGTGATGCGCTATCTGGAGCACAGGCTGGCGGTCGGTGCGGAAGCCCGCTCGGCCTGGACGGCCCACTGGATGACCGAGGGGTTCACGGCGCTGGAGGCTGTCGTCCGCAATGCCGGCGGAGTGGGTCCGTTTCTCGGCGGTGCGGCGCCCGACATCTCGGATTGTTTTTTGGTCCCGCAATTGTTCAACGCCCGGCGCTTCGCCGTGCCGCTGGACGCCTATCCCCTGCTGCTGCAGGCGGAAGCGGCTGCCCTTGCGCATCCTGCCTTCGCCGCCGCCCACCCGGATCGAGTCGCACCGAATGCTTGAAAAACTGGGGTGCGCCGCCGCGGCGCTGTGCGTGGCGGCACCTGCCGCCGCGCAGGAGACTGCGCCGACGGAGATCGTCATCACCGGCCGCGGGCTCGACGTGCCGCCGGGTGACGCCGCTTATGACGTGGTGACGATCGACCGGGCGCGCCTGGCCGATACCGCCAGCAACCGGATCGAGGACGTGCTTGCCGACGTTGCCGGCCTTGCGCAGTTCCGCCGCTCGACTTCCACCTCCGCGCACCCGACCAGCCAGGGCATCACCCTGCGCGGCCTCGGCGGCAATGCCTCGAGCCGGGCATTGCTGCTGCTCGACGGTGTGCCGCAGACCGATCCGTTCGGCGGATGGGTGCCGTTCCCGGCCTATATGCCTGGCCGTCTGGCCGGCATACGGGTGACGCGCGGCGGCGGGAGCGGGTTTGCCGGGCCCGGCGCTTTGGCGGGAACGGTCGAGCTGGAAAGCGGTAGCCCGGCCGAGCTGGGCAGGTTGAATGTCGGCGCCTTCTACGGCAGCCGCGACAGCGTCGACGCGAGCGCCGTGGCGGCGGTGCCGGTAAACGGCGGGTTCTTCACCGTCGCCGGGCAATATGGCCGCAGCGACGGCTTCGTGCCGATCGTCAATCCCGGCCGCGTCGACCGCGCCGCGCCGTATGAGCAGGCGAGCGTTGCGGTGCGCGGCGTCGCCGATCTCGGCAGCGGCACCGAGCTCCAGACCAATCTCTCCGGCTTCACCGACCAGCGCGACCGCGGCACTGCCTTCACCGACGTGCGGAGCAAGGGTGCGGATGCCAGCGTGCGGCTCGTCCGGCGCGGCAACGGGCAGAAGGGGGAGTGGGGCTGGTCGGCGCTCGCCTATCTGCAGGTGCGACAGTTCGACAGCGGGTTTGCCAGCATTTCCGCCGCACGCGACACCGTCAGTCCGGTCGTGCAGCAGGAAGTCCCTGCGACCGGCATCGGCGGCCGGATCGAAGTCGCACCGCCGGTGGGCGGCGGCGTGACGCTGCGGGTCGGCGGGGATCTCCGCCGCGTTTCGGGTGAGACACGCGAGCGCTACACCTTCGTCGGCACCAACCCGACGCGGCGGCGCGCCGCGGGTGGCACGAGCCTCACCACCGGCGCCTTCGCCAATGCCAGCTATGCCGGCGGCGGGTGGACGCTCGATGCCGGCGCGCGGCTCGATCATTGGACGATCTATGATGGCAGCTTGTTCGAGGTGCCACTGGCCGCCGGCCCCGTCCTCACCGATGTGCGCTACGGCAACCGTCACGGCTGGGAGCCGACCGGGCGGCTGGGTGCCGCCTATGTGCTGGGGCCGGTCACGCTCCGCGCGGCGGGTTATCGGGGGTGGCGACTGCCGACTCTCAACGAACTGTACCGGCCGTTCCGCGCCGGGGCGGACGCCACGGCGGCAAACGCCGGCCTCGATCCCGAGCGGCTCTGGGGCGGGGAAGTCGGCATCGACCTGCGCCCGGTGCCGGATCTCGTCGTGCGCGCAACCGGCTATTGGAACCGCCTGGACGGCGCGATCGCCAATGTGACGCTGGCGCGCGGGCCGGGGACGTTCCCCGGCGTCGGCTTCGTCTCGGCGGCAGGCGCTTATCGCCAGCGGCAGAACCTGGATGCAGTCGAGGCAAGGGGGCTCGAGCTGGATGCGCAGTGGACGCTCGGCGCCTGGAGCCTGGCGGGGTCCTGGGCCTATGCCGATGCCCGTGTCCACGCCTCGGGTGCCGCGGCGACGCTCGACCGGCTGCGCCCGGCTCAGACGCCGCGCTTCCAGGGGTCGGCGACGCTCGCCTGGCGCGCTGCGCTGGCCAATGCCTCGGTGACGGCGCGCTATGCAGGCGCGCGGTTCGAGGACGACCAGAACAGCGCGCGGCTCGATCCCGCCTGGACGGTTGACGCGACGCTGGGGGTGCCGGTCACCAAGCGGCTGCGGCTCGAGGGGCGGGCGGAAAACCTGTTCGATGCCGAGGTTCAGGCGGGAATCAGCGGCGGCGGCGTGATCGAACGCGCCACTCCGCGGACCCTTTGGATCGGCCTGCGCTACGCGATGCGTTGACGCGCGCCCCGGCTGCCCGCGCGGACAATAGGCCAGGGGAACAGCTGGCCATCTACTTGCGGTTTGCCTTTCTAACGCCCAAATCGATGCCGGAATAAACCGCAATGTGTTGGGAAACAGCCTGAGGTCGCGCGACGCGCCGGAGAGCCGGAACAGCCGATCCGCGGAAGAGTAAGATTGTTTCGGTCTTGTCGGTGGCGCTTTTGAATGGATTGAACAGGCAGGCTGGGGACGCTTCGGTGAACACGCGCATGGCCGAAGCAGGGCTGACCGCTGCACCCGATCTGGCCGGGCTGGAGCCCGTCGAGAAGATCAAGCGCCGCTGGCCGATGTGGCTTGGCGGCGCACTCACGCTGCTGATGGTGGTGGGGCTGGCGCGCGAGCTGTTCGGCGGCGGCATCGCCAAGCTTGCGATGCCCGCCGATCCGCGCTTCTACGTCGTCTTCCTCTTTTATTACATCTGCTCGCCCACCTTCGACTTCATCATCTTCCGCAAGCTGTGGCGGATTCCGATCGACGGGATGATCGCGCTCCACAAGAAGCGGATCGCGAATGAAGTGCTGCTCGGCTATTCGGGCGAGGCCTATTTCTACGCCTGGGCGCGCCAGCGCACGCAGATGGTGGCGGCTCCGTTCGGTGCGGTGAAGGACGTGACGATCCTTTCCGCCATCGCCGGCAACGCAATGACGCTGGCGGTGCTCGCGCTTGCCCTGCCGTTCGGCATCGATCTGCTGAAGCCGGCCGAGTTCAACACGCTGATGGGCTCGGTCGCGGTGATCTTCGCGATGTCGCTGCCGTTCCTGATCTTTTCCAAGCGCGTCTTCTCGCTGCCCCGCGGACAGCTGTGGTGGGTGTTCGGCATCCACTGCGTGCGCATCATCACCAGTTCGGTGCTGGTTGCCTTCGCGTGGCATTTCGCGATGCCGCAGGTTTCGATCGGCATCTGGCTGCTGCTCTCCGCCGGGCGGCTGCTCGCCTGGCGCCTGCCGCTGGTGCCGAACAAGGAACTGCTGTTCGCCAGCTTCGCCATCATGATCATCGGCCAGGGCGAGGCATTGTCCGAACTGATGGCGCTGATCGCGGGCCTGTCGCTGGTTGCCCACATGATCCTGATCGCAGGCTTCGGCCTGCATGCACTGCTCACAAGGAAAGACGCATGAACCGCTCCGCCCTTCTGGTCGCGACCGTGCTTGCCGCCATCGCCGCACCCGGCGCGTCGGCACAGGTGCTCGGCGAGGATGCCGCCGCCTGCAGCAGCGGGCGCGGCCCCGCCATCCAAGTCGAGGTCAGCGGCCTCAAGGACCGCGCCGGCCGGCTGAAACTGGAACTCTACCCGGCGACCGAGGAGGACTTCCTCAAGGACGACCGCGACCTGATCAAGGAAGGCAAGACCTTCCGTCGCATCTGGGCCGACACGCCGCACGCGGGCGCAGTGGTGATGTGCATCCGGGCGCCGGCGCCCGGCACCTATGCCATGCTGTTCACCCATGACCGCGACGGCAAGAACAAGTTCAACTTCTGGTCGGATGGTGCAGGCTTCCCGTCGAACCAGCGGCTCGGCCGCAGCCGCCCCAAATTGCGTCAGGCGATGGTGCGCGTCGGGAACGGAGTGACCACCGTGAACATTCGGGCGCAGTATCTGCGCGGTCTGGGAGGGTTCAGCCCGCTCGATTGAGGAACTGCATGCGTATCGTCGACGTCAACGAGTTCTACTCTCCCACCGGCGGCGGCGTACGCACCTATCTTGACCGTAAGATGGGTCTGATGGCCGATCTGGGGCATGAGCTGATCGTCGTCGCGCCTGGTGCCGAGACGGCGGTGGAGGAACGACCCGGCGGCGGTGCGATCCACTGGATCAAGGCCCCGCCGCTGCTGCTCGATCGCAACTACCGCATCTTCGTCAAGGACGAGCCGGTCTGGGCCGCGCTCGACCGGCTCAAGCCCGACATCGTCGAGAACAGCTCGCCCTGGCTGCCTGCCTGGACGGTGGGACGTTGGCAGGGAGATGCGCTCAAGGTCTATTTCGCCCATGGCGACCTGGTCGGCACCTATCCGCAGCGCTGGCTGGACAATGTCGCGACGCCGCTGCAGGTGGAGCAGGCGTTCGGCTGGTATACCCGCTACATGGCGCGCTTCCTTAGCCATTATGATGCTTTCGTCACCAACGGCCCCGCGCTCGCCAAGCGGTTCGAGCGGCGCGGGCTCAAGGTCGATGCTTCGGTGCCGCTGGGAATCGACCGCGGCTGGTTCTCGCCGGACCTGCGTGACGAGAAGCTGCGAGTGTCGCTGCTAGCCCAACTGGGGCTGCCGCCGGAGGGGCATCTGCTGCTCGGCCTGGGGCGCCACCACAAGGAGAAGCGCTGGCCTTTGGTGATCGAGGCGGTGGAAGCGGCGGCGAACGATCTACCAGTGGGGTTGATGCTGCTCGGTGACGGGCCGCAGCGGCACCAGCTGGAGGCGCTGATCGCCGACAGCCCCCACATCCGCATCTTCCGCCCGGTGTACGACCGGCTTCGGCTGTCGCGCATCATGGCGAGCTGCGACGGTCTGATCCATGGATCGGATGCGGAGCCGTTCGGACTGGTCGCGTGGGAAGCGCTGGCGTCCGGGCTGCCGCTGATCGGGCCGGACGAAGGCGGCTTCGCCGAGATTGCTGATCCGCATTTCGCGGAAACCTATGCTGCTCGCGACACGCTGTCCGCCGCCGATGCCATTCGCCGGCTGTTCGCGCGCGACCAGACAATCCTGCGGCATGCGGCCAGGGTCGGGGCGGCTAGGGTGCGCAGCGACGCCGATCACGCCGCTGCGCTGATGGACTATTATTCGGGCCTGCTCGCCGCGCGCCGGAGCGGCGCCGCCGCAGAGCTCGCCGGAGCCGCGTAGACGGTGGTCGGCACGGTGCCGAGCAGATAGGTTCCGCGCACGCTGTAGCCGAGCCGGTGAAGATAGTGCTGGACCCGCGCCCGCACCGCCAAGCGCTCGCCGCGGAATGGCGTGCGCATCACCACCACTGCCGGGTGCTGCGCGAAGATGCGATCGACCTCGGCTATCTGATCGATGCCGAGCGCGCCGTCTTCCCGCTCGCGCGACAGATGGTCCGGGAACAGCCAAGGGCTTATCGCGCAGCGCTCCGTCGCTCCGTAGAGCATCGAACTGCCCGAATGTACGTACAGGCAGCCGCTGCCATGGCCGATTCCCTCTGCGATCGTGGCCAGCTGCGCCGCGTTGCCGCGCCTGGTCTGGGCAGCGACGATGCAAACCGTGCCCGCGACCAGCGCCACCGCCAGAAGCGCGGGCGCGATCATGCGACGGGCGCTGCGATCGTGCGCGAATGCCGCGGCACAACCCAGGCTGGCGGGCAGCATCACGGGCAGCGCGTAATGCGGGTACCAGGACCCAAAGACGAGCAGCCCGACCATCGCGGCAATCAGCCAGCCCATGAGGAGCAGCGCCGCCGGCGTTACCGCACGCTCGCGCCGCAGTCGCGCCCAGCCGAGGCCGCTCAGCACCAGCATCGGCGCGAGCGGCACCATCACTTCGAAAAAGGCCCCGACCAGATCGATGAAGGGATCTCCGCGGCGGTCGAGGATCGAGCCGAAATTGGCATAGGCCCAGGCATCGAAATGGCCGAGCCATGCATAGGTCGCTGCAGCCAGCAGCGTGGGCAGCATCGCGATGCCCGCATACCCAAGCCCGCGGCGCGCGATGTGGTGCAGCCCGGCGCCCAGCACCGCCTCACGGCGAAGCAGCCAGAGGCCGAGGAACAGGCCCTCGAACAGCACGGTGTATTTCACCTGAAGTGCCATGCCGATCAGCAGCATCGCCAGCAGATTTCGGCCTACGCGGACGGGGTCGCCGTCACGATCGGTCTGGCGCGGCAGCAACAGCGCGACGGCGCCGATGGTGAGCAGGTTGTAGAAGACCGGCGCCTGTCCGCCCTGACCGTCCACCACGTTCAGCATGAGGATGTAGAGAAGCGCGCCCGGCAGCGCGCCGGTGCTCCAGCCGACGCGATCGGCGATCCGGGCTATCATCCCCGCGGTCAGCACCACGCAGGCCAGCGCCATCAGCTGATAGGCGAGTATTCCCCAGGGAAGCCCCAGCGCGGCGGCGGGAAGATAGAGAAGGAACAGGCCGACTGGCTTGCGATCCCAGATGTCGACGAAGGGGAGTGCGCCATGCAGCATCCGCTGGGCAGTGACCCAGTAGAATTGTTCGTCCACTGCCACCAGCGGATTGCCGAAGGTTACGGCGCGAACCGTAACGGCCGTGGCGAACAGGACCAGCCAGCGCGGCAGGGATGCCGCCGCCGCTCCCAGCCCCGCTCTGGGCGAATCGACGGCGATCGTAGCAACGCGCGTCGCCATCAGCGCACCATGCCTTTTTCAACGCCATGCGACGTCGCGCGGTCGCGACAGTGCAGCCGGGCAAAACCCGGCGCAGTTCGAAATAGCTTCACGTACGCCTTCGTCTCTATTGCGACCGGCGGGTTTCCCGTCCGGCAGGTGCGTTCCCCCGTTTGCAACGCCCCAAACGCCGATTCGTCCCTTCGCCTAGCCGAGCTTTTCCCAGCTGTCACGAACACGACACCAATCGGCGGCACGGAGCGGCGAACCGAAGGGGACGCGACCAGATGAATTTCCGTATCGACCGCCGCTCGTTGCTGCTCACCGGAACGCTTGGGGTCGGCGCACTGGCGCTGCCGGGCGTGGCGCTTGCCCAGGCGGTTGCGCGCGGCTTCACCCATTCGGTGGCCAGCGGCGAGCCGGGCCCCGACACGATGCTGCTGTGGACGCGCTACGTCCCCGCCGATCGCGGCGCCGTGAAGCTGCGGACGCAGATCGCGACCAGCGCTGATTTTAGCCACATTGTTGCCGAAGGCGAGCAGATCACCGGCCCGTGGCGGGATCATACCGCCAAGGTGACGGTGGCGGGCCTCACACCCGACACACGCTATTTCTACCGTTTCGTGGCGCCCGACGGCAGCTTCTCGCCCGTCGGCCGCACCAAGACGCTGCCGCTGGGCGATGCACGCCGCTTCGGAATCGCGATCTTCTCCTGCTCCAACCTGCCGTTCGGCTATTTCAACGCCTATGGCCACGCCGCGGCGCGCGAGGACATCGACCTGTGGGTCCATCTCGGCGACTATCTCTACGAGTATAAGCAGGGGGGCTATGCCCCGGTCGGCGGCGCGATCGGCGGCCGCTGGCCCGAGCCCGCGGGAGAGATGATCCACCTCGCCGATTACCGCCTGCGCTATGCCAGCTATCGCAGCGATCCCGATCTTCAGGCGCTGCACGCTGCCAAGCCGATGCTGGTGCAGTGGGACGATCACGAAAGCGCCAACGACAGCTGGGAAGGTGGCGCCGAGAACCATCAGGCCGACGAAGGCGACTGGAGCGCCCGCAAGGCGGCAGCGATGCAAGTGTTCCGTGAGTGGATGCCCGTGTCCGAAACGCCGTGGGGCAGCTACGAGATCGGCACGCTGGCTACCTTCTTCCGGACCGAAAGCCGGTTGCTCGCGCGCAGCCAGCAGCCCGATGTCGCGCCCTTGTTCAAGGACGCGGATCCGGTGAAGGCGCTGACCGCGTTCCGCGATGGCGCCTGGCACGATCCGGCGGTGACGATGCTCGGGAGCGAGCAGGAAGTCTGGCTCGATCACGCGATGCGCCGCTCGGTGAAGGCGGGGCAGCGCTGGCAGGTGGTCGGCTTCGGTACGATCCTCGGCAATCTGAGCACGCCGGCGGACGCGCTGACCTGGCTCGCGCCGGATGCTGATCCGCGCGCCAAGGCCTATGTGCAGGCAGGTGTGCTGGCAGGCAAGCTGGGCCTGCCGCTCGGCTATGACAGCTGGGGCGGCTATCCGGCGGCGCGCGCGCGGTTCCTGAAGTCGTCGCAGGCGATGGGCGCCAACCTGCTCGTGGTGTGCGGCGACAGCCACAATGCCTGGGCATTCGACCTCGCGCAGGACGGCAAGGCGGCGGGCGTGGAGTTCGCCGGCCATGCGGTGACGTCGCCCGGCTTTGAAAGCGCGCTAAAGACCGATCCGAAGGTCGTCGCCGCCGCGATGGTGAAGGCCAATCCGGAGCTGAAATGGTGCGATACCAGCCGCCGCGGCTACATGGCGCTGACGCTTACGCCGGACCAGGCGCGCAACGACTGGGTGTTCGTGGACTCGGTCACCGAGCACAACCTCAAGGCGAGCGTGGGCCACAGTGCGGTGGTGCAGCGCGGCCGGAACGTGATGGGGTGAGTTTCCATTCCCCTCCTGCTTGCGGGAGGGTTTAGGGGAGGGGCTTCCGTGGGGGCAACGTGCCGATGCGTAGCTCTGCGCGAAACTTTCGCCCCTCCCTCCCTGCCTGGGATCGTTGCCAAGCGGCAGGGGAGCGAGGAATCACCCGAGCCAGAGCGCGGCGGCGATCAGCGCGGTTCCGGCCAGTAAGGATGTCGCAATCCAACCCCCGGCCCTGATGATCGCCTGGGCCAGGCCGGAATCCGCAGCTGGTGCCTCCAGACGGGCCGCCGCGGCGCGCAGCAATCGCGGCGCGTCGTCGCCCAGTTCGGCCAGGGCTAAACCCAGCGCCACAGAACCTGCGGCAATTCGCGCCGGGCCGAAACGGTTGACGAACAGCGCCACCTGCGCGCGGCCGATCGCCCCGGACAGGTCGAAGCCCGGCGCAATCCGGTCGAGCACACCGTCCATCGTCACCATGGCCTTGAACACCAGAAGCAGGTCCGGCGGCAGCACGAGCCCTTCCTCGCGCAGCAGCCGCAGGAAATCGGGCATCATCGCTGAAAGGACGAGCTTGCCCCCGCCATGGCGCTGGACGATTGCCTCAGCCGCGCGGTTGATCGTGCGGCGTGGGACATCGTGCCCCTCGCTCCAAAGCACCAGCGTATCGGCCAGCCCGCGGGCGTTGCCAGCGGTAAGCGCCAGCACGAACCCGATGAACTCGTCGCGGCGCTTGGGACCCACATGGCCGATCGAGCCGAGGTCTAGCAGCGCCAGCCGGTCGCCGGGGAGGCAGAGCAAATTGCCGGGATGCGGATCGGCATGGAAGCGGCCGTTGACCAGGACCATCGTAATCACGGTGTCGGCGCCCAGCTCGGCAATTGCCTCGGCATCGATGCCCGCCGCGCGCAGGGCTTCGCCAGACACAGGCTTCACGCCTGCGATATAGTCCATCACCAGCAGCGTCTCGGACGTCCATTGCCAATGGATCTCCGGCACCACGACGCGCAAATTGCCCCTCATGTCGGCGCGGAGCAGATCGGCGTTGCGCCCTTCGGTGGTGAAATCGAGTTCTTCCAGCAGCGCCTGGCGCAGTTGCCGGGCGAGTGCTACCGGCTCGAAGCGGCGCGCCTCGGTGCTGCTCTTGGCGACCAGCGCGGCGAGTTCGCCGATGAGCCGCAGGTCCGCTTCCATCGCCGTGCGAATCCCGGGGCGGCGGACCTTCAGCACCACCTCGCGACCATCCGCCAGCCGCGCCCGATGTACCTGCGCCATCGACGCGGCGGCGAGCGGCGCCGGGTCGAACCAGGCGAAGGCCTGTTCGGGCGGCATGCCGAGCGCGGCTTCCACTTGGCCGCGAATTTCGTCGAAGGGCAAGGTAGGGGCCGCGTTCTGGAGCAGCTCCAGCTCGGCGATCCAGTCGGGCGGCAGCAGGTCGCCGCGCGTGGCGAGAATCTGGCCGATCTTCACATAAGTGGGGCCCAGCGCCTCCAGCGCCAGTCGGGTGCGGCGGGGCAGCGGCAGCGCGCCGGTTTGCGGGTCGGCGGCATCGGCTTCGCCGGCAAAGCCGAGCTTTTCCAGCAGCACGCCCAGCCCGAAGCGCGCCGCCACGGACGCGAAGGTCCGCACCCGGGCGGAGTCGCGCACCGTGGCGGTGAGCAGCCGAAGCATCAATCGAGCGACTTGGTGGCCTGCTCGAACATATCCTTGCTGAGACCGGGGCTGGCGACGATCCGCTCGAGCTCGCTCCGCATCAGGGCGGCGCGGGCCGGGTCGAAGCGCTTCCAGCGGCCGAGCGGGGGCACCAGCTTGGCGGCGGTCTGCGGGTTGAGCTTGTCGAGCGCGATCAGCTGGTCGGCGACGAAGCGATAGCCGCGGCCGGCGGGATCGTGGAACGCCCGCTGGTTGATGCTGAAGGCGCCGACCAGCGCCCGCGCCCGGTTGGGGTTGGCGAGGGTGAAGTCGGGATGATTGGCCAGCTTCTCGACCGCGGCGAGCGTGTCGTCGCGCGAGGAGAGCGCCTGGGTCTGGAACCACTTGTCCAGCACCAGCGCGTTGCCGGCATAGCGCTGGTAGAAGGCGTCGATCGCCTGTTCCCGCAGCGGCGACGTCCCGTTGACCAGCGTGGCGAGGCCGCCCTGACGATCGGTCATGTTGTCGGCCGCGTCGAACTGGGCATAGGCCAGGTCCGCAGCGTCGGCCGCGCCACTCGCCGCGATATAGCCGAGCGCGACGTTCTTCAGGCGGCGCGCGCCTTTGGCGGACGGCGAATATTCGAAGTGGTCCGCCCGGGCGCCCTCATAAGCCGCCCGCCATTCGGCTTCGAGCGCCTTGCCGAGGTCGGCGCGCAGCGATTCTCGCGCATGGAAGATCGCCTCCGGGTCGACGATCGCCATCTGGTCGCCGATGAAGCTGTCCGAGGGGAGCAGCACCGCCTCGGCGATGAAGGCACGATCGAGTGACGGATCGGTCAGCGTGCCCCGAACGGCATCGATCAGCGCCGCGTGGTTACCCTTGCCAGTGGTCACCGCAGCGACCAGCGTGTCGAGCATCAGCTGCTGCATCGCTTCGTAGCGCGCGAACGGATCGTCGTCATGCGCCGAGAGGAAGGCGAGGTCGGCGGCGCTGCGATTGGCATCGACGATCACCGGGGCGGAGAAGCCGCGATTGATCGAGAGCACGGCACGTTCGGGCAGGCCCTCGAAGCGCAGCTCCTGTTCGGGCTTGTCGAGCAGCACCAGCTGTTCGTCAGTAAGCGGCGCGCCGCTTTTCTCGCCGAACAGCCGGATCTTGAGCGGCAGCACCATCGGCTCCTTGACCGGCTGGCCGGGCGTCGGCGGCACGGTCTGGGCAAGCGCGAGGCGGGTTGTGCCGCCGTCCTGCACCAGATTGGCCGAGACGCGCGGGGTGCCCGCCTGGCTGTACCAGCGGCGGAACTGGCCGAGATCGACGCCGCCGGCCTCCTCCATGCTCGCCACGAAGTCCTCGCAGGTGGCGGCGGTGCCGTCGAACCGATCGAAATAGAGGTCGGTGGCGGCACGGAACTTCTGCGGCCCCAGGATGGTGGCCATCATCCGGATCAGCTCGGCGCCCTTGTTGTAGATCGTCGCCGTGTAGAAGTTCGAGATCTCGATATACTCGTCCGGGCGCACGGGGTGCGCGAGCGGGCCGGCATCCTCGGGGAACTGGCTGGCGCGCAGGGATCGCACATCCTCGATCCGCTTGACCGCGGCAGAGCCCTGGTCGGCCGAGAAGCTCTGGTCACGGAAGACGGTGAAGCCTTCCTTCAGGCTCAGCTGGAACCAGTCGCGGCAGGTGACGCGGTTGCCCGACCAGTTGTGGAAATATTCGTGCGCCACCACGGCGGCGATCGCGTCATAGTCCCAGTCGGTGGCGGTATCGGGGTCGGCGAGGATGTAGCGGCTGTTGAAGACGTTCAGCCCCTTGTTCTCCATCGCGCCGAAGTTGAAGTCGTCGACGGCGACGATGTTGAACACGTCGAGGTCGTACTCGCGGCCATAGACGTCCTCGTCCCACTTCATGCTGAGCTTCAGCGCGTGGAGGGCGTGGTCGGTCTTGGGCAGGTCGGGCGCGCGGACATAGATGCCCAACTGCACCTCACGGCCGGACATCGTCGTGAAGGTGCCCGTATTGGCCACGAGATCGCCGGCGACCAGGGCGAACAGATAGCTCGGCTTCGGGAACGGGTCATGCCATTCCGCCCAGTGGCGGCCGCCCTCGGCAGGCCCCTGCGCGATCGGATCGCCATTGGCGAGCAGCACCGGGAAGCGTGCCTGGTCCGCCACCATGCGGACCTTGTACTTCGACAGCACGTCCGGCCGATCAGGGAAGAAGGTGATGCGGCGGAAGCCCTCCGCCTCGCACTGGGTGCAGAGCATGCCCGACGAGGCATAGAGGCCCTGGAGCTGGGTGTTGCGCTCGGGCGCGATCACCACTTCGGTCTCGATGGTGTGGGCGCTGCCGTCGAGCGGGATCACCAGATCCTGCCCGTCCATGCGCCAGCCCTGCGCCTCGGCGCCGTCGACCTTCACCGAAACGGCTTCCAGTCCGTCGCCGTTCAGCACCAGCGCGCGATCATGTGCGCCGTTGCGGGTAACGTGCAGCGCGGCGCGCACCCGCGTCGCGGCGGGATCCAGATCGAAGTCCAGTGCGATCTCCGGCACCAGCCAGTCAGGTTGACGATAGTCCTCGCGGCGAATGGCCTGGGGAGCTGCGGCGGCGATACGGGCATCACTCATACCGGTGGGATATAGGACAAGCGACCGCGCCTGCTACTCTAATTCTGTCGATTTCCGTGTGCGGGGAAAGCGCGGCAGGCGCTGCGGCAAGATCGTTCCGGAAAGCAAATGCTGCGACGAACGGTTCGGCCGATTGACGACGACCGATGCGCTGCTAGGCTTGAAATATTGTTGCGACTTTCAGGGATGCCCGATGCTTCGATCGACCGCGCCGCTTGCCCTTATCCTCTGCGCGGCTTCGCCCGCTATTGCGCAGACCGCCGCCGAGCGGAACGCCATCATCACGGCGCCGCTCCCCGCGGACCAGGCGGCGCTGAAGAGCCATGTGATGTTCCTGGCTTCGGACGCATTGAAGGGCCGCGACGCAGGCTCGCCGGAGTTCGAGATCGCGGCGAACTATGTCGCCTCGCAATTCTACGCCGCCGGTCTGAAGCCCGCGGGTGATGACGGCGGCTATCTGCAGAAGGTGCCGCTGCTCAGCTACAAGCTGGACGGCACCGGCGCGATGTCGGTCGGCCGCGGCAAGGCGGCGCCCGTCACGCTCGAAGCTGGCAAGGATTTCATCGCCGGCGCGAACCCCGAGAAGCCGGAATACAGCGTCACCGCGCCGGTGGTATTCGTCGGCTATGGTATCGTCGGGCTGGGCCGCGACGACTATAAGGGCGTGGACGTGAAGGGGAAGATCGTCGCCTTCTTCGGCGGCGCACCGTCGAGCTTCCCGGGCGAGGAGGGCGCGCACTTCCAGAACCCGGCCGCCAAGGCCGAGATCGCGAAGAAGCACGGTGCTGTCGGCTATATCACGCTCGAATCGCCGCTCACCGCCAAGAGCCGTCCCTTCTCGATGTACGCAGCCTATGCCAACCGGCCGCGCGTCACCTGGGGCAATGCCGATGGCACCGGTCACATCGCCGCGCCGGGTACGCCGGGCCTCGGCCTGCTGAGCATGGCGGGCGCCGAGAAGCTGTTCGCCGGTGGCAAGATCGCCTGGGCCGCCATCGCCAAGGCGGCCGAGGTCGACGGCGCGACGTTCAAGGCGTTCCAGCTTCCGGGTACGCTCACCGTCGCAGCAAAGACCGCACTGACCCCGATGCCGAGCTTCAACGTCGCCGGCATGATCGAGGGCAGCGATCCCAAGCTGGCGAGCGAAGTGGTCGTGCTCTCCGCGCACCTGGACCATATCGGTGTCGGCCGGCCTGACGCGAAGGGCGACACGATCAACAACGGCGCGCTCGACGATGCGATCGGCACCGCCTCGCTGATCGAGGAGGCCAAGCGCTTCAAGGCGGCGGGCACCAAGCCCCGCCGCTCGATCCTGTTCCTGGCGGTGACGGCGGAGGAGAAGGGGCTGGTCGGCTCCGACTATTTCTCGAACAACCCCACGGTGAAGGGCACGATCGTCGCCGACGTGAACCTCGACATGCCGATCATCACCTATCCGTTCGAGGATATCGTGGTGTACGGCGCCAACCACTCGACCCTGGGCCCCATTGTCGCCAAGGCAGCGGCGGAGATCGGCGTGAAAATGTCCGACGATCCGCTGCCCGGTGAAAATATCTTCGTGCGGAGCGACCATTACAACTTCGTGCGCAAGGGCGTGCCCTCGGTATTCCTGTGGCCGGGCGCCGGCGGTCCCGGCCGCGCCGCGATCGACCATTTCATGAAGAACCATTATCACCAGCCGTCGGACCAGATCGACCAGCAGCCGGCGCTCAACTGGCAGTCTGGCGTGCGCTTCGTCGACGTGAACTTTCGCATCGCCAACGCCATTGCCAATGGCGACGAGAAGCCGGTGTGGAACAAGGGCGACTTCTTCGGCCTCACCTATGACGGCCCTGGCGCCAAGTAAGCCCTGAAGGACGTGATGGTGATGACGCTTCGCCCGCTGCTTGCCCTGATGCTGTTCGCCAGCCCCGCGCTGGCGCAGCAAGCCGCCCCGCTCACGCCCGAGCAGGCCGGGATCAAGGCGCATGTCCAGTTCCTCGCCTCGGATCCCCTGCGTGGTCGCGAGGCGGGAACCCGCGACTTCGACGTGGCAGCCGAATATGTCGCGGCCCAGATGCTGGCGATCGGCCTCAAGCCCGGCGCCAATGGCGGCTGGTTCCAGCCGGTGAAGCTCACCACCTATCGCCCGGCCGACAAGGCGGTCTGGGCGCTGAAGCGCGGCGGCAAGGACGTGCCGTTCGTCTTCGGCAAGGATTTCGTGAACGAGCCGGTGCCGTCGGCGCCCGACTTCAAGGCGGAGGGCGAGGTGGTGTTCGCGGGCTACGGGATCGTCTATCCCGAGGGCAGGCGCGACGATTACAAGGGGCTGGACGTTCGCGGCAAGATCGTCGCGATCTTCCACGGCACGCCCAAGGGGCTGCCCAACGAGGTGAACGCGCATTTCGGCGACGACGGGCAGAAGGCCCGGCTGGCGGCTGCGCGCGGCGCCAAGGCGGTGCTGATCGTCGAGACCGTCGAGCGCGCCAGGAAGTATAATCTGGAGCGCTATGCCCAGATCTATGCCTATCCGCGGACCGGCTGGGCAGGGCCGGACGGAGTCGCCAACGACGTGTCGCCGCAGGCGCCGGTGGCGGGCTATGTCAGCCTGGCCGGTGCCGCAAAGCTGTTCGAGGGTGCAAGGATCCGCTGGTCCGACGTGCTGGCCGCCCAGACGAAGGGCGGACGGATGCCGACCGGCGCGCTGACCGGCACGCTTGCGGTTGCCAGCAAGACCCGGCTGACGACGCGCGACAGCCGCAACGTCGTGGGCATGATCGAGGGCAGCGATCCCACGCTCAAGGCGCAGGCGGTGGTGCTCTCCGCCCATCTCGATCATGTCGGCGTGGGCGAGCCGGTGAAGGGCGATGCGATCTACAACGGCGCGATGGACAATGCGATCGGCGTTTCCATGGTGCTGGAGATTGCCAGGGCCATTCAGGCAAGCGGCAAGACGCCACGGCGCTCGCTGCTGTTCGTGGCGCTGACCGCCGAGGAGAAGGGGCTGATCGGCTCCGACTATTTCGCGCATTACCCGACGGTGCCCAAGGGCTCGGTCGTGGCGGACGTCAATTTCGACATGCCGATCCTCACCTATCCGCTGGTCGACCTCGTCGTGCTGGGCGGCGAGCGCTCGAGCATCGGTCTGGCCGTGGCCGCCGCCGCCAAGGCGGAGGGACTGGGCGTGGTGCCCGATCCCGAGCCGGAGGAGATGTTCTTCGTCCGCTCCGACCATTACAGCTTCGTGCAGGCGGGAATCCCGGCCGTGTCGATCGATACCGGCCCCGGCGGCACCGGCGCCGTGGCGGCGCGCAAGTTCCTCGACGAGAATTATCACAAGCCGTCGGACCAGATCGACCTGCCGTTCGACTGGAATTCGGCGGTGAAATACAAGCATGTCGGGCTGGCCACGGTGCAGGCGCTCGCGAACGGCGATGCGCGGCCGAGCTGGAACAAGGGCGACTTCTTCGGCACGCTGTTCGGGGGCGCGGGCGCGCAGTGATCGCGGTGCGGCTGCTCGTCTTCGGGCCCGGCTACACCGCCTCCCGGCTGATGGCGGCGGTGCAGGCGGGTGGCGGTGCGGTCGCGACCGTTACCCGCGCCACCTTTGCGGATCAGGCCCGTAATCGCGCCGAGATCGCAGCGGCGACGCACATATTGTCGAGCATCCCGCCCGGGGAGGCGGACCCTGTGCTCGCGGCCTATGGCGCGGACCTGGCGGCGAGCGGCAAGTGGCTCGGCTATCTCTCCTCGACCGGCGTCTATGGCGATACCGGTGGCGGCTGGGTGGATGAGAGCGCACCGCTACGCGGACGGCGGGGCGGCCGGGTCGACGCGGATCTCGGCTGGGGCGCGCTTCCCAATGCCCATGTCTTTCGCCTGCCCGGCATCTACGGGCCCGAGCGATCGGCGCTGGAGCGAATGGCGGCAGGGGCAACGCGCGTGTTCTTCCCCGGCCAGGTGTTCAGCCGGGTGCATGTCGACGATCTGGTGGCGGGCGTGATCGCGGCGTTCGCGGGGCCGCCGGGGGCGTACAACCTCGCCGACGATCGGCCCGCGCCCCAGGCGGAGGTGCTCGCCCATGCCGCCGAACTGCTCGGCATCGATCCCGGCCCGGCGGTGACTCCGGACGAGGTCGAGCTCAGCGCCGCCTCGCGCGCCTTCTATGCCGAAAACCGGCGCGTGGCGAACGGCAAGGCCAAGCGGCTGCTCGGCTGGCGGCCCCGCTATCCCGACTATCGGTTGGGCCTGCGCGCCCTCAGGGCCAGCACCAGCCCGACGAGCACCAGCACGCCGCCGCCCACCGCGAGCAGCGACCAGCGATAGCCTTCGAACAGCGTCGACAAGAGCATTGCGATCACGGGGATCAGCACGCTGGTATAGGCGGCCTTGGCCGGGCCGATGGTGCGGATCAGCTGGAAATAGATGGTGAAGGTGACCGAGGAGCCGATCACGCCGAGATAGAGGATGCCGAGCAGATAGGCCGGGCGAGTCTCGATCACCGGCGGTCCGACGGTCGCCAGCGCGAAGCCGGCGTCGAGCGCGGCGCCGATCAGCATCGCCCAGCCGAGCGTGGTCGCCATCGGATAGGCCTTGGCGGTGCCGGTCGCCTGCATCACGTTGGCTACCGAGGCGGAGAGCACGCCGGCCAGCGCGATGCCGATGCCGATCAGCGCCTCATGCGGGCCAACGGGGTTCAGCCGCGCCTCGTGCAGGAACAGCAGGGCCACGCCCGCCATCGCGACGACGGAACCGATCAGCAGCTGCCGCCCCATTTTCTGTCCGAGGAAGATCCGCGCGAGGATCGCGTTCGGCACCAGCAGCAGCGCATAGACCACCGCCACCACGCCTGAGGTTACATGCGCTTCGGCGCGGTAGACGAAGTTGAAGTTGAGCACGAACTGCGCGACGCCGAGGCAGGCGGCAAAGGCAAGCCCGCGGGCATCCAGCCACAGACGATCGCGGCGTGCCGCCGCCCAGAGCAGGGTCGTTACCCCAGCGACGAGGAAGCGGTAGCTTACCGACCAGCTGGGCGGGACCACCGCCAGCTGGTCCTTGATGACGAGCCAGGTCGAGCCCCAGATCAGCGTCACCAGCAGGAACGGGATCAGCACGGTGATCCGCGCCGAACGGGGCAGGGCGGGCGCCCCGATCACAGTGCTGCGATCGCGTCGGCCAGCGGACGGATGGCATCTTCCGCCTGATCCCAGCTGGTGACGAGGCGCACCTCGCCCTCGGCCCAGTCGTAGAAGTCGAAGCCAAGCGCGCGCAGGCCTGCCGCTTCCGCAGGGTCGGCCTTGAGGAACACTTCGTTGGCCTGCACCGGATGCACCAGCCGATCGCCCGCAGCCTTGGCGAGTAGCTCCGCGCCGGCATTGGCGGCGCGGGCATTGGCAAGCCAGACATCGTTCTCGAGCATCGCCAGCAGCTGCGCGGCGAGATAGCGGCCCTTGGAGAAGAGCAGCCCGGCGCGCTTGCGGCGGTAGAGGGTGACGTCGGCGAGCTCGGGACGGAAGAACACCAGCGCCTCGGCGCTCATCCCGCCATTTTTGACGAAGCCGAAGCTGAGCGCGTCCACACCTGCGCGCCAGGTGACGTCCCCCGGATGGCAGCCGAGATGCGCGACGGCGTTGGCGAAGCGGGCACCGTCCATGTGCAGCCCGAGCTTCCGCACCTTCGCCAGGTCGCCGATCGCGGCCACTTCGTCCGGCGTATAGACCAGGCCATATTCGGTGGCGTTGGTGATAGAGATCGCGTGCGGCTGCACCTGATGCACGTCGTTGCGGATCGGATCGACCACGGCGTGGATTGCCTCGGGCGTCAGCTTGGCGCCGGGGCCGATGGCGGTGAGCAGCTTGGCACCGTGCGTGTAGAATTCGGGCGCGCCGCCTTCGTCGCAGTTGATGTGCGCGTCGCGGTGACAGACGATGCCGCCGTGCGGCGGGCAGAGTGCGGTCAGTGCCAGGCAGTTCGCCGCCGTCCCCGTCGGGACCCACAGCGCCCGCACCTGTGTGCCGAACAGGTCCGAGAAGGCACCGTCCAGCCGCTTCGACCAGGCGTCGCCGTCATAGGCGGTGTCGAGCGTGTTGGCGTCGACCAGCGCCTGGAGCACGGGCGGGCAGACGGCGGCGGCATTGTCCGAAAAGAAGCGCATGGCCAGACCCTTGCGGCCTGGCACGCGCCTGGTCAACGGCCTGTTACGGGGCCCGGCGAAGCGGCTGGGCTTCGCACAGGATCAGCGCGAACCAGTCCTTCTCGTCGGTCCATTGCTCGATTGGCGTCCAGCCGCCCGAACGGAGCAGCTGGCGCGCGCCATTGGGGCCGTATTTGTGGCTGTTCTCGGTGTGGATCGTCTCGCCCGCCTGCATGCGGAAGGGCCGCCCGTCGACGGTGAAGTCAACATCACGCTGCGCCTCCAGATGCATCTCGATCCGCGCGAAATCCGCATTCCAGATCGCCCGGTGGCGGAAGGACTCGACCGGAATGGTACCGTCCAGCTCGCGGTTGATTCGCGTCAGCAGGTTCAGGTTGAACGCCGCAGTCACGCCCGCCGCATCGTCATAAGCGGGTACGAGGATCTCGGGCGACTTCACCCGGTCCATGCCGATCAGCAGCCGGGCGCCTTCGCCCAGCCATTCGCGCATCGCCCGGAGCAGATCGACTGCGTGCCAGGCGTTCATGTTGCCGATCGTCGATCCGGGAAAAAAGCCGAGCTTCGGCATCTTCGCTACCTGCTCTGGCAGCGGCACCGGACGCAGGAAGTCGGCCTCGACCGGATAGACCGGCAAGCCCGGAAAGGCCTGGGAAAGCTGCGACGCCGAATGGCGCAGGAACTCGCCGGAGATGTCGATCGGCACATAGGCCGCAGGGTCGATCGCGCGGAGCAGCCGCGGCGTCTTCACCGACGAACCGGAGCCGAATTCCACTACCGCTGCATTCGGCGCGGCAAGCGCCCCCAGTTCGCCGGCGATCGATTCGAGCAGCGCCGTTTCGGTACGCGTCGGGTAATATTCGGGAAGCTCGGTGATCGCCTCGAACAGCTCCGAGCCGAGGCGATCGTAGAACCAGCGGGCGGGAATCGCGCGCGGGCTGGCGGCGAGGCCGGTCAGCACGTCTGCGCGGAAATGGGGGTCGGCAAGGCTCGCCTGGCCGTCTTCGAGTTCCTGCTTGAGCATCAGAGGTCCTTCGCCAGACGTACGCCGGTGAACTGCCAGCGCTGATGGGGGTAGAAGAAGTTGCGGTAGCTGGCGCGGACATGGCCGCGCGGCGTTGCGCAGCTGCCGCCGCGCAGCACGAACTGGCCGCTCATGAACTTGCCGTTATACTCACCGACCGCCCCCGCCGCCGCGTGGAAGCCCGGATAGGGGCGATAGGCGCTGCCGGTCCATTCCCACACGTCGCCGAACCAGGCGGGACCGCCGGTGGAGGGGCGCGGTTCGACCGGGCCTGCAGCATCGAGCTGGTTGCCCGACAGCGGATCGGCGCCCGCCGCGGCAGCTTCCCATTCAAACTCGGTCGGAAGCCTCGCACCGGCCCAGCTGGCATAGGCATCGGCTTCGAAGAAGCTGACATGGGTGACCGGCGCCGCAGGGTCGATCGGGCGGCGGCCGTCGAGGCCAAAGCGCGTCCAGACGCCGTCGATCTCCTGCCAGTACAGCGGCGCCGCAATGCGGTTCGCCTGCACCCAGGCCCAACCATCCGACAGCCAGTGCCGCGGATCGCGATAGCCGCCTTCGGCGATGAAGGCGGCCCATTCGCCGTTGGTGACGGTGCGGTCGGCCAGCGCATGGGGGTGGAGCAGGGTGCGATGGCGCGGGCCTTCGCAATCAAAGGCAAAGCCGCCCTCGGCCTCGCAGCCCACCGAGACTTCGCCGGTCTTGCCCGCGATCCAGGCGACGGGGCCCGGCATCGCGACCGGTACCTTCGCTGCACCCGGCCAAATGGCGGGTTCGAGCGGGTTGACCGAGAAATGATGGAGGATGTCGGTGAGCAGCAGCTCCTGGTGCTGCTGCTCGTGCTGGCAGCCGAGCGTGACCAAATCGAGCGCAGCCTGCGGCAGTTCCGGCAGCACCGCGAGCAGTGCCGCATCCACGGCCGCGCGGTATTCGTGCACCGCGTCCAGCGT
The DNA here is from genome assembly GCF_036731925.1 of Sphingomonas sp. Classification (GTDB taxonomy): domain Bacteria; phylum Pseudomonadota; class Alphaproteobacteria; order Sphingomonadales; family Sphingomonadaceae; genus Sphingomonas. Next base: position 98,550 of record NZ_DAINDJ010000004.1, read on the forward strand.
CGGGCGGGAAAGCATGCCGCGGCGGGGCCGGGCATGGCGCTGCCCTTCGGCCTCGTAATAGCTGTTGAACAGGAACGGGAAGCGATCGTCGAACAGGCGATAACCGGGCACCGAATCGCGCAGCACGAAGGTTTCGAAGAACCAGCTTGTGTGCGCCAGATGCCATTTGGCCGGCGAGGCGTCGTCCATCGACTGAAGCGTCGCATCGGCATCGGAGAGCGGAGCGACCAGCGCGGTGCTCAGCACCCGCACAGCCGAGAAACGACGGGCCAAGGCATCCGACGCTGCAAAGGTGGCGGGCTTCGTTCTCACTCTGTTCTCCTGCCGCAAGCTGGCTGGTCAGACAACCCATACGGAGGGATGCGCGAAGCGGCCGCTATCGGTGTTGGGGCCCCCCGGGCACCCACAAAACGTCGGCGTCTCCCTTTTGGTTCATGGTGCGGGCAGCCACGAACAAAAAATCTGAAAGTCTATTAAGATATACAAGCGCGTTGGTGCTGAGCGTGCCCTGATCATTGGCCGCGACGGCAGCGCGTTCGGCACGGCGGGTGATCGCGCGGGCGAGGTGGATCGCCGCTGCCGCCGGGCTGCCGCCGGGCAGGACGAAGCTGTTGAGCGGGGACAGATCGTCATTGAGCGCGTCGATCGCGGCCTCCAGCCATTCGATCTGCTCCGGCGTGATCCGCAGCGCGCCTTCGCGATCGCCGGGGGTCGCGAGGTCGGCACCCAGGTCGAACAGGTCGTTCTGGATCCTGGCAAGCGTGGCATCGAGCGGGTCGCCGGGCGCCAGCGTGGTGCGCGCAACCCCGATGGCGCTGTTCGCCTCATCGACGTCGCCGATCGTCTCCATTCGTGCGGAAGCCTTGGGGACGCGCGAGCCGTCCGCCAGGCCGGTGGTGCCGGCATCGCCGGTGCGGGTGTAGATCTTGTTGAGCTTGACCATCGGGCGCAAAGGTAGGTCGGATGCACCGCCGGGGCTAGAGGCTTGAGGGGAAGCGGCGGAACCCCTTGAAAGCGCGACCGTTCGAAGGGCCTGCCTCGTCTGGGGAGACGTCCCGTGCCCGATCCCGTACCACTTCGCACCCGATCCTTTGGCCTGCCGCTGCACCCGATCGTGCTCGGGCTGCCCTTTATCTGCTTTTTCGGCGGCATGATCACCGACATCGCCTATTTCCGCAGCTACGACATCGCCTGGAAGAACTTTTCCGACTGGCTGATCGCCGGGGGCATGGTGCTGGGGGCGCTCGGCGCGGTCGTCGGCATCGTCGATCTGCTGCGGCCGGCGGTGCGGGCCAACCGGCTGCTGGTGCCCTATGCAATCGCCTATGCCGTTGCCATGATCCTGGCGCTGATCAACAATTTCATCCACAGCCGCGACGCGTACGGTGCCATGCCGGCGGGCCTGATCCTGTCGGTACTCACCGTTCTCGTGCTGACGGGTGCATCGGCGCTCGGCGCGATCCTGCTGCGTCAAAGCCGTTTCGGAGGGTTCCGCTGATGCGTGCACTGCTTCTCGCCGCGGGCGCTTCGCTCGCGCTCGCCGGCTGCGCCAGCAAGGGGGAGGATCCCCAGCAGCAGATCGGCGCCGATCCCAAGCTGCCGGCGATCCAGCAATATCTGGTGCCGCCGATGCACGTCGTGCCGCCCGCCCCTTGGGGCAGCGGCAAACCCAAGGTGCCGGCAGGGCTGAAGGTCCAGGCCTTCGCCACCGGCCTCGCCAAGCCGCGCACCGTCTACACGCTGCCCAATGGCGATGTGCTGGTCGTGGAGACGGACGGCCCCTCCGAACCCATTCACCGCCCCAAGGATGTGGTGATGAACCTCATCCAGGCGCATGCCCATGGCGGCGGCAAGGCAGGGATGGACATCCTGCTGCTGCGCGACGCCAACGGGGACGGCGTGCCCGAGCTCAAGACCAAGTTCATCACCGGGCTGAACTCGCCGTTCGGCGTGGCGCTGGTCGGCGGCGATCTCTACGTCGCCAATACCGATGCGATCGTCCGCTTCCCCTACCAGACCGGCCAGACGCGGATCACCGCGGCCGGCACCAAGCTGGTCGATCTGCCAGGTGGCCCGATCGACCATCACTGGACCAAGAGCCTGGTCGCCAGCCCCGACGGCACCAAGCTCTATGTCGGCGTCGGGTCGAACAGCAACATCACCGAGAATGGCATGGATGCCGAGCGCGGCCGCGCGGCGATCTGGGAAGTCGATCGCGCGAGCGGCGCATCCCGGCTCTACGGCACGGGCCTGCGCAATCCGAACGGGCTCCAGTTCGAGCCGCTGACCAACGTGCTGTGGACCGTCGTCAACGAGCGCGACGAACTCGGGCCGGACCTCGTGCCGGATTACCTCACCTCGGTGCGCGACGGCGGCTTCTACGGCTGGCCGTACAGCTACTGGGGCCAGCATGTCGATCCGCGGGTGAAGCCGCAGCGGCCGGACCTCGTCGCGAAGGCGATCAAGCCCGATTATGGCCTCAGCAGCCATGTCGCCCCGCTGGGGATGGTGTTCTCGGCCAACGCCGCCGGCCTGCCGGCGCAATGGCGCTCGGGCGCCTTCATCGGCGAGCATGGCAGCTGGGACCGTGGCCATCTCAACGGCTACAAGGTGATCTATGTGCCGTTCGCGGAAGGACGCCCGTCGGGCAAGGCGGTCGACGTGGTGACCGGCTTCGTGGAGGGCGAGAAGGCGCATGGCCGCCCGGTCGGGCTGGGCCTCGACAAGACCGGCGCATTGCTGATCGCGGACGATCTTGGCAACACCGTCTGGCGGGTCAGCGCGCAGTAGCCTTCGGTTTCGGAACGCCGCTCACTATGTCGTCCCGGCGGCAGCCGGGATGAGGGCGTTGGGCAGTACCGAGTTCAGCTCTTCGCGGAGGCGATCAGCAAGATCAGCGCGGCAATGCCGATCGCCACCGCCTGGAACAGGATGCGCTTCTGCATCAGCTTGTTCGATCGGAGCGCGCGGTCGCTGGGGCCGTCGCCCTCCAGATCCTGCGTGCTGGTGCCGGCCATGTTGACCAGCCCCTTGATGAGGAAGAACAGCGTCGCCAGGACCGCTGCGAGGAACAGGATCGCGAGGAACCACATAAGGTTATCCTACGCCTCCCGTTGGCCGAAGCCAATCGGTACTTCCCCTTTGCGCAGTTTGTCGGCGAGGGCCCGGCCATCCTCGCCGGCCAGCCGCAGTGCCTCCAGGGTGGGGGCGCCGTGCCGCTTGGCGAGGCGCGTGCCGTCGGGGCCGGTGAGCAGCGCGTGATGCCGATACGCCGGCGTCGGCAGGCCGAGCAGCGGCTGGAGCAGGCGGTGGACATGGGTGGCCGCGAACAGATCGGCGCCGCGCACGACATGGGTGATGCCCTGGGCCGCGTCGTCGACCGTGACCGCGAGATGATAGCTGGCCGGCGCGTCCTTGCGGGCGAGGATCACGTCCCCGTGACTCAGCGGATCGGCGACGACCGTGCCGGCATGGGCATCGTGCCAGGTCAGCGGGCCGGTGCGAGCGACCGCTGCCGCCATGTCCAGCCGCCAGCTGTGGGGGCGGCGCAGGTCCGGTTCGGCCCGGGCGCGGCAGGTGCCGGGATAGAGCGGGCCGTCCGGCCCGTGCGGGGCGGAAAGGCTGGCGGCGATATCGGCGCGCGTGCAGAAACAGGGGTAGAGCAGGCCCATCTCCCGCAGCCGGTCGAGCGCGGCCTGGTACAGGCCCAGCCGCTGCGACTGGAACACCGGCGGTTCGTCCCATGCCAGCCCCAGCCAATCGAGATCGGCGAGGATGGCTGCCACATGTTCGGGACGCGAGCGGGTGCCGTCGATATCCTCGATGCGCAGGGTGAAGATGCCGCCATTCTCCCTCGCAACATCGTGCGCCTGGAGGGCGGAAAAGGCATGGCCGAGATGGAGTCGACCGGTGGGGCTGGGGGCGAAGCGAGTGTGCGTACGCATCAATCCGGCTCTTGACCGCGAGTCGCGGCATATGCTGTCATGCGGGCGTCACGCTTCTGCGCAAGAAGCGCGACACCGACATCGAGGGTGAGGTTCTGCATGTACCATCCCGATCTGATCCGCCATCCGGATGGGTGCCCGGCGCTCGTGCTGAACGCCGATTACACGCCGCTCAGCTATTATCCCCTGAGCGTGTGGCCCTGGCAAACGGCGATCAAGGCGATCTTTCTCGAACGCGTGGACGTCGTCTCCTATTACGAACGGGAGGTCCGAAGTCCCAGCGCGGTGCTGAAGCTCCCTTCGGTCATCGCGCTCAAACAATATGTCCGGCCTTCGCAATTCCCCGCCTTCACCCGGTTCAATCTGTTCCTCCGCGACAAGTTCGCCTGCCAATATTGCGGATCGCACCGGGATCTCACCTTCGACCACGTCATTCCCCGCGCCCAGGGCGGCCGCACCACCTGGGAAAATGTCGCCACCGCCTGCGCCCCCTGCAACCTGAAAAAGGGCGGCCGCACCCCCCAGCAGGCCGGCATGCCGCTCTACATCCAGCCGATCCGGCCGACGAGCTGGCAGCTCCAGGAACATGGCCGGCGCTTCCCGCCCAACCACCTCCACGATACCTGGCGCGACTGGCTCTATTGGGACATCGAGCTGGAAGCCTGAGCGGACAGTGCGCGGCATCGTTTTTCTCACGCGAAGGCGCGAAGGCGCGGAGGTGCGAAGAAGTTTTTGCGCGCAGAGGCGCGGAGAGCGCAGAGGGGGCGTCGCCAGCGCGCGGCGCAGGAAAGAGACGGGTTGAGGAGATACAGCCTGCTTCGCAGGCGGCCCGCCTCTGCGTTCTCTGCGCCTCTGCGCGAAACACACTTCCTTCTTCCTCGCGCCTTCGCGCCTTCGCGTGAACTGAAAATGCCGGGCGCCCCGCCAAATGCCGTGTGTGTTATTGCGACAACACAGACTCTCGGCTAAAGCGGGCGGATGGCGCGCGAGCCCGGTATCCCCGACAGTCGATTCCCGTTGCGGCGCGATGGCGCCGACGACGATGTGGCGCAACCCCAAGGCTGGCGCCCGCAGGGCCGGCGCGACAAGCGTGAGCCGGTCTGGCGGCCCGGCATGGGCGCGGGGGAGAGCAGCGCTCCACACGAGCCGTATCGCGGCGGCTATGGCGCAGGCGGCGGCTTCGACGGCGGTGACGATTTGCCGCCGGCCGCGCCCGCCAAGCGGCGCATTCGTTGGGGCCGCTGGATCATCCGCGGGCTTGCCGTGTGCATCCTGCTGTTCATCGCCGCCGTCGCCTGGCTGGCGATCACCGCGCCGCTCTCCAAGTCGCTGCGGCCGCCGGCGCCGCCCTCGATCACGTTGCTCGCCGCGGACGGCACGCCCATCGCGCGGCGCGGGGCGGTAATCGGCAAGCCGGTGGACGTCTCCAAACTGCCCGATCATGTCGCCCAGGCGTTCATCGCGATCGAGGACCGCCGCTTCTATAGCCATTGGGGCGTCGATCCGCGCGGCATCGCCCGCGCGGCGTTCCACAATGTCAGCTCGGGCGGCGGCTCGCAGGGCGGCAGCACGATCACGCAACAGCTCGCCAAGAACGCGTTCCTCAATTCGCGGCGCACCTTCGGGCGCAAGGCGCAGGAAGTGCTGATCGCCTTCTGGCTGGAGGGCTGGCTGACCAAGGACGAGATCCTCTCGCGCTATCTCTCGAACGTTTATTTCGGCGACAATGTCTACGGCCTGCGCGCCGCCGCGCAGCATTACTTCTCGACGACGCCCGAGCGCCTGACGCTGAGCCAGGCGACCTTGCTCGCCGGCCTGGTCAAGGCGCCCAGCCGGCTTGCACCCACCGGCAATCTCGACGGCGCGCGCGAGCGCCAGCGGCTGGTGATCGGTGCGATGCAGGAGGCGGGCTTCATTACCGCAGCCGAGGCGCGCCGCGTGCGTCCGGCCGTGCTGCACGTGCAGGACAGCGACGAGACGCTGCCCAACGGCACCTACTTCGCCGACTGGGTGCTGCCCGAGGCACGCGATCGCGCCGGCGGGGTCGCCACCGAGCAGACCGTGACCACCACCCTCGACAGCCGGCTGCAAAGCGCAGCAGAGCGGGTGATCAAGGCGTCCGGCCTCGGCAAGGCGCAGGTCGCGCTGGTAGCGATGCGGCCCGACGGGCGCGTCGTCGCGATGGTCGGCGGGCGCAACTATGCCGCCAGCCCGTTCAACCGCGCGACCCAGGCGCGTCGCCAGCCGGGCTCCGCCTTCAAGCTGTTCGTCTACCTCGCCGCGCTGCGTTCGGGCATGACACCCGATACGATGGTCGACGATACGCCGGTGCAGATCGGCGACTGGAAGCCGTCCAACGCCGATGGCCGCTATGCCGGCCGCATCACGCTGCGTCAGGCGATGGCCAAGTCGAGCAATGTCGTGGCGGCGCGGCTGATCCAGAAGCTCGGCGTCGGCCGCGTGACGCAGGCGGCGCGCGACCTGGGCATCTCCACCCCGCTTGGCAACGACGCCTCGATCGCGCTCGGCACCTCTACAGGCTCGCTGCTGGAACTGACGGCGGCCTATGCGGCGGTGGCGAACGGCAGCTATCCGGTGCGCCCGCGCGGACTGGACGAAGAAGAATCGGCCGACGACTGGCTGGCGCGCCGCCTGGGCGGGCCGAGCCGGTTCGACGCGCGGCTGCTGGACGACCTGCGCTCGATGCTCGGCACGGTGGTCCAGTCGGGCACCGCTCGCGCCGCGGCGCTGCCGGTGCCGGCGTTCGGCAAGACGGGCACGACGCAGGACGGCCGCGACGCGCTGTTCGTTGGCTGGGCAGGCGATCTCGTCGTCGGCGTGTGGATCGGCAATGACGACAACAGCCCGGTCTCGGGCGCCACCGGCGGCGGGCTGCCCGCGCATATCTGGCGCGACTTCATGGTCCGCGCGCTGGGCCTCACCTTGCCGCCGGCGCCGGTCGAGGAAGACAATGCGACCGACGAGAACGCCATCGGGCTGGACGAGGTACTGAATGGCGCCGGCGTCCAGATCGACGAACAGGGCGTGCAGCTCGATCTCGGCCGCGTCCGCGAGCTGGTGCCCGAAGGCGAGGCGCGCGATGCGATCCCGCGTAACGTGCGGATCCCGGTGCCGGCGACGCCGGCCACGCCGGTCCGCCGCCGCGATCCGCGCGAGGCCGACGACGGCGAGGAGTGAGGCGGCTCAGCGCCGCACGGTCGCGCGCCAGACGGTGAGCCAGTTGGCGGAGCCGCGGCAATCGTCCATCTGCATCTTCTCGATCCGCCGGCGCTTGCGTAGTAGGGCGGCAACAGAGTTTCAGGAGACGGGCATGAAGACGGTAGGCGTGATCGGTGCGGGCCAGATGGGGGCCGGGATTGCCCAGGTGTCGGCGCAGGCGGGCTATGCCGTGCTGCTGTCCGACGTTGACCAGGCGCGCGCCGAAGCCGGCAAGGCGGGCATCGGCAAGCAGCTCGCGCGCGCCGTGGAAAAGGAAAAGATCACCGCCGCCGATGCCGAAGCGGCGCTCGCCCGCATCACCCCCATCGGCGATCTCGCCGCAATGGCGCCCTGCGATCTGGTGATCGAAGCGGCGACCGAGCGCGAGGCGGTCAAGCGCCAGATCTTCGAGACCGTCGGCAAGGCGCTGCGCGGCGATGCGATCCTCGCCAGCAACACCTCGTCGATTCCGATCACCCGCCTCGCCCAGGCGGCGCCCGATCCGGCGCGCTTCATGGGGGTGCATTTCTTCAATCCGGTGCCGGTGATGGGCCTGATCGAGCTGATCCGCGGCCTTGCCACCAGCGACGCGACCGTCGCCGCGGTGGAGGCGTTCGGCCAGTCGCTCGGCAAGCGGATCGTTCATGCCAACGATGCGCCCGGCTTCATCGTCAACCGCGTGCTGATGCCGATGCTCAACGAGGCCTGCTTCGCGCTCGGCGAGGGCGTAGCGACGATCCCCGACATCGACGCGGCGTGCCAGCTGGGGCTCAACCACCCGATGGGGCCGTTCACGCTGGCCGATTTCATCGGGCTGGATACCTGCCTGGAGATCACCCGCGTGCTGTTCGAAGGCACCGGCGACCCCAAATTCCGCCCGGCGCCGCTGCTGGTAAAATATGTCGAAGCCGGCTGGTACGGCCGCAAGACCAAGCGCGGCTTCTACGACTACACCGGCGCAGAACCCGTGGCGACGCGGTAAGCACAGGGGGGCGAGCGGCCGTGCACGCTCGCCCAGCCTCCGCTATCCCGGCGAGCGTTCGGTGGAAGGCGCCGGAACACCGGCGTCGTCTTGCCTCTGGCCTGCCAGGCCGATCACGTCGCCGATCGCCTGCACCACCTGCTCCGGTACGGCATAGTGGAACAGATGCCCCTGGCCCGGGACGATCCGCAGGTCCGTACCCGGCATCTCGCGGGCGAATCGCTCGGCATGCGGGCCGACATGCGCGATCCGATCCCCTTCGCCTGCCATCACGATCATCGGGACGGCGAGATCGCCATAGCGGCGGCTGATCTCGATCGCTGCTGGCACCATCATCGCGGTGTCGGCGGCCGTTGCGCGGACCTGCGACGGGCGCAAGGCAAGGGCCAGCGGGAAGGCGGCGAACTTCTCCGAAACCGGGGCAGGCGAAAAGCTCGCCTTGATCGCGGCGGGGCCGACCAGGCGCCCTGCGAGTGGGGAGACGGTGTTTGCCATCACGTCGCCGAGCAGCGGAACGGCAGGTGCCGAAAGCATCCACACATCGGGGCGCGCCGTGCCATAGTAATAGCCGGACAGCAGCACGAGCCCGGATACCGATGCAGGTGCTTCGAGCGCCACCGCGAGGGCAACGAGCGTGCCCCAGCTATGTCCCACGACCACGGCGGGCCCGACCTCCAGCTGCGCGAGCGCCTTCGCGATCAGCCGCGCCTGGGCGGCGGGCGTCCAGATCGTCGTCCGCGGGCGATCGCTGTATCCGAAGCCCGGCCGATCGAACGCAATCACGCGGAAACGGTCGGCGGCGAGGCCCAGCACGCCGCTTGCGTCGAAGTCCTGCAAGGTCACGCCGTTGCCGTGCAGCAGCACGACTGCCGGTCCACTGCCGCGATCGACATAATGGAGGCGCACGCCGTCAACCTCGACGAACTTGCCCGCTGGCGGATTTTCCTCTTCCGCGCGCGCCTTGTGGGCGCGGTTATACAGGGCGCTCCCCAGCAGCGCCGCTACGCCGGCCGCGCCCGCAATCCAGCCACGCTTGCCGCGCAGGCGGGAGGGCGGCCGTGCGGGCGTCTGGCGACGGTGCGCATGCGCTTTCTTGCTTGGCTTCTGTGTCATGCGAACTGAACCGTTGTGCAGCGCACAAGTTGCTCGGGGCGTGCAATTCGCCCTGATGGGTTCCGTCCGCCCGAAAGCGCGCCGTTACTCCGCCGCCTGTGCAGGCTCCGCGTTCGCGGCTTCGATCTCGGCGGCCTTGGCCTCGACCAGCTTGACGATGTGATCGAGCATGTCGGCATCCTCGACCGTGTGATCGGTCAGGCCCGAGAGATAGACCATGTGCTTGCCGTTGCCGCCGCCGGTCAGGCCGATATCGGTCTCGCGCGCCTCGCCGGGGCCATTGACCACGCAGCCAAGCACCGAGAGCGACAGCGGCGTGCGGATGTGCTGGAGGCGCTCCTCCAGCGCCTGCACGGTGCGGATCACGTCGAAGCCCTGGCGCGCGCAGCTGGGGCAGGAGACGACGCGGACGCCGCGATTGCGGATGCCGAGCGACTTGAGGATCTCGAAGCCGACGCGGATTTCCTCCTCGGGCTCGGCCGAGAGGCTGACGCGGATCGTGTCGCCGATGCCAAACCAGAGCAGCGAACCGATGCCGATCGCCGACTTCACCGTCCCGCCGACGAACCCGCCCGCCTCGGTGATGCCGAGGTGGAGCGGACAATCGACCGCGTCGGCCAGCTGCTGATAGGCGGCGACCGCGAGGAACACGTCGCTCGCCTTCACCGCCACCTTGAACTCGTGGAAGTCGCGATCCTGGAGCAGCTTGATGTGGTCCAGCGCCGATTCGACCAGTGCCTCCGGGCAGGGCTCGCCGTACTTTTCCAGCAGGTCCTTCTCGAGGCTGCCGGCATTGACGCCGATGCGGATCGCCGCACCGTTCGCCTTGGCGGCGTTGACCACCTCGTTCACCCGGTCGGCCGAGCCGATATTGCCCGGGTTGATACGCAGGCAGGCGGCGCCGGCATCGGCGGCTTCCAACGCGCGCTTGTAGTGAAAATGGATGTCGGCGACGATCGGCACGCGCGCCGCGCGGACGATCTGCTTGAGCGCGGTGGTGCTCTCTACGTCCGGGCAGGAGACGCGGATGATGTCCGCGCCCGCCTCTTCGCAGCGGCGGATCTGGTCGATCGTCGCCTTCACGTCGGACGTCGCGGTGTTGGTCATCGTCTGCACCGTCACCGGCGCATCGCCGCCAACGGGCACGTTGCCCACCATGATCTGACGGCTTTGCCGCCGGACGATATCGCGCCAGGGTCGTACGGACATGCGCGCCATATAGGCGCATCCGGGGGCCGCGGCTAGCGGGGATGCTCAGGTTTGACCGCAGCTTGGCCGCTTCGCCGGATCTGCTAGGGGACGCGGCCATCCCTGTCCCTTCGGAGCACCCCATGTCGACTGCAGCCACCCCCAAGCCGCGCTGGACGCTGATGATCCACGGCGGTGCCGGCAGCATGCGGCGCGGCGAACTGCCGGCGGCGCAGGCGGCGGGCGCCGAAGCTGGGCTGAACGCGGCGCTCGATGCCGGCGCGGCGGTGCTGGAGGCGGGCGGCTCGGCGGTGGATGCGGTGCAGGCGGCGGTGCAGGTGCTGGAGGATGATCCGCACTTCAATGCCGGGCGCGGATCAGTGTTCACCTGGGAGGGCGGCCATACGCTCGACGCAGCGATCATGGACGGGCGCACCCGCGCCGCCGGAGCGGTTGCCGGATCAACCACCACGCGCCACCCGGTCGCGCTTGCCCGCGCCGTGATGGAGAAGAGCCGCCACGTGCTGCTGGCCGGCGAGGGTGCCGACCAGTTCGCCCGCGAGCAGGCGCTGGAGCAGGTCGACAATCGCTGGTTCGGCACCGAGGAACGCCGCCAGCAGCTCGATTGGATGCAGGCGGATACCGCTCGCGGCGGCTTCGACGTCGACATGAAGTACGGCACGGTTGGCGCGGTGGCGATGGATGGGCAGGGCCATGTCGCTGCCGCCACCTCGACGGGCGGGCTTACCGGCAAGCGCTGGGGCCGGGTGGGCGATTCTCCGCTGATCGGCGCGGGCACCTATGCCGATGATCGCGCCTGCGCCGTCTCCGCCACCGGATCCGGCGAGTTCTTCATCCGCGAGGGCGTGGCGCACGAGATCTGTGCCCGAATGCGGTTCAAGGGCGAGACCGCCAGGCAGGCCGCGGACGTGGTGATGGCCGATGTGAAGGCGATGGGCGGTGTCGGCGGGGTGATCCTGGCGGCACCCGGCGGCGAACTCGACTGGAGCTTCACCACGCCGGGCATGTATCGCGGCAAGGTTTCGGCCGGTGGGGACCGTGTGGTCGCGATGTACGAGGATCGTCGCGACTGAGCCCCCTTGCCCTCCAGAAATTCGCGAGCAACAATATTGCCCGATCCGCGCCGTTTCGCGCTCGCGAAGATCACTAAAAAGGGGCCGTCACATCATGGTTCGTGCCATTTCGTTCGCCAGCCTGTTGCTGGCCACCACCGCGCCTGCGCTCGCGCAGAATTCGATGCCGCAGCCGGTGCCGATCGTCGACACCATCCCGACGGCGCGTGATGTGGCCTATCCCGGCACGCTCAAGATCGACGTGGACGCGACCGATACGCTGCGCGGCATCTTCCGGGTGCGCGAGACCATTCCTGTCGCGAAGTCGGGGCGCCTGACGCTGCTCTTCCCCGAATGGCTGCCGGGCAAGCACGGCCCCCGCGGCGAGATCGAGAAGCTGGCGGGCCTGCAGATCAAGGCCAACGGCAAGCGTCTGCCCTGGACGCGCGACACGGTCGACGTGTTCGCCTTCCATGTCGACGTGCCGGCGGGCGCCAAGACGGTCGAGGCCGAGTTCCAGTTCGTCTCCGCGACCGAGGGCAACCAGGGCCGCATCGTGATGACGCCCGAGATGATGAGCGTGCAGTTCAACTCGCTCAGCCTCTATCCGGCGGGCTATTTCACCCGGCGCATTCCGATTCAGGCGACGGTAAAATATCCCGAGGGCTGGACCGCCGCCGGCGCGGTGCCCGCCAAGGTGACGGGCTCGACCTATGCCTATGAGACCACCAGCTACGAGATCCTGATGGACTCGCCGGTGATCGCCGGGCGCTATTATCGCAAGTTCCCGCTTTCCGACCGGGTGATCCTGGACGTCGTCGCGGACAGCGCCGAGGAGCTGGAGGCCAAGCCCGAGCAGATCGACGCCCACAAGCGGCTGGTCGAGCAGGCGGTAAAGACCTTCGGCGCCCAGCATTACGACCAGTATCACTTCCTCCTGTCGATCAGCGACAAGATGGGCGGCATCGGCCTCGAGCATCATCGCAGCTCCGAAGATGGCGTGGGCCTGGGTTACTTCACGAAGTGGGCGGAGCAGGCGAGCACGCGCAACCTCCTGCCGCACGAATATACCCATAGCTGGGACGGCAAGTATCGCCGCGGCGCCGAACTGTGGACGCCCGATTTCCGCATGCCGATGCGCGACCAGTCGCTGTGGGTGTATGAAGGCCAGACCCAGTTCTGGGGCTATGTGTTCCAGGCGCGTTCGGGCCTCGTCTCCAAGGAAGAGACGCTGGAAGGTTATGCCAATATCATGGCCAGCCTGGACAATCGCGCCGGCCGCCAGTGGCGCCCGATGATCGACACCACCAACGACCCGATCATCACCGCGCGCGCGCCGAAGGGCTGGACCAGCTGGCAGCGTAGCGAGGATTATTACAACGAGGGCCTGCTGGTGTGGATGGAGGTCGATTCGATCCTCCGCGAGCAGAGCAAGGGCGCCAAGTCGATCGACGATTTCGCGCGCGTCTTCTTCGGCGGCCGCGACGGCGATTATGGCGAGGTGACCTACACCTTCGACGAGGTGGTGAAGACGCTGGAAGGCATCCAGCCCTATGACTGGCGCAAGCTGCTCACCGCCCGGCTGCACGACGTGTCCGAACGCGCGCCGCTCAAGGGCTTCGAGCGGAATGGCTACAAGCTGGTCTACACCGAGGTGCCGAACAAGATGGGCCGCGCGGGCACCGCGGACCTCAGCTACTCGCTGGGTCTCGCGGTCGGCAAGCGCGGCATCGCCGGCGTTGTGTGGGACGGACCGGCGTTCAAGGCCGGCATCACCGTTGCCGACGAGATCGTCGCGGTAAACGGCCGCGCCTATGCCACCGATGCGCTGATCGACGCAGTGAAGGCCGCCAAGGGCACCAAGGCGCCGATTCGGCTTACCCTGAAACGGGACGATAGTTACCGAGAGGTTAGCATCGACTATCATGACGGGCTGCGCTATCCGCACCTCGTCAAGACGGTCGAAGGAGAGGCTGGCCTCGACAAGCTGCTGCAAGCCCGCTGAGACGGGTGACGCCGCCAACCAAGGTTTAGAGACACTATGCGCATCGATCTGATTCCCATTGGCGATGATCCGCCGAACAATCTGAACGTCATCATCGAGGTCCCCTCGGGCGGCGAACCGGTGAAGTATGAGTTCGACAAGGCCAGCGGCGCGCTGTTCGTCGATCGCATCCTGCACACGCCGATGCGCTACCCGGCGAACTACGGCTTCGTGCCGCACACGCTCTCGCCGGACGGCGACCCGCTGGACGCGCTCGTCATCGCCCGCTCGCCCTTCGTGCCGGGCTGCGTTGTGCGCGCCCGCCCGATCGCGGTGCTGAAGCTGGAAGACGAAGCCGGTGGCGACGAGAAGCTCGTCTGCGTGCCGGTCGACAGCACCTTCCCTTATTATTCGGACGTCGGCGAGCGTTCGGATCTGCCCTCGATCGTGCTGCAGCAGATCGAGCATTTCTTCACCCACTATAAGGACCTCGAGTCCGAGAAGTGGGTGCGGATCGGCAATTGGGGCGATGCCGCCGAAGCGCGCCGGATCGTGATCGAAGCGATCGAGGCCGCCAAGAAGGCCAAGGCAGCCTGAGCCAGAATCCGCGGCGGCGCGGGGGACGACCCCGAGGGGTCGGCAATTTCCTTGCGCCGCCGCGCTTTCTTGCCTTTGCCGCGACGACGATCGCGGCGGGGCTGTTCCTGGTGCCCCAGTTCGGTGCCCGGGCCGGGGCGATGCTCGCCTTCGACGTCGGCGCGGCGCTGTTCCTGGCGCTTTGCCTGCCCATGCTGCGCCACCAGTCCGATGCGATGCGGCGCTCGGCCTGCAACAACGATGCAAACCGCCTGGTGCTGCTGGGCATCACCGGCGCCGTCACCGTCATCATCCTCATCGCGATCGCCAGCGAGCTGATGGAGCGCAAGGCGCCCCAGCCGGCGCAGCTCGCGCTGATCATCGGCACGCTCGCACTCAGCTGGACGTTCAGCAACGGCGTCTACGCGCTGCACTACGCCCATCTCTTCTACAGCGAGGCGCCGGGCGGGCGCGACAGGGGCGGGCTCGAATTCCCGAAGACGCCCGAGCCGAATTACTGGGACTTCATCTACTTCGCCTTCTGCCTGGGCATGACCTTCCAGACCAGCGACGTCTCGGTCACGACGCGGCAGCTGCGCCGGGTGGTAACGCTGCACTGCCTCGCCGCCTTCGTGTTCAACCTGGGCGTGGTGGCCTTCACGATCAACGTTCTCGGCGGGAGTTGAGGGGGCGGGCGGAGGCTAGAGGCCAGCCTGCCGGACAATGGTTGTCCGCGTCGCCGGTCTAGTCACCGACGGTTCGGGAAGGACGCCCCTCACGTTCGTTCGCGCTCCACCAGCAATTCCATCCTTCGCAGCCAGATGCGGATCGCCACGGATGCCGACGCGCGGGACAGGGCTTCCTGCCGAACCGCGAGGCCGACCATCATGAGCGGCGACAGCATACACGTCAGGTGGCGCCACCCCCATCCCCGCTCGGCTGCCGGGGGATCGGCGGCGCTGGTTGCCCGCCGGGCGGACGAGCGGGTCCAAACAAAAAGGCCCGCCTCCTTTCGGAAGCGGGCCATTTCTCTTTCCCGTAGCCGGAATGCCTCAGGCGGCGGGCGCCTCGGCCTCGTCGCTCTTCACGGTGCGGCGGCGACGCGGCTTCTTCGGGGCTTCCTCGTCCTCGGCCGGTGCGGCATCGGCACCGATCGCGGGCGGGAGGATAGCGGCGTCGATGCCGTGCGATGCCTCTGCCTCTACCGGCGCCTCACGACGCGGGCGACCGCGGCGGCGGGGTGCCTCGACGACGTCCTCGCTCACCGGCGCTTCGATCGGAGCGCTCGGCTGGACCGGCGCGGCCTCGGCGACATTGCCGTTCGCGTGGCCGTTCGCGGCGCCGTTGCTGCGCTCGCGACGATCTTCGCGATAGCTGCGGGGCTCGCGCTCGGCGCGGGGCTCGCGGGCTTCGCGGTCGCCACGGGGTTCACGATCGCCGCGGGGCTCGCGGGCTTCGCGCGGTTCACGCTCGTAGCGGGGTTCGCGTTCGCGACGGGGCTGCTGCTGCTGGCGGGGGGCGTCGCCCTCGTCCTCGCGGCCGGCTTCGCCTTCCATCTCGAACTCTTCCTCGTCGCCGTCGAATTCCTCGCGCTGGCGGCGCTGCTGGTTCTGCTCTTCGAAGCGCGAACGGTTCTCGTTCAATACGCGGAAATAATGATCGGCAAACTGCAGATAATATTCGGCGTTGACCCGATCGCCCTGCATCTGAGCATCGCGCGCCAGGTTCTTGTATTTCTCAAGCAACTGGGCGGCGTTACCACGGGCGCGGTTATCGATCCGACTACCATTGCCCTGATTGTTCGAGCTTCCGCCCTGGCGCTGTTGCTGGCCGCCCCGACCGCGACGGCGGCCGGCCTGACGATTGTTCATCAAGGTCTCGTTGTCCTGTCTTTACAAAGCCGTCCGTCGATCCATCGAGGTTCCGGATGCAGGGTTACATTCGCGGGGGGTGCCGGGCGTGCCCAGAACCTTCCGCTTGCCACGGCCGCCGGACTGCAGCGGCACACATGACCATGGAGTCGGGCCTCAGCCCTTTATCTCAACAACTTGGTTGAAGGTGCCTCGCCCCGGCTTTCTTCTAGCCGCTGGCGTACCATTCTCCAAGCAGAAATATGTGACGTTTGCGCGTAGTTTCAAGTCAGCCGGACCACGCGCGGCCGTCCACCCATGTCTTTATAGACGCTTGGAGACAGGCCCTGTTCCTGGCCGAGCAAAGAAACTGCCTCGCTTTGGGTCCATCCAATTTCCAGGATTGCGGCGCCGCCGGGTGCGAGCAGCGCAGGAAGGGCGGGGAGGATGCGGCGATAATCGTCCAGCCCGTCCCTGCCGGCGAACAGCGCTTCGGGCGGCTCGTGATCGAGGACCTGCGGGGGGAGGGGCTCTTCGCTGCCGATATAGGGCGGGTTGGCGAGGATCAGATCGAAGCGGCCGGAAATGCCTGCCGTCCAGTCGCCGCGGCGGAAATCCGCACGGTTCGCCATGCCTAGTGCCTCGGCATTGTGCCGCGCATAGCCGAGCGCGATCTCCGAAGCATCGACCCCGAGGCCCTGCGCCCCCGGCCATTCGGCCAGCGCGGCGAGGAGCAGCGTGCCGGGCCCGGTGCCGAGATCGAGGATGCGCTGCGGCGCGCGGTCGCCGAACCAGGCGAGCGCGGTTTCGATCAGCGTCTCGCTGTCGGGGCGGGGGATCAGCACGCCGGGGCCGACCGCGAGGTCGATCGTCCAGAAGGCGCGGGTGCCGGTGATGTAGGCGATCGGTTCGTGGGTCAGCCGGCGGGCGACGAGCGCGGCGAACCTTTCCGGCGCGGGATCGTCCAGCCGGCCGAGCAGGAGCCTGTCCCGCGTCGTGCCCAGGGCATGCGCCATCAGCAGCTCGGCATCGAGCCGGGGGGTGTCGGAGATGGATTGGAGATGGCGGGTGGCATCCGCAAGGGTTGCCCTAACCTTTGTCCCGCTTGCCGAAGAGGGTGGGGGAGTCATCAAGCGCGATCACCCTCACCCTTCCCACCGCCTCCGGCGGCGGGCCCCTTCCCTCTCCCTTGGAAGGGAGAGGGAGTCAGGTGCGCAATCCCTCTCCCTTCCAAGGGAGAGGGAGGGAGGCGCGCAGCGCCGGAAGGGTGAGGGTGGGCAATGCGTGTGCGACCCCGCGGCGTTGCCGCGCGGTCGCCCCCCCCGCACCGGGGAGGAGTTTTAGGAATCCAGTTGCGCAAGCCGGTCGGCCTCGTCCTGCGAGACCAGCGCGCCGACCAGTTCATCGAGCTCGCCCTCGAGGATCTCCGGCAGCCGGTGCAGCGTCAGGTTGATGCGGTGGTCGGTCACCCGACCTTGCGGGAAATTATACGTCCGGATCCGCTCGGAGCGATCGCCCGAACCCACCATCGAGCGCCGCGCGCCGACGCGTTCGGCCGCCAGCCGCTCGCGCTCGGCCTCGTACAGGCGGGTGCGGAGCACCTTCATCGCCTTGGCCTTGTTCTTGTGCTGCGAGCGCTCGTCCTGCTGGATCACGACGATGCCCGTCGGCAAGTGGGTGATCCGCACTGCGCTGTCGGTGGTGTTGACGCCCTGGCCGCCGGGGCCGGAGGCGCGGTAGATGTCGATGCGCAGATCCTTGTCGTCGATCTGCACGTCCGCCTCTTCCGCCTCGGGCAGCACCGCGACGGTGGCGGCGGAGGTGTGGATGCGCCCGCCCGCCTCGGTCGCCGGCACGCGCTGCACCCGGTGCACGCCGCTCTCGAACTTCAGCTTGGCGAATACGCCGGTGCCGGTGATGCCGATCACCACTTCCTTGTAGCCGCCCGCTTCGGAGGTGCTGGCCGAGATCAGCTCGGTCCGCCAGCCGAGCCGGTCGGCATAGCGCTGGTACATGCGCAGCAGATCGCCGGCGAACAGCGCCGCCTCGTCGCCGCCCACCCCGGCGCGGATTTCGAGCAGCGCCGGGCGCTCGTCCGCCGCATCCTTGGGGAGCAAGGCGAGGGCCAGCTTGCGTTCGGCCTCGGCGAGCGTGCCTTCGTTGGCGCGGAGTTCCTCCACGGCCATCGCGCGCAGCTCGTCATCGGCTTCCTGCGTCATCTGCTGGAGCGATTCGCCCTCCGCCCGCAGCCGCCGCACATTGCCCGCCGCGACCGCGACCGGCTCGATCTCGGCATATTCCTTCGAGACCTGGACGAAGCGATCGCCGCCGAGCTCGCCCGACGCCATCAGCGCCTGCAACTCGTCGCGCCGCGCCTCGATCGCCGCGATGCGGTCCGGCGGGATGCGGGTCATTCGGTCGGGCCGCCCCAGGCGATGGTGTCGAGCACGGCGTCGATCGCAGCGGCGTCGCCGACATTGACCTTGAGACGCTTCGAGGTGGCGCCGTCCGCCACGCCCAGCGACAGCAGCGCATCGGGGTTGCTCTTCACCGCCTTGTCGAAGCGCTTGCGCGGCGAACCGGTGGCGAGCAGCTCGGCCGCCATTCCGGCACGACGCAGCGCGGCGACGGCGCGCACGCCGTCCGCCTGCACGCGATCGTCCTCGACCACGACATAGACCTGGATCGCGGCGGCCTTGGGCTCCTCGATCAGCATCGCCAGCCGCTCGACGCCGGCCGCCCAGCCCACGCCCGCCGTCTCGGGGCCGCCGAGCGAGCCGATCAGCCCGTCATAGCGGCCGCCGGCCAGCACGGTGCCCTGCGCGCCCAGCCGCTCCGTGACGAACTCGAATGCGGTGTGGCGATAATAATCGAGCCCGCGCACCAGCCGCGCATTGCGCGTCCAGGCGACGCCGGCGGCATCCAGCCCGTCGGTCACCGCCTTGAAGAAGGCGGCGGCTTCGTCGGTCAGATAGGCGTCGATGTCCGGCGCGCTGTCGGCGATCGGGCGGTCGCGCGGGTCCTTCGAATCGAGAATGCGCAGCGGGTTCTTTTCGAGCCGCGCCAGGCTGTCCTCGGAAAGCTCCCCCTTGTGCGCCTCGAAATGCGCGACCAGCGCGGTGCGCCAGGCATCCCGCGTCGCGGCATCGCCCAGCGTGTTGAGCTGCAGCGTCACGCCCTCGGCGATGCCGAGGTCCTTGAGCAGCTGGTCGGCCAGCACCAGCAGCTCGACATCGGCGGCGGGTTCGGGCGCGCCGAGGATCTCGGCGTCGATCTGGTGGAACTGGCGATAGCGGCCCTTTTGCGGGCGCTCGTAGCGAAACACCGGGCCCGAGGTCGCGACCTTCAGCGGTGCGAACTGCTGCCAGCCCTCGCTGATATAGGCGCGCGCGATGCCGGCGGTGAACTCCGGGCGCAGCGTGATCGAATCGCCGCCGCGATCCTCGAAGGTGTACATCTCCTTGGAGACGACATCCGAAGTCTCGCCCATCGAACGGGCGAACACGCCGGTCGCCTCGAAGATCGGAATCTCGAGCCGCTGGAAGCAATAGAGCTTGCGCACCTGGTCGAACTTCTCGAGCACCGCGGCGAAACGCCGCTGGTCTTCGCCGAAAATGTCCTGGGTGCCCCGGATGCGCTGGGGGGTCTGGATACGTGCCATTTGGGCGCGGCTATTAGGCCGGTTTCCGATCCGCCGCAATGCAGGCGAGGGGAAGCGCTGTGTGTTGAAGCCGAACGCGCGCGGGCCTAGGGCAGCGCGCATGAGTCGTATCCTGTGTATCCTCGCCGCGCTGCTCGGTTTCGGCATTGCTTCGCCCGCTTCCGCCTATTGGGAATATGGCCACGAGACGGTGGGCGCGATCGCCTACCGCAACGTGACACCGGCGGTACGCGCGAAGATCGATGCACTGCTCAAGCGCCAGGCGCTGCTCGAGACGCCGACCTGCCCGGCGAACACCATCGAGCAGGCGGCAGTATGGGCGGATTGCGTCAAGACGCTGGGGCCGCGCTTCAGCTATGCCTATTCGTGGCATTATCAGAATATCGACATCTGCAAGCCGTTCGACCTCAAGCCGCCGTGCCGCGACGGCAATTGCGTGTCGGCGCAGATCGAGCGCGACGTGAAGCTGCTCAAGGATCCCAAGGTGCCGGTGCGCGAGCGGGTGATGGCGCTGGTGTTCCTCGTCCATTTCGTCGGCGACCTGCACCAGCCGCTCCATGCCGGGGATCACGGCGACCTAGGCGGCAACCAGGTGAAGACCAATTACGGCGCCTTCGCCAGCGCCAAGCTCAACCTTCATTCGGTGTGGGACGGCTATCTCGCCGAGCGCGCCATCTCGCAGCCGCCCTCGCCGGTGCGCGCCTATTCGGCGGCGGAGCGGAATGCGGTGTGGGGCGGCAGCGTGGAGGACTGGAGCCGCGAGAGCTGGCAGGTCGCGCGCGACGTCGTCTACCCCAGCGCAGCGGGCGAGGCCGTGTGCACGCCCGGTCAGCATCCGGCGCATCTCGACGAGGCGACGCTGGCGAAGCTGGTGCCGATCGCGCGGGAACAGGTGGTGCGCGGCGGGCTGCGGCTGGCGAAGCTGCTGGACGAGGCGCTGGGTTAAGCCTGGCGCTGGTCAGCCAGCGCCTGCGCGACGGCGGCAAGCACCGCGGCGCGCATCTGGACCCAGAGATGGCTGCTGCGCACCTCGACGGCGCGGCACTGGTCCGTCCGGCACGTGAAGCCGTTGACCAGCCCATCGCTGCGGCTCCAGATCGCGGTCGAGGGCATCGGCAGCGGCGCTGCGGCTTCGGCCAGGCGTTCCAGCACCGCTGGATCGCCGATCCGCTCGCCGCTCAGCCATTCGAACGGACGCCAGACATTGGTTGCGCTCGGGTGGCCCGCGAAGGGCGAACTGATCGTGATCACACCGCGCACCAGGTCCGGCCGCCGATGCGCGGCGACACGCGCCATGATGCCGCCCAGCGAGATGCCGATCAGGGTGACCGGCGTGCCGGTTTCGGCGTGAAGGTCGGCAATCCGCTCCATCAGCCGCTCGCCATTGGCGCCGATCGTGCGGGTGCCGAGGTTGCGGCCCATGCCCCAGCCGACTGCCGCGTAGCCGAGACGGCGGAGGTGATGGCGCAGCACGATGTTGGCGCGGTCGCTGTTGAACAGGCCGGGCAGCACCAGCACCGGATGGCCGTCGCCGCGCGGCGCGTTGCCCAGCTCCCGCCACCGCGCGGCGAGTTCGGCCAGACCGTAAAAGGCGCGCGGCGCCTCGATCAGCATCGTCAGGCGGGGCGGGGGATCGCGGTGGGTGGCGGGGACGGGCCAGGCCGGCGGCATAGTACATTCCAGGGGCCGGCGGACCCGTGCCCGCCGTTTCGCCACTCTGACGTCGATGCTATATCCTGTCCATGAACAAGGAAACGCATGTGTTGGACCAGCCGCCCGAAGGCGCGGCGGCCGACTGGACGATCCCGCAGGACTGGGCCGCCTACACGGCCGAGGAACACGCCACCTGGGACAAGCTGTTCGCGCGCCAGGCGAAATTGCTGCCGGGCCGGGCGTCCTCGGCCTATCTGAAGGGGCTGGAGGCACTGCGGCTCTCCGAATCGGGCATCCCCAATTTCGAGGAGCTGTCCGAGCGCCTGATGAAGCTGACCGGCTGGCAGGTCGTTGCGGTGCCGGGGCTGGTGCCGGACGACGTGTTCTTCGACCATATGGCGAACCGCCGCTTCGTTGCCGGCAACTTCATCCGCCGGCCGGACCAGCTCGATTATATCCAGGAGCCCGACGTGTTCCACGACGTGTTCGGCCATGTGCCGATGCTCGCGGACCCGGTATTCGCCGATTACCTGGAAGCCTATGGCCGCGGCGGCATGCGTGCGCTGGAGCTTGGGGCGCTCAAGCAGCTGGGGCGGCTCTACTGGTACACGGTGGAGTTCGGGCTGATCGAGGAGGCCGAGGGTCTGCGCATCTACGGCTCGGGCATCGTCTCCAGCTCGGCCGAGAGCGTATTCGCGCTGGACAGCGACAGCCCGAACCGCATCCGCTTCGACATGAAGCGGGTGATGCGCACCGAGTATCGCATCGACGATTTCCAGCAGAATTATTTCGTGATCCCCAGCTTCGAGGCGCTGCTGCGCGAGACGGTGGAGACCGATTTCGCGCCGCTCTATGCCGAGATCCTCGCGCAGCCGGACATTCCGATCGCGGCGATCCTGCCGGAGGACGGCGTGATCACGCGGGGAACGCAGGCATATGCGGAGGGCAAGGCTGCCTCCTGATCCTCTCCCTTGAGGGAGAGGATAGCGTAGCTTGGCGCGTCCGCGCCTAGCGCAGCTTGGAGAGGGTGAGCGGCGCGGGAGCGCCGCGCTGCTGTTCGGTGGCCGCACTGCCCCTCTCCCTCCCACCGCCTTACGGTGGCGGGCCCCTCCCTCTCCCCGACGGGGAGAGGGTTTAAGGCTCGCAATCTCGGAAACCTCCCGCTACCCGGCCCCCATGTCCCGTTCGCCACGCCTAGCCTTTCTCGTCGCTGCGCTTGGAATCGCCAATTATTCGGTGATGGACGCGGTGATGAAGGGCATGTCGATCGCGCACGGTGCCTATAGCGCGGTGCTCTGGCGTTCGGTCGGCGCCATCGTGCTGCTCGGGCCGATCTTCCTGCTGCGACGGACGCCCTGGCCGCGTGCGCATGCGCTCAAGCTCCACTTCGCGCGCGGGGTATTGGCGGGCAGTTCGGTAGTGTTGTTCTTCTGGGGTCTTGCACGTGTCACCATGGCGCAGGGGATCGCGCTGACCTTCCTCGCGCCGCTGATCGCGATGTTCCTCGCCGCAGCGTTCCTCGGCGAGCGGATCCGCCGCGCGGCGATCGGCGGCTCCCTCGTCGCCAGCCTGGGGGTGTTGACCATCGCCGCCGGCCAGGCGCAGGCCCATGCCTCGACCGATGTGGTGCTGGGATCGGTCGCGGTGTTCGGTGCCTCGATCCTCTATGCCGGCAGCTTGATCCTGCTCCGCCGCCAGGCGCAGATCGCCGACCCCGTCGAAGTCGCGCTGTTCACCAGCCTGGTGCTGGCGCTGGTGATGCTGCCCGGCGCGCCCTGGTTCTCCGCCATGCCGGCGGTGACCCTGTGGCCCTGGATCCTCGGCGCGGCGCTGGTCGGATCTGTTTCCGCCGTGCTGCTCGCCTGGGCCTATGGCCATGCCGAGGCGCAGGTGCTGGCGCCGGTGGAATATACCGCCTTCGTCTGGGCGGCGCTGCTCGGCTATGTCGTGTTCGACGAGCGCGTCTCGGCCTGGACGGTCGCGGGCGCGCTGCTCATCATCCTCGGGTGCCTGGCCGCAATCCGCGGTCGTGTCGCCCCCGCTCCCCAGACCGAGGCCGCTGCATGACCCAGATCCGTCCCGCCACCCCTGCCGACGTCCCCCAGATGCTGGCCTTTGTCCGCGAGCTCGCTACATTCGAGCGCGCGCCCGATGCGGTGCTGGCGACCGAGCCGATGCTGGAAGCCGCCCTGTTCGGCGCGCGCCCGGCGGCCGAGGCGGTGATCGCGGAAAATGCGAGCGGCACCGCGCTGGGCTTCGCGCTGTTTTTCCAGAACTTTTCCACCTGGACCGGGCTGCCCGGCATGTATCTGGAAGACCTGTATGTCACGCCGTCGGCGCGCGGGGCAGGGGTCGGCACCGCGCTCCTCCGGCATCTCGCGGGGATCGCGGTGGATCGAGGCTATGGCCGATTCGAATGGTCGGTGCTCGACTGGAACCAGCCGGCGATCGACCTCTACCGCGCGATGGGCGCGGAGCCGATGGACGAATGGACGGTGCAGCGCGTTACCGGCGAGGCGCTCGCGAGGCTGGCAGGCCGCTGATGGGCTGGCTCTACCTGCTGCTGGGCGGGCTGTGCGAGGTGGGCTTCACCACCTGCATGCGCTTCACCGACGGCTTTCGAAACATCCCCTGGACGCTTGCCTTTCTCGGCTGCATCGCCGCGTCGATGGCGCTGCTCGAACTGGCCTCGCGTACCATCCCGCTGGGCACCGCCTATGCGGTCTGGGGCGGCATCGGCGCACTCGGTACCGTGATCGTCGGCATGCTGTGGTTCGGAGAGCCGGTGAGCAGCGTCCGTATCCTGCTGATCCTGGGCCTGGTCGCCTGCATCGCGGGGTTGCGGCTGGCCGGCGGCGGCCACTGATGCGCCCCGGAAGCGACTAGCCGGGGCCGCACAATCTGCTACCTTGCCCGGCATCCAGGGGGGAGATTTCGGATGCGGCGCGCAGTGTGGCTTGTGGTGGCGGCATGGCCGCTTGCGGCGAATGCCCAGCAGATCCCGGCGCCGGACAAGACCGCGCAGGGCGATCTTGCCATCACCATCTACCAGAACAACCAGGCGCTTGTGCAGGACGTGCGCACGCTCGATCTCGCCGCCGGCCGCGTCCGCCAGGAGTTCGCCGATGTTTCGGCGCAGATCCGCCCCGCCACGGTGACGCTCTCCGGCCCAGGGCTCGGCATCGTCGAGCAGAATTTCGATTACGACCTGCTCACCCCCTACAAGCTGATGGAAAAAGCGGTCGGATCGGTCGTCACCATCGTGCGCACCAACCCCGCCACTGGCGCGGAGACGCGGGAACAGGCGCGGGTGCTCTCGGCCAATGGCGGCATCGTGCTCCAGATCGGCGCGCGCATCGAGGTGCTGCGGGACGACGGGCTGCCGGTCCGCGTGATTTTCGACAAGGTGCCCGAGAATCTCCGCGCACGGCCCACCTTGTCCGTAACGCTCCAGGTGGCGAGCGGCGGGCGCGTGCCGGCGACGCTGAGCTACCTCACGCCGGGCCTGGGCTGGACCAGCGATTACGTGATGCTGTTCGACGAGGCGAAGAGCGCGATCGACATGCAGGGCTGGATCACCCTCACCAACAACACCGGCACCAGCTACACCAATGCCGACGTGACGCTGGTCGCCGGCGCGCCGAGCGGCAATACCGGCTTCGGGCGCCTGAACGACACGACCGTCGAGACGCCCGGCACCGAGACGAGCACCCGCGAACGGCTGGGCGACTATATCTTCTACCCGCTCGGCCGCCGCACCACGATCGCCAATGCCCAGCAGAAGCAGGTCAGCTTCCTCGACGTGAAGGGCGCGCCGGCGCGCAAGACCTATGAATGGACCAATGGCTGGCTGGGCGCGGACAGCGACCCGCGCAGTGCCGCGACGGTCCTGAAATTCTCGACGGCGAAGAATGGCGGCCTGGGCGACCAGCTGCCGAGCGGCACGATCCGCGTCTATATGCGCGATCGCAAGGGCGAACCCCAGTTCATCGGCGAGAGCCGGGTGGATGCGGCGCCGATGGGCTCGGCCATGTCGCTGCGCACCGGCGAGGCGTTCGACGTGAAGGGGGCGGCCGTTGTGGTCGAGCGCAAGAAGCTTTCCTCCAGGCGGTGGAAGACGACGATGCGCTATGATTTCAGCAATGCCCGCGCCGATGCGGTGACGGTCGATCTCGCCCAGACCGGCCTGTGGGGCGACGTTCGCGTGGTCGAGCAGAGCCTCGCCGGCGAGCGCATCTCGGCCGATCGCATGGAGTGGAAGGTGCCGGTGCCGGCCAATGGCAAGGCATCGGTGACCGTGGTGTTCGACAGCCGCTACTGATCCGATGCTCGCGCGCATCGCCTTCGGCCTTCTCGCCCTGCTGGCCGCCGCACCGGCGGCCGGGCAGGCGCTGGTGCTCTCGGACAAGCCGGACGCGGTGGCGGTGACGCTCTACCGCGACGTGCACCGCACGGTGGAGCCCGGCCGGGGCTGGCCCGGCGGCTATGCGCTGGTCACCGAGACGCGGACGATCACGCTGCCGGCGGGGCTCTCGGTGATCCGCTTCGTCGGCGTTTCCGAAGGCATGATGCCGGAAACCGCGATCGTCACCGGCTTGCCGCGCGGGGTGGGGGAGAAGAACCGCGACGCCCGGCTGCTCGGCCCGGCCACGCTGGTCGACGCCTATCTCAAGCGCAGCGTCATCGTGCGCCGCACCGATCGGGCGACGGGCAAGGTGACGGAGAGCGATGCCGTGATTCAGACCGGCCCTGGCGGCGGGGTGCTGCTCAGCACCGCGCAAGGCGTGGAGGCGCTTGGCTGCTCGGGGCTGCCGGAGGCGATCCGCTATCCCGGCGTGCCCGCCGATCTCGCCGCCAAGCCGACGCTGTCGGTCACCAGCGAAAGCACCTCTGCGCAGACCGTGACGGTGCAGCTCTCCTATCTGGCGCAGGGCTTTGACTGGTCGGCTAATTATGTCGCGCGGCTGGGGGAGGGTGACACGCTCGACCTGTTCGGCTGGATGACGGTGGTGAACGGCGGCAGCCAGGGCTTTGCCGATGCGCGGACCAGTGCCGTGGCAGGCAAGGTCAACAAGGGGCGGGCGGCGCAGCTGCCGCGCGGGGCTGCGCCTGAACTGCGCCTGCAATGCTGGCCGATGGACACGACGTCGACCGTTCCCGCGCCCGCGGCACCGTTCGCACCCCCACCACCGCCAGTCGCTGCGACCACTGAGATCATCGTTACCGGCAGTCGCCGGCGGCCTCCGGCTGTCATGACGCCTGCCCCCCCGCCTCCCCCGGCGCCAGTCATGGAGGCCGAGCAGGAGGAACTGGGCGACCTCAAGCTCTATCGCGTGCCGGAACCGGTGACGGTCGCTGCGCTGTCCACCAAGCAGGTGGCGTTGCTCCACCGCGAATCGGTAAAGGTGGCGCGGTTCTATCGCGGAATCTTCTCGCCTTTTCCCTACAAGGACGGGGAGGCGCGGCCGCCGAGCCGCCCGACCCAGATCGTGCTGCGCACCGAGAACCGCACCAGCGAAGGCCTTGGCCTGCCCTTGCCGGCCGGCAAGCTCGCGCTCTTCGCCGATCGCGGCGGCGCGCCGGTGCTGATCGGCGAATCGGATCTGCCGGACCGAGCCATCGGCGAGGAGGTGGAACTGCTCCCCGGCACCAGTACGGACGTGCGCTACACTGTGACCGCGCGCGCCGGGGGCAAGCGTCGCCAGGCGTTCCGCGTCGAGGTAAGCAATGCGCACGACCTGCCCGTCACCTTCGAGCTGCCGATTCCCTATCCGGTCGCGGATGCGAGCGGGGCGCTGGTCGAGCGCAAGGGCGTGAAGACCTGGCGAGTCACGGTGCCAGCCAACGGCGAGGCGGCGCTCGACTTCGCGCGCAAGCTGGAGCGCTGAGGCTCAGTCGAGCTCGACCTCGTCCTTCAGCGGGTCTTCCACCTGCGCGTCATGGCCGCTTCCCGAGCTGAGGAACATCAGCCCCATCAGTGCCGCCGCCATCATGATGGTGAAGAACACGCCCAGAAAGGTGGCGATGGCGGTGACGATGTGCAGTTCGCCCATTGTCGCCCACAGCCAATATTCGGCGATTCCTGCGGCCAGCACCGCCACCACTGCCATTCCCCACAGGATGCGGCGGAACCGCCCCCAGGCGAAGGCGGCATATCTGGGATCGTCGAGTCCGTCTGGGCGTTCCATGCTTTTGCAACTTGGGCGGATTCGTGGGATAAACAACGCCTAAAAAATGAAGCCAAGGAGAGAATGCGATGACCATCGCGGCAATCCTCGAAGGCAAGGGGCGCGACGTCGTGTCGATCGCCTCTACCAGCACCGTCGCGCAAGCGGTGGCGCTGTTGGCGGCCCGCCGCATCGGTGCGGTGCCGGTACTCGAAAACGGGCAGGTGGCTGGAGTCTTTTCCGAGCGGGATGTGATTCACTGCATCGAGCGTGAAGGCGCAATCGGCCTCGAACTGCCTGTCGGCCGGGTGATGACGGCACCGGCGATCACCGTCGGCCCGGAGGAGTCGGTGCTGGGGGCGCTGGCGCTCATGACCCGGCGGCGCATCCGCCATCTGCCGGTGATCGACGGGCAGGCATGCATCGGCTTCATCTCGATCGGCGATCTGGTGAAGTACCGGATCGATCGGATCGAATCCGAAGCGGAGGCGATGCGCGCCTATATCCAGACAGCCTGAGGCGATCAGCCGGGGCGGTTGCGAACCAGGGCAACCGCGCCGGCGAGTGT
This sequence comes from Sphingomonas sp., assembly GCF_036731925.1. GTDB lineage: Bacteria > Pseudomonadota > Alphaproteobacteria > Sphingomonadales > Sphingomonadaceae > Sphingomonas. The sequence goes on from NZ_DAINDJ010000004.1 coordinate 126,528, forward strand.
CGACCGTGCAAAGGCGAACAGCAGCGCGAGATAGCTTGCGCCACCCGTCGCGACGAGCAGCGCCAGCCGGGGAAGCGGCGCGAGCGGCGGCAGTTCGCGATCCACCAGCGTGACGACCAGCCCCATCGCCAGCGCCGCCAGCACCGGCGGCGCGATCGCATGCGCAAGCCGCGCACAGGAAACGCCGATCGCCGGCAGGGTGCGGCGCGCCGATATCGCGAGGTAGAGCGGATAGGCCACGTACCAGGCCGCGACGATGCCCGGAATTCCCCAGTGCACCCCGATCAGAAAGGCCATCGGCAGCAGCAGCGCCCCGGTCGCTCCGTTGCGCGCGCTGATTCCGGGACGTCCGCGCGCATCACTGGCGGGGGCGAACAGCACCTGCAGCGTCATCAGCGGCATCACCAGCGCCAGGCCATGGACCACCGGCGCTGCTTCGGCCCATTTCGGTCCCAGCACCACGGCCACCAGCGGATCGGCGGTGGCGGCGAGCCCGATATAGAAGGGCATGGCGGCGAGCAGGATCAGCTGCGCCCCCCGGACGAAGGCCGAGGCGATCGCTGCCGGATCGTCGCGCATCTTCGCATAGGCGGAGAAGGCGACCTCGTTGAGCGGCGGCACGAACTTCGAAACGAAGATCTGGGTGAGGAACAGGCTGGTCGTATAGATGCCCAGCAGGTGCGGATCGAACATCCGCCCGGCGATGAACACGTCCGCCTGGCTCTGCAGGAACCAGAAGACCTGCCCCGTCGCCATCACCCCGCCATAGCGCGCCATGTCCCCCGCGCCGCGGAAGTCGAAGCTCGGCCATACCAGTGCGCGCGCCGCCACCGTCATGCCGATCGCGCGGGTGGCGAACAGCACGATCGGTGCGGCGACGAGCGTCCATACGCCCCAGCCGCCATAGGCGCCGGTCAGCGCCGTGATCGCGCCGGCCAGCGCCGAGACGAAATTGACCTGCGCCTGCTTGGCGAAATCCATGCTGCGCGCGAGCAGGGCGGAGGGAAGCGCAATGAAGGGCGTGGTCAGGTAGAGGACCGCCTGCACCCGCAGCAGCTCGGCGACCATCGGCTGGCGGTAATAGGCGGCCGCGAGCGGCGCTGCGGCGAACTGCATGGCGGCGAGGCTGCCGTTGAGCAGCAGCAACATGCCGAACAGCTGCCGCTGCGCATGATGGCCGGCATCCTCGCGCTGGATCAGCGCACTGGCCAGCCCATAGCCGTTGAGCATGTTCAGCAGCACCAGCACCACCTGGGTCATCGCGAACAGGCCGTAATCGGCCGGCGCGAGAATGCGGATCACCAGGAACGTGGACGACCAGGTGAGCAGCTGCCCGAGAATCTGGGTGCCCGAACGCCAGATCACCGCCTTCCGAATCTGGTTTCGGAGCGATTCCGGGGCCTGATTCGGCGATTCGAGCGTTGATTCGGTCACGATCCAGCTATCGCATGCGCCGATTGAGAAGCCGTAAAGCACGGATTTCCGCCATTTTCCGGGGCTCTGTCACGAAAACGACAGAAAGTTTCATTTTCTCGTTGACGGGTGGGG
>NZ_DAINDJ010000005.1:0-70139 GCF_036731925.1 Sphingomonas sp.
GTGGCACCTATCTGACGCTCGAGAACGGCAAGCCCACCGGCTTCGCGCCGCTCAAGGCGCTCGAGAACAAGCCGGAGGATCGCGCCTGGCTGTCGCTGTGGGTGCGCCAGCTCGTTCGCGCCGAAAGTCGCCCGATCACCGTTCAGGAAGAGCGGATGATCGATGAAGGGATCGCCGCAGTGATGCGGCTTCCGCGAGAGGATCGTTCGCTCGATGCGCTGCGCACGATGCTCGGCATGGCGGACGCAGGCGGTATTGGCGCTCGGCTCGAGAAGTGGACCTCGCGCGGGTCGATGGGGTGGGTGTTCGATAACGCGGCGGACGAAATGACGCTCGATGCCCGATTCATCGGGTTCGACATGACGGACTTCCTCGACAACGCCGACGTCCGCACGCCGCTGATGCTCTACCTGTTCCACCGCATCGACAAGCTGCTGACCGGCGAGCGCACGATCATCGCCGTCGACGAGTTCTGGAAGGCACTTGGCGACGATGCGTTCCGGAGCTTCGCGCAGGATGGCTTGAAGACATACCGGAAGCGCAACGCGATGATGGTGTTTGCCACGCAGTCGCCGGCGGACGCGCTCAAGAGCGATATTGCCCACTCGATCCTCGAACAGGTCGCGACCCAGGTGATGCTTCCCAATCCAAAGGGTGCGCGTCGCGACTATGTTGACGGGTTCTCCCTCACCGACGCGGAATATCAGCTCATCCGCGAGGAGTTGTCGCCGGAATCGCGCAAATTCCTCGTGAAGCAGGGTCATGACAGCGTTGTGGTCGAGCTGGATCTGACGGGCCTCGATGACGAGCTGTCGGTGCTGTCGGGACGCGCCGAAACAACACCGATCGCCGTGCAGGCCGCAGCCGAATTTGGCCCCGATCCCGCCAATTGGCTCCCCGTATTCCACCAACGTCGTCGTCCAAGCTGAAGGAGAAGGGACATGCGTAGATTGAAGTTCGTCACCCTCGCACTGTCGGGATCAGCGCTCCTGTCTGCTGGTGCGGCACATGCGCAATTCGGTGGCATTGTTCATGACCCAACGGCCTTCGCCAGGCAGCTTCAGGAGTTGAACGAGGCCCGGAAAGTCGTCCAGCAAAGCGCGCAACAGCTCGATGAAGCACGGGCGCTGTACCGCGACCTCAATAAAATGACGGACATCGGCAACGTCGCGAACCAGCTCAAGAACGACGTGCTGCGCACCAGTAACGTGTCATCCAGCAGCCTTGATGGCTACACCAGTGGCGATCTGAACGTCGTCGGCGGCCTGCGGGGCAAGGCGAACGACGTTTATCAGGATCTTCTCGGGCGCGGATCGCAGACGATGACGCCTGAGCAGCGCGCCGCCTATGAACAAGGCTCGCGGGAAGCTGCGGTGACAACTGGCCTTGCGGGTAATGTCGGCGATGCCGTGACAAGCCGGCGTCAGGGCCTCGAAGAGCTGCGGGGTCGGCTCAACAGCTCAACCTCGGCGGCCGAACGCGCCGACATGTCGGCGCGGCTCCAATTGGAGCAGGCGCAGATGATGAACGATCAGATGGGCCTTCAGGCGATCGAGTTGCAGCGCCGGGCAAAAGCAGAGGCAAATTACCAGCGCAGCCTCGCATCAAACAGAGCGGAGATCGACAAGCTTCGGACTGAGGCTGGGGTCAATCCGTGACCAAGGGCCTCTGCCTGGCCGGGCTGCTGCTGACGCTGGCGGCATGTGGAACGAAGGAATCCAAGTCGGATGAAAGCAACCTTCGGTCCGACATGCCGCTGCGCAGTGCCAAGTACTTCATGCAGAACAAAGGCGAGCTAACCGAAGTAGATACCATATGCACTGCGTGGAAGGCTTCACAACGTCCACCGCTGTCATGGCCCGCCGTTGTCGTTAACAACTGCAACAACGTCGATACTGCCAAGACACTACTTCTTAACAAGAATGAGACTGACAAGCTTCGTCGAGAGGCTGGCATCTAATTGACGTAACAGTTTCCGGGGTCGTGTAATGGGCTTCAATATCTATACCGAGATGTTCGATCAGCTCAGCGCTGCTCTGGCAGGCGTCATTGCCACCTATGCCGGCGTTATAGGTTGGATCTCCGGCCCGTTACGGGTGGGAGTTACGATCTACATCATCCTTTTGGGCTTCGCTATCCTACGGGGCGCTGTGGAATACCCCTTCCGCGAGTTCGTCTACCGCGGAATGAAACTAGCTGCGCTCGTTTTTGCCGTAACGACGCTTTATGGCGCTTCGGTTGGCTTGCTCGCAATGAACGGGCTACCAAGAGAAGTCGCGAATGCTGTCGGCGCCCAAGACGTAAACGGTCTAGGCGGCTTTTTTGATGGCATTTTGAAGGGCGCAGTCCGCGCTATTGCCAACATCAAAGAGATCGTTGCAGCGCATACAGCCGAGGAAGGCGAGAACCTTGTAGGCATCCCAAATAATTGGGATGAGATCATCGTTAGCGAAATTATCAATGTCGTCATTATGTTGGCGGCTTTGTTGGCGTCTGCACTTGGGTTTGCCATCTGCGCCTTTGCGCTCTTCGCGCTATCTTTGCTTGCTGCCGTTGGGCCTCTTTTTGTAGCTGCCCTTCTTTTCGATTCGACCCGACCATTCTTCTTCCAGTGGCTCGGGAGCATTGTGAATTATGTCATTCTCGTAGCGTTCGCGCTGCTCGTAACGGTATTCATAGCGAACGCAGCAGACGCGTTTATCGACGCTATCACGCAGGATGACTCGCTGATCCTCGCGGCGGTTAAAGCCCTTGGGTTCTACGCGCTGGGCTTCTTCTTCTTCCTCCAAATACCAGGAATGGCTGCAGGTTTGGGCGGCGGTGGCGCATCACTCGCTTCACAGTTTGCCAACGCCGCAACCGGGGGAATAGCGCCGATGATTGGCCGTGCCTGGTCCAACGCTCCGCAGCGAGCGGTGAACCGCTGGCAAGCCAATCGTGCCCGTCGCGCTGAGGCGCGAGCCGCAGGCGGCACCCTCTACAACAACAGCTAATCGGAGATCCGACATGAAGCTCGGTGCAGCACTAGCCATCCTTGCCCTCGCGGCTCTCACTCCCTCGGCTCCGGCGAGCGCTGCGAAAGACGAGAAGCTGCCTCGGTGCAGCGGTCGGCAAAAGCGACCTGCCAACCTCTATGGGACCGTTCTCCCGTCGATTCCGCCGCGAAACGCTACCTCGGCTGCTCCCGCTGATGGTGTGCCACGTGGCACACCCCCATCGCAATCGGCTCCGGCTACCAACCTCTTCCCGGCCGACGGCGCGGCGTCCGCTCCAGAGGGAGCGGACGCTTCGCGAACAGGCAAGGTGCCGGCAATCGGCGCTCTCACACCAAATGGTAGTCCGACCGCCGCGCTCTCAATCTCATATGCGAGCTGCTGACATGGCTATTGGCGTCAAAGACAAAGACGAGGATCTGAAGGCATATTTCGCGGAAGCGGAAAGCTGGGACCGCGACAGGTTCGTGGCAGCGGTTCGCTCGCGCCGTGTCGCGTGGATCGTCGCCATCGTCGCCATCGTGTTCGCCGCGATCTGCGCGGCTGCCGTGCTGGCGCTCTCGCCGCTCAAAACGGTGGTGCCCTATGTTGTCACCGTCGATCGCTCGACGGGTGCAACCGAAGTCACGCAGGAGCTGCGCGGCGACAAGACGATCACTTATGACGAGGCGATCCGGAAGTATTTCCTCGCCGATTATGTTCGCGCTCGCGAAGGGTGGATTCCGCAGGCCAGGGAAGAGTTCTTCCGCAAGGTGCTGGCGCTGTCGACACGGGAGGAACAAACCCGCTGGACCGCCTTCTACAAGAAAGACAATCCGGACTCCCCGCAAAACCAGTTTACCGCCAGTGACGCGGTTTTCGTGGCGATCCGCTCGGTTGCGTTCATCTCGCCCAACGTCGCGCAAGTCCGCTTCATCAAGCGCCTCCAGCGCGACCAGCAGGTGATTGAGACGCCTGCCATCGCAACCATCACTTTTGACGTGCTGTCGAAGCCGGAAACAGAATCCGGTCGATACGCCAATCCGCTCGGGTTTCAGGTCAAGACATACCGGGCCGACGTGGAGGTTCCGACACGATGAAGACCATCCTGCTTCTGGCCGCGGCGATCGGCGCCATGTCGGCAGCGCCGGCGATGGCGCAGACGCCTACGCAGCGCGGTCCTGATGCTCGTATCCGCGAGGTCAATTACACCGATGGAAACGTGATCCAGATCCGGAGCGCGTTCCGCACAGCGACACAGATTGAGTTCGCACCCGGCGAGGTCATCAAGTTCGTGGCGATGGGTGACACCGTGTCGTGGGAGGTCGCCCCGGCTGACAATTCGCTGTTCGTGAAGCCTCGCGAGCGCGCTGGTGCCACCAACCTCATCGTTGTGACGGACTTCCAAGGCACCAAGCGCAACTACACCTTTGAGCTGTCGACCGTCGCTGCGGCGCGCTCTCCAGGCACATTCTTCAAGGTGCGGCTGCGTTACCCTGAATATGAGGCGGCGCAGGCCCGTTTGGCACAACAGCGCGCGCAACTCGCGACGGTCTTGGATGCGCAGAATAAGGCCACGAGGATCGCGCTCGATATGGGTGTTCTCGAAGGGACACGGAACCTCAATTACAAGGTGCAGGGCGCATCAGCGCTGCAACCATCGGAAGTCAGCGACAACGGGCAATTCACCGTGATGCGCTTCCCCAACCAGCGCGAAATTCCTGCCATCTTCACCGTCAATCCCGACGGCAGTGAAGCCACAGCCTCCTTCGACGTGCGCGACGAGTTCGTCGTCATTCATGGCGTCTACAAGGAGCTGCGCCTGCGCCGGGGGAAGGTGGTGCTGTGCATCTACAACGAAAGCCCGAGCTTCTACGGTCGCGATCCCAAGACGGATACGGCGTCGGAAGCTGTCGAGCGCACGACGGAGAACTGACGTGTCCGATAAGAGATTCGACGTCGATGCGACGCCTGACGTGAACGAGATTGACCGCACCCCTGCCGCCGATCGCCCGAACCGCATCCCTTCGCTCAACACCGTCCAGTGGGACAACAAGAAGATGGTCGTCGGCGCGGCCCTAGCCGGCGCGATCGTGTTTGGCGTGCTGTCGCTCGTTTCCGGGTCTGGCAGCGACAACAAGGCGCTTGAAGCGAGGAAGGCCCCTCCCCCGGCAGCGGAGGCGCCCTACGACCCAAATTCTGTCATTGCGCCGACACTCGCCACTGCGCCTCGCGATCCGAATGCGCCCGTCCAGCTCACAGGCGAGCAGGTGCCGGCGATCGGGCCTGATGGTCAGCCAATCACACCCTACGGATCGGCGGGAGGGCAGCAGGGCCGTGGTGTCAGCGAGGCGGAGCGGCGTGCGAACGAAGCGCGTGAGCTGCGCGACAATGCCCGGCGATCGACGCTGATCGCGTACAACGGGGACCAGGGGGTCAGACGCGCGATCGGCGACGTCGCCAGCGCTGGTGCCGGGAACGCGCAAGGTGACGCTGGGACCGCTCCTTCGCGGACCAACCTGGACAATCTCAAGCAAACCTCGGCGATCGGCACCGCTACAGCGCGCATGATCGGCGACCGCAACTATCTGGTCACTGCGGGAGCCATCCTCCCTTGCACGCTGCAAACGGCTATGGACAGCACCGTACCGGGCTATGCGACCTGCATCATCCCTCGCGATGTCTACTCCGATAATGGCCGCGTCGTGCTGCTTGAGAAGGGCACCCGCGTTTTCGGCGAGTATCAGGGCGGCCTTCAGCGCGGCCAAAATCGCCTGTTCGCGATGTGGACGCGCGCCGTCACGCCACGCGGCGTAGCGATCGACATAGGCTCGCCGGCCTCTGACCCGCTGGGCCGTGCCGGCGTCACTGGCAAGATTGATCGGTTCTTCTGGCAGCGGTTTGGTGCCGCGATGCTGTTCAGCGTCCTCGACGCGGGCGGCCAGATCGCAGGCCAGGCCGTCAGCCCACAGGGCTCGACGGTTTTCCGCACTCCCGGTGATTCAACGTCGCAAATCCTTCAGGACACGCAGAACATCCGCCCGATCGTGCGCGTCAACCAAGGGACCGAGCTGGCAATCACCGTCGCCAAGGATTTCGATTTCTCGCAAGTTTATGGACTGGGGCTCAAATGAACGCGCCGTTCCGCAACACGGCGATCCTCGATCATGCTGTTCGGCCGCTGCGGCAATATCTCGATGACGATGGCGTGACCGAAGTCGTCATCAATGAGCCGACTATCGTCGGTGTCGAGCGGCATGGTGGCTGGACCTGGGAGCGGGAAGCGGGATTGACCCTCGACGCCCTCAACGAACTAGCCCGGGCAGCCGCGGCTTTCACTTCACAGGATGTGACGCGCGAAAATCCTATCTGCTCGACGATCTTTCCAACCGGCGAGCGGGTCCAGCTCGTCCTTCCACCCGTCGTGCCCGATGGCACCGTGTCGATCACCGTGCGCAAGCCGTCGACCAAGACAATGACGATGGCCGATTTCGAGGCCAGCGGCCTGTTCTCGGAAACGAAGGTCGCCACAAAGCGGGTCAGCCCCGTCGAGGAAAAATTGCTCGGCCTGCTTCATGCGGGACGGCACGTCGAATTTTTCGAGTTGGCGGTGCAAAGCCGGCTCAACATCCTGATCTCCGGTGCCACAGGCTCGGGCAAGACGACGTTCTCCAAGGGGCTCATCAAGCTAATCCCGGAGAATGAAAGACTGCTGACGATCGAGGATACGCGCGAGCTGGTGGTGCCTCACCAGAACGTCGTCCACATGATCTACAGCAAGGACGGCACCGGCACCGCCAAGGTCTCGGCCAAGGAGCTGCTGGAAAGCGCCCTACGGATGCGACCCGACCGCATTCTTCTTCAAGAGCTGCGCGATGGGACCGCATTTTTCTACCTGCGCAACGTCAATAGCGGTCATCCCGGCTCGATTACGACGATCCACGCGGATTCGGCCGAACTGGCCTTCGAGCAACTGACGCTGTTGGTGAAGGAAAGCGAAGGCGGCGCAGACCTGGCGCGTGAGGACATACGCTCGCTGCTCAAGATCCTCGTCGACGTCGTGGTGCAGATGAAGAAGGTCGATGGGAAGTTCCGGATGACCGAGATCTACTACGATCCGGCAGGGCGTCATGCAGCCTAAAAGGGGCGCCATTCTCGCCCTCGGCATTCCGGTCGGGATCGTCGTGGCCTTCCTCATCACGTCGGTCGTCGCCTGGATCTACCTGGGCCTCCCCAGCGCCAAGTTCGACATTTTCAAGATGCCGGGGTTCTTCTGGTATTATCGGCACGATCCGGTGGTGCTGAAAGCGCTCGCCGGAGGTGCATTGGTCGGCTTCATCATCGCCGGCCTCATGCTGTGGTGGGTCGCAAAGCGGAAGTCACCTCTCCACGGGGCTGCCCGCTTCGCCAAAGATAGCGAGATCCGTCGCGCCGGTTTCCGCGCAAATGACGGGATCGTCCTGGGAAAGAAGGGCGGGAAGTTCCTGACCTTCGGCGGCAATGAGCACTGTATCGTTGAGGCCCCTACCCGCTCGGGCAAAGGGGTCGGCATCGTCATCCCGAACCTGTTGTCATGGCAGGAGTCGGTCGTCGTCCTCGATGTGAAGCGTGAGAATTGGGAAGCCACGGCGGGTTTTCGCCAGAAATACGGCCAGGCCGTTTACCTGTTCAATCCGACCGATCCGGAAGGCCGAACCGCCCGTTATAATCCGCTCGGCTACATCGACCGCACCGATCCTGACCAAGTGGTGATCGAGCTGCAGAAGATCGCCACGATGCTGTTCGTGCCCCCCGAGCGCGGAGAGCCATTCTGGACGGATTCGGCGCGAACCGCCTTTGTCGGCGTCGGGGCCTATCTTGCGGTCGCCGATCAGCCTTTCACCATCGGCGCCATCTACCGGTTGATGACGACGGGCGACACGCGCGGGTTTTTCCGCCGCGTTCTCGAAGATCGCTCGCTCGATCTATCGCAAGGGTGCCGGAATGCGCTCGCTGACTTCACATCGGGGGCAGACAACACCTTTGCCGGCATCGTCCAGACCGTCACGTCCAAGCTCAGTCTGTGGCTCAATCCCCGCGTTGATGCGGCGACGGAAGAATGCGACTTCGATTTGCGCGAGCTGCGCACCAAGCGCATGTCGATCTATCTGGGCGTCTCCCCTGACGAACTGGATCGGGTGGCGCCGCTCTACAACCTCCTGTTTCAGCAACTCGTCGACCTGAACGTGCGTGACCTCCCTGACGAGAAGACGCCGCTAAAGATCCTCGTCATCCTGGACGAATTTGCGCGGATAGGGCGGGCGCAGGTGATTGCGAGCGCCTTTTCCTATGTGGCGGGCTACGGCATTCGGCTCTTGCCCGTCATCCAGTCCCGCTCTCAACTTCGCGCTGTCTATGGTGAGCACGTGGCGAATGAGATCGTCGCCAACTGCGGCGTCGAGGTCGCCTTCACGCCGAAAGAGCTGCGCGTGGCGAACGAGCTTTCCGAACGGATCGGCTATATCGGGCAGGAATCGATCACCAAGTCGCTCACGATCCACGGCGTTCTGGCGAACCGCTCCAAATCCATGTCGGATCAGCGCCGCGCCCTCCTGCTTCCGCAGGAGTTGATGCAATTCCCCGACACCGAATTACTCCTTTTGCGGGGCGGCATACCACCCATCCACGGGGACAAAATTCGCTACTACGCGGATGGCCTCTTTCGCGCGCGCGTGGAGGCAGCGCCGCAAGTGGCTCCGATCCCGCGCGTAGTGCGTGATGACGAGGATCTTCCCGACTGTGTGCTGCCGACATTCGATCAGCTCACGGACCCCGATCCATTCACCTTCGCGATGGATTGCGTCGTCACCCAGGATCATCCCGACATGCTCATCGACGTGTCGGCCGAGCAAAGTGGCAATGAGGTCATTGGTGTAATCGAACAGGAGCGCTGACATGGTTGAGAATGTCGAAGCTGCCGGCACAGGCAAGGAAGGCGAGGCACGCCGCAGGCGTCCGATGGAAGTGCCCGCCGAGCTGGACTCTCGGTTCCTCCGGGTTGGCGACAAGCTCTATCGAAGCGCGCACGACAAACAGCCGGTCGCGACCATCACGCCTGATCGCATCAAGGCGAAAGACCCAAACTCCCTTCCCGATCTGATCCGGCTCGCGAAGGAAAACGGGTGGACTGCGATCAAGGTCAGCGGCGATGCCGAGTTCCAGCGGGCTGCCTATCTCGCCGCCTCGGCGCAGGGCATAAAGGTTGACGGCTACAAACCTGACGAGAAGACGAAGGCCGCGGCCGAGCGTGAGGCGTTGCGGCAAGGCGGCGTGCCCGACAATCAAGCGCGATCGACGCGGACCGCCAACCAGGCCCGCGACACGAGAGAACAGGCCGAACCGCGTGCCGATCTGGCCGAACGATTCCGCCGGCAGTCAGATGTCCAGAACGCGAAAGACCCCGAGTTGCGCAAGGCGCAAAGCCATGTCGCACTTGCAATGGCGGTCGCGGCCGAACGCTTCCCCAGCGATTACGATAAACGGCGCGAGTTCGTGGCGGAGCGCAAGGAGGAAGTGGCAGCTCGGATCGGCCGTGGCGAGACGATTGCCGGCATTGAGGTCAAAGCGCGCCAGGAACAGCGGGTGCGTGAGATGGCGCAGGATCAGATCCTTCAGAAATCCCGGAGCCGATGAAGCGCACCATCGAGCCTGACCATTTTCGCATCGCATTCCCTCGGCGCGGAGCTACCATCGCGGTATGGGGCTGACCTTCAATTCACTGCTGGACGACTACGGCATCGATCCGCGTGACGTGCGCCTGCTGCGTCACCAAACAATCAAATATGCAGGTCGGACGCCATACACTTTGTGGCGAGACGACCATGACGGGTTCCTGCTCTATCAGTCCATCCAAAGCGTTCAGAATGGACCGAAGCTGACAGGGAGATATTGGGCCAGCTTCGTCGTCACCCCAGCAGCCTCGACGCTGTTCGTAGGACTCTACGAGATCGAGAAGATAGGACCGTGCGATCCCACCATCATTGATCCCCTGCGGGGCGTGCCGGTGACACAGGGAGGCGCCCGCGAACTCGATCTATACCGACAGGCCGTAGTGGGCGTCTCTATGGAGGACGCGGGTCGCGTCTATATCGATTGGGGGCCGGGAACGCGGGCCTGGGTTCAAAGGGCACAAGAGAAGCCGAAGCCCATTTTGGAAGTCACCCGCATCTTTCAGGAAGAGGCTTTCCCGGGCTACACGGCCTTCATCGCGAACCTCTCGGCGATCGAGGCGCTGCCGTCGAACTGGCTCGCCGCGCTCAGGGCCGCGCGCGGGATCTACCTTCTGACCTGCCCCCGCACCAAAGAGCAATATGTAGGCTCCGCCTATGGTGAGGATGGCTTTCTCGGCCGCTGGACAGGCTACGCGCGCGATGGCCACGGTGGCAACATCGGGCTGAAAAGTCGCGAGCTCTCGGACTACCAAGTATCCATTCTGGAGGTCTGCGGGTCGGGCTTAACGGTTGACGAGATCATCCGCGTGGAGGCCCTTTGGAAAGCAAAGCTTCAGAGCAGGGAAATGGGCCTCAATAAGAACTAGCGGGTTCGCTCAGTGCGTCTGGTGATCCAAGCCGATCCCACGCCTCGCGATATTCTTCAAGCGCGTAGGACTTGGGCTGGAGCCAGTATGAGACAGTGCCGGCCTGGTTGACGCCACGATGGGCTGCGGCCTTCACTTCATCCAACGTCAGCACGAAGCATGTAGGCGAGGCAGTGTTTGCATTGATGGTGACGACCCACCAGTGCGAGCAAAGTCGGTCGAGCGATCCGCCAAGGGGCACCGGCGCCCGCTTCGACAGCGCTTTTGACTGGATCGGCAGTACGCGCGCCTCGTCATCGCTTGCGGCGTAGAGATCGGCTCCACGCGCATTTCTGACCGTCGGCATCACATGCCAACCCCGCCGGGATAGCTCGCGCGCGACATGGTAGAGGCCGGCATTTCCTGTGAGTTGATGGCGCATTGTCAGCGACGTCTTGCCGGAGGTGGAGGTGTGCCACGTGGCACACCCGGTTCAGGCGAAGGATCGGTCCGCGCTGGCTGTCGCGCCGCTATGACCCGCGCTTCGGCATCCCGTAGCATCCTATCGGGGACCGTCTCGATGTTGGCCCGCTCTTGGAGGAATGTTCGGACATCGCCGGCGAGCTTGCGATCCTCGTGATCGGCGCTGCGGTCGAGCCGATCGGCCGCAGCCTCATAGCGGCGCCTCGTGTCCTGCCAGCGCGCGCGGGTCTTCGACACGAATGCGGGCTGCTCGGCATTGCCAAGTGCGATCTGCATCGCCTCACGGGCCTGACGAAGATCTGTTTCGGTCGGCTGACGGGATGCGCCGCTGCGTATGCGGGAGCGAAGCTGTGTCAGCGCCATGCTGGTCCCCGCCCTCCCCTGGCCTCGGCTGTAACGAGGCGTTGCCTCGGCCTCGACGCCCCGGCTGCGCAGCGCCTCGGCAAACGCCTCGCGAAATCGAAACAGATCCTCGCGGCGTGGGTCGAACCGCTTGCGGTTCAATCCCTCGGCCTGGACGGTCAAATGCACGTGAGGTCGCGGCGTGTCCGTATGGAGCGCCATGAGATAATCGTGATTATCGCCGATCATGCGCTCGGCGGTTTCGCGCACGGCCTGCTTCACAGTTTCAGGGTCCGTGCCTGCCGGCATCGAAAACACCATCGCGACGGCTGAAACGGACGTCCCTTGCCGCCAGTAGAGGGAATCGGACCACTCATCCGCGATCCGCTGCGCATCCTCCTTCGTCGCGAGCTGTTCCCCGTCGCGCGTCTCAAGAGGAATGTCGCCATGACGGCCGATATAATCGAGATGCGCGGCAAGGTGCTTCGCGCCCTTCTTCCGCCCCGTAACCTTGACCAGCACCTCCGGGGCTCGGCGCACGACGCGCGCAAGCGTCGCCCGAACATCAGTGCGGCCAAGTGACGTTAGCGCCCCTCTTGTAGCGAAAGGCCCGGTCCGATTGACCAGATGCTTGGCGTATTTGATGTTCGGATCGCTGACGAGGCGTGGCTTGAAGCTGGGCTTCATTGCCTCCCACAGCTCGTCCTCGCGATCCCCGAACGACATTAGTCAGCCACCTCCCAAAAGGCGGTTTCGCCGCGCAGCGCAGCCGCCAGCGCCTCGATCTGCTCGTTGATCTCTTCGCGCATGTCGGCGATCCTGCGCAGCTCACGATCGATTTGCAGGCCGCTATCGGCCATCATCGCAGCGTTCCCGGCCTTCATGGCCTGATTTAGATTTCGCCCGATCCGCGTGAGCTGCATCCGGATCGGCGCCACCGCGTCGCGCAGCCCGTCGTCGACACCTGCCTTGAGCGCAAGATGGCGACGGACAAGCGCCTTGATCCACCCTGCCCGATCGACACCGCGTTGCGCCGCCCGATGATCGAGGACTGCGGTTTCGACGTCGGTGAAACGAAGGTTGACCCGATTGCTGGGGCTGTCCGCCCTGGGTGCGATCCGGGGCGCGTCAGCGACATGCTTCAATGACTGCTGGAGGACGGTGCGGAGGAGAGCGCTCCGCCCTCCCCTCCCCTCGGCGACTGCATCGAACGCCGCCAGCAACTCGCGATCGACGCGCGCCGTCAGCATCGCTGTGTCCTTTGTGGGGGATGCAGGCTGCGGCGCAATCGACATAGCCCGAAGGCTAATGTAATACACAAGACGCCGCAACACCTATCCTGCCATAAAACATCCCCCACTAAAATCTGCCTTAACGTGTGCCACGTGGCACAGCAATCCATCTTGCAAGTGAGAAATCGCGGAAAGAAGGATTGAGCCTGGAAGCGAGGGGCGGCAACTGCCGGCGCTCTCCGTTCACTCGGCGAGATTAGCGCCAGCTAACGATCCGGGGCTCTGCTTCACCGTCGAAATGTAGCAGCGCCTCGACCACCATTGCGCGCTTGCCTTCAAGCTCGATCGTAGGGCGCTCGATGCGCGGCTTGCCACCCTTCGGTTTCGACGTTGCTCGGGGGGGTGGGGTTTGAGACGGCGCGGAAAGAACAGGAACCGGTGTCTCATCCAGCGCGCGTTCGGCTTCGTCGTCCCTGATCTCGTCCGTCGTCGGTGCCAAAGAAGTTGCATCCGGCTCGCTATCAGTCGACGGTTCCGGCGTGGGGGCAGGGGTAGGGGGCGCGACACCCTCCACTGGAGCCGCCTCGGGCTTTGATGTGGACTTCTTCCCGCCAATCTCGCGCGCGAACCGCTCACACGCCAGCACGGTCATGTCCTCAGCGGCGGTATTCGCAACAAACGCACGTGTCGCCGCATCATCGGCCTTCGCAGCCTGGGTCAAAGCGACAGCACTTCGCATCGAGATGTCCGCAAATAGCGCCGCGACATAATCGGGAGCCTTTGCCAGCCCCTGATAGCGGGTCAGCAACGTGCGGTTGCGGCCTGTCGCGCGTGCCAGCTCGGCGAGCGAACGTCCCTTCGCTACCTGGCCGGTGACGAAACGGATCATGTCGGCGGTCGACAAGTCCTCGCGCTGATCGTTCTCGATGAATTGATCGATGCGCACCTGTTCGATGTCGTCGGCCTTGCTGACGATCGCGCGGACCTGCATTCCCAGCTTCCGGCACGCACGCCAGCGCCGCTCGCCGAACATGATCCGATAGCGCCCATCTTCATCCTTGGGCGCGACGGTGATCGGTTGAAGCTGGCCCCGCTCCTTGATCGTCTCGGCCATCTCATCGATCGTCGCTTCGTCGATCGCACTCCGCACGTTCTCGGGATCGGGGTAGAGCAGCTCGGGATCGAGAAGCTGGACGCGATCGGCGTCAGCAACAGCCGCTTTCTCGCTGAAAACATCAAAGCCGGAGAAATCTGTCATTTGTGGCTCCCGATCCGGGTCATGGCTTCCTCAAGGAAGGCGCGCATGGGCGGCAAAGAGGTCCGAACGTCTTTGTCGAACCGCCAGACCGGGACATGCTCCTGCATCGCCTGGCTGTAGTGCGCACGCTCGGGAAGAAAGTTCGTGAACAGATTGCGCCCGATCTTCTCCTTGATCGCAGCAAGCATCTTCATTTGATGGGTGTCGTTTGCACGCACTCGGTTCGGAACTAGCCCCACGACGTGGATTGGCGTCTTCCGGCGCTGGTTCACCGTCGCAATCGAGTCCGAAACCTGCTTCGTCGCTGCCGGCCCGAACGGTCCTAGCTCGACGGGAACAATCAAGTGATTGCATACCAGCAGCGCCGCATAGTTGATCCACGACCAAGAGGGCGGCGTATCGATGACGCAAAAGTCGAAATGAGAATCGAGCGCGGGAAAATTGGCATTAATGTTAGTCAGCGCGCGAGGATAGTCGGCATCGTATTCGCCGCCCATGCGGTTCGAATAGATAGAGAGGCGGGGAAGGCTGGTCGGCGGAACATAGTTCGGCTCGAACAGCGGCTTACACGTGCCAAGGCTCTCGAAGTCGGCGAGGGCATCGGTTGCATTGCACTGCCGGTCAAGGTCGAGGAACAGCACACGATGCCCGGCATCAGCCAGCACCCACGCCAAGTGACAAGCGATCATCGTCTTGCCGGCGCCGCCCTTCTCCACATTAATGGCAATGGTCTTCACGCCCTACCAACCCCGATCCGAATTGTTGTTCCAATGGTCATAGCCGCGATAGTTGGAATCGGTTCGCGTGTTGCGACGCGCCTCCTCATCGGGCGTGTCGCCGCTCCAAATGCGCGGATTACGGCCACCACCGCCCCGAAGGACGGCCCAACCAATCAGGACGAATAGTCCGATCGTCAGCAGATTATCCCACATGGCAGTGCCTCCGTCGCCTTGATGAAAGGCGCATCCTGTAATAAGTGGTATCTGAAATCACGTCAATAGGTGGTATCAACAATATGCGTACTTCGGGATGACCACTAGCAAATCAGGAACGGCAGGTCGCCCGCGGATTAACGCGGAAAAGACGATGGCGCGATTTCCGGAAGGGACGCTCGGCCGGATCAAGGCCGTGCTGCGGGATGGTGAGAACCAGTCCGACTTCATGCGCGAAGCGGTCGAGCTGGAACTTCGCCGGCGAGAAGGGCCGCCAGTAGGCGGCCCCGACCGCTCTTAGTCGCGATCCTCCGATCCCTTGGCGAGTACCGCAAAGCCGTCGGCGATCAGCTCCACCGTGTAGCGCCGGCCCTCAGCCGTGTCGTAGGAGTTTTGGCGCACGCGGCCCGTGATATGCACCAGGTCGCCCTTCTGGGCTTTGCCGCCGCGCTCGATCAGCTTGCCGAACAGCGTCACCTCGTTCCAATGGGTGTCCGTCACCCACTCGCCATTCTCCTGGCGGTTGTAGTTGGCGGCGACGTTCACCTTCGTCACCTTGTCGTGCTCAGAGATCTTGCCCACCCGGCCGATGATCCGAAACTCCGCGATATTCTGCATGGTCCTGTCCTTTCGATCGATCAGGCTCATTCCTGATGGGAATTGAAGGGGAGTGCAGACGCCGCGATCCAGCTAAAAAACGGAGGGTCCGCGTGGCGGAAACCGTAGGCGCAGCCGGTTTTTTGCTTGATCGTACAAGGCGGCCAGCGCCCATTTTCCCATCAATACAGGAATAGCCAATCGAAGGACGGCAATCACAATCGCGCGGCATCGATTTCGCGCCCAACAGGAATGCCGACGCGACAAGAGGAAGGTCGTTCAAGCCGCAACCACCGAGCCGAATTGAGATGGCAGGCAGCTTTGGAGATGAGATGACGGTGCCGATCACGCCTCTGCGGCCCTTTGGGCTGGACGCTACGGCCGCGTTCGTCGATGAAAATCGCTATCAGCAAGCACGAACGTGGCCATTTGAGCGCGACGGAAACCGCTTGCTCCTCTCGGGAGCATCGCGACGCGTAGCGGCGCGTCCGACGGAGCGGCTAGGTGCCTCGGGGTGGGATTTTGTCCTGTGGGTTCGTCTAGGCCGTTCTGCGCCGTCAGGCGTTAGAGCGTTGGCCGATTAGGCCAACTCCATCTGCCCTTAGATTATATGAATCTAGGAGCGGTTGACCATTTTTTTGAGACTCTTGCTTCTCGAGCGCAATGGCAAGGCTGTCCAACACCCGGCGCAGACCGTCGTCCTCGATCTCCTCAGCCACCACCTGTCGCGGCGTCCGCCAAAGGCGCATCGTCTCGATTTCTTCGATGCGGTCGATCTCGCGTTGCACAACATCGTCGGGGAGCGGAACGGGACGCAGGAAGCGCGGAAGAAATCGAGCAAGCCGATTGGGAAAGCTCATGCGATAGACGTTCGACGTCTGCGCATTGCGGGCCTTGGGACGATCAGCGGGCGGATCGATCGGCACGCAGCGGCGCTGCTTTTCGATCAAGCCCATCGTGGCGAGGATCGAAAGGCCCCGCCCGACGCTCGCACGAGACAGGCCGCTTGCAGCCTCGATCCACTCCCAGGTCGGAAACACCTTGCCGGCGCACGTCCGAGCCAAGGTGGTAAGCTGCTCGAACACGCGCACGGCTGCCGGCGTTATCAGCGTCACAAGCCGCTCGTCTTCGGTGAGTTGTCGCCCCTCGGCGCGCGCCAGCCTGCGCACGGCATTCTTGCGCTTCAGCAGCTCGACGGCCTTCTTGTAGAGCCGGTCGGTCTCGCCTTTGGCATAGCTATAGAAGAAGTCGTCCTCGAACGTGCCCGCCTTGCGGCTGTTCGGGTGGACATGCGCCCGTGTCGGATTTGCAGACCCCGATCGCGATCGTGGGCGCGCCCGCTCGATGCGGTCGAGCGCCATGAAGCTCGCCTTCGCGAGTGAAACAGCTCCCATCTTCCGTCCCCTTCGTGGGGCCGGGACCAGGCAAAACTAGAGCGTGGCGCGAAGCGCGCTCCCTTGAACCAAGGCTCGGGAACGAGTATGAGGGGGATGTCTTACGTCCCGATCGATGCTTGCAGGCATCGCTCATCACGTTCCAGGGTGCCCGGCCTTCGTGCCGGGCATTCGTTTATGTGGTCACGGCCGCTCCCTGATGGCCGATCGCAGAATGCTCCCGGCACTCCGATATTTTTGGCGAATTACGCGGAGGGGCGAAACAGTTGAAGTTCGTGCTTTCGACGACCGACTCCAACAAAAGTTCGTGCTTTCGCTGACCGTTGCCGATCGCGTTCGTGCTATTGGCGACCGCGCTTCGTGCTTTGGCCGACCCTACTTCGTGCTATCGCTGACCGAAGGGCGGCAACGCCGCTTAGTTGATTCGCGAAGTCGAACTGATGAAGAGGTCAGGCACTTGCCAAGAGGGGGCGGGGAGTAATCTTGACCCGTCCAGCTCCGGCGTTGCGTCGCGATCGCCCTTTTTCAGATGTCGCGGCATGTTCGAGCAAATCGAAGGTGAAGCCGGGAATGCTGTTTTCGTCGGCTATTCGTTTAAGCTCGTAGCGGAAATGCTTGAGCGAGCTTTGATAGCCGAGTTGTAAGCGCAGATCGTCAAGATCGACATCGACAGCACCATGCACACAGGCAGAGCGCGCAACCTCGTAAAGCCGCCGCTCGATGGGACCGAGCTGGAAATAGCTGGGAGCATAGTCGAGCACACGCCGGTCTCGCAGAATGGCACGGTATAGCCAATCGCACAGCCGTACCTTGACGGCTTTCAGCCGCTTATCGCCAGTTTTGGTCTTGGTGTAATGAAGCTGGGCCTCGGACAGCCACGAGAAAAAGCCGGCCTGGCCCTCGCCACCAGCCTCGATGTTGGTCTTGATCTGCGTGCCCTGCAGCCGCTCCAATGCGTCCGACAGGCGAGCGTAGGATCGCGCCGATCCATTGACGCCAGTGACGCGGAATAGATCATGAGCCGTGAAGTAGAAGTCTTGCGACACGCCGACACCGGCTTCCAGTTTCGCCACCATCAGGCTGGCGATATAGAGCAGCACTTCCTTGTCATAGATCGTCGCAATACCCTTGGACGTGGCGACGATTTCGATTGAAACCGCGTCGGTCTTATAGGCGAGCGGCTTTGTCCATTTCCCTTTGCTCAAAGCAAAGAACGGAAAGGCCATCAACGAGCGCTCGCCACGGACCTCAGTCAGCAACGGGCTGTCGAGCGCGAAAAGGTCGCCCTGGATCGAAGCGGGGTCGTTCATCGCGCGCCAGCCCCCGCGCGATAGCGATCGGTCGTTGAAAGCACGAAGATGGGCCGCGAAATCTCCCGCCTCCCTCCAATCGCCTCGGCACAGGCTGCAAAGTTCGTGCTTTCGGTGACCGTTTGCGGTGCGCGACGCGTGGCTTCGTGCTTTTGGCGACCGAAGCTGCCGGCGTGTCTCGCAAACGATCGTTTTTGAAGCGACTTCATGTGAGACACCGATAGCAGCAATCGGCCTTGTCTCAAAACGCTTTCGCAAAATGCTCGCGGCATGATAGGGGTCGCGGATGAGTTTTGAGACTGATCAATGCTAATCGGGTATGCGCGCGTATCGACAGCGGAGCAGGATCTGACGCCCCAGCTGGTGGCGCTGAAGGAAGCTGGCTGCGATCGCACTTTCTCGGACAAGGCATCTGGCGCCAAGGCGAACCGCACTGGCCTGGCCGAAGCATTGTCGCACGCTCGCGAGGGGGACGTGCTGGTCGTATGGAAGCTCGATCGCCTTGGCAGGACGATGAAGGGACTGGTCGATCTTGCGGTCGAGCTGGCAGATCGCGGCATCGGCCTCCGATCCATCACCGATGGCATCGACACAGCAGGGACGGCGGGGAAGCTCGTCTTTCACATCATGGCTGCGATGGCCGAGATGGAACGCGACCTCGTGCGCGAGCGAACGACGGCC
Source organism: Sphingomonas sp. (assembly GCF_036731925.1). Lineage (GTDB taxonomy): Bacteria > Pseudomonadota > Alphaproteobacteria > Sphingomonadales > Sphingomonadaceae > Sphingomonas. Next base: position 18,757 of record NZ_DAINDJ010000005.1, read on the forward strand.
GCGCTCATCGTCGCGCGTAGCGAGGGCCGGGTAGGCGGGCGCAAGAAGGTCATGACGCCCAAGCGGATCGAGGCCGCGCGAAAGCTCTTGGCATCGGGCATGTCCGCCCGTGAGATCGCACCAACGATCGGTGTGTCGGTGGCGACGTTGTACCGCCATCTGCCTGCCCCCGAACAAGAGGCGATAAGCGCGGAAGAAATGGAACGGGATGGCGCGGCAGGCGCGTCGCCCAGCAAGCCTATGAAGTGAACGATGAGACTGGCCTCGCTAGTCGAAGCATTGTCGCGATCACGAAGGATCATCCGGAAGCGGAGATCGTCATGAGCGATGGGGAAGCCGGCACGTCGATCGATGCGGCCACGGACTTGGCGAGCATCGCCGCCGCGCCGCAATCCTGATCGCGCCCCTTTCCCGCTTTCGATCAAGATTTGGGAAGGTTTGACGCGTCTCAGAAAGCGCAACCTCCCCATTTATGGGACAACGAAGGTTAACCGACGCTTAGGATCGATCGAAGGCCGTCAGGATCGGACACGGGCCGTCGAAGCCATTACCGCATTCGTCGGCTAAATGTTGAAGAGACGCGCGCGCGCGATTGAGTTCCTTGATTTTTATGTCCAAGGCAGCAATCTGCTCGCGGGCAAGCTGGCGCGCCTGCGCACGATCATCGGTCGCGTTCAGCACGAGCAGGTCACCTATCTGTTCAAGTCTGAATCCCGCGGCCTGAGCCGAGCGGATGAAGCGAAGCCGGCGCACATCTTCGGGCCCATAGCGCCTGACCCCGCCGCTCGATCCGGCTCCCTGAGGACGTTGGGGCGTGTCGAGGAGTCCGCGTCGCTGATAATAGCGAACCGTCTCGACGCCGACGCCACCCTCACGCGCTAAACCGGCAATCGTGAGGGATACCATGCTTGACTCCGTACTATACTACAGACCCCATATAGGGGTCGCGAGAACACGGAGAAGACGATGGCGACCGCGGCCCCCAAAAGCGCGATAATCTACCGGATGGTGATGCCGGAGCACACCTGCCCCTATGGTCTGAAGGCGAAGGATCTGCTTCGGCGACAGGGTTATGAGGTCGAGGACCACTGGCTGCGCACGCGGGAGGAAACTGACGCCTTCAAGGCGAAGCACGGGGTCAAGACGACGCCGCAAACCTTCATCGGGGGCGAGCGGGTAGGAGGCTATGACGACCTGCGCCGTTTCTTCGGCAAGGCAGTGCGCGATCCCAAGGCCGTCACCTACCGCCCGGTGATCGCGGTGTTCGCTATGACGGCACTGATGGCGCTGGCCGCTAGCTACGCCGCGTTCGGTACGCCCGTCACGGTGCGCGCGGGAGAGTGGTTCATCGCCTTCTCGATGTGCGTGCTCGCGATGCTCAAGCTCCAGAACGTCGAGAGCTTTTCGAGCATGTTCCTCAACTACGACCTACTTGCCAAGCGATGGGTGCCCTATTCCTATATCTACCCCTACGCGGAGGGTCTGGCGGGCGTTCTGATGGCGGCGGGTGCATTGACCTGGCTCTCGGTGCCGGTCGCGCTCGTCATCGGCACGATCGGTGCGGTGTCGGTCATCAAGGCCGTCTATATCGACAAGCGCGAGCTGAAGTGCGCCTGTGTCGGCGGAGACAGCAACGTGCCGCTCGGCTTCCTGTCGCTCACCGAGAACGTGATGATGGTCGCGATGGCGATCTGGATGATTGCCGCGCCAGCAGCGCTCTCGATGGCGCATTGACATCGAACGGTGATCGGGATCGATAAGCCTGTGGAGCGTCGATTGAACCGCCTTGCCCGCCCGCTTCGCCTGGCGGTGCTGACCATGCTGGCGGTGATGCTTGTCCTGCACCTCGGCCCGATCTGCGAGGCCGTGGCGAACGCCGCGCCGGTCGCATCCGAGATGGCCGATTGCGAGGGAAGTCACAAACCCACGAAGGCCCCGCAACAAGCAGCCTGCTCGACGCCCTGCATGGCAGTTCAGAGTGAAGCGTTGGCGCAGACCGGACCTAACGCTCCGATCCGCATCGCGCTCAAACCACTACCTGTTGCGGGATTGATGGGAATGCCCGTTCCGCCTGCAACACCCCCTCCGCGAGCTGTGTGACGATCCGAACTACCCACACATTCAATCGACGGAGTTACCAATGACCAAGTTCAAGTTGATCGGCGCTGCCCTGGCGCTGGCGATCCCCGGCGTTGCATTCGCGGCCGATGCCGGCTGCTGCGGCGCGGACAAGACCTGCTGCAAGGACGGCAGCGACTGCTGCAAGAAGGATTGCTGCGCGGACATGAAGAAGGGCGGCGATCACGCTGGCCACGACATGTCGGGCATGAAGCACTGATCTGACGGCGGGCGGGAGCGGTTCATCGCTCCCGCCAGCTACCTAACCATGCCGGGCATAGACGCGGCGACCGCCCGGGCCGAACGCGATGACGGAGAAGGGCTGGGCCTTCATGCCCGCTACCTCCATGCCGGGCGACCCGAGCGGCATCCCGCCGACTGCCAGCCCACTGACGCCTTTGGGACGCTGCGCCAGAACGCGCTTCATGTCAGCGATCGGAACATGGCCCTCGAAGGCCATGCCGTCGACGATGGCGGTATGACAGGATAGCTGATCCGCCGGGACGCCGACGCGACGCTGCAAAGCGCCGCGATTGGCATCGTCGATGATCCGCACCTTGCGGCCGAACTGCTGGCGGACCTGCTCAGCCCACTTCTCGCAGCAACCACACCCCGGATCGCGGTGCATGGCAATGTCGGCTGCGGCCATCGCGGTCGCGGGAAGCCCCATCAACAAGGCGGCTATCGCAGCACGAAAAGGTCGGCTCATCATCGGCTCTCCAATAGCTGACTTGTGTCGCCCAAAGGCGAGGGCGGGTCGGTTACTGCGGGTTCTTGCCCATTTTGCGAAGCATGGCGTTCAACGTCGCGATCTCACGGTTCTGGCTGTCGATCGTCTTCTGCGCCTCACGACGGATTTCCGCATTCCGGGTACTGCGAAGTGCCGTCTGCGACATCGTGATCGCGCCGCGGTGATGCTCGATCATCTGACGAATCCACGTCTCGCCGGCGTCGGCACCCTTTGCCGCCATCATCCGCTCGTGCATCTTCATCATGTCGGGGCCGTAGGGATTGGCCGCGCTCGGCTGCATCATGCCTGCATGGTTCATTCCCTGATGATCCATCCCCTGATGCCCGGTCTGCTGCGCCAATGCCGGGGCGGCGGCGAACAGGGCGGCGGTCATGATCGCGATTGTCTTCATGTCTGATTTCTCCACGTTACCCCCGCCCATGCGAAAAGGTACGTGCACCAGCACGCCACCCCTCAACCAACGGTAAATCTATCTGACCGGCTGCAAGGTGTTGATGCCGGTGCTCTGATCCGTCTCGGGGGGCGGGGGCGGCACCTGCCGGTCGCGATAGGAAGGCAGGTCCGGCGCGTTCGGGGGCGTGGGGTTCGCTTCCAGTCGGGCGATCATCCGCTTCATCTGCGTAATTTCGCGAACCTGGGCGTCGATGATGCCGTCAGCGAGCTTACGCACTTCCGGGTCTTTGATGTGTGCCCGTTCGCTCGTCATGATCGCGATCGAGTGGTGCGGGATCATCGCCTTCATGTAGGCAACGTCACCGACTGTGTCCTGGCTGCGGACAAGCCACAGCGCGCCGGTGAACACGATGACGGCGCCTGCCACGATGCCGAGATTGGCGCGGCGGTTCGGGTACATGCCCCACATGAAACCGAGCATGATGATCGCCATCACGGCACCCATGACGATCGCCATCCACGTCCGGGTCTGACTGTACTCGACGTGGCTCAGGGCATAGGTGTTCAGGTACATCAACCCGAACATCACGACGGTCGATGTCGCTATCATGGCGGCGAACCGCCCGTAGCTCATGCCCATCCCGCCACCCTGGCCGGATCGGTGCTGGTCGTGGTCCATCGCTCGTTCTCCTTTGGCACCCCCCAAAGAAACTACGCGGCGGTTCGGGCTGTCCCTTGCACTTTTCTCCGCCTGCGTCGCGGCCAGCGCATGAACAGGAGGATCGCACCCGCGACGCCGAACACGAGGCCACCCGCCGCAAAGGCCATCAGCCACGGCGTGTTGAAGCGTTCGTGCTCGGTCCAGTCCATGATATGGAGGCCCCAGAAGAAGTCGTAGAGCCGCCACGTTCCGGTACGCACCGAGGTCAGCCGGCCGGTTTCCGCCGACACGTAGATGCGCGTCGCATCTTTGTCAGGGAACGATGCGCGCCATGCGGGAAGGCTGCCGCGATATTCGGTGCTCGGGCGCTCCACCCGCTCCATCGTCGGAACTGCGGGTCCGCCTCGATAGGCCCTGCCGGCGATGGCCGCCGCGGCCCTCATGTCGATCGGTGGGAGCGGCGCAGCCGTCCGGGCGTCGAGCAACCGGATTTTGCCATCGGCAAGCTGCGCCTCAACGACGGGTCGGCCGAGCAGCATCCGGTGTTGAAGCTGACGGACAGGCACGCCGGCATTCGCGAGCAGGGCAGGAACGGGTGCAAAGGTTTGGTCGATCGACAGCGCCGGCTCGGCATTGCGATCGATCCGGTGATCGCCGTGAACCGTGTCGATCGGCAGCAGGCTCATAATGAGTCCGCTGGTGAACCATACGATCACCTGCGCCCCGATCAGGAGAGCAAGCCAGCGATGGACCTTGCTCGCCCCGATGTGGAGGCGCAACCGCGGGCTCAGAACCAGGTCCTCACGCCAGCGACGAAGCTGAACCCGCCGGTGTCACCGCCGCGTGCCCGCGTGAAGCGCGCGGTGTCGCCGAACTGCCGTTCCCACGACACGCCGATATACGGCGCCAGCTCGCGCCGGCCTTCATACCGAAGCCTCAGGCCTGCCTCCAGATCGGTAAGCCCCGACCCGGTGCCTGTCTCCGGCACGTCCTGCGCAGAGAAGTTGGCTTCGACCCTTGGCTGAAGCGTGAAATAATTGGTGATGCGCTGATCGTAATAGCCCTCAGCACGACCCAGCACCTCGCCCTTGTTCGACAGGAACAGCGCACCTTCTACCTCGAACCAGTAAGGTGCCAGCCCCTCGATACCCACGGTCGCATAGGTCCGGGAAGGGTTGGGTTTGATGTCGTAGCGGACGCCCGCCTGGAGGTTCCAATAGGGGTCGAGTGCATGGCTGTAGAGCGCCTGAACCTCGGCGCTGTCGAGCGACTTGCCGAAACTGCCTTCGCCCTCCGACTTCAGCCACAGGCGATCAATGTCGCCTCCGACCCACGCCTCGCCATCCCAACGATACCCGTCGCTACCCTTGCGAGCCTGGTACTCGGCCAGATTGAAGAGCACCTGATAGTAGGTCATCCCGCCATGCTCGCGACGCAGATCGTCCTCGCGGGAGGTCGCCATCGCCTTCGCACCCCAGAAACGATCGGCAAGATGATCGCCGGAGGGAGCGGGTGCGGGCTTATTGCCGGGGGGCAGGTCGGTCCCGACTTTAGCGCCGCCCTGATCGCCGTTCATCGCCATGCCCGGCATCGCGTTCATGTCGTGGCCGGCGTGTTGGTCCTGCGCCGTTCCTGCCGGGGCACCCATGCCGGGCATGGCCGACATATCGTGGCCCGCGTGCGGGTTCGAGGCGGGGGCCGACTGCTGGCCGCCCATGTCCATCCCCTGCATCCCGCTCATATCGTGACCGGCGTGCGGGTCAGTCGCCGGAGCTTGGGCCTGCGCACGTCGGGACGCCGTCTTTCTGGCAGGTGCCTTGCGCTTGGATGCCGGCTTCGCGGCGGCTTTCCGCGCGGGTTTCGGGGCGGCCTTGGCGGCAGGCTTGGCCGGCATGGTCATGCCCGGCATGTCGTGCATGGAATGGTCCATGCTCTGTGCGAAGGCAGGAACAGCGATGATCGCTGATGCCAAACCGGCAAGGAGGATCGACCGGCTCATGCTGCGGCCTCCCCGGCCTTGCGGACCTGGACGACACGCATCATGCCCGCGTGCATGTGGTAGAGCATGTGGCAGTGGAACGCCCAGTCGCCTTCCTCTCCCGTCACGTCCCAACTGACAGTTCCGCCCGGTTGGACCAGCACAGTATGCTTTCGGGGCGCATAGGCGCCTTTCCCCGTCACCAGCTCGAAGAAGTGACCGTGAATGTGGATCGGGTGGCCCATCATCGTGTCGTTGATGAGGGTGACGCGCACCCGCTCGCCATGCAGCAGCGTGATCGGATCGGGGTTCTCTGACAGCTTTTCGCCGTCGAAGCCCCACATGTAGCGTTCCATGTTGCCGGTGAGGTGAAGCTTGATCTCGCGCTCTGGTGCCCGCGTATCGGGGTTGCGGTCGAGCGCCATCAGATCGCGATAGGTCAGCACGCGGTGGCCGACATTCTCCAGCCCCTGACCCGGATCGCCGGTGCGGTCCACCGGCATAGCCGAGATGGTCTGAACGCCCGGCCCCTTCTTCACCTCCGGTGCCTTCGAGAAGTCGCGCATGTTCATGTTGCCCATGTCCATGCCACCCATGTCCATGCCGGCCATCGACTGATCGCCTGCCATGCCGGGCATTGCGCCCGAGCCATGATCCATCCCGGCCATCGTGCCGCTTTGACCCTGCGGCATCGCCATTCCGGCCATCCCTCCGGCAGCGGCAGCGGCCGTGCCGTGGTTCATCTGGGAATGATTCATCCCCTGCATCGAGCCGGCACCGGCACCATGGTTCATCGCGCTATGGTCCATGCCCGCCATCGAACCGGCCTGCGCGCCCGCCGCACCGTTCCCCATGCCTTGCATGGCGCCGTGATCCATGGTGCCCATGTCGTGGCCGCCCATGCCCATGTCCTTCATGGTCGCGAGCGGACGCTTGCGGAGGGGAGGAACCTCGGCAGCCATGCCCTCACGCGGCGCGAGCGTGGCCCGGGCTTGGCCAGAGCGGTCAACACTTTCGCCGACGAGCGTGTACGCGCGCATGTCGGGAGGCGTAACGATCGCATCATAGGTTTCGGCGGGACCGAACTGGAACTCATCGATCTGGACCGGCCGCACGTTCAGGCCGTCCGCTGCGACGATCGTCATCGGCAGGCCCGGAATGCGGACGTTGAAGGTCGTCATGGACGATGCGTTGATGAAGCGGAGCCGGACCCGCTCGCCGGGCTTGAACAGCGCGGTCCAGTTGTCGCGCGGCCCATGACCGTTGACCAGATAGGTGTAGGTCGATCCGGTCACGTCGGCGACGTCAGCTGGGTCCATCCGCATCTTGCCCCACATCAACCGCTCTTTGAGCGGCTGATCCTTGCCCGCGAGCAAGCCGGCCAAGGTCTGGCGCTGGCGGTTGAAATAGCCCGACTCCTTCTTGAGCCGGTCGAACAGGTAATGCGAATGCTGGAAGCTGTGATCGGATAGCACGATGACGTGCTCGCGATCGAACTGCACCGGGTCCGGGTCCTTGGGATCGATCAGGATCGGCCCGTAGTGACCGTCCTGTTCCTGAAGCCCCGAATGGCTGTGATACCAGTAAGTGCCGCTCTGGATGATCGGAAATTCGTAGGTGAAGGTCGAGCGCGCTGGAATGCCGGGAAAGCTGATGCCAGGAACACCGTCCATCTGAAACGGCACCAGCAGGCCGTGCCAGTGGATCGAGGTTTCTTCGTCCAGGTCGTTGACGACATGAAGGCGCACATTCTGGCCTTCGCGCAGGCGGATCAGCGGTGCCGGCACGGTGCCGTTGATGCCAATCGCGTGGCTTTCCCGCCCGTCGATCATCATCTTCTGATGCGCGACCCTCAGCGTAATGTCCTCGCCCGAGACGGTCGGCAACGGTTTGGCGATACCAGCGGAAACGGATTGCGCCCACGCCGGCATATAGGCCGACAGGGCAAGGCCGCCTCCCGCCATGGTGGCACCGCGCAGCACTTGGCGGCGATCGAGAACGCGCGACATCGAAGCTCCTCAAGGGTCGGGCCGCGATCGGCCCTCACCCCTTCTACGCGTCTCGCCCGATCATCCCTTAGCCGCGTTCAACTTTTCCATGAGCTGCGCCCGCGCGCGATAAAGGCGGGTTTCGACCGCCTTCTGGCTGATACCCAACACCTCGGCCGTCTCCGCCTGGCTCAAGCCCTCGATCGTCCGCAGCACCAGCGGCTCCTTCAGATTGACCGGCAACGTCGAGATAGCGCGCGTCACCCGATCAAGCTCCTGGCGATCGGCTGCACTGTCATCGATCGGCACGGCGTTGTCGGGAAGGGTGTCAGCCTGATCCTCCGCCGCGAAGCCGAAGGACAGAAAACGGCGAACGGCGCGCTTCCTCGCCCAATCCCGGCATTTGTTGATCGCGATCGTCGACAGCCATGCCTTCATCGCGCGCTGCGTGTCGTAGCGCGGCAACGCCTGATGCGCGGCAACAAAGGTTTCCTGAACCAGATCAAGCGCTTCATCGGTTTCGCCTACAGAGGCACGCGCGAGCCGAAAAACCGGCTGACGGTAACGGCGCATGATTTCCGCAAAGGCCGCCTGACGGCCGGCGATACTGAGCGTCGCCAGTTCGCCGTCAGACAATGCGGTCCAGTCGATGCTCACCCCTGACCGTCGGTGAGTGCCTTCACCACCGCGGCATCAAATTGGGAGGTCTGATCGGGTCGCAGCAACTGCCGCATGGCGAAGATATGCGCGAGCGTCGCCTTTTGCAGCTCGCCCATCGCCGCATGGCTCTGGTCCACCGCGGCTGCGACCTTGAGGCCATTGCCATGTTCGGTTTGGATCGCCTCGGCGAGCCGGGTGTTGGCAGCGCGCATTTCGAGCTCGAGCGCACGCCGCTGCATCGCGAAGCGATCTTCCAGCACCTTCAACCGTGCCTGCTGGCCGTCGTCGAGCGTCAGCTTGTGGTGCAATACGTCATGCAGCGCGGCACCTGGCTGCTTGGGCTGCGGCAACAGCGCCCGCCCGACGAACACGCCTCCGATCGCGGCCAGAAAGGCGAGCACGACACCGAGAACGATGCGCGTCGTCGAGGTCATTGCTCACCCAGGAGCAAGGAGGAAGGCGCAAGCGGCGACGCTCCGCCAAGCGGGGCCAGGGAAACGGTCGGGCGGGCAGCGACGGGCAGCTCGGCTCCGACGATGCCGATCGCAAGCGCCGCTGCCGTCACTACGCCAAGACCGATGCCGGCCTGCCGCACGACGGGCCGCGAGCCGATCCGTGCAAGTACCCGCGTCTCGATGCCGTCCAGCGCGGCAGGGGCGGGTGCGCCCGCCAGCCTCGCCAATGCTCTGTCCAGTTCGTCCATGCTTTCCACTCCACCCCACTAGCATTTCATACGCAGGATTGCCCGACATCCCTCATCGGGCGGCTAAGGGGTGCGCGACCGGGGCGCGTAGATAGGGCACGAACCCACGGAGTAATCTCATGCGTAGCATCTTCCTCCCTACCGCCCTCGCCCTTCTCGGCATCGCCAGCGCAGCGCAGGCTCATCCGAAACTCGTGACAGCCTCGCCGACCGCGAATGCGACCGTCGACAAGCCTGCCCGTATCGAGCTGCGTTTCAGCGAAAAGCTGATGCCGAAGTTCTCCGGCGCCGATCTCATGATGACCGGACATGGCGGGGCAACGCACGCGCCGATGAAGATCACGACGACGGCAGCCGTCGCCGGTGACGGCAGCACGCTTGTCCTTACGCCCAAGGCGCCGCTCGCTCCGGGCCGCTACACCGTTGCATGGCATGTCGTGTCGAGCGACACCCACCGCGTCGCCGGCAACTACACCTTCGCGGTCAAGTGACGTGGAAACCGACTGGCCGCTGATCGCTGTACGCTTCGCGCTCTTTCTGGCGCTGGGCGGGCTGTTCGGCCTGTCGGCATTCGGCCTCTACGGCCTCAAGGGACGCGAGCGCGCCAGCGCGCTCGCGTTGCGCCTCTGGCTCGTCGGTCTCGGTTTGCTGGGCCTTCTGCTCTCCGCCATCGCACTCGCGCTACTCGCTGCGGCGATGGCGGGCACACCGCCCTGGCCAATCGATCGCGAGGCGATCGGAATGCTGCTTTCCGGGTCGACCATAGGCACGGCATGGGAAGCACGCATGACCGCGCTGGTCGTGGCGTCGGTCGCCGCCTTGGCGGCGGCCGGACGTGCGCCTCTCCTCGGCGTCGTGGTGATCGCCAGCGCTGTGGCGCTGGCGACACTCGCCTGGACCGGGCACGGTGCGATGGATGAGGGCGCAAAAGGCTGGGCTCACCTCCTTGCCGATATTCTCCACCTGCTCGCAGCCGGTGCTTGGGTCGGGGCGCTGTTTGGCCTTGTCCTGCTTGTGGCTCGCCCTACCCGCCGGGCCGACGCGGCTCATCTGACGCTTACGCATCGTGTACTGCACGGGTTCGGCCTGGTCGGTACGATCGTGGTCGGCACCATTATCGTTACCGGCCTCGTCAATACATGGCTGCTAGTCGGTGTAGGCAACCTTCCAAAGCTCGCCACATCCCTTTACGGCCAGCTCCTGCTCGCCAAGCTCGTCTTGTTCGGCGCGATGCTGGTGCTGGCATCGCTCAATCGCTTCCGGCTGACGCCCGCATTGGAGCAAGCGCTGCCGGGTAGCGATCAACGCGGCGCACTCAGCGCTTTACGGCGCAGCCTCGGGATCGAGGCGGTCAGTGCCATTACGATCCTCGCGCTCGTCGCATGGCTGGGAACGCTCGAACCACCCATGTCGGCGATGTGAAGAGTAGGGCGACCGATCAAGGTCGCCCGACGCCACTTACGCGACCATCTTCTCGCATTCTTCCGCGCAACCTTTCAGCCGAAGGGCCGGCAAGGTCATGCAGCCCTTCCCAACTGGGATCGAGTTTTGGGACGCCCTTAGTCCTCCCGAAACCCGTTGCGGGTGAGTGGCGAGACACGTGATCTACCAACAGGCGCGAGACAATAGCGTTAACCGATATATCTGCTATGCTGGATATATGGAAATCGATTCGGCAATCGCTGCTCTTGGTGCGCTCGCACAGGGAACACGGCTCGATGTGTTTCGCTTGCTGGTTCGCCATGAACCGACCGGACTGGCGGCCGGTGAAATCGCCCGTCAGCTTGACGTGCCGCAAAACACTATGTCGGCGCACCTCGGTATCCTCGCCCGCGCCGGCTTGGTCCGATCCGAACGGCATAGCCGGTCGATCATCTACCGCGCCGATCTGGGCGGCCTGCGCGCGCTGACCCTGTTTCTCGTCAAGGACTGCTGCGCCGGCTCGCCCGAACTATGTGTGCCGCTCCTCGCCGAACTCGCCCCTTGCTGCTGAAAGGACGCCCCTTGGCCATTGATATCGTCATCTATCACAACCCTGCGTGCGGCACGTCACGCAACGCCCTCGCCATGATCCGCAATGCCGGCATCGAACCGCATGTGGTCGAGTATCTGAAAACCCCGCCCGCACGCGCGCTGCTGGTCGAGCTGATCGACCGCGCCGGCATGACGCCTCGCGAGCTGCTGCGCGAGAAGGGAACCCCCTATGCGGAGCTGGGCCTAGGCAACACGTTCCTGTCCGACGACGCGCTGGTGGACGCGATGATGGCGCATCCGATCCTCATCAACCGGCCGCTGGTCGTCTCGCCGCTCGGCGTGAAGCTGTGCCGCCCTTCCGAAGCCGTCCTCGATCTGTTGCCGAGTGGCCAGCTTGCCGCGTTTGCCAAGGAAGACGGCGAACAGGTGGTTGATGCTTCGGGCCAGCGCGTCGCCTGATGCTTCTTGCCGTCCTGATCTTCGTCGCGACGATCGCGCTCGTCATCTGGCAACCCAAAGGCCTCGGCATCGGGTGGAGCGCGATAGGCGGGGCCGTCGTGGCGCTGCTCGCAGGCGTCGTCACCTTGTCCGACGTGCCGGTAGTATGGGGCATCGTCTGGAACGCGACGGCCGCGTTCGTTGCGATCATCGTCATCAGCCTGTTGCTGGATGAAGCCGGGTTCTTTGAATGGGCGGCGCTGTACGTCGCCCGCTGGGGCGGGGGGCATGGTCGTCGGCTGTTCGTCCTGACCGTGCTGCTCGGCGCGGCGGTGTCCGCGCTATTCGCCAATGATGGTGCGGCGCTGATCCTGACACCGATCGTCATCGCCATGCTGCGGGCGCTGGGGTTCAAGGACAAGGCGACGCTGGCTTTCGTCATGGCGGCCGGGTTCATCGCCGACACCGCAAGCCTGCCGCTGGTCGTGTCGAACCTCGTTAACATCGTGTCGGCTGACTTCTTCAAGATCGGATTCGGTGACTATGCAGCCGTGATGGTGCCGGTCGATCTGGTGTCGATTGCCGCCACACTGGGCGCGCTGCTGATCTTCTTTCGACGTGATATACCGCGAAATTACGACGTGGCCGCGCTGCGTGCGCCCGGTGCCGCAATCCGCGACACCACGACCTTCCGCGCCGGATGGATCGTCCTTGCCCTGCTGCTCGCCGGCTTCTTTCTGCTGGAACCGCTCGGCGTCCCGGTCAGCGCCGTAGCCGTTGCCGGCGCGATCTTGCTGCTGGTGACTGCGGGGCGAGGCCATGTCATCCAGACCGGCAAGGTGCTGCGCGGCGCGCCGTGGCAGGTCGTCATATTCTCGCTCGGCATGTACCTGGTCGTCTATGGCCTGCGGAACGCGGGCCTGACCGATCATCTGGCGGCGCTGCTCGACCGCCCCGCCCAAGGCGGGGTGTGGGGCGCGGCGCTGGGAACGGGCGTGATCGCGGCCGTCTTGTCGTCGATGATGAACAACATGCCGACCGTGCTGTTAGGCGCGCTCTCGATCGACGCGACCCACGCGACGGGCGCGATCAGGGAAGCAATGATCTACGCCAACGTGATCGGCTGCGATCTCGGCCCCAAGCTGACGCCGATCGGCTCACTCGCCACGCTGCTGTGGCTGCACGTCTTGGGGCAGAAGGGCGTGCGGATCGGATGGGGCTATTATTTCCGGGTCGGGGTCACGCTCACCGTGCCCGTCCTGCTCATCACCCTTGCCGCGCTCGCGCTGCGGATCGGACTTACCTGATGCCCCTTCGCGACCTTGCCGACCCCGAATATCTGCCGGCACTCGATACCGCCTATGCCATCCAGCGGCCGGCGCTGGGGCTGGGCGCGATCGATCCGGCGCCGCGTATTCTCCTGCTCTATGGCTCGCTGCGCGAACGATCCTATTCCCGGCTGTGCGTCGAGGAAGCGGCGCGTCTGCTCCGCTTTTTCGGCTGCGAAACGCGCCTCTTCGATCCGTCCACCCTCCCGCTACCTGATCAGCACGCTGGCGACGATCACCCGGCCGTCCATGAGTTGCGCGAGCTATCGATGTGGTCGGAAGGGCAGGTATGGTGCAGCCCCGAACGGCACGGACAGATCACCGGCATCATGAAGTTGCAGATCGACCACTTGCCGCTCTCGATGGGTGGGATGCGTCCGACGCAGGGCCGCACGCTCGCCGTGATGCAGGTGTCGGCCGGGTCGCAGTCGTTCAACAGCGTCAACACGCTGCGCGTGTTGGGCCGATGGATGCGGATGGTGACGATCCCCAACCAATCGAGCATCGCTAAGGCGTTCAACGAGTTTGACGACGCCGGTCGCATGAAGCCGTCTAGCTATTACGATCGGATCGTGGACTTGATGGAGGAACTGGTGCGCTTTACCGTCCTGCTGCGCCCCCACACCGTCCAGCTTATCGATCGCTACTCGGAGCGCAGGGAGGCCGGGATGCCGATCAATCCGGCCACGGACCTGTCGAACATCGCGACCGCGCCACAGTCCTGACGCCTTTCTCGATTGGGAACCCGTAGCGAGACAGCCGGGGAGTTTGCGCTGATCGCGCGCGTCGCGACTGCACGGTTTTCCCAAGTCTGTTCCCCAATGGGTTTTCCCAACATGGCCAGTTGAAGATGGAGAAACGGGACGATCCGCAAACGTGCGTATGTGTGACGGAGCGCCTGTCCGGCTCGATCGGCATCGAGCGGTGTCACCTAACCCGTCACGCAATCTATGCACCTCAATCGGTTCCGGCTCGGGGCGGAATGACACGCTAAGGACCGATCCTTAGACCCCGTGCCGGCTGCGCCCCCTCCAGTCAGGTCGGCGTCGCGTCGGGAGGGGGGCCTTGCGCGATCGACCATTCTCTACCGGTCCTGGCCTGAAGCCGCTCGACGATCTTTTGACCTCGCTCGGCGAATATCTCGTCGAGCGCATCGACGAGCTTCGTCCAGTCGTTCGACCCTCCGATATAGAACCCGAAGCGGAAGCCTAGATTGACGATGAAGCGCCCTTCATCCTCCTGGATCTCCATTTCATCGTTGACGGAATCGTGTTCTGCAACATGGGCATATCGCTTGTTCCGCATATCGATGATTTCGTCATGGGCGCTGCGCAACGCCTCGGGCAGCGCGTCGCGAGCGAAGCCGCTGCCGCTCCCTCCGGTGTGAAGCCGGACATAGGTGGCGACGAAGGCGGTCGTTAGCATGTCCAATTCGAGGAACGCGGCCATATCCGCCTTGAAACGATAGACGGCCAGCTTGTCCCTGATGTGCTTCAGGACCGTCACGTGGTAGAAGGACAGCGATAGTCGCGAGAGCTGTTTCAGCTCCTTGTCGGCGGCTTCCAAGACTTTGCGACCGTCCTCGGCACGCGCGTAGATCGCTTCTTGCCATTCTCGCGGCAGATACTGGATCGCCTCTTCGGGTACGACATAATAGGCGCCATCGTCGTCGTCATCTGCGTCCGTGTCACTCATGCTCGTCTCTCAATTCGCGTCGCCCACGGTAAGGGCCGCGCTGCTGCCGTCGACCTTTCCGGCAAGTCCGGGCACTTCCTCCAGTTGGCGCAAATCGCTGAAGCCGCCGCGCTCCTCGCGGTAGCGCACGATCTCCGGGCCATGCCCATTGAGACCCGGAACAGCGTCGAGTTCTGCGGCGCTGGCGGTATTGACGTTGGTGGCGGGCATCGTGATCTCCTTGAACGCGCATCGTGCCATCTGTCGCGACGGTCGCAAGAGGAACCGTCCCCCGCGTTGCGGCGAATGGTTCAACTCTCCTGTTCCCCTTTCGTTCGCGCGAGTGTTACAATGGAGGGTGAAGGGAATCTCTGATGCTGCCTCTGATGCAGCCGGTCCCGCTTGCCGACGTGCCGCAGGGGACCATTCTCCGGATCGTTGGTGCAGCAGGAGCCGGCTTTCCAAGCCCTGCCCAAGACTGGCAGGACGACGCCATAAGCCTGATCGAGTTGCTGCGGCTCGATCGGGCGGCAAGTTTCGTCTTCCGCATCAGCGGATCGAGCATGATCGACGCTGGCATCCACGACAACGACGTCGTGGTGGTCGATCGCGACACGCGCCCCGTCGAGGGGCATATCGTTATTGCGATCGTGGATGGCGGCTTCGTGTGCCGTCAGCTCTGCCGGAGACGCGGCGACCTCCTCCTGGAAGCGCGGAACGCGCAGCAAATCTACGAGCCGACACCCGTGGAAGGGGTGGAGATATGGGGTGTCGTGCGGACCGGCGTCCGCGACTATCGACGCTAGCGCCGTGTCATGGGCAATCGTCGACATAGCCAATTTCTACGTCAGCGCGGAGCGATTGTTCGATCCGGCCCTGCGCGATGTGCCCGTCATCGTCTTGTCCAACAACGATGGCTGCGCGATCGCGCGCAGTGAAGAGGCGAAGGCGCTGCACGTCCGTATGGGCGACCCGGTCTTCAAGATGCGCGATCGGATCAAACGCCACGGAATCCAGCTCCGATCGAGCAATTATGAACTGTATGCCGACCTCAATCGACGCTTCAACGCGGTCATCGCCGATCACTCCGATATGGTGGAGATCTACTCGATCGACGAAAGCTTTTTCCGGCTGCCGGTGCTGCCGGACGGCCTCGGCAACGTCGTGGCCGCGCACGCGGTCCGCGAGGATATAGCGCGATCGGTCGGCCTGCCGACCCGGATCGGCTTGGGTCCGACCCGCACGTTATCCAAGGTGGCAAACGCCTTGGCGAAGGCGACCGAGAAGGTGTGGGGAGGGGTGGTCGATCTCCACGACGTCGAGCTGCGCCGGCGTCTGTTCGACCAATGGCCGGTAGGAGAAGTGTGGGGCATCGGGCACGCGCTGGCAGCGCGGCTCCGCCCGCTCGGTGTGAAGACGACGGCGGACTTGGCCGCGCTACCTCCGGCGGTCGCACGCGATGTGGGAACGGTGGTGCTGGAACGGCTCGTGCGCGAGCTGGGTGGGATCGAGTGCGACGACTTCAAGGTGGCGCCCGAACCGCTCAAGGCGACCGCAGTGACGCGGCAATTTGGCGCGCCCGTCTCCGATCTCGCCGAGCTGCGCGAAGCGATGGCGCGCCGCGCAGCGCGTGCGGCCGAGAAGATACGCGCGCAAGGACTGGCGGCGAGCCGGTTGATCGCCTTCGCACATGGCTCGCGTTATCGCCCGAACCCGCCTTCGGCATCCCGATCGGCGCGGCTGTCCCCGCCGACCAACGATCCGCGCATCATCGTGGGGATCGCGGGGAAGATGATGGAAGCGATGTTTCAACCGGGAGGCGTCTATACCAAATGCGGCGTCTTGCTGGAGGATCTGACAGCGGAAGGGGCGGGGCAGGCGGACCTCTTTGCGACAGCCGATCCCAAGGCACCCGCGCTGTTGGCGGCAATGGATGGTCTCAATAGCCGGTTTGGGAGAAACACGGTCATCTTGGCGGCGCAGGGGTGCGGTGCGCGGTCGTTCGATACGAAGCGATCACAGAAGAGCCCGGCATGGACGACCCGGATCGGGGAGATACCCGTTGCGCGATGAAGCCGTTAGCGGCTCCGGTCCTTATCGCGCGGTGCAGGTGCCTGCACCTGCGCCGCGCGGCCGATCTCGCCGTCCAGTGAACCGCCAGCCTTGATCCGATCGGCGACGAGCTGGCGCGTCGACTCCCTGATCGTTGCGACCATGCGGGCGCTTTCACCCCGATTGGCCGCCGTCTTCATGGCGGCATCGACAATCGCTTGCGCGGGCGAAAGGCGTGGATCGGCATGGTTCTTTTCGGGCGTGTTCTTGATGAAAAGCTCGGCAAGCCGCTCTTGCCCGGGTGAATGGCCGGGGGGGAGGATCGGCCGCTCCAGCGCCCGCACGGCGCGTTGAAGCTGCGCCGATTGCTGACCGTTGATCTGCACGCCCAGGGCGGCCCCGATCTCACGCACACGCTCAAGGGGCGTTTGTTGGGCGGTAACGACGGCATCGACCTGCCGCACGCCGAGATAGGTCAAAAGGTGGGACTGGTAGATCGGACCCTTGGCGTGCCGGACATAGGCAAGCTCGGTTCGTGCATTCGCGATGGCAGTAGATGGCGCGCTTTCTCCGATCAATTCGCGCAATCGTTCGGCCGCCTGCTGTCGGGCGGCGGGCAGGTAGCGTTCCAGTTCTTCGCGCGCCTTAGCGAGGGTGACGCGATAGCGTTGCCCCTCGGGTGGCGCGCGGTTCGGAAGCATGGCAATCCCGGCGGGACCGATGCGCGCCTCGGGCGCGAGGTCGCGCTTGACTGCCGCTGCGGAAAGAACCGCGGCCATGCCGCGATGATCCCCCGTTAGAAAGCCGTGCCGGGATGCCTCCATCCACTTGTCTTTGTCGATCGCGGCGATGCGGATCGGGTGTCCGGCCTCGCGCGCGAGCTGCGCCGCGTGGTGGCGCATGGTGCGCCCATTACCTTCGCGGAAAGGATGGATGGCGTTGATCTCGTTGATGTGGTCGCCGAGCCGGTCGAAAAACTCGTCTCGAGGAAGTCCGCGAAAGCCGCTTTGCGCGCCCATGTCGGCAAACCGCTTGTCGAGTTCACGCGCGACATAGGGCACGGCTGCGAAGCTCGAGCCGCCCTTGGCGATGTTGACGGTCCGGTCCTGCCCCGCCCAATCATAGAGGTCTTGAAACAGATGCTTGTGAAGCGCGCGATAGCCGTCGGTCGTCGCTGGAAAAGTCAGGCGCGCGGCCTCTGCGCCGCGCGCCTGCGTTAGGCGCCGCTCAGCTTCGATGAGCGTCTTTTCATCGGTGAGCCCGAGCCGGTTTCGAAGCGTCTCGGTGCCGGGATACGTGTAAGGATCGCTTGCCAATGTCAGGCAGCGATCTGGCGGGTTCCGGGCGGATAGAGACTAAGGATGATCGAGGGCATGAGTGCGGGAGGCACACCCTCGTCGAGCATCATCGCGAACATCGCGTCTTCATCGATGGTCGGCGTCATGTCTTCAATCACGAGATTGGCGCGGGACTCCGCGACATCCTCGCGCCAGAGCGCGATCTGTTCGGGAGTGCCGCGTTCGAAATCCATCTGGCGGATGCGCTCGCGCAGCGCTTCAATATCGATCTGGGCCATCGCGTCATCCTTTCTATCTTAACCTTACTCTCCCCGGCGCGATTCCTCAACAAATCACTCGACGCGGCAGTCACTCGGTTCACCATGTCCCGCGCCCGTTCGGGCGCGGGATGATCGCCGCAACTATCAGTATTCGTTGGCTAACATGATGGTCAGCACACGCTTGGTCTGGTGCTCATCCCACGGCACTTCGCTGCCATAGGTGAGCGTATTATCGTAGTAATCCACTTTCCAGAACACTGTCTCGGCAATCGTCTTCTCGTCTTTGGGCCGCTCCTGCGTCCACCCTCCCGTCGCGAGGCGATAGACCGCGCCGAAATCATGTTCCCCATAGGGGTCATTGTCTCCGTCGAACCGGGAAAATCCCACGATCGCCGCCAGTGCCGCAAAGCGGTCGGCATCGGGAAGGGACTGAAACCCTAGCGTGACGTTGGCAATGGAAGCCGTGCCGGGATTGCTCCGGGCCGCATCGTTCAGGCGACGGATGGTGTCGAGTTGTTCGGGGCTGCGCATAACTGATCCTCCTGCTGCATGGGCCGCAAGGCCGCTCGGCCTCACGGCCCTGCCTGTCCGGCGAGGACGGGATGGGGAGGGGGAGCGAGAATCTACTGCTGGCGCGGGCGAGCCGCCCTAGTGCGGTCGGCGCTTTGCGCCGGGTGCCGTGCTTGGCGGATTACACGGGCGGTCGATTGTCGTTCGGGAACGAAAGGGCGGCGCCCTTGGTGTTCCCTCGCGCCGATCGCGCGATGCGCGGGCGGCGAGGACGGCGCGGTGCGGATCTCCGCACGGCATTCTTGCGCGCAAGCGCGCCGTCATGACGGCGCGGTGCGTGCGTCGCGAGCGGCGATCACCAGCTCGACGATGCGGGGCTGATGGAAAAGCTCGCCGCGCTCGACGACGGCAAGGCCAGGACCATCCAACACGTCGCGGATGCGATCTTGCACCACGTCTTCCAGTTCACCGGCCAGAACCCAGAAATGGATCGGGTCGCGCTCGCGGCCTACGGCGCGGAATTGGTCGCACTCGGCGACGGCCTGAGCCAGCGCATTGAGCGCGGCCATCCCAAGCGCACGCTCGAAGGCGAGCTGCGCAAACAGGCGATGATGGGACATGGAAAACCTCCGTGTTGCCGTGATTGGCGACGACAGCGGGAGGTGCGCGGAACGCCGGGTCACAGGACCGCGAAGCGGCCGGCTTGCCGGACAGCGGGGGAGCCGATTTACGCAGTGAATTGGGGGGACCGCTGATCCTTGAGGCGGCGGGCCGCGTCCCTCACGATGGGAGGAGACTGACGGACAGCCCTACCAAACAACGCCCGCCCACCAGGGCGGTCGATCAGGTGATTTTCTGCTTTCGTTCTCGTTCCCGCTGACTCATAGAATTGTCATGCCGATCATGGCCGAACATCGCTGGCTTTACCCGATCGACTGGCCCGAGCTGTCGAGAGCCATTCGCTTCGGCCGCGCCAATGGGCGGTGCGAGCATTGCCATCGCCCGCATGGTCAGCGCGTATTCCACTTGGGCGACGGACGGTGGTGGGACATGGATCGTCGGCAATGGCGAGACGGGCGCGGAAGGCGGATCAGGGTCGGGGCGATAGACCTCGTGGCGATCGTCCGTATCACGCGGGTCTATATCGCCTGCGCCCACCTCAACCATGATCCGACCGACAACGCCCCGCGCAACCTGGCTGCGCTCTGCCAGCGGTGCCACATGATCCACGATGCTGACGAGCATCGGCGTCGTCGATGGCTCAATGCCTATCGCCGGCGCGCTGTGGCGGACCTGTTCGCGTGGTTCGAAGCGCGCTCGATCATGGCGAACGAGGGTGTGCCACGTGGCACACCTATGCGAACATTGAACATGCGAACCCACGAACCTACTTAGGAGCTGGCCTTCGTGGCTTCGGGGTGCTGGGGGGTTCAATTCCCGCAGGCTGGCTGATTATCGGTGTCCTCTTTTTGGCCCTGGCGCTTCGCTATGCGAGCGTCATCTTCATGGAGGGATTGCCTATGATTACACGTTCAAAATCTCGCGCTCGCAAGGCGCACAAGGTCAAGAACACCAACCTGAACCCAGTGACTAACGTGATGAAGCTCTGTTCTGTTTCTTTCGAAACCGTCTGGGCACTGATCGTTGGCTGGTCTGCTGGTGTGGCCGGCCCCGCACCATCGGCGCAGTTGCGCCAGCGTCACCAGTAGGGGGCGGGAGAGCGGTCTTCCGCCCTTTGCTTTTGCGGCTCCCGGCAGCGCTAAACGCGGACTTATATGCTCGTGGCTGTTTCAAGCGACGAATGACGGCGCGCAGCATTAGGTAGGAGCGCAGCGAGATCGGCTCGCGCGAAATAGCAGAACGGGGAAATGGAATGGATACCTTCAACGCTGGCGTCCAATATAACGATTTCAAGGGGACTGTTGCGGCGGACATTTCCGACAACGTGGCGCTTGCCGATTATCTGGTGTCCTTGGGGAAGGCCGAAAGTGACGAGCGTGTCGTAGGATTCAGGATCGCTTCCGGAGAGAACCGGGGCACCCCTGTGACTGACGTGTCGCTGGTGGCATACCTCCTTCGATCTGCTGAATTTGAGCCTGCTCCGGCAGCGGTGCGCGCCGTCGAGGTGCGCGTTACGCCAGGAGAAGCCCTCGCCTTCTTCAAGCGCTTCGACCTCGTGGCGACGCGGCGCGGCGTGGATTTCAGCGGCACGCACGTGGATGGCCCACACTACGACTGAGGCTATAACTTAGCCGCAATCGCGCCGCCCGTCCCTTGTGGGCGGGCGGCGCGCGCTGGCCTGCAAGGGCAGCGGGCGCGACAGCCATGCGGGGCATGGCTGTCGCGCTGGCGGCGAGGGCGCTGCTGAGACAGAGGGAAGGGGGCCGATTATCACCGGCCCCCCGATCAGATCAGGCCATTTCATCGTCGGCAAATTCGCCGCGCTCCATGTCGTCGTCCTCGATCCCGTCACCGTCCATGTCGGTGTCGAAATCCTCCGGGTCGGCCTCGGGCTGATCGAACGCGCCAATCTTCATGGGGGCAGGTAGCCACCCTCCCGGAAGCCGTCCCGACACATTGACGGCAAGATCACCCTTCTTCTTGATGGTCGCGCAATTCTCGGCGCTGGAAGCACCGCATTCCTCGCGCAACAGGTCGATCATCGCGGCTCGTCGCATCTTGTCGAACAGTGCGATGGGGGCGGTCCAACGGGCTGCGATGTCCACGCCGGTCGCGCGCGCGATCTGCTCGAAATGGTGATGCCGACTGCCGGGGGAGCCACCCGCGAACACAGTGCCGTCAACGGTCATGGCGACAAGGCCCGCCAGCAATGCCATCTTGTCGTCGCTGGTCATGGCGCGGATTGCGTCGAACCGGCCTTCGGTGGGGATCGATGCGAAGCGGGTCGCCATCACTTCCTCGACGGGGCGAACGTCGCTCGTTGCCATAAGCTCGTCGGCCACATCGGTCGCGACCGTCTTGGCCTGAACCTCAAGGGCCATTTGGTAGCTGTGCGCGCCGTGGAGCAACTGGCCTGCAAGGCTGTCCAGCATGATGTCGAGCGCCAGCGCCGGGTCGGCCGCGACGGCTTCCTGCACGATCTGCGTCTTGATGCGGGTCAGGTCCGCGAACAGGCTGTTGCTATAGAGGGGTTGGGGTTCACCGCTGCTCGCTTTGGGCTTCGCCTCGGCCTTGGCGCGATAGAAGCTCTTGCCGAGCGAACCGTCATGCGAAACCCATAGCGCCACGCCCCCGACTGCGACCTGCTCCGCATTGAACGCCCGCATTCCTTCGGTGATGGTGTCGCGCTCGTCGGACAGCGGCTCGATGCCGTCGCTATCTTCGCCCTCGGCCTCGGCAATCGCCTCGATTTCGGCATCGATGGCGGCAAGCCGCGCCACCTCGTCCTCGGTCGGCTCGCGGGTGGCCGGATAGATGCTGCCCTTCATGTAGAGATCATAGGGCCGTTCCAGCGTGGCGCGGACCTCGTGCCAACCGATCGCTCGATATTCATCCGCAATGCCGTCCAGCTTTTCTTCGGCCAGTTCCTGCACAAGCTCGGGCTGGTCGGCAAAGCCCTCCGCTCCTTGGCTGAACAGGTCCACCGTGATCGTCCCGCCCTTCGCCTCATAGGCATCGCGTCCGACGAAAAGAAACGCACCGCTGGTGGTGTCCACCTTCTCCGTGGTGAGCATCCGCCGGATGGTGTGGGCGTGACCATTCGCCGCCTTGCAGACCTTGATCTGCTGGTCGTGATCCTCGGTGAGGGTGAGCGCGCGCGCCGCCTCAAGCGACAACTGGTCCTTGGCGATCAGGTCGATCAGCGTGGGTGCGAGCGCGGAAAGGCGAAGCATCTTGTAGACGAAGCTGACTGCCTGACCGAACCGGGCTGCGATTTCCTCGGCGTCCATGCCAGTGTCGCGCAGTGCCGCAAAGGCGCGGATGCTGTCGGCGGGGTGCATGTCCTCGCGCTGGAAGTTCTCCGCGAGCGACAGTTCGATGGCCTCTTCCTTGGTGCGGACCTCGACGGGGAAGGTGTCGCTGTTCTTGATCCGCTTGCGCTTCGCCAGTTCCTTGAGGCCCCGATAGCGCCGCCCTCCGGCGAACACATAGAACAGGCCCTCGTCCTCGTAGGCGACAAGGTTCTGCAACAGGCCGTGCGCGGCAATGTCGTCGGCCATCGCTTCCACGGCGGAAGGCTTCACGCGCCGCTGATTGAGCGGGGAAAGGCGAAGCTGCGACAGCTTGATGGTGGTGATACCCATGATGAAACTCCTGTGATCTGTGGTGTCGATTGGGGGGAAAGGGTCAGCCTTCGAGGCTTGCCAGCTCGTCGAACTCGGCTGATGCGCGGGACGCGGCGTCGCCTGCATAGGTCGCGCCGGATCGTGGATAGAAGAACACGCGGTCGCCTTTGGCGTAGGGGGTGCCGTCTGCACTGGTCCCGCCCACCTTGGCCCGTTTCCAGTAGGGATCGCCCTTGTATCGGGTGTAAGCCATTGTCCTTTCTCCTTCTTCCTGCGGCTGAAAGCCGGTTGCCGCAGCAACCGGGTCTGCCTCTCCGGCGAGGAGCGGGATGGGGAGGGAGGAGGAAAATCGATGGCCTTGGCGCGGGCAGGCCGCCCTAGCGCGGCCGACGCCCATCTGGGCGTCGGGTGCCGCGCTTGGCGGACAACACGGGGGCGTCTATTTTCCTTCGGGAACGAAAGGGCAGCAGCCCTTGTTGTTCCCCGCGCTGGCGGGCCTCCGGGGGAGGGCCGCGGCGCTAGGCGAGTGAAGTCGCGCCCATCGGGCAGCGGCGACAGGTGTGCCATGTGGCACACCTCACGCGAGGATCGTTACCCTTTGGGCCGAGACGCCGGCACGGTGGCTCGGTCGGCGTACGCCAGGGCGCCGATAGAGCCGTGCCCGGCAGGGTCGCGCCCGACTTGGTTTGGTTCAATGCGACAGGGCGTCGATAACCTTGCATTCGGCAACGATGCTGGCGTTGCAGGTGTCACCCCACTGCGCGATTTCCGACCTCAGCGCTGTAAGGTCGGCCAGCTTGCGATCGATTTCCGCGATGTGGACCGCAGCTATCTGGTCGGCCTCGGCACAGGAACCGCGCGGATCATCTGAAAGCCGCAGGAGCGCACGAACCTGATCCAGGGTGAAACCCAGATCACGCGAGCGTTTGATGAACGACAGGCGATCAAGGTGCGAGCGATCATAGAGTCGATAGTTGCCACCGCTACGGATGGGAGCGGGAACCAGCCCTTCTGCCTCGTAGAAACGGACCGTCTCTATCTTCAACCCAGTGCGCTTTGCGATCTCACCGATTTTCATCGCCGAACCTCTTGACCCTCTAGTAGGATGAGGGTTCATATAGGGCGTCTGATCCACGAATCGAGCTTCGATAATGGCAGACGCATGTTGCTCATCAAAACGCGACACGATCGCGGAACTTGGTCGCAAGGCCGAGCAGCGCCGCGTGCTCATCATCGTGATGCTCATCAATCTCGCGATGTTCGTGGTCGAGTTTGGCGGCGGCGTCGTCGCGCGTTCCTCTGCCTTGATGGCGGATTCGGTCGACATGTTCGGCGACGCGGTGGTCTATGCGCTCAGTCTCTATGCATTGCATCGGGGTGCGCGCTGGGAGGCGGGGGCAGCACTGGCGAAGGGTGGCATCATCCTGGCTTTCGGCGTCGCGGTCATTTTCGAGATCGCTGACAAGATTGCGAACGGCGTTCCTCCGGCATCGGGCTTGATGCTCGGGGTTGGCAGCGCCGCGCTGGTTGCGAACCTAATCTGCCTCGCGCTGCTCTGGCGCTTCCGTCGTGAGAATGTGAACATGTCGAGCACGTTCGAGTGCTCGCGCAATGATGTCGCGTCAAACGTCGGGGTTCTCGCGGCTGCCGGATTGGTCGGCCTGACCGGCTCGGCTTGGCCGGACATCATCGTCGGCGGGTTGATCGCCGTGATCTTCCTGCGCTCGGCATGGCGCGTGCTTGGGGAAGCCTGGCCGGCATGGCGTGCCGCGAAGGCACCGGCTCGCGAGTTATTGCAATGACATGGAAACCTCTCCGTGGTAAGGGCGGGTTCGTGCGAGCCTTTTTGCCTCTCCTGACATGCCTGATGCTGGTCCTCACCAGCTTCTCCGGCATGGCTCATGCCGCCGATCTGGCGGGGGGAAGCATCGCGGGCGTCGAGTTCACAATCCATACCGATGGCGACATCGATCAAGTGCCATCGGATTCGGACAAGAATGTCCCGCATCATCACAATTATTGTCACGGACACGACGTCGGCGCGCCTGCGCGCACGACGATGGAATATACCCCCGTCCTCACAGTGCCCAAGCCGACAATCTCCGCCTCTGCGTCGCTCGACGGCCGCACCGGCATGGTCCATTTGAGGCCCCCCCAAGCCTGACGTCCGATTTGGGCGTGCGTTGGCGCGCCCCTGTCGATCATCGTCAGGAGTCCTATTTTCATGCATCGTATCCTCTCGGCCATGCTGGCCGCAGCGTCGTGCGCCACTATGGCGCAGGCGCAGGTCGGACCGTCCGCGCCTTTTGCGCAGGACGCGCCGGTCTACACGCTTGACCAAGCGGTCAGTGCAGCGGGCGGTTCGGCCCCTGCTGCCGAAGCGGCGACAGCCGCGGTCGATGCGGCCCGTGCGGGCCGCACGGTCGCCGGACTGCGGCCCAACCCGGTTGTCCAAGGCCAGGTTGAGAATGTCATCGGCTCGGGGCCGTATCGTGGGGTCCGCAGCGCGGAATCCACGGTCGGCTTTGCGATCCCGATCGAGCTAGGCGGCAAGCGCGGCGCCCGCGTCGCGGTCGCCAATGCGCAATTGTCCCGGGCCGAGATCCAGGCCGCGATCATCGCGGCAGATGTCCGGCTTCAGGTGACGCAGCTTTATGTCGAGGCGGTCGCGGCCGATCGCCGGGTTACAACAGCCCGCGACCAGGCCCGGATCGCCAGCGACGCGCTGCGGGCCGCGAGCGTTCGCGTGCAGGCGGGGCGGGCCTCCCCGCTCGAGCAACAGCGCGCAGATGTCGCGCGCATCAATGCCGACGCCAATGTGGAGCGGCAGCTTCGCTTGGCGGAGGCGGCGCGGGCCAATCTGGCGCGCCGGATCGGTCGACCGATTGACGGTGCGCTCGATGACACGCTGCTCGATCGCCTGCCGGGGGCGAACATTTATGGGCCGGTGGCACCGGTCGAGGCGACCGGCACGCTCGCGCTGGCGGCGGCGAACGCGGATTTCTCGATCGCGGAAGCGGGCGTGCGGCTTGCGCGCGCCAATCGCGTCCCTGACCTCAATGTCGGGCCTGCGATCCGCCGACTGGAAGCGACCAATGACATGGCGGCGGTGTTCACCGTGTCGATCCCGATCCCGGTGTTCAACAATGGTCGCGCGGCGATCGCGCAGGCGACCGCGCAGCGGACGCAGGCGGATGCACAACGTCGCGTGACCGCGCTCGACATCGAACAGGCGATCACGGACGCGCAGGCGCAGGCGGCCAATGCCGCAACGACGGCTCGTGCGGCGTCGGGGCCGGCGCTGGCGGCTGCACAGGAGGCGGCCCGCATCGCGCGGATCGGTTATCGCGAGGGCAAGTTCGGCCAGCTCGAATTGCTCGATGCGGAACGCACACTCGCCGAGACGCGGGTCGCCGCGATCGATGCGCTTGCCAAGTACCAGAATGCCCGCGCGCAAGTGGAGCGACTGACCGCTCGTGCGCCCAATGGGGGGAGTCAGTGATGAAGAGCTTTTATCTCGCGGGCGCGGCGTCGCTCGCCCTGCTCTTGGCTGCCTGCGGCGGCAAGGATGGCGGAAACGAGGCAACTGCCGAAGGCGCAGCTGCCAATGAGACGGCAGCGGGCACGGAAAAGGGCGGTGCTGAAGGCGGTCATGCCGGTGAAGGCGTCGTCACATTGGGTGCCGACCAGATCGCCACAGCGGGCGTCCAGGTCGGACGGCCGATCATCGGCGGGGCCGGGACGATCGAGCTGCCCGCGATCATCGAGGGCGACCCACAGGGAACGCAGGTCGTCTCGGCCGCAATTGCGGGACGCGTGGTCGCGCTCACCCGTAACCTCGGCCAATCGGTCGGACGCGGCCAGACCATTGCGGTCATCGAAAGCCGCGAGGCGGCGCAGATCAAGGGCGAGGTCGAGGCGGCGCGGGCGCGGCTTCAGCTCGCTAATTCGAACCTCGCGCGCGAACAGCGGCTGTTCGCGCAGAGAGTCTCCCCTGAACAGGATCTGATCGCCGCCCGCACAGCGGCGACGGAGGCGCGGATCGCCCTGACGCAGGCGCAGAGCATGGTTTCGGCGGCGGGTGTCGGCGGCGGCGGGCTCAACCGGCTCGGCATTGCCGCGCCGATCTCGGGCCAGATCATTGCGCGCCCCGTGACGCTGGGACAAACGGTCGCGGCGGATGCCGAACTCTATCGCATCGCCAACCTGAGCCAGGTGTCGATCGCGCTTAATCTCAAGCCCGAGGATGCGGGCCGGGTGCGTCCCGGCAATACGGTGCTGGTGAAGGCGGCAGGCCGTCAGGCGACCGCCCGCGTGACCTTCGTGTCGCCGGCGCTTGATCCGCAGACGCGGCTCGTGCCTGCGCTCGCCACCCTCGACAATCGCGGTGGCGAATGGCGGGTCGGCGAGCCTGTGACGGCAGCCGTGCAGCTCACGGGCAGCGGCGGCAGCGGGGCGGTCCGCGTGCCGACGACGGCGGTCCAGAGTTTCGAGGGCAAGTCGGTCGTGTTCGTGCGCACGCCCACCGGCTTCAAGGCGACCCCGGTCCAGCTCGGCGATGCGTCGGGCGACACGGTGATCGTCCGGTCGGGCCTGACCGGCAACGAACAGATCGCCACCACCGGAAGTTTCACGCTCAAGGCCGAGATCGGCAAGGGCGAAGCGAGCCACGAGGATTAAGCCATGATCGCCCGTATCGTAACCTGGGCGGTCGAGAAGCGCTGGCTAGTCCTGCTCCTCACCGTCATCGTCGCCGCCATCGGCGCCTTTTCCCTCTACCGGCTACCGATCGACGCGGTGCCGGACATCACCAACAATCAGGTCCAGATCAACGTCCGCGCGCCTGCCCTCTCGCCCGAGCTGGTCGAGAAGCAGGTGTCGTTTCCAATCGAAACCGCGCTCGCCGGCACCCCCGGCCTAGAATATACGCGCTCGTTGAGCCGCAACGGCTTCGCGCAGATCACGGCGGTCTTTTCGGACGCGACGGACATCTATTTCGCCCGCCAGCAGGTGGGCGAGCGTCTGCGGGGCGTGCAAGAGAATCTGCCCGACGGCGTGAACCCTGAAATGGGTCCGATCGCGACAGGCCTGGGCGAGGTGTACATGTACACCGTTCGTCTCGATCATCGCGAGGACGACAAGCACAAGCCCGGTGAACCGGGCCAACAGCCCGATGGCAGCTACATCACGCCAGAGGGCGAGCGACTGACGACCGAAGAGGACAAGGCGACCTACCTGCGCACCGCGCAGGACTGGATCGTCACGCCGCTTCTCAAGAACACTCCGGGCCTCGCCGGCGTCGACTCGATTGGCGGTTACGCCAAGCAGTTCCTCGTCGTGCCCGATGTGCAGAAGCTGGCTTCACTCGGCATCACCTTGACCGACCTGGGCAACGCGCTGGAGCGCAACAACACCAGCGTCGGCGGTGGCTTCGTCAATCGCAATGGCGAAGGTCTGGCTGTTCGCTCGGATGCGCTCGTTCGCAATGCCAGCGAGTTGGCCAGGACCGTGATCGCGACACGTAACGGCGTGCCGATCACGGTCGAACAAGTCGCGACTGTGAAGACGGGTCAGGCGATCCGCATGGGTTCGGCATCGGAGAACGGTACCGAAGTCGTCGTCGGCACGGCGATCATGCGGATCGGCGAGAACAGCCGCATCGTGTCGACCGCGGTCGCTGAGAAACTGAAGACGATCAACGCTTCGCTGCCTCCTGACGTCGTAATTCAGCCGGTGCTGAACCGCACCGAGCTGGTCAATTCGACGATCAAGACGGTCGCGAAAAACCTGTCCGAAGGCGCGGTGCTGGTCATCGTCGTGCTCTTCCTGCTGCTCGGCAACTTCCGTGCGGCCCTGATCGCGGCGTTGGTCATCCCGATCACCATGATGCTGACAGGCTTCGGGATGCTGCGCGCTGGGGTCTCGGCCAATCTGATGAGCCTTGGGGCTTTGGACTTCGGTCTGATCGTCGACGGCGCCGTCATCATCGTTGAAAACGCGCTGAGGCGGCTTGCCGAACAACAGCATCATGAAGGTCGCTTGCTGACCGTCAAGGAACGGCTTGCGACCGTGGCAGCCGCCGCTCGCGAGATGATCCGCCCCTCGGTTTACGGGCAGGCAATCATCATCCTCGTCTACGTACCGCTGCTCACGCTGACCGGCGTGGAGGGTAAAACGTTCGGACCGATGGCGCTGACCGTCATCATCGCGCTCGCCTTCGCCTTCATCCTCTCTCTCACCTTCGTGCCGGCGATGATTGCGATCTGGCTGTCGAAGAAGGTCGAGGAGAAGGACGGCCGCATCATCACGTGGCTGAAGAAGCGCTACGAACCCGGTCTCGACCGGGCCATGAAGCGCCCGACGCTGACGATCGGTGCGGGTGTGGGAAGCCTTGTGGTGGCGGCGCTTGCTTTCACTACGCTCGGCTCGGTGTTCCTGCCGCAGCTCGACGAAGGCGATTTGCTGATCCAGTCGCTCCGCATTCCGGCAACGTCGGTCCAGCAGAGCCAGGCGATGCAGGTGCCGATCGAGCGGATGATGTCGAAGCAGCCGGAGGTGCAATTCGTCTATTCCAAGACGGGCACCGCCGAGCTGGCGGCCGACCCGATGCCGCCGAACGCGACCGACATGTTCGTCATCCTGAAGCCGCGCAAGGATTGGCCGGATCCTGAGCTTCCCAAGGAGGAGCTGGTCAGCCGGATCGAGGGTAATCTCGCGAAGATTCCGGGAAATGCCTACGAGATCACCCAGCCCATCCAGATGCGCTTCAACGAGCTGATCGCCGGCGTGCGCGGCGACATCGCGGTGAAGGTGTTCGGGGACGACTTCAACCAGATGAACCGGACGGCCGAGCAAATCGCGGCGGTGCTGCGCAGAACGCAAGGCGCAGCGGACGTGAAGGTGGAGCAGACGACCGGTCTTCCCATGCTCGACATTCGCGTCAACCGCGACGCGATGGCGCGGTTGGGCGTTACGGCTCAGGATGTGCAGGACACCGTGACTGCGACGATCGGCGGGCGAACATCGGGCCAGATCTTCGAGGGCGACCGTCGCTTCCCCGTGGTGATCCGCCTGTCGGAGGCGCAGCGTGCCGACATCGGCCTGCTCCAACAGGTGCAGGTGCCGGTGGCAGGCGGCGGCTATGTACCGCTGTCCAGCGTCGCCGAGATCAAGGTGGTCGATGGTCCGAACCAGATCAGCCGCGAGAACGGCAAGCGGCGCGTGGTGGTGCAAGCCAACGTGCGTGGCCGCGACGTCGGATCCGTCGTGGCGGATGCGCAGGCGGCGATCGGCAGCCAACTCCGGCTGCCTGCCGGCACCTATCTCGAATGGGGCGGCCAGTTCGAAAACCTGCAATCGGCGAGCGAGCGGCTGAAGCTGGTCATTCCGGCTTGCTTCATCTTGATCCTGCTGCTCCTCTACGGGGCGTTGGGATCGGTCCGCGATGCTGCGATCGTCTTCACCGGCGTGCCATTCGCGCTGGTGGGCGGCGTCCTGCTGCTCTTCTTGCGAGGCATGGACTTTTCGATCTCGGCGGCGGTGGGCTTCATCGCCCTGTCGGGCATCGCGGTCCTCAACGGCCTCGTGATGGTCAGCTCGATCCAGGATCTGATCCGGTCGGGGCTATCGCGCGAAGAGGCGGCCCATGTCGGCGCAATGCAGCGCCTGCGGCCCGTCGTCATGACCGCGCTCGTCGCAAGCCTCGGCTTCGTGCCGATGGCGCTTGGCGAGGGGGCGGGCGCGGAGGTGCAGAAGCCATTGGCGACCGTCGTCATCGGCGGCCTGATCTCGGCGACGCTGCTGACGCTGTTCGTGCTGCCGACGCTCTACGCCCGGTTCGGGCAGAAAGTGATCGAGAAGCCCGAGCACTACAATGAGGAGCATGAAGGGGACGACCACGGTCAGACCTTCGTGAACAACTTGGCCTGATGGGTGAGCGGGGCGATCCGCGATCGCCCCGCTCATCTCTGGGAGATGGGGATATGCCTCGCACCATAACCAGCTCGATGCTTCACGGCTGGCCACTGCGCATCTGGTCGGCGATCACC
Source organism: Sphingomonas sp. (assembly GCF_036731925.1). GTDB lineage: Bacteria > Pseudomonadota > Alphaproteobacteria > Sphingomonadales > Sphingomonadaceae > Sphingomonas. The sequence goes on from NZ_DAINDJ010000005.1 coordinate 49,838, forward strand.
GATCCGGATCATCGTCGGGCTTGGAGTCCGCTCGTATTCCTCGACAACCCGTGCCAGCTTGGCGAGACGGAATGTACCTTCGCGATCCAGGGCATCACCCGGCCAATTCGGACGCCGGCCCGGGTCGATCAGTTCGACAAGCCGCGCGCCTTCGCTTGGTCGTGCGGCATCCCTTATCTGTTCACGCTCGAAGAGCGGTACGAGCTGGCAGGGGACGATGGTGGCACCAGGCTAACACATAGCTGCACGCTGCGCGGGGCGCTGTCTCTGCCGTTCGCGGCGATGATGTTGCGTCGTCTGCGGTCCCTGATGATCGAGGCTGACGATCGCCTTGCAACCTATCTGCGCTGGCGGGTGGGTCAGCCTGCCCGTGGGATCAATCGTCAGCGCGTCCCCTCCCGCTACAGGAGGAAGGCGCGATGATGCCGTTGAAGCGGGTACTGCCCGCCCTCATCCTCGTTGTCGGGCTGGCGGCTTGCACGGAAAGCAAGCCGCCAGCCCCGCCAACGGAGCAGCAAATCCATTCGTCCGACAGCGCCGTGGCGACCGGGGAAATGGGGCGCCATCCCTATCGCTGTTCCGACGGGGAACCGCTGTTCGTCGACTACAAGGACAACGGCCTGCAGATCGATTTGCGGCGCTCCAGCAGCGCCGTGCCCATGACGCTGACCGCGCCAGCGCAGGGCCTCCAATATGTCGGCGAGACAGCCACCGCGACCTTCAAGGGGTCGCAGCTCACCATCGTGGAAGGCGAAGGCCGCACGCGGATCTGCGAACGGGAGGGCACCCGATGAACCGTCATGTCTTCCGACACGTCGCACCGCAACGGGAGAGAAACGATGTCTGACACGTCGATCTCGAATGTGATGGCCATTCGCGCCGAAGTAATCGCGCGAAGCCGCGCCTTGCGCGAGGCGCAGCCGACGGCACCGCCCGGCGTGACGCCGACCGCTCCAGCCTCAACCTTTGCCGACACGCTCAACGCCGTGGTGGCGAAGGTCAACGAGGCCCAGGAGCAGGAGGATGTCGTCACCGAAGCATATGAACGGGGCGAAACCACCGACATTGCAACCGTCGCGCTCATCCAGAGCCGTGCGTCCATTACTTTCGAGGCGACGCTGCAAGTCCGGAACAAGCTGCTGTCTGCATATCGAGACATCATGAACATGCCGATCGGATGACGATCGCGAAGATAACTAAGGCGGTATTGGTATGATTGTCGGCACGAGGCCACGATTTAGACAGATCATTATCGAGGTTTGGAAGCCCCTCACGATCCTGTTCGTGTGGGACGTGGCCGTGACGGCATTCCACATGATGACCCCGATCAAGGAACCGCCTTTGCCGACGGCGCTGTTCGGCACCGCGATCGCGCTGTTCATGGGGTTCCGGACCAACGCTGCTTATGCGCGCTGGTGGGAGGCGCGAACCCTTTGGGGCGCGCTGATTAATGCGTCGCGCAGCCTTGCCCGGATCACGCGCAGCCTGACCAGGGGCGAACCCCAAGGCAGTGAGATGCGGGACGATATCATCCTGCACCAGATCGCCTTTGCGCACTCGATGCGCTGCCAGCTCCGTCGACAGTCGCCCTATGAAGAGATTGCCCGGGTCGCCGGCTCTGACGTCGCCGACAGGGCGCTCGCTCGCACAAACCCTGCCAACGCGCTCTTGGAGGACATATCGTGCATCTACTCCGACGCGCTCGCGGAAGGGCGGATCAACGCCATCCAGCAAGCGACTGTCGAGCGCGTCCTGATCGACATCGCCAATGCGCAGGGCGGCATGGAGCGGATCAAGAACACGCCGCTGCCCAATGGCTTTCGGTTCTTCCCGAACCTCTTTACGCGCGTGTTCTGCATCCTGCTCCCGATCGCGCTGGTCGAATCCTTGGGCCTCGCCACGCCGATCGGATCGACGCTGATCGGACTCGTCTTCCTCGCGGTGCTGAGCATCGGCGAAGATCTGACCGATCCGTTCGCTAACAGCGTCCACGATGTCCCACTCACGGCCATGTGCCGCACGATTGAGATCGACCTTCTCCAGACGGCGGGGCTGCCAGCCCCTGAGCCGCTGACTCCCGATCACGGCGTACTGTGGTGATGGGCATGCGCGCCTTGCTGCATCTGCCCGGGCTGACGATCGCGCGCGTTTGCGTCGTTCTCGTCACCGGCGTGATTGTAGGGGCGTGCAACCCGGCTCCGAGCGAACCTGTCGAACCGGCTCACGACAAGCGTGTAACGCCAAGGCTGATCGCGCAGCGCATCATGTATTGCGACGACGGCACCCGCGCCGATGTCGACTTCATCGACGACGGCTTGAAGATGGCCGTCACCTGGCTGCCGAAGGGCAGGACCGAAATCCTGCGCGCGCAGCGAACTGGCGACGAGTTTCGTGGCGACCAGTCGCGGGCCATCGTGGCGGGCGGGGCGATCGCCTTCATGCGGCGCGGAAAGATCCACGTCTGTCACCGAACCCCGGAGGGATCATAGGATATGCAGGCACTGCTCTACACGCTTGCGCCTGTGCTGGCGGTCGTGCTCGGCGCGATCATCGCGAGCCGCACCAAGTTGAAACCCAACCTAGTGGCGGGCCTCCAGCATCTCGCGGCAGGCGTCGTGTTCGCGGCTGCCGCGACCGAGATACTTCCCCAGGTCAAGCATGAGGCATCGCCCAGCGCGACGTTGATCGGCGGGGCGGCGGGCGTCGCGACGATGCTGGGGCTCAAGGCATTCGAGGCCCGCTTCAAAGGGCCGATGGCGCTGCTCGCGGCGATCGGCATCGACATCCTGGTCGATGGCCTGGTGCTCGGTCTCGCCTTCGTGGCGGGCGAGAAGGCAGGTTTCCTGCTGACGATCGCGCTCACGCTGGAAGTATTGTTCCTGGGACTGACGCTGACCGACGAGTTGGCGGAAACCTATCGCTCGCGCCTGCGCATCATCGTGATCGTCTCGGCGTTGGCGCTGCTGCTGCCGATCGGCGCGCTGGCGGCTGTACCCGTCGCCACGCTGTCGCCGGTGATGGTCGCCGGCTTCCTCAGCTTCGGGCTGATGGCGCTGCTCTATCTCGTCACGGAGGAGCTGCTGGTCGAGGCGCACGAGAAGCCCGACACCCCGCTCATCAGCTCGATGTTCTTTGTGGGGTTCTTGGCCCTGCTGACGCTTGAGGAGATCATGGGATGATCCCGAGCAACGACAACAAGGGCGGAGAGGAGCGCCGCACCCTCTGGATCGTCCTGCTGCTGAACGCGGCGATCGCGGTGGGCTTCTTCATCTCGGGCTTCTTCGCGGACTCGAGCGCGCTGATCGCCAACGGCGTCGACAATCTGTCGGACACCGCCGTGTATGCACTGAGCCTCGTAGCGCTCACCCGGGGCCAGACATGGAAGACACGCGCCGCGATGGCGTCGGGCGTCATGTTGCTGATCTTCGCGGGCGGCATCCTGATCGACGTTGGCCGACGCTACCTTCAAGGCAGCGACCCGATCGGGCCGACCATGATGGTCATGTCGGCGATCGCCGGCGTCGTGAACTACCTCTGCCTGCGGCTGCTCCAGCGTCTCAAGGATCCGGACGTCAATCTCCGGGCCGCCACCACCTTCAGCTTCAACGACTTCATTTCCAACGGCGGCATCCTGATCGCCGGCGTCCTGGTGTTGTGGCTGGGCACCAACTGGCCGGACCTGCTGGTCGGCTTCGCTACCGCCATCATCGCCATCAAGGGCGGTGTCGAAATCCTGCGCGACGCACGCGCCGAAACCAAGAAAAGCGAAAGGAGGTCGTCATGAACGACAAGCTCGAACTCGATATTCCAGTGCTGCTGCCGGACCTTCCTGACGCGGCCGATGCCTGCCTGGATCGTCTCGTATCGACCCTGTCGAAGCGCGAAGGCGTCGAGCGGGCGCATGTGATCTGCCTCGACGGCGACACGCCGGCGGCGTTGTGCATCCATTTCGACGCTGCCAAGCTGCCGCTGCCGCGCGTGCGCGAGATGGTGCGCGCCGCAGGCGCCGAGATCACCGAACGTTACGGCCATGCGATCTGGCAGGTGACAGGTATCAATCACGAGCGCCGGGCGCGCACTGTCAGCGATGCACTGTGTGCCTTACCCGGCGTCGTCCAGGCAAACGCCAGCACCAGCGGCTCGGTTCGGGTCGAGTATGATCGCCGGGAGACCACCGAAGAGGAGGTCCGCGCCGCACTTCGCAAGCTCAAGGTCGGTGTGGGCAAGCGGGTCGCGGCTGACGACCATGCCGGCCATGACCACGGGCCGGGTGGCCACGGCGCGGGCGAGGAGAAGCACGGTCTTGGCGATGGCCACGACCATAGCCATGCCGAGTTTCTTGGCCCCAACACCGAGCTGATCTTCGCGCTCGCCTGCGGCGCGCTGCTGGGGATCGGCTATGCGATCGAGAGGCTGGTCACTGGTGCGCCGGACTGGCTGCCGACCGCCTGCTATATCACAGCCTACTTTTTCGGCGGATTCTTCACGCTGCGCGAGGCGATCGACAATCTACGGCTGAAGAAGTTCGAAATCGACACGCTGATGTTGGTCGCTGCCGCCGGCGCCGCTGCGCTGGGTGCATGGGCCGAAGGTGCGCTGCTGCTGTTCCTGTTCAGCCTTGGTCACGCGCTCGAGCATTATGCGATGGGTCGCGCCAAGAAGGCGATCGAGGCACTGGCGAAGCTCGCCCCGGAAACCGCGACCGTGCGCCGCAACGGGGAGACCAGCGAAATCCCGGTCGAACAGATGGTCGTCGGCGATATCGCCATCGTGCGCCCGAATGAGCGCCTGCCTGCCGACGGCTTCATCATCAAGGGCGCAAGCGCGATCAATCAGGCCCCGGTGACGGGTGAAAGCATTCCGGTCGACAAGGTGCCGGTCGCGGACGCTGCGGCGGCACGCGCCAAGCCCGACGCGGTAGACGCGGAAAGCCGGGTCTTTGCCGGTACGATCAACGGCGGCGGTGCGATCGAGATCGAGGTGACGCGCCGTTCCAATGAAAGCGCGCTTGCCAAGGTCGTCAAGATGGTGAGCGAAGCGGAGACGCAAAAGTCGCCGACGCAGCGCTTCACCGACCGGTTCGAGCGGATCTTCGTGCCCGCCGTCCTGATCCTGTCGGTGCTTCTCCTGTTCGCTTGGGTCGTCGTCGACGAGCCGTTCCGCGACAGCTTCTACCGCGCGATGGCGGTGCTGGTGGCGGCAAGCCCCTGCGCGCTTGCGATCGCCACGCCGAGCGCGGTGCTATCGGGCGTCGCCCGCGCAGCGCGCGGCGGCGTGCTGGTGAAGGGCGGTGCGCCGCTCGAAAATCTAGGGTCGCTGAAGGCGATCGCCTTCGACAAGACGGGCACTCTGACCGAAGGTCGGCCGCGCATCACTGATGTCGTGCCGGTCGATGGCGCCGATGAAGGCGAGCTGCTGGCGCTGGCCGTGGCTGTCGAGGCGCTGAGCGATCATCCACTAGCCCAAGCGATCGTCAAGGACGGTCGCGAACGACTGAACGATCGTGCCGTGCCCACTGCCGGTGATCTCAAGAGCCTGACCGGTCGCGGCGTCACCGCGAGCGTGGATGGCGAGACGGTCTGGATCGGCAAGGCCGAGATGTTCGGGAGTGAGGGCATTCCGGCGCTGGGGCAGGGAGCGCAGGACGCGATCGCGAAACTGCGTGAAAACGGTCGCACGACCATGGTCGTCCGCAAGGGGGACCGCGACCTGGGCGCGATCGGCCTGATGGACACGCCCCGCGAAGCGGCAAAGACCGCGCTGCGCCGGCTGCACGAGATGGGCGTGTCGCGGATGATAATGATCTCCGGCGACCACCAGAAAGTCGCCGAAGCGATCGCCAACGATGTCGGGATCGACGAGGCATGGGGCGATCTCATGCCGGAAGACAAGGTCGCCGCGATCAAGAAGCTCGCCGGTGAAGACAAGGTCGCGATGGTCGGCGACGGCGTGAACGACGCGCCGGCGATGGCCAGTGCAACGGTCGGCATTGCAATGGGCGCGGCGGGCTCGGACGTGGCGCTGGAGACAGCCGACGTCGCATTGATGGCCGACGATCTGGCGCACCTGCCGTTCGCGGTCGGCCTGAGCCGCCACACGCGCGGGATCATCCGACAGAACGTCTTCGTCAGCCTGGGCGTTGTCGCCTTCCTCGTGCCTGCCACCATCCTCGGCCTCGGCATCGGGCCAGCGGTGGCGGTCCATGAGGGTTCCACGCTGCTCGTCGTCATCAACGCGCTCAGGCTGCTCGCCTACCGCGATCCGGCGGGGAAGGCGGCATGAAGTGGCTGATTGCCTTCGACCTCGACGGCACGCTTGCGGAGAGCAAGCGGCCATTGTCACAGGAGATGGCCGCAACCCTCGCTCGATTGCTCGCCGTCACCGACGTGGCGGTGATCTCGGGCGGTGACTGGCCGCAATTCGAAAAGCAGGTTGCTTCACGCCTTCCTGTGGATGCCGCCCTAGACCGCCTTTGGTTGATGCCGACCACGGGCACAAAGCTCTACCGGTTCATCAATGGCGCTTGGCGCGCTGTCTATGCCGAGTTGTTCGACGACGCGGAGAGGGCGAAGATCCGCACGGCTTTCGATCGGGCGCTCGTCGATGCCGGGATCGCTGATGAACGCATCTGGGGTGAACGGATCGAGGACCGGGGCAGCCAGATCACCTTTTCGGGGCTGGGGCAGGCAGCGCCGCTAAAGGAAAAGGAAGCGTGGGATCCCGACCGAAAGAAGAGGACCGCGTTGCAGGCCACGTTGCGCGCGACGCTGCCGGACCTCTCGATCAATCTAGGTGGCACGACATCGATCGACGTGACCAGGGCAGGGGTGGACAAGGGCTATGGCCTGAAGCGCCTGAGTGCTGAAAGCGGCGTCCCGCTCGACGGGATGCTGTTCATCGGCGACGCGATCTTCCCCGGTGGGAATGACTATCCCGCCGCTGAAATTGGCCTCGATACGGTGAGAGTGCGCGACGTTGCGGAAACCACCGCCGTCGTGACAGCCATCATCGCATGTCTGCACCGGTAGGGATCGCCGATGTTCGCGATCCCCGCCTTGGGCCTGAACGTCTGTGGGACTCTCGTCCCGACCTTAGCCCTTTACCTCCGATCTGGAGCAATCGCGTAGAACAGGCAGGCCGGCATGTTTCAAAGCTCGTGGTGGGAGATCGCCACCCATATCATCAGTCTCGCCGTCGCCTACGCGCTCGCCCTTCCTGTTGGCTGGGATCGCGAGAAGGACGCCCGCAGCGCAGGCATCCGTACATTCCCGTTGGTTGCCATCGCCAGTTGCGGCTTCGTGCTGGTGGGCATCGCGATCCTCGGCCGCACGTCTCCAGCGCAAGCCAGGTTGCTCGAAGGTCTGATTACGGGCGTCGGCTTCATCGGGGGCGGCGCGATTCTGAAGAAGGGCGACAAGGCGTCAGGTACGGCGACGGCGGCCAGTCTGTGGGCGACTGGGGCACTCGGCGCGGCCGTAGGCTACGGCCTATACGACATCGCCTTCATCCTGAGCGCCACCACCTTCCTCACCCTGCGCTGCTCTCGTCCGCTCAAGCGTGCCACCAATGGCGACGTCGGCAGCTCGGCGAGCCCATGACGAGCCCTTGGGCGAGCCGATGGATGCGGCCTGTGCGATCCCTTACCCGGCGCTGGGCACCGGCGACGACCATCGCGGCGCGAGACCGCCAACATCGCTTGCTGCGCTGGGCGACGCTGCTGGAGCGCAATCCCCACCAGATCATCGGCCTGCTGTCCCCCTCGTGGGCGGGCGGTGACGCGCGCGGCACGATGGTCGATCGGCCGAGCGCGATCGATGTCGCATGGAGCGACGTGGTGCTGCGGGTGATGGGGTTGGCGGGACGATCGCGCGGTGAAGCAAAATCGTTCTTCGGATTGTCGGATGCCGAGCTGGATCGGATTGCCGCAGGTTCATGGCGGTGTCCGGTTCGACCCGCTTGGCAGGTCGCCGTGCGGATCAGGAACGTCGAATGTCCGCGCCTGGAAAATCGGATCGTTGGGTCCGTCGCCGCCCTCCTGCTCGTAATTTGCGCGATCTCCTATTGGATCTTCTGACGAGGCTGGTTTGTGTTCGACATCATAACATCGATCCTCGCGTCACTCGGCGGCTTTGGCGTCTTCCTGCTGATGCTGGCCGAAAACGTCTTTCCGCCAATCCCGTCGGAAGTGATTTTGCCACTTGCCGGCTACACCGCTGCGCAGGGGCGCGGCTCGCTGTGGGTGGTGGCAATCGCCGGCACCCTCGGATCGGCTGCAGGGGCGGTGCTGTGGTACTATGTCGGCCGCTGGATCGGCATCGAACGATTGAAGCGCTTTGCTTCCCGCCACGGCCGATGGCTGACGTTGACGCCCGGTGAGGTCGATCATGTCGACCGCTGGTTCGACCGCTACGGTCGTTGGGCGGTTCTGTTCGGGCGCATGGTCCCGGGAGTCCGGACCCTGATTTCGGTGCCCGCAGGGGTCAGCGGGATGCCCCTTGGTCCATTCTTGGTCTCGACGCTCACCGGCTCGGCCATATGGACCGTTATCCTCGTGCTGGCGGGCTATGAGCTGGGCGAACGCTATAGCCAAGTGGCGAGCGTCATCGAACCGGTCAGCAACGCCGTGCTCGCGCTGGCCGTCATCTGGTATCTTTGGCGGGTCGCGACTTTCGGGCGATCAAGGGGTGGCCATTGATGGCTGATCTGCTGCCCGCGTTTCCTGCCGGCCTTTGGCTCATGGCAGCTTCGATGCTTGTCCGCATCACACGCTTTGCACGCGCCTTTAGCCTGATCTCACCAGCCAGCTCGATCATCCTCATCAGATTGGTTGGAAGGCTTCACCGCAGCGGATTTCACGCATGGCGTCGCAACGGAGGGAAGTGGCGTTGGGCCGGAATATGGAGAGGATCGACATAATGGGGAACAGCAAGCAGCAGGCGATCATCGCCGTTGCCGCAACAATCGTTCTGTCCGGATGCGGGCTGATTAAACCACGCGACGCCGGCTATTTCCGCTTCCACGCGGAAGAGGCGAGACTGGTCGTCACACGCTGCGAGCGGGGCCAAGAGACCGGCAGCGACTGCGAGGCCGCGGCGCAAGCCGTGGCCGAGCTCGACGCGGCGGCGGGGCGGCAGTCTGGACGCTGAAGCGAGCCACCTTCGCCCGCCCCATGAACCAAATCACTATCACTGGAGAAGAATCGTAATGATCGGAAGCAACAGGCCGTTCGCGCTGATGCTGGCAATGACCGCCGTCTTAACCCCGCTTTCCGCGAAGGCACAGCATACCCAGCATGGGTCAACTGGTGCCGTGTCAGGCTCGCTAAACGAGCCGCCCGCTACGCGGGCCTACCGGGCCGCAAATGCCAAGATGCATGGCGATATGGATGTAGCCTTCACGGGTGATGCCGACGCCGATTTTATGCGCGCGATGATTCCCCATCATGAAGGCGCTATCGCGATGGCTGAAATCGAATTGAAGTATGGCCGAGATCCCGCCGTGCGCCGCCTCGCGGCCGCAGTGGTGGCAACCCAAAGGCGCGAGATCGCCGAAATGCGGACCTGGCTTGCACGTCGGCAACCCCGAAAGTAGCGGCTGATTGAAAAGGTGGCGCTCACCGCCGTCAATGATGGCGACGGTCGTGATTTTGGGATCATAGGCCAGTCGCGCCGCCACGTCCCGGCCCTCGTCGGGGCCGGGATCGTGGGGGCGCTCATGCCGCCTCGTCCAGTTCAGGGGCCGTCTCAACGGCCATGCGGCTCAAGAGCCAGTCGGACGCGTCCTGGGCTAGGCGGGCGGCGGTGAAGATGCACCGCTTGTCGTTGCGCAGGGCCTGTAGCCAACTCGCCAGATAGGCGGCGTGGTCTTCACGGTCGTGAAGCTTGATGCCGATGGTCGCGCTGACGAACGCCGCCCCTAGCTCGGCAACCAATTCCTCTCGGGCGTAGTCCTCGCGCTTCGTGGAAATGAGAGAGGGACGGGCAAGTCGGTCAACATGTCCCGTCGCGTGGCAAAGTTCGTGCGCTAGGGTCGAATAATAGTCATCGCTGGTGTGGAAATCGGCAAACTCGGGCATGACCACATGATCGCCGCTCGGCTGATAATAGGGCTGCGATCCGAAGTGTTTAAGGGTGACGGAGATGCGAGCGAAAAGCGCGTCCAGCTCGGCATCTCGCTCATCGGGATTGGTTGCGGTGATGATCGGCGCGGGGGTTGGATATTTCGCCTCGATGCCATCGATCTGCTCGGCATTGAAAACGGTATAGCGCTTAAGGAACGCCACCTGACGCTTGCCGTCCTTGCTGCTCTCTCCACCCTTGTCGGCGTCAACCTCAATCTTGTTGGCATAGACGACGGTCGAACCCTTCTCGCCCTTGCGGACGCATCCACCAAGCGCAAGCGCTTGCTTGAAGGTCAGCCAATGCGGAGAGGCATAGCCCTTGGTCATGGCGGCAACCCAAAGGGTCAGGACGTTGATGCCCCGATAGGGAACGCCGGTCGAGCGGAGCGGGATATTCGGTGCGGTGCTGCCATTCCACGATTTAGACCAAGGCCGGGTGCCTGCCTCGATCATCGCGATCATCTGATCGGTGATTTCCTGATAGATGTCGGCTCGATTGTCGGTGATCCGTCCCATGATGTCTTCCTTTCCTTTGAGGCTGAAAGCCGGTCGCAACAGCAACCGGCTCTGCCTTTCCGGCGAGGAACGGGATGGGGAGGGAGGACGAGAATCTGGCCTCTGGCGCGGGCGAGCCGCCTAGCGCGGCCGACGCTCCGCAGGGCGTCGGGTGCCGCGGTTGGCGGATTACACGGGGGGCCTGATTGTCGTTCGGGAACGAAAGGGCAGCCGCCCTTGGTGTTCCCCGGCACCGGTCTGGCCTCCGGGGGAGGGCAGCGTGCCCAACAAGCTGTGCCACGCTTCAGGCGTGTCATGAGGGTGTGCCACGTGGCACACTTGCGCACTCTTGCAGCACTTGGATTTACGGGAGAGACGACGGTAGCGGAGACATTCCATACCGGCTTATGGGTGAATCACCTGGAGATTCGGGAAGTATTTTATGAAGTCGTCCTGATTGGTCGTTAGGAGCGGGATACCCTCGACCTCCGCCAACGCACCAATAAGGAAATCGGGCAGAACATTGTTTTTGAACGGTTCACCCGGAGCGCGCTTTTTTTGACGATATGCTTTGTAGGCTTGTCCGGCTTTGAACAACGCATCGTCGTTGTTGCCGAGACGTTCAAACGCCCACGCGGCAATCGCGGCATCGGTTTCCTCGCGCGACTGCATGCTGGCCGAGAACTCGCTGTACACGATGTCGGCGATAACAAGCGGCCCTTCAGCTCTTCGTTCTTCTATCGTCGCCACAGACCAGTCATGATGATCTTCACCATGATTTATTGCTGACATTATGACGCTGGTGTCGAGGAACGTGGTCATTTATCTCTCGTGAACCTCATCAGTTCCTCAACGGACATTGTTGGCACGATGTTCGCGTCTTTGAGACGGGTTAGGGCTCGTTGGGCATGGGCACGAATGAAGCCTTGAAGATCGAAGGCTTCCAGTTCGTCAGCATCTATGACGTCGAACCCCGCATATCTGGCGAGCATCGCACACGCCCTAGGGATAGTTTTCAAAATGCGCGGATTAGACGGGTGAACGGCACCTTGGGGCCGATTGTCATTTGCGGCGAACCACTGGACGTCGGGAACTTTTAGCTCGGTTCTCTCCCGGACATGCTCGTCCGAAAAGCGATCCCTGCTACCGCAAGCGGCATAGAGCGCTACGAGATGCTTGGTTGCCAAGGTCTTCTCGAGACTTTGGGCACCGCTAACCTGCGCAAAGCTCGACTTATCCAAGAGCGAGCCATACCGGGAGGAGGAAACTTGCTCCCCGTCCAACTCTCGATCTTCGATGAGACGATCAAGGGCCAGGAACAAGGCGTCTACCCACCAGCGCTCTACTCTTTTGCTGGCAAAGGCAGACAGATGCCCAATTTCATATATATAATTCAGGTTGGTGGAGAGCTTTCTAGCCGACTTTGCTCTGTATCTCGGATTGCCAGTGACATAGGACTCGATGTCCTTCGCGCTGATCCTCCCAGTCTTCCAGCCATAATCGGCAGCGACCTTTTCGGCGATGTAGCGATTTGCCCAGAGCGCGGGACGGCGTTGAGCAGCATCTGCCCCCGTCCATTTGCCGACGTAGCTGAAGTTCAAAGCAAATAGCGCGAGTTTGTCAAAGTTATCGCTATGGGGTGCCGTCAGCGCCTGGAAGACAAGCTCGTCCGCAACAAGGTGGTCGACACCGTCTTTGCTTTTATTGAATAGGAAGAAGTTGACTGGAATATATTCAGAGTGGCCAGATTGGGAAACACGTTGCCTAAATAGGTCACGTGGAACATCTTGCATTTGGCCATCAAAACCGATCCGGATGCTTTCATAAAGCTCCAACAACCCGTTCGCCGGAGGACCCCAGCTAAAGTTTTTCGTGAAGCTGCCTGGCTTCCAGTCCTGCTCACTAGCTGCCATGCCGTACCTTGATCGCCCGTTCCACCTTCATCAAATAACGTGCTCAGCATAAGGGCCTCGCGCAAGCCCGGCAATCTATGGCACCTGGGCTTTAACAGAATCGACGCTTGGACACGCATGTTTGAAGATCTGGCCGCCCGCGGCTTCCAAATCGAGTTTCACAGCCACGCGACGGCCATCCTGAGCGTCGATTTTCCTGACGCGATCGGCGAGCTTGAGGCGGCTTTGGGTGCGCTTTCGATCCCGATCGAGGAGATTATCGGCTCAGGCGGCGGAGAGACTAAGGGCACGCAACGCCTTCGCCGCGCCCTGGCCGAGCTGGGCTGGCATAAGGTCAACTTTACCATCGAGAAGCGCATCAACGGGGTTCAGAGGGAGTCGATCTCACATGAGGTCGATCACGTCCGCACCTTTCCCGACGGCCGTGTTATCGCGCTGGAGATCGAATGGAACAATAAGGATCCGTTCTTTGATCGCGATTTGGAGAACTTCAAGCGGCTGCACGCAGAGGGGGCGATCAGCGTCGGCGTGATCGTCACGCGAGGATCAAGCCTTCAGGACGACATGGTCCAGCTCGTGCGCCGCTTTGCTGCCGAGCGGACGTTGGAGTCCGGCGATGACCTTGGATCGCTAGGTCTCACGCCGACGCCTCGGCAAAAAGCAGATGTGGCCCGGCGTATGCGGGCAGGGGGCGCCACCTTCGCTGATGCTTGGTCATTGAGCTTCGTGAAAGACAAGTATGGCGCCGCCACAACCCATTGGCGAAAGCTTGAGGATCGCGTGCATCGCGGGGTGGGCAACCCATGCCCACTCCTCCTCATCGGCTTGCCCAGCTCGATCGTTACCTTTGACGAGCATCTTGACGTCGGGGCCATCGCGGAAGGTGAGGAGGAGCAGGAGATCTTGGCTGAACCTACTCCGCCGCTTCCGCCACCAGCCCAGCCCTAGAATGATTGGCGTAGGTCGGCCATGAGGGCGTATATTCCTCATCGGCCTGATTGCCCCAGACAGTCCATTTTGGGCGGGTTCCGCGCGAGAACATCTCCAAGAAGGGGCCAGGGCTGCATTCCTCGATAAGGGAGTATTGCTCGTCCGGCTTTCGGCTATGCTCGCGTTTCCGGCTTTCTAAGTAGTTCACCTGCGTTCGGCCCGGATCGAGGGTGCGCGCATTTTTGCCGCGCACGCCGAACAGGATCAGCTCGGTGACGTTGCGAAAATAGAAGCCAACTCCGCGACCATCAGACCCGCCATCCTTGCGAATTTTGCGCCAGACAATGTTCGACTTGTACTCGAATCCCCACTCACGCATCACTCGGAGCCCGTCGGGCAAGAGCGCGTTAGGAACCCACAGATAGAGATGTGAGGTTGCTGCGACGCATTCTTCGACAGGCAAGGCGCAAATCTCGTCCAAGGTCATCGTGCCATAGCGGTTGAGGCGACGATGCTCAGGAGCCACCTTCCCGGTGCGGTTCTGAAACTGCCAGGGCGGATCCGCCAGCACGGTTTTGAAATCACCACCGCCTGCGACGTTCAACAGATCGAGACCAGCGGGGCTATGCTCCGGTGACTTCCGGGACGTCTTGCGCTTGGGTTCTGACATTAGGCTGCGTCCTCATTTTCAACAGATTTTGACGCGCGACCAACATAGCCGCGCAAACCACGCCGGATGACCTGACTCATCGTCTCATCACGGCTATCAGCAACCTTTCTTGCCCGTTGCAGGAGCGTCTTCGGCACCCGCACTGTCACCACAATATCATCTGCCATATGCCTCTCCGGCGTACACCGTATGTTCTGGTATTGCCTTGTAATACGAAACGCAAGGGAATTGCCTCTCTGATTGTCTGACGCCACCTGCCCGAATGGCTGACACTCATCAGTTTGCAGCCTGAGCGATCGTTTTCGCATTGGATCTTAATTGGCGACTTTCTACATGGTGCGCACACGCGGCCTCCCCTGGGAGTGTTCGCTTCCCGCGAGGGTACTAAGGGCCAGGGCCGTCCTAGGAAGGGCGGCCTTTGGTTTATCTGCCGCCAGCGGCTTCTCGAACTCTTATCAAGGTGTGCCACGTGGCACACCTCGGACCGCTCGGTCACAGCCATCTCCCTCCCAGTGCTGCCCCAAACTCGATGGCGAGCGTGACGATGCCGGCGACCGTCGCGGCGAGCGCGAACAGCGCGAGCCGCGCAGGGATGCCAAGGCGCGGCGCGTTGGCGCTTGTGATGGCAAGAGCGGCCCCGATCGCGGCCGCCAGGATCAGTGCCGGCCCCAACTCATAGAGGACAAGGCCGGGAAGTCGGTTTGGGAGCAAGTAGGGGAAACTTCGGATGACGCGGCCGAGCAAGACAGCGCCTATCACGAGCGTCAGCGCCATGCCCCAGCGGCCGATCAGGACCGCAAGCGGAGAGCCGCGCTCAAGCATGGGGGTGGATCTCCGAACGCAAAAGGCCCACCGGCAGGGGCGGTTCGTTGCAGCCTAGCTGATCGTCACCCGCATGGGCGGAAACCCGCTTACGGGGTTCTGCGGAGCGCCGTAACAGCGGCGCAGAGTAGAGCGCGGGCCGAAGGCAGGCCCCGCTTACGGCTTGATCGTTTCTACCTGGCATTCCTGCGGCACCTGCGCCCTGCGAACAGCAAGCTGACGCATTCCCTCATAGTCCACACCCCACAGTCCCACCCGCCGCGCTGCCGCCTTCTGCATCAGCTCGACATAGGCTCCACCGGAAAAAATGCGGTAATCAACGGCATAGCCTTGGGCGACCATCGTTGCCCCCACGCTCGCCTTATTAGCGGGAAAGCGACACGCCAAATTCAACCGCCCGTAGCTTTTCGGATTGGTTCGGCACTGCTTCTCCCGGCGCAGCGCGTAGTCGAACATCGATACCGAGCAGTCCATTCCGCCGTCCCGGAGCGCCAGCCCACGCAACGCCTCGCTAGAGATGGCCTTTAGCTGTGGCAGATCATCATCAGGCGCATCGATGCCGACGACGCGGACCCGTCCATTGGGGAAATCGATCGTATCCCCATCGATGATCCTGGGATTTGGCGACGACAATCTTGTTCTCGAGACTTCGACGAGCGACTGCTTATTCTGCGAGATTGCATAGGTTGCCACGATCAGGAACGTCGCTCCCATCGTCCATCGTTGGAACCGGGTCGCTCCGGGAAACAACTTCATAGCGAACGGATCTCGCGCAGCAGATCGTTCCAGTCGCCAGTATGGGGCGGCGGCTTGACGACGAGCTGGCGGCCGTTGGCCGCCAGATGCGGAGTGGCGCGCTCGATCGCGCGCGCTGCCTCGGCCCCATGCTGGCTATAGATGACGACGGTGTGCACGCTCTCCGGGATCGCGACAGCCTGATACCGTTCGATCCCGAGAACGGGCCATACAAAGCGGCCTGGCTCCAGCATGTTCATCACGCTGGCGGCGTCCTCGACGCCTTCGGCGAGCTGCAAGATGCCGTCGAGCGGTACGCCACCCCAACGCACCGCGCCGACGCCGGGATTACCAAGCATTCGCTTGGGTTCGTCCATATCGGCTTTCCAGCGGCCATCAGGGCGCAGGAAGGTGCGATGGATCGCGACGACGCCGGCGTCCTCCTCGATAGGGACAATAAGGGCAGGCGCAAAAGCCTTGGCGGCACCAGCACCGCATTGGCAGCGAGGGTCGAAACGAGCGTTGATCCCATCAGGAACGATCGACCGCCCCTCGCGCAGGTAGCGATCGGCCAGTGTGCCAGCGAAGGGTTCGGCGTGACGCCAGACCGCGAGCGCGAGCTTGTTGAGGTCCGTCTTGCTATCCTGACGCTGCCCTGGGTCGTGATTGGCGGGCGCGAGGATCTTGCCTGTCCGTAACGCCGACATGATCGCGTCGGCCGTGCAACCGGCAAAACAATGGAAGAGAACGGCACGCTCGCCAACACGTATCGACAGGCTGGCCTTCCCGTCTGCGTGCGCCGGGCACCGGCACATGGCGAAATCACCTTGCCACTTTCCGCCAAGTTGACGGACGATGCGGTCCGCCTGCTCCTCGATCGAAGCTGTCTCACGTCGCGCCATCTATGGACACCTCCGTTACAGGACGCATAGTTGGTAGAGCGCGGGGGCAAGGCGCGCCAGCGAAAACCAATGAAATCGCTTTAGCAGGGTGGCAATGGAATTAGAACTCATACTGGAACGCGAGCTAACGACGCAACGCCCTCCGGGCGGAACGATGACTGACGTTCATGTCTGTCAGCACGAATCTGGCAAGTGGCATATCAATGTCCGCGTGAGCTGGCGCGGCACCGCACTTTATCACGTCGGCCTCTATGATAAGAAACGTATCCGATTGTATAAAAAGGCTTCTTCTGCCATCCGACATATAGTGTTGGGGTATGGCTATGAAGGCGTGATTCACGTCCACCCGTTCGCGGGATTACAGGACGCAACTACATTCTGAGCCAAATCGGACCAATCTGCGAACCGTTCTCAAAGAGGGATGAAGCGAGCAACCGGGGCATTTTCGGACTAGCCCCCGCTCCAATAGCGATTTAGCCTTGTTCACCAGTGGAGTGAAAACATGGCTTATCGCTTGTTTACATCGCTCGCGGCTGCCGCCTCATGACGGCTTCGTTCGCCTCCGGTCCTGTTCGCGTCACCAGCACGCCGAACTGCAGGAACCCCCTGCGCAGTAGCCAACCGGGTCGGCTCAACTTCGCTCTTCATGCCGCCTATGGGGGACGGGGAGCGGCACACAAATCCCATTTGGAAAGTACGGCGCAGCCGGGCAGTCCCCTTGGGTCGAAGACATTGGAGCGGTAATGACGCTCCCCGCCGCGGTCATCATGGGTCTGGCAGCGCAATGCGCGCCGAGTGTGGCTCCAGCAACGATCGCGGCGATCGTCCAGACCGAAAGCCAAGGCTTCGAATGGGCGCTCAACGTCAACGGTCTCGGTCGCAAGATCGTCCCAACAAGCCGTGAGCAGGCGGTGGCGCTCGCTCGTCACTATATCGGCAAGGGTCACTCGGTTGATCTCGGCCTCGGCCAGATCAACTCCCGCAACATGAAAGCCCTGGGTCTGACCTGGGACAATGTGTTCGATCCTTGCACGAACATCGCCGCTGCCGGAGCGGTTCTCTCGGGCAACTATCACAGCGTGCGCGCCGGACTTCACCCGCAGCGCGCGCTTCGCATCGCTTTATCGATGTACAATACGGGATCGCAGTCGCGTGGCTTTTCGAACGGCTATGTCGGGCGGGTAGTCGGCAATGCCGGCGTCTCGGACGGCATCCAGCCCGCCGCCGTTCGCATCGGTGAACCGATGCCCGCCACCGATACTAGCGGAGGGTCGAGCGCGGCTGCGCAGCTCGCCGCGCTGGTCGAGGAAAACACGTCCCCAGCAGGGCCGCCACAGGCAATGCCCGCACCACTGCCGCCATCGTGGGACGTGTTCGCGAGGGCGGAATATGAGCGAGCACGGCTCGCCGAAGAAGGAGAAAACCGATGAATCTCGCATCTTTCGGTGGGCCGGCGCTTGCCCTTCGAACCCACGTCACCAAGCGGGTTGAGGCGATGACCCCGCGCCAGCGAAAAGCGTCGCGGGCGCTCTCAATGGCAAGCCTGGTGGCGCTGACATCGCTCGTCACAGCCGAACCAGCGTTCGCACAGACCAATTTGGAGAGCTTCGGCAATGCGGTCCTCGGTCTGCTGAGCAACGGGCTCCTGCGCATCGTTGCGATCCTTGCGCTGATTGCGGCGGGCTTCGGGTGGCTGACAGGTCGCGTCAACACAGGCGCGCTCGTCACGGTCATCATCGGTATCGCGATCATCTTCTCGGCGCCGTGGATCGTCGATCAGCTTCAGGGCTGATCCGTATGTGGGCGGGGTGCGAATAGCGCCTCGTCCACACCCGTTTCGTGTGGAGTGCGTAGCGTGGAGGAAGAACGGGAAGTAATGGCGCGCAACACGCTGTTCCTGGCGGTGACGCGCCCTGCGTTGTTTGCGGGCATCCCGATCGAGGCGGCCGTGGTGATCCTGCTGACCTCGGTCATTACGCTGATCGGGACGACAAACCCCGTTTACGGCCTTGTCGTCGCAGCGGTGATGTTCGGCATTTCGCGCCTCGTGGTGCGCCACGACGTCAACGCCTTCCGCCTCATCTTTCTCTGGGGCCGCACCAAAGCGGCCAATCGTAACCGCGTCTTCTGGGGCGGGTCGAGTTACACGCCGCTTCCCCTGAAAGGCATCAAGCGAAAGGGGTTTGGCCGCAATGGCTAGGGCCAATCGTCTGTCGGAACAGGTGCCGATGAAGGTCGCGCTCAAGGAAGTGATGCCGACCAAGTTCCTGCCCTATGCGCGGCACGTCACCGATGAGGTGGTGGTGCTCGATTCCGGGGCGATCATGCTGACGTTCGAGCTCCAGGGCCGAGCGTTCGAGACGGCTGACGTGCGCGATCTGAATGACTGGCACGCGAAGCTCAATGGGATGCTGCGCAACCTGCATGACGATCGCTTGTCGATCTGGACGCACCTCGTCCGCGCTCGGGTTGAGCAATATCCCGGCGGCAATTTCCGGTCCCGCTTCGCGCGGGATCTCGATGCCGCTTACTTCGCGCGGATGAACAAGGAGCGGTTGTTCATCAACCGCTTCTTCGTAACGCTGGCGTTGCGCCCATCGGTCCACGGTGCCGACAAGCTGGTGCAGCTCTTCAAGAACAAGGCGAGGGCCGAAGCCGAAGCCGAAGCCGATGCGATCGACGCCGACCTACTGGAGGCGCTGGAGGACAAGGCGCGCGATTTCGAAAAGCTGATGGATCGCTGCTCGCCGCGCCGGCTCTCGATCTACGGACATAATGGCCTCAAGTTTTCTGAGACGATGGAAGTCGCGGAAATGGTGATGACGGGACGGCATCGCCGGGTTCCGATCATCCGGGGGCACCTCGGCAGCGCGCTCTATCGTCAACGCGTCGTCTTCGGCGGCGAGACGGTGGAGGTGCGCGATGCCGATCGCAGCGCTTTTGGCGGCATCTTCGGCATTAGGGAATACCCGGCGTCCACCACCCCCACGCAATTTCAATCTCTGCTGGCGGTCGATTTCGCGTTCGTGCTGACGCAATCCTTCACATTCCTCGGCCGTGCAGCGGCATCAGAGCGTTTTCGGCTGCGGCAAAAGCAGATGGAGAACGCCGATGATCGGGCCGTCAGCCAGATGCTCGATCTTGTCGACGCGGCGGACGATCTCATGTCCAACCGCTTTGTCCTGGGCGATCACCACTTCACGCTCGCGGTCTATTCCGACAGCCTCAAGGGCCTGCGCGACAACATGTCGATCGCCCGTGCAGCGCTGGCCGATACCGGCATGGTCGCGGCACGGGAAGGGGCGGCGCTGGAAGCCGCTTACTGGAGCCAGCTCGTCGGAAATTTCGCATGGCGCGCGAGGCCGGCGCCGATCACGTCGCTGAACTTCGCGGCGTTCTCGCCCTTCCATACCTATCCCGCTGGCCTCGCCACGGGGAACCATTGGGGGGACGCGATCGCGCTGATGAAGACGAGCGCACGCAGCCCCTACTTCTTCAGCTTTCACAAGCGCGACATTGGCCACACGCTGATCGTTGGCCCGACCGGGGGCGGCAAGACGGTCATCGTCAATTTCCTGATGGCGCAGGCCGAGAAAACGGGCGCGCGTCAGATTTTCGTCGACAAGGACCGCGGTGCGCAGATTTTCGTGCTGGCTTCGGGTGGCACCTATCTGACGCTCGAGAACGGCAAGCCCACCGGCTTCGCGCCGCTCAA
>NZ_DAINDJ010000006.1:0-66857 GCF_036731925.1 Sphingomonas sp.
GGCGAACCACCCGGCCCGCCTCCGCGGCCGACACGCGCAACGCCGTCAGCAACTGCGGCAGACTGAGATCCGCCTCCTCGACGGCGGAAAGATCGAGCTCGATCGCATCACCCGTCTCAAGACTGGCGAGCAAAGTATTCTGGAAGGACACACTGTCCCTCACGGTCACACACGAGGGTGCACAAACGGTCGTCGACATTCGCACCTCGAATATTGCCTGCAGACCAGGTAGTTATACCTAGGTCTGAAACATCCATCCCCTTGATGCTATTTGTAGGACGCTCCGACACCGTTGATTACTCGGATGACGTGTTTTTCGATGACTTCACGCCTTTGGTATACAAGATGGCAACTTAACGCACATCAACTTACCTTCACCAACGAATGAAAGATGTTGGGCAAACGTTTTGTATATTGATATCCCCGGGTGTATTGCAAACGGTGCACACTCTGGCAGGGATTGTTGACCCTCCCGTAGATACGGGGTTGATCTATGCAGCTCTTCGAAGAATAGGCATCACCGCAGTATTGCCGACGTCGCGCAGAGCAGAAGGCCGGCTGGCGGCCGCACCGGTGCGGCAGCGCCCCGTGCCCCCCGCAGGGAGGACCTCAGCTCCGGCTACGCTGCAGGGGGCGACGCTGAATATCAGGGACAGGCTGAGGCGCTACGCCGCGATGTGAGACGCAGCGCCCGCTGACTGGACCGGCCCTAGAGCAGGAGGCGGCCACCATACAGAATGGCAGCGACGCCGCAGGAGGCGAGCAGCGTCCATCGCCATGCGCCGGCATGCACTGCACTCGACGCGCGATGCCACACCGCGCCACCCGCGACCGCGAGAATGGTCAACAGCAGCCATAGCGGCGTCAGGGGCACCGTTGGCATGAAGAAGGCGAGGATCGACGTCACCGCCAGGATCACCGGCTGCCCCCAGCAGACCGCTGCCCAGACCCGCTCCCAGCCCGGCGCCGGGCGCCCGCGGTCACGGCGGCGGGCGAGCCAGATCGTCACGCCGCTCGAGGTCACCACACACAGTGCCAGGCCGAGCAGGCCGTACGCCAGCCGCACGGGGAAACCGCCGAACCAGCCGAAATGCAGCTGGCCGATTCCCCCCAGCATGCGGGTGCCGAGCGCAAGGTCCGCGGCGTGCTCGACATGGAGCGCCCGCCCCCGCGCGTCGAACTGGACCTCCTCCTGCGCAACGAGGAGGCGCGGCTGGCGGCCGTGCACGGAGACACGCATGTCGGCGCGACCCGGCCGCTCGACCACGATGCTTTCGACGGCCGCGCCCGCCATCTGCGCCTGCGCCCGCCTGACAAGGGCGGCGATATCGGGCAGCGGCGCCGCGCGCGCGTCGACCGGCGGCGGCGGATCGAGGAACAGGGCATAGACCCGGGCAGTGTCGCCCCGATACAGAAGCAGGGACAGCACCGCCACGATCAAGGTGCTCAGGCCCAGCAGGGCCCCGGTCAGCGCGAGGGTGAAATGGAAAGGCAGCGCCCAGATGCCGAGCCGGTTGTGCAGGTCCGCTTCCTGCAGGCGCCGCGAACCGCCGAGGCGGAGGTGGAAGGCATCGCGCACCACCCGCGGATGGGCGAGGATACCCGAGACCAGCGAGGAGAGCAGCGCCACGCCGGTAAGGCCGACGAGAAAGCCGCCCCAGCTCCGCGGCAGGTGCAGGCAGATGTGGAGATAGAGGAGAAACTCGGTCCAGACAGCCTCCAGCGGTGAGAGGCTGCCATCCTCGGCCACTGCCCAGTTTCGCTCGAACCGCCCCCTGTACGCGACCAGGCTCGCGCCCTGCCGGGCCGGGCTCGGCAGGGTGAGATTGAGCGATGCGTCGCCCGGAACCTGCTTCGCCGCCGCGCCAAGCGCTCGCGCCGCCGCCTCGGGAGCAAGCTGCGTGGCAACCGCCGTGCGCGGCAGCTCGAGCCGTTGCAGGTCGGGCGCGAACACGGCGATCGTGCCGGTCAGGCACACCAGATAGATGATTGCGGCGAAAGCCAGCCCCAGTAGCGAATGGCTGCTGAGCACCGCTCGTACCGTCTCGGCGGAAATCGGCCAACGCCATTGCTTCTTGCGCGTATTGCTCACGCCGCCCCTCCCAGGATTGATCCGCCGACAAAGGCCAGGCCGAAGCCCAGCAGGCTCGTGCCCAGCAGCACGGCGGTGGCGCGCAGCAGGCGTCGATCGGCAAGCGTCCAGGTCATCGCCAGGCCCCACAGCACCGGCAGCAACATGCCGCCGACGACAATGCGGGTCCTCGGATCGCCGGGCAGGAATACGGTGACGCAGAACGCCAGCGCCATTGCCGCCGTCATGCCGAGCGGCCCCGCCAGCAAGGTGCGCAGGATGCCGCGCCACAACCGACCGGGTTCGTCCAGCGGCTCAGGTGCCGTCTCCCCGGCCCGCGCGCGTGCTGCCTTGCGCCGAACCCTGCCCTGGAAGACGACGAGCAGCGCACCGATCGCCTCCATCGCCAGTGACAGCGCAACGCCCTTGACCGGGCCGATGCCCCACCCCGTTATTAGAACGCCCGCGAAGAGCACTGCCCATCCCGTGCCGACCAGCGCCGGCGCGGGACCCTCCCGCCGACGCCACGAGCGGCGGAGCAGCCACGCCGCGGCCGCGCCCGCCAGGATCAGCAGGCAGCTGGCGGCGGCGATCACCAGTGCAGCCCCGCGCCGACACCAAAGGTCTGCGGCTCACCCAGGATCGCCAGATGCACCTGGGCATAATCATATTGCCGGTACTTCTCGTTGAGGAGATTGCGCGCGAAGGCGAACAGCTGCCAGCTGCCGGCATCATAGCCCAGCCGCCCGTTCACCACGGTACGGGCCGCAACCTTGAACTGCGCCTGGTCCTGCCCAACCCCCGTGAACACCGAGGTGCGGTAATTGGCGTTCACATTGCCGGTGAAGCCGCCCCCGAAGCGCACATTGGCGCCCCCGGCCAGGGTCCAGCGCGGCGCATAGGGGAATTGCGTGTCGCTTAGGTCCAGCTTGCTGGTGGCACCGGTCGGCAGCCGGAACTGGTCGAACTTCGTCCGGACATGGCCGACAGAGGCATAAAGGTCGATGGCCCGGCCCACCCGCGCATTGGCCTCCACCTCGAAGCCGTAGAGGTGCGAGCCGGCCGCGTTGACCGTGTTGTAGTCATAGGTATTCAGCCCGAAATAGGCCGTGACCTGCTGTTGCCGCCACTTCATGTAGAAGACGTTGGCATTCACCGTCAGCTTGCCGTCGAGCCATTTCGAGCGCAGCGAGCCTTCATAGTTCCAGCTATATTCGGGATCATAGGCGACCAGCTGCGCGCGCGCCGGATTCTGGCTCGATCCGCCGGAGCGATAGGCGCGCTGCACCGTGAAGGCGGTGGTCAGGTCCGGCGTCCATTCCATGCTGACCCCCATCTTGGGCAGGAAAGCATTGAAGGTCCGGCTGTTGGACGCGAGCGGCGAAGACGCGTTGGCCACCAGCCCCAGCACCCCCTGGTTGATCAGCCCGACGATGGAAGCATAGGGTGCGCCCAGCGCGTTCACGTTCGGCAGCGTGCCGTTGAAGGTGGCGACGGTCTGCGCCGTATAGCGATTGCGCTCATGATCCACACGGAATCCGCCGATCAGCGCGAGCCGGTCCGTGAGCTTGAAGCGGGCGTCGCCGAACAGCGCCATCGTCTCGACCTGCTCGGGCTGGGCAGCATAGTAGATCACGGGGATCACCGGCAGCTGGCCCGCATAGGCCGTGGAGATCATCTGCGCCTGCGCGGCGGTGGCACCGTTGGCGCGCAGCAGGCCGGAAATAGTGGCGGTGGGCGTCTCGATGTTGACGCGGCTGTTCTGGTCGAGCTGGCCGCTGCGGCGGTAATACCAGGCGCCGAGCACTCCGCGCAGCCGCTCGCCTTCGTAGTTGAGCCGCAGCTCCTGCGTCAGCGTCCGGTAGAGGTAGCGGTTGTCGACCGCCTGGATGTCCTGCGCGGTACCGTCGGTATCGACCTGGGAGCGCACCCTGGACCGGTTCCAGGAGCTGACGCTCGACAGCTTGAGGCTGCGCGCGAGCGGGTAGCGCAGCTCGATCACCGCGATATCGCTGGCGATGGCGCCGCGGCTCGGCTGGTCCCCGGTGGCGACCCGATGGTTGTAGAAATCGGGTCGGTCGGTCCGGGAATATTCGTACAGGTAGCCGCCCTCGCGCCGGACGCGGTTATAGCTGGCGACCGCCTCCAGCCCCGGAACCGCGTGCGGCGTCCACTTCAGCTTGCCGCGCAGGTTGAGCGACTGCATCGCATCGTCATGGCCGCCACGGGTGAGGTTGGCGATGATGCCGCGGTCGGCGCGTCGCTCCGCAGAAAGGCGGATGCCGAGTTCGTCCTGCACGATCGGCCCGCCGAGCGCCGCCGAGAAGGTGCGGTCGTTCTGGTCCGTCCACAGCACGCGCGCATCACCGCCCCATGCGGCGTTGGACGGATCCCTGGTCGTGATGACCACCCCGCCGGCCAGGGCATTGAGCCCCTGGATCGTGGACTGGGGCCCGCGCAGCACTTCCACCTGCTGGACGTCCCAGAGGTCGGTCGGGCCACCATAGAGCGCCCATTTCGGGATCGGCGCCCCGTCGACATACACGCTGGCCGCATCGGCCTGCCCGCCTGCGCCGACGCCGGTGTTGCTGATCCCGCGAATGGTGAACCCGGTCGCGCCATAGGTTTCGGACAGGTTGGCTGTCCGGTTGTACACGTCCTGAATCGATATCAGCGCTTCCCGCTGGATGCGCTCGGCGGTCGTGACGGCAATACTGGTGGGCGTATCCTGCAGCGTACGGGCCGATTTCTCGCCAGTCACGATGATTTCGTCGGCACCGTTATCGGCAGTCGCCCCCGCTTGCTGCGCCTGCACCGGCACCGCGATTGCCGCGAACGCCACACTCGAAAGAAACAGACTGATCCTGGCCATGCGCCCCCCTTTGACAAGGCGGCCGCTATGCAAGCGAGGATAATGCGAGTCAATCGCATATGCATGGTTGCGCGGATGTTGCCGCGCCTGATGTCCGGGCTAGGTCAGGTCCAGTCCCAGTCGGTACAGCCGGTTCGCGTTGCCCGCGAACATGGCGGCGCGCTCGGCATCGCTGAAGCCGGCGGTGCAGGAATCATAGGCGTCGAGATGCGCAGCGAAGCTGCCAAAGAGCTTGTCGGTCGGGAAGTCGCTCGCGAACATCACGCGGTCCGCGCCGAACAGGTCGATCGTCTGCAGCACATAGGGCTGGATGTCGGCGCGTGCACAGGGGCGGTGCGTAAAACCCATGCCGGAGATCTTGACCGCGACATGCGGCAGCGCGGCTAACGCCCGCATGCCGGCGCGCCAATCGTTCCACTCGCCCGGCACCGCCATGCCGGCATGGTTGAGGATCACCTGGGTCTCGGGATGCTGCGCGATCAACCGGGCCAGGCCTGGAAACTGCCCCGGATAGGCCTGCAGATCGAAGCTGAGGCCGTGCTTGCCGAGCAGCCCGAAGCCGCGCGCCCAGGCTTCGTCCCGCGTCACGTCGCGCGGCGTGTAGCTGCGCCGCGGGTCGGGATGCCAGTTGACGATGTGGCGGATGCCGCGGACCGCAGGATGCCGGGCATGGGCGGCGAGCAGCGCGTCGACCTGCGGATCGTCCAGCGCCGCGAAGGCGATGATCGCATTGGGCAATCCCCGCGCGTCGGCCATTGCCTGCAGCCATTCGGTCTCGGCGAGCGCCGCCTCGGGCGCGGCACCTGCGTCGACATGCACGACGCCCCGCACGTCCCAGCCGGCCGCATCCGCGAGATAGTCGTCGAGCAGATAGGTCCGCGCGATCTGCGCAACGCTGCCATTGGGGCCATCGTCGGAGAAGGGCGGCGTCAGCCACGGATAGGCGATGCGATCGAGGTCCCAGAGATGCACATGCGCATCCACGAAGGGCAGATCGCGCGCCATATCCTTGCTCCTTCCTCGCGCGCGCACGCGCGCGCGGTATTTAATAGGTCGTTCGGCCGCCCGACGTGTCGAAGGTCGACGCCGTGGTGAAACTGCATTCCTCGCTTGCCATGAAGCAGATCATCGCCGCGCTTTCCTCGGCATCGCCAAGCCGGCCCATCGGGATCTTGGAGCGCATATACTCCACCTGGCTCGGCGGCAGCTGGGCAAGGATCGGGCTTTCGAAAGTCGCCGGCGTCAGCGCATTGGCGATCACGCCCTTGCCTGCCAGTTCCTTACCGAGCGACTTGGTGAAGCCGATCACCCCCGCCTTGGAGGCCGAATAGGCCGAGGCATTGGGATTGCCTTCCTTGCCCGCGACCGAGGCGACGTTGACGATCCGGCCATAGCCGTTCGCCAGCATGTGCGGGACCACGGCCCGGCAGCAATAGAACAGGCCGTTCAGGTTGATGTCGATGACCCGGCGCCAGCTCTCCAGCGGGAACTCCTGAACCGGCACGGTTGCGCCGGTGATGCCTGCCGAGCAGACGAGGATGTCGATCCTGCCCAGCGCCGCCGCCGTAGCCTCCGCCGCACGGGCGACCGCCTCGGCATCGGATACGTCGAGCTGCTCGACATGCGCACCGCCAAGATCCGCCGATGCCACGGTCAGCTGATCGGGGTTGAGGTCCCACAGCGCGACCTTGCCGCCCTCTGCAACCAACCGACGCGCGACCGCCAGTCCCAGACCGGAGGCGCCGCCGGTGATCACCGCCGTACGCCCGGCGAAACGTCCTGCGAAGGCGCTCATCCGAGCACCGTGTCGCCAAGGTGACGCCAGGCGACGACCTGCTGCTGCTGCTCGCCAAGCCCGGCGATGCCCAGCCGCATCGTGTCGCCAGGCTTGAGGAAGATTGCTTCCGGCTTCTTGCCTTCGCCCACGCCCGGCGGCGTGCCGGTGATCAGCACGTCGCCCGGATAGAGCGTGATGTACTCGCTGACATACGCGATGATCTCGGCAACGT
This sequence comes from Sphingomonas sp., assembly GCF_036731925.1. Lineage (GTDB taxonomy): Bacteria > Pseudomonadota > Alphaproteobacteria > Sphingomonadales > Sphingomonadaceae > Sphingomonas. The sequence continues at coordinate 6,953 of NZ_DAINDJ010000006.1, forward strand.
TGAAGATCATCGTTCGGGTGTTGCCGGTCTGCATCCGCTCCCCGTTGACGTCGAGGAACATGTCGAGGTCCTGCGGGTCGGCGATCTCGTCGGCCGTCACCAGCCAGGGGCCGAGCGGGCAAAAGCTGTCGTGCCCCTTGCCCTTGCTCCACTGGCTGCCGCGCTGCTTCTGGTTGAAGCGCTCCGACACGTCGTTCGCAACCGCATAGCCGGCGACATGGGCAAGCGCGTCGGCCTTCTCTACATAGCGCGCGGTCTTGCCGATCACCACGGCAAGCTCGACTTCCCAGTCGCCATGGGTGGAGCCGCGCGGCAGCATCACCTCGTCGTTCGGGCCGGTCAGGCTCGAAAGCGCCTTCATGAACATCACCGGCTCGGTCGGGATCGGCAGGTTCGATTCGATCGCATGATCCTCATAGTTGAGGCCGATCGCAACGATCTTGCCGATTCCCTTCAGCGGCACGCCCAGGCGCACGCCCTCCTCGACCAGCGGGAGTCCGGCGGGGTCGATCGCGCCCAGTCCGGCGATCGCATCGATCGTCAGCTCGGCGACATGGCCGGACAGGTCGCGGATACGACCGTCGGCGTCGATCAGGCCGGGGCGCTCCTGGCCCCGCTCTCCAAAGCGGCAGAATTTCATGGGTGTCTCTCTCAGTGCGTATAGGGGCGGTGCATGGTGAGCTCGCGATTGAGCTCGACGCCGAAACCGGGCTGGTCGAGCGCGCTCGCGCGAAGCCTGCCGTTCTGCGGCACGGGCTCGCCCAGCAATTGCGGGTGGAACATCGGCACGACCTCGGTCGGGCCCGGATGCATCATCAGGAACTCGGCGAAGGGCGAGTTGTGGCGCGTGATGACGAAGTGGTAGCTGTACACCGACGAGCCGTGCGGCACGACCAGCTTGCCGCGAGCGTCCGCCAGCGCCGAGATCTTGAGCAGTTCGGTGACGCCGCCGCACCAGCCCACATCGGGCTGGATGATGTCGCAGCAATCCATTTCCAGCAGCATGCGGAAGCCCCAGCGGGTCGCTTCATGCTCGCCGGTGGTGACCAGCATGCCCTTGGGCACGTTGCGCTTGAGCTCGGCATAGCCCCAATAATCGTCGGGGCTGATCGCCTCCTCGATCCACTTCAGGCCATGCTCGTGCGCGGCGATGGCGAGGCGGGTCGCATAATCGACGTCGAGCGCCATCCAGCAATCCCACATCAGCCAGAAGTCCGGTCCGACGCGCGACCGCATCTCAGCCAGCTCGGCGATGTTCTTCTTCAGCCCTTCGATGCCCTCGGCGGGGCCGTGGTGGAGCGGCAGCTTGCCGCCGATGAAGCCCAGCTCCTTGGCGATGTCCGGCCGGGCGCCGGTCGCGTAGAATTGCAGTTCGTCACGCACCGCGCCGCCGAGCATCTGATAGACCGGCTCGCCCCGCAGCTTGCCCAGCAGGTCCCACAGCGCCAGGTCGACGCCGGAGATGGCGTTCACCACCAGCCCCTTGCGGCCATAATACTGCGTCGAGAAGTACATCTGGTCCCAGATCTTCTCGTATTCGGTCGGGCTGCGGCCCTCGAGGAAGCGGGCGAGGTGCTTCTCGACGATGTAGCAGGCGGGCTCGCCACCGGTCGTCACCGCAAAGCCGATCGTGCCGTCCTCGGCCTCGATCTCGACGATCAGCGTGCCGAGCACGTTGATGCCGAAGCTCTGCCGCGACTGGCGATATTCCGGATAGCGGCTCATCGGCGTGGCGATGTGGTCGTCGATCCAATGGCCTTCGCCCTGGTCGTGATAATCGGCGCCGCCTCCGCGAACGGTATAGGCGCGCACCTGCTTGATCTTCGAAAGTCCGGCTACCACGGCTCGACGCTTCCCTTCTGACGTCCATCCCAGATGGACGGACGGGTTCCGACAATATGAAATTCGGGCGCGGCGCGTGCCAATATGTGGTACATCCCACGCCCAAGAGGTTCGGGTGGTCGCAACCGCGATCGGCTGCCCGGCATCCTCCTGAATGCTTTACTTTCTCACTTTATGGGATAGGATGTTAATTGATGGAACGATCCACGTCAAATGCTGAAAGCGCGGACGGCGCTGCACCTGCCGGCGGGGGCGCCAAGATCCAGGGCAGCCAGACGCTGCTGCGCGGGCTCGACATGCTCGACAAGGTAATCGACGGGCCGGTGAAGCTCGCCGAATTGTCGGCCCGCATGGCGCTCACCCGCTCGACCACCCACCGGCTCGCCAATGCGCTGATCGACCGGGGCTTCCTCAGCTATCTGCCGCGCGACGGCTATCAACTGGGGCCGAAGCTGATCCAGCTCGGCTTCCTTGCCCAGAGCCAGGCGGATATCGTCCAGATAGCCCGTCCGCGAATGGAGGCACTCGCGGCGGAGAGCGAGGATACGGTGCATCTCGGCCGGATGGACGGCGACCTGGCGCTGTATCTGGACAAGATCCCCGGCCGCCGCCGCGTGGAGATCTCCAGCCGCATCGGCGATCGCCAGCCGCTCACCTCGACGGGACTCGGCAAGGCGCTGCTGATCGACGCACCCGAGGGGGAATGGGAGCGGCTCTACGCCGCCGACCAGAGCCGCGGCCAGCAGCATACCGATCACGGCCTCTGGTTCGAACGGATGCGCGATTATGCGCAGGCCGGCCACGCCTTCGACCTGGAGGAGAATGAGGACCTGATCCGCTGCGTGGCGGCGCCGGTGCGCGACGTCTCCGGCCGGATCGTCGCGGCGATCAGCGTGTCGAGCGCGGCGCAGTATATGGACGACGATCGCATGGCGAGCCTGAGCGCGCAGGTGCGCGGCACCGCCCAGGCGATCAGCACCGATCTCGGCTGGAGCGCGGACATGCGCCCGGCCCGCAAGAACCGACGATAAAAGGAGAGCGTGTCGTGAAGCTGTTGGAGGGGAAGACGGTGCTCGTCACCGGCGGGTCGACCGGCATCGGCCGGGCGGCGGCGATCGGCGCGGCAGAGGCCGGCGCCGATGTCGCGATCAACTATCACAGCCGCGACGATGATGCCGCGGCCGTGGTCGCCGCGATCGAGGCGAAGGGTCGCCGCGGGCTGGCGGTGAAGGGCGATGTCGCCGATCCCGCGACGGCCGAGGATTTCATTGCCCGCGCCGTCGCTGCGTTCGGCAAGGTCGACGTGATGGTGTCGAACGCCGGCATCTGCCCCTTCCACGCCTTTCTGGACATGCCGGTTGAGACCGTCCAGCGGACGATGCAGGTCAACCTGCTCGGCGGCTATTTCATGTGCCAGGCGGCGGCCAGGCAGATGGTCGCGCAAGGGCATGGCGGCGCGATCGTGGCGGTGTCCTCGATCTCGGCGCTGGTCGGCGGCGAGTATCAGACGCATTACACCCCCACCAAGGCAGGGCTGCACTCGCTGATGCAGTCCGCCGCGATCGCGCTGGGGCGGCACGGTATCCGCTGCAACTCGGTGCTGCCGGGCACGATCCTCACCGAAATCAACAAGGACGACCTCGCCGACGAGGAGAAGCGGAAGTACATGGAGGGCCGGGTGCCGCTCGGCCGCCTCGGCCAGCCCGAGGATCTTGCCGGCCCGATCGTCTTCCTCGCCTCCGACATGGCGGCCTACGTCACCGGCGCGGCGCTGCTGGTCGATGGCGGCGCGTTCGTGAACCTGCAATGAGGGGGGCACTGCTCGCCGCGGCGGCGTGTCTCGCCGCCCTCGCCGCGCCTGCCGCTGCGCAGACCCGGCTGTTCATCGCCAGCGATTCGACCGCGCAGGCCTATGCCGCCGATCGCTACCCGCAGACCGGATGGGGGCAGATGCTGCCGTGCGGCCTCGGTGCCGATGCCGTTGTCGTCAACCGCGCGATCGGGGGACGCAGCACCAAGTCGTTCATTGCGGAGGGCCGCTGGGACACATTGCTTGCAGAGGCGAAGCCCGGCGACGTGGTGCTGATCCAGTTCGGCCATAATGACTCGAGCACGACCAAGCCGGAACGCTACGCGCCCGCCGCCACCCTCTACCGCGACAATCTGCTGCGGATGATCTGGGAAGCGCGCGGCCACGGGCTGGTCCCGGTGCTGGTCACCCCGCCCGTCCGTCGCAGCTTCGACGGCACGCGCGTGAAGGCCGACTTCGCCGCGTATAGCGAAGTAATGCGCGCGCTCGTCTCCAGCACCAGTACGCCGCTGCTCGATCTCGAAGCGCGCTCGGCCGAGCTGGTCCAGCGGCTCGGACCGGAGGGGGCCCGCAAACTCTACCTCCACCTCAAGGCGGAGGACAAGGCGCCGGGCTTCCCCAAGGGCGTCGACGACGACACGCACTTCAGCGAGCTGGGCGCCCGCGCGATGGCCGACCTGATCGCACAGGAGCTGAAGACCCTGAAGCTGCCGATCGCCGAGAAGGTGCTGGCGGAGCGCCCCGACCTCACCCGCACCACCCCGCTTGGCAGCACCGCCTGCCGCTGAAAGCCGAACGACACCGCCAGGGTAACCGCCTGGCGGGATCGTGCGCCGCGGCGATGAACATCGGTGCCCGGCCCCCGCCCTGTCTGGGCGAGCGGGACGCGCACGCCTCGTCCGGCCCGGCAGGAGCATCCCTGCCTCGCACCTGTCACGCGCCGTCAGCGCGGCAGGTCCAAGGGAGGTTCAACGCGGATCAACCTGTTTTTCCGGCCACCAAACCGGGCTGATCAGACGCCCTCTTGGCTACATCGTGGAAATGCGTAATACATAATGGGACGACTCAACATAGATTGAGACCAACCGCGCCGGCATTCGGCAGCGGCAACAAGGACAGGGAGAGTATGATGTCCTATGATTCGGGTTCGCAGGGTGCCGCCGTTCGTCGGGGTGCCTCCGGTCTCGCCCTGGCGATCGCCATGGTTTCCGCCGTTCCCGCCCTCGCCCAGACGGCTCCGGGCCAGAATACGCCGCCGCCGGAAGAGGAAGAGATCGTGGTTCGCGGGTTCCGCGCCTCGCTCGACAGCGCGCTGAGCCTCAAGCGCAACGAAACCGCCGCGGTGGACTCGATCGTTGCGGAGGACATCGGCAAGTTCCCGGACAGCAACCTCGCCGAATCGATGCAGCGCGTGCCCGGCGTGGCGCTGTCGCGCGGCGATGGCGGCGAAGGGCGCAACATTTCGGTTCGCGGTCTTGGCGCCGCTTTCACCCGGGTCCGCATCAACGGCATGGAGGGCAGCGCGCAGACAGGTTCGTCCGACATCTACGGCGCGGGCAATTCGGGCCGCAGCTTCGACTTCAACGTCTTCCCGACGGAAATTTTCTCGGCGCTGGCGGTGCGCAAGACCACCTCTGCCGATGTCGAGGAAGGCTCGCTCGGCGCGACCGTGGACCTCAGCGCGCCCAAGCCGCTCGATCTCAAGAAAGACTTCACCCTCACCGCGACGCTGCGCGGCGTGTACAATGAGTTGAGCAAGAAGGTCGATCCGCGCGGATCGCTGCTGGTCGGCAAGAAGTTCGCCGACGGCCGCTTCGGCGTGCTCGCCAGCTTTGCGTATCAGAAGCGCCATATCCGCGAGGTCGGCTATTCGGCGGTCGACATTCTTTCGGCCAACACCAACGGCTATGATCCCGACGGCAGCGGCCCGGCGCCCGTTCAGCCCTTCTGCACCCCCGTCGGCTATACCCCGGTGAGCCCCGCCATCGGCATCAAGGGCGCAACCAGCGCGCTGTGCAGCACCGGCAATCCGCGCACGGGCACGCTGGCCGCGTACAACACCATCGCCAATCTGCGCCGCGCCGACCTGCCGAACGTGCCGGGCAGCGGCGCCTTCCTGCCGCGGCTGCCCCGCTATCTGAACTCGGAGCAGAACACAGAGCGGATGGGAGGGACGCTGTCGCTCCAGTTCCGCCCGGACGGCGATACCGATATCGGCGTTGATGCGATCTATTCCCGCTTCGAGGTGACGCGCCGCGACAACTATATCGCGGGGATCTCCTTCGGGCGCTCGATCACCAACAACGGCCAGCCAATGGTCTCGGTGCGCGATGCGCAGTTCTCCTCGAACGGCTCGCTGCTTTATGGCCTGTTCGACGGCGTCGACGTGCGCTCCGAAGGGCTGGTCGATCACTGGACGTCGGACTTCCTGCAGGTAAACACCCATCTGCGCCACCGCTTCAACGACAAGCTGCAGGTCGAGATGCTGGTCGGCAAGAACCAGTCGGCCTGGTGGAATCCAAAGCGCTTCCAGACCTTCATGGACGCGATCGACACGCCCAATTTCTCGATCGACTTCCGCAACGGCCGCAGCACCCCGCTGATCGGCTTCGGCTTCGACGTTTCGAACCCGGCCAGCTTCAACTATGCGCCCGCCCGCTCCGACGGTACGGTGCTCGGTGGCTTCAGCTTCCAGGGCAAGCCGTCCAAGAACCAGACGGACAATTTCACCGGCGAACTGAACGTCGACTACAGCGTCAGCGAAGCGCTCAAGCTGCGCGTCGGCGGACAGTATCGCAGCAGCGACTTCAGCGCCTGGACGTCCTCGCCCTACACGTCGCAGACGATCGTGCAGGCGCTGCCGGCGGGCACCACGCTGGCCGGCCTGACCCGCCAGATCAGCGGGCTGGACCAGCTGTTCGGCAGCGGCGCGCCGAAGAGCTGGGCGGCAATCGATCCCGATAAATGGGCGCAGGCGTTCAACTATGATGCCATCAAGTTCTGCCGCACCGAATGCGGCGCGGTTGCCTCGCGCATCCGGGAATCGGTGAAGAGCGCCTATGCGATGGCGACTTTCGACACCGACATGGCGCTGCCGTTCAAGGTGCGCGGCGATGTCGGCGTACGCTATGTGAAGACGGACATGCTGGCCGCCGGCACCGTCAGCATCGCCGCAGCGGGCCAGACCCCCACCAACCTACGCGGTCAATATGGCCAGGTGCTGCGGGATTATGACGACTGGCTGCCCTCGGCCAATGTCGTGATCGAGCCGGCGCGCAACGTGCTGCTGCGCCTTGCCGCCGCGAAGGTGATGTCCCGGCCCGAGCTCGGCCAGCTTGCGCCCACCAGCGGCGTTACCGCCACAACCCGCGTCGGCAACATCAACAATCCCTATCTCGATCCCATCCGGGCGGACACGTTCGATGCTGCGCTGGAATGGTATTTCCAGCCCGGATCGCTGCTCTCGGTCGCGTATTTCCACAAGAACATCAAAACCTACATCCAGCGGGTGACGAGCGATATTCCGTTCAACCAGCTGGGCCTGCCGGTAGCGCTGCTCGACAACACCAACACCGCGCCCACCGAAATCTTCACCGTGGGCCAGCCGCTCAACACGCCGGGCGGCAAGCTCAACGGCGTCGAGGTCAACGCGCAGGTGCAGATGCGCTTCCTGCCGGGTTTCCTGAAGAATATCGGCGTGCTGGGCAATTACACCCACGTCACCTCGAAGATCCGCTACATCCTGGCGAGCGTGAACGGTGTCCCCACCGTCACCACCACTGCGGATCTTGTCGGCCTGTCGAAGAACACGGCGAGCGGCACGATCTTCTACGAGGACTCGAAGTTCAGCATCCGCGCGACGGCGAGCTACCGCGATCGTTACATCCGGGCGATCCCGGCCTCGCCCGGCAGCGACCTGCAGGGCAATTCGCCGAACACCTTCGTCGACGCGTCGGCCTCGTTCAACGTCAACGATCACATCAAGCTGATCGTCGAGGCGCAGAACCTGACCGACGAGCGCAACAACCTCTACATCGACAGCATTCGCCGCGACACGCTGTTCCAGACGCGGATCGGGCGCACCTTCAACTTCGGCGTCAATTTCCAGTTCTGACCCAACCTCCCCTCGGGCCGCCGCTTCATCTCCGGCGGCCCGTCTTTTGCGTATTTCAGGAGTTGCCGTGATGCGTGTCGCCCTGCTCGCCGCCGCCCTCGCCACCCCTCTTGCGGCGCAGACCACCGACAGCCTGAACGGACGGCAGGTCGAACGGCTCGATCGTGCGCTGGTCGCGGTGCCCGCGGAAGGCGGCGGGATACAGGTCGCGTGGCGGCTGCTCGGCACCGACCCGAAGACCGTGCGCTTCACCCTCTACCGCGACGGCAAGGAGATTGCGCGCATCGCGCCCGACCAGCCCACCAGTTTTCACGACAAGGCCGGTACGCCCGCTGCGCGCTACGCGCTGGCGGTGGACGGCGGGGGCGCCGGAACGCCGGTTCCCGTCTGGGCGCAGGGCTATCTCGCGGTACCGCTCGACAAGCCGGCCGACCGTACCACGCCGGACGGCGAGACCTACAGCTACAGCGCCAACGACGTCTCGGTCGGCGATCTCGACGGCGATGGTCGGCTGGAATTGATCGTCAAATGGTATCCCAGCATCGCCAAGGACAACGCGTTCGCGGGCTATACCGGCGAGACGCTGATCGACGCCTACACGCTGGACGGCAGGAAGCTCTGGCGGATCGACCTCGGTCGCAACATTCGCTCGGGCGCGCACTACACCCAGTTCATGGTGTTCGACCTGGACGGCGACGGCCGCGCCGAGATCGCGATGAAGACCGCCGACGGCACGATCGACGGCACCGGCAAGGCCATCGGTGATCCGTCGAAGGACTGGCGGCACGGCGACGCGGCGGTGGAGGTGCCCGATCGCACCGGCTCCACCGTTACCAGCGACGGCCGCAAGATGGCCAACCTCAAGGGCCGCATCCTCGACGGGCCGGAATACCTTACCGTGTTCGACGGCCCAACCGGCCGCGCGCTCGCCACCGCGCCCTATGCCCCGCCGCGCGGCGCGGATACCGAAGCGGGCCTCAAGGCACTGTGGGGCGACGGCTATGGCAATCGCTCCGAACGCTATCTCGCCGGCGTCGCCTATCTCGATGGGCACCGGCCGAGCCTGGTGTTCGGCCGTGGCTATTATGCCCGCTCGACCGTCGCCGCCTGGGATTGGCGCGACGGCAAGCTGACGCAGCGCTGGCTGTTCGACAGCGCGACGCCGGGCAACGAAAAATACGGGGATAACGGCAATCACCAGCTCTCGGTCGCCGACGTCGATGGCGACGGTCGCGACGAGGTGATCTACGGATCGATGGCGATCGACGACAATGGCAAGGGCCTGTGGTCCTCCGGCTTGGGTCATGGCGATACCATGCATGTCGGCGATCTGGACCCCACCCGCCCGGGTCTCGAGAAGTTCGGGGTGCACGAGGAAATGCGCCGCAGCGGCAATCGGGGCGCGGCGATGCTCGACGCGCGCACCGGTGCGCTGCTCTGGTCGACCCCCGCGGACAAGGACACCGGCCGCGGCATCGCCGTCGATATCGATCCGCGCTTCCCGGGCGCAGAAGCGTGGGCGAGCAATTCGCCCGATCTGTACGACGCGCGCGGCAAGGTGATCCCCGGCGGCCACCCGCGCGCGGCCAATTTCAGCATCTATTGGGACGGCGATGCGCTTGCCGAGCTGCTCGACGGCACCCGGATCACCAAATGGGACTGGACGACGAGCAGCGAGAAGCTGCTGCTCGATCCGCCGGGCACTACCTCGAACAACGGCACCAAGCGCAATCCTGCGCTCTCCGCCGACATTCTGGGCGACTGGCGCGAAGAGCTGGTGCTGCCGAGTACCGACAGCCGCGAGCTGCGCATCTATGCGACGCCCTGGCCGACGGCGATCCGCCTTCCCACACTGCTCCACGATCCGGTCTATCGGCTGGGGGTGGCCTGGCAGAACACGGCGTACAACCAGCCGCCGCACCTGTCCTTCGATCTCGCAACGCGCAGGTAGCTGGACGCGATGTGGACGCTGGCGATACTTGCTGCCGTGACGGGACCCCAGACCTTCGATCTTGCGCCGGGTGCACCGCCCCAGCCAGGCAGCGTCGCGGTGGCCGAGGGCACGCCCTATCAGCCGGGCGGCCATGGCTATGAGCCAGGCGGGCAGGCGCGCGAGCGGCTGTTCTCCGTCGCGGTGCCGGAGGGCAATTATCGGGTTACGGTGCGGCTGGGCGACGCAAAGGCACCGTCGCGCACCACGGTGAAGGCGGAATCGCGTCGGCTGATGCTGCGTGCCATCACTACGGCGCCCGGGCAGTTCGTCACCGCCAGCTTTGTCGTGAACGTGCGCAACGCCGCGCTGTCCGCGCCGCCCACGAATGCGCCGGGCGGCACCGCGGTCCGGCTCAAGGCGCGCGAGGCGGGCAGCTTCACCTGGGACGACAAGCTCACGCTGGAATTCCTCGGCGAGCCACGCGTCCAACGCGTCACCATCGAACCAGTGACCGTGCCCACCGTCTTTCTGGCGGGCGATTCCACCGTCACGGATCAGCGCGCCGAGCCCGCCGCCAGCTGGGGCCAGATGCTGCCGGCGCTGTTCCAGCCCGACATCGCCGTCGCCAACCACGCGGAATCGGGCGAGACGCTGAAGTCCTTCGTCACCGAACTCCGCTTCGACAAGCTGCTGGCGCAGGTGAAGCCTGGCGACTGGGTGCTGATCCAGTTCGGCCATAACGACCAGAAATCCGAGTGGCCGCAGACCTATGCGGACCCGGCAATCACCTACCCGGCCTGGCTGCGCACCTATATCGCCGAAGTCCGGCGGCGCGGCGGCAAGCCGGTGCTGGTAACCTCGCCCGAGCGACGCAACTTCGACGCGGGCCGCATCCGCCACACGCTCGCCGACTATGCCGCGGCGATGCGCAAGGTGGCGCAGACGGAAGGCGTGCCGCTTGTCGACCTCCAGGAAGCGACCATCGCGCTCTACGAGACCTATGGCCCGGCCGAGGCGGCCAGGCTGTTCAACGACGGCGGGCGGGACAAGACGCACCACAACAACCCGGGCGCCTGGCTGCTTGCGCGCGCGGTTGCGGCGGGGTTGACCACTGCGGTGCCGGAACTCGGCGCGCACCTCTACCCCGACGCACGCAGCTTCGATCCCGTACATCCGCCGGCGATTGACAGCCTCGCGCTCGCACCAAGCCTCGCCGCCAGCAGCGAACGTCCCACAGGAAGCTGATGCGCACCGGCCTTGTCCTCGACGTTCGCGCGCAGGGTGCGCGCGGAGACGGCATCGCGCTCGATGGGCCCGTCATCGCCGCTGCGCTCGCCGCCGCGCACAGGGCCGGCGGCGGCATCGTGTTGTTGCCGCCGGGCATCTATCGCAGCTTTTCGCTGCAGCTTCCCAGTCGCGTCACCCTGGCCATCGAGACGGGTGCAACGCTGCTCGCCGCCATGCCAGGCCCGGACGGCGGCTATGACCTGCCCGAGGATCGCGGCCCCCAGCTCTACCAGGATTTCGGCCACAGCCACTGGCACAACAGCCTGATCTGGGCGGAGGATGCCGAAGACATCGCGATTGTCGGCCAGGGCCGGATCGACGGCCAGGGCCTCACCCGCAACGGCCCCGGCACGCCGTGGAGCGCGCAGCGCGGCGAACGGCCGCTGTCGATGGCGACCATGGCGCCCGCTGACGTCGCTCGCCTCGAGCAGGATGCCGCCGCGATGCGCGGACAGGGCAACAAGGCGATCGCTCTCGCCCGCTGCCGCCGCGTCACCATCGCGGATCTGACGATCTTCCGCGCCGGCCATTTCGCGATCCTGGCAAGTGAGGTGGAGGACCTGCGCTGCACCGGGCTCACCATCGACAGCAACCGCGACGGCATCGACCTTGACGGCGTCCGCCGCGCGACCGTCTCCCGCTGCCGGGTCAACACCCCCAATGACGATGCGATCGTGCTCAAGACGAGCCTCGCGCTCGGCCGTACGACCTGTGAGGACGTGACGATCGAGGACTGCAGCGTCTCCGGCTATGATCTTGGCACGCTACTCGACGGCAGCCATGGCCGCACCCAGCAGCGCTCCCCCGATCGCGACCGTGTCACCGGCCGGATCAAGCTGGGTACCGAGAGCAATGGCGACTTCCGCCGCATCCATATTCGCAACTGCCGGTTCGCCCGCAGCCGGGGGCTGGCGATCGAGAGCGTCGACGGCGGCGTGATCGAGGCAATCCGCGCCGAAAATCTGACGATGGACGAAGTGACCACCGCACCGCTCTTCCTCCGCCTGGGCGCGAGGCTGCGCGGACCCGAGGGCACGGGCATCGGTGCGATCCGCGACATCGCCGTTCATGGTGTGGCAGCAACGGGCATAGACCCGCGCTTCGCGGCGATCCTCGCCGGATTGCCGGACCACCCGATCGAGGGCGTGCGCCTCTCCGACATCGACCTGCGCTTCGACGGCCGACTGGAGGGCGCCTTCCCCGCCGCGCCACCCGAACTCGCCGATGCGTATCCTGAGCCGAGCATGTTCGGCCCTACCCCCGCCTGGGGCCTGTGGGCTCGGCATGTGCGCGGCCTGGCTGCGACGGATCTTTCGCTCCGCCGCTCGGGCGCCGATCCGCGCCCGCCGATCCTGCTCGACGATGCCGGCGACGCGCGGATCGGGTTTGACGTGGACGCGCCGCATCGCTACCATATCGTGCATAGCAATTCCACATAGTGGAGCGGAGAGGGTATGCGGGTTCATGCGTTTCGAATGCAGCTCAAGCCCGGCATGGCCGAGGAATACAAGGCGCGTCACGACGCGATCTGGCCCGAGTTGGCCGCGCTGCTCCACGATGCCGGCATCCACGACTATTCGATCTTCCTCGACGAGGCGACCGGGGCGCTGTTCGCGGTGCTGAAGCTCACCGAGGACGCAACCAACGATCAGCTGCCGGCTCATCCGGTGATGCGCCGCTGGTGGGATCACATGGCGCCGCTGATGGAAGTCGCACCGGACAACAAGCCGCTTGAATGGCCGCTCCGCCCGGTGTTCTACCTGCCATGATCCGCCCCGCGCTTTTTGCCACCACGCTGCTCGCCGCGCTTCCTGCCGCGGCGCAGGAGGCGAAGCCCACCGCCAATCTCGCCGCGCCGGTGAAGACGTTCGGCCGCGTATCGTTCGACGCGCGCTCGCTGATGATCGACGGCAAGCGCACGGTGATCTGGTCGAGCGAGATGCACGCCTTCCGCCTGCCTTCGCCCGATCTCTGGCGCGACGTGCTGCAGAAGATGAAGGCGAGCGGCTTCAACACCGTGGCCTTCTACTTCGACTGGGGCTTTCACAGCCCGAAGCGTGGCGTCTACGACTTTTCCGGCATCCGCGACATCGACCGGCTGCTGACCATGGCGGAGGAGGAAGGCCTCTACGTCATCACCCGCGCCGGGCCCTATGTGAATGCCGAGCTGACCCGCGGCGGCTTCCCGGGCTGGCTGGTCAACCAGCGGTCGCGCGCGCGCACCGACGACCCCGACTATATGGCCGCCGCCGACGAGTGGCTGACCCACGTCCATGCGATCATCGCCCGCCACCAGATCAACGGCGACGGCAAGGGCCACAAGGGCAGCGTGATCCTCCACCAGATCGAGAACGAGCTGGCGCTGACCACGCCCGCGCAGCGCCGCTACATGGACCATCTCGCCGCCAAGGCGCGCGCGGACGGCATCACCGTGCCGCTGTTCCACAACGATCAGGGCCGCAACGGCTATTGGGTGCCGGCGGGCAGCGCCGTCGAGAAAACGGTCGAGGGACCGGCGGACCTCTATGCGTTCGACGGCTATCCCGGCGGCACCTGCACGGTGGCCGGCAAGCCGACGCGCGGCTCGGCGGCGCCGGATTGGGGCTTTTACGGCCCGGGCGGGGCAAAGGGCGGTGCCTCCGCTTCGCCGAACACGCCGGGGTTCCTTGCGGAATTCGGCGGCGGCTGGTTCGATTACTGGGGTTCGAACGGCGGCTACGAATGTAATGCGATCCAGCGCGGCAAGCGGTTCCAGCGGGTGTTCTACGGCACCAACCTGGCCAACGGCATCGCGATCCAGAGCTTCTACATGGGGTTCGGCGGCACCAGCTGGGGCTGGCTGCCCGCGCCGGTGGTATTCACCAGCTATGATTACGGCTCGGCCATCGCCGAGACGCGCGCCGTCCGCCCCAAGGCGGAGGAGCTGAAGCAGCTCGCCGGGCTGATCCAGAGCATGCCCGACCTCGCGGGCATGGTGCCGGCCGGGCCGGTCTCCGTCTCGTCGGAACGCATCCAGGTCTATCACAACAAGCGCCCGGAGACCGACGCGCGCTTCCTGCTCGTTACCCACAAGCCCTCCAACGGCCAGACCGAGGACCGCTTCACCATCACCGCCGACCTGCCCGACGGGCGATACAGCTGGCCGATGCAGCTGAACGGCTTTGACGCGAAATGGCTCGTCGCCGGCGTGACGCTGGGCGGGCAGCGGCTGGTGTATGCAAGCTCGGAACTGCAGGCGGCACTCCGCCAGGATGGCCGCGATCTGCTGCTGCTCTACGGCCGCGCCGGCGAGCCGGGCGAGGCGGTGCTGCGCTACGCCTCGGCGCCCACGGTGGAGGTGCTGGAAGGCGCCGCCACATCCAGCTTCGATGCGGCACACGGCGACCTCAAGCTGGCCTACACCCATCAGGGCCTTACCCGGCTGCGCATCAGCGGCGGCGGTCGCCCGCCGCTCACGCTTCTGCTCGCAGAGGAAGCCGAGGGCGCCCGCTTCTGGCGGATCGGCGACTCGCTCGTCCGCGGCCCCGCGCTGGTGCGCCATGCGACGCCTAAGGGTAGAAGCCTCGTGCTCACCGGCGACACCGAAGCACCGACGCCGCTGGAGGTCTGGGCGCCCGCCGCCGTCCGCAGCCTGCGCTGGAACGGCGCGGCGGTCCAGACGATCCGCACCGCCTCCGGCAGCCTCGTGGCCACCAGCCCCCTGCCCGGGCCTGCGCCGGTCGCACTGCCGTCGCTGCGCTGGGTCTCTGCCCCCGGCACGCCCGAGGCTGCGCCCGACTTCGACGACCGTGACTGGCAGGCGGTCGACAATCGCGCCTATGCCAGCATCACCGCCCGGCCCGACGGTGTGCCCAACATGCTGATGGACGCCTATGGCTTCCACGACGGCGACGTCTGGTATCGCGGCCGGTTCGAGGGCAGCGCGGCGGCCGAGCGCATCCGCATCCACTATGGCGCGGGCGGATCGGGCATGCTCCAGCTGTTCTGCGACGGTCAGCTGGTCGGCCAGCACGAGCTGCCGAGTGGTCTCCCCCGCCCGATCACCACCGGCGTCGCCGAGTTCGACCTTCCCGCCGCTGCCCGCACGCCGGGCGCTCATGTCCTTTCCGTGATGGTCCGCAACAACGGCCATAACTGGGATCTCGACGCCGACGATTTCCACAAGGAAGCGCGTGGCATCGTCTTCGCCTCGGTCGAGCCTGGCGGCGGCCCAAGCTTTGCGGTGCCCGTGACCTGGAAGATCCAGGGCCGCAAGGGCGGCGAGGACATTGCCGATCCGATCCGCGGCGTCGCGAACAATGGCGGCCAATATGGCGAACGGATGGGCTGGCATCTGCCCGGCTTCGACGATCGCGGCTGGAAGGCCACCACCGCAGCCGCACCCGGCACGACCTGGTACCGCACCCGCTTCACGCTCGACGTGCCCAAGGGCCAGGACGCCACGATCGGCGTGGCGTTCGGCGACACCACCAGACCGCGCTCGCCCGGCGCGCGCTACCGGGTGCTTCTGTTCGTCAATGGCTGGAACATGGGGCAGTTCATCGCCCATGTCGGCCCGCAGCGGGTGTTTCCGGTGCCGGAGGGCATTCTCAACCACCGCGGCACGAACAGCATCGCGCTTGCCGTCACCTCGGACGGCGCGCCCGGCAATATGCTGGAGGCGGTGAAGCTGGTTCCCCTGCGCAATGTCCGCGGCGGCCTGCCCGTTGCGATGGTGGCCGCGCCACAGCGGCCGGAGGAGTTGCAATGATCACGCGCCGCACCCTGCTTGCCGCCTCCGCCGCTGCCACGGCTGCCGCCGCCCTTCCCGCGCGCGCCGCCCCGATCGAGCGGCTGCCGCTCTGGCCCGGCCGCCCTCCCGGCGGCGAGGGTGTCACCGCCGCCGATGCATGGGTGAAGCGATCGCCCACCGGCGATGCCGACGACATCGCCTGGCCGCATGTCGCCACGCCCATGCTGAACGTGGTGCCTGCCGAACGGCCCGACGGATCGGCACTGCTGATGATACCGGGGGGCGGCTATGCGCGGGTGGCGCTCGGCCGGCAGGGCTCGAGCATTGCCCGCCATTTCGCCGAGCGCGGCACGACCGTGTTCGAATTGCTCTATCGCCTGCCGCACGACGGCTGGGCGGCGGGGCCGGATGCGCCGCTTCAGGATGCGCAGCGCGCCATGCGGCTGATCCGTGCGGGCGCTGCGCGGTGGAAGATCGATCCGGCGCGGGTCGGCGCCATGGGCTTTTCCGCTGGAGGCCATCTCACCGCCCGCCTCGGCAGCCGCGCCGACCTCGCCACCTACGCGCCGGTCGACACCGCCGACCAGCTTTCGGCGCGGCCCGTGGCGCTCGGCCTGTTCTTCCCCGTCATCACGATGCGCACGCCCGAAGCGCATGGCGGCTCACGCAAGGAGCTGCTCGGCACCAGCCCGACCGAGGAGCAGGTCCACCGCTTCTCCGCCGAGCGCGACCTGCCGGCGGACATGCCGCCCACGCTCGTCGCCCATGCTGCCGACGATCCGGCGGTGCAGCCTGCCAACAGCCTCATCATGTTCGCCGCGCTGCAGGCGGCGAAGATCCCGTCCGAACTGATGATCTTCGAGAAGGGCGGCCACGGCCTGCCACTCGTCGATCCCGACGGCACCCCCCATACCTGGCCCGGCCTGTTCGCGCGATTCGCGCGGCGCCACGGCCTCTGCCCCCTTACCCACGGAGACACGAACCTTGGCCGCCTCGCACGACATCCCCCGCAGCCTCGTCACGCAGAAGATCGACCTGCTGATGGACAATCTCGTCCACATCAAGGACGAGACCGGCGAGTTCCTGCTCCACCTCGAAGATGGTCGCATCATCGACACCAAGGGCTGGGCCGGGTGGGAATGGACCCACGGCGTCGGCCTGTTCGGCATGTGGCGCTATTTCGAGCAGACCGGCGACCGGAAGGCGCTGGGCATCATCAAGCAATGGTTCGCCGATCGCTTTGCCGAGGGCACGCCGACCAAGAACATCAACACCGTGGCGCCGTTCATCACGCTCGCCTGGCTGTACGAGCACGAGCCCGATCCCAGCTATCTCCCCTATCTGGACACCTGGGCCGAATGGCTGATGGCGCCGGACGGGCTGCCCAAGACCGAGGAGGGCGGCTTCCAACACATCGTCTACAATGACGAGAATCCGGGCGAGATGTGGGACGACACGCTGATGATGAGCGTGCTGCCGCTCGCCAAGATCGGCCTGCTGCTGGACCGCCCGCACTATGTGGAGGAGGCCAAGCGCCAGTTCCTCGTCCACATCAAATATCTGTTCGACAAGAAGACCGGCCTGTGGTTCCACGGCTGGGACTTCCACGGCCGGCACAACTTCGCCGAGGCGCTGTGGGCACGCGGCAATTGCTGGGTGACGATCGCGATCCCGGAGATCATCGAGATCCTCGATCTCCAGCCGGGCGACGCCTTCCGCACGTTCCTCATCGACACGCTGGCGGCACAGGTGAAGACGCTCGCGGAAACGCAGGACGAAAGCGGCCTGTGGCACACGCTGGTGATGGACCCGACCAGCTATCTCGAAGCGTCGGCCACCGCCGGTTTCGCCTATGGCATCCTGAAGGCAGTGCGAAAGGGCTATCTGCCCCGCGCCTATGAAGCGGTGGGCCTGAAGGCTGTGCGCGGCGTGCTCGACAATATCGACGAGACCGGCGAACTGCAGCAGGTGAGCTTCGGCACCGCGATGGGCGACAGCCTGCAATTCTACAAGGACATCCGCCTTACCTCGATGCCCTATGGCCAGAGCCTGGCGATCTGCGCACTGGGAGAGTTGCTGCGCACCTATATCTGACCCGCCGACGGCACCGGCGCCACCCCACCGGCCCGAGCAAGGAGTAGGATGCGATGGCTTCACACGGGGGCCAGGGTTCGTGGCGCAATGCGATCCTGGCAGGGCTGGCCAATTACATCGATGCCGGCTCGATCGTGTCGGGATCGGTGGCGCTCGCGCTGTGGAAGACGCAGTTCGGACTTTCCGATGGATTCATCGGCCTGATCGGCGCCTTCAGCGCCAATGCGATTTCGGCCGGTGTCGGCGCACTGCTCGGCGGCGTGCTATGCGACCGGTTCGGTCGCAAGAAGATCTACCAGTACGACATGCTGTTCTACGCGTTCGGGATGGCGTGGCTGGTCTTCGCCAGCGCACCCTGGATGATCGTGCTCGGCTTCGTGCTGGTCGGCCTCGCGGTCGGGGCCGACATCCCCGCCTCGTGGTCGCTCATCGCGGAGCAGGCGCCCGACAGACGGCGCGGTGCGCATTCGGGGGTGGCCCAGCTCCTCTGGTACCTGGGGCCGGTCGCGGTGCTGGTCGCCGCCTATTTCCTGCGGCCCTACGGAATCACCGGCATCCGCTGGCTGTTCGCCCATCTCGCCATCCTTGCGCTTGCCCTCACCTTCCTGCGTGCGCGGATGCAGGAATCGGAGCGCTGGGAAGAGGTGCAGGCTGCCCGCCGCGCCGGTGCCGCAAGCCTGGGCTGGCGGGCGCTGTTCGCCCCCCGCCATCTCGGGGCGATCGCCTTTCTCGCGGGCATGTACGGGCTGTGGAACCTGTGGGCTGGCTATAACGGCTTCTTCACCCCCTACCTGATCGCGCAGAACCATCTGCCCGAATGGACGGCGACGATCCTGCCGGCGAGCTACTTCCTGATCGGCATGGTCTCGATCCTCGGCATCTTCATCACGCTGTCGGACCGCGTGAACCAGCGGCTCCTCTTCGGCATCTCTGCCGCCCTCCACGTGGTCGGCATGGCACTGCTGGCGATCTTCGGCTTCCGGCTCGAGATCGTGGTCCTGCACATCGTGATCATGGGCGTGGCGGGCGGCTTTGGCGCGCAAAGCTTCTTCCAGCTCTGGTCGGCGGAGCTCTTCCCGACCGCGATCCGCGCGACCGCGCAAGGGCTCACCTTCGCGATCGTGCGGATCGGGCTCGGCATCTGGAGCCTGGCGGTGCCGAGCCTTGCCGCGCACGACTTTACGACACTCGCCTGGATCCTCACCGGCTTCCTCGTCGCGTCGGGGGTGATCGGGCTGATCTGGGCCCCGCGCAACGAAGGCAAATCGCTCGAGGCAATCGAACGCGCGCGGAGCTGAGTGGTCAGGCCGTCGGCTGCCAGCCGCCGCCGAGCGCGCGGAACAGGTTGACCTGCGCCTCGGCGATGCTCGCATCCGCCGTCGCCAGCGCCGCCTGGGCATCGGCAAAGGTGCGTTCGGCGTCTAGCAGGTCGAGCGAGTTGATATCGCCTTCGGTCTGGCGGGCACGGGCAATCCGCACCGCCGCCTCGGCCTCGCCCAGCGCCGCCTGCAGCGCGGTGCGCCGTTCGAGCGCGCGGCCATAGGCCGAGAGCGCGGTTTCGGTCTCCTGCAGCGCGGTCAGCACCGTGCCGTCGAAGGTGGCGAGCGCGGCACGGCTATCGGCTTCCGCCGCGGCGATGCGGGCACGCGCCGGCGCCGGATTGACCGACCAGTTGATCAGCCCGCCGACAAGCCAGCGCAAGGGATTCGCCCCAAAGATGTTGCCGAAGTCATTGCCAGTGGACCCGCCCGAGGCCCCCAGCGAGATGCGCGGATAGAGGTCCGCCGTCGCCACGCCGATGCGCGCGGTGGAGGCGGCGAGACGGCGTTCTGCCGCGCGCACGTCCGGGCGGCGGGCAAGCAGCGCCGCCCCGTCGCCGACCGGGATGGGCTGCTCGAGCCGCAGCATGGTGTGGCGCTCGCGCGCCTCGGCGGGCAGTTCGGCGGGGGTCTTGCCGATCAGCATCGCAAGACGGAACAGCGCCGCGTCGCGCTGGGCAGCGAGCGCCGGGACATCGGCCTGCCGCTGGTTACGCAGGGCGGCGATGCGGGCGACATCGAGCCGGGTCGCCAGCCCGACATTGCGGCGCCGCTGGGTCAGGTCGATCGACTGGTCGAGCAGGGCGACGATGCGCTCCGCAACGGCCAGCCGCTCGGCGGAGGAGACGGCATCGGCATAGGCCCGCGCGGTGTCGGCGGCGACAACGACGCGCACCGCCTCGGCATCGGCTTCGGCAGCGGCGACGTCGCCGCGCGCGGCTTCGACGCCGCGGGAGACGCGACCGAACAGGTCCAGTTCATAGGAGACGCTGAGGCCGGCATCGACCTGCCAATCCTCCTGCGCGGTGCCGATCGGGCGCTGCCCTGCGGGCACGCGACCGTAATTGGCGCCGGCGCTTGCGGTGCCCTGCGGCAGCCGGTTCGCCGTTGCGCCGCGCAACGTCGCGCGGGCGCGCTCGATGCGGGCAACCGCGACGCGCACATCGGTGTTGGCGGCGAGCGCCTCCGTCACCAGCCGGTCGAGCACCGGGTCGTTATAGAGCCGCCACCAGCCCTCCTGCACCGGCGCGGTCGAGACCGCCGCGCTGGTCGAGAGGAACGCACCCGCGGCGCTCTGCGGCCGGGCGGGTGCCTTGTAGTTCGGGCCGGCGGCGCAGGCGGAAAGCGCCAGTGCCGAAACTGCGGCCATGATCGAAGCCATGCGTTGCATGCGAAATCTCCTGCGGCGGGCGCATGGGAAGCGCCCGCCGGTTGGTTCAGTTTACTCGGCCGGCTGGAGCTGGGCGTGCGCCCCGCCCTGCCCGCGCCGCCGGGCGAGCCGCACGCCCAGCGCGCGGCACACCACATAGAAGGTCGGCGTGAACAGCAGGCCGAAGCCGGTGACGCCCATCATCCCGAAGAACACGGCCGTACCCAGTGCCTGGCGGAGCTCGGCGCCTGCCCCGCTCGCGATCAGCAGCGGCACCGCGCCGAGGATGAAGGCGAAGCTGGTCATCAGGATCGGCCGCAACCGGTCCTGCGCCGCCCGCACCGCGGCTTCCACCGGTGACAGGCCGTCGCGCACTTCCGCCTGGTGGGCGAACTCGACCACGAGGATCGCGTTCTTGGCGGCGAGCGCGATCAGCACGACCAGCCCGATCTGGGTCAGCACATTATTGTCCATGCCGCGCAGGTTCACGCCCGCCATCGCCGCCAGCAGACACATCGGCACGATCAGGATGATCGCCAGCGGCAGCGTCAGGCTTTCATATTGCGCCGCCAGGACCAGGAAGACGAACAGCACCGCCAGCGCGAACACGAGGCCTGCCGTGCTTCCCGCCATCTTCTGCTGATAGGCGATGCCGGTCCACTCACCCGCATAGCCTGCCGGGAGTTCGGCCGAGAGCTTCTCCATCGCGTCCAGTGAGGCACCCGAGCTGTAGCCCGGCGCGGTATCGCCATCGACTTCCACCGCCGGGAACAGGTTGTAGCGCGTGACGCGATACGGGCCCGTCTTGTTCTCGAAGGTCGCGACCGATCCGATCGGCACCATGCCGCCGGCATCCGAGCGCGTCTTCAAGTTGGCGATATCGGCCTCGGTCGCCCGGAAAGGCGCGTCGGCCTGCGCGGTCACGCGGTAGGTGCGGCCGAGCATGTTGAAGTCGTTGACGAAGGCCGAGCCGAGATAGACGTTGAGCGCCTCGAACACCCGCTCCGGCGGCACGCCCAGCATCTCGGCCTTGCGGCGATCGATATCGGCGAAGACGCGTGGCGTCGCGGTGTTGAAGAAGGTGTAGACCTGGGCGAGCCCCGGCGTCTTGTTCGCCTGGCCGATCAGGCCGAAGGCGGTGTTGCCCAGCGCCTGATAGCCGTGCTCGCCGCGGTCCTCCACCATCAGGCGATAGCCGCCGGCCGAACCGATGCCCTGGATGAGCGGCGGCGGGACCACGAGCAGCATCGCCTCGTTGATGTCGGCGGTGCGCTTGCGCGCCTCTGCCATGATGCCCTGGATGTCGACGCCGAGCTTCTTGCGCTCCTCGAAGCTCTGCAGGGGCACGTATGCCGCGGCGCTGTTCGGGGCGAGCGTCTGCGACGGGCCGTCGAAGCCTGCGAGCATCACCGAGCCTTTCACGCCGGGGATCGGCAGGATCCGCGCGACGACCTTGCGCATTACTTCATCGGTGCGCTCGAGCGACGAGCCCGGCGGCAGCTGGATGACGGTGAGGAAATAGCCCTGGTCCTGCGCCGGGATGAAGCCGACTGGCGTCACCCAGAAGGTCGCGACCGTGGCGGCGATCAGGCCAAGATAGGCCACCATCATCCGCTTGGGCCGCGTGACCAGCTTGTGGGTGAGGCGGGCATAGCCGTTGCTCATCCGCTCGAAGCCGCGGTTGAACCCGTCGGCCGCGCGGCCGAAGAAGCGGCCGATGCCGCCGCGGCGTTCGCCATGTTCCTCGTGCTTGAGCAGCACCGCGGCAAGCGCCGGGGACAGCGTCAGCGAGACGAGCAGCGAGATGGCAGTGGCGACCGAGATCGTCACAGCGAACTGCTTGTAGAAGGCGCCCGAAAGCCCATTCAAAAACAGCGTCGGCAGGAACACCGCGAACAGCACCAGCACGATCGCGACCAGCGCGCCCGACACTTCGTCCATCGAGGTCCGCGCCGCCTGGAGCGGAGTCATTCCCTGCGCCAGGTTGCGCTCGACATTCTCGACCACGACGATCGCGTCGTCGACGACGATGCCGATGGCGAGCACCAGCCCGAACAGCGACAGGTTGTTGAGCGAATAGCCCATCGGCAGCAGCACCGCCATGGTGCCGATCAGCGACACGGGGATCGCCACCACTGGGATGATCGCCGCCCGCCACTTCTGGAGGAACACGATCACGACGAGGACGACGAGGATCACCGCCTCGCCGAGGGTATGGTACACTGCGTCGATGGACTGGGCGATGAACTCGGTGGGGTTGTAGATCACGCGATATTCAAGGCCCTTGGGGAAGGTCTTCGAGATCGTGTCCATCTCCGCCTTGATCCGCTCCGCGGCGGCGAGCGCATTGGAGCCCGGGCGCTGGAAGGCGGCCAGGATCACGGTCGGCTGGTTCGAGAGATAGGTGTTGGAAGAATAGTCGGCGGCGCCGAGCTCGACGCGTGCGACGTCGCTGACACGGACCTGGCGGCCCTCATTGTCCGTGCGGATGACGACGCGGCCGAACTCGGCCGGGGTCTTCAGGCGGCCCTGCGTCTCGACATTGAGCTGGAAGGCGTTGCCGCTGCGCTGGGAACCCGGCTGGCCGAGCGAGCCTGCCGCAACCTGGATGTTCTGCCCGCGCAGTGCCTGGACGATGTCGCCCGCGGTGAGGTTCAGCGCGGCGGCACGGCCGGGATCGATCCACACGCGCATCGCATAGTCGCGCGCACCGAACATGCGCACGTCGCCCACGCCTTCCAGACGCGCGAGGCGGTCCTTCACCTGGGTGAGGGCGTAGTTGGAGATGTAGCTGCGATCGATCGAGTTGTCGGGCGAGATCAGGTTGACGACCATCAGGAAGTCGGGGCTGGTCTTGCGCGTGACGACACCGAGGCGCTGCACTTCCTCGGGCAGACGCGGGATCGCAACCGCGACGCGGTTCTGCACCAGCACCTGCGCGGCATCGAGGTTGGTACCGGACTTGAAGGTGACGGTGATCGTCACCGCACCGTCGCCGGTCGATTGCGACGACTGGTACAGCATGTCGTCGACGCCGTTGATTTCCTGCTCAATCGGCGCGGCAACGGTTTCCGCCACCGTCTCGGCCGATGCGCCGGGATAGCTGGCCGTCACCGTGACGGTGGGCGGCACGATGTCGGGATATTGCGAGATGGGCAGCGCGAAATAGGCGATGCTGCCCATGATCGTGATGATGATCGCGATCACCGCCGCGAAGATCGGGCGGGTGATGAAGAAGCGTGAGAGGCGCATGGCCTTCTCCTTTTGCGAGCGGACGCGCGTGCCCGCGCCCGCGTGCAATCACGCGGACGGGGCAAACGAGAAACTACCTGCCGCCGGGCTCAGGGTGGGGTGCCCGGCGGCAGTTCGGTCAATGGGCGAAGGTGGCCTGGCCCGTGACCGGAGCGGATACGATTGGCGAGTCGGTTGCGGCGGCCGGTGCGATGGAGCTCGCGCGGGGCTGCACCTTGCCGCCGGGCTGGGCGAACTGGGTGCCGGCGATCACCACCTTGTCCTGGGGCGTCAGGCCCGAGCGGACGATGCGCAGGCCGTCGACCACCGGGCCGAGCACCACCGGCTTCGGCACCACGGTGCCGTCGGCGCCGACGGTGAGCACCAGCTTGCGCGCCTGGTCGGTCTGGATCGCGGCATCGGGCACCAGCAGTGCCTGCGCCTTGCCGCCCGCAGCGAGCCGCATGTTGCCGAACATGCCCGGCGTCAGGAACATGTCCTTGTTGGACAGCACTGCACGACCGCGGATCGTGCCCGACTTCGGGTCGAGCCCGTTATCGGTGAAGTCAATCTGGCCCTTCCAGCGATAATCGCCTTCGTCCTGCAGCCGGATCTCGACCGGGCTGGCCGACGATCCCGCGGCGCGCTTGGCCTTGAGGAACAGGGCTTCCGAGCCATCGAAGGTGAAGTAGATCGGATCGAGCGCATTGATCGTGGTGAGAAGCGTGCCCCCCTGCCCTTCGCCCGCGGCAACAAGATTGCCGGGGTCGACCTTGCGGTCCGAGATGCGGCCGGAGATCGGCGCGCGCACTTGGGTGAACTCCACGTCGAGCGCACGCGCGCGGACGCGGGCCTCCGCCGCAGCGACAGCAGCAGTGGCTGCGCGGACGCGCGCCTGAAGGCGCTCTACGTCGCTCTTCGACACGGCCTCGACGCTGACCAGCCGTTGGGCGCGGTCAAGGTCGGAACGCGCCAGCGCAAGATCGCTCTGCGCGCTCGCTACGCCTGCCCTGGCTTCGGCAAGCGCCGCAGCAAACGGACGCGGATCGATGGTGAAGAGGAGCTGGCCCTGCTGTACCACCGCACCGTCCTTAAAGTGGATGGCGGTGACGGCACCCGACACGCGCGGCCGCACCTCCACGGTGCGGCTCGCCTCGAAGCGGCCGACATATTCGTCCCACTCGTTGACTTCGCGCGACAGCGGCGTGGCGACGGTGACGACGGGTGCAGCCGGAGCGGCGACGGCCGGCGCGTTGCGTCCGCTCATGCCGAAGCCGGCGGCGACCACCCCCACCGGCACGATAACGAGTGCCGCCTTCTGCCAGGTGCGCAGGCGCTTGGGCGCGCGCGTGGCCACCGCTTCGCCCTCAATGGGCGCGTGCATGTTCATGATGGTTCCCCTGATTCAACGCCGCGCGACCGCGGCTGATGCTGGTGAGCAGCGTCTCGAGCTGGCCGGGCGTAAAGCCGGCGTCGTGGAAGCGCTGGATTTCGGACTGGGGCACGCGGAAGCCGCGGTGCCAGGAAATGACGGCGATGCGGCGCAGCGCCTCGAGTTTCGGATCGGCCAGCCGCGGATTGCCGCGCTCGCCACCGAAGATCATGCCGAGCGCGATCGACAGCCGGCTCGGCGCCTCCAGCGAGGACATGCGATCGCGCTGGGCAATCGCGACGACCTGCCATTCAAGGGCGCTGAGCTTGGTCTCCTCGCGCGGGCCGGCCAGGAAGGCTGGCAGCGCAACTGCGTTGCCGGCCATGTCGGTGAGATCGAGATATGCCATGATGCGTCTCCCTCGGTTGCACCGGCAGCGAGCAAGGCTCCGCCTCCCCGCGAAACCCCTTTGTTCGCGGGCGCCGGCATGTATGTGGTGGATGCGCGAAGTGCCTCGCGACGAGTCCGCTCGCCACGTGGCACCGCCCCCGCAAGCGAGGTCGCGCGCTTATTGCCGCAGCGGCCGCAGACTCGCGAACGCCGTGGTGGAATTCTTATGGAAGGCTAGAGCCTAGGGCTCACCCCGTTTCTTGCGTGCAAGCTGGCGCATGTCCGCGTCTCCGTCTGCCCCCGCGACCTCATCGAGGCGGCGGGCCACTTTCTATACCAACTGGTATATAAGTCACGCTGCGGTGCGTCAACAGGCTTTTTATACCGGCCGGTATTTTTCTTCGCAAGGCCGTTTCGCGGACATGAAACGATTTCTTTCATCGGGCAAGGCTCGCCGTTCAGCCGTTTGCCAACCCCTGGTCCCGCGGCTAGACGATCGTGGTGTGCGCGTTCCCGCTGTTCGCACCCTAGTTTGTAGCTTCCGGAGATCTGCCGATGCGTTGTGCCGTCCTTGTTGCCGCAGCCCTGCTCACCGCCTGCGGATCGAACGAAAAGTCTGCGACCGTCGGCGGCACGACCTACACGTCCGATGAGAGCGCCGGCACGGCAACCATCTCCAACGCAAAAGGCAGCATCAAGACTGCAACCGGCAAGGCGGCAGCCGCCGTTGTCCTGCCTGCCTACGCGCCGCTCTATCCCGGTGCCGCCGTTGACGGCGTGATGGAAACCGACTCCGAAGGCCGCAAGTCCAAGATGGTGACGCTGGCTACCGCAGATCCGGTCGCCAAGGTTGCCGATTTCTACAAGGCCGCGCTGGCGAAGGAGGGCTGGAAGGTGCCCCAGTCGTTCCTGATGGCGGAGGGCGCGCTGATTTCCGGCGAGAAGGACGGCAAGCAGGTGTCGCTCGCAATTTCGCGGCAGGAAGACAAGACAGGCGTGGTGCTCACCGTCCCCAACGACTGACGCTGCCGTTCCGGTGATGGAACCAGCCTAGCGCGCCGGCCACATCGCCAGGCTGGTCTGCACCAGCCGCTCGAGGTCGGCGCAGGTCGCACCTGCGCCACCTTGCAGCGCAATGCCTTGGAGCAGCGCAATCAGATAGCCGGTAAGGCCCTCCGGATCGGCATGGTCGGGAAGGTCGCCTTCGGCCTTTGCCCGCTCGAAGCGAGCGACGATCGCGCGCTTGGCGGATTCGCCGCGCTTCAGCACCTCCTCGCGAATCGACTCGGCCTCGGCGCCGCACGCCACCGAATTGATCACGCCCATGCAGCCCCTGGGGTCGGTGGAGTCGCGTTGCCGCTCCAGTGCGCCACGCAGCAATGCCTCCGCAACGCCACGCGCGGTGGGGGCTTCCAGCGCCCGACCGATATAGCAGAGCTTCTCGCGCTCGTAGAGTTCCAGCGCCTTGCAGAACAAGGCTTCCTTGTTGCCGAACGCCGCATAGAGGCTGGGCCTGGTAATCCCCATGGCCTCGGTAAGATCGGTCAGCGACGCGCCTTCATACCCTTTGGTCCAGAAGATGCGGAGCGCCGCCGCCAACGCCTCTTCGACGTCGAACTCGCGGGGGCGACCCTTGGCTACGGTACAGGCAGCGGTTTTCATAACGAGCGGTATATAACCCCGGCGGTGATGGATTGCCAGTACGCGGTTATCCGCACCGCAGGAAGGGACGGTGGAGGCGCCCGGTTCGTGCCGGGTGCCCCCACCGCCGCAGCATCACGGGCGGACGCCGCGGACGCCGTTCAGCACCGCCAGCGCGGCGATGCCGAGAAAGGCGGCGCTGGTCCAAGGCCGCGCCTTGGCGAAGCTCTTGGCCTTTTCGGTGATCGGAGCGTCGCCGGAGAAATGGGCGCGGATATCGTCGGTAAGCGCGGTCTTTCCGTTCGACACGGTCTTGGTCGCTTGCTGGGTGGCTTCGGTCATGCTCGTCTCCGTTGGTCGGGGCGCGGCAGTCGCGCACCCGCCCTCAACGCCTGCGGGCTTTCGGGTTTCCCCAGGAAAACAAAGGGCCCGACCTTGCGGCCGGGACCAGGAGTCGTCGGGGGACGAACGGTTCAGAAGTTGAGACGGACTCCGATGCGATAGGTGCGGCCGATCGTGTCATAGAGCGCCGGATTCACGTCCAGACCGGTATTGGTCTGGGGCGACGGTGCAGGGTCGACATTGAACAGGTTGTCGACCTTGAAATAGCCCTCCAGCCCGCGCGTGACCTTGTAAGAGCCGCCGACGTCCACATAGAAGGCGCCGGGCATGAAGTTGCGGTCGATCGTCGGATTGTTGCCGGTCGAGACGGGGCAGCCCGTGCTGCACACGACATACTGATTGCCGAACACGCCGTCGGAGAACCAGCGTTCCTGTACCAGCAGGCTGAACTTGTCGGTGTCGTACGTCTGGGTGGCCAGCCACTTCCAATCAGGCGTCGCCCCCGTATTAGCGCCGGCATTGTCCACCGTTGCGACGCCGGCAATGCCGGCGGCAACCAGGAACTCCTTCACATGCGTGCCCAGCGCCCGTACCGTGAAGTTGCCCGGCAGGCCCAAAGGACGCTGCCAGCGGTAGCTCGCCTCGATATCGAAGCCGCTCGTCTTCCAGCTTGCCAGATTGAACGGCTGCACGTTGATGAAATTGCCGCCCTGGGTGGGGCTGTTAAGCACGAAGCCGCCACAGAACGCCTGATTGCCTTCGAAGCAGAAGCGGACGATCTGGTCCGCAGACAGGGTGGAGACGACGCCCTTCAGCTTGATGTTGTAATAATCGACCGAGAGGCTGAGCCCCGGCAGCCAGCTGGGATTGGCCAGCGCGATGCCGACTTCGACGTTGCGCGCGGCCTCCGGCTTGAGGTTGGCGTTGCCGATCGTGTTCTGGAACGCCTGCACCGCGACGTTGCGGAACGGATCGTTGAAGTTGGGCAGCGTGGTGACGGTGGGGGCGGCGAACAGCTCGGAAAGGTTCGGCGCACGCACGTCGCGCGAGACGACGCCGCGCAGGCGCACCCCGTCGAGCGGCGTTGCCCAGGTACCGCCGATCTTCCAGGTCCAGACGGTGCCAGAGGTGCTGTAGTTGGTCACGCGCGCAGCGCCGTTCAGATTGGCCTTGCCCAGCCCCTCATTGTCGAACACCGGCAGGTTCAGCTCAACATAGCCTTCCCACACATGATATTTGCCGCCGCCATTCTTGTAATTGCCGGCCGCCCAGTTGCTGCCCAGCGCCGCATTGAGCAGCGGGTCCGCCGGATAGGCGCTGCTGTTCGGGCTCACCGATGTCACGCCGGCGCCATAGGGATCGGCGTTCACGCGGTAGAACTCCCGGCGATACTCGCCGCCGAAGGCGAGGGTCAGCGGCCCGGCCCATAGATCAACGACATTGCCCGAGATGTTGAGGCTGGCGACATCCTGGGTCAGCTTGGTATGCTGGAACGGTCCGTTGGCGGGCGTGACATAGGCCAGTGCCGAGGCCGAGGGCGCGAAGCCGCCGAAGACGTTGATCGGCTGGCAGCCTGCCGCCCGCGCCACGGGATCGGCGCAGACGATCGCGCCGTTCAGGGCGATTGCGTTGGTCGCCGCGACATAGCGGTTCTGCAGCACGATATCTCGGACGTTGATGTCCGAGATGGTCACGCCGTGCTCATAATAGGCGTCGTAATTCCACTGGCCGCCGACCACATCGAGCCGGCCCTTGGCGCCCAGCACGCCGCGATACTGGCGGCGATCGGTATAGACCTGCGGATCCGGGAAGGCGCCGTTGCTGGTGCCGAAGTTGAACGACGTGATTCCAGCGGTCGCGCACCGATCGCGTACCAGCTGCGGCAGATAGGGGTTGGTGCATTGGACGGTCAGGTTCGGGCGACCATAGCCAGGGCTCGGCTGGTTGTTGGTCTTGACCTGGCCGATGTTGAGCGTGCCGTAGAATTCGTTGTTGGGCGCGAAGTCGTAGCCGATGCGGGTATATCCCACTACACGCTGCAGCTTCGAGACGAGCGATGCGCCCGAACCTGGCGCACCGGTCAGGTCGCCGCCGACGCAGAAGCTGTTGCCGGGGTAGCAATTGCTCACTCGGCCGTTGCCCAGCGGCTGCCCGTTTGAGCCGTACTGGAAATTGTACGGATTGCCGCTTGCGTCGAACGCGATGCCCTGGAGCGGGCCGTTGTTGATCAGGCCATAGCGGGCATATTGATAGGGCTGCGCATAGTCGCTGTAGACGAACTGCGGCGATCCGCCGGCCGTCACGCCGGTGTTGAGCAGCGTGGTCGCCTTGTACCAGCTGCGGCTGCGGGCGAGATCGGTGCCGAAGTCGCCCGGGCCGACGCCGCCGTCATGGGCATATTCGCCGCTGACGATCAGGTGCAGCTTGTCGTCGAACAGCGACTTGCCCCAGGCGCCCTGCGCCAGGATCTGCTTGTTGTCGCCATAGGTGGTGATGCCGCCCTGAATATTGGCCTTGAAGCCGGTAAAGCGGCTGTCGGTGATGAAGTTCACCACGCCGCCGACCGCGTCCGACCCATAGGAGGCGGAAGCGCCCCCATTCACCACGTCGACGCGCTTCACCAGCAGCTGCGGGAACAGGCTGATGTCGGGCACGCCGGTCACGTTGGCGGCGGCAACGCGCTGGCCGTCAAGCAGGGTCAGCGTGCGGATCGGCTGCAGGCCGCGCAGCGAGAAGGAGCTCAGCCCCTGCTGCCCGCTGGAGGTGCTGAAGGTCCCGGTCGCAGCGCCGGTCGATCCCTGAAGCGACGGCAACTGGGCGATGGTGTTGAACAGGTTGGGCTGCGCATTGGCGGCGATCTGCTCCGCGCCGATCACCGTGGTGGGCGTGGGGGCGGTGAAGCCGCTGGCGACGATGCGCGAGCCGGTAACGATGATCTGATCGGCTTGCTCCGTCTGCACGCTGGTATTGGCCTGCGGCACGGCGGCGGGCGCAGGATCCGCAGTCGACTGGGCCTGGGCCGCACCGGCTGCGCCGATGCTCGCCAGCGCGATCAGGCTCGCCCCGCACAGGCGCAGCTGCGATGTGAAAATGGCCTTCATGCCTCCAACCCCTCCAATATTTGCCGGCCGTTGTCCGAACCATGGCGATGCTGCTGGACGCTAATCCCGCGGGGGGCACCCGACACCTAAGACATAGGTGGTAGACGCCGCGCTCAGGGCCGCACGGCGTAGAGCGCGTGGTGGGTCAGGAGGAACAGGGTACGCTTGTCGGCGCCGCCGAACAGGATCTGGAGCGGGCGTTCGGGCATGTCGATCCTGCCTGCCTCCCTGCCGTCGGCGTCGTAGACGAACACCTGGCCGTTCGCGACATAGACCCGCCCGTCGGGTGCGACGGCGACGCTCTCGCCGCCGCGGTTGGCGAAGGGCTTGAGGTTGGTGAGCGTGCCGGCGTCCCCTACCGTACCGGTGTAGGTGACATTCTCCGACCCGTTGGTGACGAACAGCCGTTCGCCCTGCTTGCCGCCGATCAAGCCGTTTGCGTTGAGCGCGTGCGACCATCGCCAGCCGACATGATCGGTCGGCCCCTGCTGCCATACGCGGAAAGCGGGCAGCGCAACGCTGCCGTCGGGCGAGACATAGGCCTGCGTCTTGGGTTCGCCCGCTTCCTTCGCGAAAAGCTCCGCCATGGTGGTGAACTGATAGGTCTGCTGGTCGAGCTGGTCGCGGAATTCCCCGTTCGCCCACCAGTTGACCGGCAGTAACGTGCGTGCCGCGGTGCCCGCACCGATCGGCGTCGGCTCGATGCGGGTGAGCTGGTCGCGCGGGCCATCGGGATCGATCGAATAGACCGCGCCCTTGGCTCCAAGCGAGGATAGCACCAGCAGATGGCCGGAAGCGTCGACGGCGAGATTGACCGGATCGAGCGCATGATCGCGGATGATCTCGAGCCCCTTCTCCGCGGTCCAGCGCTGGATCCGCTGGAAGCGGCGGTCGATGAAATATAGCCGCCCCTTGGCGTCCACGGTCGCCCCGGAGATCGAGTAGAAGCCGTCTTCCAGCTTCTGCACCTTGGACACGGGCGGCTTCTCCGCAACCTGCCGCTCAGCCGCGCCGATATCGAGCCGGGCAAATTCGCGCTCGCGTACCAGCCGCTTGCCGGTCACGTCCTGGATCGCATTGTCGAAGGGATATTTGCTGGCGCGAAGGAAGGTCCCGCAGCCTTCCTCATCGCACGCCGCATAGCCGCTCTCGGCATTCACATGCACGTTGCGGAAGCGGATGTCCGCGGCGTTGAACAGCCGAACGGCACTCAGCGCCGGGTGGTAGCTGCGGGTGACCCGGTACCCGTGATAATTCGCGAAGAGCAGGTTGCGCGAATTGCGGATCTCCAGCGAAACCGCGTCGGGGCCGTCGCCCACCTCCTGCTCGGTCTGCGGCGCGAGGAACTCCCAGTTCTGCACATTGTCCAGCACGAACTCGTTGCGGACATGATGCTCCACCGACATCTCGTACACATGGCCGGGCGTGCTGGTGTTGGTGACATAGAACCCGGCCTGCGCGAAGGTGTTCGGGCTCCACACGTCGGTGAAGGTGCCACCGCCATTGTCGGTCACCCAGATGCTGGGATATTGCGCATCCCAGCGGCCATCGGCCACCGGATCGCCGCTGCGCGCCTGCTGGGTACCCAGCGGCTTGCCGTCGGCGGTGGGCGTGCCGCCGCCGCCCATGATCTTCACGTCGTGCATTAGGCTGTTCGCGCCCGATCGCCACAACACCGCCGAGGCGCGGGGATTCACGCGCCCGGTGAACAGGCCCAGACCCGACAGGATGTTGTCGCCGCCCTGCGGGGTCTCCAGAATCGGCAGTACGCTGCCCAGCCCGGCATGCGCCGGGTTGTTGTCCGGCAGGGTCAGCTGCGTGATCGCCGGGTGCAGGCCGATCAGCACACTGTCCGGCCGCAGCTTCAACCTGTCGGTCACCTTGTAGAAGCCGATCGGCAGGTACAGCACGCGGTTGGCGTCGATCGCCTTCTGAAGCGCGGCAGTATCATCGCTGGTGCCGTCGCCCTTCACGCCCAGTTTGCGGACGTTGATCCATTCGGACATCGGCGGCAGCGCCCGCACCGCGGCAGGGAGAAGCGCCGGCAGGGCGGCAAGCGGCTGAACCTCCGCCTGCAGGTCATAGGCCCCGGTCGCGCCGCTCTCGGGAACCTTGAGGCCGTAGGAAAAGGCGCCGACGCGGTACGCCCTCCCCTTGCCCGACACCGTCTTGCCGCTCTCGCGGAAACGGGCGAAGACCGGGCTGTCCACCGCCACCGCATTGTCGAAGCCGACCTGGGTGAAGACGTTGTTCTCGTTGGAGATCACAACGCCCGCCTTGGAGACCCGCTCGAACCGAACGTTCTTGCCGTACAGGGAATCGGAATAGCCGCGATCGATCTCGATACCCACCGGCGTGTCGCGAATGGCGACATTCACCAGGGTCAGGTCGACCTCATGCTCGCGGATCGCCGCCTCGCGCTGCCCGTCGAAGGTGGAATCTATCAGCGTGAACTGCCAGGCTGGCGACGTCTTCTCGGTGACGATGCCATATCGTCCGCCCTTGAACGCCACCTTCTCGATCAGGTTGCCGGCCTGGTACACGCCGGCGAAGCCGCCCCCGATGCGGAATTCCATGTGGCTGAGGAAAGCATGCTGCGCCATGCGGAAGCGCACACCTGCCGCAGCCGGGTTGCCGTTCGCGATCTCGATGTCGACATTGCTCATCGAGGAATAGAAGGTGCCCGAATTGGCATCGCGGACCACCTTGTCGCGGGGCACCACGGTCGGAACCGGAACGGGCACCTTGCCGACCGCATATTGATCGTCCCCGCCGAACACGATTATCGTGGAGACGCCCTGCTGGAACCCCGGCGTGTTCGCACCGAGCAGGATTACCGGTCGAGTGCTCCCCACACCGTAGACCCGCACGCCCGCGGGCACCACCAGGGTTCGGCTGATCCGGTAGCGACCGGAGGGCAGGAAGACGATGCCGTGCCGGGTTGCGTCGCGCGCATCATCCAGCGCTTTCTGCAGCGCCGCGGTATCGTCCGCCTTGCCGTCTCCCCTGGCCTTCACCGTCACCGCGCGCGGCTCGTCCGGCGCCGTGGGGAAGATCGACGCCTGCTGCGCAGCCGCGGGCGTTGCGAGCGAGCTCGCGGCAAGCAAAGCGGCCAAGGTGCAGCGCATATCCATCCCCATGCTGAGCTTAGTTCTTGATTGGAGGGGCTAACCTGCTGATGGCACGGGAGCATCTGCGACCAAGGTCGTAGTTTTCAGCGTAGCTGCAGCCTTCCAGAAGCGACGATGTCCTCGCCATCGGAGCTCGTTGCCATGCCCAGCCTTGCCGAACGATCGGCCGCCCTCAAGGCCGTGATCGTGATGGGCGTCAGCGGTTGCGGCAAGTCGACGCTCGGGTCGCTGCTCGCCGAGGCGCTCGGCTGCGTGTTCCTCGAGGGCGACGCCTTCCACTCGGCCGAAGCGGTGATGAAGATGCGGAACGGCACGCCGCTGACCGATGCGGATCGCTGGCCCTGGCTCGACCGGATGGCCGCCGCGGCCACCGCTTCAATTGATACCTGCGGCGTCGCCGTCGCCGCCTGCTCGGCACTTCGGCTGGTCTATCGCGATCGGCTGCGCGCCGGCATTCCCGGACAGGTGCAGTTCGTCTTCCTCGACGCGGACCGTGCCCAGCTCGTTGCCCGCATGTCTGCACGCGCGGGGCACTTCATGCCGCCGAGCCTGCTCGACAGCCAGTTGGCAACTCTGGAACGCCCCTTCCCGGCCGAGGGCGTGCTCGCCCTCCCCGCCCAGGCCCCGCCGGAGGTGCTGCGCGACCGGGCGCTCGCGCATCTGGAGCCGTCTGGGCTCAGGGCATGAGCCTGCGGCGCCCCTCCCCCAGATGCCACCGCATGGCGAGGGCGGCACGCTCGGGGTCCTGCGCCCGGATCGATTCGACAATAAGTTCATGTTCGTGGAGCATCACCGCTACGACCTCCGCCGAGCGCGAACGCGAGATGTCGACGCCGGCCTGCATGACTTTTTCGACATCCGGCCAAAGCGCGTCGAACGCCTGCTGGAACGCAAGATTGCCGGTGGCGTCCGCTACCGCGCGATGCAGCTCGCGATCCTCGACATGCGCGGGTGCGCTGGACAGCAATGCCGCGCGCAGGTCCTCCAGCGCCGCCTCCAGCACCGCCATCTGCTCGGGCGTGCGTCGCACCGCCGCCAGCCGCGCGGCTTCGGTCTCCAAGACGAATCGCACCTCATAGCTGCCCAGCGTGGTCGGCAGCTCCGCCAGCGGCATGAAAGCGACGAGTCGTTCCGAAGGCCGCCCCCGTACGAACGAACCGGCACCGCGGCGCACTTCCGTGATGCCATCCGAACCCAGCCGTACCAGCGCCTCACGCACAATCGCGCGTGACACCCCGCACATCTCTGCAAGACGCGCCTCGGACGGCAGGCGCGCGCCTACCTCCAGATCCTCCGTCTTGATGAGTTCGACGATCGCCGCATAGGCATGGTCAGAAAGCCGCGGCTGGTTCACTGTCCCGCTCTCCGGGCACCCGGATTTGCCATGCCCCCTCCCCTTGTCTCGGCCGTATAGTGCGGCAACCTATTAGACAGGTTTCACCCGAGCATCCATCAAATTGCCACCTGGAACGAATTCCGCGGCGGGGATTTACAGAATTGGGGTTGAACCTGTCCTACAAGTGGGTTTAAGTTAACGTTAACGAATCTGGAGGCAGCTCCTCGGAAAACGGATCGGTGAGGGAGGATGGTCATGCAGGCGGTAACGCAAGCACAGCAGGACGAATGCACCGGCGTGGAGGCGGTGACGCCGCCCAGGCTCACGCCCACGCAGATGCAGGTCCTGCGCTGCGTCCATTCGGGCCTGCTCAACAAGCAGATCGCCTATGAACTCGGCATGGCGGAAGCCACGGTGAAGGTCCACATGACCGCAGTGATGCGCAAGCTCAATGTCCGCAATCGCACCCAGGCCGCCATCGTTGCGGGCCAGTGGGGCTGGTCGCACGGCTGAGGGAAGGTCAAGCGGAAAGCAGACGGCGCTCCAACAGCGCCTGGAAATCGCGCCGGCCGTCGGCGATCAGCAGCACAAACACATGATCGACGACCACGCGGTAGATCAGCCGATAGGGCGGCGCGACCAGCTGGCGGAATTCGCGAATGCCGATCGCATCCAGTTCGCCGGGCACGCTTCCGCGCTCCGGAAACGCTTCCAGGCTATCCACCTTCGAAAGCATCAGATCAAGAAACGCATCGGCCTGTTCGGGAGAACGCTGCGCCGCGATCCAGCCGTGGATGTCGGCAAGATCCCCCTCCGCTCCGGCTGTAAGATAGACTATGTGGCGGCTGCTCATGCGGCAGCGTCGCCCCTGCCCTTCCGCAGGCGGGCAATCGCATCACGCGCAGGGCTGACCTTTCCGGCGTCGATGTCGCGGGCGCCGAGCGCAAGCAGCTTCAGCAGCGCCAGCGTTTCCTGAGTCGCCTGGTAGCTCGCCACATCCTGCAGCACGGCGCGCGCCTCGCCGTTCTGGGTAATCACAAGCGGCGCGCCGCCATCCGCCAGGTTGCGCAAGACGTCCGCAGCATTGGCTTTCAGATAGCTCACCGGCTTCACCTGTTCCGAATAGCGCATGATCACCTCAGACCGATAACGGACCGAATATAGTCTTCATAGCAGGTCTGAGCAACAGGGCACAAACACAGCTACGCATGTGAGTGGGCAAGCTTGTCGATTTGAACGAAATCGTGCATATGCTGCGCAACACTCATTCAACCGCGCGGGGCGAGGCACGAATGCATTCAGACATTGAGCGGATCGGCGATCTAGCCGACGCAGGCGAGCGCATGATCGAACGACTGCGCCGCAAGGCGTTCCTACCGGAAAGCCGCAAGGGGCTCCATGTGCGTTTCGGCATTGCCGAGGCGGCACAGCTGCTGGGTTGCTCCACCAACCGCATCCGCATGGCCGAGGATGATGGCCGGCTCCCGCCGCCGCCGCCGAGCGAAAATGGCCGGCGCCCTGGCTATACCGTCGAGGAGCTGCTCAACATGCGGCAGGTGCTGGGCGCCTCCCCTGCCCGCGCCCCGCTCGACGTGCCTGCCATCATTGCCGTTCAGAACTTCAAGGGCGGCGTCGGCAAGTCGACCGTTACTACCCACCTCGCCCACTATTTCGCCGTGCAGGGGTACCGCGTGCTGGTGGTGGATTGTGACAGCCAGGCGACGACCACGACGCTGTTCGGCTTCAATCCGCATTTCAACATCACCCGCGAAGAGACGCTCTACCCCTATCTCTCGATCGATCCGACCCAGGCCGATCTACTCTATGCCGTCAAAAAGACGCCGTGGCCGAACGTCGACCTGATCCCGTCCAACCTCGAGCTGTTCGACGTGGAATATGAACTGGCGGCAGCGGGTGCGGATGGCGGATCGATCCTCGCCACGCGCTTCCGCAAGCTCAAGGCAGGACTGAGCGACCTTGCCCGTGACTATGACGTGGTGATCCTCGATCCCCCGCCCGCACTGGGCACGATCAGCCTGGCGGTGATGCAGGCCGCGAACGCGCTGCTGGTGCCGCTGGCCGCGACGACCCCGGATTTCTGCTCGACCGTCCAGTTCCTCTCGATGATGGACCAGGTGCTCCATCAGCTGACCGAGGCCGGCATCGAGGTGCAATATGACTTTGTCCGGCTGATCTGCTCCAAGTTCGACGGCAACGATCCCAGCCACGCGATGGTCCGCCAAATCATGGAGCAGGCGTTCGGGCCGGCACTGCTGCCGGTGCCGATCCTGGAGTCGGCCGAGATCAGCCACGCGGCAATGCGGATGATGACGATCTACGAACTCGATCGCCCGATCGGCACCGCCCGTACCCACAAGCGCTGCAAGGCCAATCTCGACGAGGCGCTGGGCCAGGTCGAGGCGCTGGTGCGCCGTAACTGGGGCCGGGTGGCACCGGCCAGCGAAGAGGATGTCGTCAATGAAGCGGCCTGAGAGCGCCGCCCCCGGGCAGAAGGGCTGAACCGTGGCACGTACCCAGAAAGACTATCTTGCGGACCTGCTCGCCGAGGAAGCCGCGGCCGAAGCGGTCAACGAAGCGGCCATTCCGGCTGCACCTGCTTCGGCCCTCGCAGCCGAGCCGGAAACGCCGGCGCGGCTGGCCCGCACCCGCGGCACCACGTTGCTCGGCCGCGAGTCGGCGCTGGCCCGCGTGGCTTCGGGCGAGGTGCGCCAGGTCACCCAGCTGCTCCTCGATCCCGCGCGGGTGCGCATCTGGCCGGGCAACGCCCGCGTCTATGCCGACCTGTCGGAGGAGAATGTCCGGGAACTGATCGACTCGATCGTCGCGGAGAATGGCCAGAAGGTGCCTGCCGTGGTGCGCCGGATCGAGGGCGATCCGAACCACGACTATGAAGTGATCGCCGGCACCCGCCGGCATTTCGCGATTTCGTGGCTGCGCGCCAACAGCTATCCCGACATGCAGTTCGTGGCTCAGGTCGCGCAGCTGGATGACGAGGCAGCCTTCCGCCTCGCCGACCTCGAGAACCGCGCCCGCAAGGACGTGTCGGATCTCGAGCGGGCCCGCAACTATGCCGATGCGCTCCGCAGCCATTATGGCAACCACCTCACCCGCATGGCGGAGCGCCTGAAGCTGTCCAAGGGCTGGTTGTCCAAGATGATCAAGGTGGCAGGCATTCCGGACGCGGTGATCGCCGCGTTCGCCTCGCCCGCCGATGTCCAGCTCAAACCCGCCTACCCGCTCGCGCAGGCGCTGGATGACAAGAACGCGGCCAAGGCAATTCTGGCAGAGGCGCGGGTGCTGGGGCGCGAGCAGAGCGACCGTCGCGTCAAGGGGCAGGCGGCAATCCCCGCTACCGACGTGCTGCGTCGCCTCCTTGCCTCGCCTGCCGGACCGCAGGAGGCGGAGGAACTATTCTCCTGGGCGATGCCGGGCGGACGGACCGCGCTCAGCATCCTGTCGGTCAACCGCCAGGGGGTGACAGTGCGGCTTCATGCCGGCTCCGGTGCCGAGCACGAGCATCTGGTAACCGCGTTCCGCGAAGCGCTCGCCCAGCTCGAGCGCGAAGGCCGCGGGCTTCAGCGGTGACCCTGTTTCCCCGGGGAAACGCGCGCCGCGACAGCGCCGCCCGCTTCCCCGGGAAACCCGGGCTGCCCGGTCCCCGGCACTGCATGCGGCGCGTCGCCCGCTATTGCGCCACGCGCCTCGTTTCCCCAGGGAAACACCCCTTCCCCCTTCCCCATTCCGAGGTTCCATGACCCAGGCCGACCGCCAGTCGATCCCGGAGCAGTTTGACCTGTTCCTGCCTTATCTTGCGGACATGCCGCTGCGCGACCAGCGCGAGATGATGGAGCGGCCGTTCTTCAGCCTCGCCAAGACCAAGCGGGTGAAGCCGATCGATTATCGCAGCCCCGACGGCAAGCTGTGGGTGCACGTCTCAGCCAACCCCGACTACGGGATGGCGACGATCTGGGACGCCGACATCCTGATCTACTGCGCCAGCGTGCTGGCCGACATGGCCAGGCGCGGCCGCAACGACATCCCGCGCAAGCTTCACCTGATGCCGTACGACCTGCTGCGGGCGATCGGCCGCCCGACGACTGGGCGCGCCTATGAACTGCTCGGCCAGTCGCTCGACCGCCTGGTCGCCACCACCATCAAGACCAACATCCGCGCCGAGAACCGCCGCGAGGCGACGTTCAGCTGGCTCGATGGCTGGACCCAGCTGGTCGACGAGCGGACCGAACGGTCGCGCGGCATGACGATCGAACTATCGAGCTGGTTCTATGAAGGCGTGCTGATGACCGGGGGCGTGCTGTCGATCGACCGCGCCTATTTCAATCTGACCGGTGGCCGCGAGCGCTGGCTGTACAAGGTCGCACGCAAGCACGCCGGCGGGGCAGGGGAGGCGGGGTTCGCCATTTCGATGCCCACCCTGTTCGAGAAATCGGGTGCCGAGGGCCAGTACCGGCGCTTCAAGTTCGAAATCGCCAAGATCGTCGAACGCGACGAGCTGCCTGGCTATACGCTTTCGCTGGAAACGCCTGCCGGCAAGCGAGAGCCCAACCTGCGCATGCGCCGCAGGGCCGAAGGGGAGAGCGCACGACCGGTTGATCCGGTCACGACGCCACCGGCCGCCCGCAAGTCCGCAAAGCCCCCCGCCGAGGCTTTGCCGGCCCCGCAGCGCGAGGACGAAGCCACGATCGTCCCCGGCGCACGCGCCCTGATCCGCCGTTCGCTGACGAGCCTCGCCTCGCGTGGAACAAGCGGAATGATCACCGACGCAACGCTCCACCAGCTACGCCAGGAATGCCCCGGCTGGGACTATCAGGAGCTGCACCGGCAGTTCCGCGATTGGGTGGAAGCGGATCCTGCGCGCACGCCGGCAAACTACCAGAACGCCTTTCTCGGCTTTGTTCGGCAATGGCACGCCCGCAACAAGCATCAGCTGCGCTGACACGTCCCGTTCCCGAAGTGTCGGGCACCCTCACAGCACCCTGTCTAATGCGCCCGCAGAGAATGCCACTTTGAACCTCTTCCTTAGGGTTTCCATGCCAAGTGATTCAAACGCGTCGACGTTGGCCTGCGCCGGTGTCGTAATCTGGCGCGCTTACGGCGTGCATCGACACTTCCGGAACCGCTTTCGATCCTCAGGGAACACACTGTCGATCCTTCAGGAACGCCAGTACCGATCCTTCAGGAACACCACCTCGACACATCGGGAACAGCAGTATTGGCCCGAATCGCGGGCATTCCACGATTCGCTTGGGCTGGCGCGAACAGCTAACTCTCTAACGATTCAAAAACCCTCTAACCGTTCCGAGATTTTTTCATTTTCTCAGAGTGAGAGAGAGGCGCATGCAAACACCACAGCTTTGGTGCGCGCACGGCACCTGTAAGCCAAGCGCCGGCCGCCCGACCGACGCGATGGCCTTAGACACTACGTACAAACAATTGCTTCAGCGGCCACAATCAACCACATTGTGACGGCGCGTCCCACATGCAGCAGATTGCGTGACGGACATCGCTGGAGAACAAGACTATGCATCACCCGATAGGCCGACGCCGCCTCCTACAAGCAGGCGCAGCATTTCCCGTGGTGCTCACCGCCAAAGCCGAAGCCGCAAGTCCGCCATCCGCCGATGCAGCGTGGATCGACGGCACGCCCCCGCCAAACCACCTCGAAGGAACATGCTGGGGGCTCGCATGGCCGAAGGGACGATTGCGCCGCGAAACACCTCTGACAGCAACCAACGTCGACGGAAGCCCGCTTCCGCTCCAGAGCTGGCCGCTGGCCTACTGGCCAGATGGCTCGTGCAAATGGACCGGCCACGCGCTGCCGGCACTAGACCCAGCACCAGCGCGCCTTCGAGTTTCCCCTGGGAAACCCCGCGCGCCGGCGGCAGCGGTGCAGGTGCAAACAACCCAAGACGCCATCCTGCTGCGGACCGGCGACCTTTGCTGGCAGATCTCGAAGAGCGGACCAACACTGTTGCGCGCGCTCGCCGGGAACGGCACACCGCTGCTAGAAGCCGTCCAGCTCACCGGAGAGCTCCGCGTCGAGACGCCGGAGGGACGCCGCGTACCGCTTGCCGGTGTCATCGAGCGTGCAGATATCGAGCAAAGCGGCCCCATTCGGGCGGTCATCCGGGTTCAGGGGCACCACAGCGACGGGGAGCGCCTGCTCCTGCCGTTCACCGTCCGCATCGAATGTTTTGCCGGATCGCAGGGCCTGCGCATCGTCCACAGCTTCGTACACGACGTCGATCCCGCGAAACTCCTCGTCTCCGGCATTGGCATCGCCGCGACGGTCCCGATGCGCGGTGCGCTGCATGATCGCCACGTGCGCCTTGCCACAGCGTCCGATGCCATGTTCGCGGAGGCCGTGCGCCCACTCACCGGGCTCCGTCGCGATCCGGGAGCCGCGTTCCGCGGCGCACAGGTTGCGGGGCAGCCGGTTCCGCCGCTCGAGCAGATGCGCGCCCCCGTGGCCGACCTGCTCGAGCGGATTCCGGCTTGGGACGCCTTCCGCCTGCTCCAGGCGTCTGCCAACGGCTTCACCCTCGCCAAGCGTACAGGGCCGGACATGGCGTGGATCGACGCGGGGGAGGGGCAGCGTGCGCCTGGCCTCGCCTATGTCGGTTCGCCATGGGGCGGGGCGGCCATCGCGGCGCGCTGGTTCTGGCAGCGGCATCCGACCGAGCTGGAGATAGAGGGCGCTGCCGGCAAAGCAGCACGGCTTTGCGCCTGGCTGTGGTCGCCCCGCGCGCAGCCGATGGACCTCCGCCGCTATCACGGCGTGATGGGCATGGAAGGCTATGCGGCGCAGAATCAGGGCCTCGATATCACCTATGAGGATTATGAGCCGGGCTGGGACTCGCCAACCGGGATCGCACGTACGAGCGAACTGATGCTTTGGGCGTTCCCCGCCACACCGACGACCGATCACCTGCAATCGCTTGCCCGAACCGTGGCCGAACCGCCGCGACTGATGGCCGATCCTGCCCAGCTCCACGCTGTCGGGATATTCGGCGACTGGGGATTGCCGGATCGCTCCACACCCATGCGTACCGCCATCGAAGACCAGCTGGACCGGCTGATCGACTTCTACGCAGGCGAAGTCGATCGCCGTAGCTGGTACGGCTTCTGGAATCACGGCGACGTGATGCACAGCTACGACGCCGACCGGCACCAGTGGCGCTACGACATCGGCGGCTTTGCCTGGGCAAACAGCGAGTTGTCCCCGGACCTCTGGCTATGGACCGCCGCGCTGCGCAGCCGCGATCCCAAGGCATTTCGCCTTGCGGAGGCGATGACGCGGCATACCAGCGAGGTCGATGTCTATCATCTCGGCCGCTTCGCCGGGCTGGGCACGCGCCACGGCGTGCAGCACTGGAGCGACAGTTCGAAGCAGCCGCGCGTCAGCAACGCCAATTATCGCCGGATCTTCCATTATCTGACCGCAGACGAACGCACCGGCGACCTGATGCGCGACCTCGTCACCTCGCACGAGGCGCTGCGCACGGTAGAGATCGGCCGCAAGGTGCCCGGGGCAGCGCGGACGCCCTTGCCGGACGGGGTGATCGAGATGACCTTCGGCACCACCTGGGCGGTGCTGGCGGGGGCATGGCTCGCCGAATGGGAACGCACCGGCAATCGCAAATGGCGCGACCGGATCGTCGCCGGGATGGACAGCATTGGTCGCCTGCCGCGCGGCTGGCTGACTGGCAGCGCACCCTACGACCTGGCGAGCGGGCGGTTCCTCGATCGCGGCGCCAAGATCCAGCTTTCGCATCTCAATGCCGTGTTCGGCGCAGTCGAAATCAACGCCGAGCTGCTGCGCCTGCTCGACGTGCCGCGCTACCGGGCGGCATGGCTGGACTATTGCCGCTGGTACAATGCACCCAAGGCGGACTGGCTGGCGAAATGGGGCGAGCCCTTCGGCCCGCGCAACCTGCGCGAATCCCACTCGCGCCTGACTGCCTTTGCCGCGCATACCACCAGCGATCCGGCGCTGGCAGCGCGCGCGGCGCAGGAGTTCCTGTCCGGCGATGCGGGGCTAGGGCTCTATCGCAGCGATCCGCGCCGGCCCTTGCGGGGCGGCGGCGTGGAATGGCCGGGTATCTCCACCAACGCGGCATCGCAATGGGGGCTGGCGGCGATCCAGAACCTTGCGCTAATCCCGGACGCGCTGGATCGGGGCACCATCCGGCCGCCAAAAGGTGGGGGTGGGGAGTGAAAGGTGGCTGCGGGTAGCCAATTGCCGCGGTCTTGGCGCAGGACAGCGGATCCACACCCCCGTTAGCCCCGTCCCCTCGCGACCGGGTTCCGGCCCCAGAGCTGTTCGTAGCGCCAGCCCGACAGATCCTCCACCACCGCCTGCGCCTGCGGCGACCCGGGCGCGGTCCCGCCGCGCTTGAAGCGGTCGATCTCGGCCATCAGCACGTCGTGCGTCGCGGCGTTGAGCCGGAAGCGGGTGGAGACCAGCATGCCGGCGATCAGCACGCCCACCGTGCCGATGCCCAGCACCAGCGCAATGGTGTGGATCGCCTGCGGGCTCTGCACGGCCGCGCCCTTGGCAAAGCCGCCCGCGCTCATGATCGCGCCCACGCCGGCCACCGCCGCTGCCTGGGTCAGCTTCCGCACGAAGGTCATGACGCCGGCGAACGCCCCCTCGCGGCGCCTGCCCGTGACGATCTCGTCGACATCGGCCATGTAGTTGTAGGTCGCCCAGGGGATATAGTTGAGCGCGCCGCGGCCAAGGCCCGCCAGCGCGATCGGCAACCAGAGCCAGGCGCTGCCCACGCGCACGCCTGCACCCCATTGCGTCAGCAGCACCAGCACGCCCGCGGCGAAGCTCAGTGCCGCCAGCTGATAGGCGCGGGCAGGGGAACTGCGCAGCGCCAGGTTGATCGCCAGCAGCACCGCGACAAACTGGACGATGTACATCGTGCCGAGCAGCGTCGACGCAGCCTCGATCGAGCCGAACAGCGCGAAGACGACGAAGAAGGTGAAGGCCGCATTGAACACGTCCTGGCTGATATAGCCCCCCAGATACATGCCGAGGTGCAGCCGGAAAGCGCGGATGCGAAAGGTGGAGAAGAGGTTGGAGTAGAGCCCGCGGATCGCGGCGCCCACGCTCGGCCGCGGCGCGCCTTCCGGGCGAAGTGCTGCCACTTCCGCGGCCGGCCGCTCCCAGCTGAAGCGGTAGAGCAGCCCGGCCGTCACCATGAACAGCGCCGAGAACAGTATGCCCATGTAGAGGAAAGTCTGCGGGCTGTCCTTGCCGAGCGCCTGGATCAGCATGCCCGGCAGGAAGCCCGCCAGGATCGCGCTCGCCTGGGCAAAGAGGATCCGCACGCCCGCGAACTTCGCCTTGGTGCGATAGTCGCGCGCCATCTCCGCCGCGAGCGTCTCGTACGGGATGATCTCCATCGCATAGACGAGCTCGAACAGCACGTAGGTGGCCAGATAATACCAGAAGCCCTGTCCCGCGACCCACATGATCGCGAAGGAGGGGAGGAGGGGAATTGCTGCCAGGATGAAGAAACGGCGACGGCCGAATCGGCGGCCAAGCGGCGTGTCCCCCATGGCATCCGAAAGGTGCCCGATCACCGGCGAGGCGATCGCGTCCAGCACGCGGGCAACCGTGAAGATCAGCGCCGCCTGCCACGCCTCCAGCCCGCAGAACTGGGTGTAGAAGATCAGCACCCAGCCGGAGATCACCGCCATCGAACCCGCGCCGAGCACGTCGTTCGAGCCATA
Organism: Sphingomonas sp.; assembly: GCF_036731925.1. Classification (GTDB taxonomy): domain Bacteria; phylum Pseudomonadota; class Alphaproteobacteria; order Sphingomonadales; family Sphingomonadaceae; genus Sphingomonas. The sequence goes on from NZ_DAINDJ010000006.1 coordinate 51,780, forward strand.
AGCGGCATAGTTGTACCACCGGACGGGGCGGGTGGGCGCGCTGGGGGCCATGCTCTCTCCTGGACTCCGGCGTCCGCCATGGCGGCACCGGCTACTTTACTCCATAATATGAACTGCTATCATACTATGTGAAACAACATCAAGCGGCTTGGGAGAGCGATCATGGCACGGCTGGGCACCTGCGTGCGAGTGCTGGGAGCGGCTCTGGCCGCGCTGTTGCTGGCGGGCGCTGCCGCCGCTGATCCCGCGGCGAGCTGGATCGACTCGACGACCGGTCACCGCGTCGTCCGGATCAGCCGCGAGCCCGGCACGGTGAGCCATTATTTCACCCAGAACGGCTTCTTGCCGCAGGGGGACAAGATGGCGGTGACGACGCCGCAGGGCATCGCCCTCGTCGACCTCAAGACGTGGGAAGTGCGGCCGCTCGTCACCCGGCCCGGCGCAGTGCTGCTGTTCACCGGGCGCAGGAGCCGCAACGTCTATTTCGCCGAGCGCGGACGCGATGATGCGGGCGGTCCGTTCGGCGTGTTTGCCGTCGATGCCGATAGCGGGGAGGTCCGGCGGGTGGCGACCGTGCCGGGCGGCTGGATCGGATCGATCAATGCCGACGAGACGCTGCTGCTGGGGCAGGTTGCCAAACCGATCGTGCCGCTGCGGCCCGACGGGACGCTCGCGCGGGCCGAGGGCGAGGTGAACACGCCGGGCATGAACGACTATCGCGCCAACGGGCCGGACGGGAAACCGCTGCCCTATGCCGAGGCGAAGGAGGTGCACATGAACCGGCGCCTCGACGCGCAGGTGCCGATGGAGATCTTCACCCTCGACCTGCGCACAGGTGCCCGGCGGGTGGTGACGGCCTCCACCGACTGGCTGAACCATGTCCAGTTCTCGCCCACTGATCCGCAGCAGATCCTCTATTGCCATGAAGGGCCCTGGCACCGCGTCGACCGGCTATGGACAATCCGGGCCGACGGCACGGGGAAGCACCGGCTGCACACCCGCACGATGAACATGGAGATCGCCGGGCACGAGTTCTTCTCGCCCGACGGGAAATGGGTCTGGTATGATCTGCAGACGCCGCGCGGGCAGGTGTTCTGGCTCGCGGGAGTCGAGCTTGCGACCGGCAAGCGCCGCTGGCTGCATGTCGAGCGTAACCTCTGGTCGGTGCACTATAACATCGCGCCGGACGGCGCCCGCTTCTCGGGCGACGGCGGCGACCCCGAGATGGTCGCCCATGCACCGGACGGGAAATATCTCTATCTCTTCACCCCCAGCGCCATCGCCGACGTGGCGGGCATCCATGCCGACAATGCCGACACGCTGATCGCGCCCGGCACGCTGGCGGCGGAAAAGCTGGTCGACATGCGCCGGCAGGATTACCGGCTCGAGCCCAACATGATCTTCACGCCGGACGGCAAATGGATCCTGTTCCGCGGTAATTTCGAAGGCGCCGCGCACCTCTATGCGGTCGAAGTGGCGAGGGTCGCGCCGCAGCAACGATAAACTACATCAAGTTCCGGCAACCAGTTGATCCAACGGGCATTATGCTTGCATGCCCGCGTATCGCTTCCGCCTCTGCACACCGGATCACCATCCCCATGGCATGGAGCGCCGCGACCTGCCGGACCTGCGCGCCGCGCTGATCGCCGGCCATGGCCTGGCCCGCGCCCTGCTGCGCCGCCGTGCCGATCGTGCGCCGCTGCGCGGCAGCCTCGACATCGAGGACGAACGCGACCAGCCGGTCGCCCGGATCCTGCTCGCGGATCTTGCCCGGCAGCTTTCCTGACGCGCGCGGCCTGCTTGTCTCCCCGGCTTTGCCGCGGCATGGTCGGGGAGAGGGGAGGGAGACATGATTGATCACATCGGCATCACCACCGCGGATCTGGACGCCGCGCGGCGCTTTTACGCGGCCGCGCTGGCGCCGCTCGGGATCGGGCTGGAGGCGGAAGTCACGGCGGAGCAGACCGGCGGCTATCAAGGGCTCGGCTTCGGGCACGACGGCAAGCCGTTTTTCTGGGTGGGTTCCGGGGGCGCGGCGGCCGGCCCGATGCACATCGCCTTCACCGCCGCAAGCCGTGCGGAGGTGGACGCCTTTCACGCCGCGGCGCTGGCCATCGGCGGCACGGACAATGGCGCGCCGGGCCTGCGCCCGCACTATCATCCCCATTACTATGGCGCGTTCGTGCTGGGGCCGGATGGAGTGAACGTGGAAGCCGTGTGCCATCAGCCCGCATGAGCGGCTTGCCGGGCCGCCGTCGCTGTGGTCAACCGGCACGATCCGTTCCGTTCCGGGGGCTCCGATGATCGATCCGCTTCGCCTTGGCCGCACCGCCGCGCTGCTGCTGGCCGCCGCCTTACCCCTGGCCGAGCCGGCGCTGGCGCAGCGCCTGACGCCTGCCGAGACGACCATGACGCGCACCGTCGATGCCGACTATGATCGATCGGTCGCGCTGCTGGAGACGCTGGTCAACCAGAACAGCGGGACGCTGAACCTTGCCGGTGTGACCAGGGTCGGCGCGAGGATGCGCACCGAGCTGGAGCCGCTGGGCTTCATCGTCACCTGGAAGCCGATGGACGCGGTGCAGCGCGCCGGCCATCTGATTGCGGTCCACAAGGGCCGGCCGGGCACGAAGCGGCTGTTGCTGATCGGTCATCTCGACACGGTGTTCGAGCCCAATTCGCCGTTCCAGAAATTCGTCCGCAAGAGCGACCTTGCGGAAGGGCCGGGGGCGGGGGACGACAAGGGCGGCATGGTCGTCATCATCGCTGCGCTGCGGGCGATGCAAGCGGCGGGCACGCTCAAGAACGCCAATATCGAAATCGTGCTCACCGGCGACGAGGAAAAGTCGGGCAGCCCGCACAGCATCGCCCGCGCCGACTTGATTGCAGCCGGCAAACGCGCCGACGTCGCGCTCGACTTCGAGGGGCTGGTGATCGATGGCGGGCGCGACATGGGCTCGATCGCGCGGCGCTCGGCGATCGACTGGCGGATCACCGCCACCGGCAAGACCGGGCACAGCTCGGGCATTTTTGGCCCCGGTGTGGGGGACGGCGCCATCAACGAGCTCGCGCGGATCCTCGCCGCGTTCCGTAAGGAACTGCCCGAGCCCAACCTCACCTTCAATACCGGCGTCATCGCCGGCGGGGCACGGGCGACGCTCACCGAGAGCGGGGATGCGGTCGCTGCGGGCAAGACCAACATCATTCCCCAGACGGCGATCGCGATCGGCGATTTCCGGACGCTGAGCCCCGAGCAGACCATACGGGTGCGGGCCAAGATGGAAGCGATCGTCGCCGCGCACGCGCCGGAGACCAACGCGAGAATCGAATTCGGGGAAGGCTACCCGGCAATGGCGCCGACCGACGGCAACCGCGCACTGCTTGCGGCCCTCAATGGGGTGAACCGCGACCTGGGGCTGGCGGAAATGCCGGCGCTCGATCCGCTGAAGCGCGGGGCAGGGGACGTCTCCTTTGTGGCGGCCGATGTCGACAGCCTGGCCGGGCTGGGCCCCTACAGCACGGGCGATCATGCCCCGGGCGAGACGGTGGACCTCCCCAGCATCCGTCGCCAGGCCAAGCGTGCGGCGATCCTGATGTCGCGGCTGAGCGCCGAGCGGAGCGTCCGGTGAAACGCGGTCTCGGCGTGTTGCTGGCGCTGGCCGCGCTGTTCCTCCCGGCGCTTGCCCGGGCCGATCCACAGTTCACGGTGCTGGTGATCGCAGCGCCGAGCAAATATCATTACGAGTACATCCCGGTCGCGCGCGACAGTCTTGAGCGGCTTGGCCGGCTCCATGCCTTCGCGATCGACTGGCAGAAGGACGGCGCGCGGCTGGACGGCGACCTCAAGCGCTACGCCGCCATCCTGCTCCTCAACACGCCTGCCGACGAATTCAGTCCCGGCCAGCGTGCCGGGCTGGAGCGCTACATGCAGGGTGGCGGCAATGCGGTGGTGGTGCACCGCGCCGCGATCGTGCCTGCCGGCGCCTGGCCCTGGTATGAGAAGCTGGTCGGACGCAGCTTCGTCAACCACCCGATGATCCAGACCGGTGTCGTCACGGTGCTCGACAAGGGCTTTCCGGCGGCGTTCGGCCTGCCCGATCGCTGGTTGTGGAGCGACGAGTTCTACGTCACCAGCAACCCGTTCGACATCGCCATCCACCGCGTGCTGGGCGTCGACGAATCGAGCTACGATCCCACCCGCATCTGGCCGGGGCAGGTGGGGCACCGGATGGGCAGGGACCATCCCGAAGCATGGTTCCACACCTATGAGAAGGGCAGGGTGTTCGTCACGCTGCTCGGCCATGAGGCGGAGATGTACCGCGACGACCGCTATCTCCAGCACCTGCTGGGCGGCATCACCTGGGCCGCGACGGGGCTCGGCGAGCAGCGCTGACGGCGCTCAGCCGTCGCGGGCGGCACGGCGCGCGGCGAGAACCGCATTGATCCGGTCGGTCGACCTGTCCTCGACGCAGGCCTTGAGCTCGCGCCGCGTCGGCACGCCGGCCTCGACACATTGCTGCGCGACGCCGCAGGGGATCGCATCGAGATCCGTCTGCCCCGAGCCGCGCAGGATCCGGCAGTTGCGCAAGGCCATGCCGTCGCTGCGCTTGTCGGTTTTCAGGTCGACCTTGATCATCCGCAACTGGCGGGAAACGACGATGATCTCCTCCTCGGCAGTAAAGGCCGGGGTCGTCTGGAGCATCAGCAGCAGGATCGGCAGAATCATCGCGCCATTCCTCTCCATCATGTTTTCTGGGGAGCAGCCTATGCTGGATCGGCACGCGGCACAACGCCGTCAATCGTTCGCCATCGCCTCCAATATAGCCTCGATCCGGGCCAGCCGGGCAGCCGGGTCTTCGATCCGCTCCGCGAGCAGCAGGCGATCGCCCTTGGCGGTGAGCCCCGCGCGCGCGCCATCGCCTGCGAAATCGGCGCGGGGGGTGAAGGCGATCGCCGCCGGCCCGGCATCGATCCGGGCAATCCCCAGCGCCAGCGCCTGGGCACGGACCCGCGCGACGGCGAGCAGCGTCGCCGCCGCTTCAGGCAACGCGCCGAAGCGATCCTCGAGCTCCGCCTCGAGCGCGTCGATCGCCCCGCCGTCGCCGGCGCGGGCCAGGCGGACATAGAAGCCGACGCGCAGTTCCTCATCGGGGATCCAGGTCTCAGGAAGGCCGCCCTGCAGCCCCAGATGGAGTTCTGGCGCCCAGCGCTCCACGGTCTCGCCGCGCGCGGTGCGCAGCGCTGCCTCCAGTAGGTGCTGGTAGAGGTCCACGCCGATCAGCTTCATGTGGCCGGCCTGCGCCTCGCCGAGCAGGTCGCCGGCGCCGCGCATGTCGAGGTCCTGCGCGCTGATCGCGAAGCCCGCGCCAAGTCGATCGAACGCCTCCAGCGTGCGGAGGCGTTTCAGCGTGCGGGGGCTGATGGGCTTGTCCGGCTCGGTGAGCAGCAGCACCTGGCCCCGCCGGCTGCCGCGCCCCACCCGTCCGCGCAGCTGGTGCAGCTGACTCAGGCCAAAGCGATCGGCGCGGTAGAGCACCATGGTGTTGGCACGCGGCACGTCCAATCCCGCCTCGATGATATTGGTGGCCAGCAGCACGTCGCCGTCGCCGCGGCCGAAGCGTACCATCGCCTCGTCGATCTCCGCAGCCGGCATCTTGCCGTGCGCCTGGAGCAGCGCGAGTTCCGGCACCAGCCTGGCGATCTTCTCAGCGAGGGGCGCCATGTCCTCGATGCGCGGCACGACGACGAAGCTCTGCCCGCCGCGGCTCCGCTCGCGCAGCAGCGCGGCACGGACCATCCGCTCGTCGAAGCTGCCCACGGCGGTGCGGATCGGCTGGCGGCGGGCGGGGGGCGTGGCGATGACGGAAAGGTGCTGGATGCCGACCAGCGCCGCCTGCAGCGTCCGGGGAATCGGCGTGGCGCTCAACGTCAGTACATGGCCCGCACCGAGGGTGCGCAGCTTCTCCTTGTCGGCGGCGCCGAACCGCTGTTCCTCGTCGATGATGACGAGCGCGAGCCGGTCGTAGGTGACGCCCTTGCCAGCGACCGCACCCGTGCCGATCACGACCTGGATCGATCCGTCGGCGAGCCCTGCCTTCACCCGCTTCTTCTCCGCCGCGCTGGAGAGGCGGGAGAGGCCGGCGACCGCGATACCGCTGTCTTCAAATCGCTCGCCAAAGGTCTCCAGATGCTGGCGCGCGAGGACGGTCGTCGGCGCGGCGATGGCGACCTGATGGCCGGCCAGTGCCGCGAGAGCGGCCGCGCGGAGCGCCACCTCGGTCTTGCCGAAGCCGACATCGCCGATCACCAGCCGGTCCATCGGCGTGCCGGCGGCGAGATCGCCGCGCACCGCCTCGATCGCGCGCGCCTGGTCGCGCGTCTCGCTGTACGGAAATCCTGCGACGAACCGCTCATAGGCCGCGGTGTCCGGCGCGAGCACCGGCGCCGTTCGCGCCATCCGCGCTTCGGCGAGCGCGATCATCCCCCGCGCTGTTTCCGCGATGGCGAGGTCGATCGCACCGCGGCGCTTCTGCCAGCTTGAGCCGTCCAGCTTGTCGAGCGCCACGGCGTCGGCATCGCCGCCGTAGCGCCACAGCCGGTCGGCCTCTGCCACGGGCACCAGCCGCACCCCGCCATCGGCATAGGCAAGGGCGATGGCGTCGCCGCCCGCCTCGTCGTCGCCCGGCATGGGAGCGAGGCCGGTCACAACGGCGATGCCGTGATCTTCGTGAACTACCAAGTCCCCCAGCCGGATTTCAGTCTGTCCGAACAGGCTGGTATCGGCAGCCCCGGTCTGGGCCGTATCGCGCTCGGCGCGGCTGCCGAGCAGATCCGCGGCAGCAACGGCAACGATACCGTCGCGCCGGAAGCCGCGATCCACCGGCGCCTCCAGCAGCGCCGCGGTGCCCGGCGGCCGGCGCCGGAGTTCGGTCCAGCTTGTGACATCGGCGAGATCCATCTTCAGCACGCTGGCGACACGGCTGCGCAGGAAGCGCAGATCCCGCGCGCTGCCGACCAGGACGAGCCGCTCCCCCGCTGCGGCCACGTCGCGTGCGACACGGGCGAAGGCGCGGAGCGGACTGCGTCCTTCGATGAAGCGGGGCGGGGGATCGCCGGCAGGCTCGAGGGCCAGGGGCGTATGCGCGCTAACGGTCGCTTGCCACTGGGCGCTGTCGATCACGTCGCGCAGGGCCCGCCCCGGGCGGCGGCGTCGGGAATCGGCGGCAAGCGCGAGGAACCGCTTGCGTCGGTCCTCCGCAGCGGGCTCGATCGCGAGCAGCGCGCCCGGAAGATGCGTCGGCAGCGGCACGCCATCCGCACCGAGCGGTGGCTCGGCAACGCGACCGAGTTCCTGCACCTCGCAATCGCGGGTCGTCCGCTGGGTGCCGGGGTCGTAGCTGCGCAGCGCGATGACCCTGCCCTCGGCCACCTCCACGCGGCGAGGCGCTTCGGCATCGGCGGGGTAGACATCGAGAACCTGCCCGCGCAGCGCGACCTCGCCCGGTTCGTCGACGCGCTCGTCCTCGATATAGCCGGCCTCGACGAGCGCCGTGAACAGCGCCGCGAGATCGACGGCCTCGCCCATCGCAACGCGCGGCGGCGCTGCGTCAAAGGCCTGCGGCAGCGGGTAGAGGCGCGCGAGCGCCTCGCCGGTGGTGATGCAGGCGATCCGTTGGCGGTCCTTCTGGTCCTTCTCCGCCTGCGCCAGATACAGCCGGCGAAGGGCTGCGACTCGCTCGCCGACATTGGCAGGCGACGCGGGCGCGGCATCCCCGGGCAGCGCGTCGCTACCCGGGCAGAAGACGACCATCGCCTCCGGCGCGAGCGCCGCCAGCGCCCGGGCGATCGCGATGGCGCGCGGCTCGTCGCCGGCGGCGAACAGCAGATCGTCGGACCCGAGCGTCTCGGCGAGCAGCGCGGCGACGTCACCCGCTGGCAAGGCATGGGGCGCCGGGGTGGGCGCGATCGCGCGCGCAACGGGATCGCGAGGAGAAGCCATGTTGGAGAGCCTTTGGAACGAGCGAGCTACCGCTAACGAGCGGTCTGCTCCCCCGTTCCCGCGCGGGATGGGAGGGGCCCGCGCGGCTCCCGCGCATCGCGCGCCGCTCCGATGCGCCTTTCCGTCGCCAGGAAAATGTGCACTCCTTCGCGCGGGCCTTGCGTGCGAGCAGGATACCGTATACGAAATCATCCAACCCTTTGGAGGATCGTGTTCCTATGACTGCAGCCAAGACGCTCTGGACTGGCGTCTATCCCGCGGCGACCACCCAGTTCGCCGAGGACCTTTCGGTCGATCTCGCAGCGACCCAGCGCGTGCAGACCGCGCTGGTCGACGACGGGGTCGACGGCCTGATCCTGCTCGGCACATGCGGCGAGAACAACTCGCTCGAGCCCGACGAGAAGCGCCTGGTGCTGCGTGCCGGCGTGGAGGCGGTCGGCCGTCGCGTGCCGCTGGTGGCAGGCGTTTCGGAATTCACCACCGCGCGCGCAATCGAATATGCGCGCGACGCCGAGAAGATCGGCATCGATGCGCTGATGCTGCTCCCCGCCATGGTCTATGTGCCGACCGCCGAGGAACTGGAGGCGCATTTCCGCGCCGTTGCCGCGGCGACCTCGCTCCCGATCATGCTGTACAACAACCCGCCGGCCTATCGCGTGTCGATCGATACCGAGACGCTGGACCGGCTCACCGATGTGAAGAACATCGTAGCCGTGAAGGAAAGCGCGCCCGATCCGCGCCGCTTCACCGATCTCTTCAACCGCTATGGCGATCGCTACACGTTGATGGCAGGGCTGGACGACGTCGCGCTGGAAGGGCTGTTCCTCGGCGCTTCGGGTTGGGTTTCGGGCCTCACCAGCGCCTTCCCGGAAGAGTCGGTCCGGCTTGTCGCGGCGTTCAACGAGGGCCGGTATGACGAGGCGCGCGAGATCTACCGCTGGTTCATGCCGCTCCTCCACCTTGATGCCGAGCATGATCTGGTGCAGTCGATCAAGCTTGCCGAGCAGATCATGGGCCGCGGCAACGAGGGGGTCCGCATGCCGCGCCTGCCGCTTTCGGGCGAACGCCGCGCGCAGGTGATCCGCTGGGTCGAGGAAGCTGCGGCAACCCGCCCCAGCCAGCGCGCATCAAAGGCAGCCTGAACCCCCATGCGCCACACCTTCTTCTGCATCGACGGCCATACTGCAGGCAATCCGGTGCGGTTGGTGGCGGGCGGGGCACCGCTGCTCAAGGGCGGCGACATGCTGGCGCGGCGCGCGGACTTCGTCGAGCGGTTCGACTGGATCCGCACGGGCCTGTGCTTCGAGCCGCGCGGGCATGACATGATGTCGGGCGGGTTCCTCTACCCGCCCACCCGCGAGGACGCCGATTGCGGTATCCTGTTCATCGAAACCTCCGGATGCCTGCCGATGTGCGGCCACGGCACCATCGGCATGGTCACCTTCGGCCTGGAACACGGCCTGATCACGCCGCGCACGCCGGGGCAGCTGCGCATCGAGGTGCCCGCGGGCGTGATCGACATCGCCTATGGCACGGAGGGCGATCGGGTGCGCTGGGTGCGGATCCGCAACGTGCCTGCCTATGTCGCGGCGACGGGAATCGAAATCGACGTGCCGGGCTTCGGCCCGCTGGTGGTCGATGTCTCCTATGGCGGCAACTATTATGCGATCATCGAGCCACAGGGCCCCTATACCGGGCTGGACGATCTCGGGGCGTCGCGGATCGTCGAACTCAGCCGCACGATCCGCGAATTGATGCGCGCGGCCGTGGAGCCGGTGCATCCGCTCGACGACCGGATCCGCGGGGTCAGCCACGTCCTCTGGGCGGACAAGCCCAAGGGGGAAGGGGCGGATGGCCGCAACGCGGTATTCTATGGCGAGCGCGCGATCGATCGCAGCCCGTGCGGCACCGGCACCTCGGCGCGGCTTGCGCATCTCGAGCAGCAGGGCTGCCTCCAGGTCGGCGACCGCTTCGTGCACGAAAGCTATATCGGCAGCCGGTTCATCGGCCGGGTCGAGGAAGCGGTGATGGTGGGCGACCGGCCCGGCATCATCCCCTCAATCGAAGGCTCGGCGATCGCGACGGGCTTCAACACCATCTGGATCGATCGCGAAGACCCGTTCTGGGCCGGCTTCTCGGTCGTCTGATCACAACGCAAACTGGGGGACGCATGGGATTTTGGGGACCGATCAAGCCGATCGAACGCAGCACGGGCCATAGCGAGCATCGGCTGCGCCCCACGCTTTCCTGGCCGCACCTGATCGCGCTGGGAGTCGGCGCCATCGTCGGCACCGGCATCTATACGCTGACCGGCGTCGGCGCCGAACGGGCCGGGCCCGCGGTAGTCCTGGCCTTCGTGATCGCCGGCGCGGTGTGCGCCTGCGCCGCGCTCGCCTATGCCGAGCTGGCGACCATGATCCCGGCGGCCGGCAGCGCCTATACCTACAGCTATTCGGTGCTGGGCGAGACGATCGCCTGGGTGGTCGGCTGGAGCCTGATCCTCGAATATTCGCTCGCCTGTTCGGCAGTGGCGGTGGGCTGGTCGGGATATCTGGTCGGCTGGCTGCAATCGGCGGGGGTGCACCTGCCCGCGATGCTTCTCCAGGGGCCGCATGCCGGCGGGCTCGTCAACCTGCCTGCGGTGCTCGTCTCCTTCGCCATTGCCGGCATGCTGATGCTCGGTACGCGCGAAAGCGCGACGCTCAACATCGTGCTGGTCGTGATCAAGCTGGTCGCGCTCGCCGTGTTCGTCGCACTGGCGCTGCCCGGCTTCGACGCCGCCAACTTCCACCCCTTCATGCCGCACGGCTTCGCCAGCCATGCCGAGGGGGCCGCGACGCGCGGGGTGATGGCCGCGGCCGCCATCGTGTTCTTCGCCTTTTACGGCTTCGACGCAGTCGCCACCTCCGCCGAGGAAGCGAAGAAGCCGGGCCGCGACCTGACCATCGGCATCGTTGGTTCGATGGCGCTGTGCACCACCATCTACATCCTGGTGGCGGTCGCCGCGGTGGGCGCGATGTCCACCGCCACGCTCGGCAATTCGCCCGAGCCGCTCGCGCTGGTGCTGCGCACGCTCGGCCACCCCTTCGCTGCCTGGGCGATCGCCGCCGCCGCGCTGGTCGCGCTACCCTCGGTCATCCTGGTGATGATGTACGGCCAGAGCCGCATCTTCTTCGTGATGGCGCGGGACGGGCTGTTGCCGCGCGCACTCGCCAAGGTTTCGCCGCGCACCGGAGCGCCGGTGCTGGTCACGGGCATCACCGGGCTGTTCGTGGCGGCCGTCGCCGGCTTCCTGCGGCTCGACGAAATCGCCGAACTCGCCAATGCGGGCACGCTGATCGCATTCATCGCGGTGGGCGTCTGCATGATGCTGCTGCGCCGCCGCGCGCCCGATGCGCCGCGCATCTTCCGCTGCCCGCAGCCTTATCTGGTCGGCACGCTGGCGGTGCTGGGCTGCCTCTATCTGCTCTTTTCGCTGCCCGAGAAGACGCTGGTCCGCTTCGCGCTCTGGAACGTCGCGGGCCTCGCCGTTTATTTCCTCTACGGCCGCGCCCGCAGCGTGCTGGCGCGGCGCTGAGAGTCAGCCGTTCAGCTGGCGGCGCAGATCGGTGAGCGTACCTTCGATATGGGCGCGGGCGAGCGCGCGGGCGCGATCGGCGTCGCCGCTTTCCCACGCGGTCATCAGCTCGGCATGTTCGAGATGCGCGCGATCCTCGCGGCCGGCGGGTTCGAGATGCTTGTGGACGTAGCGCTCGGCGAGGATCTGGAGCCGTTCGACCAGCTGGGTGGTGAGCAGCCGTCCGCCGGGGCGGACCATCGCGATGTGGAACTCGCGATTACGGGCGGCGACCTCGTCGAGATGCTCGGCCGCCGCCACGTCGAGCGCAGCCAGCGCCTCGCGCGCCGCAGCACGGTCGGCATCGGTGGCGGAAAGGGCGCCGGCGGCGACTGCATCCGGCTCGATCGCCAGGCGCAGCGCGAAGATTTCCTCCGCCTCGCCCGAGGACATGGCGCGGACGAAATAGCCGCGGTTCGCCTGGCCGACGAGCAACCCTTCCTGCTCGAGCCGCGCCAGCGCCTCCCGCAGCGGAATCTTGCTCACACCCAGCTGGTTGGCGAGCGCGTCCTGCCGGATCGCCTGATCCACCGGCAGCTTGCCGGAGACGATCTGCTCGCGGACGATCGTGAAGATCTGTTCCGACAGCGTGCGGACGACGATGCTCATGCGGCAGGACTTTCCTTGGTACGGTCACGGATAAGGAGGCCATGGTTCCCGCGCCATGGGCAAGCTTCAATGGGCGCACACGACCTGAAAATACCGTATACCTCTATCTCAATCTGGGCAAGGCGAACTTGATGCAGCGCAACATGGTGGTGATCGGCGGTGGCGTGGTCGGGCTGGCGAGCGCACTGGCGCTTGCACGGGCCGGCTGGTCGGTGCGGCTGGTCGACGACGATCTGCAGCGCAGCGCCGCCTCCTGGGGCAATGCCGGCCATATCGCCATCGAGCAGGTCGAGCCGCTTGCCTCCTGGGCAACCCTGCGCAGCCTGCCGCGCCGCTGGTTCGGCGCGGGCGGGGCGGTATCGCTGCCGCCCGCGGCATGGCGCCACTGGCTACCCTTCGGCCTGCGCCTGCTCGGCGCCGCGCGACCGGGCCGGTTCGCGCGCGGGCGAGCGGCGCTGTCGGGCCTGCTCGGCGAGGCGATGCCCGCGTGGCGGCGGTTGAGCGCCAGCCTCGATGCGCCGGACCTGCTGCGTGAGCAGGGCCATATCGTGGCATGGGGAAGCGCTGCGGCGGCGGAAGCAGGGCGCCGCTCCTGGGCGGCTGCCGATATCGGCACCGCGGCTTTCCGGGACGCGACGCCTGCCGAGCTTCACCAGTTGCCAGGCACTCCGCGCGCGGGCGCAATCCGGTTTACCAATACCGCGCAGGTCGTCGATCTGGGCGCGCTCGATCGCGCGCTGCGCGCGGCGCTGCTCGCAGCCGGCGGCACGATCCTCTCCGGCCGCGCCACGCTGGCGCTGGCGGCGAGGGAGGCGCGGCTGACCGTCGACGGTACCGCGGTGCCGCATGTCGGCCAGCTGCTCGTCACCGCCGGCGTTGCTTCGGGGCGGCTGCTGGCGCCGCTCGGGCATCGCGTTCCGATCATCGCGGAGCGCGGCTATCATATCCGCGCGACCGATCATGACTGGCCCGCCGATCTGCCGCCTTTGGTGTTCGAGGATCGCTCGATGATCGTCACCCGCTATGCCGGTTGCGTGCAGGCGGCGAGCTTCGTCGAGTTCGCCGGCATCGACACGCCTCCGGATCCGGCGAAGTGGGAGCGGCTGGAAGCGCATGTCGCAGCACTTGGCCTGCCGCTTCGGCCGCCTTTCACGCGCTGGACGGGGGCGCGGCCGACCCTCCCCGATTATCTCCCGGCGATCGGGCGGAGCGCGCGGGCGGAGAACCTGCTTTACGCCTTCGGCCATCAGCATCTCGGGCTCACCCTAGCCGCCGTGACCGGGGAGAGCGTCGTCGCACTGGCGGAAGATCGCGCGTCCGCGATCGACCTCGCCCCCTTCGACCTGCAACGGTTCAACGCATGAGGAAGACAGCATGACCATCGGCGGATCCACCGCGGAAATCGAACTCGCCGCGCTCGCCCCCTGGGCCGATCGCGCGCCGGCCATCACGCTTGCCGAGCGCCGCGATCGCCTCGCGCGCGTGCGCGCGGCAATAGAGGGGATGGGTGCGCAGGCGCTGCTGGTGAACGCCGGGATGTCGCTGCGCTATTTCGCCGGCGTGCCCTGGGGCGCGACCGAGCGGCTGGTCGCGATGCTGCTGCCCCTCCACGGCGAGCCGATCATGATTTGCCCGCGCTTCGAGCTCGGCTCGCTCACTGCCGACATGGCGTTCGATGCCGACATGCGACTGTGGGAGGAAGACGAGGATCCCTTCGCCCTGGTTGCGGGCGCGCTGGGCGGCGTCGCCACGCTGGCGATCGATCCGGCACTCCCGTTCCAGATGGCCGAGCGCCTGCGCCGCGCCGCGCCGAACGTCACCCTGGTCGACGGCGCCGCTGCGATCGACGGCTGCCGGATGCGCAAGTCGCCCGCGGAGATCGCGCTGATGCAGCAGGCGAAGAACATGACGCTGGCGGTGCACCACGCCGCCGCCCGGATCCTCGCGCCCGGGATCACCACCGGCGCGGTCAAGCGCTTCATCGACGAGGCCCATCGTGCGCTCGGCGCCGCAGGCTCTACCTTCTGCATCGTCCAGTTCGGCCACGCGACCGCCTTCCCCCACGGCCTTCCCGGCGATCAGGCGCTGGAGGAGGGGCAGCTGGTGCTGATCGATACCGGCTGCACCGTCGAAGGCTACCACTCGGACATCACGCGAACCTATGCCTTTGGCCGGGTGTCGGACGAGGAACAGGCGATCTGGTCACTGGAGAAGGAAGCCCAGGCAGCCGCCTTCGATGCCGCCCGGCTGGGCGTGCCGTGCGAACAGGTCGACGCCTCGGCGCGCGCGGTGCTCGAGAAGGCGGGGCTGGGGCCGGACTATCGCCTGCCGGGCCTGCCGCACCGCACCGGCCACGGTATCGGCCTGTCGATCCACGAGCCGGCCTATCTCGTGCGGGGGGACCGAACCCCGCTGGACGTGGGGATGTGCTTCTCGAACGAGCCGATGATCGTTGTGCCCGATCGCTTCGGCATCCGACTGGAAGACCATTTCCACATGACCGAGTCGGGCCCGCGCTGGTTCACCGAGCCGCAAATGGCGATCGACCGGCTCGCCTGAGACCCGATTCTTCGATTTTCGGGCGTGATTCGGCGGCGATTCGGTGTGATTCGGCGCACATAGGTCATCAAATGGTCATGCGCGCCGCTGCCGAGAAGGTAGCAAAACCGCGGTTTTCTGCGGCTTTCCGCGGTGATGCAGGAGGAAACGACACAAAATTGCAAAACGGTGTTGACGGGTGGGGGTGTCCCGCATAGAAGCCACTCCACCGACGCGGTGCTCTTCAACGGAACGGCGCTTCGGTCACCGAAATTCAGGCGCAGCGGCCGCCCCGGAAAAAGGGGAAAGGCGCAGC
>NZ_DAINDJ010000007.1:0-4536 GCF_036731925.1 Sphingomonas sp.
GGCGAACCACCCGGCCCGCCTCCGCGGCCGACACGCGCAACGCCGTCAGCAACTGGGGCAGACTGAGATCCGCCTCCTCGACCGCGGAAAGATCGACATTGATATCGCCCTCCTTCGACAATGCGGCGATGCATTGTTGCTGAAGATCGGCGGCATGGCGCATGACAGCGCTAGGCGCGATGTGCACCTCTATCTCCATTTATCCCCCAGTAAGGTTTGTCAGCGCGTGCGGGATCGTTTGCGCTGGCGGCCGTGGATGGAACCGCAACAGGGAGATTATAGGTACAATGCCGGGGGACGATTCCGTTCGCGCCGCAAAAAATTTGCGATATCATGCATATGCGTCCCGACTTGCGCACCAGTCAGGCCCTTTCCACGCGCCAAATTTTCGTTTTTGAACAACATAGTTACGGCGGCGTACCGAACCTTCACGTCGATCATTCGGGTGCATGCGGATGGCTGGCCCTGCGGCGCCGCATCGGCTAGGCGCTGACGGATCATGCTCAACCTGACCGATATCACGGTGCGCCTGGGCGGGCGCACGATCCTCGACGCCGCCACCGCCAAGCTGCCGCCGCGCGGCCGCATCGGCCTGATCGGCCGCAACGGCGCCGGCAAATCGACGCTGGTGAAGGTGATTGCCAGCCAGCTCGAACCCGATGGCGGCAGCATCGACATGCCGCGCGGCGCCAAGCTCGGCTATATCGCGCAGGAAGCCCCCGGCGGCACCGCGACTCCGTTCGAGACGGTGCTCGCCGCGGACATCGAGCGTGCCGCGCTGCTCGAGGAGAGCGAGACCAGCCACGACCCCGATCGCATCGGCGAGATCCACGAGCGACTGATCGCGATCGACGCGCATGCCGCACCTTCGCGCGCATCGCGCATCCTGGTCGGCCTCGGGTTCGACGAAGAGATGCAGCACCGCGAGCTGGAGAGCTTCTCGGGTGGCTGGCGAATGCGCGTGGCGCTGGCCAGCCTGCTCTTCTCGCAGCCCGACCTGCTGCTGCTCGACGAGCCCTCGAACCACCTCGACTTCGAAGCGGTGCTGTGGCTGGAGGACTTCCTCAAATCCTATCCGGCAACGATCCTGCTGGTCAGCCACGAGCGCGACTTCCTCAACAATGTCGTCGATCACATCCTGCACCTGGAGCGCGGCAAGCTGACGCTCTATCCGGGCGGCTATGACGCGTTCGAGCGCCAGCGCGCCGAGCGCCAGGCCCAGCTCGCCGCCGCGCGCGCCAAGCAGCAGGCCGAGCGCGAGAAGCTGCAGGACTACATTGCCCGCAATTCGGCCCGCGCCTCCACCGCCAAGCAGGCGCAGAGCCGGCAGAAGGCGCTGGCGCGGATGCAGCCGATCGCCGAGCTGGTCGACGATCCCTCGCTCAGCTTCGACTTCCCGAACCCGGACGAGCTGCGCCCGCCGCTGATCACGCTGGACATGGCCAGCGTTGGCTATGGCGACAAGCCGATCCTCCAGCGGCTCAACCTGCGGATCGACCCCGATGATCGCATCGCGCTGCTCGGCCGCAACGGCAACGGCAAGACCACGCTCGCGCGCCTGCTCGCCGCGCAGCTGACGCCGATGGACGGCGGGATTAACAGCAGCGGCAAGATGAAGGTGGGCTATTTCACCCAGTATCAGGTGGAGGAACTCGACCGCGACGACACGCCCTTGCAGCACATGACGCGCAACATGGCCGGCGCGAGCCCCGGCGCGGTGCGCGCGCAGCTCGGCCGCTTCGGCTTCTCGGGCGACAAGGCGACGACCAAGGTCGGCAAGCTTTCGGGCGGCGAGCGCGCCCGCCTGGCGCTGGCGCTGATCACCCGCGACGCACCGCATCTGCTGATCCTCGACGAGCCGACCAACCACCTGGACGTCGACGCGCGCGAGGCGCTGATCCAGGCGCTCAACGGCTATACCGGCACCGTCGTCGTGGTCAGCCACGATCGCCACATGCTGGAAATGACGGCAGACCGGCTGGTGCTGGTCGACCAAGGCACCGCGCGCGAGTTCGACGGCACGCTGGACGACTATATCAGCTTCGTCCTGTCGAAGGATTCGAGCGGCGGCAAGGGTGGCGGGTCCAAGGCCGATCGCAAGGAAGCCCGTCGCGCCGCCGCTGAAGCGCGCGAACGGGGCAACGCCCTGCGCAAGGCGGCCAAGACGGCGGAGACCGAACTGGCCCGGCTGCAGGCGCTGCTCTCGGCGCTCGACAAGGCGATGTTCGATCCGGCGAATGCCGACGCGGCGCTGACCAAGCTGACGATGACCGATCTGATGAAGCGCCGCGCCGAAGTGGGTGCACAGATCGAAGCGGCGGAGCTGGCCTGGATGGAAGCGAGCGAGGCGCTGGAGGGAATCAGCGCATGATCCGGGCTCTCCTCGCATGCGGGAAGGGGCCCCGGCCGCACCGTGCGCTCGGCCAATTAGTGTTGCCTAACCCACTGTTAATCTTCGTCTTGTAGTCCGGAGCGGCCCCGCCGGGGCATGTTGCAAGGACCGGCCGTTGAACGACATTCGGGTACTCGACCATTTTCTGGGCGACGCGCGGCGCCAGCGTATCTGGGACTTTCTGGATCAGCCCGGATGGCAGCATGGCGCCTATTCCTCGGCCGCGCCGGGTGCGCCGCGCTATTTCTACAAGCACTTCGCCGGGTACCAGAGGAGCGCGCAGGAAGATCGCGATCCGAATGCCATCGCTTCGGAACTCGATGCGACGGCACCGCCGGTGGCGGAGGTCTGGGAAGACCTGCTGCGCAAGCCGCTTCGGGCGCAGCGGCTGTCGCGCTGCTATGCCAATCGGATGCCCGCCGGCATCGGCGGCGGCGTCCATCTCGATTCGGACTGCAAGGATCACCTTACCGCGATCTATTATCCGCAGGCAGACTGGTGCGCGGATCACGGCGGCGAGACGCTGTTCTTCAATCGCAGCGGCAGCGAGGTGCTCAAGGCGGTGGTGCCCAAGCCCGATCGACTCGTGATCTTTCCCGGCACCATTCCCCACGCTGCGCGGCCGATCTATGGCGGCGATCCGGATGCCGCGCGGATCACGCTGATGTTCAAGACGCTCGGCCGGGGCTGACGCGTCGGCTCAGGCCAGGGCCCTCCGATCACGCCGGCGACGCAACGCCATGCCCAGCATCGCGGCGCCGCTGAGCAGCAGCGCCCATGTTCCGGGCTCCGGCACCGGCGCGAACGCGCGGGCATAGGTGTAGCGGCCGATCGCATCGCCGGCGGCAAGCGCCGGAAGATTGTCGAAGCCATAGTGAATGCCGCCATAGATGCGGCTGATGCCCGCTTCGGCGGCGGCGGCGCTGAAGCTTCCGAAGCATCGTTCCTGCAGCGCCACCGCTGCATCGGGCTGCACACAGAAGGACACGTCGTCGCCAAAGAAGGACGCCAGCGCGCCCGCCGCGGCGCCGCTGAACGTGCTGTGGCCGGAGGCATAGCTCGGAAAATTCGGCGTCGTGAGCAGCGGCTTCCAGCCCGGCTCCCCCTCGACGCCGCAGCTTTGCAGCGTGCAGCCGTTGATCGCGGTGACCGGGCGCCAGAGAGTGTAGCTGTACTTGTTGTCCCAGGCGGATATCGCCGCGTCGGCCACCGAGGCGCCGACTACCGCCATCACGCGCGCCTCCTCCATCAGCGACAGGCTGCGCGATGCGAGGATTCCCGAGGCGATCTGCACCCAGTGGCCCGGCGGCGTCAGTGTACCGCCGCCATCTGCCCAGAAGCGTGCGATTTCCTGCTGTTCCACCGTGCCGCAGGTGGCGCAGCCGGTGGTGCGCACCTGTTCATATGCCGCCACGAACGCGGCCGATCCCAAAGCTGGCGGGGCGGCCAGACGGAACTGGCTTCCGCTCGCAAGCACGAACGGCGACACCTCGCCCCAGCCGGGCAGCAGCGGATTGGCGCCCGACGAAACGGTGCTGACAAAGGCGCCAGGTCCGCTGCCGAAGACATAGGGCAACTGGGCGGTCGAAGCGCCGTCCGCTGCACGGGCGGCGTAGAAGCTGGACGCGATGCTGCCGCCGAGGCCCAGGCTGGCGCTTGCCGTGGTGGCGCCCAGCCCGAGTGCGCCGATCTGCAGGTCGCGCTGCCCGATCAGTACGCCGGCGCGTGCGGGAAACAGCTTGGCGAGCATGTCATAGCCCGCAGCATAGGCCGCCGCCGATGGGGACACGCCGGAGACCGAACCGCCGCCATAGCCGTAGGCGCGATACCGGCTGCCGGAAGCGGCGTTGACGGCATCGAACATCGCGATCTGCACCATCGCGATCGCGCGCGAGGCGACGGGCGGCGGCGTTGCGCTGGCGCGGATGCTCGCGATCAGCGCTGCATTCACGTCCGTCACGGGCGATGCCTGGGCGGGCGCGATGCACGCCGCCAACACCGTTGCAGCTGCGACGGATCGAATCGTGCGGCGCATATCGCTCGCGCAGCCCACAGATCGCTTGAACATGGTTCCCCCCCCCCCCCCCCCCCCGGAAGCGCGTTGCGGCCCCCGCCGCATGCCTGTTCGCCACATTGCACAATTG
>NZ_DAINDJ010000008.1:0-4233 GCF_036731925.1 Sphingomonas sp.
AGTTACGCCTTAAATTTGGCTCAATTAGGGGCGCTTTGCATTTCAAATCTTTGTGTAACAAAGTCGCTGTACATTGACTCTTGATATTTTTTCCTGGTAAGCGCAATGTCTTACAAAGTCTTGCAAGGATTTCCTTGGCCGGAACCGCAAAGCGACGCGATTGGAGAGGGCGAAATGAAAGCGCACCTACAGGTGATTTTCACGCTCGATCCCGATCAACGGCTGACGCGGGGCAGCGCGTTTTTCTCAAAAAACAAAAAGAGATGAGGCACCGTGATCGTCGGTGCCTCGTCAGATCAATCTTTACAGGAGCATCAGTATGGACAGAAAACAATGCCAGGTCTGCAGCCAACCCGCCACCGTGCGGGTGGAAGCCAATCTCAACGGTCGTCACAGCACCATGCTGTTGTGTGACGACCATTACCGTCAACTGGTGCGCCAGCAAAAGCGCACCGTCTCGCCGCTGGAAGCCTTGTTCGGCTCGCGCAGCGGCCTGTTCGAGGACTTCCTCGGCAGTGACTTCTTCCGCATCGGCGACGACGCGACGCCGATGGCCGCCGATACCGATGACGTGGTCGATGCCTCGTTCGGCGAGCCCGCCGCCGCAGGTTCGGGTGCGCCGCGCCGTCGCGGCAGTGGTTTGGCCAGCCGCATCAGCGAACAGTCGGAAGCCCTGCTGCAGGAGGCCGCCAAACACGCTGCCGAATTTGGCCGCGCCGAGGTGGATACCGAACATCTGCTGCTGGCGCTGGCCGACAGCGACGTGGTCAAGACCATCCTGGGTCAGTTCAAGATCAAGGTCGATGACCTCAAGCGGCAGATCGAGTCCGAGGCCAAGCGCGGGGACAAGCCGTTCGAGGGCGAGATCGGCGTGTCGCCGCGCGTGAAGGATGCGCTCAGCCGCGCTTTCGTGACCTCCAATGAACTCGGCCATTCCTATGTCGGTCCGGAGCACTTCCTGGTCGGTCTGGCCGAGGAAGGCGAAGGGCTGGCCGCCAACCTGCTGCGCCGCTACGGCCTGACGCCGCAGGCGCTGCGCCAACAGGTCAGCAAGGTGGTCGGCAAGGGCGCCGAGGATGGCCGCGCCGAGACGCCGACCAACACGCCCGAGCTGGATAAATACTCGCGCGACCTCACCAAGATGGCGCGCGAGGGCAAGCTCGATCCGGTCATCGGCCGTGCGCAGGAGATCGAGACCACCATCGAGGTGCTGGCCCGGCGCAAGAAAAACAACCCGGTGTTGATCGGTGAGCCCGGCGTCGGCAAGACCGCCATCGTCGAAGGGCTGGCGCAGCGCATGGTCGCCGGTGAAGTGCCCGAGACGCTGCGCGACAAGCGTCTGGTGGAACTCAACATCAACGCCATGGTGGCCGGCGCCAAGTACCGCGGCGAGTTCGAGGAGCGCGTGCAGAGGGTGCTCAAGGAAGTGACCGAGCACCAGAGCGAGATGATTCTCTTCATCGATGAAGTGCACACCATCGTCGGTGCCGGCCAGGGTGGCGGCGAAGGCGGGCTGGACGTGGCCAACGTGTTCAAGCCGATGATGGCGCGCGGCGAGCTGAACCTGATCGGCGCCACCACGCTCAACGAGTATCAGAAGTACATCGAGAAGGACGCCGCGCTGGAGCGTCGTTTCCAGCCGGTGATGGTGCCCGAGCCGACGGTAGCGCAGACCATGATGATCCTGCGCGGCCTGCGCGACACCTTCGAGGCGCACCACAAGGTCAGCATCACCGAGGATGCGATCATCGCCGCCGCCGAGTTGTCGGACCGCTACATCACCGCGCGCTTTTTGCCTGACAAGGCCATCGACCTGCTTGACCAGGCGGCCGCACGCGTGAAGCTGTCGGCCACGGCTCGCCCAGTGGCCGTACAAGAGCTGGAGTCCGAACTGCACCAGTTGCGGCGTGAGCAGGACTACATGGCCTCGCGCAAGCAGTACGACAAGGCCGCCGAGCTGGGCAAGCGCATCGAGGCAAAAGAGGCCGAACTCAAGAAGTTCATCGAAGATTGGGAGCGCGAGCGCGCCTCGGGCAGCGCCGAAGTCAAGGCCGAGCATGTCGCGCAGATCGTCTCGCGCCTGACCGGCATTCCGGTCAACGAGCTGACGGTGGAAGAACGCGAGAAGCTGTTGCATCTAGAACAGCGGCTGCACGAGCGCCTGGTGGGCCAGGACGAAGCGGTGCGCGCGGTAGCCGATGCCGTGCGGTTGTCGCGCGCGGGGCTGCGCGAAGGCGGCAAGCCGGTGGCGACTTTTCTGTTCCTCGGGCCGACCGGCGTGGGCAAGACCGAGCTCGCCAAGGCGCTGGCCGAGTCCATCTATGGCGATGAAGGTGCGCTGCTGCGCATCGACATGTCCGAGTACGGGGAACGCCATACCGTGGCACGCCTGGTGGGCGCGCCTCCGGGTTATGTGGGCTATGACGAGGGCGGCCAGCTCACCGAGAAGGTGCGTCGCAAGCCCTACAGCGTGTTGCTGCTGGACGAGATCGAGAAGGCTCACCCCGACGTCTACAACATCCTGCTGCAGGTGTTCGACGACGGGCGGCTCACCGACGGCAAGGGCCGGGTGGTGGATTTCACCAATACCATCATCATCGCCACCTCGAACTTGGGCTCGGACATCATCCAGCGTCGGCTGAAGGCCCGTAGCGCCGCCGGCGAGGAATACGAGAAGACCAAGTCCGAGGTGATGGACGTGCTGCGCGGACACTTCCGCCCCGAGTTCATCAACCGCATCGACGAGATCATCGTCTTCCATGCGCTGGGCAAGGAGGAGATCCGCCATATCGTCGGCCTGCAGCTCGATCGTGTGGCCCGCAACGCCGCCAGCCAGGGCGTGACGCTGACCTTCGATCAGACCTTGATCGACCACTTCGCGCAGGAAGGCTACAAGCCCGAGTTCGGCGCGCGTGAACTCAAGCGCCTGATCCGCAGCGAGCTGGAGACGGCACTGGCGCGCGAGATGCTGGGTGGCGGTATCGGCAAGGGCGATCACGCCAGCGCCCGCTGGGACGACAAGGCCGAACGGGTGGTCTTCGAGCGCCAGGAGCCACCCGCGAAGCCGGCTGAGCCTGAAAAGCCCGATGCCGCGAACGTGGCCGAGACGCCGCCGAGCGACGCGAGCAAGCCTGCGCGCAAGAAGAAGTCAGCGGACGGCGAATCTTGAGCGATGGGAGGCTGTCGTGTCCGACCCCAATGGGCTGACATGGGCAGCCACCCTCGTGTCGCTGGCGGTCGCTGTCCCCACAGCGGGGCACGCGGTCATCTACAAGCGTGACCCTCGATCGGCCACGCTGTGGGTACTCTGATCGCCTTGTTGCCGCTGGCCGGTTCGCTGCTGTATGTGCTGTTCGGCATCAACCGTTACCAGCGGCGGGCGCGGCGGCTCTTCCCGGGGGCAGATCCTGCTATTCGGCAGGATCTCTCGCCCACGATGCCCGAGGCTGTATCGCCGCCACTTGCCGGTCTGGCCCACCTGGTGGGACGCGCCACCGGCCAGTCGCTGACCCGCGGCAACCGCATCGAGCCGCTCGTCGATGGCGAGCAGGCCTACCCGGCCATGCTCGCTGCCATCGAATAGGCGCGGAACAGCGTCGCGCTGGCTTCGTACATCTTCGACGGCCAAGGCATCGGGGCGCAGTTCGTCGATGCGCTGAGCCGGGCTCATCGACAGCGGCAAGATCGACAACGCCAAAGCGGAACTCGCCCGAGCACTGAACACCCTGGTGGTGACCTCGGTCGCCTTTCCTCTGCCCGTGCTACGGGCCGAAGCCGCGATCGCAAAAGCTGAAAAGCTGGCCGAGACCGACAAGCGCGATGCCAAGCAGAACGAGGAGCTCAGCACCTTGCTGTCGTCCGTGCGCACGGAGATTGAGATGGCGCAGATCCTGGGTTATGGCAAGAAGGCGGACTTCAAACCCATCTTCGATCAGGTGAAGTTCATTGAGCAAAAGTCGGCTGGTGGCAAAAGCGGCAAGGGATGGTTCGACGAGTTGAAGACGCGCATCCAAAAGCTGTTTTGAGGTGATGAAGGGACTGACTGCTCTGTCGGTCAGTCTCGCGATGTTCGCATTCAGCCCCAATAGATTCGCCTATTTTCACTATCTCATACGAGGTATGGCTTTGTTGCACAAAAATTTAAAAGTTAAGACTTCTCATATCTACTCAAATTTAAGTGACAACTCGGGTATGTGGTCTGCCTAAGTCCGTAAATTTATTTAATACTGCCAT
>NZ_DAINDJ010000009.1:0-3649 GCF_036731925.1 Sphingomonas sp.
TAAATTTGGCTCAATTAGGGGCGCTTTGCATTTCAAATCTTTGTGCAACAAAGCCGCGCTAAAGTATCATCCTAATTTTCGCCCAGGCTCGAAAAATACGGTAAATGGTGAAAATAAAAATTCATCCTTTTCCGATGTTGCCCGTTCCAACACGTAAGCAGTCAGTCAGAAAAAACACATAGATCCAATCCCTAGCGAGCATTGAGCTCTCTCATCCGTGCCAACTGCTCCAACCCTTGGACGCCCTAAATGCTTACCCAAAAAAATCAACACCTTCTTTTAAAAACACAATCAAAAATGACTCCCTTATATCCATTTAACCTAAACAGCCTTCCCCACACTGCACTAGCTAGGGCTCGTAGTTCGGCGCAAGGCTGAAGTCGCTTGACTGCTTCGCTGTGCAGATCCATGACCCACTTTCCATCAAACTCCCGGTTGTAGTTCCACAAGCATCTCGCGAGTCTTGCCGGCCCGCTCCACTAACAAGACCACAACATCTCCAACGTTCTTGTCGTCTAGCCGGGCCTGTAATGTGGTGACGTCGTCGACGGCGATACCGTCGATGCTGATAACGCGATCGCCGGGCACGATGCCGCCTGCGGTGACCTCGATGCCGACGAGCCCGGCCCTGTGCGCCACCGAGCCCGGCGTCACGCGCAATACGAATACGCCCTTACTACCGGTCAGCGCCTGCAGACGCGCGTTGAGCTGCTCATCCACCTCGATGCCCAGCGCCGGACGGATGTACTTGCCGGTCTTTATGAGTTGCGGCACCACGCGCATGACGGTATCCACCGGCACAGCGAAACCGATGCCAGCGGACGCGCCCGAAGGGCTGTAGATGGCGGTGTTGATGCCGATCAGCCGCCCGGCCGAATCGAGCAGCGGGCCGCCGGAGTTGCCGGGGTTGATAGCGGCGTCGGTCTGGATCAGGTGATCGATGGCAGGCCCGCCCCCTTCGCCGTCGAGGGTGCGGTCGAGCGCCGAGACGATGCCGGTGGTGAGCGTCCAGTCCAATCCGAAGGGATTGCCGATAGCGAACACTTTCTGCCCGACCTTGAGGTCGGCACTGGTGCCCACCGGCACAGCGGGCGGGCGCTTGAAGCCGACGCCGATCTTGAGCACGGCGATGTCGTGCTCGGGGCTGGCGCCCACCAGCGCAGCCTGATAATCGCGACCGTCGGCCAGTTTGACCGTGGCAGACGATGCCCCCTGGATGACGTGGAAGTTGGTCACCACGTGGCCGGCATCGTCCCAGATGAAGCCGGAGCCGGTGCCGCGCGGCACGGAAAAGACATTGCGCGACCAGACGTCACGCACCAGTTGCGCCGTGGTGATGTAAACCACCGACCCGCGCGATTTCTCGAACAGTTGGATGGTGGTCTGCTCGTCTGCCGCCAGATCACCACGCGGTGTCACCGTGCGCTCGGCCGCTTCGCGCGGACTGAACCAGGCTTCGATGGCAGGCAAGAACTGCCACAGCAGCATGAGTGCGGCGATGCAGCCAGTGATGACGAGCCAGCGCCGGATGAATCGGTCCGGCGCCGGGCGGCTGTTGAGGTCGGGGTAGGTCATGCCATTCTCCTTGTTGAAATCAGCGCCAGACACCGCTGGCGCGCCAACGCGGTGGGCGTGGCGCCAAGGGGATGTCCGGCAGAAATGGGCTGGAATGAAGCGGTTGCGGTGCCATCGAATCAGCCAATTCCCGCAAGCGTTGGATGCGCTCTGTCGTCGCCGGATGCGTGCGCAACCAGGAGGGTTCCGGGTTGCCCCATCCGGGCAGCAGCCGGGCGCGACTCTCCCGCTCGATCTTGGCGAGCGCCAAAGCCAATCCCTGTGGGTCGCCGGTCAATTCGGCGGTGAGCCGGTCGGCGTCGAATTCGTGCACCCGCGACAAACCCAGTTGCGCCAGCAGCGCGAGCTGTGGCGAAACGGCCAGCAACAGCAGCGCCGGCCACTGGATAGCGACTGTGCCCCACAGCAAGGCCGGCAGGCTGAAGAGGAGCATGATTTGCCCCAACAAGGCCAGAAGATGGGTGAGCCGGCTGATGGAATCGGCCAGGCCCATGACACGCAAATCCTCGTTCGCAATATGCGCGATTTCGTGGCCGAGCACGCCGGTCAACTCGCGGGGCGTGAGGCTACGCAGCAGACCGTCGGTCAGCGCGATGGCCGCGTGATGCTTCGTACCGGTGGCGAAGGCGTTGACGACCCCGCTGGGCACGTAGTGCGGTACCGGCACGGCAGGCAACCCGGCCCGCGCCGCCAGTTCGCGCAACACAGCCCAAAGATCGGGCGCTTCATTCGGGTGCAGAGGGCGTGCGCCATACAGCCGCAGGGTCAGCACCAACAGCGCGGTTTGCAGGCGATTGAGCCAGCGATGCCGCGCGCCGGCAGCCTGCGCGTGGCGCCGATCACGATGGCTCATTTGGGCTTTCCCCGGCGGCCCGGTCAGCGCGCTCGCGCAGCAGCCAGTAAGTCGCCCCGAGGGCCAGCATCGCGCTTGCGAGCGCCGCGATCTTGGCGGGGCTGGTCTCCGGGTCGAGGATCACGAACTTGCGCGCCAGGGCGATCAGCCCGATCAGGATCACCGTCTTGACCTGGATGATGCTATCGCGGCGCAAGGCCACCCGCACGATGGAATGCTTGAACTCCATGGCGATGAGCAGCGTCATGATCATGCCGAACACGGTCTGGAAGACCTTGTGATCGAGCGGATTGAACGCATCGATGACCAGCAGGCTGAAGACGATCGAGATCAGCTGCAGCAGCGAGACCACGATGATCACGGCAATGATTGCGGACAGCGCGAGCGCGATCACCTGTTCGAAGCGCTCGTAGAACGTCATCACTGCCCATTGGGCACGAAATGTTTTGATCGGGTCCGGTTGCTTTTCCTTCATCGCTATTCCTCTCAATTCTGAAATACTTGTGCGCCCACAACTTGGTTGCGCCCTTGTCTTTTTGCCTGGTAGAGCGCGCTGTCCGCCTGCTGCATCACCTGCTCGGAAGAGTTTAAGCAGACGTCAAGGGGGGCCACCCCCATGCTGGCGCTATAGCTGATCGACACCTCTCCACACACCACCGCTGTCGTCGCAACGTCCTGACGAAATCGCTTCGCCCATACTTGGGCGTCTTCAATCGATGCCGCTTCGGCTTTGTTGCACAAACCTATCTCTAAAGGCTTATTCCACAATATAATTTTCAAATGAATAAGTCGACACCTAAAATTTATCGCACAACCAATTGGTCTTCATATAACCGAGCTCTCATTAATCGTGGAAATATTGCCATTTGGTTTGATCCTGCTACGCAATGGTATGCCCCATCAAAAGGCAAACAAGGACGAAATCAAACTTACTCCGACGCAGCTATCCAATGCTGCCTAATGATTAAATTTCTCTTTCGATTGTCTTTACGCATGGTCACTGGCTTTGTTCAAAGTCTCATCCATCTTTGTAGGTTAAATTGGATAGCGCCAGACTACACTACAATTTGTAGACGACAACAGCATATTGATATTGTGATTAGCTATCAAAAAAGTTGTGATGGACTGTATCTAATCGTTGACTCCACAGGTCTGAAATTCTTAGGTGAGGGTGAATGGAAGCGTAAAAAACATCAGCCTGAATATCGTCGCCAATGGCGT